>CAWIAY010000010.1:0-1944351 GCA_963834315.1 uncultured Actinomycetota bacterium | reverse complement strand
ACCCGGAGGACTCAGGGCAGCCGGGTGCGCACTACCTCGTCGAGCACGCCCAGGGGCAGCGATCCGGAGTCGAGCACGGCCGAGTGGAACGCCCGGACGTCGAAGCCGGCGCCCTGACGTTGCTCGGCCTCGGCGCGCATCCGCTGGATCTCCAGCCGACCGATCATGTAGGACGTCGCCTGGCCGGGCGAGACGATGTAGCGGTCCACCTCGGGACGCACGACCCCCTCGGCCAGCGGCGAGTTGGCGACCATGTACTCGACGGCCTGCTCCCGGCTCCAGCCGAGCGCGTGCAGCCCCGTGTCGACGACCAGCCGGCAGGCGCGCATCGAGTCGGCGGAGAACATCCCGATGCGGTCCACCGCGGAGGTGTAGAGCCCCATCTCGTCGGCGAGCCGCTCGGTGTAGAGGCCCCAGCCCTCGGCGTACGCCGCGTTGTGGAGGTGCTTGCGGAAGTCGGGCACGTCCACGAGCTCGCCGGCGATCGCCAGCTGCAGGTGGTGCCCGGGGATCCCCTCGTGGAAGGCCATCGACTCCAGCTCGAAGGTGCCCCACGAGGTCGGGTCGGCGATGTTGACGAAGAACGTGCCTCCCCGGCTGCCGTCACCGGCCGGCGGGAAGTAGAACGCCTTCGCGCCGGAGGTCGTCGACTGCACCACGCACGGAGCCTGCGGGAGTACCTCGAACCAGTCGGGCATGGCGTCCCAGGCGCGCTGGAGCGCGACCTCGGAGGCCTCGATGAGCTCGAGGCCCGAGCTGAAGTGCAGCTGGGGGTCGGTGCGCATGGCGGCGAAGATCTGCTGCAGGTCGTCGGACCCGACCACCTCCGGACCGAGGCTGCGGTACTCCTCGGCCAGCTTCTCGATCTGCTCCAGCCCGATCTCGTGGATCTCCTGGGCCGACTTGGTGGTGGTCGTGTAGTACCTCAGGGTCGCGGCGTACGCCTGGTCCCCGTCGGGCAGCCAGCTCAGGCCGCAGCGCTCGTCCGAGCGTGCCGAGGCCTGCACCTGATCACGCAGGACGTCACGGTAGACGGCCATCCCCGGCCGGACCTCGGTCTCGATCACCCGGCGCAGCCGGGCCTTCCACCCGTCGACGTCGAGGCCGGGGGGCGGCGAGGTGGTCAACAGGAGCGGATCGTCAGCCACCGGCTTGGCCAGCAGTGCGTCGAGCTGGGCGACCGTGTCGGCGACCGCGTACGCCGCGGGGAGCCGGCCGCCGGCCAGTCCCTCGGTCTGTCGCACCGCCAGCTCGCGGTAGTAGCGACCCATTCCCGTGAGCTTCTCGACCAGGGCATCGGCCACCTCGGCGTCCGGCAGCGCGAGCATGCCCATCAGGATCGGCATCGAGACCTGCGGACCGAAGATCGGGTCGGCGGCGAGCTCGCTGAACCGGGCGGCGATCACGTCCGAGCGGGCGGTGGCGTGCGCCGCCAGCACGGTGCGGGTGAGCCGCTGCTGCGCGTCCAGACCCGACTCCTCCATCGCCTCGGCGCGCTGCGCGGTGGCGCGCAGATAGGCGATCTCGCGGTCCTCGGACTCGCGCGTCGTCTCCTCGTAGCGAGCCGCGAACTCGTAGTCACCGATCAGGTGCGCATGGGTGGGAGACGTCTGGCGGTAGTGGGACCAGTACTCCGCGGCGAGGTCGTCGACGTCGCTCACGCATCGCCCCCGTCTCCGAGGCCGAGCAGCTCGCTGGTCTCCTCACGCATCTGCACCTTGCGGATCTTGCCGGTCACGGTCATCGGGAACTCCTCGACCAGGAGGACGTACCGGGGGATCTTGAAGCGGGCCAGCTTACCGTCGGCGAACGCGCGGACCTTCTTCTCGTCGAGCGGCTCCGCGCCGGCGCGGAGCTTGATCCAGGCCGCGAGCTCCTCGCCGTACCTCTCGTCCGGGACACCGATCACCTGGACGTCCTCGATGTCGGGGTGGGTGTAGAGGAACTCCTCGATCTCGCGGGGGTAGATGTTCTCCCCGCCGCGGATCACCATGTCCTTGATCCGGCCGACGATGTTGCAGTAGCCGTCCTCGCGCATCTCGGCCAGGTCGCCGGTGTGCATCCAGCCCTCGGGGTCGATCGCCTCCGCCGTCTTCTCCTGCGCGTCGGGGTCGCCCAGGGGCCAGTAGCCGAGCATCACCGAGTAGCCACGGGTGCAGAGCTCGCCGGGCTCTCCGCGCTCGACGGTCTCCCCGGTGGTCGGGTCGACGATCTTGACCTCGACGTGCGGATGCACCCTGCCGATCGTCGCCGTACGCCGGTCCAGGTCGTCGTCGGACCGGGTCTGGCACGAGACCGGCGAGGTCTCGGTCATCCCGTAGCAGATGGAGACCCCGCTCATGTTCATGTCGTCGATGCAGTGCTTCATCACCTCGACCGGGCAGATCGACCCCGCCATCACCCCGGTGCGCAGCCGGGACAGGTCGTGGTCGCCGAACGTCGGATGGTTCTGCATGGCGATGAACATCGTCGGCACGCCGTACAGCGCGGTGCACTCCTCCTCGACCACGCAGCGCAGCGTCGTCTCGGGGTCGAACCCGGGCGCAGGGATCACCATCGTGGCGCCGTGGGTGGTGCACCCCAGGTTGCCCATCACCATCCCGAAGCAGTGGTAGAACGGCACCGGGATGCAGAGCCGGTCCTCCGCGGTGAGGTCGAGCAGCTCGGTGGTGAAGAAGCCGTTGTTCAAGATGTTGCGATGGCTCAGCGTGGCGCCCTTGGGGTAGCCCGTCGTGCCGCTCGTGTACTGGATGTTGATGGCGTCGTCCGGGTCGAGGGTGGCCATCCGCTCGGCCGTCGCGCCCTCGTCGACACTCTCTCCTTCGGCGACGAGAGCGTCCCAGTCGGGCGTGCCGATGTAGACGACCCGCTCCAGGGTCGGATTCTGCGACGCCGTCTGCTCGAGCATCTCGCGGTAGTTGCTCGTCTTGAACGTCTCCGCGCTGATCATCATCCGCAGCCCGGACTGGTTCACCGCATAGGACAGCTCATGGGTCCGGTAGGAGGGGTTGATGTTGACCAGGATCGCGCCGATCCTGGCGGTGGCGAACTGCGCGATGGTCCACTCGGCGCAGTTCGGCGACCACACGCCCACCCGGTCGCCCTTGTCGATGCCCGCGCTGATCAGACCTCGCGCCAGGGCCTCCACGTCACGATCGAGCTCGGCGTAGGTCCAGCGCCTGCCCGAGGCGTACTCGACCAGCGCCTCGCGGTCACTGTGCACGGACACCGTCCGGTCGAAGTTGGCACCGATGGTCTCCGTGATCAGGGCCGGACTGGTCTCACCTGCAGCGTAGGACTCCATGGAGCGAACCTAACGCTGAACCGGGGATCACGTCAGCAGGGGGCACCCCACCGGAGGCGGGCGGTCCGGGTGCCGCAGGAGGCAGGACGATCAGGTGAATCGGGCGAAGTACTGCTCCACCGTTTCCTCGTCCCAGCCCCGTGACTCCCGGAGCCCGATGGCCAGGGTGGCCAGGTAGACGCCAGACGGCGCGGTGTGCTCGACGTGACGGCGACCGTGCGGGGCGGTGAAGAGCAGCATCGGAGCGCCGTCGAGCCTGCCCACCTCGATCAGGGTCTCGTAGTGACCGGGACCGGCCCGGTGCACGCCGTCCACGATGCCGCCGAGCACGACCTCCTCGATCGGGTCGCCCACCTCGGGCATCCGGTTCATCTCCTGGGCGGCCACGTCGGCGAACTGCTCGGCGGTGATGAGGTAGGCCCGGGCCACGGTCGGCCCACCGCTCGCCTCGTGGTCGTAGAAGGCGGTGCCGCCACCCCACTGCCGGGACTCCCCCGCGAAGTAGAGACCGCCCGGCAGCTCGACGGGCAGGTCGTGCCGAGGAGGCCTGCGGTTGCGTGCGCCCGGGTTGTGCCGGCGGCCCCCGGCGGGCCGGCCACCCTCGAGGTAGGTGGCGAGTCGGGCCGCGCTCATGTTCGACCCGTAGCTGACGTACCAGACGTCGCCATCGACAGGAACCGGGCGTGGAGTGTGCTCGGAGTACATCGCTCTGCCGATGCTACCGACCGCACCCGGTCCACAGCCGGACCGCCCCGTCCCCCACGCGGAGAGCCCGCCCGGCCGTGACCGCCAGGATCGGCAGGTCAGGTCGAGCGGGCTCACCGGGGACTGCGGTCAGACGTGTGCGTCGCGCACCACTCGGTCGTGCCGCATCGAGGACGCCTTCGTCTCCTTGGCGAACAGCACAGCCACAATGGTGAGCACCGAGGCTGCGGTCACGTAGAGGCCGACCAGGAACGTGTTCGCCACGTCCTCGGGGCCCAGCAGCTTGACCGCGATGATCGGGGCCAGGGCACCCGCGAAGATCGACGCGAGCTGGTAGCCCACCGAGGCGCCGGTGTAGCGCACCGAGGTGCCGAACAGCTCGGAGAAGAACGCCGCCTGCGGGGCGTACATCAGCGAGTGGAAGAACAGCCCGACGATTACGGCCAGCAGGATCAGGCCCGAGTTGTTGGTCTCCAGCAGGCCGAAGAACACGAAGCTCCACGCCGCGACGCCGACGGCGCCGACGAAGTACAGCGGGCGGCGGCCGACCTTGTCGGACAGCGCACCGAGGGCCGGGATCAGGAAGAACTGGAACGCAGCGGCGATCAGCAGCATCTGCAGGATCGTGCTCTTGTCCTGCCCCAGGTACGTCGTGACGTAGGTGATCGAGACGATCGTGAAGATGTAGTAGCTGATGTTCTCGGCCATCCGCATGCCCATCGCGATCATGACCTCCTTGGGGTAGGTCTTGATCACCTCGATGATCGGCATGTGCGAGGCGCCGGAGTTCTTCTCGGCGATCTCTGCCTTGGCCTCCTGGTAGACCGGCGACTCCTCGAGCTGGAGCCGCACGTAGAGACCGATCAGCACGAGCACGGCGGAGAGCAGGAACGGAATCCGCCAGCCCCAGGCCTCGAAGGCAGCGTCGCTCTGGAAGGCGGCGAGCAGGAACAGCACACCGGTCGCGAGCAGGTTGCCCAGCGGCACGCCGGCCTGCGGCCACGAGGACCAGAAGCCGCGACGCGCGTCGTCGCCGTGCTCCGCGGCCATCAGCACCGCACCGCCCCACTCGCCACCGACGGCGAAGCCCTGGGCGAGACGGCAGACCAGCAGCAGGATCGGCGCCAGCACCCCGATGGAGGCGTACGTCGGCAGCAGGCCGATCGCGAAGGTCGCGACTCCCATCATCATCAACGAGACGACGAGCATCTTCTTGCGGCCGACCTTGTCACCGAAGTGACCGAAGACGACGCCGCCCAGCGGACGGGCGACGAAGCCCACCGCGTAGGTCCCGAACGCGAGCAGGGTCGCGTTGACCGGGTTGGCGTTGGGGAAGAACAGGGTGCCGAAGACCAGTGCCGCGGCGGAGCCGTAGAGGAAGAAGTCGTACCACTCCACTGCCGTTCCGACGAGGCTGGCGAAGACGACCTTCACGATGTTGTTCGTGCCAACCTCGGAGGCGTCGCCTCCTGCGTTGGCCGAGCTCGATGTTGCGGACATGTGTGCGCTTCCTTTCATGCGGCGGTCCAGCCGCCATCCATCAGGTAGGAGTTTCCGTTGATCGAATCGGTGCCTGGGCCGCACAGGAATGCGACCAGGTGGGCGACCTCGTCGGGTTCGACGAGCCGCTTGACCGGCGTACGCGCGAGCAGCACCTGGTCGAGGACCTCGTCCTCGGCGATGCCGTGGCTGGTCGCCTGGTCGGCGATCTGTCCCTCGACCAGAGGGGTGCGCACGTAACCGGGGCAGACGGTGTTGCTGGTGACGCCCTTGGCGGCCGCCTCGAGCGCGAGCACCTTGGAGAGGCCTTCGAGCCCGTGCTTCGCGCTGACGTACGCCGACTTGTACGCCGAGGCCCGGTGTCCGTGGACCGACGAGAGATGCACGATCCGGCCCCAGCCGGCGGCGTACATGGACGGCAGCAGGGCACGTGCCAGCAGGAACGGCGCCTGCAGCATCACCCGGTGGATCAGGGCGAACTGCTCGGGATCGAAGTCCTCGACCGGCGCCACGTGCTGGATGCCGGCGTTGTTGACCAGGATGTCGATCCCACGCTTCCCGAGGGCCGCGGCATCGATCGAGGCGGCATCGGAGAGGTCGACCACGAGGTGCTCGCCGCCCACCTCGGCGGCGATCTCCTTGACGCCGGCCTCGTCGCGGTCGAGCGCGACGACGCGAGCACCCTCCGCGGCCAGGCGGAGAGCCACCGCCCGCCCGATGCCGCTGGCGGCGCCCGTGACCAGGGCCGTGCGCCCGGTCAGCGAGTCCGGGCGCGAGTCGTGCGGGGACGGTGTGGGAGTCATGTCCGCCACGCTAGGGCGCACCGTCGACCTTCGGCCATGTGCCTCAACCCATAGTCAACGCCGGCTTATGTCTCTCAGTCACATGCTGTCGCGCAGGCGATCCATCTGCAGCGCGAGCTGGAGGTCGAGCTTGCGCCGAGGCTGCCGCCAGTCCGCACCGAGGAGCCGCCCCACCCGCTCCAGTCGCTGCGACACCGTGTTCGGGTGGATGTGCAGCCGCTCGGCGGTCTCGCGCAGCGCTCCCCCGGCGTCGAGCCAGGCCTCCAGCGTGGTGGCCAGCTCGGTGTCCCGCTCCGTGTCGTAGTCCAGGACCGGACCCAGGGTGCGGGCGATGAACTCGTCCAGCTCCTGCTGGCCGTTGCCGCCGAGCAGCAGCCTGGCCAGCCCGAGCCCACCAGGATCGCTGACGTCCCCGTGGCGGTTCAGCCGTTGCAGCGCGGCGAGAATCTGTCGCGCGGCACGCCAGGCTGCGGTCACCCCGACCGCACCGACGTCGCAGCGAGCAACACCGACCGTCGCCCCACCGAGCCGGTCGCGCAGCATCTCGCCGACGCGGAGAGGCTCCCCCGGCGCGAGCAGGACGAGGTTGCCCTCATGGGTGCCACCCAGACCCCCCAGCTCGCGCGCCAGTGCCGAGCAGACCCGCACCGCCTGCGACTCCGACCCCACGGAGGGTCCCGGCTCCGCGACCGCGACCGTCAGCCCCGTCTCGAGGTCGGCGCCCTGCTGTCGAGCGCGCTCCCGGAGTCGGTCCGTGTCCAGGTCCCGGCCGCTCACCAGGTCGGAGAGCAGCTCACCACGCACCCGGCTCTCGGCCTCGGCCTCGGTGCGCCGGAACAGCAGGACCAGGGCGGCGACAAGGGCGCCGCGCTCCAGCGTCCGGCGCTGAGGCAGGTCCAGCGGCTGTGCTGAGCGCAGTACGAGCGTGCCCAGGTGCTCCTCGCCGGCAGCGGCCACCGCGATCCAGGCGCCGTCCGGGCTCTGAGCGCAGCGTCCCGAGGTCCTGGCACCCTCGACCGTCTCGTCGAGATCCTCGACCGGCTCCTCGACTCCGGCCAGCAGACGACGCTCGCCGTCGTACACCGCGAGGCGGCCGCCCAGCACCTGCGCGAGCACCTCGGCGACCTCCGCCAGGCCGCCTCCGTGGAGCAGCACGTCGGTGAGCAGGTCGTGGGCGTGCGCTGCTCTCTCGGTGGCCTCGGAGCGGGCCCGGAGCTCGGCACTGGCCTGGTCCGCCGCGGCCACGGCCGCACCCGCCTGCTCGAAGAGCCGCGCGTTCTCCAGGGCGATGGCGGCGTGCGCCGCGAACGACGTCAGCAGCGCCACCTCGCTGGCCGGGAACGGGCGCACCGTGCGATGCACGGCGAGCAGGGCGCCGATGACCTTGCCCTCCACGCTCAGCGGCACCCCCAGGATCGCGCGGATCTGCTCTCCTTGCACCGCGGTGTCGATGTACTCGCGGTGCAGGAACCGCTGGTCGGCCTGGTAGTCCTCGGTGAAGTACGGCGCCCCCGACTGGGCCACCAGCCCCAGCAGCCCCGTGCCCAGTGGCAGCCGCAGCCTGCGGAACTCGGGCGTCAGCGCGCCGTCGGTGACCCGCATGTAGGAGGCGCCCTCGGTCTCGTCGTTGAGCGAGAGGTAGGTCATGTCGGCGTGCAGCAGCGTGCGTGCGCGACGGACGATCGCCGCCAGGATGGTGTCCAGGTCACGGATGGCGGTCAGGTCCCGGGCCGTCTCGTAGAGCGCGGTGAGCTCGGCCTCACGACTGCGCTGCCGGTCGATCTGCTCCCGGATCCGCACCGCGAGGGCGTGCTGTGCGCGCAGGGCCGCCACCTCCTGGGGCGAGCTGTCGGCGGCCTCCGCCTGGGCCACGACCAGATCCAGGTCCTCCCGCGTCGCGCCGGCGAGCAGCATCTCCAGGAACCGAGCGGTGACCTCCATGGCCCGATCCTGCCAGCCGGTCCCGGTAGAATTCGCCGGATGCCCGCCCCCGCCCCGCGCACCCTCGCCGAGCAGCTCCGCAGCTGGTCCGACGAAAAGCTCTCTGCGCTGCTGGAGGCACGCCCCGATCTGGCCGCGCCTGCACCCCACGACTCCTCCCAGCTGGCGGCCCGCGTGGTGGTCAAGGCCTCCGTGCTGCGTGCGCTGGACGGCCTGCACTCCTTCGAGCTCGCCGTGCTCCAGGCCGTCGTCCAGGGGGCCGACCCAGCCGACCTCGGCGCCTGCCCCGAGTCGCTGGCCGCGACGATGGAGCGCCTGGAGCTGCTCGGCCTGCTGTGGGGCTCACCCCTGCGCCCGGTGCTGGTCGTGGGTGACCTGCTCCGGCTCCCCCAGGGCCCCCCGCTGGCACAGGTGCGCGAGCTGATCGAGGCCTTGGGCGCACCCGCCCTCCACATCCTCGAGCACCTGCGCGAGACCGGCGCGGACGGACGCTGGGGAGGCGGCGCGGGGCCCACCGCCGACCTCGTCGAGGCCGGCCTGCTCGCTCGTCTCGATGAGCGCCACGTGACCCTGCCCTGGACGGTGCGGGTGGCCCTGCAGCAGCGCCGGGGAGAGATCGCCGAGCCGCCCGAGCCGGCCACGTCCACACGCGCCCAGAACCTGGTCGACCGGGCCTCCGCGGGAGCGGCGTTCGAGTTCGTCCGCCGCGTCGACCTGCTGCTCGAGCGTTGGGGGTCTGCCCCGCCTCCCGCGCTGAAGGCCGGCGGACTCGGCGTACGGGAGCTGCGCGCGGCCGCCGTGCTGCTGCACGTCGAGACCGACGTGGCGGCCCTGGTGATCGAGACCGCCTACGCGGCCGGACTGATCGACCAGGGGATGGCCGACGAGCTGGACGCCGCGTGGCTGCCGACCGAGGGCTTCGACAGCTGGCAGCTCGGCTCCACCTCGCAGCGATGGGCCGCCTTGGCGCGGGCCTGGCTGACCAACCCACGGCTGGTGTCCGCGGTCGGCGGACGGGTTGCCGACAAGCCCGTGAACGCACTCTCGCCCGACCTGGCGCGCACCTGGCAGGTGGAGCTGCGTGCCGACGTACTCGCCGAGCTGGCTGCGCTCCCCGCCGGCGTCACCCTGGCGGCCGGGACCGGACAGGGCTCGCTGGTGGCGCGGCTGCGGTGGCAGCGGCCCCGACGGTCTGCCCTGCGCTTCAAGCAGGTCGGCCCGACCCTCGCCGAGGCTGCCCTCCTCGGCATCACCGGCCTCGACGGCCTCTCCAGCTTCGGTCGCGCGCTGATCACCGGCGCCGACCCGGCGGCGATCCTGGACGGCCTGCTGCCCTCGCCTGTCGACCACGTCCTGCTCCAGGCCGACCTCACCGCGATCGCCCCCGGCCCCCTCGAGCACGAGCTCGCGCACAAGCTCGCCCTCCTCGCCGACGTCGAGTCCCGGGGTGGCGCCACCGTCTACCGGTTCGCCGCCTCCTCGGTGCGCCGCGCCTTCGACGCCGGCTGGTCCGCGGCCGAGGTGCACGACTTCGTCGCGGCCACGTCACGCACGCCCGTCCCCCAGTCCCTCACCTACCTGGTCGACGACGTGTCCCGGCGCTTCGGGACGCTGCGAGCCGGGCACGCCGAGTGCTTCCTGCGCAGCGACGACGAGACCGCCCTGACCGAGCTGGTGCACGCACCCGGTGCGGATGCGCTCCGCCTGCGCCGGATCGCGCCGACGGTGGTGATCTCCGACGTACCCCTCGGGACGTTGCTGCCCCGCATCCGAGAGCTCGGGCTCGCGCCGGTGGTCGAGGCCGTCGACGGGACTGTGCGGGTGGCCCGTCCCGACATCTTCCGCGCCCGGTCCCGACGACGGGTGGGCTCGGCCGCGACGGGTGCGCGCGCAGTCGCCCGCACCGCAGCGGTGGTGACCGCGATCCGAGCAGGCGACCGCTCCTCCGCGTCCAGGCCGATGCGCGGCTCCAGCGCCTCCACCCCCACGGACGTCATCGCGATGCTCCGTAGTGCAGCGGAGGCCCGCGAGCAGCTCGTGATCGGCTACGTCGGCAACGACGGCACCGTCGCCGAGCGCCTGGTCAGCCCCGAGCGGGTCGAGGGCGGCCAGCTGTCGGCGTACGACGAGCGCAGCGACTCCTCGCGCATCTTCGCGATCCATCGCATCACCGCCGTCTCTCGCCCGGCCTGAGGAGCCGGGCCGCTGAGACCGCACGGTTCCAGCGACTGGACGCCCGGGCGACGCACACATCCGGCCGAAGTATCGTCGAGGGGTGCCTTATGCAGATTGGGCAGGAGCGCTGCGGGACCTCACGCAGACGCTCGAGGAGCTCTCCGACGGGGAGTTCCTGATCTTGGGCGAACGTCATCGTGACCACCGGTGGAGCCAACTCCTGACACGACGCCCGACCCCCGCCCGCTACGTCCAGGTGCTGCGCGCGGAGGGGGTCCTCTTCGCCGAGTGCGTGGGTGCCCGCTCCCTCGGAGGCACCTGGGTGATGGACGCGTCCACGATCGAGATGATGCGCACCATGGGGTGGCAGACCCCCGAGGAGAGCCGGGCGGCCCTCGGCCAGCACACCCCCAACTTCGAGCTGCTCGTCGACCTGTCCGACTCCGAGCAGCTGGCCGGCCTGCTGATCGCCAGCCTGTCCGTACTGGCCGCCCACCCCGCCGACCTCGTCCTGGAAGCCTCCACCCCCGCCTGGGCCGCCGAAGGCTGACCTCTGCGGTGGTCGAGCAGCGAGCGGAAGCCCCGGTGGTCGAGCAGCGAGCGCAGCGAGCGGACAGTCGAGACCCGGCGCAGTCGAGCAGCGAGCGGAAGCCCCGGTGGTCGAGCAGCGAGCGCAGCGAGCGGATAGTCGAGACCACGCCGCGGCACACCGCCGTACGCCGCCGTCCCCGAACCTCACCGGGTCTCGACTGATCGCTCGCTTCGCTCGCTGCTCGACCACCGGAGCCACCTCGGCGCCCGGGTAGGGCATTGGTCTCGACTGATCGCTCGCTTCGCTCGCTGCTCGACCACCGGAGCCACCTCGGCGCCCGGGTAGGGCATTGGTCTCGACTGATCGCTCGCTTCGCTCGCTGCTCGACCACCGGAGCCACCTCGGCGCCCGGGTAGGGCATTGGTCTCGACTGATCGCTCGCTTCGTTCGCTGCTCGACCACCGGGGGGTGGGTGAGGCGCGGTCCGTAGGATCGACCTCCTATGAATGACGGCCCGCTGATCGTCCAGTCCGACAAGACCCTGCTGCTCGAGGTCGACCACGAGCAAGCCGACGCCTGCCGCAAGGCGATCGCGCCGTTCGCCGAGCTCGAGCGCAGCCCGGAGCACATCCACACCTATCGGCTCACGCCGCTCGGGCTGTGGAACGCGCGCGCGGCCGGGCACGACGCTGAGCAGGTGGTCAACGTGCTGTTGACCTTCAGCCGCTACGCGGTGCCCCATGCCCTGTTGGTCGACGTGGCCGAGACGATGGCTCGCTACGGCCGCCTGCGCCTGGACAAGCATCCGGTGCACGGCCTCGTCCTCAGCAGCATCGACCGGGGGGTCTTCGAGGAGGTCATCCGCGCCAAGAAGGTGGCCGGGATGATCGGCGAGCGCCTCGACACCCTGCCCGACCAGGCGGGGACGGTCGCCGTACACCCCAGCCAGCGCGGCAACCTCAAGCAGGCACTTCTCAAGCTCGGCTGGCCGGCCGAGGACTTCGCCGGCTACGTCGACGGCGAGGCCCACCCGATCGCGCTCGACGAGTCCGAGTGGACGTTGCGCCCCTACCAACGCGAGGCGGCCGACTCGTTCTGGTACGGCGGTTCAGGAGTCGTCGTACTCCCCTGTGGGGCGGGCAAGACCCTCGTCGGCGCCGCTGCCATGGCCCAGGCGCAGGCCACGACGCTGATCCTGGTCACCAACACCGTCAGCGCCCGCCAGTGGAAGTCCGAGCTGATCCGCCGCACCAGCCTCACCGAGGACGAGATCGGGGAGTACAGCGGCGCGAAGAAGGAGATCAAGCCGGTCACGATCGCGACCTACCAGGTGCTGACCATGCGCCGGAAGGGCGTCTATCCGCACCTGGAGCTGCTCGATGCCAAGGACTGGGGCCTGATCGTCTACGACGAGGTGCACCTGCTCCCCGCCCCCATCTTCCGGATGACCGCCGACCTCCAGGCGCGCCGACGAATCGGCCTGACGGCGACCCTGGTGCGCGAAGACGGACGCGAGGGCGACGTGTTCAGCCTGATCGGCCCGAAGCGCTACGACGCGCCGTGGAAGGACATCGAGAGCCAGGGCTGGATCGCGCCCGCCGACTGCGTCGAGGTGCGGGTGACCCTGCCCGAGGGCGAGCGGCTCGCCTACGCCACCGCCGAGCCCGAGGAGCGCTACCGGCTCGCCAGCTGCACCCACGCCAAGGTCCTGATCGCCGAGCAGCTGGTCAAGCAGCACCAGGGCGAGCCGACCCTGGTGATCGGCCAGTACCTCGAACAGCTCGACGAGCTCGCCGAGCACCTCGGCGCGCCGGTCATCAAGGGTGAGACCCCGGTCAAGGAGCGGGAGCGTCTCTATGACGCCTTCCGCAGCGGCGAGCTCGACCTCCTCGTCGTGTCCAAGGTGGCCAACTTCTCGATCGACCTGCCCAGCGCGGCCGTGGCCATCCAGGTCAGCGGCTCCTTCGGCTCCCGGCAGGAGGAGGCGCAGCGCCTCGGCCGACTGCTGAGACCCAAGACCAAGGGTGTCGACGGCACGCAGAAGCCGGCCCGGTTCTACACCATCGTGAGTCGCGACACCGTGGACGCCGACTTCGCCCAGAACCGGCAGCGCTTCCTCGCCGAGCAGGGGTACGCCTACCGGATCGTGGATGCGGGAGATCTGTGACGGCTGCCCCTCGTAGGCTCACGGCGTGAGCAACCACGAAGTCCTCCTCCTCGAGAACATCCACCCCGCCGCGATCGAGGTCTTCGAGCGCGAGGGCTTCACCGTGCACACCCGCCCCGGCTCCCTCAACGAGGACGAGCTGATCGAGGCACTGCAGGGCATCTCGTTGGTGGGCATCAGGTCCAACACCAAGGTGACCGAGAAGGTCCTGTCCAGCGCGCCGGAACTGCTCGCCGTGGGCGCCTTCTGCATCGGCACCAACCAGATCGCCCTCGACGCAGCGGCCGAACGCGGGGTGGCGGCGTTCAACGCGCCGTACTCCAACACCCGCAGCGTGGTGGAGCTCGTCATCGGCGAGATCATCGCGCTCGCTCGGCGGCTCACCGAGAAGACCTCGCGGATGCACGACGGCACCTGGGACAAGTCCGCTCAGGGCAGTCACGAGGTGCGCGGTCGGACGCTGGGGATCGTGGGCTACGGCAACATCGGGACCCAGCTGTCGAACCTCGCCGAGGCGCTCGGGCTGCGCGTGATCTTCTACGACAACGCCGACCGGCTCGCACACGGCAACGCTCGCCGGGTCGGCACCCTGGACGAGCTGCTCGCCGAGGCCGATGTGGTCACGCTGCACGTCGACGGGCGACCCGGAAACGCCGGCCTGTTCGGTGCCGCCGAGTTCGCCAAGATGAAGCGCCGCGCGATCTTCATCAACGCCTCGCGAGGCATGGTCGTCGACGACGTGGCGCTCCGCGAGAACATCCTGTCCGGCCACATCTCCGGCGCCGCCATCGACGTCTTCCCCGTGGAGCCCAAGGCGCAGGGCGACCCCTTCGAGTCCGCCCTGCGCGGCCTGCCCAACGTGATCCTCACTCCCCACGTCGGCGGCTCGACGCAGGAGGCGCAGGAGGAGATCGGCTTCTTCGTCTCGACCAAGCTCGCCAACTACATCCACGCAGGCAGCACCGCGCTCTCGGTGAACCTGCCCGAGGTGCCCGTGCCGCGTCTCGACTCCGGGTCCCGGATCGCGCTGCTCCACCACAACATCCCGGGGGTGCTGGCCTCGGTGAACCGGATCCTGGCGGACCAGCAGGCCAACGTCCGCGCGCAGTACCTCTCCACCCGCGGCGAGCAGGGCTACGTCGTCACCGACACCTCCACGGCCCTGGCCGACCACGTCCTGGACGGGTTGCGGGCAGCCGACCCCACGATCTGGCTGCGCACCTACTGAGCCGAGCGACACCGGATCAGTCGACGGGGATCCCCAGCGCTCGCGAGAGGGCGTCGTCGACGAGCATCCGCCACGACCGGACCCGGTCCACCTCGACCGAGCCTCGGCTCCACGAGTCGCCGACCCTGGCCGAGGACCCGATCGCGAAGCGACGTACGCCGGCACGCACCAGCCACGGCACCTGGTCCGGGGTCAGCCCGCCGCCCGCGGTGACCAGCGCAGCGACCCGCGGGTCGCCTGCCGCGCGAGCGATCAGCTCCTCCGCGCCGTGCCCCAGGCCACGCGTCGACCCCGCGGAGATCACCGAGTCCAGGCCGGGCAGCCCGAGGACGTCGCGCCACGCATGATCCGCGTCGAGCGCGCCGTCGAAGCCGTGGAAGAGCCAGGGCACGCCTCCGAGATCGGCGCACAGCTGGGCGCAGCGGTGCCGGTCGACCTCCAGGTCACGGTCGAGGAACCCGAAGGCCACCCCGTGGGCGCCCAGGGTGACGAAGGTCTGGCCCAGAGCCACCAGGCGGGCGTCGTCCGGAGTGGAGGTCGGCTCGGCGCGCGTACGCAGCACCACCCAGACCGGCAGGTCGGTCTCCTTGACGACCGCGGAGACCAGTGCCGGGTCAGGCGCGTAGTGCCCGTCGTCAGGGGCAGCGGACAGCAGCAGCCGATCGGCGCCGCCCGCGGTCGCGGCCTCGGCGTCGCGGGTGTGCAACACGACGACGTCGAGCTGTGCGCTCTGAAACGGGTCGTGGCCAGTGCCGGCTGCTTGGTCGGGGGTCACAATGGACATCGTGACATCCCACGACGCCGTCATGAGAGCACGTGCCCTGGTGTTGCACGACCTGGAGAGCACCGGCGTGGCTGACCCGACCACGGTCTCCGCACTCGAGTCCGCACTGGTGGACCGCGGCTGGTGGCTGGAGCAGTGGGCCGAGGGGCGCCACTTCGTCGTCGGCCTCGTCGCCCAGGACGTGCAGGACGCGCTGCTGGAGACGAGCGGGCGCTGGCCGCTGTGTCGCGCCTGCGACCAGCTGGAGCCGCACTCCCTCTACGTGCATCCCGACCTCGGCGGCCCCGAGCCGACGTGGGTGTGCGAGCAGGCCGGGATCACGGTCGCCGCGATCGGCGACCTCTGAGCCGGAGCCGGAGTCGGAGTCGGAGTCGGAGTCGGAGTCGGAGTCGGCTAGCGCAGGTGCTCGGGACGCAGCACCGGCACCCACAGGGTGTAGCGGTCGGCCCGGTAGACGCTGCGGGTGACCTCGACCACGTTCTCGCGGCAGAATGCCCGTCGCGAGATGTGCAGGACCGGAGACCCGGGCTCCAGCTCGAGCAGCTCGGCCTCCTCCTCGGTCGCGATGCCGGCCAGGACCGAGTCCTCGCCCCAGGTCGGCATCAGGTCACGCATGGCGAACCAGAAGTAGAGGCTGGAGGGCAGCGCCTCGTCGAGGAAGTTGGGGAACAGGTCCAGGGAGAGATAGACGTGCTGGATCGCCATCGGGACGCTGTCGGCGAGGCGGAGCCGCTGCCAGTGCGCGATGGCGGTGCCCTCCTCGACCTCGAGGGCCCGGGCCACACCAGGACCGGCGCTCTCCCGGCGAGCCAGCAGAGTCCGCGACTCCGGCTTCTTCCCGCGACGCTCCATCTCCTCGGTGTACGCCGAGAGCCGCATCTGCATGTCGATGAGCGGCTTGGTCACGAAGGTGCCGCGGCCGGCGACGCGCTCCAACAGTCCCTGGGCCACGAGAGCATCGATCGCGTGCCGCACCGTCATCCGAGCCACCCCGAACTGCTCGGCCAGATCACGCTCCGAGGGCGCCGGCGTGCCCGGCTCGGCACTGACGATCACCGATCGGACGTACTCGCGGACAAGCACATGCTTGCGCCCGCGCCTGCCTCCGCCTCGCGGCGAGTGCTCGTCCACCCGTGATCCCCCTCGTCAGCTCGTGGCCTGAAACCTATCGGGCAAAGGCGTCGGTTGGGGCCAGAAGCCCGAGGTTCTCACACTTTTGGACGCTGCTGGGAGGCAATGCTCACCTTGCCCTACTCGGTTCCGATGGCCTTGAGCACGTCGAGTCCCGCCGCTCGCCGGGCCGGGAGAACGGCCGCGACCACCCCTGCGGCCGTGGCCATCACCAAGAACCCGGCCAGCCAGAGCCACGGCACGGCGAGGTCCGTGAGGCCCTGGTCTCGCAGAGCGACGACCATCGAGGATCCGAAGACGACGCCCATCACCAGGCCGAGAACCGCCCCCAGCACGGCGACCACCACCGACTCCAGCCGGATCATCATCCGCAGCTGCGGTCGGGAGACCCCGACAGCTCGAAGCAGCCCGATCTCGCGGGTGCGCTCGATCACCGACAGGCTCAAGGTGTTCACGACGCCGAGCACGGCGATGATCACCGAGAGCCCCAGCAAGCCGTAGATCAGGTAGAGGAACTGGTTGACCTGCTCCTTCTGCTCCGCGGCGAAGCCCTCAGGGTCCTTGACCGTGACGGTGGGCAGATCCGCGATCACCCGCTCGATGTCGGCGCGCACCGCATCGGTGCTCGCGCCCGGGTCCTTGGTCACGAACACCAGGGCGTCGAGCGGCTTGAGGCCTCCGCGCTCCAGCGTCTCCGGGGTGACGACGTACTCCCCGGGCAGCGCCGGGCTGCGGGGGAAGAGGGCGACCACCTTGAGGTCGATGTTGCGGGCCTGGAACTTCATCGTCACGGTGTCGCCCACTGCGTAGCCGCGTCTGTCCGCCTCGTTCTCCGCGACGGCGACCCGTCCGGGGCCCAGGTCGGTGAAGGAGCCGGCGGCGAGCGGTAGGGCGATGGCCGCCCCCAGGGCTGCGGGGTCGACGCCGACGGTCCAGGCGCTGCCGCCCCCCTTCAGCTCCGGGTAGGCACTGCGGATCTCGGTCACCCCCGCGACTCCGTCGAGCGCTCGAACCTGGTCGGCCACCGCCGGGGAGAACGACTGGCCGACGACGTTGGAGATCACGTACTGCGACGTCAGGGTCTTCTCGATGGCACTGTCGGTGCTGGCCGAGGCCGACGCACCGAAGATCGACATCATCGCCATCAGCGCCAGGCCGATCATCAGCGCGCTGGCCGTGGCTCCCGTACGCCGAGGGTTGCGCAGCGCGTTCTGGGCAGCGAGCCGACCGATGGGCCCGAACAGCCTGCGGTAGAGCGAGTTGAAGAGGTTCAGCACGGGCGCGCCGAGGAAGGCGCTCATCAGCGAGACCCCGACCAGGACGAGCAGGATGCCGCCACCGAGTCCGGAGAGCCCCCAGGTGCCCGAGCCACTGAGCCCGGCGGCCATCGTGCCCGCGCCGAGGATCACCATGGTGGTGCCGATGATGACGCGTCGGCGCAGACTGGTCTCGGGCAGCGCCACGTCGTCGCGCAGCGCGGCCATCGGTGGGATACGGGCTGCGCGCTGGGCCGGCAGGATCGAGGCGATCCCGGTCACCACGATGCCGACGCCGTACGACCAGGCGACCGTCTGCCAGGAGACCGGGAACTCCGCCCGGCTGAGGTCGAGTCCGAGCAGGCCGAAGATCGCGCGCAGACCGAGGGCGAGCAGGTACCCCACGCCCAGGCCGACACTCGACCCGACCAACCCCACGGCCAGCGACTCCAACAGCACCGAGCGGTTGACCTGCCATCGCGACGCCCCCAGCGCGCGCAGCAGCGCGAACTCGCGGCTGCGCTGGGCTACCAGGATCGAGAAGGTGTTGATGATCAAGAAGATGCCGACGACCAGGGACACCCCGGCGAAGACCAGCAGGAAGGTCTGCAGGAAACCCAGGATCTCGTCGAGGTTCTCCTTGTTCGATGCGACGTACTCGTCACCGGTGCGGGCCACCATGCCCTTGGGCAGCACCTGCTGCGCGGCCTCCGCGAGCTGGCGTTGGGAGACGCCCGGCGCGGCGTTCAGGGAGACGATGGAGAAGACGTCGCGGCCCTCGAAGAACCGCTCCTGCATGAAGCGGCGCTCGAAGATGGTCAAGGTGGCGCCGTTCAGCCCGCCCGACCCGAACTCCACCACTCCGGTCAAGGTGGCCTTCATCTGCGGCGGGTTGGCGTCGGTGACCAGATCGACCGTGTCGCCGAGGGCGAAGCCGCCCTTCTCAGCGGTGTCCACGTCGAGGGCGATCTCGTTCGGTCCGTCCGGATAGCTGCCGCGCAGCACCCGGAGCACCGGCTTGCCGGTCAACGACACGGCGTCGGTCGGGTTGTTGGCCAGTCCTGGCGGGCCGTTCCCGCCGATCACCTTGCCGCCCTTGCCGATCACGAAGACGCTGAGCAGGTTGTTCTGCGGGTGCGCCGAGGCGACCTCGGGCAGCCGCTCGAGGTCGTCGACCACCGAGGCGGGGAAGGTGCGGTTGTCCTCGCCGGAGTCGAAGTCCCCTGCCCCCTCGAAGGTGACCTCCGCATCCGCGGCGCCGCCTTCGATGATCTTGTCGAAGGCACCGCCCATCGCGTCGGTGAAGATCATCGAGCCGGCAACGAAGGCGACCCCGAGCACGATGGCGAACGCCGAGAGCAGCAGCCTGAGCTTGCGAGCGATCAGGTTGCGCCAGGTGACGACCAGCACCTCATGCTCCCGTCGGCGGCGCCGGCTCGAGATCTGCGAGCTGCTGCATCTTGTGCAGCACCTGCTCACGGTCGGGCGACCGGAGCCTCGTCGACGATCCTGCCGTCGGCGAGGAAGACGACCCGATCGGTGTAGGCGGCCGCCACCGGGTCGTGGGTGACCATCACGATCGTCTGGTGGTGCTCATCGACGCTGGCGCGGAGCAGTGCCAACACCTCGGCCCCCGAGCGGGAGTCCAGGTTCCCGGTCGGCTCGTCGGCGAACACGATCGCGGGGCGGCTGGCCAGGGCGCGCGCCATCGCCACCCGCTGCTGCTGGCCGCCGGAGAAGCTCGTTGGGACGGTGCCCGAGACGGTCGCGCAGTCGGACCGTGTCGATCACGGTGTCGTACCACTCCGGATCCGGCGCCTGACGCGCGATCGCGAGCGGCAGCAGGATGTTCTCCTCCGCCGTCAGGGTGGGGATCAGGTTGAAGGACTGGAAGACGAAGCCGATCCGCTCGCGCCGGAGCTGGGTCAGCGTCTTGTCGGGGAGGTCGCCGATCTCGGTGTCTCCGATGAAGACCTGGCCCGAGGTCGGTGCGTCGAGCGCTGCACAGCAGTGCATCAGCGTCGACTTGCCGGAGCCGGACGGCCCCATCACCGCGGTGAACTCGCCCGCAGCGATGTCCATGGTCACGCCGTCGAGGGCGCGTACCTCCGCGTCGCCGGTGCCGTAGACCTTCGTGAGGTCGATGACCCGAGCCGCCACCGCCTTGGCCGCCGCACCCGGAGTCAGCTCGTTCTCCACCGTCGTCATGCCTCTACGGTGCCAGCACGATGGTGAGCCCCGCATCCGGTATCCCCCTTGACCCTCCCCCACACATCGCTGACCGGGCACTCGCGCTCGTCTGTAGCACGCCGACCGGGCACTCGCGCTCGTCTGCAGTAGCACGCCGACCGGGCACTCGCGCTCGTCTGCAGCACGCTGACCGGGCACTCGCGCTCGGCTGCAAGACGGCGACCGGGCACTCGCACTCGGCTGCAAGACGCCGACCGGGCACTCGCACTCGGCTGCAAGACGCCGACCGGGCACTGGCCATGCCTCGCAGGACGCCGGACCCCGGCGTCCGACTACCGGTGCAGATGCCTGAGGAGGCGAGCTCGCCCCGGCGCGGCCCAGGCTCGGCGCACGTGCAGGTTCCGCCGTCGGGGAGTCGCACCGAAGTGCCCGCTCGGCGTCGTACAGGCGAGCACGAGTGCCCGGTCGGCGTCGTACACGCGAGCGCGAGTGCCCGCTCGGCGTCGTACGGGCGAGCGCGAGTGCCCGGTCAGCGTCGTACAGGCGAGCGCGAGTGCCCGGTCAGCGTCGTACAGGCTATTTCTTCCTACGCAGGACGTGGAGGAGGACGAGCAGCCCCATGACAGCGGCAGCGGCCTGCTTCCAGTAGGCCTTGGCGAGGACGGGCAGCACGGTGGCGCCCAGGTCGAGCGCATCGTCGTTGCCGGGCGGATTGACCGTGCGGGGCGGGGCGTAGGGCGGCGCAGCCTTGGGAGGTGCGGACGCCGGTACGGCCGTCGCGCTGGACATGTCCGTGGCCGGACCAGCGCCCTCCGGTGCCTGCGAAGGCGTCGGCGTGGTCGGCGTGGTCGTCGAGGAAGCCGCCGAAGGAGGCGACGAGGGAGCCGCCGGATCATCGGCAGCCTCGCCCTCCGCCGCCGCGCGGGACGCCGCACTCGTGTCCCCGACCTTCTGCTCCAGGCAGGCGGTGAACTGGCCGAGCAGCTTGTCGCTGACGTCCTGCATCACCCCTCGCCCGAACTGCGCCGGCTTGCCGGTGATGTTCAGGTCGGTGGCGACCTCGACCCTGGTCGAGGTGCCCGCTGCCGTCATCTGCGCGACCACGTGGGCGCCCGCGGTGCCGTTGCCCCGCTTGTCCTTGCCCTTCGCGTCGATCACCATCCGGCGGGCGGCCTCGTCCTTCTCCACGAAGGTGCCGGTGCCGTTGTAGACGAGCGCGATCGGCCCGAGCTTGACCTTGCAGGTCCCGGTGAAGCTCTCGCCCTCGACCGAGGTGACCGCCGCACCGGGGAAGCAGGCTGCCACCGACTCGATGTCGTTGAAGGCCTCCCAGGTCTCCTCGAGGGTCGCCGGCACCGTGAACTCGTGGCGCAGCTCCATCCCCATGCTCAGCCTCCCGCAGCCGCGAGGACCGCTCGACGGGTGAGCACGGTGGCCAGGTGCCTGCGGTAGTCCGCGTCGCCGTTGAGGTCCGAGGGCGGGTTGGTGCCCTCCGCCGCCTGGTCGCACGCAGCCCGTACGCCGTCCGCGGTGGCCTCGCAGCCGACCAGGGCCTGCTCGGTGGCGCTGGCGCGAAGGGGCGTACTGCCCATGTTCACCAGCCCGATCCGGGCCTCGCTGATCGTGGACCCGTCCAGCTTGACCGCGGCCGCGACCGAGACGATCGGCCACTGGTGGGCGACTCGCACGAACTTCTCGTAGTGGGTCCCCCAGCCGTCGTACTTGGGGATCCGGATGCCGGTCAGCAGCTCGTCCTCCCCCACGGCGGTCGCGAACAGGTCCTCGAAGAAGTCCGCCGCAGCCACGGTGCGCTCGCCGCCGGAGCCAGTGATCACGAGCTCCGCGTCCAGCGCCAGCACCGGCGCGCCGCAGTCACCAGCGGGGTCGGCATGCACCAGGGCCCCTCCGAGGGTGCCGCGGTGCCTGATCTGTGGGTCGGCCACCTCGGTGATCGCCTTGTGCAGCAGGCCGAGGCTCTGCTTGACCGAGTCGTTGCCGAGGATCTCGTAGTAGGGCACCATCGCGCCGATCACGATGGTGTCTCCCTCGTCCTTGATCTCCCGCAGCGAGTCGATGCCGCCGATGTCGATGATCACCTCGGGGGCGTTGAGCCGCATCCGCAGCACGGGCAGCAGCGACTGCCCGCCCGCGAGGACCTTGGCGTCGTCTCCGTGCTCAGCGAGCGCCGCCAGCGCCTCCTCGACTGAGGTGGGTGCGAGGTAGTCGAACATTGCGGGAATCACTGGCCTGCTCCATCCGTGCGGTCGGTCTGGCCCTCGTGGCCGGTGGACTCGTCGAAGTGCGGGGCCGCACCTCCGGTGGTCGGGTCCGCGCCATCCCCGGCGTGGATGGCCTTCCACACCCGTTCCGGTGTGCACGGCATCTGGATGTCCTTGACGCCGAACTGCCTGATGGCGTCGAGCACTGCGTTGACCACGGCCGGGGTGGACGCGATCGTGCCAGCCTCCCCGACCCCCTTGGTGCCGAGGCTGGTGATCGTCGACGGGGTGCTGTTGTGGCTCACGTCGAGGCTGATCGTGTCCGCCGCGGTCGGGACCAGGTAGTCCACGAACGATGCCGAGACGAGGGTGCCCGAGTCGTCGTACACGGCCTCCTCCCACAGTGCCTGCGCAATCCCCTGGATCACGCCACCGTGCACCTGCCCCTCGACGATCATCGGGTTGATGATGGTCCCGATGTCGTCCACGCAGGTGTACTTGCGCATCTTCACCTGACCGGTCTCGGTGTCCACCTCCATCGCGCAGAGGTGGGTGCCGTGGGGATAGTTGAAGTTGGCGGGGTCATAGGTGGCGTCCGCGTCGATCCCGGGCTCGGTGCCGTCGGGCAGGTTGTGCGCGGCGAAGGACGCCAGGGCGATCTCGGCGATCCCCACGCCCTGGTCGGTGCCGCGGACACCGAAGCGGCCAGCCTTGAACTCGAGGTCGTCGGCGTTGGCCTCGAGCAGGTGAGCCGCGATCGGCTTGGCCCTCTCGATCACCTTGTCCGCCGCACGGACCAAGGCCTCGCCCCCGACCACCAGCGATCGCGAACCGTAGGTGTCCATGCCCTTGTGGGCAATCGCGGTGTCGCCATGCAGCACCTCGACGTCCTCATAGGGGACTCCGAGCCGGTCGGCCACGATCTGGCTGAACGCCGTCTCGTGTCCCTGACCGTGCGCACTGGACCCCGTGAGCACCTCCACCTTGCCGGTGGGCAGCATCCGCACGCTCGCGTGCTCCCACCCGCCGGCTCCGTAGTCGAGTGTGCCGAGCACGCGGCTCGGCGCAAGACCACACATCTCGGTGAAGGTCGAGACCCCGATCCCGAGCTGGACGGGGTCCTTCTCGTCCCTGCGGCGCTTCTGCTCGGCGCGCAGCTCGTCGTAGCCGAAGCTGTCCTTGGCCATCTGGGTGGCCACCTCGTAGTTGCCGGTGTCGTACTCCAGACCGCACACCGAGGTGAACGGGAACTCCTCGTGCTTGATCCAGTTCTTCTCCCGGAGCTCGAGCGGGTCGACTCCCAGCTCGTCGGCGAGGTCGTCCATCAGCCGCTCGATCGCGAACGTCGCCTCGGGACGGCCCGCTCCGCGGTAGGCATCGGTCCAGGTCTTGTTCGTGAGCACCGTCTGGCAGTTGAACTGGTAGGCCGCGAACTTGTAGATCGCGTTGAACATGAACGCACCGAGTACGGGCACACCGCCGCCCATCAGTGCCACATGCGAGCCCAGGTCGGTGAGCAGCTCCACCTTGAGCCCGGTGACGGTGCCGTCCTTCTCGGCCGCGAGGGTGAGCTTCTGCCACTGATCACGGCCGTGGTGGCCGGCCATCAGCGACTCCGAACGCGTCTCGGTGTACTTCAGCGGCTTGCCCAGGCGACGGGCGAGCACCATGGTGATGAACTCCTCCGGAGTCGTCTGCAGCTTGCCGCCGAAGCCGCCGCCGACATCGGGCGCGATCACGCGGAGCTTGGACTCGGGGATGCCGAGGACGGCGGCCAGCAGGAAGCGCAGGATGTGCGGGATCTGGGTGGCCGACCACATCGTGATCTGCTCGCCGGTCGGGTCGACGACCACGGACCGGGGCTCCATGAAGGCGGGGATCAGGCGCTGCTGGCGGTACTCCCGCTCCAGCACGATGCCGTCGCCGCGGGCCTTCTCGATGGCCTGGTCGACGTTGCCGCCGGTGCCGGCCTGCTCGGAGTCGAAGACCCACAGGGCTGACCTGTTGGTGCCGAGGTCAGGGTGCGCCAGCGCGCCGCCGTTCTCCGCGGTCGCCTCGAAGGCCTCCTTGAGGTCGAGCGCCGCGGGAAGCTCCTCGTAGTCGACGTCGACCAGCTCGGCGGCGTCACGTGCTTCCGCGGCGCTCCGGGCGACGATGACGGCAACGATCTCGCCGGCGAAGGAGACTCGGTCCACCGCTACCGGTGGATGCGTCGGCGCGACCTGGTCCTTGGTGATCGGCCAGGCGTTGGGCAGCGAGCCCTGCTCCTCCGCCACGTCCTTGCCGGTGATCACGGTGACGACGTTGGGGGCGGCCAGCGCCTCGTCCACGTTGATCGCGGTGATGGTGGCGTGGGCGAACGGGCTGCGCACCATGGCCAGGTGCAGCATCCCGGGGAGGGTGATGTTGTCGGTCCAGCGGGTCCGGCCGGTGATCAGCCGCTGGTCCTCCTTGCGGCGCCGGTCACGACCGATCTCCATGCGGGCCTCGCCTGCGGGTGCGTCCTGGGTCGCAGTCATCTCAGACCTCCACCGTCTCGGTCTCGGCGTTCTCGGCGGGGGCGCCGTCGGCATGGGCGTCGCGTACGTCGCCGGCGGCCGCGGCCTGCACGGCCTTGATGATGTTGTGGTAGCCCGTGCAGCGGCACAGGTTGCCCTCGAGCCCGACGCGGATCTCTTCCTCGCTCGGGTCCGGGTTGTCGTTGAGCAGGTCGACGGACTGCATGATCATGCCCGGCGTGCAGAAGCCGCACTGGAGGGCGTGGCACTCGTGGAAGGCCGCCTGCACCTTGTGCAGCTCGCCGCCCTCGGCCAGCCCCTCGATCGTCGTCACCTCGTGACCGTTGGCCTGTACGGCGAGCACGTTGCACGACTTCACGCTGCGCCCGTCCAGGTGCACGGTGCAGGCGCCGCAGTTGCTGGTGTCGCAGCCGATCACGGTGCCGGTCTTGCCGAGCTTCTCGCGGAGGTACTGGACGAGCAGCATCCGGGGTTCTACGTCGTCCGAGACCTTCGCGCCGTCGACGGTGAGTTCGATCCGAGCCATGGGGCGCACTCCTAGGGTGCCAGATGAGTGTGACCCCGCTCACGGTAGGGCGCGGCGGTTGGCGAAAGGTTGGTGGGTCGGCTCCGGACCTGAGGAGGTCAGCCTCGGTGCCCGCCTATGGACCTGTCACGGGCCCTCTCACGGGGTGTCTGTCTCGAGACCTGTCTCGGGAAAGACGCAGAACTCGTTGCCCTCCGGGTCTGCGAGCACGGTCCATCCCCCCAGCTCCCGCAGGACGGTGGCGCCGCGGTGCGTGAACTCCGCGACGTCGCCGTAGAGGTCCCAGTGGATCCGGTTCTTGACCGTCTTGGGCTCGGGGACCGGGTCGAAGACGACCGACTCGAACGGCAGGTCCGGGATCCCCGAGACGTGCCAGTACTCCTCACCGTCATTGCCTGGCTCCAGGCCGAACACGGCGGCCCACCAGCGTGCCTGAGCCTGCGCGTCCCGGCTGTCGACCACCAGCTCGTAGCCGAGATAGCCCGGCAGGTCACCCTCACGGATGAAGGCGCAGAACTCCCCGCCCTCCGGATCCAGCAGCACCGTCCACGAGTCCCCGCCGTAGCCGGGTGCTCGCCGGGCGCCGAGGGTCAGCAGGGACTCCACTGATCGGGTGTGCACGTCCAGGTGCACCCGGTGCTTGACCGTCTTCTGCTCCGGGACAGGGCACAGTGCGATGCCCATGCCCTCGACCGGTCCGAGCACGTCACCCACGTCGCCTGCACCGGCGTCCGGACCGGGCGGCGCATAGGTGCAGCCGGTGGCAGCGGCCCAGAACCGGCCGAGCTCGCCGTCCGGCCCGTTCGTGTCCATGCAGAGCTCCTTGAACCTCGCCATGCCCACCTCCTTGCACAGGCGTACGGCGCTGTGCCCGGCACCGGTAGCCTCGTGCTCATGTCCCAGCATCTTGCCGACTCCAGCCTGCCCGAAAGCTCCCACGCGTGGGGACACGGCCTGGCTACCGTGACCGAGGACGGCACCGTCCTGGACACCTGGTTCCCGGCCCCCGCGCTCGGCGACGCTCCGGACGACAATCCCCCGGAGTCGCTGCTGGCGCTGGCCGCGGAGCATCCCGAGCGTGGGGTACGCACCGAGGTGGTCACCGTCACGATCGAGCTCGCCGAGCCACCACAGGACGCCAGCGACGCCTACCTGCGGCTCCACCTGCTCAGCCATCGGCTGGTGCGCCCGCACGGGCTCAACGTCGAGGGCATCTTCGGCAAGCTGGCGAACGTGGTCTGGACGAGCGTGGGGCCGTGCGCCGTGGCCGGCTTCGAGCAGGTCCGGCTCCGGCTTGCGCTCACAGCGGCCCGGTGCAGGTCTTCGGTGTCGACAAGTTCCCTCGGATGACCGACTACGTCGTGCCTGCCGGGGTGCGGATCGCGGACGCCGACCGGGTGCGTCTCGGCGCCCACCTCGCGGAGGGCACCACCGTGATGCACGAGGGCTTCGTCAACTACAACGCGGGCACGCTGGGCGCCTCGATGGTGGAGGGCCGGATCAGCGCCGGAGTCGTGGTGGGCGACGGCTCCGACATCGGCGGCGGGTCCTCGATCATGGGGACGCTCTCCGGCGGTGGCAAGGAGGTCATCTCGATCGGTGAGCGCTGCCTGCTGGGAGCCAATGCCGGCATCGGCATCTCCCTGGGCGATGACTGCGTCGTCGAAGCGGGCTGCTACATCACTGCGGGCACCAAGGTCACCATCCGGGACATGGACTCCAAGCCCAAGGTGATCAAGGCCTCCGACCTCTCCGGCGCCGACAACGTGCTCTTCCGGCGCAACTCGGTCAGCGGCGCGGTCGAGGCCCACCCCTGGGCCGGCGAGGGCATCAGCCTGAACGACGCCCTGCACACGAACTGACCGCGTGACCGAGCACACCGGATGGAGCTCCGCTATCTCGTCTTCCTCGTCGTGCTCGCCGTCGTGGCCGGCGTCGGCGTCGCCCTTGGCGCGGTTCCGGCCCGCTCCCCGACCGGGAGGGCTGCACCGCGAGCCTCGACGGGCGTCAGGTCGACCTGGCCACGGACCAGGCCGAGAACGCCAGCCTGATCGCTGCGATCGGGGTCGAGCCGCGGTCTGCCCGCGCGGGCGGTCTCGATCGCGCTGGCCACGGCGTACCAGGAGAGCAAGATCCGCAACCTGACCTACGGCGACCGCGACTCCCTCGGCCTCTTCCAGCAGCGGCCGTCGCAGGGCTGGGGCACGCCAGAAGCAGGTGCGCAACCGCTACTACGCGACCAACGCGTTCTACGACGCGCTCGAGAAGATCCCGGACTACAAGACGATGCGGATCACCGAGGCGGCGCAGAAGGTGCAGCGCTCGGGCTTTCCCGAGGCCTACGAGGCGCACGCTGCCGACGCCCGCACCCTCGCCTCGGTGCTCACCGGCTACAGCCCCGGCGGCCTGTTCACCTGCGTGGTGCGCGAGCGACCACCGCCGGGAAGGCCGCTCAGGTGATCCGGAGGGCTGAAGCGTGCCTACGGCGATCTCGAGATCGCCCGCTCCGGCTCGCGGCAGGATGTCGCGGTCACCGTCGAGGCGGGTCAAGCGGGACGGCGGCTGGGCTGGTCGGTCGCCCAGTTCCTGGTCGGCCACGGAGCCGTCCTGCGTCCGGAGTCGGTCTCCTACTCCGGCAAGCGCTGGAGCACCGGTCGGACGTCCGAGACGGCTGGAGTGCAGACCCGGGGGCCGGCGCGCGCACGGTCCGCATCACTCTCGGCTGAGCGGGACCCCTCAGCCGCGTGAGACGGCGGGTCCGAGGCGACGCAGCCGGTGGCGCAGCGGCCGCCACGGCTGCGCGGCGACGAGCAGCACGACCAGGGAGACGACCCAGATCATCCAGGGCACGGTGGCCGACACGCTGAGGACCGACCCGTCCGCACGGACCTCGACCGTCACCTCACCGAACCAGGGGAAGAGCCTCCGGTCGCCTCGCGCCCGTTACGGCCCGCGGCCTGGACGCCGTCGACGAAGCCGATCACCGAGAACAGCCACGCCGAGGTCAGCAGCACGAAGACCGACAGGGCGACGTACGCGCCCACGGTCCAGCGGGCGCGGGCGGGTGCGGCCTCGGCCACGTCGTGGGCCAGGGTTCGCGGCGACCCGATCCCGAGCAGCGCGGCGGTGATGCCTCGCTCGGCGGCTGCGTCGGCCAGATTGCCGCGCAGCTCGGCGCGCAGCTCGCGACGCCGGCGACGGGAGACCCCGCGGAAGTCGAGCCAGAAGTCGAAGCGCTGGACGGCGCTCTCGATGCGGACACGGTCGATGAACCTCATGACGGAACCTCCTGGTCGGCGATCTGGCGGGGACGCACCTGCTCGACTGCGGCGACGAGCTCCCGCCAGGACGACTCGCGGTGCCGCAGCTCCTCCTGGCCGGCCGCGGGTGGCGCGGTAGTACTTGCGGGCCGGACCGGACGTCGGACCGCACCAGGTAGGACTCGAGCTGTCCGGTGGCCTCCAACCGGGTCAGCGCCGGATAGACGGTGCCCTCGGCCAGCTCGTCGAAGCCCGCCTCCCGCAGCCGCGTGACGATCGCGTAGCCGTACCCGTCCTCCTCGGTGAGCACGCGCGGCAGCAGCAGGAGCTGGAGCACCCCCTTGAGCATCTGTGCGTCGTGCGGCATGGCAGAACTTTGATGCCGAGTACTCTTGCTTGTCAAGTACTCCGACATGAGAGTACTCCCGGTCCGGCTCGGGTACGCCGCTCAGGCCAGTCGGTGCGACGCCGCGGCGACCCGCTCGTCGGTGGCGGTGAACGCCACCCGCACGTGGCGGCGCACCGGCGCGGCCGTAGAACGACCCGGGGGCGACCAGGATGCCGCGCTCGGCGAGCCAGGCGACGGTGTCCCAGCAGTCCTCGTCGCGGGTCGCCCACAGGTAGAGCGAGGCCTCGGAGTGGTCGATCCGGAAGCCCGCCGACTCCAGTGCGGCCCGCAAGGTCGTACGACGGGCCGCGTAGCGCGCGTGCTGCTCCTCGACGTGGACGTCGTCGTCGAGGGCGGCGACCATCGCGCGCTGCTGGGGCCCGGGCATCATCAGGCCGAGGTTCTTGCGCACCGCGAGCAGCTCGCCGACCACGGCCGGGTCACCGGCGACGAACGCACAGCGGTAGCCCGCGAGGTTGGAGCGCTTGGACAGCGAGTGCACCGCTCAGGATGCCCTCCAGCGAGCCGCCGTTGACGTCCGGGTGCAGCACCGAGACCGGCTCGGTCTCCCAGGCGCACTCCAGGTAGCACTCGTCGGAGACGAGCAGCACACCGCGCTCGCGGCACCAGTCGACGACCTTGCGCAGATGCTCGACGGGCAGCACCCGACCGGTCGGGTTCGACGGCGAGTTCACCCACACCAGCGCCGGGGTGCGCGGGCCGAGCGCGGTCAGCGAGTCGGTGGCGATGGTCTCGGCGCCGACGAGCGCGGCACCCGACCTCGTAGGTCGGGTAGGCCAGCTCGGGCTAGCACCACGAGGTCGCCGGGTCCGAGCCCCAGGTGGCGTCGGCCAGGCCGGCGATCAGCTCCTTGGAGCCGATCGTCGGCAGCACGGCGTCCAGGCCGAGCCCGGTCACGCCGAAGCGTCGCTGCCAGCCAGTCGATGCAGGCCTGCCGGGTCTCGGTCAGCCCGATCGTGACCGGGTAGCCCGGGAGCGTCGGCGGCCTCGCGCAGCGCCTGCTGCACGACCTCCGGGGTCGGGTCGACCGGCGTGCCGATCGAGAGGTCGACGATGCCGTCGGCGTGCGCGCGCGCCGTCGCGGCGTACGGCGTCAGCTGGTCCCAGGGGAAGTCCGGGAGCCGGGCGGAGACGGGGCCTGTGCCGATGGGTCAGCTCAGCCTGCGGCTGCGGAGGGCAGCGCCGCGATCAACGGGTGGTCCTTGTCGATCTCGCCCATCTTGGCGGCACCGCCGGGGGAGCCGAGGTCGTCGAAGAAGTGCACGTTCGCGTCGTAGTACTCCTTCCACTGCTCCGGGGTGTCGTCCTCGTAGTAGATCGCCTCGACCGGGCAGACCGGCTCGCAGGCACCGCAGTCGACGCACTCGTCGGGGTGGATGTAGAGCATCCGCTTGCCTTCGTAGATGCAGTCGACCGGGACACTCGTCGACGCAGGCACGGTCCTTCAGGTCGACGCACGGCTGGGCGATGACGTAGGTCACCTGGATCCTCCTGAGGTTCGGTCCGGTAGCGGACGAGGACCAGCCTAGTATCCCCAGGTGGTCGCCGATGAACTGCCCGAGGACCGACACGCGAAGCCGCGCGCCGTGGGGGTGCTGGGACCGCACGTGGTGGGTCTACGGGTCGTCGTACGGCGGCTGCTCCCCGGCGAGATCGGCCCGACCGGGGGGCCCGCGATGACCGATGTGCTCGGCATCTGCGAGTCGTGGGGCGACGGCGTCATGACCGTGCGCCGGGAGGACGGCAGCCTGGTGGAGATCGCGCACCGCCGACATCGTCTCCGGCAAGCCGGTCCCGCCGCGGCCGTCGGTGTACCGCCGCCTGGGCGCCGCGACCGCCGACCGGCTGGCGCTGCCGGGATGGCAGCCGCTGGAGAGCGCACCGCTGGGCGAGTGGGTGCTGCGCTCCTCGAGGGGGTTCTCCTCGCGCGGGAACTCGGTGCTGGCCCTCGGCGTCGCTGACCGACCCCTCGAGGACGCCGTGGACACCGTGGCGCACTGGTATCTCGCCCGGTCGCTGCCTGCTCGCGCCCACGTCCTGCCGGGAGGACCCGAGGCCGAGGCGTTCGCACGAGCGGGATGGTCGGTCTACGAGTCCACCCAGCTGATGCTCTCCTCGGTGTCGCGGGTCCTGCGCCGCCTCGGGCCCGACCGGGTCGCCGAACCACGCCACGACGCGACCCTGGACGCGAGCTGGCTGGCCACCGACGAGCGCTCAGCACGCTTCGGTGACGACGCCCGCCTGGTCCTCGAGGCCGGCGAGGTCACCTTCGCGACGGTCCGCGACGAGGACGACGCGGTGCTGGCGCGCGGTCGCGGGACCCTGCACGGCGACTGGGTCGGGGTGTCCTGTCTCTGGACCCGCGAGGACCTGCGTGGCACCGGCCTGGGCAGCGCCGTGCTCGAGACGCTGCTGGAGTGGGGCGCCGAGCGCGGGGCGACCACGTCCTATCTCCAGGTGGTGGAGTCCAACAGCGCAGCGATCGGCCTCTACCAGGCGCGCGGCTTCGAGGCGCATCACCGCTACGACTACCTCGTCGCCGACCAGAGCCCGGACTGAGGAGACGTGCGAGCCTCCCGGATCAGGGGCGGCAGGAGGGCTGGTAGGTCGGGCTCGCCGGACCGCGACGACCCAGCGCGTTGCGCACCAGCCGGATGGCCGGGCCGTCAGCCGGCAGGAGCAGGTGGCCGGCGAGGTCGAAGGGGCACTTCGACTGGAGCCTGATGTTCGTGGTGTTCTCGCCGGTGAGATAGCCGGAGGTGTAGGGCAGCACCACGGCGTCGTACCTCGTCACGATGTTGGTGTAGCTGACCTCTCCGGGCGTCTCGTCCCCGGCGTTGAGGCCGCGCAGGAAGTCCGACCCCCACTGCTGCTGCAGACAGGCCGGGCACAGGTGGCGCAGTCCGGGAGTGAGCAGCAGCGGGTTGCGGGTGCCGTGGTTGGAGGGCGCCAGCCCGACGAGGTCGTCGACCTTGCCCGCGCCGCCGCGGAACTTGACGTAGTAGCGCGCCATCATCCCGCCCTGGGAGTGGCCGACCAGGGAGACCCTCGCGGCCCCGGTGAGGTCCAGCACCCGGTCGACGTACGCCGCCAGCTCGTCGGCCGAGGCCTCGACCGGACCGGTGGCCCGGTTGCCGTAGTCGAGAGCGAAGACGCAGTAGCCGTCGCTGCGCAGGCTCCCGGCCAGGCGGTCGAGCAGGAACCTGCGGTCACCGAACGTGCCGTGGACCAGCACCACCGGCACCGGACGCAGGACGGAGGGGCGGCAGGACCCGGTGGGGGTCGAACCGCTCGCCGAGGACGTGGCGGCGACTGCCGTCGGCGTCAGCCCGAGGCCGCCCGAGGCGAGGGCGAGCACCATGAGCGCGACCGTGACCCTGACGACGACCCGAGTTCGCATGCCCGCTCCCCTGTCCTCGGAGCTGCCCGCTTGCAGCCTCCTCGGCCACCCTCGCAGATCGAGGCCGCGGCCGAGGCGACTTCTGCTCAGTCTCCGCGCGGCTTGGGCTTCTTCGGCGGGGCCGGCTTGGGCGGCTCACCGCAGCGCACCTCGTCACCGGCGATGTAGTCGGTCTCGAACTTCTCGGTGCGCAGCACCTTGTCGGTCTTCAGGTCCTGGAAGCGGCGGAAGACGTCGACGCTGAACCCCTGGGTGCCGCTGAACTCCTCGCAGTCCTCGTCCTGGAGATAGCGCACCTTCGGCTGCACGAAGGCGGTGCGAGGCCCGGTGGTGCTGGTGACGTTCCACTGCTTGGTGGAGTACATCGAGACCGTCGCCGCACCCTGGCTGCTCGGGGAGGACTTGGTGACGCTCGCCTTCACCAGGACGCCGTAGGGGGTGTTGTTGGTGAACTTGAGGTCCAGCGACGGCCACGCCACGGTCGCCTCGCGACCCTCGGGATAGCGGTCGATGAACACCGAGTGCGGCTTGTGCTCCACGTCCTCGAGACCGGCGAAGAACATCGCGTTGAACGTGGTGGTGGCGATCTGGGAGACGCCGCCGCCCAGGTCCTTGCGGAAGATGCCGTCCGAGATGATGTAGCCCTCGGTGAAGCCGTTCTCCTTGGTCCGCTCGCCGACGATCCCGTTGAGGCTGAAGGTCTCGCCCGGGAGCAGCAAGGTCCCATCGATCAGCTGGGCCGCCCGGGTCAGGTTCACGTTGCGGTACTCGGCGTAGGGGAAGTTGGTGGTGAACGTGCTCACCCGCTCGACCACCTTCAACGCCTTCGCCTCGGCGGTGGTGAAGTCGGGCTGCGACTCCTTGCCCTCCAGGGCGAGCTTGCGAGCGGCTCCGCTCTCCACCAGGACCGGGGCCAGCTCGTCCTCGATCTCCTGGGGGTCGACCTCGACGCCGACCTTGGCCGCGATCACGCGCGGCTTGCCTCGGCGTACGACGATGCGCGCGTCCTGCGGTTCTCGGCCCACCTTCTTCATGACCGGAGCGAGCGCCTCGAGCACGCGCTCTCCGTCGACGGCGGGGACGAGCTCGCCGTCCTCGGCGACCATCGAGAGGCCCTTGCCGAAGAGCTTCGGAGGGGCCTTGACCTGCTGCCCGCCCACGACCAGCGTCACCGGCGCCGACATGGCCGGCTCCGCGAAGCTCGTCATCGCACGCTGCACCGCCTCGTCCGAGACGTCGGGCTCCTTGGTCACCGTGGGGATCTTCCGCGACCCGCTGCGCAGGAAGCGCGCCTCCAGGAGCGCCTGGGCGTCGCTGCGGTCGACCACGAGCCCAGGTCGGCTCGGCCGCGCCACCGCTTCGCCGCGGCGGAAGACGACCGCGCCCTGCACCGGCGGCTGCTTGATGCCGCCGTCAAGGGCTTCCAGCGTGGGCTGCATCCGGGACTGGTCCACGCTCACCACGGCGCGATGGTCCTCGCCGCCGGTGATCACCTGCCACATCCGTCCGATCCCCCAGCCGGAGCCGCCGCCGGCCTTCGCGATCGAGGCGGGGTAGTCCACGGCCAGACCTGCGTCGACGGGGTCGACCGTCTCGTCACGACCGTCGCCGTAGGTGAGCCTGATGGGCTCGGCCGTGCGTGCGGCCAGCCCTGCACGGAGCCGCTTCTCGGCCTCCGGCGGGGCGAGCCCGGCGACGCTGACTCCCTCCACCCGGGCGTTGCGTGGAGCCACGTCGCCGGCGTAGAGGTACAGGCTGACCCAGGCCGCACCCACGAGCACGACCAGTCCGAGGACGGTGAACCCGGCCACCCTGGCGCCGAGATTGGTTGCCATCGAGCGCTACCCCAGCCCTGCGAACAGGTCGGTCTCGAGACCGTCCGGACCGGTCGGGCCCTGGCGCCCCTTGGCGATGCGGTAGTACTCGGTGCCCCAGATCTCGCTGCCCTGGTTGTTGGAGAGCGCGAAGAAGGACCCGTCGACGGAGATCTGGGTGCGGTGCGCCTTCAGCGCCTCCATCTTGACGTCGGCGTACTCGTCGGCCTCGATCACCGCAGTCAGCACGTCGTCCTCGACCATGAACGCAGGCAGGTCGCCCTCGGGGTCCAGGCCCTCGAAGGTGGTGGTGTCACCGGCCGCGCGCAGGTTCCGGAGGCCTTGTCGCATCTTCCCCGCGGACATGGCGCCCCAGTAGATCTTGGCGATGTCGTGGTGGTCCCCGAGGTCGCGGCGGTACGACGGCACCGCTGCCAGGGCGGCGGCGTACGTCGCGACCCGGTGGGTCTGGATGTGGTCGGGGTGGCCGTAGCCACCGAAGTCGTCGTAGGTCACCATCACCTGCGGCCGCACCTCCCGGATGATCTCGACCAGGTAGCTGGCGGCCTCGGTCAGGTCCGCGCTCCAGAAGGCGTTCGCGTGGACGACGTCGGCAGGGACCGCGTGGCCCCCCTCGTGCCACTGCATGCCTGAGTCGCGGTAGCGCTTGAACCCGCCGAGGTGGCGGTAGTCGGTGACGCCGAGCACCTTCATCGCGTTGTCGAGCTCGATCTTGCGCTGGTCGGCCAAGGTGTCGTCCTGGTCGGCCGCCATGTGCTCGAGCTCGGGCACCAGGATCTCGCCCATCTCCCCACCGGTGCAGGTCACCAGGGTGACCCCGATGCCCTCGGCGACGTAGCGCGCCATGGTGGCGCCCTGACCGATGCTCTCGTCGTCGGGGTGAGCGTGCACGAGCAGAAGGTGCTTGTTCATACCCGTGATCCTAGGCGGCGCGTGCCTAGGGGTTTCGCTTGCGTCGGCGAGGCCCGTCGGGGAGGGCCGAGGGCGTGGTCGGCGGTGGGGCGCTGGACTCCAACCAGCCGTCGTGCTCCTCGACCAGGGCCTCGAGGATCCCGGACGGGGCATCGGTGAGGACCACCCAGGGCTGGTCCTCGTCGTCGTCCTCGCCTGCGAAGCGCTCCCGGACGCAGCCGGCCTCGAAGCCGTCGCGCACCAGCCGCGACACCGCTGCTCGAGCCTGCTCCTCCTCGAAGAACACCCCGCGCATCAGCCGGCACCGAGCAGGGCGCGGACCGGGTCGAGGAACGGCCGGTCCGCGTCGACCCAGCTCAGCTCGTCGAGCTGCTCAGGGCGGAGCCAGCGCACCGCGTCGTGCTCGACCGGGACCGGGTCTCCCTCGACGAGGCGCGCGGTCGCGACCCGGAGGACGAGGCCCTCGCCGATCGGGCTGTCGCCGGGCAGCCAGCCGGTGACCTCGACGTCGCAGCCGAGCTCCTCGAGGAGCTCGCGCACCGCTGCCCCCTCCGAGGTCTCCCCCGGCTCGACCTTTCCGCCGGGAAACTCCCAGCGACCGGCCAGCGCCGTCGGTCGGGACCTCCTGGCCGCGAGCACCCGCCCGTTCTCGACCACCGCGACACCCACGACCTCGTGCACGCCCGCAATCTATCCGGCGTGACCACTACCTTGGCACCGTGAGCCCGGACCGCCTCTCGAGCATCCACCTTCGGCGTACCGAGGAGAACACCGCCGACATCGACGCGGCCGTGGAGAGGTTCGGACGACGGGTGGGCATCTCCGGAGTGATCGCGCACCTGAACCGACGCGGCGTCCGCGCACGGGTGCCCGGCCGGGCAGTCGACCGCGGCTTCCGGTGGAACGACGTCGACGAGCACACCGAGCGCTGGTGGCCCCAGGGCATCTCCACCTCTGCCGACGCCGGTGACCCCGAAGAGCTCGAAGGCCGCCGGCTGCTGGTGACCAGCTGGTACTCCAAGACCGTGCGCGGCGTGAACCACGGCAGCCGGCTCACCGTGGTCGACCTGGACACCCTGGCCTACCGCCATGTCCTGCTGGTGGTCCCCGAGCGCACGAAGTCGGGCGAGGTGGTGCTGCGACCACTCCTGGTGCACGCGGGCGGACTGGTCTGGTGCGGGCCCTACCTGCACGTGGCCGGCACTCGGCACGGACTGTTCAGCTGCCTGCTCGATGACATCATCCGGGTCCGGTCGACGGAGTCCACGTTCGGCTACCGGTACGTGCTGCCGGTGAGGTTCGCCTACGAGGCCGAGGCCACCGAGGGAGTGGAGCGGATGCGCTACTCGTTCCTCTCCCTCGATCGGAGCACCTCGCCGCCACAGCTGGTGGCCGGGGAGTACGGCGTCGCTGAGATGACCCGCCGCCTGGTGCACTTCCCGCTCGACCCCGAGACCTTCCACCTGGCCGCGCACGAGGACGGCGTCTCGACTCCGGTCTCCCTCGACGAGTGCGGACTCGGCCACATGCAGGGCGCGGCCGTCGTGTCCGGGACCTACTACGTGACGGCCAGCCGCGGCACGCGCCGGCTCGGGAAGATGTACGTCGGCCGGATCGGCTCGTTCCGCAGCTTTCCCCGCTCCCTGCCGGTCGGGCCGGAGGACATCTCCTACTGGCCCTCGACCGACCTGCTCTGGTCGCTCACGGAGTACCCCGGCCGACGCTTCGTGTTCGCGATGAAGCGCTCCCGGTTCGAGCGTCGCCGGCTGCTGCCCCGGATGCCGTGGCAGGGCCGGAACCAGGGGTCGGGCTCACTCCACGGTGGGTGAGCCGCTGGCGGCCGGGCCCGGCGCCGGCTCGTCCGGCACCAGCGGGTCGCAGGGGTCCGGCACCGTGCCGTCCTCAGGCGTTGAGGGCAGATCCGTCGGCTCCGGCAGCGGCTCGGGCAGAGGCTCAGGCTCGGGCTCGGGCTCGACACCCGGCTCCAGGGTCGGGTCGTCATCGATCAGGCAGGAGTCGGGGGGCACGTCCGGGTCCGAACCCGGCGTGGGGTCGGTGGTCGGGCTGCCCTTGGGCTCGTTCTTCGGCGGGGTCTTCGGGCCCTCGCCAGGCGTCGGGTCGGTCGAGGGTCCCGGCGCCACGCCGGTGCCGGTGCCCGTGCCGGTGCCGGCGCCGGCGCCCGTGCCGGTGCCGGTGCCGACCGATCCGGACGGCGCCGCCGAGGCGCTGGTCGAGGACCTCGGCGCCTTGGTCTTCGCAGCAGGCCGGGTCCGGGCGCTGGTCTTCGGGGAGCTCTCGACCCGCGCTCCGGGGGCCGCGGACGCTGAGCTGCTCGGGGATGCCGGCATCGCCCAGGCGCCCGGTGCCGGCGTGGAGCCCACCCCGGCGAGGTCGGCGGTGTCGAAGACCGTCTGCCAGGCGAGGACCAGGTCGAGGTACTCCGTCGAGCGGTTGTAGGCCAGGATCGCCTCGTCGAGCTCGGTCGGGCTGCTCAGGTCACGCCCGCCGGAGCAGAGGTAGACCATGGCGGCACCGGCCGCGTCGAAGACGTTCTGCGGGTCGCGGATGCCGTCGTCGTCGAGGTCGAGACCCACCACGCGCCAGCTGGCCGGGACGAACTGCATCGGGCCCAGGGCGCGGTCCCACGAGGTGTTCCCGTCCCAGCGGCCGTCGTCGGTGTCGGGGATCCGGGCGAAGCCGCGTCCGTCCAGCACCGGCCCGAGGATGCCGGGAACTACCCGGTTGTTGGTGATCGTGCTGGTGGCCAGGTTGCCGGACTCGACCTGCCCGATGGCGGCGAGCAGCGAGAGTGACAGGTGGCAGGACGCAGGAGCGAGGGCCACCGCCTGGGTGTAGGCGTTGAGGACCTCGGTACGGAGGGTCTCGGTGGAGCGCACCGCGCCTCCGGACTCGGACACGGCGCGAGTCTCGCCCGCCGGGCTGTCCGTGAGCACGACCGGCTCCGCGGGGCCGACGGCCTCGGGAACCGTCACCGAGGCCTGCGCCAGCGGCAGCGGCCTGGCCGACGCCTCCACGAGCGGAGCGCTGCCGGTCGGAACGACGTGACCGGCGCCCACCACCATCAGCAGGCTCGCCAAAGGCACCGCGATGCGAGCCCTGGATCTCATACTCCGTGTACCCCCTCTGCGTCGACGGTCCGAGGTGCCGTCGCGCTTGGGAGAAGTCTCCAGCGCGGGCCCAAATGATCCAAACTCCGGGCCCTATTGCGAGACTTTCCGGGTCACCCGTCTAGACCTCGTTCAGCGAGCTTGGCGTGGCAGCAGGGCGAGCTGACGCGACTGTGCCACCAGGCGACCCTCGCTGTCCCAGATCTCGCAGTCCTCCTCGAACAGCCCACCCGAGATGTTGCGGGTCGCGTGCCGGACGATGGCCCGGCCCGCCGCGGGTCTGGCCCGCACGTGCACGGTGAGCTCCATCGTGGGCGCCCAGCCCGGGAGCCCCAGGTCGAAGGTCACCGGCGGCAGCGCGTCGGCCACCAGCAGCAGGGAGATCGGGTCGAGGGGCCGGTCGTCGGCGAGCGTGAACCAGCCCTGGATGATCCCCGCGCGGCTGGGTTCGCCCACCGCCCAGCCGGCGTACGCCGGGTCGAGGCGGGTGCCGAACCGTTCGAGGAGCGGCGCCATCTCCCGGATCTCGGCGGGAGCGCGACGTGCATCCAGACACGCCTCCCAGGGCGGGAGGTCGGGCGGCGGCATCTCGCGCTGCACCTCTGTCGGCATCTGGTCGAGGTCGCCGTACACCGCGAGGGTGGTGATCCGCTCCACCTCGACGCCGTCCTGCTGCTGGAGCAGCGTCGCCGCGACGGTCGAGCGCCGGCCGCCGACGCGTAGTCGGCGCACCCGGACCCGGGCCGGCCCGGGGACGCTCGGGCTGAGGTAGTAGGCGCTGACGCTGATCGGGTCGGGCTGGCCCAGCTCTCCGAGCTCGGCGCTGATCGCACTGCCGAGCACGGCCAGCAGGTAGCCGCCGTTCAGGCCTCCTCCGACGACCCAACCGCTCTCGAGGCGAGCGCCGAACTCTCCCGGCGCGAGCGGCTCGACGGCGATTCCACGGTCGAGCTCGTAGTCCATGGGAGCACCCTAGGGTTCGCCGACTCCCGCCCCGCTGGCGGGAGCGACCGGCTGGGCGCACAAGCAGACCCCCGTGGCCGGTGGCCGCGGGGGTCTGCTTCCGGTTCAAGCGCGTGTGGAGGACACGCGGGGGATCACTCGCCGGGGGTGGTGTTGACCGTGATCTCGGCGATCCCGACCAGCAGGCCGGGCTTGACCGCGTCGGTCTTGAAGGTCTGGTTCAGCAGCGGGGCCGCGACCGGGGAGATCTCGACCTTGGTGCCCTCGAGCGTGGCGGTGCCGTCGCCGGTGCTCAGCGGCTTCAGGGTGCGACCGTCGAGCTTGAACAGGTAGGCGCTGGTCGCAGCGACCTTGCCGTTGACGGTGACGTCACCGTAGATCCGCGAGACGCCCGGGTCCACGTTCAGGTTGGTCAGCTCGACCTTGGTGCCACCGGCAGCCAGCGAGAGACCGGAGCCCTCGTGCTGGACCTGGCCGATCACGTACGGCGAAACCGTGCCGGGCTTGAACACCGTCACGTTGCCACCGGTGATCGGGAACACCAGCGCGCCGTCGACGAGCTCGGCGGTGCCGACCGTGCCGGGGGTGAGCTTGAGCGAGGTCAGCGCGTCCACGAAGCCCTGGTCCAGGGTCACCTTGGTGTCGTTGCCCTGCAGCGAGTCGATCGCGGCGACCGGCTTGGGAGCCGAGGCCTTCGTCGAGGACGAGGAGGAGGAGGTCGAGTCGCTGGTGCCGCACGCGGCAGCGGAGAGGCCGGTGGTGGCCACCAGAGCGATCGCGGCAATGGCCTTACGGCTCTTGGAAGAAAACATGGTGCTCATCTGAGTCACATCCTGTGGCTTTGGGTTTGGGTGCTTGCTTGGTCTCGGGAGGTGATTCGGCACCGTCCGCAAAGCGGATTGGTCCGAGTTTCAACTACCTGCAAGGAACCCCTCGCCATGCCGGGGACGGGCCCCTGCGACAGGGACCAGTCAGTACTTGGGGAAGCCGCAGCGTGCGGGCCTTCCCGAGGCGAGCCCGGGCCACTCGAAGCTCACCACGGCCGGCGTCATCGGCTTCCTCGTCCCCACCGCGTAGGGCTGGGCACCCGACTCGCTCACCGCCCACAGACGTCGTCGTGAGGTGGAGAACTGGATGCCCTCGGCGCCGGGGATGAAGCCCAGCCGGCGCCCCGAGGGGGTGACCAGCTCCCCGCAGGACAGGTGCGACCGGGTCAGGAACAGCCGACCGGACTCGGTCATGATCCCTCCCTGCACCGCACGGGGGATCCGCGTGCTGGCCGAGGCGCCGAGCTGGCTCCGCCCCTTGCTGGTCACCGCGAGGTCGAGGACCCCGGGCCGCAACAGTCGCTTGAGCGAGAACCAGCGGATTCGTGCGACCCCGCGGGTCTGGAAGGGCACCAGTCCGAGGTGGGTCTTGGTGGCCACGATGGAGGAGCCACGGACCGGCGCCTCGATGCGCCAGGCCCGGCGAGCCTCGAGGACCGAGGTGCGCTGGGAGGGGTTGACCAGCCACAGCTTGCTGGCCTCCACGACCCAGAGGTACTTGCCGTGCTTGAGGAGCCCGCCTCCGTGTCGGCAGTAGGTGCGCGGGCGGCGGCCGACCTGGCCGTAGATGGCCCGGTGCAGCTCCAGCAGCCGCCCGGTGTGGAGGCTGATCCGGATCAGCCGGCACGGGCGCTTCCCGTATCCCTTGCGGTGGTGGTAGCCGCTGATCCAGGCGCTCGAGCCGGTGACAGCGATCCCCTGGGGCACCAGGCTCCGCCGTGGCTTCGGCAGCCACAACCCCCGACACACCCGACGGCTGTTGGTGAAGCTGGAGAGCTTCTTGCGGGTGTACGTCGGCTCCTCGCCCCTGACCTCGCGGTGCTCGATCCCGCGGCAGTCTGCCCGGCTCTTGGCGGCCACGGGCTCCAGGCGGGTGTCCGTCTCGACCACGCCACCCCCGGTGGAGAGCAGGATCAGAACGAGCACCAGCACTCCGAGCGAACGCATTGCCATGCGCAGCACGCTAACCGGCGCGACGCCGCCAGGACGGCAACCTGGGCGCGTGTTGAACGACATACCCTAGGGGGGTATGGTGTTCAAACAGCACTCGGCGACAGCAGGAGGACCGATCATGACCGCCAGCACTCTCCCGGACGACAACGCCACCCCACCCGGCTACATGCAACGCAAGGACGACTACCTGCGGCGGATGAAGCGGATCGAGGGCCAGGTGCGCGGCATCGAGCGGATGATCTCCGACGAGACCTACTGCATCGACATCCTCACCCAGGTCTCCGCGGTGACCAAAGCGCTGCAGGCGGTGTCCCTGGGCCTGCTGGACGAGCACCTCTCCCACTGTGTGCTCGACGCGGCGCGCTCGGACTCCCCCGACGCCCAGGCCAAGCTGAGCGAGGCCTCGGACGCGATCGCCAGGCTGGTGCGGTCATGAGCGCCACCGCGACGTACACCGTCACCGGCATGACCTGTGGGCACTGCATCGCCTCGGTCACCGAGGAGGTGCAGGAGATCGAGGGCGTCACCGACGTCGTGGTCGACCTCGCCTCCGGCGAGCTCCGGCTCAGCAGCGAGGAGCCGATCGACCCCGCCACCGTCCAGGCTGCCGTCGAAGAGGCCGGCTACCAGCTCGCCTGAGGCCCCCACGCTCCGCAACGCTCCCCCGGTCCGACCCACCCGAAAGGCACGCGATGACCACCTCGACCGAGCTCGACATCACCGGCATGACGTGTGCGTCGTGCGCGAACCGGATCGAGCGGAAGCTCAACAAGGTGCCGGGAGTCACCGCGACGGTGAACTACGCGACCGAGAAGGCCAAGGTCAGCTTCGGTGACGACGTCGGCGCCGAGGACCTGCTGGCCGTCGTCGAGTCCGCCGGCTACGGAGCCACCCTGCCCGCACCGGCGGGGGCGCCCCGAGACGACGAGGATGACCCCGCCCGGTCGTTGCGGCGACGGCTCCTGGTCTCCTCGGTGCTCACCGTGCCGGTTGTGGCGATGGCGATGGTGCCCGCCCTCCAGTTCACCTACTGGCAGTGGATCTCCCTGGTGCTGGCCACTCCGGTGGTGCTGTGGGGCGCGCTGCCCTTCCACCGCGCGGCCTGGACGAACCTGCGCCACGGGAGCTCGACGATGGACACGCTCATCTCGATGGGCACCCTCGCTGCCTACGGCTGGTCGCTCTACGCGCTCTTCTTGGGCACAGCGGGCGAGCCCGGCATGACGCACCCGTTCGAGCTGACCGTGCAACGCTCCGACGGCGCCGGGAACATCTACCTGGAGGCGGCCGCCGGAGTCACCACCTTCATCCTCGCCGGCCGCTACTTCGAGACCCGCTCCAAGCGCCAGGCGGGGGCAGCGCTGCGAGCACTGCTCGAGCTGGGCTCGCGCGACGTCGCCCTCCTGCGCGACGGCCAGGAGACCCGCATCCCGGTGGAGCAGCTCGTGGTGGGAGATCGCTTCGTGGTCCGCCCCGGAGAGAAGGTCGCCACCGACGGCGTCGTCGAGCAGGGCGCCTCTGCCGTCGACGCATCCATGCTCACCGGGGAGTCGGTGCCGATCGAGGTCGGCGTCGGCGACCCCGTCGTCGGTGCGACCGTCAATGCCGCCGGCCGGATCGTCGTACGCGCCACCCGGGTGGGCTCCCAGACACAGCTGGCGCAGATGGCGCGCCTCGTCGAGGAGGCGCAGACCGGCAAGGCCGACGTGCAGCGCCTGGCCGACCGCATCTCCGGCATCTTCGTGCCCATCGTGATCGCGCTGTCGCTGGCCACCCTCGGCTTCTGGATCGCCATCGGCGCCGGCGCCGCCGCCGCGTTCACCGCATCGGTGGCCGTCCTGATCATCGCGTGCCCCTGCGCGCTGGGACTGGCCACGCCAACCGCGCTGATGGTCGGCACCGGCCGCGGCGCCCAGCTCGGCATCCTGATCAAGGGCCCCGAGGTGCTGGAGCGCACGCGCACCGTCGACACCGTCGTGCTCGACAAGACGGGCACGGTCACCACCGGCCAGATGACGATGAAGGACGTCGTCGCCGACGACGGCGAGAGTGCCGACGACGTACTGCGTGCAGCCGCTGCGCTGGAGGACGCCTCCGAGCACCCGATCGGCCGCGCCATCGCCTCGGCCGCCAAGGAGCGGTTCGGCGAGCTCGAGCAGGTCGGGGACGTCAGCAGCATCGAAGGCCTCGGCATCGAGGGCACCGTCAGCGGTCGTACCGTCCTCGTCGGCCGGCCGCGACTGCTCGAGGACCGGTCCCACCACCTCTCCGAGAGCCTCACCCGCAAGCTCGCGCAGGCACAGGCGGGCGGAGGGACCGCGGTCGCGGTCGGCTGGGACGGTCGGGCCCGCGGCTTCGTCGTGGTCGCGGACAAGGTCAAGGACACCTCGGCCGAGGCGATCGTCCGGCTGCGCGCCCTGGGCCTGCGTCCGATCCTGCTCACCGGCGACCACGAGGTCGTGGCCCGGTCCGTCGCGACCCAGGTGGGGATCGAGCCCACCGACGTCATCGCCGGGGTGATGCCGGCCGAGAAGGTGGAGACGATCAAGCGGCTGCAGTCCGAGGGCCGGGTCGTCGCGATGGTCGGCGACGGCGTCAACGACGCGGCGGCACTCGCTCAGGCCGACCTGGGGCTGGCCATGGGCACCGGGACCGACGTGGCGATCGAGGCCAGCGACCTGACCCTGGTCAGGGGCGACCTGCGGGTTGCCGCGGACGCGATCCGGCTGTCGCGGCGCACCTTGGTCACCATCAAGGGCAACCTGTTCTGGGCGTTCGGCTACAACGTCGCCGCGATCCCACTCGCCGCGGCAGGCATGCTGAACCCCATGCTGGCCGGGGCCGCGATGGCGTTCTCCTCGGTGTTCGTGGTCGGCAACAGCCTGCGTCTGCGACGGTTCGCCGCGCTCACCGACGCACCCTGAGCCGGCCGATCGCGCTGGCTCCTAGACGAGGTCGGCGAAGACCACGACGTTCTCGTCGAACTTGTTGGTGCTGGCGTCCAGGCCCCCGCACGTGATCAGGCGCAGGCCTGCGTGGTCGATGTCGCCGTAGACCTTCCTGGTGGGGAAGGCGGACTTCGCGAAGTGCTGCACCCGGACGACGCGGAAGCGCGCCACGCTGCCGTTCCGGCGGTCCACCACGATCAGGTCGCCGACCCGGAGGTCGCCGAGCCGCTCGAAGACGCCGGGAGTGAGGTACCTGACGTGTCCCGCGATGATCGCCGGCCCGAGCTCGCCCGGCGTGGGCGCGCCCGTGAACCACCCGGCCGGGAAGGCACCGGGTGGGGTCTCCAGGGTCCCGTCCTGGTTGAGTCCGAGATCCATCAGCCGGGAGTTCACGCTGATCGCCGGGATCCGCAGGCGGGTGGGCTTGGACCGCGCCATCGGCCGCGGTGTCGTCTCGACCGGTGTCGTCTCGACCGGTGTCGTCTCGACCGGGGCCGGCTCTGCCGAAGGCACCGGCGTCGGCACTGTCGCGGGAGCGACCGCAGTGCTCGCGGCGCTGATGGTGCGAGATCGGTTGGGCTCGAGAACTCCGGAGGCGGTCACCGCGAGGATGAGCGCCGCCACGGTGGAGAGCACCGCCACGACCAGCCAGGCCGGGCGTAGGTCGAGCCGGGGAGCCCGCATGCCGGGTCCCCTCACTCGAGCCGGCGCCGGCGTACGGCGAACAGCGCCAGGGCGCCGAAGCCCGCAGCCAACAGCCAGCCGGTGACGCCCTCGAGACCGGACCCCTCGCGAGGTGCGACCTTGCCGGTGTCGACGGCGCCGATCGGCATGGTGGAGACCTGCGTCTCGACCACGACTCCGGTGCCGTCGTCCGCGCCGAGCAGTGCGCTGGGGTCCGACGTGACCACGGTGGGGGTCCCGCTACCGCTTGCGGCGCCCTTGCCGCTCTTGCCGGACTTGCCGGTGTCCGTGCCGCCGCCGGTGCCGCCGGTTCCGCCGGTGCCGCCCGCGCCGTCGCTACCGCCGGTGCCGTCGGCGCTGGGGGGCGCACTGGTGCCGTCCGCGACCTCGACGTCGCCGTCGCAGCCGGGTGTGGTGATCTCGTTGTCGTCCAGGGTCACCGATCCCGAGCGGGCGAGGACCCGACCCTCGAGCGCGGCGCCTGCCTTCATGGTGATGCTCTGGTCGGCCATCACCGTCCCGATGAACGCACTGGTCGTGCCCAAGGTCGCCGAGCTGCCCACCTGCCAGAAGACGTTGCACGGGTCGGCCCCGTTGATGAGCTCGACCCTGCTGGCGCCGGCCACGGTCAGCTTGGTGCCGGCCTGGAAGACCCAGACCGAGTCCGGGTCGTTCTGACCGTCCAGCGTCAGTACGCCCGTGAGACCCATCTCCGCCGCCCGGTTGTACACGCCCGCGACCAGCGTCTCTCCCCCCAGCTCCTCGTCGGCCGGGATCGGCGGCGTCTGGCCGGCCGCGTCGTCGTACGCCGTGGTGAGGTCGGTCTTGGCATCGCGCGCCACGGCGTCGGTGACGTGATAGGTGCCGCCCACCGTCATGGAGGCATGCCCGGTGACGGCTGTCCCCGGGTGCAGCCCGACGCTGCGGGCCACCTCGGTGGTACCGGTGTTGGTCACGGCGGAGCCGGCCAGGACCGAGAACGCGGAGGCGGTGCCGAGTGGCACCACCGTGACGTCGGCGTGCGCGCTGGGCGCGAGCGGACCGGCCAGCAGCAGCATGCCCATGGCAGAGAAGGACGCGAGGTGACGCGTACGACGTCGGAGGTCACGGGGGGCTACGGGGTGCATCGCGGGAGGTCCTCTGCTCAGGCGAGCCGACTCCCCGCCCGCCGGTCTCAGACCGAGGACAGGAGGCTGGCGAAGGGCATGTCCGTCAGCTCACCACGACAGTAATCCGACATATCGCAACATACCATCACTGATGCGCACCGAAATGCCCGTTTCCCGAAAGCGCGTCGCCGCCCCGTACACAGCTCACTTGGGCGGCAGCGTGCTCGCGAACTCGACCCCGAGCGCCACCCACCGGTCGAGCTGCGACTCCGACCCCAGGACGTCTGGTGACACGTGCAGCCAGCCGTCCATCGCCCGGCCGTGCATCTCGAAGCGATCCACGCCCGGCTCGCGCACCAGGGTCTCCGACTCCTCCGGGTGGATCCGGACCATCAGCCCTCCCTGCCCGCTCGCAGCGACGGCCATGTGGCCGCTCACCAGGAAGGCGAGCCCGCCGAACATCTTCCGCTCGGTCAGGTCATCGCGGTCCTGGGTCGCCATCCGGATACGGTCAACGAGGTCCTCGTCGTACGCCATGGCAACCAGACTCGCACGAGATCGGCCCGCGGTCGCCGGCCGAGAGGAACTCCCGTCGCCGGGCGGACGCTGGGTCAGCGGTCGCCGGCCAGCAGGGGCTCGAGCATGAGATCGGGATGGTCGCGCTCCACGACGCTGATCCGCCACTTGTCCGGGGCGAGCACCAGCAGCGACCCGTCGTTACGAGCCATCACCTCGATGCCGCGTACCGAGTCGAGCTCGGCCGCCGAGGCCGCATCGGTGCGGCGAGCCTGGGTGTAGCCGAGGGTCTCCAGCCGGATCGGGGCCCCGAACTCGCTCTCCATCCGGGCGACCGCGACCTCGAACTGCATCGGCCCGACCGCCGCGAGCACCGGGGACTGCTGACCGCGCAGGTCCGAGCGCAGCACCTGGACGACACCCTCGCTGTCGAGCTGGTCGATGCCGCGCCGGAACTGCTTGAACCGGCCGCTGTCGAGGGAGGTGGCCACCGCGAAGTGCTCCGGCGCGAAGGTCGCGATCGGCGGGAAGCTGACCGGCTCCTCGAGGAAGATCGTGTCGCCGATGGTGAGCGCGGTCGCGTTCACCAGTCCGATGATGTCGCCCGGGTAGGCGGTGTCGATCACGGCGCGCTCGCGCCCGAAGATGGCCTGGGCGTACTTGGTGGCGAACGGTCTGCCCGACTGCGCGTGCGTGGCGACCATGCCCCGCTCGAAGACGCCGGAGCACACCCGCGCGAAGGCGACCCGGTCACGGTGGTTGGTGTCCATGCCTGCCTGCACCTTGAAGACGAAGGCGCTGAACGGCGCGGTCACCTCACGCACCTGCGCCGGCCTGCCCGACGAGTCCTCCTCGCCGTGCCGGAACGGAGCCGCCGGCGGGGCCAGCTCGATCAAGGTCTCCAGGAGCGCCGCGACGCCGAAGTTGGAGATCGCCGAGGCGAACAGCACCGGGGTGGTGAAGCCGCTGAGGAACAGCTCCTGGTCGTGGTCGGCACCGTCGGCGCTGAGCAGCTCAGCCTCCTCGACCGCGTCGGTCCACGCCTCCCCCTCCCGAGCAGCGGCCTCCGCGGCCGCCATCCGCTCCTCGGGGGCCCGGGTGGCTCCGCCGGCCGTGCGGGTGTAGGCCACGTAGTCGCCCGAGCGCCGGTCGAGCACGCCCTTGAAGTCCCCCGCGATGCCCACCGGCCACGTCAGCGGCGTGGGCACCAGCTTGATCTCGTTCTGGATCTCCTCCATCAGGGTGAGCGCGTCCAGACCGGGGCGGTCCCACTTGTTGATCACCGTGATCACCGGAAGGCCCCGCGCCTTGCACACCCGGAAGAGCTTCAGCGTCTGCGGCTCCAGCCCCTTGGCTGCGTCGACCAGCATCACAGCCGCGTCCACCGCGGACAGCACGCGGTAGGTGTCCTCGGAGAAGTCGGAGTGGCCGGGGGTGTCGACCAGGTTGATCACGTGCTCGCCGTACGCGAACTGGAGGGCGGCGGAGGTGATCGAGATGCCTCGCGCCTTCTCCATGTCCATCCAGTCCGAGACCGTGGCGCGGCGCCCCGCCTTGCCGTGGATCGCGCCGGCCTCGGTGATCACCTGCGCGTGCAGGGCCAACGCCTCGGTGAGCGTGGACTTCCCGGCGTCGGGGTGGCTGATCACCGCGAAGGTGCGGCGACGGTCCGCCTCTCGTCGTACGTCCCGCTGCTGGGCCGTGCTGAGCTGGGTGTCGGTCGGCGTCGAGGTCACAAGGTCCTGCCTCGTCGGGGTGAGAGGCCCGGCGATCGCGCGGGCCCCGACCCAGAGTCTACGAGTGGCCTCGCCGACCGGGCACTCGCGCTCGCCCTCAGCCCGCCCACCGGGCTTTCCCTGTTGCCCTGAGCCTGCCGACCGGGCACTCGCGGTTGCCCTGAGCCTGCCGACCGGGCACTCATGGTTGCCCTGAGCCTGCCGACCGGGCACTCGCGGTTGCCCTGAGCCTGCCGACCGGGCATTTCTCTCGGTACGACGCCCCTGACCGCGCAGGAACTGCCAGAAGGTGCGAGCAGAACTGCCCGGTCGACGCGCTACGGCCGCGCGCGAGTGCCCGGTCGACCCGCTGCGGCCGCGCGCGAGTGCCCGGTCGGCGAGCTACCACCGCGCGCGAGTGCCCGGTCGGCGAGCTCAGGGCACGCGCGAGTGCCCGGTCGGCGAGCTCCAGGGGGTGGGGGGGTTCAGTTGTGGAAGAGCAGGGAGGCGAGCCCACGACGTACGCCGACGGACTCGGCGACCCGGCGGATGGCGAGCAGCGTGCCGTCGACGTACGGCGCGGGGCTGAGGCCGGTGTCGTGCTTGAGCACCAGCCGCTCTCCCCCGGCACCGAACACGATCTCGGTGCTGACCACGAAGCCGGGCAGCCGCAGCGAGTGCACCCGGGTGCCGGCGATGTCGGCTCCTCGCGCCTCGACGGGTCCGTGTACGTCGGCGGTCGGCACCGTGACCGCGGGCCGACGAACCTCGCCGATCGTCTCGGCGAGCTCGCGCGCCGTGCCGCTGGGCACGTCCGCCTTGGTGTCGCCGGCGTAGTCGAGGATCTCCCAGTGCTCCAGGTGCTCGGCGGCCATCATCGAGGCGCGGCTCAGGACCGCCGCCATCACCGAGAAGTTGCCGGCGGCGAAGACGCCCACTCCATGGGATCGCGCGAGTACGTCGATCTCGGCGAAGTCGTCGGCGGTGAGGCCGCTCGATCCCACGACGACGTGCACTCCGGCCTGCACGGCCGCACGCAGGTTCGAGGCGATCGCCGTGGCGCTGGTGTAATCCACCAGCACATCGACCGGGGACGCGGCGAGCGCCTCGGCGACCGAGGCATGGACGCTGCCGTCGCAATCGATCCCGGTTGCCTCCCGCAGGCTCTGCCCGGCCGCGCTCCGCGAGACGGCGGAGACCAGGGTGAGGTCGTCGGAGGCCTCGATGGCCGCCAGGATGGGCGGGGCCGTCCACCCCGTCGCGCCGGCGAAACAGACAGTGGTCATGGAGTGCTCCTAGGGAGTGGACGTGCGCAGGGTGGCCACGGCGACGACGTTGCTTGCAGCGATGATGCCGATCCCGATGATCGAGTGCAGCGCCGGCACCTGCTGCAGGATGAGTACGCCGGCGATGGTCGCCAGCATGGGGTGGATCGTCATCATCAGGGCGAAGAACCGCTCCGGCACCGTCCGCAGGGCGGTGAGGTCGAGGGTGAACGGCACGACCGAGCTCAGCACACCGGCCGCCACGGCGTACAGCATCGGTCCCGCGGCGAAGCCCACCGCGACGAAGTGCGTCACAGCGACCGGCAGGAACAGGATCGCGGACACCGCGCTGGCGGCGGCGGTGGCCTGCAGGCCGGGCAGCCGGCGTCCGACCACCCCGTTGAGCACGATGTACGCCGCCCACGACGCCGCGGCCACCAATCCCAGAGCGATCCCGACGAAGTCGGTCGAGGCGCCGGGCAGCACCAGCACGTAGACACCCAGCCCCGCGGTGATGGCGCAGCCCAGGTCGATGAGCCGTCGCGTCCCGGCCAGCGCGACCGCCAGCGGGCCCAGGAACTCCAGCGTCACGGCCAGGCCCAGCCCGATGCGGTCGACGGCGCTGTAGAGGGCGAGGTTCATGCTGGCGAACGCCAGCCCGAGCAGGAGGACCGGCCACCACTGCGGCCACCGGAACCGCTGCACGGGAGGGCGTACCAGCGGCAGCAGCACCGCCGCGGCCACGAGCTGGCGCACGGCCACCACACCGGCCGGACCGATGGTGGCGAACGCGTGCGCGCCGATGGCGGCGCCGGTCTGGTTGCTCGCCCCGCTGACCAGCATCAGCACCAGGCCCCGCGTGCGCCCCGGCGGTCGATCCGAGTGCGAAACAGGCCCCGGACCCGAACCAGGCCCCGAACCAGGCCCCGCACCAGGACCCGATCCAGGACCCGATCCAGGACCAGACGCAGGACCGGACGCAGGCGCCTCGGCGATGGTCGGGGTCGGGGTGGCGGCGTCGGCGATGGGCACGTCCCCGAGTCTGGGCGCGCCGAGAGCGGCCGAGAAATGCTCGATCACACCGATTGATACGCTTTCCGTATGGATGTGGACACCCGCCATCTCCGCGCACTGATCGCCGTGGTGGACGAGGGCACCTTCACCGACGCAGCCATCGCGCTGAGGACCTCCCAGGCGTCGGTCTCCCGGTCGGTGCAACGGCTCGAGGCCGCCGTGGGACGCCAGCTGCTCTCCCGCTCCACCCGGCACGTCGAGACCACGACGGCCGGGGAGCAGGTCCTGGTGCACGCCCGCCGGATCATCGCGGCGATGGCCCAGCTGGAGGTGTCCGCCTCGTCCTCCCACCCCAGCGTCCGGCTCGGCTACGCCTGGGCGGCGCTGGGAGAGCACACGGTCGCGGTGCAGCGGGCCTGGGCGGCGCGCGAGCTCGGCGACCTGGTCTTCGAGCACCACAACACCCCGACGGCCGGACTGCTCGAGGGCAGGTGCGAGGTCTCGCTGATGCGCCGGTGTACGGCGGACCCGCGACTGGACTGCACGGTCATCGGCACCGAGCAGCGCTTCGCCGCGCTGGCCTCGGACCACCCGCTCGCGCTGCGGCCGAGCGTCGGTCTGGGGGACTTCGCCGGTCAGACGATGGCCGTCGACGTGGAGACCGGGACCACCGATGAGAACCTGTGGCGCTCGGGGGCCGGGCCCGACGGCTTCCGGATGACCCAGGGTGTCGAGGAGTGGCTGACCCTGATCGCCTCGGGCCGGGCGGTGGGCATCTCCTCGGAGGCGACGGCGGCGCAGCACCAGCGGCACGGCGTCACCTTCCGGCCGGTCGAGGACGCGCCGACCATCTCGGTCTGGCTCGCCTGGTGGCGCGCGAGCCCGCCGGAGGCCCTTGCCGCGCTGATCGAGCTGTGCCGCGCGGCGTACACCGCTCCCTGACCCTGCTCAGTGCAGCGTCCACCGCACCGACACTGCGGGGTCGGGGTCATAGCTGCACCACAGTCCAGTGCGCAGCGAGGTCCGCAGGTGCGCCGCGAACGTGCTGTCTGCCTCGGCGAGCCGGGTCAGGGTGCTGCTGAGCGCCTTGCGGACGGCCACTCGCGCGCGCTCGGCATCGTCGGCGGGGTGGCGGTCGCGCCCGAAGAGGCCCACCGCGCGGCGCAGCTCGTCGAGCAGCGCGTCCAGCTCCACCTGCGCATCGCTCGCCCCATCGACGTCGCCGAGCTCCTCCGCGTCGGAGACCTCCGCCTGAAGCTGCTGGATCCGCGCGCGGTAGGCCCGCTTGGCCGTCTCGTCGAGCAGCGCCTCGTGCGCCCGGCTCGAGGTGACGGCCATCGCGGACGCACCCGGGCGCATCAGGTCGGCGGCGTGCACCTCGGTGCGCGGCGCCGTGAGCAGCGCGTGCAGGTGGTGCAGCCCCCGCACATCGGGATAGCTCTGCTCATGACCGACCCACCCCGCCTCCCAGCCCTCATCGGTACGCCGCAGCACCGCTCCGCGGGTGCCGAGATCCGCGGCCTGCGGCTCGCGGTCCAGGGCGGCGAGCTCCGCGCGCACCTTCTGGACGAACCAGGTTGCTCCCATGGCCTGGTAGGTCTCCAGCGCCCGGCTCAACAGGTCACGGGACTCCTCCCGACGGCCCTGTACGCCGACCAGGAGACCCAGCCAGTGGTCGGTGGAGCCACAGAAGGTGACCGCTCCCGCGTTGACGATCAGCGCGCTCCGTACGGCCGCGAAGCTCGGCTCGATGGCCGCGGCCAGCTCCGCATCGTCCACCCGTACGGCGACCAGCGCCATCAGCACCAGCCACGCGAGGTCGGGTCCTCGTCCGGGGTCTTCGAGCGCCAGCTCCTCGAGCGCGACTGCGAGCAGCCGCCTGCCGTCCTCCAGCTGCCCGGCGGCTGCCCGCAGGTTGGCCTCGACGACCGCGAGGCGAGGCTCCGCGACCACCACCTCCGAGAGGACGTCGGCGAAGCTCAGCAGCTCCTCGGGGGAGTTCAGCTCCGAGAGCACCAGGAACTGCGCGCCCCAGAGGACCTGGATCGCGTCGGGCTCCTCGATCGAGGTGCCGACGGCGTACGCCTTGGCGAGCAGGGCAGCCGCCTCGGCCAGTCGGCCGGCGATGATCGCGCGCATCCCACGCCTGCTGAGCACGAAGAACCGGTGACGTGGCGAGCCCGACCGTTCGGCCAGTCCACCCGCGCGGGCCAGCGCCTCGTCCAGCAACGCCAGGTCGCCGATGCGCAGCGCGTCGACCATCCGGGCGATCTCGGCCTCGAGAGCCAGGTCGAGGTCCCCACTGGCCGTGGCGGCCCGCACGAGCTCGGCGCTGGTGCTCGCCGACAGCTCCTCGAGACCGGGGGCCCAGCAGCAGACGTGCACCGCCGCCAGCGCCGTGGCGAGGAGCACCGGCTCCGCCCGCAGGCCTCGCGCCACCGCCTCGGCCTCCTGCGCCTCCGCCATGGCGAGCTGCACGTCCCCGTCCACCGCCCGGAGCGTGGCGATGCGAGCGAGCAGGCGGACCAGGGTGGCGTCGTCACCGGTGGTCCTGGCCGTGGCAGCGGCGTCGATGAGCGCCGGGATGTGCTCCCTCGCGGTCGCCGACGTCTCCACGATGGCGCACCGCCCCAGCAGGGCGCGGGCCCTCGCGGGGTGGTCCCCCAGCCGGCCGGCCAGCGCGAGCGCTTCGTCGAAGGCCGCGACCCCGGCGTTGACCGCACCCGACACGAGCCGCGCGTCGCCGAGGTCGAGCAGGGCCTCCAGACGCAGCTTCTCGGCCTCGATGAAGGGCAGCGTCCGGGCCAGCAGCTCGCCCCGCTCCGCACCCACCGCCGTCCCGGCCGCGGCGAGGGCGGCGTCGACGGCGTCGGCCGCGGTCACGAGCGGCACTGCGCGGAGCAGGTGCTCGGCCACCGACCCGGGTCCGCGCTCGCCCCCGGAAGGCAGCGCGGCCGCGGCATCGCGGTGCAGCGCCAGCCGGCGCTCCTCGCTGAGGGACCGGTAGACCACGTCGCGGACGATCTGATGGCTGAACGACCAGTGCGGCCCTCCACCGTCGAGGACTCCCAGGCGGCGTACGCCGTCCAGCAGGCCGATGACCTCCTCCAGCGCCCGCCCGGACAGCTCGGCCAGGGTGGCGACGTCGAAGGCTCGCCCGAGGACCGACGCGCACTCCACCAGGCCGCGGGCCTCGGCGGGCAACGGAGCTAGCCGGTGCTGGACCGAGCTGCGCAGGCCGTGGGTCAGCCGTCCGGTGCCGGCGGCCCGGGACAGCTCGCGCAGCACCAACGGGCTCCCCTCGGCCACGCGCAGGATCTCCCCTCGCGCCGCCTCGGTCACCTCGGTGGAGGCGTGCAGGTCGATCACCTGGTCGGAGTCCTCGTCGCTGAGCGGCTCCAGGGAGAGCGTGGTCGAGACCGAGGTCAGTGCGGCCAGGCGCTCGTCAGGGCGACTCGCCACCACCAGGGCCACAGGAGCGTCCTGCAGCACGGAGGCGACGTACGCCGTCATCCTCACCGTGTCGTCGTCGGCCGCATGCAGGTCGTCGACCAGGACCAGCACCGGCTGCTCGGCCGACACGGACCGGACCGCGTCGGCCACCCGGGCGCCGAGCGACCACACGTCGAGGTCGGCGTCCCACGCGACGTCGCAGCCGGCGGCCGAGGTGATCTCACGCCACGGCCAGTAGGCCGGAGCGCCGCCCTCCTCGGGAGCCCGGCCCCACAGGGTGCGGAGCTCCGGCAGCTCACGGACCAACGCACGCAGCAGCTCGGTCTTGCCCAGTCCCGCGATGCCCTCCACGACGGCGGAGCCACCCGCGCCCGCTCCCGCCGAGCGGCCCAGGCGACGGAGCGTCCCGAGCTCGGGCGAACGACCCACGATCACGCTCGACAGCCTAGAGCCGCCTCCGGGCGCGTCACATCGTGACGTCACGCCGAAAGGAGTAGCAGCCACCACTACCCCAGGAGCAGAGATGAGCCAGAAGCAGACCGCACCCCGCCCCTCGACCCGCGTCGCCGAGAGGCACCCGATCTCCCACCCACACGGGCTCGGTCCGGTGGCCGCGCTCGTCGCCGCGCCGTCGATGCTCCTGGTCGGATCGCTGATCCACCCCGAGGAGAGCCCGGACGGCGCCGAACAGCTCGGGATCGTCGCCGCTGAGAGTGGCCGATGGGCTACCGCGCACGTGCTGCTGATCGCCGGGGCGATCGCGATGATCTTCGCCGTCCTCGTCCTCGGCCGGCTCCTCAGCGGAGCAGCACCGGGATGGGCGCGGACCGGCAGTGTTCTCGGCGTCATCGGCACCGCCTCGCTGGTCGGGCTCTTCGCGATGGAGGGCTTCGGCGCGATCGCGCTCTCCGGCGACAGTGCGGGGGCAGCGGCGTCGTACCAGAAGCTCGCGGAGGGGGCCATGGTGTTCGCGCTCGTGGGCCTGCTGCTGCACGTGGCCCTGATCGTGCTCGGTGTCGGCGTGATCCGCACCCACAGCGCACCCGCGTGGACCGGGGTAGTGCTCGTGCTCGGGGCGATCGCGTTCGTCGCTGCCGCACTCACCGAGGTCGCACCCCTGTTCCTCGTCAGCCAGGCCGCCCTGACTGCCGCGATGGTCGCGATCGCGGTGAGCCTGCGCAGCGGTGTGGACCGATGACCGCCCTCGGCTCCGACCTCGCCGCACCTCCACGGGCTCGGGCCGAGGACCTGCTGCTCCGACCGGCGAGCGACCTCGCGCGGCTGGTCGCCGACGGAGTCCTCGGTTCGCGAGAGCTGCTCGCCCTGACCCGGACGCGGGTCGAGGAGCTCAACCCCACGCTGAACTCGGTCGTGACGGTGGACTGGGAGCGCGCGGAGACAGCGGCGTTAGCGGCGGACGAGGCCGTCGTGGCCGGCGATCCGCTCGGTCCCCTGCACGGCCTGCCGATGACGGTCAAGGACTGCCTGGAGACGGCGGGCATGCGCACGACGTGCGGCTCGGTCGACTACACCGACCATGTGCCGGCGTACGACGCGGTCGCCGTGCAGCGGCTGCGACGTGCCGGGGCCATCGTCTTCGGCAAGACCAACGTGCCCACCCTGGCCGCCGATGCCCAGTCGACCAACCCGATCTTCGGGACCACCCGAAACCCGTGGGACCACGCCCGCACCCCCGGAGGCTCCTCCGGCGGCGCGGCGGTCGCTGTGGCCACCGGCATGTCGAGCCTGGAGGTCGGCAGCGACCTGGGTGGGTCGATCCGGATCCCAGCCCACTTCTGCGGCATCTACGGGCTGAAGCCGTCGTACGGCGTGATCCCGCTCCGCGGTCACCTGCCTCCGCCTCCGGGGACCCTCAGCGACCTCGATGTCGCGGTGCTCGGCCCGCTCGGCCGCAGCGCGGCCGACCTGGCCCTGGGCCTGTCGGTGATGGCCGGTCCCGACGAGTCCTCCGCGACGGCCTGGCGACTTGCGCTCCCCGCACCCAGGGCCGACCGACTGCATGACTACCGCGTCGGGGTGATCGGCAACGACATGGTCTGCCCGGTCGACCACGCGACCCAGTCGGCGGTCGAGGACCTCGGCTCGGCGCTGCGCTCGGAGGGGGTGCGGGTGGTCGACGTGACTCGCACGGCCCCGCCACTGACCGAGGGCCTCACGATCTTCCGTCGCCTGGTCCAGCACCTCGCCGGGCTGTTCATGCTCGACGCGGACTTCGAGCGCATGAGCGCACTGGCGGAGAAGGGCGAGTGGGAGCGCAACGTCACGATGTCCGCGCGCGACCTGGCAGTCGCCCGCGAAGCCAGGGCGCAGTACGCCGCGGCCTGGGCACGACTGTTCCTCGACGTCGATGTCGTACTCACGCCGGCGATGCCCACCCCCGCCTTTCCGCACGACCACGACCCGGACCTCGCCAGGCGCCGGATCCTCGTCGACGGCGTCCCGCGCGCGTACGGCGAGCAGTTCGCCTGGCTGCAGGCTCCCGGCGCGGCGTACCTGCCGGCCGTGGTGGCACCGCTCACCCAGGTCGCCGGCCTGCCGATCGGTGTCCAGATCATCGGTCCCCACCTCGAGGACCGGACCGTCGTCGACTTCGCGGCGCACCTCGAGGCGGTCACCGGTGGCTTCCGGCCACCGCCCCTCGGCGCTGGGGGTCCTGATCCGCAGCGGCCCACCGATGGGGGGTCAGTGGCGGAGTAGGCTCCACGGGCTCGGACGACAAGGGCGGCGACAAGGGGGCGACATGACCGCGAGCCGATCCGCTCGGGAGCGGAAGGCCTCCGCTCAGGCGGGCTCCCTGGCGATGGTGAAGATCGAGCTGGACGACCGGCAGGAGTTCGTCTACAAGATCAAGTGCACCCAGTGTGTCGTCCGAGGCCAGGTGAGCTGGTCGGCCTATCGCCCCGGGAGCGACAACGGCTTCATGGCCGCCATGGACCGGTGGATCCTGCATCTCGACGCGAAGCACCCCGGGGCCACCGCACCCTGCCTGGCGTTCCTCCCCGAAGCCGAGCAGCGCCTGCACGCGCGGCGACAGGAGCACCAGGCCGACCAGGCCGATCCGGCCGGTCTCGACCGCTGACCGGCGCGTTCGACCTCCAGCCCGGCCCCGCGTCCGGCGAGCTTCGGACGTCTCGCCGACCCAGCGCGGCACCCGGTGAGGACGTCGCGGCGGGCACCTGGTGCCTTTTGCACAATCCTCAGGCTACTGTCCGTTTTGTCCCCTAGGGTGCTCCCAGGTTCCCCGCCAGGCACACCCTGTCCATTCGGAAGTTGCGGGCACCGGCCCCCACTATCGAAGGACCGCAGATGTCTGCAGCTGCTCCACTGTGTTCACCCCCGCTCCTGTCCCCCGCCCACCCGAGACGGTCCGAGCGGCCGCGAGCGCTGCGTCGCGCGGTCGCGGTCAGCGTCGTGGGCCTGCTGGCCTTCGGTGGCCTGGGTACGAGCACGGGCACGGCCCAGGCCGACCCCGTCAGCGGTTCGGTCTTCGCCTGGGGCAACGACGATTTCGGCCAGGGCACGATGCCGGACAGCCTGGACGGCAAGTCGGTCACGGCCGTCTCCGCCGGAGTGCTTCACAGCCTGGCGCTCACCTCCGACGGCAAGGTCACCGCCTGGGGCCGCAACGACTCCGGCCAGGCCACCGTGCCCGGCAGCCTGGACGACAAGTCCGTGACCGCGGTCGCCGCCGGCAATGCCCACAGCCTGGCACTCACCTCTGACGGCAAGGTCACCGCCTGGGGCGGCGACTTCGCGGGCCAGGTCACCGTCCCGGCAAGCCTGGCCGACAAGACCGTCACCGCGGTGGCCGCCGGCTACTACCACAGCCTCGCGCTGACCTCCGACGGCGAGGTCACCGCCTGGGGCTACAACCAGTACGACCAGGCCACGACGCCGGCGAGCCTGGACAACAAGACCGTCATTGCGATCTCCGCCGGCTACTTCCACAACCTGGCACTCACCTCCGACGGCAGGATCACCGTCTGGGGCAGCGGCCAGGACGGCGACAACTTCGTCCCGACAAGCCTCGACGACACGATTGTCACCGCAATCTCGGCCGCCCACAGCCATAACCTCGCCCTCACCACTGACGGCAAGATCGCCGCTTGGGGCGGTAACCAAGCAGGCGCTGCTGTCCCCGCGAGCCTGAGCGACAAGACCGTGACCGCGATCTCCGCCGGCTTCGTCCACAACGTGGCGCTCACCTCCGACGGGAAGGTCACTGCCTGGGGCGACGACGGGCAGGGACAAGCCACCGTGCCGGCCGACTTGGATGACAAGGCCGTGACCGCGATCTCCGCCGGCTACCAGCACAGCCTCGCGGTCGCGGGCCCGGCGGCTCCGGTGAGCACCTCCCTCGGGGTCAGGCTCGCCCGGGAGACCGTGCAGGTCCGCCACCTCCAGCGAGTCGCGTTCACCGGGTTCCTCAGCGGCGAGCAGGTCACCGTGAGGTACCGCGGCAAGCGCATCTCCCCTCGTGACGCCCGCGCCGACAGCGAGGGCGTCTACCGGATCACCTTCCGCGTCGGCAAGTACGCCGGCACCAAGACGGTCCGCGCCTCCGGCAAGACCGACCACCTCCGAGGAGTCCGGAAGTTCCAGGTCGTCCGCGGCTGAATCCACGCTGCGCCCACTCTGGGCCCACTCTGGGCCCACTCTGGGCCCACTCTGGGCCCACTCTGGGCCCACCCTGAGGCTGCTGCGAGCTCAGCCTCGAACAGCCATCGACGACGTCAGCGGCCGGCACCACCACGAGATGGTGCCGGCCGTTCGGCGCGACAGCGCGGCCCCGGATCGGCCGCGTCGGTGGTTGACTCCTCATCGGGGCTCACAAGTCCGAGCCCCCAGCAGCGAGAGGCATCCCCGTGCACCTAGGCGTCGACAGCTTCGTCTCCTCCGTCACCGATCCGAGCACCGGGCACGTGGTCGGCGCAGCGGAACGGATGGAGCACCTGCTCGAGGAGATCGTCTTGGCCGACCAGGTCGGGCTGTACTCCTTCGGCATCGGCGAGCACCACCGGGAGGAGTACTACGACTCCGCGCCCACGATCATCCTCGCGGCAGCTGCGGCGCGTACCCAGCGCATCCGGCTCGGCAGCGCGGTGAAGGTGCTCAGCGCCGACGACCCCGTGCGCGTGTTCCAGCAGTTCGCCACGCTGGACCTGATCTCCCAGGGCCGGATCGACCTGGTGGTGGGGCGGGGCTCCTTCACCGAGGCGTTCCCCCTGTTCGGCCTGGACCTGGCCGACTACGACTCGCTGTTCAGCGAGAAGCTGGAGCTCCTGCTGCGCATCCGCGACGAGGTCGAGGTCACCTGGTCGGGCGAGCACCGTGCGCCTCTGGTCCGCCAGCGCGTCTACCCCCGTCCGGTGCAGGATCCCCTGCCGATCTGGGTCGGGGTGGGCGGCACCCCGGCCTCCTTCGCCCGCGCCGGGCTGCTCGGACTTCCGCTGATGGTCGCGATCATCGGCGGCGAGCCCCGTCAGTTCGCTCCTCTGATCGACCTCTACCGGCGTGCAGGTGCCCAAGCCGGTCATCACCCGCAGCAGCTCCAGGTGGGTCTGCACGTCTTCGGGTTCGTCGCCGAGAGCACCCAGGTGGCGGCGGACACGATCTACCCGGGCTGGGAGGAGCTGTTCACCAAGGTCTCTCGCGAGCGCGGGTTCCCCCCGCCGACCAGGCGCCAGTTCGACGCCACCTCAGGGCCGGACGGCGCGTTCTTCATGGGCGACCCGGCCACGGTGGCCGACAAGATCCGGAGGGTCTCCGAGCAGCTGGGGGGGGTGGACCGGCTGTCCCTCCAGATGACCAACCCCCGCCTTGCCCATGCGGACCTGCTGCGGGGCATCGAGCTGCTCGGCACCGAGGTGGCACCACTCGTGGCGACCGTCTAGAGCCCACCGGGACGACCGACCACCTTCACCCGGCGCGGCTCGGGTGCCATCACCTCGGCAGCCAGGGTCACCGCGGGCTGCCTGGACGCGGCGAGCGCCGCCACCGGCAGCAGGAACCAGTGGCCCTGCACGCACCGGATCTTGGCGTGCTCGATCGGGCCGTCGGTGCTCTCCAGCACCTCACGCCACTCGACCTCGGCGAGCGACTCGCACTCAGGGCAGCTGGTGAACTCCATGATCCGCACCTCTCGACTCGTTCGGGTCTCTCCTGGAGGAGGCGCGGACCCCGGTCCCAGATACCCACCCAGCACGCCGACCGGGCAACCGCCCTCGCCCCCAGCACGCCGACCGGGCAACCGCCCTCGCCCCCAGGACGCCGACCGGGCACTCGCCCTCGCCCCCAGGACGCCGACCGGGCAATCGCCCTCGCCCCCAGGACGCCGACCGGGCAACCGCCCGACCCGGTCATCGCGATCCGAGTGCCCGACGACAGTCCCTGCCGGGCAGTGCCCGTGGAGCCGGTCGACCCCTCGTCGCACCGTCGGAGATCGATAGGGTCGTCGGGTGACCACGTTCAGCAAGCTGCTCCCCAGCATCACCGGCTGCTTCTCCTCCCCGGCTGCGGGGAACCCCACCGGCGCCATGATGGAGGCCGCCTACGCCCACCATGCGATTCCGGTGCGCTACCTCAACTGCGAGGTGTCTTCCGAAGGCCTCGGCGACGCCGTGCGCGGGGCAGCGGCGATGGGGTGGCTCGGGTTCAACTGCTCGCTGCCGCACAAGGTGGCGGTGCTTGATCATCTCGATGAGCTCGCCGAGTCCGCGCGACTGCTCGGTGCGGTCAACTGCGCCGTACGCCGCGACGGGCGCTGGATCGGGGAGAACACCGACGGCCAGGGATTCGTCGCCGCACTGCAGCGGGTGCGCCCGATCGCCGGGCAACGCGTCCTGCTCCTCGGTGCCGGCGGGGCCGCGCGCGCGATCGCCGTCGAGCTGGCCCTCGCAGGAGCCGTCGAGATCTGGATCGCCAATCGCTCGGCCGCCAAGGCCGAGGAGATCGCCGCGCTCGTCACCGGCTCCACCCCGGCTCGCGGCTCGGTCGCCCCGTGGGACAGCCCGATCCGAGTGCCGGACGGTGCGACCTGCGTCGTCAACGCGACCTCGATCGGCCTGCCCGGCACGGGGACCCTCGAGGTGTCGTACGCCGGCTCCGACCCGAGCCTGGTCGTCTGCGACGTCATCCCGAACCCACCCGACACCGCGTTCCTCCAGGCTGCCCGCGCCGCCGGCAAGGAGACCCTCGACGGGCGGGGCATGCTGCTGAACCAGGCGGCCATCAACCTGCTGCTGTGGACCGGCGTCGACCCCGATCGCACGGTGATGGGCGACGCCCTCGACCTGGCCATCGCGGAGTGGGCGCACCCGTGAGCGCCTCGCCCAGTCGCTGACCACCCCTGCCAGCCACCGAAGGGCCCGGCGCCACTAGGCCCGGTCGCCGACGAGCTCGAGGAGCATCCGGATCCCCGGCCGGTCGACCGAGACCGACCTCGCCGAGAGCAGCACCACGCCGGCTCCCGCCTTCAGGTCCAGACCCATCCAGCTGCGGAAGCCACCAGTGCCGCCGTTGTGCCAGGTGATCGCACGACCTCGGTGCTCGATGGTGATCCACGCGGCACCGATGGCAGCCCCCCGACCGAACGAGACGACGGGCCGCAGCGCTGCGCGGCCGGGCGCTGAACCGTCGAGAAGCGCCTCGGTGAGCCTGGCCATGTCGGTGATCGAGGCCCGCAGCCCCCCGGCGGGCGCAATCGCCTCGCCAGTCCACGGCGCCCGCGGTCGACCGCGCCGGTTGCGGCCGATCAGAGAGGTCGATCTCAGTTCCTCGCGGTCAGCGGGCGCATAGAGGCTGCCGAGCCCGAGCGGCTTGGCGATCCGCTCATCGACCAGGTGGCGATAGCTGGTCCCGGTCGCGTGGGCCAGGGCGTGACCGAGCAGCTCGAACCCGAAGTTGGAGTACCGGGGCGTGGGAGCTCCCACGTGAACGTCTCGAGCCTGCCCCAGCAGGGCGGCGAGATCCTCGCCGTACGGGTTCGAACCGAAGCGCCACAGCTCCAGTGAGCGCCGTAGCGTGTGGGCCGATGTCGGCAGCCGCGGCAGGCCGGAGCGATGGGTGCTCAGCGACGCGAGGGCGAGATGGGCGACCGGAGTGCTCGTCAGCGGCAGTACGTCGCTCAGCGTGGTCGAGGGGTCGATCTCCCCCCGAGCAAGCCCCTCGCAGTACAGCATTCCGGTGATGCCCTTGGAGATCGAGCCGATCTCGAAGTCTGCCTCCGATCCCGCGCCGAGCACGGCCGAGCGCGTGTCCCCGCTGGACACGGTGGCGACCGCCGCGACCTCGTGACCAGGCCCCAGTACGGCGCTGAGCCGGGCGGCGAGTCCGAGGTCTCCGCTCATCGCGGTCAAAGCCGCACTCCGAGGACTCGAAGCAGCAGTCGCTCCCCTTGCATGGCGAGAACACTAGTTCCCAGCCAGTGCTTCGAGCGTGGACCGTCGCCCTCACTCCGCGCTCTCCAACAGATGTCGCAACGCTCCCCGCTCCGAGGCTCTGCGCCCTACTCGGAGCGTGTATGACGCTCTGCGAGCCGCGGTCTGGATAGGCTGAGCGGCGTCGCTTGGATGTCCGTTCCGGGATTGGGGAAGCCGTCATGATCGAGTTCCGCTCGGTGACCAAGCGATTCCCCGATGGCACCGAGGCGGTGAAGGACTTCAGCTTCGTCCTTCCCCGCCACAAGACCACCGTTTTCGTGGGCTCGTCGGGCTGTGGCAAGACCACGCTGCTGCGCATGATCAACAGGATGGTGGAGCCGACCTCCGGCGAAGTGCTGATCGACGACGTCGATATCGCGACTCAGGACAAGGTCAAGCTGCGCCGCCGGATCGGCTACGTGCTCCAGTCCTCGGGGCTGCTGCCCCACCGGCGCGTGGTCGACAACATCGCCACCGTCCCCGTGCTCAACGGGGTCGCCAAGCAGCAGGCGCGCGCGGACGCTCTGGAGCTGATGGACAAGGTCGGACTCGACCGCACTCTCGCCGAGCGCTACCCGCGCCAGCTCTCCGGTGGGCAGCAGCAGCGCGTCGGGGTGGCCCGGGCGCTGGCGAGCGACCCCAACATCTTGTTGATGGACGAGCCGTTCGGCGCAGTCGATCCCATCGTGCGCGCCGACCTGCAGGTCGAGCTGAACCGGCTCCAGCGTGAGCTCGGCAAGACGGTCGTGTTCGTCACCCACGACATCGACGAGGCGTTCATCCTGGCCGACCAGGTGGTGATCTTCCGCAAGGGCGGCGTGATCGCGCAGGCCGGCACGCCGACCGAGATCCTCGCCAACCCGGCCGACGAGTTCGTCGCGTCCTTCATCGGCGCTGACCAGGGCAACCGCGACCTGTTCATCCGACCGCGCAATGACGACGACGCGAACCAGCTGATCGTCGACGCCAACGGACGTCCCGTCGGCGTGCTGGACCAGAGCCGGCGCGGCGGCCCGCCCACGGACGAGCAGGCGACCATGTCGTGAAGTGGACCCTCGCCAACCTCGACCTGATCACGGAGCTGACGCTGAACCACGCGCGTCTCTCCGTCATCCCGATCGTCGCCAGCTTCGTGCTCTCGATCCCGCTCGGCTGGCTGGCCAACCGCAACCGGGGTCTGCGGACGATCGTCATCGGCGGCGGGAGCCTGCTGTTCACGATCCCCTCGTTGCCGTTGTTCGTGATCCTGCCGTTGATCATCCCCACCCGGGTGCTCGACGAGACCAACCTCGTGGTGGCACTGACCATCTACGGCGTGGCGATCATGGCGCGGTCGACCGCGGACGCGCTCGCCTCCGTCGAGGCACCGACGCTCGACGCGTCCACGGCGATGGGGTTCTCCTCCGCCGCTCGGTTCTTCCGCGTCGAGCTGCCGCTTGCCGGCCCGGTCATGCTCGCCGGTATCCGCGTCGTCTCGGTGACCACGATCGCGCTCGTCTCGGTCGGGGTCATCATCGGATCGGCCAACCTGGGCTACCTGTTCGTCAACGGCAAGCAGCGCGGCATCCTGGAGGAGGTGGTGGTCGGCATCCTCCTCAGCATGATCCTGGCGCTGCTGTTCGACCTGGTGATCGTGCTCACCGGCAAGATGCTGATGCCCTGGCAGACGGACCCCTCGCCGACCCGCCGCACGCTGTGGCGCCGGGCGATGGCTGATCGTTCCGAGACCGACGACTCGCGCGTCACCGCAGGGGCGGGCGCCTCATGACCTTCCTCCTCGACGCGCTGCGCTGGATCTTCGACCCGACCCATTGGGTGTCCGGCAGCCGCAGCCCGCTGCCGATCCAGGAGAGGCTGATCGAGCATCTGCTCTATACCGGGATCAGCGTGGTGATCGCCGCAGCCATCGCACTGCCGCTGGGCTTCTTCATCGGGCACACCGGCCGAGGCCGGCAGTTCGTGATCGCGTTCACCGGGTCGATGCGCGCGCTCCCCACGCTCGGGCTGCTCTTCTTCCTGCTGATGGTCTTCGGCTACTTCCTCTCCTACGACACCGCCCCGATCGTCGGAGCCACGATCGCCTTCGTCATCTTGGCGATCCCCTCGATGCTCGCCGGCGCCTACTCCGGTCTCGAGTCGGTCAACCGCTCGACCATCGACGCCGCGCGGGCCAACGGCATGACCGAGTGGCAGATCCTCACCCAGGTGGAGATCCCGCTCGGACTACCCCTGATCGTGGGCGGTGTCCGCAACGCCGTGCTCCAGGTGATCGCCACCGTCACCATCGCCTCCTACGCCGGACTCGGTGGACTCGGACGCATCATCACGAGCGGAATCGGCCTCAATGACTACGATCTGATCCTGGGGGGCGCCCTCCTCGTCACCGCGCTCGCACTGGCGGTCGACGCGGTCTTCGCCCTCGTTCAGCGAGCCACCGCCACTCGGGGGCTCACCGAAGACAGCACCTCGGCACGACGTCGCACCTCCACCTTGGTCTCTGGACCAGACGCGTGACCCACGCGTCCAACCGAAGGGAAGCACACCTGATGTTCAAGAAGCTGCGGATGAACAAGCAGGGAGCGGCCGCGTTGGCTGTCGGCCTGATGGCTGCGCTCAGTGCGTGCGGCTCCAGCGACCCCACCGCCGCGCCGGAGGCCTCCGACGGCGGCGAGAAGATCGTGGTCGGCTCCTTCGCCTTCCCGGAGAGCGAGATCCTCGGCGAGATCTACGCCCAGGCCCTCGAGGCCAAGGACATCGAGGTCGACACCAAGTTCAACATCGGCCCGCGCCAGCAGACGATCCCCGCACTCCAGGACGGATCGATCAACCTGATTCCGGAGTACAACGGCAACCTGCTCGCCTACTACGACCCCGAGTACGCCGAGCGGACGACCGAGGAGGTCGACGGAGCCCTGACCGACGCCGTGGCCAAGGACAAGCTGGTGGTGCTCGACTCGGCCGAGGCAGAGGACAAGGACGCCTACGTCGTCACGCGCGCGACTGCCGACAAGGGGGTCGCGACGATCGGTGACCTGTCGAAGATCGAGCCGTTCAAGCTGGGCGCCAACCCGCAGTTCGGCGAGCTCGGCTACGGCATCCCCGGCCTCAAGAAGGTCTACGGGGTCTCCGACGTCAAGTTCGTGCCGATCGAGGACTTCGGCGGTCCGGACACGGTGAAGGCCCTGGTCGACGACAGCGTCCAGGTGGCCGACATCTACACCACCTCGCCTGCGCTCACCGCCGAGGACCTGGTCGTGCTCGAGGACCCGGAGAACATGATCTCTGCACAGAACGTGATCCCGCTGGTCGCCGAGAAGGTGAACTCCGAGGAGCTGGCCGAGGTCCTCAACGCGGTCTCCGCCGCGCTCACCACGGACGGCCTGATCGCCCTGCGCGACCGCGTCGAGGGCGACGAGAAGGCCTCGGCCGCCACGGCCGCCAAGGACTGGCTCGAGGAGAACGACCTGCTCTGACCTGACGAGACGACGAGAGGCCCCCGACCGGTACGCCAGGTCGGGGGCCCTTTCGCGTCGGCGAGGCCGGCTCGGTCGGGGAACGAGTGCCGGCGAGCGTCTCAGCATCGCGGCCCGGCTAGGGTCGAAGCGGCGGCGGACACGGCGGAGAACTGGGGGGAGTCCTGATGGCCCAGACGCACGACGTGGTGGTGGTCGGGGCCGGGCTGGCCGGGCTCGCCTGCGCGCGCAGGCTCTCCGAACACCTCGATCACGTCGTCGTGCTCGAGGCCGGTGACGGCGTCGGTGGCCGGGTCCGCACCGACCACGTCGACGGTTTCACCCTCGACCGAGGCTTCCAGGTCCTCAACACCGGCTACCCCGAGCTGCGCCGTACGGTCGACCTCGGCGCGCTCGAGCTGCGCGCCTTCGACCCCGCCGCGGTGATCCAGATCCAGGGTCGGCAGTACACGCTCGGCAACCCGCTCCAGCGACCCGGCACCGTCGTCGGCGCGCTCAACCTGCCGACCGGAGGCCTCCTCGGCAAGGCAGCGCTCGCGTCGTACGCCGCCCGGTGCGTGCTGCTGCCTGCGAACCGGATCCGCTCCCGCGACGACGTGTCCTCGGCACAGGCCTGGGGTGACGCGCGCGTGCCGGACGCGATCGCCCACAGGGTGCTGACGACGTTCTTCTCCGGCGTGCTCCTCGAGCAGGAGATGACCACGTCGCGCCGGTTCACCGACCTGATGATCAAGATGTTCGTCCGCGGTGCCTCGACGGTGCCGGCGCGCGGCATGCAGGCGCTGCCGACCCAGCTGGCGGCTCGCCTCTCCCCCGGCTCGCTCCGGCTGAACGAGCCGGTGCGCTCGGTCGCACCCGACGGCGTGGACACCGAGACCGGCCGGGTCTCCGCCCGAGCCGTCGTGGTCGCCACGGACGCCTGGGCCGCCGCGGGCCTCACCACCCTGGACCGCACACCTCCGGCTCGCGGCGTCACCACCGCCTACCACTCCGCGCCCGACTTCCCGACCGCCTCGTCGCGGCTGCTCCTGGACGCCGACGGCTCCCCGGTCGCCAACACGATCGCGATCAGCAAGGCGGCGCCGGAGTACGCGCCGCCCGGCCGGGTGCTGGTCTCCACCTCGATGGTCCACCCGGTCGCAGTCGACCCGGACGGGCCGGAGGTGCGCACAGCGCTCGCCCGACTGCACCGCACCGACACCGCCGGGTGGGAGCTGATCTCCGCCTACGAGCTGCCGCACGCCTTGCCCGGCATGCCTGCTCCGCACCCGTTCCGCCGCCCGGTGCGGTTGTCCGCGGACAACGGCACGGTCTACGTGGCCGGTGACCACCGAGACACCAGCTCTCTCCAGGGCGCGCTCGTCTCCGGACGTCGCGCCGCCGAAGCCGTGCTCGCCGACCTCGGGATCCGAGGAACCACGCAGCACCCAGGTTCGATCTCTTGACGTAGCAGCGGAACTCGTATGGGTCCCACGGTGCTGGACCATGACGCAGCCGGGAGGCACTGCGCCGAGCACATCTCGGTCCGCGCCTCGTTGGAGACGCTGACTTCGACGCTGCGGGCTAGGGTCGTGCACGTGCACGAACACAAGCGGTTCGACGACGAGGCAGCGACGTGGGACGACGACCCGGGTCACGAGAAGCGGCAGGTGGCGGTGGCCCGCGCCATCGAGGAGGCACTGGATCTCGATCCCCGGATGAGGGCGGTCGACGTGGGTGGTGGCACGGGTCGGTTGAGCATCCTGCTCGCCGACCGGGTCGGCTCTGCGGTGGTGACCGACCCCTCCGCCGGGATGGTGCAGGTCGCACAGGATCGGATCGAGGCGGCCGGGCTCAGTGACCGGCTGCGCGCTGTCCGGGCCGACCTGACGACAGACCGGCTCGACGGGTCCTACGACGTCGCGTGGAGCTCGATGGCGCTGCACCACGTGCAGGACCTCGACGGGCTGTTGCGCTCCGTGGCGGATCTCCTCGTCGACGGCGGTCGGCTGGCCATCGCGGACCTTGACGAGGACCCCGACGGGTCCTTCCACGCCGACAAGGTCGACTTCGACGGGCATCACGGGTTCGACAGGGAACGGCTGACCGACCAGCTGGCCCAGGCCGGCTTCGGCGACGTCACCTTCGTCGACGCCACGACCATCCTCAAGGCGGACCGTGAGTTCGGCGTCTTTCTGTGTACGGCGACCAAGGGCGCCTGAGCACAGCAGAGCCCCGCGAGTCGATCAGGAGGCGGATCCAGAGGCGGGTACGAGGACTGGTCGAGGACTGGCCGAGGCAGCCCTCCAGGAAACGGCAGGAGTCGGATGGAGGGGCGATGACCCGGGTCAGACCGCGATGCCGGCCCACACTGCGTCGGCGTCGGGCATGGCGCTGATCTCGTCGCGCACTCGCTCGGCCGCTGCCCGGTAGCCCGGGCTGCCGGTCACCTCACCGACCGCGGACCGGATGGTGTCCACGGCGTAGTCCTCCGCGGCGACGACCACGCCTGCGCCGGCGCGTGCCATCAGCACGGCGTTCTGGGGCTGGTCCGTCCCCCGCGGAAGCGCGACCTGGGGGACGCCGTGGACCAGGCCGCCCAACATCGTGCCGGATCCGCTGTGGGAGACCAGCAGGTCGGCACGTCCGAGAAGGGCGGCCTGCGGGATGAACTCCTCCACGACGGCGTTCTCCGGCACTGGTCCGAGCTCATCGGGTTCGACCCGACGCCCCGTGGTGGCGATCACGACGCCGTCGTACTCCTCCAAGGCCGCGAGACCGACCCTGAAGTCGGCGGCATCACTGTTCTTGACCGTGCCCAGGGTGAAGTACGCGACCGGACGATCCCCGGCCAGAACAGCAGCCACCCGGGCTGAGACCTTGCCTGCCTCGCCGGCACTGGGCCGCAGCGGACTCGCGATCTGCCACGGCGGTGTGCCTTCAGGCTGCAGTGAGGGCGGGCACAGGTCCAGGGCGCGCTCGGAGGAGACCTGCGCCCACAGCCCCGGCTCGCCCATCGCCTCGCCCAGGTGGCTGATGAGCGGGGCGTAGAACGGGAACATCGGCCCGAGGCCGTGCACCACCCCCGGGACGTCGAGGCTTCGGGCGAGCAGCGACCCCGCCACCTCCAGCACCTCGTGGACGATCAGATCAGGGCGCCACTCCCGCGCCATCGCGACCAGGTCGGCGAGCCTGCCGAGCGCCGGCTCGCCGAAGAGCGCCACCACGCCGCCCATCATCCGCTCTTCCTCCGACAGCGTCGGGTCGGCCCACAACGCCTGGTTCGCCGCCCACGCCGGCGCAAACGTCGACCCGATCGCGTGGACGTCGAGCCCTCGCGCTCCGAGTGACACAGTCAGGTCCGGCCCTGTGGCCAGGCGCACCTCGTGACCTGCACGGGCAGCCGCCCTCACCAGAGGCAGCATCGGAAGCACGTGCCCGAACGCCGGGCACGAGGTGAACAGCACCCGCGCCATGCTCAGAATCGTCCCACCACGAATACCAACGGTCCACCGCGGGCACCGGCGACCGGCCCTGCACTCAACCCTGCACTCCCGACACACGACCAGGGGACATTACGGGTATCCGGAAACGCCGGACAGCTCTCACCAGGTGCTGCCAGTCTGTGCCCTGGCCGACCCCCGGCCCTCCTCTCACTCAAGGATCACACCATCCGACACAAGATCTCGGGCGCTTCGTCCTGCCCGCCTCCGTCCCCCCTGTCCCCTGCCCGTCCTGGTGGCGCCGCGAACCGCGGACGATCCGGTAGGAGGGGGCTCGTCGGCGCTGTGACGATCGCGCTGATGAGCGGCGGCATGGTGCTCGGATCGGCTCCGAGCGCCAGCGCGGCGACGTCGTACGGCGTGATCGCCACCATCCCGATGGGCACCCAGCTGCGGGACGGAATGGGCATCGACAGCGCCAACGGCTCGCTGTACATCTCCAACCCCGGCGAGGGCGGCGTGTCGGTGGTGGACCTCGGCACCAACACCGTCACGACCACCATCCCGGTGGCCGACCCGGGCCGGATCGCGGTCGACTCGGTCGACCACCGTGCCTATGTGGTCAACGCAGGAGGAGCGAACTCGCTCACGGTGATCGACACCACGAGCAACACCGTCGTGGACACGATCGCCGGCTTCTCCAACCCGATCGGAGTCGCGGTCGATCCCAGCACGCACACGGTGTACGTCACCAACTACGACTCCGAAGTGGTGTCGGTGATCGACACGACAGCCGCCCCCGCGACCCTGGTGAACACCGGTTACGTCGGCAGCCGCCCCTGGGCGATCGACGTGGACCCGACCACCAACAAGGCCTACGCCACCAACCTGTTCGGCAACTCGGTGCCGGTGATCACGGGGACCACCGTCACCAACGTCATCAACGGTGACTTCAACGGCCCGGTCCAGCTCGCGCTCGACCCGATCGCCCGGCGCGGCTACGTCGTCAACGGCAACATCAACACCGTCTCGGTGATCGACACCGACACCGAGCAGCAGGTCGGCATCCTCAGCGCCGGGAACGGACCCACGGACATGGCGGTCGACTCCGCCGCCGGCATCGGCTACGTCACCAACCACCTCGATGACTCCGTCTCGGTGATCGACCTCACCGACAGGTCCGTCATCCAGACCGTCTCCGTCGGGAACGTCCCCCTCTCCGTCGAGGTGGACCCGACGACCCGACGGGCCTACGTGATGAACAACGACGACACGATCTCGGTCATCAACCTGCTCTCCAGCCAGGAGATCACCTTCACCTCGCTGACCCCGGCTGACCCCTCGGTCGGCGGAAGCTACCCCGTGACCGCCACCGGCGGCGCCTCCACGCAGCCGGTGACCTTCTCCGTCGATCCCTCGACGACCGGCGAGGCCTGCTCGATCAGCGGCTCCACGGTCAGCTTCGACCACGTCGGCACCTGCGTGATCGCCGCCGACCAGGCCGGCGACGACGAGTTCAGCGCTGCTTCGACCGCCACCCAGGAGGTGGCCGTCGAGCTGGAGGCCACCACCACCGAGGTCACTCTTCCCTCCAGCACCGTGGTGTTCGGCGAGTCCGCCACAGCCACGGCCGCGATCGCCAGTGCCTCCGACGGCACCGTGCAGTTCACCCTCGACGGTGAGTCGGTGGGCAGCGCCGTACCCCTCGAGCCGGACGGCACCGCCACGAGTCCCGAGCTCACCGGCTCCGACCTGGCGGTCGGCGCCCACTCGGTCGGTGCGACCTTCACCCCGACCGACGCCAACCGCTACGCCGAGTCCAGCGCCACTGCTCAGACGCTGACCGTCGACCCGGCCGCCACGACGTCGTCGGTCTCCGTCGATGCGAGCAGCGTGACGGGGACCGTGACGCCCGTCGCGCCAGGCGCCGGAGTCCCGACCGGGACCGTGCGGTTCCACGTCGCCGGTGAGGAGGTCGGCAGCGCCGAGCTGACCGACGGCACGGCCACCCTGACCTATCAGGTCCCCACCGGGAGCAGCCGTCAGGTCTCCGCGACGTACGCCGGCGACGAGTCCTTCACCGGCTCCTCGGACTCGACGGCACGTCAGGACCCGACCATCACCGCGACCGTGTCCAGCACGACCGGCCCGCGGAACGGGTGGTACGCCGCGCCGGTGACGGTGACCTTCGAGTGCGAGGAGACCAGCGGCACACTGACCGGGGCCTGCCCCGCTCCGGTGCGGCTCTCGCGCAGCGCTGCCGGCCAGTCGGTCACTCGCACCATCGTCGCCGACGATGGCGGTGTCGGCACCGCTGTGGTCAGCGGCATCGACATCGACCGCATCCGCCCGGTCGCCCGCATCACCGGGGTCCGCTCGGGAGCGACGTACTTCGCCGACGGCCCCGTCGCCGGTTGCCGCGCGACCGACCGCCTCTCGGGAGTCGACACCTGCACGGTCACGCGCACGACGCGTGGACGCAAGGTCGTCTACGTCGCCACCGCGACGGACCTGGCCGGGAACCGCAGCAGCGCACGTCGCGTCGCCCGCACCACCTCGGTGGCGGTCAGCGGTGCGTCGATGAGGGACGGGCGCTACGTGGTGCACCGCGGCCGCACCTACACGGTGCTGGTCGAGTCGAAGACGCGTCCGACCTACATCTATGCGGCTCCGTCGCCCCGCCGACCGGCGGGCGGACGGATCCCGTTCGAGCAGATCGGCAAGGACCAGTGGGCCCTCGGTGTGACCTTCAAGCAGGCCACCAGGCACCACAGGTGGTGGAACTTCGGGACCCGGGTGGGCTCCGACACCACCGTGACCACCGTGCGGGTCGTGCGCTGACCTGAGAGCACTGAGCGGAGCCGCCCCTGACTCGCATCGTCGCGAGTCGCGGGCGGCTCTGCTCGTCTCGGGCTGAAGGCACGTTGCCGGCGTCCGGGACGGGGAGTGCTCGTCGGCGTCGCGGACGTTCGGCCGCGACGCTGACGACGCCTACGTGTTCCTGAGCGCGATGGGGCTGACCAAGGGCCTCACCCAGGACCTCGACGACGAGGCCACGGAGCGCGCCCTGGCCAGCCTCCACCAGCTGACGGTCGACCACCAAGACCCCGAAGGAGTCCTGTTCGACTCCGCCGCGTGGCTGATCACCGCGAGGGCGTGAGTCCGCACAGGTCGAGCGAGCAGCGCGCCCGCTCACGGCATGCGTGCCACCAGGCGTGCTGACGTCGACGTCGTGGGCGATCGTCCAGGTCCGACCCGGCTGGGCGCGGACACCGTGTGGATCCGGCGCGGATCGCCGCTGAAGTCCTCGACCGTCAGTCTCGGAGGAGCTGGCTGGCCAAGGCACTCGCCAGCCACGTCTCGTAGCGAGCGTGGCTCCATCCCCGCTCGACGACCAGCAGCTGGAAGAGCTCGGGCAGGGTGAGAGCGAGCGTGAGGTCGAGAGCCGAGTCGACCTCGAGGTCCGGGCGCAGCCGCGGGGTGAGTACGTCGATGAGCCTGCGGATCTCGCGCTCCCGTGCGGCCAGGACGTTGCGCAGGGTCTCGGCCATCTGCGGATCCGACGCCGCTGCCTCCTGATAGATCGCGACGACGTCGAAGCCGAGCTGCATCTGGTGCCGATTGAGCTCAGCCAGCATCCTCAGCTGCTCGACGGGGTCGGGCTCGTCGAGGTAGGCCGCGGCTCGTGCGGCCGTCGAGGTCTCCCTCATCCAGAGCTCGGTGATCTTCTCGAGGATCTTCGCCTTGGACCCGAAGGCCGAGTAGATCGTCTGGACCGGAATGTCCGCCTCGGCGGAGATCGTGGCGATCGTGGTGGCCACGTAGCCGTGCTCTGCGAACAGCGCCCGGGCGACGCGAGCCACCTCCTGCTTGGTGGCCTCGGCCTGCCGCTGACGGTGTCCTGGTGAGCCCTTGACAGCCATGATTCAGAGTATCATTATGTTGATCATAGTAACGATATGCCGAATTCGACAGGAGATGGTCATGACCGAGCCGATCGTGTACTTCAAGCCGGGGTGTCCGTTCGGCATCAGGCTCCGGGCGGCCCTGACGTTGCACCGCGTGCCGCACCGCTCCGTGCGGTTCCGCGACGACGAGCCCGGCGCCACCCAGGTCCGCGAGGCGAGCGGCGGCAACGAGATCTCACCGACGGTCCACGTCGCCGACCACTGGCTCGTCAATCCCGGCTGGCGCGAGGTCCGGGACGCGAGGTCAGGACTCTCGTCCGCGATCGTGATCCGCGAGCCGCTGGGCGAGACCGTCGAGCACCAGGTCGAGCCCGAAGTCGAACTCGTCGCCGAAGTCGTAGCCGGGCCTCAGTGCGTGCTCGAGGGTGAACTCGCGGAAGTAGAGCAGCTCCCCCTCCGGCAGCGCGGCCATGACCTGCCGGCCGAGGTCGGCGAGGTCCTGCCCCGGCTCGAACGGCAGGCTCAGCTCCTGGACTAGGAAGCCGTACAGGTGCGCGTCCAGGACGGCGAAGGCGTGTCCGGTCAGGGGCAGCGAGAAGCCGGCCTCGCGCAGGCAGCCGATCACCGCGTCGTGGTGGCGCAGGGTCTCGAGGCCGGCATTGCGGCGCGAGTCCATCAGGCCGACCGCCCAGGGGTGTCGTTTGAGCGCTTCGCGTGCGGTCGTTCCGCGTCGACGCAGCTCGCCGCGCCAGTCGGCTCCGGGGACCGGGGAGTGGAACTCGGCGAAGACCGAGTCGACCATCGCGTCGAGCAGGGCTTCCTTGTTGCCGACGTGGTGGTAGAGCGACATCGCCTCGACGCCCAGGCGGCTCGCCACCCCCCGCATCGACAGGGCCGCCAGACCGTCCGCGTCGGCGAGCTCGACGGCCGCCGCTGCGATCGCTGCCGGGCTCAGCCGCTCGGCTCCTGAGCGCGGTCTTCCCGCCATCTGCTCCTCCTCGATCGCCGCCCCCTCGGGCGTTGACAAAACTTACACCATATGGTTAGCGTGGTCCATCCATTCCTTACAACGTAAGTCGAGGTCGAACCATGCGAGCAGTGATCCAGCAGCAGTACGGCGGCAGCGAGCAGCTGTCCGTCGCCGAGACCACCGACCCGGTCGCCGGCCCGCACGACGTACTCGTCCGGGTGCGGGCGGCCGGCGTGGACCGCGGCACCTGGCACCTGATGACCGGCCGTCCCTACGCCCTCCGGCTCGCCTTCGGCCTACGCCGCCCCAAGCACCCGGTGCCCGGTCGCGACGTGTCCGGTGTCGTCGTCGAGGTGGGTGCACAGGTCACCGCCGTCGCGGTGGGTGACGAGGTCATCGGGACCGCCGACGGCTCCTTCGCCGAGCTGGCCGTGGTCCCGGAGAGCCGGGTGGCCCGCAAGCCGGCCGGCCTCTCGTTCGAGGAGGCGGCGGCGCTCCCGATCTCCGGGGTCACGGCGCTCCAGGCGGTGCGCGACGCGGGCCGGGTCCGCCCCGGCGACCGGGTGCTGGTCATCGGCGCCTCCGGCGGAGTCGGCTCCTTCGCCGTCCAGATCGCGACGGCGTACGGCGCCGCGGTGACGGGAGTGGCCAGCGGCGGCAAGGCGGACCTGGTCCGGTCCGCCGGCGCCGACCGGGTCATCGACTACGCCCGTGAGGCCATCGACGACGGCACCCGCTACGACGTCGTCCTGGACATCGCCGGCCTGCGACCGATCCGCGAGCTGCGACGCCTGCTGACCGATCGCGGCACCCTGGTCATCGCCGGCGGCGAGGGCGGCGACCGCTGGCTCGGCGGCACCCACCGCCAGCTCGCCGCGATCGCGCTCTCGCCATTCGTGCGCCAGCGGCTCACCGCCCTGATGAGCAAGGAGACCGCCGACGACTTCGCGGCGGTGGCGCAGCTGGTGGACCAGGGCCGCGTGCGGCCGATGCTCGAGCGCACCTTCGCGCTGCATGAGGCGGCCAAGGCGATCGACCACGTCGCGGCCGGTCACGCCCGCGGCAAGGTCGCGCTGACCGTCTGACCCGCTGATCCCGACACCCGACAGGAGTCCACCCGATGACCGAGCCCAGCACCTCCTCCCGCACCGCCGCCGGCTGGGCGGCAGGGGGCTACCTCGCCATCTTCGTGCTCGCGATCTTCGCGAACTTCCTGGCGCTGGCCCCCGTGCTCCACCCCGGCGACGCAGCCGCGACCGCGGCGGCCCTGCAGGAGTCCGAGACGTCGTTCCGCCTCGGCGCCGTGGCCTTCCTCGGCATCTTCGTCGTCGACGTGGTCGTCGCGTGGGCGCTCTGGGTGCTCTTCCGTCCGGTCCAACGAGACCTGTCGCTGCTGGCGGCCTGGTTCCGGCTGACCTACACCGTCGTGCTCGGCGCCGCGCTCGCCTTCCTCTATGCAGCCCTGTGGCTGACCAGCACCCCCGGCGCCCTCGGCCAGGCGAAGAACGACGCCATCCTGCTGGCCCTGCAGACCTTCGACTTCACCTGGGTCGCAGGTCTGGCCGCCTTCGGCGCCCACCTCGTGGTGCTCGGCGTGCTGCTGCTCCGAGCCCAGGGCCCGCGGTGGATCGCCTGGCTGCTGCTGGCCGCAGGCTCGGCGTACGCCGTCGACACGGTCGCGCATCTGCTGCTGTCCGACTACGAGGCCTCCGCCGACGTTCTCCTCGCCGTCGTCGCGCTGCCCTCGGTCATCGGCGAGCTGAGCTTCGCGGTCTGGCTGCTGCTGGTGGCCACCGGCCGGTGCGCGGCTCCGACCGCGCCTGTCGAGCAGACCCCGCCCGTCGAGCAGACCACGCCCTGGTCGGGCAGCGCCCTTGAATCGAGGCGATGATGCGAGACGATCGTGACCATGGGTGTTCGTCGAGTGGTTCCTGACCTCTCCAGCCGGTCCCTGGCGGCCGCCAAGGAGTTCTACTGCGATGTTCTCGGACTCCAGGTCGTGATGGACCACGGCTGGATCGTCACGCTGGCCGATTCCCGAACGCCGGGCGCGCAGCTGAGCCTCATGACGCACGACGCGACCGCGCCGGTCACCCCCGACGCCTCGGTCGAGGTGGACGACGTGGACGCCTGTCACGCGGCGGCCGTCGACCGTGGCGCAGAGATCATCCACCCGCTGACCGACGAGCCGTGGGGAGTCCGCCGCTTCTTCGTCCGCGACCTGGACGGGCACGTGATCAACGTCTTGAGCCATCGTTGAGCCGCACGGCGCTCCGACCCCGTCGTGCCAGCAGACCGTCGGCGCGAGCCTCAGATCAGGACGTGCGGCCGTACGCCGCCACGAACGTGGCCACCGCCTCCCGAACGTGAGCCCGCTGCTCGGCCGGAGTCGGCGCAACGTCGTCGCCGAGGAACATCGCCGCGTTGGTAGGCGCACCCATCACCAGCCAGTTCAGCTGCTCCGCGGCTACGGCGGGATCCGGCACCCGCATCCACCCACGCTCGTCGAGCTCGCGGAGCAGTGCCTCCAAGGTCGTCACCGCGCGACGCGGTCCCTGCTCGAACACCGCGCGCGCCAGACCGGGGAACCGGGGCACCTCGCTGATCACCAGGCGACGCAGCCGCACCAGGCGCGGAGACAGGACGACCGCCAGCTGGTGGCCGAGCAGTCTCTCCAGGGAGTCGACGACGTGGGCGCGAGTCTCGGGAGCTGCCGACTCCGCCAGCACCTCGTCGCCGGCTGCACGCGTCATCGCGGTGACGAGCTCCACGAAGAGCTGGTCCTTGGTGCCGAAGTGCGCGTAGACGGTCTGCTTCGACACCTGCGACATCTCAGCGATCTCGTCCATGGTGACGCTGTCGTACCGGGCCGCGAGGAAGGCCTCCTCGGCGGCGACCAGGATGGCGTGACGTTTCACCACCGACGAGGGCCGCAGCTCACCCCCCTGTTGACTCTTCACACCGGCGAGTCTACTTTCTAGAGAGACATCAGACTCACCAGTCCAGAAAGTGTCAGGTTCAGGAGCATGCGGCGTACGGACTTCCAGACCACCCACTCGGCCGACGGGACCCGGCTGGCCTACGAGATCCACGGCGACGGCCCCCCTCTGGTCTACATCACGGGTGCCATCTGCCACCGCACGTTCGGGCCGGTCCGCTCCGGAGCGAAGGTGCTGGCCGGCGCCTTCCGGCTGCTGACCTACGACCGGCGCGGCCGTGGGGACTCGGGCGGCAGCGGCCACTGGTCGCTGGACCGCGAGGTGGAGGACGTCTCGGTCCTGATCGACGAGGCTCGGCGGCAGCGCCCTGCTCTACGGGCACTCCTCGGGAGCGGTGCTCGCGCTGCACGCGGCCCACCGTCTGGGCGACCGCGTGCAGCGAGTCGTGCTGTACGACGCCTCGTGGGCCGCCGACGAGAGCGAGGCCGTCACCTACAAAGGCCTGCGCGACGAGGTGGACGCGCTGCTGACCCGAGGTCAGTACCGGCGCGCACTCCAACGGTTCCTGACCGGCATCGGCATGCCGCGGGTCTTCGTCGCGATCCTGCCGCTGATGCCGGGATGGCGTCGGATGCGAGCGCTGGCGCCCACCCTGCGCCACGACCTCGACCTGACAGCACACCCGCCGCCGCTGGAGGTCGCCGCCGAGATCGCCGTCCCGGTCCACGTGATGGTCGGGGAGCGCAGTCCCAGCGAGCTCCACCGAGTGGCCCGCGCGCTGGCCGACGCGATCCCCGATGCCACCTACGAGGTGCTTGCTGGCGAGGATCACATGGTCTCGGAGAAGGTGCTGCTGCCCAGCCTGGTCCGGGCCCTGTCTCCCGATGGAGCCGCCCGCTGAAGGGAACTCCGGGTTCGCGGGGTGCGTTCGATCCTTCGGCACATCCCCACCGACCCCCCTGGAGGCGCCCGACGTGACTGCCACCCCGACGGAGCTGCCCACGATGCCCGAGCAGGCCGATCGACTGGTCGACCTCGGCGTACACCTGCTCGCCGGGATCACCGCGACCGAGCTGCGCGACGCAGCCGAGGACCGCAGCGACGCCCTGCTGGTCCTCCACCCGACACGGGCTTCGGCATCCGCACTCACCCCGCTGCTCTCGCGTCATGGCCGTGGCGGCTTCGTCGTGGCCGACATGGCTGATGTCGACCGGTTCTCCGCCATCGACGAGGTGAGCCTCCCGCACTCGGCGATCTACGCGCTCCGCGATGTCGAGCGCGGCGACGCCATGGCCAACTGGAGCCCCGACGAAGCACTGCCGGCGATCCTGGCTGCGCAGCGCACCCCGTTGACGCTCACCGAGGGCCTCTTCTGGCTGCTGCAGCAGCCGGGCGCTCTCGAGCGCAACCACTGCTTCATGACGATCGGCTCGCGGCTGCGCAAGGAGACCGGCCAGCTGGACACGCGGACCCCGGCGTTGTGGATCAGCAACGGCACCGGGCGCGACGGCAGCGCGAACCGCGATGCACCCAAGGTGGGATGGTGCTGGGCGGGAAACCGGCACCGCTGGCTCGGCTTCGCCTCAGCCTCTGCTCGCGAACCGCTGGGCGACTGAGCACCGACCGCCGACCCAGATCATGGCAGAGCAGGCCCGACCTCGGATCGGCGCGCGGGCGGGATTGCGCAGGGACGTCGTCCTCATCGTGTTCTCCGAGCGGCGACGCCGATAGCCTTCTGGACATGGACACCAGCCGGCCCGAGGCAGCCACGGCCGCGGCGCTCGTCGCCGTGACCGCCTTCCAGATCGCCCTCGCGGTCGGAGCCCCCTGGGGTCGGGCGGCGTACGGCGGGGCCCGACGCGGAACTCTGCCCGGACGGCTGCGCGCGATCAGTGGCGTGGCTGCGCTGGGCTATGGCACGGGCGCTGTCCTCATTGTGCGCGGAAGCGGCTCACCTCGCGCCCGGTCCCGCGCCTTCACGGCCCTGAGCGTGCTGATGGGCATCGGAGCGGTCGCCAACGGCGTGTCCCGCTCGCCGCTCGAGCGCGCCGTCTGGACTCCGGTGACGGTCGCGACGGCCGCGCTCGCCTGGCGTTCACGCACCCCGCGCGGGTGAGCTCTGCTGGCCAGCGCAGCTCGTGCGTCCACGCGAGCGATGCTGCGATCGAGGCAGGGCCGCGTTATCGGTGGCCCAGTGGCATCACCCAGCGGAAGCCACTGCGCATCGGCCCGCGGCACCAGCACGAGGACGAGCACTCGCAGCGCCGCATACCGGCCGCCTCCGCCGCGCGCGTGCCCACTTGCGCTCCGGGGTGCGAGCCAACTCTGTGAGGGTGCACAGGCCCTCCCCCGACACTGGGCACGGCGGTCAAGATACTCGCCTCGACTCCGATGAGCCGGTATCGGTCGGGTTCCCTCGATCCCACGTACACACCACGCGCGTGGTGTCGCGGCACCCGCGCCTGCATCCCCGTGCCCGGCATCCGCGCCGCCCCGTAGTGTCGATGGGGATGTCACGACGTGAAGCAGCCGATGGTGCGCGGCGAACCGAACGGCTGTTGCGGTTGCTTTCGGAGGCCAGGGCGCGGGCCCGACGTCAGGCCACCGAGACGCTCGAGCGGTTGCCGCGTCCCGCGCAGCAGGGATGGCGCCTGATCGATCGGACCCGTCGCGAGGTCATCAACGACCGCGTCCCCGGGCTCGCGGCCGAGGCGGCGCTGTTCACCCTGATCTCGCTGCCCGCCCTGCTTCTGGTCGTCCTCGGGTCACTCGGCTTCATCGCTCGCACGTTGGGCCCGGCCGGCTCCGCGGAACTGCAGCGAATCGTGTTCGACCTGCCGCGCTCCATGTTCTCAGCACAGACCTACGAGGCGTACGCCGACGTCGCGGAACTCGTGCTCGATCAGGGGCGGGCCGACGTGATCTCGGTCGGGGCGCTGGTGAGCCTGTGGACCGGCTCACGCGCGGTCAACCGCTATCTCGAGACGATCACCATCGCCTACGGCGTCGAGCAGCGGAGGGCGGGCTGGAAGCAACGGCTGCTGGCGCTCGGGCTGACCCTGGCAGGGCTTCTCGGCGCCGTGGCCGTGCTGCCGCTGCTCGTCTTGGGCCCCAAGCTCATCGAGCGCGTCGCACCGGCCGCGGCCGCGCAGGCGACCCTCGACGTCCTCGGCCTGCTCTACTGGCCCGGTATCGCGTCGCTGGTGCTGGTCGCCCTGGCCTCGCTGTACCACGTCGGCGTCCCGTGGAGCACGCCGTGGCGTCGCGACCTACCCGGCGCGGTGCTGGCGATGGCCCTGTGGCTGCTGGCCTCCGGCGCGCTGCGTGCCTACCTCGCGTTGAGCTTCCGCGACGACGCGGTGTACAGCCAGCTCGGGACACCCATCGCCGTGGTGCTGTGGCTCTATGTCACTGCGTTCGCCGTGCTTCTCGGCGCCGAGCTCAACGCGGAGATCGAGAAGATGTGGCCAGACCACGGTCGTCCCGAGCGGGCTCCAGCGCCTCGGCCTTGAGCCTCAGGGTGCCCGGGGTCCACCGAGCAGGGCAGGATCTCACTCGCGCCGGCTGCGACGGGAGAGCGAGAGGCATGGCGGTCGTCGGACGTCGGCTCCCGCACATGACGGAGTAGGCGATGACGCTGTGGCGCGAGCTTCCATCGATGGTCGCGGCACGCGCGGGCGGAGAGATGGTCAAGGCCCGGCACCCACCGCGGTTCCAGGAAGCGATCGACGAGGCTGCCGTGCGTCCGGCGGACACCGGGGCTGACGACTGCCTCGCGGGCTGGGACGGTCCCCTGGACCGAGGCCACGGGTACGCCGGCCGAGTGGCTCGACCGAGTCATCGCCGAGCTCGACAGGGAATCGCCGGTCAGCAGGGTTGACCACTACCTCGACGGGCTCGGCCGACAGCCAACCGTTCGCCCACCTAGGTCCGGCCCGCACTGCCTCGGAACCGGATCACCGCCTGCGTGCGGTTCGTGACCTGGAGCTTGGCCAGGATCGAGCCCACGTGGTTTCGGACCGTCACCGGCGAGATCACCAGGTCCGCCCAGTGATCGGCGCCCGGAGCGTGCCGATCCGCTTGCGAGCGCTCGCCTTGAGTGTCAGTGCGGCGAACTAGAGTCCGAGCATGACCTTTGCGAACGTGGGCACGTTGGGCGCCGTCCCGGGCAAGCGCGATGAACTGCTTGCGCACCTCACCGTGCGCAACACCGCTCTCCAGCAGGCCGGTTGCTTGGCGTACGAGGTTGGCGTCAGCGACGACGAGCCTGACACGGTTTTCGTTGTGGAGCTGTGGGAGAGCGCGGACGCGCATCAGTCGTCGCTCGCCCTGCCGGAGGTTCAAGCGGTTATCGCAGCGGCCCGGCCGATCCTGTCCGGTGCCTTCGGCGGCTTCCGCTTCGAAGTGGTCGGGTCTCCACTCAGAGACTGAATCGAGGTCACGCGCGCCGGCTGAAGGGGAGCGGTTTCTCGGCGCGCAGAACCACCAGCGATCGACTCAGCCCGTTGGCACTGTCAGGACGACGGGTCCAGGCTGTTTGGTGCTTCGTCTTGTGTGTGAGCTCAGTCTCGCGATGATGAGTCGACGGCCAGTCGGCGTTCCCGTTCCTCAACGCCGGACGGGAGCTCAGACCAGCGGGAGTGGCGTGGACGCGCACTGCCTCGCAGCCTCGAGTTGGGCCGCGAGGCCCGGAGCTCAGATTTCGCCCACCGACGCGCGGATACTGCCGTCGCCCGTGTGCCGGCATGGACACATTCTTCGAAGGTGCGTGACGGTTGGCCACGGAGAGTCACCGAGCCGCAGCCGTGGGAGACCCTGGTCCGCGCAGTGGCGGCTTCGGTGATGGCTGCGGCCGGATGCGGCGGGGCGAGGCGGGCAAGGCAGCTAGCCGAGTCAGCTCCTGATGCAGTAGATGTACCAGGAGAGGTAGGCGCCGTAGTAGCGATGCCTAGGCCCATTGGTGCAGAACGGAACGACTCGGATGTAGGTCCTCCCGGTGCACTGGGTGCCGAAGCTGTACTTGAAACAGGTGCCAGGGTTGTAGACGCGCCACGCGTCCGCGTGACTGGCGGGCGCGAACGCCACCATGGAACTCAGGACGATCAGGAGTGGCATAACGACGCGAACGACGAGGTTTCTCATCGGAACTCTCCATTCTGGAAGCAACCTGGTGGCCTCACCTGCTGTGGGAGATCCGAGACCATTCTTCTGGAACGGACGAGACTGGCGCACCGGCTCTCCGGCCGTCAAGACCTGCAGCGCGCGGATTCTCCGCGACAGTCGTGCCGACCGCCTTCGAGATACTCACCGCGGGTCTGCCCGTCCCAGCGTCCCTCGGCACCAGCTCATCAATCGTCCGCGACTGCGCCGTCGCTTCCTGTGGCCGTACCTGCACCGCCCGGCAGCGCTCCCGGCCACCAGCGTTGCGCTGCTCGTCGACGGAGTCGGCGCTCGCGGGGTCCTCGAAGGCACCGGACACATGGTCATGCTCGAACGGGCCAGCGCCTTTACCGCCGAGGTCGTCAACTTCGCCAAGCAGTCGACACAGCGAGGTTGACCTCCAGAGGTCGATGCTCCCCTGCCCCACGGTCGGCGTCGACCGGCGCCATCGCGGATCCGACGTTCAGGGCGTGGGAGGCCGTAGCGCGCTCCGCGTGTCGATCCCTTGTGGGCCCAGAGCGCGCGCGACCGTTGACGACTCGGCGTCTGCGGCGAGGGGGTGACGCGGCTCGTAGATGCCCAGTGGCCCGCCGCCAGGGAGACGAAGGGTGGCCAAGAGGCCCCATCCTTCGTCAGTGATGCCGCCCTCGAACCGGATCCCCCTGGCACTCAACTCCGACACCGTGGCTTGGATGTCGTCGCACATCAAGTACAGCTGGTGCTGGGAATCGCCATCGGTCGGATGCACTGCGACCTCCGCCGGCGGCAGTGCCACGATCAGCCACCCGCCGCCGGCGTCGACGGAACGAGTGCCGAGCAGGTCAAGCAAGAAGGTGCGGTCGGCGTCCGCATTGCTGCTGTAGAGAACGACGTGCGCTCCGGTGATCATGCTGCCTCCAGCGCGGTGGCCACGGCGGTACGAAAGACACGCCACCCCGGTTTCCCATGGTCTCATTCGTTGCGCGTGTGCCGATCGGTACGCGGAGCTTGCCACCGGCGGATTCCCGATCGGTGACCCGCACGGCCATCGAGCCGGTCGGCCCGGAGGAGGTTACGAGTCGCCGCGCGCAGTTGCCTCGCGAGCGACCCACTGCCTCACGTTCGATCGCGGGCTTCGGCGATGCGAGCTTCCAGCTTGTCGATCGCCTGCCCCCAGCCCTGCGCGCCCGGCGAGTCGGCGGGTACGCCGATGTGAGTCATCACCATGCTGGTGTGGTCTCCGAGGTCGGTGAGTTGGACCACGACTGAAGTCTCCATGGGCGCGCCGGCGGGCATTCCGGCCTGTTCGGCGGTGATGGTGTTGCCATCGGCGTCGGCCATGGCTTCGGTGTAGACGAGGCGGGTCTTCGGATCGACTTCTCGGTACTCGCCGACGAAGAACATCTCCATCGGACCACCTGGGGTTTCCACCTTCATGGCGATGTGTCGACGGCCACCGACCTGGACGTCAAGGTCGGCGTGTGGGATCTCGGCGCCCATGGGGCCGTACCAGCTGGCGAAGTGCTCCGGTTCGGTCCACATCGCCCAGATCAGATCGATCGGGGCGTCGAAGGTGCGTTCGATCTGGACGTCTTTGGTCTCGGTCATGGCGTTCCCTTCTGGTTGTTGCTCCTCTGGATGCTCTGGACGTAGCTGTCCATGCGGTCGAAGCGGTCGTCCCAGATGTGGCGGTACTGCTCGGTCCAGTCGGCGACCTGGGCCAGTGGTGCCGCGGCGATGGTGCAGGGCCGGAACTGGGCTCGTCGGCTTCGGGTGACGAGCCCCGCCTGCTCGAGCACCTTGATGTGCTTGGAGATCGCGGGCAAGGTCAGGTCGAAGGGCTCGGCAAGATCGCTGACACTCGCTTCTCCAGCCGAGAGACGAGCGAGGATCGCGCGCCGGGTCGAGTTCGCGAGTGCTGCGAAGGTCTCGTCCAGTCGCGCGTCCTCGAGGGTTGCGGCTACTGAGCCCATGTGGCCATCCTCGGTACTTTCCAAGCGCGGTTTAATAACTGATATGGAAAGTATCCGGTCGAGGTCAGCGTGTCAACGTGTATCGCGTCGCGCGACCCGCCATGCGGTCTCCCGACCACGTGGCGGGCCTCGCGCCGCGTGACCGGCATCGATGCCCCGGGCGCCCGGCCGACCTACCCGGGGTCAGCGGGCCCCACGTTCGCCCCCTGACCTACCACCAAGAACCCCGGCGTCGAAGGCCTTCAGCACGGAGGCCTGATCCCCGGCGGTGAGGTCGCCCTCGGAGACCGCTTCGTCCAGCCGGTCACTCAGCGAAGTACGCCGCTCGTCCGCGCGATCCTGCCGCCGCTCCTCGAAGGCCGAGGCGACCTCGGCTGCGGACAGGCCGAGCTCTTCGGCGAGCGCGTCCGTCATCTGATCGCGGCGCTCTTCGCGCTCGCCGTCCGCCGGCGGGGTGGACCGGTCGGTCCGCGACTGCTCGCGGACCGATTCGAGTGCGGACTGGAGCTTGGTCTCACTGACTCCGAGGGCCTCGGCGAGCTCGGGCCCACCGGGCCCGTGACCGCGCCCCGCGCCGTGGCCGCGACCGCGTTCGCTGCGCTCAGCGGATTCGGCGTCGGCAGCGGAGCTCGCGGCGGGCGTCGAGCTGTCGGACTGGGCTTCGTCGTCGGCCGCCGAGGCGATACCGATTCCGCCCAGGACCAGACCTGCTCCCGCAATACCGCTGGCCACACCGCGTCGGATGTTCGTGGATCTGTTCATCGGGACTCCTTGTCGTGATCGAGTGCATCGTTCGGTCTCGACCATCTCCACCAACCCTGTGCAGAGGCTGTGCTCGACTTCCGAGTCCGATGTGCATCTCGCGGTGATCATGCGTCGCGGGACGATCCCGCTCTCGTCACGCTCCGTGGAAGTCGCGCGCGGAGGCGGAGGAGCTCGCGTGTCGCCGGATGCGGTTCGGCTTGCAGCACGCTCGTAGGGACGTATGGGCGATCCCACGCCCAGCAGCGAGACTCCCGGACGACGCGTCGGATTCGCGTGCAAGGCCGAGCGGGCAGCGCGTCGAGCCTCGGACCCTGACTGGGTGAGCCCACTGCGCTGCCACGGGTACATGGAGGGAGTCGACCCAGGCCCATCGGGCGCGGTTTCGACTGCCAGCCGGACACGCGGACTCTCCGACGTCTGAGTTCCAGATCGACGCGCTCTGCCGACGGTGCGGCGTGGCCCGCATGGGAAGGTGAAGAAGATGAGACGACACCAGCGTGTCACGGTGAGCGGGGTCCGCAAGCCGCAGAGCGAGCGCCTGCGCCGCCGTCAGCGGTGGTACTTCACCCTGATGGGCATCTGCCTGCTGCTCATCTTGCTGGCCTGGAACCTGGTCAGGCTGTGGTCGACGACGGCGGCCGTGGCCATGTCGGTCGTTGCTGCCGTGCTCCCGCCGATCGCCGTGGTGATCGCCAACTGGGGCGAGGACCACTGACCACAAGCCGGTCAGCTCCCGTGCGCATTGACCCTCGAACTGCTTCAGCGTGCGCGGCGGCCTCCAGCTGTGAACCCGATCCGCACGCCCGTCCGAACGCGTCAATCGGCGCGATAGCTCGCGGCTGGGTGCGCTGGCCTGGCCTCCCGAGGACGGTGATGCGGCCGCGATGACGAGCATGAGGGTGCTGGGCGCGTACCTGCGTGGAGGACGACACCCGACACCGCCGGGTGGTTTCGGGCGCTCGGTCACTTCTTGCCGTAGCTGCGGCCTGGTGCAGGTGCGCGCTGGTCTCTCCCCAGTTGGCGACGTCGGCCTCCGACAGGCGGCAGGCGCGTGAGAGGTGGTCCTGGACGGTGAAGGCGTCCTTGTCGCAGGCCTGCTCCAGGTGGCTGCTGGTCTCGCCCCAGTGCGCTTTCCCGTCGACGCAGCCGAGAAGCTCGCTCGCAAACCGGTGGTCCACGACCTCCTGAGCAGGGACCTCATGGTCCCCGGCGGAGCCACGTCGGAGGATCGCCGCCACGACTGTGCACGCGCCACAGACTTCGTCACCGCGTGCATCCGCGATCGGCGCCGCTTCAGCTCACCCGAGCAGGCAGCCCACGCGCTCCTGCTCGTCCAGCACCGCAGCGTCGCGGCCAGCCTCGCTCTGGCCCACGCGGTAGTGGACCTGCTCGAACCCGCCGCCAACAACAGCAGATGAAGAACCAGTCCGCCACCGTCACCTGCGCCGCACCTGGCCTACACGATCCAAGATCCAGATTCGGGGCGAACCCCACGTGTGCCCCGTGGAGATCGATGAGCTAGACCTCATTCTCATCGATCCTCTGCCGTCCTACGTGTGGTACCAGGACATGGTCGTCGCCGAGGGCATCACCGACCGTGCGGCCGGCCGACGCTTCACCCTTGTCCTTCAAGGGAATTGAGCGTTCCGACTGTTCAGGAACCAGCGCGACGAACATCACCCCGAACTGATCTCGGCCTGGCATGCCTTCTATGACGCTCGAGCCAAGCGACGTGCCGTCGAATGGCTCTTGAACCAGGAACTCATCGACGGCGGCGCCGCCGATTCGTTCGCGGCCGCTCACGCGGATCCCGATCTGCCCTGATCGCAATGCCGGTGATCACGAGCGCGCCCAGCGCCCGACCCGCGTCACAACCTCGCGACGGACGCAGTCGGATCTCCCTTCCACAGAGCGCTTTCGGGCCCGGGGACTTGTCGGTGGTCGGTGCTTGGATGGACTCATGAGCAGCCAGTCGATCGACTCCCACGAGCACCGGGGATCCGGTGTTCCGGCGGTGCTGGAGCGGCTGCGGGGCGAGGTCCGTGAGCTGGGTCAGACGCTGTGGGCAGCACGGGGTCGCGACGAGCTGATGGACGGCGTCGCCGCGATCGAGACTCTCAAGGCAACGCTGGAGTCGGTCGAGCTCGCCATGGTCCGTGAGCTCGACGCGACTCATGCGGTCAAGGCCGCCGGGTGGGCCTCGACCCAGGACTTCGTCACCTCGGTCGCCGGTGGCCACAAAGGCACCGGACCCGCAGCCGTCCGACTCTCGGCCGCGTTGGAGACCCCGCTGCTCGCCCCGGTCGCCGAGGCCCTGGGCGACGGCTGGCTGTCCACGACCAAGGCGCACGTGATCGAACGGGCCGTCGACACCCTGCCCGGCGACCCCGACCTACGCGCCCGCGCCGTGACGTTCCTGCTCGATCAGGCCAAGGCGCTGGATGCGACCGAGCTGCGCAAGCTCACCCACCGGCTCCTGACCATCGTCGATCCCGACGGGGACGACCGCCGCGCCGAGCGTGAGCTGGACCGGCTCGAACGTGCCGCCCACCTGGGCCGACACCTGACCATCACCGACGACCAGTGCGGCGGCGCCTGGATCAAAGGCCGCTGCACTTCGCGAGGACGCGGCCCTGATCAAGGCCACCCTGATCCCGCTGGCCGCACCCCAACCCGCGGCCCACCCCGGTGGTCGAGCAGCGAGCGACAGTCGAGCCCGGTGGTCGAGCAGCGAGCACAGCGAGCGATCGTCGAGACCATGCGACCTGCCAGGCTGCGGGCACGACGGCCGCGACCCGCGTGACCACGGCACCCGGATGCTCGACGCCCTGGTCGAGGGCTGCCGACGGCTGCAGACCGCCGACCTGCTGCCCACCTCCCACAGCGCGGTCCCGCGGCTGACCCTGCTGATGAGCCTGACCGACCTGCAACAGCGATCCGGGGTCGCGACCACCGAGACCGGAGAGCAGCTCTCCGCCTCCGCGGTGCGACTGTTGTGCTGTGACGCCGAGGTCATCCCCGCCGTCCTCGGCGGCAGGTCCGAGGTCCTCGACGTCGGACGCCTCCGCCGCCTGGTCACCCCAGCGATCTGGAAGGCACTGGTCGCCCGGGACCAGCACTGCCGGTTCCCGCACTGCACCAGGCCGCCGCTGATGTGCCACGCCCACCACCTCGAGCACTGGATCAACGGCGGCCCGACGTCGCTGGAGAACCTGATCTTGGTCTGCGGCCACCACCACCGCCTCGTCCACGCCGCACCCTGGACCATCCGACGAACCGGACCCGCCGACTTCGCCTTCGACCCGCCACCCGGCGTACGCCGCCGGAGCAGCAGACCGCCCCCACCCGACGACTGATGCACCCCGGGGTACCTGCCCTGCCCGGAGCAGCCCCCGGTCCGGACCACTGAGCGCGAGCCGACTCAAGATGGTCCCGAGGGCCACGCCGACACGACGCCCGCCTCATTCCCGGCGACTGCACTCTCAGGAGCCCGGACCACCCCACTTGTCGGCCCGTGTTTGCTCGTCGAGCCGGGGGCTGCCGCTCACTCGACGGGACTCGGACCCCGTCCCTCGATGTCGCCAGTCGTAACGGATGCCCACCAAGATGACGGCCACAAGGAACAGGCCGACGGCGATCAGAGAACCGGTCATCACAGACCTCCGCAACCGAGTGCCTCCCGCAGAATAGTCCGGTTCCGGACCAGGCGTCTCCAGCATGCGCTTGCGCGGAGATCCAGTCCACCGCACCGGGTTCTCGCCCGTCGTTTCACAGCACGTCGAACTCACGGCCCTGCGGAGATCGGGACGGTCTTCGATGCATCCAGCCCGAGCAGTAGCCAGGTGGTCCGGGGGCTCCGAATTGGAGCCTGACCGATTGATGCCTGCGCACTGTCGGAGCACTGAAGGGAGGCTGGGGTGGCCCGGGGCCTGGCTGAGGCGGAGCCAGGGTGGTCACGTCGTCTGCCGGACCGGCAGTCTGTGGATCTCGGCGTCCGTCGCGGGTAGCCGTAACCACACCGGCTGCACGATGTCCTGTGACTCGGCGTGGTCGCACAGCGCCTGGCTGGCAATCCCCACCGGCCGCGGTCGCTCAGCCTCTGACGTGTCTGTCTGGTTCACGGCTCCACCCACTCCCTGCCGCTCACCGCACCGACGCGCGAGTCGCGGCGAGGGTGACCACATGTGGAGAACGCCCCCGAGCTCCGCACCGCTACGGCACGATCCGCCCGGCAAGCGACAGCTCCCACCGCCACTCGTGTCGCGTCGATGCGCACCGCTCCGCCGCCTTGGCATGATGACGAGCATGCAAGGACAACGGGCGGCGAACAGCCATGACGACCCGGCTGGAGGGCACGCATCCAACCACTCTGGGAGCACGCATCACGTCAACGGTCGCGCTGCGCGGCCATCCCAGGATCCCCGCAGTCATTTCCCCACCCGCTCGACGGCGCGCACTGAGCCGTGATGTCCCCACCCAGCGCGGCTGGCGAGGCCCGCGAAACCGAGACCCGCGCCCTGCTGGCTCACCTCGGCACCGCCATGATCGCGACGGGACAGCCGGTGCAGGAGATCGAGGAAGAGCTCGCCGAGGTGGGCATTCAGCTGGGCTATCCCGATATTCAGACGGCAGTCGGTCCCACGGGTCTGGTCGTCACCCTGACCGAGGGCGGTCCCGCAACGCAACGGTCGGCGCCTCCGGGCTTGCGCCTTCACCAGTCCGCGAGCGTCCGCCGTATCCGCTACCAGCTGGCCCGGGGCGAGCTCGCGCCCGGCGCCGCCCGCGAACAGCTGGCGGCGGTTGCGCGTCGGCCGGTCCGGCACCCGCTGTGGCTGGTTGCACTGGCGTGGCCCGTGCTCGCCGTCGGTATTGCGTTGATCCTGCAACCCGGCTGGGCCAATGTCGCCGCAGCCGCCATGGGGGCAGTCATCGTGTTCGGGCTCGTTCAGCTGGCAGAGCGCTACCAACTGGTGCAGGCGCTGCTGCCGACCCTTGCCGCGTTCGTGGTTTCTCTCGCCGTCTTCGGCGCCGCCGACGCAGGACTGCTCGAGGGTCCGCTGCGCACTGTCCTGCCGCCGCTAGCGGTCCTGCTCCCCGGGGCGCTCGTCGTCAACGGCGTGTCGGAGCTCGCCGCCGGTCACATGCAGGCGGGGTCGGCCAGGCTTACGTACGGCCTGGTGCAACTGGGGTTGTTCGCGCTGGGACTGCTCATGGCGACCGCCCTGCTACGAGTGCCGTCATCCTCGCTGGGCAACCTCCGGGTCGACGAGATCGGCTGGGCCGGTGCTCCAGTCGGTCTGCTCCTCATCGGGTTGAGCATCTGCCTGATGGAGGGAGTGCCGCTGCGAATGCAGGGTTGGGTGTTGCTCGTGCTGAGCATCGCCTTCGGCGCGCAGGTCGCCGGCCAGGAGCTCGGCTCGCTCGGCCTCGGAGGCTTCCTGGGAGCGATCGCTGCCAGCCTTGGTGCCAGCGTGGTTGAGCTCCGACGACCGCAACTGGCCCGTCTCGTCCTCTTCCTGCCAGCGTTCTGGCTGCTCGTTCCCGGGAGCCTGGGCCTCATGGGCGCAACCGAGCTCGCCGCAGGTCGTGAGTCGGCCACCGACGTCGCCGTGAGCGTTCTCGGGGTCGTCATCGCAATCTCATTGGGCCTCCTGGTGGGCTCGTCCTTGGGCCGGTCCTTGCGCGGGCGACTGGCTGCGCCTCCCACCTAGGGCACCTCGATCAACCCCTTCCACATGCACACGAGCGTCCCTCTATCGCGAACGGAGTGACTGTCCCCTCCCACGCCGGTCCGCGAATGCCTGCCGCCATGACGTATCGGATCAGAGAGCGCTCCCATCCACGTGACGTTGCCGGGGTCCTTGGTGGGCAGCGTGGCCTGGACCACCTCGGGCCAGCGGTCTTGCGGGGCTTACAGCGATTCGTGACGCGCTCTTAGGATCGTGTCCTGGCGAGGCTCGGCACGGCGTCGGGCTCCTGGTCTTGGATCCTTCGTACTGCTCCCGGCGGTGTTCTGCGCAGCCCTGCACCTCCTCGCCGAGAACGCGCTGATCGGCGGGGGAATCAGGTTCGGGCCGCCGCTGGCGCTGGGACTGGTGCTGGCCGTAGTGACGTTCCCCCTGACTCTGATGTCGGGCACCGGCTATTGAGGGACCCGCGGCTTCCGTGCTGTGGGAGGCCAACCGAAGCGGATGTGGGCGTGGGCGCTACGCGCCGCGCTGACCCTGGTGTTGGCGCTCGCCGTCGTCGACCTCGTCTCCGACGCGAGGACGCTGTTCGGCTTGTTGGTCTGCCCCCTGACCACGCAGTTCCCCACCGCGAATGCGCGCACGTGACCGCCTGCGTCAACGTCGTCGTGAGCGCTACCCCGGGTACGCAGTCGAGCAGCGACGCGAAGACCTGCGGGTCCGCCGACCCTCTCGTGCGGACTAGTCCGTCGGGCAGCGCCGGTGCCTAACCTAGAAGTTCACCCGGGCACACTTCCGGCCCCCATCGACTTGGAGTCCGTCATGTCGCAGACAACCGAGAGTCCGATCGCAAACCTCCGAAGCCGTATGCGCGGCGACGTCATCGGCGACACCGACGCGCAGTACGACGACAGCCGCCGGGTCTGGAACGGAAACATCGACTGTCGCCCGCTGGCGGTCGCACGCTGCCTCGACGAGGCCGACGTCCAGGCAGCAGTTCGGTTCGCCACTGAGAACAGGCTTGAGGTCGCCGTCCGCGGCGGAGCGCACAGTATGTCCGGGGCGTCGGTGGTCGACGACGGCATCGTGATCGACCTCCATCAGATGAACGAGGTTCGCGTCGATCCCGACACCCGTCGCGCCCTGGTAGCAGGCGGCGCGCTGCTGAGCGACCTCGACTCCGCCACTCAGGTGCACGGCCTCGCCGTTCCCGCTGGGCTCGTGAGCCATACGGGGGTGGGTGGCCTGACCCTGGGTGGTGGGATGGGGTGGCTGACCCGGTTGGGAGGCCTCTCCATCGACAACCTCGTCTCGGCACGAGTGGTGACGGCCGATGGTGAGATCCGGGTGGCCTCTGCGTCGGAGAACGCCGACCTCTTCTGGGCGATCCGCGGCGGAGGCGGCAACTTCGGTGTGGTCACGGAGTTCGAGTTCGCCCTGCACAAGGTGGGGCCGATCATCCACTTCGGCATGCTGTTCTGGTCTCTTGACCAAGGAGCCGCCGCGCTCCGTCATGCCCGGGGTGTCATCGAGACCCTTCCCGACGATGTCAACGTGCTCGTCGCCGGGCTCAATGCCCCGCCTGCCCCGTTCGTGCCCGAGCAGCATCAGCTGCAGCCGGGCTACGCCGCCCTTGTGGTCGGCACCGGCTCCGCGGAGAGTCATGCCGAGGTGTTCAACGCGCTGCGCGCGGTGCCAGTGCTCTTCGACTTCGCCACGCCGATGCCCTACGTCGAGCTGCAGAAGATGCTCGACGAGGCGAACGCCTGGGGGTTCCACTGCTATGACAAGGGCTGCTACGTCGAGACGCTGTCCGACGACGTCATCGATGCTTTGACAACGCACTTCCCGAAGAAGATCTCGCCTCTGTCGCTCGTCCTGTTCTACCGGCTCGACGGCGCGTTCTCACGCGTCGACGAGCAGGCGACGGCTTTCAGTGGCGGCCGTTCGCCTCGCTTCGCCGTCTTCGTCATCGGAGTGTGTCCCGCCCCTGAGATGTGGGCCGCAGAGCGCGAGTGGGTGCGGTCGATGGCCGACGCCCTTCGGCCCTCGTCGGTCGACGACGGTCTCTACGTCAACGGCATGACCGACTTCGACGACCTCAGCCCGGTGCGGGCGGCGTACGGGCCGGAGAAGTACGCAAGGCTCGTCGACATCAAGACGAAGTACGACCCGCACAACGTCTTGCGGCGCAACGCCAACATCGCACCTGCCGGCTGACCCCGCCCGCGCCGCGCGGACGGATCTGCTCGGCCATGATGCCGCTCTTGGTGTGCCTCGTGCTGCTGTCGCGGCATTGTGCCGCCGAAGGGTCGCGTCACATCCGTGGCACCTGGTGGCAACGCACTGGGTGATCGGCCTCTGGAACAACCTGATCGCCCTCGTCGCGCCGAGTTCCTTGCGGACCCGGTGCAGGCCGGGAGCCCGCATACGCTCGCTGCACCGGACGGACGCGGTGACTCAGACGTTCAGGGGGAACAACCACGCGGAGTCTCGGCCGGCGGTGGTCATCGTTGTCCGAGCCGGAGAACCCAAGGAACCTCACGCGGAGCGTGACCGTGCAGGGATCCCGTACCGGGGGCGCCGCCGAAGTGGCATCTTGGGGTGATGGGGACGGTGTACGAGGCTGCGGGTGGCGCCGAAGGCTTGCTGCGCTTGGCCGGGGCGTGGCATGCCCGGGTCATCGCCGACGAGGTGGTCGGCCACGCGTTCAGTCACGGCTTCCATCCCGAGCACACCGAGCGGCTCGCCGCGTACTGGGCGGAGGCGTTGGGAGGACCGACGACGTTCACGGCCCGGTATGGCGACGAATCCTCGGTTGTACGAATGCACAGTGGCAACGGCCCGCACGACGAGATGGATCGTCGAGCGATCGCCTGCTTCGATCAAGCACTGGCAGATGTCGGTATCGGCTCAGGCGACCGGCTCAGACAGGTGCTGCACGACTACTTCGCCTGGGCAACCACGAGCCTCCATGGCCCGCTATCACCGCTCCGCAGCAGATGTGCCAGACGGACTTGCGATCCCACACTGGTCCTGGTCCGGGCTGGTCCCTGCGCCGTAGCGGGATGGCTATCGGTGCGCAGAACCATCGATCGACTCAACCTGGTGGCCCTCTCAGGACCACCGCTCCGGGCCGTTCTGGTGGTGCGGCCTATCGGTGAACTCATCCGCGCGGTCGACCATCTTCGGCACGCCAGACATCCCCGGCGCCCATGATGGCCACGGACCGACCGAGCCATCTCAACCCGCCCGGAGCCAGTGCGAGGAGGCATTCATGGATGTCTCTTCCACGCAGCCGGTTCGGACGCTGATCTGAGCTCGACTGATCCCGTTCGGACATAGATGTATCCGAGGCTCGTTCCAGGGCCCGCCACCGACGAGCTCCGGCTCGGGGTCTGTTCAGCACCACCGCTCCGCACCGAGGTCGTGCCCCTCGAGCTGCCGGCCGACACCGACGCGTACACCGGCCACACGGTCGCGCTCGGCCTCCTCCGAGGGTCATCCGGGCCTGGGGCCGGCAGAGCGGGATCCCGCCCACCACGCGCCATCGACCAGCTCAGAACTCCGACATCTTGTCCCAGCCGTCGCGGTCCGCGGCGTCGATGTAGAGGATGTCGGGGCGCTCGGCGATGTACTGCTTCGCGTCGCCGTCGACCCCTTGCTGGAAGTGTTCGGAGTTGACGTGCGCCTCGCCGGCCGCGGCGTCGTCGAAGGCCTCGATCGTCAGGATCGTGTCGGGGTCGTCGACGCTGCGGTAGTGCTCGTACCACTTGTTGCCCGGCTCGGCCCGGGTCGCGTCGGTGTAGGCCTGGCTCGCCGCGAGGTAGGCGTCCGCGGTGCCGGGCTTGAGCTTCTTCTTGACGGTGATGTAGATCAAGGCTCTCCTCGTTCCGGGTGGGGTGGCGCCGTCACCCGCCTGGATCTCCGTTGGGCGACGTGCTCGGTTCAGCACTCTGCCACGGTGAGCAGGTTGTCACCTGGTCGGCATCGCGCGCCACTCGCGAAACCCGAAGTTCGCCAGGACCGCCGCGCCGCGAGGTTCCCGCCCAGGCACGTGCCCACAACGTCCCCATCGGTCACCCGCACGCTCCGCGTACCCATCGTCGGCGGGGACTGGCGCGCACCTCTCATCCGACCCGTTTCCGGTTCGCTGTGGGACCGGTCGAACTCGCCGACGATCCATCCCGAGCCGTGGTCAGTCAGGGTCTCGACCCTGCGACTGCCGCCCAGCATCGTCTTCCTGTAGGACGCCGCCTTGGAGTTCAGGTTCACCCGTGGCGCCGCGCTTGTCGGCAGTGCGGCTCACGGCTGCAAGCCGAACCGCTATCGGTGACCCACCGGCATCACCCAGCGGAAGGCGCTCAGGATCGGCCCTCGGCACCAGCACGAGGACGAGCACTCGCAGCGCCGCAGACCGGCCAGCTCCGCCGCGCGGGTTCCCAGGGCCGCGACGGCGTACAGGCTGACCACCACGATCGCGGCTCGCCTCATCAGAGCAAGGTACGCGATCAGCGCACCCGTTGCGGGCGCTGCTCCCCGACCAGCGAGACTCCCAGGCACCACGGAACCGCCGTGGCTCAGCTCCAGGCCAGCGCCTGGTCCAGGTCGCGGTGGAGGTCGGCAACGTCCTCGAGGCCGATCGAGAGCCGGACGATGTCAGCGGACGGGCGAGCGTCCGGCGCCACCGGGCGGTGGGTCAGGGCGGCCGGGTGCTGGATCAACGAGTCCACGCCGCCGAGGGAGACCGCGTGCGTGAACAACCGCACCTTGCTGGTGACCCGGGCCGCGTGCTCGTAGCCGCCGATGAGCTGCAGCGCGAGCATCGCGCCCGGACCGCGCATCTGGCGGCCGACCAGACCGAGCGGGTCGCACTCCGGGATCTGCGGGTAGAACACCCGGACCACGGCAGGGTGGGACGACAGCCAGGCGGCGGTCTTGTGCGCCGACTCCTGCTGGGCCCGCACCCGCAGGGGCAGGGTGCTGAGGCCGCGGTGCAGCAGGTAGGCGCCCAGCGGGTGCATCAGAGCGCCCGTGACCGCGCGGACCCGCCGCAGGGCAGCGGCCCACTCGGCGTTGCAGGCCACCACGCCACCGACCGTGTCTCCGTGCCCACCGAGGTACTTCGTCGCGCTGTGCAGCACCAGGGCGGCGCCGTGGAGCGCAGGGTTCTGCAGCACCGGGGTGGCGAAGGTGTTGTCGACGAGCACCGGTCGTCCGTCGGCAGCGGTGACGACAGCGTTGATGTCGACCAGCTCGAGGGTCGGGTTGGCCGGAGTCTCCAGGACGATCAGGCAGGTGTCCGCACGCACCGAGGCGGCGACCTCGTCGGCCGCGCAGTACGTCACCTCGACGCCGAGCAGCCCGGAGGCGAGCAGGTGGTCGGTGCCGCCGTACAGCGGGCGCACCGCGACCACGTGCGTGCCGCCGCTCTCGGACTTCGCCGCGAGGATGGCCGCGCTCATCGCAGCCATGCCCGAGGAGAACGCGACGCTCTCGGCGGTCCGCTCCAGTGTGGCCAGCGCGGACTCGAACCGGGCGACGGTCGGGTTCCACAGCCGGGCATAGACGTTCCCGCCCTCGGCCGTGGGGTGTCCCCCGGTCGCCATCGCCTCGTACGACGCCCCGCCGTACTCGAGGTCCGGCAGCGGACTCGTGGAGGACAGGTCGAGCGGGAGGGCGTGCACGCCCAGCCCCGCGAGGTCCTCACGACCGGCGTGTACGGCGAGCGAGTCCACGGCAAGCATGTAGGGATCCATCCGGCGAGCGTGCCATCTTCTGCGAAGATAACGGGGTTCCACTGAAGAACTCGATGTCCCAAGCCCCATTTCTGCAATTTCATGGAGACAGAACCGTGCCGAAGGCCGCTACGCCGAAGAAGTCGTCGACCGCTTCCTCGCGCATCCTGGACCAGACCGACCGTCGGATCCTCTCGGAGCTGCTTGCCAACGGCCGGCTCACCAACGCGGCCCTCGCCTCGCGCACAGGCATCGCGGAGTCGACCTGCATCCACCGGGTGCGAGCGCTGCGCGACTCCGGGGTGATCAGGGGCTTCCACGCGGAGATCGACCTCGGCGCCCTGGGGCTTCCGATGCAGGCGGTGGTCAAGGTGCGCCTGGGCACCCACAACCGGGACGAGGTCAACCGCTTCCACGCCACCCTGTCGGCGATCCCCGGCGTCCTGACGATCTTCCACGTCGCCGGAGAGGACGACTACCTCCTGCACGTCGCGGTCGAGTCCTCCGAGGCGCTGCGCGACCTGGTCCTCGAGCACGTGACCGTGAACCCGGTCGTGCGGCACACCGAGACCCAGCTCGTCTTCGGGGTGATCCCCGCGGCCGGGGTGTCCCTCTAGCTCCGTGCCAGCTCAGTGCCGTGCGGCTGCTGGCGAGTCCGTCCGGTTCTTGATCGGCTTGCGCTCACGCTCGACCCCTGACGATTCCCTGGCGGTCAGCCGACCCGCGCCCGATGGTGGGCGCAACCGTCTGGAGAGTCAGTGGACGAGCCGGTGACGCGTGCGGCGCCGGGGTGTCGATGCCCGTCGTCGACTCGTCGAGGAGCAGCAGCGGCAACGCTGCCGTGACGGAGTTGGTCAGTCAGGTTCAGGCGCGGATCAGTCGAAGCCCTGCGCCCTTGTACCGGGCGGCGACCTGGTTGGGCAGGCACGTGTCCGTCACCAACGCGTCGAAATCGTGGACCTCGGCGTAGCGGCAGAAGCTGCGCACCTCGAACTTCGTGTGTACGCCGACGAACAGGCGCCTGCGAGCCGCGCTCATGGCCACCCGCTTCAGCTCGGCCGTCTCTCGGTCCGAGGTGCTCAGGCCGCGCTCGATCGAGATGCCACTGGCTCCCAGGATGGCCATGTCGAGGGTGAGGTCGGACAGCGCCGCGGCTGCTGCGGTTCCGACCGTGGCCATCGAGGCACTCCGAAGCGTGCCCCCGAGCAGGAGGACCTCGGTCCTCGGGCGGGTTGCCAGGGCGGCCGCGACCGGCAGTGAGTGGGTGACGATGGTGAGTGGCCGGTCGATTCCCGGCAGCATCCGAGCCACGGCCAGGGCCGTGGAGCCTTCGTCGATGAACATCGACTCGCAGCCATCCAGCAGCCGGACGGCAGCGGTTGCGATCCGCTGCTTCTCCGCCATCGACTGGGTGGAGCGCTGATTGATCTGGGCCTCGAACCCTGCCTTGTCGATGGGCAGCGCGCCTCCGTGGGTCCGGCGCAGCAGCCCGTGGTCCTCCAGTGTTCTGAGGTCCCGCCGAACGGTCTCGGCGGCGACGTCGAGGACGGCCGCCAGCTCGACCACGCGTACGCGGCCGTCGACGCGGGCGCGGTTCAGGATGACCCGACGTCGCTCCTCGCTCGGGTTCTGGTGCATCTGCTGCAGCGGCTCCTGGATGTCGGTCATCGGCTACTGCAGGTTCGCGTGTCGGCGGTGCATGGCATCTCGCGTGTGCTGATCTCCGGCGTCCAGTGCCAGGGTCGCGGCGTCGAGGACCAGCAGGGCGGTCTGCTCGAAGAGGCTGCCGCCGAACTGTGTCGAGGTGAGCGACGGGAGGTCCAGCGACGCGTGGGACATGCGACGCAGGGGGCTCTGCGGAGCTGCGCGTGACGAGCACGACCACGGCGCCGACCTCACTGGCCGTCTCGGCGAGGTGCAGGCTCACCGGGGTCGTCCCCGAGGCGGACAGGACCAGGAGGGCGTCCCCGCCGCTGATGGCTGGGGCGGTGGCCTCGCCGACCACATGGCTGCGGTGACCGAGGTGCATCAGCCTCATCGCCGCCATCCGGGCCACCAGGCCGGACCGGCCCTGTCCCGTGCAGAACCACGTCCGGTCCGGGATCCCCAGCTCGGCGACGAAGCGGTCGAAGGCGTCTCGGTCGACGCCGGCGAGGGTACGGGCCACCTCGTCGGCCACGAGGTCGATGGCCGTCGGCGTCTGCTCGCTCGTGCTCATCGGGTGCTGCTCACCGGGGTGAGGGCACGACCGACGACCGCGTACCGGGCACCGCACTCGCCGATTCGGTCGAGGTTGTCGTCGGTCACTCCGCCGTCGACGCCGGTAGGCCACCCGTGGTCACGCGTGGCCTGGACCAGGAGGAGCCGGTCGAGGTCAGCCAGGTGACCCGGTTGGCCGGGTGGGGTCAGCACGACCAGTACGCCGTCGGCGCCCGACTCCCGCAGCTGCGTGCTGCCCATCGCGGCATCGTGGACGGCGAGCCAGACCTCCTGGGCGAGGCTTCGGCTGCTGACGTATCAGCTGGGTGAGGTCGTCGCGGCCGTCGCTCTGCAAGGTCAGCCGAGCGATGCCGTGGCTGGGGAGGCCGGGCAGCTCGGCCGAGAGGTCGTCGACCATCAGGTGCACATCGAGTCGGACACCCGGGATGCGCGCAAGCTCGTGCACCTCTTCGAGGCTCACCCCGGCCTGGCCGCGGAAGGAGCCCTCGATGCGGTCGGCGTGCACCCAGTGCCCCTTGGCGGTGAGCGAGCGGGCATGGTCCATCCGACGACCGGGCGGCAGCGCGATGACGCTGCCGGACAGGGTGACGTCGAGGGCCGCGGCGTGCGCGGAGAGGGAGCGCGTCATGGTCGGTCCCCTCCACGCCACGCGGCGACGGCGAGGTAGCGGCCGAACATCTCGGTCGCCACACCGTCGGGCCGTGGGTCGGTATCGCGTACGAGGGCTGCGGCCCTGGAGTCGCGGACGGCGCGGACGTCCTCTCCGGCGAGACAGGCCGCCGCTTGAAGTGCAGCGCCGTCGGCCACTGCTTCGTCGGAGGTGGAGACGTGGACCACCGCACCGGTGGCGTCGGCCAGCAGCTGTCGGTACGCCGGCGACTTGGCCGCGCCACCGCTCACGATCACCCGCCCGGTCGTGTCCGCTCCGGCCGCGGTGAGTGCCGTCGCCCCGCGCAGCAGACCGAACAGGACACCGTCGACCGCGGCGCGGGCGACCTGCTCGCGGGTGGTGGCGGTGGTGAGCCCGGCCAGGGTGCCGGTGGCAGTGGGCAGGTTCGGCTTCCGCTCGCCGTCGAGGAAGGCCGCAAGCACCGGGGCGTTGACGGGATCAGCCGCCAGCGCGAGCCGGGCGAGCTCGTCGTGGTCCACGCCGAGCAGTCGGGCGAAGGTGTCGGTGACCTTGGCCGCGTTCAGCGTGGACACCAGCGGCAGGTAGCCGCCGGTCGCGTCGGCGACCCCGTCCACGGTGCCGGTCGTGTCGTGGGTGGGGGTGGCGCTGGTGGTGAACACGACTCCCGAGGTGCCCAGGACGTAGACGACGTCCGTGGGACGGGCTCCAAGACCCAGGGCGCTCGCGTGCTGGTCACCGGCACCCGGCCCGACGACGGTGTCGCCGCGCAGCCCCAGGGCCTCGGCAGCGGCGCCGGACACCGTGCCCGCCGGGGTGGACGGGCCCAGAACGGTCGGCAACATGGGCGCCCAGTCCACGTCGGCGTCCACCAGGGCCAGGAGCTCGTGGTCGTAGCGGTTCCGAGACGCGTCGTAGTAGCCGGTGCCACTGGCCTCGGACCGGTCGGTCACCGTCTCACCGGTCAACCGGAACGTCAGCCAGTCGTGAGGCAGCAGCACCTTGGCGGTGCGGGCGAAGTTCTCCGGCTCGTGCTCCCGCAACCAGGCCAGCTTCGAGATCGTGAACGCCGCCGTGGGCACCGAGCCCGTACGCCGCGCCCACTCCTCGGCCGGTAGCTGCTCGATCAGCCGGCTCATCTGCGGGGCGGAGGTCGTGTCGTTCCACAGCTTGGCCGGGCGCACCACCATGCCGCTGCGGTCGAGAGCCACCAGCCCGTGACACTGGGCGGCGACACTGATCGCCCGGACATCGGCGGCGCGTGCCCCCGCGGCCTCGAGCGCGGCGACCAGGGCCTGACCGAACGCGGTCCACCATCCTTCGGGGTCCTGTTCGCTGACCGGGGGGAACGTGGGCGGGTGTGCCGCTGACCCACGTCCGACGACCGTGAAGTCGTCCTCGTCGTGGAGCACTACCTTCGTGGACTGGGTCGAGGAGTCCACCCCCGCGATCAGCCCCATCACTCGGCTCCGTCGAGGAAGGTCGCCGCGGTCGCGAGCGCTCCGGTGTCGACCAGCGAAGCGCGGGCCTCGAGAAAGGCAGCGCGGAATCGCGGCTCGTCGATGAGGTCGCCGAACAGGCCCCGCTGCGCCAGGAAGGCTGTCGGGTCGTCGACCTGCCCCGCCGCGGCGCTGGACAGCTCGACCGCGGCCCGGTCCAAGACCACCAACTCGTCCCCCTGGTCGTTGCGTCCTTCACAGGCATGGGCCCACGCCGCGCAGGCGACCGCCGAGGCGCGCACCGGGCCGCCCGCGGCCAGGTTGTCGACCACCACGGGCAGCAGCCACGCCGGCAGCCGGTCGCTGGAGTCGGTGCGGATCCGGTCCAGCGTGTCAGCGATCTCCGGGTTGCGCCACCGGTCGAGCAACGCCCCCTTGAAGGCGTCCAGACCCGGCAGGTCCTCCAGCGTGGGCGCCGCCTCGTCGTCGAGGTACGCGGTCAGGTACGCCGCGATGCCCGGATCGGCAGCAGCCTCGTGGGCGAACCTGAACCCAGCCAGAACTCCCATGTGACACAGCGCCTGGTGCCCCCCGTTCGCCAGCCGCAGCTTCATCCGCTCCCACGGCCCGACCTCGGGGACCACTGTCACGCCGGCGTCCTCGAAGGGCGGGCGCCCGGCCGCGAAGTCGTCCTCCAGCGCCCACGCGAAGTACGGCTCCGCGACTACCGGCCAACCGTCCTCGACGCCCAGCATCTCCGTGGCGGCGGCGCGGTCGCCCTCATCGGTGACGGGGGTGATCCGGTCGACCATCGAGCTGGGGAACCGCACGTGCTCGGCCACCCAGTCGCCGAGCTCGGGGTCGAGCAGCCGGGCGAAGGAGGTGAAGCTGTCGCGAGCGATCCGCCCGTTGTCGGCGAGGTTGTCACACGACATCACCGTGAACGGTCCCAGCCCGCGGTCCCGCCGCCGCCGAAGACCCGCCACGACCAGTCCGAACGCCGTCCGCGGCGACTCAGGGTGCGCCAGGTCGTGCTGCACCCCGGGGTCCGAGGCCACGAACTGCTTCGACGCGGGGTCCTGGTTGTAGCCACCCTCGGAGATCGTCAGCGAGACGATCCTCGTGTCCGGAGACGCCAGCCGCTCCACCACCAGGTCGGGGTCATCCGGGGCGAACAGGTAGTCCACGATGCTGCCGATCACCCGGGCCTCACGCGACCCGTCGGCGTGCTTGGCGACGAGGGTGTAGAGGCCGTCCTGCTCAGCCATCACTGCTGCCATCCTGCGGTCCTGCTCGAGCACCCCGACCCCGCAGATCGCGAAGTCACGAGCCTGCCCGGCGCTGAGCAGCCGGTCCACCACCATCGCCTGGTGCGAGCGGTGGAACCCGCCCACCCCCAGGTGGACGATGCCCGTGACGAGTCCCGCACGGTCGTAGTCGGGCACCGGAATCCCCCGGGCCCCCACGACGTCGAGAGTCGCTGTACTCAGTCGAATCGCTGACATGCCGCCTCCTTGGCAGTCTGGGCTGGGTCTGCGATCGCGCTGCGCGCCGTGCCAGCCATTTCATGGAGGCTAGGAGCCGGCCGCACATCTGATCAAGAGCGCTCATCTGAGCGCTATCAGCCTGCCCGGGCCGCCTATCCCTATTGCGGCCTTGTCCGCCTGAGTCCCGCCGCTCCGCCTATCATCCGCTCGAAAGAGCGCCTATGCTCAGATGAGCCAAGGAGGTTTCTCGTGCCTGACGACAACTCGCTCGCGGATGCAGATCTGCAACGACGCGCCCTGCTGGCAGAGCTGGCCAAGGCCTACTACGTCGACGACGTCTCCAAGGTGGACATCGCGAAGGCGTTCGGCATCAGCAGGTTCCAGGTCGCCCGCCTCCTGGATCAAGCCCGGGCGAGCGGCGTCGTCACCATCGAGGTGCACGACCCGCGTCTGCCTCGATCCAACCGCGAGCAGGCCTTGGCGGACGCACTCGGCATCGACGCCGCTCGCATCGTCGTACTCGACGAGCACGACGACGACCTTCGCGCCGAACGTTTCGGCGCGGCGGTCCTCTCCGCCATGCGCGACGCGATCCGACCGGGCATGACGGTCGGCATCTCCTGGTCGCGCACCCTCGACCAGGCGGCCCGCTTCCTGCCGGCGCTGCCACCGTGCTCACTCGTACAGCTCACCGGCGCGTTCGAGGTCGCGGGCAGCGGGACGCTCAGCCGGATGCTGATGCAGCTCGACCGCCGCGCAGGTGTGCACACCTACCCGCTCTACGCTCCCCTGGTGGTCGACCATCGGTCCACCGCGAAGGACGTACGGCGCCAACCCGTCGTCGCCGATGCCCTTGCGCACGCCGAGGCACTGGATCTTGCGTTGGTCTCGGTGGGGGCGTGGTTGCCCGGCGAGTCGGCCGTCTGGGAGAAGGTCCCTGCCGACCTCCGTCGCGCCTGCACCCAAGCAGGCGCGGTCGCTGAGTTCTCCGGCATCTTCCTCAACTCACGAGGCGCGGTGGTCTCGACGCCGCTGGACGGCCGGGTCATCGCCGTCGGCCTTCCCCAGCTGTACGCCGCCCACAACGTCATCGGGTTCGCCCACGGACCACGGCGCGCAGCCGCCGTACGAGCCGCCGCCGCCAGCGGTGCCTTCACCTCGATGATCGTCGACTCGACGCTCGCCGCCGCCGTGCTCGCCGGTGCTCCCCCACGGCGCGCCCGCCCCGCGGCGCGTCCCAAGCGCAGCGGCAGCACACCCACCGCGAGGACCCCGCCTTCGAGCGCCGTTCCACCCGCGACGACGCGAGGGCGATCCCGGACTCGCTGACTGCGCGCCGTCGGCCACGGTTCCGGGCTGGCGACGCATGCAAGCTGGGTCACAGACTGGCTCGATACCGCGGGGGCGGGTCGGCGCTCGGCGTCCTCCGCGCCGAGACCCAGGCAGGATCTGAGCTGGCAGCGCGCACCCTCGACGCGGCTCAAAAGTCCGAAATGCGTGGAGTTCCCACGAGAACCCGTCGTGGCTGCCACGATATGGCGCATGACCCTCGCAGTCCTCACCATTCCCGGCGTCGCCGGTGACATCGTGACTGAAGCCTCGTTCTGGAGCGGTTTCAAGTACGTCGTCGGCGGCCAGCGTGTGAAGCCTCGTGGATTCCCGCGCAACCGCCTGACCCTCCCTGGCGCTGCTGGACCAGTGGAGGCCACGGTCAAGGGTGGGCTCCTCCGTCCACATCCCACCTTGGTCGTCGGCGGGACTGAGTATCGGACCGGACCGCCCACTTCGCGCGGCCTGCAGATATCCGCGCTGCTTCCACTGTTGACATTGGCACTCGTCCAAGGCTTCTTCGGCTTCGTGGTCGCGTTCGGCGGAGTAGCGATCAACATGGGAGTCCTGAGGAGGGAGCTCCCCATCCGAGCAAAGTACGCATTGCTGGGCGCCACCCTGATAGCGGCGATCGCAGTCAACGTCTTGATCATCACCACCGCAGCCTCAGTGCTCGGCACGTAGGCATCACGGGCGGTGGCTCTGCTCTGGTCCGAACCGGGACCGGGCTGCACCCGCGCGCAAGGGACCGGCCTACGAGTTCAGCGCAACGAAGTCAGCCTGCTCCGGTCCGCAGCGATGGCTCGAAACGGCGTCAGAGCCTTCCGCAGCACGGACGTACGCTGCCATGCTCGGATGATGAGCCTCGACCCCACTGACACCAACCCCGACCACTACAAGGTCATCTTTGAGAATGAGCGCGTCCGAGTGCTCGAGTACACCGACCAGCCCGGCACGGTCACCACGCCGCACGCGCATCCGGACAGCGTGATGTACACCCTGTCGTCGTTTCGCCGTCGACTGGTCCAAGGGGACGTGCAGCGCGAGGTGGAGCTTCAGGCAGGCACTGTCGGCTGGCTGCCGGCACAGCAGCACCACGGCGAGAACATCGGCGAGACCCCGACTCACGCGATCTTCGTGGAGCTCAAGGGTGCGCCGGAGACACCTTCCGAAGGGCACATCGGCCCGCGCCTGTGACGCTCACCAGCGCCGCTGAAGGCACGCCGTTCGCTGCGGCTCTCCGCCGCGTCATTGCACCCACTAAGACGCGGGTTGACGATTAGGTGCTACTGCCCCAGCCACTCCTCGCAAGTGGACGAAGCGGTCCGGGGCGCCTTCATGCCCGTGGGCCATCGAGTGTTCTCATAGCAATCGATCTCGGCGAGTTGATGGCCCACCAAGCCGCGAGCTCGTGACAGATCGACGTCTATCAGGGCCGCGTCTCCAAGAAAGGCGGCCCCCAACTCGGCATCCTCCAAACTGGGGTTCAACAGCAACGCACGGGTCAGGTCCGCTCCACTGAGATCAGCGTTGCGGAGGTCGGTGTCCTCAAACCTCGTGTCCCGGAGATCGGCCACCCGCAGTCGAGCGTTGCGCAGCAGCGCCTCGGTGAAGTTGGCGCCACGAAGCTTGAGGCCGTCAAGGTTCATGTCGACCAGGTCGATCGCGGCGAATGGCCGGTCCGTCACAGCGTCGGACGAGCGCTCACGAACGAATCGAAGGTTCTCCAACCTCTCGGCGCGGTTGGCGCGAACGTTCTCCAGGCGCTCGGCGCGTTCGAAGCGACGGTCCTCCAGTCGCTCCTCCCGATTGGACTGCAGACGCTCGAAGTTCAGCTGTGCAGCAAGAAGAACCGCCCCCACCAGTAACGCCAGGACGCCGTCTCGTACCAACCACTGTGGTGGCCGCAGTCTAGTTAGCCAGGCGCTCTGCCCAGAGCCATTGCCTGACCCGGACTGTCGGCCATTGGCCATGTCCGAAGAGGCAGCCCGTGTGGTCGCCCCCACCGAGGCAACCGACTCGGTCTCGCTTGCGCCGCTTTGATGTCCGCCTGCAGTCTTCGCAGAAGGCGAGTTCCGATCAACCACCCTCGAAAGCATGCTCCCCAGGAAACGACACGTCCACCCTCAGGGCTCGGTCACGTTGGCGTTGGCGCGTCGGCTCCAGCTCTCGGTAACCACCGACCCTCAGCGTCGCGCCTGACGTGGCAGCCGTAGGGTCAGCGGTTCCGCGTGTTGGCGGCAGGCGATAGGTCAATCCGCCGCCAGTGCGCCGCCGTCGCGGGCCGGGGACAACCTCCGCTGATCGGCATCACACGCACTCTGCGGCGTTAGATCCGGATGCTGGGCTGACGTAGCAGCCGGTGCGTGGACGTCGTGAAGGCGCATCACGTTGCCGATGCCCGCGCGACGCAACCGGTGCTCGAGGTCGCGGTGCAAGAGATGTGAAAGGCGGTGTGGCGAGGCCACCACGAGCACTGTCGTCGCATGTCTCACAGAGGCTTCCGCGACGAGGTCCCGCACCGCTTCGCGCACCGCCACGAGCTCCCCACGGGCGAGATGGCCTCCCCCGCGCACAGCCGAGAGCACATGCAGCAAGATCCGGCGCTCTGAGGCCCTGGCGACGGCGGCGTCACGGCGTGCATCGCCGAGGGCCCACGACGCTGGGGTGCCGCGCGCGGCGGCCACTTCGTCCATGAGCGGGACCGACCAGTGCGCAGCACACGGGACGAGGACCGTCACGTCCACCGGATCCTCGCCGTCGACCCGAAGGTCCGCCAATGCTTCGAGCGTCCAGGTCACCTCGCGCTCGTCCAGTTCATGCTCGGTGAACAGCAAAACCGTGGTCATCGATCGCTCCTTGTGCAGGACCCGAGAGACTCTCCTCAATCATGGCGTAGTCGTCCCCGCCTGGCGAGCGATTTCTGTCACTGTTCAGGCACTCGGGCCTGCCAGCCGGCCATGGAAACGCGTTCCTGCGGACCACCCGCTCGGGGGTGTCCCTTCCTTGCCGTAACGCCGGGTGACTCCACAACCGTTCCCAAAATTACTGCCGCCTCACCAGGCTCGGTGACGCCCAGATCTGCCGAACTCTTTGGAGGTGTCGCCTCACCAACCCCCGGGCGACCGCCTCCGCGCATGCGATGCGGGCACCAGTGAGGAGCGCCTGGTCCATCCACACGAACGGGCAGATCCTCGGCCAAACACTCCGCGGCAGAGGTCGGCGGTTCCGAGTAGGAGTAAACGCACCGCGGCAACCACTGGATCATCCGTCCAGTCGCCTCACCCGAGACCTAGTCACGAGTCACGTTTGAGGTCGAACCTGCTCGCAAAGGGCGCGTCACTTCACCGCGTACGTCGCCGCGATCCAGGCGCTCGGGCACACGCGTCACTGCCCTCCATCTGAGCGCGTCGAGTGACCGAAGCTCTCCGGACATGACGATTCCCGTCACCTCTCACTGACCGGTCTGACCGTCGATGGCCTCGCGGATCAGGTCGGCATGGCCGTTGTGCCGTGCGTACTCCTCGATCATGTGCAGCAGGATCCACCGCAGGCTGAAGCGGCCGCGGCTGCCCGCGTCCTCTGCGGCCGAGAGTCCATCGAGCCCGACGCCGCCGTCCGCCAGCGCCTCGTCGAGCACGGCGTCGGCCCGCCGGCACGCGTCGTCGAACAACGCAGAAAGCTCCTCAGGCGTGTCGTCAGTGGACGTGTGCCACTCCCAGTCGCGGTCGGCGTCCCAGTCGACGGTGTCGAAAGGTGGCATCAGCCCGCGGCCAGAGAAGTCGTCCTCGAACCAGCTCGACTCCACGACCGCCAAGTGCTTCATCATCCCGCCGAGGGTCATCTCAGACGGTGGCAGCGGCTGGGCCAGTTGCTGCTGGGTGAGGCCGCCGCACTTCCAGCGGAAGGTCTCACGGTGGCTGTCGAGGAACGCGCGGAGGGTAGTGACCTCATCGGCCCGCAAGGGCGGCTGGACGCGGGACTCTGGCGGCGGGAAGGACGTCATGGCACGACGCTAGCGAGGCGACGCAGGCCCGCACAGTGCTTCCCACCACGCCGATCGCCGCACCACCAAACACTACGACCCAGCCGGTGATGTCCTTCGAAAGAACCGAGAACACTATTCGCCAGTACGTTGAGGCCTTGCTGACGGGAGGCGACTTCGCCGCGTTCTTCGCCGACGACGTCTCGGACGCAAAGATCGTTGCACTGCGGGCCTACTTGCCGATCGCCGCATTGCTTCACCAGCTCCAGGCCGCCGCCCGCTCGACGGTCGGTTTATCCCGGCCGCCCCGCATGTCGAACCGGCTGCGGACGCTGGTCGTCGAGTCGGACATCGAATCCCGTGAACGCGCCGTCGCCGCAACCGATGGTTACTCGGACCGTCCCGCAGCGGGATCCCCACGCAGCGACGGCGCAGTTGTCGGCGCATCGACTGTGGGTCGTCCTGGCAGCCCTGCACGGAGGTCGTCGGTCAGACAGCGGGGATGACGTACTTTCCCTTGAATAATCCCTTGGGATCGAACTTGGTGCGCAACTGTCGCAACCGGGTGTAGTTGGTGCCGTAGTAGGAGGAAAGAGACCTCGACGGCTCCAGGTAGTTGATGTAAGCGCCGATTGAGGCGGTTCCGAGCTTCGTGTGCCCAGTCGAGATCCAGTTGTACGTCGATGTCGTCACGGACGCGCTCGGCGCCGAGGTGAAGTCGACCTTCCACTGGACCGTGGCCTTGGCCGTGCGCCACGGGAATGCCGTGCTGGACACCGTCTTGGAGCCCAGGGCGCCACCCAGCGGCTCGAAGAGCAGGGTCGTGGTCGAGTTGGTCTTTGCTCGTGTCCGCAGGTAGGTGGCGAGCGTGGATATCTCGGGGGTTGTCAGCGCGCGGCCGAGGACGTCACTCCCGGCGAGGTAGATCTTGCGGGTGATCTTCCCGCCGTCGGCGACCGGCTGGCACTGGGCGTCGGTGAAGTTGGTACACCCGCCGACCTGCTGGTAGGCCTGAAGGTGGGTGTACTCGGTGCTGGTCTGCGTCGTTGGGGTGCGCCCGATCGCCGCGATCAGCGCGTTGACCTCGGTGGCCGCCGGCGTCCCGAGGGAGCGCACGTTGATTTTCGCCTGGACCGATCCCGAGCGGCAGTACAGATGCAACCCCGGCCAACTGCTTCGTGGTGCCGATGCGATCCTCGCCTGCCAGCCGGCGATGACTGCCTCCACGTCTGCGTCCACGAAATGCAACGTCGCGTAGCTGACGGCCAGCGCGGGACTGGTCGCGAAGGTGAAAGAGGTGACGATGCCGAAGTTGCCCCCGCCGCCGCCGCGGCAGGCCCAGAACAGGTCGGAGTTCTGGGTCGCGGACGCGGTCACGATGCTGCCGTTGGCCAACACGACCCGAATGCTCTGCAAAGCGTCGGTGGTCAGCCCGTACAGGCGGTGCTCGAACCCGAGGCCGCCACCCAGCGTCAGCCCCGACACCCCGACCGTCGGGCACGTCCCAGTCGCAAGGGTCCGCCCGAACGGGTCCAGCGCCGCATGCACGTTGTACAGTCTTGCGCCCGCACCGACGACCACGGTCTTCGTGGTGCTGTTGTACTTCACCGTGTTGAGCTTGCGCATGTCCAACTGGATGCCTTGGTCGCCGCCCGAGGCACCGACGTAGGAGTGCCCGCCGGCGCGAGCCGCGAACGTGGAAGTGTGCGCCGCCGCGAACTTCACCGCCGTCGCCACGTCGGCGACCGTCGCCGGCTGCACCACTGCCAGTGGCCGCTGACTGTCGTAGATCGGGTCGAACAGCTGGCAGGTGGTCAGGTAGTTCGGCGCCGACGGCATCACCACCGACCCTGACATGGCGGCATCAAGGTCAGCGAACTCAGCGGCGGTCGGCATCCCGCCCACCGCAGCGCTGGCCGGTGGTGTGTACATGGTGACCCCGGTCAGGCCGCCGACAGAAGCGGCGCCGACCAGGCCCGTACCTGCCACCAGCAACGACCGCCGTGAGATGCGTGGATCACCCATATGGTGGAGTCTGCACAGACTCCGCACCCGGAGCCAACGCCCACCCGCGTGCGGTCTAGCGGACTGTTCACCCTGACTGACGACTCGACGGAGTGCAGAGAAATCCCCTTGGCTACTGCGGATTCCCGCGACCAAGGTGACATCCCCCCAAAGGGTCATGTGTCGGGCCTGGGTCGAGTCAACGACTTGTCGCAGTCGATCTGACAACGACATGGTTCTCTCGAGTCATGGTCTTCATGTCAAGGTCGCCCGATCCGCGTCCGAGCTTGCCTCTGTTGGACGGCGTGGCCGCACTGTGCCGACTGGCGACCCGCTGAGGACTCAGGCCGCCTACTGGCAGGCACCTGGACATGCAGACGACGACGTTGCGGTGGCGACCCAGCTGGACAAAGTCGCTGACGCCTCGACGGTGCCGTCGCTGCCCTTCGATGCCTAGGACGCCGAAGCATGCTTCAGGTCCTTTGACCGTAGAGGAGATCTCGGCGGTCGACACCACGCTGGTCTAGCTGGTCGCCACGTTCCACTCGTCCACGTCGAGGATCTCGCCCGCGCTGGCGCGGGTCGAGCGAGCCACGACGGTCAGGGTCGAGCCGTCGTACTGAGCGGTGTAGCGGTAAGTGATCGTGGTGAAGGAGCTGCTGATCAGCTGGATCGAGGAGCTCACGCCGGAGGTGAGTCGGGTGCCGTTCGAGCGAGTCTCCCTCACGACCAGGCCACCGTTCACGGTGCTGGTATGGGAGCCGGCCTTCAGGCTCGCGGTGACGGCGTAGGTTGCGCCGGCGACCGACTTCTGAGTGAGCGTCTGCTTGACACCCATGCTGCCGCTGCCGCTCGCGGTGATCTTCAGGCCGTTGCCGCTGCTGCCGGCGCTGGAGGCGACCCTCAGGGTGGAGCTGCTGCTGTACCTGCTCCACCTGGTCAGGCCCGAGTCGTAGCCGGGGTTCGCAACCAGGTTGGACGCACTAGTGGCGGCCTGCGCCCCTGACTGTGGGGCCAGGACGGCGACGGCCACCACGCTCAACGCTGCGACGATCTTGCGGTTCATGGAGCTGCCTCCAGTGCTGGATGTACCGGTGCCTCCGCGGTGGCCGGGCTCCGATCCGGGGGTGGACCACCAGATGGAGTTCCCCATGCCGGTGTGCGCCAAGACTAAAGTCCCGAATCGGGAAAAATGCTAAAAGGTGTGATTCGTACCGTTGCGTGTTACCGCCGCCAATGCCGCGGTTGGCCCGGCCGTCCCGGCCCACGTGTCGCACAGGAAGAGCGCCGGTCGCGCGATTACCTGGGCCACTATCGCAAGAGTGCCGCTGTGATCAGTCCGCGAGCCATGTCGACGCTGATCCGGCCCCCGGCGAGCCCGAGCTCGACCAGGTCGTCGAAGACGCTCTGGTCCGCAGCGGCTGCGCGCAGCCCCGCATCGAGCACCGTGCCAGAGCGGCAGAGCCTGGAGGCGAGATCGGTGTGACAGAGGTGGCCGGCGAGCAGGGCCCGGTCGAGCCTGCGCTGTCTGCGCGCAGCGCTCGCGCCACCGTCGGCCGCCAGGGACCCTGCGGCCGCACGCCCGGCATGGAGGCCGGTGGCCACGGCGTAGTAGATGCCCTCACCGGTCAGCGGATTCACGAGTCCGGCGGCGTCCCCGGCCAACAGGACACGACCGCCCACTCGGTGCGGGCCGCGCCAGGTCGACAGGGGCAGCTGGTGGCCCCGCCACCCGCGCCCACCGTCGGTCGAGCCGGGCAGCAACGCCTCCAGCTGCTCCATCATCAGCGCTCGGCTCGGTCCTCCTCGGCCAGGAGTCCTCACCTCGCCGTACCCGACGTTGGAGGTGCCGTCCCCCACAGGGAACGACCATGCGTACGACGGCTGGCGGTCCGTCCCGAACACGATCACCTGCGCTCCTGCGCGGTCTTGCCCGGTGGGCGCGTACCCACGGATCGCCACGGCCATCGGTCCGTTGTGCGTGCCCGTTCGGGCGCCGCGTCTGACCGCCGAATGCGCACCGTCAGCTCCGACGATCACACGGGCCTCGAATGTGTCGTCAAGGACGACCGACTTCGGGCCCTCCTCGACATGACGGACCCGGTGGCGGACGAGCTCAGCACCCCTGGAGCAGGCCTCGACGACCAGACGATGGTCGAAGACGGCGCGCGGCACGACCCAGGCGGGACGCGCCATCGTCCTCTCCACGCCGACGTGCCGCCTGCTCAGTCGCAGACGGCGAACACTCACCTGGTCTTCCATCAGGCCCGAAACGCCGGCTGCGGTCAGCAGGTCGACCACATGCGGGGCGATGCCGTCGCCGCAGGTCTTGTCGCGTGGGAAGTCGGCGCGGTCGATCAACGCCACCGAGAGCGAAGGGTCGACCGACAGGGCGCCGAGCGCAGTGGCCGCACCAGCAGGTCCGGCGCCGACGACGGCGAGGTCATAACGCATCAGGCCATCACCGTCACTCGACGTACGGCCCGGGGTCAACTGCCGAGCCACTGAGCTGAGACGACTTCACTCAGTCCGCCGTAGGCAGTGGCTAGGCAGAACGAGTCGGTCGACTTGGCTGGCGAGCATCTGGCCTCACACGTTGACCGCCTCGGGGGCCGTGCGTGCTGTGCGGTGCTGCCGCGCCCATCGACCAAGCCGGACGAGGAGGAACCCGAGCAAGAACATGCTCAGCGTGACAGCGCCGTAGGCGAACGGGAAGTTCGCGGTGACCGCGTCACCGGTGGCACCTGCGGGCTTCATGTCGCTGATGAAGAGCGGCAGCAGGTAGACCACCTGGAAGGTCAGCGCCCAGAGGTAGGCGATGGCGTAGGTGGTGTTGGCGACGAACCAGGAGCTGATGAAGTAGCCCAGCGGGAAGGCCGCCAGGAACGTGACGACGGCTATCATCGGACGGCCTCCGGCTCCAAGGTGGCGGCACGTCGCGCGGGCGAGAGCAGCAGCACCACGATTGCGATGGTGACCATCGTGGTGACGGCCACCAGCAGCTTGATCCACGCCGGCACGTCGACGAAGAACGCCGGGAGAGCGGTGACGGCGATGATGACGAGGGCCCCTGCAACCACCCGGATCGTCGCGCGGCTGCCCGTACGCCAGGCGACGATCGCGGCCACCAGGGCGACGACTCCGAGCACGGAGTCGAGCACGAGGACCACCATCGGTGGGCCCACGGCGTCGGCTGGCGCCGGTGTGGCGACACTGAGGGTGTTGACGGCCCCGTACGTGCCGGCAAGCACGAGCCCGACCTTCTGCCGGGCGGAGAGTTCGTCCACGATGACTCCTGCGATGGGAAGCGACCTGGTCGGTCGCGGAAGACGCCCATCGTGCGCCGGACCATCTTCCCGCTGACAGAGTCGGACTTCCCGGCTGCATTCCTCTCTTTCGGGAAGAAGTTCCCGGGAGCAGATGCGCTCCAGCACACCATGATGGGCACATGGCCCTGCGCATCGTCATCGTCGATGACCACCCAGTCGTGCGCGGTGGGCTGATGGCGTTGATCGGCACACTGCCCGGGCTCGAGGTCGTCGGCGTTGCAGCTGATGGAGAGGCCGCAGTCAGTCAGGTCCAGCTGCTCACGCCCGATGTCGTCTTGATGGACGTTCGGATGCCGGTGGTCGACGGCGTCGAGGCGACGCGACGTATTCATGCAGCGGTGCCGGCCACGGCCGTGCTGATGCTGACGATGTACGACGACGACGCGACCGTCTTCACCGCAATGCGGGCAGGTGCCCGCGGGTATCTGCTCAAAGGCGCCGAGCAGGAAGAGATCCTGGCCGCGATCCACGCCGTGGTGGCGGGCCAGACGATCTTCGGGCCAGGTATCGCAGGACGCGTGCTGAGCTTCTTCGAGACACCACCGTCATCGAACCTGCAAGCGTTCCCCGAGCTCACCCAGCGCGAGCGGCAAGTCCTCGACCTGCTGGCGTCGGGTCGTCGCACGTCTGCGATAGCCGACCAGCTGTCCTTGTCCCCGAAGACGATCAGCAACCACCTCACCACCATCTTCGCCAAGCTGGAGGTGGCCGACCGATCGGCAGCCATCGTGCGAGCCCGCGAGAGCGGGCTGGGCCAGGCCCCATGATCAGCTATCCGGTCGCGATCGCGCTGCTGGTGCTGGCCGGCTGCCTGGCGACGAGCGGTGTGGCACTGCTGCGGGTCCGGAAAGCGCAGTCCGCTGCCGGTTTGCTCATCGCCAGCGGCCTGGGCCTGGTCGTGGCGTGCGTACTGGACGCGGGCGGGCGACCCGGCGCTGTCGCGCCCGCGCTCACCGCCGTCGGGTTGCTCCTGGGCCCGCTCGCCGTGGTCGTCTACCCGCGCGCGACCTGGAGAGCCCCGCTCGATCCGATTGCGTTCGTGCTGGTCGGCGCCGCGGGGACGGTCGCCACGCTTGCCGCCGACCGCACGCCCGTCGTCCAGGCGATGGGGCTCGTCGTCGCCGTGATGTCCGTCGCTCTCGTCTGGTGGCGCCTCGAGCACGCTGCTCCTCGCGACCGGACCGCGCTGACCTGGTTGGCCCTGGGCCTGGGCGGCAGTCTCATCACCGCCGGCCTGGTGGCGTTCGCGACCCCCAACGCCTGGGGCGGTGTGGTGTCGCTTGCACTGTTGTGCGTCGTCGGACCGTGCATGTATCTCGGGGTCGTGCATCCCGAGGTGGTGGACGTTCGCGGTCTCGTCGTCCACGTGGTCGTCTTCATCACAGCCGCCGTGGCCTACCTGGCCGCCTTCGTCGGCGTCTCGGCCTTGCTCGAGATCCTCGGCGGCAAGGCCCCATCATTCGGTCTGCTGGGCATCTCGGCGGCACTGTTGGCAACGCTGTTCCAGCCCACCCGAGTGGTGTTGCGGGGCGTGATCGACGAGCTGCTCTTCGGCTCGCGTCCTGACCCGCTGGGAGCCGCCGGCGCGGTGGCAGGTCACCTCGGTGACGACCCCGGAGTCGCGCTTCGCACCATTCGGGACGCGCTGGTGCTGCCGTACGCCGCCCTGTACGCGGATGGCCAGCTGCTGGCCGAGTCGGGCTCGAAGACCACGTACACCAAGGTCTTGCCGCTGGCGTTCCCGGACCGCTCCCCGGTGGGCGAGCTCGTCGTCGGGCTCCGCCCCGGCGACCTGGGGCTCGGTCCCGGTGACGAGCACGTCCTCGCGTTGGTGACCCCCTTGCTGTCGCAGACCTTGCGGGCACGGGCGCTGGCGCGCGACCTACAGTCCTCGCGCGAGGAAGCCATCACCGCCATCGAGGAGGAGCGCCGGCGCTTGCGGCGCGACCTTCACGACGGGATGGGACCGCGCCTGTCGGGGATCGCCTTCATGTCCGACGCCGCCCTCAACTCCGTGCGCCGAGAGCCCGCCGTGGCCGAGGAACTGCTCCGGCAGTTGCGCACGGAGACAGCCGCGGCCATCGACGAGATCCGCGATCTCGTCTATGCGATGCGCCCACCGGCGCTGGACGAGCTGGGACTGGTCGGAGCGATCGAGCAGCAGGCCGGCGCGTTGCACACCCCCACCGGCGAACGGCTGGAGGTGGCGGTGCTCGCCGACGACCTGCCGTGGCTCCCCGCAGCCACCGAGGTGGCGACGTACCGCATCGTCGTGGAGGCCCTGGTCAACGTCGCCCGGCACAGCGGCAGCCCAACAGCCGTGGTCACCATCCGACATGACACGGCCGGGCTCGTGATCATGGTGTGCGACAACGGACGCCAGCGATCTCCGTGGCTGCCCGGTGTCGGAATCGCCTCGATGCAAGAGCGAGCCGCCGCACTAGGCGGCACCCTCACTGCCGGCTCCACACCGCGTGGGGGCGTGGTCACCGCCACCCTCCCAACAAGGTCCGCGCGAGCCACAACGTCGACCCAGTCTGGGCACGACTGAGGGTTCCGGCCTCGACCGGTTTGCGACAACGGACCCCAGCGATCTCCGTGGCTGCCCGGAGTCGGCCTCGCCTCGATGCAAGAGCGAGCCGCCGCACTTGGCGGCACCCTCGCTGCCGGCTCCACATCGCGTGGGGGAATGGTCACCGCCACCCTTCCCACAAGGCCCGCACGAGCCACAACGTTGAGCCAGTCTCGGCAGGACTGAGGGCTTCGGCATCCACGAGAAATGCAATCACACCGGAACGTGTCGACAACTCCACCTGGGACCATGGGAGGTCGAGTGATGTCGCCAGTCATTGCAGCAACTGTCACCCGAAACAGCCGCGCCGATGCTGGGTCTGCTGCACGCATCGGTGTCAGCCCGACCTAGCCCATCCGCCGCATGCGCACGTGCGGATCTGCCGGAGCCGAGACGCTGCTGTAGCGACGAGGTCAGGCGGCAATCAGCGCGGTAGAGGGTTCGGACCGGTCGCTGTCACGAGCCTCTGTGGCACCCAGTCGGCAACGTGGTGGAACCCGTCACCGAACGGGCCGGCATGAAGCTCGACCGACGCCCTCAGCGACAGTCGATAGAACTTCACGTGGGTGAAGTCCTCGAACAAGATGTAGACCGGGTCGGGCGTGCTGTCGGGGCCCTGGAACTGCTGCCCGGTCAGCACGGGCTTGTGCGACTCGACGAACGCATCGAAGTGGTCGCCGACCACCACCCCTAGGTGCTCCAACCCCATCTTGTAGACGCGCTGGTGCACGGGCGGGATGAGCTCGATGAGCGGAACGCGCTTGCCGTCGAGAACCTCGAGCGGCTCGGCGGGGACGATCAACGAGATCGGGCGCCCGTTCCAGACGTTCTCGCGATTGGCGACCGCGTGGCGCTCGAGTCGGCTCCGTACATGTACGTACTGGTCCCACTCCGGCACGCGGACGGCGAGGTGGCTGAGCCGGTAGGGGCCGATGTCGATGCCACGGGAGACCAGGCGGTCACGCTGCCGCGCGGCGAACGCCCGATAGTCCCCGATGATGTCGCCTACCGGATCGGCCATCGCCGCCTCCCTCCATTCGACATCGTAGGGCGGGCGGGGCGGCCGAAGCACCACCCCGCCGTCTCCCGACGCCAGGATCCGGCGAACCCCGGCGCTTCGAAACCTGCGTCCTATCGCCGCGACTGCACTCCCCCAGGAGGCCGGACAGCGGCCCAGGTAGAGCGCCCGCTCCGCGGCTTCAAAGCGAGCCATAAGGGCCTCATAGTGAGCCTTAAGGCCAGACTTCGGCTTTCGACCTGCTGCGCGGGAACCGCATCACCGCAGGTCAGAGCCGGTTTTCGTCAGCAAAGCGACGCACTCGACGTGGGAAGTCATCGGGAAGAGGTCGAACGCGCGCAGCTCGACGAGCCGGTAGCCGCCCTCGGCGAAGATCGCGACGTCGCGGGCCAGGGCGGCGGGGTCGCACGCGACGTACGCCACCGCACGCGGGGACCGCTCGAGGATCTGGTCCACGACCGCGCGCTTCGCGCCCTCGCGGGGCGGGTCGAGCACGACCACGTCGACGTGGTCGGCGGGCGTGCCGGCGAGGACGCGATCGACCGAGCCTCGGAAGACCCGGGTGGACGCGTGCGCGGCGAGGTTGTCGGCGGCGTGCTCACACGCCTCCCGGTCGCCCTCGACCACCTGGACCGAGCCGGTGACACCGACGGCGTCCGCGAGGAAGGAGGAGAACAGCCCGACCCCGGCGTAGAGGTCGAGGGCGCTCTCCCCCGCCTGAGGATCGAGGAACGACATCACCGTCTCGACCAGCACCCGGGGCGCACCGGGGTGCACCTGCCAGAACCCGTCGGCCGCGACGTCGAAGGAGTGCCGGCCGTGCACCGTCTCGACCTGCTCGAGGACGACCTCCGGCGCCGGCTCCTCGCCCTCGATCTCCACCCGGGCGTCCTGACGGGTGATCAGGCAGTCGTCGACGGGGATGACGGAGCGGGAGCGGTGCTGCCGGAAGCCGCGGCGACCGTCGGGGGTCTGTGCGAACTGCACCCGGGTACGCCACCGCAGCCCGTCGAGGTCGCCGGGGACGGGCTCGACCTCGACCGGCCAGGTCAGTCCGGCCAGCCTCTGAAGCTGCTCGCCGACGACGGCGGCCTTGAGCGAGCGCTGCGCCGGAAGCGCGACGTGCTGGAAGTCGCAGCCGCCGCACAACCCGGGCCCGGCCACCGGACACGGCGCCGGCACCCGGTCGGGCGAGGGCTCCAGGACGGCGGTCGCGTCGCCCCGCAGGAAGCGCGAACCCTCCTCGCCCTCGGTGACCGTGACCGTGACCCGCTCCTCGGGTAGCGCGTGTCGCACGAAGATCACCCGGCCCTCGTGCCGTGCCACGCAGAAGCCGCCGTGCGCGATCGGACCGACGGTGACGTCGTAGGACTCACCGACCAGGGAGCGGCCGCGCGACTGCTTGGCGCGCGGACGGCGTCTCGAGGAGCTCACGAGCGCTTCGGCGGGTCGTTGGCGTGGCCGGTCGGCTTGTCGTGCAGCACGCCACGCCGGATGTCGCCGGGGCGGGTCTTGGACAGCTCGCGCTCGGCGCGCTCCTTGGCGATCAGCGACGACTTGAGCTGGTAGGGCACCGAGATGACCATGACGCCCTGGGTGAAGAGCAGACGGCCCTTGAGCCGCAGCGCGGTCTGGTTGTGCAGCAGCTGCTCCCACCACCTGCCCACGACGTACTCCGGGATGTAGACCGCGACCACGCCGCGGGGGTTGGCGTCGCGGATGCTGCGGGTGTAGTCGGTGATCGGCCGGATGATCTCGCGGTAGGGCGAGTAGAGCACCTTGAGGGCTACGTCGATGCGCCGCTCGTCCCAGTCCTGTAGCACGCGCGCGGTCAGGGCGGAGTCGGTGTCGACCATCACCGCCTCGAGCACGTTGGGCCGCGCCGCCTTGGCGTAGGCCAGCGCCCGCATCGTCGGCTTGTGCACCTTCGACACCAGCACGATCGCGTGCACCCTGGTCGGCAGCACCTGGTCGTCCTCCTCGATGAGGAGCTCGGTGGAGACCTTGTCGTAGTGGCCCGAGATGCTGTGCATGATCGCGTAGAAGGCGGCCATCGCGAGGATGGTGATCCAGGCCCCCGCCAGGAACTTCGTGACCACGACGATGACCAGCACCACGGCGGTCAGGCCGAGCCCGAAGGTGTTGATGGCTCGCGACCTCATCATCCGACGCCGTGCCGCCGTGTCGGTCTCGGTGCGCAGCAGCCGACTCCAGTGCCGGATCATCCCGAGCTGGCTGAGGTTGAACGAGACGAAGACGCCGACGATGTAGAGCTGGATGAGCTTGGTCGTCTCGGCGTCGAAGAAGTAGATCAACAAGATGGCCATCACGGCGAGGAACACGATGCCGTTGCTGTAGGCGAGCCGGTCGCCGCGCGAGCCGAGCTGACGAGGGGCCAGCCCGTCCTGGGCGAGGATCGAGCCGAGGACCGGGAAGCCGTTGAAGGCGGTGTTGGCCGCGAGCACCAAGATGACGCCGGTCATGGCGACCACGAAGTAGAACCCCGGCGTGAAGTGGTCGAAGGTCGCCCGCGCGATCTGGGCGATGATCACGTCCTGGTCGAACCCGGCCGGCATCGGGGTGCCGTCGGCCTGGGTGAGCCGCTCGATGTGGTGCGGGTCGACGTACTTCACGCCCATCTGCTTGGCCAGCACGATGACGCTGACCATCATCGTGACCGCGATCAGACCGAGGAGCAGCAGCGTCGTCGCCGCGTTGCGCGACTTGGGCTTGCGGAACGCCGGGACGCCGTTGGAGATCGCCTCCACCCCGGTCAGCGCTGCACAGCCCGAGGAGAAGGCACGCGCGAGCAGGAAGACCAGTGCTGCGGTCGTGAGCGGTTCGTCCCAGCCTGCCTGCGGGGTGATGAGGAGGTCGGCGCTCTCCACGTCGGGCAGCGATCCCGACAGCAGCCGGACGAACCCCCAGGCGCACATGCCGAGGATCGCCGTCATGAAGAGGTACGTCGGCACCGCGAAGAGCGTGCCGGACTCCCGGACCCCCCGGAGGTTCAAGGCGGCCAGCACCGCGACGGCGATGGCTGCCACCAGCACCTCGTGGTCCTTGAGCGAGGGGATCGCGGCCGAGGCGTAGGACGACGCTGACGAGATCGACACCGCCACGGTGAGGATGTAGTCGACGAGCAGGGCCGAGGCCACCGTCATCCCGGCGCGCCGTCCGAGGTTGACCGTGGCCACCTCGTAGTCGCCGCCGCCGGAAGGATAGGCGTGCACGGTCTGTCGGTAGGACGCCACCACGGTCAGCATCACCAGGGCGACAGCAAGGGCGATCTTCCAGGACCAGACATACTGAGCGGCGCCCGCGACCGCGAGCATGATGAAGACCTCGTCCGGGGCGTAGGCCACCGAGGACAAGGCGTCACTGGCGAAGACCGGCAACGCGACCCGCTTGGGGAGCAACGTCTCGCCGAGCTGCGTGCTGCGCAGCTTCCGACCGAGAATGATCCGCTTGGAGACGTCGCCAACACCCACGAGAAGTCAGGCTAGTCCACGGGTTCGGCCCGGGTCCCGACGACTGCCCGAAGAGTCCGGTAGCGTCTCACTCGTGCATGTCGTGATCATGGGTTGTGGCCGCGTCGGAGCGACACTCGCCCGCAGCCTCGAGGACCGTCAACACACCGTGTCCATCATCGACAGCAACCCCGATGCGTTCCGGCGTCTCGGCCCGACGTTCCGTGGCACCAAGGTGACCGGCGTCGGCTTCGACCAGGACGTCCTCGACAAGGCCGGCATCGACAGAGCCGATGCGTTCGCCGCCGTGTCGAGCGGTGACAACTCCAACATCATCGCCGCCCGCGTCGCGCGCGAGACCTTCGGCATCCAGCAGGTCGTCGCGCGGATCTACGACCCGGGCCGCGCCGAGGTCTACCAACGCCTCGGCATCACCACGGTGGCCACGGTGAAGTGGACCGCCGACCAGATCCTCCGCCGGATGGTCCCCGCCGGTGCGGAGCCCGACTTCCGCGACCCCTCCGGCACCGTCCGGGTCGACCAGCTCCCCGTCAACGACGCCTGGATCGGCCAGCGCACCGTCGCCTTCCAGGACCAGTCGCGCTCCCGCATCGCCTGGATCGACCGGCTCGGCGAGGGCATGTTGCCCACCCGTGAGTCGGTGATCCAGGAGGGCGACCTGTTGCACCTGGTCATGCGCGAGGAGAACGCCGAGCACGTCTACCGAGTCTTCAACAACGGTCCGGAGGCCGACTGATGCGCGTTGCCATCGCAGGAGCCGGCGCCGTGGGACGCTCGGTGGCCCGGGAGCTGATCGGCAACGGCCACCAGGTCCTGCTGATCGACAAGGACCCGGACGCGCTCAAGCCCGAGCGGGTGCCTGACGCCGAGTGGCTGCTCGCCGACTCCTGCGAGCTGTCCTCCCTCGAGGAGGCGCGCATGGAGTCCTGCGACGTGGTCATCGCGGCCACCGGCGACGACAAGGTCAACCTGGTCACCTCGTTGCTGGCCAAGACCGAGTTCGCCGTGCCGCGCACCGTGGCACGGGTCAACCACCCCAACAACGAGTGGCTGTTCACCGAGGCGTGGGGCGTCGACGTCAACGTCTCGACCCCGCGCATCATGTCGGCCCTGGTCGAGGAGGCCGTCACGGTCGGTGACCTGGTGCGGCTGTTCACCTTCCGCCAGGGCAACGCCAACCTCGTCGAGCTGACCCTGCCGGACGACTCGCCGTTCGTCGGCAAGCCGTGCGGGCTGATCCCCTTCCCGGAGAACTGCTCGCTGGTCACCATCCTGCGCGACGGACAGGTCTACACCCCCGCTCCCGAGCAGCCGATCGAGGCCGGCGACGAGCTGCTGTTCGTGGCGTCCGCCGACTCCGAGCAGGAGCTGCAGCTAGTCCTCGCGCCCGAGCAGCACCCGGCCTGACCCAGCAGTCGGGGCGGACTCGACCGGCGTGCTGTTGCGCGCCAGCAGCCACACCATGCCTGCGAGCGCGGCGACCTGCAGCGGCCAGCCCATCAGGATCTTGGCAAGCCCCAGCGTGGCGATGATCGCGCCCGCGTCCTCCGCCGCACGACCAGCGAGGTAGAGCGGAAGCTGCACCGCCACCCGCACCAGGCAGGGCAGCACCAACATCAAGGTGAGGTTGCGGCACAAGCGCACCACCTGCTTGTCCTGGTGCCAGGCCGTGGCGTCCCCGGCGACCGAGCCGACCATGAAGCCCACCACCGGCCAGCCGATGACCACCGTGAACAGCAGCACCACGGAGTAGCCCGCGTTGTAGATGATGCCGGGCAGGAAGTAGGCCAGCGCGTTGTCCGAGGCGTCCCCGCCACCCTGGGCGCTGCGGTAGGCGAAGAGTGCGCCGATGCCGATCCCGACCAGGCTGTTGATCACGAACTGCGGTGTGGACCGTTGCACCAGTCTCACCACCAGCAGCAGCACGGCGGTCGACACGCTCAGGAGCAGCCCGGCGCGCAGGCTGTGGGTCGTGAGGAAGGTGATGGTGAACGCGAGCGTCGGGACGGCGGCCTCGAGCATGCCGCGCTTGCCGCCGAGCGCCTTGGAGAGCTGGGCGCGCACGACCGACTCGACCGTGTCGGTGCCGACGGGCGCGCCTCCGGACGTGGAGGTCACCGCAGCTCGTAGCGCGGGTTGAACATCACCCGCTGCTTGTTCTGCACACCGATGCGTCCCAGCACCCGGATGGCCCGGCCGGGCTCGATCCCGGCGATCCGGCGACGCCCGAGCCAGACCACGGTGAGGGTGCCGGAACCGTCGTAGAGCTCCGCCTCGAGCGCGGGCACGCCGCCTCGCGGACGCAGGGTCACGGTGCGCAGGCTGCCCTGGATGTCGGCACGCTCACGGTCGCGGGCGTCGTCGATGGGACAACAACCGGCCTTCTCCACGTCCTTCTGGAGCTCGGTGGCCTCGTCGTCGCCCCCGCTGGCCCACCGGTTCAGGCTGCGGCGCAGCCGGCTCGTCACCTCGGTCATGCCTCCAGCGTACGACGCGCTCCCGCCTGGTGCTCGACTACTGCTGCTCGGCCTGCTGCTGACCCTGCCTCTGGGCCTTCTCCTGGGCGGCCTGCATCTGGGCTGCCACCTCGGGCGGGACCACCAGCGGGAGCGCGTCCCCGGGGGCGTGCGCGGCGGTGCCGCGACGCACGATCACCTCGCGCATGGCCGACTCGACCGGGCCGCTCTCGTCGGGGTCGAGGGCCGGCTGACCGAACAGAGTGGCGCGCAGCAGCCAGCGTGGACCGCTGATGCCGAAGACGCGGGAGGGCTGCTGGCCGGTGCGACCGTCCTGGGCGGTGACGTTGAGCAGCACCCGCAGCTCGGGTCCGAAGTGGCCGTCGTGCTCGGATGCGGTCCCGCCGCGCCGGGTGACCTCGCCCGCGATCTGCTTGCGCACGTCGTCCCAGATGTCTCCGTGGCGGGGCGCGGCGAAGGCGCGCAGCTCCACGGCGCCCTCGGCACCTGCCAGCACCACCGCGACGACCTGGCCGGTCTGCTCGTCGACCTGCAGCTGGAGGTCGAGACCCTCACGAGGCGTGATGATCAGGCTGCCGAGGTCGAGCTTGCCGGGGTCGTCCTCGTCGAGCTCGACCTCGTCGATGTCCCACGGCCCCTGCGACCGCGGACCCTCGACCGCGGGTGCGGCTGCCGAAGTCTCCCCGGGATCACCTGGGGCGCCGTCGGGGGTCTGGCCCTCGAGCGGTTCGGACTTCCGGCGGAACTTCACTCAGGACTCCTTCGACGGGTCGGGCTCAGGATCGGAATCGGGCACCACCGTCAGGAACCCGCCGGTCGAACCGTACCCGCCCTCGCCTCGTGCCGACTCGGGCAGGCGCTCGACCGCGACGAACCGGGCCTGCTCGACCTGCTGGATCACCAGCTGCGCGATCCGGTCACCCCGACGCAGCTCGACGGCGGTGCGCGGGTCGAGATTGATCAGCATCACCTTGATCTCGCCCCGGTAGCCGGCATCGACGGTGCCCGGCGCGTTGACGATGGAGATCCCGAAGCGGGCGGCGAGCCCGGAGCGGGGATGCACGAGGGCGACATACCCCTCGGGGAGGGCCACCGCGATCCCCGTGGGCACCATCGCCCGTTCCCCGGGCTCGAGGCGGACGTCGACCGTGGTGACCAGGTCGGCGCCGGCGTCGCCGGGGTGGGCGTAGGACGGCAGCGGCGCCTCGTCGTCGAGCCGCTGCACCAAGATCTCGACCATGGCGGCGACCCTACCCAGAATGGCCCGAGGACCCACTGGAAGGATGTGGCCCTGATGAACGCCCCTCCCTCGACCGGGTCCTACTCCGAGCGCCTGCACGTCCCGCTGCGCTGGTGGGCCCTCGCCACGATGTTCCTCGCGACGGTGCTGCTCGCGTTCCTCGTCTCCACTCCCGGCTGGGTCGCCTTCACCGTCACCGCACTCTTCGCCGCCGCCGTGGTCACGCTCTTCCTCGGGTACGGCGGTGCGCACCTGCGTGTCGAGGACGAGACCTTCCACGCCGGCCGGGCGAGGATCCCGGTCCACCAGCTCGGCGTCCCGGTGGCGCTCGACGCGGCCGGGAGCCGCCGGCTCGCAGGGGTCGACGCCGACGCCCGCGCCTACCTGCTCATCCGGCCCTACCTGGCCCGGTCGGTGCAGGTGGCGATCGAGGATCCGGAGGACCCGGCGCCCTACTGGCTGGTGTCGACCCGGCACCCCCAACGCCTGGTGAATGCGCTGGTGGCCGCCGGGGCACCCTCGGGTGCGTAGGCTCGACAACGACAACGAAGGAGTCTGACGTGGCTGGATCGAAGATGTGGAGCCTGATGGGGCTCGCCGCGACCGTCGGCGCGACGATCGCGGCGCGCAAGGCGATGACCACGACCTGGAAGGTGGCCACCGGCAAGGCACCGCCGCAGAACCCGGCCCACCCCGACGTGTCCGTCGCGGAAGCAGTCGCGTGGGCGACGGCCAGTGGTGTCGCGGTCGGGCTGGCCCGGATGTTCGCCTCCCGCAAGGCGGCCAACTACTACCGCAAGTCGACCGGCCACCTGCCGGCCAACCTCGAGGACGTCGAGGTCTAGGACACATGACACGAGGCCGGGCCCATCGGGCCCGGCCTCGTGTGCGTGGTCTCGACCGGCTCGGCGAGACGCGGGATCACGCGCAGTCGCGGCAGATCATCTTCTTCTCGTCCGCAAGCTGGCTGCGGTGGTGCACGAGGAAGCAGCTCATGCAGGTGAACTCGTCCTCCTGCCGCGGACGGACCTCGACCGCGAGCTCCTCGTGGGACAGGTCGGCGCCGGGCAGCTCGAACGACTCGGCCGCCTCTGCCTCGTCCTCGTCGACCTTGCCGGAGTTCTTGTCGTGACGCCGGGCCTTGAGCTCCTCGAGGCTCTCCTCGCCCTGGTCTTCCTCGTTCTTGCGAGGTGCGTCGTAATCAGTTGCCATGCGTGCCTCTCCTGGGCCCCGTGGGGTGTACTGCGGTTCTGACGTCGTCGTCGCGTCGCGTGGCGGATTGTGCACCATCCGACCCTGCTCGCGCACGGTCATTCCGCATGGTGTCGCCAGAGTCACAGCAACGTCACAGCAACGAAGCGGACGCCCGGGGTATTCCCGGTCAGCCGGCGACGAACCCGCAGGCCTCGACAGCGGTCTCGAAGTCGTCGAATCCACGCTCCGGGGCCGCGAGGACGAGACGCTTCCCACCCACACCGGCCCGCTGGCCGACGCGTCCACCGGCCTCCTCGACGATCAGGCCGCCGGCCGCGAGGTCCCAGTCGTTGAGACCCTCCTCGACGTAGGCGTCCGCACGGCCGCAGGCCACGTAGCAGAGGTCGAGGGCGGCCGACCCGAGGCGGCGCACGTCGCGGACCCGGCCCAGCAGCTCCTGGACCGCCGCGGCCTGGGCCATCCGGGTCGCACGCTCGTAGCTGAACCCGGTGATGACCAGGCGTTGCTCGAGCGGCACCACCTCCCGGACGCCGATCGCCCGGCCGTCCAGGGCGGCACCGCCCCCATGGGTGGCGGTGAACGCCTCCCCCTTGGTGACGTCGAGCACCACTCCGGCGAGGACCTGGTCGCCTTGGCGCGCGGCGATGGAGATCGCGTACTGCGGGATGCCGTAGAGGAAGTTCACGGTGCCGTCGATCGGGTCGACCACCCAGGTGACCCCCGTGGCGGACGCGGTGTCGTCGCCCTCCTCCCCGATGATCCCGTCGCCGGGGCGGGCGGCCAGGAGCCGTTCGCGGATCAGGTCCTCCGCGGCCCGGTCGACCTCCGTCACCACGTCGGTGGGGCTGGTCTTGGTCTCGGCCACCTCGACGCCGGCACGCCGGCGCTCGGTGACCAGGGCCGCAGCCTCACGCGCGACGCCGAGGGCGAGCTCCAGGAGCTCCGCGGGGGTGGTGGTCATGTCAGTCCTGTCCGCAGAGAGCTGGTCGGGGTCCGCGTGGGTTGGCGCAGCAGCCGAGCGGGCACACGTCGTGGGAGGGCTCGAGCGCTCCCACCGACGCCTGCACGACGTCCTCGCCGCGCTCCTGGGTGGCCCGCTCGAGAAGCAGGTCGCGCACCATCGCCACGAACCGCGGGTCCACCCCGGCGGTCGAGGCGCGAGCGAAGGCGAGGCCGAGCTTCTCCGCGGTCGCGGCCGCCTCGGTGTCGAGGTCGTAGATGACCTCCATGTGGTCGGAGACGAAGCCGATGGGAACGACGACGACCGCCTCGGCGCCTCGTTGTCGCAGCTCGCTCATCCGGTCGTTGACGTCGGGCTCCAGCCAGGGCACCTGGGGCGGGCCTGAGCGCGAGCAGAAGACCAGCTCGGAGGCGTAGCGGTGGCCGGTCTCCTGGCGGACCCGCTCGACGATCTCCTCCACCACGCTGCGGTGCTGACGGACGTAGAGCCCACCGCCCTGGCTGGGCGGTCCGCTGTGCTCGTCCATCGAGGTCGGCACCGAGTGGGTGACGAAGAGCAGGTGGGCGTCGTTCCGCACGGTGTCGCGCAGGTCGGCGAGCGCCGACAAGGTGGCGTCGACCATCGGTTCCACGAAGCCCGGGTGGTTGAAGTAGTGCCGCAGCCGGTCCAGGCGTGGTGCCCCCTCGCCCACCTCGGCGACGGCGTCGGCAAGGTTCTCCCGGTACTGGCGGCACCCCGAGTAGGACGAGTAGGCGCTGGTGAGCAGGCAGGCGGCGCGCCGTACCCCGTCATCCCGCATCTGTCGCAGCGTGTCTGCGAGGTAGGGGTCCCAGTTGCGGTTGCCCCAGTAGACCGGCAGGTCGAGGCCGGCGGAGCCGAGGTCCTCCTCGATGGCGGCGACCAGCTCACGGTTCTGGTCGTTGATCGGGCTGCGCCCGCCCAGCTGGAAGTAGTGCTCCCCGACCTCCACGAGCCGCTCCCGCGGGATCCCACGGCCGCGGGTGACGTTCTCCAGGAACGGGACCACGTCGTCGGGCGCCTCCGGGCCGCCGAACGAGACCAGCAGGAGGGCGTCGTACGGCGCGAAGTCGGCGGGCATGCGCACCATCCTAGGATTCAGCTGATGCTCACCACCTATCGCCGGGTGCTCGCCCTCCCCGGCGCCCTCGCCTTCTCGCTCAGCGGGCTGCTCGCACGGCTGCCGATCTCGATGGTGAGCCTGGGAATCGTGCTGCTCGTCTCCACGCGCACCGGGTCCTACTCGCTGGCAGGGTCCGTCTCCGCCGCCTACGTCGTCGCGAACGCGGCGATGGCCGTCGTGCAGGGCCGGCTCACCGACCGGTTCGGGCAGAGCAGGGTGCTCCCGGCGGGGGCGCTCGGGTTCTCGGTCGCCCTCGGGTTGCTGATGTGGTCGGTGGAGACGGGTGTCAGCGCCGTCTGGACCCATCTCTTCGCGTTCACCGCCGGTGCGTCGATCCCCGTGGTCGGCTCGGCTGTGCGCGCCCGGTGGACCTACCTGGTCACCGACAAGACCCGGCTGCACACCGCGTTCGCCTTCGAGGCCGTGATGGACGAGCTGGTCTTCATGGTCGGCCCGACCCTGGTGACCCTGCTGGCCACCGCCGTCCACCCGCTTGCCGGGCTGGGCACGGCGGTGGCGGCGGGCGCGGTCGGCACCGTCCTGCTCGCGGCCCAGCGTCGCACCGAGCCGCCGCTGCACCCGCGCCACCCGGATCGCCGGGAGCGGCCGCGGATGCCGTGGGGTGCCCTGGTCCCGATGGTCGTGGCCTCCGCCGCGATGGGCTCGGTCTTCGGCTCCGTGGAGGTGGCGACCGTGGCGTTCTCCGAGGAGCTCGGCGCCAAGCAGGTCAGCGGGCTGCTGCTGGCCACCTGGGCGTTGGGCAGCCTCCTCTCCGGGATCGTCACCGGCGCGGTCACCTGGCGCTCCTCGCACGCGACCCGCCTGCGATGGGGGCTCCTGGCCGTCGCACTGTCGGTGCTGCCGCTGCCCTTCCTCGACGGCTTCGCGGCCATGACTGCCGTGCTGCTCGTGGCCGGCTTCGCGATCTCGCCCACCCTGATCGCGTTGATGGGGCTCACCGAGGAGGTGGTGCCGCCCTCGCGGCTCACCGAGGGGATGTCGATCATCCACACCGGGATGGCCGCCGGGATCGCCCCCGGCGCATGGCTCGCCGGCGTGGTCATCGACGATGCCGGCGCGTCGACGTCCTACTGGGTGCCGGTCGTCTCCGGCGCGATCGGCATGGTGGCAGCCTTCCTGGCAGCGTTCAGGTCTGCGGCACGGGCTCGGGCGGCGGGGTCAGTGCCCACCGGATCGTCTTCGTAGCAAGCGTCCCGGCCGCGCGCACAGCCACCGCCTCGGTCACCGGGAGGTAGGGCAGCCGGAGCTCACGCCGGGTCCAGCGCGGCATCATGCCGACCGCGGTCGCCGCCAGCACGCCGTACGGCGCCCGCGCCAGGATCGGCAGCGGTGGGCGGAGGAGCAGGAAGCGAGCGGTCTCGCGGGCCGCCGGCGTCGCCGCGAGCTCGGGAAGGTAGCCGGCCAGTCGCCCGGCCAGCTCGGCCTCGGTGCGGGGCGGGTCGACAACCCCGAGAGCCTCGGCGACGCGGGCCGTCTCGGCGACGTAGGCGTTGCGGCCCTCCTGGTCCAGCGGGGCCGCGCCGTAGCGCTGATGCGCTCTCAGGAAGCTGTCGATCTCGGCGACGTGCACCCACTCGAGCAGGTGCGGGTCACTGGCGGCGTAGGGGCGGCCGTCGGGAGCGGTGCCGACCACGCCCTCGTGCACACGCCGGATCATCGCGACCATGCGCTCCGCGTCTGCGGCGGTGCCGAACGTGGTCACCGCCAGGAAGTGGCTGGTGCGCTGAAGGCGTCCCCAGGGGTCACCCTCGAAGCCGGAGTGGTCCATCACGCCGGCCATCGCCAGGGGATGCAGGGACTGCATCAGGAGCGCGCGGATCCCGCCGGTGAACATGGCGGCGTCGCCGTGGACCCGTCGGATCGCGCTGCCGTCGTCGAACCAGCGCGGTCCAGGGGTGAGGTGGATCCGGTCGCGACGGCGTGGGCCCTCCGGTCCGGCGACCCGGGCGAACAACCGGGTGCCGAGCTCGCGGCGTACTCGTGTGATCACTTCTCGAGTATGCCCAGGGGTGCCATATCGTTCCGGCATGGACGGGCCGAGGTCGTGAGCGCGCTCCGGACGTGGCAGAACTGGGCCGGCCTCGCTCACGCCCGGCCCGCGCAGGTGCTCTCCCCCACCAGCCCCGACCAGGTGGTCGACGCCGTGCTCGCGGCGCGCCGGCAGGGCCTGCGAGTCAAGATGGTGGGCACCGGCCACTCCTTCAACGACATCGCGGTGACCGACGGCCTGATGCTCCGTCCGGACCGGTTGGTCGGCATCCGCAGCGTCGACCGGTCGGCGATGACGGCCACGGTGCTCGCCGGGACTCCCCTGCACCTGCTCAACTCCCAGCTCGACGGGCTCGGGCTGGCGCTGAACAACCTCGGCGACATCGACCGGCAGAGCGTGGCCGGGGCCATCTCGACCGGCACGCACGGCTCCGGCGGGCGCTGGGCCTCACTCTCCTCGCAGGTCGCGCGGCTGGAGCTGGTCACCTCCGACGGCGCCCTGACGACGGTCGACGCGCAGAGCGATCCCGACCTCTTCGAGGCAGCGCGCGTGGGGCTCGGGGCGATGGGAGTGCTGGTCGCGGTCACCTTCCACGTGGAGCCGGCCTTCCTCCTCCAGGCGACGGAGGGGTCGATGACCTTCACCGAGCTGGTGCGCAGCTTCGACGACCTCGTCGAGCAGCACCACCACGTCGACGCCTACTGGTTCCCGCACACCTCACGCGCCCTGGTCAAGCGCAACGACCGGACGCTCGATGACCGGGCCCCGCTCTCACGAGGGCGGGCCTACCTCGACGACGAGCTGATGGCCAACAAGGCGTTCGCGCTGACCAACCGCCTGGGCAACGCCCTTCCCCGCGCCGTGCCGGGGATCAACAGGCTCTCCGCGCGGTCGCTGTCGTCGCGCACCTACACCGACATCGCCCACAAGGTCCTGGTCAGCGAGCGCAAGGTGCGGTTCCGCGAGATGGAGTACGCCGTCCCCCGGGCGGCCGGCATGGACGCCCTCGTCGATGCCCGCCGGGTGCTCGACCGCGGCGGCTGGCCGATCAGCTTCCCCGTGGAGGTGCGCTTCGCTCGCGCCGAGGAGCCGTGGCTGGCCATGGCACACGGGCGCGACACCGTCTTCCTCTCCTTCCACGTCAATGCCCGCACCGACCACACCGCGCCGTTCGGTGCCGTCGAGGCGGTGATGCGCGACCACGAGGGACGCCCGCACTGGGGCAAGCTGCACACCCGCCGTCACGACGACCTGGCGAGGCTCTACCCACGGTGGGCGAGTGTCCGCTCGGTCCGCGACACGGTGGACCCCGATCGCCTCTTCGCCAACGACCACCTCGACCGGGTGCTGGGCCGATGAGACGACCCGTGCCGCACCCGCCCGGCCCGGGCCAGGAGTCCGTGTGGGACTACCCGCGCCCGCCCCTGCTGGAACCGACCGACGAGCTGGTCGAGATCTTCTTCGGTGGCAGCAGGATCGCCTCCACCCGGTCGTCGCTGCGCGTGCTGGAGACCAGCCACCCGCCCACCTACTACCTCCCCGCGAGGTCGTTCGTGGAGGGCGCCTTGCGACACGGCGACGGCTCCTCCTTCTGCGAGTGGAAGGGCGTTGCTCGCTACTTCGACGTGGTCTCGGGGGAAGCCGTCGCCCCGAAGGCCGGCTGGGACTACCCGGATCCGACCGACGACTTCCGCCGCATCCTCGGCCACGTGGCGGTCTACCCGGCAGCGATGGACCGGTGCACCGTCGACGGCGAGGAGGTCGTCCCCCAGCCGGGTGGGTTCTACGGCGGCTGGGTGACCTCGCGGGTCGTCGGGCCCTTCAAGGGCGAGCCCGGCACCGCCGGGTGGTAGCCGGCCGGCCGGATCAGGTGCTGGCAGCACCGCTGGGGCGCGGGGCGCTCCAGCCCCGCCGGATCGCGAGCAGCCTCCACACCAGGCAGACCAGAGCGGCAGGCAGGGCGACCACGAACGGCTGCAGCCCGGCCTGCACCCCGAGCACGGCCAGACCCGCGCCGACCAGCGCCGGGGTGGCGTAGAGCTCGCCGTGCAGCACGGCCGGCACCCGTCCGGCGAGCACGTCGCGCAGCATCCCGCCGCCGATGGCCGAGACCATCCCGAGCAGCGTTGCCGGCACCGGCCCGAGCCCGTAGTCGAGGGCCTTGAGCGCCCCGACCACGCAGAACAGCGCCAACCCCGCGGCGTCGAACACGTTGACCAGCCGCTCCCGCCGGCCAAGGCTCGGGTGGAACCGGAAGGTGACCAGGCCGGCCACCACGGGCACGAGGAGGTAGCGCCAGTCGGCCAGCGCAGCCGGCGGCACCGCTCCGATGAGGACGTCGCGCAGGAACCCGCCGCCGAGCCCCGTCGTACCGGCCAGCACGAGCACTCCGAAGATGTCGAGGTCCTTGCGCACCGCGACCAGTCCCCCGGAGATCGCGAAGACGAAGATGCCGACGAGATCGAGCACCGTGAGCAGCATGTGCGAAGGGTAGGGCTTTGGGTCCGACGCCACGCGCGGCAGTGCCGTCCAGCACCCACCCGCTGAAGTAGGCTCGCCCACACCAGCAGCACAACACGGACAGGGAGCACGCGCCGGCGATGGAGCAGCAGGACCTCACGCTCGTGGGGCTGACCGAGGACGGGACGAAGCTGGTCCTGGTCAGCGACTCGGGTGCGGAGTTCACGCTCACCGTCGATGCCAAGCTCCGCGCCGCCCTACGAGGTGACAAGAGCCGCCTCGGCCAGTTGGAGATCACCATGGAGAGCGCATTGCGACCCCGCGACATCCAGGCACGCATTCGCGCCGGTGAGACGCCGGAGAGCGTCGCCTCCGCGGCGTCGACGAGCCTGGACAAGATCATGGGCTACGCCACCCCCGTGCTCGCCGAGCGCGCGCACATCGCCGAGCGTGCCCAGCGTGCCTCCGTGCGCCGCAAGGGCGGCGAGGGTTCCTCCCGGCTGCTCGGCGACGCCGTGGCCGAGCAGCTGCGCTCTCGCAACGTCGACCCCGGCACCGTGGACTGGGACGCCTGGCGGCGCGAGGACGGCCGGTGGACCCTGGTCGCCGACTACCGCGCCGGTGAGGGCGTCCGGCGCGCCGAGTTCGTCTTCGACGCGCCCGGTCGCTATGTCGTGGCCGAGGACGACGAGGCCCGCTGGCTGATCGGCGAGCAGTCCGCCGGCAAGGGGCCGCAGTCCCGCACCACGAGCTCCTCGGGACGACGGCTCTCGGCCGTGCCCCACGACGACGAGCTGCCGCTCGGTGACGACGCGATCGGGATGGTCAGCGAGGAGGCGCCCGCCCCCTCGAGTGCTCCCCCCGGCGCTCCCTCTGGCGCTGCCTCGTCGGTGCACACCGACCAGGCCGACTGGATCGCCACCCAGGCAAGCGAACGGCCCACCTCCAAGAAGCCCGAGCCGGCCGACGAGGTCGAGGAGCCGGCCGCGGAGGAGCCTTCCGAGGACCCCGACAAGAAGCCCTCCAAGAAGCGCGGACGCGCCTCGGTGCCGAGCTGGGACGAGATCATGTTCGGCGGCGGCAAGGGCGACTAGCTGTCCCGGCCGGCAGCGACCGGGCGGGACGGGTCGCTGACCCACGCGCTCCAGGAGCCTGGATACAGCGCAGCGTCCACCCCGAGCAGCCGCAGCGCGAACACGTCATGGGCCGCGGTCACGCCCGACCCGCAGTAGGCGCCGACCGCGACGCCGTCCTCGAGCGCGCCCACCTCGGCGTACGTCGCTCTCAGCTGGTCGAGCGCCGCGAACCGGCCGGAGACCAGGTTGGCGGAGGTCGGCACGTTGACCGCGCCGGGGATGTGCCCGGCCACCGGGTCGACGGGCTCGGTCTCCCCGCGGAAGCGCTCGGCGGCCCGCGCGTCGATGAGCACCCCTCGTCGGGCGAGGTCGGCGGCGGTGTCGGCATCGAGCACCGGCAGCCGTCCCGGCCCGGCGGTGAAGTCGCCCGGCTCGGGAGCCTCCTCGCCCAGGGCGACCGCGCCGCCGGTCTCCACGTAGGCGGGCCAGCCGCCGTCGAGGATGCGCACGTCGGGGTGACCGTGGTGCACGAGCAGCCACCAGGCCCGCGCCGCCGACGTACCCCCGACGGCGTCGTAGACGACCACGGGCCGGTCCTGACGGACCCCGCAGGCACGCATCGCGGCGGCGAACCGGTCGGGGTCCGGAAGCGGGTGCCGACCCTCCGAGCCGTCGCCGACGGGGTCGGCCAGGTCGGTGCCGAGGTCGACGTAGGCAGCGCCGGGAACGTGTCCGGCGAGGTACTGCTCGCGACCATCGGTGCGGCCGAGCTGGTAGCGCACGTCGAGGAACGTGGCCGTGCCGACGAGGGCCGGCGCGTCCTCGGGAGCCAGGAGCGGGTCCGTGGCGCTCACAGCCGGCTGTCCCCGAAGGGAAGCGGTTCCCCGATCATCGAGACCGCCTGGGCCCGACCCGCGGTGAGACCGCGTCGGTGGTGCTGGCGGCAGAGCACCTCGTAGCCGACCTCGGGGGGCGCCTGGTCGTCGGGGGTGTCCACGTCGCCCACCACGATCACCTCTCCCTCGGTGACCATCACACCGTTCTCGGTGCGAGCGTTGTGGGTGGCCCGCTTGCCGCACCAGCACAGTGCCTCGACCTGGAGGACGTGCATCCGGTCGGCGAGCTCGACCAGGCGCGCCGAGCCCGGGAACATGTAGGACCGGAAGTCGCTGAGGATGCCGAAGGCGAAGACGTCGATCTGCAGCTCGTCGACGACCCGGGCGAGCTGCTCGATCTGTCCGGGGGTGTAGAACTGGGCCTCGTCGCAGATCAGGTAGTCGACCCTCCCACCGCGGGTCAGCGTGTCCACGACGTAGCTCCAGAAGTCGAAGTCCCCGGGCACCTCGATCGCATCGTGCTGCAGCCCGAGCCGGCTCGAGAGGGTCGCGGCCCCGGCGCGGTCGTGGCTGGTGAAGATCCGGCCCGAGCGACCACGTGCCGCGTGGTTGTGGTTGGTCTGGAGGGCGAGAGTCGACTTCCCGGAGTCCATCGTCCCGGTGAAGAACTGCAGCTCGGCCATGGGTCCGAATCCTGCCATGCGACCCCCCTGGTCACCCACCCGGGCGCGCGGGCTCAGAGCACGATCAGCGGGACCAGCATCTCGGCCGACGTCAGCGAGCCGTGCAGCCCGACCAGGCTGGTCTCGTACGGGAACGCCGAGGTCGACATGACCGAGAAGTCGTCGCGGCAGGCCACCATGACGTCACCCAGCCGTGGGCGGACGGCGTCGTCGACGGGACCCAACCAGCCGGCGGCGATCACGTCCTCGCGGGTCAGCACGACGGCACTGTCCCCGACGGTCGCCCGCCAGGTGGCGACCACGTCGTCGACCGCGCCGGAGCGGCAGTAGACGTGTCGGAAGCGGGCCTCGCCACCGAGCAGGTGGACACCGTCGAGCAGCTGCGGCGCGTCGTCGGTGTCGAGGCGGGAGTCCGGAGGCGAGTCGACCATGCCGTGGTCGGCGACCACGAGGATCCGGGTGCTCGCGGGCAACGTCTCGCGCACGTGCTCGGCAGCGGCGTCGATCATCGCGAGCTGCTGCTCCCAGTGCGGTGAGGCGACGCCGTAGCGATGCCCGGTCCAGTCGAGGTCGCCGTCGTACATGTAGGTCACCGACGGACGCTTCGCAGAGGCCTGCTGCACGGCCGCGATCCGCTCCCCCACGCGGTCGGCACCGATGAAGTCGGCGCCGCGGTGTCCGGCGATCGTCAGACCCGACCCCTGGAAGTCGCGCTTGTTGACGACCGTCGTGTGCACGCCTGCCGCGGCCAGACGCGCGAAAGCGGTGGTGTGCGGCTGCCACGCCTGGGGGTCGACGTGCTTGGACCAGAAGAGCGCGTTGAGCAGGTCGTTGGTGCCGGGGATGCGACTGGTGAAGCCGACCACGCCGTGGGTGCCGGGGGTGAGCGCCGTGCCCAGCGAGGTCAGGCTGGTCGCCGTGGTCGACGGCACCCCGACCGTGGCCGGCTCGCCGAGGTGGGCATGGAGGAACGGCGCCTCCTCGGGGTGGTCTCGCAGCAGCTCGTAGCCGAGCCCGTCGACCAGGAACACGACATAGCCCGGCGCCTCGGGCAGCGCGAGAGCCGGGTCGGGCAGCCCGGCATCCACACCGAGGGCGGTGGCCACCGCCGGCAGCACGTCGCCCAGGGACCGCCCGCCGTAGTCGGGGGCAACGAAACCGTTGACACTCATCGCAGAGCCGGGGCACTCCCGGTGCGTGCCGAGAGCGCGTCGGCGAAGTTGAGCAGGTCGGCCACGGCCTGGGGACCCTCGGCGGCCGCGCTCACGCGGAGTGAGAAGTCGTCGGAGGTGACCACGCCGGTGTAACCGTGGTCGGCCTCGCACTCCGGGTCGGAGCACCCGGCCGGCTCGAGGTCGAGGCGGCCCACGGCGCCCCAGCCGATGGTGAGGACGGCCTCGTTCGCGCCGGGAGACGGGATCGGCTTGTCGGCGTACGACGCGGGGTTGGCGACCATCCGATTGACCACCACCGAGCGGATCGCGGCGATCGCCACCGCCTCGGTGGAGGAGGAGGTGTACGGCGCCGGCAGCAGGTCGTCAGGCGCGTGCTCGTCGGTGTGGGCCAGGATCAGCCGTGACGGGGTCAGCACCAGGACGCTCATGTGACGACGAACCTCGTCGCGCTCGTCGATCGTCGGTTCGTGGTGCACCAGGAACGAGATCACCTGCTCCCCGGCCACGGCGGCGTCGACCGCGTGGGCAACGACGTCGGGATAGTAGCCGGACTGCTCGATGGCGGAACGCAGGTCGATGGTGCGGTCGGTCATGGCGGTCAGTCTTGCATGGGGCTTCCCCCGAGGTGATCAAGGAACCACAAGGCCCAGGGAACGGCTGCTCGAGCTTGTCGAGACCACCGGCCCACGGCCGAATCGAGCCTGTCGAGACGGCTCGTTCCTCGCCTCCTCAGGAAGCACCCGTCGAGACCGCCCCCGCCTCGGCTGGTCGAGCTTGTCGAGACCACCCCCGCCTCGGCTGGTCGAGCTTGTCGAGACCACCGCGCCAGCCGCCCCGGTGGTTGAGGAGCCGAGCCGCTAGGCGAGGCGTCTCGAAACCACCGCACCGACGCGCCCGGGTGGGGGTGGTTTCGAGACGGGCTCCGCTAGCGCTCCGCCCTCCTCAACCACCGCGGGGAGCCCGGTGGTTGAGGAGCCGAGCCGCTAGGCGAGGCGTCTCGAAACCACCGCACCATCGCGCCCGGGTGGGGGTGGTTTCGAGACGGGCTCCGCTAGCGCTCCGCCCTCCTCAACCCCGTGGGGAGCCCGGTGGTTGAGGAGCCGAGCCGCTAGGCGAGGCGTCTCGAAACCACCGCACCACGCGCCCGGGTGGGGGTGGTTTCGAGACGGGCTCCGCTAGCGCTCCGCCCTCCTCAACCACCGGGGGAGCCCGGTGGTTGAGAGCGAGCCGCTAGGCGAGGCGTCTCGAAACCACCGCACCACGCGCTCGGGTAGGGGTGGTTTCGAGACGGGCTCCGCTAGCGCTCCGCCCTCCTCAACCACCGTGGGGAGTCCGGTGGTTGAGGAGCCGAGCCGCTAGGCGAGGCGTCTCGAAACCACCGCACGGACGCGGGCAGGACCCGCGGTGAGAATCGCGTTGTGCACAACGCGAAACCAGCCCGAGAAACTGTCGGTGCCCGGCCCTAGATTGACCACATGACAACAGCGGCGGTGGAGGACCTCGACGGGCAGGGACTCGCCGATGCCCTGGTCGCCAACCACGCCACCCTGCTCACCGCCGAGGCCCGGGAGCTGGTCCTCGCCGCCGCCTGGGCCGACCTGCACCCCACCCAAGCGCTGGCACCGCGCCCGGTGCTGCCCGGGATGGAACGCCCCCGCCGCTTCGGCGGCCACGGCACCCCCGAGGCCGGCGAGTTCGCCGCCGCCGAGCTGGCCGTGCTCACCGGCCGCTCCCTGACATCGGCCTCGACCCTGATCGCCGACGCCCTGGACCTACGCCACCGGCACCCCCAGCTCTGGGCGGGACTGCAGGCCGGGCAGGTGCGGGCCTGGCAGGCCCGCAAGATCGCCGCCCGCACCCGCGCCACCGGTCTCACCTTGACCCAGGCGACGTACGTCGACCACGCCGCCACCCCCTACCTCGGCTCGCTGTCGTGGGGGCGGTTCCTGGACCTCCTCGAGGCCCGGATCATCACCGCCGACCCCACCGCCGCCGAGGCCCGCCGCACCGAGGCCGAACTCGACCGGTTCGTCACCACCGGACAGTCCAACGACCACGGCCTGAAGACCCTGATCGCCAAAGCCACCGCCGGGGAGATCATCTACCTCGTCGCCGTCATCGACCGGATCGCCGAGATCCTGCTCACCCACGGCGACACCTCCCCCGTCGGCGTCCGCCGCTCCAAAGCCCTCGGACTGCTCGCCCGCCCCCACCAAGCCCTCACCCTGTTGGAGACCAGGCCGGCGGTTTCGAGACGCTCACTTCGTTCGCTCCTCAACCACCGGAATCGGTGGTTGAGGAGGGCGAAGCGTCAGCGGAGCCCGTCTCGAAACCACCGCACCCGGGCGCCGGAGGTTTCGAGACGCTCGCTTCGCTCGCTCCTCAACCACCGGATGCTCCTCAACTACCCGGGGCGGTGCTCTACGTGCACCTCTCCCGCGACAGCACTCCTCACCCGCGTGGGTGTGGCGCGGATGGAGGACGTCGGCCCGATCACCGCCGGCCAGGCAGCCGAGTTCCTGGGCCACTGCCACGTCACCCTCAAGCCCGTCCTCGACCTCGAGAGCGACATGCCCGTCGACGCCTACGAAGTGCCCGACCGGCTCCGCGACCAGCTCAGACTCCGCGCTCCCGCCAGCGTCTTCCCCTGGTCCCCCTCCCGGTCGCGCCGAATGGACATCGACCACACCATCCCGTGGCGCTCCACACAGGCGCCGCGACCACCCGATGACCCGCAGACCCGGATCGGCAACCTCGGCTTCCTCACCAGATCCGAACACCGGATCAAGACCCACGCCCCCGGCTGGCAACACCGACAACCCCAGCCAGGCACCCACACCTGGCGAACGCCCCACGGCTACCACCTCACCGTCGACACCACCGGCACCCACCGAGTGTCGCCGCCGACGGCCGATCGCTCAGCGTCTGCGCACGAGCGCGCCTTCCGGCAGATCGTCGCGAGGCAGTAGGCACAGCACCGTCAGGTCGCCAGTCCTGCTGCCCCCGTCGCCCACGTCACGGGTCGTCGTTCAGCCGCAGTGTCTGCAGCCGCCGCCCGGCGTACACCGTCGCCCCGACCGTGACCACGGCGAGAAGCACCAGGCCGGTGCCGAACCCGACGGCTGCCTCGACACCGAGGAGCTCGGCAGAGTCGCCGAGCGCCCTCTGCACGACCGAGAGCGACCACTGCTGCACGCTCAAGGTCTGAGCACCGGGCACCAGGCCACCGACCAGGGACTCCCAGATCAGGGCGTAGATCAGCCCGATGACGACGGCGTTGCGGGTGATCACCGCGAGCAGCAGATAGACCGCGGAGTAGGCGATCCCGGCCGCCAGCGCCCCCAGCGCGAAGGCGACCGTGATGGTGCCGACCTCACCGGTCAGCACCACACCGGCGACACCGATGGGCAGCACGCCGAACGCGACCACCACGCCGATCGCCACGGCCAGCTTGGTGACCACGATGGAGTAGCGGTTGAGCGGCTTCGCGAGCAGGTAGACGATCGATCCCTCGTCGATCTCCGGGCCGATCGACCCGGTGCCGGCGATCAGGGTGAGCAGCGGCATCAGGATCGCGATGCCGAAGGCACCGAGCAGGTCGGGGGCGAGCTGTCCTTCGAGCTCGCGGGCGATGTCGGGGTCGAGCCCGGCCAGCACGCGGGCCAGGGTGCACAGCCCGAGGAGGGCGAGCGGGAGCAACGCCATCACGAGCGTACGGCGCCGGCCGAGCAGGCTGCGGTAGGTCAGCAGCGCGACGGTCGCGTTCATCGCGCCACCAGGTAGGCGAAGACGCTCTCGAGCGACTCGTCGGCGGGCCGCACCTCGAGCAGCCGGATCCCGTGCCGCGCAGCGACCAGCGGGAGGACATGGACGAACGCCGAGTAGTCGGTGGCCTGCACCCGCACGGTGCTCGCACCGGTTGAGTCGAGGGCCAGCTCGACGCCCGAGGTGCCGGGCTCAGCGATCACCGCCGCGGCAAGCGCCCGGTCGTCACTGGAGCGGATCGTGTATTGGTGCGGTCGCGCAGTCATCAGTCGGCGGATCTCGCGGAAGTCACCGGACGCCGCATGGCGCCCCGCCACCATCACCTCGATGCGGCCGGCGATCTGCTCGACCTCCTCGAGGATGTGGGAGCTGAACAGGATCGTCCGGCCCTCGTCGCCGAGGGTGTGCAGCAGGTCCATGAGGTGCAGCCGCTGGCGGGGGTCCATCCCGTTGAACGGCTCGTCGAGGAGCAGCACCGTGGGGTCGTGCACGATCGCGGTGGCCATCTTGATCCGTTGCTTCATGCCCTTGGAGTAGGTGCGGATGTCGCGGTCCTGGACATCGGCCATCTCGACGGTCGCGATCGCCCGGCGGGCAGCGCCCTCGGGGTCGGCGAGCTTGTGCAGCCTGGCGTTGGCCAGGACGAAGCTCCAGCCGGTGACCGCGTCGTACATCTCCTCGCGCTCGGGCACCAGTCCGATCTCGCGGTAGATCTCCTGGTCGCGGTAGAGCCGGCGCCCGTCGAGCGTCACCGTGCCGGCCGACGGCGCCAGGAACCCGGCCATCATGTGGATCAGCGTCGACTTCCCGGCGCCGTTGGGCCCGAGCAGACCGGTCACCCCCGGACCGAGCTCCATCGTGACGTCGTTGACGGCCACCACGTTGCCGTACCAGCGCGAGACCTCGACCAGCTCCAGCACGCTCACGACAGCGCCTTCCCGTAGCGGCGCACGAGCGCGAAGTAGCAGCCCACCACCACCGCGACGAGCACGCCGCCGTAGACGGCAGCGCCCAGGACACCCGGGGCCGTGGGCGGCCCCAGGCCGGTGTCGGCCCCCAGCACGCCCCGGACCACGCCGTCGACCAGCGTGTACGGCGAGATCAGGCCGGTGTAACCGCTGAAGGTCGCGTTGCCGAACTCCTCCGCCAGTGCGCGCACGGTGGCCTGGATCCCCGACAGGACCAGCAGTACGCCGACGACGGCGGCGATCCCGAGGCCGCGACGCGGCGTCATCGCCGCCACGAGCAACCCGATGCCCGCCAGCAGCACGGAGATGAGCGCCGCCCCGCCGATCGCCCGGAGGTAGTCCGGCAGCTGCTCGCCGAGCGGCATCTCCGCGAGCAGGGCCCCGGCGAGCAGCAGCGTCAGGGGCAGCGAGGTCAGCACGAAGAGCGCTGCGGTCATCCCGGCGTACTTCGCCTGGACGTACTGCTGACGGCTGAGCGGCCGGGAGAAGTAGAGCGATGCCACCCGGAAACGCAGGTCCCGTGACATCACTGCCGGCGCCTGCGCGCCGACGAAGATCGTCACCGCGACCTGCACGGTCAGGAGGTAGTCGATGTAGCCCAGCGGCAGCTCCGCGAAGCCGAAGGTGCTCGCCACGATCCCGATCACGATCGCGGGGAGCGCCATCACCGCCAGCAGCAGGAAGGGCATCACCTTCGACCGCGCCGAGCGGCCCAGCCCGTAGGCGCCGCGCATCGTCTCCACGAAGAGTGAGCGCCTGACGTACGACGTACCGAGCCGCGGCCCGTCATAGTGCCGGTAGCCGATGTCGTGGATGGCACCGGTCGCCGAAGTCGCCGGGTCGGTCTCACTCATGCCGCGCGCCCGCTGCCTCGGTGAAGATCTCCGTCATCCGGTGCCGCTGCCGCTCGAGCCGCACGAGCCCGAGTCCGAGGTCGGCCACCGAGTCGCGCACCAGGTCATAGACGGTGTCGTCGGCCACGCCCACGCTCAGGAGGCTCCCGACTGCTGTCACCGGCACCCCGGCCTGCTCGAGCCGCGCCACGAGCGGAGCCTGGTCGCCCTCGACCTCGACGGTGACCACCGGGGTCGAGGCCGTCACGGAGGCCGTGCTCGAGTGCCGCAGCAGCCGGCCGCCGTCGATCACCACGATGCCGTCACAGACTCGCTCGAGCTCACCGAGGAGGTGCGAGGTCACGATCACGGAGATGCCGAAGTCGGAGCCGATCCGGCGGATCAGGGCGAGCATGTCGTCGCGGCCGGCGGGGTCGAGGCCGTTGGTCGGCTCGTCCAGGAGCACCAGGGTCGGGTCGTGCACGAGCGCCTGGGCCAGCTTCACGCGCTGGCGCATCCCGGTGGAGTAGCCGCCCATCGACCGGTAACGCTCCTCGTAGAGGCCCACGTGCCGCAAGATGTCGGCCGTTCGCTCACGCGCCGCCGTGATGGGAAGCCCCGACATCCGAGCCATGTGCACGACGAACTCCGTCGCGGAGACGTCGGGTGGGAGGCAGTCGTGCTCGGGCATGTAGCCCACGCGCTCCCGGATGGCCGGGCCCTGCGTGGCCACGTCGAGGTCGAGCACGCTGGCCTCGCCGGCGGTGGCGCGCAGCAGCCCCAGCAGGATCTTCAGCAGGGTGGACTTGCCGGCGCCGTTGGCACCCACCAGTCCGGTGACGCCGGCCTCGACGTCGACGCTCAGCTCATCCACCGCCGTGACGGAACCGAACCGCATGGTCAGGCCGTCCGTCCGGATCAGCGACACTCCCTGCCCCCTTGGCTGCGCTCCACGGGTCTCACCCTAGTTCCACGACGCGTCCGGTCAGTCGTGCAGCGTGTCCCCGGCGAGCGTGCTGAGGCGCCGGGTGAACCAGTCCGAACGGGCATCCGAGACCGGCTCGACGCGGCCGACGGCGTTGAGGACGGTGGCACCGGTGGCACCCACGAGGACGAGGTTGAGGTCGAGGGAGCGCACCTGCGGGAGGTCGTTCTTGAGCTGGGCGACGCGCAGCAGCAGCCTCTCGATGGCGTCGACGTCGACCTTCTCGCTGCCGCGGTAACCGAAGAGCAGCGGGGCTGCCTTGATCTCGCGCACCATCTCGGCTGCCTCGCCGCCATGCATCGGCGGGATCCGGTAGGACCGGTCGGCGAGCAGCTCGGTGGCGGCGCCCGAGACACCGAACGAGACCACCGGCCCGAACAGCGGGTCCTCGACGCCGCCGATGCCGACGGGGACACCGGGCTGGGCCACCTTCTGCACGATGAACATGGCCTGCTCGGGGCTGTCGACCAGCGCCTGCATGGTCTTCCAAGCGACGCGCATCTCGGTCTCGGAGTCGATGTTGCGCCAGACGTGCGCCATGTCAGGGCGCTGCCGCAGGTGCTCGGCGGTCGCCTTCAGCACCACGCCGAAGCCGAAACGGCTCGCGGCCGCGACAGCTGCCTCCTCGGTGGCAACCGGGACCCGGTCCCAGAGGTCGATTCCGTACGCCTCGAGCAGGTCGCGCAGCTCGGCGAAGCTCAGGTCGCGGCCTTCGGGAGCCTGCACGAGGACACCGTTGACCACGCGTCGGGCGCGAGCCACGTCGACCTGGTCGGGGGTGACCAGCGCGCCCTCAGGCTTGCGTCGCCACTCGGCGTAGTCGACGACCCGGGCCAGCGCGCGGACCGCCGCCTCGACCGCCGGGTAGGACGGCACCGAGCCACGTCCCGCGGTGGAGCCGGCGACGTCGGGCACGCGGAGCAGCTCGGGAACACCCTCGACGCCGAGGAACGTGGAGACCAGCGGCTTGTCGGACTGCTCCCCCACCGCAGCGAGCACGTGGGCGACCTCGGTGCCGGTGGTGTTGAGCGGAGGGATGAACACCGCGATCACCGAGTCGACCTCGGGGTCGTCGATGGCCGCGTCGAGCGCCTCCTCGAAGTCCTCGGCGGTCGCCTCCGGGCCGAGGGCGACCAGCGACCCGGCGATCAGCCCGACAGAGGCAGCGGCGTCAGCGGCCAGCAGCCCCAACGCGTCGGAGTTGCCGACCACGGCGACCCGCCGGCCGCGTGGCAGCGGCTGGTGGGCCACGAGCTGGGCGACGTCGAAGAGCTCGTCGAGGTTGTTCACCTGGATCACCCCGGCCTGGCGGAACATCGCGTCCACCGCGGCCTGCGGCGCGGCCATCGAGCGGACGGCATGACCCATCGGCACTCCTTGGGTGCTGCGCCCGGACTTCACCGCGATCACCGGCTTGCGACGCGAGACCCGTCGGGCCACGCGCGAGAACTTGCGCGGGTTGCCGATGGACTCGAGGTAGAGCAGGACGACCTCCGTGCTGTCGTCCTCCTCCCAGTACTGCAAGAGGTCGTTGCCGGAGACGTCCGCGCGGTTGCCTGCGCTGACGAAGGTGGAGAGGCCGAGCCCGCGGCGGCCCACCTTCTCCAGGATCGCGACCCCGAGGGCCCCGGACTGGCAGAAGAAGCCGGCCCGGCCACGAGGTGGCATCACCGGCGCGAGCGACGCGTTCAGCGAGTAGCGCCCCGCCGTGTTGATGATGCCGAGACAGTTGGGGCCGATCAGCCGCAAGCCGTAGCTGCGGGCCAGCCCCACCAGACGGCGCTGGCGCTGACGGCCCTCCTCCCCGGTCTCGGCGAAGCCGGCGGACACCACGACCAGACCGTGCACACCCTTGGCCGCGCAGTCGAGCACGACGTCGGACACCGACTCCGAGGGCACCGCGACCACGGCGATGTCGACCTGGTCGGGGATGTCTCCCACGGAGGCGTACGCCGGCAGGCCCGCCACCGACGTGGCCGAGGGGTTCACGACGTAGACCCGCCCCTGGTAGTCACCGAGCACGAGGTTGCGCACCAGCGTCTGACCGATCGTGTCCTGCCGCCTGGAGGCGCCGATCACCGCGACACTGCGGGCGTTGAAGAAGTTCTGGATGGAGGCGGCCTCGGCCCGGTGCTCGCGAGCCTGCATCACGTTGACCGAGGTGTCGGTCGCGTCGATGGGGAACTCCAGGCGCAGCACGCCGTCCTCGTAGCCACCGGCGATGCGGTAGCCGGCCTCGCGGAAGATCTGGGTCATCCGCTGGTTCTCCGGCAGCACCTCGGCCTCGAACGTGTCGATCCCACGCTCGCGGCCGGCCTGCGCGAGATGCTCGAGCAGCAGCTGCGCGATGCCGCGACCCTGGTGGACGTCCTGCACGAGGAAGGCGACCTCGGCCACCACCTCGCCGTCGCGCGGCTCGGGCAGACGGTCGAACCGGCCTACCGCGATGATCTTCTTCGCCACGGTCAGGACGAACGCGACCCGGTCGTGGTGGTCGACCTGCGTGAACCGTGCCACGTCCTTTTCGGACAGGTGGGGCATGGGGGCGAAGAAGCGGAGGTACTTCGACTCCGCGGAGACCTGCTCGTAGAACTCGACGAGGAGCTCGCGGTCGGCCGCCTCGATCGGCCGCAGGTGGGCAGCCTGGCCGTCCCGGAGCAGGACGTCCGCCTCCCAGTGCCGCGGGTAGGCCACCCCGGCCGCTCTGGTCGTGCCGTCGGCGCTCACGACTCCCAACCCTATCCGTTCGGGGTCGTCGGCCGGAGCCCGGCGTGCCCTGCGTGGGACGGGTCGTGCGCCCGGGTGAGAATGACGCCATGGCCCCCCGACCATCTCGCACCAAGAGCACCCTCCCTCCCGACGACTTCGAGGAGAACATCCTCGACATCGACGTCGGCGACGAGATGCGCACCAGCTTCTTGGAGTACGCCTACTCCGTCATCTACAGCCGGGCCCTCCCCGACGCCCGCGACGGGCTCAAGCCGGTGCAGCGCCGGATCCTCTACACGATGGCCGACATGAGCCTGCGCCCCGACCGCGGGCACGTGAAGAGCGCCCGCGTGGTCGGTGAGGTGATGGGTCGCCTGCACCCGCACGGCGACGGTGCGATCTACGACGCCCTGGTCCGGATGGTGCAGCCCTGGTCGCTGCGCGTGCCGCTCGTCGACGGGCACGGCAACTTCGGCTCGCCCGACGACCCGCCGGCAGCGATGCGCTACACCGAGTGCCGGATGGCCGCGGCGGCCGTGCCGATGACCGCGTCGATCGACGAGGACACCGTCGACTTCAAGCCCAACTACGACAGCCGCGAGCTCGAGCCGGCGGTGCTGCCGGCCGCCCTGCCCAACCTGGTCGTCAACGGCGCCGCCGGCATCGCCGTCGGGATGGCCACCAACATGGCCCCGCACAACCTCGTCGAGGTCGTCCAGGCGCTCCGGCACCTGATCAAGAGCCCCCAGGCCGGGCTCGAGGACCTGATGCGGTTCATCCCCGGCCCGGACCTCCCCACCGGCGGCAAGATCGTCGGCCTCGAAGGCATCCGCGACGCCTACGAGAGCGGCCGGGGCTCGTTCCGGATGCGCGCCACCGCGCGGGTCGAGAGCGTCACCCCGCGACGCAAGGGCATCGTGGTGACCGAGCTGCCCTACGGCGTGGGCACCGAGAAGGTCATCGAGCGGATCAAGAGCCTCGTGCAGGCCAAGAAGATCCAAGGCATCGCCGACGTCAAGGACCTCACCGACCGCGAGAAGGGCATGCGGCTGGTGATCGAGGTCAAGAACGGCTTCCACCCCGAGGCGCTGCTCGAGCAGCTCTACAAGCACACCCCCATGGAGGACTCCTTCGGGATCAACGCGGTGGCGCTCGTCGACGGCCAGCCCCGCACACTCGGCCTCAAGGAGCTGCTCGAGGTCTTCCTCGGGCACCGGTTCGACGTCGTACGCCGCCGCTCCAGCTTCCGTCGCGGCAAGGCCGCCGACCGGCTCCACCTGGTCGAAGGCCTGTTGCTGGCGATCCTCGACATCGACGAGGTCATCCAGCTGATCCGCTCCAGCGACAACGCCGAGCAGGCCCGCGAGCGCCTGATGACCGTCTTCGACCTCACCGAGATCCAGACCAACTACATCCTGGACATGCCGCTGCGGCGGCTGACCAAGTTCTCCAAGCTCGAGCTCGACAAGGAGAAGACCGAGCTCGAGGAGACCATCGCCGCGCTCGAGGAGATCCTGGGCGACGACGCCAAGCTGCGCAAGGTCGTCTCCGACGAGCTGGCCGAGGTCGCCAAGACCTACGGCACCCCGCGGCGCACCGTGCTGCTGGCGTCCGCCGGTCAGTCGGTCACCGCCGCCGTACCGCTCGAGGTCGCCGACGACCCCTGCTTCGTCTACCTCTCCTCCAGCGGCCTGCTGGCCCGCACCTCGGACACCGAGCCCCCCGGGGAGGGCGGCGGGCGGGCCAAGCACGACGTGGTCGTCTCGGCGGTCGGCACGACGGCCCGCGGCCAGGTCGGCGTCCTCACCTCCCAGGGGCGCCTGGTGCGCCTCGACGTCCTCGACCTGCCCAGCCTCCCTGCCACCGCCAACGCCCCCCACCTGCAAGGTGGCGCTCCGCTCAGCGAGTTCCTTCCGCTGGAGATCGGTGAGCGGGTGCTCGCCCTGGTGCCGCTGAGCGAGGACGGTCCCGGCATCGCGCTGGGCACCCGCGACGGAGTCGTCAAGCGGGTCAATCCCGAGGTGCTCTCCAACAAGGACGCCTGGGAGGTCATCCGGCTCGCCGACAGGGACGAGGTCGTCGGTGCGGTCTCGCTCGTCACCGGCGAGGAGGAGCTCTGCTTCATCACCTCCGACGCCCAGCTGCTGCACTTCCCGGCCGGTGCGGTCCGACCCCAGGGCCGTTCCGGCGGCGGCATCGCCGGTGTCCGGCTGACCGCCAAGGAGCGGGTCGCCTGGTTCGGCGCCTTCACCCCTGGCGAGGACACCGTCGTGGTGACGGCCTCGGGCTCGTCGACGGCACTGCCCGGCACCGAGCCCGGCGCACTCAAGGTCACCCCGTGGTCGGAGTACCCCGGCAAGGGCCGCGGCACCGGAGGCGTCCGCTGCCACCGGTTCCTCAAGGGCGAGGACACCCTGGTCGTCGCCTGGGCCGGCAACGGTCCGGCACGCGCCGCCGCCGCGAGCGGTGCGCCGGTCGACGCTGCCCGAGGCGAACGGTCGACGCGACGGCTCGGGGACGCCCGGGGTGCAACCGATCCTCGCCGTCTCCGGCCCCGTGGGAGGGTTGCTGCCATGAGGCTCTCCCCGCTGCTGGTCGCCGCGACGCTGCTGCTCCCCCTCGGCCTGGGGGCGTGCGGCGGGGACGACGAGGGCGCCGACGAGCTGAGCCCCCAGGAGCGGCTCGCGGCCGCCAAGACCCTGCTCGACGAGGCCGACGGCGTCCAGATCGCTCTCGAGGCCGACGAGCTGCCGCCCTCGGTCAACGGGCTGCTGAGCGCCCAGGGCGTGGGGACCCACGCGCCGGCCTTCTCCGGCGACATCCAGGTCGCGGCGGGCGGCATCACCGCCAAGGCCGCCGTGATCGCCGTCGACGGTGTCGTCTACGCGATCTTGCCCTTCACCACCGACTACGCCGAGATCGACCCGGCCGACTACCAGGCTCCCGACCCGGCCGCCCTGATGGACCCCGAGGCAGGCCTCTCCTCGCTGCTCACGTCCGCCGAGGCCGTCGAGCAGGGCGACCAGGTGCGCAACGGGGAGGCCGTTCTCACCGAGTTCACCGCCACGTTGCCAGGCGACGTGGTGGCGGGCGTGATCCCCAGCGCCCAGACCGATGCCGACTTCGAGACCAGCTTCACTCTCGACGACGACAACCAGCTCTCCGAGGTCACGATGAGCGGCCCGTTCTACCCCGACGCCGACCCGGTGACCTACACGATCGCCTTCACGAAGTACGGCGTCACCAAGGACATCAGCGCCCCGTGACCGACCCGCGGCGCTCGCTGCTGGTGCTCGCGGCGGTAGCGGTCGGCTTCGCGGCAGCTGACACCTACGTCGTGGTGCTCGCGCTGCCCGACATGATGACCGGCGTCGGGCTCGCGATCGACGAGCTGCAGCGAGCCGCACCGATCGTGTCGGGATTCCTGCTCGGCTACGTCGCGGTGCTCCCCCTGATCGGACGCATCGCGGACCTGCGCGGCCGGGTGCCGGTGCTGGTCGGCTCGCTGGTCGTCTTCGCACTCGGCTCGCTGGTCACGGCGGCGTCGTACGACCTCACGAGCATGGTCGCCGGTCGCTTCCTCCAGGGCGTCGGCGGCGGTGGACTGGTGCCGGCGACGCTGGCCCTGGTCGCCGACATGTACCCACCCGCACGGCGCGGGGTGCCACTCGGCGTGGTCGGGGCCGTGCAGGAGCTGGGCAGCGTCGTCGGCCCGCTCTACGGAGCCGTCGTGCTCGCCGTCGCCCCCTGGCAGGCGATCTTCGCGGTCAACCTGCTCGTCGGCGGGGTCCTGGCCGTGGCCGTACGGCGACTCGGTCGGGACGGCGAGCGGCGCCGCAGGCGCGACGTCGTCGGGGTGGGCCTGGCGCTGCTCGCCCTGGTGGCGCTCACGCTCGTGCTGCTCGAACCACCCTTCCTCGCCCGCGGCGTCACCCTCGGGCTGGTCTTCGTGCCGCTCACGGGTGACTCCCGTTGGGCCTCGCCGATGGCGCTGCTGCTGCTCGTGCTCCTGATCGCGCTGGTGATCCGGAGCCTGAGCGTCGCGGACCCGGTCGTCGACCTCCGCTCGTGGCGACGTACGGCGGGCACGATCGACCTCACGGGTGCGGCTCTCCTCGCCGTGGCGTTGTCCGGAGTCATCCTGGCCTTCGCCACCGCCGACCCCGAGGTCTCGGTCTTCTCCCCCGCCGGCCCGTGGCTGCTGGTCGGCTCGGCCTCGGCAGCCGCCGGCTTCGCCTGGCGCAACCGGGTCAGTCCACACCCGCTGGTGCCACACGGGTCCCTCCGGCAGACCCCGGCGTGGGGCGCGCTGGTGGTCAGCTTCTTCGTCGGCGCCGCTCTGATCGCGGCGCTCGTCGACATCCCCATCTTCGCCAGGATCACCGTCTACCCGGACTCCCAGCTGCTGGCTGCCCTGGTGCTGGTGCGGCTGCTGGTGGCGCTGCCGGTCGGGGCCCTCGTCGGCGGCTACCTGACCCGTCGTGTCCCCGCGGGCGTCGTGACGGCCGTCGGCATGGTGCTCGCCGCCGGTGGCTTCGCCTGGATGGGGCAGTGGGGTCTGACCAGTCTCGAGGACCCGGTCGCCACGGTGCCGCTGGTCGCCACCGGACTCGGCTTCGGTCTGGCGCTGGCACCGGTCAACGCCGCCCTGCTGGCTGCCACTGCGGATGCGGTGCACGGGATCACCAGCGCCCTGCTGGTGGTCGCCCGGATGGTCGGCATGCTCGTCGGCATCAGCGCCCTGACCACGCTCGGGCTGCGCCGCTACTACGCCGTCCAGGTCGACCTACCGACCCCGTCCGAGGTCTGCGCCTCGGGCACGCAGTGTGACGACTACACCCGACTGCTCAAGGAAGCCGGGCTCGCCCAGCTCCAGACCGTCTTCTGGGGCGCCGCGGTGTGCGCCATCCTGGCGGCGGCCGTCGCTCTCCTCGCCTTCCGCACCGCGGCTACCCGCGACCTGTCCACCGCCGAGATCCTCCGAGGAACCACGTGACCTGTTCGGCCGAGTCAGCACAGGCGGGCGAGCAGCTCGCCGGGTCCGCCCCCGAAGCCGTCGGCTGGGTGGCGCTCGAGCAGAGCGGGCCCTGGGGCGCCAAGGCGTTCACCGACAGTCACCTCGACCCGCAGCTCGGCCGCTCGATCGAGGCTGCCGCTGCCGCACACGGAGTGCGTCCGGTGCTGGTGCGCCGGCCAGGCCGGCACGCGGACGTGCACGACGACGGCCGGGACCCCCGCCGGGTGCTGGTCGCGCACACCAGACCGGGCTCGTCGTGGCTGCTGTCGGGCACGATCGCCGCGCCGGAGGACCTCCTGGCGCTGGACTGGGCGGCTGTGCAGACCGGTGACGCCGCCGCCGTACGACGCTCGCTGCCGCTGACCGTGCTCGACCAGCCCCAGCTGCTGGTCTGCACCAACGGCACCCGTGACGTCTGCTGTGCCGTGGAGGGCCGCCCGGTCGCGCTCTCCGCGCTCGCCGCGCACCCCGGCCGGGTCTGGGAGGTCACCCACACCTCGGGGCACCGGTTCGCCCCGACCACGGTGCTGCTCCCCTCCGGCACGCTGCACGGCCGGCTCGACCGCGACGAGGCGGCAGCCCTGCTCGAGGCCGCCGACCGTGGCCGGACCGTGCTCGCCGGCAGCCGGGGGCGCTCGACCTGGCCGAGTCCGGCTCAGGTCGCCGAGCTCGCCGTGCGGGAGGCCGTCGGGGAGACCGGCATCGACGCGCTCGACGTGCGGGCGTGCGGGGCCACCGACGACCATGCCTGGCGGGTCGTCATCGAGCACCGCGACGGTCGGGAGTGGCAGGTCGTCGTCGTCTCGGAGGAGACCGCTGCCGCGCGGCGCGAGTCGTGCCTCAAGGGACCCAAGGGCGTCCGCCGGTGGACGGTGGCCCTCGAGGAGACCTCACTCGGGTAGGTTGCGGTTCGTGACAGACGCCTTCGACGACCTGCAGGCGGCGAACCGTGCCTACGCCGAGTCCTTCGCGCTCGGCGGCTTCGACGGGATCGCCCACGCCGGGATCGCCATCGTGACCTGCATGGACTCGCGGATCGACCCGCTGAAGATGCTCGGCCTCTCCCCCGGCGACGCCAAGATCTTCCGCAACCCCGGCGGCCGGGTCACCCCCGCGGCCCTCGAGGCGCTGGTGCTCGGCGTCCATCTGCTCAACGTCAGCCGGGTCCTCGTCGTGCCACACACGCGCTGCGCGATGGCCACCTCCACCCTGGAGCAGCTCCGCGAGCGCGTCGGCGCCTCCGCCGGCCAGGACGCGTCCTGGCAGAGCTTCGGGGTGGTCGAGGACCAGGTGGCGGCGTTGGAGGACGACGTTCGCTCGGTGCGCAGCCACCCGCTGATCCCGGGCACCGTCGAGGTGGGCGGCTTCATCTACGACGTGGACACCGGTCTGCTGGACCGCCGCCTCTAGCGTCCCGCGAGGTCGCTACGGCGTCCCCGCACCCCAGTCGTCCATCGACGTGTAGATCTCGAACACCTCGTCCAGCTTGGTCACGTCGAGGAGCCGGAGCACGGTGGGGTTGGTCACTCCCACCAGGCCGAAGCGGGTCCCGACCTGTGCGGCGCGCCGGTGCAGACCGATGAGCAGGCCCAGCGCAGAGGAGTCCATGAAGGTCGTGGCTGACAGGTCGATGACCAGACCGTCGGCGTCAGGTGAGTCCTTCTGCACCGCGTCGACGGCGTCGCGAAGGTCGACGTAGGTGGCGATGTCGAGCTCTCCGTGCGGCGTGACGACCAGAGTCGTCCCCTCGGTTCGATGGTCCACGGGAAGTCTCACGCAGTGCGTCCTCACAGTTCGGTGGCCGAAACCCGGCTCAGGTGGCCAGCGTAGTCTGTGAGGGCGCCCCCGGTGCTCTAGGCTCGTGGGCATGGATGCACAGGCCCTGTACAACGTCGTCGAGAGCGGCGCACCCGACGGGCCGGTGCTGCTGTTCGCCCACGGCTTCGGCTGCGACCAGCACATGTGGCGCTTCGTCGCCCCGACGTTCGAGGACCGCTTCCGGGTGATCTGCTTCGACCACGTCGGATCGGGCAACGCTCAGGCGACCTATGACCCGGTCCGGCATGCCAGCCTCGAAGGCTATGCCGAGGACGTCCTGCGGATCTGCCGCGACCTGGACCTGCACGACGTCACGTTCGTCGGCCACTCGGTCTCGTCCATGATCGGCATGCTCGCTCACCTCGCGGAGCCGGAGCGGTTCAGGTCGTTGGTGATGGTGGGGCCCTCGCCGCGCTACATCAACGACCAGAACTATGTCGGGGGCTTCGATCCGCCGGATATCGACGCGATGCTCGACTCGCTGGCCAGCAACTACGTCGGGTGGTCCCACGCGATGGCCCCCGCGATCATCGGGAACCCCTCACGACCTGAGCTCGGCGAGGAGCTCACCACCAGCTTCTGCCGCTCCGATCCGGACATCGCCGAGCGATTCGCTCGCGCGACGTTCCTGTCGGACAACCGTGACGACCTCGCGAAGGTGAGCGTCCCGACCTTGGTGCTGCAGTGCAGCGACGACATCATCGCGCCACTCGAGGTCGGGGAGTTCGTCGCCCGCGAGATCCCCGACAGCGAGCTCGTGGTGCTGAGGGCGACGGGACACTGCCCCAACCTGAGTGCGCCCGACGAGGTCAACGAGGCGATCTCCGACTTCGTCGCACGGCATGGCTGAGGCGCCGACCCGCACCGCTGCCAAGGAGGCCTTCGACCGCGCGCTCCTCGCCGACGACCCCACCGAGCTCTACGAGCAGGCGCCGTGCGGCTACCTCTCGCTCGACGTCGCCGGCCGGATCGTGAAGGCCAACAAGACCTTCCTGACCTGGACCGGCTACCGCGCGCCTGACATCGTCGGGCGGCAGTCCTTCCTGAGGCTCCTCACCCCAGGGAGCAGGATCTTCTACGAGACCCACATCCGCCCGTCGTTGCACATGACCGGTCAGATGCGGGAGGTCGCCCTCGACGTGGTGCGCGGCGACGGGACGGTCATCCCCGTCCTGCTGAACGCGGTCATGACCAACGACGACCACGGCACCGCAGCCGCCATCCGGATCGCGGTCTTCGACGCCACCGAGAGACGCAGCTACGAGCACGAGCTGCTCGATGCCAAGAGGCGGGCAGAGGCCTCCGAGGCCCGCGCCGTCAAGCTCGCACAGACGCTCCAGTCGACCCTGATCCCCCCGCACTCACCGGAGATCCCTGGGCTGGAGGTCGCTGCGCGCTACCGGCCCGCCGGGGACGGCGAGGAGGTCGGCGGCGACTTCTACGACATCTTCCAGATCGCGACGGGCGACTGGGCGGTCGTCATGGGCGACGTGGCAGGCAAGGGCGTCGACGCCGCCGTGGTGACCGCGTTCATGCGCCACGCCGTACGGGCACTGGTGGTCTCCACCCCCAGCCCCAAAGAGACCATGAAGCTGCTCAACAAGCTCCTCATGGAGCACCCCACCGAGAGGTTCTGCACGATCGTCCTGCTGCGCATGCGCCGGACCTCCCAGGGGTGGGAGGTCACCTCCGTGCGCGGGGGCCATCCGCCGCCCATCCTTCTCCGGGCCGACGGCGCCGTCGAAGACCTCGGGGCGCCGGGTTCGCTCGTCGGCGCGTTCGACGTCGGGGACTACACCGACACCGTGACCGTGTGTCACCCCGGCGATGCCGTGCTGCTCTACACCGACGGCGTGACCGAGGGCCGGGACCACGGCGCGCTCTACGGCGAGACGCGACTTCGTGACCGGGTGCGCAACGGCGATTCGAGCCCGGACGCGCTGGTCGACCGTGTCCTCGAGGACGTTCTCGACTTCCAGAGCCACCGCCCGAAGGACGACATCGCCCTCCTGGCAGTTCGGGTGCCGGAGGAGACTCAGGCGTCGATGGCCTCGGAGTCGACCTCGTAGGCACCCTGCACGATGAACTCCTTGCGCGGCGCGACCTCGGATCCCATCAGCAGCTCGAAGACCTGCGCTGCTGAGTCGGCGTCGTCAGCGGTGATCCGGCGCAGGGTGCGGTGCATCGGGTCCATCGTGGTCTCGGCGAGCTGGTCGGCGTCCATCTCTCCCAGACCCTTGTAGCGCTGGACCGGGTCCTTCCAGCGCACGCCCTTCTTGGACAGCTCGGCGAGCTTCCGCTGGAGGTCGTGGTCGGAGTAGGTGTAGACGTACTTGTCCATCCCCTTCTTGGGGTTCGACAGCTCGATCCGGTGAAGCGGCGGCACGGCGGTGTAGACCCGTCCCTGCGTGATCAGGTCGGGCATGTACTTGAAGAAGAGCGTGGTCAACAGGCACCGGATGTGCGCGCCGTCGGAGTCGGCGTCGGCCATGAAGATGATCCGGCCGTAGCGGCGGGCCTCGAGGTCGAAGGTGCGCCCTGAGCCGGCCCCGACCACCTGGATGATGGAGGCGCACTCGGTGTTCTTGAGCATGTCGCCCACGGACGCCTTCTGAACGTTGAGGATCTTGCCCCGGATCGGCAGCAGCGCCTGGAACTCCGAGTTGCGGGCCAGCTTGGCGGTGCCGAGCGCGGAGTCACCCTCGACGATGAAGAGCTCGCTGCGATCCATGTCGTTGGAGCGGCAGTCGGCGAGCTTGGAGGGCAGCGCGCTGGACTCCAGGGCGTTCTTGCGGCGCTGGGTCTCGCGATGGGTGCGGGCAGCGATCCGGGTGCGCGAGGCATTCGCAACCTTCTCGAGCACCAGCTTGGCCTGGGCCTTGTCCGCTCGCTTGGTGGAGGTCAGGACGCTCTTCAGCTCCGCTGCGACCACCTTGCGCACGATGTTGCGTGCCGCCGGGGTGCCGAGGATCTCCTTGGTCTGACCCTCGAACTGGGGTTCGGCGAGCCGCACCGTGACCACCGCGGTGAGCCCCTCGAGGGCATCGTCCTTGATCACGTCGGGCTCGGCGGTCTTGAGCTGCTTGGTGGAGCGGAGGACGTCGTTGAACGTCTTGGTCATCGCCTGCTCGAAGCCGGCGACGTGGGTGCCGCCCTTGGGGGTGGCGATCACGTTCACGAAGGAGCGCACCTCGGTGTCGTAACCGGTGCCCCAGCGCAGCGCGACGTCCACGGTGAGCTCGCGCTCGACGTCCTGCGGCGTCATGTGACCCTCGTCGTCGAGCAGCGGCACGGTCTCGGTGAAGCGCTCCTGGCCCTGAAGTCGGAGCACGTCTGTCACGGGCTCGCCGGCCGCCAGGAACTCGCAGAACTCCGAGATGCCGCCGTCGTGGCGGAAGGACTCCTCGAGCGGCTCCTCACCTCGAAGGTCGCGGATGACCAGCTCGAGGCCGGGCACGATGAAGGAGGTCTGCCGGGCGCGCGTGACCAGCTCGTCATAGGTGTAGCTGGCGTCTTTGGTGAAGATCTGCCGGTCCGGCCAGAACCGGATCCGGGTGCCGCTGAGCCCCTTCTTGACCCGGCCGCCCTTCCGGGTCAGCCCGGACCGCGGCGTGAAGGACGCCGTCGGACCGTCACCGTCGAAGACACCCGGGTTTCCGCGCTGGAAGGACATTCCCTGCACCGACGGCGACCGCTCGATGTCGACGTCGAGCCGCGAGGAGAGGGCGTTGACGACCGACGCCCCGACGCCGTGCAGGCCACCCGTGGCGACGTAGGACCCACCGCCGAACTTCCCGCCGGCGTGGAGCTTGGTGAAGACCACCTCGACCCCGGGCAGCCCGGTCTTGGGCTCCTTGTCGACCGGGATGCCCCGGCCGTCGTCGTGCACCTCGACGGACCCGTCGGGATGCAGCAGCACCTCGATCCGGCTGGCCGCACCCGCCAGCGCCTCGTCCACACCGTTGTCGATGATCTCCCAGACACAGTGCATGAGGCCGCGCGAGTCGGTCGACCCGATGTACATGCCGGGCCGCTTGCGCACGGCCTCCAGCCCCTCGAGGACGAGGAGGTGGTGGGCGTTGTAGGTGCTGTCGACGGTCGTTCCTCCGGCGGTGCGGGGCGGCACAGTGCTCTCCTTGGTTCCCGGTGAACAGCGGGTTGATGACGGGTCCGAACCGGGTGATGTCGGCCCGTGCGGCAAATCTACTCGCGACACGCCGGACACCCGGATGCGCCACGCCTACCGACCTCGGCGCGAGTCGGGTGTCACGATGCGGCATCGGAAGTTTCAAAGATGGCGAGATTGGCAACCAAGAGGCACCCAGCCGAGTCAGACTGGGATGCGAACAACCAGTGTCGGGCAGGCCGGAGGCCAGCGAAGTCCTCAGGTCTGCAGCAGTCCGAACGAAGTTAACTGTGGGGAGCGTCACCCGTCTCACGGCGGAACACCGACCACAGCTGGGAACTACCAGTCGTGATTGGATGTTGTGTCCAGTGACCGCGTGGCAGGACCGCACCAACTCCCGGCAGCACCGGTGAGCCGCACCACGGAACATTGCGGGACCGCGCTACGTTGAGCAGGACACCAGCAAGGAAACGAGGCCTCAAGTGACCACTGCAGTTGCCCCGAGCACACCGCTCTCGGCTCTTGACCGCTGCGACCGTTGCGGCGCGCAGGCCTACCTCCGCGTCGAGCTGTCCGGTGGTGGCGAGCTCCTCTTCTGTGCGCACCACGCGCGCGAGCACGGTGACAAGCTCCGCGAAGTTGCCGTGCACGTCCAGGACGAGACCGAGAAGCTCTCGACCACTCCCGCCGCTGCTCCCGCGACGGAGCACTGACCCACACCCACCCACTCGACCTTCGAGGAGCCCCGGCCGTCCAGGCCGGGGCTCCTCGTGTCATCCCCCACCCGGGCGCCCTAGGCTGAGGACGTGGACATGACCGAGGTGCTCGTGGGGCTGGCGGTGCTGGTGGGCGTGGTGGGCGTCGTCGTGCCGGTGTTGCCGGGCGGCCTGCTCATCCTTGCTGCCGTCCTGGTCTGGGCCGTCCGGGACGGGTCAGGCACGGCCTGGACGGTCTTCTCCGTGGTGACGGTGCTGCTGGTCTCTGGAGCGGTCGTGAAGTACGCCGTGCCGGGGCGCAATCTCAAGGCTGCGGGAGTCCCGAGCCGGACGCTGGTGCTGGGCGGACTGCTCGGCCTGGTGGGCTTCTTCGTCATCCCCGTGATCGGCCTGGTCATCGGCTTCGTGCTCGGCGTCTATGCCGTCGAGGTGCAGCGTCTGGGCCGCGAGGCCGCCTGGCCCTCCACCAAGCACGCGCTGAGGGCCGTCGGTCTCTCGATGCTCATCGAGCTCACCGCTGCCCTGCTGGCCGCGGCGACGTACGTCGTCGGCGCCGTCCTGACCTGATGGCGATCGTCCTCGCGCTCGTCTCGGCCATCGCCTACGGGCTCTCCGACTTCGTGGGCGGACTCGTCTCCCGGCACACCTCCGCCTGGTCGGTGGCCGTCCTGGCCAACCTCTCGGCCGCCTTGTGCGTCGCCGTGGTGGCAGTGTTCGTGCCCGGCACACCGGAGCCGGTCCACCTCGCCTGGGCCGCGCTGGCCGGTGTCGGCAGCGGGGCCGGCGGGGGCTTCCTCTACCGCGGCCTCTCCTCAGGACGGATGAGCGTCGTGGCGCCGGTCTCCGCGGTGGGCGCCGCCCTGGTCCCGTTGGTCGCGGGCGCCCTCACCGGTGAGCGCTTCGCCGCTGTGGTGTGGCTGGGCATCCTGGCGGCCCTCCCTGGCATCTGGCTGGTGGCGAGTGTTCCCGCCGATGACCTCAGCCACGTCGAAGGCGAGACCGCCCCCGCCCGTCTCGGCTTCGCCGACGGACTGACCGACGGCATCCTGGCCGGGCTGGGCTTCGGCCTGCTGTTCGCCGCGATCGGCCAGGTCCCGGCGACTGCGGGGCTGTGGCCACTCGCCCTCGCCCAAGGCGTCTCGGTGCCGGTGGTGATCCTGCTGGCGCTCGCCGTCGGCGGCGCCTGGGTGCCTCGGGGGCGGACGGTGCGCTGGGCCGCGGGCGCGGGAGCGCTGGCCGCGATCGCGACCGGCTCGTTCCTGCTCGCGACCCAGCAGGGCTACCTCACCATCGCCGGCGTCCTCGCCTCGCTCTACCCCGCCACCACGGTCCTGCTGGCGGCCCTGGTGCTGCGCGAACGCGTGCACAGAGCCCAAGGCGTCGGCCTCGGGCTCTGCGCTCTCGCGGTGGCGCTGGTCGCCGCGGGCTAAGAGATCGGCGATGGTGCCCGATATCCGATCACCGCGGTCTCGTCGGAAGCCGGCGAGCACGAGGTGGTCTTGCTGGTGTAGTTGCTGCCCGCGGTCGGCGTGAAGACGACCTTCCACGAGTAGTTGCCTTCGTCGACGTAGGTCACCTGCGGTGTCTCGGCAACCCCGCTGGCGTTGATCCCGACCGATGTCGACACGTAGACAGCGATCCCGGTGCAGTCCAGCGACGGGTAGAGGCTGAACACCACCGATCCGGACGGGTCGCCGGCTCCGGTGACGCCGGAGACCTTTGCCCGGTCGCTGAGGGCGATCTTGGTCGCGATCGAGGGCGTCGCCGGCGCGACGGTCACCTGCTCGGTCGTGTCACCGCACGCACTCACCTGCGTCGCCTCGTTCTGCGCGTTCCCGAGGTACTTCGCGGTCCACTGGTAGATGCCGACGGTGTCCGGCACGTACGCCGTCGACGTCGCCGTCGCGGTGGTGTCGTTCGTCCGGGTGGCGGCCCGCGACTCCGGACCCTTGACCAGCTTGGCCGCGGTGCACGAGTCCGCACCGGGAGCCGCGGTGAACGGCCCGTAGAGGGAGAACTGCACGTCTCCGGGTGCAACCCCACCCACGGGGAAGTAGCCTCCGGACACCGTGGCGGTGTCGGTGAACGAGGCGCCGTTCCCGACCGTGATCTGTGTGGCGGACGGTTCGGTCGCGATCGTCGGGGCCGGCTTCTGCACGACGAGCGGCTCGGAGGCGCAGGTGCTCTCCGTCGGCTCGTTCCGGCTTGAGGCGCTCGGGGTATAGCTCGCCTTCCACCAGTAGCTACCGGCGGTGGCGAACGTGAGCGTCGGCGAGGCCGCACCGACCGCCACCGTCGCAGTGTTGACGTTGCCCGCGAACAGTGGGTCGGTCGAGGCGACCGTACAAGTGTTGTTGGTCCACAGCGAGTAGGTGATCGTCCCGGTCGGGTCGTCGGCCCCGCCACTCAGCGTCGAGGTGTCGTAGACCCTGGCAGGAAGCGTCACCGTGTGGTTGCCGTCGCCCGGCAGGGAGACATCCTCCGCGCTCGGGCCGGTCGCGCCCTTGTCCTCCTTCAGCAACGTCGTCAGCGACGGGCTGAAGCACGTCTGCACGTCGCCGGCTGCGAAGTCGTAGAGCGTCGCCGTCGACTCCTGCGACGAGCGGGTGTTGAAGACGAATCGGTTGACGCAGATGGGGTTGCCCTGGCTGTCCTGGTCGAGGCCGTTGGCGGTGAGATCGATGGCACCCTCGTAGAACTGGTCGGCGTCTAGCCCGGTGCCCTGACCGGTCTTGTTCTGCGGACTGGTCGAGCCCTTGTTCGTCGTCTGCCACGGCGTGGTGATGGCGGCGGTGTCGTTGGTGGTGGCGCACAGGTTGGCCGACCCGGCAGTGCCGCAGCTCCCACCGCTGGACAGCACGCCGGAGAGTGCACCGCCGGCACCGCCGTTCCACGTGTAGGCGCTGATCGTCGGGGTGCTGCCGCCGTTGGTGAAGGCTGCCACCAGGAAGATGTCGCCGTTGGTGTGGTTGCCGGTGAAGCTCTTGCCGTTGCCTCCGACCCCTGTCCCGTCACAGCCGACGGTCTCGTCCTGGAGGAACCACACACCCATGTTGTTGTTGCCGTTGGGGGCGTTCTTCTCCAGGCCGAAGTAGAGCAGCAGGTTGCCGGTCACAGGGTCGTTCGCGACCGCTGCGTAGGCGTTCTGGATGTCGCCCTTGTCGGTCGTGTTGGACTCCGACTTGCACGACCACGAGGCGACGTTGTTGATGTCCTTGCTGCCGCCGCCGGTGAAGGCAGAGGTGTCGCCGGTCGAGCCGGGAATGAAGTCGCGGGCGAAGCCGGCGTCGAAGAAGTTCGTGGGCCTCGGGCTGCGCTCGACCGGCGGCGCCAGGGCGTTGCTCGTCATGACGAAGATGCTGTTGCTGCCACTGCTGGCTCCCCAGTCCGACGGGACGGACGTCGCGTCGAGGACGTCACCGTCGAGCTCGAAGTGTGAGTCGACCAGGGCGCTCGCGGGTGCCGAGAACAGCAATCCACCGGCAGCGAGAGTCATCGCGAGAAGCACCGAGATCCGGCTTCGGCGGATGCGGCCCCGCCCGCTCCGGTTGTGTGTTGGCGCGCTCATGTTCTACCCCTCCCTCGGTCGCGAGCACGGTGCTCGCGATCTCCCGGCGACTCCTGGCCAGCGCGCCCCACCACCGGATGACGTGGTCCCCTCCCCGGGCCGGTCAGTCCGGCCCAGACACCACTGGCCTCAGGGTGCTCCCACCTCTCCGATCGGACAATGGCCTAGTTCGGCCGGTCAGGGCAGGCTGGCCCGAACGGGCCATGGCAGCGCGATCAGGGTCCAGAAAAGACACCAGTGCCCCGGTTTGACGCCGGGGCACTGGTATGTCTGGGTCACGTCATCCGGAACCGGCGGGTCAGCCCTTCGAGACCCAGGCGGTCATTGCGCGTGGGCCCGTGAGCCAGTCGGTGACGATCGTGCCGTCGGGTCGCTCGCCGGCCGCCTTGACCGCGACGCGGATCTGACCGGGGTGGTCCAGGCAGCCCCGCGACATGCGGATGCGCGTCACGTCAGCGGCGTAGTCGATTGTCGACTCGTACGAGCAGCGCAGCGGGACGGCACGCCTCTTGTGCTTCCAGCCGCCGTCGACGGTCGGCAGCAGGCCGTAGTCGGTCCCCTCGAAGAGCCCGCCGGCGAAGACGAACTCCGGGCCCGGCTTGGCGGGGTCGGTGTCGAGGTAGACGTTCATGCTGGCGTTGCTCTTGTAGGACCGCACCAGGTCTTCGTGCTGGACGACGACGCGGACGTTCTTCTCGTTCACCACCGTCACGGACTCGAGGTCGGCTCCGTGGGCGACATCGCCACGGGCATCCTCGAAGGTCCCGGTGGCGGCGGTGGCCGGACCGGCGAGCCCGCCGATCGCGACCACGGCAAGGCCGACGACTGCGGCGATGGTGCGCTTGGTGTGGGGGTTGCTGGACATGATCGAGCTCCTGGACGTGACGCCTCGCAAGGCGGTCGAGCACCTCCCTGCGAGGTCCTCACTGCAGCCAAGACGCGAGTGCCTCGCGCCGGGTTGCATCCAGGAGGAAGTTCTTCTAGTCGAGGTAGTCGCGCAGCACCTGCGAGCGCGAGGGGTGCCGCAGCTTCGACATCGTCTTGGACTCGATCTGGCGGATCCGCTCGCGGGTGACGCCGTAGACCTTGCCGATCTCGTCAAGGGTCTTGGGTTGGCCGTCGGTGAGCCCGAAGCGCATCGAGACGACGCCGGCCTCACGCTCGGAGAGCGTGTCGAGAACGGCGTGCAGCTGCTCCTGGAGCAGCGTGAACGACACCGCGTCGGCGGGCACGATGGCCTCGGAGTCCTCGATGAGGTCACCGAACTCGGAGTCTCCGTCCTCGCCGAGGGGCGTGTGCAGCGAGATCGGCTCCCGGCCGTACTTCTGGACCTCGATGACCTTCTCAGGGGTCATGTCGAGCTCCTTGGCCAGCTCCTCCGGGGTGGGCTCGCGGCCCAGGTCCTGGAGCATCTGACGCTGCACGCGGGCGAGCTTGTTGATGACCTCGACCATGTGCACCGGGATGCGGATCGTGCGGGCCTGGTCGGCCATCGCACGCGTGATCGCCTGCCGGATCCACCAGGTCGCGTAGGTGGAGAACTTGTAGCCCTTGGTGTAGTCGAACTTCTCGACCGCACGGATCAGACCGAGGTTGCCCTCCTGGATCAGGTCGAGGAAGAGCATGCCGCGGCCGGTGTAGCGCTTGGCCAGGGAGACCACAAGGCGGAGGTTGGCCTCGAGGAGGTGGTTCTTGGCACGGCGGCCGTCCTCGGCGATCCACTCCAGCTCGTCGAGCACCTTCGCGGAGACCTTGCCGCCCTTGGCGAGCTTCTCGTCGGAGAAGAGACCGGCCTCGATCCGCTTGGCGAGCTCGACCTCCATCTCGGCGTTGAGGAGCGGCACCTTGCCGATCTGCTTGAGGTAGTCCTTGACGGGGTCGGCGGTCGCGCCGGCCACCATGACCTGCTGGACGGGCTCGTCGGACTCGTCGGCCTGGGAGACGACGAAGCCTGCCTTCTCGGCGGCCTCCTCGTCCTGCTTGATGGTCGGGTCGGCGACGACGTCCTGCTCGAACTGCTCGTCAGGAACGTCCGGCAGCACCTTCTTGCCGTCGGGACCGACAGCGGCGGCAGCAACGGCCTCGGCCACCGAGGGCTCGGCCTTCTTGGTCGCGGCCTTCTTCGCCGCAGCCTTCTTGGACGGTGTCTCGTCTGCCGCAGCAGGAGCCGCCTTCTTGGCAGCGGCCTTCTTGGCCGGAGCCGCCTTCTTGGTCGCGCTCGCCTTCACCGTGCTGCGGGTGCTGGCGGCCGCCGCCACCCGCTTGCGGGCGCGGCTGTCCTCGGCGGAGACGACGACGTCGATGTCGAGCTCCCCGAGGTGGCGCAGCAAGGCCTTGAGGTGCGGCGCCGACTGCACCGCGGACGTCGTGGCCGTGCGCAGAGCGTCGGCGGTCACGTGTCCGGATGACTGGCCTTCGTCGATCAGCGCAACGATGTCGGGGTGAGCGAGGACATCGGCAGGGAGCTTGCGGGACGTGGCTGTCGACACGAACTACCTCTCGTACAGCGGTTGTCGGGCGCGGCAAAGCCCGTACACGTCAAGAGCCGCGTCACTATTGTGACACGTTGCCCGACCGAACCAAGCCACCGGCCCGTGCGGGCTCAGTTGCCCGCAGCAGGTCTCGCGGGCGGGTGCGGCTGGTCAGCCCTTGGCCCGAGCAGCAGCCTTTTTCTCCTGCTTGAAGTCGCGGACCTTCTGCAGCGACGTTCCATCAACGACGTCTGCCACCGATCGGTAGCCATCGAGCGAGTAGTCCCCCGCTGCCTTCTCCCATCCGTCCGGTCGGACACCCAGCTGCTTGGCGACGAGCGCGGTGAAGATCTGCGCCTTCTGCTTGCCGAAGCCGGGGAGAGCCTGAAGGCGACGCGCCAGGTCAGGACCGCTGCTCGCCTCAGTCCAGATCCGAGAGGCGTCGCCGTGGTACTCATCCGCGACGATCTTCGCGAGCTCTTGCATCCGGGCGGCCATGGAGCCGGGGAACCGATGGATCGCCGGCGGCGTGCTGCACAGCGCCTTGAACGTCTCAGGGTCGGCGGCGGCTATCGCGCCAGGCTCGAGCGTGCCGAACCTGTCGAGCACCTTCAGGGGAGCAGCAAATGCCCGTTCCATCGGGAACTGCTGGTCCAAGAGCATGCCGGCGAGCAGCGCGAACGAGTCTTCCGACAGGACCTTGTCCGCCGACGGGTCCTGGGCGATCTGAATAGCCATGCACCCATCTTCGCTCAGAGTCCGGAGACTTGACGGCACCTAACTGTTAGGTAGATCCTGCTCAGGTGCGACACGCCCTGCTCGCTCTGCTGGCCAAGGAGCCGGCGTACCCGAATGAGCTCAGACGGGAACTGGAGACCGAGTTCGGCGCGCTGTGGCCGGCGAACGACGGGCACATCTACGTGCTGCTGGGCCGGCTGGAGTCGGCCGGTCTGGTGCGCTCCGGGCGTGCGGCTCGAGGTCGGCGCAAGTTCTACGAGCTCACCGCCGAGGGACGCGAGGAGCTGCGCGCCTGGCTGGACGAGCCCATCGAGGCGACGCCGTTCCGTGTCGCGTTGCTGTCGAAGGTCGTCCTTGCCCAGCGCGGCCGGCTGGCGGACCCGGTCGTGCTCATCGACCGGCAACGCCGCGCGCACCTGCGGCGGCTCCGTGAGGTGCAGCGGCTGGCCAAGGAGGTGCCCCCCGGCGGCACCGAGGCGCTCCTGGTCGAGGGCGCCGCACTGCACCTGCAGGCCGACCTGCGCTGGCTCGAGATCTGCGAGAGGCACTACACCGACGACGTACCAGGAGGATCGCGATGACTGCTCTGCTGGAGACGCGAGCGCTGTGCAAGGCGTTCGGGCCGGGAGGTGTGCTGCCGGCGCTGCAGGGCTTCGACTGCACCGTGAACCGCGGCGAGGTCGTCAGCGTCATGGGACCGAGTGGCTGCGGGAAGTCCACACTGTTGCAGGTGATCGGGGGGCTCGACCGACCGAGCTCCGGCGAGGTCTGGTTCGACGGCGAGCGGGTCGACGGCCTCAGCGAGACCCAGTGGGCGCGGCTGCGCCGGGACCGCATCGGCTTCGTCTTCCAGGGCTACAACCTCGTCGACAGCCTGACCGTCGGCGACAACGTGGAGCTGCCGGCCCGCCTCGCCGGCGCGACCGGCGACGCCGCTCGGCGGCGAGCGCTCGAGCTGCTGGACCGCTTCGGGGTTGCACGGCGGGTCGCCGACAGTCCCGGCGCACTCAGTGGCGGCGAGCAGCAGCGGGTGGCGCTGGCTCGGGCGCTGGTGAACGACCCGGACGTGCTGCTGGCCGACGAGCCGACGGGTGCGCTCGACAGTGCCCGGACGAGTGAGGTCCTGGGTCTGCTCGAGGAGCAGCGGGATCGAGGCCGGACCGTGCTGATGGTGACCCACGACCCGCGGGTCGCCACCGTCGCGGATCGCCTGCTGACCATGCGGGACGGTCGGCTCGTCGACGAGATGGCTCTCTCGGACGCAGAGCGGCGACTGACGCTGGGCGAACTGACCTGGGCCGGGGAGGAGCAGTGAGACGGGCCGGCACCCTGGCCCGCCTCGCCCTCGCCGATGCGCGAGTCGCCTGGAGGCACACCGCTCTCGCTCTGGTCGTCTTGACCGCGGCCGGCGCGACACTGGCCCTGGCCTTGGTGCTGCGCGCCCAGGCGGAGGTGCCCTGGCAGCGGGCGTTCGACGCGGCCCAGGGGGCGCACGTCGTCGCGAGCGCAGCGTCGGCGGCGCCGCTCGAGGCCTTGGCCGCCGGCGCCGAGGTGCAGACGAGCGGCGGCGTCGTCCGTGAGGCCTTCGGGACGATGCGAGTGGACGGGCGCGTCCTGCTCGTCCGGCTCGTCGAGTCCGGTCCGGTGGCGTCCCCCGTCGATCGCCCCCTCCTCTCCAGCGGCGGCGGCGTCGACTCCCGGGGCGTGGTGCTCGAGAGCACGGCAGCCGCTGCCCTGGGACTCGAGGTCGGCGACCGGATCGACATCGGCCCGGCCGCGCTGCGTCCTTCGGGTCCGCCGGACCTCGACAGCGAAGCCCCCACGCAGGCCCTGCGGGTCAACGGGATCGCTCGGGTGGTCAGCCAGTCGCCGTTCCCGCGCAGCCAACCGGGACTCATCCTGCTCAGCTCCGCGGATCTCGACGCGGTCACCGACGGGCGCCCGACCGGCTACACCGTCGGGTTGCGCTTGCGAGATCCGGAGGCGGCCGGCGCCTTCGCGGTGCAGGCCAGGGGCGCCGGCGTGCCACTGGTCGGCACCTGGCAGGAAGAGCGCGACGAGGCGCTCGACGGTGTCCGCACCCAGCGGGCGGTCCTGGGGAGCTTCGCCCTCCTCCTCCTCCTCGTGGCGGGGGCCGCGACCGCGACTCTCGTATCCGCCCGCGTCGTCGCGACGGCGCGCCGAACCGCCATGCTGCGGGCCCTCGGCCTGGCTCCCCGCGAGGCTCAGGCGGTGCAGGTCATGCAGCACGCCATGATCGCGGTGCTCGCGGCCGGCGCCGGCTGCGCCGTGGCGGTGCTGCTCGCGCCCCGCGTCACGGCGGTCTCTGCCGGTCTGCTCGGGGCCGGGCCGCGAGCCCCAGGCGTCGGGACCGTGCTGCTCGTGACCACGGCCGTCGTCGGGATCGCCGTGGGTGCCGCCCTCGCCGCGACCTCCCGCGCAGCGAGTGCGTCCACCATGTCGGCTCTGCGCGACGCGACCAACCGGCGAGCCTTCGCCGCCGGCACGCTGAACGGCAGGGCCGCTCGCGCAGGCGCCGGCGTCCCCCTGCTCCTGGGGCTGGGCAGCGTCTCGGCCAGGCCGGCGCGGACGTTGCTGGCAGCCACGGGCATCGCGCTCAGCGTCGCAGCGGCGGTTGCCTGCGCCGGGATGGAAGCCACGCTCGCGACCGAGACCACCGGCATCGCCCTGCCGGGTTTCCTGCCGGCGGGGGGCACCGAGCAACTCCGTCCGGTCGCCTACACCCTGCTTCTGCTCCTCGCTGTGCTTTCGCTCGCAGGGCTCACGGCGACGACGGCCAGCCAGCTCGCCGAGACTGCGCGCGACGATGCCACCCTGGCCGTCCTCGGCGTCACGCCCCGCCAGGCTGTGGCGCAGTCGTGGTGGGCGGCTGTGACGATGGCGGCCGCATCTGCGCTGGTCGGGCTGCCCATGGGCTATCTGCTCCTGCGTGGCGCCTACACCGTCGCCAACGGCAGTGCTGAGGGGTTGGTGGCGCCTGCAGCATCTGCGTACCTGCTGGTGCTGGTGCTGGCCGTGGTCGTCGTGGCGGCGTGGACCACGGCGCAGAGCGCCCGGGGACATTCCGGCCCGCCGGGGCTGCGGCTCCGCAGCGACTGACCCGCTGGTCCTGGCCTGCGCAGGTGGCCATGGTGCCGGAACTCCGTGGCGGGCATAATCGGTCTCCTGGTCCCAACCCCCTGGGGGGATGATGAGCTCAGGTGTCGGTGGCACCCAGGTCGACGAGACCGGACGCGGTGCCTTCTCGTCCCGAAGGGTCTTCATCCTGGCGGCCATCGGATCCGCAGTGGGCCTCGGCAACATCTGGCGGTTCCCCTACGTCGCCTACGAGAACGGCGGTGGGGCGTTCATCTTGCCGTACCTCGTCGCGCTGCTGGTCGCGGGACTGCCGTTCCTCCTGCTCGACTACTCCCTGGGCCACCGCAACAGAGGGTCGGCCCCTCTCTCGTTCGCCCGCACCGACCGGAGAGCCGAGGGGCTCGGCTGGTGGCAGGTCGGCATCTGCTTCTTCATCGCCGTCTACTACGCGGCGATCATCGCGTGGGCGGTGCGCTACACGCTCTTCTCCGTCGGCAAGGCGTGGGGGGACGACCCCGAGAGCTTCTTCTTCGAGAAGTTCCTTCAGGTCGGTGACCCCGGGGTGACCGTCCAGTTCGTGCCCGGTGTGATCGTCCCGCTGGCCCTGGTGTGGACTGCCGTGCTGGTCATCATGGCGCTGGGGGTGCAACGGGGCATCGGTGCCACGGCGGCGGTCTTCATCCCGCTCCTGATCGTTGCGTTCACCGCCCTCGTCGTGCGGGCACTGTTCCTCCCGGGCGCAGCCGAGGGTCTCGATGCGCTGTTCGCCCCCAACTGGTCGACGCTGAACGAGCCGTCGGTGTGGGCGGCCGCCTTCGGCCAGATCTTCTTCTCGCTGTCCGTGGGGTTCGGGATCATGATCACCTACTCCTCGTACGTCGACCGAAAGACCGACATGTCCGGATCGGCGCTCGTCGTCGGCCTGTCGAACTCCGGCTTCGAGCTGCTGGCCGGGATCGGCGTCTTCGCCGCGCTGGGCTTCATGGCACAGGCGTCGGGGGTTGCCGTCGAGGACGTCGCCGCCGACGGGCTCGGACTGGCGTTCGTCGCCTTCCCGACGATCATCAACCAGGCGCCGGCCGGTGCGCTGATCGGGGTGCTCTTCTTCGGGTCCCTCGTGTTCGCCGGCGTGACCTCCCTCGTCAGCGTCATCGAGGTCGTCATCTCGGCGGTCCGCGACAAGTACGAGCTCTCGCGGATCGGCGCCACCATCGCCGTCGGCACTCCCGCAGCCGTGGTCAGCCTGGTCTTCTTCAGCACGACCAGCGGGCTGTACGTCCTGGACATCCTCGACCACTTCATCAACCGCTACGGCATCCTCCTGGTCGCCGTGGCGAGCATGGTCGTGCTGGCCTGGGCGTCTCGTGCGTTGCCCGGCCTCGCCGAGCACATGAACGCGATCAGCTCCTTCCGACTCGGACGCTGGTGGATCGTCCTGATCGCCGCCATCACCCCTCTCGGTCTGACGTTCGTGCTGGTGCGCGAGATCGCCGACGACATCCGGACTCCCTACGAGGGCTATCCCGGGTGGATGCTCGGCGTCTTCGGCTGGGGTGCTGCAGCTGCCGTGATCGTCCTGGCCGTCGTGGCCACGCGGATCCGATGGCGAGCCAACACCTCCCTCGCCGTCCCCGACAAGCCGCGCACCCGAGAGGAGGAAGCGTCGTGAGCACAGGAGCGATCGTGATGATGCTGGTCGCGATGGTCGTGCTGTGGGGCGGGCTGGGACTCGCCATCTACAACCTGACCAAGCGGGGCACGCCTCCGGTCCAGAAGTTCGAGCGGGACCTGTAGCGCTCGGCTACTCGCTGGCCTTGACCGCGAGCACCGGGCAGGGCGCGTCGAGCAGGACCCGCTGGGCGTTGCTGCCCAGGATGAGCTTGCCGACCGGCGAGCGGCGGCGCAGCCCGATCACGATGATGTCGGCGTCGACCTCGTTGGCCACGTTGACCAGGTCGTCGGCGGGGTCGAGACCGCGCACGAGCTGGCGCACCTCGTGCTCGACCCCGGCTTCCTGGAGCGTCGTGCGCACCTCCTCGAGCTGTGACTCCGACTCGAGCGCGTCCTCGCGGTCGAACTCACGCCCGCCGCGGTGCGAGTTCACCACGACCAGACGCATGTCGCGGAGCTTGGCCTCCTCGGCCGCGCGACGGAGCGCGGCACGCCCCTCGGGCTTCGGCACGTATCCCACGACGATGGTCCCCATGGAACCCTCCCTCTCACGATGACGGCCCGCGAGCAGCAGGTCCAGGGCTGACGTTATCCAGCCGGGGCGCCCGAGCGCCACCTGTGGACGGCGCGCGCCGCACATCCGGAGGGACCGCGATGCTGGAGCGCATGGTCCCCACGTCCGGTGTGCCCGCCTCGCAGGCGGCCCTCCTGCGCGCCGAGGTCGGCCGGCTGCGCCAGCGCGAGAGCCGCCGGGTCTTCGACACCGCGGTCCACCTCGGGACCCTCGGCGGACAGCACGACACGTTCGTCGCCCGAGCGGGCGATGTCTCGACGCTCGACGCGGCCTTGCGCACCGACGTGCTCGGTCGGCTGCTCGAGCACGTCGCCGCGCCCGTGCCGGACCTGTGGTTGACCAGAGCCGGGCATCCCGAGCCCTACGAGGAGGACGTCGGCTGGCTCGCGTCGGCGACCCTCGCGTGTGCGGTGCACCGCCGCGCCCTGGGCGGGTGCTTCGTGGTGACCCGCTACGGCTGGCGGGACGTGCGCACCGGTGAGAGCCGTCGCTGGAAGCGGCTGCGGTTGCCGGCGCAGTGAGTGCCGGCCCAACAAGGGAGATGGCGGCCTAGTCCCAGGTGTGCACCGGATCGTTGGTGTGCATGTGGCTGCGGTACTCGTTGAGAGTCGTGCGCAGGACGGCCAGCCGGTCGCCGTCACCGTCTCCGGCCCGGGCATGGAACCGGTCCACGAACCAGGAGGCGCCGTTCTGCCCGACGAGGCAGCGCTGCTCGATGATGCCGAGCAGTCGGTCGCTCTCCTCCGCCAGCACTCCCCACGACTCCAGGCCGGCGCGCGCCATCGGCAGCAGCCTTCGCAGCACCAGCTCCGTGGCGGGGACCTGGCCAAGTCCCGGCCAGTAGAGGTCGGCCTCGATCCCCTGCCGGGCGGCCACGTGGAAGTTCTCCTCGGCCGCGCTGAAGGACATCTGCGACCACAGCGGCCGCTCGTGCTCGGCCAGCGTGCGGACCAGACCGAAGTAGAACGCGGCGTTGGCCATGGTGTCCGCGACGGTGGGCCCGGCCGGGAGCACGCGGTTCTCGACGCGCAGGTGCGGGGTGCCGTCGACCACGTCGTAGATCGGTCGGTTCCAGCGGTAGATGGTGCCGTTGTGCAGCCGCAGCTCGGACAGTGAGGGCGTGTGACCTGCTTCGAGCTGCTCGAGCGGGTCCTCGTCCTCGATGATCGGGAGGAGCGCCGGGAAGTAGCGGACGTTCTCCTCGAAGAGGTCGAAGATCGAGTTGATCCAGCGCTCCCCGAACCAGACCCGAGGACGCACCCCTTGAGCCTTCAGCTCCTCGCTGCGGGTGTCGGTCGCCTGCTCGAACAGCGCGATCCGGGTCTCGCGCCACAGCTCACGTCCGAGCAGGAACGGCGAGTTGGCGCCGATCGCCAGCTGGACCCCGGCGATGGCCTGCGAGGCGTTCCAGTAGGCGGGGAAGTCCTCGGGGCTCACCTGGATGTGCAGCTGGGTGCTGGTGCAGGCTGCCTCCGGCACGATCGAGTCCGACGTGGTGCGCAGCCGCTCGGGCCCGCCGACGTCGATGACGATGTCCTCACCCCGGGCGGCGAGGATCTGGTCGCTGAGGAGCTGGTAGCGCGGGTTGCCGCTCAGCGAGGATGGACTCATGTGACCTGCCGACAGCGTGGGCAGGATGCCGATCATGACGAGGTGGGCGCCGACCTTGGCTGCCTTGGTGTCCGCGTCGTTGAGGCTGCGACGCACCCCTTCCTCGAACGCGGTGAAGCCACGGTCCTTGAGCTGCTTGGGCGCCACGTTGATCTCGAGGTTGAACTGGCCGAGCTCGGTCTGGAAGTCGGGGTCGGCGATCGCCTCGAGCGCCTCGAGGTTCTTCAGGGCCGGGTCGCCGGCGTCGTCGACGAGGTTGAGCTCGATCTCCAACCCCGTCATCGGGGAGTCGGCGTCGAAACGTGACTCGCGCAGCATCCGCGCGAACACGTCGAGGCAGCGTCGGACCTTCTCCCGGTAGCGGGTGCGGTCCTCGCGCGTGAACTCCTGCTGTGCAACCTCTTCACCCATGGCAGGACAGTAATGCCCCAGGTGGCCCGGCGGCAGTCATCGCCGGCGCCGGCCGTCTCAGCCCGCGAACAGGCTCAGCGCCTCGGGCCCGAGGGGCTGCCAGGTGTGTGGGGGCACGGCGCCGGACAGCGCCTGGGCGACCAGACCGGCCAGGCTGTAGCCGGGCTCAGCCTCCTGGCTCCGCTCGACCGCGCACCAGGCGAGCGCGCCGTCCCCCGCCAGCCAGGCCGAGAAGGCCAGCAGCGCGGCCGGCGCGGCCTGGGCCTCCAGTGGGCTGCGCCGCACCACGTCGCGCCACAGGTCGACGTGTGCGGCGGCGTTGTCATGGTCGAGCAGGGCCCAGGCGACATCTCGCACCTCGATCGCGGCGAGGGCGACGAGGAGACGGCCGACGTCGTGGCTCTCCAACCGGTCGCCGTCGTGGAGGAAGACGGACACGCGGTGCTGGACCCAGCGCCCCTCCTGCACCAGGTGGGACCGCCCCCGCTGCGGGTCGGGAGGTCCCCCGTCGCTGCAGCACGCCGCCATCAGGGCGTCGCCGGAGCGCTCGGCAGCGGCCGTGACCCGATCGATCTCGTCGGGGTCGTCGCCCAGCAGCGTGTCGCGCAAGGCGCCACGGCTCGGCATCACCACCCGGCCCTGCACGATGGCCTCGAGGGTGAGCGGATGCCGCGCCAGGTCGTAGGGGGTGCCCTCCACCGGACACGTCCCCCGACATGCTCCCCCGACGGACGGGTCATCGTCCCCGAGGCAGTGCCAGCGGGCGCCGTCCGCGCGGAGGCAGACCGGGACGACCACACCGGCCCCACCGAGCCCCTGCGCGAGTGCCCTGGCGACCAGGGCGCCGAGAACCGCGTCGTCGGTGTAGGCGACGACCGCCGCCCGGTGCAGCCGCGAACGCCGGGCCACCGCGACCAGGTCCGCGACCACGATGTCGACATCCTGTGCGCAGGGAAGGTCCTGGCGGGCATGGACCGGCGTCCCCGCCTCTCCGAGGGTGAGCAGGACTATCGAGTCCTCGGGATGGAAGCCGAGCAGGAACGGCACCATCGCGAGCAGGTCGGTCGGGGTCTGGGCGTGCACTCGGCGGGTCATGCCGCGACTGTGCGCCGCGCGGGCGGCGGGCGGGGACGGTGCCGAAGCCCCGGGGGACGAGGAACCCTCGCGTGCCGCTGGGGACGGAATCCGGCTCCGTGGGGTGGCACGTTGCATGATGGGGCCCGTGCGCCCACCCCGAGCCGCGCCGACGATCCTGCACATCGACCTGGACGCCTTCTTCGCCGCAGTCGAGCAGCGGGACAAGCCTTCGCTGCGCGGCAAACCCGTCGTGGTGGGCGGCGTGGGCGGCCGGGGTGTGGTGAGCACGGCCTCCTACGAAGCCCGCGTGTACGGCGTCCGCTCGGCCATGTCCACGGCCGAGGCCCGTTCGCGCTGCCCGCACGCCGCCTTCCTCAGCGGCCGCTTCGACGCCTACCGCGAAGCCAGCCGTGCGGTGATGACGCTGTTCCGCGAGCTGTCCCCACTGGTCGAGCCGCTGTCGCTGGACGAGGCCTTCGTCGACCTGGACCCCTCCGGGCGGGCCGGCCTCACCATCGAGGACGTGAGAGTGATCGCCGGCACGCTCAAGGACGACGTCCGGGAGGTGACCGGAGGGCTGACCGGCTCGGTCGGCCTGGCGACGTCGAAGTTCATGGCCAAGATCGCCAGCGAGCTGGAGAAGCCGGACGGGCTGGTCGTGGTGCCGCCGGGCACCGAGCAGGAGCTGATCCGGCCGATGAAGGTCAGCGTGATCCCCGGCGTCGGCCCGGCCACCGCCGAACGGCTGCGCCGGGTCGGGGTCCACACGGTCGCCGACCTCGAGGCGGTCTCCCAGGACGAGCTCGTCCGCTTGGTCGGACAGGCCCACGGCACCTCGCTCTACCGCCTCGCCCGTGCCCAGGACGATCGTCGGGTCGTTGCCGAGCGGGAGGCCAAGTCGATCAGCGTCGAGGACACCTACGACACGGACCTCGTCGACCGGCGCCTGCTCGAAGGGCTGGTCGAGCGGCACGCCACCCGGGTGACCGAACGGCTGCGCAAGGCCCGCCTCTCCGGGCGCACCGTCACGGTGAAGATCCGCCTGCACGACTTCTCCACGCACACCCGCTCCACGACGCTGGCCGCACCGACCGACAGCGCCCGCGTGGTCTCCCGGCTGGCCCGCTCGCTGCTCTCCGACGTCGACACCTCCGGGGGCGTCCGGCTGCTCGGCGTCGGGGTGTCCGGCCTCGCAGACTGGATCCAGGAGGACCTCTTCGACATGGCGGACCTCACCGGGGAGACCGCGGCCCTGCCGTCGACAGCACCCGAGTCGGCCCCGCTCGACCTCGACCGGATGGATCGACGTCGAGGATGGTCACCGGGCCAGGACGTCGAGCACGAGGAGCACGGCCCCGGCTGGGTGTGGGGATCCGGCGTCGGACGGGTGACAGTGCGCTTCGAGACCGCACAGACCCCGCCCGGACGGGTGCGGACCTTCCGGGCCGACGACCCGGCGTTGAGCGCGCGGATCCGGGTGGTCCCGGACGAGTAGTTCGTGGCATGCGGGCCCGGGCACAAAGGTGTGGGGCCCTTCGGAAGTATGAGTTCCAAAGGGCCCCACGAGTGATCGAGCTCGAGGTGACGCCGCCCGATCGATCAGCCAGCCCGTCAGATCCCGCCAGCCTCGTCACCGACTCGCGGAGCGGGTTGCCCCGCTCGGTGGATCCTCGTTTCTTGCCGATCCCGCCTTCCCTTGCGGGAGTGCGTAGGAGATTTCTACGTCACCGGCGCCGAGGCGCACAACCCCTTTCCCGGAGAACATTCCGGCAATTTCTCCACCCCGGCGTGTCGTCCACAGAGAGCCCCTGGATACCCACAAGCGCGGGCCGTTTCTGCACAGGAAGCGGCCCTTCCTGTGGACGAAGCCGCTGCCCGGCGCCCCGGCGTCGGGATCAGGCCGGATACGTTCGGGGCATGCCAGATCCGCAACCGTCCCCGGCTTCCGCAGGACTCATCCCGCCCATCGCGCCCGCCCTGCCCCGGGAGCGCACCCACCACGGGGACACGTTCGTCGACGACTACGAGTGGCTGCGCGACAAGGAGTCCCCCGACACCCTGGCCTACCTCGAGCAGGAGAACGCCTACACCCAGGCGCGCACCGCCCACCTCGAGGTGCTGCGCGAGACCATCTTCGGCGAGATCAAGTCGCGCACCCAGGAGACGGACCTGTCGGTGCCGTCCCGGGTCGGTGACTACTGGTACTACGGGCGCTCCCTGGAGGGCCAGCAGTACGGCATCAGCTGCCGCTGCCCGGCCGGCGACACGGGCCGCGTCGAGGACTGGACGCCCCCGGCGCTCTCCGCCGAGGTCGACGTACCCGGCGAGGAGGTGCTGCTCGACGTCAACGAGTTGGCGAAGGGACACGACTTCTTCTCCCTCGGCACCGCCTCGGTGAGCCCCGACGGTCACCTGCTGGCCTTCAGCACCGACACCGTCGGCAACGAGCGATTCCTCCTCAAGGTCAAGGACCTGCGCACCGGCGAGGTGCTGCCCGACCAGGTCCCGGACACTCTCGGCGGCGCGACCTGGGACCGCGCCGGCACGACGCTGTTCTACACGACCGTGGACGAGGCGTGGCGCCCTGACAAGGTCTGGCGGCACGTGCTGGGAACCGCCGTCGACGACGACGTGGTGGTGCACCACGAGGCGGACGAGCGCTTCTGGACGTCGGTCGGTCGCACCCGCAGCGACCGTCTCCTGGTGATCGGCTCGGGCTCGAAGACCACCACCGAGTACCGCATCCTCGATGCAGGTGACCCGACCGGCGAGTTCCGCGTCGTCGCTCCGCGCCGGCAGGGCGTGGAGTACGGCGTCGAGCACGCCGTCATCGCCGGCGAGGACTGTCTGCTGGTGCTGCACAACGAGGACGCGGAGAACTACGCGCTCGCCCGTGCGCCCCTCGAGGCCACCTCCCACGAGCAGTGGCAGCCACTCCTCCCCCACGACCCCGCGGTCCGGCTCGAGGACGTCGAGGCGTTCGCCGGCCATCTGGTCGTGTCCCAGCGCAGCGACGGCCTCACCCAGCTGCGCGTGATCGAGCTGGACGCCTCGGCCCCCGACGGGCTCGGCGAGGACTTCCTGGTTCGCTTCGAGGACCCCGTCTACACCGTGGGCGCGGGCGGCAACCCGGAGTTCCACCAGCCGACGATCCGGCTGGGCTACACGACGATGGCCACGCCGCCCGCGGTGTACGACTACGACGTACCCTCGCGCACGCTCCACCTTCGCAAGCAGACCCCGGTGCTCGCCCACCCCGAGCTGGGGCCGTTCGACCCGGATCGCTACGAGCAGCACCGCACCTGGGCGAGCGCCCCCGACGGCACCCGGGTGCCCGTGTCGCTGGTGGTTCCCGCCGGCGCCGCCCGGGACGGGAGCACACCCTTCGTGCTCTATGGCTACGGGTCCTACGAGGACTCCATCGACCCCTACTTCTCCATCGCTCGTCTGTCCTTGCTCGACCGCGGGTGCGGGTTCGCGATCGCGCATGTCCGCGGGGGCGGCGAGATGGGCCGGCACTGGTACGACCAGGGCAAGCTGCTCACCAAGGCCAACACGTTCACCGACTTCGTCGCCTGTGCCGAGCACCTCGTCGCCGACGGCTGGACCGCCTCGGACCGGCTCGTCGCCGAGGGCGCCAGCGCGGGTGGCCTGCTCATGGGCGCCGTGGCCAACCTCGCCCCCGACGCGTTCGCCGGCATCGTCGCCGACGTCCCCTTCGTCGACCCGCTGACGACCATCTTGGACCCGTCGCTGCCGCTGACCGTCGTGGAGTGGGAGGAGTGGGGCAACCCGCTCGACGACCCCGAGGTCTACGCCTACATGAAGCGCTACTCCCCCTATGAGAACGTCGAGGCGAAGCGCTACCCGCCGATCCTTGCCGAGACCTCGCTGCACGACACCCGCGTGCTGTACGTCGAGCCCGCCAAGTGGGTGGCCCGCCTCCGGGCGGTCGCCCTGGACTCGTCGGACGTGCTGCTCAAGACCGAGATGAGCGCCGGCCACGGCGGGGTGAGCGGCCGCTACGACGCCTGGCGCCACCGGGCGTTCGCGCTGGCCTGGATCCTGGACCGCGTCGGCCGCGCCTGACTCCGCAACCCATCCGGAGTCCTCCGCGGGACGAACCACTCTCGGGAAGATCGACCGGGATTCGCCAGGCGCGGGCTCAGCCCGTTGCTGAGAAGTCCCTGAGATCCCTGGCCCAGGGCAACTTCCGGCGCATGCCGGACGTCGTACGGGGCAAGAGAGTGACACCAGTGAGACGCCATGATCGGGAATCCCCGAGGCCGGTCGTCCGTTGGGATTAGTACACGGCTACCGGTGGGTATACCGGGAGTTCGCACGGCGTAGCACAAGGGATGGGAGCGCACGTGGCAACGAGTCGCACGCACACACGCGAGATCGAGGGGCGCGACAGTGTCGGGCTGTACCTCGATGAGATCGCGCGTACTCCGCTGCTCGACGCGGTCACCGAGGTGGAGCTGAGCAAGACCATCGAGGCCGGGCTCTTCGCCCAGGCACTTCTCGACGAAGGTCGTGTCGGCCGTCGCAAGGGTGGCGCACCGAAGTACGCCACGCAGGAGGAGCTCGAGTGGCTGGTCGATGAGGGCGAGCGTGCCATCCAGCGCTTCATCGAGGCCAACCTTCGTCTGGTCGTGTCGATCGCCCGCAAATACGGTCGCAGCCAGATGCCGATGCTGGACCTGGTCCAGGAGGGCAACACCGGACTGATCCGCGCGGTCGAGAAGTTCGACTACCGCAAGGGCTTCAAGTTCTCCACCTACGCCACCTGGTGGGTGCGTCAGGCGATCACCCGTGGCATCGCCCAGCAGGCGCGGGTGGTCCGGCTGCCGGTGCACGTCGTCGAGGAGCTCAACCAGGTGGGCGCAGCGCGTCGCACCCTGGAGCGTCAGCTCGGCCGCGACCCGGAGCCCTCCGAGATCGCGCTCGAGCTCGGCCTGGACGTCGACCGGGTGATCGACCTGTTGAGCTGGGGTCGGGAGCACGTCAGCCTGGACACCCCGGTCGACGACAACGGCGACACCTCCCTGGGCGACCTGATCGCCCAGGAGACCGCGCCCGGGCCCGACACCACCTTCTTGGACGTGGAGTCCAGGGACCGCCTCGGTCATCTCGTCGAGCTGCTCGACGACCGGGCAGCCGACATCATCCGGTCGCGCTACGGCCTGGTCGACGGCCGCCAGCACAAGCTGGCCGACATCGGCGCCAAGCACGGCATCTCGGCCGAGCGGGTCCGTCAGCTCGAGCGCGAGGCCCTGCAGAAGCTGAGGGAGCTGGCCGACCCCGACCTGGCCGCCTGAACATCCCTCCCTGTCCTCAGCGTCCGTCCTCCCCCGAGCGGGCGCTGAGCTCGTCGACGACCTCCGTGACCCGGTCACGGAGGTCGTCGAGCGTCCGGGTGTTGTCCACGACGTGCGTCGCGACCGTCCGGCGCTGCTCACGGTCGGCCTGTGCCGCGATCCGGGCCTCGGCCTCGGCCCTCGACAGCCCACGCACCTCGACCATCCGTGCGATCTGGGTCTCCACGGGGACGTCGACGACGATCACGGCGTCGAAGGAGTCGGCCTGCCCGGTCTCGGTCAGCAGGGGGATGTCGTGGACCACGAGAGCGCCCGCGGGCGCGGCGTCCTCGAGCTCGTGCGCGCGTGCGCGGACCCGCGGGTGGATGATCGCCTCTAGTCGGCCTCTGGCGTCCTGGTCGCCGAAGACGATCGTGCCGAGGGCGGTCCGGTCCAGCGAGCCGTCGGCCGCCAGCACCGCGTCCCCGAACTCCTCGACGACCAGGGCCAGCCCCTCGGTCCCGGGGGCGACCACCTCGCGCGCGAGCAGGTCGGCGTCGATCACCACCGCACCGAGCTCGGCCAGGATCGCCGAGACGCTGCTCTTCCCCGAGGCGACGCCACCGGTGAGTCCCACACGCATGGGGCTCAGTCTGGCAGGGCGAGCAGCGGCCGCGCCCTCAGCGGGTGAGCGTCACCTTGGACAGGTCCCCCGGATGGTCCACGTCCACGCCTCGACGGACCGCCGTCTGCCAGGCGACGAGCTGGCCGAGCACCACCGCGGTCAGCGGCGTCAGCCAGCCGGGGAGGACTGCCCGCTCCGGCAGGGGTACGGCAACGTCGGCGCCGTCGTGGGCGCGGCCCAGCACCACCAGCGGCGTACCCCGGCGGCGCAGCTCGGGGAGAATCTCGAGCACCGACCGGCTCGCCTGCTCCTCGGGAGCCACCAGGACAGCGGGCACCCGGGGGCCGAGCGCCGCGACCGGACCGTGCAGGAGGTCGGCCGGTGAGAAGGCAGCGACCAGCGAGCCGGTGAGCTCGGTCAGCTTCAGGGCCGACTCGTGGGCGGTCGCGAGGTTGAGGCCGCGACCCACGCACACGCCTCGGTCCGCCCGGGCGAGGAGGTCGGCCGCGGGCTGGACCCCCACCGTGGCTGCGACCGCCCCGGCGAGCGCGTCGGGCACCCGGCGGAGCTCCTCCACGTCGCCGGCAGCCGACGCGCCGAGTGCGGCGAGCGCGAGCAGCGAGGCGGTGTAGGTCTTGGTCGCGGCGACCGATCGCTCCGGACCGGCCGCGAGGTCGAGGACCACCTCGGCCGCCCGGGCGAGCGGCGACGCCGGGTCGTTGGTGATGGCCAACGTGGGCCGGCCCTCCGCCCGGGCCTGGTCGACCACGGCGACCACGTCGGGGGAACGGCCGGACTGCGAGACCGCGACGACGGCGTGGCGACGCAGCTCGAGCGGGCGGTCGTAGACCGTGGTCAGGCTGGGAGTCGCCATCGTGACCGTGACTCCGGCCCGGCTTCCCCACAGGTACTGCGCGTAGCGTCCGGCATTGTCCGAGGAGCCCCGCGCGACCAGCAGCACCTGCTCGGCGCCGCGTGAGGTCAGGTGGGCCTGCAGGTCACCCAGGTCCGGCAGGAGCCGCTCCAGCAGCCGGGCAGCGACCTCGGGCTGCTCGCGGATCTCGGTCTCCAGACGCGTCACGGGGGCGTTCACGAGGTCACCACCCCGCCGGCGATCCAGGTCTGGGCGACGCTGAGGTCGTCCTCGAGCACCACCAGGTCGGCGGGTGCGCCTGGCGCGAGACGGCCCAGGTGGGGGCGGCCGACCAGGGCGGCGGGAGTGCTCGTCACGGCGTTCAGCACCTCGGCCAGGTCGATCCCCAGGTCGGCGACGTTGCGCACCGCGGCGTCCAGGGTCAACGCGCTCCCGGCGAGGGCGCCCTCGGAGTTGCGGACCGCCCCGCCACGGACCTCGACGGGTACGCCGGCGATGGCGTACTCGCCCTCCTCGCGGGCCGCTGCCTCGGTCGCGTCGGTCACCAGCACCACGCGTCCGCGGGCGGCCGCCCAGACCAGCCGGATGACGTCGTCGGCCAGGTGGTGTCCGTCGACGATGATCTGCACGGTGACCCCCGGTCGGGTCAGAGCGGCGCCGGGCAGACCGGGATCGCGGTGCCGCAGCGGGCTCATGGCGTTGAACAGGTGGGTGGTCGTGCGCGCGCCCGCATCGAAGCCGGCGTGTGCCTCGGCGGAGGTCGCATCGGAGTGGCCGAGCGAGGCCAGCACCCCATCAGCACTCAGCTTTGCGATCAGGTCGAGTGCACCGGGCAGCTCCGGCGCGAGGGTCACCGCCACCACGGGGGCGAGGTCTCGCCAGAGGTCGAGCAGCGTGCCGTCGGGGTCGCGGCGATGCTCGGAGGGGTGCGTGCCGAGCCGCTCGGCGCTCAGGAAGGGTCCCTCGAGGTGGACCCCGAGGGGTCGGGCCCCGGCCGTCGGGGTCGCGATGGCCTCCCGGAGGACTCCGAGAGCGCGGCGGGTGTGCTCCTCGGGCGCGGTGATCAGGGTCGGCAGCCACGACGTGACGCCGTGGGCGGGCAGCGCCTCACAGATCCGGCGGATGCCGTCGAGGTCGGCCGACATGACGTCGACCTCGGCGAAGCCGTTGACCTGGAGGTCGACGAAGCCGGGCGTGGCGATCCGGTCACCTGAGGCGGCGGGCAGGCCGACCGCGGTGACGATGCCGTCCTGGACGGAGACGTCGCCGGGCAGCAGCGCACCGTCGACGAGCGCGGCGCCGACTCCGAGCCGGCGTGGAGGGGCGGTCATCACGACCTCATCATCTGTGGGGGGTCCACCACCAGCCGCAGCGGCGGCGAGGCGATCGGGGCGGGCAGGACGAGGGGTGCGTCGCCGGGGCTGATCCGGCCCAGGACGCGCGGCGGTCGGCCGGATCCCGGCGCGGTGCCGACCGGGACTCCGTGCCAGGTGAGGAAGCCGAGCAGCGCCCAGAGGACGGCCTCCTTGCCGTCGACCGGGAGACCGAGGTCGTCGCTGGTGCGCAGCGGAGCCGGGAGGTGGGCGGCCAGGGCCGCCATCAGGGTGGGGTTGTGGGTCCCCCCTCCCGACGCGATCACCTCAGCGACGTCGTGGGGCTGCAGTGCCCGGGCCACCGTCACGGCCGTCAGCTCGACCAGGGTGGCCAGGACGTCGTCCCACGAGGGGTGTCCGGCGTCGGCCAGGACGCCGTCGAGGTAGCTCGCGGAGAAGGTCTCGCGACCGGTCGAGGCAGGCGTCGCCCCGGCGAAGTGCGGGTGGGCGAGCAGTCGGTCGAGCAGGTCGGTGAGGACGTGACCACGGGCGGACATCGCGCCGTCGAGGTCGCAGGTCTGGCGACCCTGGCTGGCCCGGGACGCGGCGACGTCGAGCAGGCAGCCGGCCGGCCCGGTGTCCCAGGCCCGTGTGCTCCCGTCCGGCTCGACGACGCTCACGTTGGCGATGCCTCCCAGGTTGAGCGCGACCCGGGCACGCTCACCGCCGCGCAGCCACAAGGAGTCGAGGATTCCGGCGAGCGGCGCGCCGTGCCCGCCCGCGGCGACGTCGCGCGACCGCAGGTCGGAGACCACGGGGAGACCGGTGGCCTCCACGACCCAGGCGGGCTGGCCGACCTGGAGCGTGCCGAGACAGGTCGCGCCGACCACCTCGTGGTGCACGGTCTGGCCGGGCGAGACGACCAGCGCGACGTCGTCGTCGGCGCCGGCGACGGCCCGGGCGGCGGCCTCGCCGACGGCCTTCCCGACGGCGGTGTCGAGCGCGCACAGCTCCGCGGCCGTGGTGGTGCCGGGTGGGAGGACGGCGAGCAGCTGCTCACGCAGGCCGGCGGGCCACGGGTCGGTCCAGGTGTCGACCACCCGCACCCCGAGCGTGCTCCCGTCGAGCGCGAGGTCGACGACCCCCACGTCGAGCCCGTCGACCGACGTGCCGGATGCTACCGCCACGACGATCATGACGTGCCTCCCCGCTCCGGCTCGACCAGCGACCGTACGGCGGGGCGCACCCGGTCGGCGTGCCGATCCAGGGCCATCCGTGCCTGATCGACCTCGACCCCGGCGAGCAGGGCGACCAGGGCCGGCTTGGTGCGCCAGCCTGCCGCCTCGAGAGTGCTCCGGGCGGTCGCGTCGTCGACCCCGGTGGCCTCGCGCAGGATCCGGCGGGCGCGCAGCCGCAGCTTCTCGTTGGAGGCGACCACATCGACCATCCAGGCGCCGTAGGTCTTCCCGTGGGCGACCATGGCGCCGGTCGAGAGCACGTTGAGGGCGATCTTCTGCGCGGTGCCCGACTTCAGCCGGGTCGAGCCCCCGAGCACCTCGGGGCCGGTCAGCAGCTCGACGGCGACGTCTGCGCTCGCCGCCACCACGCTGCCCGGGTTGTTCACGATCGCGACCGTCGGCGCGCCCGCCCGTCGGGCCGCCTCGAGTGCCGCCCGGACATAGGGGGTGCGCCCCGAGGCGGTGATGCCCACGACGAGGTCGTCGGGACCCGGAGAGAGCGCCAGCAGGTCCTTCTCCCCCGACTCGGCGTCGTCCTCGGCGCCCTCGACGGCCGCGCGGTCCGCCTCGCGGCCCCCGGCCAGCACGGCCACGACCCGTTCGGGCACGGTCCCGAACGTCGGCGGGCACTCCGCGGCGTCGAGGGCCGCCAGCCGTCCGGGAGTGCCGGCACCGACGTAGAGGAGCCGTCCTCCACGATCCAGCGCGGCGCCCGCGAGCTCCACGGCCTGGACGAGCGATCCCTGGGCGGCGGCGAGGGCCGAGGGGACGGTCGCCTCGGCCGCCAGCAGCTCGGCGACGAGCTCGGCCGGTGGGCGGGTGTCGAGGTCGTGCAGGTCGGCCCGGACCTGCTCGGTGGCCAGGGCGTCGACGCCGGCGACGGAGCCGGAGCCGGAGTCGGCCCCCCGCGCGGGCACCCGCACCGTGCCGCTCTCGTGCGGCAGGTCGTCCGAGGTGGCGAGCAGCAGGGCGCCGTCGAGCGGCTCCCCGGCGGCCACGACGAGCTCGAGCTCCTCCGGCAGCAGCTCCGCGAACGGCTGCCGCAGGGCCGGTACGTCGGCGAGACCGCCCACGAGCGCGACGTGTGGGTCGCCGGCGTGCCCGGCGGCCGCGGTCGCGAGGGCGACCCAGTGCCGGGCCGCGCGCAGGAGGATCGAGGCGGCCACGGCGTCACCGGCGCCCGCCACGGCGACGACGTCGGGGGTGAAGGAGCCCGCGGTGCTGGCGGCGCTGCCCGACGCGTGGATCCGGCGCGGCAGCTGGTCGAGGTCGCCGAACCGTTCGCCGGCCGCCGCGAGGAGGGCCGTGGCGGGGGCCCGGCCCTCGCGGGCCGCCAGAACGGCGCGCAGCGCCTCCCGCCCGATCCAGGCGCCGCTGCCCTCGTCTCCGAGCCAGGGCCCCCAGCCGTCGACCTGCCGCCGAGCGCCGTCGGCGCTGACCGCGAGGGCCACCGAGCCCGTGCCGACAGCGAGCACGGTGCCGGGACGGCCCGCGAGGGCTCCGAGGTGTGCGGTGACCGAGTCGGAGGTCACCGCGACCTGCGCGCCAGGAAGTGACCCGGCCAGGCGCTGGGCGAGGGCGCGCGCCTGGTCCGGTGCCGCCTCGGCTCCGGCCGCGCCGACACCCACGACCAGCGGGAGCACCGAGAGGCCCCGCCGCTCTGAGAGCCGTCCGAGCACGTGGCGCACCGCTTCCTCAGCCCGGTCCACTCCCCCAGGCTCGGCCAGTCCCGGGGCTCCGGGTCCCTCGACCCGCTCCCCAGCACCGCCCTCGCCGACGCACAGCGCGCGGCATCCGGTCTTGCCGAGGTCGACTCCGACGCGGTTCATGTGAGGTGCCTTCCGGTCAGGAGGTCGGCGGCGGCGACGGCAGTGGCCGCGCCGGTGCCATGGGTGTGGATGGTGCGCCTTCCGGCGTCCTCGTCCCGGCGGAGCCCGCCGTGCACGACGACGGTCTCGGGGACGACCTCGAGGACGGCCTCGACGAGGGGGGCCAGGGCGCTCGTGTCGGATCCCTCGACGACGACCGCCACCGGGTGGCCCGCGGAGGCGCGCGCCTCCGCGGCGGCCTCGGAGACGGCAGTCACCTCGACGTAGCGCCAGGAGGGGCGGCGCCGGCGGAGCTCGGTGACGAGCGCCGAGGCCTTGTGTCCTGCCGCGACGCCGGTGACCGGGCGAGGGACCAGGACCACCGCGTCCGGTCCGAGCCGGACGTCGCCGGCCACGTCCAGGGCGCGCGCCGCCACCGCGACCCCCTCGGCGAGCAGGGCGGCACGCGGGCGGGCGGCGACGGCCGGTTCGGCCGGGCGGGGCAAGGCCGCGACCCGGGCCGAGGCCTCCTCGAGCCGGTCGAGCCGGAGGGTGCCGTCGCCGACCGCGTCGACGACGGCCTGCACGATCTCCTCGAGGGCCGCGGCGTCGTCGTAGCCGCCGGGGAACACGGGGTTGCCCACGCACAGCAGGTCGACCCCGGCGGCGAGGGCGCGAACCGCCCCCTGCGCGCGTCCGATGCCGTCGGCGATCGCCCGCATGTCGAGAGCGTCGCTCACGACCACGCCAGCGAAGCCGATCTCGTCGCGCAGCACGCCGAGCACGTGGGCGCTCGTGGTGGCCGGGGCGTCGTCGAGGGCGCGCAGCACCACATGGGCCGTCATCACTGCCGGCACACCGGCCTCGACCGCGGCCACGAACGGCGGCAGGTCACGCTCGCGCCACAGCGACTGCGCCACCTCGAGCACGGGGAGGTCGACGTGGGAGTCGCTCACGGTGGCGCCGTGACCTGGGAAGTGCTTGGCGCACGCCACCACCCCGGCGTCCCGGAGGCCGTGGACCGCGGCGACGCCGTGCCTGGTCACCAGCGCGGTGCTCGCACCGAAGGAGCGGATGCCGATCACCGGGTTGTCCGGCTCGGAGTTGACGTCGAGGACGGGCCCCAGCACCAGGTCGACGCCCAGACCCCGCGCGTGCAGGCCGAGCGCTCGCGCGACGTCGTAGGTCGCCACGGGGTCGTCGAGCGCGCCCAGCGTGGCCGCCCCCGGCCAGGGCGAGCCGAGCCCGGCGTCCAGCCGGGTCACCGAACCGCCCTCCTCGTCGGAAGCCACCCGCGCCTCGGGTCGTTCGCGTCGCACTGCTCGGGTCAGCTCCCTCAGCTGCTCCTCATCCTCGACGTTGTGCCCGAACAGGCATACCCCCGCCAGCCCCTCCGTGAGGACCCGCAGGAGCCACGGTGGCGGTGTGGTGCCCACGAAGCCCGGAAGCAGCACCGAGAGGGCGAGGGAACGGAGCTCCGCATCGACGTGGGTCACCCCTTCACCGCCCCGGCGACCAGGCCGTCGGCGAGCCGCCGCTGCACGATGATGAAGAAGATCATCACCGGCAGCGTGATCGAGCGTCGAGCCGGCCATCACGGCGCCCCAGTTGGTGCCGTACTGCGTGAAGAACTGCCGGAGCCCGGCCGCGACCGTGTAGGAGCTCTGGTCGTTGAGGAAGGTGATGGCGAAGACGAACTCGTTCCACGCCGTGATGAAGGAGAACACGCTGGTCGCGACGAGACCGGGAGCCACCAGCGGGAACAGCACCGACCAGAACATCCGTGGCCAGGTCGCGCCATCGACGTAGGCCGCCTCCTCCAGCTCGCGCGGGATCGCGGCCACGAACCCACGCAACGTCCAGATCGCGAAGGGCAGGCTGAAGGCGACGTAGACCACGACGAGTCCGAAGAGGTGGTTGAGCATCCCGAGGTTCTTGGCCTGGATGAACAGGGGGATGACCATCGCCTCGAGCGGCACCATCTGCACGATCAGGACCATCACCAGCACCGAGGTGCGGAAGCGGAACTTGAACCGTGACACCGCCACCGATGCGAGCAGGGCCAGAGCCCCGCTGATGACGACTGTGGCGAGCGCGACGATGAGGGAGTTGCGCAGGTAGGTGACGAAATGGCCCTCGTCGAGCACGAAGGCGAAGTTGTCGAGGGTCAGGTCGGTCGGGATGAGCGAGCGCGAACCGGCGTTGGCGCGGGCGTCGAGCGCGGTCTTGAGCATGATCAGCACCGGCCCGAGGCTGAAGCACAGGACGGCGAGGAAGCCGAAGGTCAGCCACACGCGCGAGGCGAGGCTCCGACTCGGGGTCAGCCCGGTGCTCATAGCTCCTCCTGCTTGAAGAGGGTGCGCAGGTAGATCATCGTGATGACCAGGAGCAGCACGGTGAGCAGCACGGCGATGGCCGCGCCCACGCCGTAGCGGTTCTGTGAGATCGCGGTGATGTAGGACCAGGTGCCGAGGTTGAGTACCTCGCGGTTGGTGCCCGACCCGCCGGGCATCAGGTAGATCTGGGTGAACACCTTGAAGTCCCAGATCGTCGACAAGATCGTCACCACCGCGAAGACCGGCTTGAGCACCGGCACGGTGACGTAGCGGAACCGACGGACGGCTCCCGCCCCGTCGAGCGCAGCGGCCTCCAACATGTCCTTGGGCACTGTCATCAGGCCGGCCAGGATCGTGATCGCGACGAACGGGAATCCGTGGTGGACGACGTTGGCGGTGGCGATCGCGTAGAAGGGAAGCCGCTCGGTGAACCAGTTGGCGGTCTGCGGGTCCACCAGGCCGAGCGAGCCGAGCGTCTGCATGACGAAGCCGTCGCGGGCGTCGAACAGGAACACCCAGACGTAGGTCCCGGTGACCGCGGGCATCGCCCACGCGACCATGATGGCGCTGGTCAGGACGCCGCGGGCCCAGCCCCCGAGCCGCGCCAGCAGCAGGGCGACCGCCGTGCCGACCGCGACCGTGAGGAACACGTTGACCGCCGCGAACACGACGGTGTTGGGCAGCGCGACCTTCCACAGCAGCGGGTCGCTCAGCACCTCACGGAAGTTGTCGAGGCCGACCCAGGTCGTCTCCCCCGTGACCAGCTCGCGCAGACCGAAGTCCTGGAAGGCCAGCACCCCGACCCGTACGAGCGGGTAGATCAGCAGCCCACCCAGCACTGCCAGGGCGGGGGCCTGGAGCAGCCAGGGCAGCCAGCCCGGTGTCAGGCCGCCGCCGGGCCGCGACCGTGGTGGGGTCGGGACGGGTCGGTCCGGAGCCGGTGCGGACGCGCGACCCGAGGCCGGGCCGGTCGCGACCGCACCGGGCTCCACATGAGGCGGACTGGTCATCGAGGAAGGCTCCGTGTGCCTCAGCCGCGGCTGAAGATCTCGTCCATCTCCTCGGCGGCCTTGGTCGAGGCATCCTCGACCGAGGTGTCACCGGAGAGGATCGACTGGAGCATCGCCGCGACCGTCTTCTTGCCCTGGACCTGCCCGTAGAGCGGGGTCACGGGCAGGCTGGCGCCACCCTCGACCATCTGGGTGGCGAAGGGCGCGACCACCGGGTCGTCCTGGGCGGCGACCTCGTCGAGCAGGGTCTTGGTGCCCGGGAAGAAGCCCGACTGGTCGCTCCAGTCGGCGGCGTGGTCGCCGGTGGCCATCAGCTTGACCAGCGCCCAGGCGAGGTCCTTGTTCTCCGAGGTCTCGAAGACACCGAGGTGCGACCCACCCAGGAACGACGGCGAGACACCACCGTCGGGACCGGGGATCGGGAAGGCGCCGATCTTGCCCTCGAGGTCGGGGTTGGCCTCGGTCAGTGCACCGGGAGTCCAGCTGCCGGCGATCATCATCGCGACGTCGCCGCGACTGAACGCGTCGGAGAGGTCTGCCTCGTCCCAGGTCGTCGCTGCCGGGCTGGAGAAGCCGTGGTCGAGGGCGAGGTCGGTGTAGAACTCGATGCCTTCCTGGGCCTCCGGGGAGTCGATCTCGCTGACCCAGGAGTCGCCGTCCTGCTCGGCGATCGAGCCGCCCGCCCCCCAGACGAAGGGGTAGACGCCGTACTCGCTGTCACCGGGGACCGGGAAGGTGATCATGTCGGGGTCGGCCTTCTTGAGGGTCTCGCCGACCTGGACCAGCTCGTCCCACGAGGTGGGCGGCTCGACGCCGGCCTTCTCGAAGACGTCGGTGCGGTAGACGACCGAGCGGACGCCGGCATACCAGGGCATGCCGTAGAGGCCACCGTCGACGGTGCCTGCCTCGACCAGCCCGGGGACCAGGTCGGTGTCGAGTCCGGCTTCCTCAACGACATCGCTCAGATCGGTGAGGGCACCCGCATCGGCGAACTCCGGCGTCCAGGTGGTGCCCACCTCGGCGACGTCGGGGGTGGTGCCACCGGCGATCGAGTTGACGAACTTGTCATGCGCCTCGGCCCAGGGCACGAACTGCACGTCGAGCTCGGCGCCGGTCTCCTCGGTGAAGGCAGCGCTCAGGTCGTCGACGTACGGACCGGCGTCGGGGTTGGTGCCCTCCATGATCCACACCGTCAGCTTCTCGCCGTCGGCCGAGACCTCGCCGGAGTCCTGGATCTCGCTGTCGCTGCCGGAGCTGCCGCCGCACGCAGCCGTGGCCAGCGCCAGGCCGGCCAGGCCGGCCGTCCACGACGCCTTGCGCACCCTCGAGCCGTTGAACCTCATCACCGCACCACCCTTTGTGTCATCCGTTGGTCGCCCCGAGCCGCCACCAACCGGCGGTGGGAGAAGTGAACCAAAGGTCTAAGACCTCTGGTCGATTCTGGTCAGATCAGCGGGCTCGCGTCAAGACCCGGGAGCGGACTCGCTGCTGGTCGGCGGGAAGATGTCGACCACGATCCGGTAGCGGTCGCCGCGGTAGGTGGAGCGGACGAACTCCGCGATCCCGCCACTGCGCACCCGCGAGGTGCGCTCGAAGAGGAAGACCGGCGAGCCGGTGTCGACGCCCAGCAGGGTGGCGACGTCCTCCCCCACGAGAGCCGGTTCGACGGTCTGCGTGCCCGCCACGACAGGGTCGTCGTAGCGCTCGGCGAGCAGGTCGTAGAACGAGCGGCCCTCGAGGTCCTCGCCGCTGAGCCCCGGCGCGACGGTGGCCGGCACGTGCAGGTCCTCGACGGCCATCGGCTCGTCGTCGGCGAGACGCAGCCGGCGCACGAAGAGGACATCGGTCTGCGGCGGCACCCCGAGGAGGCCGGACAGCATCATGCCTGCGGGGAACCGTCGCGCCTCGATGGTGCGGCTGCCCGGCCGGAGTCCGCGGGCCCGCATGTCGGCGGAGAAGGACGTCGCCGCGAGCCGCTGGGTCACCTTCGCCCCGGCGACGAACGTGCCGGCTCCGCGACGACGGATCAGCCGGTCGTCGTCGACCAGCCCGTCCACTGCGCGCCGCAGGGTCATCCGGGCCACCCCGAGCTCACGAGCCAGGTCGCGCTCGGCAGGGAGCGGCTCCCCGGGCACCAGACCCGCGAGCAGCGTCTCGAGCTGCTCGCGCACGTGCTGCTGCTTCGTCGGCGCAGCCGTCGCCGGGCGGGGATCGGGGGTGCTCATGGACCATTGGTACAACATCGGGGCGGCGACCGCCACTCGCCCCGCCCCACGGTCCGGGTCATCGCACCGTGCTCCGCGGACCGACGACGCTCTCCCGGTAGGCCCGGTCGAGCGCGGTCACGACATAGCTGTGCTTCCCGCTCGGCACGTCGGAGTCGAGGAACTCCTCGTCGCGCACCACGGCGACCAGGTGGGTCGCGTCCGCGGTGTCGCACGCCACCACGCGGTTCCCCTCGACCCGGTAGACGGCATAGGACGTGCCGGTCCCGTCCCAGCTCAGCGACACCCCCTCGGGGACACGCTCGGCCCGCAGCCGGCGCACCGGCTGGGGCGCCCGACCTGGGACACCCTCGGTCACGGGCAGCAGCGCCGGGTGGGCGTAGTGCTCGGCCTGCAGCAGGTCCATGTGGCCCAGGCGGTTGGCGCGGACATCCTTGGCGGAGAAGTAGACGTCACCGTCGACCTCGGGGATGTCGCGGTTGAACCTCAGGTGGCGGCTCATCTCCTCGGGGTCCATCCACTGCGGCGCCTGGGTCGACGTGCCGACCTTGTAGGTGGCCTGTCCGACGTAGAGCTGGACGTCGGTCCCACGCACCTGGTCGGCCCACCACGGAACCAGCACGGCGTAGTCGGCGACGGTGAAACCGATGTTCCAGTAGACCTGCGGGGCGACGTAGTCGAGCCACTCCTCGCGCACCCACTTGCGGGTGTCGGCGTAGAGGCTGTCGTAGGTCTCGGCGCCGGCCTGGGTCGCGGACCCCTCGGGATCGGTGGCCTGGTTGCGCCAGACCGCGAACGGGCTGACGCCGAACTTCACCCACGGCTTGGCTGCGTGGATCCGCTCGTCGAGCTCCTCGATCAGGAGGTCGGTGTTGTGCCGACGCCAGTCGGCCAGCCCCTTCCCGGTCGCCGGGAAGTCGCCTCCGTAGGTCTCGAAGGTGGCCTCGTCGCCGAAGGCCTGCCCGGCCACCGGGTAGGGGTAGAAGTAGTCGTCGAAGTGCACGGCGTCGATGTCGTAGCGACGGACCACCTCGAGGATGACGTCCTCGGTCAGCGCGCGCACCTGCGGCAGACCCGGGTCGTAGTAGAGCTTGCCGCCGTAGGCGATCACCCACTCGGGGTGCTGGGCCGCCGGACTGTCCGGAGCCAGCGCGGTGCGGTCGGTGTTCATGGAGACCCGGTAGGGGTTGAACCAGGCGTGGAACTCGAGGTTGCGCTCGTGGGCCTCCTCGACCGCGAAGGCCATCGGGTCGTAGCCCGGGTCGCCGTCGGGCGTGCCGGTCAGGTAGCGCGACCATGGCTCGAGGTCCGAGGGCCAGAAGGTGTCCGCGGTCGGCCGGACCTGCACGACGACGGAGTTGAGCCCACGCTCGGCAGCCTCGTCGTACCAGCCCTCGAGCTCGGCCTTCTGCTGTGCCGGAGTCAGACCGGGACGGGAGGGCCAGTCGATGTTGACCACGCTCGCGATCCACTCACCTCGCTGCTGCCGTTTGGGGGCCGCCGGGTCCACGGCACACGTGGCGTCCGAGGAAGAGGGCGGCGCGGCGGTCGCCGTTCCCCCGGCGGGGGCGACCAGGGCAGCGGCGAGAAGGGGGGCGAGGAGACTCGCCCGCAGGGACCGTGATGGCATGACAGCACTCCCGAGATGAGTGAACCATTGGACTAGACCAAACATGGCCCATGGGTCCAGGGGTGTCAATACCTCGGGCGGCCCCGCGGTCAGAGCAGGTCGGCCAGCATCGCGGCTGCGACGGCGGCTCCGTCGGTCTCGACCGGCCGGTAGCGGACCTCGCGATCGATCTCCTTGATGATCGCCTCGGTCAGGGCGTCCGGGTCCAGCACCTCCTCGTAGGGCAGGTGCCGACCGGCGTCGTGGCGCTCGAGCCGGTGTCGCACGTGGAAGTTCTGCTCGAAGTGGTGCCGCAGCGGCACGTAGACGAACGGACGCTGGCTGGCGGTCAGCTCCATGCAGGTGGTGAGCCCGCCCTGGACCACGGCGAGGTCGGAGGCCGCCAGGTGCTGGTAGAGGTCGGGCACGTGTCCCACGACGTTGGCTCCACGTCGCCGCGGCAGCGAGCGCGGGTCGATCCGGGGTCCGCCCACGACCAGGAACCGGAGGTCGGGCAGCTCACGACGTACCAGGGGGACGGCGTCCAGCACCCGGCGCAGCAGCGGCTCGCCCACTCCCGAGCCACCGACCGTGACCACGCACAGGCGCTCGTCCTCCCGGTAGCCGAGCCGGGCTCGCAACACCTCGCGGTCCGCGACCCCGGTCGGGTCGAAGCCCGTGACGTAGCCGGCGAAGTCGAACTCGGAGCGGACCCACTCATCGATCATGGGGAGGCCGGCGCCGAAGCTCTCCGGGACCACGTCCTCGGGGTTGCCCACGAAGACGGACCGGTCCCGCACCCGCGCGAGCCGGGCGCGCTGCTCGAGCATCTCCGCGTTGTAGTCGGCCGTCAGCCGGGCCTCCCGGTCCCCGCCGTCCGGCATCGGCAACCAGCCGACGAAGTCGGTCAACCAGGCGAAGGCGAAGCGTTTCAGCTCCGGGAACTCATGCAGGAAGTGGTCCACGTCCCAGGCCTCGTCACCCACGACGAGGTCGTAGTGCTCGCTCTCCACCAGCTCCTGGAAGACCATGAAGTTGTTGACCAGGACCTCGTCCATCGACCTGATCGCCTGGAAGGCGTGGAGGTCGTGGTCGCCCGCCTCGTGCTCGAAGTGGGCCGACTCGCTGGCGAGCCAGCGTGAGGCCGGGTGCACCCGGTGACCCGCCCTCTCCAGCACGCCGGTCACCGGGTGCTGCGCCAGCCAGTCGATCTCGAGGTCCGGGCAGCGGACCACGAGCTCGTCGGCGATCGCCACGTCCCTGCGCGCGTGGCCCAGCCCGATCGGCGAGGAGAGGAACAGCATCCGTCTGCGACGCCGGCCCGGGTGCACCCAGGTCCGCCGCTCCACCGGAGGGTGGACCCGGTCGACGAACTCCCGGATGAGCAGGTTCACCTGGACGGGGTGGCGGGCCATCAGGCCGTGCCCGCCACCCTCGAGCAGCACCAGCGATCCCCCGGTCAGCTCCGCCACCCGCTCCCCCACCTCGTGGGAGCGGACCGCGTCGTCCGTGCCATGCACGACGATCACCGGGCACTGGACCCTCACGCACAACGGCTCGATCGAGGCGCAGACGAGCCCGTCGCAGCCCAGCCGCCCCGCAGTCGCGTCCGCGAGGGTCTCTGGCGCGATGTCGTGAGCCCAGTCGAGGGAGTCCTCGATCTGCTTCGTCGAGTGGGGCTCGGAGTACATCGTGGGGAAGAAGAACTCCAGGTAGTCCTCGAAGCCACCATGGAGCCAGTAGTGCCGGTTGTACTTCGCCCAGCCCTCGGTCGTGTCGTGAGGCTCGTCGAAGGCGTACTGCTCGCGGCCCGGCTGACCCACCGCCACGCCGCAGGACGGTGAGAGCACGAACAACCCGGAGACGCGGTCGGGATGGTCGGCCGCGACGTGCACGGCCCACGCGGAGGCGCAGGAGAGTGCCACCAGGACGGCACGGTCGGTCCCCGTCGCGTCCATCACCGCCAGCGTGTCGGCGGCGTACTCCTCGTTGGTGTACGCCGCCGCCCCCGCGGGCCTCCCGGAGCCGCCGCTCCCCCGCCCGTCGAAGGTGATCACCCGGTAGTGCCGGGCCAGGTAGGCGACCTGGGCCTTCCAGAACCGGGAGTCGATGATCGTCCAGGTCGGCATCAGCACCACGGTGACGGGGCCGCCCCCGAACACCTCGTAGGCCAGCCGGACCCCGTCACGCTCGGTCGTCCCGGTGACGACGGCCCGGCAGACCCTGCTCGGGTGCCTTGAGCTCAAGGACGGACCTCCAGCACCTGGTTGAAGGGCGTCTCGGCTACCTTGGCGAAGCGGGTGAAGCCGCCCGTCGTGACGACGTCCCGGATGCGTGCCGGCCCCGCCTGGGTGCCGAGCGCCAGTCCGACCTCCTGGGCCAGCGACGACGGCGTGCAGAGCAACGTCGAGAAGCCATAGTAGGCCCGTCCGACCGGGTTGAGGTTGTCCTCGACGTGATCGCCCGCCATCGGCTCGACCACCAGCCAGGTGCCGTCATCGGCGAGGCGGCTGCGGACCGCGCGCGCGGCGCCGACCGGGTCGCCCATGTCGTGCAGTGCGTCGAACGTGGTCACCAGGTCGTAGGAGTCCCCGGAGAACGCACCCGACCCGGCCACCTCGAACGTGATCCGGTCGGCCACCCCGGCCTCCTCGGCCTTGGCACGGGCCACGGCGATCGACTCCGGGTGGTAGTCCGAGCCGTGGAAGGTGGACCTCGGGAAGGCCTGCGCCATGATGATCGTGGACGCGCCGTGACCGCACCCGATGTCGGCCACTCGCGCACCCTTCTCCAGCTTGTCGACCACACCGTCCAGCGCGGGCAACCACTCGGCGACCAGGTGCGCGTTGTAGCTCGGCCGGAAGAACCTCTCGCAGCCCTCGTGCACGTCGTGGTTGTGCTCGTGCCAGCCGTAGCCGGCGCCGCTGCGGGCCAGGTCGACGATGGTGCTCGAGCCCTGGACCGTGCCCAGGGCGATCTGGAAGAAGCCCGGAAGGAACGCCGGGCTGCTCTCGTCGGTGAGCGCCACCGCCTGCTCGGGGGGCAGCGTGTAGTGCCCGGTCGCCGGGTCGTACTCGACGATGCCCCCGGCGGCCTGGGCGTTGAGCCACTCACGGACGTAGGGCTCGGCGGTGCCGGTCGCGTCGGCGAGACGGCTGGGCGTGGTGGGCCCCGAGTCGTTCATCGCTCGGTAGAGGCCCAGCTTGTCGCCCATCACGACCAGGGCCGTGTTGAGGGTGGAGCCGACCTCGTCGACGGCCCGGAAGACGAAGGCCATCAGCTTGTCGACGTCGACCTCGCGCTGTTGCTTCAGTTCGGTCATGACGAGCTCATCTCTGTGTGTCTGGACGGTGGGAACTCGAAGCTAGGGCGGCAGACCGGGCAGTCGCATCAGGTGCCCCCCCTAGTGATCGCCACCCACGCCGCGCGCCGAGCGGGCCTAGACTGCACAGATGGTGGTCGGGCGGGAAGCCGAGCGCCGCGCGATCGAGAACCTCCTCGCCGGTGCCCGGGTCGGCACCAGCGGCGTCCTGGTGATCACCGGGGAGCCAGGAATCGGCAAGACCTGCCTGCTCTCCGACGCCGAGCGGCACACCCACCAGATGACCGTGCTGCGCGCCCGCGGCATCGAGTCCGAGCAGGCCGTGCCCTTCGGCGGCCTGCTCCAGCTGCTGCGCCCGCTGCTGCCGGGGATCGACCAGATCCCCGCCCCGCAGGCCGAGGCGCTTTCGTCCGCCCTCATGCTCGACACCCGTGGGACGTCCGACCCGAGTCGCTTCGCGGTCGGGGCGGCGACCCTGAGCCTGCTCTCCCGGGCCGCCGAAGAACGGCCGGTCGCGGTGCTCCTCGACGATGCCCACGTGCTGGACGGCCCTTCCACGGAAGCGCTGGTCTTCGCCGCCCGCCGGTTCGTCTCTGACGCTGTGGCCATGCTCGTCACCACGCGCCCCACTGAGCCAGGGAGCCGGTCCTGGGGCGACCTGCCCCCACTCCACCTGACCGGTCTCGACCTTGCCCAAGCCCGCAGCCTCGTCATGGCCGACTCGGGCACGGACCTGCGCACCGAGCAGGCCGAACGCCTGCACCGCGCCACGGCCGGCAACCCGCTGGCCCTGCTCGAGCTCGGTCGGCGCCTGGACCGTCTCGACGCCCGCCCGGCCGACACCCCCGTCCGTGTCTCCGAGGAGCTGACCAGCTCCTTCCTGGGCCGGGTGGAGGAGCTACCACCAGAGACCCGGCTGGCCCTCCTGGTCGTCGCCGCCGACAGCACCAGCGTGGCGTCCGTCCATGGCGCCTGCCGGGCGCTCGGGCTGACCGGCGCCGCCCTGGCCAGCGCGACCGACGCGGGACTGATCGACATGGAGGGCGACCAGATCGCCTTCCGCCACCCCCTGGTGCGGTCCGCGGTCTACGGCGCGGCCGACTCCGAGACCCGCCGTGAGGTCCACCGGGCCCTGACCACCGTCGTCCCCCGCACGGAGACCGACCGGTTCGCCTGGCACCTGGCCGAAGGGGCAGTGGCTCCCGACGCACAGGTCGCGGCGACTCTCGACGATGTCGGCGCCCTGGCCTCCCAGCGCGGCGCGTTCGCCACCGCCGCTCACGCTCACGAGCGCGCCGCGGAGCTGACCGAAGGAATCGAGGAGGTCGCCCGCAGACTCACCGACGCAGGACGAGCGGCGTTGCGCGCAGGGTCGACCGACCGCGCGCTCGAGCTGCTCGACCGCGCTCTCGAGCGCCACCCCAGCCCCGGGCTGCGCTCCCGGATCCAGGGGCTCCGCGGCGCGATCCAGACCCGGTGCGGCTCGCTGCGCGAGGCTCGCCAGACGCTGGTCGGGGCCGCCGAGGACGTCGAGGAGACGGATCCGACGACGGCCGTCCGGCTGCTCTGTGACGCCGTACACGTGTGCTTCTACCTCGCCGACCCGACGTCCGCCCTGGCCACCGCGCGCCGCATCGGCGAGCTCATCGAGCGCGCCGACGACCCGCGATCACGGTTCCTGGCCGCCATCGCCACCGGGACGGCGGAGATCCTGGCCGGCGAGGGCGTGTCCGGCGCCCGACACCTCCGCGTCGCCTTGGACCTCGTGCTCGAGGTGGAGGAGCTGCAGACCGACCGGTTCCTGCTGCCGTACCGGATGATCGGCATCTTGTGGCTGCGCGAGGCAGACACCCACCGCGCTGTGGTCGACGAAGCGGTCTCGCGGCTGCGCAAGCGGGTCGCACTCGGCACCTTGCCGCACCTGCTGATGCACGTGGCTCGCGACGACGCGGGCGGTGACAGGTGGGACGACGCCGAGGCCTCCTACCAGGAGAGCATCCGCCTGGCTGAGGAGACCGGCCAGAGCACCGACCTGGCCACCTCCCAGGCCGGACTGGCCTGGCTCTACGCCCGACAGGGACGCGCCGAGCAGTGCCGGGAGCTGGCCCGGCCGGGAGCGGAGCTGTGCGAGCGGCTGGGGATCAACCTGGGCTCGGCCTGGCTCGACTTCGCCCAGGGCGACCTCGAGAGCGGCGAGGGCAACGTGGCTGCGGCGGTCGAGCACTACGAACGGCTGCTCACCAGGCTCCGGCAGGCGGAGTTCTGCGACCCCGACATGTCCGCCGCCCCCGAGCTCGTCGAGGCCTACCTCCACCTGAAGCGTCGCGACCAAGCAGCCGGACTGGCCGAGGACTTCCATCGGGCCGCGAACGCGAAGGGCCAGCCTTGGGCGATAGCCCGCGCCCGCCGCGCCCTTGGTCTGGTCGCCCGGGCCGACGACATGGATGCCCTCTTCCGGTCCGCGCTCGAGCTCCACGCGAGGACCCCGGACCTCTACGAGACCGCCCGGACCGAGCTGGCCTACGGAGCCCGGCTCCGACGGCTCCGGAGGCGGGTGGAGGCCCGCGAGCCGCTGCGGTCCGCGTTGGCCGGCTTCGAGTCCCTGGGGGCGAGGCCCTGGGCAGACGCCGCCGCGCGCGAGCTCGAGGCCACCGGCGAGCAGGCCCACCGTCGCGAGGCGTCCGCCCTCAGCGAGCTGACCCCCCAGGAGCGCCAGATCTCCCGGCTCCTCGCCTCCGGTCACACCACTCGGGAAGCGGCCGCTGCGCTGTTCCTGAGCCCCAAGACGGTGGAGTACCACCTCCGGCACGTCTACCTGAAGCTCGAGATCAACTCCCGAGAGGCTCTCGCCGAGGCGTTCGGCCGCTGACCGGATCCCCTCGGCTCAGCCGACGGTGAAGACCGCGAGGAGCCGGAACACACTCAAGAGCGCCACGGCCGTCGCCAACCAGCTCGTCCAGTGGGAGAAGTAGTCACGCCGGAACCGGACGACCGCCACTGCCACGAGCACCACGACCGTGGCGCGACAGGCCAGCTCCACCGCGAGCACGAGGCTGTTGTCGTCCACGAAGGAGAGCAGCAGGGCGACCAGGATCGCCCCGAAGACGATGTTGTTGAAGCGCTCGATCTCAGTGCGGTCAGCGGACACGGCCCTAGGCTAGCGGGGACCGCTGACGGCCCGGTCGGCGAGTCCGACCGCAGGGTCCGGGCCAGATCACCCGCCGGCACAGCAAGGAGCCCATCATCAGCAGACGCTTCGAGGAGCTCGACGCCCAGCAGACCCGGCTCGGGGAGATCAGTCTGCGCCGCCGCATCGACCCTCAGCTCGGGGTGGAGATCTACGAGGTCAAGCTCGGGGACGAGTTCTTGATGTCCAGCCTCTTCACGGTGGCCGAGCGTGAGCTGGCCCGGCTGGGGCTCGCCGCAGCCACCGACCAGAGGCTCGACGTGCTCGTCGGTGGACTCGGGCTGGGCTACACCGCGGTCGCCGCCCTGGTGGACGACCGGGTGCGCTCCCTCACGGTGGTGGAGGCGCTCGCCGAGGTCATCGGCTGGCACGAGCAAGGCCTGTTGCCCGACGGAGCAACCCTGACCTCCGACCCTCGCGCGAGACTGGTCACCGGTGACTTCTTCGCGCTGGTGCGCGGTGACGCGTCGTTCCACGAACCTGTCCCGGACCGGTTCCACGTCATCCTGCTCGACATCGACCACTCTCCCCGTGACGTGCTGCACCCCAGTCACACGCCGTTCTACACCGCCGCCGGGCTCGGCGGACTCCGGGCGCTGCTGGAGCCTGGTGGGGTCTTCGCTCTGTGGTCCGACGACCCGCCCGACGACGCGTTCGTCGCGGCGCTGCACGAGGTCTTCGCCCAGGCCGACGCTCAGGTGATCACGTTCCCCAACCCGCTCACCCGAGGCGAGTCCACGGCAACCGTCTACGTCGCGACCTGCTAGGACCGAGGCCTGGCTCAGGCAGACGCACTGAAGGTGCGGCGGTACTGCTGGGGACTGACGGCTCGGGCACGGGAGAAGTGGTGACGCAGGGTCGCGGCGTTGCCGAAGCCCACGGCGTCGGCGATCCGTTCGATGGAGTGGTCGGTGGTCTCCAGCAGCTCCTCGGCGCGCAGCACCCGACGGCTGGTGATCCACGCGTGCGGAGTGGTGCCGGTCTCGTCGCGGAAGCGTCGGGCGAAGGTGCGCGGCGACATCGCGGCCTCACGAGCGAGGGTGTCCACCGAGTGCGGCGCGTCGAGATGCTCGTCGAGCCAGGTCAGCAGCGGCCCGAGGGTGGGCAGGTCGGAGCAGTCGGCGACGGGCGTGCGGATGTACTGGGCCTGGCCGCCCTGGCGCTGCGGAGGCACGACCATCCTGCGGGCGAGCTTGCTCGCGGCGGCCGCGCCGTACTCCTCACGCCACAGGTGGAGGGCCGCATCGATGCCGGCCGCCGTGCCTGCGCTGGTGATGATCTGTCCCTCGTCGACGTAGAGCACCTCGGGGATGACCTTCGCCGCGGGGTAGCGGCGGGCCAGCTCGTCGGTGTAGCGCCAGTGGGTGGTGCACTCCCGGCCGTCGAGGAGGCCGGCCTCGCCGAGGACGAACGCCCCGGAGCAGACCGAGAGCAGCCTCGCCCCGCGGTCGTGGGCGGCGCGCAGCGCGTCGAGGGCCTCCACGGGCAGGTCTGTGCCGTCGGCGAACGCGGGGACGCACACGAGGTCGGCCCGCGCGAGCCGCTCGAGCCCGTGCTCCACGGAGATGCCGAAGCCACCCTGGGTGCTGTAGGTGCCCGGCTCGATCGCGCAGACCGCGAAGTCGAGCACAGGAAGTCCCTCGTCGGAACGGTCGTAGCCGAACGCCTCCACGAGGACGCCGAGCTCGAAGGGGGCGAGTTGGTGATGGACCAGGACGGCCACGTTGGTGAGCACCCAGCCATGGTGCCACAAAGTTGGCAGCAAATCGAGGTAGGTTGGCATATCTGCCACTCGTGGCGGGATATCGTGTAGCGCAGACTTACTGCCATGACGACCTTCATCCTCTTCGCGATCATCATCGGCACTGCTTGGATCGTCGCCACCCTGCGCGACGTCCTCCACGACGGCTACGGTCACACCCCGCCGCCTCCCGACAACTACCGAGACCTCTTCGACCCGCGGAACCACCGCATGGCATGAGCCCACCACGCACGAGGGCCCGGTCACCATCGGTGACCGGGCCCTCGTGCGTGCGTGGTGCGAACGGATCAGTTGCTGCCGCCGGTGAGCTTCTCCCGGAGCGCCTGCAGTGCCTCGTCCGAGGCGAGCGAGCCGCCCTCCGAGGGGGCGGACGCCGGCGAGGAGGACTCCTCCGCCGCGTCACCGTCACTGGAGGCTGCCGCTGCGCCGCTGTCGGAGCTGTAGGACGTGGCCTCGCCGGCCTCGACCTCGGCCTTGGCGGCCTCGGCCTGCTGCTTGACGTGGGCCTCCCAACGGGTGTGCGCCTTGGCGTACTGCTCTTCCCAGACCGCACGCTGGTCGTCGAAGCCCTCGAGCCACTCGCCGGTCTCCGGGTCGAAGCCCTCGGGGTAGATGTAGTTGCCCTGCTCGTCGTAGGACGCGGTCATGCCGTAGAGCGTCGGGTCGAAGTCCTCGGCGTCGGTCGTGACCGGGTTCTCGTTGGCCTGCTTGAGCGACAGCGAGATCCGGCGACGCTCGAGGTCGATGTCGATGATCTTGACCATGACGTCGTCGTTGACCTGCACGACCTGCTCGGGGATCTCGACGTGACGCTCGGCGAGCTCGGAGATGTGCACCAGGCCCTCGATGCCCTCCTCGACGCGGACGAACGAACCGAAGGGCACCAGCTTGGTGACCTTGCCCGGCACGATCTGACCGATCTGGTGGGTCCGGGCGAAGTGCTGCCACGGGTCTTCCTGGGTCGCCTTCAGCGACAGCGAGACGCGCTCGCGGTCCATGTCGACGTCGAGCACCTCGACGGTCACCTCGTCGCCCACGGCGACGACCTCGGACGGGTGGTCGATGTGCTTCCAGGACAGCTCGGAGACGTGGACCAGACCATCGACCCCACCGAGGTCGACGAACGCACCGAAGTTGACGATCGAGGAGACGACACCCTTGCGGATCTGACCCTTCTGCAGCTGGGTCAAGAAGCCCTGGCGAACCTCGGACTGGGTCTGCTCGAGCCACGCACGACGCGACAGGACCACGTTGTTGCGGTTCTTGTCGAGCTCGATGATCTTGGCCTCGAGCTCCTGGCCGACGTACGGCTGGAGGTCGCGGACGCGACGCATCTCGACGAGGGAGGCGGGGAGGAAGCCGCGCAGGCCGATGTCCAGGATGAGACCACCCTTGACGACCTCGATGACGGTGCCGGTGACGACGCCGTCCTCTTCCTTGACCTGCTCGATGGTGCCCCAGGCGCGCTCGTACTGTGCGCGCTTCTTGGACAGGATGAGCCGGCCTTCCTTGTCCTCCTTCTGGAGGACGAGGGCCTCGACCTTGTCGCCGACGGCAACGACCTCGGAGGGGTCGACGTCGTGCTTGATGGAGAGCTCGCGCGAGGGGATGACGCCCTCGGTCTTGTAGCCGATGTCGAGCAGGACCTCGTCACGGTCGACCTTCACGATCGTGCCCTCGACGATGGATCCGTCGTCGAAGTACTTGATGGTGGCGTCGATTGCGGCGAGGAAGTCCTCTTCGGACCCGATGTCGTTGACCGCGATCTGCGGTGCGTCCGAAAGGGCGGGGGTAATCGTCATAAGGGAGAGAGTTCCTTGGGTGGATGTGGAGTTGTGCGGACGCGCGAGAAGCTCGGTTTCACTACCCTGGATGCTGTCCCGCTCCGGGCTCGAGAGCCAGGCGGGGAGATAGCGAGCGAGAGGCTGCTCTGTCTGAGACTCCGGCAATACTCCTGCGCACCGTCCAGGATACGCGGGGTACGGCGCGCGAGTCCAACCCGGCCCACGCTGCGCGAGCCTCAGCCGGCCGCCCGGAGATCGCCCGTGCGTGCGATCTCGCGGAGCAGCCGGTCGGCACGTTCGGTGACAGGGTTCTCCCCCAGGCGCCCGGCGAGGTCGACCAGGGCGAACAGGTCCGCCGCCCGCGCCCGCAGCAGCAGCCGCTCGCGCCCTCCCGACCGGTCGTTGCCGTCGAGGTGTCCGGCCACGTCGAGGTAGCCGGTCAGCACCGCGTCGGCGAAGACCGGCTCCCGGTCGAGACGGAGCAGGTTGCCCAGGTCGGTCGCGGGATGGCCGGCATGCGCGAACTCCCAGTCCACGAGCGCGGTCACGGCGCCGCTGCTGGGGTCCACCAGGATGTTCTTGGGGTTGACGTCGCTGTGTACGAGGCAGATCCGGTCGACCTCGTCGAGCCGCGACTGCGCATCCGCGGCGACGGAGCGCAGCCGCTCGGCCAGGTCGAGCGGCCAGCGAGCCAGCTCGGTCGCCGCCAGGTGGTGCTCCACCCAGCCGACCAGGTCGCTGTCCTCGGGCCAGGGCTCGATCCCGAGGGCTCCGTCGACGAACCGGCCGGCGCGGGGAAGGGGCATCTGACCCAGGCGCGCCACGATCACGCCGAGGTTGTGGCCGACCGCCGCGCGGGTGGGTGCATCCAGGCCCGGCAGCACGGTGTCGAGCCGCTCCCCCGGAGCGAAGGTGGTGACCAGCAGCCCCGGCGTTCCCGCCACCGGGTCGGGACGGCGGATCTCGAGCACCTCGGGCACCGGCAGCAGACCCCGCACCAGACGCAGCACCGCGGCATCGATCTCGGGCGCCGCCGGCCCACGGCCTGCACCCCGTCCGGCGTACACCCGGACGACGCTGCGCTCACCAGCCGCCTCGCCGAGGAAGGTCTCCCCGCTGAAGCCGCCGTCCAAGGGTCGGAGCCCGAAGCCGTCCATGGCGGCGATGGTGCCCTACTCTCGGATCGTGCCACCTCTCGAGGTCCCGCGCTGGCCGCCCGGGACGCCCCTGGTGCCGGTGACCGACATGCCGGCAGGGGTCCAGCCGGTGCGCCGGCCGGTCGACGAGATCGACTCGCGCCGCGCCAACCGCCGCGACTGGGACGCCTACGCCGACGAGTACCAGGCCACCCACGGCCCGTTCCTCCGTGACGCCGGGTTCGTCTGGGGTCCGGAGGGCATCGACGAGAGCGATCTCGGGATGCTCGGTGACGTCACCGGGCGCGACGTGCTGGAGATCGGGTGCGGCGCCGGTCAGTGTGCGCGTTCCCTGACCGTGCGGGGGGCCCGGTCCTCGGTCGGACTGGACCTCTCGATGCGCCAACTCCAGCACTCGTGCCGGATCGACGACGATCTCGGCATCCACGTGCCGGTGGTCTGCGCGACGGCGACCGACCTGCCCTTCGCCGACGGCTCGTTCGACATCGCGTTCTCGGCGTTCGGCGCGCTCCAGTTCGTCGAGCAGCTCGGCCGGACGATCGAGGAGGTGGCCCGGGTGCTCCGGCACGGCGGCCGCTTCGCCTTCTCCATCACGCATCCCATCCGGTGGACGATGCCCGACGACCCCACGAAGGAGGGTCTGGTCGTCACGTCGTCGTACTGGGACCGGACGCCGTACGTCGAGGAGGACACCGAGACCGGCGAGCCCCGCTACGTCGAGCACCACCGCACACTCGGTGACTGGGTCGCTCTGCTGGCCGGCGCCGGCTTCCGGATCACCCGGCTCGAGGAGCCACAGTGGCCCGAGGGACACGACCGGGTGTGGGGCGGCTGGGGCCCCGAGCGGGGGGTGCTCATCCCTGGCACGGCGATCATCGCCGCCGACCTCGCCCCCCGGGTGTGAAGAGGCGGTGCAGTCTTCATGATCTTCAGCGGGGACATCCGGGCTTTGGACCTCGATGACGCGTCGGCGTTAGTCGATGCCTATTCCGTCGAGTGCGAGGCGACCAGGCACGCGCGTCCGGGCTGGTTGCCTCTGGGGCAGCAGGCGCGGGCCTCGGCCTGGAGGGCCACGCATGGCTGGGTCCACGACCTGCTCGGAGCCTTCGAGAACGACCGTCTGATCGGCCTCGCGAGCTCCTCCACGGCGCTCGACACCCCCGACACGTCCTGGGTCTCTGTCTCCGTACTTCCCGAACACCAGCGTCGACGCGTCGGCACACGCCTTGTTCAGGCAGTGGAGGACACGCGTCCGGACGGGGTACGGCGATTCGTGGCAAGCGCCTATCGTCCCACGACGGTGGACCTCGAGGGTCTGGCCAGGAACTTCGCGCAGCCCCTCGGGTACGCCCGCGCCACTACCGAGACGGTGGTCGAGCTGGACCTGGTCGGTGCCGAGCTCTGCGCCCCACGGCCACCGGACGGCTACGTGATCTCGACCTACGTCAACGGGGTCCCCGACCACCTCCGTCCCCAAGTCGGCGTGCTCAAGGGGCTCGTGGACGCAGAGGCACCACACGGCGCGCTCGACTGGCAGCCCACTCCACTCTCGCGACAGGCGTACGACGACGAGATCTCGCTGTGGCAGAGCCAAGGACGCACAGCGATCGAATCGATCGCGGTCACCCCCCAAGGCGTCGTCGCCGCCTGGACCTGCTTGGTCGTGGCGGCCGACGCCGCAAGGCCGGCGCAGGTCGAGGGAACGATGGTTCACGCCCAGCACCGAGGGTCAGGTCTTGGCAGATCGGTGAAGACCGCGTCCCTCCTCGCCGCGCGCGACCTCGGACGTGCCGCACGGGTCCGGACAAGCAGCGACGACGAGAACGTGTGGATGCGCGCCATCAACGACGAGCTCGGATTTGTGCCCGTCGAGTCCGAGATCCTCCTCCAGAAGCAACGCGGCCAGCCGGCCCAGGTGAGGACCTCCTGACTGGAGTGGAGCTACCTAGCTTCGGCCGGCGCGGTTGTTCGTGGATCTGTTCGTGGATCGCGGATGGCCGATCGTGCGGACTGCTGAGGGAAGCCCCCGCCGGCTGAGGAGCGAACGAAGTGAGCGTCTCGAAACAACCGCACGGACGAGCTCGGGTGGCGGCGGTTTCGAGACGGGCTCCGCTAGCGCTCCGCCCTCCTCAACCACCGTGGGGAGTCCGGTGGTTGAGGAGCCGAGCCGCTAGGCGAGGCGTCTCGAAACCACCGCACCGAGCCGCTCGGGTGGGGGTGGTTTCGAGACGGGCTCCGCTGGCGCTCCGCCCTCCTCAACCACCGTGGGGAGTCCGGCGGTTGAGGAGCCGAGCCGACCCGGTGGTTGAGGAGCCGAGCCGCTAGGCGAGGCGTCTCGAAACCACCGCACGGACGCGCTCGGGTGAGGGGCGGTTTCGAGACGGGCTCCGCTGGCGCTCCGCCCTCCTCAACCACCGGGTGAGGCCGCTAGCGCTCCGCCCTCCTCAACCACCGTGAGTGCAGCGGATCGAACTGTGCGGAAAGTGTCGGTGGTCCCTGGTTGAGTGTCGTCATGGAGATGCTCCCGGACTCACCGACCCGCCCCGTGGGGGTGCTGGTCGCGGCGCGGGAGCAGGTCGCCTCGTTGGCGGAGACGCTCTGGGCGGCGGCGCGTCCGGAGGACCTGCTGGGTGTGGCGGTGGAGCTGGAGCGGCTCCGGTCCCTGGTCGCCGCGGTCGAGGCCGCGGTGGCGGTGGAGGTGGAGGCGACCGAGGCAGCCAAGACGGCCGGCTGGGTGTCGCCCGGTGACTGGCTGACCCACACCGCGGGTGGCCGGCACGGCCACGGGTCCCGGTTGCTGCGCACCGCCCGCCCGTTGTGCGGTGAGCGGCGTGCGACGCTGCTCGCCCTCCAAGCCGGCGAGATCTCGCCCGGAGCACGCCGAGGTCATCGTGGCCGTGATCGACCGGCTCCCCGGTCAACCTGCTCTGCGGGACGAGGCCGAGCGGATGCTGCTCGACCAGGCCGCCTCCCTCAACGCGAGCGAGCTGCGCAAGGCCAGCGACCACCTCCTCGAGGTGCTCGACCCCGACGGCACCGGACGCGCCGAGGAGACAGCGCTGGACCGGCTCGAACGCTCGGCGCACCTGGGCCGTTTCCTCACCCTCGCCGAGGACGGCATCGGCGGCATCCGGCTCCGCGGCCGCGGCACCGTCGAGGACGCCGCGCATCATCAAGACCGCCCTGCACGCACTCTCCGCACCCATGCCGGGAACGGACCCGGACTGCGGCGAGACCGCCCGCGACCTCCGCGACCACGGCGCGCGGACCTGGGACGCGCTGGTGCAGACCTGCCTCAAAGCCAGCGAGACCGACGGGCTGCTCCCCGAGCAGCACGGCGCCAAACCACGGGTCACCGTCACGGTCACGCTGGACCAGCTCCGTCAGGGGCTCGGTGCGGCGATGTTGGACACCGGCGACCAGCTCTCCGTCTCCACCATCCGCCGGCTGGCGTGTGATGCCGAGGTCATCCCGGCCGTCCTCGGCTCCCTGGGTGAGGTCCGTCGATGTCGGCCGCACCCAACGACTGGTCACCGCCGCGATCTGGAAGGCCCTCGTCCTGCGCGACCAGCACTGCCGCTTCCCCGGCTGCCGCCGGCTACCACTGGCCTGCGACGCCCACCACCTCCACCACTGGGCCGACGGAGGCGTGACCAGCCTCGACAACCTGGTGCTGCTCTGCCGCGCCCACCACACCCTCATCCACGCCACCCCCTGGCAGGTACGGCTCAACCCGCTCGACCGCAGACCCGAGTTCCGGCCACCGCAGTGGTCTCGACAAGCTCGACCACCCGAAGGAACAAGCTCGACCACCCGAGGAACAAGCTCGACCACCCGAACATCAAGCTCGACCACCCGAAGACAGCTCGACCACCCGAAGAACAAGCTCGACCACCCGAGTGGATCAGGGAGATCCGCTCGCGGGAATGACACAGGGGCGCCGCCTCTCGGCGACGCCCCTCTGGTCGAGCAGGATCAGATCAGGCCACGGCGGAACGCGAACGCTCCGGCCCCCGCACCGAGGATCGCCAGACCGGTGAGTCCGCGGGCCAGGTTGCGGCCGCCCTCACCGTTCTCGCCCTCGATGACGAAGCTGTAGGCCGTCAGACCCAGCGCACCCTCGGGTGCGCCGTAGGCCATGCTCTCGGTCTGGGCCCGGTCGGACCCGGCCTGGATGGTGGCGAACAGCTCGCCGAACTTCTGCGCGGTGTCCTCACCGGCCTTGACCAGCTGCTTGGTGCCCTCGTCGGAGAGGCGCTGCGCGCCGTCCACGAGCTGCGGGGCACCGTCTGCGGCCTGCTCCAGACCGTCGGTGAGCTGGGTGGACCCGTTGGCGGCCGTCTCGAGTCCGTCGGCGAGGTCACCCGCACCGGCAGCGAGGCGGCCGGAGCCGTCCTTGAGCTGTCCCGTGCCGTCGGCCAGCTGGCCCGCCCCGTCGGCGAGCTTGCCGGTCCCGGCCTTGGCGTCGCCCGTGCCGGCAGCGAGCTGCCCCGCGCCGTCGTCGATCTGGCCGAGGCCGCTGGAGAGGTCTCCGGCGCCGGCGGCCAAGAGCTGACCACCCTCGCTGAGCTGCACCACACCCGCGACGAGCTGGTCGATGCCGTCGGTCAGCTGGGTGCCACCATCGGCGAGCGCAGCCGCGGCGCACCGCAGCGTTGCCTCCGGGTCACAGCCCTTGGTGGGCTGGCCGATCCCGGCCTTCAGCTCGTCGCTGATGCTGTTGGTGATGCCGTCGACCAGGAGCGGGATTCCCGACACCTGGAGGAATGTCGCAGCTTCCTTGATGCCACAGTCGTCCGTGGTCGTCGCAGTCGCCTTGGCGGTGAGGCAGTTGGCCGCGTTTCCGTTGGAGAGGCCGGCACGCAGCTGGTCGAGCCCGGCGCCAGACGCCAGGATCTTGGAATCGATGCCGCCAGATATGGCGAGAACGCCGTTGCGCAGATCCGTCAACGACGCGGTCTGGGCCGCTGCCAGTCCATCGGCAACAGCTTGCGTCTGGACCTGGCAGCTCGCAGTGCAATCGGGATTGGTCTTGATCGACTCGACTGTCGCCTTGAGCTTGGCGACCGTTCCGTCCAGGCTTGCGGGACCGTTGAGGGCTCCGAACAGGCGAGCTCCGATTCGCTCGAGTCCATTGGTGACGCCGCACCTTTCGGCATCGCCGGCATCGCAGTTGGCATCTGTCGCCAGGGGGTTGTCCAGGCCGTACTGCAGCTTGTTGAGGCCACCCAGCAGCGTCGGTGTGGTCGGGGCGTCCGTGCGGCTCCCCACGCCGACCGCGATCGCCTTGAGCGCATCGAGCAGCGCGTTGTAGGAGGCGTCGGTGGAGAGGGTGGTCCGCACGCTCTCGGGGAGCATGTCGACGCCGTCGTACAGCGTCTTGAGCCCCGCGGCCAGTGCCTTCTGGCCATCGGCCAGCTGGGTCGCGCCGTCGTCGAGGTCGCCGACACCGCCGCCGAGCTGGGACAGGCCGCCGTCGAGCTTCTTGGCGCCGGCCTTGAGGTCCTTGCTGCCCGCGAATGCCTCGCCCGTGCCCGCGGCCAGGCGCCGTGCGCCGGAGTTGAGCTGACCGAGTCCGTCGTCGAGCTGTCCGGCACCGGCCGAGAGCTGGCCCGCGCCGTCGTCCAGCTTGCTGGCGCCGGCGTCGAGCTCTCCGGCACCGTCGGCAAGCTGACGCGCGCCGGGGGCGGCCTCGCCGGCGAGGCCGGCCTCGAGCTGCGAGGAGCCGTCGCGGAGCTGGATCAGGCCGGCGAGCAGGTCGCCGGCACCATCGCGGAGCTTGAGCAGGTTGGCGTCGATCTCGGTGGCGCCCTCGGCCAGGGACTCACCGGTGCTCGCGCCACCCTGGTAGCTGTCGGCAGCCGACTTGAACGTCGGGTTCGCCAGCGGGTTGACCGGGAGTGCCGAGATGTCCGCACGCGGGATCACCCCGTCGCTGATCGCGGCGGTGTAGCCGAACTCCGCGGTGTCCGAGCCCAAGGGGGCCAGCAGGGTCATCGTGAAGGAGAGCTTCGTGCCGCCCTTGCCGTCGCCGGCGATGTTGGCCTGGTCGGACTGCACGTCAGTGAAGCTCGGGGGCGCGATCGTGGTCAGGGATCCGACGATCGGGATGGGGACCTCGACCGTCTTGGTGACCTCGCCACCGGAACCGTCGCTGAAGGTCAGCTCCTGCGGGGCTGAGGTGACGTTGCGGACCGTGTAGCGCACCTCGAGGCGACCATCGGCGCCGACGACGTCACCGGGCTCGACCCGCTGGTCGTCGAGGAAGTACTGCACCTCGACCTCGAGCGGGAGGTCCCCGTCGTAGTTGCTGACCGTGCGCAGACGCTGGGAGCCGTCCACGTCGACGCTGGTGACCTGGTTGCCGTCCTCCACGTCGAAGCCACCGAAGCCGTCGAGGTTGCGCAGGCCGTCGGTCTCGATCGGATTGGAGAGGTCAACAGTGCCGGTGCCGGTCATGGCCACCTGCTCGTAGACGCGCTTCTCCTGAACGTTGCCGCTGGCGTCGGTGTAGACCTGCACCGTCTCGGTGTTGACGACGTCGACCTCACCGCCGGCGGCCGAGGCCGCCGGGCCGAATGAGAGCGCAGCGATCGTCGTCGCCGCCGTCACCGCTGCGATGCGCAGCGGGACACTGAATCGGTTGTTCACTTGGTCTTCTCCATCATGTCGTCAAGGCTGGTCTTGCCGTCGCCGTCGGCATCGGACCCGTTCGCGCGCACCGGTGGGCGCTGCTCTCGTGGGACCGTGAGGGCCGCTGCCAGGAAGCCGATGGCCGCGGTCATCAACAACGACGTCACCGCGCTCAGCGAGGTCGAGGTGACCTCGGGCGGGGCGGCGGAGTAGGAGTACTCGAAGGCACCTGCGAGCGCGGCCGCGCCGAGCAGTGCCGACCACAGCGGCACCCGGGCACCGGTCGCGGCAGCCACCGCGACGCACACGGCGAGCACGAGCACGATGCTCACGGCGCGCCCGGCCACGCTGTCGGGCAGGACACCCGCCCGCAGCAGGTATCCGACCCACGCCGCGACGAGGCCGACGGCGAAGCCGACCAGGCGCATCCCGGGGCGTCCGTCGGGGACGAGCGCGACGACCGCGCCCACAGCGAGCCCCAACAGAGCGGCCGCTTCCAGCTTGAGGTCGAACAGGTCACTCAGCACGACGAGCAGAACCGCCGCGAGCATGAGAACTCCGCCGACCAGCAGTGTCTTGCGCATGCTGGCGTCATCCCTCCACAAAGAAACGCCAGATCGCCCCGGAAGCCGGGGCGCGGCGGCCTGCCCTCCCTGGTGCACGGCGAACGTGACGATATACCTACTCAGGAGTAACTGAGAGATCGGCGCGCATTGTTGCAGAAATGTTGCCTAACCCTCACCGTCCCGCGCAGGGCGAGACTGCGCTAGTGAGCAGCCTCGTGCCAGGAGGCGCCCGTCCCCACCGACACGTCCAGGGGGACGGTGAGGTCGGCGGCCCCGGCCATCTCACGCCGGACCAGCTCGTCGAGCGACTGCTCCTCCCCCGCTGCGACCTCGAAGACGAGCTCGTCGTGGACCTGGAGGAGCATCCGTGAAGCCAGGCCGGCCGCTCGAAGGGCCGCGTCGACGTTGAGCATCGCCACCTTGATGATGTCGGCGGCGGAGCCCTGGATCGGTGCGTTGAGCGCCATCCGCTCGGCCATCTCTCGACGCTGACGATTGTCACTGGTCAGGTCAGGCAGGTAGCGACGACGCCCGTAGATCGTCTCGGTGTAGCCGGTGCGACGAGCCTCGTCGACGACTCCACCGAGGTAGTCACGGATCCCGCCGAAGGTCTCGAAGTACTCATCCATCATCGTGCGGGCCTCACCCGCGTCGATGCCGAGCTGCTGGGAGAGACCGTAGGCCGAGAGCCCGTAGGCGAGGCCGTAGTTCATCGCCTTGATCTTCGCCCGCATCTGCGTCGTCACCGCGGACGGCTCCACATCGAAGACGCGGGCAGCCGTCGCGGCGTGGAAGTCACGTCCGGAGCGGAAGGCCTCGATCAGCAGCTCGTCCTCGGAGAGGTGAGCCATGATCCGCATCTCGATCTGGCTGTAGTCGGCGGTCAGCAAGGTGGTGAAGCCGGGGCCGACCACGAAGGCCTCCCTGATCCGACGACCCTCCTCGGTGCGCACCGGGATGTTCTGGAGGTTGGGGTCGGTCGAGGACAAGCGCCCGGTCGCGGCGATGAGCTGGTTGAACGTGGTGTGGATGCGACCGTCGGAGGCGACCGTCTTGAGCAGTCCCTCGACGGTCTGCCGCAACCGGGAGACGTCGCGATGGCGCAGCAGGTGGCCGAGGAACTCGTTGTCGGGAACCTTGGCCTGCAGAGCGATCAGCGCGTCGGCATCGGTGGTGTAGCCGGTCTTGGTGCGTTTGGTCTTGGGGAGCTTCATCTCCTCGAAGAGCACCACTTGCAGCTGCTTGGGCGAGCCGAGGTTGATCTCCTTGCCGATCGCCGCGAAGGCACCGTCGGCCGCGAGCTTGACCTCGCCGGCGAAGTGGGACTCCAAGGACTCGAGGTGGTCGACGTCCACCGCGACGCCGGTGCGCTCCATCTGCGCGAGCACGCCGATCAGCGGCAGCTCGATCTCGCCGAGAAGCCGGGTGCCACCGCCCTGGTCGAGCTCCTCGTCGAGGGCGGCCGCGAGCTCGAGGACGGTCCAGGCCTGGAGCATCGCCGTGTCACCGACCGCCTCCTCGCCGACGGAGTCGAAGGTGAGCTGGCCGGAGTCGGCCTCGTCGCGAGTGAGCTTGAGCTCGCGCTTGAGGTAGCGCAGGGTCAGGTCGGCGAGGTCGTAGGAGCGCTGGTCCGGGCGGGCGAGGTACGCCGACAGCGCGGTGTCGCGCTCGAGCCCGACGAGCTGCCAACCGCGCGCGGCGAGAGCCAGGATCGGGCCCTTGGAGTCGTGGAGCACCTTGCGGAACCGGGCATCGGCGAGCCAGTCCGCAAGCACCGCCTCGTCCTCGGCGCCCAGCTGCTCGACGTCGATCCAGGCCGCCGCCTCGTCGGAGGCAGCCAGCGCGATCGCGTAGACGTCGCCGGTGCCGCTGTGCCAGGTCCCCTGCACCTGCATGCCGACCAGCTCACCGTCCAGGGAGTGCTGCGCCAGCCACCCGGCGAGCTCGCCGGGCCCCAGCCGCACCATGTCGAGGTCGAAGCTGACCTCCTCGACGACCTCCTCGGAGGTGAGCTCCTGGAAGAGCCGGTCGCGCAGGACTCGGAACTCAAGCCCGTCGAAGAGGGTGTGCACCTCCTGGCGGTCCCACGGCTGCTTGGCCATGTCGGTGGGCGTGAGCACCAGCGACAGGTCGCACACGAGCGCGTTGAGCTGACGGTTGCGGATCACGTCGCCGAGGTGCTCACGGAAGGAGTCGCCCGCCTTCCCCTTGATCTCGTCAGCCCGGGCGATCACGTTGTCGAGCCCGTCGTAGGTGCTGATCCACTTGGCAGCGGTCTTGGGGCCCACCCCAGGCACCCCGGGGAGGTTGTCGGAGTCCTCCCCCACCAGGGCGGCCAGCTCGGGGTAGCGGTGGGGCGGTACGCCGTACTTCTGCTCGACGGCCGCCGGTGTCATCCGGGCCAGGTCCGAGACGCCGCGCATGGGGTAGAGGACGGTCGCGTGGTCGGTCACCAGCTGCAACGAGTCGCGGTCGCCGGTGAGCAGCAGGACGTCCATGCCAGCGGCGGTGGCCTGCGTGGTGAGAGTCGCGATGATGTCGTCGGCCTCGAAGCCGTCGAGCTCGATGTGCTTGACCCGGAGGGCGTCGAGCACCTCCTTGATCAACGGCAGCTGACTCTTGAACTCATCAGGGGTCTTGTTGCGCTTGGCCTTGTAGTCGGGGTACTGCTCGAGCCGGAAGGTCTGCCGCGACTTGTCGAAGGCGACACCGATGTGGGTGGGCTGCTCGTCGCGGAGGACGTTGATGAGCATCGAGGTGAACCCGTAGACCGCGTTGGTCGGCTGACCCGTGGTCGTGGAGAAGTTCTCGACCGGCAGGGCGAAGAAGGCGCGGTAGGCCAGGGAGTGACCGTCGAGCAGGAGGAGACGGGGGCGAGCGTCGGTGGCGGTGTCAGGCACGTCGCCACCCTAGTAGTCCGCTCCGACGGCCCGGAGGCCGCCGGAGGTCAGGAGATCTTGGCTTGAGCCCGCCGCAGCGACCGACGCCTCGCGAGCACCTGGCCCACCGTCCGCTGGTGTCGCCCGTCGCCCAGGCACACGGCCGGCGCCTCCACCGGGAGCCTCGCACGCAGCGTCGCGACAGAGGCCGCCCGGACGACGGCTACCTGGGTGAGTCCGAGCCTGGCCATGAAACGGTTCGCGTCGCGCGAGCCGACGCTCGCGGCAGCCAGGACGTGCGCGGTGTCCTTCTCCTCGGCCCAGGCCACGGTCGCCTCCATCAAGGCGGTGCCGACCCCGTGCCGACGGCTGCCGTCGAGGACATGGAGGTGCAGCACGTGGACCGCCGCAGCGGTCTGGAGCGGAGAGATCGGCGCCCGCACGAGCTGGACGGCACCCACGACGCATCCTTCGTGGACTGCGACCAGCAGCCGTTGGTCGGGGTCGACGGCGAGCCGGGCGACCGCCGACGCCGCATCACCCGGAGTCTCCTCGAGGACCGGAGCCGAGAGGCCGGCGAAGATCAGGCGCAGGGCGTCGACGTCGTCGGGAACCGCATCGCGGACCTGGACGGCATTGCGATACACACGCACCTCTCTTCCAGCCGGCGTCCGGCGACGAATCGGGGCGTCGAGGCATGAATCCACGACGAAACCGGTCACTGGAACAACCCCGAGACGCCTGAACCGGACCGAGGTGAGACATTACGCCCATCCGGTTCAGATCCGGTAGTCCGAGTTTCAACTTGTAACGTGCTGTTGACGAACCGGAAAGGGGCAGCGGATGTTTCCCGGCATCGGCACCCTCGTGAACGTCCTCACCGTCCTGGTCGGGACCGTCCTGGGCGTTCTGGTGGGCCACCGCTTCCAGCAGCGCACACGTGACGTCGTGACCGACGGCCTCGGCCTGGTCACCCTGCTGATCGCGGGCACCGCCGCCATCGCCGTGCAAGACGACGCCCTGGTTGAGGCGGTGGGGCCGAGCGCACCCATGCTGATCGTCCTCGGCTCCCTGATCATCGGCGGCATCGTGGGCTCCATCCTCGGCATCGAGGAGCGGCTCGAGCGCTTCGGCGGCTGGCTCCAGCGACGCCTCCAGCAGCGCGTCGGCGACAAGGGTGAGGGCGCGCAGCGACAACGCTTCATCGAAGGCTTCGTGACTGCGTCCCTGGTGTTCTGCGTGGGGCCGCTGACGGTCCTCGGCTCTCTCAACGACGGCCTCGGCAACGGTGCCGATCAGCTCTTCCTCAAGGCCGCTCTCGACGGCTTCGCGGCGATCGCCTTCGCCGCCTCCTTCGGCTGGGGCGTCGGCGCGAGCGTCGTCGCCCTGGTGGCGGTGCAGGGATCGCTCACCCTGCTCGGGGCCGTCCTGGGTGACGTCCTCCCCGAGGCCCAGGTGGCCGCGCTGACGGCTACCGGTGGCCTGATGCTCATCGGGGTCGCGTTGCGCCTGCTGCGCCTCAAACAGCTGCCCGTCGGAGATCTGCTGCCCGGTTTGCTGGTCGCCCCGCTGCTGACCGCCTTGGTCAGCGCCGTCCTGTGAGTGGGCCTGTGAGTGGGCCTGTGAGTGGGCCTGTGACCGCATTGTTGTCACAATCGCGCCCCTCCGCGGTCTGAATAGTCCTAGGGTGCGAGTGGCGAGGGGGGACGTCGCGGCTTGCATGTCGAGTGGAGGGGCGCTCGTCGGGTAGTCGCTATAGTCCCGCCCGTCGAGCATCACAAGCCGAGGCGACAGGAGCCCCATGCACGCCCGCCCGAAAAGATTCGCCGCGCTGCTCTTAGCTCTCGTGGCCGCCTTCGTCCTCCTGGGTTCGTTCTCGTCCAACGCGGCGATGCCCCGACTCGGAGACACCCCGACCTGTGAGCTGCCGCCCACGACCGACGACGACACGCTGTCCGTGCTCGGTCGCATCTGCGACCGTCGCGAGACGCCACAGGCCCCGGTCGAAGGCGTCAAGATCACCCTCGAGGACTCGAGTGGCAACCCGGTGGGCGAAGCCGTGACCAGCCCCAGTGGAAGCTTCGAGATCCCGTTGCCCGGCAGTGTCGTGGAGAACCTCGGCAAGGAGTACGTCGTCGTGCTCGACGAGGAGTCCCTGCCCGAGGGGGCGGCACTGTCCAACCCCGAGGACGTGGAGCGGTCGTTCCAGATCTCCCTCGACAACGACATCTCGGTGACCTTCCCCGTCGGTGACTCCGGCATCGTCGGCACCGGTAGCGGGGTCCAGATCCTGCAGCTGATGGTGGGCGGACTGGTCTTCTCCGTGCTGCTGGCCATGGCGGCGCTCGGACTGTCCATGATCTTCGGCACCACCGGCCTGACCAACTTCGCCCACGGTGAGCTGATCACCTTCGGCGCGATCGCGGTCTACGCCTTCGACTCGCTCCCGGGTGCCATCCGGATCGGTGGGGTCAACCTCACCGTCGTGATCGCCATGTTCGTGGCACTGGTCGCGTCGGGGGCATTCGGGTGGCTCAACGACGCCGCCCTGTGGCGTCCACTCCGGCGACGTGGCACGGGCGTGATCGCCATGATGATCGTCAGCATCGGTCTGTCGATCTTCCTGCGCAACGTCTACCAGTTCTTCGCCGGAGCCCAGGCGCGCAACTTCTCGCAGTACTCCGCGGTTCGACCGTGGGAGATCGGTCCGCTGCTGATCACTCCCAAGGAGATCATGGTCTTCCTCGTCGGGATGGCCGTGCTCGTCATCGTCACTCTCCTGCTGCAGTTCACGCGGATCGGCAAGGCGACCCGCGCCGTCGCCGACAACCCCGCGTTGGCGGCGTCGTCGGGGATCAACGTCGAGCGCGTGATCTCCGTCGTGTGGATCGTCGGAGCTGCTCTCGCCGGGCTCGCCGGCGGCCTGCTCGGCCTGACCCAGGGCTGGGACTACCAGATCGGCTTCAAGCTCCTGCTGCTGGTGTTCGCAGCAGTCGTGCTCGGGGGCCTGGGCACCATCTGGGGCGCCATCTTGGGAGCGTTCATCATCGGCCTCCTCATCGAGGTCTCGACGATCCTGATTCCCGCCGAGCTCAAGTTCGTCGGTGCCCTCGTGGTGCTGATCGTCGTCCTGCTCATCAAACCCCAAGGCCTGCTCGGTCGGGCCCAACGAGTCGGCTGAGGAGCACACACCGATGGAATGGCAAAACCTCCTGAGCCTTTCGCTCCAACAGGCACTCGGCCCGACAGCCGTGATCTACGCTCTCGCCGCGATCGGCCTCAACGTGCACTTCGGCTACACCGGACTGCTCAACTTCGGCCAGGCCGGCTTCATGGCGGTGGCGGGCTACTCGATGGCCTTCTTCGCCACCTACCTCGGGCTCTCGCTCTGGCTGGGTCTGATCGTCGGACTGCTGCTCACCGTCGTGCTCGCCCTCATCCTCGGCGTACCCACGCTGCGACTGCGTGCCGACTACCTCGCGATCGTCACCATCGCCTCTGCGGAGATCATCCGGCAGACCGTGAGCGCGGCGACCTTCGTGGACTACTTCGGCGGCCAGGACGGGCTCACCGGCTTCATCAAGCCCTTCCGGGCCCTCAACCCGTTCAGCGGCACCTACGGCATCCCCGGGGTGGTCACCTGGCGGGGCTATGACTTCTTCGTCACGCTGCTCGGCTGGACCGTGGTGGCGATCTGCTGCCTCATCGTGTGGGCCTTGATGCGGAGCCCCTGGGGACGCGTGCTCAAGTCGATCCGAGAGGACGAGGACGCCGTCCGGTCGCTCGGCAAGAACGTCTACGCCTACAAGATGCAGTCGCTTGGTCATCGGTGGTCTCTTCGGCGCCCTGGCCGGCTTCTTCACAGCCTTCAGATCCGCCGCCATCGGGCCGTCCTTCTTCGCCACCGACATCACGTTCTTCGCCTACACCGTGTTGCTCATCGGAGGCGCCGCCCGAGTGCTCGGCCCTGTCGTCGGCTCCATGATCTTGTGGTTCCTGCTCAGCTTCCTCGGTCTCTTCTTCGACCAGGCAACACGCGGCGGCGACCCCCTCATCCCGTCGTGGATCATGGACCCCAACCAGGCGAGCCTGATCCGGTTCATCTTCCTGGGGCTCGGGCTGATGCTGTTGATGATCTTCCGACCACAAGGGATCTTCGGAGACCGAAGGGAGCTGGCCATCGATGCCCGCTGACATCGAGCACACCCAGCAGGACCCCGACCAGGGCCACGTAGCCCCCGCGACCGACAGCTCCGGCCAGGCGACCGACGTCGACGTCAATGCCGCCCGTCGTGCGCTCGACTCCGTCCCCCACGAGCCCGGAGCACCCAAGCCGGACCCGATCGTGGTTGCGGACCAGGTCACTCGCAAGTTCGGCGGGCTCACCGCGGTCGACGTCGAGCACGTCGAGATCCAGCGCGGAGTGATCACGGCCCTGATCGGCCCCAACGGAGCCGGCAAGACGACGTTCTTCAACCTCCTCACCGGGTTCGACAAGCCGGACACAGGCACCTGGTCCTTCAACAAGACCACCCTGAACAACGTGGCGGCCTTCCGCGTCGCTCGACTCGGCATGGTGCGCACGTTCCAGCTGACCAAGGTGCTCTCCAAGCTGACCGTCATGGAGAACATGCGCGTGGGCGCGACCGGCCAGAAGGGCGAACGGCTCTTCTCGGCGATGTTCAAGCCGATCTGGAAGAGCCAGGAGGACGCCAACACCGCCCGGGCGATCGCGCTGCTGGAGCGCTTCCTCCTCATCAAGAAGAGCGAGGACTTCGCCGGCAGCCTGTCCGGCGGACAGCGCAAGCTGCTCGAGATGGCGCGGGCCCTGATGGCCGACCCCGAGCTGGTGATGCTCGACGAGCCGATGGCGGGCGTCAACCCAGCACTGAAGCAGTCCCTTCTCGGTCACGTGAAGTCGCTGCGCGACGAGGGCCGGACGGTGCTCTTCGTCGAGCACGACATGGACATGGTCCGAGACATCTCCGACTGGGTGATCGTGATGGCCCAGGGACAGATCGTCGCGGAAGGTCCACCCGACTCGGTGATGGGCGATCCCCGCGTCATCGACGCCTACCTCGGCGCGCACCACGACACGGACCTCACCTTCGAGGAGGAGGAGGCGATCCTCGCCGAGGCCGACTCCGAGATCAGCCACAAGGAGGAGAAGCGATGAGTGACGAGACGCGACCGGCCGAGGATCAGCCCGACCTCTCACTCACCAGCGAGTCGTACGCCGACGTGCCTGGGCGCGCCGAGCACCTCACCGCCGCCGAAGGTGCCGTGCTGAGGGCCGATGACCTGATCGCGGGCTACCTGCCCGGCGTCAACATCCTCAACGGCGCGGACCTCTACTGCCACGAGGGCGAGCTGGTGGGCATCATCGGTCCCAACGGCGCAGGCAAGTCCACCCTGCTCAAGGCGCTCTTCGGTCTGGTGAAGATCGGCTCGGGCAAGGTCTCCCTCAAGGGCGAGGACGTCACCAACCAGCGCGCGGACACCCTGGTCACCAAGGGGATCGGCTTCGTGCCCCAGTCCAACAACGTGTTCCCGTCCCTGACGATCCAGGAGAACCTCGAGATGGGTGTCTACCAGCGCCCCTCGTCCTTCAAGAAGCGCTTCGAGTTCGTCGGCGAGCTGTTCCCCGCCCTGATCGACCGCAAGAGCCAGCGCGCCGGATCGCTCTCGGGCGGCGAGCGCCAGATGGTGGCGATGGGACGCGCCCTGATGATGGAGCCGTCCGTGCTGCTGCTGGACGAGCCCTCCGCCGGCCTCTCCCCCGTCATGCAGGACGAGGTCTTCGTCCAGACCCGGCGGATCAACCGGGCGGGCGTCTCGGTCGTGATGGTCGAGCAGAACGCGCGCCGCTGCTTGCAGATCTGCGACCGCGGCTATGTGCTGGACCAGGGACGCAACGCCTACACCGGAACCGGGAAGCAGCTGTCGAAGGACCCCAAGGTCATCGAGCTCTACCTCGGCACCCTCGCCAAGGCCTGATCCGACAAACCCCTCGTTCGCACGAGAAAGGCCCCCCGGAGAGATCCGGGGGGCCTTGCTCGTATGCGGACGTGCTGGTCAGGAGACCTGCGTCACTGGATGACGCCGGAGACCGTGTCGACCTGCTCGTACGTGTTGCCCTTCTTGTACTCCTGGATGCCGATCGTGCCGGAGTTCGGGCTACCGGAGTCGTTCATGTCGGTCGGCCCACTGGCACCCTGGTAGTCGATGTCCTCGCCGTCCTCGAGAAGCTGCGCGCACTCCTCGAACGACGAGCACTGGGTGCCGTCCTTGGTGACGTTGATGATCTCCGAACCGACGGCCTCGCCGGCGTCGTCACCGGCCGCGATGGCAGCCAGCGCGATGATGATCGCGGCGTCGTAGGACTGCGCGGCGTAGCTGAACGAGTCCAGGTCGCGGATCTCGAGCAGACGCTCGTTGAAGCCCGGGTCCTCCTCGGCGGGAACCGGGACGGTGCCCTTGACGCCGGTGAGGTCGAACTTCTGCTTGGAGTAGTCGGCGAGGTTGCCGTCGACCAGGTACAGCTGGACGTCCTGGGGGCCGATGCCCTTGGCGATCAGCTGCGGGACGATCTTGGTGAGCTCCTCGAAGGTCACCAGAACGATGGCGTCGGGCTTCGAGGCCGCGATCCGGTTGATCTCGGCGGTGAAGTTCTGAGCGTCCGCGGAGTACAGGATGAACTCGGAGACCGCGGCGCCCTTCTCCTCGAGCGTCTCGCGAACCTTGTTGGCAAGGCCCTCGCCGTAGAAGTCCTGGCGAGCCAGGACCGCAACCTTCTCGAAGCCGTCCTCGACCGCGAGGTTGCCGAGCACCTGACCCTGGAGCACGTCCGAGGGGGCGGTGCGGAAGTAGAGGCCGTTGTCCTCGTAGGTGTCGAAGCCGGCGGCGGTGTTGGCCGGCGAGAAGTGAACGACACCCGCGCCGGTGATCTTGTCGATCACGCTGACGGACACACCGGACGCAGCGGCGCCGATGATGGCGTCCGCGTTCTGGCTGAACAGCTTGTCGACCTCAGCGCCGGCGATGTCGGGGGTGCCGTCACCGGAGTCGGCGTCGAACTTCGCGACGTCCTGGCCCAGGACGCCGCCTGCTGCGTTGATCTCCTCGATGGCCAGGTCCACACCGGTGAACTCCGGCGGGCCGAGGAAGGCCAGGTCGCCCGTCTGCGGGAGCAGCGTCCCGATCGTCAGGGTGCCATCGCCCTTCTTCTCGGGGGCAGCGCTGGAGGACTCAGTGGTGGGTTCGTCGGCGGTGTCGGTCTCGTCTCCGCTACCACAGGCCGTCAGGACAAGGGATGCGGTGGCGAGCACAGCGGCAGCGCGCCAGGCGCGGGTCGGGCGAATCAATGGAGCCTCCGTCATAAGGAGAGGAAAACGTTTCCCGTGTCAGGGATGGAGGAAACGCTCTTGCGAGAGCGAACCTAGCGTCAAAACCGCTCATTGACGGGTGGCTCGGTGCAAATTGGTTGACGGTCGTTGCCATTTCGTGACCTGGACGGCGGCAAGCGCCCGGAGCGCTCCCCCACCGGTGTCCGAATCATCCAGAATGCGACAGGTCAGCCGGTAGTCTCCGGCGGGTCCCCTGTCAGGGACGGTCCGTGGCTGATGACCCCGTCCGCCACCTGTCGCATCGAGAGCCGCAGGTCCATCGCAGTCTTCTGGATCCACCGGAAGGCGTCCGGCTCACTGAGCGAGAGCTGGCCCTGCAGGACGTTCTTGGCCCGGTCGACGGCCTTGCGGGTCTCGAGGCGCTCGGCCAGGTCGGCGACCTCCGCCTCGAGCGTCTGGATCTCGGCGAACCGGCTCAGTGCCATCTCGATCGCCGGCACCAGGTCGTTCTTGGAGAAGGGCTTGACCAGGTAGGCCATCGCACCCGCCTCGCGCGCCCGCTCGACGAGGTCGCGCTGGCTGAAGGCGGTGAGGATCACGACGGGGGCGATCCGCTGCTCGGCGATCCGCTCCGCCGCTGCGATGCCGTCGAGCTTGGGCATCTTCACGTCGAGCACGACGAGGTCGGGGCGGAGCTCCTCGGCAAGGGCGACGGCCTTCTCGCCGTCCCCTGCCTGACCGACGACGTCGTAGCCCTCCTCGCCCAGCATCTCGGCGAGGTCGAGCCGGATCAGCGCCTCGTCCTCCGCGATCACGACCCGGCGGGCGGCGGTCTCCTCAGGTGCACTCACGCGGCACAGGCTAGCCGGGACGGGGACGCTCGTGGCCCTCCGGTACGGTTGAGCCGCTTTCGCCCCGGTAGCCCAATCGGCAGAGGCAACGGTCTCAAACACCGTCCAGTGTGGGTTCGAGTCCCACCCGGGGCACCCTGTCACCAAGGAGCGTGGCGTCGTCGGGCCGTGGCTCAGCCCGGGGATCGGTAGGCGGGCGCGACCTCGTTGATCGCGTCACCCATGCGGTGGATGCGCAGCGCGTTGGTCGAGCCCGGGAGCCCGGGCGGGCTGCCGGCGATGATCACCACGATGTCGCCCTCGGCGACCCGGTTCACGCGGAGCAGGTTCTCATCGACCTGACGGACCATCTCATCCGTGTGCTCCACCTCGGGCGCCTTGAACGTCTCGATGCCCCACGACAGCGCGAGCTGCGACCGCACCGCGTCCACCGGGGTGAAGGCGATCATGGGGGTCGAACCGCGGTAGCGGGACAGCCGTCGCGCGGAGTCGCCGCTGGCGGTGAAGGCGACGAGATACTTCGCACCGACCCGTTCGGCTACCTCGGCGGCCGCCTTCGCGATCACGCCGCCGCGCGTGCGCGGTTGCCAGTCGATGGCCGTCATCCGGGCGAGTCCGTGGTCCTCGGTCGACTCGATGATCCGCGCCATCACGTTGACGGCCTCGGTCGGGAAGTCCCCGACGCTGGTCTCACCCGACAGCATCACCGCGTCCGCGCCGTCGAGCACCGCGTTGGCGACGTCTGAGGCCTCGGCGCGGGTGGGCCGGGGCGAGGTGATCATCGACTCGAGCATCTGGGTCGCGACGATCACCGGCTTCGCGTGGCGTCGCGCCACGTCGATGACGTGCTTCTGCAGGAACGGGACGTCCTCGAGCGGGCACTCCACGCCGAGGTCGCCACGAGCAACCATGAAGCCGTCGAACGCGTCGACGATCTCCTCGATGTTGTCGATCGCCTGCGGCTTCTCGATCTTGGCGATGACCGGGAGGGAGACGCCTTCCTCGCGCATCACCTCGCGCACGTCCTCGACGTCCTTGGCCGAGCGCACGAAGGAGAGCGCGATGAAGTCGACGGTCAGGTGCAGCGCGAAACGCAGGTCGTCCTTGTCCTTCTCCGACATCGCCGGCACCGAGACCGCGACACCAGGCAGGTTGATGCCCTTGTTGTCGCTGACCGGTCCTGGCACCACGACGGTGGTGTGCACCTCGGTGTCGTCGACGGCCGTGACCTCGAGCCTGACCTTGCCGTCGTCGATGAGGATCTGGTCACCCGGCGCCACGTCGCCGGGGAGTCCCTCGTAGGTCGTCGAGCAGATCGACGCGTCCCCGGGCACCTCACGCGTGGTGATCGTGAACGCCGAGCCGCTGGTGAGCTGGCACGGTCCCGCGGCCACCTTGCCCAGCCGGATCTTGGGGCCCTGCAGGTCGGCGAAGACGCCGATCGCGTGCCCACTGTCGTCGGAGGCCTGACGCACCATCGCGTAGACCTTCTCGTGGTCGGCACGGCTGCCGTGACTCATGTTCATCCGGGCCACATCCATGCCGGCATCGACCAGGGCCCGGATCGACTCCGGGCTGGAGGTTGCGGGGCCGAGGGTGCAGACGATCTTTGCTCTACGCACGGAGAGAGCCTACCGGCGTCACTTGAACGATCCAATCCACGTCCGAACCCCGGCGTGGCGGCGCGGACGGGCAGTGCGCCACCTTCAGACGACCAGGGGGCGCTCGGTCGGCTTGATCGGTGCCGGCAGCGTCGTGGTGCCGGTCAGGTGCGTGTCGACAGCGGCCGCCGCTGCCCGGCCCTCGGCGATCGCCCAGACGATCAGCGACTGACCGCGTCCCGCGTCCCCGGCGACGAAGACGCCGGGCACCGTCGAGTGATAGGTGTCGTCGCGGACGATGTTGCCGCGGACGTCGAGGTCGACACCGAGCTGGCTGAGAAGACCGTCCTGCTCGGGCCCGGTGAACCCCATGGCGAGCAGCACCAGGTCGGCCGGGATCTCCCGCTGGGATCCCTCGACATCGGCGAACCTGCCCTCTCTCATCTCCACCTCCACGAGACGCAGCGCGCGCACCCGACCGTCCTCGTCGCCGAGGAACTCCTTCGTGGAGACGGCGTAGACCCGCTCCCCGCCCTCCTCGTGTGCGGAGGAGACCCGGAAGAGCATGGGGTACGTCGGCCACGGCTGGCCGGCCGGCCGGTCCTCGCCGGGCTGCGGCATGATCTCCAGCTGCGTCACCGAGGCCGCTCCCTGCCGGTGTGAGGTGCCCAGGCAGTCGGCGCCGGTGTCCCCGCCGCCGATGATCACCACGTGCTTGTCGGTGGCCCGGATCTGGTCCTCGACGTCCTCGCCGAGCGAGACCCGGTTGGACTGGGGCAGGAACTCCATCGCCTGGTGGATGCCGCCGAGCTCGCGACCCGGGATCGGGAGATCGCGGGCAGCGGTCGCGCCGATGGCCAGCACCACCGCGTCGAACCGCTCCGTGAGCTGATCGCCGGTCACCTCGGAACCGACGTCCACGCCGGCCCGGAAGACCGTTCCTTCGCGCCGCATCTGGGTCAGGCGGCGGTCGAGGTGCTTCTTCTCCATCTTGAACTCGGGGATGCCGTAGCGGAGCAGGCCACCGATCTTGTCGGCGCGCTCGTAGACCGCCACCGTGTGCCCGGCACGCGTCAGCTGCTGGGCGACAGCCAACCCGGCGGGCCCGGAGCCGACGACTGCGACGGTCCTGCCTGTCAACCACTCAGGGGGCTGCGGGCGCACGAAGCCGGAGTCCCAGGCCCTGTCGGCGATCGCGACCTCGACGTTCTTGATCGTCACCGGGTCCTGGTTGATGCCCAGCACGCACGAGGTCTCGCACGGCGCCGGGCACAGGCGGCCGGTGAACTCCGGGAAGTTGTTCGTCGCGTGCAGCCGCTCGGTCGCACCCTCCCAGTCGTCGCGCCAGACCAGGTCGTTCCACTCGGGGATGATGTTGCCCAGCGGGCATCCCTGGTGGCAGAACGGGATGCCGCAGTCCATGCATCGCCCGGCCTGGGTGGTGATGATCGGCAGCAGCGCGCGGCCCGCCCCGTCGGGGTAGACCTCGTTCCAGTCCTGCACGCGCTCCTCGACCGGGCGGCGGTTCGCGACCTCGCGGCCGTGCTTGAGGAATCCCTTGGGGTCAGCCATTGGCACAGCTCTCCATCATGGCTGCCGCAGCCAGGGCGCGGTGTGCAGCGGGAAGGGAAACGTATTCAGCCATGGAGGGTCTCCATCATCTTGGTGGCGGTCTCGTCCTCGTCGAGGCCGTCGGCCTCTGCCTTCTCCTTCGCCGCGAGCACCCGCTTGAAGTCGGTGGGCATCACCTCGGTGAAGCGGCGTACGGCGTTCGCCCAGTCGGCCAGCAAGAGCTCGGCGACCGGCGACCCCGTCTCCTCGAGGTGTCGCCGCACCAGGGTCTCGAGCTCGGCGGCGGCCGCAGCGCCGACCTCCGTGAGCTCGACGAGCTCACCGTTGACCCTCGCCCGGTCGAGGTCGAGCACGAAGGCGACTCCACCCGACATGCCGGCCGCGAAGTTGCGCCCGGTCGCGCCGAGCACGACGACACGACCACCCGTCATGTACTCGCAGCCATGGTCCCCGACGCCCTCCACGACCGCGGTGGCCCCGGAGTTGCGCACACAGAACCGCTCGCCGACCTGACCACGCAGGAAGATCTCACCGGCGGTGGCGCCGTAGCCGATCACGTTGCCGGCGATGATCTGCTGCTCCGCGTCGAAGGTGGCGGCCCGGTCGGGTCGCACCACGATCCGCCCTCCGGACAAGCCCTTGCCGACGTAGTCGTTGGCGTCGCCCTCGAGCCGGAGTGTGATGCCTCGGGGTATGAAGGCGCCGAACGACTGCCCGGCCGAGCCGGTGAACGTGATGTCGATGGTGCCGTCGGGCAGTCCCTCGCCGCGGTAGCGCTTGGTCACCTCGTGGCCGAGGATCGTGCCGACAGTCCTGTTCACGTTGCGGATCTCGACCTGTGCCCGCACCGGTTCGCCGCGATCGAGCGCGGCGCTCGCGAGCGAGACGAGCTCGTTGTCGAGGGCCTTGGCGAGGCCGTGGTCCTGCTTCGTGGTGTTGTGGCGGACCGCTCCTTCGGGCAGCTCGGGCACGTGCAGCACCGGGGTCAGGTCGAGGCCTGCTGCCTTCCAGTGGTTGACCGCGCGCACCGTGTCGAGCAGCTCGGCGTGCCCCACCACCTCGTCGAGGGTGCGGAAACCGAGCTCGGCGAGGAGCTCACGCACCTCCTCGGCGATGTAGGTGAAGAAGTTGACGACATGCTCGGCCTTGCCGGCGTAGCGCTCGCGCAGGACCGGGTTCTGCGTCGCCACTCCGACCGGGCAGGTGTCCAGGTGACACACGCGCATCATGATGCAGCCCGAGACCACCAACGGCGCCGTGGCGAAGCCGAACTCCTCGGCGCCCAGCAGCGCCGCGATCATCACGTCACGCCCGGTCTTGAGCTGGCCGTCGGCCTGCACCACGATCCGGTCGCGAAGACCGTTGAGCAGGAGGGTCTGCTGGGTCTCGGCAAGGCCGAGCTCCCACGGCCCACCGGCGTGCTTGAGGGAGGTCAGCGGCGCCGCACCCGTGCCGCCGTCGTGGCCGGAGATCAGCACCACGTCGGCGTGAGCCTTGGAGACGCCGGCGGCGACCGTGCCGACCCCTACCTCCGCGACGAGCTTGACGTGGATGCGCGCCGACGGGTTGGAGTTCTTGAGGTCGTGGATCAGCTGCGCGAGATCCTCGATGGAGTAGATGTCGTGGTGAGGAGGCGGCGAGATCAATCCGACACCGGGGGTGCTGTAACGGGTCTTCGCGACCCACGGGTAGACCTTGTGGCCGGGCAGCTGGCCACCCTCACCGGGCTTGGCTCCCTGGGCCATCTTGATCTGGATGTCGTCGGCGTTGGTCAGGTACTCCGAGGTCACCCCGAACCGGCCCGAGGCCACCTGCTTGATGGCGCTGCGCCGCTGGGGGTCATAGAGCCGGTCGGCGTCCTCGCCGCCCTCGCCGGTGTTGGACTTGCCGCCGAGCTGGTTCATCGCGATGGCCAGCGTCTCGTGTGCCTCACGGCTGATGGACCCGTAGGACATCGCGCCGGTGGAGAAGCGCTTGACGATCTCCGAGGCCGGCTCGACCTCCTCGATCGGGATGGAGGGACGGCCACCGTGCTGGGCGTCCCTGAACCCGAACAGCCCGCGCAGCGTCATCAGACGCTCGGACTGCTCGTTGACCCGAGCGGTGTACTGCTTGAAGACGTCGTAGCGGCCGGCACGGGTCGAGTGCTGCAGCCGGAAGACGGTCTCCGGGTCGAACAGGTGCGGCTCGCCCTCGCGTCGCCACTGGTACTCGCCGCCGATCTCCAGCGACCGGTGAGCCGGAGCGAGCCCGTCCACGGGGTAGGCGCTGCGGTGGCGGCGGGTCACCTCTTCGGCCACCGTGTCGATGTCGATGCCGCCCAGCTTGCTCGTCGTGCCGGTGAAGTAGCGGTCGACGAGCTCCTGGGAGAGTCCGACTGCCTCGAAGATCTGGGCGCCGGTGTAGGACGCCACCGTCGAGACACCCATCTTGCTCATCACCTTCAGGACGCCCTTGCCGAGCGCCTTGACCAGGTTCTTCACCGCGGCGGCGGGCTCGACGTCGACGTAGTAGCCGTCGCGGGCGAGGTCCTCGACCGTCTCCATGGCCAGGTAGGGGTTGACCCCGGCCGCCCCGAAGCCGATCAGGAGAGCGACGTGGTGGACCTCGCGTACGTCGCCGGCCTCGATGACCAGGCCGACGCGCGTACGGGTCTTCTCACGCACGAGGTGGTGGTGCACGGCACCGGTCAGGAGCAACGAAGGGATCGGTGCGAGCTCAGCGGTCGAGTGCCGGTCGGAGAGCACGATGATCCGGGCGCCTTCGGCGATGGCGGCGGAGACCTCCTGGCAGATCGCCTCGAGACGGGCCGCCAGGGCCGCCCCGCCGCCCTCGACGTCGTAGAGGCCCCGCGAGACGTGGGTGATGAAGCCCGGCAGGTCGCCGTCACGGTTGATGTGGCGGAGCTTGACCAGCTCGTCGTTGTCGACCACGGGGAAGGGGAGCACCACCTGCCGGCACGAGGCGGGTGTCGGCTCCAGGAGGTTGGCCTCCGGGCCGATCGTCCCCGACAACGAGGTGACGAGCTCCTCGCGGATCGCGTCCAAGGGCGGGTTGGTGACCTGGGCGAAGAGCTGGGCGAAGTAGTCGAACAGCAGCCGGGGTCGGTCGGAGAGAGCCGCGATCGGGCTGTCCGTTCCCATCGAGCCGATCGGCTCGGTGCCGGTCTTCGCCATCGGCGTGAGGAGGACCCGCTTCTCCTCCTCGGTGTAGCCGAAGATCTGCTGGCGGCGTGTGACCGACGCATGGGTGTGCACGATGTGCTCACGGTCGGGGAGGTCGGGCAGGTGGATCATTCCCGCGTGCAACCACTCGTCGTAGGGATGCTCGGCGGCGAGCTCGCCCTTGATCTCCTCGTCCTCGATGATCCGGTGCTCGTCGGTGTCGACCAGGAACATCCGGCCCGGCTGCAACCGGCCCTTGCGGACCACGGTGGCCGGGTCGATGTCGAGCACGCCCACCTCGGAGGCCAGCACGACCAGGCCCTCGTCGGTGACCCAGTAGCGGGAGGGCCGCAGACCGTTGCGGTCGAGCACCGCGCCGACCTGCGAGCCGTCGGTGAACACGACGCAGGCAGGCCCGTCCCAGGGCTCCATCATCGAGGCGTGGAACTCGTAGAACGCGCGACGTGCCGGGTCCATCTCGGCATGGTTCTCCCACGCCTCGGGGATCATCATCAGCACCGAGTGCGGCAACGACCGGCCGCCCATGTGCAAGAGCTCGAGCACCTCGTCGAAGGACGCGGAGTCGGAGGCACCGGGCGTGCAGATCGGGAACAGCCGCTCCAGGTCTCCCGCGGACCCCTCGGGGGCGTTCGGCGCCGCGAGCAGGTCGCTGGTCAGCAACGCCTCCCGGGCCCGCATCCAGTTGCGGTTGCCCATCACCGTGTTGATCTCGCCGTTGTGGGCGATGAAGCGGAACGGGTGCGAGAGCGGCCAGCTGGGGAAGGTGTTGGTGGAGAAACGTGAGTGCACGACTGCCACGGCGGACTCGACACGCTCGTCGGTCAGCTCGGGGTAGAAGCGGTCGAGCTGGTCGGTGGTGAGCATCCCCTTGTAGGCCAGGGTGCGGGAGGAGAGCGACGGGAAGTAGACGTCCGTCTCCTTCTCCGCGCGCTTGCGCAGGCAGAAGGAGCGTCGCTCCAGCGGCATCCCGATCACCCGGACACCCGCTGCGGCGACGAAGAGCTGGCTGAACGTCGGCATCACGCTGACCGCGGTCGCTCCCAGCATCGACGGATCGGTGGGTACGTCGCGCCACCCGAGGACGCTGAGGCCCTCCTCCACCGCGATCTCCTCGATCCGGCTCCGCGTCTTGGCCACGTGGTCGTCGTCGCCGGGCAGGAACGCGGTGCCCACGGCGTAGGAGCGTGCCGGCGGGAGCTCGAACCCGAGCTCGGCGGTGGCCGCGCGGAGGAACCGGTCCGGGACGCCGAGGAGGATGCCGGCACCGTCACCGGTGTCGGGCTCCGCGCCCGTGGCGCCTCGGTGCTCCAGGTTGCGCAGAGCGGTGATCGCCTTGTCGACGATGTCGTGGCTGGCGACGCCGGTCAGGGTCGCGACGAAAGCAACACCGCACGCATCGTGCTCGTGCTGTCCGTCGTAGAGCCCCTGTGGCGGCGGGAATGCATGCATCAGGCACTCTCCCGTCGTCGTGGCACCGTCCCCGAGTGGGATCCGGCGCAGCTGAACTGCGAAAAATGCGCGGGACGACATTGGCCCTTGCGGTTGATCCAGAAGCCTACAACACCGGCCGGTAACGAGACGGCGGCCGACGACCCGCGGACGGGTCAGCTGAGGCCGGTGCCCACGAGGGAGCCGAAGCCATAGGTGAGCGCCGCGGCGGCGCCACCGAGGACGGTCTGCCGGAGGCCGCCGTACCACCAGCTGCGGCTGGTCAGACCGGTCACGACCGCACCACAGAGGAACAGCGCGAGCAGGGTCACGACCAGACCGGGGAGGAGGGTCGAGGCACCGAGCAGGTAGGGCAGCACCGGGATCAGGGCACCCACGGCGAAGGCCACGAACGACGACCCGGCGGCGAGCATCGGTGAGGCCAGGTCGTCCGGATCCACGCCGAGCTCCTCGCGGACGTGGACGTCGAGGGCCCGGTCGGCATCGTCGTGGATCTGTCGCGCGACCTCCTCGGCGAGTCCCGGCTCGATGCCCTTCGCGACGTACATCTCCGCGAGCTCGAGCATCTCCGCCTCGGGGTTGGTGCGGATCTCGTGCCGCTCCTTCTCGATCTCGAGCTGAGCCGCCTCGCTCTGGCTGGCCACGGAGGTGTACTCCCCCGCTGCCATCGAGAACGCCCCCGCCGCCAGGCCTGCGAGGCCGGCGAGCACGACCGCCGTGGAGTCACCCGCGGCCCGGGTGCCCCCGGCGACGCCCGCGATCAGGGCCAGGTTGGACACGAGACCGTCCATCGCCCCGAACACGGCCGGCCGTAGCCACCCGCCGGTGACATCGGCGTGTTCGTGATCGATCTCGGGGACCTCGCCGGGAGTGGCTGCGGCATCGATGGGCATGACGAGAAAGGTAGCCCGAGGACGCGCTCATTTCATCGAAGGCGAGGCTTTCCTCAGTGCTGTGCGAGCCCTGTGGCGCTGACGACCCTGGGACGACCCCGGTGCGAGCACAGGGGATCAGGGATCGGACCGTTTCTCCACAGGCTCGTCATCGGTGGGCGCGGGCGACCCCGTCCCTGCCTCGGCGGCATCGGCGGGTTGGTCCGGCGGGGGCAACCTCGGCAGGCACCGCCTCCGGGTCGTCGCGGACCACCTGCGTCTCACGTCCCGGGTGCTTGCGTCGCGACCACACGAAGAAGGCGAGGGCCGCCAGGAACACGATGATCGAGGTCCACACGTTCAGCCGGAGACCGAACACGTCGTTCTCCTGCACCTTGTCGATGCGGAGGTACTCGATCCAGCCCCGTCCGGCGGTGTAGCCCATGACGTAGAGCGCGAAGGCGCGGCCGAACCCGAGGCGGAAGCGCCGGTCTGCCCAGATCACCAGGCCGGCGACGCCGAGGTTCCAGAAGAACTCATAGAGGTACGTCGGGTGGAAGGTCTCGAACTGCTCGTAGCCGGCCTCACGCCGGTCGGGGTCGATCTCCAGGCCCCACGGCAGCGTGGTCGGCCGGCCGTAGAGCTCCTGGTTGAACCAGTTGCCCCAGCGCCCGATCGCCTGCGCGATCACGATCCCCGGCGCCAGCGCGTCGGCCATGGGCAGGAACTTCGCGCCGTACTGCCGGCAGCCGAACCAGGCACCGACGGCGCCGAGGGCGACGGCACCCCAGATGCCGAGGCCTCCCTGCCAGACGTAGAGCGCCGTGATCGGCTCCTTGCCCTCACCGAAGTAGAGCCGCCAGTCGGTGATCACGTGGTAGAGCCGGCCACCGACGAGCCCGAAGGGCACCGCCCAGATGGCGATGTCGCCCACCTGGCCCGGTCGCCCACCGCGCGCCACCCAGCGCTTCTCACCCAGCCAGACGGCCACGACGACCCCGAGGATGATGCACAGCGCGTAGGCCCGGATCGGGACGGGTCCCAGGTGCCACACGCCCTGCCCGGGACTCGGGATGCTGGCGAGCACGAGTTCGGATCTCACGATGTCGCTCCTGGGGGAATGCCGTCGTCGAGGATGGTCCGGAGGTCGGCGGCGATCCGGTCGGGGCCGGTGCCCTCGGTCCACACCACCGGCGCGGTGCCGTCCGGCAGGACGCCGACGACCTGGGTGCCATGGCTGACCTCGTAGCCGCCCGAGGGCATCGGTTCGCCCTCCTCGATGGCGACGCCGACGGACCCGGCGACCTTGACGATCCGCGGCAGTGGGCCGGTGAGCCCGCCGAAGGTGGGATCGAAGCGGTCGAGGTAGGCGCGCAAGGTTGCCTCGTCGTCGCGGGCGGGGTCGGTGGTGACGAACTGCATCCCGACCTTCTCCCGGTGGCCGGGAGCGAGGCGGGTCAGCGCGGAGGCGATGTCGGCCATCACGAGCTGGCAGACGTCCGGGCAGTGTGTGTAGCCGAAGAAGACGAGGGTCAGGTCGTCCTCCGCCTCGGCCGGGCCACGGTCGAGGCGGTAGGCGCTGCCGTCGGTCGCCGTCAGGGACCGTTCAGAGACTCGGTAGGGCTCCGGCAGGACGACGCCGTTGAGGCCGTCGTCGTCCTGGACGCTGAGGCCGGCGATGGCAGCCCCGTCGTCGGGCGGGGTCCCCACCGAGCAGGAGGCGAGCAGAAGAGTCGTGAGTGCCGCGGTGGCGGCGAGCCGGCGGCTACGCACGGCGCACGCCGGCGGCCAGGTCACGGGTCAGCTCTGCGAGGTCCGCCAGCCCGGCGTCGAGGTCGGGGGCGTCGAGCAGGCAGCGCACGAAGGCGGAGCCGACGATGACGCCGTCGGCCTCCCGGGCCACCTCTTCGGCCTGAGCGCCGTTGGAGACCCCCAGCCCGACAGCGACGGGGAGGTCCGTGACCGCCTTGGTGCGGGCGACCAGAGGTCCCGCGAGGTCGCTGCTCGTCTCCCGGGCCCCGGTCACGCCCATCACGGCAGTGGCGTAGACGAAGCCGCGACAGGCTGCGGCAGTGAACGCGATACGCGCGTCGGTCGAGGACGGAGCGACCAGGAACACCTTGTCGAGGTCGTGGTCGTCGGCGGCCCGGACCCAGTCGTGTGCCTCGTCGGGAACCAGGTCAGGAGTGATCAGGCCGGCGCCGCCGACGGCAGAGAGATCGGCGGCGAAACGAGCGATGCCGTAGCGCACGACCGGGTTCCAGTAGGTCATCACCAGGGTCGGTGCACCGGTGGCCGCGACCTCCTCGACCGTCCGGATCACGTCGCGGGTGCGGATGCCACCCTCGATCGCCCGCTGTGCCGCGGCCTGGATCGTCGGTCCGTCCATGACCGGGTCGCTGTAGGGCAACCCGACCTCGATCGCGTCGCAGCCGTGCTCGACCATCACCCTCATCGCCGTGATGCCGGCCTCGACCGAGGGGAATCCTGCCGGGAGGTAGCCCACGAGGGCGCTGCGCCCCTCGGCCTTCGCTTTCGCGAACGCCGTGGCGGTGCTGTGGCTCACTTCTTGGCCTTCCCCAGATCGAAGTAGTCGACTGCGGTGCCCATGTCCTTGTCGCCACGTCCGGAGAGGTTGACCAGCAGCGTGCTCCCCGGCATCTCCTTGGCCAGGTCGAGGGTGCCGGCGACTGCGTGCGCGGACTCGATGGCCGGGATGATCCCTTCGGTGCGGCTGAGCAGGGCGAAGGCGTCCATGGCCGCGGCGTCGGTCACGGGACGGTAGGTCGCCCGCCCGGACTCGGCCAGGAAGGCATGCTCGGGTCCGACACCGGGATAGTCGAGACCGGCCGAGATCGAGTGCGACTCGACCGTCTGTCCGTCGTCGTCTTGGAGCACGAAGGTGCGGGCCCCGTGGAGCACGCCGTAGTCGCCGGCGCTGATCGTGGCGGCGTGCCGCTTGCCGGGGAAGCCCTCGCCCCCCGGCTCGAGACCGACGATCCGGACCTCCGGGTCGTCGAGGAACGCGGCGAACAGGCCGATCGCGTTGGACCCGCCTCCGACGCAGGCGGTCACGGCGTCCGGCAACGCGCCCGTGAGGTCGAGGCACTGGGCCCTGGCCTCGTCGCCGATGCCTCGGCAGAAGCTGCGCACCATCAGCGGGAACGGGTGCGGGCCTGCGGCCGTGCCGAAGAGGTAGGCGGTGTGGTCGACGCTGGCGACCCAGTCACGGATCGCCTCGTTGATGGCGTCCTTGAGGGTCCGTGAGCCCGAGGTCACCGCGACCACCTCAGCGCCCAGGAGCTGCATGCGGGCGACGTTGAGCGCCTGCCGCTCGGTGTCGACCTCTCCCATGTAGACCTTGCACTCCAGCCCGAGGTACGCCGCCGCGGTCGCCGTGGCGACACCGTGCTGTCCGGCCCCGGTCTCGGCGATCACCCGCGTCTTGCCCATCCGCTTGGTGAGCAGTGCCTGGCCGAGCACGTTGCGGATCTTGTGAGCACCGGTGTGGTTGAGGTCCTCGCGCTTGAGCAGGATGCGAGCACCCGCGACCTCGGAGAGCTTGCTGGCTTCGAAGAGCAGGCTCGGGGTGCCGGCGTACTCGCGGAGCAACCGCTCGAACTCCCCCGTGAAGGCAGGGTCCGCCATCGCGTCCTGCCAGGCGACGGTGAGCTCGTCGAGGGCCGCCATCAGCGCCTCGGGCATCATCCGACCGCCGAACCGACCGAAGGTGCCGTCACCGGCTGCGGAGGCACTGCTCATCGCTCGGCCTCCCTCTGCTTCAGGGACGGGTGCGAGCCGGCCGCGACGAGGTCGGCGACCGCGTCGCGCGGGTTGTCACCCTTGACCAGGGTCTCCCCCACCAGCACGACGTCGGCACCCTGCTTGGCGTAGTCGAAGACGTCGTGGGGTCCGCGCACTCCCGACTCGGCGACCCGGACCACCTGGTCGGGGATGCGCGGGGCCAGGCGTGCGAACGTGTCTCGGTCGACCTCGAGCGTCTTGAGGTTGCGGGCGTTGACGCCGATCAGCTGGGCGCCGGCGTCGAGGGCCCGCTCGACCTCGGCCTCGTCGTGCACCTCCACCAGCGTGGTGAGGCCGATCGACCCGGCCCGTTCGAGAAGGCTGACCAGCGCATCCTGGTCGAGGGCCGCGACGATCAGCAGTGCCAGGTCGGCGCCGGCGGCGCGTGCCTCCCACAGCTGGTAGGAGGTGACGATGAAGTCCTTGCGCAGCACGGGTACGTCGACGGCGCGACGCACCGCACGCAGGTCGTCGAGGCTGCCACCGAACCGGCGCTGTTCGGTGAGCACACTGATCGTGGCAGCACCCCCGGCGGCGTAGTCGGCGGCCAGGGCTGCGGGATCTGCGATGTCCGCGAGTGCACCCTTGCTCGGGCTCGACCGCTTGACCTCGGCGATCACGCTGACGCCGTCGGAACGGAAGGCCGACATGGGGTCCAGGGCGTCGGGAGCGAGCCGTGCCGCTGCCTTCAGGTCGTCGAGGGAGGTCACCGCCTCCCGGGTCGCGAGATCCTCGCGCACCCCGTCCACGATCTCGGCCAGCACGGACCTGTTCACGACGGGGTTTCCTCTCTGCTCGGATCCGGGATCGGTGGAGCCAGCCTCTCATGCGCGACCCACTCGGCCGTGCCCGAGGTCCGGCACCTGGTCGACATCCGAGGTCGACAACTCACTCTGCTGGCAGTCAGGGCGACAGCCAGGCCCCTCCGGGCAGGTTTCGGATCACGGTGAAGGTGAGCGCGCACGTCAGCCCGACCGCCAGGGCGACGTACACGCGCTCGAGGCGGACCGGCCTGCGCACCCGGTGCCACCTGTCCACGACGGACCGCACCCACCAACCGAGCAGCAGCGGCAGGGACCCGACGAGCAGCAGGTTGCTCGACGCAGCGGCGAGGAGGTTCCCGTGGGTGAGGTCGTTGACCGCGCGCAGTCCCCCGCACCCGGGGCACTGCAGACCGGTGAGCAGCAGCCAGGGACAGGCGCCGTAGGAGCCGGACGTGTGCGGGTCACGGACGTGCAGCACGAGGCTGGCCGCAAGCACGGCGGCGGCGGCGAGGGCGGGCCCGCGGACATCGCGCCAGCGACCCTCGACCTCGTGCACCACCGCGGCCACGTGGGTCCGCTCAGTCGGACGCGGACGCGGACGTCGACGCCGGCTCGGCACCCATGCCCATCACCTGCATGATCTTGCCGATGATCGCACCGAGCGGGAGCAGCGCCAGACCGATCCAGAACAACATCCACTCGTCGATGACCATGCCGATGCCGCCGATGACGAATCCGATCAGGATGATCGTCACTCCGGTCCACGCGGCGGGGGTGTTGCCGTGGTGTGCCATGCGCAAGTGCTCCTCGTGAGGGGTGCGGCGATCCGTTGCGGCGCTCAGTCTAGGCGGTCGGGTCCCGACCTTCGTCGAGCGCCTTCCAGAGGTCCTCCCCGGAGGTCGCGGAAGCCTCACGGGCAACCGCAGGGCTGTCGTAGCGGGCGCCCATCGCGGGCCAGCCCGGTGCCTTGAGCACAGCGACGACAAGCGCGACCGTGGAGAGTACGGCGGCCACCGTCGTCGTCCAGTACCAGCCGCCCAACCCGCTGCTGAACGCGTCCGACGTCGCCCCCGCTGCCTGTGCCGCCTCGATCGCGTCCCCCTGCACACCGCCGAAAGCACCGACCACCGCGATCACGACCCCGCCGGCGGCGAGTGCACCGACCGCCGCGACGACCTGCCGAACCCGGCCACGCACCACGAGGAGCACGCCCCAGGCGGCCAGCGCCACCAACGCCAGCGCCAGGGCCACAGGTGCGCTCCGGGCGCCGTCGGCGGCGCCGGTGACCGGAACCCCCGCGTTGTCGCCGGTGGCGACGGCCCAGTCGCGGGCGGAGCCGACCGCGGTCAACGCTGCAGCCGCCAGACCTCCGAGCACCACGGGGCCGAAGGACCGGTCCCTCACCCCGGGGACCCGGGTGGTGACCCGACGGTGGCCGGCAGCGGACGGGCATCGAAACAGCTGCGGTCGCCGGTGTGGCAGGCAGGGCCTTCCTGGTCGACGACGACCAGCAGGGCGTCGCCGTCACAGTCGAGGCGGACGTCCTTGACCCACTGCCGGTGGCCCGAGGTCTCCCCCTTGACCCAGTGCTCCTGACGAGAGCGGCTCCAGTAGGTCGCCCGGCCGGTCGTGAGCGTGCGGTGCAGCGCCTCGTCGTCCATCCAGGCGACCATCAGCACCTCGCCGGTGTCGTGCTGCTGCACGACTGCGGTCACCAGCCCCGCGGGGTCGCGCTTGAGCAGCTCTGCGAGCGAGGGGTCCAGGGACGTCACCGGCCCAGTCTCCCATCGAGCGGTCAGGTGCGGGACTGCTGGGCGACCCACGAGGCGTGCAGCCGCCCGTAGACACCGCCCTCGGCGACCAGGCGCCCGTGCGGGCCCCGCTGCACCACGCGGCCGTCATCGACCACGATGACCTCGTCGGCGTTCTCGGCGGTGGACATGCGGTGGGCGATCGTCACCGACGTCCGCCCCCGGGTGAGGCGCTCGAGGGCCCGTCCGATCCGCATCTCGAGCTGCGGGTCGACCGCGGAGGTCGCCTCGTCGAGGACGAGCAGGTCCGGGTCGGCCAGGTGCGCCCGGATGAGGGCGACCAGCTGGCGCTCCCCCGCCGAGAGCGACTCGCCGCGCTGGCCGACCCGGGTGTCCAGACCGTCGGGGAGTCCTTCGACCCAGTCGTTGAGACCCAGCTCGACGGCGGCGGCGCGGATGTCGTCGTCGGTGGCATCGAGTCGTCCGTAGCGTGCGTTGGCCCGAAACGTGGAGTCGAAGAGGAAGCCTTCCTGGGGCACCATCACGACTCGCGAACGGAGGGAGTCGAAGGGCACCTTGCGCAGGTCGACCCCGTCGAGACGGACGGTGCCGGACGAGGGATCCATCAGCCGGGTCAGCAGCTTGGCCAAGGTGGTCTTGCCGGAGCCGGTCTCGCCGACGACGGCCAGCCGGGTGTTCGGCTCGATGACCAGGTCGACGTCCTGCAGGACGGGGCGACCTCCGGGGTAGGCGAACGACACGCCTTCGAAGGCGATCGACACCGCACCCTCGGGGAGCACCTGACCACCCGGACCGGGGTCGACGACGTCGGCCGGTGTGTCGAGGATGCCGATGACGCGGCGCCACCCGGCGATGGCGTTCTGGGCGTCGGTCAGCACCTGCGTGCCCATCTGGACCGGGCCGACGAACAAGGTGACCAGGAAGGCGAACGCCAGCACCTCGCCCGCGGTGATCTTGTCGTCCACGCCGAGCAGCACCCCGATGATCAGCACACCGGCGTTGGCGAGCCCGGCGGACACGCCCCCCAGCGAGAAGGAGAACGCGGTCAGTCCCTGGGCCTTGGTGCTCGCCAGCTTGTGCCGGTTGATGGCGGTGTCGATCCGCTCCTGGGTGCGGCTCTCGATGGCGTAGGACCGGACCACCGCTGCGCCGACCACCGGCTCCGACACGGCGCTCAGCATCGCTCCCACCTGGCGGCGCACGACGCCGTACGCCGCGGACAGTCGTCGCTGGAAGTAGCGCAGGGAGGCGAACAACGGCAGGAAGCAGACCCAGACGACGATCGTGAGCTGCCAGGAGTAGATCGCCATCACAACGGTGGCGATCGCGATCTGGCCGACGCTGACCACGGCGATCAGGCCGCCGAAGACCAGGAACTGCGAGACCTGGTCGACGTCGCTGGTGACCCGGGCTACCAACGCGCCCCGGCTCTCGGTGTTCTGGGTGAGCAGCGGCAGGTCGTGGACGTGTCGGAAGGCCTTGATCCGCAAGGTCGCCAGGCCACGCTCGGCGGCGGTGAACAACCGGGACGTCATGAAGTAGGACGCGACACTCGTCACGAGGATCGAGACGGTGGCGATCGCCGCGACCCAGCCCATGAACCCGAGGTCCGGGCCGCCCGGGGCGCCGAGGCCGCGGTCGAGGGTCTGCTGCACGGCGACCGGCACCACGATGCGGCCCAGCGTGGCAGCGACTGCGAAGGCGAGGGTGCCGCCGACTCCCTCACGCAGCTCGGGAGAGAACTGGACACCACGGCGAAGCGTGGCCCAGGCACCGATCTCCTCGCCGGTGTCCATCACGGTGCCGCTGGTCGGTGCCGTCACCTGGCTGCTCATGTCGTCACCTCGTCGGGGTGCTCGACGTCGTAGGCGTTGACGAGTCGGGCGTACCCCGGGCTCCGGGCGAGCAGCTCGCTGTGGGTTCCCTGGTCGGCGACCCGGCCGCCGACGAGGTAGACCACCTCGTCGGCCAACGAGATCGTCGCCTTGCGGTAGGCGACCACCAGCACGGTGGCGCCCTCCTCCCCCGGTCGCGCCCGCAGCGCCGCCAGGATGCGGGCCTCGACCTCCGGGTCCACCGCTGAGGTGGCGTCGTCCATGACCAGCAGGCGCGGCTGCCGGACGAGGGCCCGTGCGAGCGAGAGGCGCTGCCGCTGACCGCCGGACAGGGTCGTGCCGCGCTCGCCGAGCCGGCTGTCGAGGCCCTCGGGCAGCGCGGCGACGAACCCGTCGGCCTGCGCCGTGCGCAGCGCCTCCCAGACGATGTCGTCGCTGATGTCGGCTCCGAGGGCGACGTTGCCACGGACGGTGTCGTCGAAGAGGAACGCCTGCTGCGGCACCAGGGCGACGTGCTCGGCCAGGGCTCCCGCGGCCAGGCTGCGCAGGTCCGTGCCGTCGACGCGCACGGCGCCGGCGTCGGGGTCGACCAGACGCACCAGGAGTGAGGTGAGGGTGCTCTTGCCGGAGGCGGTCGCGCCGACGACAGCAACCGTGCGACCAGGGGCGGCGGTGAAGGTCAGCCCCTCCAGGAGCGGTGCCCCGCCGGGGTAGCGGTAGCCCAGGCCGTCCACCTCGAGCAGTGCCCCCGGCCCACGTCGTTCGCCGTCGGCGCCGAGCGTCGCGGTGCCGTACTCCATCTCACCGGAGGCCGAGAGCACCGAGGAGACCCTCTCGAAGCCGACCACGCTCCGGGGGAGCTCGCCGAGCAGCCAGCCGAGGGAGCGGATCGGGAACGCCACGATGGTCAGCAGGTAGCCGATCGTCACGACGTCACCGGCGTCGGCCTCACCGCCGAGCACTCGTTGGACACCGACTGCCAGGACGGCGAGGACCCCGAGGTTGGGCAGCGCCTCGAGCGCCGGATCGAAGACCGCCCGCACCCGTCCGGCCCGGACGTTGGTGTCGCGCAGCTGGTGGGCCTTGCGGGCGAACCGCGCGGTCTCCTCCTCCTCACGGCCCAGTGTCTTGACCACCATGGCGCCGTCGAACGACTCATGGGCGACCTCGGAGACCTCCGCGCGCAGCGCCTGCGCCTGAGTCATGAGCGGCGACTGGAGACGTTGGAAGGCGATGTTGGCGAGGATGACCAGGGGGAAGACCAGCAGGCCGACGAGGGCCATCACCAGGTCGGTGAACAGCATCTGGATGACGGCGATGACCATCATCGCCATCGTGCCGACTGCCATCGGGAGCGGTGCGATCGGGGCCCAGGCAGCCTCGACGTCGGCGTTGGCATTGGAGAGCAGCTGGCCCGTCGGGTGACGTTGGTGCCACTCCATCGGCAACCGGAGGTACTGCCGGGTGACGTCGCGGCGGTAGTGGGCCTGCATGCGGTACTGCATGATCCCCGCCCCGAGCCTGCGGGCGACGATGCCGACGGCTCGCAGGATGGCCACGCCGAGGAAGAGGGCAAGGACGGCGAGCAGGCCGTTCCACCCGTACTCACCCGTCCGGAAGGCAGGCAGCACGACGTTGTCCGTGGACCACCCGAGCACCCAGGCGTCGGCGACGGTCAGGGCTCCGAACAGCAGGCTGCCGAGCGTGGACAGGGTGAAGATCCACGGCTCACGCCGGATCGCCACCCCGAGCACGGCGAACCCGTCGCGGATGGTGCTGGCGCGGGTGACCGACGACGGACGGTCACGGGTGGGGCTCACCGGCCCAGCCTAGGGTGGACCCATGAGAACCCGGATGGCGCAGGTCGAGCGCAGCGCACTGTGCGACGCCGCGCTCGAGGTCGGCGAGGACGAGCCGACCCTCTGCGGTGACTGGACCGTGAAGGACCTGGTCGTCCACCTGCTCGTGCGCGAGCGCAGCCCGGGCGCCGTCGGCATCGCCGTCGCCCCGCTCTCCAGGCTGAACGACCGTGCGATGGCACGCGTGGGCCGGGCCGGCTTCGACGAGCTGGTCGAGCGGCTGCGCACCGGTCCGCCGCCCTGGTCGCCGTACGCAGTGCCGAAGCTCGACACCGTGTTCAACACCTTGGAGTTCTTCGTGCACCACGAGGACATCCGCCGCGCACGGCCGGGCTGGGAGCCACGCGACCTCGGCGCCGACGAGCAGAAGTTGCTCTGGTCGATGGTGCGCAGCGCCGGCAAGCAGCTGGTCCGCAACGCCACTGTCGGTGTGACGCTGGAGAACGCCACGACCGGCTCGCACGTCGTCCTCAACGATGCCTCCCCGCCCGTCGTGGTGACGGGCCTGCCGAGCGAGGTCACCCTGTTCGCCTTCGGCCGGCAGGGCCAGGCCCGGGTGGAGCTCTCCGGCCCACCCGAGGCGGTCGCGACGCTCACCGGCTCCTCCCTCGGGTTCTAGGCCCACGGACAGCCGCATCTCGCGTGGCTGACCCGTGCTGCGGTCCGGGCTCGGCGACTCTTAGGCTGACTTTCATGAGCACCCACCCCTCGACAGGCTCAGCAGGCCGCCTGGAGCTTCTTCCCGCCGTCGACATCGCCGACGGCCAGGCCGTGCAGCTCGTGCAGGGCGTCGCCGGGTCGGAGAAGCACTTCGGCGACCCGGTCGAGGCGGCCCTCAACTGGCAGCGTCGCGGGGCCGAGTGGATCCACCTCGTCGACCTCGACGCGGCGTTCGGCCGCGGACACAACCGCGACCTGCTGGCCGAGATCGTGGCGACCCTCGACATCAAGGTCGAGATGAGCGGGGGCATCCGCGACGACGAGTCACTGGCCGCCGCGATGGCCAACGGCTGCCGCCGCGTCAACATCGGCACCGCCGCGCTGGAGCAGCCGGAGTGGTGCGCCCGCGCGATCGCCGACTTCGGTGACCGGGTGGCCGTGGGGCTCGACGTCCGCGGCCGGACCCTCGCCGCCCGCGGCTGGACCCGCGACGGTGGCGACCTCTACGACGTGCTCGCCCGCCTGGACTCCGAGGGTTGCGCGCGCTACGTCGTCACCGACGTCAACAAGGACGGCATGCTCCAGGGCCCCAACCTCGACCTGCTGCGCGACGTGTGCGCCGCCACCGAGCGTCCCGTCGTCGCGTCCGGCGGGATCACCGAGCTCGCCGACCTCGAGGCCCTGCAGGGTCTGGTCGACGAGGGTGTCGAGGGCGCGATCATCGGCACCGCACTCTACGAGGGCCGGTTCACCCTCGAGGACGCGCTGGCACTCACCTCCCCGGCGGTCACATGAGCCTCGCGGTCCGGGTCATCCCCTGCCTCGACGTCGATGCCGGCCGGGTGGTGAAGGGCGTCAACTTCCAGGGCCTCCGCGACGCAGGAGACCCTGTCGAGCTGGCCAAGAAGTACGACGCGGACGGGGCCGACGAGCTCACCTTCCTCGACATCTCCGCCTCCCACGAGGGCCGTGCGACCACGATGGAGATCGTCTCCGCGACGGCCGAGCAGGTGTTCATCCCGCTCACGGTCGGCGGCGGCGTCGGCAGCGTGGCCGACGTCGACCGGCTGCTCCGGGCGGGCGCTGACAAGGTGGCGGTCAACACCGCCGCCATCCGCCGACCCGAGCTGGTCGCGGAGATCGCGGACCGTTTCGGCAACCAGGTGCTGGTGCTCTCCGTCGACGCCCGCCGCGCGTCGGGCACGCCGAGCGGCTTCGAGGTCACCACCCACGGCGGCCGCAGGAGCGCCGGTATCGACGCGGTCGAGTGGTCCCGCAGGGCCGCGGACCTGGGGGCCGGAGAGATCCTGCTGAACGCGATGGACGCCGACGGCACCCGCGAGGGCTTCGACCTCGACCTGATCCGGCTGGTGCGCGCGGCCGTGTCGATCCCGGTGATCGCCTCGGGCGGGGCGGGCGCCGCGGAGCACTTCCCGCCGGCGGTCGACGTCGGTGCCGACGCGGTGCTGGCCGCCTCGGTGTTCCACTTCGGCACCCTCACCGTCGGGCAGGTCAAGGACTCCCTGGCTGCCGCAGGTCACCCCACCCGCTGACACGCCACCCTCCCACCAAGGCCGAGAGGCCAATTTCCCACCAGGTCTGTCGGCGTGTCGTGCGCGAAGTGGCCTCTCGATCAACGACGGACGAGCATCAGCTGCAGCACCGGGAACGTCAGCAGGCTCACGACCGCGGCGGCCAGCCGGGTCTCCCAGTCGGGAAAGACGACCCAGATCACGATGTTGCCGGCGAGCAGCACGCTGATCAGCAACCCCCGCTTGAGCCGACGCCTGCGGGCAAGCGTGCCGGTGTCGCGGCCGACGGGCTTCCAGGTCGGGATCCGGTCGACGGTGTGTCGGCGTACCGCCTTCGCCCGCGCCGCACGCCGCTCCTGTCGCTCCGCCTCGGCCGCCCGCGCCGCCGCCTTGATGGCCGCCTCTCGCTCACGCTCGCTTCTGCGTTGTGCGCGCTCCTTGCTCATGGGCGGTGCCCGTCGCGGACGCCGAGAGGCCACTTCGCGCACGACACGCCGGCAGACCTGGTGGGAGATTGGCCTCTCGGCGGTGGGGTGGTCATAGGGAGCTGACCCAGTTGGCCAGCAGCCGGGCGCCGGCATCACCGGACTTCTCGGGGTGAAACTGGGTCGCGGTCAGCGGCCCGTTCTCGACCGCGGCGACGAACCGGTCGCCGCCGTGCTCGGCCCAGGTCACCAGCGGCTCACGGGTGCGGCCCTGCGTGCGCAGCGTCCACTCGCGCACGCCGTAGGAGTGCACGAAGTAGAACCGCTCCCCCTCCACACCCTGGAAGAGCATCGTGCCGGCCGGAGCCTCGACGGTGTTCCACCCCATGTGGGGTACGACGGGAGCCTGCAGCCGCTCGACGACGCCCGGCCACTCGTCCAGACCGGGCGTGTCCACGCCGTGCTCGACACCGTGCTCGAACAGCACCTGCATGCCGACACAGATGCCGAGCACGGGCCGTCCACCGGCGAGCCGGCGCCCGACGACCTCGTGACCCCGCACGGCGCGGATCCCCTCGACGCAGGCGGCGAACGCCCCGACACCGGGGACCACGAGCCCATCGGCGTCCAGCGCCGCGGAGCGGTCCGCGGTGAGGCTCACCTCGGCGCCGGCGCGCTCGAGAGCGCGCACGGCCGAGCGGAGGTTCCCCGAGCCGTAGTCGAGAACCACCACGGACGGTGCGGTCACAGGCTGCCCTTGGTGGACGGCACACCCGTCTCGCGCGGGTCGAGGGCGACGGCGTCACGCAGCGCGCGGGCCACCGCCTTGAACTGCGCCTCCACCAGGTGGTGGGGGTCACGCCCCGACAGCACCCGCACGTGCAGCGCGATCTGGGCGTGGAAGGCCAGGGTCTCGAAGACGTGTCGGGTCAGCGAGCCGAGGTAGCCGTCGTTGCCGATCATCACGAACGCCTGCGCGTCGGGCTCTCCGGTGTGCACGCAGTAGGGCCGCCCCGACACGTCGACCACGCCCTGCACCAGCGCCTCGTCCAGCGGCACGGTCGCATCGCCGAAGCGGCGGATGCCGCGCTTGTCGCCCAGCGCCTCACGCAGGGCGTCACCCAGCGCGATCGCGGTGTCCTCGACGGTGTGGTGGGCGTCGATGTGGGTGTCGCCCTCCGTCTGCACGGTCAGGTCGATCAGCGAGTGCCGGGCGAACGAGTCGAGCATGTGGTCGTAGAAGCCGACCCCGGTGTGCACGTCGCCGCGGCCGCTGCCGTCGATGTCGAGCTCGACGAGGACCTTCGACTCCTTGGTCGCCCGTTCGATGCGTGCTCGCCTCGTCATGGTGTGACCTCTCCTGTTACCTCGATCAGGGCCGCCTTGAAGGCGACCATCTCCGCCGGGCTGCCGATGGACACCCGCAGCCAACCATCGGGCCCGGTCTCGCGGATCAGAACCCCGCGATCGAGCAGGCCCTGCCAGACAGCATGCCGGTCGGGGAAGGTCCCGAACAACGCGAAGTTGGCATCGGTCTCCGCCACCTGGTGACCACGCTCCCGCAGCCAGTCGACCGTGCGGTCGCGCTCGGCGCGCAGGTCGTCGACCCGGCCGAGCAGCTCGTCGGTGTGCCTCAGCGCCGCCAGGGCGACGGCCTGGGTGACCGCGGAGAGGTGGTAGGGCAGTCGCACGACGCGCAGCGCATCGACGATCGCGGGTGAGGCCGCCAGATAGCCGAGCCTGGCCCCGGCCAGGGCGAAGGCCTTGCTCATGGTGCGAGAGACCACCAGGTTGGGCGTCGAGGGGAGCAGCTCGAGCGCACTCGGCGTACCGGTGCGGCGGAACTCGCCGTAGGCCTCGTCGACCACCAGCACGCCGCCCACCTCGGCGACGGCCGCCGCCAGCGACACGACGGTCTCGGGCGGCAGTGCCGTGCCCGTCGGGTTGTTGGGCGAGGGCATCAGCACCACCGAGGGACGGTGCTCCTTGATCACGGTGACGGCGTGCTCGACGTCGAGGCTGAAGTCCTCGCTGCGGTGTCCGACGACCCAGCCGGTCATGGTGTCGCGGGCATACTCCGGATACATCGAGTACGTCGGGGCGAACGACACCGCCGTGCGTCCCGGACCCCCGAACGCCTGCAGCAGCTGGAGCATGACCTCGTTGGATCCGTTGGCGGCCCACACCTGTGCCGGTGTGACGCCGTGCCCGAGGTAGCCGGCGAGGGCAGCGCGCAGCTCGGTCGCCTCCCGGTCGGGGTAGCGGTTCAGTGAGCGCGCGGCGACGGCCACGGATGCGGCGATGTCGGCCACGACCGCCTCGCTGGGTGCGAAGGGGTTCTCGTTGACGTTGAGGGCGACGGGCACGTCGAGCTGAGGCGCGCCGTACGGTTCGATCCCCCGCAGCTCCTCACGCAGAGGAAGCTCCATCAGGACTCCCGCTGCGGGGCGCCGTCGAGACGCACCCGGACCGCAGCCCCGTGACCGGGCAGGTCCTCGGCCTCGGCGAGCGCGACGACGTGGTCGGCGACCCCGCGGAGCGCCGTCTCGTCGTAGTCGATCACGTGCACGGCCTTGCGGAACGTGCGCACGGACAGGCCGCCGGAGTGGCAGGCACAACCCGCTGTCGGCAGCACGTGGTTGGAGCCCGCGGCGTAGTCACCGAGCGAGACCGGCGCGAACGCGCCGACGAAGATCGCGCCGGCGTTGACCACCCGGGCGGCCCACGCTGAGGCATCGCGCGTCTGGATCTCCAGGTGCTCCGCGGCGTAGCCGTTCACGACCGCCAGGCCCTGCTCGAGATCGTCGACGAGCACGATGCCGGACTGTTGCCCGCCCAGGGCGGTGCGCACCCGCTCCACGTGGCGGGTCACCGACACCTGCTTGTCGAGCTCGGCCTCGACGTCCGCAGCGAGCGCCTCGGAGGTGGTGACGAGCACCGACGCAGCGATCGGGTCGTGCTCGGCCTGGCTGACGAGGTCGGCGGCGACGAAGGCCGGGTCGGCCGTCTCGTCGGCGAGCACCATGATCTCGGTCGGGCCGGCCTCCGAGTCGATGCCGACGACGCCCTTGAGGAGCCGCTTGGCGGAGACGGTGTAGATGTTGCCGGGGCCGGTGACCAGGTCGACCTTGCGGCAGGGGCCGGCACCGTAGGCGAACATCGCGATCGCCTGCGCGCCACCGACGGCGTAGACCTCCTCGACACCGAGCAGGGCGCACGCCGCCAGGATCGTGGGGTGCGGCAGCCCGGTGTCGGGCTGCGGCGAGGAGGTGAGGGCGACGGAGCGGACTCCCGCGACCTGGGCGGGCACGACGTTCATCACCACGCTCGACACGAGCGGGGCGATGCCGCCAGGCACGTAGAGACCCACCCGGTCGATGGGGATCATCCGCTGGGTGACGGTGCCTCCCGGCACCACCTCGGTGACCGTGTCCTCCTCCAGCTCGGCCTCGCAGGTCGAGCGCAACCGGGCGATGGACTCCTCCAGGGCGGCCCGGACTGCCGGATCGAGCCCGGCCAGCGCCTCGGTGAGGGCCCGGGACGGGACGGCGATGTCGCTCTGCTCGACGCGGTCGAAACGGGCGCCGTACTCGATGATCGCCTCGACCCCGCGATGGCGGACGGCGTCGCAGATCGGGCGCACGACGTCGAGAGCAGCCTCGACGTCGAACTCTGCGCGCGGGACGACGGCGCGGTAGTCGGGGCTCACACGGTCGGCGCGGCCCCTGAGATCGATACGGCGGATCATGGCTCCATCGTAGAAGGCCACCGGACCCGAGCGCGCGCCCGTTCCGATCGGGGAGATGTGAGTAGGTTTGCTGACGTGCAGCAACAGCTCCCGATCTTTCCTCTGAACGCAGTGGTGTTCCCGGGCGTCACGCTGCCGCTGCACGTCTTCGAGGACCGCTACCGCTCGCTGGTCCACCACCTCCTGACGATCTCGGACAAGCCCGAGCGCATCTTCGGCGTCGTGGCCATCCGGGAGGGCTACGAGGTCGGCACCCACGGCGTGCAGTCCGTGCATCGCGTCGGCTGCGTCGTGCAGCTGACCTCCATCGACCCCTATCCGGACGGGCGTTTCGACATCGAGGTGGTCGGTCGCCGACGGCTCCGGCTCGAGGGACTCGACACCTCTGGCAGCTTCCTGGTCGGCGACGTCGAGACCGTGGATGACGCCGGCTCCCCCGGCGCCGAGGTGGTGGCGGAGGCCGCCCTGACCCGCGAGACCTTCGAGGAGTACCGGCGTCGTCTCTCCGCACTCCGAGGCGGCGACGTCCTGGACGGCGACCTGCCCCGCGACCCGGAGTTCCTCTCCTACAGCCTCGCCGCCACCTGTCTGCTCACCCTGCAGGAGCGTCAGACGTTGCTCGAGGCGTCGAACCCCCTGGACCGGCTCGTGATGTTGCGGCATGCGATGTGGGAGGAGATGCGCGCGATGCGCGCCATCCCGTCACTTCCGGCCACCGAGGTGGCCCGCACCAGGTGGTCACCCAACTAGCGGGCGGGTCGATTCCGGGCCTGTCGGGCGGCTACCGTCGTCTGGTGGCCAGGAAGCAGCCCGGAGGCACCCCGGCGACGGTGGCGCTGGTCAAGGCCGGGGTCGAGCACACCGTGCACACCTATGCCCACGACCCCGCTGCGTCGTCGTACGGCGGCGAGGCAGCCGAGGCGATGGGCGTCGAGCCGGCCCGGGTGTTCAAGACGCTGTTCACCTCCGTCGACGGCCGGCTCGTGGTCGGCGTGGTGCCGGTCTCGGGTCAGCTCGACCTCAAGGCCGTCGCCGCCGCCGCGGGCGGCAAGAGGGCCGTGATGGCCGATGCCGCGGACGCCGAGCGGGCGACCGGCTACGTCGTGGGCGGCATCTCGCCGCTCGGCCAGAAGCGACCGCACCCGACCATCGTGGACAGCTCCGCGCTGGACCACTCCACGGTGTTCGTCTCCGGGGGCCGGCGCGGGATGGAGATCGAGCTCTCCCCCGCCGCGCTCGTCGCCGCCACGCACGCCGTGGTCGCGGCGATCGGCCGCTGAGGAGACGACCCGAGACCGCGCCCTGGCGTCGCGCGAGAGGCCACTTCGCGCACGACACACCGACAGACCTGGTGGGAAGTTGGCCTCTCGCCGGGGGGGAGTCAGTCGGTGCTGAGGCGGAACACCACGTGGGTGACGTCGTCCTGCACCCAGGAGGTGAGGCCGAGGGCATCGAGGGGTGCGACGTTGGCGACGACCTCGGGCTCGTCGGGGAACATCTCGCCGGCGATCCTGGTCGCCCAGTCCTCGGCGTCGAAGTTCACGAAGAGACCACCAGCGACCCGGTCGGGCTCGGGCACCACGGCGGTGAAGGACTCCTGCTCGCCGAGGTCCCCCGCGGTGGTCAGTGCGTCGACATAGGCCTTGTCGAGCCCGATCACGACGTAGCCGTCCCCGGTGCGCCGTTCGAGCGCCACGGCGTCGCCCTCGCGGCCGGAGAGCATCACGCGGTAGCCGAGAAGACCATCGAGATCGGCGTGCCGGCCGAGCTGTTCTCGTGGCACCTGCGCCAGCAGCCGATCCAGCACCCGGGTGATCTCGCCCTCGTCGCCGTTGATCCTCAGCCCGACGGGCGCCTGCGGTACGTCGCCCGAGGTGAACGCCTCGGAGGACAGGCTGGAGTCGACCGAGACGCGCAGCCCGTCGCCGAGCAGCGCCTCGACGTCCTCGGGCAGCTGCAACCCGGTCGAGGCCTCGACGTCCTTCCAGAGGTCCTCGGATCCACCGCCGGTGGCGGCGCCGGCCAGGAAGTCACCCGCTGTCTCCATCCAGTCCTCGAACCAACCCTCGGAGAACGAGATCGTGAAGGCCGCCGCGGTGCCGGCCGGGAGGTCGCTGAGCGAGGGCGCACCGGGAGAGTCGGTGGCGCCGATGCCACCCGGCAGTCCGGCAGCCACGCCCTCGAGCTCGATCCGGCCGTCGATGAAGCGGAGCACGCCGGCAGCGCCCTCGAAGTCGCGGTAGAGGCTGGACAGGTCCTGTCCCAGCAGGTCGGCCTCGGCGTCCCCGGCCATGGTCGAGGCCAGGTCGGTCATCCGGGCAGGCGCCTGTGCCGAGACGTAGCCGTTGACGATCCCGGGGTCACCGGCCCGCTCCATCCAGGCCACGAAGTCAGGGTCGTCGGCGAGCGAGGAGGATGCGGCGGCGCCGGCGTAGGACTCGGCGGCCGCCTGCTCCTCCATCAGCACCGCGTAGTCGCCCGTGAACGCCACCCCGATGTCCTCCCCGGAGCAGTCGCTCAGCGCGGCGATCCCGCCGGCCGCCGCCTCCTGGTCGCTGACCTGCACCGCGAACAGCGGCGACACCGTCTGGCCGGTGTCGGGCACCGCGGCCACGGCCATCCGGTTCCCTAGCCACGGCTCGATGTCGTCGGGATAGCTGAGCCTCTCGCAGCCGCTCTCGGAGAGGACGTCCTCGAACAGCCACCGGCGCACGTCGTCGCGTGCGTCGAGGTCGAGCTCCTTCTTCAGGGCGGGGAACTTGCGCAGCGTCGTGAGCGCGGAGATCTTCTGGGCCGCCGACGGGTCGAGGTCGATGCTGACGTAGGCCAGCGCGTTCGCCGGTACGGCGTCCGCCGGGGAACCCGACGCCGACATCAGCTGCGCGAGCGCGAAGCCACCCCCGGCCACTGCTGCGACGACAGCCACACCCGCGCCGGCCACCAACCCCCAGCGCGGCCCGCCCGACGCGGCCGGGCCGTCCTCGAAGGGCACCGGGGAGTCGTTGCCGAGGTACTCCGGCTCACCGTGCGGAGGGGTGCTGGGCAGATCCTCGGACAAGACTGGACTCCCTGCATCGTCAGCATGCCTCTCGCCGGCACACGGGTAGCACACGATTCTAGGTCGTCGAGGCGTCAGGAGAGGTGGAAACCGGGGGCGGCGACCAGAGCACGATCAGGCTTCCGAGCAGGGCGGTCAACGGCCACACCAGATAGCAGGCGAACGTGTCGACGTCCAGTGGCGCGGGGACGCTCGCGCCGACCTGGACGGTGGCGGCGATGCTCTGCGGGTCGGCGGGCCCGAGCCAACCCCCGAGGGTGGCCATCACGGACGCGGCGATGACGGCACCGACGAGCACCAGGGCAGGGGTGAGCAACGGGTCGCGGCCACGCCACCAGGTCAGGGCCGTTCCCGAGACCAGCCCCACCACGCTTGCGATCACGGCATACCAGGCGTCTGCGTTGAAGCGTTTGGCGAGCTCGACCTCGCCCATGCCGAGGCCGCCGCCCTCACCCTTGGTGAACAGCGCGGGGTCGTAGAGCGCCCACCACACGACGCCAGCCAGCAAGCCCAGGGCGAGGTAGACGCCGAGCACGGCGACGAGGTCGTCGAGGGCACCCGGTGGACGCGTTCGGCGTACGCCGCCGGCGTCCTCCGCGGGACCGTCGGAGCCGGTCGAGGGGTCCCGGGGGTCGACGTCGTGCTGGGCGGCGCTCGCCACGTCAGGAGCCGGTGAGGCAGTGCGGGCCCAGCAGTGCCTTGAGGTCGGCGAACAACGCCGGGCTGGGGGCGACCCGGAGCCGGTCGTCGAGCCGCATCACGGTGGTGGCGTTCTTGGTCATCAGGCGCAACCGTACTTCGGTGACCCCAGGGTGGGTACCGAGCACGTCCTTGAGCTGGTCGACGACGGGCGGCGTGCAGCGGGTCGATGGCATCGAGATGATCACCGGGCCGGAGGGGCCGCCCCCACTCTCTCGGAGGTCCGGGACGCTGACCTCCTGGCCGTGCAGCTCTGGCTGGTCCTTGGACCGCGACAGCCGGCCCTTGACCGTGATGATCGCGTCCTCCTGCAGCAGCGTGCTGGCCAGCTGATAGCTGCTCGGGAAGAGCAGCACGTCGATCGCTCCCTCGAGGTCCTCCAGGGACACCATCGCCCAGGCGTCGCCACGCTTGGTGATCTTGCGCTGCACGGAGGTGACCAGTCCCGACACAGTGACGGTGGACCCGTCGGACCGCTCCTCGTCGAGCAGCAGCTGGCCGATCGTGCAGTCCGTGCCCTGGGACAGCAGGTGCTCCAGACCGAGCAGCGGGTGGTCGGAGACGTAGAGACCGAGCATCTCCCTCTCGTGGCCGAGGAGGGTCATCTTGTCCCACTCGTTGATGTCCGGGATCACCACGGCCATGTCGAAGATCGGCTCCGCGCCGCCCATCCCCGCCTCGTTGAACACGGAGTCGAAGAGGGAGTCCTGGCCGGAGCCGGCGTCCTTCTTGATGGTGGCGTAGCGATCGACCGCCTCCTCGTGGATGCTGACCAGCGCCCGACGTCTGTGCTTCATGTCGTCGAAGGCGCCAGCCTTGGCCAGCGACTCGATGACGCGCTTGTTGCAGACCAGGGCGTCGACCTTGTCCATGAAGTCGTTGAAGTCCTCGTAGCGGCCCTTGGCCTCCCGGGCCTCGACGATCTTGTCCACGACGTTGCCGCCCACGTTGCGGATCGCGGTGAGCCCGAAGCGGATGTCGTTGCCCACCGGGGTGAAGTTGGCCGAGGACTCGTTGACGTCGGGTGGCAGCACCTGGATCTTCATCCGGCGGCACTCGTTGAGGTAGATCGCCATCTTGTCCTTGTCGTCCCGCACGGACGTCAGGAGCGCGGCCATGTATTCGGCCGGGTAGTTGGCCTTGAGGTAGGCCGTCCAGTAGGACACCAGGCCGTAGGCGGCGGAGTGGGCCTTGTTGAAGGCGTAGTCGGAGAACGGCAGCAGGATGTCCCACAGCGTCTTGACCGCGGCGGGCGAGTAGCCGCGCTCGCGCATCCCGCCCTCGAACGCGACGTACTGCTTGTCGAGCTCCTCCTTCTTCTTCTTGCCCATCGCCCGGCGCAGCAGGTCGGCCTCACCCAGGGTGTAGCCGGCGAGCTTCTGGGCGATCGCCATCACCTGCTCCTGGTAGACGATCAGACCGTAGGTCTCACCCAGGATGTCCTCGAGCGGCTCGGCCAGCTCGGGATGGATCGCCTCGACCGGCTCGCGGCCGGTCTTGCGGCGGGCGTACTTGTTGTGGGAGTCGGCACCCATGGGGCCGGGACGATAGAGCGCCCCGACGGCGGAGATGTCCTCGAACGTGTCCGGACGCATCGAGCGCAGCAGCGCCCGCATCGGGCCGCCGTCGAGCTGGAAGACCCCGAGAGTGTCACCCCTGGCCAGCAACCGGTAGGTGGCCGGATCGGTCAGCTCCAGGTCCTCCAAGACGATGGCCTCGCCCCGGTTGGCCTCGATGTTGCGTACGGCGTCGTCCAGGACGGTGAGGTTGCGCAGCCCGAGGAAGTCCATCTTGATCAGGCCGAGGCCCTCACAGGTGGGGTAGTCGAACTGGGTGATCGTGGCACCGTCGGAGGGCCGTTTGAGGAGCGGGATCACGTCGATGAGTGGCTCGCTGGACATGATCACGCCGGCCGCGTGAACGCCCCACTGCCGCTTGAGGCCCTCGATGCCGATCGCGGTGTCGACGACGCGCTTGACGTCGGGGTCGGCTTCGTAGAGGGAGCGGAACTCGCCGCCCTCACCGAAGCGCTTGTGGCTGCTGTCGAAGATCTCCTTGAGCGGGACGTCCTTGCCCATCACCGCGGCCGGCATCGCCTTGGTGATCCGGTCGCCCATCGCGAAGGGGTAGCCGAGGATGCGCGAGGAGTCCTTGACGGCCTGCTTGGCCTTGATGGTGCCGTAGGTGACGATCATCGAGACCCGGTCCTCGCCGTACTTGTCGGTGACGTAGCGGATCACCTCGCCGCGTCGGCGCTCGTCGAAGTCGATGTCGAAGTCGGGCATGGAGACGCGGTCGGGATTGAGGAAGCGCTCGAAGATCAGCCCGTGCACCAGCGGGTCGAGGTCGGTGATCCGCATCGCGTAGGCGACCATCGAGCCCGCACCGGAGCCACGCCCGGGGCCGACCCTGATCCCGTTGTCCTTGGCCCAGTTGATGAAGTCGGCGACCACCAGGAAGTAGCCGGGGAAGCCCATCTGGGTGATCACGCCGACCTCGAAGTCGGCCTGCTTGCGCACCTCGGGCGAGATACCCCCGGGATAGCGGAACCGGAGCCCCTTCTCGACCTCCTTGACCAGCCAGGAGTCCTCGTTCTCCCCCTCGGGGCAGGGGAAGCGTGGCATGTAGGTGCCGTTGCCCTCGGTGAACTCGACGTCGCACCGCTCCGCGATCAGCAGGGTGTTGTCGCACGCCTCGGGCAGGTCGCGCCAGAGCTCGCGCATCTCGGCGGCCGACTTGAGGTAGTAGCCGTCCCCGCTGAACGCGAAGCGCTGACCGGGACCGTCTCCGGCCGGGATGTCCATGGTGGACCCGGAGTTGATGCACAGCAGGTGCTCCTGGGACGGAGCGTCCTCGCGCATGACGTAGTGGGAGTCGTTGGTGGCCAGGAGCGGGATCCGCAGGTCCTCGGACAGCCGGAGCAGTCCGTCGCGCACGCGCTTCTCGATGCTCAGCCCGTGGTCCATCAGCTCCAGGAAGTAGTTCTCCCGGCCCAGGATGTCCTGGAAGTCGCCTGCGGCCTGTCGTGCCGCCGCGTAGTTGCCGTAGCGCAGGTGCACCTGGATCTCACCCGAGGGGCAGCCGGTGGTGCCGATGATGCCGCGGCTGTGCTGGGCCAGGAGCTCGCGGTCCATCCGCGGGTGCTTGAAGAAGCCGTCCTGCCAGGAGCCCGTGGTCAGCCGGAACAGGTTGTGCATCCCCTCGGTGGACTCCGAGAGAAGCGTCATGTGGGTGTAGGCACCACGCGCCGAGACGTCGTCGGGACCGCCGTCGTAGAAGTTGACGCCCTTCTTCTCGAAACGCGAGACGTTGGGCGCCAGGTAGGCCTCGATGCCGATGATCGGCTTGACCCCGGCCGCCTTCGCCTTCCGGTAGAACTCGTAGGCGCCGAAGACGTTGCCGTGGTCGGTCATGGCCACGGCGGGCATCCCGAGCTCGGCGGCACGCTCGGTCAGTGCACCCAGCCGAGCGGCTCCATCGAGCATGGAGTACTCGGTGTGCACGTGCAGGTGCACGAAGGAGTCGGTGGACCCGCCTGGCATCGAAGCGATGACCCCTTCCGGAAGATGCTCACCGCGCGCCGAAGGGCACGCGGGGGCTGGTGTGGACACGCTCGTGAGGACCGAAGTGGTGTCCGGCCGCACGATCTGGGGAAGGTGCCTCAGCCTACGCGACCCCAGGCCCCCAAGGTGGCATGACCCACCGACAGTCTCGCCGGTCCTGCTCAGTCCGCCGCGTCGAGGCTCTCGGTGATCACGGCCTGCATGATCCGGGCGAGCCGATCCTCCCCGAGCCGGTCCCCGACGGCGGGGCCGCGTCGCGCCATCCGGGCGGCGATCTGGGCCTCGCGGGCCGGGTCGCGGCCGGCCGGGCCTCCGACCGGCTTGAGCCGCTGGGCGACAGCGGTCAGGGCGGCGCGCTCAGCCAGGTCGGCGGCCAGGCGGTCGTCGATGGCGTCGATGCGCCGGCGCACGCCCGCGACCGCGTCGTGACCGAACCACGCCATCTCCAGGTCCGGCGCCCCCTCCTCGTTGTCCGAGCCGTCGGTGCGGCGTACGACGGTGCAGCCGTGCCGCTCGTAGAACGCCTGGGCCCGGGTGTTGGTCTCGAAGACCCACAACCCGAAGCCGTCCGGGCGCAGGCCCTTGACCAGGTCGAGCAGCGCGGAGCCGATGCCGCCACCGGTCAGGTCCGGGCGCACGTAGAGCGAGTCGAGCCAGGCGGGGTCGACCACGACGTAACCGACCAGCCTCTCGTCGCGCTCGGCGACCCAGGCCTCCCTGCCCGTCGGCATCGGTATCGTGCGTGGCTCCAGCCCGAGCACCTCACGGAACCAGTGGCCGGTCTCCTCGCGGGTGTGCACGCTCGGCGGCATGGCCGGGTAGGCAGCCTCCCGGGCCGACCAGAACATCTCGGCCAGCGGCGCGGCGTCCTTGCCCGCTGCCGGGCGGAGGACCAGGTCCTCGGCGGGGCCGGCGTCAGTGGGCATCCTTCGAGACACTCGCTTCGCTCGTTCCTCAGGAACCGTCGCGGATCAGCTCGAGCGCGCTCTGCAGGTCCTCGGGGTACTCCGCCTCGTACTCGACGTACTCCCCGGAGTCGGGGTGCTCGAAGCCTAGGCGGACGGCGTGCAGCCACTGCCGCTCGAGCCCCACCCGGGCCGCCAGCCTGGGATCGGCCCCGTAGGTGAGGTCGGCCACGCAGGGATGCTTGAGCGCTGCCATGTGCACGCGGATCTGGTGGGTGCGTCCGGTCTCGAGCTGGATCTCCAGCAGGCTGGCGAAGCGGTGCGCCTCGAGCGTCTCGTAGTGGGTGACGCTGTGCTTGCCGTCGGCGCGGACGGCGAACTTGTAGTCGAACTTGGGGTTCCGGCCGATCGGTGCGTCAACCGTGCCCCGGAGCGGATCCGGGTGCCCTTGCACCAGGGCGTGGTAGGTCTTGTCGACGGTGCGGGAGCGGAAGGCGTTCTTCAGACGGGAGTAGCCGTACTCCGACTTGGCGATCACCATCACCCCCGAGGTGCCCACGTCGAGCCGCTGCACGATGCCCTGACGCTCGGCCGCGCCGCTGGTGGCGATGCGGAACCCGGCAGCGGCGAGGTGACCCACGACCGTCGGGCCGGACCAGCCGGGGCTCGGGTGGACGGCCACGCCGACCGGCTTGTCGATGACGACGAGAGCGTCGTCGTCGTGCACGATCTTGATGCCCTCGACCATCTCGGGGACGATCGCGATCGGGTCGACCTCCGCGGGGATCTCCACGTCGAGCACGGCACCACCGTGCACGCGGTCGGACTTGACCGCCGGATGCTGGTCGACCTGCACCAGGCCCTTGGCCACCAGCTCGGCCGCCCTGGTGCGGGAGAAGCCGAACATCCTGGCCAGTGCGGCGTCGAGGCGCTCCCCGGCGAGTCCGTCGGGCACCGTCACGGTGCGGTACTCGGCGCGTCCCGCGCCGGCGGCGGCAGTCGTCACTGCGCGGCCTGCTCGGCGTCGGAGTCACGGGTGCCGTCGACGCGCATTCCCCGGATCGCCTGAAGGATGATGAAGCCGGCCGCGATGTTGATGCAGATGTCGGCGACGTTGAAGATCGGGAAGTTCGGGAGCCGCACGAAGTCGACCACGTGACCGCGGAACGGCCCCGGGTCCCGGAAGATCCGGTCGGTCAGGTTGCCCAGCACGCCGGCCAGCAGGAAGCCCAGGCCCAGCGCCCAACCGGTGCTGCGCAGCCGTCGTACGGTCCACACCACGGCGATCGCGGCGGCGACGGCGATGGCGGAGAGCACCTGGGTGTAGGACGTGCCGAGGCTGAAGGCGGCACCGCTGTTGAACGTCAGGTAGAGGCTCAGCCAGTCACCGAGGACCGGCACCGTGCTCTGAGGATCGAGCCGAGCGAGCACGAGCTCCTTGGTGCCGAGGTCGGCGAGGTAGCCGAGCACGGCAACGGCGGCGAACAGCGACAGTTGTCGCGGTCGCCACCGTCGGTCGGTCGGGCTGGGGTACGTGTGCTCGTCGCTGGTCAGCGACGCTCCTCGCGCTGCTTGCATGGCATGCACAGTGTCGCACGCGGGAACGCCATCAACCGCATCTTGCCGATGGGCTCACCACAGCGCTCACAGACGCCGTAGGTGCCGTCCTCGATGCGAGCCAGGGCATGCTCGGTCTGGCTGAGCATCTCGCGGGCGTTGTTGGCCAGGGTCATCTCGTGGTCACGCTCGAACGTCGTCGAGCCCACGTCGGCCTGGTCGTTGCCGGCGCCGTCGCCGGCGTCGCGCATCAGGTCGTGGAGCTCGTGCTCGGCGAGGTTGAGCTCCGAGCGGAGCCGGTCGCGGTCGCGGTTGAGGTCCGCGCGGACCTCGTCCAGCTCCTTCTTGGTCCACGGCTTCTCGTCGGACTTGACGGCCAGCCGCTTGGACGCCGACTTGCGCGTCGGAGTCTTGGTCGCGGGGGCGGCCTTCTTGGCCGGTGCCTTCCTCGCGGGGGCCGCCTTCTTCGCGGGGGCTGCCTTCTTCGCGGGGGCGGCGCTCTTGGCCGGCGCCTTCTTGGCGGGGGCAGTCTTCTTGGCGGGGGCTGCCTTCTTGGCCGGTGCCTTCTTGGTGGGGGCTGCCTTCTTGGCGGGGGCAGCCTTCTTGGCGGGGGCAGCCTTCTTGGCCGGCGCCTTCTTGGCCGGCGCCTTCTTGGCCGGCGCCTTCTTCGCGGGGGCTGTCTTCTTCGCGGGCGCTGCCTTCTTCGCCGGCGCCTTCTTCGCGGGCGCCACCTTCTTGGCCGGCGCCTTCTTGGCCGGCGCCTTCGTGCCGGCGCCTTCGTGGCGGGCGCCGCCTTCTTCGAGGACGTCCGAGACGTCACTCGCTTCGCCGCTGCCGCCGTCTTGCTGGCGATGCTGCGGGCCGTCGCTCGTGCCATGGATCCTGGCCCCCTCGAAGCCGGTGGGCACCCAACCTGGTGGCTGGATACGAAACGCACGCGGGACAACCGGCCCCGCGTGTGCGGCGAGGATAGACCGGCCGGAGGCGCTGGACAACCAGCCGCGCCCAACGAGCCACCCCGGGATCTGGCAGACTGGTCCCACCGCACAGGCGTGGACGGGACGAGTAGCTCCGAGACAGCCGGCAGCGACCCGGGGACGGTGAGAGCCCGGGGGTGTTGACCGGAGCGAAGATCACCCCCGAGCCGCCGGAAGAGCGTCGACCCCCGCACTCGGGGACCGACAGGTAGAACCGGCAGCGGTGAACCACGAGAGGGTGCGACCGGCAGGCAGGCAGGAGGCCGGGACACCAAGGAGGGTGGTACCGCGGGGCCGGCAAGCCGGCCTCGTCCCTTCACAGGACTCGAGCACGAGCGACCAGTGAAGGACGACGTAGGCAGTGAACGACTACACCCCGGTCCCCCCTCAGGTGGACCTCCCCGCGATGGAGCACGACGTGCTCGCGTTCTGGGAGGACGACAAGACGTTCGCCCGCTCCCTCGACGCGTCCGGCGGCCGGCCGCGCTGGACGTTCTACGAAGGGCCACCGACGGCCAACGGCCGCCCGGGCACCCACCATGTGGAGGCCCGCGTCTTCAAGGACGTCTTCCCCCGGTTCAAGACCATGCAGGGCTACCAGGTGGCGCGCAAGGCCGGCTGGGACTGCCACGGCCTGCCCGTCGAGCTCGCGGTGGAGAAGGAGCTCGGCTTCTCCGGGAAGGGCGACATCGAGGCCTACGGGGTGGCGGAGTTCAACGAGAAGTGCCGCGAGTCGGTGCTTCGTCACGTCGACGCCTTCGAGGAGATGTCGGACCGGATGGGCTTCTGGGTCGACACCGACGACCCCTACGTGACGATGACCCCCGGCTACGTCCAGTCGGTGTGGTGGGCGCTGAAGCAGATCCATGACAAGGGCCTGCTCGTCGAGGACTACCGCGTCGCGCCGTACTGCCCCCGCTGCGGGACCGGGTTGTCGGACCACGAGCTGGCTCAGGGCTACGAGACCGTCACCGACCCGTCGGTCTATGTGCGGTTCCCGCTGACGTCGGGACCCCACGCGGGCGCCTCCCTGCTGGTGTGGACCACGACGCCGTGGACGCTGGTCTCCAACACCGCCGTCGCGGTGCACCCCGGCGTCGACTACGTGGTGGCGACCAACGGCGAGGAGACTCTCGTCGTCGCCGAGCCGCTGTTCGAGCAGGTGCTGGGTGAGGGCTGGCGGGTGGAGACGAGTCTGCCCGGCGCCGCCCTGGAGCGCTGGACCTACCGCCGCCCCTTCGACCTGGTCGACTTCCCGGTGGACGGCGGCGAGGCGCATTACGTCGTGCTCGCCGACTACGTCACCACCGAGGACGGCACCGGCCTGGTTCACCAGTCTCCCGCCTTCGGCGCCGAGGACATGGTGGTAGCGCGCGCCTACGGGCTCCCCGTGGTCAACCCGGTGCGTCCCGACGGCCACTTCGAGGACGACGTCCCCCTGATCGGCGGACAGTTCTTCAAGCATGCCGACACCGCCCTGGTGAAGGATCTCGACGCGCGCGGCCTGCTCTTCCGGCACGTCCCCTACGAGCACACCTACCCACACTGCTGGCGATGCCACACCGCGCTGCTCTACTACGCCCAGCCCTCGTGGTACGTGCGCACGACCGCAGTCAAGGACGCGCTGCTCCGCGAGAACGAGAAGACCAACTGGTTCCCCGACTCGATCAAGTGGGGGCGCTACGGGGACTGGCTGAACAACAACATCGACTGGGCGCTCTCGCGCAGTCGCTACTGGGGTACGCCGTTGCCGATCTGGCGGTGCGCCGAGGGGCACCAGACGTGCGTCGGCTCCCTGGCGGAGCTCTCCGACCTGACCGGCAGCGACCAGTCCGGGCTCGACCCCCATCGCCCCTTCGTCGACGCCATCACGTTCGCCTGCCCCCAGGAGGGGTGCGGTCTGGAGTCCCGCCGGGTTCCGGAGGTCATCGACGCGTGGTTCGACAGCGGCTCGATGCCGTTCGCCCAGTGGGGCTACCCGCACCAGCCGGGCTCCGCCGAACAGTTCGAGGCGGCCTACCCGGCCGACTTCATCTGCGAGGCGATCGACCAGACGCGGGGCTGGTTCTACACGCTGATGGCGATCGGCACCTTGGTCTTCGACGAGTCGTCCTACAAGAACGTGCTGTGCCTGGGCCACATCCTGGCCGAGGACGGCCGCAAGATGTCCAAGCATCTCGGCAACATCCTCGAGCCCATCCCGCTGATGGAGCAGCATGGCGCCGACGCCGTCCGTTGGTTCATGGCGGCGTCCGGCTCACCCTGGGCCGCTCGCCGGGTCGGGCACGCCTCCATCCAGGAGACCGTCCGCAAGGTCCTGCTGACCTATTGGAACACCGTCGCCTTCCACGTCCTCTACGCCCGCGCGGCGAGCTGGACGCCGAGCGACGGTGCTCCCCCGGCCTCAGAGCGACCGGTGCTCGACCGGTGGCTCCGGGCCGAGACCGCGCGGCTCGTCGGGGAGGTGACCGAGGCGCTCGAGGGATTCGACACCCAGCGGGCCGGGAACCTGCTCGCTGCGTTCGTCGACGACCTGTCCAACTGGTATGTCCGCCGTTCTCGCCGCCGCTTCTGGGGCGGCGACCCGGCAGCACTCGCCACCTTGCACGACACCCTCGAGGTGGTCACCCGGTTGATGGCTCCGCTGGTCCCCTTCATCACCGAGCGGGTCTGGCAAGACGTCGTCCGGTCCGTCGACCCGTCGGCGCCCGCCTCGGTGCACCTCGCCGAGTGGCCGGTCCACGACGAGAGCGTGGTCGATGCGGACCTCTCCGCCTCCGTGGCGCTGGCGCGCCGACTCGTCGAGCTCGGACGAGCCGCCCGGGCCGACGCCAAGGTGCGCACCCGTCAACCACTCCGGCGCGCCCTCGTCGCGACGTCCGCGCACGTGCGCCTCAGCGAGGAGCTGCGGCGCGAGATCGCCGACGAGCTCAACATCGGCGGTCTCGAGCCGCTGTCCTCGGCCGGTGAGGGCCTGGTGGACTTCACCGCCAAGGGCAACTTCCGGGCGTTGGGCAAGCGTTTCGCCAAGCAGACCCCCGTCGTCGCCGCCGCGATCGCCGCAGCCGACGCTGCCGCCCTCGCCGCCGCCCTGGAGACAGCAGGGCGGGCGAGCGTCACCGTCGACGGCGCCGAGGTCGAGGTGCTACCGGACGAGGTGATCGTCTCCGAGCGACCGCGGGAGGGGTGGTCGGTGGTCAACGAGCAGGGCGAGACCGTCGCTCTCGACCTGGAGCTCACCCCCGCGCTGCGCCGCGCGGGCCTGGCCCGCGAGGTCGTCCGCCTGGTCCAGGAGGCTCGCAAGGGCAGCGGGTTCGACGTCAGTGACCGGATCTCCCTCGCCTGGCAGGCGGGCGGCGAGACGGCCGCGGCTCTGCGAGAGCACAAGGCACTCGTGGCCGAGGAGGTGCTGGCGGCGGAGATCAGCGAGGTGGACTCCCTGACCACGGGTGCCGGCGTCGTTCGTGACGCCGACCTGGACCTCGCCTTCACCGTGGCCCGGGTCTGAGACGCGGCGTCTCCCATGCACGACGAAGGCCGGCTCCCCTGAGGGGAGCCGGCCTTCGTTGTGTCGGTGAGGCTTAGTTGTTGCCCTCGGACTCGTCGCCCAGCAGCGACTTGAGCCGCTTGGGCGCGTGCTCGCTCGTCGCCATCGACGAGTTGGCGCCGGCCTCGCCGCTGGTGTCGAGCGCCTCCAGCTGCTGGGTGAAGTAGGACTTCAGCCGGCTGCGGTACTCGCGCTCGAAGGAGCGCAGCGTCTCGACCTCCGCGTTGAGCTTGTCCTTCTCCTTCTCCAGGTCGCCGAAGAGCTGCTGGCGACGCTCGGCGGTCTCGGAGTCGAGCATCTGCGAGCGGGTGCGTGCATCCGACTCGAGCCGGTCTGCCTTGACCTTGCTCTCGGCCTCGAGCCGCTCCGCCTTGGTGCGGGCCTCGCCGACGATCTTGTCGGCGTCGTTCTTGGCCTCACCGACGAGCTCGTCGGCGTTGCGGGTGGCGATCTCGAGAAGTCGAGCGGCAGCACTCGACGCGTCGGCCACCGTGGCGACCTTGATCGTCTCCACCGGCGCCGCTGCGGGAGCGGTCGTCGGCTCGGGAGCCTTGACCGGCTCGGGCTCGGGAGCCCTCACGACCGGCTTCTCCTGGACCGGGGCCGGCGAGGATCCGCCGCCCTGCTGGGCCGCCGACAACTTGCTGCGCAGGTCGTCGTTCTCACGCGTGAGACGCGCCAGCTCCGACTCCACCTCGTCGAGGAACTGGTCCACCTCGCCCATGTCGTAGCCCTCGCGGAGCCGGACTGGAGTAAAGCGCTTGTTGCTCACGTCCTCAGGCGTCAGCGGCATGACCTCACCCTTACTCGTTGTCGTCAGTTTGATGCTGCTTGTGCGGACCTACGTCGGTGCCCACCGTACTCCGAAGTTGCGCCGGAACGTCTAGTGGGTCTGCCACCCCCCGAGGGCAAACACAGGGCCTCCGGCAGCCTACCCGCGCGGCGCCTCCCGCGTCACACCAACGACACACCGACGGCCAGGTCGAGCGGCCGCCGGATCGTGGCGCGGGCCCCGCGTTCAGCTCAAGAAGATGCTGCGGTTGAGGATCTGCAGCAGGTAGACCGCGACCAGCACGATCAAGAAGCTGGTGTCCAAGGCCACGCTGCCGATCCGCAGCGGCGGGACGAACCGCCGCACGAACAGGATCGGCGGGTCGGTGATCGAGTACACGATCTCCAGGACGAAGAGCACGGGTCCCGTGGGCGACCACGAGCGCGCGAAGATCTGCACCCAGTCCACCACCAGCCGCACCAGCATGAGTGCGAGGAAGATGAACAAGATGGTGTCGATGATGGAGCCGACGAGAAGCACGCGCCGATCCTAACGGGGAAGGTTGAAAGGACGCTGAACCCCTGCAGGTGATGGGTGGCGGGCAACCGTGGCGCGGTCCCCGCCCCGGTGCAGCCCGGCGGGCGTCACGACTGGTTGAAGAACCCGTCCTCGGCGATCCGCTGCTTGTCCTCGGCCGCCACGGACACGTTGGGGGGCGAGAGCAGGAACACCTTGTTGGTGACCCGCTCGATGCTGCCGCGGACACCGAAGATCAGTCCGGCCGAGAAGTCGACGAGGCGCTTGGCGTCGTTGTCGTCCATCTCGGAGAGGTTCATGATCACGGGCACACCCTCGCGGAAGTTCTCCCCGATCGTGCGCGCCTCGTTGTAGGTGCGCGGGTGCAGCGTGGTGATCCGGGACAGCTCCGCCACCACACCGGCAGGCCCCTGCTGGGGACGGCGGCGCTCGGCGATGTTGGCCACGGGCGCGGGGCGGGCTTGCTCCACGCGATCTCCTGCGTGCCCGCCCGGGTCGCGCGACTCACGGCGAGCCGGCTGCTCGTCGTAGTCGTCGTAGTAATCGTCGTCGTAGCGCTCGGTGTCCTCGAGCAGGCCGAGGTACACACCCATCTTGCGCATCGCGCTGCCCATGAATCTTGCCTTCCGGTACGGCGCCAGGCCCCGTCGACCTGATGCTGCTGGCGTGCTCTGACACTACCGTTCGAGGGGCCTCGGTCCGAGGACCGCGGAGCCAATCCGCACGTGTGTCGCACCTGTTGTCACGGCGTCCTCGAGGTCGCCGCTCATCCCCGCCGAGACCCAGGTCGCGGAGGGGTCCACCCGGGCGACCAGTGCGGCCGTCCGGGCAAGTCTTTCGAAGGCGGGCCGGGGGTCCTGCCCCAGCGGCGCCACCGCCATCACGCCGCGCAGTCGCAGACCCTCGGCCGCGACCACCCGCTCGGCGAGCTCGGGCACGTCGTCGGGAGCAGCTCCGCCGCGACCGGGCCCGGACCCCTCCTCGGGGTCGAGGTTGACCTGCACCAGGCAGTCGAGGGTGGCCTGCCGCTCCTGGGCCCCCCGGCTGAGGCCGGCGAGGAGCTTGGCCCGGTCGAGGGACTCGACCACGTCGGCGTAGCCGGCGACGGCGGCCGCCTTCTTGCTCTGCAGGTTGCCCACGAAGTGCCACCGCACGGGGAGGTCCGCACACTCTGCCGCCTTGGCCTGCGCCTCCTGGTGCCGGTTCTCCCCGACGTCGGTGACGCCGAGGTCGGCGAGCAGGCGCACGTCGGAGGCGGGGAAGAACTTCGTCACCACGGTGAGCGTGACCTCGTCGGCCGAGCGCCCTGAGGCGGCGCAGGCAGCCGCGATCCGGCTGCGCACCTCCTCCAGTCGGGCGGACAGCTCAGCGCGTCGCGCGTCGTCGTTCACGGCCGCACCCGGATCACGCCGGCGAGACGGCCGGACTCCACACCCTGCCGGCGGTAGGAGAACAGGTCGTCGTCCTCGAGCGTGCAGCGTGCCGTCTCCTGGAGGTCGACCACCTCCACGTCGTCCGCCGCGAGCTGGGCGGCGACCCCGGCGCCGATGTCGACGGCCGGGGTGCCCCACGACGTCGTGGCGAAGGACGCCGGGCTGACTGCCGCGACCTCGTCCCGCAGGGACTCGGGGACCTCGTAGCAGGAGCCGCACACGTGCGGCCCGATCCAGGCGATCAGGGATCGAGCACCCTGGTCTCGCAGCTCGGCGACCGCCGCCGGCACCACCCCCGCGACCAGCCCGGGTCGCCCCGCATGGACGGCCGCGACCAGGCCACGCTCGACATCGGCGAGGAGCACCGGCACACAGTCGGCCGCCCGGACGACGAGCGTCAGTCCCGGCACCGAGGTCACCACCGCATCGACACGGGGCGCGGGCTCGCTGACGCCGTCGACCACCGCGACCTCACTGCCGTGGACCTGGCGCATCAGCACCAACGGAGCCGTGGGGTCGCCGGTGAAAGCGTCGGCCAGACGGGCGAGGTTGGTGTCGAGGTCGCCCGCGCGCGCTGCCCGGTCCCCGACGTCGAGCGACGCGGACGGACCGCCACTGACTCCTCCGTGGCGGTCCGTGAACGCGACGTCGACGCGTGCGCGCGAGTCTCTGAAGGCGAACAACGCCTTATTTGAGGAAGTCCGGGACGTCGAGCTCGTCGTCGTCGAACTGGACGGGCCGCGGCTGGCGTGGCGGCTGCGACGTGGCGTCCTTGGAGGAGCCGCCCGCCGCACCCGTGGTGGCGGGCTGCTGGCTCGGCTGGGGCCGTCCGGTCCCCTCACCCGATCCCGTCGAACCGGCGGCCGGCGCGGGGGTGGACGGGTGGAAGGTGACCTGACCGGGGGCCGAGGACTTCTCCGAGGGCCGGGTGGACGCGGCCTGCGCCGCGGCGCGGGTGTCGGCCTGCGACTGGGCGGGGGTCACCTCGCGGCGGAGCACGGTGCCACCGTCGCGACGCTTGGGCATGCCCCCGTCGAAGCCGGCGGCGATGACCGTCACCCGCACCTCGTCACCGAGTGCATCGTCGATGACGGCGCCGAAGATGATGTTGGCTTCCGCGTGCGCGGCCTGGGAGACCAGAGCCGCCGCCTCGTTGATCTCGAACAGACCGAGGTCGGAGCCGCCGGCGATCGAGAGCAGCACTCCGTGCGCACCGTCGATGGAGGCCTCGAGCAGCGGGCTGGAGACCGCCATCTCCGCCGCGGCGACGGCACGGTCCTCACCGCGAGCCGAGCCGATGCCCATCAGGGCCGAGCCGGCGTTGGCCATCACGGACTTCACGTCGGCGAAGTCGAGGTTGATCAGGCCCGGCGTCGTGATCAGGTCGGTGATGCCCGACACGCCCTGCAGCAGCACCTGGTCGGCCTGCTTGAAGGCGTCCAGGATCGAGACGTTGCGGTCGCTGATCGAGAGCAGCCGGTCGTTGGGGATCACGATGAGGGTGTCGACCTCCTCGCGGAGCTGGGAGATGCCCTCCTCCGCGGAGTTGGCACGACGACGCCCTTCGAAGGCGAACGGACGGGTGACCACACCGATCGTCAACGCCCCGAGCGAGCGGGCGATGCGCGCCACCACGGGCGCGCCGCCGGTGCCGGTGCCACCACCTTCGCCGGCCGTCACGAACACCATGTCGGCGCCCTTGATGACCTCTTCGATCTCCTCGGCATGGTCCTCGGCGGCCTTGCCACCGACCTCGGGGTCGGCCCCGGCGCCGAGGCCGCGGGTCAGCTCCCGCCCGATGTCGAGCTTGACGTCGGCGTCGCTCATCAGCAAGGCCTGGGCATCGGTGTTGATCGCGATGAACTCAACGCCCTTGAGTCCGACCTCGATCATCCGGTTGACGGCGTTGACTCCACCTCCACCGATACCTACGACCTTGATCACGGCCAGGTAGTTCTGCGGTGCTGCCACGGCAGGTGCCTCTCACTGCTCGGGCCTGCCCGTGCGGCCCGGTCGGGACCGGCCTGCGGGCAGACGGTGTATGTCGGTGGGGAAGCGCCCGGGGCTTTCGATGAACTCTAACCCTGAAGTAGAGGGTTATAGTTATGTCAACCTCGTGCGATATGACGAAGTTAGGTGAGGTGCCGGAGTGGATCGTGCAGACACGCCGCGTGTCGCCGGATCAATTGCGGGGGCCTTCCCTCGGTGCCTCCACGGCGCTCCGTCCTTGTCGGGTGGTCCGGGCCGACGGATGGGCCCGGGCCGACCGTGGTGGGTCTGGCGGGAGGCCGAACGAAGTGAGGCCGGATGGTAGGGCGGCCCGGGGCTGTCCGGCGGTCCGGTGCACCCGAGCAGGCAGCCCGGCTACTTGCGCAGGACCGGCTGCCCGGGCACGGAGACGTCGTAGAGCTGGGCGGGCTGCTCGAGGAGGACCGCCAGCACCTTGGCCTTGTTGGTCGACTCCTCCGCGCTCCCCCACAGCACGGTGCGCCCGCCACGCAGCCGCAGCGAGATGGTGTCGACGGTGCGCACCGAGATGTACTCCACCCCGGATGCGAGGTCGCCGGGCAACGCGCCGATCACCAGCGCGGCCTCGGAGAGCGCGTCGGCCCCCACGCTCGAGCCGACCTGCACCAGCGGCAGGCTGGGCGGCCGGGAAGGGTAGCGCCGGAACAGCACCCCGTCGGCGTCGACACCTTGGACCACGCCGTCGCGGACCACCACCGCGACCGCCGTCCGCTCGGTCACCGCGATCCGCACGCGGTCGGGCCAGGCCCGCGACACGTCGACGTCGAGCACCGGGGTGAGCTGCTCCACCCGCCGGCCGACCGCGTCGAGGTCGACAGTGGCCAGCGGCGACCCGGTGGGGACCGCCGCGACCTGGCGCACCGCCACCGGGTCGAGCACCTCGGCGCCGTCGACGTCGACTCCACGGACGGCCAGCACCGAGGAGAAGAAGACCAGCCACAGCAGGCCGGCCACCAGAGCGACCACGGTCAGGGCCCCGAGCACGATCCGCCACGCCAGCCAGCGACGCGCCCACTGTCGGCGGGCGAAACGTCGCCGGGCGACCTGGACGGTGCGCTCGTCGGCCTCAGTGCGTGTCGGCATCATGCTCCCGCGGATCGCCGTCCTCACGCTCGGCCAGCAGCTCGAGCACCTCGGGACCGACCAGGGTCACGTCACCCGCGCCCAGGGTGAGCACGAGGTCGCCGGGACGCGCGCGCTCCACGAGGACGGCCGGCGTGGCCGACCATGAAGGCACGAAGACGACCTGCCCCGGAGGCAACGGCACGTGGGCGGCGACCAGGGCGCCGTCGATCCCGGGCTCGGGATCCTCGCGCGCCACGTAGACGTCCATCACGACGACCTCGTCCGCGGCGCCGAGCTCTCGGCCCATGGCGGTGCCGAAGATGCGGGTCCGTGAGACCAGGTGCGGCTGGAAGGCCACCACGACCCGGCCCTCCCCCGCCAGAGCACGCGCGGCCTGGAGGTCGCCACGGATCTCGTTGGGGTGGTGGGCATAGCTGTCGTAGACGCGGACGCCCGCGACCTCACCCTTGTGCTCCATGCGTCGGCGGGTGCCGGTGAACGCCTCGAGCCCGCGCTTGAGGTCGGCGAAGGAGAAACCCAGTCGCAGTCCTGCTGCCAACGCCGCCAGGGCGTCGAGCACGTAGTGCCGTCCGGGGATCTGCAGGGCGATCTCCCCGAGCCGACGACCCCTGTCGATGACGGTGAAGGTCGAGGTCGAACCGAGGAAGGTCAGTGACTCGGCACGCAGGTCGGCGAGGGGGGACTCCCCCACCGCCACCGTGGCCAGTCCGCGGGCCCGGGCCTGCTCGACCAGGTCGGCGGCGCCCTCGTCGTCGATGCAGGCGACCAGGAAGCCGGCAGGGTCGATGCGGTCGAGGAACTCGGTGAAGGCTGCGTGATAGGCCTCTTCGGTGCCGTAGTTGTCGAGGTGGTCGGCCTCCACGTTGGTCACCAGGGCGCCGTACGGCGTGTAGACGAGGAACGCGCCGTCGCTCTCGTCCGCCTCGGCCACGAAGATGTCGCCACTGCCGTCGTGCGCGTTGGACCCGGTCTCGTTGAGCTCCCCACCGATCGCGAACGACGGGTCCGCACCGCAGTGCTGGAGCGCGACGGTGAGCAGCGACGTGGTGGTGGTCTTGCCGTGCGTGCCGGCGACGGCGACGACGCGGCGGTCCATCATGACCGCCTGGAGGGCTGCGGATCGCGGAAGGATCCGCAGGCCCCGGGCTCGAGCCTCCACGACCTCCGGGTTGTCCTCGCGGACCGCGGTCGACACCACGAGGGTGTCCGCGTCGGCGACCTGCTCGGCGACGTGGCCGACGTGGCAGCGGGCGCCGAGAGCCTGCAGTGCCGCCAGGGCGCGGGAGTCCTTGGCGTCGCTGCCGCTCACCGGGATCCCGCGTGCCAGCATGATGCGGGCGATACCGGACAGGCCCGCGCCGCCGATGCCGACGAAGTGCACCCGGCCGAGCTCGTCGGCGGGCAGCACCAGCTCTGGGACGGGGACTCTCACCGGGCGGCTCCCCCGGCTCCCGCGGCCGCCAGAACCAGCCGGGCGAGCCTCTCGTCGGCATCGCGCGGGATCAGCCCGGAGGCGGCGCTCGACATGGCGTGCAGTCGATCCGGGTCGGTCGCCAGCGCAGGCAGCGTGGCGCGTGCCCACTCCGCAGTGAGCGCCGCGTCCTGCACGAGCAGCCCGCCGCCCGCGTCGACGACCGGGCGCGCGTTGAGGTCCTGCTCGCCGTTGCCGATCGGCAGCGGCACGAACACGGCAGGGAGACCGGTCGCCGCCACCTCGGTCACGGTGTTGGCACCGGCGCGACAGACCACGAGGTCGGCAGCGGCGTAGGCGAGGTCCATCCGGTCGACATAGGGGACCACGATGTAGGGCGGCCAGTCGGCCGGCGCATGGTCCCGGCCCTGCGGCCGGACGTCGTCGTTCTTGGGGCCGGGGACGTGCAGCACCTGGACGCCGGCCTCTGCGAGCGCGGGCGCAGCGGCGCAGATCGCCTCGTTGATCCGTCGTGCCCCCTGGGAGCCGCCGGTGACCAGCAGCGTGGGCCGATCGGGCTCGAGGCCGAAGCTGGCGCGGGCCTCGCCCCGCAGGGCGGCACGGTCGAGGGTGGAGATCATGGCTCGGATCGGCAGCCCGACGTACTGCGCGTGCCGCAGCGGCGTGTCGGGGAAGCTCGTGGCGACATGTCGGGTGAGGCGCGCCCCGAGCTTGTTGGCCATGCCGGGCAGGGCGTTGCCCTCGTGGACAACGACCGGGATGCCACGACGGCGGGCAGCGAGGTACGCCGGGACCGAGACATAGCCTCCGAAGCCGACCACCACGTCCGGCCGCAGCCGGTCCACGACCTCCAGCGCGCCCTTGACGGCCCCCCGCAGGCGCATCGGCACCCTGGCCAGGTCGGCCCCCGGCCGGCGCGGCATCGGCACCGGCTCGATCAGCTCGAGGCGATAGCCCGCCTCCGGGACCACCCGGGTCTCGAGACCGCGCGCCGTGCCGAGAGCGACCACCTCGACCGAGGGGTCCAGACGGCGCAGCGCGTCAGCCGTGGCGAGCAGTGGCGAGGTGTGCCCCGCGGTGCCCCCACCGGCGAGAAGTGCCTTCATGAGTCCTTCGTCCTGCTGATCGATCGTCGGGGGCGAGCCGATGCCCGCCCTGCCCTCATCATCGCGCGCTCACCGAGCGCGTCGTGCCGGCCCTCCCCCGGCCGTGACCCCGGCGGGGGTGCGTCGCCGGCGCTTCGCGCGCAGGGCGGCCTTCGCCCCCGGCTCGGCACGCGCGAACGACACCAGCATCCCCAGCGCCACCAGCGACGGCAGCAGCGCCGATCCACCATAGGAGACCAGGGGCAGCGGGATCCCGATGACCGGGAGCAGCGCCAGCACCATCCCGACGTTGATCATCATCTGGACGGTCAGCCAGATCGTGATGCCGGCGGCCATGAAGCGGATGAACGGGTCGTCGGTGCGCAGCGCGACGCGGATGCCGGCGTAGGCGATGGTGAGGAACAGGCCGAGCACCAGCAGGGTGCCGAGGAGCCCGAGCTCCTCACCGAGGACGGCGAAGATGAAGTCGGTGTGGGCCTCAGGCAGCGTGCCCCACTTCTGCTGGCTCGCAGAGATGCCCTTGCCGAAGATGCCGCCGCTCGACATGGCGAAGAGCCCGTGCGCCGACTGCCAACCGGCGCCCTGGTAGTCCTTGAAGGGGTCGGCGAAGTTGGTCAACCGCTCCAGGCGCTCCTGGCTCGTGGTGGCCAGCCACAGCACCAGCACACCCACGCTGCACAGGCCCAGCACGAAGAGGCGGGCCGGCGCGCCGACCACCCAGAGCATCCCGAGCACGATCGCGAAGAGGACCAGGGCGGTGCCGAGGTCCTTCTGCGCCACGACGAGGCCGACGACGAGCCCGGTGACCGGGAGCATCGGCATCAAGGTGTGCTTCCAGTCGCCCAGGAGTCGTTCCTTGCGGGCATAGAGGTCGGCGCACCACAGAATCACCGCGAGCTTGGCGAGCTCGGAGGGCTGCAGGCGCAGCGGACCGACGCTCAACCAGTTCTGGTTGCCGTTGGTCTCATAGCCCAGCCCGGGCACGAGCGTCAGGCTGAGGGTGAGCACCGCCGCGAAGATCGCCGGCCAGGCGAACATCCGGATCACCTTGTGGGGCAGCCGCGAGACGACGAACGCGATCGGCAGAGCCAGAGCCACCCAGGTGAGCTGGCGCAGGAAGATGTAGTAGCTGTTGTCGTGGAGGATGTAGGAGCGCACGCTGGAGGCGCTCAGCACCATCATCAGCCCGATGGTGAGCAGCAGCGTGGAGGCACCGAGCAAGAGGTAGTAGGACGTCAGCGGCCGGTCCAGGGCGTGCTGGACCGAGCGCAACCAGCCACCGACCGAGCGGTGCCGCTCCACGGGCGCACCCTCGAGACCGGGGCGCGGGCCCTGCGCCGTCGTGGTCACGGCGGTCTCCTCCCGCTCCGGTTCTACCTGTCGCGGAGGCGGTGCACCGACTCGACGAAGGCATCCCCGCGAGCGCCGTAGTTCGCGAACATGTCCATGGAGGCGCATCCCGGGGCCAGCAGCACGGTGTCTCCTGGTCGAGCCAGGCCGGCCGCCGCCTCGACGACGCGGTCCATGGCAGAAGTCTCCCCGCCCTCGACCGTGATAACCCGGACATCCGGGGCGTGTCGCGCCAGGGCGTCGGCGATCACCTCTCGATCACGACCGAGCAGCACGACGCCGCGAAGCCTTCCGCGCACGGTGCTCACGAGCGAGTCGAAGGCCGCCCCCTTGGCGAGGCCGCCGGCGATCCACACGACGTGGTCGAAGGCCTGGAGCGAGGACTGGGCGGCGTGGGGGTTGGTGGCCTTGGAGTCGTCGACGTAGCGGACGTCGTCGACCTCGGCGACCTCGGCGATGCGGTGACCGTCGGGGGTGAAGCCCCGCAGCCCGTCACGACAGGCGGCCGGCGGCACACCCACGGATCGGGCCAGAGCAGCGGCGGCCAGGGCGTTGGCGACGAAGTGTGGCGCGTCCGAGGCGAGGTCGCCGATCGTGCAGAGCTCGGCCGCTGTCTCAGCCCGCTCCTCGACGAAGGCTCGGTCGGCGAGGACATCCTCGACGACCCCTACCATCCCGACACCTGGGGTGCCGAGGGTGAAGCCGATGGCGCGGGCACCCTCCTCGACGTCGGCGTCACGCACGAGCTGCTCGGTCACGGGGTCTTCGACGTTGTAGACGCAGGCGGTGCGCACGCGTTCGAAGATCCGGCCCTTGTCGGCTGCATAGTCGGCCATTCCCTGCGGGCCGGGATACCAGTCGAGGTGGTCCTCGGCGACGTTGAGCACCGCGGCCGCCTCCGCGGCCATCGAGTGCGTGTAGTGCAGCTGGAAGCTGGACAGCTCGACCGCATAGACGGCGTAGGGCGTGGGGTCCATCACCGCCTCGACGATCGGCAGCCCCACGTTGCCGCAGGCCACCGAGCTCACCCCGGCCGCCCGCAGGATGCCGTCGAGCATCTGCACGGTCGTGGTCTTGCCGTTCGTGCCCGTCACGCACAGCCACCGGCCGGGATGCTCGGGGTCACGCAACCGCCAGGCCAGCTCCACCTCGCCCCACACCGGGACGCCGCGGGCGTAGGCGGCCCGGAGCAGCGGCGCCGTCGGCGGCACCCCGGGTGAGGTGACGACCAGGTCAGCGTCGTCCGGCAGGTTCACCGACGCGCCGGTGCCGATGCGCACGGTCGCGCCCAGCACCTCGAGCAGCTCGGCCTTCTCCTGCTGGGCGGGCGTGGCCGACTCCGCCAGCACGGTCACCCCGGCGCCGAGGTGGAGCAGGTTGTCCGCGGCCGCGAAGCCGGAGACCCCGATGCCCAGGACGACCGCGCGGATCCCGGACCACTCCGACGTGCGGATCAGGGAGGTGGCCCTAGACACCTGCGACCCACTCGGCGTAGAACACGCCGAGGCCGGCGGCCACGCACAGCCCGGTGATGATCCAGAAGCGGATCACGATGGTGATCTCGGCCCAGCCCTTGAGCTCGAAGTGGTGCTGCAGCGGCGCCATCCGGAAGATCCGCTTCCCACGGCTCAGCTTGAAGTAGCCGACCTGGAGGATCACCGACATCGTGATGATGACGAAGAGTCCGCCGAGGATGGCGAGCAGGAACTCGGTGCGGGTGAGGATCGCGAGCCCGGCGAGAGCGCCGCCCAGGGCGAGGGAGCCGGTGTCCCCCATGAAGATCTTGGCCGGCGAGGCGTTCCACCACAGGAAGCCGAAGCAGGCACCGGTGAGGGCGGCCGCGATCACGGCGAGGTCGAGGGGGTCACGCACCTCGTAACACTTCTGGCCAGGGGTGATCAGACAGGACTGGTTGTTCTGCCAGATGTTGACCAGCGTGTAGGCGCCGAACACCATCGTCGATGCGCCGGTCGCGAGACCGTCGAGGCCGTCGGTCAGGTTCACCGCGTTGCTGGCGCCGGTGATCATCACCAGCACGAGGATCACGACCAGGACTGAGGGCAGCGTCCACTGCTCCATGTCCCGCGTGAAGGAGATCGCCTTCGAAGCCGGGGTCTCGCCCCGGTCGTCGGGGCGGGTCAGGGCGAGCGCGCCGAAGGCGACCGCGACGGTCGTCTGCCCGGCCATCTTGGCCTTGCTGCGCAGCCCGAGGCTGCGCTGCTTGGCGATCTTGATGTAGTCGTCGAGGAAGCCCACCGTGCCGAGCCCGACCAGCAGGGAGAGCAGCAGGATGCCCGACCACGACGGCAGGTCCTGCGTGATCAGCTTGGCCAGGGCGTAGGCCAGCACCACCGAGAGGATGATGACCAGGCCACCCATCGTGGGCGTACCGCGCTTGGTGTGGTGGGTCGTGGGGCCGTCGTCACGGATCAGCTGGCCGTAGCCCTTGGTGACCAGCACCCGGATCGCCACCCGGGTGCCCAGCAGGGTGAACAGCAAGGACAGTCCCCCGGCGAGCAGGATCGCTCTCATCGACCGGTCTCTCCCATCTCCTGCGCCTCGTCCAGCAGTGCTTCGCCCACCCAGCGCAGTCCCACGTCGCGCGAGGACTTGAGCAGCACGACGTCGCCGGCGACGAGGTGCTCGCGGAGCCAGGTCAGCGCCGCGTCGTTGTCGTCGACGAACACGGACTCACCGCCCCAGGAGCCCTCGAGGCACGCACCCAGGTGGATCGGTCGCGCCGCTTCGCCCACCACGACGAGCTGGTGGATGTCCAAGCGCACGGCCAGTCTGCCAAGCGCGTCGTGCTCCTCGGTCGCCGACGCGCCCAGCTCGCGCATCTCTCCGAGCACGGCGACGGTCCTGCCCTCCGTCCGGCCGCGGCCGATCTCGGCCAGCGACTTGAGCGCCGCGCGCATCGAGTCGGGGTTGGCGTTGTAGGCGTCGTTGACAACGGTCACGCCGTCGGCACGCTCGTGCACCTCCATCCGCCAGCGGGACAGCGTGTCGGCCTCGCTCAACGCGCGGGCCGCCTCCGCGAGCGGGACCCCGAGCGCGAGCGCCACTGCAGCCGCGGCAGCGGCATTGGCTGCCTGGTGCTCACCGAGTCCCCGCAAGGTCACGGGAGCGCGCTGGTCGGCAGTGACCAGGTCGAAGGAGGCACGGGTCATCGCGTCGGTCCTCAGCGCCTCGATACGTACGTCGGCCCCGTCGGTCGTCCCGAAGGTGAGCACCGACTGCGTGGTGCGCGAAGCCATCGCGGCCACCAGTGGGTCGTCGGCGTTGAGCACCGCCGTACCGCCCGGTGGCAGCGCCTCGACGAGCTCACCCTTGGCCTGCGCGATCGCCTGCTGGGAGCCGAACTCTCCCAGGTGGGCCTTTCCGACGTTGAGCACCAGACCCACGTGGGGCCGCGCGATCGTGCACAGCTCGCCGATGTGGCCGATGCCGCGTGCGCCCATCTCCAGCACGAGGAAGCGGGTGGAGGCGTCGGCACGCAGCGCGGTCAACGGCATGCCGAGCTCGTTGTTGAACGACCCGAAGGTCGCGACGGTCCGCCCGGCGCGGGCGAGCACCTGGGCGAGCAGGTCCTTGGTGCTGGTCTTGCCCTGCGACCCGGTGAGTCCGACGACCGCAAGGTCCGGGAGGGCAGCCACCACGTGACGGGCGAGGTCCGCCAGGGCTGCCGTGACGTCGTCGACGACGACCGCGGGGACCCCGACCGGGCGGCCGGAGAGCACCGCCGCGGCGCCCGCGCCGACCGCAGCGACGGCGAACTCGTGCCCGTCGACGCGTTCACCGGCGAGGGCGACGAAGAGGCCGTCCTGCTCCACGACCCGGCTGTCGATGAACGCGGGGCCGGACACGGTGGGGCTTTGCTGCGGGGCGTCGTGGACGGTGCCCCCGACGATCGCTGCGATCTCCGTCAACGTCAGGGTGATCATGGGTGGGCTCCTGCGCGAAGCGCCTCGCGGAGCACCTCACGGTCGTCGAAGGGATGCACGGTCCCGTGCACCTCCTGTCCGGTCTCGTGGCCCTTGCCGGCGACCACGAGGACGTCACCCGTCCTCGCCAGGAGCACCGCCCGGCGGATGGCGGTGCGGCGGTCGCCCTCCTCGACGACGACAGCCCGCTCCGACTCCGGCACCGACTCCGCGCCTGCACGGACGGCAGCGCGGATGGTTGCCGGGGTCTCGGTGCGCGGGTTGTCGTCGGTCACCACCACGACGTCGGCGAGCCTGGCCGCGATCTCACCCATCAGCGAGCGCTTGCCCGGGTCGCGGTCGCCGCCGGCGCCCAGCACGACGACGAGGCGACCCTCCGCGCCCACCTGTGGCCGGAGCGCCTCCAGCGCAGCGGTGACCGCATCGGGCTTGTGCGCATAGTCGACGACCGCGAGGAAGTCCTGGCCTGCGTCGATCCGCTCCAGCCGACCCGGCACCCCCGCCGTGGCGGCCAGGCCGGCGGCGACAGCGTGCGGGTCGAAACCCACCTCCCCCAGCGCGGCGATCGCGCACAGCGCGTTCGAGACGTTGTAGTCCCCGGTCAGCGGCACCCTCGCGGACACGATCTCCCCGCCCGGCGTGTGCACCTTGAACGTCGACCCGGCCGGCTCGACGACGATCTCGTCGGCCCACCAGTCCGCCTCGGCGGTGACCGTCGAGAAGGTGTGGACAGGGATGGTGGCCTCCGCGACCAACCGACGGCCGTGCTCGTCATCGACGTTGACCAGGGCCTTGCGGGCTCGCTCAGGGGTGAACAGCGCGGCCTTCGCGGCGAAGTAGTCCTCGAGGTCGTCGTGGAAGTCCAGGTGGTCGCGACCCAGGTTGGTGAAGCAGGCGACGTCGAAGACCACGCCGTCGACCCGCCCCATGACCAGGGCGTGGCTGGAGACCTCCATCGCGCAGGCTCGCACCTGCTCCTCCACCATCATCGCGAAGAGACCGTGCAGGTCGGGTGCCTCCGGCGTGGTCAGCGACGTGGCCACGTCACGGCCGTTGACCCGGGTGCCGACGGTCCCGACGACCGCGGCCGGGATGCCGGCCTCGGTCAGCGCCGCCTCGGCCAGCCGGGTGGTGGTCGTCTTGCCCTGGGTGCCGGTGACGGCGACCAGCGTCAGGTGCTCGGCAGGGTGCCCGTAGAGGCGTGCGGCGAGAGTTCCGACGACTGCCCGAGGTTCCGCCACGACGAGCACGGGGGCGGCGGTGCCGTCGAGCAGCATCGCACCCTCGGTGTCGGTGAGGACGGCGACCGCGCCCGCAGAGAGCGCGGCCTCGGCGAAGGTGGCGCCGTGCGCGCGGGTGCCGGCAGGAGCGACATAGAGGTCGCCGGCGCTCACCCGTTGGGAGCTGATCGTCAGACCGGTGACGACCCGCTCGGGGTCGCTGCCGCGGATCTCGACGAGGTCGGCGCCCAGCCACCCGGCCACGGTCCGGAGCGCGGTCTCCCGGGGGTGCCGAGGTCGCGTCGGGATCACGCCGGACTTTCCTGCCACAGCCGTGAGGCTACAAGTGCGACATCGCCGAGGTGCCGCCCGGTCACCACTCGACCGTGGGCCGTGGCGCCACCGAGCCGGTCGGCGGTACGGCGTACTTCTGCAGGACGTGCGTCATGATCTTGCGGAACGCGGGGCCACCGACCGAGCCGCCACCTCCACCGTTCTTCGGGTCCTGGACGACGACGTAGACCATGAATCTCGGGTCGTCGGCTGGAGCGAACCCGGAGAACGAGACCGTGAAGGTGCCGTCGTAGCAGCCGCACGTCGCGCCCACGCGCTGCGCTGTGCCGGTCTTGCCGGCCACGCGGTAGCCGGGGATCGACGCGCCGGGAGCGGTGCCCTCCTCGAGGTCGGTGACGGCCTCCATCATCCGCGTGGTGGCGCGCGCGGCACGCTTGCTGACCACCCGGTGCCGGGTCGCCGTGCCGGACCCGACGACCTCGCCCCCCGACGTGGTCGCGGTGCCCTTGACCAGGCTCGGTTGCACGTAGACCCCGCCGTTGGCGATCGTGTTCACGGCCGCGGCCATCTGGACCGCACTGACCGCCACCCCCTGCCCGAACGAGATGGTGTCCTTGGTCAACGTGCCCCAGTCCGGGAGCCGCGGCAGCACGCCGGCGGACTCACCGTCTACGCCGAGACCGGTGCGGGTGCCGAGCCCGAAGGCCCGCAGGTAGCGGTGGAAGGGTCGCTCCTGCATCTGGCGGGCCGCGAGCACGGTGCCGATGTTGGAGGACTTCGCGATCACCCCGGTCATGGTGAGGCGGAGCCGGCCGTGCGGGAAGTAGTCCTTGATCGGGGCCGCTCCCGGGCGGGGCAGCGACTCCGGCACCGTGATCTTGGTGCGCGGGCTGACCAGTCGGGCATCGACCAGCGACGCCGCGGTGAGCACCTTGTTGACCGAGCCGGGCTCGTAGGCGTCCCGCACGGCGCGGGCACCCAGGTCGGCCTCGGGCGAGAGCGTCGGCTGGTTGGCGTCGTAGGTCGGGTAGTCCGCGACTGCCAGCAGCTCGCCGGTGCGGGTGTCCATCACGATGGCCGATCCGGAGGAGCCGCCGGCCCCCTGCACGGCGGTGCGCAGCACCCGTTGGCTGTACCACTGGACGTCGCGGTCGATCGTCAGCGCGAGGTCCTCCCCGCTCCGGGGCGGAACCACCTCGTTGTCCCCGAGCGGGAGCCGGTTGCCACCGCCGACCTCGTACGTCGTGGACCCGTCGACGCCGGAGAGCCGCGTGTCGAACATCAGCTCCGCCCCCTCGGCGGCATCGCCCTCGGCGTTCATGAAGCCGACCAGGTTGGCGGCCACGTCCTCGGCCGGGTAGTCACGCACCGGGTCGCGTTGGGTCGTGATGCCTTCGTAGCCCTTGTCGTCGAGCTCGGCGAGCACTCGACGAGCGATGGTCGAGGGAACCCTGCGGGCGACGTACTGGAAGCGGGTGTCGGGACGGCGCAGCCGGTCGAGCACGTCGAAGTAGTCCACCGACAGCTCCCGGGCCACGATCGTGGCGATCTCGCTCGCGTTCGAGCGGGTGAGGGTCGGATCGGCGACCAGCATCAGCCCGTCGACCGACTCCGCCAGCGGGACACCGTTGCGGTCGGTGATCGCTCCGCGCGTCGCCGGCAGGTCCAGCGTGGTGACGACACCGCCGACGGCCTGTGCGCGCGCGATGTAGACCTGCGCGTCCACGCCTTGGAGCTGGAAGAGCCGAGCGGCGAAGACGGAGACCACCATCGCGATCAGGAGCAGGCCGATCCGCAGCCGGAACAACGACGCGCCACGGACCTGTGCGACCGGACGGCGCGGGCGGCGGCGCGGCGGCCGGCGCGGAGGGGTGCGACGTGACGGGGCGGAGGCTCTCGACGGGCGGCGCCGGGGAGGCTGATGACCCGGGCGCGGACGCCCACCGTGCGTCAACGCCCACCTCCCTGCTGGTCGGCGGTCCGTGCCTCACGGCTCCGCTGGCTCTTTGTACCGTTCCGGTTCTCACCGCCCGTGCTCGCCGCGCCGTCCTGTTCGGTCGATTCGACGACTGTCTCGGGGGCGGGAACGACGACGACGTCGGGACGCAGGCTCTTGGGCTTGCGCGTGGGCAGCGGGGCGATGCGGATGCCGTCCTCGGGGACCGCCGCGACCGGCGTGCCGAGCACCTGACCGTCGGAGAGCCGGATGAAAGCAGGGTTCGCCGGAGGCACCATCCCGATCGAGCGGGCCTCCATGGCCACCCGTTGCGGGTCGCGGAGGGTCTCGAGCTCCATCTGCAGCGACTGCTCCTCGGCGGCGAGGAGCTGGGCTCGCTGCTCCAGCGAGGTTGCGGTGAACGACGCCTGCTGCATGGAGGTGTTGAACAGCAGCAGCCCGATCACGCCTCCCACGAGCAGAAGGGACACCAGCGCCACGAACGGCACCCGCGGCGACCGGCCGGCGCCACGTGGCACGACGGTCAGCCGTGCGCGCTCGACGGCCGCCTCCGCGATCCGCGGTACCCGGCTGCGCGGGAAGGACTGGTTCGGTGCTGCCTGGCTCATGCTGCTCCCCCTCGCGACTCCGGCACGTGCTGACCGCCGCGACCGCTCCACACACGCTCCACAGCACGCAGGCGCACCGACGCTGCCCGCCGGTTCTGCTCGATCTCGTGCACGGAGGCCTTCTCGGACCCGCGAGTGACCAGGCGGAACTCCGGCTCGCTGCCCTCGGGCAGGAACGGCAGATCGGGAGGCACGTCGCTGCGGGTGACCTCGGCGAAGGCCTGCTTGGTCAGCCGGTCCTCCAGCGAGTGGTAGGACATCACCACGACCCGGCCGCCCTCACCGACCGCGGCGAGCGCCGCTGGAAGGGCCCGGCGCAGCACCGACAGCTCGTCGTTGACCTCGATGCGCAGCGCCTGGAAGGTGCGCTTGGCCGGGTGCCCGCCGGTGCGGCGGGCCGGCGCGGGGATGGCGCTGTAGAGCAGCTCGACCAGCCGAGCGGATCTGGTGAACGGCTCCTTGGCACGTTCGCGCACAACGGCCTCGGCGATGCGGCGCGCGAACTTCTCCTCGCCGTACTCCCGCAGGATCCGGGCGAGCTCGGCGACCGGGTAGTCGTTGAGCACGTCCGCGGCGGTCGGACCGTCGGTGTCGTTCATCCGCATGTCGAGAGGAGCGTCCTCGGCGTAGGCGAACCCCCGCTCGCGGACATCGAGCTGCATGGAGGAGACGCCGAGGTCGAAGAGCACTCCGTCGACGTGGGAGAGGCCCCGGTCGTCGAGCACCTCGGCGATCTCGTCGTAGACGGCGTGCACGAAGGTCATCCGCTCGGCGTACGGCGCGAGGCGCTCCCGACTGCGTTCAAGGGCGTGGGTGTCGCGGTCGATCCCGATCACGTGCGCCTGCGGGCAGCGCTCCAGCACCGCCGCGGTGTGGCCGCCGAGACCCAGGGTGGCGTCGATCAGCAGGGCACCGGGCCGCTCGAGTGCAGGTGCGACGAGAGCAACGACCCGGTCGAGCAGCACCGGGACGTGACGTGCGTCGTCCATCAGGCGGCCTGGCCCACCCAGGTCAGGACCAGCAGCATCGCTCCTGCGAGGGCAGTGGAGGCCACGGCGGAGAAGGCGATCACAGCGACACCGTCGCGAACCTCGTGCCGGACCCGGCGCAGCGGCCGTTTCATCGGCACGGGCGGCCGTGGCGGCCTCAGGCGTGATGCCTGTGCGGAGATGCTCATCGGGCTCGACCCCTCGATCGCCCTGGCGGGCGGTGGCAGTAGTGCTGTGTCGTCACGGTGATCACCGGTTTCGCCGGACCAGGTCCGGCGTCCGCCCGCTCGGAGGGAAGTTGCCTTCTGGCACCGGGGAAGGTGTGCCAGACGGCTCCGAGAGAGCGGACGCAAGACCTCGTCCGGCGACTGTCGGTGACCACCGTTGTTGAGTTGTCGTGCGGTGCTGCTGGACTGCTTGTGCGGTCGTGCTCTAGAGCCCCGGGAAGACGTCTTCGGAGAGGTCCGCGAAGGACTGCTCCTGCTCGTCGCTGTAGGTCTGCCAGGCGACGGCGTCCCAGATCTCGATCCGGTTCATCGCGCCGATGACGATGCAGTCCTTCGACAGCGACGCGTACTCCCGCAGCATCGACGGGAGGGTCACGCGGCCCTGCTTGTCCGGCGTCTCGTCCGAGGCGCCGGCGAAGAACATGCGGACGTAGTCCCGTGCGGCCTTGTTGGTGACAGGCACCTCGCGCAACCGCTCGGTGAGCTTGCCGAACTCCTCCATGGACCACACGTAGAGACAGCGCTCCTGCCCTCGAGTGACCACGAGTCCCTCCGCCAGCTCGTCCCGGAACTTCGCCGGGAGGAACAACCGCCCCTTGTCGTCGAGCCGGGGTGTGTAGGTACCGAAGAACATCCGGCCCCTCCCCATCTCGACCCTGCTGAGGCTGCCTCTCCTCCACTGCGCTCCACTCTACTCCACTTCACTCCACCGTCAACCATTTCCGAGGTTTCTCACCGCGATTCGGCGACGGCCTCCCGCGAAGTCGCGCTCGGGGCCGGGCGGCACCGTCGGGGCGCGACCCGGCGGACCGTGGTGGGTCTGGCGGGAGCGCCGAGCCTGCGAGGCGCGGATGGTAGGGCCGCCGGGTCGTGCCCCGACGGGGGTGACCGGCCGGGTGGAGGAAAGTGGAGGGACGCCTACGCACTCAGGCGGTACCGCCGCTGGGCGTGACCTTGCACACTGATGAGGAAGGATGGGAGCGAGAACAATTCGGTGTCGGTTGCCGGGGCCGAGCGCGTGGGGCGGTGACAGCCCTCTGTGCATGAGGTTGACTACTGCGCCGAGGCGGGACCTGACCGGACCCGCCGGGCTGGAGTGAGAGGCGAAGAAGTGACCACAGGAGCGGATATCCACGACGGGGCGGGTGCCTCGGTGGGTAGCGGTGCCGATCTCGACACGCTCGCGCGAGTCACCGGCAGGGTGCGCACGGGGATCGAGAAGGTCATCGAGGGCAAGCCCGAGGTCGCCAGACTCGCCATGGTGGTGCTCCTCGCCGAGGGCCACCTCCTCATCGAGGACGTACCCGGGGTCGGCAAGACGATGCTCAGCAAGACGCTCGCCCGCACCATCGACTGCACGGTGCGCCGGATCCAGTTCACCCCGGACCTGCTGCCTTCCGATGTCACCGGCGTCTCCGTGTTCAACCAGGACAGTCGCGAGTTCGAGTTCCGCCCCGGTGGGGTGTTCGCCAACGTGGTGGTCGGCGACGAGATCAACCGCGCGAGTCCCAAGACCCAGTCGGCGCTGTTGGAGTGCATGGAGGAGCGTCAGGTCACCGTCGACGGGTCGACCTACCACCTCGAGTCGCCGTTCATGGTGATCGCGACCCAGAACCCGATCGAGATGGAGGGCACCTACGCCCTTCCCGAGGCCCAGCGCGACCGCTTCATGGCTCGGGTCTCGATGGGCTACCCCGTCGAGGCGGCCGAGATCGCGATGCTCGACAGCCACACCCGGGCCAGCCCGCTCGACGACCTCGAGCCGGTCACGGACGCCGCCGAGATCCGCAAGCTGATCGCGATCGTCCGCGACGTCTACGTCTCCGACGCCGTCCGGCGCTACGCGGTGGCCATCTCCGCCGCGACGCGTTCGTCCCCCGAGCTGATGCTCGGCGCATCCCCGCGAGCCACCTTGCACCTGGTGCGCGCCGCCAAGGCCGCCGCCGCCATCCGCGGCCGCGACTACGTCATCCCCGACGACGTCCAGGAGCTCGCCGGCCAGGTGCTCTCCCACCGCCTGCTGCCCACGGTCGAGGCGTCGATGAGCGGGCGCACGACGGATGTGACCCTCAAGCAGATCGTCGCGGGCGTGCCGATGCCCGAGGCACGGCGCGGCTAGGTGGCCGGCCATGCGTGAGGCGCTCTCGGCACTGACCACCCGTGGCCGGGCGTTCCTCGCGGCCGGAGCGACGGCGACGATCTGCGCGATCCTCCTCGGCTACGCCGATCTCGTCCGGGTCGGGGCCCTGCTCCTGCTGGTGCCGCTGGCCACCGCCTGGTTCGTCGGTCGCAGCCGCTACCGTCTCGGCCTGGTGCGCACGCTGTCCAAGGTGCAGGTCGTCGCCGGCCAACAGTCCCTGGTCAGCATCGACCTCACCAACGACGGCCGGATGCCGACCGGGCTGCTGCTCCTGGAGGACCAGATCCCCTACGTCCTGGGCTCGCGGCCCCGCTTCGTGGTGGACCGGATGGGTCCCCGGTGGCGCCGCCAGATCGGCTACGCCGTGCGATCGGACGTGCGCGGCAAGTTCACGATCGGGCCGATGAAGGTCCGACTGAGCGATCCGTTCGGCATGGTCGAGCTGGACCGCACGTTCCAGAGCACCTCGTCGCTGGTCGTCACGCCGCGGGTGCTCGCGCTACCCGCGGTGCCGTTGTCGGGCGCCTGGACCGGGTCGGGCGACAACCGGCCCAGAGCCTTCGCCAGCGGCAGCGCCGAGGACGTCACCGTGCGTGAGTACCGGCGCGGCGACGACTTGCGTCGCGTTCACTGGCGCAGCAGCGCCCACAGCGGCGAGCTGATGGTGCGCCGCGAGGAGCAGCCTTGGCAGTCCCGGGCGACCCTCTTCCTCGACAACCGCAAGATCGCGCACGCAGGCAGCGGTCCGGCGAGCTCCCTTGAGCAGGCGGTCGTCGCCGCGGCATCCATCGGTGTCCACCTCATCCAGCGCGGTTTCAGCGTCCGCCTCGTGACCGCGTCGGGCGACGAGGCATCGGCCCAGTGGCACGAGCACGGAGCGACGAGCGCCGAGACGGCCCCCCTGCTGGAGTCCCTCGCGGTCGTCTCGCTGGTGACACACCCGCACCTGGACGTGAAGTGGCTCCAGGACGGCGGCCACTCCGGGCTCCTGATCGGAGTCCTCGGGGCAGTCGCCGAGCACGATCGACCCGCCCTCGCCAGGATGCGGCACTCGGCCGCCGGAGCGATGGCGCTGACGCTGGATGTCGCAGGCTGGGGAAGGACAGCGGAGTCGATACCGGCGGTGCCCTGGTTGACCGCCCAGGGTTGGCGCGCGGTCTCCGCCGGCCCGCAGGACCCTCTCCCCCGGGTGTGGCAGGAGCTCGGGCTGCTCGGGCGCTCGTCGGACAGGACACGCACGGGGGCGGTGACGGCGCGATGACCCAGGACACGCTCAGCCGGAACCCGGTCAGCCGCGAGACGCCCCGTCCCCCGCTGGTCCGCCACCTCCCCCTCCGATGGCCCGGCACCACCACCGTCTCACTCCTCGCCGCCCTGACCACGTGGGTGACGCTGCTCTCCTGGTCACCGTTCTCCGAGCGCTCCAGCACCTATCTCGTCCCGCTCGCCGGGGGCTGTCTGCTGGTCGCTGTGTCGGGCGCGCTGCTGCGCTCGGCCCGTCAGCCGGCGGTGGTGGTGCTGCTTGCCCAGATCCTGGTGGTCGGCGCGTGGCTGCACCACCGCTGGGCCGAGCCACTCGCCTGGTTCGGCTACCTGCCCAACCGGGACTCCGTGGCCGAGGTCGCGCGCACGTTCGCCGATGCGGCCGAGGTGGCGCGCGCGTTCGCCGCACCCGTGCCCGCGGGCGCCGTCGAGTTCGCTCCACTGCTGATCGTGTCCGGCATGTGCACCGCCTTGCTCGTGGACTTCCTTGCGTGTGGCCTGCAACGCGCCCCGGTGGCGGGTCTGCCGTTGCTGGCGGCCTACACCGCGCCGATCAGCATCCTCTCCGGGGGGGTGTCGTGGACGAAGTTCGCGGTCGGCGCACTGTGCTTCCTGTTCCTGATCACCGCCCAGGAGGCGACCCGACTGGGCCGATGGGGCCGTCAGGTCCAGCACGAGGGGGTCTTCGACACCCAGAGCAACCAGGTCAACGGAGCGGCACTGTGGTCCTCGGCCCGCAAGATCGGCCTGACCGCCACGGGACTCTCCGTGCTCGTGCCGCTGCTCGTCCCGACCCTCTCGCTCAGCGTCTTCGACGGCTTCGGCAACGGGCCCGGCGGCAACGGCGACTCGGTGACACTGTCCAACCCGATGGTCGACATGCGCCGCGACCTCTCTCGCGGCGCAGACATCGACCTGCTCCGGATCAGCACCGACGACCCCGACCCCTCCTATCTCAGGGTGACGGTCCTCGACCTCTTCGACGGCGAGAGCTGGCGTCCCTCGGAGCGAGACATCCCCGCGGACCAGGGGGCCAGCGGTGCCCTCCCTGACCCACCCGGCCTCGACCCGGACGTCGCCGGTGACCCGTACGAGTGGCGCATCGACATCGGGTCGGACTTCGACTCCCGCTGGCTGCCCACGCCGTACCCGGTGCGGAGCATCGACGCCCCGGGCGACTGGCGCTACGACCAGCGCACCTTGGACTTCATCTCCGCCCTCAAGGACCAGGACACCCGGGACCAGAGCTACAGCCTGGAGGCCCTGCGTCTGACGCCCACGGCCGAGGACCTCGCCACGACCACCGCGGCACCCGCTGCTGTGTTCCAGCCGATGACCGACCTGCCCGCGGAGGTCCCCGAGTCGATCACCCGGCTCGCCCTGCAGGTCACCGAGAACCAGCCGTCGAAGTTCGAGCAGGCGGTGGCCCTCCAGCGCTGGTTCAGGACGGAGGGTGGTTTCGAGTACTCCCTGGACAGGGCTCCCGGGAACGGCCTGGGCGAGCTCGAGAACTTCCTCCTCGAGGGCCGCACGGGCTACTGCGAGCAGTTCGCCACGGCGATGGCCACGATGGGCAGGACCCTCAACATCCCCTCGAGGGTCGTGGTCGGCTTCCTGCGCCCGACCTCCACCGACGGTGGCCGGACCTACGTCTACAGCACCCACGACCTGCACGCCTGGCCGGAGATGTACTTCGAGGGCAACGGCTGGGTGCGGTTCGAGCCCACTCCCGCCGACCAGGCCCCCTCGGTGCCGGCCTACACCCGCGGCGAGATCGACCGCGGCCCCAGCGACGCGGAGTCGTCGTCCCAGGCGGCGCTGCCGAGCAACAACCGCATCGACCAGCCCTCCGCGGACGCGGGCGCGGCCGGCGGCGGCTCGGGAGGCGGCTTCGACGCCGGCCTGCTGCTGCGGACACTCGGCGTGGCAGCAGCCCTCCTCCTGGTCGCGCTCACCCCCCGGCTCGGGCGTTCGCTGGCTCGGCGGCGGCGTTGGGCCCGGGCCACCTCGGCGCACGCGCTGGCCGAGTCGGCATGGGACGAGCTCAGGGCGACGGCGATCGATCTCGGGGTGGCCTGGGACGACCGGGTCTCGGTGCGAGCTCGCGCCCGCGAGCTGGTCAGGTCCTTCGCGATGCCCGGCGGTCGTGAGGACGCGATGACCCGGTCGGAGTCGCGTGGCGCGCTGGCCGACCCCGAGGCCACCTCGGCGCTGGAGCGGCTGGTGCGGCTGGTCGAGCTGGCGCGCTATGCCCGCGAGGTGCCACCGTCCGCCGCGCAGGCCGAGGCCACCCGAGCCGACGTCGAGCGGTGCGCCGGGGCTCTGGCTGCCGGGGCGAGCCGACGCAGCCGCACTCGCGCGGTCTGGCTCCCGGCGTCACTGATGGGCGGGCTGCGAAACCTCCGCGCCGGCATGACCCGACGTGGGGTGCGCTTCGACGAGCCAGGTGTCGACCACGCAGTGTGAGCGGGCTTCAGAAGCCGTTCTGGTCGCGGCGGCGACGCCACCGCTCCTCGAAGCGCTCCATCAGTGATGCCTGCTGGGAGGGACGCCCGCCACCCTTGCCGCCACCCTTGCCGCCGCGCTTGGACGCACGACCTCCCTCGATGAGGGTGAAGGTGGCGTGCGGGTCGTCACTCACCGACTCCCCCGCGGTCGCCGAGGTGGACCCGCGCCACGAGGCCAGGGCGACGTAGGCGGCCACGAGCATCACCACGAAACCGACGATGCCGACGATGGTCTGCGAGGTGACCGCGCCGGTCATCAGCACCACGACACCGACCAGGAAGACACCACCGGCGATGTAGGCGCGACGGCGTGCGTGGTGTCGCATCTTGGATCCGCGCATCGTGGACGCGAGCTTGGGGTCGTCCGCGACCAGCGCGCGCTCCATCTGCTCCAGCAGACGCAACTCTTCTTCCGAGAGCGGCACCATGACCTCCCGCCAACATTCGTGTCTCACCAGTCTAGGCAGTTGTTCAAGGCGGTGGTACCCGACCGGCGAATTTTCATCACCCGGACGGCGGATCACCCGGCGTGGCCGTGAATCCTCGGCCTCTGCCGGCGGCCCTCACCGGGGGCTAGGCAGACTCCAGGGCGAGGATCTTGGTGCGCAGAGTGGCCGTGGCGCGGCTGTGCAGCTGACTCACCCGGGACTCGGTCACACCGAGCACCGATCCGATCTCGGCCAGCGTGAGACCTTCGAAGTAGTAGAGCGCGATGACAACCTGGTCACGCTCGCCGAGCTCGTGGACCACGCGCATCAGGAGCGCGGTGTCGTCTCCCTCGACCACGCCGGTGTCGGCTGCCGTCGCCAGGTCGTCGGCCAGGTCGAAGTCGTCGAGGTTGGCGTGGTTGCCGGAGGCCTGCTTGGCCAGGTCGCGCACCTGGTGGACGGGCATCCCCGTCTCGACCGCGACCTCCTGCACCTCGGGGCTGCGACCCAGACGCTCCTCGAGCGCCACCTGGGCCTTCTGGACCGCACGCAGCTTGTCGCGCACCGAGCGCGGCACGAAGTCCATCGAGCGCATCCCGTCGATGATGGCGCCCCTGATCCGTGGCACCGCGAAGGTCTGGAACGTCAGCCCTCGGGTGGGGTCGAAGCGCTCGACTGCGTCCATCAGCCCGAGGACGCCGTCGGAGACCAGGTCGTCCTGGTCCACGGTGTCAGGCATCCGGGTGCGCATCCTGCCCGCGACGTACTTCACGAGGGGGGCGTACTGCATGACCAGCCGGTTGCGCAGCACGGCGTCGCCGTTCTGCTGGTACTCCTTCCACAGCTGGAGGACGGAATCCTGCTCGGCGCTCACGCAAGACCTCCGGTCTTCCTGTGCGGACGGGTCAGGGCAACCAGAGCGCTGGCCGGGTCCTCGCGATAACGGCTCATCAGCTCCTTGGTGGCTGCGTCGAGGCGCTCGTGGAGTGCCTTGCGGTAGTCGGTGAGCTGTACCTCCGCGACCCGGAGTCGGCGCAGGGCGTCGGCGACCGCGGCCGCGTCGTGCGGGTCGAGCTCGGTGACCCACATCTCCTGGAGCACGGGCAGGTCGGGCAGCGGCTCGGCGGCGTGCACTCCCACCAGGGCGGTGCGACCGCGGCCCTGGCCGGTGTCGCCCAGCACGCGGATCAGCTCGTCGATGGTGAGGGGGCGCTCGTGGTGTGCCTCGGCCTCGAGGACGTCGATCCGGGCGTGCACGAGGCGACGCCAGTAGGAGACGCGCTCCTCCTCGTCGGCGAGGCGGCGCCGGTAGGCGCGGAGCCCGTCGAGAGACAGCTCGGACCAGTGGCGCGGAGGGTCCTCGAAGTCGCCCACGGCTGCGGGCCGGAGGGACGCCTCATCCATGCTCATGGTCAGTATCCAAACCTTGCCGTCTGACGGCGGACGATGTGGGTGCTCCATGCCGAGATCTCAGCATGACCGGACGATGACACCTTCCCACCAATTGTCGCTGCGCGCCGAGAAGTGGCCAGGGGTCCACCGGATGACCAGAACGAGATAGGTCGTTCGGACTATCAAGGATGGTCAACCGGCTGCCGAAGATCCCTGTGAACGATCGCCAGCGCCGTCCTTGGGAGGGACGGCGGTGACGGCCGGTCACCCCACACCACGCGAGGCAAGCCCCCCTGCTGACCGTGGAGCCGGAAGCATCAGCCCCCCGATGCCACGGCGACAGCGGCCCCCCGGTCCCCTCTCGAGAGGGACCAGGGGGCCGCCGCCGTGTCGGGGCAGTCTCGGGGCCCTTGCGGAGTCAGGCCCGATCGCCTCCGAGCAGACTGGCCGGTCGCACCGCCAGATCGCCGTACCTGAGTACCGCCCGGTCGACTGCCCGATCGGCCTCGGACCAGCCGCGCTCGCGGGCCCCGAGCACGAGCTGGCGCTGCACCCGCGCACGCGGGACCAGCCCCTCGACCCGCACTCCCACGAGCCGGATCCGGGCCCGTTGGAGGCCGAGCCCGTCGAACAGGTCAGCGGCAGTCCGGTAGATCTCCTGGGTCACGTCGGTGGCCTCACCGATCGTGCGGGTGCGGGTGAGCGTCGTGAAGTCGGCGAACCGGACCTTGAGGGTGACCGTCCGCCCGGCGACCTCGGCCGTCCGCAACCTGCCGGCCACCTTGGCGGAGAGCCGCAGCACCTCCCGCAGGATCACCGTGTGGTCATCGGTGTCCCGCCCGAACGTCTCGTCGGCACCCATGCTCTTCTCCGGCTCGTCGAGGCCACGACGAGGCACGACGGTGCGGTCGTCATCTCCCCAGGCGAGCTGGTGCAGCTGGGTGCCCATCGCGGCCCCGACGGCACGGTGCAGGGTGGACAACGGCGTGTGGGCCAGGTCGCCGACGGTCATCAGCCCGAGCCGGTGCAGCAACGCGGCGGTCTTCTCCCCCACCCCCCACAGCTCCTCCACCCCGAGCGGGTGCAAGAACGTGGTCACCTCTTCCGGCGGCACCACCACGACCCCGTCGGGCTTGGCCCTGCGGGAGGCAAGCTTGGCGTTCCCGACGGTGCTGGCCACCCCGACCGAGCAGGTGATCCGCTGCTCGTCGTGGATCCGGGCACGCAGGTGCTCCGCGACGGCGTACGGCGAGTCGAAACGACGCAGTGATCCCCGGACGTCGAGGAAGGCCTCGTCGAGAGAGAGCACCTGCACCACCGGGGTCACCTGACGGAAGGTCTCCATCACCGACGCGGAGACCGCACTGAACGTGTCGTAGTCGGGCGGCACGAGCACCAGGCCCGGGCACATCCGGCGGGCCCGGGACATCGGCATCGCCGAGCGGACCCCGTGGGCACGAGCGGGGTAGTTGGGCGAGAGCACCACGCCGCGGTGACCGCCACCGACCGCGACCGGGACCTCGTGCAGGTCGGGTCGGTCGCGCAGCATCACCGAGGCATAGAAGGCGTCCATGTCGACGTGCAGGATCGGACAGTGACGTGAGGCCCCGACCCGGTCGGCGTTCCGGTCGGCGTCCCTCATCCGGCACCCCTCGAGGCACCCCTCGGGCGGACCCGGAGGACGTCCCGCTCAGCGGCGGGTCGCCAGGGTGTGGATCTGCGTGGCGAGCGGGAGGTACTCCGGCCGGCGCGCGACCGCCTGCTCGAGCTCGACGAGTCGCTCGGCCGCCCCGGGCTCGAGGTCGACCAGCGAGCTGGGCACCAGGTCGACGAAGACCCGCACCGCGTGCATCGCCTCGACGTCGAAGCCGCCGGCGTCGAGCAGCGCGGTGATCTCCTCGGCGGTGAACCGCCGTCCACTGGCGCCTGCGACGGGCGCAGCCGGATCGTCGTCGAGGATCGCCAGTGCCTGCCCGAAATGACCGGCCATCGCACGGGTGATGACGGCAGCGTGACGTTGCCCGACCAGCAGGCTGAGCACGCCACCGGGTCGCAGCGTCGCTGCGATCGTGGTGAGCGCGGGGGCGACGTCGTCGATGATCTCGAGCACGCCGTGGCAGAGCACCACGTCGGCGGAGCCGGGCGGGACCAGCGTCGTTTCGGCGAGAGATCCGAGATCACCCTGGAGGGCGGTGACCCGATCGGCGACCCCGCTCTCCTCGGCCCGTCGGGCCAGGATCGCGAGGGCGTCGGGGCTGGGGTCGACCACGGTGACCTGGTGACCGAGTCCGGCTGCCCGGACGGCCAAGCCGCCGGTGCCGCCGCCGATGTCGACGACCTGGGCGATACCGTCGGCTCCCGCCGCGGCCTCGAGAGCCTCACGCAAGGCGTCCCAGACGACCGCGGTGCGGGCGGCACTGCGCCGCTGCGAGCTCGACTGCTGGTCTGTCGACATGGGGTGAACCTTAGGCCACGATGCTCCCGCCGGGCGGCGCTCATCCCGAGGATCCGGGCGAGGAGTGCCAGAGCTTGCGGGGAGCCGACTTGGTGTCCTCGCCGGGAGGCTTGATGTCGGCGTAGGGAGACATGGTGAACCCGCTGGAGTGCACCAGCACCCGGCGCCGCCCCATCCCGCCGGCCGTGCCCTCACCGCCGCCGGGCGAGGAGCCGGCGGTGGATCCGGCAGTGCGTCCGGTGTCGGACTCGGCGACGGCTCCGCCAGCGGGGACCGGGTCGGTCGCGATCAGCTCGCGGACCGCGTCGAGTCCTTCGCGCTGCCAGAGCTCGTGCAACGCGGACAGCTCCCAGCAGCCGGTCGCCCGCAGCGAGACGCCCCGGTGACCGGTGCGGCGCAGCTCGCCACGCACCAGCAGCAACCAGGAGCCGAACACCGTGGTGGCGTAGGGACCCTGGGCATCCTCGAAGAAGGTCGCGTCGACCGGTCCGGTCCCGTCGTCGAGGGTCAAGAAGACGACCCGCCGGCCGGAGCGGATCGGTGGGGTCTGGGTAGCCACCTTGACCCCTGCGACGAGCAGCTCGGCCTTGCTCCGCCGGTTCAGCAGCTCGCTCGAGCGGGTGACCCCGAGCGCGTCGAGGAGACCGGAGTAGAAGTCCACGACGTGCTGGCTGACATCGAGTCCGAGGATCTCCAGCTCGGCCCGGACCCGTTCGGAGGCGTTCATCTCCGGCAGGCCGGAGGACTCCCCCGAGTGCCCAGCCCACTGCAGGGAGTCGACCGGGGCATCACCGAGGTCGAGGGCGAGCTGGACCGAGGTGACAGGCCGGGCCGCCCGGGTCGCCTGGGACTGCCGAGCAGCCTGCTCCCACACCCCTGCCTTGGCCTGACTGGGGTGCAGCTGGGTGTCGTGGGCCGGGTTGGAGGGCGACTCCCAGGGCTCCGCACCCCGGCGTGCCCCGGTGGGTCGGGGCGCGGAGTCGGCGCGCTGCTGGTCGCGGACCCGCTCATCGGAGCTGTTCGCCCGGGCCGCCGCCTCGGCCCGGGTCGCTGCTCCGGCCCGGCCACCGGGGAGCGCCCCCGCTGGACGCAGGCCCCGACCACGACCGGAGCCGGCCCGGTCGACCGCACGGGTGTGCCGGTCGAGGTCGGCCACCTGGAGCAGCAGGTCACGGCGGGTGACGGTCCCCCGAGGTCGGACGCCGCGTCCGGCGAGCGCCGCACCGAGACCGTAGATCGCGTCGAAGCCACCGGCGAGAACCAGCCGCTCGACGATCGGGCGGGAGACCCGGGCCCGGTGCCAGAAGTCGGTGAGTGACTGGTAGGGCCGGGCGGCCACCGTGCGCAGCACCTCTGCCTCGGAGATCCCCTTCACCTCGGCCAGGGCCAGCCGGATCCCGTAGCCACGCGAGGACGGGTCGTCCTCGAGCAGCTCGACGACGTACTCCTTCTCACTGCGGTTGACGTCGAGGCCGAGCACGGCGATCCCGAGCTGGCGGGCGTCGTCGAGGATCAGCCGCTTGGGGTACATGCCGGGGTCGTGGGTGAGCACCCCGGCCAGGAAGTGCGCCGGCCAGTGGGTCTTGAGCCAGGCGGACTGGTAGGTCGGCAGCGCGAACGCCGCGGCGTGGGCCTTGCAGAAGCCGAACGAGGCGAACGCCTCGAGGACCCTCCAGATCTCCTCGACCAACCGCCGGGGATAACCACGCCCGGCTGCCCGGGGAAGAACCACAGCTTGGTCTGGGCCATCCCCGCAGGATCGCCGAGCGCGCGGCGCATCTCGTCGGCCTCGGCCAGGGTGCAGCCGGTGAACAGCGCGATCATCTCGATCACCTGCTCGTGGAAGACCACCACGCCGTGGGTCTCGCGCAGGATCGGGCGCAGGTCGTCGTGGAGGTAGCGCGGCATCGCCCAGCCCTGCTTGGCCTCGAGGTACGGCGTGATCATGTCGCTCTTGACCGGTCCGGGCCGGAACAACGAGATGTCGGCGATCACCTCCTCGAAGGTGTCGATGCCGGACTTGCCGACCAGCTCGCGCTGGCCGGGGCTCTCGATCTGGAAGCAGCCGAGAGTCTTGCCGGTGGAGATCATCGCGAAGGTCTGCTCGTCGTCGAAGGGCACCTGGGTCTCGTCGTCGAGGTCGAGCTCGACACCGTCGACCCGGCGGATCTCGGCAACCGCGTGCGCCATCGAGGACTGCATCCGGATCCCGAGCACGTCGAGCTTGAGCAGGCCGAGGTCCTCGACGTCGTCCTTGTCGAACTGGCTCATCGGGAAGCCGGCGTAGGACGCCTCGACCGGGGTGCGGTCGAGCAGCGTCGCGTCGGAGAGCAGCACGCCACACGGGTGCACAGCGATGTGACGAGGCAGCCCGTCGAGCCGTTCGACGAGACGGAAGAAGTGGTCCAGGGACGCGCCGCCCTCTGCGTGCAGCAGACCGGAGTTGCGCAGCTCGGGGAGCTCGCGCAACGCCACCCGGGCGTCGCGGGCACGGATGTGCGGGAAGGCCTTGGCGATCGCGTCGATCTCACCGAGCGGCATGCCGAGCGCGGCGCCGACGTCGCGCACGGCGTGCCGGACCCGGTAGGTGTCCATCATCGAGACGCACACGCAGCGCTCGCCGCCGTAGCGGTCGAGGATCGCTTCGTAGATCTCGAGCCGGCGCGCCGACTCGACGTCGATGTCGATGTCGGGCAGCGCCTGGCGCAGCGGTGAGAGGAACCGCTCCATCAGCAGGTTGTGCCGCAGCGGGTCGACCCCGGAGACCCCGAGGAGGTAGTTGACCAGGCTGCCGGCACCCGACCCGCGGGCGGCGCACCGCACGCCGCGCTCGGCGATCAGGTCGGTGACGTCACCGACGGTCAAGAAGTAGGAGGCGTAGCCGAGGCGACCGATCACGTCGAGCTCGTCGTCGAGCCGCTTCCAGACCCGTTGCTTGGGACCGGTGCCGTAACGGCGCCCGATCCCGGCCTCGCAGCGTGCCCGGAGCAGCCCGTCGGCCGAGCGTGCTGCGGGGGTGGGCTGCTGCCCCGCAGCGAGGTCGAACTCGGGGAAGTGCACCTCGCCCAGGCCGAGGTCGGCCCGCGGGTCGACCGCGCACCGGTCGGCCACCAGGCGGGTGCGCGCCAGCAGCCGACGGGCCTCGCGGTCGCTGTCGCCGAGGCCGGCGAACCTGGCGACCTCCTCGGCGACCTCGGCCATCTGCTTGCCGGACTTCAAGAAGCCCTCGGCGTTGCCACGGTCCACGTGGCGCAGGTCGAGGGGCACCAGCCGGCGGGCGGCGTCGAGCACGTCGACGGTCGCGGCGTCGACCCGGTCGGCGTAGCGCACGGCGTTGGTGAGGACGGCGCCGAGGTGCTGCTCACGCGCCAGGCCCAGCATCCGCGCGGCATGGGGCGAGGACCCCGGACCGGAGCCGGGCAGCCGGTGGGAGACCGCCTCGACGACGAGGTCGGCCGGGTCGACGATCTCGCGCCACGAGGAGAGGACCGACCGGGCCAGGTCGGCGCGACGCAGCGTGGTGGCCCGGCCAAGCTCCGACCCGGGACCGAGCAGCACCAGGACGTCACCACCCCCGCCGGAGCCGCCCGCGGACAGGTGGCGGGCGACGATCTCCTGGCTGGTCACGGGGGTGCCGCGCTCTCCGGCAAGGTGGGTGTCCGAGACCAGCCGGCACAGCGTCGCCCAACCGCGCTTGCTGGCGGCCAGGAAGGTCACCCGGGTCAGCCCACCCTGCTCGGGGCCGAGGTCGCGGAACGCGCCACCCCGGGCGGGGGTCCGGGGACGGCGCCCGGCCGGCACCGACGGCGAGCCGGCAGGCAGCACCCCGGAGGGTGCGATCGCCAGGTCGACCCCCAGCACCGGACGGATCCCGGCCTGGAGGCAGGCCTTGGCGAAGCGCACCGCGCCGTAGGTGCCGTCGCGGTCGGTGAGGGCGAGGGTGTCCATCTCCTGCTCGGCGGCGCGCTCGACCAGGACGTGCGGGTGCGAGGCGCCGTACTGCAAGGAGTAGCCAGAGGCCACGCGCAGATGAACGAACGGATCAGGCATCGACGTCTCGTCCTCAGCTCGCCACGACCACGGGAAGGGCGCCGGGCAGGTGCTCCTCGAACGACACGTGCCGGGTCAGGCCGAGAGCCTCCTCGACGAGGCCGAGGAAGCGGTCGGCGTCGCGGACCAGGTCGTCGGCCTCACGCTCGCTGACCGCTCGGGTCGAGCCGGTCTCGGCAGCCGCCCGCTTGGCCGCCCCCGCGGAGAAGAAGGCTGCCCACTCCGCCAGCTCGGGGGCGACCTCGGCCAGCAGCACCCAGGCGTTCTTCTGGGCGGGACGACGCCGGGATCCCGGCCGGGCTGCGAGGGGCGTGGCCCGGGCAGCGAGCAGCGCGGCGGTCGCCCGCAGCGCCGCGACGTGGGCCTGGGCGTAGCGCAAGGGCACCTCGCTGGTGGTGATCGCCTCCCTCAGCGAGGCCGCGGAGCGGGCGAGGTAGGCGTGGCTGGCCGCGGGGACCGCGAACGGGTGCCGTGGTCCGGTGGTCGGCGCGGCGGGCGGGGTCGCCTGCGGGGTGGACGGGGTGGAGGTGAGGGTCATGGGGATCTCCTTCAGTCCTCGCACCCGACGAGCTGCCAGCTGCCGTCGGCCCAGTCGTAGACCAGGTCGAACAGGCCGGCACCCAGGCCGACCGTGCGCCCGCGGGCCGCCTCGACCCGCCAGACCTCCCGCTCCGCGAGGAGGTCTGCAGGGACCGCACTGGACTGCCACCACGGTCCGGTCTCGACCCAGTGCGCGACCACGTCGCACACCTTCCACAACCGGCCGTGCCACAGGAACTGGGCCGGTCCCTCCTGGTCCCCGCCGGGTCCGGGCACCATCCCCCGGCGTACCTCAACGGGGTCGTCGTAACGTCGCATCGTCTGCTCCTCCACTCTGCTCGTCTCGACCCCTTCGACCCCGCCGGACGGCCCTGGTGGCACCAGTCCCGGTGGCGGTGGGGGTCGAGGTCAACGCCACCGGGACGAGCATGCTTCGAACACCTGTTCGAACATCTGCCACGTTACACCGCTCCCCCGACACCACGTCAACGCCTTCTCGATCCGGGTCGAGGGGAACCTGCCCGGAACCGGGCGGCGGGCTGGCTAGAGTCACCGCGTGAACATCCCCGACAGCACCGACAACCCCGCCACCGGCAGCCCCGACGGCAGCCCCGACGGCAGCCCCGACGGCAGCACCGGACGGACCGAGGAGCCGCCGGCGGTGGCGCGGTTCCGCGACGAGCTCGTCCGCCGGGGAGGCTCCGGGCGCATCGTGGTGCTCCCCGACTCCGTGCACACCGCCGCCCTGGCCGCCGAAGCCCTCGGCTGCGAGGTCGGAGCGATCGCCAACAGCCTGCTCTTCTCCACCGGCAGCGGGGCCGAGGGGGAACCCGTACTGATCCTCACCTCGGGCGCGCACCGGGTCGACACCGTCCGCGTCGCCGAGAGGGTCGGGGTGCCACGGCTGCACCGGGCCACTCCGGACTTCGTCCGCGCGCACACCAGCCAGGTGATCGGCGGGGTCTCCCCGATCGGGCACCCCGCTCCGGTGCCGACCTACATCGACCCCTGGCTACGCCGGCACCCGGTCGTCTGGGCCGCAGCCGGACATCCCGCGGCGGTCTTCAGCACCAGCTTCGAGGAGCTGGTCGCGATGACCGGCGCGGTGGAGACCGACGTCGAGGCCTGACGCGGCAGGGACCTCGTCACCGGGTCGAGCCCGGCGGATACCGGGAGCTCTCAGGAGAACGTGTAGCTGCCGCTGTCGGGTCGCCAGCGGGGTGGCGGATCCTCGCCGACCCGGCCGTCGACGGCCTCACGAAGCAGGTCGGCGTGTCCGACGTGTCGGCCGTACTCCTCCAGCAGGTCGAACACCAGCCGACGCATGCTGACCGGCTCGTGGGCCGGCCCGGTCAGGGCGATCGGCAGGTCGAGCCCACCCTCGACGAGGGCGGCCGCGAACCGTCCTCGCGCCCGTGCGACTGCCTCGTCGTAGCGAGCGTAGAGCTGCTCGGGCGTCTCCTCGGCCGCCGAGACGAAGTCCCAGTCCTCGACGCGGCGGTCGAAGTCGGCCCAGGCCTCACCCGGCGAGTCACCCCGGAGCTTCGTGGTGAAGGTGAAGTCCTCGACGAAGGCGAGGTGCTTGAGCAGCGCGCCCAGCGTCAGCCCGGACGCGCCGACGCGGGTGCCGAGCCCGGCCTCGTCGAGGCCGTCGGCCTTCCAGCGGAACGTCGCACGCAGCCGGTCGAGCGCACCGGTCAGGTGATCGACCTCGGTGCCGGCGAAGGGTGGCTCCCACGGGACGTCGTCACCGGGGACAGGATCGGTGTCGGGCATGGCCACACGCTAGTGGCCGGCAGGGACAGCTCCCCGGAGGGACACTCGGAGGACTCCCTCAGCTCCTCACCAGATCGCCGCCGCCCACTCCGGGTGGTCGATGAACGGGTTGCGGTTGTGCTGCCAGGTCTCGAAGATGGCGTCGTTGCGGCGCCGCTCGAGGAGACTCGGGGGGTCCTCGTCGTGCCAGCGCAGCAGCACCGAGAGCCGACCGACGTACGGCGCGAAGGCGTTGCCCGTCGCGTCGTTCGGCTCGAGGTCGGCGAAGCCGTCTCCCCCGTCGTAGCGCACCGCCATGTAGAACACCATCCGCGCCACGTCGCCCTTGACCGCGTCACGTGGCTCGAAGGAGTCGGCATCGGTGAGGCTGCCCGGCGCCTCGGGGACCGAGGCGCCACCGTCGTCGAAGTCCTTGTTGCCGCGGGAGGCGTTGACGCTGACGTCACTGGGCCGTATGTGGTGCAGGTCGGTGCCCGGACCGGGCGAGGTGCCGAAGTCGCCGTGGGACCGTGGCCAGACGTGCTCCCGGTTCCAGTCGTCGGGCGCGCCTCCGTTGGCTGCCTTGCTCCGGGAGAGGCCCGAGTAGAGGAGCACCACGTCGGCAGGGTCATCGGGATCCTCGTCGGTCTCGCGCAGCGCCTCCCACACCTCGTCGTAGTCGAGCGTGGTCTGCTCGCTCACGATGTCGTGCAGCGCCGACGCGAGCGCCCGGCCCGTGAGCCCGGTCGCCGAGGCGTAGTAGGCCTCGAGGGCCTCTCCGCGCGCGCCGGGGTGACCCGCCGGCACGGACTCCCCCTGCCCCGCGCCCGTGCCCGACCCGGCCACCCACCACAGCAGCAGGAGCACGACGACCACGGACGCGCCGAGGACCGCCGCCCACCACAGACGACGGCCCTCGACAAGGTGGCTCACCTGCCTGGGAGCACCTCCACGTCCTCGGCCTTGACGTATCCGAAGCGATGACCGACCCACACCTGGTAGTAGACCTGATCACCGCTGATGACGCTCTTGTCGCCCTCCAGGGAGTTGTCCATCGACTTGGCGTAGTAGTAGTCCGTCGGCACCGTCTTGTCGCCGATGACGTACTGCTGGCCGGGCTGGAGCGTGATCGGCGTCCTGTTGTCGGTCTTGTAGAGCAGGGGCTGACCCTGGTAGGGCACCGGCGTGCCCTCGTAGGCCGAGGCCTCGGGGTAGGCCCGGGCATAGACGGTCGCCGCCGCACCGGCGGCCTCCACCACCTCGCCCTGGGACGGCACCACGGTCTCGTCTCGCTCCGAGCTCTTGATCCAGCCCTCGGCGCCGTCCCACCACACCTTGAGCCAGTCGCCCACCTTGTCGGCGACGTAGAACTTGTGACCGGCGACGGCCCGCGCGTCACGGTCGGACACCCGGTCGGTCGAGCCCTCCACGAGCGGCGCGTCGTCGCTCGGCGCAGTGCGGACGTCGACGTAGTTGGTGCCGAACGTCGGGCACGGCTCGCCGGCGGCGTAGCAGCCGGTCAGCGTGCGCGCGTTGTCGGTGAACCCGGGGCGGACGGTGACGACGTTGCTCTTGCCGCGACGGTCGGGGCGGATCGGGGCATCGAGGAGCGCCATGTAGTGCTCCCAGTCCCAGTAGGGGCCCGGGTCGTACTTGTAGTTGGCGGAGCCGAACTCCTCGTGACCCACGACGTGGGCGCGGTCGAGCTCGTAGCCGTGCTTGGCCGAGAGGTACTTCACCAGCTCGGCCGAGGAGCGGTAGAGCGCCTCGGTGTACCACTGGCCCGGCTGGGCGGCGATGCCCTCGTGCTCGACTCCGATCGAGTGCATGTTGAGGTACCAGTTGCCGGCGTGCGCTGCGACGTTGCGGGTGGCGACGTGCTGGTCGACGTGTCCGTCGTTGGACCGCACGGTGTAGTGCCAGGAGACGAACCGGTTGGGCTGGGACTCACCGGTGATCAACTTGGTGCACACGTCGTAGGTGCACTCGGTGTTGTGCACGACCAGGTAGTCGATCGAGAGGTCCTTCTCCCGGTCGGCGAGGTCGTAGTTGACGTACTGCGTCACGGCCGGGCCGGTGCTGCGGTACTGCGCCTCGACCACGTCGCACTCGATCGAGGTCGGGCACTCGAGCTCCTGCACGCCCGCGAGCAGGAGCCGGGAGTCCTCCACGGCCGCGGCGTCGAGCCGCGCACCCGGGCGGGCCGCGAGTGTGACCTCGTCACCGAGGTCGGTGGTCTCGGTGGCGCCGCTGCGCAGCACGTCGAAGACCATGTCGGCGAAGCCGAGCGCCTCGTCACGCTGGGCGGTGCCGGCACTGAGGGCGATCGCCCTGCTCCAGGCACGGGGCCGCTCGGCGGTGGTGCCGGGCTGGTAGGAGGCGAGCACGGCCGCGCCGCCGCAGATGTTGGCGACCGGGTCGTTGCGCAGCCGGTCGGCGCCGACACCCGTGATCTGACTGGCCAGGGTCAGCGACCCGGCACGGTCGGGCAGGCCACGGTTGCCGTCGCCCTTGGCGGGTGCGGACTGCGCGGTCACGGCCTGGTCGGTGAGGTGCATGACGCCGTAGCCGCCCGAGGTGCTCGAGGCACCCTGGTGCTGGCTCCACCGTGAGCCGAGGTAGCCGACCGCCAGGAGCACGTCCTCCGGCACCCCGCTGACCTGCGCGGCACGCGAGAAGGCGGCCTGGGTGTCGCTCGACCCCTGCAGGCACTGGCTCCAGTCCGTGGCCGCGGCCTGCGGCGTGGTGAGGGCGAGCCCGCCGAACGCGAGAGCGGCCACGGCCGTCCCGGCCGCGAACCGTGGGAGATGTCTGTGCGTGCGCGCCATCGAAGAGCGCCCCTTCCCGAGAGAGACGACCCGTCCGAGGTGCCGGGTCCACCTCAAGCCAACCCCGCGCACCGGAGTCCCGTCAAGGGTTTCCCGCACCCTATTTAGTCCATTGGTCCACTGGGGTGGGGTGGCTGCCGCCGGCGAGCCCCCACCGACGACCTAGGCTCGCGGCCATGGCACTGGTGGTGGTGATCGGCGGTGGGATCGGCGGCACCGCGGCCGCGGCGCGGCTGGCCAAGCTCGGCCACCAGGTCACCCTCGTCGAGCGGCTGGACCGTCTCGGCGGCGCCGTCGGGTTCCTCGAGAAGGACGGCTACCGCTGGGACACCGGCCCCACGACGACCGCGCTGCCGGCCGTCGTCCGTGACCTGTTCCGCAAGTCCGGGCGCCCCCTCGAGCGCGAGCTCGAGCTCGTCCCGGTCGAGCCCCTGCGCGAGCACCGCTTCGAGGACGGCACGGTGCTCGCGCTGCCGTCGGGGAGCCGGGGTGCACAGCTCGACGCCGTCGACGCCGCACTCGGCCCCGGCAGCGGCCGGGCCTGGGTGGACCACGTCCACACCTTCGCGGAGTCGTGGGACGTGTTGCGGCGGGCCTACCTGGAGCGCCCCTGGTCTCCCGACCACACCGACCGGGACGCACGCGCCCTGCTGACCTCGCGCACCACCCTGCACACCGTCGCCCGCCGAGCCTTCGGCAAGGACGAGCGGCTCCGGCGGCTGGCGCTGACGCACCCCCTCCTCGACGGGCACGACCCACGCAACGTGCCTGCCTGGGTGGGGCTGATGGACTACGTCGAGCAGAACTTCGGCACCTGGACGGTGCCGGGCGGCATGGGCCACCTGGCCGCGGCGATGACCAAGCGGCTGGGCGAACGTCGGGTCGAGGTGCTCCTGGGCACGACCGTCCACGACGTCGTCGTCCGCGGGGGCCGAGCTGTCGCCGTCTCGACCAGTGCCGGCGACCTGGACGCCGACCTCGTGGTGTGTGCGGTCGACCCACGCTCCCTGCCGACGCTCGCCGACCACGTCCGACGGACGATGCCGGCGCTCCCGCCGGTGGTCTGCCACGTCGGGCTGGCCGGCGACCTGCCCACCGTGCCCCACGAGCTGGTGCTGCACGGCGACCCGACGCTGGTCGTCCGCACCGCCGGCACCGGGCCCGAGGGGGCCGCCGCGTGGACGGTGCTGGGGCGCGGCCGGCTGTCCGAGGACGTGCTCGTCGCGCTGGCGCGACGCGGCCTGGACCTGCGCGCCCACGTGCAGGTGCGGGTCGACCGGTCACCGCGTGACCAGGTCGTCGCCTTCGGCGGATCGCCGTACGGCGTGCTCTGGCAGGGTCGCCGGACCGTGGGTCACAAGCTCGCGACGTGCACGCCGGTGCCGGGGGTGTACGCCGCCGGCACGCACGTCGCCGGCAGCAGCGGACTGCCCTTCGCCGCGCTCACCGCCGCCGTGGTCGCGGAGCAGATCGGCAAGGCCCGGCGCCCGGGAGCCGCGGCGGAGGATCAGAGGTAGGTCGTGGCCCAGGTCACGGTGAGTGTGGCCTCGATCGTCCAGGTGCCGGGCTCGAAGGCCGTTCCCGCCGCGGCCATCGCGTGCTCCAGGGGATGGTGTCCGCCCCCACCTTCGACGACGGACCGGGCGTGCCGGACGCGCTGGTCGGCGAGGGCGGCCAGCTCCTCGGCCTTGGCGCGTGCGTCGGCGAACGCCAGCTCGCGTGCCTGCACCCGCATCGCAGCGGTGTCGCTGAGGAACATCTCGATGTGGCCGATCCGCAACTCCTCGCCGACACGCTCCGCCATCGCGGTCACCAGCTCGCCTGCTCGCTGCAGGTCGTGACAGACCACCAGCAGGGAGTGCTCCGCGACGTAGCCGGTGGGAGAACCGTCGCCGTCGTGCGACCGGTCGAGCCGGAGTCCGCTGCTGGAGATCTGGTCGGCGTCGGTGAACCCTCGGGCGACGCCGGCCGCGGCATCGAGGCGCGAGGCGCAGCCGGCCAGCGCGTCGCTGACGGAGGCCGAGCCGAACCTCACCGAGACGTGCAGCCGCAGCGAGTCGGGGGCACCGCTGGCCCGTCCCTCACCGACGGTCGTCACCGTGGGCTCCGCAGCGGCCGCCGGCTCGACGCTCATCAGCCCACGGCCGTCCGCAGGCCGGCGTAGATCTCGCGCGTCGCCTTGGAGCGGTTGAGGGTGTAGAAGTGCAGGCCCGGTGCACCGCCGGCGAGGAGGGTGTCGCACAGCTCGGTCGCGATGGCGATGCCCTCGCGGCGTACCGCGATCGGGTCGCCCTCGAAGCGGGAGACGCGCCGCACGATCTCCTCGGGGAGGGCGGCGCCGGAGAGCTCGGCCATCCTGGTGATCTGGGCGAGGTTCGTGATCGGCATGATGCCCGGGATGATCGGGATGTCGACCCCCAGCGCCGAGACCCGGTCCACCAGCCGGAAGTAGTCCTCGGGCCGGAAGAACAGCTGGGTGATGGCGAAGTCCGCCCCCGCCCGGGCCTTCGCGGCGAGCACCTCGGCGTCGGCCTGCACCGACTCCGCGGACGGGTGCGCCTCGGGGAAGGCAGCGACGCCCACGCAGAAGTCACCGAGCGACTTCGTCAGCTCCACGAGCTCGAGGGCGTAGCGCAGCCCTTGGGGGTGGGCGGTGAACCGAGCGGTCGGCCCCTCGGGCGGGTCTCCCCTGAGGGCCAGCACGTTGCGCACCCCTGCGCCCGCATAGGAGCCGATGACCGAGCGCAGCGCGCTGACCGGGTGGTCCACGCAGGTGAGGTGGGCCAGCGGCGTCATCGAGGTCTCCTGGGCGATCCGCTCGGTGATGCCCACGGTGCGGTCGCGGGTGGTGCCCCCGGCGCCGTACGTCACCGAGACGAACGTCGGGCTCAGCACCTCGAGCTCGCGGAGCGCCCGCCACAGCTGACGCTCACCCTCGAGGTCCTTGGGTGGGAAGAACTCGAAGGAGAAGGACCGCTCGCCGGCAGCGATCAGGTCCCGGACGGTGGCGGCACCGCCGGGCATCCGCGAGGGCAGTCCCAGAGCCATGTGCCCAGGATAGGTGCGGCACGGGGGTCCACCGGGACACCGTCCACGAGCGCGCATCCACTCCGGACTCGAGGGCGCCGGGTCCGCACCGTCGAAGTAGGCTGCGCCGGTGACCTGGGACCCCGCCGATCTGCGCACCTCCGTCCAGGCCGCTCTCGAGGACTTCGTCGGCGAGCAGAGCCGGCGACTCGCACCGCTGGGACCTGACGCGGTGGCACTCGTCGACGCCGCCCAGCAGGCGTTGACTGGCGGCAAGAGGCTCCGCGCGTCGTTCTGCTGGTGGGGTTACCGGGCAATCAGCGACGAGGTCGCCGACGAGCGGTCGCTGGTCCGTGCAGCCGCGTCGCTCGAGCTGTTGCACGCCAGCGCCTTGGTGCACGACGACTACATGGACGCCTCGGACACGCGGCGCGGCAGAGCGGCGACACACGCGATGTTCGGCGCCCGGCACCGCGAGCAGGGCTGGTCCGGCTCACCCGAGCAGTACGGCGCGGCCGCGGCGATCCTGCTCGGGGACCTGCTGCTGGCCTGGTCCGATGAGCTGCTGCGCCGCTGCGGCCTGCCCGACGACCGTGTCCGCGCGGCGCTCGGCATCCTCGACCTGACCCGGACCGAGGTGATCGCTGGACAGTTCCTCGACGTCTCGGTCCAGGCGCGCGGGGAGTCGGACGTCGAGCTGGCGATGAAGGTGCTGCGCTACAAGTCCGCGAAGTACTCCATCGAGCGCCCTCTCCACCTGGGCGCCACGCTCGCCGGCGCCGATGAGCACACGCGAGCCGCGCTGTCTGCGTTCGGCCTGCCGCTGGGCGAGGCCTTCCAGCTCCGTGACGACCTCCTCGGCGTCTTCGGCGACCCCTCGGTCACCGGCAAGCCCGCCGGCGACGACCTCAGCGAGGGAAAACGCACCGTGCTGGTCGCGTTGGCGCTCGCCGCCGCGACCCCGGAGCAGGCGGCCCGGCTGGAGGACGGCCTCGGCCGCACCCTCACCGATGCCGAGGTCGCCGAGCTGCAGGAGGTGATCACCCGCTCGGGTGCCGCCGACGATGTCGAGGCGCGCATCGCCGAGCTGACCGACGAGGCGCTGGCGGCCCTGGCAGTCGCGGATGTCGAACCCGACGCCCGGGCGGCGCTCCGCGACCTCGCCGACGCAGCCACCCGCCGGGCGCTGTGACCGCGCCCCTCACCTGAACTCGACCCGGCCACGAAACGAGCGAGGGACGCAAGCCACACCTGCGGCTTGCGTCCCTCTCCCCCTGTGCCGACGCAACCTGGGTCGAGGAGGTCGGTGGCACGTCTGTGGCGCAGCGCGCCCGGGGTCTTCTAGTCGACCGGGACCGCGAGCTCCTGGCCGATGACGACCCCGGAGCCGGCCAGCGCGTTGAGCTCCTGGATCCGGTGGACCATGGCGCGGACCTCACCGGGCGCGGCGACCTCGGAGGCGATCCCCCACAGGGTGTCGCCCTGGGTGATCACGACCGTGCGGGTGGGCACCGGCTCCCCCTTCTCGCCCGTGGCCGCCGAGGTGGCCCCGAACACGGCGAGCACCACCGTGGCGACGACGAGGAGGAGCGTGATCAGCACCAGGCGACCCCTCCGGGTCAGCCGAACCGGCGCCGGCGCCGCGACGGCGACCTGACGCGCGGGACGCGCCGGTCGCGCCGGGCGACGTACGGGAACTGCGTAGCCGGGGTGGGCGGCGAGCGTGCTCATCTTCGACCTCCGGGGAAAGGATGGGGCGGTGTCCATGTCGGTAGGTCTACCGAGAGCCACCGACAGTTCTCGCGAACCGACCCAGATCCGGACCAGGTCCGGCGTCGAATGCCTGTTCGATCGAACATGTGTGCGACGTTAGAGCATGTGTTCGAACGAATCAAGCATCTCGGCGAACAGGTGTTCGACACATCCGCCCGTTCGCCGGGGTGACGGCGTCGACCCGACCCGCGACACGCCGTTCGAACACATGTTTGAACCGCGGGGGTGCTTCGCACTACCGTGAGGTCACCGTCCCCCTTCCTTCCGGGAATGCCCGGACGGGCACGGTCACCGAGCGGAGAAGAGGACATGCCCATGGCTGGCAAGCCGACTGGCAAGAGCGTCGCACCGTCGAAGACGTCGGGGTCCGGCACGGTCACCGAGCTGCCCGACGGTCCGCCCGACGCCACCGGCCTGACCCCTCGCCAGCAGCGCATCCTCACCGTCATCAAGGACTCCATCGAGCTGCGCGGCTACCCGCCGAGCATGCGCGAGATCGGGGAGAAGGTCGGTCTGACCAGCTCCTCCTCGGTGGCCCACCAGCTGCGGGTGCTCGAGGAGAAGGGCTACCTCAAGCGCGACCCGCACCGTCCGCGTGCGCTCTCGGTCTTCGACCCCGACAGTCCCGAGGCCGCCGTCGACGAGACCGGCATCGGCGATGCGACGCCGGCGGCGCAGTACGTCCCGCTCGTGGGCCGGATCGCGGCCGGCGCGCCGATCCTCGCCGAGGAGCACGTCGAGGAGGTGTTCCCGCTGCCTCGCACCCTGGTGGGTGAGGGCACCCTGTTCCTGCTGGAGGTGTCCGGCGACTCGATGATCGATGCCGCCATCTGCAACGGCGACTACGTCGTGGTGCGCCAGGAGCAGACGGCCGAGAACGGCGACATCGTCGCAGCGCTGCTCGACGGCGAGGCCACGGTCAAGACCTTCCGCCGCAAGAACGGCCAGGTCTGGCTGCTCCCCCACAACGACGCCTACGAGCCCATCGACGGCACCGACGCGACGATCCTCGGCAAGGTCACGGCGGTGCTGCGCCGGATGTGACCGTGCCGAGGAGCGCCGAGACGCACTCACGCCCAGGACACCCCCGCCTGGTGGAGCGCGTCGAGCGTGTAGACCGCGAAGTAGCCGATCGCGGCCAGCAGGCCGATCGCCACCGCCGCGGTCGCCTTCCTCGATCCCTGGGTGCCGTGACGCCCGGCGTAGCCGAGCAGCGCGCCCGCGACACCCAGGGCCAGCGGCTGCGCCGACCAGAACGCCGGCAGCAGCAGCACCGCGGCCGTCACGGACAGGGCCAGGGCTGTGCCGGAGCCGCCGTTCCCTCGCAGCGCGCGCGGCAGCAGGAAGCCGAAGACGCCCACGACGACCGCGACCAGGAGGCCGACCACGATGGCGACCTCCCTGAAGTCGTGGGCGCCGTAGACGGTCAGCGTGGATCCCGCGGCCAGGACGCCGACGGCGGCGGGCCCGACCGCCCAGCGGACGCCCTCCCGGGTCTGCACGTCGATCCCGGAGGCGGGGTGGATGCTCGATGAGTAGCTCATGGTCGATCCTTTCGAGGAGTGGTTGACACCGGAGAACTCTGCGCCGAGCGAGGCTGTGGGTCGTCGCTCCGGGGGGCGATCTTCGACGTCATCCTGGAGAGTGACTCCTGGTCACCCTCAGCGGCTCTACCGTGAGTGGCATGCGCTGGGATCAGGTGCGCCGGTTCGCAGACCCGCTGCTCGGGGTCGCGGTCGCCGCGCTCTACGCCGGGGAGGTGGCCCGCTGGGGGCCGGACCGTCCGTGGCTGCTGCTCGTCGTCTGCTGGGTCGGCTGTGCCGGCCTCGCCCTGCGCCGCAGCTCACCGCTGGTGGGCTTCCTGCTCGCGGAGGGGTCGGTCCAGGCGATCACCGCGATCGAGCCCGGCTTCGACAACGACTCCGCGGCCCTGGTCGTCACGTTCTTCGTGGCGCTGTACTCCCTGGGTCGGCATGCCGTGGCGGTGGAGCGCTGGCTCGGCGCCGTCGGGGTCGTCGCGGTGATGGTCTTCTTCTCCCTCGGCGAGGCGGGCTCGACGGTTCCGGACACCGGGGACATCGGGTTCGTGCTGTTCTTCGTGGGTACGCCCTGGGCCGCCGGCCTGGTGGTCCGGATCCGGCTCGACCGGGAGCGCACGCTCCGTGCTCACAACGCCGAGCTCCGGCGCGACCAGGACCTGCGGGCCCGCGCCGCCGTGACCGCGGAGCGGGCCCGGATCGCCCGCGAGCTCCACGACGTGGTCTCCCACGCGATCGCGGTGACGGTCCTCCAGGCTCGCGGCGGCCGGAAGATGCTGGGGTTGGACCAGGCCGAGGTGAGGCGGGCGCTGGACGCGATCGAGCTGACCAACACGCAGGCGCTCGGGGACATGCGGCGGCTGCTCGCCGTGCTCCGGGACACCGAGGAGGAGCAGGACCCCACGACGTCTCCCCAGCCCAGCCTCGCCAACCTCGACCGCCTGGTCGAGCGGGTCCGAGCCACCGGTCTCGCGGTCCAGGTCGAGGTGGAGGGAGACGGGGAGGGCGACGCCGCCCCGGTCCCACCGGGAGTGGACCTCTCGGCGTACCGGATCGTCCAGGAAGGGCTGACCAACGTGATCAAGCACGCCGGACCGGGCGCCCGGGCGAGGGTGCACATCGGGTACTCCCCCACCCAGCTCACGGTGACCGTCGCCGACGACGGCGTCGGCGACGCCCCCGGCCCCGACGACGCCGACACCCTCGGCCACGGGTTGGTCGGTATCCGGGAACGGGTCGCGGTGATCGGGGGCAGGGTCGAGGCAGCGCCGGGACCGGACGGCGGGTTCGTGGTCACCGCGCAGCTGCCCTACGCGCTGGAGCAGCTGGACCCCGGGATGGCGCAGTGAGCATCCGGGTCGTGCTCGCCGACGACCAGCACCTGGTGCGGGCCGGGCTGCGGATGATCCTGGCCCCCGAGCCCGACATCGAGGTGGTCGCCGAGGCCGCGACCGGCATCGAGGCCGTCGAGGTCTGCGCGCGAGAGCACCCGGACGTGGTGTTGATGGACGTCCGGATGCCGGAGATGGACGGCATCGAGGCCACCCGGCGGATCACCGCGGGCGACGAGCCGCCCCGGATACTGGTGCTGACCACCTTCGACCTCGACGACGTCGTCTACGCAGCCCTCCGCGCGGGCGCCAGCGGGTTCCTGCTCAAGGACGCACCCGAGGAGCGGCTGACCACCGCGATCCGCGTCGTCGCCGAGGGCGGGTCGCTGTTCGCCCCATCGGTGACGCGGCGGCTCATCGAGGAGTTCTCCCGGCGTACGACGGTGACACCTGTCGACCTCGCGGCGCTCACCGACCGCGAGGTGGAGGTGCTGCGCCAGGTGGCGCGGGGGCTGTCCAACGCCGAGATCGCCGCCGAGCTGGTCGTCAGCGAGAACACCGTCAAGACGCACGTCGGCCCGGATGCTGATGAAGCTCGGGCTGCGTGACCGGGTGCAGGCCGTCGTGGTGGCCTACGAGTCGGGGCTCGTGAGCTCCACCAGCAGGAGTCGTCCGCCGTCGTAGCGGCCGCCGTCGATCGCGACGACGCGGCCGCCGGCATACGCGATCGGGCCCTCGATCTCGTGTGAGGGCTGCTGGGTCAGGGTTCCGATGATGCTGTGGCCGTGCACCAGCACCTCTCCGCCCAGCGCCTGCAGCATGTCCTGCGCGGCGCGCGCACCGTCCTTGGTGGCGAAGGCGTAGCGGCTGGTGAGTGAGGCGAACACCTCCCAGTGCTCGTCCGCGTCGTCGCCGGCGAGGAGCTCGGTGACGGTGGCGTTGATGTCGTCCACCGACTCTCCCCACTCCAGGTAGTCGGTGGTGTCGGAGTGCATGAGCACGTGGTCGCCGTGCCGGCCCATCACGGGCAGCGACCGAAGCCAGGCGACGTGCTCGTCGGTGAGCTGCTCCTGGTCGGACTCGTGACCCCCGTTGATCACCCACGCCTCGGCGAAGCGACTCTCGGGGAAGAGCCTGTATCCCAGCGCCAGGGACTCGTGGTTGCCCATGAGCACCTGAACCCGCTCGGGACGCTGGTGCTGCAACGAGCGCACCAGCTCGATCGCCGCGAAGCCGTCGGGACCGCGGTCGAGGAGGTCACCGAGCACCCACAGGTCGGCGTCCCCGCCGGTCCACCGGTCCTCGGCGTCGATCAGCCCGGCACCGCCGAGTGCACGACGCAGGTCGTCGGCATAGCCGTGCACGTCGCTGACCACGAACAGGGACGCCATGGGGACATCCTCTCAGGAGGCGTCGCCGAGGCGGGTGCGCGGCGCGGAGGAGCGGACCCGAGCCCGCCACCCTCCGCCCCGCACGCCCCCCGTCAGCGGTCGTGCGGGAGGACCCCAGGCCTACGTCAGCGCTCGGCGGCCAGCTGGCCGCGCAGGGCACCGCCGGGGTAGTCGGCGTTGTGCACGTTGACGTAGTAGTCGCCCGGGTTCGCCAGGATGTCCTGCACGTCGCCGCCGTTCACGAACTTGCCCGGCTCGTCCTGGGTGAGGCAGTCTGCGGCGTTGCCGTCCCCGGGCGCAGCGAGGTTGGCGACCACAGGTCCGTTCTCGCCGGCCTTGCCCTCGTGGATGTGCGCCCCCGTGGCCGTGGCGATCTTGTCGACGGTCAAGACGTAGCACAGCGTGGTCGCGTCACCGTCGATGCCGAAGACGTAGGCGTTGCCGCGACCGTCGGGGTCGCCGGCGATCCGGGGCGAGCTGCCCACCTCGGCCCGGCCGGTGAGCGAGGTCTCGAGCACGGTGTTGGTGTGGCCCGCCAGCGCGCTCTGCAGGGGCACCACGGCGGCAACCACCGCGATTCCCACGGCTCCCCCAGCCAGCCCCAGACGCTTCGTCCGCTTGTTCCATGCGTTCGTCATGTGTTGCCTTCCCTCGGATCGGATGACTTCCCCCGAGAGGGTTCGTGACTCAGGCCACACCGGATGGGTCGGACCTCGCGCACCGGCGGCCACCCCGGGTCTGGGCTACGCTCCACGGGCCGACAACCAGGGGTGCGACATGACGGCGAGCCGATCCGCTCGTGAGAAGAAGGCCGCCACGCAGGCAGGCCCGCTGGCGAGGGTCGCGATCGATCTCGACGCCGACCAGCAGTTCGTCTACAAGATCAGCTGCTCCACCTGCCTGGCCAAGGGCCACCGCCCGTGGTCGGCCTACCGCCTCGGCGGGGACAACGGCTTCATGGCCGCGATGGACCGGTGGACCTTCCACCTGCACGAGGCGCACCCAGGGGCGGACGCACCCTGCCTGGCCTTCCTGCCGGAGGCCCGGCAGCGCCTCCACGAACGCCGTCAGCAGCAGGAGGCCGGCCGGGCCACCCGGTCGGCCGATCCCGACAGCTGAGGCACTGGCCGCGAGTCAGCGCGGGGCGATCAGCGCAGGACGATCAGCGCAGGGCGATCAGCGCAGGACGATCAGCGCAGGGCCATCGAACCGGAGACGTCCGGCTCCCAGGTCAGGCCCGCGTCCTCCGCGATGCGCTGGTCCAGAGCGACCGCGACGTCCTCGGGCCAGGCGGCGGTGCGGCGGGTCTCCATGTCGATGTGGAGGAAGATCTCCTCCATCACGAAGCTCAGCCGCTGGTGTGACTCGTCGAGCAGGTAGACCAACGCGTGCGCAGCCCGCTCCGAACGCCCCAGCAGCCGCACGCGGGTCGACATCGAGTCCCCGGTGCGCAGCTCGGCGAGGTAGCTCAGGTGGTGCTCGGCGGAGAAGCACGCGTGCCCGGTGGCAGGCCAGTTCTGCGGGATCCCCTGCTCGACCAAGGCCTCGTCGAGTCCCTCGCTGGCGATACCGGTGTAGTGACGGACGTTGAGGTGGCCGTTGACGTCCTCGAAGGCGACCGGGACGGGCTGCTCGGCGTACGCCGGACGGCCGACGAGCTGCTCGTAGGTGGGGTGGGGGGCTCTCACGCAGCCTGACGATACCCGGCCCGCTACCGACCAGCCCCTTGACCTCGACTCCGATCAGACGTACTTTCACTAGTAGTTAATTAACCGATTGGATAACTGTGCAGCCAGATCTGGGGACCGCGAACCGCGCGGACCGGCTCGACGAGACCTTCGCGGCCCTGGCCAACTCGACTCGGCGAGCGATCCTGGCCCGCCTCACCGAAGGCGAGGCGAACGTCAACCAGCTCGCCGAGCCCTTCGAGCTCTCGCTCCCGGCCATCTCCAAGCACCTCAAGGTGCTCGAACGCGCAGGGCTGATCGTGCGAGGCCGGCGTGCGCAGTACCGACCCTGCACCCTCGATGCGTCACCACTCGAGGAGATCTCGAGCTGGACCGAGCAGTATCGACCCCTCTGGGAGGCCCGACTCGACCAGATGGAGACCTACCTCCAAGGACTACAACAGCAACGAAGGACGGGCAGTGACGATGAGCGATGAACACGGCGACCAGAGCCTGGTGATCGAGCGGACTCTCGAGGCGCCGCCGGACCTGATCTGGAAGATGTGGACAGAACCCGAGCACTTCGCGCAGTGGTACGGCCCGGGCGGGGCCACCATCCCCGTGGCCGAGATGGATGTGCGCGTCGGAGGCACTCGGCTGCTGTGCATGGAGATCGCGACGCCGGACGGCTCCATGAAGATGTGGTTCACCGGCGAGTATCTCGAGGTCATCGAGAACAAGCGCCTCGTCTACACCGACTCCATGTCGGACGAGAACGGCAACGTGATGTCAGCTGAGCAGATGGGGATGCCCGAGGGCCACCCGACCACGACCGAGGTCACTGTCGAGCTCGAGGGAGTCGATGGTGGCACCACGCTGGTGCTCACGCACGCCGGCGTGCCGGCGGAGTCCCCCGGCGCCACGGGATGGGCGATGGCGCTCGACAAGCTCGCTGTCCGTCTCGAGGAGACGCGGCGCGCCTAGCGACGTGTCGCGGTCGGCTCGGGCCAGGTCAGGAGTAACGGTGGCTCTTGGCCGAGTGACCGTGATCGCGGGTGCAGGTCCGCCCGCTGATGGCCCGGTGGCCACACAGCTTGACCTCGGGTTCACCCTCGGGGTGCTCGGCCCCGGCAGGCTGGGCGACTGGTCGCACCACCCTCGTGGGCGCCGCCACGCGGTTGCCGGCCGCACGGGTCGTCGTCTGCTCGTAACGGGCCTCACGCAGGGCTCGGAGTTCATCCATCTTGCTCATCGCCGATTCACGACACGACCCTAGCCTGGACGCGGGACAGTGCGCGGCAGGCGCCCCCGGCCATCCGACGCGAATCCCCGGCATCGGAGTCGAGACCCGACCTAGGTCAGGGAGAGCGACCTCAGGTCGATCCACCGCGGCGCTGCCTCCCGATAGGCGTCGTAGTCGGCCCCGAACTTCTCGAGCAGCGCGGCTTCCTCCGCCTGGATCTGCACGCGGTCGATGAAGACGACGAAGCCGCCCAGTGGGAGGAGCGCGGCCCACGAGCCTCGCCATGCTGCGTGGGCCAGCAGCAGCCCTGCCATCCCGACGTACATGGGGTTCCGACTGATCGTGTTGGCTCCGCTCGTGACCAGCACGGATGCCTGCTCGGGGTGAAACGGTTCGAGAGTCGTGCCACTGCGACGAAACCGGCTCGCTGCCGCGCCTGCCATCGACAGGGACGCCAGCGAGACGAGGGCCGCCCCCGCAGCACGCCCCTTGCTCGGCGGCGGCGGCGCGCCCGAAAGTGCGCGCTGGCCCAGCGCGGCACCGAGGGCGACGAGCGGTGGAGGGAGGCGGAACACGCCCACCACTCTGCGCCCACCGGTGGTGGCTGTCGAGAGGGGCAACCCGCCTGAGGGGCAGCACGGGTGGCACAGCGGCTGGACGGTCACGCTCCAGGAGAGCCTGCGCTGCGTTCTCCGTCGGCGGGGTGGCATGTCCTTCGTGGCCGTCGAGCTCACTCCAGCAGGCGGTCGAGAAGCTCATCCAACGTGTGCCGCTCCGCCTCCGTCAGCTTGGCGGTGACCGTCGAGCCCGCTGCCACCCGTTCCGCCAGGCGCTCGCGCAGTCGCAGACCTTCGTCGGTGAGCCGCAGAAGCTTCACGCGTCGGTCGGCGCCGGCAACCCGTTCCACCAGCCCGGAGGCCTCGAGCCGGTCCGCGAGACCGGTCACGTTGGACGGTTCGCAGGCCAGGTGGTCGGCCAGCGCGCGCATCGGCTGCGGCTGCTCCAGCTGCAGCATCGCGCGCGCCTGGAGGGGAGTCAGGCCGAACTCCCCGGCGATCACGGCGAAGTCGGACCTCATCCGGTCGATGGCCTGGAACAGCCGAGCGCTCAGGCGGTGGGCGTCGACGAGGGACGGGGCACGTGTCATGCATGCAGCATAGTCGCGATAGTGAACCGTTGACATTCATAAGCATTCGGGAGTAGCCTTCGAATCAATTATACATTATAACTATTTAGGAGGCCTATAATTATGAATGTCATGCTCTCACCGTGGCGCGTCACCGCGTGGGCTGCGCTGGTGATCGCAGCGACCAACATCGTCGTTCTGTCAATCGGGCGGCTGCTCGGCGCCGACATGGCGGTGGCGCCATCCGGGGACGCCCCGACCCATGTCGGGGTGGGCTCCGTCGTGCTGATGTCGGTCGGCTCCGCAGCCCTCGGCGGGTTCATGCTCTGGCTGGCGGCTCGGCGTGGCGTCCGTGCCTGGCGCGCGGTCGGTTGGCTCGGCCTGGCGTTCGGCATCGTGACCGTCTCGATGCCGGTCGGCGCCGTGGCCACTGCCAGCACGACGGCAACCCTCTCCGGCATGCACGTGGCCGCGGGCCTGATCTGGTTCACCGCCGTACGGCGTAGCGCCGCGCGCCAGCAAGAGCCCGTTCCCCCGCGGCGTCGAGCCGCCACGAGATGATCGCTGAGCTCGATCACCGACGCTGAGCTCGACAACCTCCGCCCGCACCGTCCGGCTCGCAGGCCACGGCGCCGCCGTGGGCACCCTGCCGATCACCAGCGCCGCCGATTCACGAGACGACCTTCCGCGTGAACGTGAGGTGAGTGACTCCGCTGGGCGACGAGACCGCCTCGACGTCGTAGGCATCCTCGAGTGCCTCCAGACCGTCCCAGATGCGGACGCCGCGGCCGAGCACGATCGGGACCTGGACGAGATGCAGGTGGTCGACGAGCCCGGCGACGAGGAAGTGTCGTACGACGGTCGGGCCGCCACCGATCCTGACGTCCTGACCGTCGGCCGCCTCACGAGCGGTCTCGAGCGCCTCGGCCGGGGCGACGTCGAGGAAGTGGAAGGTGGTGCCACCCTCCATCTCGATCGAGGGCCGCGGGTGGTGAGTGAGCACGAAGGTCGGTGTGTGGAACGGCGGGTTCGGGCCCCACCAGCCTCGCCAGTCCGGGTCGTCCTGCCAGCCGGGCGGGCCGAACTTGTTGGCGCCCATGATCTCGGCGCCGATGCCGTGCCCGTGGCGCTCAGCGAACGCGTTGTCGATCCCGGCAGCTCCGGCCGCGTCCCAGAACCGGGTCGCGAACATCCACTCGTGCAGCCGCTCGCCCGCATGACCGAACGGTGCCTGCGCCGACTGCGGCTCGCCGGTGGCGAAGCCGTCCAGGGAGATGGACAGGTTGTGGATCCGCGTGCGTGACATCCGTGCGCTCCTCGATCGATGATGCGCTGCCAGTCAGTCCTGGGAGACGGACCAGCGTAAGCGGAGATTCTCATCGGTCGCCGCGGTCGGGGAAGCGCGATCGATGCCGCCATCGCAGTCGTCGACAACTGCCCGCGGCGACCTTCCGCGAGCTACGCCCTCCCCGATCTCGGACCTATGGCCCTGGCATCGCCCGTCCCGGGGGGTCACGCTGTGGTCATGGCCAACGATCGTGAACCGCGCGCGGGCGTGGCACGGCGCCGAGGTGCGCGGGTGCCTCCGCGCTGGTTCGTGGTCGCGTTCTGGCATGGCCATCGTGCGCTGGTGCGCGGCACCGGCGGCCGGTTCGGCCTGTGGCGGCCGAAACCGGGCGGGTGGGGGACGCTGCGGCTCACCACGACCGGCCGACGCAGTGGGATGCCACGCCAGGTCGTCGTCGGCTACTTCGAGGACGGCCCCGACCTGGTCACGATGGCGATGAACGGATGGGGTCCGGCCGAACCCGCGTGGTGGCTGAACCTGCAGGATCAGCCGGACGCCATCGCCCAGACTCGTGACGGAGCCCGACAGGTCCGTGCGCGCCGCGCACAAGGCGAAGAGCGCGAGCGGCTCTGGTCCCGCTGGGCCCAGATCGACACATTCCTCGACGATCACGCGGCCCGGCGGCCGACCGAGACCGCCGTTGTCGTCCTCGAGCCGCGCGACGTCACGGAGTCCGGCGCTTGACCCCTCCTCCGAGGAAACCTCACTTGTGCGCCGGGTGGGGATCGGAGGTGGCGCCTGACGTGGCAGGCCGGAGCGTCGACATCATCGCCACGAGGACGCCGAGCGTCAGTCCGTAGAGCACGTGCTCCACGGTGAAGGTCGTCCAGCCGGCCACCTTGCCCATGTCGGCGATGGGGTCTCCACCGCCGAAGACGGCTGCGGTGAGGGGCAGGACCACCAACGAGTTGACGGCCATCACCAGGAGCCCGTAGATCACGCCGCTGATGACGATCAGCACGCGCGCCAGGGGGCGCAAGCCCACCAGCAGCACGAAGATGACACCCGCCATCGCGCCGACCATCATGTGGATGAGCAAGCCGAGCAGGGCCGACCCGCCGACGAAGAAGGTGCTGTCGCCCGACCCGGCGGCTTGCATCGAGTCCATCATGGCCGCAGGGGACCCGATGCTCGAGGCGATGTGGTAGAGCGGCGTGAAGAACCCGGTGTCGTTGTAGACGCTCGCGATCATCGCGTAGATGCCCATCACGATGGAGGCCACGAGGCCGGCGCCGGCACCTCGTGCCAGCCTGGCTGCTGAGAGGTTGATTGCCATTGCGTCATCCCTTCGGGTTGCAGGCAGCCGGAGTCGGCCACCTGCACTCGAAACCCGGTGGCGTTCCCGGGTGCTTCCGGCCATCGCCAGCAGATCCTGGGCGTACGTCGACCGAGCAGCGGTCGCCACGGGCAGACCGCCCTCAGCCCGCGAGCCGCTTGAGGGCGGTCAGCACCACGTCGCGGTCGGTGGTGCGCCACATCGGTGGCAGCGAGTCGGCCAGGAAGCGGCCGTAGCGGGCGGTGACCAGGCGCGGGTCGAGGATCGCGACGACGCCCCTGTCGGAGGTCGTCCGGATCAGCCGGCCCGAACCCTGGGCGAGCAGCAGGGCGGCGTGGGTGGCCGCGACCGCCATGAAGCCGTTGCCACCGGCCCTGTCGGCGGCGCGCTGGCGCGCGGACATCAACGGGTCGTCGGGGCGTGGGAACGGGATCCGGTCGATCATCACCAGCTGGCAGGTGTCGCCGGGCACGTCGAGGCCCTGCCACAGCGACAGCGTGCCGAAGAGGCACGCGTGCGGGTCCTCGACGAAGAGTCGGGCCAGCTCGGGCAGCTGAGCCTCCCCCTGCGCCAGGATCGTCAGGTGCGGCAGCCTCTCGCGGGCGGCCTCCGCGGCAGCCTCGGCGCCGCGCCGCGAGGAGAACAGACCCAGGGTGCGACCGTCGGCCGCATCGATCAGGTCGACGATCTCCTGGAGCTGAGCCTCCCCCGGACCGTCGCGCCCGGGGGGCGGTAGGTGCCGGGCGACGTAGAGGATGCCCTGCCGGGCGTAGTCGAACGGCGAGCCGACGTCGAGCCCCCGCCACGGCTCGCGACGGTCGTCGGGGTCGGGCAGGTCGTCGGGCCCCTCGACCTCGGGATTCTCCGAGGCCTCGACCAGCTCGGCCTCGACCGGGTCCTCGATGCTCGACTCGTCGACCCGCTCCGACGGCTTCAGCCCGATGCTCGTCGCGACGGTGTTGAAGTCACCGCCGAGCATGAGCGTGGCGCTGGTGAAGATCGCGGTCTTCTCGGCCAGCAGCTTGGAGCGCAGCTGTCCCCACACCTGGAGAGGCGCCACGCAGAGCACGTCGCCGCCGCGCTGGCGCTCACGTCGCGAGAGCCACAGCACGTCGGAGTCGAGCTGGGCGGCCATCCGCTCGGCGTTCTTGAAGATCTCCTGCACCCAGCCGCGGGCCTGGGTGCGGCCGGGGTCACCGTCTCCGGCCGGTCCGGCCTGCTCCTTGGGAAACGCCGAGACCAGTGCCCGGGCGGCGTCACGCACCAGCGACAGCGCGTCAGCCAGCTCGGTCGGGAGGCTGTCGAGCCGTCCCTCGTCACAGGCGTCGTAGGCAGAGCGCAGGGCCTCACCCGCGTCTGCCAGGTCGTCGGCCTCGGTGCCCTCGATGTGCTTGTGGGAGCGGCGAGCGGCGCGCTCGATCTCCGGCACCGAGAGCTCGTCGGTGGCAGCCTGGGTGACGCGGGCGGTCAGCTCGTGGGCCTCGTCGATGACCACGACGTCGTACTCCGGGATCATCGGCACGCCCTCGATGGCGTCGATGGCCAGCAACGAGTGGTTGGTGACCACCACCGACGCCTGGGCGGCCTTCTCCTTGGCCCGCTCGGCGAAGCACTCCGTCGCGAACGGGCAGCGGGTGGCACCCAGGCACTCGCGATGGTTGACCGAGACCTGCCTCCACAGCTTGTCGGTGTGCTTGGGTGCCGAGTCGCGGTCGCCGGGACCGCCCTGGTCGGCCTGCTTCTCCGCCCAGGCCCGCAGCTTGAGCACCTCGGCGCCCTGGGACCCCTCGGGGATGTCGACGAGGACGCCCTGGTCGTCGGGTACGCCCTCGCGCACCCGGTGGAGGCAGGCGTAGTTGGACCGCCCCTTGAGGACGGCATGCGTCGGGGTCTTGCGCCCGGAGTGGGTGAGCAGGTCGTCAGCGGCGGTGAGCAGCGCCGGGATGTCCCGCTCCACGAGCTGGTGCTGCAGGGCGAGCGTCGCGGTCGCCACCACCACCCGGCGGTGGTGCAGCAGCGCGGGCACGAGGTAGCCCAGGGACTTGCCGGTGCCGGTGCCGGCCTGGACGAGCAGGTGCTCGCGATGCTTCATCGCTCGGGCAACCGCCTCGGCCATCGCGATCTGCCCGGGGCGCTCCTCACCCCCGAGCGCCTCGACGGCACCGGCGAGGACCTGCCGGACCGTGGGTGCCGGAGCGTCGGAGGTGATCACGGTCTCGGGCACCGAAGAACCCTAACCGGCGCCGCCCCCGCAGGGGCGGCGCCGTCCCCAGGACCTCGCAGCTGCGGAGGTTTCGAGACGCTCGCTTCGCTCGCTCCTCAACCACCGTGGGGTCGCTGCTGGCTCCTCAACCACCGTGGGGTCGCTGCTGGCTCCTCAACCACCGTGGGGTCGCTGCTGGCTCCTCAACCACCGTGGGGTCGCTGCTGGCTCCTCGACCACCGTGGGGTCGCTGCTGGCTCCTCAACCACCGTGGGGTTACTTCGTCAGCCGCAGGAAGGCCATCGAGGGCATCCGGAGGGTGACGTCGATGGCCACCGTGCCGGACTCGTCGGCGGTGACCGCGGTGGTCTCGGCCAGCTCCTCGAGCCGGTCGGCCGCGCGCAAGGTCTCCCACTGCTCGTCGGTCGGCCACGCCTGGTCGGCGTCCTTGAGCGCGCCCCAGGTGCCGGCCACGTTGGAGTGGTCGGCGTCGACGCCCTCCACGCTCACGGTGTACGTCGCGCCGGCGTCGAGCCCGCCGACGCGCACGGACACGGCCCGGTCGAGCCCGGGCTCACCGGCCGCCTTGGACTGGTCGAGGGTCATGTTCCAGGCGAGCACCGAGACCGAGCCGTCGTCACCGCGGGTGCCGATCGCCTCGACGAGCGAGCCGCCGCCGTCGCCGTCGAAGGTGACGGGCAGCCGCGCGTCGTCCAGACGCTCCATCAGCGTCAGCGCCCACCAGCGCGGCTTGCGCAGCTCGCCGACCGTGCGCAGGCCGAAGCCGCCGTGCAGCAGCGCTGGCGGGCGGCCCAGCTCCTCGAAGTGGTCGGAGACCACCCAGTAGGAGAGCGCCTCGATCCGGTCCATCGCCGAGGCCATCCCGCGCAGCAGGAAGACGCCGGAGAAGACCGCGTCGCTGACCTCGTTGAAGTGGGTGGGCGTGACGCCCCACTCGGTCCACCAGATCGGCGTGCCGGCCCTGCCGTAGCGCTCGAGTGAGGGCCGGAAGTCCAGCGGCGGGCTGCCGTAGGTGTGGGTGGAGACGAAGTCCAGCGGCGCACCGGACTTCTCGACGTGGGCGAGCAGCTCCTCGACCCAGCCGGCCGCCGCCGACGACGGGCCGCCCACGACGAGGCGCTCGTCGACCTCGCGCACGGCGGCCGCGGTGACGTCGTACATCTTCATCCACTCATCGGGAGTGCCGGACCAGAAGACCTCGAGGTTGGCCTCGTTCCAGACCTCGAACGACCAGTGCTCCACGACCTCGTCACGGCCGTAGCGCTCCACGAGGTGGGCGGTGAGGTCACGGACCAGGTCGTACCAGCGCTGCCAGTCCTTCGGCGGCGACACGATCGCGTCGTAGCCGAAGACGGTCTTCGACGGGTCGCTGGCCAGGTCGTGGGGCATGAAGGAGATCTCCACGACCGGGTAGAGCCCGAGGCCGCGGATGTGGTCATAGACGCGGTCCACGCCCGCGAAGTCGTGGACCGGGTCACCGTCGACCTCCCGGTAGACCGCGAGGTCGTCGCACAGGATGCCGTGCGCACGCACGGACTTCACCCCGATCTCGGCAACCGCCGCGGCCAGGGCGGAGGTCAGCTCCTCGCCGATGACTTGCCCACCGGTGGTGTCGGTGGAAAGGGCGTGGGAGAGGTGCTCACTGCCGATCATCGGCCGCCACGGGCGGGCCAGCTCCCCCGCCGAGCCGGCGGCATCGACGTGCACGACCACCTGACCGGCGGTGTCGACGGGCGTGGCGAAGACTCGTGCGGAGGGCTCCCCCTCGACGACGACGTCCGAGAGCGTGGTCACCGCGTACCACCGCTCCACCCCGACGGTCCCGGTCGTGTCGACGTAGGGCGGGTGCGGCACGGACTTGACGTCCATGCCGTGATGGTCGACCGGGGTCAGCTCGCCATCGGCGCTGTCCGCCACGAGCACCTGGTAGCCGACGGCGCCGGGCACTGCGTCCCAGTCGAGGGTCACCTGGCCGCCGCCCGCGCGCGCGGTGAGAGCGGTCGGCGGGGAGAGCCGCGGCGCAGTGCCGGTGGTCGCGTCCCCGCTGCGGATTCCGATCCGACGTTCCCAGTCGGTGCGGGCGTCAATGGTCACGATGTTCCTGCTTTCGTTGTCGGGTGCCCCTGGAAGTGCTCAGGGGATCGAGACGGGCCGGGGAGGTCGTCCCCGAGCTCGAGGGCGAGGCGGTCCAGTGCCTCTGTCAGTCGTCGTACGTCGTCGGCGTAGGCCGGGTCGTCGTAGACCGAGCGCAGCTCGTCGGGATCCGCGACGAGGTCGAAGAGCTCCCACTCGGCGGGGATCTCCTCGTGGGACGCCCCGGGCTGGCCACACCCGGAGCCGTAGTAGTGCACGAGCTTGCGCTCGCGGGTGCGCAACCCCCGGTGCGCGGCGACGCGGTGGATGCCGTCGAGGTGCTCCCAGTAGCGGTAGTAGGTCTCCTCGCGCCAGCCGATCACCTCGGGGTCCTCCCCCGCCAGCAGCGGCACCAGTGAGTGGCCCTGCATCCGGGGGTGGGCCTCCACGCCGGCCAGGTCGAGGAAGGTCTGGGCGAAGTCGACGTTGAGCACCAGCGCGTCGCTGACCGAGCCGGCCGGCACGAGCCGTGGGTAGCGCACCACCAGCGGCGACTCCAGCGACTCGCGATACATGAAGCGCTTGTCGTACCAACCGTGCTCGCCGAGGAAGAAACCCTGGTCGCTGGTGTACACCACCACCGTGTCCTCGGCCTGCCCACTGGCCTCCAGGTGCTCGAGCAGACGGCCGACGCCCTCGTCGACCGCGACGACGCAGCGCAGGTAGTCGGCGAGGTAGCGGTCGAGCGCCCAACGCGCGTGCTGCTCCTCGTCGAGCCCGGCCGGCGGCTCCTGCTTGAGGTCCTCCAGGTTCATGTCGCGAGCAACCCGCATCCGGGCCTCCCGGGCCGCGGAGGCACGTCCTTCATAGTCGTCGAAGAACGTCGCCGGTGCCTCGAAGCCGTCGGCGAACAGGTGCCGGTGCCGCTCGGCGGGGACCCAGGGCCGGTGCGGCGCCTTGTGCTGCACGAGCAGGCACCAGGGCTCCGGCTCGTCCTCCACCTCGCCGAGCCAGTCCAGGGCCAGGTCCGTGATCAGGTCGGTGGCGTAGCCCCGGCGCACGTGCGAGGTGCCGTCGGGCAGGAGGAACCTCGGGTCGAGGTACTCCCCCTGGTCGGGCAGCACCTCCCAGGTGTCGAACCCGACCGGGTCGTGCTCCGCACCGTGACCGAGGTGCCACTTGCCGAAGAGCGCGGTGCGATAACCGCTCCCCTGGAGCATCTCGGGGAACGTCGGCTGCCGGTTGTCGAACTCGGTCGACAACGTGGTCACGCCGTTGCGGTGGTTGTAGGTGCCGGTCAGGATCGTGGCCCGGCTCGGCGCGCACAGCGAGTTGGTGCAGCCGCACGCGTCGAACCGGATGCCCTCCGCCGCGACGCGGTCGATCTGCGGGGTGACCCGGTGCGGGCCTCCGTAGCAGCCGACCGCGTTCGCGGCGTGGTCGTCGGCGACGACCAGGAGGATGTTGGGGCGGGGCCGCTTCGCCACTACTGGCGCCCCGCCGCGAACTCCTCCATGCGCATCATCGGCTCGAGGTGCTCCTTGACTGCACCCTTGGAGACGTAGCCGCGCAGGCTGTCGTCGGCGAGTCGGTTTCCCAGCGCCGCCATGATCATGCCCTGGTCGAGCGCGAGGTAGCGCTGCGAGACCTCTCCGCTCCTGACCGCGACGGCGTCGTAGAAGCCGCCGGGACCGTAGGCGTCGAAGTCGCCCTTGATGTTCTTCAGGTTCTTCACAGCGGCGTCCTCGGCGTAGCGCAGCGCGAGGAAGGACGCGTGCGGGGTGACCACGCCGTCGCCGTACTCAGTCGGCTCCGGCGAACCCGCGCGGCAGTCGCCGTAAGGCTGGTCGACCGAGGTGCGCTCCTGGTCGGAGGTGTAGCCGGGGCCGTCCATCCCGAGCTGGTCCACGCCGTACTCGCGGTAGCCACCGGCCGGGTTGTTGGACGGGGAGAAGCCCCAGTAGCCGTAGCCGGCCTCGCTCATGCCGTGCTCGATCTGACCCTCGACGTAGAGCGGGTGGTTGATGGCCCATGAGTCCGGACCCCACTTCTCCTCGGGGACGAACAGCGGCACCATCAGCGCCTCGAACATGCTGCCACCCCACGTCGGGACGACGTTGAGGCCGCGGTAGGGCAGCGCCCCCTCGAAGACACGCTGACCCATGTACTCCTTCCAGCCGCCGACCGGCATGGTCTCGGTCCACGACCAGTCGCAGTTGTCGTTGGGGAAGGTGCGGTAGGTGCCGAAGTAGTGCACGTCCGGGATCTGGCCGGCGGCGATGCCGAGGTAGGAGGCGATCCGCGGCTCGGTGTTGAAGGCACCGTAGTGGTGACCGGTGAACCAGACGTCCTCGCCGCCGCAGTAGCTGCCCTTGACGGCAGCGGACTGATGCGGGTCCTCGTCCCAGAAGCCACCGCGGATCTGGCCACCCGGTGCGTTCTCGGCCGGGTTGTAGTAGCAGCCGAAGTTCATGTCCTCACGGATGGCGTCGGCCTCGTCCGCGAGCGACGGCTCGGCGCGGGCAGCGAGCAGGAGGCCGTTGGCCAGCCAGCCGTTGTCGACCGAGGAGAGGAACGGCTTGATCGGGTCGCCGGACTCGGGGAAGGTGTAGAGCTTCTCGCCGGTCTCCGGGTCGTACCAGTTGTAGAACATGCCCGACTGCTCGTGGCGCTCCAGGTCGGCGACGCTCTCCAGCGTGGTGGCCATCCGTTCCTTGGCCTCGGACCTGGTGATCAGCCCGATGTCGCGAGCGGCGGTCGTGCTCCACAGGTAGGCGCCGATGTTGGTCGGCGAGGTGAAGGCGCTGCGGCTGCCGGGGCGCAGGTTGCCCCCTATGTTGTCGGCGGGCAGTCCCGTCTCGGGGTCGGTCATCGCGACGAAGGACTTCCACGTCGCGGCGGCGTACTTGTTGAGCACCTTGTCGTTGTCGCGCGGCTTGGCCGCTGCAGTGCTGCCGGAGGCGCCGGCGGCGACCAGCCCGGTCACCACGGCGACCGCCGTGGCGCCGGCCAGCAACCTGGCCCTGCCGCGGCCTCGGCTGCGGCCTCGGCTGCCGGTGATGTGAGTGTCGTGCATGTCGTTCCCTTCCGAGATGGTTGGACGTGCGGGGGCTCAGTGGGCGTGCGGGTGGAGCTACTTGATGCCGGTCATCGAGATGCCCTGCATGATGTGCCGCTGCAGGAACAAGAAGACGAGGATCACGGGGATGACCACGACGACGGAGCCGGCCAGGAGCAGGCCGTACTGAGTCGCGTTCTGGCCGACGGCGTAGAGCGCGAGGGCCACGGGCAGGGTGTACTTGTCCTCGTTGGTGGCCACCACGAGCGGCCACAGGAAGTTGTTCCACGAGGTCAAGAAGGTGAGGATGCCGAGCGTGGCCAGGGCCGGCCAGCACAGTGGCATCACGACGGAGAAGAAGATCCGCAGCTCGCTGGCGCCGTCGACGCGGGCGGCCTGGATGAGCTCGTCGGGCAGGCTCATGATGAACTGCCGCATCAAGAAGACCCCGAACGGTCCGGCCAGGAACGGCAGCACCATCCCGGTCAGCGTGTTGGCCAGGCCGAGGTTGACGGTCAGCACGAACAGCGGCACGAAGGTCACGACGCCCGGGATCATCAGCGTCCCGAGGACGAGCCCGAAGAGCACCTTCTTGCCACCGAAGTCCAGCTTGGCCAGGGCGTAGCCGAGCATCGAGCAGAAGAGCATGTTGCCCACCGTGACGGCGACCGCCACGATGATCGAGTTCATGAAGTACGTCATGAAGTCCAGGCGCGTGAACAGCTCGGAGAAGTTGTCCGTCGTGACTGTCTCGGGCCACCAGGTCGGCGGGATCGCCCGGACCTCGGACTCGGGCTTGATGGAGGAGATGGCCATCCAGAGGAACGGGATCACCATCAGGATCAACCCGATCCCGAGGGCGATGTAGGTCCCCGGTCCGCCCTGGTCGGGGTTGGCGCCACGCTTCGACGGGCCGGCGCCCTTGGGTGCGCGGGTCGTCGTGGCGGGCACGGACGTGCCGGTCTGCTTCGGCGTCGTGGTGGGAGTCGTCATGGCACTCAGTCCTTCTCGCCGAAGATCTTGAACTGCACGAAGGTCAGCACCACGACGGCGAGGAAGAGCAGGTAGCTCGCCGCGGCGGCCAAGCCGTAGTTGCCGAAGCCGAACTGGTCGTAGGTGAAGAACGTGACCGAGCGGGTCGCGTCCAGCGGGCCACCCTTGGTCATCACGAAGGCTTCCTCGAAGAACTGCAGGTAACCGATCGAGGTGATCACCGCACCGAAGAGCAACGTGGGCTTGAGCATCGGCAAAGTGATGCGGCGGAACAGCTGCCAGCCGTTGGCTCCGTCGACCTGTGCCGCCTCCTTGACCTCGCCCGGGATGGTCTGGAGCCCGGCCAGGAAGATGATCATCAGCGTGCCGAGGTTGCGCCAGGCCGCCATCACGACGAGCGAGGGCAGCGCGAGGGAGGGGTTGTCCAGCCACTCGGGCTGAGGCAGACCGATCGCGCCGAGCGCCGAGTTGATCAGGCCACCATCCGGGCGGAGCAGGAACTTCCACACGACCGAGACCGCGACGATGCTGGTCACGACGGGCAGGTAGTACCCGATGCGGAACAGGCCACGCAGCCGGGTGATCCGGTTGAGCCCGACGGCTACCGCGAGGGCGAGGACCATGGTCAGCGGGACGCCCAGCACCACGTACAGGCCAGTGTTGACCATCACCTTGCGGAACAGCGGGTCACCGAGCAGCTGGGTGTAGTTGTCGATGCCGGTGAAGGCCACCGCGAACGGGGTGCGGATGTCACTGCGCGTGATGTCGGTGAAGCTCATCCCGAGGCTGGCCAGCACCGGACCGAGGGTGAAGACCAGGAAGAGGGTCAGGAACGGCAGCGCCAGGATCCACGCCGCCCGGGTCTGCTGGCGGCGCATCGGGTCCCGCCCGCGGGCGGGTGCCTGGTCGGCACCCGCCTGCGGTGGGGTGGTCGTCGTGGTGGTCACGATTACAGGCCGGTGCCGATCGAGGCGGCCTGCTTCTGCATGTCGGCGACGGCATCCTCGACGGGCATCGCACCCTTGACGGCCTTCTCGACGTTCGCGTCGAACACCGCGGCGACCTGTTCCCAGCTGGGAACGGCGGGCGGCGCGACGGTGTTCTCGAGCTGGGCGCCGAAGACCTGAAGCTGCTCGTCGGAGGCGAGCTCGCCCGACTCCCACGAGGCCTTGACGGCGGGGAGGTCTCCGATCGTGTCGTACCAGGCGGACTGGGTCTCGGGGTCGGCCAGCCACTGGACCAGCTTCCAGGCACCTTCCTTGTTGTCGGAGTCGGTGAAGACCGCAAGGTCACCACCACCCACGAACGAGGTGCCGGGGGCGCTGTCCTTGCCGGGCAGGGGTGCGACGGCGTACTGGTCCTGCTTGACGCCGGCGTCCTCGACGAGGCCCGTGTGCCACGGACCGGAGATGAACGAGCCCACGTCGCCCTTCGCGAAGCCGCTCTCGAGCTCGCCCGGGTCGAGCGTGCGGTCGTTGGAGATCCCGTCCTCGAAGAAGGACTTGTAGTACTCCAGCGCCTCGCCCATCTCGGGACTGTCGATGGTGTACTCGGTGCCGTCGCCGTTGGTGAGCTCGGCGCCGGCGGACCAGGCGAACGGCATCACGGTCTGCCACGAGCCGGTCTGTCCGGGCTGGAGGTTGAGTCCGAACTCGGCTCCGGCCTTGTCCTGCATGTCGGTGGCGAACTGCTTGAGCTCGTCCCAGGTCTGGGGCGCCTCGTCCCAACCGGCCTTCTCGGCCAGGTCGGTGCGGTAGTAGAGCACCCGAGTCTCGACGTACCAGGGCACGCCGTAGGAGGTGTCGCCGACGACCGTCGAGCCCCACGGTCCCTCGTAGAAGTCGGCCTCGTCGACGAGCCCCTCGGGCGTCGGCTCGAGGCCTCCGGCCTCTGCGAACTCACCCATCCACGTGGTGCCGATCAGGCTCACGTCGGGGGTCGAGCCGGCTGCGATCGCGTTGGAGAGCTTGTCGTGCGCGGCCTCCCACGGGACGGCCGTCACCTTGACGCTCGCGTCCGGGTTGGCCTCCTCGAAGTCCGCGACGAAGTCTCCGAGCATCTCGCCCTCGGTGCCCATGGCCCAGACCTCGATGTCCCCGGTGGCCTCGCCCTCGGAGATCGCCTCGGCCTGGCCGGGGCCGCCGTCCTCGCTCGCGCTCTCGCGGCCGCAGCCGGTCAGGGCCAGGCTCGCGACGGCGAGCACCGCGATGGTGCGCACTGCGTTTCGATGGCCGGGTCGTAGGGATCGTCTCATCGGATTCCTCTCACTTCACTTCGTTGGACCGTGTGGTTCGCGGACTGGGACTGGATGCCGTGCTGGTCCGGGTGACCAGCTCGGTGGGAAGAAGCTCGTGGCGGGGCGCCGTCCGGGTGCCGGTGACGAGCTCGTCGAGCAGCCGGGCGGCCGTGCCGCCGAGCTCCCGCATCGGCTGGCGGACGGTCGTGAGGCCCGCGTAGCGGGCGGCCATCACGTCGTCCCAGCCGGTGACCATGACCTGGCCGGGCACGTCGACCCCGGCGCCGGCCAGGGTGTCCATCAGGCCCAGCGCCAGCTCGTCGTTGGCGCAGACGAAGGCGTCGGGGAGGGCGGCGACGCCGGCAGCGAGGGCTGTCGCCGCAACCGCGGCACCCGCCTCCTCACCGAAACCGTCGCCGGCCACGCGCTCGATCGTCGTGCCGGCCACCTCGGCGCCGGCCTGCTGGAGTCCTGCCCAGCGCTGCTCGACGTCGGGTGAGGCCGACGGATCTCCGACGAAGGTGATCCGGCGCGCCCCGGCGGCGAGCACATGCCGCCCGAGCTCGACGGACGTGTTGCGGTTGTCGGCGTTGACGGAGTCGATCTCACCGATCGGCGGGCGTGCGAGCAGCACGACGGGCATCCCCCGGGAGGCAAGCCGCTCGATGACCTCGTCGGCGACGGTGCGGCCCATCACGACCATGCCGTCGCAGCGACCGGCCAGGTCCTCGACCATCGCGGTGGCGTTGGTGCGGCCGTGGGTGGACAAGATGAGCACCGAGCGCTCCCGCTCGGCCGCGACCGCTTCGTAGCCGAGGACGACCTCGGCGTAGTAGGGCCCGGACAGGTCGGGGAAGACGATGCCGTTGGCGGCGTGGCGTCGCTCGGCGAGCTGGCGACCGAGGCGGCTGGGGGTGAAGTTCAGCTGCTCGGCTGCCTCGAGCACCCGGGCCCTGGTGTCCTGGCGCACCACGCCGGAGTCACGCAGCGCACGCGAGACGGTGGCGATGGAGACGCCGGCCTGCTGGGCGACATCGCGGATCGTGGGCCGCACAACGCAACACCTCCCGAGTAGTGAACCGGCTCTGTGGCAGATCGTTGTAACCGGTTTCTGAAAACGGTTACATGTCCAACGTGCCTCGCATCACACCCATCTGTCAACCCGGTCTACCGGTGCCGGCTCCGGTGAGGAAGTTCCCCACCGAGGCCCTTCCACACAGATCCGGCGTGGGTAATGTGGCCGCGATCACTCCCTCACCTCCGGAGGTTCCATGACAGTCGTCGAACGCCGCACCGTCCTCAAGGGCGGGCTCGCCGCCCTCGCAGTCGGGGGTCCCTTCGCGGGATTCGTCAGCTCGGCCACGGGGGCCACCGTGCCCGCGGCGGCCCGTCGCGCCGGCCTGGTCCCGGTCGCCGACAAGCGAGACGGGCAGGTGCGCCTGCACCTCCCCCGCGGCTTCCAGTACCGGTCCTTCCACGACACCGAGCAGCCCGTCGAGCTCCCCGACGGCACCGCCCTCCCCGGCCGCCACGACGGCATGGGCGCCTTCGACGGCCCGGGGCAGTCGGTGGTGCTGATCCGCAACCACGAGGTCAACAACCCCGGCTCCGCGTTCGGACCGCGCACGCCCTACGACCCGGCCGCCCAGGGCGGGACCACCACGATCCACACGACGCGGCAGGGCAAGGTGATCGACGCCTGGACCAGCCTCAACGGCACGATGATGAACTGCTCGGGCGGCATCATGCCCTGGGGGTCGTGGGTGACCTGTGAGGAGACCGTGAACGGGCCCGACATCGGTCCTGACTTCACCGGGACCTCCAACGCCCCGCTGACCAAGCGTCACGGCTACGTCTTCGAGGTCTCGACCTCGACGGGTCCTCGCGACACCACCGCGCCCACGCCGCTCACCAGCGCCGGCCGCTTCGCCCACGAGGCAGTGTCCTTCGACCCCGAGGGTGGCGCGCTCTACCTCACCGAGGACGACTTCGGCTTCCCCTCCGGCTTCTACCGCTACACCCCCGACACCGACCCGATGACCTCAGGCCGCCTCGACAACGACGGCGTGCTCGAGATGCTCAAGGTGGTCGGGGAGGACAACGCACACCTCGAGCGGAGTCAGCCGGCCGGGACGACCTACCAGGTGGAGTGGGTGCCGATCGCCGAGCCCGACTTCACCGGCGACTACGACTACGGCAGCGGGACGGGGATGACCAACGACGAGGCCATCCACCACACCGCCTCGCAGGGCTGGGACCTGGGAGCGGCCTTCTTCTCACGCCTGGAGGGTCAGGCGATCGAGGACGGCGTCGTCTTCTTCACCTCGACCCAGGGGGGCGGGCCGGCCGAGACGGCGATGCAGGACAGCAGGAACGGCTGGGGCAACGGCAACGGCCAGATCTGGGCCTACGACACCCGCGCCTCCACGCTCACCCTCGTCTTCGAGTCACCCGGGCCGGACACCCTCGACTTCCCCGACAACGTCACCACGCGTGACGGCACGATCGTGGTCTGCGAGGACGGCGGCGACGACAACTACGTGCGGGCACTGCGTCCCGACGGCGAGCTGGTCAACATCGCCTGGAACCAGCTCTTCGTCGACCGCGACAACGACCCCTCGACGCCGCCGACCGACCGCACCGACGACGAGTTCGCCGGGTCCACCTTCAGCCCCGACGGCAAGACGCTCTTCGTCAACATCCAGTCCAGTCGCGGGATGACGATCGCCATCTGGGGGCCCTGGCACCAGCTCGGCATCTGAGCCCTAGAACGACACGGTCGGGGGCGTCTCCTGGCCGGCGGGAGCCTCGTAGAACTCGCGACGGCTCACGCCGGCCACCCCCGCGAAGAACATCCACGGGACGGTGGCGACGAGCTTGTTCAGCTCGGCGGCCGCATCGTTGTAGAACCGGCGGGCGAACGCCAGCTGGTCCTCGGTCTCCCCGAGCTGCTCCTGGAGCTCGAGGAAGTTGGCCGAGGCCTTGAGGTCGGGGTAGGCCTCCGCCACGGCGAGCACGTTGACGATGGCCTGCTCGAGCCGTGCCTGGGCAGCTGCCTTGTCCTCCACGCTGCCGTCCTTGGCGGCCGCGGTGACCCCGGCACGAGCGTTCGTCACCTCCTCGAACACGCTCTTCTCATGCTCGGCGTACCCCTTGACAGTGTTGACCAGGTTGGGGATGAGGTCGGCGCGCCGGGTGAGCTGGACGTCGATTCCGCCCAGCGCCTCCTGGGCGCCGATGTCCGTGGTGCGCAGCTTGTTGAACGCGACGACGCCGAACCCCACCAGGGCGATCAGCACGAGCACGACGATGGCGATCCACATCAGAAGTTGTTCCTCTCGTTGGGTCGAACTGCACGCGAGACCGCGTCAGTGCTGGTGCGGCTCACCAGGAACCACCGCCGCCACCGCCACCACCACCGCCGCCGCCACCGCCGCCACCGGAGGACGACGACTGGGTGGCCTGGTAGGCGCTGATCGACGAGGCCAGGCTGGACTCGAAGCTGTCGAGGGTGGCGGAGAGGTCGCCTTGGCCGTCGAGGCCGCCGTAGCCGCCCACGAGGTAGGCGGGCGCGCCGGCCGAGACGACACCGGTCTCCGCCTGGTACTTGCGGGCCCACTCCTCCGCGCAGCCGAGGGCGACAGCCCAGGGGACGAAGGCGGTGTAGAGCTCCTCGCGTCCGCTGAAGTCGAACCGCTCGACGCTGGAGGGGGTGCTCAGCAGCCGCTCGAAGCCGCCTGCCCGGGACCAGAGGACACGGCCGGACTCCGTGCGTCGCTTGCCCACGCCCCGCCCGAGCAGCGGCAGCCCGCCGACGACGTACGCCGCGAAGGGCGCCCCGAGCAGGGTGCCGCCGTAGGGCAGCAGGTAGGCGCAGACCACGGCGAGAACCGCTGCCACGACGAGGAGGACCCGAGCCTTGTTCTCACTCATGCTGCGGACGAATGCGCCGGACTCGTAGGCCCAGTCCTTCACAGCGCTGTCGACGGCCGTCCTGGCCTCGGCGAGTGTCTGGCCGCTCGCCACCGAGCCGTCTGCGGCGAACCCTTGGCCGCGGTGCGTCACCGCGAGCGCCGTGCCGAGAGCCTGCGTCGCCGGATCGGCTGAGCTCCAGTCGTCCTCGTCTGCGGTGCCGGCGATCCTCCAGTCCGACCCGTCGCGCTCGAGGCGGACCAGACCCTGCTCGCCGGCCCACAGCAACGTGGCCGGGAGCGCGCTCCCGGGGACTCCTTCGGTGAGGACGAACGCTGCCTGGGCGGGGCCGATCCCTTCCGGCGGCGCATACATGACCGGGAAGCCGGGTCGCTTCTCGTGCGCTCGCCGAGCCTGCCGGACCCCGGCCACCAGACCGATCGCGGAGAGGAGCAGGAGCACACCGACCAGCAGTGGACTGCGTGAGAGGACCGGGTCCCAGGTGACCGACCACGGCACGACGACCCGCCCGGGGGCGGCGACCTCGACGTCGGCGACCACCGTCAGCGGCGTGCGCGGGGGGAGCCCGGCGTCGCCCACGGTGAGCGTCGACCCCTCCACGTCCACCCTCGCGCAGTCGCGCACGACCTCGGCGCCGACCGTGCAGCGCGACGAGGTCAGGCCGCCGGGGAGCTCGACACGCGCGCTGACCCGTTGGGCGGACATCTGCCAGGCACGCGCATAGACGTCCCAGATGAACCGGGCACCGCCGTCGGCGTCCTCAGCGAGAGCGCCATCGATGCGGTAGGTGAGGGTGTAGGCGTGCCGCCCAGGACTCAGGGTGCGGTCGGGGTCACCGATCCTGGCCACCCGGAAGCGCCGGCCCTGCTGCCAGGACAGCTCGACCTGGGCCGGGGCGCCGTCCTGGGTGATCTCGATGTCGCGCGGGATCAGGCGCGCGTTGGCATCACCGGCGTCGGCGACGTCCCAGAACCGGAAGATGCCGTGCCGCCCCGAGGGCATCTCGGTGGTGATCTGCTCGGTCGCGTCGAGGGTGCCGTCGGCAGCGACCCGGAAGTCGGCGCTGTAGTCGGAGATGGTCGCCGGGTCGGGCTGGGTGGTCACCTCCGGGGCGATCAACGACCCGAGGGCAGGGATCAGCAACCCCACCACGAAGACGGCCGCGGCCACCACTTGCGCCGCGCGCATCCCCATGGCGCGATGCTAGTGGCATGCACCTCGAAACCTACGCCGACTTCAGCGACACGTTGGTCAAGAATCTCCGCGGCACCTCAGGCGTGCTCGGACTGGTGGCCGTCGGCTCCTTCGCGGGCGGCCACGACGAGTGGTCGGACCACGACTTCTTCGTGATCGCTCATCCTGACTCCGCGGAGTCGATCCGTCGCGACGTGACGTGGCTGCCTGAGCACGAGCGGCTCACCCTGGTCTTCCGCGAGACCGCTCACGGCATCAAGGGAGTCTACGAGGACGGTCACCTCGTGGAGTTCGCGGTGTTCACTCCCGCCGAGATCACGCTGGCCCAGGTCAACCGCTTTGCGATCCTCATCGACGGCGGCGACCTGGCCGCCCGGATGGAGAGCGCCCGGGAGACGTCGGCGGAGTCGGCCGGCTCCCCCGCCCAGACCGACGCCTGGCTCGTCGGCCAGCTGTTGACGAGCCTGCTGGTCGGGGTCCAACGACACCGCCGGGGTGAGCGGATCTCGGCGGTCGACTTCGTGCACCGATCTGCGTTGCGGCACTTCCTGGTGCTCCTGGCCCGTCACGTCCCCGCGGCCCGCCCGGAGGCGATCGACGACCTCAACCCGTTCCGGCGGGTCGAGCAGGCGTGGCCGGCCGTCGGCATCGCACTGTCCGCGCTGCTCGCCACCGGCAACCTCGAGCGCACCGCCCTGGGTCTGCTCGATCTCGCCGCCGACCTGTTCGCTCCCCACCTCAGCGACGACGCCTCCCCCGAGGCCGCCTGGGCCACCGTCCGCGCCTGCCTCACGCCTCGTTGAGCAGGCTGGCCCAACGGTCGGCGAGCAGGGAGAAGACCACCTGGTGCGCGGCGAGGTTGGCCCACCAGTAGGCATGGCCGGGCAGACCGTCGGGGTCGAACTCCGAGCGCAGCACCAGCCGGCTGCCGCCACCACGAGGCTCGAGAGAGGCGGTCAGGTGGGCGGTGCCGGGGAGTCGGGTCCGGGCGCGCAGCCGGAGGGTCGGGTAGGTCGCCGACTCGACCTCCCAGAAGTCCAGCACGTCGCCCGGCTCGAGCTCGGCCGCGGGCCGTCCGATCAGGAAGCCTGGTCCGCCCACGACCCTGTCGGCAAGGCCCCGAAGCTGCCAGAGCGGCAGCGGCGCCCACCAGCGTGCCTGTCCGCCGGCACGCCGGAGCACCGACCAGGCCTCGTCCGGCGGGCACTCCAGAGGTCGTGCGAACGCCTCGACGTAGGTCATCGAACGACTCAGGCCGTCGCGGTGGTGAGGTACGGCGCCAGCTCGCCGGCCAACGACGCGTGCACGCGTCCGCGAACGACCGTGCCCTCGCCGGTGTGCTCGATGTGCTCGACCTCGCCGGCCGTGTGGATCCGGTTGAGCAGGTCACCTCGCTCGTAGGGCAGCAACGCCTCGAACTCCACGGCCGGTCGCGGCAGCTCGTCCTCGATCCGGGCGATCGCCTCGGCGATCCCCTCCCCCGTCTTGGCGGAGACGACCACGGAGTGCGGCTCGCGTTGACGAAGCCGGGCGACCACCATGGGGTCGGCCGCGTCGGACTTGTTGATCACGACGAGCTCGGGCACCTTGTCGGCGCCGATCTCGGCGAACACCTCGCGGACGGCCGCGATCTGACCCTCGGGGTCGGGGTGGGAGCCGTCGACGACGTGCAGCACCAGGTCGGAGTCGGCGACCTCCTCCAGCGTCGAGCGGAAAGCCTCGATGAGCTGGTGCGGCAGGTGCCGCACGAAGCCGACGGTGTCGGACATCGTGTAGATGCGCCCGTCGGAGGTCTGCGTCTTGCGGGTGGTGGGGTCGAGCGTCGCGAAGAGCGAGTCCTCCACGAGCACGCCGGCGTCCGTGAGCCGGTTGAGCAGCGAGGACTTGCCGGCGTTGGTGTAGCCCGCGATCGCCACCGACGGCACCTGGTGCCGTTTGCGCTCGGAGCGCTTGGTGTCTCGCGTGGTGCGCATGTGCCGCAGCTCGGCCCGCAGCTTGGCGATCTTGGTGTTGATCCGGCGCCGGTCGGTCTCGATCTTCGTCTCACCAGGACCACGCCCACCGATCCCGCCGCCCTGCGACCCGACCCGGCCACCGGCCTGGCGGGAGAGGTTGCCACCCCAGCCACGCAGGCGCTGCTTCATGTAGTTGAGCTGGGCCAGCTCGACCTGGGCCTGGCCCTCGCGCGACTTGGCGTGCTGGGCGAAGATGTCGAGGATCAGCGCGGTCCGGTCGACCACCTTGACCTTCACCTTGTCCTCGAGGTTCCTCAGCTGGGAGGGCGCGAGCTCCCCGTCGAGGATCACGGTGTCGGCACCGGTCGCCTGCACGATCTCCCGCAGCCCGTCGACCTTGCCACGGCCGATGTAGGTCGCCGGGTCCGGCTTCTGCCGGCGCTGGAAGAGTGCGTCGAGGACCTGGGAGCCGGCCGTCTCGGCGAGCAGCGCGAGCTCGGCCATGGAGTTCTCGGCGTCCTCGACGGAGCCCTCGGTCCAGACCCCGACCAGGACGACCCGCTCGAGCCGGAGCTGGCGGTACTCGACCTCGGACACGTCCTCGAGCTCGGTGGACAGCCCGACCACCCGGCGCAGCGCGTGCCGCTCGGCCAGGTCGTAGGACCCGGTCGTGCCGTCGGCCTCCTCGGGGTCCTCCTCGGCATAGCCGGACTCGAAGTCGCCGGCGCTCTCGACGTCGTCGGGGTCGTCCCAGGTGTCGGTGTCGGCCAGCTCGGCGTCGAGATCGAAGTGCTCGGGCTCGGGCTCGGGTGCGGGGTGTGCGTTCGGCAGTGAGTTCATAGGTCCGTTCAGGTTCGCACGACGGGGTCGTCGCCACCAGCCAATTAGCCTCTCGCCAGCCAGGTGCCGCTCGCGACGAGCACCGCCGGGCCGGTGAGGATCACCCGGTCCCGGTCGGTCCAGGTGATCTGCAACGTCCCTCCTGGAACGTCCACCTGGTACGGCGTATTCCGCTCGGCGCCGTCAGCCAGGGCACTGACCACCATGGCTGCGCAGGCGCCGGTGCCGCAGGAGCGGGTCTCCCCCGAGCCGCGCTCGTGGACGCGCATCGCCACGTGATGCCGCCCGCGGCGTACGACGAACTCGACGTTGACCCCGTGCGGATAGACCGCGGCGTCGTAGGACGGCGGCTCGAGGAGGTCACCGGCGTCCGCGAGGGACTCGACGAACGCGACGGCGTGAGGGTTGCCCATCGAGACGTGGGTGGCCGGCCAGGCGAGCGGGCCGATCGCGACCTTGGTGTCCCCCAGCAGCCGTGGGCTGCCCATGTCGACGCTGACCAGGCCGGAGGCGTCGTCGAGGGTCACGCTGAGCACGCCGGTGCGGGTCGCGATCGGGATCGGGACTGACGCGTCGACACCCTCGTGGTCCACCAGGTAGCGGGCGAAGACGCGGATCCCGTTGCCGCACATCTCGGAGGTGGACCCGTCGGCGTTGCGGTAGTCCATGAACCACGCCGCCAGCCCACGGGCAGCCACGGCCGACGGGTCGACGTCCGCCTCGGTGCGCACCACCCGCAGGACGCCGTCGGCCCCGAGGCCGGCTCGCCTGTCGCAGAGCAGCGCCACCAGGGCAGGGTCGAGGTCGCCGTGACGGGATCCGTCGGCATCGGGGAGCAGCACGAAGTCGTTCTCCGTGCCGTGCCCCTTGAGGAAGGCGAAGCCGTCGGTCATGCGGCCAGTCTAGGAGCCGGCTCCACCCTCGGCGTACGCCTTGAGCCTGGCCAGACCCTTCTCGAAGTCCGGGCCGATCATCTTGTCCATGCCGACGAAGACACCCATCACCCGCATCGCCGGGGACACCCGCCCCGCCATCGTCCAGATGACCTCGGTCGCGCCGTCGAGGTCGCTCAACGCGAAGACGCAGTCGTTGCGCGCCTTGAAGGGCTTCAGGAACTGCAGGTCGATGCGCACCAGTTCCTCGTCCCTGACCTCGACGACCTCCATCCGGCCTTGGCCCGCCTTGCGGTTGCCCGCCCAGGCGTAGACCGACCCGCGACCCTTGACCGGCCCCGTGTAGGTGCGTCTCAGGTCGGGGTCCAGGTCCTCCCACGGCGACCAGTGCGGCCAGTTGTGGAAGTCCACGATCTCCTCGAAGATCCGTGCCGGAGGCGCGTCGATCGTCATCGACCGCTCGACGAGGAAGCTCGCTGCCATGTCATCAGCCTAGACCTCGGTGGCCCGACGCGGGCTCATCGCTTCCGCGCGACCACCAGGGCAGAACCGCCCCCACGTCGGCTCGGCTCGGAGACAGCAGTCACCTTGCCGCGCCTGCCGAACTCGATGGCGGTGGCCGCCCCGATCTCCGCGGCGCTGGTGAACGCGTCACCCGCCGGCTTGAGCGTGTGACCCAGAGCCGTCAGCTGTGCGCCGTAGGCGTCGATGAACGCGGGCTCCGCGGTCACGGCAGCGGTGTTGCGCTGCGAGGCCCGGGGCGCCTCGATGGCGTCCACGATGCTCATCTCGCGGTCGAGGTAGTTGAACAGCATCTGGGTGACGGTCGTGATGATCGTCGAGCCGCCGGGTGACCCGAGCGCGATGACGGGCTTGCGGTTCTTCAGCACGATCGTGGGTGACATCGAGGATCGCGGCCGCTTGCCCGGCTGGATCCGGTTGGGGTCGCCCTTGACGAACGTGGTGGAGAAGTCGGTCAGCTCGTTGTTGAGCAGGAAGCCCCGGTCCTTCACCAGCATTCCCGAGCCGCCGGTCTGCTCGATCGTGAGGGTGTACTCCACGACGTTGCCCCACCTGTCGGTGACCGTGAGGTTGGTGGTCTCGACGTTCTCCGTGTCCGAGGCGTTGCCGTCGGCGGTGCGGCCGGTGGTGGCGCAGTAGCCGTCGTACGACGAAACGTCACCGGCAGCCACCGGCTTCGTCATCGCCTGCGAGGAGTCGATCTGGCAGGCACGTTCGACCGCGAAGGTGTCGTCGAGCAGCTTCTTCACCGGTACGTCGACCTTGGCCGGGTCACCGAGGTAGGCGCCGCGATCGGCGAAGGCCAGCGCGGTGGCCTCGAGGTAGTGGTGCAACGCCTGCTCCGGCGACATCCCTGCCAGGTCGTAGCGCTCCATGATGTTGAGCGCCTCGCCGACCGTCGTTCCTCCGGACGAGGAGGGTGCCATCCCGAAGACCTGGTAGCCGCGGTACCGGCTCTTGGTGGGCCGCTGGTCGAGAGCCTCGTAGCGCTTGAGGTCCGAGCGCTTCATGAAGCCCCGCGGCACCGGCAGCTCCGTCTTCCGGCTCGTCGCCGGCTTGCGCACGGCCCGGACGATCTCGCGACCGAGCCGGCCCTCGTAGAACACCCGCATCCCCTTGCGCCCGATCAGGCGGTACGTCGCGGCGAGGTCGGGGTTCTTGAACACCGAACCCACCCGCGGCGCCTTGCCACCGGGGAGGAAGAGCTTCGGGGTGGTCTTGTAGGCCTCGAACCGCTCCTGGTTGTCCTTGGTCTGGTCGTGGAAGGTCTGGTCGACCTTGAAGCCGCGCGAGGCCAGCCGTTGCGCAGGCTTGAGCGCGGTGCGGAGGTCGTCGGTTCCCCACCGCTCCAGCGCGCGCTGCCATGTCGCGAGGGTGCCCGGCACGCCCACCGAGACGCCACTGGTGACCAGGTCGGGAGTGAACGGGTAGGGCTCCCCCGTGGCCGGGTCGATGAAGGCGTCCTTGGGCATCGCCATCGGCGCGGTCTCCCGACCGTCGATGGTGCGCACCTTCTTGGTCCTGGCGTCGTAGTAGACGAAGTAGCCGCCACCACCGATGCCGGCACTGTAGGGCTCGGTCACGCCCAGCGCAGCCGCTGTCGCCACGGCGGCATCGACGGCGTTGCCGCCCTTCGCCAGCACCCTGAGGCCGATCTTCGAGGCCTCCGGGTCGACCGAGGAGACCGCGCCGCCGAAGCCGGTGCTCGTCGGGGTCTTCTTCGCGTAGCGCGCGCCCGGGCCACGGGTGTCGTCGGCAGCGGAGGCGCTGCCGAGCGTGGCCGAGCTGAGGCCAGCGACGCCCACGCAGAGCGCGGTCAGGGCGGCGGCGGCCGCGGTGCTGCGACCTGGACGGTGGGTCGATCGGTGGGCCATGGTTCCTCCCGAGTCAGAGCCTGGACGAGTTCGTTCCTACTCCCCCGAACTGCTCCCGGTCAATCGTCGCCGCGCTGACCCGCCCCGCGTACGGCGGCCACGGCGTGCGCCACCCGGTCCGGGTCGTCCCAGCCCACCCAGGTGATCCGCGGGTCCTTGCGATACCAGGCGTCCTGCTTGCGGGCGAACCGCCGTGTGCCGGTCACGGTCTGCTCGAAGGCCTCGTCCTCGTTGATCTCGCCATCGAGGAACGCCAGCACCTGCTGGTAGCCCAGCGCCCGCTGGGCGGTCCTTCCCTCGCGGAGGCCGGCCGCGACCAGGCCACGCACCTCCTCGACCAGGCCGGACCGCCGCATCCGCTCGACCCTCAGCGCGATCCGCTCGTCGAGCACCGGGCGGGCGATGTCGAGACCGACCTGGACGGCGTCGTCGTAGAAGTACTCCTGGCGCGGCAACGTGGCGCTGAACGGCCGGCCCGTGAGGTGCACGACCTCCAGCGCCCGCACCACGCGGCGCCCGTTGCTGGGCAGGATCGCCAGCGCCGCCAACGGGTCCACCGCGGCGAGCCGGGCGTGCATCGCGTCCGGGCCCTCCTCGGCAAGCAGCACCTCGAGCCCGGCCCGCACCACCGGGTCGGTGCCCGGGAACTCGAACCGGTCGAGCACCGCCCGGGTGTAGAGGGCCGAGCCGCCCACCAGGATCGGGGTCACCCCGCGCGCGTGGCAGTCGTCGACCACGGCCCGTGCCCACCCCTGGAACTCCGCGACGGTGGCCGGCTCCGTGACGTCGAGGAGGTCGAGCAGATGGTGGGGGATGCCGCGCCGGTCGGCGGCGGGGAGCTTCGCCGTACCCACGTCCATGCCGCGGTAGATCTGCATCGAGTCGGTGTTGACGATCTCGCCGCCGAGCTCCTCCGCGAGGTCGAGGGACAGGTCGGTCTTGCCCGCGGCCGTCGGTCCGACCACCGCCACGACCGGGCCGCTGACGGGCGTGGGTGTTCCTTCGCGGGTCATGGGTGAGAGTCTGGCAAGCACACGGGAGCCGCGTGACGGCACCTCGAGAAAGGCGGAGACATGGGATTCCTCGACAAGGCCAAGGCCCAGCTGACCAAGACGGTCGACCAGCACGGCGACAAGATCGCCGGCGGCATGGACAAGGCCGCGGAGGCGATCGACAAGAAGACCGGCGGCAAGCACCACGACAAGATCGCCCAGGGCCGCACCAAGGCCCAGGACGCCCTGGACAAGCTCGACGGCAAGGACGACGACTTCCCGGAGACCCCGAGCGCGAAGTAGTCCCGTCGACCGCGTTTCCCGGCGCCGCCATCGGGTACTTCGCTCGCATGAGCGATCGTGACGAGCAGGTGAAGGGCGGTCCGGCCAACCACGGGGCGCACACCGACCTGGACGCACCCACCCCGCCGGGCGGACCGATGCGGCAGGACCGGCCTGACGCAGACGTCAACCCGGTCGGCCCGGTGGACCCGGCTCCGCCCTCCGACGACCCCGACGTGCAGCCCAGCGGCACCCCGGAGGGGCCCACGACCATCCCCGTGCCGGGAACGCCCTCCGACGACCCGTCTCCGCATCCGGGCAACGCGCCCGGCAGGCCGGCCGACTCGCACCCGGCCCAGGAGGAGAACGCCGAGACCTCGCTCGGCCAGCCTTCGGACGGCTCCGGTGGCGAGTGACGAGCAGTCCGGCGCGACGCCGGTGAGCCAGCCGGAGACCCAGGCGCAGAGCCACCCGGGAAGCGAGCCGGCGTTCTCACCGGAGTCAGGCACCGACGCCGACGAGCCGGAGGAGGCGGTGGTCTGGTTCGACAGCAGCGAGTTCTTCGGTGAGCCCCCGGCCGGCGACGCCCACCCCGACGACTTCATGTCCAACGACCAACAGGGCGGCCCCGGAGCGGGCACCGAGCGTGAGGAGCGGTCATGAGCAGCGCAAGCGGAGAGGCCGGCAACCCCAGCGGCGAGAGCGAGCCGGGTCTCGACGGTGACCTCGGCGTGAGCAGCGAGCGCACCGGTCCGTTCGACGACATCGAGGGGACCGGCACGGACGCCTCGGCCCAGGGGCGCACCCACGGCGCCCAGGACGATCAGCCGGAGCCGGTCGTCGAGGAGCACCGGCAGCAGCAGGACGTGGAGGAGAACACCGCCGAGCTGCCCTCCCACGACGACATCCGCGCCGCCAACCCGCACCCTCGGCGGGACGGGGCCTGACGCCCCGGCGGACACCCGCACTAGCCTCGGGCGCATGCCGCACGAGCGCTTCACCGTCGTCCCTGCCGCCTACGTGGTGTTCCTGCGCGACGCCCACGGCGTGCGCGAGGTGCTGCTCCAGCTGCGCCGCGGGACCGGCTACATGGACGACCACTGGGCGTGCGCCGCCGCGGGGCACGTCGAGGTCGGCGAGACCGTCCACGCGGCCGCAACACGCGAGGCTGCCGAGGAGATCGGCGTCACCGCGGTCACGCTGTCCCCGCTGACGGCGGTGCAGCGCACCAACGGCACCGGCCTCGCGATCGACGAGCGCGTCGACTACTTCTTCACCTGTGGGGCCTGGTCGGGCGAGCCGCGCGTCGTCGAGGCCGACAAGTGCGCCGACCTGCGCTGGTTCCCGCTCGAGGCCCTCCCGGACCCGGTCGTCCCGCACGAGCTCGCGGTGATCACCGGCCTGCGCGAGGGCACCCTGCCCCCCTTCCTCAGTTTCGGCTTCTGACGCCGAGAGGCCACTCTCCCACCCACTTTGTCGGCGTGTCGCGCGCGAAGTGGCCTGTCGGTGGGGGCCTCCCTCAGCCGCAGGCCGGGGCGTCCGGCAATGCCGCGGGTACGCCGACCGTGGGCAGGCCGAGCGAGACCCCGGCCGGGGCTGCGGGCTCGGCCGTCCGGGCCTCCCAGGCGTCACCGGCCCGGGTCCGTCGCACCGAGCGCACGGCACTGTCCGAGACCAGGTGGTGCGGCGCGCCGTAGGTCACCTCGACCTCGACCACGTCACCCGGGCGTACGGCGACGGGCGCACCGGAGGAGTCCACCGGCGAGAAGTGCACCAGCCGATTGTCACGGGCGCGGCCCGAGAGCCGGTGGGTCGCCTCGTCCTTGCGACCCTCCCCCTCGGCCACCATCAGCTCGAGGACCTGACCCTCGAGGCGACGGTTCTCCTGCCAGGAGATGTCGTTGACGAGTGCGACCAGCCGCTCGTAGCGCTCCTGGACGACGACCTTGGGCACCTGCTCGTCGAGGATCGCTGCCGGCGTACCGGGGCGCTTGGAGTACTGGAAGGTGAACGCGCCGGAGAAGCGCGCCTCCCGCACCACATGCATCGTCTCGAGGAAGTCCTCCTCGGTCTCGCCGGGGAAGCCGACGATGATGTCGGTGGTGATCGCCGCGTCCGGCATCGCCGCGCGAACCCGCTCGATGATGCCGAGGAACTTCTCCTGGCGGTAGGAGCGGCGCATGTCCTTGAGCACCTTGTCGGAGCCGGACTGCAGCGGCATGTGCAGCTGGTGCATCACGTTGGGGGTCTCGGCCATCGCCGCGATCACGTCGTCGGTGAACGCCGCCGGGTGCGGGCTGGTGAAGCGCACCCGCTCCAGGCCCTCGATCTCGCCACAGGCCCGCAGGAGCTTGCCGAACGCGAACCGGTCGCCGAACTCGACGCCGTAGGTGTTGACGTTCTGCCCGAGCAACGTCACCTCGCTGACCCCCTCGGCGACGAGGGCCCGCACCTCGGCGAGCACGTCCCCGGGGCGGCGGTCCTTCTCCTTGCCGCGCAGCGCGGGGACGATGCAGAACGTGCAGGTGTTGTTGCACCCGACCGAGATCGACACCCAGGCGGCGTACGCCGACTCGCGCTTGGTGGGCAGCGTCGAGGGGAACACCTCCAGCGACTCGAGGATCTCCACCTGGGCCTCGTCGGCCACGCGCGCCCGCTCCAGCAGCACCGGCAGCGAGCCGATGTTGTGGGTCCCGAACACGACGTCGACCCAAGGCGCCCTCTCGGTGATGACCGAGCGGTCCTTCTGTGCGAGGCAGCCGCCGACAGCGATCTGCATGCCTGGCCTGGCGGCCTTGACCGGCGCGAGATGGCCGAGGTTGCCGTAGAGCTTGTTGTCGGCGTTCTCGCGCACTGCGCAGGTGTTGAACACGACGACGTCAGCCTGCTCGTCGCCGGGAGCGGCGACATAGCCGGCGTCCTCCAGGAGACCGGTCAGCCGTTCGGAGTCGTGGACGTTCATCTGGCACCCGTAGGTGCGGACCTCATAGGTGCGTGCGGCAGTTTCAGGTGTGGCAGTCATGACCGCACCAGGGTACGGCGCTACCGCGACTGATCCATCATCTGCACGGTGCGGGCCCAGTAGGCCTCCGCGTCGCCGCGGGCGAGGTTGTCGACGATGTCCTTCCCGCCCAGGAACATCGGCACGGTGTGGCCGACGCACTCCTCGGACCGGAGCGGTCGCTCATCCCCGGAGGCCTCGCGCCACGCGGCATAGAACTCGGACGCGAGCGCGGCCTCGGGCTGCTCCACGAGCTCCTCCTCGTGGAAGGCCCGTAGCCCTGCGGGGATCTCCAGCACCTCCCCGGCGCCGATGTCGAACATCAGCACCTGCTGATCGCCGGCGTCGTCGAGGCGGGCGCTGTCCAGGGCGAACTGGCTGCCGAGCCAGTCCGCGGCAAAGCAGGTGGCCCGCTCTGCGAAGCCCGGGAACGCGTCGGCCACGTGCGCGGTCCAGGTGCGTGCCGCCTCGCCGTCGTGCCAGCGATACATCCCGCCGACCAACGACACCCCACCCAGAACCTCGGCCACCGCCTCGAGGTCGTCCGGAGCCGTCGTCGGTAGGGGTGTGTCGGCCGGGAGCGTGTCCAGCAGGCGCGCGAGATCCATGGGTCCAGCCTCCCTCATCGCACCGACGCCTGCACTGTCGGCCATGACCCGCGTGCTCGTGGGCTTCAACTGCGCGGCCAGGCCCATCGCCTGATCATGAAGAGCAGGGGTAGCAGGACCGCGAGGAACAGCAGGCCGCCGACGTGGTCACCGACATCCGAGCCGAAGGCGAAGAGCAAGGCACCCATGAGCACGAACGGTGCGCAGGGCACCGCCACCACCCAGAAGACCACCTTGCGGCCCGGGTGGTTCGCTCTCGGCCGTTCCATCGCGCCGAGGCCGTCGAGCGCGTCGTCGAGGGCGCCGTAGGTACGCGCCGCCAGTGCCCGGCCCGTCCGGTCGTCGAACTCGTTCGCGGAGAGCCGGCCCTCGGCATAGCCCTGGGACAACAGGTCCAGCACGGTGTCCCGGTCGTCGTCGGAGGCGAGCATCGTGTCGCGCGCCCGCTCAAGCGATGCGGCTCGATGCTCGGCCTGCGCCGACCATGCCGCCCGCAGCGACCGGGCGACCTCCACGACGTCGACCGACGACACCGCGCCGTGGCTGCCTGATCTCCGGAGGCCGGTCACGATGACGTGTCCCTGCGGGGTGAGGACCACCGTGTCGGTCGTCGTCTCGAGCAGTTCCCCGTCGATCAACCGCCGGACGGCGGCGTCGACCTCCACCGCCGGACGTCCGAGACGGGCGGCCAACGTCGAGGGGACGCTGCCTTGGTGACCCACCGCCAGCAGGACCAGGTGCTCGACCTCGCCGAGACCGTCCTCGCTGACCATGTGACCAGGCTAGTGAGCAACCGCCTCCGCGGTCCTCGGAATCCCCCACGTGGCGCACCCTGCTCAGGCGAGCGTCCGGTCGACGAACGGCGAGGTCACGCTCTCCGTGCCCTGCGGATCAGTCGATGGCCTCGGGGTTCGGCTCGACCTCACGCGGCGGCGGAGGTGGCGTGGCCTTCACCGCTCTCCGGGGCGGCAGCTTGTCGCCGGCAGCGGACGGCGTCGCCTTCTTGGCGGCCGCCGTGTTCTTCGTGGGAGCAGCCTCCCCGGCGGGCGCCGGCTTCTTCGCGACCGGCTTCTTGGCGACCGGCTTCTTGGCGGTGGTCTTGCTCGCTGGAGTCTTGGTGGCTGGCGTCTTGGTGCCCGGCTTCTTGGTGGCGGGCTTCTTCGCGGCCACCTTCTTCGCCACGTCGGCCGGGGTGGGAGTCGGGAGTGCCGGCGCAGCCGGCTCGACCAGCGGGTCGCCCTGCGCCTTCCTCGGTGCCGCGGGCTCGGCAAGCGGACCTCGGTGCGCCGGCGCCGCAGCACGCGGTGCGTCGGTGCCGCGTCGCCGCCTGACCTGACGCGTCACCTGACCGACCATCCCTTCGGCCACCTGACGTCCGGTCTCGGCCACGCCCTTGGCATGGCCCAGCACTCGTTCGGAGGTACCGCGCGGGTCCTTCGCCGCGCCGAGAGCGGCATTCCTCAGGCCCTTGACCAGGCCCACGGCATCGCTCACCGGGATTTTTCGTGCCACGTCGCCACCTTCTTCCTCGCCCAGACGCTCGGGTCTCGTGCCTCGGAGTCAAGCAAAGCAGGCAACCCGTGACGCCCGTCGCCCCGGGGTCACGGTCTGACAACGCTGGGCGCGATCTGAGGGGAGGGAATGGTCAGAACAGGTCACCCCCGATAGGTTCACAAGCATGAACCAACCCCTGGTGGTGCTGGACCACGTCGACAAGTGGTTCGGCGACCTACACGTGCTCCAGGACATCAACCTGTCCGTCGACCGGGGCGAAGTCGTCGTGGTGATCGGACCCTCCGGGTCCGGCAAGTCGACTCTCTGCCGTGCCATCAACCGGCTCGAGTCCATCGACAAGGGATCGATCACCCTCGACGGCGAGCCGCTGCCCGCGGAGGGCAAGGCGCTCGCGAAGCACCGTGCCGAGGTCGGCATGGTCTTCCAGAGCTTCAACCTGTTCGCCCACAAGACGATCCTCGAGAACGTCACGCTCGGCCCCATCAAGGTGCGCGGCATGAGCAAGGCCGAGGCCGAGGAGAAGGCCCGCACACTGCTCGACCGGGTGGGGGTCGGCAACCAGGCCGACAAGTATCCCGCCCAGCTCTCCGGTGGTCAGCAGCAGCGGGTGGCGATCGCCCGCGCCCTGGCGATGGAGCCCAAGGTGATGCTCTTCGACGAGCCGACCTCCGCGCTGGACCCGGAGATGATCAAGGAGGTCCTCGACGCCATGGTCGCCCTGGCTGAGGGTGGCATGACGATGGTCGTGGTCACCCACGAGATGGGCTTCGCCCGGACGGCGGCCAACCGGGTGATCTTCATGTCCGAGGGGGCCATCGTCGAGGAGAACACCCCCGAGGAGTTCTTCACCAACCCCACGTCCGAACGCGCCAAGGACTTCCTCGGAAAGATTCTCAAGCACTGACAACGCACCCCGGAATCGGCTGGACGACACACTGAGATCCGGCCGGAAACATAAGGAGAACACGATGCGATTCACCCCAAGCAAGGCAGTCCTGGCCGTGGCGGGACTGAGCCTGGTCCTCGCCGGCTGCGGCGGCGGCGACTCGACAGACGTCGAGGTGGCCGAGAACCCGGAGTTCGAGGCCGGTTCGACGATGGCGAAGCTGTCAGACGCAGGCAAGGTCGTGATCGGGGTGAAGTACGACCAGCCCGGGATCGGGTTCCTGGAGCCAGGAGCCGACGCCCCGAAGGGCATGGACATCGAGATTGGCCGGATCCTCGCCGGAGCCCTCGGCATCGAGGACGACGGCATCGAGTGGAAGGAGACGGTCTCCGACAACCGCGAGCCCTACCTTCAGAAGGGCACCGTCGACATGGTGCTCGCCTCCTACTCGATCACCGACGAGCGCCGCGAGGTCGTCGGTCAGGCCGGCCCCTACTACGTGACCGGTCAGCAGCTCCTGGTCCGCACGGACGACGCGGGCACGATCGACGGACCCGAGGCCACCGAGGGCAAGAAGGTCTGCTCGGTCACCGGCTCCACCTCCCTGCAGCGGATGGTCGACGAGTTCGGCGCCGACCCGGTGCCGTTCTCGACCTACTCCGAGTGCGTGGACCAGCTCGAGAACGGCACTGTCGACGCGGTCACCACCGACGGCGCCATCCTGCTGGGCTACGCCGCCGAGAACCCCGACGAGCTCGAGGTCGTGGGTGAGGCCTTCAGTGAGGAGCGCTACGGCGTCGGCTACTCCAAGGACGACACGGCGATGTGCGAGTTCATCAACGAGACCCTCGAGGCCGCCTACGACGACGGCACCTGGGCCGAGGCCTTCGAGGCCACCCTCGGACAGTCGGGTGTCGAGACGCCCGAGCCGCCGGCTCTGGACTCCTGCAGCTGATCGGACACGCCCACGCGACCGGGTGGGTCGGAGATCGACCCACCCGGTCGGGCACGAGCAAGGCGAGGACTAGATGGACACCCTGATCCAAGAGTTCGACCAGGTCCGGCGGGGTTTCACGCTCACCCTGTGGTTGCTGCTGTTCTCGGGCGTCATCGCCACCGTCCTCGGCACGATCCTGGCGAGCTTCCGGGTCTCCCCCATCGCCTCGCTGCGCGCGATCGGCACCAGCTACGTCAACATCTTCCGCAACACGCCGCTGGTGCTGGTGCTGGCGCTGGCGATCTCGGTGATCCCCACGCTGGGCTTCAACGACCTGGGTTTCAGCATCGGCATCCGCGGCTTCACGCACTTCTTCACCGTGGCCATGCTCGGGCTGTCGTTCTACACGGCTGCGTTCGTGTGTGAGGCGCTGCGGTCGGGCGTCAACTCGGTCGACGCGGGCCAGGCCGAAGCAGCTCGGTCGGTCGGCATGAACTTCACCCAGTCACTTCGTCTCGTGGTGCTCCCACAGGCCTTCGCCGCGGTGATCCCGCCGCTGGCCAGCATCTACATCGCTCTGACCAAGAACACCAGCGTGGTCGCCATCTTCGGGGTCCCGGAGGCCGGCTTCGTGATGCGCAAGCTCAGCAACCAGTACACCTCCGACCTCTGGGCGATCTTCATCGGGATCGCGTTGGGCTACGTCGCGATCGTCGCGGTCCTCTCGACGATCGCGAGTCTGCTCGAGCGACGGATGGCGGTGGCCCGATGAGCACCGTCCTCTTCGACACCCCGGGACCGCTGGCGCGAGCGCGGCACCGGATCCTCACCGTCATCGCCGCCGCCGCCGCCCTGGTGGTGCTCGGGCTGGTCATCTGGAAGCTCGCGCTCGAGGGCGAGTTCGAGGCAGCGCTGTGGGAGGACCTCGCGCAGCCCAACATCTGGAAGGCCATCTGGAACGGCCTGGTCGCGACCGCCCTCGCCGCCGTCGTCGGCATCATCTTGTCGATCGGCTTCGGGGCGCTGATGGCCGTGGCCCGGCTCTCCGACCACGCCGTGATCCGCTTCCCCGCCCGGGTCGTCGTGGAGTTCTTCCGCGCCGTCCCGCTGCTGCTGCTCATCGTCTTCGTCTTCTTCGCCACCGGGCTCGGCGCCTACTGGAGCGTGGTCATCGCGCTGATGCTCTACAACGGCTCTGTGCTGGCCGAGGTGTTCCGGGCCGGCGTTCTCGCGGTCCCGCGCGGCCAGTCGGAGGCAGCGCTGGCCGTCGGGATGCGCAAGAACCAGATCATGCGCCTGGTCCTGCTGCCCCAGGCGGTCACCATCATGCTCCCCGCGATCATCAGCCAGTGCGTCATCGTGCTCAAGGACGTGGCGCTGGGTCTGATCGTCTCCTACCGGGAGCTGGTCGCCGAGGCGCAGGGCATCGCGGAGTTCGTCAACCACGCCATCGTGCCGCTGAGCATCGTGGCCCTCATCTTCATCGTGCTGAACTACTCGATCTCGAAGGCGGCCGTCTACGTCGAGCGGCGTCTGGCGCAGCGCGGCAAGTCCTCGGCGAAGGCCACCGCCGCGGCCATGCTCGACGCCGCCTGACCGCGACCAGCCTCGGTCCGGGCGGGGTACGTGCCGGGCGGACTGATCTGGCCAGGCGCGATCAGCCGGGTCAGGACAGCGGTCGTTCGGTGACCCAGAGCCGGATCACGCCCTCGACCACGACGGTGCCGTCCGCGCGCACGCCGCGCACACGCACCGGCACGTCGGGGTCGTCCCCGGCCCACTGGGACGGGTCGGTCTCCGCGATGCAGGTGATGTCAGTGGTCGCCTTGGCGGTGTAGGACACCTCCATGCCTCGAGGGATCCAGCGTTTGTGCGCCGGGACGCTCGCCTCGGCGAGCGCTCCCATCGCCGCCTCCAGGCCGTTGCAGATCGCAATCACGTGCACGGTGCCGAGGTGGTTGAGCACGCGCCGACGCTTGCGCACGGTGAGCTCGGCGTAGTCCGGGCGCAGCGCGACGAACCGTGGCCGCACGGTGGCGAAGTACGGCGCCTTGAGGGAGAACAGCATCGAGAAGAGCCTGCTCCCCTGGGGCAGCCGGCCGGTCCGCTCGTAGAGACGCATCACCTGGGACATGCGCCGCAGCCTATATTACTCTCCGGTAACCGCGTGCGCCGACGGCGGGAGGTGCTCCTTCTTGCGCCCGAGAACCCGGCGAAGGTCGATCTCGCAGCCGACCATCGTCTCGACGCCTCCACCGGCCTGCGGCTCGTCGAACCAGAGCCCCCGCTCGAAGCCGAGCTTGTCCAGCACGCGCAACGAAGCGGCGTTGCGGTGGTCCGGAGCGGCGAAGCACGCTCGGGCCTCGGGGTGGTGCGGGCGCACCACGTCGCGCAGGAAGTGCCACAGCATCCGGGTGCCTGTCCCCCGGCCGGCCCACGTGGCGTCTCCGATGGCGTAGTCGATGCCGACCGCGTCGGGGCGAGCGGTCAGGGCGGCGTACTCCGGATGGTCGCCGATCAGGTAGTCCTGGACGAACCCGACCGAACGGCCGTTGATCTCCACCACCCACAGGCGCGTCGGGTCCTCGCCGTCGATGGCCGGGCCGTAGTGCTTCTCGGCCGCGGCGAGATCGGTGGACTCCGCGTCCCACCACCGGGCGACGTGCGGCTCGGCGGTCCAGCGCACCACATCGGAGAGGTCCGCGTGGGTCATCGCGCGGAAGCCGATCGTCGCGTGCGGCACCGAGAGGGCACGCTCCACCGCCGGGTCGCCGGAGTCCGCCTTCAGATGGTCGATCGTCATGGTGTCGGGGACGTCGACGGCCAGCGTGCCGATCTTGCCCGAGAGATCCACCGCCCACGGCTCCACGCCGGGGAGACCCTCCTCACCCAAGGCGCGCAGGGACGCGCCCAGCACCGACTCGCCGGCGTGGCGGACGGCGTTGACCACACGAGGCGGACCGCTGCGTGGGTCCTGGCCGGCCGGGCGGCGTACGACGACCAGGCATCCGCGCGGGACACCCATCTCAGCGTGCCATCTCGGTCGCCCGAGACTCCCGGATCACGGTCACCTTGATCTGGCCGGGATAGGTGAGCTCCTCCTCGAACTGCTTGGCCAGGTCACGCGCCAGCATCTGGGCGGCGAGGTCGTCGAGCACCTCGGGCTTGACCATCACGCGCACGTCGCGGCCCGCCTGCATCGCGAACACCCGCTCGACACCCGGGTGCGCCGCCGCCAGCTCCTCGAGGCGGTGCAGTCGCTGCACGTAGGCCTCCAAGGACTCGCGCCGTGCCCCCGGACGACCCCCGCTGATGGCGTCCGCGGCCTGGGTGATCACCGCCTCGACGGTGTGCGGCTCGACCTCGTTGTGATGGGCCTCGATCGCGTGTACGACGTCGTCCGACTCGCCGTAGCGTCGAGCCAGCTCCGCGCCCACCATCGCGTGCGACCCCTCGACCTCGTGGGTCAGCGCCTTGCCGATGTCGTGCAGGAAGGCCCCGCGGACACACGTGCGCCGGTCGAGCCCGATCTCGTCGGCGAGCAGACCGGCGGCGTGCCCCGACTCGACCAGGTGCTTGAGGACGTTCTGACCGTAGGAGGTGCGGAACCGCAGCCGGCCCATGGTCGCGACCAGCTCGGGGTGCAGGTCGGTGATGCCCATCTCGAAGACGGCATCCTCCCCCGCACGCACGCAGGTCGCCTCGACGGCGGCCCGGGAACGGTTGTGGACCTCCTCGATGCGGGTCGGATGGATGCGACCGTCGGCCACGAGGTCCTCCAGGGTGAGCCGGGCGACCTCCCGCCGGATCGGGTCGAAGCAGCTGAGCAGCACGGTCTCGGGGGTGTCGTCGATGACGAGGTTGACCCCGGTGACCTGCTCGAAGGAGCGGATGTTGCGGCCCTCGCGGCCGATCACCCGTCCCTTCATGTCGTCCGAGGGCAGGTGCACCACCGAGACGACCGACTCGCTGGTCTGCTCGCTGGCCAGTCGCTGGATGGCGGTGGCGAGCACGGACCGCGCCCGGGCCTCGGCCCGTTCGGTCGCGTTCTTCTCGATGTCGCGGGTCAGCACCGCCGCGGACCGGCGAGCCTCCTCCTCGACGAGGCCCATCAGCTCCTCACGGGCCGCCTCGGTGGTCAGCGCGGCGACCTGCTCCAGCAGCGCTCGCCGCTCACCCTCCATCTCGAGCAGCTCGGCCCGCCGCGTCGCCAGAGCGGTCTCGGTCTCGGCGACCGCCTGGGTGCGCTCGTCGAGATGACGCTGCTCGAGGTCGAGCCGTTCCTCCCGCTCGGCGAGCCGGTGCTCGCGCCGCTCGATCTCCTGGCGCTGCTCGTGCAGGTCCTCGTGCAACCGGCCCTCCCGCGATGCGGCGCGGCTGCGGTGCGCCAGGAGCACCGCGCCCACGACGAGGGCCACCACCACGACGGCGACGAGAGCCACCACGAGCAGCTCGGCGAGTCCGACGATGCCCATGGCCGCTCCTGTGGTCGTCCCGGCGCGGGCTACGCAGGACCGGAGCTGTGGAAACGACGCCAGACCGTCCAGCCGAGAGAGCCGAACGGGTCGTGGTGGGGCGAGATACAGCGGGTCGAGCGTGGTCCGGAGGAGATCCGGGATTCGTTGTCGTGTGTGTCTTGGTCTCCGATCGCTCGGAGACCGATGAGTGGTGCTCTCCCGAGGCTAGGTCGCACCCCGGGGCCGGTCAAGACGACGACCGCCGCCCGCCTCAGTGCAGGTCGTCGACCGGCTCCTCGAGCATCTCCTCGACGTCGCGACCCTGCCGCACGAGCTCCTCGCGCACCACCCGGAAGGCGATACCGGCGGGGTAGCCCTTGCGGGCGAGCATCCCGGCAAGGCGGCGCACGGCGGTGGTGTGGTCGACCCCGGCGACCGAGCGCAGCTTGCGGCGCACCAGGAGCCGGGCCGCCTCCACCTCGTCGTCGAGATCGACCTCGTCGAGGGCGTCTCGGGCCACCTCGTCGTCGATCCCCTTGCGGCGCAGCTCCTGCGCCAACGCCCGGCGGGCCAGACCCTTGCCGGCCTGCCGGGACTGCACCCAGGCGTGCGCGAACGCGCTGTCGTCGATGAGCCCGACCTCCTCGAACCGATCGAGCAAGGCACCGGCCACGTCGTCGGGAACGCCTTTGCCGGCGAGCTTGGTGGCGAGCTCGGAGCGGCTGCGCGCCTGCCCGGTGAGCTGGTCGAGCAGAATCTTCCGTGCGACTGCCTCCTGGTCGGCCTCGGGCCCGCCGGCGGGGTCGTCAGGCGACTGCGGTGCCGGCTCCGGCCCAGGACGGTCAACGCCCTGGGCCGCGAGCCAGGTCTCCACACCGAGGTGGACGTCGCCGGAGCTCATCGAGGAACGCGAGCGGCTCAGAAGTCGATCCCGGTCGGCTCGGCGACCGGGGCAGCGCCCGCGGCAGCCGCCGGGGTGTCGGCCGGCGCATCGACCCGGGGGCCGACGCCCAGCTTCTCGAGGATCCGCTTCTCCAGCTCGTTGGCCAGGTCGGGGTTGTCGCGCAGGAAGGAACGCGCGTTCTCCTTGCCCTGGCCGAGCTGGTCGCCCTCGTAGGTGTACCAGGCACCCGCCTTGCGGACCAGGCCCGCCTCCACCCCGACGTCGATCAGGCCACCCTCTCGGCTGATGCCCTGGCCGTACATGATGTCGAACTCCGCCTGCTTGAACGGCGGCGCGACCTTGTTCTTCACGACCTTGATCCGGGTGCGGTTGCCGACCATCTCCTGGCCGTCCTTGAGCGTCTCGATGCGACGCACGTCGAGCCGCACGGAGGAGTAGAACTTCAGCGCCCGCCCGCCCGTCGTGGTCTCGGGCGAACCGAACATGACGCCGATCTTCTCGCGCAGCTGGTTGATGAAGATCATCGTGGTGCCGGCACCGTTGAGCGCACCGGTCATCTTGCGCAGTGCCTGGCTCATCAACCGGGCCTGGAGACCGACGTGACTGTCACCCATCTCGCCCTCGATCTCGGCGCGGGGCACCAGGGCGGCCACGGAGTCGATCACGATCAGGTCGAGCGCGCCGGAGCGGACCAGCATGTCGGCGATCTCCAGGGCCTGCTCCCCGGAGTCGGGCTGCGAGACCAGCAGGGCGTCGGTGTCGACACCGAGCGCCTTGGCGTAGTCGGGGTCGAGGGCGTGCTCGGCGTCGATGAAGGCCACGATGCCGCCAGCGGCCTGAGCGTTGGCCACGGCGTGCAGCGCGACCGTCGTCTTGCCGGAGGACTCCGGGCCGTAGATCTCCACCACCCGGCCGCGCGGGAGCCCGCCGATGCCGAGCGCCACGTCGAGGGCGATCGCGCCGGTCGGGATGACCTCGAGCGCTGCCCGTGTCTCCTCCCCCAGCCGCATCACCGATCCCTTGCCGAACTGTCGCTCGATGTTGGCGAGCGCTGCATCGAGCGCCTTGCTGCGGTCTCCACCAGCCATGGGAGTCATCCGTCCGTCTGTCCGCCTCGGGGCGGAGCGTGTCGTCTTCTTCATCGGGTGTGACCCTAGGCAGGGTCTCCGACAGTTTCGACCCGGGCTGGCAAACCTGGGGAAGAGTGTTCCCTGCCTGGCGTCGGCGCCAGCCTAGCCCGAACAGGTGTTCGATCCACGCACCCGACCCTGGTCGCGGCACGGCGTGTCGCGGCACGTCCGCGGCCTAGAGCGAGGGCGTCCCCGACTCGTGGTCGGAGGTACGGCGTCCGGTGCGACGGGCCAGCTCGGCCGAGGTCGCGACACCGGTGACGAGCAGGGCCGCGAACAGGTTGAGCGCGACGAACCCGAAGCCGCCCATCACCAGGCCGGCCACCACCCCGGCCATCGCCGCGACCAGGCCCATCACCAGGTCGGCGGCGCCCTGCACGTCGGTGCGCGCGTCGAGCGGCGCCGCCTCCGAGAGCAGGGTCGAGGCGGCCACCGTGCTCAGCGACCAGCCCAGTCCGAGCAGGAACAGGCCCGCCCCGATCCTGGTGGAGGCCCCCTCGGGCGACGACGCCGACAACGCCAGCGCGGAGAACAGCACCACGGCACCGGCCATCAGCACCGGTGGCCGGCCGAACCGGTCGGCTGCCCAGCCCGCGACGGGTGCGAGGGCGAACATGCCGAGCACGTGCAAGGAGATGACGATCCCGATCACCTCGAGCCCGGCTCCCCCGTGGTGCATGTGCAGGGGGGTCATCACCATCACCGAGATCATCACCGCGTGGGCCAGCGCCAACGAGGCGACCCCGGCCTGCACCTCCGGCACCACCCGGATCACCTCGCGGACCCGCCTCCACGAGGTGGAGGTGGGCGTCGCCGGCCCTCCTCGGGCGAGGGCCGCCTGACGGGCCACCAGGAGCGGGTCCGGGCGCAGGAAGATCGCGATCACGGCCCCCGCGGCAAGGATGCCGAGGAGTCCGAAGAGGAACGGCCCGGTCAGGCCGGGCAGGCCCAGGTCGCGGGCGACGCGGCCGGCTGGGCCGGTCAGGTTGGGGCCGGCGACGGCGCCGAAGGTGGTCGCCCAGACGACCAGCGCGAGCGAACGACCCCGGCGGTCGGGAAGGGCGAGGTCGGTGGCGGCGTAGCGGGACTGGTTGTTGGCGGCGGTGGTGGCGCCGAGCAGGGTCGCCCCGAGCAGCAGCAGGAGGAAGGACTCGACCACCCCGGCCACGACCGCGAGCCCGGCGCCCGCGGCTCCGAGGACGTAGCCCAGCACGAGGCCGGGACGACGGCCGCGCCTTCCCATCACGCGGGCGAGGAGGAACGACGCGATCGCCGTGCCGAGGACCTGCATCGTCTGTGCCAGTCCGGCCAGGCTCTCGGAGCCGGAAAGATCCTCGGCGAGGATCGCTGCGACGGCGATCCCGATGGTGATGCCCAGGCCGCCGAGGGACTGCGCGACCACGAGGGTGCCGAGGGTACGGCGCTGGACCCGCCGCACCTCGTGGTCCGGCCAGCGCATGCCACCGGCGACGCCCCGGGCGAGGCCGGAGGCCACCTCGCGGGTGCCGCCACCCAACCAGCCTGCGACCCGCCTGCCTGCTCGCGCCGCAGGGTCGCCGGGCAGGCTCATCGCTGGCTCGCGGGCAGGTCGAGAGCCTCCCAGACCGCTCGCCACACGAGCTTGGGGGTCTCCCCCGCGGCCAGGGCCTCGGTCGCGGTGCGTCCGCCCAGCGATCCGATCACATGGTGCTCGGACCAGTGCTGGGCATAGGCCGACGACCCGAGGGCCTGCTCCATCCGCTCCCAGAACTCCGTGTGCCGCATCCCTAGGACCCTACGTCGTGGAGGTGATGGACCACGTCGTGCAGGTGGTAGCGCCCGATCGAGGCGACGGTGAAGACCGACCCGTTGCTGCGGCGGCCGGTGCGTGACCAGGCGTCCCCGGCGACCGCGGCGTACCGCTGCGCGACCGCCTCGGCGGCCTCCACCACCTCCGCACCGACGACCGCGGGATCCTGCTCCGCGTAGCGCGCCTCCATCGCGGTCGCGTCCTGGTCCCAGTTGGCGAAGGACGGGTCCGGCTCGGCGAGCATCGCCGCGACCCGTTCGTCGAAGAGACGATGCACGTCGCGGACGTGGCAGCCGTACTCCAGCGGCGACCAGATGTGCTCGGCCGGGCGGAGTGCCGCGTCGGCGCGCGCGAGGACCCGCACCCACGGAGCCGCCGCGTCGCGCAGCAGCCCCGGAAGCGAGGCGGGCTCGACCGTCGCGGCATCGAAGCCGCACTCCGGGCACGGCCGGTCGAGCACCCATGTCCAGTCCTTGGTGTCCGGCTCCATCGTCATGGTCCGATTGTGACTGACGCCGTACCCCTGGCGGACACCCGAGCCGACCACCGGACCGACCTGGAAGAATGCACCCATGGGAACCGATGTGACCCTCCGGCCCGCAGTCGAGGGCGACCTTGGCGACATCGCCACCATCTACAACCACGAGGTGGCGAACTCCATCGCCACCTTCGACCTCGAAGAGCCGACGTTGGCCTACTGGCGCGAGAAGCTCGAGGGCAACCACCAAGGTGACCACCTGCTGGTCGCTGTCGACGCCGACGACGACGTGGTCGGCTACGCCTACTCGTGGTCCTACCGGCCGCGACCGGCCTACGAGCTGACCCGTGAGTGCTCGATCTATCTCGACCCGTCCGTCCGGGGCCAGGGCATCGGCCGCTTCCTCTATCCCGCCCTCCTCGATGCGATGGCGAGCACCGGGGTGCACACCGCTGTCGCCCTGGTCGCGCTGCCCAATCCCGGCAGCGTCGCGTTGCACAAGGCCGTGGGGTTCGAGCACGTCGGCACCATGCGCGAGGTCGGCTACAAGTTCGACCAGTGGATCGATGTGGAGTGGTACCAGAAGATGCTGGGGCCGAGCTGAGGCGGCGGTGATTACCACGGTCCCGTGGTAATCACCCGCTCCCCGTGGAGAGTTCTCCCCGGGAAGCGTCAGAGCGCCACGGGAACCCGGGCGCCGATCAGCCGGTACGCCGCTCAGCCGACGCGTGCGACCGGTCCAGCCGCGGGTCGAGGCTGATCGCGGCCGCGGCGAGGCCGGCGAGCAGCGCCGCGACCCCGCCGCAGCTGAGCAGCACCGGCGCGTAGCCGAGCTCGCCGACGTCGAGGAACGGATAGGGATACCACCCGGTGATGCCGCCCCGCACCAGCGTGAACGCCAGCCAGAGCACCGGGAGGACGAGAGCGGGCAGGAGATCGCCCCACGTCGCACGCCGGCGCGGTCCGAGCAGCAGCCAGCCGGCCAGGGCGAGCACCGGGACCACCAGGTGCAGGAGCTTGTCCGCGAGCCAGTCGGCGCCCTCGAGGTCGAGCAGCGGCCGTAGCAGGAACCAGTGCACGACGCCGGTCACGACGATCCCGACGACGGCGTCGAGGCGCAGCACCCGCCACACCTTGCCGTCGTACGACGGATCGCGCACCAGCGGCCACGTGGTCGCGGCGACCAGGATGTTGCTGAGGATCGTGAAGTAGCTGACGAAACGAGCCAGCCGAACCGCCAGCGAGGGATCCTCCTCGGGCAGCAACGTCGCCGAGCCGTTGATCACCAGCGTCAGCTGGAACAGCACGGCCCCGCCCGCGAGGACGGCGACGAGAAGATGTCCTGCACGCGCGGAGCCCGGTGTCATGGCGCCGAGCGTAGGGCCCGCGCGAGCCCGGTCCGCGCTCACCGCGCCGATCCGCCGCGTCAGTGCAGCAGCAGCTTGTCGAGCCTGCGCGAGACGACGTACAACCCAGCCATCCCCATGGCCAGGAGGTAGACGACCGAGATCGCGGAGTCCCACGACAGCGCGCCGGTGGTCAGCTCCCGGCAGAGCACGACCCCGCGATAGAGCGGACTGACCTCGACCACCCATCGCAGGGCGCCGTCGAGGGCGGTGATCGGGAAGAACGTGGCGGAGAACAAGAACAGCGGCATCACGGCCAGCGTGACCAGGTCGAAGTCCTGCCAGGACCGCATGAACGTGGTCAGCGCCATGCACACGGCGGAGAAGCCGAAGCCGATCAGCAGGGTCGCGGGCACGGCCAGCACCGCCCACCAGGAGTCGACCAGTCCCATCAGCAGCATCACCACAAGGAAGCCGACCGAGTAGACACCGCCGCGCAGCAGCGCCCAGGTGATCTCGCCGCGGGCCACGTCGCGGGTGGTCATCGGGGTGGCCAGCACGGCGTCGTAGAGCTTCTCGAACTTGAGCTTGAAGAAGATCGAGAACGTCGAGTCGAGCACGGCTCCGTTCATCGCCGAGGCGGCCAGCATCCCCGGTGCCACGAAGGCGGCGTAGTCGATCGTGCGGCCGTTGAACTCGAAGGAGTCGATGAGCTGGCCGACGCCGATACCGATGGAGAACAGGTAGAGCACCGGCTCGAGGAACCCGGTCAGGAAGAACACCTTGCTGCGCCGGTGGGCCAGGTAGTTGCGCAGCACCAGCCGCCACGAGGGCGACCAGCGCGAGGCGGCGACACCGGCGTCGCCTCCGGGGAGGAGGGAGGTGGTCAGGACGCTCATCAGTGCATCAGCCTCCGGGTGAGGCGACGGACCGCCCACCACCAGCCGACCGCTGCCAGCGCCACGAGGTAGCTCAGGTGGATCAGCGCCAGCGGCGCGTCCACACTGCCCAGGGTGAGCATCCGGGTGAGGTCGACGCCGTGCCAGAGCGGGGAGAGCCAGGCCAGCCACTCGATGCCGTCGGGCAGGTTGGACACCGGGAAGAAGGCACCGGAGAACAAGAACAGAGGCATGATCAGCACCCGGAAGATGACCGCGAAGGGCGTCGGGTCCTTGACGCCCGCGCTGAACGCGTAGAGCGGCGTCGCGAACGCCAGCCCCACGAGCAGCTGGACCACGAGGGCCAGCAGCACCCCGGCCACGGAATCGAAGAGCCCGAACGCACCGAGCACCAGCAGGAAGACCCCGCACGCGGTGCCGACCCGGAACAGCACGAAGCAGAGGTGGCCGGCGACCACGTCGACCGGCGAGAGCGGGGTCGCGACCATCCCGAGATAGGTCTTGCTCCACTTGATCGCACCGAGGACGGGATACATCGTCTCGCCGGTCGCGGTCTGCATCGCGTGTGCCGCGACCAGACCGGGCGCGATGAAGGCGAGGTACGACGGGGCGCCCTCCAGCGCGTCCCCGCCCTCGATGAACCCGCCCAGCAGGATGCCCAGCGCGACGACGTAGAGGAACGGCATCACGAACGAGCTGACCACAGACGCCCGCCAGGTGCGTTTGTAGACGGTCACCCAGTAGTCGAGCTGGCGCAGCACCAGCTGCGCGTGCCCCGGCGTCCGGTCGGTCGAGCCGGCCCGGTCGGTCGAGCCGGCCCGGTCGGTCGAGCCTGTCGAGACCATCAGTCCACCAACGTGCGGCCGGTGAGGTGCAGGAAGACGTCCTCGAGCGTCGAGCGGCGCACCAGGACCGCTGCCGGCGCGAGGCCGCGCTCGTGCACCTCGGCCAGTGCCGCCTCGCCGTCGTCGGTGTAGAGCAGCAGCCTGTCGGGCAGCACCTCCACGCGCTCGGCAAGGTCAGCGACCTGCCCGGCGAGGTCATCGTGCGTGCCCACCCCGAAGCGCAGCTCGGTGACCTCGCGGGTGGAGTGCTCACGGATCAGACTCAGCGGGGAGCCCTCCGCCACGATCTCGCCCTTGTCCATCACCACCAGGCGATCGCAGAGCTGCTCGGCCTCGTCCATGTAGTGGGTGGTCAGCACCAGGGTCACGCCCTGCTGCTTGAGCCTGAAGAGCTTGTCCCAGAGCACGTGCCGCGCCTGCGGGTCGAGCCCCGTGGTCGGCTCGTCGAGCAGCAGGAGTTCGGGCTGGTTGATCAGCGACCGGGCGATGGTCAGCCGTCGCTTCATCCCGCCCGAGAGGTCGTCGACCTTCTGCTTCGCCTTCTCCTGGAGCTGGAAGAACTCCAGCAGCTCGTCGGCGCGCGCGCGGCACTCGGAGCGCGGCAGCCCGAAGTAGCGGCCGTAGACGACCAGGTTGTCGCGGATGCTCAGCTCGGTGTCGAGGGTGTCCTCCTGAGGGCACACCCCGATGCGCGCCCGGATCGCAGGTCCTTGAGTGGCGGGGTCCATGTCGAGGATCCGCAGCTCACCGGATGTGGGCGGTGAGACGGCGGCGACCATGCGCATCGTCGAGGACTTGCCGGCGCCATTGGGGCCGAGGAAGCCGAAGGCCTCGCCGGCAGACACGTCGAGGTCGATGCCGCGGACCGCTTCGAAGTCGCCGTACGACTTGCGCAGGCCGACGGCGTGGATCAATGACGCGGGTGCCGGGCGACCCAAGGTCTGGACCGGCTCGGGACTGGTGTGTGACACGGCTCGACACTAGACGCGAGCGGGGACAGGTTCACCCCAGTTTCCGCGGTAGCCGCCGGCGACGACGGTAGCGTCGGTGTCGTGAGTGACGACTACCTGCGCTTCAACCGTGCGGTCTGGGACGAACGGGCGCCTGCGCACGCAGCCTCGCCGGACTACGCCGCCGCACAGTTCCGCGACGATCCCGACCACCTCTCCGACGTGGTGCGGTTCGATCTCCCCCGGCTCGGGTCGATCCAGGGCCTTCGGGGCGTGCACCTCCAGTGCCACATCGGCACGGACACGGTGTCACTGGCCCGCCTCGGGGCCCAGATGACCGGGCTCGACTTCAGCCCGGCCGCGGTCGCGGAGGCGGGCCGGATCTCGGCGGCCGCAGGCGCCACGGTGGACTTCGTCGAGGCGAACGTCTATGCCGCGGCGGACGTGCTCCCCGAGCAGTCCTTCGATCTCGTCTTCACCGGCATCGGCGCCCTGTGCTGGCTGCCCGACGTACGCCGCTGGGCAGCGGTGGTCGCGCGTCTCCTCGCGCCCGGCGGCCGGCTCTTCCTGCGCGAGGGACACCCGATGCTCTGGGCGTTGGCAGACCCTCGACCCGACGGCGTGCTCGCCGTCGAGCATCCCTACTTCGAGCGGGACGAGGCGACCGTCTGGGACGAGCCCGGGACCTACGTCGACACGGACGTCGAGTTCGAGCACACCATCACCCACGAGTGGAACCACGGCCTCGGCGAGATCGTCACCTCGCTGCTCGACGCCGGTCTGGTCGTCACCGGGCTGACCGAGCACGACAGCGTCCCGTGGGACGCCCTGCCCGGGATGATGGAGGAGCTTCCTGGGGGCGAGTACCGGCTGGCCGACCGGCCGTGGCGGCTCGCGCACAGCTACACACTGCAGGCGGTGCGGCCCTCCTGAGGGTGGCACGGCCTATCGTCGCCGCATGGAGCTGGAGTTCAGCGGCGAGGTGTGGTGGTGGCGCGGCCCCGCGCCGTTCCACTTCGTGAGCGTGCCCGAGGACGGAGCCGAGGCGATCGCGCTGACCGCGTCGGCGGTGACCTATGGCTGGGGGATGATCCCGGTCACCGTCGGCATCGGAGAGACCCGGTGGACCACGTCGTTGTGGCCCAAGGACGGTGGCTACGTCGTCCCGGTGAAGGACGCGATCCGGCGGGCCGAGGGGATCGACCTCGGCGAGGTCGTCACCGTGCGGCTGTTCATCGACGTCTGAGCGGGATGTTGGCCTCCAAGAGGTCGAGCACCTCCGAGGTGGGGCGGACGTCGCCGAAGCTGCGGTACACGTTGTGCAGCGTGGCGTTGTGGTCCTGGTCGCGCCGGGCGGCGTTGGCGTCGGCCACCATCACGACCCGGAAGCCGAGGGTGCCGGCGTCTCGCGCCGTGGACTCGCAGCAGACGTTGGTGACGGTGCCTGCGACGAGCACGGTGTCGATGCCCCGGTCCTGGAGCACGTCGGGCAAGGGGCAGCGTCCGGGGAAGAACGCGCTGGCCGCGGACTTCTCCACCAGGAGGTCGTCGTCCTCGACCTCGAGCTCGTGCCAGAGGCGGTCGCGCAACGGGCCCTCCCCGCCGGCGCGACGGTACAGCTCGGCGACCTCGGGGCCGAAGAACTCCTCACGCCGCGCCGAGGGCGGTTCGGTCGCGGGCAGCACCCAGGCGACCAGACCGCCCCACGTCCGCAGCGACGACGCCAGCAGGTTGACCGGGCCGACGATGCCGCGGGCGTAGGGGTTGTCGACGACGAAGAACGGCACCAGGTCGACCACCACCAGCGCCGTACGCCGAGGGTCGAGTTGTTCGTAGGCGTGCCGGCGTCCGCGGCGCTCCTCCTGCCGGGCGTACTCACGCGGCTCGATCCGCCAGGCGTGCGCCAGGGTCGGACTGTCGTCCACCGGGTCGTCCACCGGGTCGTCCTCTCGTCGCGGGCCACGACTCTCGCAGGTTCCCTGAGCAAACTGGCGCATCCCGGAGCGAGTTCTCCCGGGGGACCGGATGATTACCACGGGACCGTGGTAATCACCGCCGCCCCCGCCACCCCGCCGATCCTGTCGGACCCGTGCGGCAGGATGGCGCCATGGCGAAGCGCACGGAGACGAGGCGGGTGCTCGACGTCTTCAGCGCACCGACCCGCACGTGGTTCGAGGCCGCCTTCGCGGCGCCGACCCCCGCCCAGGAGGGTGCCTGGGACGCGGTCGCGGCGGGGCGCAACGCGCTGGTGGTCGCACCGACCGGCTCGGGCAAGACGCTCAGCGCCTTCCTCTGGTCGCTGGACCGGATCGCGACCTCGCCGCCCGTGGACGACAAGCGGCAACGCTGCCGGGTGCTCTACATCTCCCCCCTCAAGGCGCTCGCCGTCGACGTGGAGCGCAACCTGCGCGCACCCCTGACCGGGATCCGGCACACGGCCGAGCGGCTGGGCGAGAGGGTCCCCGAGATCACCGTCGGGGTGCGCTCGGGCGACACCTCCGCGGCCGACCGGCGTCGACTGAGCACCACCCCGCCCGACATCTTGATCACCACACCCGAGTCGCTCTTCCTGATGCTGACCAGCCAGGCGCGCGAGTCGCTGCGCGGGGTCGAGACGGTGATCATCGACGAGGTGCACGCCGTGGCCGGCACCAAGCGTGGCGCCCACCTCGCGCTCTCCCTCGAACGCCTCGACGAGCTGCTGCCGCAGCCGGCCCAGCGGATCGGGCTCTCCGCCACGGTGCGACCCATCGACGAGGTCGCCCGGTTCCTCGGCGGACCGCGACCCGTGGAGGTGGTGGCACCGCCCTCCACCAAGGAGTGGGACCTCCAGGTCGTGGTGCCGGTCGAGGACATGACCGAGCTCGGCGGAGGTGCTGAGGAGATCGCCGAGGGGTCCGCCGCCGGCGGAGCCCGTCACGGCTCGATCTGGCCGCACGTCGAGGAGCGCGTCGTCGACCTGATCGAGGCGCACCGCTCCACCATCGTCTTCGCCAACTCCCGGCGTCTCTCCGAGCGGCTGACCGCCCGCCTCAACGAGATCGCGACCGAGCGCGCCGGCTCCGTGCTCGACCGCGAGGGGGCTCCGGCGGCTGCCGTGATGGCGCAGTCGGGACAGAGTCACGGCGCGGAGGTGGTGATCGCGCGGGCCCACCACGGCTCGGTGTCCAAGGACCAGCGTGCGCTCATCGAGGACGACCTCAAACGCGGTCGACTTCCCTGCGTGGTGGCGACCTCCAGCCTCGAGCTCGGCATCGACATGGGTGCCGTCGACCTGGTCGTGCAGATCGAGAGCCCGCCGTCGGTGGCGAGCGCGCTCCAGCGGGTCGGCCGCGCCGGACACCAGGTCGGCGAGGTCTCACGCGGCGTGCTGCTACCCAAGCACCGCAGCGACCTGGTCCACACCGCCGTCTCGGTGGAGCGGATGCGCATCGGCGCGATCGAGTCGCTGCACATCCCGGCCAACCCCCTCGACGTGCTCGCCCAGCAGGTCGTCGCCATGACGGCGCTCGACGAGTGGGACGTCGATGAGCTCTACACCGTCGTACGCCGTTCCGCGCCGTTCTCGACACTGCCCCGCTCGGCCTACGACGCGACCCTCGACCTGCTCAGTGGCCGCTACCCCTCCGACGAGTTCGCCGAGCTGCGTCCACGCATCGTGTGGGACCGCGTCGCCGGCAGCGTGAGCGGGCGGCCCGGTGGCCAGCGCCTTGCCGTCACCAGCGGGGGCACCATCCCCGACCGGGGCCTGTTCGGCGTGTTCCTCGTCGGGGAGAAGGCCTCCCGCGTCGGCGAGCTCGACGAGGAGATGGTCTACGAGTCCCGGGTGGGCGACGTCTTCGCCCTGGGGGCGACCTCCTGGCGCATCGAGGACATCACCCACGACCGGGTGCTGGTCTCCCCTGCTCCCGGTCAGCCCGGGCGGCTCCCGTTCTGGAAGGGCGACCAGCTCGGGCGACCCGCCGAGCTCGGTGCGGCGATCGGCGCCTTCACCCGCGAGCTCTCCGCGTTGCCCACCGACAAGGCGACCGCCCGCTGCCGCGAGGCAGGACTCGACGCCTGGGCAGCCGGCAACCTGGTCGCCTTCCTCGCCGAGCAGCGAGAGGCGACCACGACACTGCCGACCGACCGCACCGTGCTCGTCGAGCGGTTCCGCGACGAGCTCGGCGACTGGCGGCTGGTCGTGCACTCGCCCTACGGCACGCCGGTGCATGCGCCCTGGGCGCTGGCCATCGGCGTCCGGCTCCGCGAGCGCTACGGCATCGACGCCCAGGCACTGCCGGCCGACGACGGCATCGTCCTGCGCATCCCCGAGACCGACCAGGAGCCGCCCGGCGCCGAGGTCATCGTGTTCGAGCCGGACGAGATCGAGGACATCGTCACCGGCGAGGTCGGTGGCTCCGCGCTGTTCGCCTCCCGCTTCCGCGAGTGCGCCGCTCGCGCGCTGCTGCTGCCCCGGCGCGACCCCGGCCGGCGATCACCCCTGTGGCAGCAACGCCAGCGCAGCGCCCAGCTTCTCGCCGTGGCCTCGAAGTATCCGTCGTTCCCGATCGTGCTCGAGGCGGTGCGCGAGTGCCTCCAGGACGTCTACGACGTGCCGGCCCTCACCGGCCTGATGCGTGACGTGGCCGCTCGCCGGATCCGCACGGTCGAGGTCGCCACCACCGTCCCGTCGCCGTTCGCGCGCAGCCTGCTCTTCGGCTACGTCGCGGCGTTCATGTACGAGGGCGACAACCCGATCGCCGAGCGGCGGGCCGCCGCCCTGAGTCTCGACCAGGGTCTCCTCGCCGAGCTGCTCGGCCGTGCGGAGCTGCGCGAGCTGCTCGACCCCGACTCGCTGGCCGACCTCGAGCGCGAGCTGCAGCGCCTCACCGACGAGCGGCGCGTCCGTGACGCCGAGGGAGTCGCCGATCTGCTGCGCCTGCTCGGGCCGCTCTCCACCGAGGAGGTCAGTGCTCGCGCCACCGCCGACCCGGCCGGCTGGCTCGAGCTCCTCGAGGACGCCCGCCGCGTGGTGGCGGTCCGGATCGGCGGCGACACCCGCTGGGCCGCTGTCGAGGACGTCGGCAGGCTCCGCGACGGACTCGGGGTGCCGGTGCCTGCGGGCACGCCGGACGCCTTCACCGAGCCGGTCGACGATCCACTGGCCGACCTGGTCGCCCGCTACGCCCGCACCCACGGGCCGTTCACCGTTGCCGACGTCGCCCACCGCCTCGGCCTCGGTGTCTCGGTGGTCCAGCAGACCCTCCACCGTCTGGCTGCCCAGGGTCGGGTGCTGGAGGGCGAGTTCCGACCGGCCGGCAGTGGGGCCGAGTGGTGCGATGCCGATGTGCTGCGCCGGCTGCGCAGACGCAGCCTGGCGGCGCTGCGCAAGGAGGTCGAGCCGGTCGAGCCGGCCACCTTGGGGCGCTTCCTGCCCGTGTGGCAGAACGTCGCCACCCCCGGCGCAACCACCCGCGGCGCGCTGCGCGGCATCGACGGCGTTCTCACCGTGGTCGACCAGCTCGCCGGCTGCGCCGTACCCGCCTCGGCACTGGAGCCGCTGGTGCTCGGCAGCCGCATCGTCGACTACCACTCCTCGATGCTCGACGAGCTCACCTCCACCGGTGAGGTGCTCTGGGCAGGCCACGGCAGCTTGCCGGGCACCGACGGCTGGGTGTCGCTGCACCCCGCAGAGACTGCCTCCCTCACCTTGCCCGATCCGGTCGACCTGGCCGCGGGGCTGGAGACGACGCCCGTGCACGACGCGGTCCGGGAGGCGCTGGCCGGGGGCGGCGCCTACTTCTTCCGCCAGCTCGCGACGACGGTCTCCGCACTCGTCGAGGAGCGGGTCGACGACTCCGGTCTGGAGAGTGCGCTGTGGGACCTGGTCTGGTCCGGCGCGCTGTCCAACGACACCCTGGCACCGGTGCGCGCCCTGGTCTCCGCAGGCCGCACGTCGCACCGCTCCCGGCGGCCGCCCCCTCGCGCTCGCACCGGCAGCCGACGGATGAGTCCGGGCAGGACCGCAGGCTCGGCCAGACCCGCGGCCGCGACCGCCGCGGGTCGGTGGTCCCTGCTCCCGGAGATCGAGCCGGACGCCACTCGCCGGGCCCACGCCGCCGCCGAGGGCCTGCTTGAGCGCCACGGGGTGGTCACCCGTGGCGCAGTGATGAGCGAGCGGGTGCCCGGCGCCTTCGCCGGTGTCTACAAGGTGCTCTCCGCCTTCGAGGACTCCGGACGCTGCCGGCGTGGCTACTTCGTCGGCTCGCTGGGAGCCGCCCAGTTCGGCGTCCCCGGTGCGGTCGACCGGCTGCGATCGTTCTCCCGTGAGTTGTCCGACGCAGACCTCGGGGGCGGCGAGGGCGACGGAGCCGGCGACAAGCGCACTGCTCTCGCCCTGGCCGCCACCGACCCGGCCAACCCCTATGGCGCTGCTCTCCCCTGGCCCGAACGGGTCACCGAGCCCGGAGCCACCGGCAGCGGCCACCGCCCCGGCCGCAAGGCGGGCGCGCTGGTGGTCCTGGTCGACGGCGACCTCGCGGTCTACGTCGAGCGAGGTGGCAAGACCTTGCTGACGTTCAGCGACCAGGAGGGAGTCCTCGGCGCCGCCCTCGCCGCCCTCGCGACCGCCGTACGCCAGGGGGCGCTGGGACGCCTCACGGTCGAGCGCGCCGACGGCGACAGCATCCTGGCCGGCAGCGAGCGCGCAGGCGCTCTGCGGCGGGCGCTGGAGGATGCCGGATTCGTCGTCACCCCGCGAGGCCTGCGACTCCGCGGGCCGGCGTAGGAGCGCCGTGCCCGAAGGCGACACCGTCTGGCGCACCGCGCGACACCTCGACCAGGCATTGACCGGGCAGGTCCTGACCCGCACCGACTTCCGGGTGCCCGACCACGCCACCCTCGACCTCACCGGTCGGGTCGTCGTGGCGACCGTGGCGCGCGGCAAGCATCTGCTCACTCGGATCGGTGACGACCACACCCTGCACACCCACCTGAAGATGGAGGGATCGTGGCACTTGTATCGGCCCGGCACCCGGTGGCGCCGTCCGACTCACGAGGCGCGGGTCGTGCTGGAGACCGAGTCCTGGTCGGCCGTCGGCTTCGCGCTCGGGATCGTCGAGGTGGTCCCCCGGATCGAGGAGCACCTGCTCGTCGATCACCTGGGCCCCGACCTGCTCGGCCCCGGCTGGGACCCCGAGGAGGCGGTACGTCGTCTGCGGGAGGACGGCGGGCGGACGATCGCCGAGGCGCTGCTCGACCAGCGCAACCTGGCCGGGATCGGCAACCTCTACAAGTCCGAGCTGTGCTTCCTGGCCGGCCTGCATCCGTGGAGGCCGGTGGTCGACGTCGGCGCGCTCGACCGCCTGGTGCGCCGCGCCCAGGTCGTGCTCGAGGCCAACAAGGAGCGCGTCGAGCAGACCACGACCGGCGACACCCGACGGGGCCGTCGGACCTGGGTCTACCGGCGTGACAAGCAGCCGTGCAGACGCTGCGGCACCACCATCCAGGTCGCGATGCAGGGTCCGGCAGGGCAGGAGCGGGCGACGTACTGGTGCCCCACGTGCCAGCCCGAGGCCTGAGTCAGCCGCCCCGGATCAGGCGAGCCTGGATCAGGCGGCGGAGGCGACGACGTCGCCGGAGCGCGGACCGGCGTCCGCCCGCGTGCGGCGGGGCTGCAGCGAGGCGGTGTCGATGGTGACGTCCTCGAGCTGCATGGCGAGCGCGGCCTCCTCGAGGGCAACGGCGTCGCTCACCTCGGAGAGGATCTCCGAGAGCGGCACGTCGAGGGCCGAGCACAACGACGCGAGCAGCTCGGAGGAGGCTTCCTTCTGACCGCGCTCGATCTCCGAGATGTAGCCCAGACTCACTCGGGCGTCTGCCGAGACCTCACGCAGGGTGCGACCCTGGCGCATCCGCTGGGAGCGGAGCACCTCTCCGAGCAGGCGCCGGAAGAGGACCATCCACTTCTCCTTCCGCTGCTCGTGCCGACCGGTGGGGTCGCTTCGTGTAGGCCAACGCTACCGGCTCGGGAAAACTTCCCGCCGGGCAACCTCGACATCGAGTCCCGCGAGCTGTCCCGAGGCGCACGCTTCGGCGTCCGCGAGCTGTCCCGAAGCGCACGCTTCGGCCTCCGCGCGGCGCTCCTCAACCCCCGCGAGGCGCTCCTCAACTCCCGCGGGGCACCACTCGACCCAGGTGGTGCTGGAGGAGATCGAGAGCGTGCTCGACGGTGGTGGCCCGGATCGTGGTCCGGTCGCCGCCCAGGTCCAGGCGCACCGACAGCACACCCTCTGGTCCGGCGAGGCCGACGTGCACCCGGCCCACAGGCTTGCCGTCCTGGCTCTCCGGCCCGGCCACCCCGGTCGTGCTGAGTGCCCAGTCGACGCGGAGCACCCGGCGAGCGCCCGCCGCCATCGCCTCGGCGCAGGGTGCCGAGACGACGCCGTGCTCCCCGACCACGTCGGCGGGGACGCCCAGCAGGTCGAGCTTGATCCGGGTCGCGTAGGCGACCACCCCGCCGACGAAGGTCGCGCTCGCTCCGGGCGTCGCCGACAGCTCAGCGGCGAGAGCACCGCCGGTCAGCGACTCGGCACAGCCGACCGTCTCCCCCCGGGCGAGGAGCGTGTCGTGCAGATGGGCGGCCGTCACCCGCGCAGGCTACCCGGGCCGGCTGCTGGGGCGACGCCGGTAGGTTGGCGAGCATGCCGCTGCCGATCAAGGACTACGCCGTCATCGGCGACACCCGCACGGCTGCGCTGATCGGGCGCGACGGCTCTGTCGACTGGTTGTGCCTGCCCCGCTTCGACTCCCCCGCGTGCTTCGCGGCGCTGCTCGGTGACCCCTCCCACGGCCGATGGCTGCTCGGGCCGGTCGCCGATGTCGTCGAGTGCAGCCGCCGCTACGTCGGGCACTCGCCGATCCTGGAGTCGACCTACACCACCGACACGGGCACCGTCCGGGTCGTCGACGCGATGCCGATCAACGACGCTCGCGCCGATCTGGTGCGCCGGATCACCGGGATCGAGGGCACGGTCAGGATGCGCCACGAGTGGGTGGTCCGCTTCGACTACGGCCGGATCCGGCCGTGGGTGCACCGCACCGACAACCACGGCGTCCCGGTGATCAGCGCCGTGGCCGGCCCCGACCGGCTGGTGCTTCGCGGTGACCGGCTGCCCACGGCCATCGACCACGTGCACGCCGACGAGTTCGACGTGGCGGCAGGGGAGGAGATGACCTTCGTCAGCACCTGGGTTGCCTCCCACGAGGAGCTCCCCAGGGCACTCGAGATCGACGGCCGCCTCCAGCACACCTACGAGACCCATGAGGAGTGGGCCCACCAGTGCACCTACGAGGGGGCTCACCGCGAGACGGTGCTGCGCTCACTGATGACCTTGCGTCTGCTCACCCACGGCGGCACCGGCGGGATCGTCGCGGCGCCGACCACGTCGCTGCCCGAGACCTTCGGGGGCGAGCGCAACTGGGACTACCGCTTCTGCTGGCTGCGGGACGCCGCCTTGACCCTCGAGGCGTTCCTTGCCTGTGGTTACGCAGGCGAGGCTCGCCTCTGGCGGGACTGGCTGCTGCGCGCGGTCGCGGGCGATCCCGGCGACCTGCAGGTGATGTACGCCGTCGACGGCGGCCGCAACCTTCCCGAGCGCGAGCTCGACCACCTGCCCGGCTACGCCGACTCCAAGCCGGTGCGCGTCGGCAACGGTGCCGTCGACCAGCTGCAGACCGACGTCCTCGGCGAGGTGATGGCCGCGCTCGCGGCCGCCCGCGCGCTGGGGCTGGAGGAGAGCCGTGACTCCTGGGCGCTCCAGCGAGCGCTGGTCGACGAGCTCGCCGACCACTGGGAGCAGCCCGACCACGGCCTCTGGGAGGTGCGCGGCCCCCGTCGCCACTTCACCCACTCACGGGTGATGGTCTGGGTCGCCTTCGACCGCGCCGTGCGCGCCGTCGAGGAGCACGACCTGCCCGGGCCCGTCGAGCGTTGGCGCGAGGTGCGCGACCAGGTGCGCGCGGAGATCCTGGAGCGCGGGTACGACGCCGAGCGGAACACCTTCACCCAGTCCTACGACTCCTCGGCCCTCGACGCCGCCCTGCTCGTGCTGCCCACCGTGGGGTTCATCGCGGGCGACGATCCCAAGATGCTGGGCACGATCGCAGCCATCGAGGAGGACCTGCTGGTCGAGGGCTTCGTGCTGCGCTACCTGACCGAGAGCGGAGTCGACGGGCTCCAGGGCAACGAGCACCCGTTCCTGGCGTGCTCGTTCTGGCTGGTCTCGGCCTACGCCCTCGCCGGACGCATCGACGACGCACGAGAGCTGATGGACAGGCTGCTCGCCCTGCCCAACGACGTCGGGCTGCTGCCCGAGGAGTACGACCCGGTCGAGGAGCGCTTCGTGGGCAACTTCCCACAGGCCTTCTCCCACCTCACCCTGATCGGCGCGGCGATGGAGCTCGAACGGGCCGCCACCGACTGACGAGGCGGACCCTGCGGCTGGGAGTCCGTGCCGCGGTCGAGGAGCCCCGGCTCTCGGGCCTGGCCGGTCGACCCACCACGACGTGTCGAGCTTCTCAGTCGCGTGCGGCCGGGCCCGCTCCCGGCTCCGGACCGGTCGCCGCGCGGTGCTGGGCTCGGGCGTCGCGCAGGAACTCCCACCCCGACCACATGGTCATCGCCACCGCCACCGCCATCACCACGGCGGCGACGTACCAGGACACCTGCCCGACGACGTCGAACCCACCCTCGAGCAGGAGCAGCGGCAGGATGAAACCGCACAGGGCGACGGTCTGCAGCACGGTCTTGACCTTGCCGGAGCGGTTGGCTGCCAGCACCACGTGCTTCATCACCGAGAGCCGCAGGATCGTCACGCTCCACTCCCGCAGCAGCACGACCACGGTCACCCACCACCACAGCTCACCGATGATCGAGAGGCCGATGAAGGCCATCCCGGTCAATGCCTTGTCGGCGATCGGGTCGGCGATCTTGCCGAAGTTCGTCTCCAGGTTGTGCTTGCGTGCGATGTCGCCGTCGATCTTGTCGGTGATCATCGCCGCGGTGAAGATCACGAACGCCACGAACCGCCAGCCCACCGACTCGCCACCGTCGTGCAGGAGCGCCCAGGCGAAGAACGGCACCATCACGATGCGCAGCGTGGTGAGCGCGTTGGGCACGTTCCAGTTGCCGGCCTTGGCCTGCGGCTCGACCGTCGACATCAGACCTCCCGCGCGTGCAGGTCGGCGCCCTCGGTGTCGACCACGACGGCCCGCACCAGGTCTCCCACCCGCGGACCTCTGCGGACCAGGTAGGTCGTGCCGTCGACCTCGGGACCCTGATGGGCTGCCCTGCCCACGACCTCGCCGGCCTCGACACTCTCGACGAGCACCTCGACCTCCTCACCGAGTCGATCCTCGGCGCGCTGGGCGGTGAGCTCCTCCACCAGCCGGGTGACGTGCTCGGTGCGGTCACGGATCTCGTCGTCGTCGAGCTTGCCGTCGTAGGAGGCCGCCTCGGTGCCGTCCTCGTCGGAGTAGCCGAAGACGCCGACGACGTCGAGCCGACCGGCCTCCAGGAAGTCGCACAGGGTCTGCAGGTCGTCCTCGGTCTCACCGGGGAAGCCGACGATCACGTTGGAGCGGACACCGGCCAGCGGCGCCTGCCCGCGGATCTGCTCGAGAAGGCCCAGGAAGCTCTCGGGGTCACCGAACCGGCGCATCCGGCGCAACACCCCACCTGCGGCGTGCTGGAACGAGAGGTCGAAGTACGGCGCCACCCCGGGGGTGTTCGCGATCGCGCTGATCAGTCCGGGACGCGTCTCGGCCGGCTGAAGGTAGGACACCCGCACCCGCTCCACCCCCTCGACGGCCGCCAGCTCGGGAAGCAGGGTCTCGAGCAGACGCAGGTCGCCGAGGTCCTTGCCGTAGGACGTGGAGTTCTCGGAGACCAGGAAGAGCTCCTTGACGCCCTGCTCCGCCAGCCAACGGGCCTCCCCGAGCACGTCGCTGGGTCGTCGTGAGACGAAGGAGCCGCGGAAGGACGGGATCGCGCAGAAGGAGCAGCGTCGGTCGCAGCCACTGGCCAGCTTGAGGGGAGCCATCGGGCCGCCGTCGAGACGACGACGGATGGCACGCGGCCCCGAGACCGGAGCCGCCTCCGCCGGGAGGTCAGGCGCGGCGATCGTGTGCCCGGGCACCACCACGGTGCTCGCGTCACGCGCCGTCGGTGAGATCGGCAGCAGCCGCCGCCGGTCCTTCGGCGTGTGCGGATGGTGCTGCTCGCCGTCGAGGATCGAGCGCAGCTTGGCGGCGATGTCGGGATAGTCGTCGAACCCCAGGACCGCATCGGCCTCTGGCAGCGAGTCGGCGAGATCCTTGCCGTAGCGCTCGGCCAGGCAACCGACGGCGACGACGGCCTGGGTCGTCCCGGAGGCCTTGAGGTCGGAGGCCTGCAGGAGCGTGTCGACCGAGTCCTTCTTGGCGGCCTCCACGAAGCCGCAGGTGTTGACCACCACGGTGTCGGCGTCGGCGGCGTCCTCGACGAGGCGGAAACCACCCAGCTCGAGACGGCCGGCGAGCTCTTCGGAGTCGACCTCGTTGCGTGCGCATCCCAAGGTGATGAGCGCAACGGAGCCGTTGTCGGGCTGGGCGGGAGCAGGAGAGGTAGTCATGACCGTGTTCGAGTATGACGGGCCGCCCCGGCCTGACGCGAACTCAGGGCCAGTGACTCACGGCCGGCGGAGGGTACGGCGCCCGGGCTGACCGAGCTCGCCGATAGGCCCACGGTCCTTGCCCCGCACCTGCACCTCGACGGCACCTGCGTTGCGGGCACGCAGTCGCACGGGGGGCTCGACCCGGAGGCTCTTGCGCTCGCCGACCACCAGGGGACCTGCGAAGGCGACCTTGCCGGAACCGTCGCGCACGACCACGCGGGTGCCCGACTGGACCGCCACCAGCGTGATCGGCAGCGGCCGGAGGCTCTTGCCCGCTGTCGCGCCCACGGACTTTGCGGCCTCGTCGGCGAGGCCGGCGAGGTCGCCACCCGCACCGGCGGACCCGTCGAGCACCGGCGTGCTGCTGGGGAGCAGGCCGTCGTCGACCGCGACCGGGTCGGTGGCGAAGAGACGCACCACCCCCCACACCAGCACCAGGCTCAACACCACCCCGACGAGCAGACCCCAGTTGGCCCCGCCCACCGTGCCACGCATGGTGCCGGTCATCCCGGTGGCGAGCTCGGCCTCGAAGACCCTGCGGGCGTTGACCGGCGCCGTCGCGTAGCGGTTGTCGTACTTCTCCAGCAGCGGGGCCGGCTCCTGGCCGAGCACCCGGGCGAGCGTGCGGAGATGACCGCGGGCGTAGAAGTCGCCGCCACAGGGTGCGAAGTCGTCGACCTCGATCGACTCGATGACATGGGGACGGATCCGCGTGCGCTCCGCCAGCTCGTCGACGCTGAGCCCGACCCGGGTACGCGCCGCAGCCAGCTGGGGGCCGATCACGGGATCCAGCGCCGGATCGCTGCCGAGGTCGTCGATGACCAGGGGCTCGACCGCATCGCCGAGACGGGCGATCGGCCGGACACCGCCGCCGACCAGCTGCACCGTCGGTGCCGGCTCGAAGACGAGGTCGACGCTGCCGGGGCGACGCAGCTCGCGCGCCTCGGGCAGCCCGGTCCTGACGCTCACGGCGTCCTCGTGGAGGGCGGTCGCCCCCACCGTCGGCGGTGCGTCGCGGGTGATGTGGGCTCGGAGCCCCCGACGGGCGTCGCGCAGAGGTGCAGCGAAGGCAGCCGGAGCCAGCGGGGCCTCGGCGGGCGCCGGGGACTCCCCCGGGCCGTCCAGGTCGTGCCCACGCCCCTTGGCGGCTCGCGACACGATCGTGCCCAGTCCGCCCACGAGGCTGCGACGCGGACCGCGTGCGGCGGGTTCCTCGGTGGTCTCGGCGGCGGCAGGCTCCGGCACCCCTGCCGGCGCGACCTCACCGTGGCCCTCCGCCTCTGCGGTCGGCTCCGCCGACTCCCCCACGGTCGGCAGGAGCACGTCCACGGTCGTCCGTCCGCGCGCGAGGGAGGCGAGGTCGTCGGCCAGCCCCGGCGAGGCGTGCCTGGCGCGGGTCGTCAGGCCGAGGGGCACCGCGAGGGCGGCTCCGTAGGCGCGCTCGTTCAGGCGAGCGTTGCGGCGGCCGGCGGCCTCGAGGCCGTCGAGGGCACGCTCGAGGCTGTGCGGACGTACCACCAGGCGACCGTCGCGCAACACACCCGCGCGGGGCTGCACCTCGACCGAGGCGACCGCATCCCACGGAAGGCCGCGCCACTGGGCGCCCAGCCGGATCCGCACGCCCAGCTCGTCAGCCACCAGAAGCGGGGTGCGCGCATCGAGCAGTCCGGAGAGGTGGAAGCCGGCAACCGCCGACAGCAGCACGCAGAACGCCCAGTCCATCGGCGCGCCACCTTGGACCGCTCGCCAGAGGTAGGCGATCGCGATGGCCGAGGCGGCACCACCGATGAGGGCCGCGACCACTGCGCTGCGTCGCACGACCACCGAGGCGTCGACGTGCACCGTGCTGGATGCGCCGACCCCCGCAGCGCCTTCGTCGGCCTCGTCGTGGTGGTGCTCGAGATCGGTCGGTCGATCAGACTGTGCGCTCACAGGTCCCCCTCACTGCTCACCTTGAAGTGTGGCGATGACGGCGTCGACGTCATCGGGCTTGATCAGCACGTCCCGGGCCTTGGACCCCTCGCTGGGGCCGACGATGCCGCGGCTCTCCAGGATGTCCATGAGACGACCGGCCTTGGCGAAGCCGACGCGGAGCTTGCGCTGCAGCATCGACGTCGAGCCGAACTGGGTGGACACGACGAGCTCGACGGCCTGGACGACCAGGTCGAGGTCGTCGCCGATGTCGTCGTCCAGGTCGCGCTTGGACTGTGCCGGAGCGGTGACGTCCTCGCGGTAGGTCGGCTGCAGCTGCTCCTTGCAGTGCTTCACGACATGCGCGATCTCGGCCTCGGTGACCCAGGAGCCCTGCACACGCACGGCTTTGCCCGCGCCCATCGGCAGGAACAGTCCGTCGCCCTGACCCACCAGCTTCTCAGCACCCGGCTGGTCGAGGATCACCCGGCTGTCGGCGAGTGAGGACGTGGAGAAGGCGAGCCGCGAGGGCACATTCGCCTTGATGAGTCCGGTGACGACGTCGACCGAGGGCCGCTGCGTCGCCAGCACGAGGTGGATGCCGGCGGCGCGCGCGAGCTGGGTGATCCGCACCACCGAGTCCTCGACGTCGCGGGGGGCGACCATCATCAGGTCGGCGAGCTCGTCGACGACCACGAGGAGATAGGGGTACGGCGCCAGCACACGCTCGCTGCCCGCGGGCACCTGCACCTTGCCGGCCCGGACAGCCTTGTTGAAGTCGTCGATGTGGCGGAACCCGAACGCCGCCAGGTCGTCGTAGCGCATGTCCATCTCGCGCACGACCCACTGGAGCGCCTCGGCGGCCTTCTTGGGGCTGGTGATGATCGGGGTGATCAGGTGCGGGACCCCTTCATAGACATTGAGCTCCACCCGCTTGGGGTCGATGAGGATCATCCGCACCTCGTCGGGGGTGGAGCGCATCAGCAGCGAGGAGATCATCGAGTTGACGAAGGACGACTTGCCGGAGCCGGTCGCGCCCGCGACCAGCAGGTGCGGCATCTTCGCGAGGTTGGCGACCACGAAGCCGCCCTCGACGTCCTTGCCGAGCCCGACCACCATCGGGTGGTGATCGTTGCGCGCGATGGGGCTGCGCAGCACGTCGCCGAGAGTGACGATCTCCTTGTCGACGTTGGGGATCTCGATGCCGATGGCCGACTTGCCCGGGATCGGCGAGAGGATGCGGACGTCGGCCGACGCCACGGCGTAGGCGATGTTCTTGCCCAGGGCGGTGACCTTCTCGACCTTGACCGCGGGGCCGAGCTCCACCTCGTACCGGGTCACGGTCGGTCCGCGCATGTAGCCGGTGACCTGGGCGTCGATGTCGAACTGCTCGAGCACCTCGGTCAGACGGCTGACCACCTCGTCGGAGGCCTTGGAGCGAGCCTTGTGCACGCTGCCCGGCTTGAGCGTCTCGTTGCCGGGAAGCGTGTAGGTGATGTCGCCGGAGAGGGCGAGCTGCTCGACGCGGGCCGGCATCGGGGTGTGCGGCGGCGGCTCGGTCTTCTCCTCGTCGGCGGCTGCCGCGCCGACGCCGGCCCCGTCGTCGCTGTCGTCCTTCTTCTTGCGGCGGCCGAGGAGCGCTCGCTCCTCGAGCACCGGGGAGTCGTAGGGCTCGTCACCGCGCTCGGGATCGATGTCGTCCTCGGCCATCGACCCCACCCGACGACGCGTGCGGCCCCGCTTGATCGGTGCGGTGTCCTCCTCCGGGGTGGCCCCGGCGCCCTCCTCGTCGGCGGTCTCCCGACCCAGGACCCTGTCTCGCAGCTCGCCGAGGCGGGCGGGCACCTGATAGAGCGGCGTCGCGGTGATGACCAGCACGCCGAACATCGCCAGCAAGGTGAGCAGGGGTACGACGACGAGAGTGCTGCGCAGCAGGTCGACGAAGAGCGAGGCGATCACGAACCCCACCGCTCCGCCGGCCTGCTGGAGCCCTTCGACGTCGCCGCTGGTCGGCTCGGGCATGCCGTTGCCGATGTGGATCAGGCCGAGGACGCCGAAGAGCAGCGCCCCCCAGCCGATCACCTGACGCCCCAACGGCCCGTTGACCTCGGGATCGCGCAGGTTGCGCCACGCGACGAAGCAGAGCAGGAGCGGCACGAACCAGCCCACCAGGCCGACCGAGCCGTTGACGATCGTGCGCACGGCGTCGCCCATCTGCCCGGGCAGCTGCCACCACACGGCGGCCGCGACCACGACGGCCAGGCCGATGAGGAACAGGCCGGCCCCGTCTCGCCGGTGTTCGGGCTCGAGCTCCCGCGCGGTGTGCCCGACCTTGCGCACGCCGGCGCCGATCAGGTGCGCGAGACCGAGCCACACGTTCGCGATCCCTCGACCGAGGGATCCTGCGAGCGTGGCAATGGGGCCGGTGCCGCTCCGCACTGCTCGCGGCGCGGGACGGGTCGACTTCGACCGTCCCTTCGACGCGGACGTGCTGCGGGACCGGCTGCCGGACGACCGGGTCTTCGAAGAGCTCGAGCGGGTCTTGCTCTTCGACGACGCCGGCGGGGAAGACGTACGGGTCGCCATGGTGACGAATCTAGGCGATCGTCACACGCGTCACTCGCTTCACACGCCGGGCGGCCCCCGATTACCACGGTCCCGTGGTAATCATCGGGTCCCCGCAGCGAGTTCACCACGGGAAGCGACAGATGCCCCCGGGAAGGGCGCCTGGCCGGACGCGGACGCGGCCTGTCTCGGTGGGCGGGACATTACGCCCGACAAACGGACGAAACTTCGGCGATTCGCCGTGCGTGGCCCGCGAGATCGCCAGAATCGACCGGTGGTGTCACGCGCGGCAGCCCAGGTGATGTGCCTGGCCCAGGAGGACGAGGCCGAGGCTGCGCTTGCCCTGGGCCACGCCGCCCTCGTGGAGGGCGCCCACGCGCCCGAGCACGAGCGGGCTGCGCTCTGGTACGCCATCGCGACCGCCCACCACACCCTGGGCGACTTCGAGGCGATGGCTCTGGCCGCCGAGCGCTGCCACGATCTCGCCCGGCAGACCGGAGACCCCGGCTGGGTGTCCAACGCGCTCTCGATGCACGCGATGGCTCACCTCCGCTCCGAGCGCATCGAGGCGGCGCTGCTCGACCTGGCCCGGTCGGAGATCGCCCTGTCCGCTGCCGACGACCCCGCGCTGGAGTGCTGGGCGCACACCGGTCTGGGCTACGCCTACCTCGAGCTCCGCCTCTACGAGCTGGCCCAGCCCCACTTCGAGGCCGCGATGGAGCTCGACGCGAGCCCGATCCCCCTCCTCGAGGCCAAGGCCATCGACTTGATGAACCTCGCCGAGCTGCACCTGCGCTGGGCCAACGAGCTTGAGCGGGCACTCCCCCACGGCACTGCTCACCTGGAGGCCGACGACCACAGCGCCACCGGCCACCGGCTGGCGCTGGCCGCCGAGCAGGAGGCCCTCCGGGTCGGCGCGACCAATCTGGCCGGCAACTGCCACGCGCTGGCCCTCTGCTCACGCCCACGGCAGGAGGCTGCTGCCTCCGTCGCCGAGCTGCGGTCCGCGTACGAGAGCCCGGACCGCATCGACAACCAGGGCGGACGTGCGGTCGTCGGCTCGGCCCTGGCCCGCGCGCTGTGGCGAGCCGACCTCCGCGACGACGCCCTCAGGGTCGCTCGCGAGGCGGCCGAGCTCTCCGCCTCAGCCAGCGACTGGCACATCGGCGCGAGCGTGCGCTGGCTGCTGGTCGAGATGGAGTACGAGGCCGAGCTGCCGGGCGCGAAGTCCGGCCACGACTACGCCCGGCTGCTCTCCCAGGTGCTCTGGCAGCAGCGGTTGCGCACCTTGCAGGGGGCGCGAGCCGCTCTCGACGTGGAGTCGCTGCGCCGCGACACCGCGGCCGCTGAGCGTCGGGCCCTGGAGGATCCGCTCACAGGAGTCGGCAACCGACGCGCTCTCGAGCAGGCACTCAGCCCGGATCCCACCGACGACGTCCGGGACGACCGAAGAGCCGACCCCCCGTGCAGCATGGTCGTGGTGGACCTCGACGCGTTCAAGGCGATCAACGACCGCTTCGGACACCTGCTCGGCGACGAGGTGCTCTGCGCGGTTGCCGACGCCCTCCGCGAGGTCGCCCGCACCGATGACCTGGTCGTGCGCCTGGGCGGGGACGAGTTCGTGGTGCTGGCCAAGGACACCGACGAGACCGGCGCGGCGAGGCTGGCCGGACGGATCAGCGAGGCGATCGCCGACATCAAGGTGAGCACACCCGAGGGCATCGTGCGGCTCACCGCCACCGTGGGTGCCAGCACGACGAACGCCCGGGTGAGCACCGAGGACCTCCTCCGAGCCGCCGACTTCGCCATGTATCGCGGCAAGCCGGGACGAGCGACGACGTGAGGCAGATCTCCGGCGGCCGATCGTGAGACGCCCTTGCTGCGGACAGGTCGTGCCCGGCGCGGCCGACCGACGAAGGTGCGTCAGGCCTCGACGACGACCGGGATGATCATCGGCCGGCGACGGTGCCGGTTGGACACCCAGCGCCCGACCACCCGACGGATGGTCTGCTGCAGCTGGTAGGGGTCGTCGACCCCCTCGTTGAGCGCGGCGTTGATCGCGTCGATCGTCGGCTGCTTGATGTCCTCGAAGATCGAGTCGTCCTCGGCGAAACCGCGGGCGTGGATCTCCGGACCACCGGCCACCTTCCCGCTCACGGAGTCGACCACGACGATGACGGAGATGAAGCCCTCCTCGCCGAGGATCCGGCGGTCCTTGAGCAGGGTCTCGCTGACGTCGCCGACCGAGGACCCGTCGACGAAGACGTAGCCGCAGTCGACCTTGCCCGCGATCCTCGCCTTGCCGTCGATCAGGTCGACGACGACGCCGTCCTCGGCGATCACGATGCCCTTCTCGTGGACGCCGGTCATGCGCGCGAGGTCGGCGTTGGCGCGGAGGTGCCTGATCTCGCCGTGGATCGGCATCACGTTGCGCGGCTTCACGATGTTGTAGCAGTAGAGGAGCTCGCCGGCCGATGCGTGGCCGGAGACGTGCACGAGGGCGTTGCCCTTGTGGACCACGTTGGCGCCCCAGCGGGAGAGACCGTTGATGACCCGGTAGACGGCGTTCTCGTTGCCCGGGATCAGGGACGAGGCCAGGACGACGGTGTCGCCCTCCTCGATGTGCACGAAGTTGTGGTTGCGCTGGGCGATCCGCGAGAGCGCCGACAGGGGCTCCCCCTGCGAACCGGTCGAGATCAGCACGGTCCGCTCGGGCGGATGGTTGGCCAGCTCCTTGGCGTCGACGAGCACACCCGGGGGCACCGTGAGGTAGCCGAGGTCGCGCGCCACACCCATGTTGCGCACCATCGACCGGCCGACATAGGCGACCTTGCGCCCGTGCGCGACCGCGGTGTCCATCACCTGCTGGACACGGTGCACGTGGGAGGCGAAGCAGGCCACGATGATCCGCTGGTCCTTCGCCTGGTGGAAGACCCGGTCGAGGACCGGGGCGATGTCCTTCTCCGAGGTGGTGAAGCCGGGCACCTCGGAGTTGGTGGAGTCGACCATGAACAGGTCGACGCCCTCCTCGCCGATGCGCGCGAAGGCGCGCAGGTCGGTGATCCGTCCGTCCAGCGGCAGCTGGTCCATCTTGAAGTCACCGGTGTGGAGGACGGTCCCGGCGCCGGTGCGGATCACGACGGCGAGAGCGTCGGGGATGGAGTGGTTGACCGCGACGAACTCGAGCTCGAAGGGGCCGAACGTGATGGTGTCGCCCTCGGCGACGACGTGCTGGGCGGTCTCCTTCAGGCGGTGCTCGCGCAACTTGGACATCAGCAGCGCCAAGGTGAGCTTGGAGCCCACCAGGGGGATGTCCTGCCGTTCGCGCAGGAGGTACGGCGTCGCGCCGATGTGGTCCTCGTGGCCGTGGGTGAGCACCAGCGCCTCGACGGCGTCGAGACGGTCCCGGATGGACTCGAAGTCGGGGAGGATCAGGTCGACGCCGGGGTGGTGGTCCTCGGGGAAGAGCACGCCGCAGTCGACGATGAGCAGCCGGCCGTCGTACTCGAAGACCGTCATGTTGCGACCGACGTCGCCGAGGCCGCCCAGTGGGGTGACCCGCAGCCCCTTCTTCTTCAGAGGTCCGGGAGCGCTGAGCTCGGGATGCGGGCGACTCATGCAGTACTCATTTCTGGGAGCTTCTCACTCCCACAGGCCGGCGCTGGTGAGCACCGTGCGGATCTCGGCGACGAGGTCGTCGCCGGCGGGCACGAGGGGTAGCCGGACGTGCCGTCCGGGAAGTACACCGAGCAGCTCGAGGGCTGCCTTGGCGGTCATCACGCCCTGGGCGCGATTCATGATCACGTCGACGACCGGGACCAGGCGCCGGTAGAGCCCGAGGGCCGCCGGCAGGTCGCCCCGGTCGACGGCATCGACCATCTCGGCGTACTCGCGGCCGGCCACGTGCGCCACGACCGAGACGATGCCACAGCCGCCATGGGTGAGCCAGCCGAGGTTGAGCTCGTCGTCGCCGGAGTAGAAGGCCAGCCCCGTGTCGTCCATGATCCGCACGCCGCGGAAGAGGTCGCCGACGGCGTCCTTCACTGCGACGACCCGGTCGTGCTCGGCGACGCGGCGGTAGGTCTCCTCGCCGATGGTGATGCCCGAGCGTCCGGGGATGTCGTAGAGCATCGCGGGCAGACCGGAGGCGTCGGCGACCGCGGTGAAGTGCGCGAGCAGACCGGCCTGGGTGGGCTTGTTGTAGTAGGGCGTCACCACGAGCGTGCCGTCGGCGCCGATCTTCTCTGCCTGGACAGCGAGCTCGACCGAGTGGGCGGTGTTGTTGGTGCCCACGCCCGCGATCACCGTGGCCCGGTCCCCCACTGCCTCGACGACGGCGCGCAGCAGCCGTCCGTCCTCCTCGGTGGTGGTCGTCGGCGACTCACCGGTGGTGCCGGACACCACCAGGCCGTCATTGCCACGGTCGACGAGGTGCTCGGCGACCCGTGCCGCTCCGTCGAGGTCGAGCGAGCCGTCGGCATGGAACGGGCTGACCATCGCCGTGAGCACACGACCGAACGGTGCGGGGGGCAACGTCATGGCGCTCAGGCTATCGCTCCGCGTCGGAGGCGGCGGGTGCGGTCCTCTCCCACCAGACCCAGCTGAAGCCGTCACGGTCCTCGCGCCGGGTCTCGCGCCAGTCCGCGCGGTCGAAGTCGGGGTAGTGGGTGTCGCCCTCGGGGGTCTGGTGCACCTCGGTGAGCACCTGGTGGGTCGCGTACGGCATCGCCTGCTCGTAGATCTGGGTGCCACCGCCGATCACGATGTCGGCCCCGGTCTCGGCATGCACCTCGCGGCCCCTCTCCAGCGCTGCCTCGAGACTCTCCGCGACCAGCACACCCTCGGCCGACCAGCCCGGCTGACGTGTGACCACGATGTTGGTGCGGTAGGGAAGTGGCCTGCCGATCCCCTCGTAGGTGACCCGACCCATGATCACGCTGTGCCCGCGCGTGGTCTCCCGGAAGTGCTTGAGGTCCTCGGGCAGGTGCCACGGCATGTCACCGTCGCGACCGATCACCCCGTTGTCGGCGTACGCCGCCACCATCACCACCCGAGGGCGAGAGGCCACCTTCCCACCTGTCTGGTCGGCGTGTCGTGCGTCAACTGGCCTGTCGGCGGTCATACGGCGATGGGTGCCTTGATCCCCGGGTGCGGGTCGTAGCCGTCGACGCGCACGTGCTCGAGGTCGAACGCGTCGAGCTCGGTCACGGAGGGGTCGAGCCACAGGGTCGGCAGCGGCCGGGTCTCGCGGGTGAGCTGCAACCTGGCCTGGTCGAGGTGGTTGGAGTAGAGGTGGGCATCGCCGAGGGTGTGCACGAAGTCGCCGACCTCGAGACCGGTGACCTGGGCGACCATGTGCGTGAGCAGGGCGTAGGAGGCGATGTTGAACGGAACGCCGAGGAACACGTCGGCCGAGCGCTGGTAGAGCTGGCACGAGAGCCGGCCGGGGCCGCCGTCAGGTGCGGGCGCCACGTAGAACTGGAAGAGCGCGTGGCACGGCGCGAGCGCCATCTGCGGGATGTCAGCGACGTTCCAGGCCGACACGATGTGCCGGCGCGAGTCGGGGTCACGACGTAGGTTCGCCACGAGCTGTGCGACCTGGTCGACGTGGTCGCCCGAGGGCGTCGGCCACGACCGCCACTGATAGCCGTAGACCGGCCCCAGGTCGCCCTCGGAGTCGGCCCACTCGTCCCAGATGGTCACGCCGCGGTCCTGGAGCCACTTGACGTTGGTGTCGCCACGCAGGAACCAGAGCAGCTCGGCGAAGATCGAGCGGGTGTGCACCTTCTTGGTGGTCACCAGAGGGAAGCCCTCGCGCAGGTCGAAGCGCATCTGATGACCGAAGACGCTCAGCGTCCCGGTGCCGGTGCGATCGCTCTTGGCGACCCCGTCGTCGAGGATGCGTCGGACGAGGTCGAGGTAGGGCTGCACGGCGCCAAAACTACCCGATGGTGAGGCGCCTGGTGATTCTCACCACGCAGGCGGGATGGCCCGTCAGAACTAGGTCGTACCGGTGAGGTGACTAGTCGTGAAATGGCCCGAGGTAGGCATGTCGGCGGCCCGAGCTCGCTGCCAAGGTGCTGCGAGACGGGGTCATGCGCCGGCGTACCCCGCACAGGGGGAGGCACACCGCATGAACCGACGACTTCTTGCCACCACGATGGCGCTGAGCATCCTCACCGCTCTTCTGACGGTCCTCACGGTCGGTCCGGCCGAGGCGTTCAAGCCTTACACGCACAACGCGGCGGCCCAGCCCACCCTCGCGGACGTCCAGGACGGCAAGGTCACCGTTGACGGACGCGAGTACGCCGTGAGACCAGAGGTCGTCGCGGCGTTGCGTGACTGGCCCTCCTACTACCAGGCCGGTGTCATCGGTCCCGATGGCTTCCCGGACCTCACGTTCGGGCAGTCGACGATTCACCCCGAGCAGACGGGCAGGTGGCTCGGCTACCTGCTGGGCAAGGCCTGGGCGGCCCAGACCGACCCTCGCTACTCGGCCGCCGACCGCGGCCAGATCCTTGCCTTCAGCTACGGGTACGCCACCCACGCCGCCGGCGACATGTGGGCGCACACGCTGGTCAACGACTTCGCCCAGGGCATCTTCCCGGGAGTCGGCGACATCCTGACCGACGTCGACAAGGCCGAGATCGCGATCCGGCACCTGATCGTCGAGGGCTACATCGGCGACGCCACCCCGGGCTACGACGGCAACGATGACCGCACCACACTGCCGGACGGGGACGTCTCCAGCGACTCAACGCCGGGAATCGCCTTCGACGCTCCGATGGGCTGGGTCTACGACGTGCTCGTCGACCCCGAGCAGCCGCTACCGGTGGGCACCTGCGGTGACGGTGTCGACGACGACGGCGACGGCATCGCCGACGACGGCTGCCCGGGCGGCGGGCCGTTCACCATCGACGACCCCGAGCCCGTCCGCGGCCCGATGATCGACTACTTCCTCGACCTCAAGTCCGACCTGCAGATCGAGCTCGCCGTCGCTCGCTCCGACCGCGACTACGACGACTGTGCGCTCGTCGACCCGGACTGCTACGAGCGCACGGCCACCGTGACCCGCGACACCGTCCGTGGTCAGCGCAGCGGCACCTACACGCGTCACGAGTGCATCGGTGCCGCGATCGGCTGCCTGCCGGACCCGTTCGAGCTCGCCGACGACGTCGTCCGCCTCAACATCGTGATCAGTTATCTGAGCGCCTGGATCGACGACATCGATGCCGGACTGCGCGAGTGGACCACCGTGGGGCTCGGCTCGACCCGTGCCCTGTTCGACCCGCAGACGCTCCGCGACACGCAGAACGATGAGTGCGGCGCCCTCGGAGGCGAGGGCACCCAGGCGCGGATCAACTGCGAGGACGCCATCGGCGCCACCGATGTCGTGCTCCACGAGCTCGACCCGTTCATCAACGACCACATGCTCTCGATGCTCGGAGCACCTGATGCCCTCGGCGACATCCGCAGCGCGCTCCAGTGGTTCTCCGGCGTCCTCGACGACATCGTCGGCCCGGCCCTGAACCCGGTCCGCCTGGTCACCGCCGAGGTCAAGGAGATCGCCAAGAACCTCATCATCAAGGAGATCAACAAGGCCTTCGGGATCGACATCGACGTGTTGTCGTCGTTCCTCAAGCACCCGACGTACTGGCTCGACGTCAACCAGGTCTCCCTGGACCTCGGACCGCTCGGCACCCAGCAGGTCGACCTGTTCACGCCCCAGGACCACGCCCGTCTCGATGAGCTCCTCGGCATGCCCGCCGACCACCACGAGAACCGCACGATCAAGCTCCCCGGCGGAGGCACGGCACCCTCCTCGGCGCTCAAGGACTCCGCCGAGTTCACCCATCTCGCTGTCTACGACAACGCGGTGACCACCTCCAAGCTGGTGCTGCTCGACGCGGCCGGGCTCAATGCGGTGGCTCGCGACCAGCTGCTCGCCGGCAACGTGGTCACGTCGGGCGCCACCATCTCCACGTGGAGCGATCACGCCTCCCGCCCGGCCAACGTGATGGTCGACGGTCTCGGCGGAGTCGAGTGGCTGGCCACGATCGACGGCGACCACGTCTGGCGGCAGGACGGGATGCCGCGCTTCGCGCCCGGGGAGAACCCCGAGGACCCGCACGGAGGGGCGGGTACGTTCCCTTTGTGGGAGTCCTGCGTGCTGAGGCCGGCCTTCCGCACGCTCTACGAGGACTGGGAGACCGACCCTGCCGCGTGGCCGAAGCTCGTCGGGCAGCCGATCGATGACCCGAACTTCCCGTCCCTGGGCGACACTCCCTCACCCGACCCGTCGGACACGTCGGCTCCTGACACCTCGGCCTTCGTCGGTGGCGGCGCGACGTACGACGCGCCCGACGGGACGCACTTCGTCGGGCCGGGCTCGCACTATCGGGTGAGCGCGACCGACGACGTCTTCGCGGCAGGTGGCATCACCATCCAGGCACGGCTCCACCGCGAGGGAGAGGCGCCGGGCGCGTGGCAGCCGGCCACCGAAGGCACAGAGGTCCCGCTCACGGGACTCCCCGACGGTCGCTACGTGCTCGAGACACGGGCCGGCGACCCCTGCCACGAGGTGGGGTCGTCGCCGGTGACGACGACGTCGTTCGTCCTCGACACCACGCCGCCGGAGATCACGATGCTCGAGCCGACTCCCGAGGGCGTCGTCTACGACACCGACGACCTCTTCAAGGTGCGCTGGAGCGTCGATGACGGTCCCGACGGGTCCGGCGTCGCCTCCCAGAGCGCCACCTTCGACGGCGCACCGACCAGCAACGGGGAGCAGTTCGACACCTTCTTGCTGGACGCCGGCACGCACTCGGTCGCGATCACCGCCGCCGACAACCTCGGCAACTCCGCGAGCGTGAACCGGACACTGCGGATCCGTGCCACGAGCGCGAGTCTTCTCGCCAACATCGCCCGGGCGTGCGACGAGCGGCTCATCACCGACAACGGAGCCTGCAACGGGATGTCGGCCGCGCTGCGGGCCGCTGTCGCCGCCCACGAGCGAGGCACGCACCGGCCGACCGAGGTCAACCAACTCGGGGCTGTGCTCAACCAGGTGGACGCCCAGATGGCCACGAGCATCGATCCGCTCTTCGGCGCCCGCCTCCGCGGATGGCTGAGAGACCTCATCGCGGCTCACTAGCGTGGGTCAGCTGCGTGACGAACCCCGCCGATCCCCCGGCGGGTGGGTGGTTGACGCCCGCCTGGGAGGATCGAACCCATGAGCAACCCCACGGCTGACGTCTCCGTCCGGGTCGGGTGGGCAGACGACGCGCCGGCCATCGCGGCCGTGCAGGTGCGCGCGTGGCGCCAGGAGTACGCCGGCCTGCTGCCCCAAGAGATCATCGACGCGCTGGATCCCGACGACTTCGCCGAAGCCTGGCAGGCGTCGTTGACCAAGAGCCCGGACGCCCGCAACCGAGTGCTGGTCGCACTCGAGCGCAACACGGTGCGTGGCTTCGCCGTCACCGGCCCGGGCCAGGACCCGGACTGCGACCCGGTGGCCGACGGCGAGATCGTCGAGCTCACGGTGGATCCCGACCAGACCCGCCAGGGCCACGGTTCACGGTTGGTCCAGGCGTGCGCCGAGACGCTCAAGGCCGATCGCTTCTCGCGGGCAGTCACCTGGCTCGCGAGCACCGACGACGTACGTCGGGGCTTCCTCACCAGTGCGGGCTGGGCCGCCGACGGCGCCCATCGCGAGCTCGACCTGCACGGGGACGGATCCGTCACCGTCAAGCAGGTGCGTCTGCACACCGACCTGGCAGACGTCTGAGCCGGTCGCGTCAGCACATCGATCCCTGATGGCAACCAATGTGCGCTCTCGTTCGTCGTAGGAGGTAACGGTCCTCCGGGGCCGCCGCGAGAAGCAGAGGAGCGAGCCGTGCTAGGACCCCTTCCCCCGCTCTACCGGGTGGTCGTCGCCCTGTGTGGTCTCCTCGCGTTCGTGGGGCTCGGGGCCTGGCTGGCCATGACGCTCCCGGTGCCGCTGGTCGCCAGTGCGGGAGCGGGGATCGGCGCCGGCATCGGCGTGATCTGCGTGCTGCTCCTGGTGCGCCAGCCACCCGGCCACGGCTCGACACACCGTCTGCGCCCGTCTCGTCACCGGTGACGAGGCGCCGCGGCCGCTGACGAGTCACCTAGGGTCGACCGGGTGAGTGATGTCGACCTGGGTGCCGGAGAACGGCGCGGGATCATCCGGGACGGTGTCGCGGTGGGGGTCGCCACCGGCGCCTACGGGGTCTCCTTCGGCGCCATCTCCGTCACCTCCGGGCTCGATGTCTGCGCAGACCTGTCTGTTGTCCTTGCTCGTCTTCACCGGCGCCTCCCAGTTCGCTCTGATCGGCGTGATCGGCGCGGGTGGGGCGCCCCTCTCCGGAGCGGTCACCGCTCTCCTGCTCGGCACCCGCAACACGCTCTACGGGCTCCGGCTCGCCGCCCTGCTCGACTGGCGCGGTTGGCGCCGTCTCGCGGCGGCCCAGCTCGTCATCGACGAGTCCACGGCGATGTCGATCAACCGAGGATCCACTGCTGCGGCCCGGGTCGGCTTCCTCAGCACCGGCATCTCGGTGTTCGTTCTGTGGAACCTCTCCACCGTCCTCGGGGCCGTTGCCGGGAACTCGCTCGGCGACCCGCGAACCTACGGTCTCGACGCGGCCGTCGGCGCCGCGTTCCTGGCCCTGCTGTGGCCACGCCTGGCCGACCGCCGCAACCAGCTCGTCGCCGCCCTGGGCGCTGCGGTGGCGCTCGTCCTGGTGCCGGTGACGGCGGCCGGCGTACCGGTGCTCGCGGCGGGGGCGGTGGCACTGCTGGTGGGACTTCTCAGCCGCAGGAGCGACCCCACGGAGTTCCCCGATGAGGGCGACCTCCCCGGCCACCACCGTCACGAGGGCCGCTCCGGGGACGGGACCCAGCCGTGAGCGCACTCTGGTTCGCGGTCCTGGGGACGGCGGTCGGCTGCTACCTGCTCAAGGTGGCCGGCCTGTCGGTGCCCCAATCCGTGCTCGAGCACCCCGTCGTCGAGCGTGTCGCGGATCTCCTCCCGGTGGCGCTGCTCGCGGCGCTGGTGGCTGTGCAGGTCGTCTCCGACGGACCTTCGCTGGTGCTCGACGCCCGGCTCGTGGGTCTCGGCGTGGCGGTCGTGGCGCTGCTGCTGCGGGCGCCCTTCCTCGTCGTGGTGGTTCTCGCCGCCGCGTCGGCGGCGCTGGTCCGCCTCGTCTGAGCCGGCTTCCCACCCCACCACAGCAGCCCCGGCGTGGCGTTCCCGATCTGCACTCATCTGCGTTTCTGTTGTAATTTGCCCGCCTCGACCCTTGACACAACCCATTCGGAGCAATATAAAGGGAAACACAGATTTAGTGAGACCAGGGTCACGTGCCCGGTCACGGTCGGAAGTGAGGTGCGGGTCCATGTCGGTACCCGACGCAACAGTCAACAAGAATCTCGAGGGCGGGGGCGCCCGGGCGCGGATCCAGCGCTTCGGTGGCTACCTGGCGGGCATGATCATGCCCAACATCGGCGCCTTCATCGCGTGGGGCCTGATCACGGCTCTCTTCATCCCCACGGGGTGGCTGCCCAACGAGGGGCTCGCCACTCTGGTCGGGCCGATGATCACCTACCTGCTGCCGCTGCTGATCGGCTACACCGGTGGTCGGATGGTGCACGGGCAGCGCGGCGCGGTCGTCGGTGCGATCGCCACGATGGGTGTGATCGTGGGCAGCGAGGTGCCGATGTTCCTCGGCGCCATGATCGTCGGTCCGCTGGCGGGCTACGTCATCAAGGTCATCGACGAGGCCATCCAGGAGAAGGTACCCGCCGGCTTCGAGATGCTCATCGACAACTTCTCGGCCGGCATCGTGGGTGGCGCCTTCGCGCTGCTCGGCAAGGCGGCGATCGGGCCGGTCGTCCAGAAGCTCGTCGACTGGCTCGGCGACGGCGTCGACGTGCTGGTGGAGAACAACCTGCTGCCGCTGGCCTCGATCTTCGTCGAGCCCGCCAAGGTGCTCTTCCTCAACAACGCGATCAACCAGGGCGTGCTCACGCCACTGGGTGCGGTCGACGTGCAGGAGGCCGGCAAATCGATCCTGTTCATGGTCGAGACCAACCCCGGACCCGGCCTGGGCATCCTGCTCGCCTACCTGCTCTTCGGCCCGAAGGTGATGCGCCCGACGGTCCCCGGCGCGCTGATCATCCACTTCCTCGGCGGCATCCACGAGATCTACTTCCCCTACGTGCTGATGAAGCCCAAGCTGGTCCTCGCCGCGATCGCCGGCGGCGCCTCGGGCCTGCTCACCGCCACGCTGCTCAATGCCGGCCTGGTCTCGGTGCCGTCTCCGGGCAGCATCTTCGCCTATCTCGCGGTGACCCCACGTGGTGGCTACTTCCCGGTGCTCTCGGCCATCGTGGTGGCCACCGGCGTCTCCTTCATCGTGGCGTCGCTGCTGATGGGCTTCGGCCGCGGCACCAAGGACGAGGAGCTGCACCGCCCCGAGGACGAGGTCATCATCGGGGACTGACCTGACAAGGCGCCCCACCCGACCCGCACCACGGTCGGTCCGGGTCACCGAGGTGACCCGGACCGACCGCCCCCACTTCGAACACCAGCAGACAAGGAGTCCACCCAGATGCCCCAGATCAACGGGAACGACGTCAAGAAGGTCGTCATCGCCTGCGATGCCGGCATGGGCAGCAGCGTCATGGTTGCCAGCACCATGAAGAAGAAGCTCAAGAAGTACGACGTGAGCGTCGAGCACACGCCGGTCAACAACATCCCGGGCGACACCCAGGTGGTGCTCTGTCACGAAGGCCTGGCGAGCCGTGCCAAGTCGATCGCCCCCGATGCCGTCGTGGTGCCCTTCCAGGTCTTCATGGGCGACCCCGCCTTCGCGAAGGTCGAGGCAGCGATCAAGGACGGTGGCGTCCTTGAGTCCTGAGCCGGCCACGGAGCAGGTGCTCGGTCGCGACGCCGTACGCCTCGGGCTGACCGCCACCGACAAGGAAGACGCGCTGCGCCAGTGCGGAGCGGTCCTGGTCGACATCGGTGCGGCCGGACCGGAGTACGCCGCCGCCATCCTCGAGCGCGAGCAGTCGGTCTCGACCTACATGGGCGAGGGCGTTGCCATCCCGCACGGCACCGACGAGAGCCGAAAGCACATCCACCGGGCCGCGCTGGCCTTCCTCCAGTTCCCCGCCGGGGTCGACTGGAACGGTCAGACCGCGCAGGTCTGTATCGCGATCGCCAGCCGCAGCGACGAGCACATCGGCATCCTGCAGTCACTCGCGATGGTCCTCAGCGACCCCGAAGACGCGCGCAAGCTGCGTGAGACCACGTCGGTCGACGAGGTGCTGGACCTGCTCGCTCCCGACGACGACACCGAAGACGACTGACCAACGACACACGAGGTGGTCGCGACCCGACCACTGGAGGAAGGACATCATGAAGGCACTGCGCTTCTACGCCCCAGAGGACGTCCGGCTCGAGGACGTTCCGGAGCCCGAGTGCGGCCGCGACGAGGTCAAGCTGAAGGTCAAGAACTGCTCGACCTGCGGCACCGACGTCAAGATCTTCTACAACGGCCACCAGAACCTCACTCCCCCACGCACGATCGGTCACGAGATCGCCGGCGAGGTGGTCGAGGTCGGCGCCGACGTGGCCGGCTGGCAGATCGGCGACCGGGCCCAGGTCATCGCCGCGGTGCCCTGCGGCGACTGCTACGAGTGCAACAAGGGCTGGATGGCCGTCTGCCAGAACCAGACCTCGGTCGGCTACCAGTACGACGGCGGCTTCGCCGAGTACATGATCGTCCCGCGCGAGGTTCTCAAGGTCGACGGTCTCAACAAGATCCCCGACAACGTCGGCTACGACGAGGCCTCGGCCGCCGAGCCGTTCGCCTGCGCGATCAACGCCCAGGAGCTGCTCGGCATCGAGGAGGGCGACACCGTCGTGGTCTTCGGCGCCGGACCGATCGGGTGCATGCACATCAGGATCGCACGGGGCGTGCACAAGGCGGGACCTGTCTACCTCGTCGACGTGAACGCCGAACGGCTCGCCATGTCAGCCGACGCGGTCCAGCCCGAGGAGACCATCAACGGCTCGGAGGTCGACGTGGTCGAGCGAGTCATGGAGCTCACCGGCGGCCGTGGTGCCGACGTGATCATCACCGCCACCGCGGCCAACGTCACGCAGGAGCAGGCGATCTCGATGGCGGCGCGCAACGGGCGCATCTCGTTCTTCGGCGGCCTGCCCAAGACCGACCCGTTCATCAAGTGCGACTCCAACCTGGTGCACTACCGCCAGCTGCACATCCATGGTGCCAACGGGTCGGCACCCGAGCACAACAAGCGAGCGCTGGAGTACATCTCCACCGGACAGGTGCCGGTCAAGGACCTGATCACCCGGCACATCCCGCTCGACGACGTCATGGACGCCTTCGGGATCGTCAAGAACGGCGAGGCCATCAAGGTCACGATCGAGCCGTAGGGACCGACGGAGTCTCGACCCCACGCGGGTTGAGGAGGGCGGAGCGCCAGCGGAGCCCGTCTCGAAACCACCCCCACCGGGCGAGCGCCTCGGTGCGGTGGTTTCGAGACGCCTCGCCTAGCGGCTCGGCTCCTCAACCACCGGACTCCCCACGGGGGTTGAGGAGGGCGGAGCGCCAGCGGAGCCCGTCTCGAAACCACCCCCACCCGAGTGCTGTCGGTGCGGTGGTTTCGAGACGCCTCGCCTAGCGGCTCGGCTCCTCAACCACCGGACTCCCCGGGGTTGAGGAGGGCGGAGCGCCAGCGGAGCCCGTCTCGAAACCACCCCACCCGGCGACCTGCGGTGGTTTCGAGACGCCTCGCCTAGCGGCTCGGCTCCTCAACCACGCCCCCCGGGGTTGAGGAGGGCGGAGCGCCAGCGGAGCCCGTCTCGAAACCACCCCGACCCGGGTGCGTCGGGCTGGTTCAGACGCCTCGCCGAGCGGCTCGGCTCCTCAACCACCGGCGCGGTTGAGGAGGGCGGAGCGCCAGCGGAGCCCGTCTCGAAACCACCCCTGACCCGGGTGCGTCGGTGCGGTGGTTTCGAGACGCCTCGCCTAGCGGCTCGGCTCCTCAACCACCGGGGTCGGTCAGCGTGGACGCGTGTAGCCGAGGAGCCGGCTGACCTCATCGGCGACGCGGAGCAGCTCCGGCACGATTGCCTCGATCCGCTCAGGACCGAGCCGACTGCTGGGGCCGGTGACCGAGATCGTCGCCACCGTCCGCGCATCCTGGCGGCGTACGGGAGCGGCGATCGTGCTCACGCCGGGAATGGTCTCCTCGAGCGCGATCGCCCAGCCTCTCTCGCGGCACCGCGCGACAGAGGCGATGAACTCCTCGGCGGCCGGCGGAGCCGCCGGCGCCACCTGCGAGGGCCGGTGCGCGCGGACGATCCGCTCGACCTCCGCCTCGGGGAGGTCCGCCAGCAGAAGCCTGCTCGGGGCTCCTGCCCACAGCGGCAGGGCCTTACCGATCTCGAAGGTCCGTCGCAGCTGGGAACGACTCTCCACCTGCTCGACGTGCAGCAGCTCCTCGTTGACGGCCACGGAGAGCCCGACGGTCTCCCCCGTCAGCTCGCACAGCTTCGTCATCGGTGCCAGGGCGAGCGCGCGGAGATCGATCCGGCGCTGGTAGGCGGTGCCGAGCACCAGCGTGAGCGGCCCGAGCCCGTACCGGCGGCTGCCCGGGTCCTGCACGGCCAGACCCGTGTCGACGAGCGCGCTGAGCATCCGCTGGGCGGCGCTCTTGGAGACCTCGACCTGTGCAGCGAGCTCCCGCACGGTCAGGTCGCCGTCGGCCCTGGCCAAGGTGTCCAGCAGTCCGACCACCCGGCGCACGCTCTCACTCACGTCAGCTCCCTCCGCCCACGATTGGCTACAAGCTTGGTGTTGTTTGACTTCGCCGGGTGACGTTGGTCATGCTGTGTCCCGACTATCGATCTCTTGTCCCTTTAGCCGGGACGATAGCAGAACTGGAGTGGGGCATGCGGAAGAGAGTTGTGATCGACACCGGAGAGGCATCGGAATCCTCGATCCGGCAGGTCGCCTCGGCGAGCCTGATCGGCTCCGTGGTCGAGTGGTACGACTTCTTCCTCTACGGCACGATGGCCGCCCTGGTCTTCAACGCCGAGTTCTTCCCCGCCTTCGACCCGGTCACCGGCACGATCGCGGCGTTCGCCACCTTTGCCGCCGGATTCGTCACCCGCCCCCTCGGAGGTGTCATCTTCGGCCACCTCGGCGACCGGGTCGGCCGCAAGCCGATGCTCGTGGTGACGATGATGATCATGGGCCTCGCGACGTTCTCGATGGGTCTGCTGCCGACGTACGAGACGCTCGGCATCGCGGCGCCGGTGCTGCTGGTGCTGCTCCGGATGCTCCAGGGGATCGGCCTCGGCGGCGAGTGGGGCGGCGCGGTCCTTCTCTGCGTCGAGCACGCACCCCCGCGGCGTCGAGGCTGGTACTCGAGCTGGCCGCAGCTCGGCGTGCCGATCGGCCTGCTGCTCTCCACCGGGTCGGTGAAGGCCCTCGGCCTGCTCGGCCAGGACGCGCTGGTCGACTACGCCTGGCGGATCCCGTTCCTCGCCAGCATCGTTCTGGTCGGGATCGGTCTGTTCATCCGGCTGCGGATCGACGAGCCCCCGCCTTCCGCGACCTGGTCGAGGACGACAACCGGGCGCGGCTTCCGCTCTCAGAGGTGGTCCGCCGGCATCCCCGGGTCACCTTGCTGGCGATGGGCGCCCGGATCAGTGAGAGCGTGACGTTCAACGTCTACAACGCGTTCCTGGTGACCTACGTGGTCACCGTGCTCGGGCTGCCCAGCTCGAGTGCGCTCGACGCCCTGCTCATCGCGGCGGTCGTCGGGTTCGCTGCCATCCTTGCGTCCGCAGCGGTGTCGGACCGGATCGGACGACGGCCGGTGTTCGCCGCCGGCGCCGGGCTCGCGTTCGTCTCGGCGTTCCCGATCTGGGCCCTGATCGACACCGGTTCGCAGCTGTGGATCACCGTCGCGGTCGTGATCGGCTGGGGGCTGGCCGCCTGCACGATGTTCGGTCCCGAGGGCGTGCTCTTCGCCGAGCTCTACCCCACCCGGGTCCGCTACAGCGGCATGTCGACCGTCTACCAGCTCGGCGTGCTGCCGTCGGGGGCGGTGGCGCCGCTGATCTGCGTCACGCTCGTGAAGATGTTCGACGGCGCGTCGTGGCCGGCTGCCACCTACGTCATGGCCATGGCCGCGATCACGCTGGTCTCCCTGTGGCTGCTCCCCGAGACCTTCCGCCGCACGCTGCACGGCCAGGACCACGAGAACCTCGAGGACGACCGGCAGAGAGCACCGCGCATGAGCACGCCGACCGAGGCCGCACGCCCCGACGTCGTCGTCATCCTCGCCGACGACATGGGCTTCTCCGACATCGGCTGCTTCGGCGGCGAGATCGCGACGCCGAACCTCGACCGGCTCGGCCGCGAGGGCGTGCGGCTTCACCCAGTTCTACAACACCGCGCGCTGCTGCCCTTCCCGCGCGTCGCTGCTGACCGGGCTGCACCCGCACCAGGCCGGGGTCGGGCATCCTCAACGTCGACGACTCGCCCCGACGGCTACCCCGGCGACCTCGCCGACGAGTCGGTGACGATCGCCGAGGCGCTGCGGGACGCCGGCTATCGCGACGTGCCTCTCCGGCAAGTGGCACCTCTCCTCCGACATGGAGCAGCCGAACCCGAGCTGGCCCACCCGGCGCGGTTTCGAGCGCTTCTTCGGCACCCTGGAGGGGCCGGCAGCTTCTACCAGCCGCGCACGCTCACCCGGCAGGAGGTCCGAACGTCGAGGAGCGAGGACGAGGACGCCCGCTTCGTTCTACACCGACGCCATCAGCGACCACGCCGTGCAGTTCATCGAGGAGCACGCCGCGAGCGGCCGACCAGCCGTTCTTCCTCTACCTCGCCTACACCGCGCCGCACTGGCCGCTGCACGCCCACGACGAGGACATCGCGCGCTACGAGGGACGCTTCGACGAGGGCTGGGACCGCCTCCGCGAGGACCGGCTCGACCGGCTGGTCAAGGAGGGCCTGCTCGACCACGACACCGAGCTCGCGGCCCGCGACCCCCGGGTGCCCGCCTGGGACGACGCCGCGGATCCGGCGCACCTGGCGTGGGAGGCCCGCCGGATGGAGGTGTACGCCGCCCAGGTCGACCGGATGGACCAGGGAGTCGGCCAGGTCCTGGCCAGCCCTCGAACGCCTCGGGAGGCTCGAGAACACGCTGGTGGTCTTCCTCTCCGACAACGGCGGCTGCGCCGAGGAGATGCCGCCTGAGTCGGTCAAGGACTTCGTCACCGCCTTCGTGCCCCTCAAGGAGCGCACCCGTGAGGGCGAGACGGTCGTGCCGGGCAACGTGCCGGGCTGATGCCGGGCAGCGAGGCGACCTACCAGAGCTACGGCCGCTCGTGGGCGCACCTGTCCAACACCCCGTTCCGCGAGTACAAGCACTGGGTGCACGAGGGCGGCATCGCCACGCCGCTGCTCGTGCGTTGGCCGGCGGGGATCGACGCCTCCAAGCAGCCGGTGCTGGATCGACCCTTCCAGCTGGTCGACGTGCTGCCGACCGTGCTCGACGCCGCCGGAGCCACGCTACCCGCAGCGGCGAGGTGACCTCGCCGTACCGCCGGCGGAGGGACGGTCGATGCTCGATGCCTTGCGCGGCGAGGAGGTGCCTGACCGGGACCTGTTCTGGGAGCACGAGGGCAACGCCGCCGTGCGCTCGGGCCGGTGGAAGCTGGTGCGCAAGCACGACCACGCCTGGGAGCTCTTCGACCTGGCCCGTGACCGCACCGAGCAGCACGACCTCGCCGCCGAGCAGCCGGAGCTGGTCAGTGTGCTGGCCGGGCGCTACGAGGCCTGGGCCGAGCGCTGCGGCGTGATCCCACGGCAGACGGTGCTCGACCTCTATGCCGCGCGCGGCAAGGGCCTGCCTCCCGAATGAGGCTCAGCCGATCTCGATCCGGCCGTGCTCGTCGATCGGGAACCCCGGGGCGAAGGCGATCTCCCACAGGTGTCCGTCGAGGTCGGCGAAGTAGCCGGAGTAGCCGCCCCACTCGGTCGGCTTGGCGGGCTTGACCACGCGGCCACCCGCGTGGTGAACGCGGGCGAAGGCCAGGTCGACCGCGGCCTCGCTGGGCAGGTTGAGCGCCAAGGTGATACCGCGGTAGGTCGGCAGGTCTGCCTCGGGCGTCGGCTCGACCTCGGCGTCCTGGGCAAGGGCGTCGTAGCCATAGAGGCCGATCCAGGAGCCCGAGGTCTTGAACCAGGTGATGCCCTGACCCTCGTCACCACGCTGCTCCCAACCGAGGTCCCGGTAGAAGCGCGCGGACCGGGCGAGGTCGGCGACGCCGAGCGTCACGATGGTGAGGTTGGGGGGTACGTCGAGAGGCATGGGGAGATCATGCCGTGTCACGGCCGCACAGACGAGAGGCCGCCACGCGCGGGTGGCGGCCCCTCTTCCCCTGGGTGGGTCTGTGGGCTAGGAGACGGAGACCGCCGTCCAGGCCGCGGCCACGGCTGACTGCTGGGGGCTGCCGGCGCCGTAGAGGTCGCGCGCCGCGTTGAGCGTCGCGGTCCGGGCTCCGGAGTAGCTGGTGCCGGAGGTCATGTAGACGCTCAGCGCGCGGTACCAGATCGCCCCAGCGGCGTCGCGGCCGATCCCGGTCACGCTCGAGCCGTTGCAGGTCGGGCTGTTGTGGGCGACGCCGCCGATGGTCTTGGCGCCGGAGCCCTCCGCGAGCAGGTAGAAGAAGTGGTTGCCCACCCCCGAGGAGTAGTGCACGTCGGCGCTGCCGACGGTGGCGGAGTAGCAGTCGTAGGACGAGCCATCGCTGCTCGGCTTGTCCATCCGTCGGAAGCCGAGGTGGTTCTTGAGGTCGAACTCCTCGCCGATGAGGTAGTCGCCCGGGTCGTTGGCGTTGGCGGCGTAGAACTCCACCAGCGTTCCGAAGATGTCCGACGTCGACTCGTTGAGGCCACCGGACTCCCCGCTGTAGGTGAGGTTCGCGGTGTTCTCGGTGACGCCGTGGCTCATCTCGTGGCCGGCCACGTCCAGGGAGACGAGCGGGCCGTAGTTGGTCCCGTCGCCGTCGCCGTAGGTCATGTAGGACCCGTTCCAGAACGCGTTGACGTAGCCGCTGCCGTAGTGGACGCGGTTGAACGAGCCCTGGCCGTTGCCGAAGATCCCGTTGCGGCCGTGGACCGACTTGTAGTAGTCCCACGTGACGTCGGTGCCGTACTGCGCGTCGACCCCGGCCGACTGCCGGTTGCTGGTGGTGCCGGTGCCCCACTGGTTGTCGGCGTCGGTGAAGATCGTGCCCGTCGAGCAGTTGCGGCCGAAGAGCTGGCAGACCATCGAGTCGGACTTGTTGTTCATGTCGGTGGTGTAGGTGTTGCCGCGCGTCGCATCCTTGAGCTGGAAGCCCCCGGACACGGGGGTGGTGCTGAGCGGGACGGTGCCGCTGTAGAGCGACTGGCCGGAGCCGTCGGCGGTCTGGATCTGCTGCTCGGTGCGCAGGACCTTGCCGGTGCGGGCATCGACGTACGACGCGAGACGGCTGGGCGTGCCGTCCTCCTGGGTGCCCCCGCTGAGGACCTCCCAGGCCAGACGGGATCGCCCGGTGGTGGCGTCGACGACGAGCTCGGGGGCTGCGTCCACCGCTTCGCCCTCGATCGCGCGGTTGACCGCACTCGGGGCCAGTGCCGCTGCCTTCGCCGCGCCCTTGGTGAGGGCTGCAGTCACCGCGACCGCCGGAGCAGCGTCAAGGGACTGCGAGGCCCCCTTCCAGGCACCGTCGGACGTCTGGTGCACGACCAGGTCGCCGCCGAGGACGCGGAGCCCGCGGTAGGTGCGATCCATCCGCACGTGGCTGGTGCCATCGGGATCCACGAGCGCATCGGTGACGGTGAACGCCTGGCCGTCGCCGACCTTGCCGGCGACCGGGGTGCGCACGCAGCGCCGCGACCGCGGCGCGGGCCAGCTCGCCGTCCGGGTCCGCCTGGTGGCCGGCGCCCGAGGGGGCGGCTGTCCGCCCCGGTCGCCGTGGTGAGTCCGGCGGCGATCATCGCCGCCGCCGCGACTGCTGCTTTCCTGCGCATGTGACACCTTCCCGAGAGCCGGCGACCCGGTTCGCCGGGCCGCTCGCCCACCCTGCTGGGTCGGGGCACGCGCGCGGAACCTGCAAGCGGGTTCAGGTTTCTGCGCTGCAGAAGCCTGCACGACCTTGCCTCGGCGTCGGGTCAGCCCCGAGTGGCGTGGCGGTGCAGGTCGATCGCATGCCGGGCCGCCGCACGGGCGCGGCTGCGGTCGCCGGCGGCGTCATAGGCCAGGGACAGGCGGAACCAGCTCTGCCAGCGGTCCGGCTCGGCCTCGGCCTCGGCCCGCATCTGGGCGAACCGGTCGTCTGCGGCGTCGCGGTCGACCCGGCCGCTGGGGCGGCGAGGCAGGTCGTCGAGGGGCAACCCGTCCTCGGCTGCAAGATCGTCGGCGAGCTTGGCACTCTGGGCGCCGAACTGGAGCTCCCGGACCACGAGGGCCAACCCGAGGAGAGGGACGACGAGCACCGCGAGCCCGAGCAGCACCCCCACCGCGCCGCCGGCCTGGATCAGCGCGATGCCCTTGAACGCGACGAGCACGGCGTAGAACACGATGAGCACGACCATCAGCGCGAGGGTCGCCTTGAGCATCGGCCGCATCAGTCGAGCCCCAAGAACGACTCGAGCCCGACGGTGAGGCCGGGCGCCGAGGCGATCCGGCGCAGGCCGAGCAGTACGCCGGGGGTGAAGGAGATCCGGTCGAGCGAGTCGTGCCGGATCGTCAGCGTCTCGCCCGGCCCACCGAGGAGGACCTCCTGGTGGGCGACCAGGCCACGCACCCGGAGGCTGTGCACGTGGACGCCGTCGACGTCGGCCCCGCGCGCACCCTCGAGCGTGGTGGAGGTGGCGTCGGGGACGGGGCCGGACCCTGCGGCGTTCCGGGCCGCGGCGATGAGGGCCGCCGTGCGGGTGGCCGTGCCGGAGGGCGCGTCGGCCTTGTCCGGGTGGTGCAGCTCCACCACCTCGACGGACTCGAAGTAGGGCGCTGCCTGGGCGGCGAAACGCATCATCAGGAGCGCGCCGACGGAGAAGTTGGGGGCGATCAGCACGCCGGTCCCGGGTGAGTCCGCGAGCCAGGAGTCGAGTCGGTCGAGGCGGCCCTGGTCGAATCCGGTGGTGCCGACGACTGCATGGATGCCGTGGCGCACGCAGAAGTCCAGGTTGTCCATCACCACGTCGGGATGGGTGAAGTCGACGACTGCCTCGACGCCGCCGTCGACCAGCGCGTCGAGGTCGTCGGCCCCCTCACCGACGTCGACCCGGGCGACGAGGGTCAGGTCGGGCGCCGCCTCCACCGCCTTGCACACCTCGGTGCCGACCTTGCCGCGCGCCCCCAGGACGCCTACCCGCAGGTTGCTCGCTGCCACCGCACCACCGTAGTGGGCGCGCCGGGGCGCGAAGCACGGCACCCATCACCCGATCATCGGTCCTGACCTGATACCTTCGATCTGAAGGTTGTGATCTAATAGTCATGATCATTAGGCTCAGACCTGATAGGAGCGACGATGGCCCTCGCCGTGCTCACCCTGGACCAACGACGCAGCCGCGGCGCCGACGACGCCGTCCCTGCCCTCCTCGACACGTTGGCCACCGACCTCCCCTCGCCGCCGCTGCGCGGCTTCGAGCGCACCGCTGGAGATGAGGTGCAGGGGGTCACCGACGACCCGGAGACCACGGTCGAGCTGCTCGGTCGCGTGCTCCGCAGCGGCGGCTGGAACCTCGGGCTCGGCCTGGGCGAGGTCGAGCTGCCGTTGCCAGCGCAGACCCGCGCCGGACGCGGTGAGGCATTCCTCGCCGCCCGCGAGGCCGTCACCAGGGCCAAGTCCGAACCACACCGGCTCGCCGTCGTGGCCCGCCCCGAGCACGAGGACGCCGTCGCGCTCGAGACGGTCCTGGGACTCTGGGCCGGCCTCCTCGAGCGTCGCACCGACGGCGGCTGGGCCGTCCATGACGCGCTCGCCGAGGACCTCACCTACGGGGAGATCGGCGAGCGTCTGGGTATCAGCCAGTCGGCGGTCTCCCAGCGAGCCCGGACAGCGGGCATCGTCGACGAGCGGCGCGCCCGCGCGTTGGTGTCGGTGCTGTGCGGCAGGCTGCTGCGATGAGCGTCGTGGTCGTGCTCCTGGTGCTGCTGCTGGTTGCGGCGTGCGCGCTGGCCTGGTGGCTCCCCCCGCTCGCCAGGGTCGGACCCGCAGCCGTCATGGCGCTCACCGCCGGGCTGCCGCTGCTCGGCCTGGTCGCCCTTCTCGGCGGCCCGATCGCGAGCGACCAGAGCACGCTGGGTCGTTCCCTCGCTGGTCGCGCTCGCGGTGCTGGCCATCGCCGGCGGAGGACCCGTCACCGCACTCGTGCTCCGACTCGCCGACGGGCCGAGCACGTCCGCGACCGGCGTGGCGGACGCCGCCGCCGTGCTGCGCGGGGGCACCTGGATCGGCGCGTTCGAACGCGCCGGGATCTTCGCGGCCCTGGCTTCCGGCTGGCCCGAGGGCATCGCCGTCGTGCTCGGTCTCAAGGGTCTGGGGCGCTACTCAGAGCTCAAGGCGTCGGGCAGCGACACGGCCGGCGCGACCGGAGGAGTCGCCGAGCGCTTCATCATCGGCACGTTCAGCAGCGTGCTCTGGGCCGTGGCCTGTGTCGGCGTCCTGGACGCCCTCACCCTCGGCTGAGGCCGTCGCCTCAGACCGGCAGGGCGTCGAAGGGCCCGACGACAGCGAGCGTCTGGTCCTGGCCGAACAGGCTGCGCGCCAGGGTCGCCACCTCGTCGAGGGTGACCTCGTCGACGCGCCGGATCACCTCGTCGAGGCTGGGCAGCTCGTCGTAGAGCAGCTCGGCCTTGGCGATCCGCGCCATCCGCGACGCCGAGTCCTCGAGGCTGAGCACCAGGCCTCCGCGCAGCTGGCCCTTGCCACGCTCCAGCTCGAGGGAGGAGATGCCTCCCTCGGCCAGCCGGCCGAGCTCGCCGCGGACCACCGCGAGCACCTCGCTCACCTTGGACGGCAGGCAGCCGACGGCGACGGCGAACGCGCCCGCGTCGGCATAGTGGGCGGCGTAGGAGTAGACGGAGTAGGCCAGGCCGCGGCTCTCCCGGATCTCCTGGAAGAGTCGCGACGACGTACCACCGCCGAGGGCTGCGTTGAGCACGCCGAGGGCGTAGCGGCGGTGATCGGTGCGGACCAGCCCGTTCACCCCGAGCACGAGGTTGACCTGCTCGAAGGGCCTGGCGACCACGACCTCGCCGGAGCTGCTGGTCCGGGCGCGCGCACCGCGGCGCACCGGCAGGGGTCCGACACTGGTGTCGGCGAGGAAGTTGCCCCGCGAGAAGGCCTTGCGCACCAGGCGTACGACGGTCGCGTGGTCGACGTTCCCCGCAACCGCGACGACCATGTTCTCCGGCGTGTAGCGAGAGCGGTAGTAGCGAGCGATCTGCGCACGAGTCAGTGACTTGATCGACTCGACCGTGCCCGCGATCGGCCGGCCGAGCGGGGAGGAACCCCACGCCTTCTCGGCGTAGAGATTGTTGACCACGTCGTCCGGGTCGTCGTCGTGCATCGCGATCTCGTCGAGGATCACCTCGCGCTCCGCCTCGACGTCCTCAGGCGCCAACGTCGAGGAGGTGACCATGTCACCCAGGACATCGACCGCGAGCGGGAGGTCCTGGTCGAGCACCCGGGCGTGGAAGCAGGTGTACTCCTTCGCGGTGAAGGCGTTGAACTCTCCACCCACCTCGTCCAGGGAGACCGAGATGTCCAGGGCGGAGCGCGACGGAGTGCCCTTGAAGAGCAGGTGTTCGAGGAAGTGAGATGCGCCGGACAAGGTCGGAGCCTCGTCGCGGGACCCGACGCCGACCCACACGCCGATGGCGGCGGATCGGACGCCGGGCATCGCCTCGGTCACGACCCGCAGCCCTCCGGGGAGGACGGTACGTCGTACCAGTCCCCCGTCCTGCTCTTCGAGGAGGGTGCGGGTCGTGCCGGGCTTCTGCTGTGCTGCCGAGATGGTCAAGACCTACTCGGAGGCTGCCTCGTCGACCGGGGCCTCGTCCGCGTCGCCCTTGTCGTCCTCGGCCACGGGGATCAGCGAGAGCTTGCCGCGGTCGTCGATCTCGGCGATCTCGACCTGGACCTTCTGGCCCACCGAGACGACGTCCTCGACGGCCTCGACGCGCTTGCCGCCGGCCAGGGAGCGGAGCTTGCTGATGTGCAGCAGGCCGTCCTTGCCCGGGAGCAGCGAGACGAAGGCACCGAAGTTGGTCGTCTTGACGACCGTGCCGAGGTAACGCTCGCCCACCTCGGGCATCGTCGGGTTGGCGATGCCGTTGATGATCGTGCGGGCGGCCTCGGCCGACTCGCCGTTGGTGGCACCGATGTAGATGGTGCCGTCGTCCTCGATGCTGATCTGCGCACCGGTGTCGTCCTGGATCTGGTTGATCATCTTGCCCTTGGGCCCGATGACCTCGCCGATCTTGTCGACGGGGATCTTGACCGTGATGATGCGCGGCGCGAGCAGCGACATCTCCTCCGGCGCGTCGATCGCCTCAGCCATGACGTCGAGGATCGAGAGGCGAGCGTCCTTGGCCTGGGTCAGCGCGCCGGCCAGCACGTCGGCGGGGATGCCGTCGAGCTTGGTGTCGAGCTGGAGGGCGGTGACGAACTCACGCGTGCCTGCGACCTTGAAGTCCATGTCGCCGAAGGCGTCCTCGGCACCGAGGATGTCGGTCAGCGCGACGTACTCGGTCTTGCCGTCGACCTCGTCGGAGATGAGCCCCATGGCGATACCGGCGACGGCGGCCTTGAGCGGCACGCCGGCCTGGAGCAGCGACATCGTGGACGCGCAGACCGAGCCCATCGAGGTCGAGCCGTTGGAACCCATCGCCTCCGAGATCTGGCGGATGGCGTAGGGGAACTCGTCACGCGCGGGCAGCACGGGGAGCAGCGCGCGGCGCGCGAGCGCGCCGTGACCGACCTCGCGACGCTTCGGCGAACCGACCCGACCGGTCTCACCGGTCGAGAACGGCGGGAAGACGTACTTGTGCATGTAGCGACGCGTCTTCTCCGGGGAGAGCGTGTCGAGCTTCTGCTCCAAGGTGAGCATGTTGAGCGTGGTGACACCCAGGATCTGGGTCTCGCCGCGCTCGAACAGCGCCGAGCCGTGGACCCGCGGGATCACGCCGACCTCGGCGTACAGGTCACGGATGTCGGAGAGGCCACGGCCATCCATGCGCACCTTGTCGCGCAGCACGCGGTCGCGGACCAGCTTCTTGGTCAGCGCACGGAAGGCGGCGCCGACCTCCTTCTCGCGGCCCTCGAACTGCTCGCCGACCTTGGCCAGCACACCGTCCTTGACCTCGTCCAGGCGCGACTCGCGCTCCTGCTTGCCCGCGATGGTGAGCGCGGACGCCAGGTCGGAAGAGGCAGCGGACTCGACGGCGTCGAAGACGTCGTCCTGGAAGTCCAGGAAGATCGGGAACTCCTGGACCGGCTTGGCGGACTGCTTGGCCAGCTCGGCCTGCGCCTCGCACAGCTGCTTGATGAAGGGCTTCGCGGCGTCGAGACCACCGGCGACGACCTCCTCGGTCGGAGCCTGCGTGCCGGAACGGACCAGCTCGTAGGTCTGCTCGGTGGCCTCGGCCTCGACCATCATGATCGCCACGTCACCGCTCTCGGTCACGCGACCGGCCACGACCATGTCGAACACGGCGTTCTCGAGCTGGCTGTGGGTCGGGAACGCGACCCACTGACCCTCGATGAGAGCCACCCGGGTGGCACCGACGGGGCCGGAGAACGGCAGACCCGAGAGCTGGGTGGACAGCGACGCCGCGTTGATCGCGAGCACGTCGTAGAGCTGGTCGGGGTCGAGCGCCATCACGGTGATGACGACCTGCACCTCGTTGCGCAGACCCTTCTTGAAGGTCGGGCGCAGCGGTCGGTCGATCAGGCGGCAGGTGAGGATGGCGTCCTCGCCGGGACGCCCCTCGCTGCGGAAGAACGAGCCGGGGATCTGCCCCGCGGCGTACATCCGCTCCTCCACGTCGATGGTGAGCGGGAAGAAGTCGAAGTGGTCCTTGGGCTGCTTGCCCGCGGTGGTCGCCGACAAGAGCATCGTCTCGTCGTCGAGGTAGGCCGTCACGGAACCGGCAGCCTGACGGGCCAGCAGGCCGGTCTCGAACTTGACGGTGCGCTGGCCGAACTTGCCGTTGTCGAGAACTGTCTCGACTGCGTTGATCTCGGGTCCCTCCATGGGGTTCCCCTTCCTGGTGAAAGTTCCAGATGGTCCGGAGCGATCACGCGGGGCGCCTTCGGTATTGGGGGCCGGTCTTCGATCGAGGCCTGCAGGTACGACGGTGTTCGAGCTTGTCGAGACCCTGAGGGCCACTACCGAGGACCGGGGCCCAGACGTCCGCGGTCGCTCCACTGCTGAGTGGTGCATCTTCAGTTGTGTGCAGGTGACCTGCACGCCGGGACCGACCCTAGCGAGGGCGGCCCGGATGTGGCAGGAGCGGCACCCCTCAGGCGAGAGATGCCGCTCCGATGCTCATCGGCGCAGACCGAGGCGCTCGATGATCGAGCGGTAGCGGTTGATGTCTTCCTTCTGCATGTAGTTCAGAAGGCGACGGCGCTGACCGACCAGGAGCAGCAGCCCACGACGGCTGTGGTGGTCGTGCTTGTGCTCCTTGAGGTGCTCGGTCAGGTGGGCGATGCGATGCGTGAGCAACGCAACTTGGACCTCCGGCGAGCCGGTGTCGCTCTCGCCGGTTGCGTACTCGGCGATGATCTTCTTCTTGGTCTCCGCGTCGGTACCTGTGGCCACAGCGGTGCTCTCCTTCGGTGGTCGTTGCGCGGCGCGCCGGGGCCTGTTCACCCGGGCACTCTCGATCCGCGGCCGTTTGACGGCAGGGGTGTCGCCCCGGACACGCCGGGACAACGTGGCCAGGCTATCCCAGGCTCTGGCTGAACTCCCAATCGCGCGGGGGCGGCGATGATTACCACGGTCCCGTGGTAATCATCCGCTTCCCGCGGTGACCTTGCTACGGGCACCGTCAGGTTGCCACGGGGAGGCGGCCGCGATTTCAGAGGCGTCTTGCAGAGCCCGAACCGCGCGTTTCGGCTCCCGGGAGGCACCACTCAACCCCCGGGAGGCACGTCTCAACTCCCCGGAGGCACCACTCAACCGGTGACGACGGCGCGGACGGCGGCGCGGGCAGCGTGCGGGTCCCTGGCGGCGAGGGCGGCCTCGGCGGCCGCCTCACAGGTGTCCATGGAGACCTCGGCGAGCTGGGCACCGACCGCCTTCACCGCAGCCACGGCCATGGACAGCGAGGTGATGCCCATCCCGACCAGTGCGGTGGCCAGGAGCGGGTCCGCAGCGGCCTCGCCACAGACGCCGACGGGCTTGCCGGCCTGCTTGCCGGCCTCCGCGGTGATCGCCACCAGCGCCAGCACGGCCGGCTGCCAGGGATCGGTGAGGTGGGCCAGGTCGGACGCCATCCGGTCCGCGGCCATCGTGTACTGGGTGAGGTCGTTGGTGCCGATCGAGAGGAAGTCGACCTCCTCCAGGAACCGGTGCGCCAGCAGGGCTGTGCTCGGCACCTCGACCATGACCCCGGCCTTGAGGCCGCGGCCCCTCACCTGGGTCGCGAACGTGACCGCCTCGTCGATTGTCGCCACCATCGGTGCCATCACCCAGGGCGTCGTACCGGTCTGCTTGGCAGCCAGCGCGATCGCGTCGAGCTGACGATCCAGGAGGCCCGGGTTGCCGAAGGAGAGCCGCAGACCACGGACACCCAGAGCGGGGTTCTCCTCGCCCTCGAGCGTGGCGAAGGCGACCGGTTTGTCCGACCCGGCATCGAGCGTGCGGACGACGACGGTGCGCTCCTTCCCGAACGCCGACGAGCACGGGCGCGTAGAGGGCCGCCTGCTCCTCGACCGAAGGTTCCTCCTGGCGGTTGAGGAAGCACAGCTCGGTGCGGAAGAGCCCGCTGCCCTCGACCGGCCCCTCGGCTGCGTTGCCGGCCGAGACCCCGTCGGCGACGTTGGCGAGCACCTTCACCGCGGTTCCGTCGGCCGTGCGCGCCGGCCCGGTCCACGCCTCGAGCACAGCCCGCTTCTCGACGGCCTCCGCCACCCGGCGACGGGCGTCCGCGGCGTCCGGACCGATCTCGATCTCCCCGGTCACCCCGTCCACGAGCACCTCGGTGCCGCCGTCGAGACCCATGGCACCGTGCACCGCGACGACGCAGGGGATGCCGAGCTGGCGCGCGATGATCGCGGTGTGGCTGGTCGGGCCACCACGCTCGGTGACCAGCGCCAGCACCAGCTCCGCATCGAGACCGGCCGTGTCGGCGGGAGAGAGATCCTCCGCGACCAGGACGCTCGGGACGTCAGGGGTGGGCACCCCGGGCTCGGGCTCGCCGACGATCTCGGCGGTCAGCCGCCGCTCGAGGTCGCGCAGGTCGGTGACCCGCTCGGCCATCAGCCCACCCATCGAGCTGAACAGCTCGGCGAACTGGTCGACGCTGGCGCCCAGTGCGCCGAGGAGGTCGTCGCCGCCCTCGACACGGCCGACGACCGCCGACCGGAGTCCCTTGTCGCGGGCGAGCCCGGCGGTGGCGGTGAGCACCTCGGCGGCGGATCCGCTGGAGGCCGCGGCCCGGTCGGCCAGCCGACCGGACACCGTCGCGACGGCCGCGTCGTAGCCGGCGAGGGCTTCCTCGTTGGTCGGTCTGGTGGCGCCGTACGCCGCGATCGCCTCGGCGGAGATCTCGGTGCGGACCACCACCACCGGCCCGAACGCGGTGCCGGGCACGACGGGCGTGCCGGAGAGGAGGGCGGCGTGAACGTCGTCTGAAGCCTGGGATGTGATCTGCGTCATGAGGAAAGTAAACAGCCGGGAGGCTTGACAGTCAACACATTCGGGCGTAAAACAACATACACACAGATCGATCAGGACCGGAGGGGCCCGTGTACGCCGAGGAACGTCAGCAGGCGATCGCCGATCTGCTCTCCCAGCGCGGCCGCCTGTCGGTCACCGAGCTGTCCGACCGGTTCACGGTCACGACCGAGACCGTGCGCCGCGACCTGTCGACACTGGAGCGTGCTGGCATCGTACGCCGGGTGCACGGCGGCGCGATCCCCGCCGCGTCGCTGAGCGTGCTCGAGCTGGCCGTCAACGAGCGCGACCACGCCCAGAGCGACCAGAAGGACCGCGTCGCCCATGCCGCACTCTCCTTCCTGCCGCCCCAGGGCGGCAGCCTGCTCCTCGATGCCGGCACCACGACGGCACGACTGGCGGGGCTACTCCCCATCGACATCCACTACAGCGTGTTCACCAACGCCGTCCCGATCGCCAGCCGGCTCGCCGGGCGGAGCAACGTCGACCTGCACCTGCTGCCCGGGCGCGTCCGCCGCACCACCCAGGCGGCGGTCGGCGAGGAGACGGTCGCGGCCATCGGCCGGCTGCGCACCGACGTCGCCTTCGTCGGCACCAACGGCCTGAGCATCGCCCACGGCCTGAGCACCCCCGACCAGAGCGAGGCCGCCGCCAAGAACGCGATGATCCGCAGCGCTCAGCGCGTGGTCGTGCTGGCCGACTCCTCCAAGATCGGCCACGAGAGCACCGTCCGCTTCGGCGACCTCGAGCAGGTCGACGTCCTGGTCACCGACATCGGTCTCAGCGCCGAGGACAAGGCGACCCTCCGCACCCACGACATCGAGGTGGTCGTCGCATGATCGTCACTCTCACCCCCAACCCGAGCATCGACCGCACCATCGAGCTCACCTCCGCGTTGGAGCGCGGCGCGGTGCTGCGGGCCGCGAGCGTGACCTCCCAGTCGGCCGGCAAGGGCGTCAACATCTCGCGTGCCGCCGTCGCGGCCGGGGTGCCCACCATCGCTGTCCTGCCCGCCGCGTCCGACGACCCCTACGTCCTCGAGCTCCTGCGCGACGGCATCGACTGCCGCCCGGAGCCACCGGCAGGCGACGTGCGGATGAACGTCACCCTCACCGAGCCCGACGGGACCACGACCAAGATCAACTCCCCCGGTGCCACCGCCGGCAGCGTCACGCTCGACCGGCTCCGCCTGGCCCTGCACCAGCGGGCGGGTCAGGCCCGGTGGGTGGTGCTCGCCGGATCGCTGCCGCCCGGTGCGCCGGCGGACTGGTACGCCTCCCTCGTCGCTGACCTGCGCAGCCTCGACGTCGGGATCGCGGTCGACACCTCGGGACCTCCCCTCGATGCGATCTTCGCCCACCTCGACCAGGCCGCCCCCGACCTCCTCAAGCCCAACGCCGAGGAGCTCGCCTCGATCGTCGGTGGGGACCCCGAGGCGATCGAGGCCGACCCGGTGCTGGCGGCCCAGGCCGCCTCCGTGCTCGTCGAGCGCGGAGTCACCGCCGTGCTGGCCACCCTCGGCGCCTCCGGCGCCGTCCTGGTCACGCGTGAAGGCGCCTGGCGCGCGACACCACCGCCCACCAAGGTCCTCAGCACCGTGGGCGCAGGCGACTCCAGCCTCTTCGGTTACCTCCTCGGAGCGCTGCGGGGAGCCGAACCCGCGGAACGGCTGCGGCTCGCCGTCGCCTACGGCAGCGCCGCGGCCGGTCTGCCCGGCACGACCATCCCCACCCCCGAGACGATCCACCCCGAGCGCGTCGACGTCGCCGCCCTCTCTCATCGCCCGACCCCACCCAGGGAGTACCCCATGAACGCGTCCCCCCCGATCATCACCGAGCAGCTGGTACGCCTCGACGTCTCGCTCGGTCAGGACAAGAACGCAGTCATCCGCGCGCTTGCCCAGGTCGTCGCCGATGCCGGTCGCACCTCATCGCCCGACGGTCTCAACGAGGATGCGCTCGCCCGCGAGGCGACGTCGTCGACCGGACTGCCCGGCGGCATCGCGATCCCGCACTGTCGCACCGAGCACGTCGAGGTGCCCACCTTGGCCTTCGCCCGACTCCAGCCGGGCACCGACTTCGGCGCCAAGGACGGACCGGCCGACCTGGCGTTCCTGATCGCGGCGCCGGCCGGTGGGGACGCCACCCACCTGGAGGTGCTCACCCAGCTCGCCCGGGCGCTCGTGCGCCCCGACTTCACCGACGGCCTGCGCCAGGCCGCGACCCCCGCCGACGTGGTCGCGCTGGTGCAGTCGGTGGTCAAGCTCAAGGAACCGGTCGCTGCGCCCGCAGCGCCCGCGGCGAGCCCCTCCCCCGAGGCGACACCAGCCACTCGTCGCAGCATCGTCGCGGTGACGGCCTGCCCGACCGGGATCGCCCACACCTACATGGCCGCCGAGGCCCTCGAGGCCGCAGCGGCCCGGGCCGGTGTCGACATCCACGTCGAGACCCAGGGCTCCGCCGGCTCGACCCCCCTGGCGCGCGAGACGATCGCCGCGGCGGACGCCGCCATCTTCGCCGCCGACGTGGGCGTGCGCGACCGCGGACGCTTCGCCGGCAAGCCCGTGGTGGCCTCGGGCGTCAAGCGCGCCATCGACGACGGCGACGCGATGATCGCCGAGGCACTGCGCTTTGCCGATGACCCCGGCGCACCGCGGGTCGAGGGCACAGCCGGTGCGGGCCACGACACCTCGGCCTCCACCGACGAGTCCTGGGGGCTCCGGGTACGCCGCGTGCTGATGACCGGCGTCTCCTACATGATCCCCTTCGTCGCGGCCGGTGGTCTGCTGATCGCCCTGTCGTTCCTGCTCGGCGGCTACGAGATCGTCAACAACGGCAACGCCATCGCCACCGACAACTCCCTGTTCAACCTGCCCGACCTCGGCGAGAACGGCCTCGACCACGCCCTGTTCGGGAGCTCCTTCTTCGCCTACCTGGGCGCCGTGCTGTTCACCCTCGGTGGCGCAGCGTTCGGCTTCCTGGTGCCGGCGCTGGCCGGCTACATCGCCTACGCCATCGCGGACCGTCCCGGCATCGCCCCGGGCTTCGTGATGGGTGCGATCGCAGGCACCATCAACTCGGGGTTCCTCGGTGGCATCGTCGGCGGTGTCCTGGCCGGCATCGTGGCCCACTGGATCACCTCGTGGAAGGTGCCGGTGTGGATGCGTGGCCTGATGCCCGTCGTGGTCATCCCGCTGCTGGCCACCCTGATCTCGGGCGCGATCATGCTGCTGGTGCTCGCCAAGCCGCTGGGTGGTCTGATGAGCGCGCTCAGCGACGGCCTCAACAGCCTCTCGGGCGGCTCCGCGATCGTGCTCGGCGTCATCCTCGGCCTGATGATGGCCTTCGACATGGGCGGCCCGCTGAACAAGACCGCCTACACCTTCGCCACCGGCGGTCTGACCGCGGCGGCCGTCGCCGCGGGCGACTCGCCCGAGCTGCGGATCATGGCAGCCGTGATGCTCTCGGGCATGGTGCCGCCGCTGGCGCTCGCGCTCGCGACCGTCGTGCGCCCCAAGCTGTTCACCCGCGCCGAGCAGGAGAACGGCAAGGCCGCCTGGCTGCTGGGAGCCTCGTTCATCACCGAAGGTGCGATCCCGTTCGCCGCGGCCGACCCGGCCCGTGTGATCCCCTCGATCATGGCCGGATCGGCTGTCACCGGAGCGCTGTCGATGGGCTTCGGCGTCACCCTGGCCGCCCCGCACGGCGGCATCTTCGTCTTCTTCGCCGTCGGCCAGGTGCTGTGGTTCTTCCTGTCCCTCATCATCGGCGTGCTCGTCGCGACCACGCTCGTGGTCGTGCTCAAGCAGCTCTCGCACGTCGATGCCGAGACGATCACCGCCACGGCATGATGGTTCTCGGCAGCCCCCTGACCACGTCCGTCCAGCCCAAGGAGAAGTGAATGCCCACCAAGACCGTGTCCGTCGGATCCGCCGTCGGACTGCACGCCCGCCCCGCCGCGCTGATCGCCGAGAAGGCCGGCTCCCTCGACGGCAGCGTGACCCTGAGCGTGCCAGGCGGCTCGCCCGTCGACGCCAGCTCCGCGCTGCTGATCATGACGCTGGGGTCCAAGAAGGGTGACTCGATCGAGGTCAGCGGCGACAACGAGGCCGACGTCGAGACGATCGCCGGAATGGTCGAGCAGGACCTCGACGCCTGACCCGACCGGGATCTTCCACACCGAGACGTCCGCGTCGCCGGGGCCGCTGCCTCTGTTACGCGGGCGTCTCGCTGTGCTCGCGCAGGGCCAGGTAGACCGCGCGCACGCCGACCGATCGATCCAGCTCGTGCTTGACCTGGGTGAAGAACTGGTCGCGGTAGGCCTCCTCGGTCACCGCGCAGACAGTGAAGTAGAGCCCCGAGAAGGCCGCCAGGAACACCGAGACCTGGAACAGCTCGAGCGACAGGTGAGTCAGCACCGGGGCGTTGCGCAGGGCCTCACGCTGCGTCCACGCCAGCTGGACGCCGTCATCCATCACCAGCGCGCCGAACATCATGAAGAACGCGAAGACGCACAACGAGAGCAGGAACACCTGGACGGCCTGGGCGATCACCAGCACCAGGATCAGGTTGGCCCGCTCGAAGCCCGTCACGGTGGCGCGACTGCGTGCGTCCTGCGAGTCGACCGCGTGGTGCGCGCGTCCCTCCAGCGGCGTACGACGACAGGCCTCGGCGAGCCGCGTGGCGTCCAGCTGCGCATCGACGGAGTCGAGCTCCTCCGGGAGCCGCACGAAGAGGAAGAGAACGGCGAAGAGTCCGAACAGCATCACCGTCAGCCACAAGGTGGCACCGCCCATGCTGGCGGCGAGCTGCCACACCTCGGCGTTGATGAACAGGAACGTGATGAACAGCATGAGCAGGGGCAACGCGCGGGTTGCCAGCGGCAGCAGCAGCCGCAGGCTGCCCAGGGTGCGCATCACCGCGAACGAGGCGATGGGGCGCGCGCGGAGCGTCGTGGCGCCGTAGCCGAGCAGGGCGAGCCCGACCAGGAGCATCAACACGGCCGGCGCGAGCGCCGCCTGCCCGAGGAGTGCAGCGAGGAGGATGCCGCCGGCGAGCGCCACGAGGGCGGTGAACGCCAGCATCGCCAAGGTCCGCCGCGAGTGGAGCGCACGACGGGCCGCCTCGCGCTGCTCGGGGACGAAGTAGGGCAGACCGTGCTGCACGAACCACCGTTCCGTCGCGTGCAGCGCGGCCGCGTCGTCGGACATCGGCCGCGTGTCGCCCCTGCCGCTCATGCTGTCGACAGGACCGCGCGGGTCCTCGCCACGTCGTCGTGCATCGTCTTCACCAAGGCGTCGACGTCGTCGAAGCGCAGCATCCCGCGGATCCGGCCGACGAACGAGACCTCCACCTCGACGCCGTAGAGCTCCAGGTCGTCCCGGTCGAGCACGTAGGACTCCACACGACGCTCCCGCTCCCCGGCGAACGTCGGGTTGGTGCCGACGCTGATCGCGGCCGGGAAGACCTCGTCGGTGTCCATGCGGCGCAGCCGACCGGCGTAGACGCCGTCCGCGGGAGCAGCGGCGACGGCACTGGTGGGCACGTTGGCGGTGGGAAACCCGAGCTCGCGTCCGCGCTTGTCGCCCTCGATCACGGTCCCCCGCACGGTGAAGGGCCTGCCGAGCGCCTCGGCGGCGCCCTCGACGTCCCCGGCCGAGAGGCAGTGGCGCACATAGGTCGAGGACCACACCTGCGGGCCGCCGTCGAGCGGGATCCCCACCGCCGTGAAGTCGAGCTCGGCACCGAGCTCATGGAGCGTGGCGACGTCGCCCGATGCCCGGCTGCCGAAGCGGAAGCTCGCACCCACGACCACCGCGGCTGCGTGCAGGGAGTCGACGAGCACGTCGCGGACGAAGCGTTCCGGCGACCACGCAGCCACCTCGCGTGAGAAGGGCACCACCAGCACGTCGTCGACCCCGGCCGCGGCGAGGAGGTCGACCCGCGCCTGGATCGTGGTCAAGGTGGGTGGGGCGTGCTCCGGCCGCAGCACGGCGATCGGATGCGGGTCGAAGGTCACCGCGACGACCCGGTCCAGCCCGCGCTCCTGGGCGACATCGCGGGCCCGACGGATCACGTGCTGGTGGCCGAGGTGCACGCCGTCGAAGTTGCCGATCGTGACGACGGTGCGGCCCAGGTCGGCCGGGACCTCGTCGAGCGAGCGCCACGTGTCAGTCACGCGGAGAAGCCTCCCATATGCCTGGCCGGCCAGAGCTCAGCCGGTGAAGACCGCGACGGGGGCGGCGCGGTCACCCCCGGCTCGATAGAGAGCCAGGAAGGTCCCGTCCGGCGCGAACATCGCGACGGGCTCCTCCCCGGACACCCCCAGGTCGACGTCGAGGGACCGGCCGAAGGTCACGTCGCGGGCTCCGTCGGGGTCGAGGTCGAAGCCGGGGAAGCATCGCCGCGCGACGTCTGCGATGTCGACCATCCGGAAGTCGTCGGCGAGCATCTCGAGGGTGTGCGCATCGGTGAGCGTGAAGGGCCCCACCGCGGTGCGGCGCAAGGAGGTGAGGTGGCCCCCGGTGCCCAGCGCCTCACCCAGGTCGCGCGCGATCGCACGGATGTAGGTGCCGCTGCTGCACCTCACCGACAGCTCGACGTCGAGCCACGGGCCCTCGCGCCGGACGTCGGTCACGAGGAGCTCGTGGACGGTCACCTCGCGGGCGGCGAGCCGGACCTCCTCGCCGGCCCGCACCCGCTGATAGGCGCGCCTGCCGTCGACCTTGATGGCCGACACAGCCGAGGGCACCTGGCTGATCGCCCCCAGGAAGGCACCGGCCGCCGAACGGACGTCGTCCTCGGTGAGGTGCTCGGTGGAGGTGGTGCCGCCGAGCTCCCCCTCCGCGTCGTCGGTCGTCGAGGACGCACCGAGCCGGACCGTCGCGTCGTAGGCCTTCTCCGTGAGCGTGAGGTGGCCGAGAAGGCGGGTCGCCCGGTTGATCCCGAGCAGCAGCACGCCGGTGGCCATCGGGTCGAGCGTGCCGGCATGGCCGACCTTGCGGGTCCCGGCGAGCCGGCGGACCTTCGCCACGACATCGTGGGAGGTCATGCCCGGAGCCTTGTCGACGACGACGAGGCCCGCGTCCACGGGCCCGGTCACACCGGGTCGGACCCGGCGTCCGGAGTCTCGTCCTCGAGCTCGTCGCCGTCGACGTGCGGCTTCTTGTAGGGGTCGGGCTCCCCTGCGTACGTCGCTCCCGCGGCCGAGGCCGCAACGGCGGCATCGGACTCGCGGGCCTTGGCAAGCAGGTCGTCGAGGTGTCGGGCGTTCTCGGGGAGCGCGTCGTGGATGAACTCCAAGGACGGGGTGTGCCGCATCCCGAGCTGCTTGCCGACCTCGCTGCGGATCAGTCCCTTGGCCGACTCCAGGGCGGCGGCGCTCGCCGCGACCTCGTCCTCCTCACCGAACACGGTGTAGAAGACCGAGGCGTTCTGGGTGTCCCCGGTGACCCGGACGTCGGTCACGGTGACGAAACCCAGGCGGGGGTCCTTGATACGGCGCTCGAGCATCTCCGCCACGATCACCTGGATCCGGTCGGCGACCTTGCGCACCCGTGGGCTGGCCATCTTCTTCGCTCCTGTGTTGCTGCTGGGTAGTGCTTGTTCAGGCAGGGTGTCGGCCGAGAGGCCGGCCGCGAACGACCGGCCTCTCGATCCGTTGGTGCCCTACGCTCGCGGAATCTCGCGCATCTCGAAGGCCTCGACGACATCACCGATCTTGATGTCGTTGTAGCCCCGGACGACCAGACCACACTCGAAGCCCTCGCGGACCTCGGCAGCGTCGTCCTTCTCCCGCCGCAGCGACGTCAGGTCCGAGCTCTCCACGACCACGGCGCCGTCGCGGATCAGTCGCACCTTGGCGTTGCGACGGATGACCCCGCTGGTCACCATGCAACCGGCGATGTTGCCGATCTTCGAGGAGCGGAAGATCTCGCGGATCTCGGCCTGGCCGAGCGAGACCTCCTCGAACTCCGGCTTGAGCATGCCCTTCAGGGCCGCTTCGATCTCCTCGATCGCCTGGTAGATGACCGAGTAGTAGCGGATCTCGACACCCTCCTTGTCGGCCATCTCGGTCGCCTTGCCCTGGGGCCGGACGTTGAAGCCGATGATGATGGCGTCGGAGGCTGCCGCGAGGTCGACGTTGGTCTCGGTGATCGCACCGACACCGCGGTCGATGACCCGCAGGTTGACCTCATCGCCGACATCGATCTTGGCCAGCGAGTCCTCGAGGGCCTCGACGGAGCCGGAGACGTCGCCCTTCAGGATCAGGTTCAGCTCCTGGGTCTCGCCGGACTCCATCGACTTCATGAAGTCCTCGAGCGTGCGGCGGACGCGGCGCTTGGCCTGCATGGCCGCCCGCTCGCGGGACTCACGCTTCTCGGCGATCTGACGTGCCATCCGGTCGTCGTCGACGACGATGAACGTCTGACCCGCACCGGGCACGGCGGTGAGGCCGAGCACCATGGCAGGACGCGACGGGTCGGCTTCCTCGATGTTGTCGCCGTGCTCGTCGAGCATGGCACGCACGCGGCCGTAGCCTGCACCCGCCACGATGGAGTCGCCGACGCGGAGGGTTCCGCGCTGCACGAGCACCGTCGCCACGGGACCGCGGCCGCGGTCGAGGTGTGCCTCGACGACCAGACCCTGAGCGTCCTGGTCGGCGTTGGCGCGCAGATCCAGCGAGGCGTCGGCGGTGAGCACGATCGCCTCGAGCAGACCCTCGAGGTTGAGCTCGGACTTGGCCGAGACGTCGACGAACATGGTGTCGCCGCCGTACTCCTCGGGCACCAGGCCGTACTCGGTCAGCTGACCGCGCACCTTGGCCGGGTCGGCGTTCTCCTTGTCGATCTTGTTGACCGCCACCACGATCGGCACGTTGGCCGCCTTGGCGTGGTTGAGCGCCTCGACCGTCTGCGGCATCACGCCGTCGTCGGCCGCGACGACCAGCACCGCGATGTCGGTCGCCTGCGCCCCACGGGCACGCATGGCGGTGAACGCCTCGTGACCGGGGGTGTCGATGAAGGTGATCCTTCGCTCGGATCCGTCGACCTCGGTGGCCACCTGGTAGGCACCGATGTGCTGGGTGATGCCACCGGCTTCCTTGTCGACGACGTTGGCGCTGCGCAGCGCGTCGAGGAGCTTGGTCTTTCCGTGGTCGACGTGACCCATGACGGTGACGACCGGCGGGCGGGCCGACAGGTCGTCCTCGTCGCCCTCGTCCTCACCGAACTCGAGGTCGAAGGACTCGAGCAGCTCACGGTCCTCGTCCTCCGGGGACACGATCGCCACGACGTAGTTGAGCTCGTCTCCGAGCAGCTCGAACGTCTCATCGTTGACCGACTCGGTGGCAGTGACCATCTCACCGAGCGAGAAGAGCATCTGCACCAAGGACGCTGCATCGACGTTGATCCGCTCCGCGAAGTCGGTGAGCGAGGCACCACGCGGCAACCGCACGGTCTCGCCGTCACCCTTGCGGACGCGCACGCCACCGATGGTCGGGGCCTGCATGGCCTCGAACTCTTGACGACGCGCGCGCTTCGACTTGCGACCACGCCGCGACGGACCGCCGGGACGCCCGAAGGCACCCTGGGTCTGGCCACGCTGGCCGGGACGACCGCCACCGGGGCGACCGCCACCGAATCCGCCGCGAGCCGGAGCACCGGCGCCGGCGGGGGCACCGCCGCGACCCGGAGCACCACCGCGACCCGGAGCACCACCGCGACCGGGAGCACCACCGCGACCGGGAGCACCACCGGGGCCACCGGGGCCGGGACGGCCACCGGGGCCACCACCGAAGGCGGCCGGGGACTTCGGCATCATCGCCGGGTTGGGACGCGGCATCCCGGAACGCCCACCCGCGGGCGGGGCACCGGTGCGACCGGGGGCGCCGCCGTCACGGCCGGCGGGCGGCCTCGGCGGGCGCTCGCCGGGAGTCTCGGTCGGACGCGGAGCCGGTCGCCGACCCATGCCCTGGGAAGGTGCGAACGGGTTGTTGCCGGGCCGAGGTGCACCCGGGCGTGCTGAGGGGCGCGGGGACGGCTTGGGCGAGGGTGTGTCGCCGCCGTCGTCCGACGGGGCCGGAGCGGCCTCCTCGGCGGTCTCCGGCGCCTCGGGGGCAGGGGCGGCCTCGACCTCGGTCTCGACGACGGCTGCCTCCGGCTCCGGCGTCTCGGTGGCGCGCTTGGGGCCGGGACGCGGTCCGGTCGGCTTGCTGGTGGGTGCCGGTGCCTCGGCGGCGGGCGCCGGGTCGGCCGCAGGCGCCTCGGCCTCGGTCTTGGGCTTGGCCGGGCCAGGGGCGGGTGCCTTCTTGGCCGGCGCAGGCGCTGCGGCGGCCAGCTGGTCGCCGTAGGCCTTCTTGAACTTCATCTCGACGGGAAGCTCGATCGTCGACGAGGCCGACTTGACGAACTCGCCCATCTCCTTGAGCTTCTCGAGAACAACTTTGCTCTCGACGCCGAGCTCTTTGGCGAGCTCGTGGACTCGGGTCTTAGCCACGCTTCTCCTTCTGGCCCGAGCCACAGAAGGGCGGTCGGACCGTTAGCTGGTGTGCATGCTCATCGGAAAGAACTCATCGAGTGCTCATGAGCTGATGCTCCAATTTCATCTCGGTCAGGTGGACGTGTGCGGTGTGGCGGGCGCGAGACCGTCGAGGTAGTCCTCCACCGGCCCGCTGGCGAGCTGTCCGGGGACCCGCAGGGCCCGAGGGAATGCTCGTCGGCGGAGCGCGAGGGCGAGACACGCGGGTGTGGGATGCAGGTGCGCTCCTCGACCCGGACGACGTCGCGTGGGATCGGGGACGATCGCAAGACCACTCCCGACATCCGCCGCAACGACTCTCAACAGCTCATGCCTGGCGGCCTTCCGGCGACATCCCAGACAGGTGCGGACCGGTCCCACGACGCTCGGTCGGGACATGCCTTGCACTTCCTGGAGGTCGGGACGGCTGACCACCGTCGTTCAGTCTAGCGGTTCTGGCGACGGGCACCGAACCGCGTCACCGGGCGGTGGGCTCGAGGGGTGGTGCGACAGGGGGTCGCGGCTCGTCCGAGCGGATGTCGATGCGCCAGCCCGTGAGCCGGGCGGCGAGGCGGGCGTTCTGCCCCTCCTTGCCGATCGCGAGGGACAGCTGGAAGTCGGGCACGATGACCCGCGCCGAGCGCTGGGCGAGGTCGACGACCTCCACGCTGCTCACCCGTGCCGGCGAGAGCGCGTGCGCCACCATCTCAGCCGGGTCCTCGGACCAGTCGACGATGTCGATCTTCTCGCCGTGCAGCTCGTTCATCACGCTGCGCACACGCTGCCCCATCGGCCCGATGCACGAACCCTTGGCGTTGACACCGGGGACCTGGGTGCGGACCGCGATCTTGGTGCGGTGACCGGCCTCGCGGGCGATGCCGCAGACCTCGACGGTGCCGTCGGCGATCTCGGGGACCTCGAGCGCGAACAGCTTCTTGACCAGGTTGGGGTGGGAGCGCGACAGCGTCACCTGGGGTCCCCGCATGCCCTTGCGGACACTGACCACCAGGCACTTGATCCGGTCGCCGTGGACGTAGCTCTCGCCCGGGACCCGCTCTGCGGTCGGCAGCAGCGCCTCCAGCCGACCGAGGTCGACCATGACGTCCTGCGGGTCGCGTCCCTGCTGGATCACCCCCGAGACGATGTCGCCCTCCTTGCCGGAGAACTCTCCGAACTTGATGTCGTCCTCGGCGTCGCGCAGCCGCTGCAGGATGACCTGCTTGGCGGTGGTGGCCGCGATCCGGCCGAAGCCGTCGGGCGTGTCGTCGTACTCCGCGACGAGGTTGCCCTCGTCATCGGTCTCGGCGGCGAAGACCGTCACGTGGCCCGACTTCTTGTCGAGAACGACACGTGCGCGCTCCACCGCTCCGGGGCTCTTGTGGTACGCCGTGAGCAGTGCCTGCTCGAGTGCCTCGATGAGGATCTCGAACGAGATCTCCTTCTCACGCTCGAGGGCACGGAGCACGTTCATGTCGATGTCCATGTCAGGCCTCCCGATGGTCGCGCAGGTCTTTGCTGCTGCGGTTGAACTCGATCTGCACCTTGGCCTTGGTGACCTCGTCGAGGACCACACGGTGCGGGGTGCCCTCGACGTCGAGGGTGGCCGAGGTGTCGTCGCTGTCGGTGATCCGGCCGATGAGGGTGGCACCCTCCCTCAGCGAGACCTTGACCAACCGGTCCTGGTTGCGGCGCCAGTGGCGTGGCAGCGTCAGCGGGCGGTCGACACCCGGCGAGGTGACCTCGAGCGTGTAGGGCAGCTGGCCCATCACGTCCGAGTCGTCGAGGATCCGGGAGACTTCCTTCGTCGCCTCGGCGATGTCGTCGAGGTTGACACCCCCGTCCTTGTCGACGGCGACCCGCAGCATCCGACGCTTGCCTGCGGCGCTCAGGTCGATCGCCTCGACGTCGAGTCCCACCGCGCTCAACGGGTCGGTGAGGACCCCTGCAAGTCGGTCCCGGGTCTCGTCGATGCTCACGGGCGTCCTTCCTGCATCTGCTGTTGTGGTGGCGCCAACCCTAACCCACTGCGGCACGCTCGCAGGACCGCCGCATCCTCGGCGCGGGTCGGGCAGCGGGACCCTGATGTGCCGCTGGATAGAGTCTCCCGGTGCCCCCACAGCCTCGCCTCGCGATCTCGCGCCGCCGAGTGTTGCGTGGTGCCCTGGGCGCGTCGCTCGGCTCGCTCGCACTGGTCGCGGGATGCACCCCCAACGCCACCAACGACCGTGAGCATCGCGCCGCCCGCAGGGAGGCCCGGAGAGAGGCCCGGAGGCGGGCGAGGGCGGCCGACCCCGACGTCGCGCTGGCGACCGCGGTGCTCGTCGAGGAGCTGGCGCTGCTCGCACGCATCGAAGCGACCCTCGCCCAGTTCACCGGGCTTGCCGGGGTGCTGGGACCGGTCCAGGAGGTCCACCAGGCCCACGTCTCACTGCTCGAGGACGCGGTGCCCGGCCGGCCGAGCACCGCGGGCGTGCCCTCGGGGTCCTCGGGTGCCACCGCCTCGGCGAGTCCCGAGGTGGGGCGCACGGTCCCTCGCGACCGGCGCGGGGCTCTGGTCGCGCTGGCCCGCGGTGAGGACGAGCTGGCCGTGGTCGGCAAGCGCAGCGCCTTCGCCGCCGAGTCGGGCGCCTTCGCCCGGGTGCTCGCCGGCATGGCCGCCGCAGCCGCCCAGCAGGCGACGGTGCTGCGGACCCGCACCGGGGCTGGCGCGTCATGACTCCCGAGGAGGCGCTCCAGGCGACTCTGGCCGGGGAGCACGCCGCGGTCTACGTGTACGGCGTGCTGGGTGGCCGTGTGTCGGCCTCGGCCGAGCCCGACCTCGCCGGGCTGCTGCGCACGGCGTACTCCGTGCATCGTGCCCGCCGGGACCAGGTGGTCGCGATGGTCCGCGCGACGGGAGCCGAGCCGGTCGCCTCGGCGGTGAGCTACCAGCTGCCCAACGCCGCCGACTCGGCCCGACGCTGCCGCATCGCGGCGGCTGAGATCGAGCGTCGTTGCGCCGAGGTCTATGCCTCCGCCGTGGGAAGCACAGCGCAGGCGAACCGCCAGTGGGCGATCGACGCGCTCACCGACGCTGCCGTGCGTGGTCTCGGCTTCGGGGACACGCCCACGGCGTTCCCCGGCGTCACGGAGCTCTGACCACTCCCCGGGCCACTCCCCGGGCCACTCCCCGGGCAGGCCCAGGGCAGGCCCAGGACGCGACCGCGCCCCGCCCTCCTGGGAGAGAGGACGGGGCGCGGGGCCGGGGGGTCGCTCAGGCGCGGTAGGCCGCGAAGAGGTCGGTCATGCGAGTGGTCTGGTCGGGCGTGAACTGGTTGTAGCAACTGTCGTAGCTGTAGTCCATGTAGTTGTGGATGGAGTCCAGGCCCGGTCCGGCGCAGGAGTCCTGGCCCTCGGGACAGCCGTTGGTCGCGATGCTCTGGGCAGGCGTGTCGGCGACGAGGTCCCCGCCCTGCGGCTCGTTGCAGCCGCCCTGGAAGACGTGGTAGAGCCCGAACCAGTGGCCGGCCTCGTGGGTGGCGGTCTCCCCCAGGTTGTAGTTCCTCTCGGTGCCACCGGGCAGGCTGCTCCAGAGCACCCGGATGCCGTCCACCGCGCCCTGGTTGCGGTAGTCCCACGGGAAGGTCGCGATGCCGAGGTAGCCGAACTCGACCAGCCAGATGTTCAAGGCGTCGGCTCCACCCTGCCGGGTGGCCTTGCGGTACTGGTTGGAGTTCCGGTCGTTGTGCCAGGCGTCGTTGTAGAAGCGGTCGGTGCCTGCGAGCGTGAAGGCGAAGCCGGTGTCGGCGGCGTCCTTGGACTCGCCCCCTGAGAACGTGTTGTTGAGGACGTCGATCTGCTGGGCGATCTGGGTGTCGCTGACGTCGCCGGTGCCGTCAGCCGCGGCCATCACGTGCACGTAGACCGGCACCGCGACCGACTTGCCCGGCTTCCCGGAGGACCCCTTCCCCTTGCCCTGGGAGGCCAGGATCTCCGCGGTGCGCTCCTCGATGGCCCGCTGCTCGGCCGCTGAGACGTCGCGGTGGTCGAGGCCGCGGGCGGGTCCACCCTTGGCGCCGGCTCCGACGCTCGTGGGGTCGAAGCACGCGGCGCGCTCGCTTCGGGGAAGAGCGGCCTGGGCCGGCGTGAGCGCGCCGGCGAGCACGAGGACGAGGGCGCCCGCGACGGCGGCTCCCCTTCGGAGTGTCCTGGAGGGCGTCATCGGAGTCCTTCGCATCAGTCGGGGACGCCGGGCAGGGCACCCGGCGTCACGATCGTGGCTGCGCGGGTCCCCGAATCCGCGGAACAGGGGAGGAAGTGGATTCGGCGTGTTCCGGGGCATAACCGGAGAAACAACCGCAAAAAGGAGCACGACCGGACGCTGCTCCCGGCCGTGCTCCTTCGTGTGCGTGGGTCGGTCTCCGAGCAGGTGCTGCTCAGGCCCGGTAGGCGCCGAACATCTCCTGCATCCGGGTGGTCTGCCCGGCGCTGAACTCCGTGTAGCAGGAGTCGTAGGAGTAGTCCATGTAGTTGTGGATCGGGTCGAGGCCGGGCAGCGCGCAGGAGTCGCGTCCGGCCGGGCACCCGCTGGTCGCCGAGGACTGGGCGGGAGTGTCCGCGACCTGGTCGTTGGTGCTGGTGCAGCCGCCCTGGAAGGTGTGGTAGAGCCCGAGCCAGTGGCCGGCCTCGTGGGTGGCGGTCTCGCCGAGGTTGTAGTTGGCGATGCTGCCACCGGGCAGCGAGTCGAAGTGCACCCGGATGCCATCGATCGCGCCGTTGCGGCTGTAGTCCCAGGGGAAGGTCGCGATGCCGAGGTAGGCGAAGTCGACGAGCCAGATGTTCAGCGCGTCGGCACCGCCCTGGCGGGTCTGCGAGCGGTACGTCGAGCTGCTCTTGTCCTGGTGCCACTGGGTGTTGTAGAACCGGTCGATCCCGGCCAGCGAGAAGGTGAATCCGGTGTTGGAAGCGCTGCTCGACTCCTGACCGCCGTAGGTCTTGTTGAGCACCGCGACCTGCTGGGCGATCTGGGTGTCCGTGACGTTGCCGTTGCCGTTGGCATCGGCCATCACGTGGACGTAGACAGGAACGTCGCCGGCCTGCGCGACGCCGCCACCGCCGCCGTTGCCGCCACCGCCCGGCTTGCCCTTGTTGGCGAGGATCTTGTCGGTGCGCTCCTCGATGGCCCGCTGCTGGGCCGCGCTGATGTCACGGTGGTCGCGCTCGCCGAAGCCGGAGCCACCACGCGCGGCAGCGGAGCCGGCGCCGACGGCCGCCGGGTCGAAGCAGGCGGTGCCGCGTTCACTGGTGGGCAGGGCCGCCTGGGCAGGGGCGAGGGTGCCCGCCAGAGCCAGGGCGGAGGCGCCGGCCAGCGCGGCGGCGCGATAACGCAGTCGGAGCATGTCGAAGGTCCTTCTCTCGTCCGAGTCCCCGCGCATCCGCTCGGGGTTCCCGATCCTGCACCTCAGCGGACGTCGCGGGAAGACGCCGCGACCCTCGAGGTCGTGCATCTTTGCGCAGGTGCCGAAGTCTGCAGCGGGTCAGTCCCGCCACGCCTTGACGACGTCGATGACCTCACTGAGTCGCTGCACCACCGCGTCGGGCTCGCCCTCCGAGTGCCCGACCTGGCCCGCCGGGATGTCGCTGTGCGGGACGTGGATGGTGCGCAGGCCGGCGTTGGCGGCGCCCCAGATGTCGTCGAAGAGTCGATCGCCGACGAACGCGCACCTCGCCGGATCGCTGACGCCCACCGCGGACATCGCGGCCTGGAATGCCTCCGGAGCCGGCTTCGTCCACGGGATCTCGCTGGTGTAGACGTCGCCGTCGATCAGGTGGAGCACCCCGTCGCGCCGGAAGAACTCCTCGTGCCAGGGCCGGGGCCAGACCGTGTTGGAGAGCACCCCCACCTTGATCCCCTCCGCGCGCAGCGACTCGAACAGTGGCACCACGTCGGGGTCGGTGTAGGTGTGCGGAGCCCAGAAGTCGCGGTAGTCGGCGAGCAGGGCCTCGTCGTGGGTCAGGCCGGCCTCGATGAACAGGTCGGCGACGGTGGCACTGGTGTGGTGGTCGCGACTGCGCCCCCAGACCACGTCACCGGCGCGTCGGATCGCCTCGGCGGCCTCCTCCCTGAGCGCGATCGAGGCCGGGGAGACCCCGACGACGGCGGCGGCGAGAACCCGTGCCTCCTCCTCGAAGTCGACCGTGTGCCACGGGGTGAGCGTGCCACCCCAGTCGAAGATGACCGCGTCAACCACGGACGACCTGCAGGACCTGGGCGGCAGCGTCGGCGACGAGGAGGTCTCTCCGCTCCCCCGTGGCGCGGTCCTTGAGCTCGACGACACCGTCGGCGAGTCCCTTGCCCACGACCACGATGGTGGGCACCCCGATGAGCTCGGAGTCCTTGAACTTCACTCCCGGCGAGACCTTGGGTCGGTCGTCGAAGAGGACGGTGAGCCCGTGGGCGTGCAGCTCGTCTGCCAGCGTGCGAGCGGCGGCGAAGACCGCCTCGTCCTTGCCGGTGGCGACGAGGTGCACGTCGGCAGGGGCCACCTCGCGCGGCCAGACCAGGCCGTGCTCGTCGTGGTTGCCCTCAGCGATCGCGGCCACCGCGCGGGTGACACCGATTCCGTAGGACCCCATCGTGACGGTGACCAGCTTGCCGAGCTCGTCGAGGACCCTGAGGTCGAGCGCCTCAGCGAACCAGCGACCGAGCTGGAAGATGTGCCCCATCTCGATGCCGCGGGCGGACTCGAGCGTGCCCTCGAGGCAGTTGGGGCAGGGGTCGCCGTCCCGCACCTCGGCGGCCTCGATGGTGCCGTCGGGGGTGAAGTCGCGACCCACGACCAGGTCGATCACGTGGCTGCCGTCGACATCGGCGCCGGTGACCCACCGGGTTCCCTCCACGACGCGCGGGTCCACGACGTACCGAATGCCCGACGCGCCCTTCTCCCCCAGCACGCCGGGGCCGATGTAGCCCTTGACCAGCGCCGGGTGCTTGGCGAACTCCCCCTCGCCGAACGGCTCGATCTCGATGGGCTCGAGCTGGCCCTCGAGGCGCTTCTGGTCGACCTCGCGGTCACCGGGCAGGCCGATGGCGAGCGGCTCGCGGGTGCCGTCGGGGTGCTTGAGCACCACCAGGACGTTCTTGAGCGTGTCACCGGACGCCCAGGGCCGGTCGGCGCGGGGGAACTTCTCGTTGAGGTGGTCGACCAAGGTGTCGATGGTGGGGGTGTCGGGTGTCTGCTCGGCGTGCGCGGGCGGGACGTCGTCGTAGGCCACGGGTGCCGGCGCCCGGACCGTGACCGCCTCGACGTTCGCGGCGTAGTCGCAGCTCGTGCAGCGGACGTAGGTGTCCTCGCCGACCTCGGCCGTGGCGAGGAACTCCTCGGACTTGGACCCGCCCATCGCGCCACTGGTCGCCTTCACGATGACGTAGTCGAAGCCGAGCCGGTCGAAGGTCTTGATGTACGCCGCACGGTGGGCGGCGTAGGACCGGTCGAGGCCCTCGTCGGAGGTGTCGAAGGAGTAGGAGTCCTTCATGATGAACTCGCGCCCGCGGAGCACGCCGGCACGAGGGCGAGCCTCGTCGCGGTACTTGGTCTGGATCTGGTAGAGCCAGACGGGCAGGTCCTTGTAGGAGGAGTACATGTCCTTCACCGCGAGGGTGAACATCTCCTCGTGCGTGGGTCCGAGCAGGTAGTCGCCACCCTTGCGGTCCTGGAGACGGAAGATGCCGTTGCCGTAGGTGGTCCACCGGTTGCTGGCCTCGTAGGGCTCACGGGGCAGCAGCGCCGGGAACGACAGCTCCTGCGCGCCCATGGCGTCCATCTCCTCGCGGATGATCCCCTCGATGTTGCGCAGCACGCGCAGGCCCAACGGCAGCCAGGAGTAGATGCCCGGGGCGGCACGGCGGATGTAGCCCGCCCGCACGAGCAGCCGGTGGCTCGGCACCTCGGCGTCCGCGGGGTCGTCCCGGAGCGTGCGCACGAACAGGCTGGACATCCTCAAGATCATGGCCGCAGGCTATCCGGCGAGTGAGGAGCTCCGCGAACCAGTTGATCGCTCAGGAGGTGGCCGACAGCTTGCTGAGGTAGGCCCGGATCCGTTCGCGGGGATTGTCGGTCATCTCCGCGCCGTGGGTGAACCCTGCGACGTCGTAGTCCAGCTCCCCGAGCCGGTGCGCGGTCTGCTTGGTGAGGGCGAAGTCGGAGCACAGGAACCGCGGCGACACGATCAGGCCCCGGAAGTTGAAGTTGAACATCGAGTCGCCGGTGATCAGCGTGCGGGTCGGCTCGTGCAGGAACGACACATGGCCCGGGGAATGTCCGGGAGTGTGCACCACCCGCAGGCCCCCGGCGACCGGGAGGACGTCGCCGTCACGCAGCAACGGGCCGGGGGTGAAGGCCTCGAACTTCGAGTCGGGCATCCGCGAGAACAGCCGCCCCAGCAGGTAGCGCTGGTCGGGCGGCTGCGCGATCGTCCCGCTGGTGGCGGAGGGATGGTCCCCCTCGTGCACCCAGATGGGGGCGCCGCTCTGGCGCCCCATCTCGGCGGCACCGCCGGCATGGTCGGGGTGGACGTGGGTCAGCAGGATGCGTCCGACGTCGGAGGGCCGCTTCCCGATCGCCGCCAGGCCGGCCACGATCCGCGGGGGTGCCTTCGGCAGTCCGCAGTCGACCAGCGTGACGCTGCCGTCCTCCTCGACGAAGGCGAAGGAGTTGACGTAGTCCTTCCCCAAGGTCGGGATGCGCCACACGTCCTGCGCGAGCTGGATCGCTGGTGATCGACTCATCGGTCCCCCTCTAGGACATCCCCACTAGAACATCACCGTGGTGAACTCGGCGGTCTGCTCGAAGCCGACCCTGGCATAGGCCCGCCGGGCTGCGACGTTGTGCTCGTTGACGTAGAGCGACACCACCGGAGCGACCTCGCGCAGCGCGAGGCGGACGACGGCGGCCATCCCCGCGCTGGCCAAGCCCTGGCCGCGGTGGTCGGGGTCCACCCACACGCCCTGCACCTGGCAGGCGTGCGGCGAGGCGGCGGCGACCTCAGCCTTGAACAGCACCCGGCCGTCCTCGATGCGGGCGTAGGACCAGCCCTTGGAGATCAGCTGGGCGATCCGAGCGCGGTAGAGCCGAGCACCGCCACCCTCCTCGGGAGAGACGCCCACCTCCTCGGTGTACATCGCCACGCACGCCGGGTAGAGGATCTCCAGATCCGCCGGCGTCGTCCGTCGCACGAGCGGGTCGCCCTCGATCAGCGGCTCCGAGCTGATCTCCAGGTGCGGCTGGCGGCGGCGCACCTCGCGGCCAGGACCCCACGTCGGACGGAGCAGCTCCCACATCGGGTCGACCTGCTCGGCCGGCCCGACCAGAGTCGCGCACCGCCGGGCCTGATCGGCTGCCCGCTCGGCGAACGCCTCGATCGCCTCGGGTCCGGCACACACGGGCACCAGGTTGGCCGCCGCGTGGCAGGCCGCCACCAGACGGCCGTCGACGTGGTAGCCCCACACCTCGCCACCCAGCCAGCGTGGGTCGAGCCGGGTCAGCCGCGCACGGTAGTCGGCGAACACGTTGACGACGGGATCGCGCGCGCTCAGCTCCTCCATCTCGGGGAGGTCGGCCGGGCCCAGGAGACGGAGGCCGGAGCGGCTCGTGCGAAGCACGTCGAGAGCCTACGCGACGACCACAGCCCGGGTCTCGGGACGAGTGGCGCGCTGCGGCCACGGGGCCAACCACACCGCGCCCGCCGCGGCGAGCGCCACGGACAGCACGCCGAAGCCCCCCACGAAGATCCATGGCGAGACGAGCAGCCGGTCGGCGAGCGGCGTCGACCGCCACAGCAGGATCGGCGCCACCAGCGGGGGAGAGCGACCACCGCACGCAGCACGCGGGATCGCCGGCTCCCCCAGCTCCAGCCGCCCAGGAGCAGGGCCGGCAGGAACACCAGACCTGGACCAGCGAACAGCACCAGTCCTGGTAGCGCGGCGAGCCGCCACACGGGACGCCGGCGCCTGGTCCGGGCTGCCCGGACCAGGCCGAGGAGAGCGCCGGCCGACGCCGCGAACCCGATGATCATCGCGGTGCCGCTCCAGCTGAACTCCGGGTTCGTGCTGATCAGCCGCATCCACACCCGGGCGAGGACACCCCACGTGGCGCCGAGGACGAAGCCGGCGGCGACCGGTCGCAGCCATCCCGTCACGGCACGACCACCGGGATGCACGCCAGCCGCGCATCGGCCTGGCCGTCGGGTCGCGTCGGCGAGGCGTGCACGACGATGGAGCGGGTGCCCGGCTCGACGGCGAAGGGCACGCTGACCAGCGCGTGACCTGCGCCTCCCGCGTTCACCTGGAAGTCCAGCCACACCTCGGTGCTCCGGTTGACCGCCGGCGTGGTGTCGCCGTGGATGACGTCGTCGTTGTAGTGCGGCCCCGCGGCGCTCCCGTTGCCCGCGACGCACGGTCCGGTGTGCAGGTGCGCACCGAAGACACGTGCCGTGGTCGAGGGCGCGATGTGCTGGAGCCGGAAGGTGACGTGGGTCGACGCGCCACGTTCGACGAGAGTCACCCCCGCCGTCGCGCCATCGAGCGGCCCCTCCTGCGTCGGTTGCAGGTCGACCAGGTCCCCGCCGTAGACGACCGCTCCTCCGGCCGCGGCGGGTGAGGTACCGGCTGCCACCGCCACCGCGGATGCCGCTGCCCCCACCGCGAGTGCGGTGCGCGCTGCCCTTGTCGTCCTCGTGCTTGCTCGTGTCCTCATGAACTCCTCCTCGTGTCGGCCGATCGAACACAAGGACAGACGGGGGCGGAGTGCTCCTGGGTGACCCGGTCCGGACCACCAGATTTCCTTTCCTGCGCGTGTCACCCGGGACGGCGGCCGGTGCGTCCGACAAGGTGATGACCACCATGGACGAGGCGGAGCTGGAGCGGCCGGTCGCCGCAGCCGACGAGGCGACCGGTGCGCCGGCCGCTGAACCGACCGCTTCGGTCGACGCGCTCGTCGAGCGCCTCTACCAGGCAGAGTCCGCCCGGCTGGTGCAGATGGCTCGCTGGTTCGTCGACGACATCGCCGCCGCCGAGGACCTCGTCCAGGAGGCCTTCATCCGGCTCGCCCACAACGGCCACCGGATCCGGGACCACGAGCGGGCCGCGGCGTACCTCCGCTCGATCGTGATCAACCTGGCCCGCGACCACAACCGCCGCGGGCTGGTCTCCCTCCGGCACCGACCCCCGGCCCAGCTCGACCCGCGCTCCGCCGAGGACCACGCCACCCATCGCGAGGACGTCGGCGAGGTCGTCGACGCGCTGCGCGGACTGCCCCGCCGGCAACGCGACTGCGTGGTGCTGCGCTACTACCTCGACCTCGGCGTCGACGAGATCGCCACGACGCTCGGGGTGTCCCGCAACTCGGTCAAGACCCACCTGACCCGCGGCCTGAAGAACCTCGCCGCCCAGCTAGGAGACCTGCGATGAGCCAGCTCGAGGACCGGCTGCGCCGTACCCTCACCTCGGACACGAGCGGGCGGCCCTCACCGGACCTGTTCGCCCGGGTCCGGGACGGCATCGACAGCGACCGCCGCCGTCGGCGTGCCCGCCTCCGCGCCCTGCTCGCGGGCGCACTCACCCTGGCGGTGCTCGCCACCGCCGTCCTGACCCTGACCCCCCACGAGAACGGACGTCCTGTCATGCCCTGGTGGATCCTCGAGCTCTTCACGACTGGTGTCCTGGTGGCGATCGCTCTGTGGCTGGGACCGTTCATCAAGCGGTTCGGCCGGGCCTACGCCGCCGACGTCTTCCACGACAACCCCCTGACCGGCAAGAGCTACATCGTGCTGACCGACATCGTCTACTACCTGATCTTCGCGGCCTACATCATGTTCACGGTGAACTTCGAGACCACCCTCGAGTGGGGCGCCGGACGTGCAGCGCCGCCCAGCTGAAGGTCGAGACGGCGCGGGTCGGCGGCATCCTCCTCGTCATCGGGATGCTGCACGGCCTCAACATCGTGCTGATGCCGATCCTGGGACGACTCTTCTCACTCAACCGGAAGCTGTCGAGCACCGACAAGGGGTGAGGTCCACGCGACCACGACACCGACGAAGGCGAACGCCGTCACCGCGAACAGCGTCGCCTGCACGCCGAGGAAGCCGCTGAGCGCACCGGCCAGGAAGGCGCCGCCGGTCCAACCGATCCCCCACGACAACATCCGGCCCGCCGTGTTGACCCGACCGAGCAGCGGCTCGGGCGTCACCTGCTGACGGTAGGAGATCGAGTTGATCACCACCATCGTGTAGAACACGCTCCACACCAGCAGCGAGATCGCGCCCAGCCACCAGGTGTTCCACACCGGCGTGACCACGCCGACGACGGCCGAGACCGGCAGCGCCACCAAGGTGATCCGCGCCGGGGTCGCCCGGCCGCGCAGCAGCCGAGGCAGCGAGACGGAGGCCAGGATGCTGCCGACCGCCCAGGCGCCGTACACGATCCCGAAGCGAAGGCCCTCGGTGCCGACGCCGAGCTGACGATCGCCCACACCACCATCAAGGACACGAAGCCGCCGCCTGCCACGCACTGGGTGAACCCGACCAGCGTCATCGTCCGGATGCCCGCATGTGCCCACAGGTAGCGCAGGCCCTTCGGCGATGTCGGTGCCGATCTGACGCACCGTGAACGGGGAGCGGACGCGGCTGTGGTCCTGCAGCGGCCGGGTGATCCCGCGGATCAGGAAGGCCGACGCGACGTAGGTCGCGGCGTCGAACGCCAGCAACGTCGCCGGGTGCACGACGGCCAGCGAGAGACCCACCAGTGCCGGCACCACCACCTCGGCGGAGCCCTGCACGGTCCAGACGTAGGAGTTGGCCTGCCCGATCCGCGCGCGTCCGACCAGGGTCGGCAGGGCACCGAAGACGGCACCGTCGAAGAACACCGCGAGCGCCGGTGCCAGGAACGCGATCGCGAGCAGGTGCGGCACGGTCAGGATGCCGAGCCAGTGGGCAGCCGGGACGCTGGCCAGCAACGCCGCCGCCAGCAGATCGACGGTCACCATGACGGTGCGCCGGTTCCAGCGGTCGCCCAGCGCGCCCGCGACCAGCCCGAAGACGAGGTACGGCGCCGCCTCCAGCGCGGCGACGAGCGCCGTGGTCGACGCCGAGCCGGTGAGCCGGTAGACGAGCACGGGAAGGGCGATCAGCGTGGTGATCGTGCCGAGCACGGAGAGCCCGCGAGCCCCGACGTAGCGCAGGAACTGCCGGTCCTCGAGGAGCGACGGCTCCGTGACAGGCGCGCTCACGGACGTGACGTCAGCCGACGGTGACCGTCGCGCCGCCGGCGTCGTCCTCGGCAGGCTCCATCTCCTCGGCGATCCGCATCGCCTCCTCGATCAGGGTCTCCACGATCTTCGACTCGGGCACGGTCTTGATCACCTCGCCCTTGACGAAGATCTGCCCCTTGCCGTTGCCGGAGGCGACCCCGAGGTCGGCCTCGCGGGCCTCCCCCGGTCCGTTGACGACGCAGCCCATCACGGCGACCCGGAGCGGCACCTCCATGCCTTCGAGTCCGGCGGTCACCTCGTCGGCGAGCTTGTAGACGTCGACCTGCGCGCGGCCGCAGGACGGGCACGAGACGATCTCGAGCTTGCGCGGGCGGAGGTTGAGCGACTGCAGGATCTGGATGCCGACCTTGACCTCCTCGACCGGCGGCGCGGACAGCGAGACCCGGATCGTGTCGCCGATGCCCCTGCTGAGCAACGACGCCGAAGGCGACGGCGGACTTGATCGTGCCCTGGAAGGCCGGGCCGGCCTCGGTGACACCGAGGTGCAGCGGCCAGTCGCCGCGCTCGGAGAGCATCTCGTAGGCCTGCACCATCACGACCGGGTCGTTGTGCTTGACCGAGATCTTGAAGTCGTGGAAGTCGTGCTCCTCGAACAGCGACGCCTCCCACACGGCCGACTCGACGAGAGCCTCCGGCGTCGCCTTGCCGTACTTCTCGAGCAGGCGCTTGTCGAGCGAGCCCGCGTTGACCCCGATCCGGATCGACGTTCCGCGATCCTTGGCGGCCCTGGCGATCTCCTTGACCTGGTCGTCGAACTTGCGGATGTTGCCCGGATTGACCCGCACCGCGGCACAGCCGGCGTCGATCGCGGCGAAGACGTACTTCGGCTGGAAGTGGATGTCGGCGATCACCGGGATCTGCGACTTCGTCGCGATGGCCGGCAGCGCCTCGGCGTCGTCGGTCGACGGGCACGCCACCCGCACGATGTCGCAGCCGGCTGCGGTCAGCTCCGCGATCTGCTGGAGCGTGGTGTTCACGTCCGAGGTCAGCGTCGTGGTCATCGACTGCACCGAGACGGGCGCGTCACCGCCGACGAGCACCTTGCCCACCTTGATCTGGCGGGTCTGCCGCCGCGGCGCGAGCACCGGCGGCGGCGCGGCGGGCATACCCAGGTCGATCGAGGTCACGAGTGTCCTTTCGGGACGGGGTCCAAAGCGGGCGGTGCAGCTCGGTCAGCCGAGCGGCACGGGTACGACGATGTCGGCGTAGATCAGCACGATGCTCATCACCGCGATGGCTCCGGCCATCACGTAGGCGACGGGCAGCAGCTTGGCGGTGTCGAAGTAGCCCGGGTCCGGTCGGCGGAACACCTTGGCCAGGCCGCGACGCAGCGCCTCGTAGAGCGCGCCGGCGATGTGTCCACCGTCGAGCGGGAGCAGGGGCACGAAGTTGAACATGCCGAGGAAGAGGTTGAGCCCACCGAGCAGCGCGAGCAGCGCGAAGAACCGGTCACCCAGGGGCACCTCGTGGCGTCGAGCTCAGCTCGCCGGCGACCCGGCTCGCTCCCACGACGCTCATCGGGCTCTCGCGGTCGCGCTCCTCCAGACCGACCGCGGCGCGACCGACGTGCCAGAGCTTGACCGGCAGGGTGCCGATCGCCTTGACGGTCTCCCACGTGTAGGTGCCCATCGTGGTGATCACGAAGACCGGTCCCTGGCGCTCGAGCACCTGCTCGGGCACGACTCCCAGGAAGCCGACCTCGACGATCGTGTCGTCGCTGACCGACGTGGGGCGCGCGGAGACCGTGGTGTTGGTGGTGGTCTCCACCCGCTCGCCGTCACGGTCGAGGACGATGCTGGCGGCGCCGTCCTCGTTGGCCCGGATCAGCGTGCTGAACTGGTCCCACGACGTGACCGCCGTGCCGTTGAACGACACCACCTCGTCGCCGGGCTCGATCCCGGCTCGCTTGGCCGGCGCGACCGGGTCTGCGTCGGTGCAGGCGCGCTGGCGGCCGTCTGCGTCGAAGTTCTCCGGGGTCGCGGCGATGACGCAGTCGGAGACCTCGTCGATCCTGGTCGTGGTGACCAGCGCGCCGTGGATCATGAAGACGGCTCCGAAGAGCGCGAAGGCGAGCACCAGGTTCACCGTCGGGCCGCCGGCCATCACGATGACCTTCTTCCACCAGGGCAGCCGGTAGAACAGTCGCTCCTCGTCACCTTCGTCGACCAGCTCGTACTCCGCGGCGCGCGCGTCGCTGATGACCTGGGTGAACATCCCCGTGTTGGACTTGCGGATCCGGATCCGCCCCTCGGCGTCGACCCGGTCGTCGTCGCCCGGCGGCAGCATCCCGACCAGCTTGACGTAGCCGCCGAGCGGGATCGCCTTCACGCCGTACTCGGTCTCGCCGCGGCGCTTCGACCACAGGGTCTTGCCGAAGCCGACGAAGTACTGCGTCACCTTCACGCCGAACTTCTTGGCCGGGTAGAGGTGACCCAGCTCGTGGAGTCCGATGGACGCGCCGATGCCGATCACGAAGAGCAGCACGCCCAGCGTGTACATCAGCACGGTCAGCATCGTCGGCGTTCCTTCGGGTCCCGGGTCACGACGTCATACCGCGGCGGCGCGGGCACGGGCCCACCTGTCCGCGGTGAGGACGTCGTCGACACTCAGATCTGTCTCCTCCGAGGGTACGTCGTGGGAGCTCAGGACGCGGTCGATGGTGGGCACGATGTCGGTGAACCTCATCTCACCGGCGAGGAACGCCTGGACGCAGACCTCGTTGGCGGCGTTGTAGACCGCGGGGGCGGTGCCGCCCCGCTCCCCCGCCGCCCGGGCCAGGCGCGACCGCGGGGAAGGCCTCGTCGTCGAGGGGGAAGAACTCCCACGTCTGGGGCTCGGTCCAGTCCATGCCGGGAGCTGCCCGCGGCACCCGGTCCGGCCACCCGAGCCCGAGGGCGATCGGGATCAGCATCGAGGGCGGCGAGGCCTGGGCCAGGGTGGAGCCGTCGTCGAACTCGACCATCGAGTGCACGACGGACGTCGGGTGGACCACCACGTCGATCCGCTCGAACGGGATCTCGAAGAGCAGGTGCGCCTCGATCACCTCCAGTCCCTTGTTGACCAGGGTCGCGGAGTTGACGGTCACCAGTGGACCCATCGACCAGGTCGGGTGGTTCAGCGCCTGCGCCGCCGTGACGTCGTGCAGCTCCTCACGGCTGCGTCCGCGGAACGGTCCGCCGCTGGCGGTCAGGACGAGGCGGCGCACCTCCTCGAAGCGGCCTCCCCGCAGACACTGCGCCAGGGCACTGTGCTCGCTGTCGACCGGCACGATCTGGTCGGGCTTGGCCAGGGCGGTGACGACCGGGCCGCCGATGATGAGCGACTCCTTGTTGGCCAGGGCCAAGGTGTTGCCCGCCTCGAGTGCCGCGATCGTCGGGCGCAGGCCGACGGCGCCGGAGATGCCGTTGAGCACCACGTCGCACTCGAGAGAGGCGGCCGCGCACGACGCCTCCTCCCCGAGGTCGGCGAACCGGGGTGCGAACTCCTCCATCTGGGCCCGGAAGAGGTCGGTGTTGCCGCCGCCGGCGGTGATTGCGACCACGCGGAAGCGGTCTGGGTGGGCGCGGACCAGGTCGAGGGCCTGGGTGCCGACCGAGCCGGTGGACCCCAGCACGACGACATCCCGGCGGGCAGTCGGAGAATTCACCCGCCCATCCTGCCCGAGACTCGAGCCGCGCCACGGATTCGATCGAGCGATGATGCTCCTGCTGCGCATCTCGTCACCGATCCGCTGGAGCGTGCGCCTGATCCGTGGCCCTCCGACAGGTTCCTGCCCTAGGCTGCCGCCATGGACGACGCACCAGGGAACACTGCCGGAGGACCCGGGATCTCACAGGAGCGGCGACTCCTCACCGAGATTCCCGGCCCCGTCTCGATCGCGAAGTTCGCCCGCCGCCAGGAGCACGTGGCGGCCGGCGTCGGCACGACGCTGCCGGTCTTCGTCGAGCGCGCCGGAGGCGGCATCATCGTCGACGCGGACGGCAACTCGCTGATCGACCTCGCCGCGGGCATCGCCGTCGTGAGTGTCGGCAACGCGGCTCCCGCCGTCGTCGAGCGGGTCACCGAGCAGGTCGCCGCCTTCACGCACACCTGCTTCATGGTCACCCCGTACGACGGCTACGTCGACGTCTGCGAGAAGCTCGCAGAGCTCACTCCGGGCACCCACGCGAAGAAGTCGGCGCTGTTCAACTCCGGCGCCGAGGCGGTCGAGAACGCCGTCAAGATCGCCCGCGCCTCCACGGGCCGCCAGGCCGTCGCCGTGGTCGACCACGCGTACCACGGGCGCACCAACCTGACGATGGCGATGACGGCCAAGAACATGCCCTACAAGCACTCGTTCGGGCCGTTCGCCGGCGAGGTCTACCGGGCGCCGATGTCCTACCCCTTCCGCGAACGCTCGCCGATCAGCGGCGAGGAGGCGGCCGACCGCGCCATCGACGTGCTGGAGAAGCAGGTCGGAGCAGCGAACCTGTCCTGCTTGGTGATCGAGCCGATCCTCGGCGAGGGCGGCTTCGTCGTACCCGCTGCCGGGTTCCTTCCCCGGTTGCGCGAGTGGACCGAGGCCAGCGGCATCGTCTTCGTCGCCGACGAGATCCAGACCGGCTTCTGCCGCACGGGCGATTGGTTCGCCTGCGACCACGAGGGTGTCGTCCCTGACCTGGTCACCACTGCCAAGGGCATCGCCGGTGGGTTCCCGCTCGCCGCGGTCACCGGCCGCGCCGAGATCATGGACTCTGTCCACGTCGGTGGGCTGGGCGGCACCTACGGCGGCAACCCCGTCGCCTGCGCGGCCGCGCTCGGCGCCATCGAGACGATGCAGAAGCAGGACCTCCGCACCGCAGCTCGAAAGATCGGCGCGCTGATGACCCAGAGGCTCGACGCACTGGCGCAGACACATCCCTGCCTGGGCGACGTCCGCGGCCGCGGGGCCATGGTGGCCGTCGAGATCGTCGGTGAGGACGGGCACACGCCTGATCCAGCCCGCGCCGGTCGCGTGTCCGCCTTCTGCCACTCCCAGGGCGTGGTCACGCTCACCTGCGGCACCTACGGCAACGTCCTGCGCTTCCTGCCGCCGCTGGTGATGCCCGAGGCTCTCCTCCAGGAGGCCTTCGACGTCGTCGCCGACGCGTTCGAGGCGACTGCCTGACTCGGTTGTTTTGCCACCCGCGGGGCCGCTCTATCCCTAGGCTTGCCTCGAGGAGGTGATCCGATGGGGATCTCAGCGGTCGGTGAGACCGGCCTGTCGAAGCGCGCGGTGCGCTCGATGCTCATCGTGATCTTCGCCCTGATCGGCACCTCCATCTACTTCTACGGCCCCCAGGTCATGCCGCGGGTGGAGCGCGCCGCAGTCGCCGAGTGCAACGAGTACGCCGGAGGCAACTTCCGCGCCTACCGGCTCGCCTGGGTCACCTGGCCCGACGACGACCCGCACTGGGCGTGCTGGGACGCCCGCAACCCGCAGGAGAAGGCCATCAGCCTGGGCTGGTGGGTCAACCCCTTCTGATCGCCCGCCTGATCGACCCGCCACCACCGCACGGACGCGCTCGGCTGAGTGGTTTCGAGACGGGCTCCGCTAGCGCTCCGCCCTCCTCAACCAGCAGATGCCACGGTGGTTGAGGAGCCGAGCCGCGCGAGCCATCCCGGTGGTTGAGGAGCCGAGCCGCTAGGCGAGGCGTCTCGAAACCACCGCACGCACGCGCCGAGGGTCGGGGTGGTTTCGAGACGGGCTCCGCTGGCGCTCCGCCCTCCTCAACCACCGTGGGGAGTCCGGTGGTTGAGGAGCCGAGCCGCGCGAGCCATCCCGGTGGTTGAGGAGCCGAGCCGCTGGGCGAGGCGTCTCGAAACCACCGCACCGACGCGCCCGGGTGAGGGGTGGTTTCGAGACGGGCTCCGCTGGCGCTCCGCCCTCCTCAACCACCGCGGGGAGCCCGGTGGTTGAGGAGCCGAGCCGCAGCATCCCGAAGCCGAGCGCTCGGGTCAGGGGTGGTTTCGAGACGGGCTCCGCTAGCGCTCCGCCCTCCTCAACCACCGTGGGGAGCCGGTGGTTGAGGAGCCGAGCCGCTAGGCGAGGCGTCTCGAAACCACCGCACCCGATCGGGCAGGACCCGCGGGAGAATCGCGTTGTGCACAACGAGAAACCAGCCCGAGAAACTGTCGGTGCCCGGTCCTAGATTGACTCCCATGACAACAGCGGCGGTGGAGGACCTCGACGGGCAGGGACTCGCCGACGCCCTGGTCGCCAACCACGCCACCCTGCTCACCGCCGAGGCCCGGGAGCTGGTCCTCGCCGCCGCCTGGGCCGACCTGCACCCCACCCAAGCGCTGGCACCGCGCCCGGTGCTGCCCGGGATGGAACGCCCCCGCCGCTTCGGCGGCCACGGCACCCCCGAGGCCGGCGAGTTCGCCGCCGCCGAGCTCGCCGTGCTCACCGGCCGCTCCCTGACATCGGCCTCGACCCTGATCGCGGACGCCCTGGACCTACGCCACCGGCACCCCCAGCTCTGGGCGGGACTGCAGGCCGGGCAGGTGCGGGCCTGGCAGGCCCGCAAGATCGCCGCCCGCACCCGCGCCACCGGTCTCACCCTCACCCAGGCGACGTACGTCGACCACTGCGTGACGCCGTACCTCGGCTCGCTGTCGTGGGGGCGGTTCCTGGACCTCCTCGAGGCCCGGATCATCACCGCCGACCCCACCGCTGCCGAGGCCCGCCGCACCGAGGCCGAACTCGACCGGTTCGTCACCACCGGACAGTCCAACGACCACGGACTGAAGACCCTGATCGCCAAGGCCACCGCCGGGGAGATCATCTACCTCGTCGCCGTCATCGACCGGATCGCCGAGATCCTGCTCACCCACGGCGACACCTCCCCCGTCGGCGTCCGCCGCTCCAAAGCCCTCGGACTGCTCGCCCGCCCCCACCAAGCCCTCACCCTCCTCAACTCCGCGGAGGACCGCGAGCCCCGGTGGTTGAGGAGGGCGGAGCGATAGCCGAGCCCGTCTCGAAACCACCGCACCCGGGCGCCGGAGGTTTCGAGACGCTCACTTCGCTCGCTCCTCAACCACCGGAAGAGACGCTGGCTCCTCAACCACCGGAAGAGACGCTCGACTCCGTTCGCTCCTCGAACGCACCGGATGCTCGCTCAACCACCGCACCGCTGCGCCGACCCGCGCCCGGGGGCGGTGCTCTACGTGCACCTCTCCCGCGACACACTCCTCACCGGCGTGGGCGTGGCCCGGATGGAGGACGTCGGCCCGATCACCGCCGGCCAGGCAGCCGAGTTCCTGGGCCACTGCCACGTCACCCTCAAGCCCGTGATCGACCTCGAGAGCGACATGCCCGTCGACGCCTACGAAGTGCCCGACCGGCTCCGCGACCAGCTCAGACTCCGTGCTCCCGCCAGCGTCTTCCCCTGGTCCCCCTCCCGCACCCGCCGAATGGACATCGACCACACCACCCCCTACGCAAGCAACCAGACAGGGACCGGACCACCAGGGCAGACCCGGATCGGCAACCTCGGCTTCCTCACCAGATCCGAACACCGGATCAAGACCCACGCCCCCGGCTGGCAACACCGACAACCCCAGCCAGGCACCCACACCTGGCGCACACCCCACGGCTACCACCTCACCGTCGACGACACCGGCACCCACCGCACCCGACGGATCGACTCGGCCTTCGAACGCGCCCTCATCGTCACGCTCGCGCGTTGAACGAGCTCAGGCGAGGAGTCACGACCAGAGGCGCGACCCGACCCGGAGGAGGTTGCCGCTCGGGTCGACAACAGCGAACTCCCGGAGCCCGTAGTCGGTGTCGACCGGTGCCACCAGCCGGCTGCCTGTCGCCGGGTCGGCCCTGATGCCGAGGGAGGCCCAGAGGTCGTGCAGGGCCTGGGCATCCTCGACATAGAGGTAGCAGCTGAAGGCGGTGGTCAGCGGATCCACATCAGGCTCGGCATAGAAGTGCAGCCAGAGGTCACCCCGCCCGAGAATCACGTAGCCGTACGTCTCCGGAGGCGCCCCACGACTCTCGAAACCCAGACGCTCGTAGAAGGCGAGCGTCTCGCGGAGGTCACGGCTCGGCAGGATCGGTACGGCGCTCTCGACCACGCCTGGCAGACTAGCCCGCTGCCGAGAGCAGCAGGCGCACCCGGGCGGCGAGGGCTGCCACGTCGACAGGGCCCGAGGTGTCGACCTCGACCAGCGGACCCACCCCGAGCGGTGCGACCGGCGCTCCCCAGAGCTCGTCCTCGTCGCGGTGGGTGTCCAGGTGGCCCGGCTCCCGGTCCCCCGCGCGGATTGCGTACCGCGACCGCGCGATCTCGAGGGGCACCACGCACCGCACTTCCACGCAACGCCCGGGCAACGTGCGCACCAGCGGTTCGGTGTAGGTGAACCACGTGCTGTCCAGCACCGCTCCGGGGCATCCGCGCGCGGTCTGAAGGAGCGAGACGACAGCAGCTCTCCCGAGGTCTCGGGACTCCTCGACAGATCCCGGTTGGCCGTGCGAGGCGAAGAGCGCTTCCTTGATCTCGTCCTTCGACAGCCACGGCAGGTCGAGCTCGGCCGCCAGTGCCCGCGACAGCGTGGACTTGCCGGACGCAGGCCAACCTCCGACGAGCACGAACCCGGGAGGCGTCATGCAGCCGACCCTAGGACGCGGGCTCGAGCTCCTTGATCCCCCACGGGGCCCCGTAGGCGGTCAGCAGGTCGAGGAACGGCTGCGCGTCGAACGCCTCCGGCCCGAGCACGCCGACGCCGCTCCACGTGCCGTTCGCGATCAGCTCCAGTGCCACGACCGGGTTCACCGCGGTCTGCCAGACCACGCACTGGTGGCCGTACTCCTGCATCGTCCACTCGTTGTCGACCACCTGGTAGAGGTACGTCGAGCGCGGCCGGCCATCCTTGCCGGTGCCGGTCACCCACAGACCGGCGCAGGTCTTGCCCGTCATCCGCGGGCCGACCGTGGCGGGGTCGGGAAGCACTGCCGCGACCACGTCGCGCGGACTGACCTCGACGCCCTTGACTCGCACCGGGTCGGTCTTGTCCAACCCCAGCGTGTGCAGCACCTTGAGGACGTTGATGAACTCGTCGCCGAGGCCGTACTTGAAGGTCGCCCGCTTGCAGTCGATCCAGCGCGGCATCAGGAGCACCTCCTCGTGCTCGACGTTGACGCACTCGACCGGACCGATGCCCTCGGGGAAGTCGAACACCTCGGGCTCGCTGAACGGCGGGGTCGTGTGCCACTCGCCGTCCTGCCAGACAACCGGCGGGTTCAGACACTCCTCGATCGTGGTCCACATGGAGAACGACGGCGCGAAGATCTCGTTGCCTGCCTCGTCGGTCACCACCAGGTTGGCGCCGTCGCGGGTGCCGAGCTCGTCGATCTCGCTGAAGAGGTGGTCGGCGGCGTAACGCGCGAACACGTCGGAGAGTCCCGGCTCGACGCCGATGCCGACCAGGGCGAGCCGTCCCGAGCCCTCCCACTGTGAGGCGACCGCGAACTGCTCGTCGCCGAGCTTGACGCCGGTCCTGGCGTACGGCTCCTCGGGATGCGGCTTGCTCAGCGACATCGCCATGTCGAGGTAGTCGGCGCCGGCCGCGAACGCGCCCTCGAAGATCGACATGTTGAAGACCGGGTCGACCGCGTTCATCACGTGCGTGATCCCGTGCTCCTGGCACAGCGCGGTCACCGACGCGGCGTCGGAGGCGTCCACCCGGGCGGCGACGAAGCGCGGATCGGTCGCCGCCGCCCTCTCGGCGCGGGACGCGTCGTAGTCGGCGATCACGACCTGCTCGAAGAAGTCGCGACGGACCGCGATGGCGGCGAACGCTGCGCCGACGCCGCCGGCGCCGACAAGGAGGATCTTCACGGCGTCCTACTTCCCGATGTAGGACATGACGTGCTTGACGCGCGTGTAGTCCTCGAGGCCGTACATGGACAGGTCCTTGCCGTAGCCGCTGTGCTTGAAGCCACCGTGCGGCATCTCGGACACGAACGGGATGTGGGTGTTGATCCACACCACGCCGAAGTCCAGCCGCTTGGCCATCCGCATCGCCCGCCCATGGTCCTTGGTCCACACGCTCGACGCCAGGCCGTACTGCACGCCGTTGGCCCAGCGCAGAGCCTCCGCCTCATCACTGAACTGCTGGACGGTGATGACCGGGCCGAAGATCTCCTGCTGGATCTGCTCGTCGTCCTGCTTGAGTCCCGACAGCACGGTCGGCTCGTAGAAGTAGCCCTTCTCGCCCTGGCGGTGGCCGCCGGTCTGGAGACTCGCGTGATCGGGCAGCCGGTCGACCATGCCGGAGACGCGGGCGAGCTGGTCGGGGTTGTTGAGGGGGCCGTAGAGCACCTCCTCGTCGTCGGGCATCCCGGTCCGGGTGCCCTTCGCGGCCTCGGTGAGCGCCGCGACGAAGTCGGCGTGGACGCCTGGGCCGGCGAGCACCCGCGTGGCCGCGGTGCAGTCCTGGCCGGCGTTGAAATAGCCGGCCTCGGCGATCGCCTGGGCGGCGGCCTCGACATCCGCGTCGTCGAAGACGATCACCGGGGCCTTGCCGCCGAGCTCGAGGTGCACCTTCTTGAGGTCCTTGGCAGCCGCACCGGCGACCTCCATGCCGGCGCGCACCGAGCCGGTGATCGAGACCATCTGCGGGGTCTTGTGGTCGACCAGGCGGCGTCCGGTGTCGCGGTCGCCGGTCACGACGTTGAGCACCCCCGGCGGGAGGAACTCCTGCGCGATCTCCGCCAACAACGTCGAGGAGGCAGGCGTGGTGTCGGACGGCTTGAGTACGACGGTGTTGCCGGCGGCGAGAGCCGGGGCGATCTTCCAGATCATCATCATCAGCGGGTAGTTCCACGGCGTCACCTGCCCGATGACACCGATCGGCTCGCGGCGTACGAACGAGGTGTGGTCGGCCATGTACTCCCCGGCCGACTTGCCCTCGAGCACGCGTGCCGCTCCGGCGAAGAAGCGGAAATGGTCCGAGGCGTAGGGCATCTCCTCCGACATGGTCAGGCCGAGCGGCTTGCCGGTGTCCTTGCACTCCGTCGCGTTGATCTCCTCGACGCGGGCGTCGATGGCGTCGGCGAGCTTGAGCAGGGCGTTGGACCGGTCCTGCGGGGTCGCCTCACCCCAGCCCTCGAAGGCCCGGTCGGCGGCGGCGTAGGCGCGGTCGACGTCCTCGGCGCCCGACATCGGAGCGGTCGCGTAGACCTCGCCGGTCGTGGGGTCCTCCACGTCGTAGGTCTCCCCCGAAGCCGCGTCGACCAGCTCCCCGTTGATCACGTTGCGGAACGCCTTGTCAGCCATGCCCTGCCCATCTCGGTCGTGGAAGCGGATTCCCGGAGCCTAGCCAGACTGCTACGAAATCGGTAGCCCAATGACCGCTCCAGCAACGAATTCGTCACCAAGGGGTCGTGACATCGGACGACCTCGGCTGCACAACACTCAGCGCACGTCGTGCACGAGTTCCCCGTCCACGTAGGTCGATCGCACCCGCACGCCGCCGATCTCCTCCGGATCGAGCGTGAACGGGTCGCGCTCGAGCACGGCGAGGTCGGCAAGCCGACCCGGGGCGAGCACGCCGGTCTCGTCGAGGTGGTTGGTGAAGGCCGACCCGCTGGTGTACGCCGCCAGCGCCTGCTCGAGGGCGAGAGCCTGCTCCGGCAGGAACGGCTCGGACCCGGCCCGGCCCTCCTCGCCGTACGCCCACCGATTGACGGCCACGTGGATCGCCTCCAGCGGGTTGGGCGTGGTCACCGGCCAGTCGCTGCCCGCCGCGAGGTGCGCCCCCGCCCGGGCGAGGTCACCGAACGGGTACTGCCAGGCGCCGCGCTCCGGGCCCAGGAACGGGATGGTCATCTCGACCATCTGCTCGTCGAGGTGTGCCCACAGCGCCTGCAGGTTCGCGGCCACGCCGAGCCTCGCGAAGCGCGGAACGTCGTCGGGGTGCACGACCTGGAGGTGCGCGATGTGGTGCCGGTGAGCCGAGATGCCGTTGGCCGCCGCGGCCGCCTCGAACGCGTCGAGCGCCTCGCGGGCCGCCCGGTCCCCGATCGCGTGCACGTGCACCTGGAAGCCGCGGGCGTCCAGGGCGGTCACGTGCTCGCGCAGCGCGTCGGGATCGACGAAGGACAGGCCGAGGTTGTCCGTCCCGTGGCCGCAGGCGTCGAGGTACGGCGTTGTCATGCCGGCGGTGAAGTTCTCGGCGACGCCGTCCTGCATGATCTTCACCGACCCTGCGACCAACCGTCCCCGGGAGTAGGTCGAGCGCCGCTCGACCAGGTCCGGGATCTGCTCGGCACCGCGGTCGCGACGCCACCACAAGGCACCACGCACCCGCGCGGTCAACGCGCCGGACTCCAGCGCCCGGAGGTAGGCCGGTGACGCATCGGCCCCGCCTGCGTAGTCACCGAGGATCGCGTCCTGCCACGCGGTGATCCCGAACGAGTGCAGGTAGGACTGGCCCTCGAGCAGTCCGGCGTAGAGGTCATCGGCAGTGGTCTGCGGGAGCAGTCGCGCGACCAGTGCCATCGCGCCCTCGTGCAGGGTGCCGCTCGGGGAACCGTCCGGGTCCCGCTCGATGCGCCCGTCCTCGGGGTCGGGCGAACCGCGGTGGAGCCCGGCGAGCTCGAGAGCCTTGTGGTTGACCCAGGCGCCGTGGTGGTCGCGGTTGAGCAGCAGCACGGGCCGGTCGGGGACCACCGCGGAGAGCTCGTCCGCCCTCGGGCCGGCGGTGCCGAAGACCGACATGGTCCAGCCGCCCCCGACCAGCCAGGGCAGCTCGGGGCGCGCTGCCGCGTAGGCCCCGATCGCCTCCAGGTAGTCCTCGCGGGTGTCGAGCTCGGCCAGGTCGCAGCGCAGTCGCAGCAAGCCGCCCTGGACCGGGTGCACGTGGGCGTCCTGGAAGCCCGGCTGCACCAGGCCGCCGGCCAGGTCGATCTCCGTGACCGGCTCCCCGGCTGCGACGTACGACCCCAGCTCGGCGTCCGCGACCACGGCCCGCACCCGGCCGTCGGCGACCACCAGGGCATGACCGGGAAGGTGGCGGTGACCGTCGAAGACGGCTCCACCGCGCATCACCAGGACCCTGTCGTCCATGTCCACTCCTCCTCGCAGCCGGACGGTTCTGTCAACGAAATCAGTGGCCGTCTAGCCCTCAACGTCACGACATGGCTAATCTAGCCTCTCCGAACCTACTGATTCACTTGCGTCACTGAGGACGGGGAGAGCAGGATGAGCCACATGGACGACGAGACCTACGCCGATCTTCAGAGGTCTGCGCGTGATCATCTGTGGATGCATTTCACGCGGCACTCGGTTTATGAGTCGGCTGATGTGCCGGTGATCGTGCGGGGTGAGGGTGCCTATGTGTGGGATGCGAGGGGGACCCGGTATCTCGATGGGTTGGCGGGGTTGTTCGTCTCCCAGCTGGGTCATGGTCGTGAGGATCTGGCCGAGGCGGCGGCGCGGCAGGCGCGGGAGCTGGCGTTCTTCCCGTTGTGGTCCTATGCGCATCCGAGTGCGATCGAGCTGGCCGAGCGGGTGGCGGGGTATGCGCCGGGTGAGTTGAACCGGGTGTTCTTCACCACCGGTGGTGGTGAGGCGGTGGAGACGGCGTGGAAGCTGGCGAAGAACTATTTCAAGCTGACCGGGCGGCCGGGCAAGCACAAGGTGATCTCGCGGGCGATCGCCTATCACGGCACTCCGCAGGGGGCGCTCTCGATCACCGGGTTGCCGGGGATGAAGGCGCAGTTCGAGCCGTTGGTGCCCTCGACGTTCCGGGTGCCCAACACCAACCACTACCGGGCGCCGTCGTTCCTGGCCGGCCCGGACGGGAGTGTGGATGAGGAGGCGTTCGGGCGGTGGGCGGCCGATGAGATCGCGGTCGCGATCGAGAACGAGGGTCCCGAGACGGTCGCGGCGGTGTTCTTGGAGCCGGTGCAGAACTCCGGTGGCTGCTTCCCGCCGCCGCCGGGCTACTTCGCCCGGGTCCGGGAGATCTGTGATGAGTACGAGGTGCTGCTGGTCTCCGATGAGGTGATCTGTGCCTTCGGGCGGCTCGGGCACATGTTCGGTGCCGAACGCTATGACTACGCCCCCGACATGATCACCTTCGCCAAGGGCATCACCTCCGGCTATGCCCCGCTGGGCGGGATGATCGCCACCGATGCGTTGATGGAGCCGTTCCTGCACGGCACCGAGACGTTCATGCACGGCTACACCTTCGGTGGCCACCCGGTCTCCACCGCGGTCGCGCTGGCCAACCTCGACGCGTTCGAGAACGAGGGCGTCTTGAAGCACGTCCGGGAGAACGAGGCCGCGTTCAAGACCACCCTGGACAAGCTTCACGACCTCCCCATCGTCGGCGACGTCCGCGGCGCGGGCTACTTCTACGGCATCGAGCTGGTCAAGGACAAGACCACCAAGGAGACCTTCAACGACGCCGAGTCCGAGAAGCTGCTGCGCGGGTTCCTCTCCAAAGCCCTCTACGAAGCCGGCCTCTACTGCCGCGCCGATGACCGCGGCGACCCCGTCATCCAGCTCGCCCCACCCCTGATCTGCGACCAGACCCACTTCGACGAGATCGAACACAAGCTCCGCGACGTACTCACCCGCGGCTCCGAACTCATCTGAGCCGGCTGGCCAGCCAGACCAGCCCGGCCACCGGTAGCACCAGCGGCAGGTAGCCGTAGCCGGCACCGAACCGGGACCAGACGGTCGCGTCCGGGAACAGCTCCGGGTGCGCCAGGCTGAGGGTGCCCACCGCCACGACCCCGACGAGCTCGACCAGCAGCGCCACCCAGGCGATGCGCGTTGAGAGCGGTCCGGGCCGGGCCAGGCAGAAGGTCGCGACCACATAGATCAGCGCAGCGACCGCCGAGAGCCCGTAGGCGAGAGGCGCTCGGCCGGCATCGAGCGCGAGCTGAACCGTCGAGCGTCCCGTCGCGGCGACGGCGAACACCGCGTAGAGGGCGACGAGCACCCGGCCCGGCCCGGTCTCTGTGCGGATCTGGCCCGGGTCCCCCTCAGCCACCGGCCACCCAGATCTGGTCGAGCCGGCAGCACCAGCACCGGCACCAGCAGACCGGCGACGAGCAGCACCGCCGTGCCCCACCGACCCGGCTCGAAGAGCGCCCACAGCACCGCCGCCGGGGGCACCACGACGATGCCGACGAGGTAGCTGACGAACGTGACCCCGGAGACGTCCCGGTCGGTCCCGGCGAGCGCGACGATCCCGCTCACGAGGAGGGCCAGCAGCGCCAGCTCCCACGCTGCCGAGCCGATCAGCAAGGCGCGTCCGATGGGCCGGTCGCGCACCATCTGCACCAGTGCCACCAGTGCGACGGCCAGGGACACCGCGGTCACCAGGGAGGGGATCGGCTCGGTCACGCGCCCATTGTGCCGGTCGATCGTGCCGGCAAGGACGCCGACTACGTTGGCCTGATGACAGACCTCAGCGTCCTCTTCCTCGGCGGCACCGGGATCATCAGCTCGGCCTGTTCCTGGCGCGCGGTCGAGGAGGGACTCGACCTGACTGTGCTCAACCGGGGCCGTCCCTCCACCCGCGAGCTGCCTCCCGGCGTCGAGCGGCTGACCGCCGACGTCGACGACGCGTCGGCTGTGCGCGACGCGATCGGCGATCGGGACTTCGACGTCGTCGTCGACTGGCTCGCGTTCGCCCCCGAGCAGGTGCAGTCCCGCACGGACCTCTTCGCAGGTCGCGTCGGGCAGTACGTCTTCATCAGCAGCGCGTCGGCCTACCAGACGCCGCCGTCCCGGCTGCCGATCACGGAGTCGACGCCTCTGCGCAACCCGCACTGGGACTACTCACGCAACAAGATCGCCTGCGAGGACCTGCTCGTCGCGCGCTACCGCGAGGAGGGCTACCCGATCACGATCGTGCGGCCCTCGCACACCTACGACCGGACCTCCGTGCCGATGGACGGCGGCTGGACGGCCGTGGAACGGATGCGGCGCGGACAGAAGGTCGTTGTGCACGGTGACGGTACGTCGCTGTGGACGCTGACCCACCACCGCGACTTCGCCCGTGACTTCGTGCCGTTGCTCGGCCAACCGCGCACGCTCGGCGAGGCGTTCCACATCACCTCCGACGACGTGCTCACCTGGGACCAGGTCGCCCGGGCGCTGGCCACGGCCGCCGGCGTGGAGGCCGACATCGTGCACGTGCCGTCCGACGCGATCGCCGCGGTCGACCCGGGCTGGGGCGCGAGCCTCCTCGGCGACAAGGCGCACTCGATGGTCTTCGACAACGCCAAGGTGCGCAGCCTGGGCCACGGGACGGTCCGCTCCACGCCCTTCGAGCAGGGGGCTGTCGAGATCGTCGCCTGGCACGACGCCGACGCCACCCGCCGGGTGATCGACGAGCGGCGCAACGCCCTGATGGACGACCTGGTCGCCCGCTTCGCGACCGACCCGCCTCGGACCGATGCCACCCAGGAGCAGCCATGACCCGCCAGGCACCACGCGTGGGCGACCACGCCGAGATGTCCCGCACCATCACCGACGAGGACATCGCGCTCTTCAGCCGGATCAGCGGCGACCACAACCCCCTGCACTACGACGAGGCCGCTGCCAAGGCTTCCCGGTTCGGTGAGATCGTCGTCCAGGGTGGCGTCACCAGCGCCATCCTCAACGCCGTCGTGGCGGAGAAGCTGCCCGGACCCGGGACCGTGTTCCTCAACGTCAGCTGGGATTTCAAGGCTCCCGGGCGTCCCGGTGACGTCATCACAGGCCGGGTCGAGGTGACTGCCGCACGCGAGGACAAGCCCATCACCGAGCTCCACACGACCGTGCACCGCGACGACGGCACGCTGCTGCTCGACGGGACGGCCGTCTGCTACACGATGGACGTCGGGTGAGCGTCCGTGACATCGCTGCTTCCTCCCGGACGGGCGGGCGGACCACCGCGGATCTCACCGCGCCGGCGGCGGCGTGGAGCATTAGGCTCAGCGGGATGAGCCGCATCTTCACCGCCAGCTTCGCCTCCGTCTATCCCCACTACGTCACGAAGGTGGAGAGGAAGGGGCGCACGAAGGCCGAGCTGGACCAGGTGATCGAGTGGCTGACCGGCTTCGACGCAGCCTCCTTGCAGGACCACCTGGACGCGGAGACGACCTTCAGGGGCTTCTTCGCCGACGCACGACTCAATCCACAGGCATCGTCGATCACCGGCGTGGTGTGTGGCGTGCGCGTCGAGAACGTCGAGGATCCGCTGATGCGGAAGATCCGCTGTCTCGACAAGCTGGTCGACGAGCTCGCCAAGGGCAAGTCGATGGACAAGGTGCTGCGTGGCTGAGGTCGCGGTCCACCACGCGGAGCACGGCACCGGCCGACCGGTCCTGGTGCTGCACGGCGCTGGTGTCGACCACCGCGAGCCCGAGGCCTGCTTCGAGCCGGTCTTCGACGGCGTCGCCGGGTTCCGTCGTATCTATCCCGACCTCCCCGGCATGGGCCGGACGGCGGCCCCCGACGACCTGCGCAGCGCCGAAGACGTGCTCGACGCGCTCCTCGACTTTGCCGGGGAAGTCACCGATGGGGTTCCGCACCTCCTGATCGGCCACTCGGCAGGCGGCTACTTCGCGCAGGCGATGGCCGCCAGGGCGCCGCAGCAGATCGAGGGCCTGGCGCTGGTCTGTCCGTTGCTGCCGGACGTCCGCGAGGTCCCCGAGCACCGCGTCGTCGTCGGCTCGGGTGAGATCGGCGACGACGACTTCCGGAGCTACTTCGTGGTCCACACCCCGGCGATGCTCGAGCGGTACGAACGCTTCGTCGCGCCCGGAGTCGCGCTCACCGACGCTGCAGCGTTGGAGCGCATCGGCGAGCGTTGGGAGCTCCCACCGGAGCAGGGGCCGGCCTACCCGGGTCCGACGCTGATCATGGCCGGGCGGCTGGACTCCACGGTCGGGTACGCCGCCGCCACCGACCTCCTCGACCACTACCCGCACGCCTCGCTCGCGGTGGTCGACGACGCCGGTCATGCCCTCCCCCACGAGCAGCCGGACCTGCTGCGGGCCCTCGTTGCAGAATGGCTCGCCCGCGTCGAGCGCTCGGACTGAAGCGCGTCAGGAATCTCGGCCGAACTGGGTCTTGACCTCTCCGACGATGGTGCTAATAATACTAGCACTATGCGATGGTCTCTCGATCACTCCTCCAGCGAACCGCTGCAGCGGCAGATCGCCGGCGCTGCCCGCCACGGCGTGGCCACGGGCGCCCTCGCCGTCGGCGAGCAGCTCCCTCCCGCGGCCGAGCTCGCGGCAGCGCTGTCGGTGGACCGCAACACGGTCCTCGCCGCGTACCGACAGCTGCGCGACGAAGGCCTGCTCGAGTTCCGCCGAGGTCGCGGAGCACGTGTCACCTCGACCGCCCTCGACCTCTCCCCGGTCACCGAAGCAGCCCAGGCCTTGATCACCGTCGCGCGCACTCACGGCCTCGGTCGTACCGAACTCGTCCGCCTCATCGAGGAGCTGACATGACCGACCCCACATACGCCGACAGCGACCGGCGCTCGGTCTACACCGGCCGGGCCACGAACTGGGCGGTCATCCTCACCCTTGCCGTGATGGCGATCCCGCTCATCCTCCTCGGAGGCGACCCGCGCCAGGACGCGCGGGAGTGGACGGTGCCGCTGATGCTGTACGTCGCAGGTCTTGCCTTGTACATCCTGACCGGATCGAGCGTCCGAACCACCGCCGGCCCCAACGGTGTCACCGTGCACTTCGGGGCGCTCGGATGGCCACGGTGCACCTACCGCATCGACGAGATTGATCGGGCCGAGGTGATCGACCTCAACCCCCTCTACGTCGCCTTCGGATTCTGGTGGACCCCGGGACGCACGTGTTGCACCGTTCGCTCCGGCCCCACCCTGCGACTGCTCCTGCTCAATGGCCGCACCGTCACGATCACCGCACCAGCCCCCCACGAAGCGGTCAGCGCGATCAACGACGCGAAGGAACGGCCGAGCCGATGATCTTCGCACCGAGGCACAGCACGTTGCTGTCCGTGTGCGATCTGGCCAGGCTCGCGCAGAAGGGGTCCTGGCAGACCACGGCGTCGACTCCCAGGATCCGGTTCGCGATCATGGCGCTGCCATAGCCGACGCCGTCCACCAGGATCGCGCGGTCCACCTCTCCCTTCCCCACGGCCAGCGCCGCTGGGTAGGCGTGGTCCGCGAGATCACAGGCTGACTCGTTGTCGGCGCCGAAGTCGACGAGGTCGTGGCCGTCAGCCACGAGCAGGAGCTTGAGCCCCTCCTTGAGGCCGAAGCCGGCATGGTCGCTCGCGAGCGCAATCCTCATGCCGAGGACGGTTGCACGTCCGCGAGGTGGCCGCCACCCCACCGACCACCCACAGCGGCCCGTCAACACGGGTCCGCTCAGCGCGGCAGCCTGTCGCCGCGCAGGTCGACCAGGGACTCAGCAGCGGTCAGCCTCCACGCCTCGAACGTGAGCTCGGCCAGCTCGGCCCGTTCGACACCTTCCAGCCGGACCACGACCCAGCCGAACCCACCGGAGGTGAACTGGACCTCGAACGTCTCCGGCCGCTCGGCCACCAGCGCGAGCTGCTCGGAGAGCGTCTGCTTGAGACCGACCGTGTGGGTCGGCTCCCAGAGATAGCCGAAGGTTCGATCGCTGATCGCGATCCGCCAGTAGCGGCCGTTGTCGACCCGGGTGACCTCCGGGAGCTGGCGGACCAGGTCGAAGAAGTCGGCGATGCTGCATCCGGTCACCGGGTCATCCTGGCACGCGGCGCTGACGCCGGGTCAGGAGGCCGCGAGGGCGCGCACTGCGCGTTCGAGGGCGGGGCGCATGTCGAGCTCGGGGTCGACGGTGAGCCGGTGCAGGAGCAGTCCGTCGCCGAGTGCCATGAGGGCCCTCGTCGCCGGCCCGGGGTCGGCGATGCCGACGGCGATGACGATCGTCTCAGCCCACCGCTCGAACTCGCGGCGCTGCCGCCGCAGCGGCTCGGCGAGCTCAGGGTCGTCGGCGAGTTCGAGGAAGAGGGCGTAGCGGGCGCGGGTTCGCGAGGCGAACGGCCCGGTCTGCAGTTCGGTCATGGCGCACAAGCCCTCGATCAGCCCGTCGATTCCCGTGATCGCAGCCATCGCCGACGGGTCGAAATCGGCACGCTCGTGCTCGGCGATCCAGTCGACCACGCCGCCGAGCAGCGCCCGACGGGTGCGGAACCAGTTCGAGGTCGACCCGGGCGGGAGGCCTGCCCGTTCATCGACCCTCGCATGGCTCAGCGCGCGCACGCCCTCCGCGCCGAGCAGCTCCACGGCCGCCTCGAGTCCACGCTCCCGGGTAACCGCAGGCATCGACACCCCCTTCCACGAGATCTACTATGAACATAGTATCCCACCGCGCGAAGGAGGTCCCGATGTCCACGCCCACCTCGGTCTGGTCGCCGCCGCTGCCAGAGGCCCCCGGCTTCGACCATCTCGTCGTCGAGACGCCCGGCCTCCACACCCACCTCGCCGCCATCGGCGAGGGCGAACCGGTCGTGCTGCTGCACGGATTTCCCGAGCACTGGTGGCAATGGCACGCCGTCGCCCCGGTCATCGCCGCAGGCGGCTACCGCGTCTACTGCCCCGACCTGCGCGGCGCAGGCTGGACGGTGGCCGACGATCCGCGTATCGAGCGCGAGACCCGGCTGCGCGACCTGCTCGCCCTCTTCGACGCCCTCCACCTCGAGCGCGCTCACCTCGTCTCCCACGACATGGGCGCCATCACCGCGATGCAGCTGACCTACGACCACCCCGAGCGGGTTCGAACCGCAGTGGAACTCTCCGTGCCACCGGGTTTCATGACGTTCAGCCCGAAGGTGGCCCCGGGCTTCCGCCACCTGCCCCGGTTCATCTGGCACCGCCCGGGCGCCTCGCTGCGCGGAATCTTCTCCGAGGCGTACGTCGCCCACCCGCTCTCGGAGGCAGCCATCGACGCCCACCTCGCCCCGATGCGCCGACCCGACATCGACGGCGCAGTCCGTCCACTGACCCGCGGCATGATCCTGCCCGAAGCGATGCGCTTCGGTCGCGGCATCTACCGCCGCCGGCGGCTCACGGTGCCGACCCTCTTCGTGTTCGGTCGCCGCGACCACCCCTGGACAGAGGAGATCCTGGGGCGCACCTGCCGCAATCCGGAGCGGCATGCCGATCGCGTCGAGTTCGCCTACGTCGACGACGCAGCGCACTTCATCACCGACGACGCCCCCGCCGCGGTCGCCGACCTCGCACTCGACTGGTTCGAACGAGCAGCATGACGAGAGGCTCACGTGGCCCGTGGGACAAGCACACCCCCGCCCGGTCTAGGAGTCGAAGCCGAGACCGAGCCTGTCCAGCCCGCGTAGCCAGAGGTTCTGGCGCCCCTGACGCGCGTCCGCGCGCGCCATCGACCAACGGGTGAGCTGCACCCCTGCGAAGCGGACCGGCTCCGGCGGGAAGGGCAGCGGCCTCTCGCGCACCATTCGCAGGCGGGTGCGTTCGGTGTCGGCGCCGTCGAGGAGGTCGAGCATCACGTCGGCGGCGAACCGGGTGGCCGCGACTCCCAGACCGGTGAAGCCGAGCGCGTAGGCGACGCGCCCGCGGTGGGCGGTGCCGTAGAAGGCAGTGAACCGCGTGCAGGTGTCGATCACGCCGGCCCACCGATGGGTGAAGCGCAACCCCTCGAGCTGGGGGAACGTCTCGAAGAACTGCCCCGCCAGGAGGTCGTGGGTGCCACCCTGCTCGCGGTGCGGGTCGATCCGGCTGGCGTAGGGGTAGATCGCGTCGTAGCCACCCCACAGGATCCGGTCGTCACGGGTGAGCCGGTAGTAGTGGAAGAGGTTCGAGGCGTCACCGACTCCCTCGCGTCCCTCCCACCCGACCGCTGCGCGCTGCGCGGCCGAGAGCGGCTCGCTCATGAGCACGTAGTCGTAGACCGGCACCGTCATCAGCCGCAGCCGACGCAGCAACGGGGCGAAGCCGTTGGTGGCCAGCACCACCCGGCGGGCCCTCACCACTCCCCCGGGTGTCGCGACGTCCATGCCGGCCCCGTCGCGCTCCAGCGAGGTCACAGCAGCGCCCTCGTGGATCCGCACGCCCAGCGAGAGGCATGCCTCGCGCAGTCCCCAGGCCAGCCGAGCGGGCTCGACCATGGCGGTGGTGCCGGGCTCGAGGAGGCCACCTGTGTAGGTCGGACTCGCCACCCGAGCCTGCGTCTGCGGACCGTCCAGCAGGCGTACGTCGTGCCCGGCGGCCCTCAGCGAGCCGGCCAGCGCGGCGAGGTCGTCCACCTCGTGCGGCTGGGTGGCGACGGTGAGCTCGCCGGTGCGCTCCCAGTGGCAGTCGATCCCGTAGCAATCGACGGCCTCACCGATGGCGTCGAGGTTCTCGGCCCCGAGACGGTCCAGCACGGCCATCTCCTCCGGCCAGCGGGCGACGCCGTTGCCGAAGCCATGGGTGAGGCTGGCCGAGGCGAATCCGCCGTTGCGACCGCTGGCCTGGTCGCCACACCTCCCCTGCTCCAGGAGCACGACGTCGAGCGAGGGGTCGCGCTCCTTGGCGCGCAACGCCGACCACAGCCCGGCGTACCCACCGCCGACCACGACCAGGTCGGCTGCGCCGGCACCCTGCCAGGGCGGCAGCTCCTCGGGTCGGGCGGGGTCGTCGAGCCAGAAGGTCCGCGGAGCGGCGTCGGCAAGCGCGGGATGAGGATCGGGACGAGTCATCGAGCGCGGCGGCGCTGCAGCAGGCTGCTGCTGAGGACGAGAGCGAGCGCGATCAGGAACATCACCGTGCCGATCACGTTGACCTGCGGCGGGACGCCGCGCTGGGCGGCTCCCCACACATACATCGGGAAGGTGATCGTGTTGCCGTGGTTGAAGTTCGTCACGATGAAGTCGTCGAACGACAACGAGAACGCCAGCAACGCGGCGGCCATGATGCCTGGGAACACCAGTGGGAACGTCACCCGCCAGAACGTCTGCCACTCGTTGGCATAGAGGTCCATCGCGGCCTGCTCGTAGCGCGAGTCCAGCCCCGCCAGCCGCGCCTTCACGGTCACGACCACGAACGAGAGGCAGAACATGATGTGCGCCACCAGGATCGACCAGAAGCCGAGCGAGCCGGCCAGCCCCACGGTGGTGAACAGCGCCAGCAGCGAGGAGCCCATCACCACCTCGGGCGTGGCCATCGGGAGGAAGATCAGCAGGCTGGTGGCGGAGCGACCGCGGAAGCGGTGCCGCACCAGCGCAAACGCCACCAACGTCCCGAGCAAGGTCGCGAAGACCGTGGCCAGGAAGCCGATCTGCAGGCTCTTCACGACCGCCGCACACATGCCCGCCTCGGAGCAGGGGTCGGTCCAGTTGCCCCAGGTGAACGCCTGGAACTCGTAGTTGAGCCGACTGCTCGGGTCGTTGAACGACATCAGGATCACGAAGAAGATCGGCAGGAACATGTAGCCCAGGACCACGATCGCGATGGCCAGGATGACGTGGTCGCTGACCCAACGACCGACACGGGTGAGGGTCACAGCAGGTCCTCCGTCCCGGCCCGACGAACGTAGAAGAGCACCAGACACACGATCGCGACCATCAGGAGCACCGAGCTCGCGGCGGCAGCCGGGTAGTCGAGCTGCACGAGGAACAGGTTGTCGATGACGTTGCCGATCATCCGCTCCTGTGGAGTGCCCAGGAGCTCGGAGTTGATGTAGTCACCGGCGGCCGGGATGAAGGTCAGCAGCGTCCCCGCGACGACCCCGGGCATGGAGAGCGGCAGGGTGATCTTGCGGAAAGAGGTGAAGCCGTTGGCGTAGAGGTCCTTGCCGGCCTCGACCAGCCGCGGGTCGATCTTCTCCAGGCTGGCGTAGAGCGGCAGCACCATGAACGGCAGGAAGTTGTAGGTCAGGCCTGTCACCACGGCGACCGGCGTCGCCAGCAGGCGGCCGTCGTCGGGCAGCAGGCTGAGGGTCTTCATCGTCTCCACCAGGAAGCCGTTGTCGGAGAGGATCGACTTCCACGCCAGGGTGCGCACCAGGAAGCTGGTGAAGAACGGGGCGATCACCAGGACCAACATGAAGTTCTTCCAACGTCCCGACTTGAACGCGATGGCGTAGGCCAACGGATAGCCGGCCAGCAGGCTGAGCACCGTGGCGATCCCTGCGTACATGAAGGACCGGACGAACTGGGTCTGGTACTGCGTGAGCGCGTCCCAGTAGTTCCCGAACGCGAACGTCATCGCATAGCCGGTGTCCAACGACCCGTTGGGGTCGTAGAGAGCGGTTGCCGCGAGCTGGATGGTGGGCACGACGAAGAAGATCAGCAGCCAGATCGTGCCCGGCAGCAACAGCAGGTAGCCGGTGCGACCCGAGCGCTTCTCGTGCGCGGCCTCGGCCTGCCCCGGGTCACCGGCGACCGTGCCGCCGAACTGCGCGACGCTCATCAGCCGGTGGCGCCGGCGCCCGTGAGCGCGGCGTAGGACTCGTCGCCGGCGTGCGCGTCCTGGTCGGCGTCGAGCAGGAAGGTGTGAGCGGGCGTCCAGTGAAGGTCGACCTTGTCGCCGGGGCGGAACTGCTCGCGCGCGCCCGTGTTCTGCTCGAAGACGGTGAGCTCCTGGCCCGACGGCATCTTCACCAGGTACTGCGTGCTCACCCCGATGAAGCTGACGTCGGTGACCACCCCACCTGGGAGCGCGTTGTCCTCGGAGCTGCCCTCGTCGAGCCCGGAACCGGCGAGGAACACCTTCTCGGGGCGGACCCCGACCCAGACGGTGCCCTCGGTTCGGTGGGCGCGCGACAACGGTGCCGTGATCTTGGTGCCGTTGACGTCGACGACGAGATGATCGCCCTGCTGGTCCACCACCTGGGCCTGCACGAGGTTGGACTGCCCCAGGAAGTTGGACACGAACGTCGTCGCCGGGTTGTCGTAGAGGTCGGCCGGCGGGCCCATCTGCTCGATCAGACCCTTGTTCATCACCGCGACGGTGTCGGCCATCGTCATGGCCTCCTCCTGGTCGTGGGTGACGTGGATGAAGGTGATTCCGACGTCGGTCTGGATCCGCTTGAGCTCGATCTGCATCTGCCGGCGGAGCTTGAGGTCGAGTGCGCCCAGCGGCTCGTCGAGCAGCAGCACACGGGGCTTGTTGATCAGGGCACGCGCCAGCGCGACGCGCTGCTGCTGGCCACCGGAGAGCTGCGGCGGGCGCCGCTTGGCGAAGCCTTCGAGCTCGACGAGCGCGAGCATGTCGTGGACCTGACCCTTGACGTCCTTGACGCCACGGCGGCGCAGACCGAACGCGATGTTCTCGAAGATGTCGAGGTGCGGGAAGAGCGCATAGTTCTGGAAGACGGTGTTGACCGGTCGCTTGTAGGGCTTGAGCCGCCCGATGTCGTCCCCGCCAATGGTGATCGTGCCGGCCGAGGGCTGCTCGAGGCCCGCGACCATCCGCAGCGTCGTGGTCTTCCCGCACCCGGACGGCCCGAGGAGGGCGAAGAACTGTCCCGACGAGACCTCGAGGTCGAGGTCGTCGACCGCTGTGAACCCGCCGAAGTGCTTGCTGACTCCGCGCAGCTCGAGGTCTGCGCCTGCTTCCTCGGGCACCTCAGGCGCCGATCACGTCAGCGAACATCTGCTGGTAGGCCTGCTCGGTCTTGGTGTCCAGACCCATGAAGTCGTAGGCGTTGGCCAGCAGCTCGTCGGTGGGGAAGATCAGCTCGTTGTTGGCGAGGTCGGGATCGATGGCCTCCATGGCCTCCTGGGCCCCCTCGACCGGGCAGATGTAGTTCACCCACGCAGCGACCTCTGCAGCGATCTCCGGCTGGTAGAAGAAGTCCATGAAGGCCTCGGCGTTGGCCTTGTGGTCACCCTTGTTCGGCACCACCATGTTGTCGCTCCACAGCGACAACCCCTCCTCCGGCGCGACGAACTTGATGTTCGGGTTGTCGAACTGCAGCTGGATCACGTCACCGGACCAGGCCTCCGCAGCCACCACGTTGCCCTTGACCAGGTCCTGGGCGTAGTCGTTGCCGGTGAAGGCGCGGATCTGACCGGCGTCGACTGACTCGGCGAGACGGTCGATGGCGACGCCGAACTCGTCCTCGCTGAAGTCGGAGGGGTCTGCGCCGGTCATCAGCAGCAGGAACAGCATCGTGTCGTGCATCTCGGAGAGCAGGCTGACCTTGCCCTTGAGGTCCGGGCGGCTCAGCAGGTCCTCGAACGACCCGACCTCGTCGACCATGTCGGCGTTGTAGGCGATCCCGGTCACACCGCTCTGCCACGGGACCGAGTAGTCCCGTTCGGGGTCCCAGCTGGGGCTCCGCAGGTTCTCGGCGAGGTTGGCCTGCACGTTGGGCAGGTTGTCCTTGTCGAGCTTCTGGAGCCAGCCCAGGTCGATCATCCGGGCCGCCATCCAGTCGGTCGGGATGAACATGTCGCGTCCGGTGGACTGGCAGTCGGCGAGCTGGTTGCGCACGATGCCGAAGAACTCGTTGTTGTCGTTGAAGTCGGTGACATAATCGACCGTGATGCCCGACTGCTCCTGGAACTTCTCCAGCGTCGGGTAGACGGTCTTCTTCTGACCGCCCTGCTTCACCCGCTTCTGGTCGATGTAGAGGGGCCAGTTGGAGATGTTCAGGGTCTGCTCGGTCTCGGACTTGTCGGTCGTCTTGCAGGTCTCGGCGCTCTGCTGGGCCCCTTCGGTGCCGCAGGCGGCCAACAGCGACGGTGCGCCGATGGCCAGGCTGGCCAGGCTGGCGCCGCGCAGGAAGCCGCGTCGGCTCACCCCGCGCGAGGACAGCAGCTGGGCGCGTGCGATGGACTCAAGGATCTGACGATCACGGGACATCGGTGACGATTCCTCACATGTTTCGGAGCCGGGGCCGGTGCTGAGGATACTGTCAGAGGGACCCGGCTCCCACAAGGGATTCGGTGGAGATGTAACCTCGTTGCAACGAATTCCATCACTTTCTTCCCCCTGAGTCTTTGACGCGGCCCCGTCAGGAATGTCAGGATCGGGCCCATGAACGCGCGAACCGGTAGGCCCGGTCCGAACTCCGGCTCTGGTGTGGTTCTCGACGAGGTTTCCAAGGCGATCATCGAGGAGCTCCAGCAGGACGGGCGGCGCTCCTACGCCGCCATCGGCAAGGTGGTCGGCCTCTCCGAGGCAGCAGTGCGCCAGCGGGTGCAACGGCTCATCGAGGGCGGTGTCATGCAGGTCGTGGCGGTCACCGACCCTCTCCAGCTCGGCTTCGCCTGCCAGGCGATGATCGGCATCCGGGTCCGCGGCCCGCTCGAGCCGATCGCCGACGCGATCGCCGACCTCGACGAGGTCGACTACGTCGTGATCACCGCCGGGTCCTACGACCTGCTCGTCGAGGTCGTGTGCGAGAGCGACGAGGAACTGCTCGAGGTGCTCTCGACCAAGATCCGGGCACTGGACAACGTGGTGTCCACGGAGACGTTCATGTATCTCAGGCTGCGGAAGCAGACCTACTCATGGGGTGTGCGCTGAGCAGCACTCCCCCACAGCCGTACGGCGATCTGTCGCTCTGGCACGCCACAGCCGACGAGGACTGGGCGCCACGGCCCGTCCTGCCCGGCGACACGCAGGTCGACGTCGCCGTCGTCGGGGCCGGCTTCACCGGCCTCTGGACCGCCTACTACCTCCTGGAGGCCGACCCGCGGCTGCGGGTGGTCGTGCTGGAGGCGGAGACCGCCGGGTTCGGTGCGTCCGGACGCAACGGCGGCTGGTGCTCAGCGCTCTTCCCCGCCGGCCCGGGCCAGCTCTCCCGGCTGCCCGGCGCCGATCGTGCCGGGGCGATCGCCCAGCACCGGGCCATGCGCGCCACCGTCGACGAGGTCCTCCGCGTCGTGGACGCCGAGCACATCGACGCCCACGCACACAAGGGCGGCACGGTGGTGCTGGCCCGCAGCGGCGCCCAGCTCCGGGGCGCGCGCGCCGAGGTCGCGGCAGCGCGGTCCTGGGGTCGTGAGTCCGACGACCTCCGACTGCTCGGCGCGCAGGAGGCACGCGCCCGGCTCGATGCCGTCGGCACCATCGGTGGCACCTTCACCGCCGACTGCGCCGTCGTCCACCCGGCTCGCCTCGTGCGCGGCCTGGCGCGCGCCGTCGAGCGTCGCGGCGGCGTGATCCACGAGCAGACCCGCGCCACCTCGCTCGCGCCGCGCCTGGTGCGCACCGACCGCGGCACGGTCCGGGCCGACGTCGTCGTCCGCGCGACCGAGGGCTACACGCCCGCCCTGGCCGGGGAGCGCCGCACCGTGGCACCGGTCTACTCCCTCGTCGTCGCGACCGAGCCCCTGCCCACCGAGGTCTGGGCGCGGATCGGCCTGGCCGACAGGGAGACCTTCAGCGACCACCGGCACCTGGTGATCTACGGGCAACGCACCGCCGACGACCGGTTGGTCTTCGGCGGCCGCGGAGCGCCGTACCACTTCGGCTCCCGCACCCTGCCGGCCTTCGACCACGAGCCTCGGGTCTTCGCCCAGCTCCGGGCGACGGCGACGGGGATGCTGCCGGCCCTGGCCGGAGCCCGCTGGACGCACGCCTGGGGAGGCGCGCTCGGCATTCCCCGGGACTGGTGCGCCTCGGTCGGCCTCGACCAGTCGACCGGGCTGGCCTGGGCAGGGGGCTACGTCGGTGACGGCGTCGGCACCGCGAACCTGGCGGGCCGCACCCTGCGTGATCTCGTGCTCGGGCACGACACCGAGCTGACCAGGCTCCCGTGGGTCGGTCACCGCTCACGCCGCTGGGAGCCCGAGCCGCTGCGCTGGCTCGGGGTGAATGCAGGCCTGCGGGTGATGACGCTGGCCGACCTCGAGGAGCGCCTGACCCGGCGGCACAGCCTCCTGGGCCGCGTGATGGCACCGCTGGTCGGCGGTCACTGACCCACCCGATCCGCCGACGTGGACCGCCCTAGGCAAAGAGTGATACCCGGCGCGGCGTTTCGGGACCGCATATCCGCTGTTTCGTGCCTCCCAGCCGCTACCGTCATCGCGACACGCAAGAGCGGGTGGGGGCCTGCCGACAGGGGTGGTGATGGAGCAGGGCCAGGTCGGGCGGCTGGGCCTTCGCGGGGCTGCCGTCGTGTCTGTGGTGCTGGCTGTGGCGGCCTTCGGCGTGCTTCGGGCCGCCGACTCCATGGACGACGCCGTCAACGAGCGCTACTCCGCCTTCACGCGTCTGAGCGGCAGCCTCGACAGCATCGGCGCCCGCCCGAACGCCCAGTCAGCCTCCGCCATCGGGCGCGCCGTCCAACGACTCGCGGACTCCGGTCTCGACCCGGCCGAGAGCGACGCCCTGAGCGATGCCTTCTCCGCCTGGATGGCCGACCCCTCCGACGAGGTCGCCCTCTCGGTGCTGCGCGACCACACCTCCGCCATCGGTGAGGACCTCACCAGGCGACAGACGAGCGCCGACCTCTACAGCCTCGGCGTCACGGCCCTGCTGCTGCTGGCGCTGGCAGCCGCCGCGCTGGCGATGATCCGCCGGTTGTCGAGCCGGCATGCCGCGCTCCGCGAGGCGCTGGCCGCGCAGGGGGCGCTCGACTCGGACGCGCGACGGATGGCGGCCCTGGTGGCGACCAGCCCCGACCTGGTCGCCATCCTCGACCACGACTCCACGATGACCTACGTCAGTCCGTCCTCGGCGACGATCCTGGGAGTCCTGCCCGAGCACCTGGTCGGCCGACGGCTGATCGACCTGCTCTCCCACCACGACGCGGCCACGGTGGCGCGACACCTGGTCACGGCGCGGAGCGGCGCGCACGACCTGACGCTCCGACTCGCGGCCGGCGAGGGTCGCCTCCAGGTGCTCACCGGCACCCTGACCGACCGCAGCAGCGACGCCGCGATCGCCGGCTGGGTGCTGAGCGCACGCGACGTGACCGACCGCTACGAGCACGAGGACCAGGCCGGGCAGCAGTCGATGCGTGACTCCCTCACCGGGCTGGCCAACCGACTGCTCTTCCGCGACCGTCTCGACCACGCCACGGATCGGGTGGTCCTGCGGTCCGAGCCGCTCGCGGTGCTGATCTGCGACATCGACGACTTCAAGCACGTGAACGAGAGCCGCGGACACGCGGTCGGCGACCAGGTGCTGATCGAGTTCGGCGCCAGGCTTCGTGCCGAGCTCGGTGCGGCCGACACGGTTGCCCGGCTGAACGGCGACGAGTTCGCGATCCTGCTCGAGGGCCGCGACGCCTCCGGGGCCGAGGCCGTCGCCCAGAGGATCCTGGGGCGGCTCTCCGAGCCGTTCCGTCTCGACGACACCGCGGTCGCGACCTCGGCCAGCATCGGCATCTGCGTCGCGATCGACGAAGTCAGCTCCGCGGAGATGTTGCGCAACGCCGATGTCGCCATGGCCTGGGCCAAGGACCGCGGCAAGGGCACCTTCGCCCACTACGAGCCCGGTCTGCACGCGCTGGCCCTCGAGCGCCTCTCCATCCGCAGCGAGCTCCAGCAGGCGATCCGCGACCTCCAGTTCGTGCTGCACTTCCAGCCCACCGTCGACCTGCGCACCGAGTCGATCACGGGCTTCGAGGCCCTCGTCCGCTGGCAGCACCCCAGCCGCGGCCTGCTGGCTCCGCAGGCGTTCATCTCGATCGCGGAGCAGAGCGGGCTGATCGTCGAGCTCGGTTCGTGGGTGCTGCGCGAGGCCTGCTTCGCCGCGGTCGGGCTGCAGACGCCGCTGTTCGCCCCCACCATGTCGGTCAACGTGGCGGCTCAGCAGATCGTCCGGAGCGACTTCGTCGACTGGGTCGTCTCCGCCCTCGACGACTCGGGTCTCGACCCCCGCTACCTGGTGCTCGAGATCACCGAGTCGGTGCTGCTCGACGACATGGCCGGCGCCGTGGAGCGTCTGGCCGCGCTGCGCGCCCTCGGGGTCCACGTCGCCATCGACGACTTCGGCACCGGCTACAGCTCGCTGGCCTATCTCTCCAAGCTCCCGGTGGACATCCTCAAGGTCGACAAGACCTTCGTGGACCACGTCTGCGACGGCCCCGAGGGCTCCTCGGTGACCGAGGCGATCATCGCGATGAGCCGGACGATGAAGCTCACGACCGTCGCCGAGGGCGTGGAGCTGCCCGAGCAGGCAGCCTGGCTCAAGGATGCATCGTGCACCATGGGCCAGGGCTTCTTGTGGTCACGCCCGGTGGATCTGGCCCGTGCCCACCACCTCATCCGCTCCGGCGTCCCGCGCCAGCGCCTGCGTGCCGAGGCACACCCTCGGCACGCGGCCCCGTGGGCCGACGACACCCTGGGCTGACCTGGGCTCAGGGCTCTCGGCGAAGCGCGGGCCGTAGCGTGTCCAGCACGCCGACATCCTCGATCGTGGAGGGCACCGCGGCCTCCTTGCCGTCGGCGATCTCGCGCATCGTCCGGCGCAGGATCTTGCCCGAGCGTGTCTTGGGCAGGCCGCTCACGACCCTCACGTCCCGCAGGGCCGCCACGGCACCGATCTCGTCACGAACCCGAGCCACCAGCTCGCGTCCGATCTCCTCGGGGTCGTCGGTGACACCGGCCTTGAGCACCACGAAGGCGCGCGGCACCTGGCCCTTGAGGTCGTCGGCGGCGCCGATCACGGCGCACTCGGCGACGGCCGCGTGAGCGGCGAGCACCGCTTCCATCGAGCCGGTGCTCAGCCGGTGCCCGGCCACGTTGATCACGTCGTCGGTGCGGCCCATCACGAAGAGGTAGCCGTCCTGGTCGACATAGCCGCCGTCGCCGGAGAGGTAGTAGCCGTCGAAGGCGGAGAGGTAGGAGGCGACGTACCTCTCGTCGTCGGCCCACAGGGTCGGCAGGGTGCCGGGCGGCAACGGCAGCCGGAGACAGATCGCACCTTCGGAGCCTGCCGGCACTGTGCGACCCTGCTCGTCGAGGATCTCGACCGCGAAGCCGGGGACGGCCACGCTCGGGGAGCCCGGCTTGATCGGCATCGGCGCCAGCCCCCGAAGGTTGGCCGCGATCGGCCAGCCGGTCTCGGTCTGCCACCAGTTGTCGACGACCGGTACACCGAGAGCCTCGGTGGCCCAGGTGTAGGTGTCCGGGTCCAGTCGCTCCCCGGCGAGGAACAGCGTGCGGAAGGCGGAGAGGTCGTGGCCCTCGAGCAGGGCCGCGGTGGGGTCCTCCTTCTTCACCGCGCGGATCGCCGTCGGTGCGGTGAAGAGAGCCTCGACGCCGTGCTCCGCGATCACTCGCCAGAAGGCCCCTGCGTCGGGAGTGCCGACCGGCTTGCCTTCGTAGAGGACCGTCGTGGCGCCGCAGATGAGTGGCGCATAGACGATGTAGGAGTGCCCGACGACCCAACCCACGTCGGAGGCAGCCCACCAGACCTGACCGGCATGGACGTCGTAGATGTTGGGCAGGGACCAGGCCATGGCGACGGCGTGCCCGCCGTTGTCCCGCACGATGCCCTTGGGCTTCCCAGTGGTGCCCGAGGTGTAGAGGACGTAGAGCGGATCGGTGGCGGCGACCTCGACGCACTCAGCCGGTGCCGTCCGGCCGGCCGCCATGACCAGGTCCCAGTCGTAGTCACGGTCCTCGACCATCGTCGCCTCGACCTGCGGGCGCTGCTTGACGACCACCGCGAAGGGCTCGTGCGTGGCCAGCTCGAGAGCCCGGTCGACGAGCGGCTTGTAGTCGACGAGCCGTGCCGGCTCGATGCCGCACGAGGCGGTCAGGACCACCTTGGGGCGGGCGTCGTCGATGCGCAGCGCGAGCTCCTGGGGTGCGAACCCTCCGAAGACCACCGAGTGCACGGCCCCGATCCGCGCGCAGGCGAGCATCGCGATGACTGCCTCGGGGATCATCGGCAGGTAGATCACCACCCGGTCGCCGGCCGACACCCCGAAGCCGCGCAGCGCGCCGGCCAACGTGGCGACCTTCTCCAGCAGCTCGGCATAGCTGAAGGTCTGCTGGCTGCCCGTGACCGGGCTGTCGTAGATCAGCGCGGCCCGGTCGCCGTGACCGGCGATGACGTGCCTGTCCAGGGCGTTGTAACAGGTGTTCAGGGTGCCATCCGGGAACCACCGGTAGAACGGCGGCCGATCGGCGTCGAGGGCCCGGGTCGGCGGGTGGATCCAGTCGACGAGACCTGCTTGCTCACCCCAGAACCCCTCCGGATCCTCGATGCTCCGGCGGTGCAGCTCCGCGTAGTCGACCATGGGTCCAATCTACGCAGGGCCGGAGGCGGGGCGTGATCAGCGCAGGCCGTTGGCGGCCGTGCGCGCAGGCTTGCGTCCTGTCGTCAGCCAGGCCTTGAAGAAGGCATCGAGCTGTTCCCCGCTGACCTTCTCGGCCAGCGTCTTGAAGTCCACGACCCGGGCCGTGGACGAGGCGTTCCGTGCGATCCAGGAGCGCAGCAGCCGCTTGAAGTCGCGCCCACCGATCCGGTGACGCAACGCCTGAACGGCCATTGCCCCGCGCTCGTAGACGGCATAGGCGAACAGGTGGTTCTTGCCGGGGTCCGCGATGTTGATGTTCCACAGCGGGTCATCGGCGCCGTAGCCGCGGTAACGCGATCTGAGCGTCTTCTGGGCCCGGGTGCCGCCGTGCGCCTCGGCGTAGCGCCACTCGAACCACGAGGCGAAGCCCTCGTTGAGCCAGATGTCGCGCCAGCGGTCCACCGCGACGTAGTCACCGAACCACTGGTGCGCCAGCTCGTGCACCACGATGTCGCGGCCGTAGCGACCGTTGCCCAAGAAGGGGTAGGTCGGCCGCGTCTGGTTCTCCAGCGCGAAGCCTGCGTAGAGGGAGGTGGTGACACCTCCGGTCGAGGAGAACGGGTAGTCCCCGAGCTGCGTCTCGAGCCAACGCACCACCTCCGGGCTCCGCCGCATGAGCTTCATCGCCTTGACCCGGTTGCCCGGGGCAAGCCCTCTCGACACCGCGTTGAAGTACGGTCGCCCCTGGCTGACCCCGCTCTCGGTGACGAACCGACCGGCGGCGAAGAACGCCAGGTAGGTCGCCATCGGCTCGACCGCCCGCCAGCTCCAGGTGTCCCACCCGGGAACCGAGGAGACACCGAGGTGCTCACCGTTGCTGATCGCCTGCTGTCCCGTCGGCACGGCGACGGAGATGTCGAAGGTCGCCTTGTCGCGCGGGTGGTCGTTGCCCGCGAACCACCAGGGCCCGATGTGCGGCTCGTTGGTCGCCATCGCCTCGGTCTCGCTGCTGATCCAAGGACTGGTGCCCTTGATGCGTACGTCGGCGGGCCGTCCGGCATAGTCCACGACGACCGTGAAGGTGCGCCCCTCCCGGATCGGCTCGGCCGGCTTCACGGTCAGCTCACGCCGGGAGTGGGAGAAGGTGGCCCGGCTGCCGTCCACGCTGACCGCCCGGACCCCCAGGGCGAGGTCGAGGTTGAAGCGGGAGAGCCCGTGCAGGGCCCGTGCGGTGAGCGTCGTACGCCCCTCGAGTCGACCCGACGCCACCGCATAGCGCACGTCGATGTCGTAGTGGGCCACGTCGTAGCCGCCGTTGCCCATCGTCGAGAAGTAGGGGTCCCCGATCCCCGGGGCACCGGGCATGAAGACGCCCTCCGCCGCGAACGCGGGTGCCGCCACGAGCGCGGCCACCACCGTCAACGTGGCCAGCCGGCGACCGGAGCGGGCGAACAACACGGGACCTCCGAGACGGCGAAGACAAGAGGTCGAGTCTAGGCGGGTACAGCGCCGGCCCGGGGCCGTCCGGCAAAACCCGTTGCGGCCGGGCAGCAGGGTGGGTCACCCTGGACGTCCCGAGCACATCAGGAGTGGAAGGAGGCCGTCATGCGTGCCCTTGTCGTCTGCATGCCCGCAGCCAGCCTTCTTCCTCACTCCAGGAGACACCACCACGATGTCCTCGCCTCACGCACGATCCGTCCGGTCTGACCTCGCCGGCACCCACCTACCCACTCCCACCGAGGTCCCCCTCGACCCGCGGTTCGTCTTCGACTTCGACGCCTACGACGACCCGGCCGACGACCAGCGCTGGACGACCTGGCACTCCGTCGAAGCGCTGTGCCGGGGCCCGGAGCCGCGCCCGGACTGGGTGGTCACCTCCCGGGCCGCCAAGGACACCGATCTCGGTGTGCTCAAGACCGGCAAGGAGGCCGACGTCTTCCTCCTCGAGCGGGCGGTCCCTGACGATCCCGCCCAGCAGGTGGTGATGGCCGCCAAGCGCTACCGCACCGAGGAGCACCGGTCCTTCCACCGCAGCGCGAGCTACACCGAGGGCCGCCGGGTGCGAAGCTCCCGCGATGGCCGGGCGATGGCGAAGAAGACCGCCCACGGTCGGGCGGTCGCGGCCGGGCAGTGGGCGTGGGCGGAGTGGGAGGCGCTCACGCGCTTCTGGGAGGCGGGCGTCCCGGTGCCCTACCCGGTGCAGATCGACGGGACGGAGATCCTGATGGAGTTCGTGCACGTCGACGGCGAGGCGGCCCCGCGACTCGCCCAGACCCGCCCCGACGAGCAGCTGCTGCGGTGCTACTTCGAGCAGCTGCGGGAGGCGATGGCCGAGCTGGCCCGGCACGGGGTGGCACATGGGGACCTGTCGGCGTACAACATCCTGGCCGCCGGCGAGCGCCTCGTGGTGATCGACCTCCCTCAGGCCGTCGACATCATCGCCAACCCGGCAGGCATGGACTTCTTGATGAGGGACTGCCACAACGTGTGCACCTGGTTCGTCGCCCGCGGCCTGGACCCCGAGGTCGCGGACGAGCACGCCCTCTACGGCGAGCTCCTCGCCTCCGCCTTCTAGCCGAGAGGCCAATCCCCCACCACCTTCCGCGGCGTGTCGTGCGGGAAGTGGCCTCTCGGTCCCGTCGGTTAGGTTGCCTTCGTGCCTGACCGACGACGTGCGACCCGCGAGATCGAGACGCTCGAGCAGTTCGACGCGCTGGTGGCCGCCGGTGCCACGTCGATGCGGCGATGGCGCCTGCAGTCACTCGACCTGCGACAGCGAGGACCGCAGCTGCGTCGGCTCGAGGCTCGTGGCGCTCTCCTGCTGGGCTGCGAGCTCGACCCGGGCACCGAGGACCACCTGCGTCGGCACGGCGCGCTGGTGTTCCCGCAGGTACCCGACGTCCCCGTCGACCCCTACCGGGCCACGCTCTACTCCCCCGACGAGCTGTACGCCGGGCTCGCCCGGGGCTATGACGCGACGCCGGATGCGCGGGCCTATGCGTGGGCGCGCGCCTCGACCGACCTCGCCGACGACCTCGCCCAGGCCCTGCACGACCACGCGATCGACGACGCCTTGGCCCAGTACGCCGCCGACCGGCATCTGGTCGGTGTCATGGGCGGCCACGCCCTCGAACGAGGTACGGCGACGTACGCCGACGCCGCCCGTCTCGGCAGGTCCCTGGCCGCCGCCGGACTGACCGTGGCGACAGGAGGAGGTCCGGGCGCGATGGAGGCAGCCAACCTGGGCGCCTACCTGGCAGGTCACGACCCCGAGGTGCTCGACGAGGCGCTCGGCCTGCTCGCCGCCGTCCCCTCCTACCGCGAGGACGTCGCGGCCTGGGCGGTCGCCGCCTTCGACGTCCGCAACCTCTGGGAGGGGGAGGACTCGCTCGGCGTGCCCACCTGGTTCTACGGCCACGAGCCGCCCAACGCGATGGCCGCTCAGGTCGCGAAGTACTTCAAGAACGCCATCCGCGAGGACGTGCTGCTGCATCTCTGCCAGGCCGGCATCGTGTTCCTGCCCGGCAGCGCCGGCACCGTCCAGGAGGTCTTCCAGGAGGCCTGCGAGAACTACTACGCCGCTGACGACGACGTCGCCCCGATGGTGCTGGTCGGGGTCGAGCACTGGACCCGGACGCTCCCCGCCTGGCCGTTGCTGGAGTCTCTCGCGGGCGACCGCGCGATGGCCGACCGCGTGCACCTCGTCGACGACGTGGACGACGCGGTGGCGCTGCTCAGCCCGGGCTGACGACGCCCTTGCGCAGCGCGACCAGCGAGAACACGGGGTCGCCCTCATTCGCAGAGCCCCAGCGGCTCCGCCCCGAGAACGTTGCCGCGCCGGCCGACTCCAGACCGAGACCGGCGGCCACGGCGATCAGGCGGGCACGGTCATCGGACTCGGCGCCGCTGCGCCCGTGGGCCTGGTGCTTGTCCACGGTGGCCACCACGTGACCGCCGGGGCGGAGCACCCGTGCAGCCTCCGCGAGCGCGGCGTCGGCCCGCTCGGTCGGCAGCAGGTGCAGCAGCCACACCATCGTCACGAGGTCCACCGCTCCGGTCGCGACCGGGAGCCGGTCGGCGCTCGCCACGAGCGCTCGGCCGGGAAGCCGCTCCCCGGCCAGCACGAGCATCCCGCGCGACAGGTCGGCGACGAGGACGTCACGGCCCTGGGCGGCCAGCTCGGCCGAGACGATGCCGGTGCCGCCCGCCACGTCGAGCGCGCGGCCACCGGCCGGCACCAGCGAGGAGATCGCGTCAGCGGCGGCCCGGGCCCGATCGACGCCCCCGCGGCTCTCGTCGTACACCGCCGCCTCGGCGTCGTAGTACTGGCTCACGTGCGGGTCAGGTGTCCGTCGCCGCGAGCTGGCCGCAGGCCCCGTCGATCTCACTGCCGCGGGTGTCGCGGACCGTGGTGGGCACACCCTTCGCCTCGAGCCGGCGGACGAACTCACGCTCGTCCTCGCGGCGCGACGCGGTCCACTTGGAGCCGGGTGTCGGGTTCAGCGGGATCAGGTTCACGTGCACCCAGCCCCAGTCGCCGTACGACGTGAGCACGTCACCGAGGAGGTCCGCCCGCCAGGCCTGGTCATTGATGTCGCGCATCATGGCGTACTCGATCGAGACCCGCCGCTTCGTGGCCTGGGCGTAGCCCCAGGCTGCCTCGACCGACTCGCGCACCGACCACCGGGTGTTGACCGGGACCAGCTCGTTGCGCAGCTCGTCGTCGGGGGCGTGCAGCGAGAGAGCGAGCGTGACCGGGATGCCCTCGTCGGCGAGCTGCCGCATCCGTGGCACGAGGCCGACTGTGGAGAGGGTGATGCCGCGCGCGGACATGCCGAGCCCGTCGGGGGCCTTGTCGGTCAGTCGACGGATGGCCCCCATCACGGCCTTGTAGTTGGCCATCGGCTCGCCCATGCCCATGAACACCACGTTGTTGACGCGGCCCGGGCCGCCGGGGACCTCGTCGCGCGCCAGCGATCGGGCCCCGGCGACGACCTGCTCGACAATCTCGGCGGCGGACATGTTGCGCTGCAACCCGCCCTGGCCGGTCGCGCAGAACGGGCAGGCCATCCCGCAGCCGGCCTGGGAGGACACGCACACGGTGGTGCGGTCGGGGTAGCGCATCAGCACCGACTCCACCAGGGCCCCGTCGAAGAGCTTCCAGAGCGTCTTGCGGGTCGTGCCCTTGTCGGCCTCGAGGGTGCGCAACGGAGTCATCAGCGACGGCAGCAGACCGGCGACGAGCTGGTCCCGCTCCGCGGCCGGCAGGTCGGTCATCTCGGCGGGGTCGTCGACCAGACGTGAGAAGTAGTGCGTCGAGAGCTGCCTGGCCCGGAAGCCGGGAAGGCCCAGCTCGCTCACCAGCTCCTTGCGCTCACCGGCGGAGAGGTCGGCCAGGTGGCGCGGGGGCTTCTTGCGGCCGCGCGGCTCGTCGAACACGAGGGGAAGGGTCTTGATCGGTTCACTCATCGCGTCGACCAGTCTCCCATCCACGACCGGTTGACCCCAATCGGCGGGACCGAGGGGCCCTGCCGACGGCACGAGCGTGCCGCGCCGGTCCTCCCTGGACCGGCGCGGCACGCCCCCGGGTGTCAGTCGACCGGCAGCACGAACGAGCTGGTCGTGCCCGTCGACGGCACGGTGACCTGGAACCGGGTCGGTCCGGTTGCGCCCGCCGGCACCGCGAACTGCACGCTGGCCGTGCCGACCTCATCGGTGTTGGGCGTGTAGCCCCAGCTGACCGGCGCCGAGCCGAGGGTCGCTCCACCGAGCGAGACCACGGCCGAGTCGGCGCGCGGCTCGTTGCGGGTGAAGTCGAGCGAGGAGAGGTTGACCGTCACCAGGTCGCCGACGTCGTAGCCGTCCGCGTCCGGTGCGCTCAGCCGCACCCCGACTGCGCGCTGCGCCGGGTCGGCCGTGGCCGCACCGAACGTCGCGAACCAGTCCACCATCGACTGGAGGTCGACCTTGCCGCTGTCCGCACGGCGGGTGCCGTCCTTGAAGGTGACGAAGTTGTCGCCGCCCGAGGCGAGGAACGAGTTGACCCCGACCTTGTAGACGGCACCCGGCGTGACCGGCACACCGTTCAGCATGATCTCGGTGATGTGCGCGCCGGCCGGAGCGCTCGGGTCGTAGGTGTAGGTGAGCGCCTCGTTGACGCCGAGCTTGAGGAACGGACGGCTGGACCCACTCGGCTGCCACTGCTGCTCGAGCACGGCCTTGACCTGGGCGCCGGTGAGGTCCATCGTCACCAGGGTGTTGGCGAACGGCTGGGTGCCGGCACCCTCGGCGTACGTCACGTCTCCGGCTGCGATGTCGGCGCGCAGGCCGCCCGGGTTCATGAACGCCATGTCGACCGAGCGGGTGCCGTCCTCGTTGAGGGACCACAGCTGGACGTCGGCGACGAAGTTGCCCAACGTCGACTCGCCGCCCCGGTTCTCCGGGAACGGGATGGTCGCTGGGTCCGCCCTCACGGCACGGCCCAGGGCAGTCGGCGCGGTGCCGAGCACCACGCTGCCGAGCTCGTCGGCAATGGCCTTGGCGTCACTCACGATCGGCGCGACGGTGGGGTCGTCGGCGTAGAGCGCCGCCTGGGTGGCCGGGTCCATCAGGTTGTGCACGGTGTTGGTCATCGACCGGATCGACTTGGACCGCTTGTCCCAGACGATCTTCATGTCGGAGAACTTCTCGCCGTACTGACCGCTCGAGATCACCGGACGACCGTCGATCACGTGGTTGTAGGCCAGGTGCGTGTGACCCGAGACGATGGCGTCGATGTCGTCGTCGGCGCCCAGGACGATCTCACCGAAGGGGGTGCTGGGGTCGGTGGCCGAGGCGAGCGTCGTGGAGGACGCGCCCTCGTGCACCAGCATGACGACGATGTCGGCCTCGCCGTTCTTCTTGTCTCCGTCGCTGAGCTGGTCGGCCACCCGGTTGGCGGCCTCCGTCGGGTCCCCGACAGTGATGTCCTTGATGCCCGCGGGAGTGACCAGGGACGGCAGCTCGTCGGTGACGACGCCGACGAAGCCGATGCTGACGGCGGAGAAGGACTTGACCCAGTACTCCGGCAGGGCAGGCTCCCCGGACACCTTGTCGTAGACATTGGCGCCGAGGTAGTCCCACAGGGCGAGCGGCATGACCCGGTCGGTCAGGTCGGCGAAGCCGCGGTCGAACTCGTGGTTGCCCACCGCGCTCACGTCGAGCCCCGCGGCGTTGAGCGCTTCGATCGTCGGGACGTCGTCCTGGATGAACGAGGTGAACGTCGACGCACCGATCATGTCACCCGCAGCGGCGAAGACGGTGTTGCTGTTGGCAGCCCGGATCTGCTTGACGGCGGTGGACAGCGCCGCGATACCGCCCGCGGGGAACGACTTCTCGATCCGTCCGTGGAAGTCATTGACGGTCACCAGATCGATGGCGACTGTCGCCGCCGAATCGGACTTGCCCTGCCCCGTGGGCTGGGCGGTGGCCGCTCCCCCGGGGGCCAGGACCACCGCGGTGGCCATCGTCGCGGTCGCAGCGATGGCGGTGGCCAACCTTCGACGACGCCGTGTCGCTGACATGGGTCGACCGCTGCCGGAGCCCTTCGGACGTGACTGCATTCGGATCCTCTCCGCATGGCGTCCAGGTCCGCCGCGCGGGCCCGGACGTGCTTGTCCCACGCGCGCGCGTGGGGACGGCTGCAGCCTAGGTTTGACGAGCCCTCCACGGGAAGGGCGTCGGCGCAAGGGTGTCCGACCCGTGACCTGCACGGATCGGGGTGATCGGGCGGGGACAACCACCCGACCACCTCAGGGGCCCCACACGTCCCAGACGTCGGGCATCCTCAGCGACTCCCACGCCTCGATGTCGGGCGGCCTCCCGGTCAGCGCGGCGACCAGGACGGTCCACGCGGTGCCATGACCGACCAGCACCAGGTCCCTGTCGGCGTGCCGCTCGAGGAGTCGACGGACGGCAGGAACCAGTCGAGCCTCCAGCGCGGCGATCGTCTCCCACTCGGGAACCGCTGCCACGTCCGGCTCCGCCAACGCCTGGCGCACCGTCGCGGCGAACTCCGCGGGGTCCTCGAACCACCGGACCCCGCGGCGATGCTCCGCGAGCTGTGCCACCACCTCGACGTCCCGGCCGACGAGCCCTCGAGCCGTCTGGACGGCCTTGACCTCCGGCGAGGTGAACCAGACGGCACCCTCCGGCAGGCGACCGGACAACGCCAGAGCGGCCAGGTCACGCAGACCGCGAGGGTCCAGCGCCCACTCGGAAGCCGGGGTGGTGACGTCGACCGCGGGGCGGGCGTGCCGCACCAGGAACAGCCGGGTCATCGGCTCAGAACACGAGGTAGTGGAGCAGGAGGTATGTCGGTGCCGCGGTGGCCAGGAGCGAGTCGAGCCGATCCATCAGGCCACCATGACCGGGGACGATCTGGCTCATGTCCTTGATGCCCAGGTCACGCTTGATCACCGACTCGCACAGGTCGCCCAAGGTCGCGGTCACCACGGCCACCAGGCCGAGCACGACCCCGACCCACCAGGCACCGTCGAGCAGGTACACGACCGTCGCCCAGCCGGCCGCCACGCAGAAGACGACGGAGCCGGCGAAACCCTCCCACGACTTCTTCGGCGAGATCACCGGGGCCATCGAGTGTCGCCCCATCGTCACGCCCGCGGCGTACCCACCGATGTCGGAGGCGATGGTGACCAGGATGAACGTCACGATCGCGAGCTCGCCGTGCGGTTCGGCAAGCATGAGCGCCACGAAGCTGCCGAGGAACGGGACGTAGAAGACGGTGAAGGCTGTCGCCGTGATGTCCCGGACATAGCCGGCCACACCGCCGCGCAACCTCCACAGCATCGCGGCGAGCACCGTGACGGCCGTCGCGGTGCCCATCGCCGGCGTCCCGAAGTCGTAGGCGGTCAGCACCATCACGACGCCTCCGACGAACAGCGGCACCTTCACCAGGACGATCTCCCGGGAGGCGAACGCCTGACCGAGCTCCCACAGCGCGATCACCACCGCCGCCACCACGACGGCCATGAAGGCGCCCTTCCAGAAGAAGAGCGACGCGGCGATCGCCGCGAGCAGCACCACGGCTGAGCCGATCGCGGCAGGCAGGTTGCGGCCCGCGCGCGTCTGCTTGGTCGCCGCCTGCGGCGCCGGCTCGGGCGCCGGTGCGTCCGGAGCGGTGTCAGGCATCGTCATCGATGTCTCTCGGGCCGACCTCGCGGTCAGACCTCGAGCAGCTCGGCTTCCTTGTGCTTGAGCATCTCGTCGATCTCGTCGGTGTGCTTCTTGGTGATGCCGTCGAGCCGCTTCTCGCCACCGGTGACGTCGTCCTTGCCGACCTCGCCGTCCTTCTCGAGCTTCTCCATCGCCTGCTTGGCGTTGCGCCGGATGTTGCGCACGGAGATCTTGCCGTCCTCCGCCTTGGCCTTGGCCATCTTGATGTAGTCCTTGCGCCGCTCCTCGGTGAGCTCGGGCAGGACGACGCGGATGGTCTTGCCGTCGTCGGTGGGGTTGACCCCGAGGTCGGAGTCGCGGATCGACTTCTCGATCGCCGACATCGCGCTCTGGTCGTAGGGCGACACGATGATCACCCGCGGCTCGGGAGCGGTGAACGAGGCGAGCTGCTGGAGCGGAGTCGGGGTGCCGTAGTAGTCGGCGGTCAGCTTGTGGAACATCGACGGGTTGGCCCGGCCGGTCCGGATCGCGGCGAAGTCCTCACGGGTCACCTCGACCGCCTTCTTCATCTTGGCGTCGGCCTCGTTGAGGGTGTCGTTGATCACGGCTGCTCCTTGTTGGTGTCGTACGGCGACGGGCGGGGCTGGCTGGGGCGAGCTGCTCAGACGTCCCGGGCGACCGTCGTCCCGATCTTCTCACCCGCGACGACGCGGGCGATGTTGCCCTCCTCGGACAGGTTGAACACGATCATGTCGATGTCGTTGTCACGGCTCAGGCTCACCGACGTGGCGTCGGCGACCTTGAGCCCGCGCGCGAGGAACTCGTCATAGCTGATCGCGTCGAACTTGACGGCCCCCGGGTTGTCCTTCGGGTCGGCGTCGTAGACGCCGTCGACGCCCTGCTTGCCCATCAGGATCACCTGGGCGTGGATCTCCAGCGCGCGCTGGGCGGCCACCGTGTCGGTGGAGAAGTAGGGCATCCCGGCACCGGCGCCGAAGATGACCACGCGGCCCTTCTCGAGGTGCCGGATCGCACGACGCGGGATGTAGGGCTCGGCGACCTGGCCCATCGTGATGGCCGTCTGCACCCGGGTCTCGACGCCGGCCTGCTCGAGGAAGTCCTGGAGTGCCAGGCAGTTCATCACCGTGCCGAGCATGCCCATGTAGTCGGCCCGCGAGCGGTCCAGGCCGTTCTGCTGGAGCTCTGCGCCGCGGAAGAAGTTGCCGCCACCGACGACGATCGCCACCTCGGTCCCCTCGGCCACCACCCCGGCGATCTCGGCCGCGATCCCGCGCACCACGTCGACGTCGAGACCGACGCGGCCGCCTCCGAAGACCTCACCGGAGAGCTTGAGCAGGACACGTCGGTAGGCCGTCACGGGCAGTTCCTTCTGGATCGGCGCACAGGGTGCGGACAGCGAAGAAGGCCGGTCCCGCACGCGTTGGTGTGCTTCACGGAACCGGCCTCCTCACGAGGTTCGTCTTGGTGCCTGAACCCTAACGGGTCACGCGCCGACCTCGAACCGGGCGAAGCGCTTGACGGTCACGCCGGCCTCGTCGAGGACGGCCTTGACGGACTTCTTGCTCTCCTGCACCGACGGCTGGTCGAGGAGGGCGACCTCCTTGAAGAAGCCGTTGACGCGACCCTCGATGATCTTGGGCAGCGCCTGCTCAGGCTTGCCCTCCTCGCGAGCCGTGGCCTCGGCGATGCCACGCTCCTTCTCGACGACGTCGGCGGGGACCTCGTCACGGGACACGTACGTCGGACGCATGGCGGCGACCTGCATGGCCGCGCCACGGGCGACGTCCTCGTTGTCGCCGTCGTACTCGACGAGCACGCCCACAGCGGGCGGCAGGTCCGCGGCACGACGGTGCATGTAGGTGACGACGGGACCCTCGAAGTAGGCGACCCGACCGAGCTCGATCTTCTCGCCGATCTTGACCGCGAGGTCGTCGACGGTCCCACCGACGGTGCTCTCGCCCATCGTGACGGCCTTGAGCGTCTCGGGGTCGCCGGCCTTGGCCTGGTCCGCGGCCTCGGCGATCTTCTGGGCGATGGCCACGAACTCCTCGTTCTTGGCCACGAAGTCGGTCTCGCTGTTGATCTCGACCAGGGCGTTGCCGGACGTGACGACCAGCCCGGAGGAGGCGACGCGCTCCTCGCCACGCTTCTTCATCTTGTCCTGGCCCTTGACCCGCAGGACCTCGATCGCCTTGTCGAAGTCGCCGTCGGCCTCGGTGAGAGCCTTCTTCGCGTCCATCATGCCCGCGCCGGTCTGGTCGCGGAGCTTCTTGACGTCGGCAGCGGTGATTGCCATGTCTGTGCACTCCCTCGTGCTGAGTAGTGGGGCTCGTGATGAGCGCGGGGCGGGTGTGCCCCGGGGGACGGCGGGCGGGCCGCCGAGCGGTGCGGACGCCTCGAGGGCGCCCGCACCTGCGGTCGGTCAGGCCTTGGTCTCGGCCTCGGCGGCCGGGGCCTCCGTGGACTCGGCCTCGGCAGCCGGAGCCTCCGTGGACTCGACCTCGGCGGCCGGAGCCTCCGTGGACTCGACCTCGGCAGCAGGCGCCTCGGGGGCAGCCTGCGGCTCGGCGGGTGCCTCGGTCGCCTCGGATGCGGCACCGGTCGACTCGGCGGCCGGAGCCGGCGTCGTCTCGTCGCCGCCGGTGGCCTTGGTGGCGGACTTCTCGGCCTCTCCCTGGAGGAGCTCCCGCTCCCACTCGGCCAGCGGCTCCTCGGCGCCCGGCGCCGTCTCGCCCTCGGCCTTGGCGCCGGAGCGGGAGATGAGGCCGTCGGCGACGGCGTCGGCGACCACGCGGGTCAGCAGGCCGACCGCGCGGATGGCGTCGTCGTTGCCCGGGATCGGGAAGTCGACGAGGTCGGGGTCGCAGTTGGAGTCCAGGATGCCGATGATGGGGATGTGCAGCTTGCGCGCCTCCTCCACGGCCAGGTGCTCCTTGTTGGTGTCGACGATCCACACCGCGGAGGGGGTCCGGGTCATCTCGCGGATCCCGCCGAGCGACTTGTTGAGCTTGTCGCGCTCGCGACGCATCTGCAGCAGCTCCTTCTTGGTGCGGCTGCTGCCGGCGACGTCGTCGAAGTCGACCTCGTCGAGCTCCTTGAGGCGGTTGATCCGCTGGTGCACGGTCTGGAAGTTGGTGAGCATGCCGCCCAGCCAGCGCTGGTTGACGTAGGGCATGCCGACGCGGGTCGCCTGCTCGGCGATCGCCTCCTGGGCCTGCTTCTTGGTGCCCACGAACATCACGGTGCCGCCCTTGGCGACGGTGTCCTTGATGAAGGCGTAGCTGCGGTCGATGTAGGCCAGCGACTGCTGCAGGTCGATGATGTAGATGCCGTTGCGCTCGGTCATGATGAAGCGCTTCATCTTCGGGTTCCACCGGCGGGTCTGGTGCCCGAAGTGGACGCCGCTCTCGAGGAGCTGGCGCATGGTGACGACGGCCATGGCTGTCGATCCCTCTTTCGATTTCATGACCCGGCGTCCGGACGGTCGGCACGGGCCCACCGCCGGCCCCGTCGGGTCGGCTCTCAGTTGTCGCAGCGAGCGGTTGCTCACAGCCCTGGCGCCCGGCGCCGTCCGGACTCCCGGCCGGAGCCTGGAGACTGAGGGACGATCGCCCGCGGTGAACCACCGGTGAGGGTGGCCCGGTGCGGAGTCGAGCGCGCGAAGTCAACCCGCGGACGGGTTGCGCCCGTGAGTCTATCCCTCAGGCTCACCGAGCCGCGAATCGTCCCCCGGCTGCTGCCGTGGGGCTCCTGTCCCCAGCCGTCGCGGTCACCGTCGTACGACCTCCCTCCGGCACAGCATCGTCGACTCCATGCGTCCTCACCCCCGTCTGCTTCTCGTCGTCCTTCTCGCCCTGCTGGTCGCCGCTGCACCGACGGTCCAGGCGCGGCAACCCACTCCCACAGGTGACGCCGTCTGGCCGCTCACCCCGGTGCCCGAGGTCGCCGAGTCGTTCGACGCACCCGCGACCCGGTGGGGCGCCGGCCACCGCGGTGTAGACCTGTCGGGGTCGCTCGGACAGACGGTCCGGGCTGCCCTGCCCGGGGCCGTCTCGTTCGCCGGCAGCATCGCCGGCCGCGGAGTGGTGGTCGTCGACCACGGTGGGAGACGCACCACCTACGAGCCCGTCGAGACCTCGGTGCGGATCGGCACCACGGTGGCCGCCGGAGACCGGATCGGCACCCTCCAGCTCGGCGGCTCCCACTGCTTCCCGGCGGCCTGCTTGCACTGGGGGCTGCGGGCGGGCGAGACCTACCTCGACCCGCTGACCCTCCTCGGCGTCGGCCGGGTGCGGCTGCTGCCCCTCGGCGAGGCCCTTGCCGTCCCCTTCGGCTCGACGCCTTCCGCGAGCGAGTCGCTGCCGCACTGGGCGCAGCGATCTCGTCCGGTCACGCTGCCACGCGGGGACGCAGCCCTCTTCCGCCGCGGATGAGGGGCCGGGTCGCGGCTCCCTGCGATGTCAGGCGCGCGGGTGTGCCTGTTGGAAGGCAGCGCGCAGCCGGTCTGCGCTCACGTGGGTGTAGATCTGCGTCGTGGCGAGCGAGGCGTGACCGAGCAGCTCCTGCACCGACCGCAGGTCGGCGCCGCCCTCGAGCAGGTGCGTGGCAGCAGTGTGCCGGAGGCCGTGCGGCCCGAGGTCGGGTGCGCCTGGTACGTCGGCGAGCCGGGTGTGCACCAACGTGCGCACCGCGCGCGGATCGAGCCGGCCGCCGCGGCTGCCGAGGAGGAGCGCCGGTCCCGAGCCTGCGACGGCGAGACCAGGACGGCCGTGACGCAGCCAGGCCCCGATCGCGCGCTCGGCCGGGACGCCGTAGGGCACGGTGCGCTCCTTGCGACCCTTGCCCAGCACCCGCACGACGCGGCGTTCGTGGTCGAGGTCGTCGACGTCGAGTCCGACCAGCTCCCCCACCCGGATGCCGGTGGCGTAGAGCAGCTCGAGGACGGCCACGTCCCGCAGGCCTACCGCACTACCGTCGTCGGCGCGGCTGGCTGCGGCCGCCAGCAGGTCGCGTGCCTCGTCGGCGCGCAGGGCAGGGGGAAGCGTGCGGTGGGCCTTCGGCGAGCCGAGCAGGGCGCCGGCGTCGGACTCGGTGCGCCCCGTGCGCAGCAGCCACGCGGTGAACACCCGCGCCGCCGTCGCCCGCCTCGCCATGGTCGTGCGGGCCTTGCCGAGCGACTGCTGGGCAGCCAACCAGCTGCGCAGCGCCCGGAGGTCCACGGTGGTGACATCGCCGTGCCCCAGGCGGGCGGCGTGCTCGAGCATCCCCGAGATGTCGCCGAGATAGGCCCGCACCGTGTGCGGGGTCAGGTCGCGCTCTGCCACCAGGTGCCGTTCGTAGTCGGCCAGCACCTCGGCCATCGCTTCCGGGAGCAGCGCCTCACTCACTCCCCCACCCTAGGGAGGCACCGCCTCCTCGACGGGGATTGAGCCGGTCAGCCGCCAGGTGTCGGCTCGTCGCTCCACTGCTCCCTGGGCCAGCAGCGCCTCCAGGGACCGGGCGGTCGCGGCCACCGACAGGCCGGCCGTGCGGGCGATGGACGAGGTGCTCGCGGCCCGGACGACCGGGGTCGCCTCCAGCACCTGACGCTCGGTCGGCGGTAGCCGGTCGCGAGGGTTCTCGACGTCGCGTGGCACCGGCGCCAGGTCCTCCCCCAGCGCCCCGACCAGCTCGAGGACGTGGGCCGGGGCAGCGACCAGCAGCCCCTCGCGGCAGCGCAGCAGCTCGTGGACCCCCTGCGACGGCGCACTGGTCACGGGACCCGGCACCCCCATCACGACCCGACCGAGCCGACCTGCCCAGTTGGCGGTGTTGAGCGCACCACTGCGCACCGCGGCCTCCACCACGACCGTGCCGGAGGTCAGCGCAGCGATCAGCCGGTTGCGCGTCAGGAAGCGGAGCCTCGTCGGCGAGCAGCCCGGCGGCAGCTCGCTGACGACCAGTCCGACCGTGGCGATGTGGTCGAGCAGGGTGCGATGACCCGCGGGGTAGGCCCGGTCCACACCGCCGGCCAGCACCGCCACCGTCTTGCCCTCCGCGGCCAGCGCGCCCCGGTGGGCGGCGCCGTCGATACCGAAGGCGGCCCCGGAGACGACGGTGAACCCAGCGGAGGCGAGACCGTGCCCGAGCTCCCCGGCGACGCCGGCGCCGTAGGTGGTCGCGGAGCGGGAGCCCACCACCGCCACCGCCCGGGCACAGGTCTCGGCCAGGTCGAGTGGTCCGCGCACCCACAGCCCGAGAGGACCGCCCCCCTGACGGTCGATCGGGCTGCACCGGTCGAGGTCGTCGAGCGACGCGGGCCACTCCGCGTCCCCCGGCACCAGGAACCTGATGCCCAGGTCGGCCGCCCGGCTCAGCTCCCGCGCGGGATCGAGGCCGCGGAGTCGCTCGGCGACGTCGGAGAGCACGCCGTCGAGATCGCACTGCTCGCGCAGCAGCTCGTGGACCCGGGCCGCTCCGAGCTCATGCACGACTCGGTGGACCCGGAGATCCCCTGGCTCGGTGAGACGACTCAGGGCCACCCGCGCCAGGCGGTCCGCCTCACTCATCCGGCGACCTCGCGCGCCACGGTGCGCAGCTCGAGTGGGCTCACCGGTGCGCAGCCGGAGCGCGGTGTCCAGCTCATGGAGCCCGGGCTCGTCCACACCGGCCAGGTCCGCCACCGTCCATGCGAGCCGGTGCACCCGGGTAGCGCCACGTCGGGTGAGGGAACCGGCGTACACCTCGGTGTCGAGCCGCTGCTGGGCGCGCTGATCGAGCGGGAAGAGCTCGCGAAGGACCGGTCCCGGCAGATCGGCGTTCAGCCGCCACGGTGTGCCGGCACAGCGGTGCGCCTGCCGGTCGCGCGCCGCCACGACCCGCGCACGCACCGCGGCGGACGACTCCGGCGACGCCAGCGGGTCGTGCATCTCGTGTGGCCGCACCGGCTCGACGTGACGGGTGATGTCGATGCGGTCAGCGATCGGTCCGCTGATCTTCTTGCGGTAGTCACGACGGCGAACCTCGGTGCAGGTGCAGGCGTTGTCGCGTCGTGTGGGGTGGTACTCGCCGCACGGACACGGGTTGCACGCGATCACGAACATCGTCCGGGCGGGGTAGGTGGCGGTCTCCTCGCCCCGGGCGATGGTGATCTCCCCGCTCTCCAGCGGCTGCCGGAGAGCCTCGATGATGTCGGCCTGGAACAAGGGGAACTCGTCGAGGAACAGGCAGCCGGTGTGGGCCCGGCTCAGCTCACCGGGGCGGACCCGTCCACTCCCGCCTCCCAGCAGACTGGTGCGCGAGGCGGAGTGGTGCGGCGCGAAGAACGGCGGCCGCCGGATCATCGGCTGCCCCGGGTCGAGCAGGCCGGCCAGCGAGTGGATCGCGGTGAGCTCCAGCGACTCCTCCAGGCTCAGGTCGGGCAGGATCCCGGGGATCCGTTCCGCGAGCGTGGTCTTGCCCGCGCCCTTGGGGCCACTGAGCATCAGGTGGTGGCCGCCGGCGGCGGCGACCTCCAGGGAGTAGCGCGCGTCGGCCATGCCCAGGACATCGGCGAGGTCGAGGTCGGAGATCCGCTGTTCCCCGCGCCAGGAGAGCAACGGGCCGCTGGCCATCGGCTCGACGGGCGGAGCCTCGGGCACCTCCTCCCCGCGCAGCAGGGCGACCACCTGCGCGAGGGAGCGCACGCCGAGGACCTCCACCCCCGGCACCATCGCCGCCTCCTCGAGCTGTGGCTCGGGCACCACCAGGCGCGTGAGTCCCTGCGCCTTGGCCGCCATCGTCATGGGCAGCACGCCCGGCACGCAGCGCAGCCGTCCGTCGAGGCAGAGCTCCCCCACGAACACATAGCCCTCGAGCATCCGCGGCGTGGGCGGCGGCGGGTCGTCCTGGTCACCTCGCGAGGAGGGTGGTCCGGCGGCCGCGAGCACGCTCAACGCGATGGCGAGATCGAAGTGGGGACCACGTTTGGGAAGGTCGGCGGGCGAGAGCAGGACCGTGATCCGCCGGGTCACCGGCCAGGCGTAGCGGCTGTTGGTGATCGCGGCGCGGCAGCGGTCCCGGGCCTCGCTGATCGAGGCGTCCGGCCGGCCGACGAGCGCCGTCGCGACCAGGCCCTGGGAGACGTCGGCCTGCACGTCGATCAGGTGCCCCGTCGCACCGCTCAGGGAGATCGTCCGCGCCGTGGCGAAGCCCATCACGCCACCCCGCGCACATGGTCGACCTCGGCCGCGCCCGCGGAGGGTGCCAGCACGCCGACCACGTCGATGCGCACCTCGGGAGGCCGCAGGCCGCGCGCCTCGGACCACCGGGCGGCGAGCAGCTGGAGCCGGGCTGCCTTGTCCGGCGATACCGCCTCGTGGGGTGAGCCGAAGCCGTGGCTGCGCCGGGTCTTGACCTCACAGACGACCAGCACCGGACCCTCGCGCAGCACCAGGTCGATCTCGCCGACGTCACACCGCCAGTTGCGGTCGAGCAGGACCATCCCCTGCTCCACCAGGTGGCGGGCGGCCACGCTCTCGCCGTACGCCCCCAGGGCGCTCTTCTGCCGTGCCGTCACTGTCATGGTGACCTCCTCACGTCACCCTGACGGCCGGCGGGCCACGCTGCGGCGCGACGGACGATCCCCTGTGGACGAGCCGGTCGGACAGCCGGCTGTGCACGAGATCCGGCTGCCCCGCCCTCCAGGAGGTGCTCAGCTCTTGGGCAGCTCGATCTCGGCCGGGCTGAGCTCCTCGACGTTGACGTCCTTGAAGGTGAGCACCTTGACGTTCTTGGCGAAGCGCGCCGGGCGATACATGTCCCAGACCCAGGCGTCGGTCATCGACACCTCGAAGAAGACGTCGCCGGCCTCGGTGCGGGCCTTCACGTCGACCTGGTTGCACAGGTAGAAGCGCCGGTCGGTCTCCACGACGTACTTGAAGATGCTCACCACGTCGCGGTACTCGCGATAGAGGTGGAGCTCCATCTCGGTCTCGTACTTCTCGAGCTCCTCGGCGCTCATCGAGCCACCTCCACGTCTGCTAGCTCCACGGGCCCATTGTTGCCGACGAAGGCCAGCTCCTCGGGGACGGGCTCACCGGCGGCGACGTACGCCGCTCTCCGCACGTTGACGAACCGGCGGCGGTGGATCTCACACGGCCCGTGCTGCTCGAGCGCCGCCGTGTGGGTGGCGGTGATGTAGCCCTTGTGCGTCTTGAAGTCGTAGACCGGGTAGCGCTCGTGCATCGCGGTCATGATCCGGTCGCGGGTGACCTTGGCGATCACCGACGCGGCTGCGATGCAGGCGGCGACCCGGTCGCCCTTCCACACCGCCAACCCGGGCACGTCGAGACCATCGACGGGAAAGCCGTCGGTGAGCACGTAGGAGGGGCGTTCGTCGAGCTTGGCCGTGCAGCGCCGCAGCGCCTCCAGGTTGGCGACGTGCATGCCGAGCCGGTCGCACTCGTCGTGCTCCACGACCACCACGGCCCAGGCGGAGGCACGCTGGAGGACCTCGCTGTAGCAGCGCTCGCGTGCCCGCGCCGTGAGCAGCTTGGAGTCGGCAAGGCCCGGCACCTGCCCGCGGCGGCCGTCGGGGAGGATCACCGCGGCCGCGACCAACGGTCCGGCACACGCGCCGCGGCCGGCCTCGTCGGCACCCGCGACCGGCTGGAGCCCGGCACGTCGCAAGGCTCGCTCGTAGCCGTAGAGACCGGCGTCTCGGCGCACGGTCAGTCCTCGGGGCAGGGCACTCATCTCGACACCATGGTGATCCGTCGCCGGCCGGTCAGTCCACCGACTCGAAGGTCGCAGGCCGGTGCAGCAGCTTGGCGTGCCCGAACGGCCACACCACCGAGAACACCTTGCCGACGACGTCGTCGACGGGCACCTGCCCGCCACCGGGGTCACCGAGGTGGACCCGGGAGTCTGCGGAGTTGGCGCGGTTGTCGCCCTGCACCCAGAGGTAGCCGTCCTGCACCTGCACCTTGAAGTCGATCTGTGAGGGACGCTGCCCCTCGGCGAGATAGGCGCCCTCGTTGAGGGGTACGCCGTTGACCAGGATCCGGCCCTGGTCGTCGCAGCACTCGATCCGGTCTCCACCGACGCCGATGACCCGCTTCACGAGGTGGCCACCGGTCGGGTAGAGCCCGAAGATCTCCAACGCCCGCGTCAGCGGGTTGGTCGCGCTCGCACCGGCACCGAGCCAGCCACCCGGGTCGGCGAAGACCACGATGTCGCCGCGTCGGGGCTCGCCGCCACCCCAGTAGGAGACCTTCTGCACGAGGATCCGGTCATCGAGGACGAGCGTGTCGTTCATCGACCCCGACGGGATGTAGAACGCCTGCATGAACAACGCCTTGATCGCCACCGCCAAGACCATGGCCACGACGACCAGAAGGGCGGTCTCCTGCCACAACGGCAGGTGCCCTCGAGGTCTCTCGACAGCCGGGGTCTCCGGTGCGAACGCAGAGGACCGCGGGCCCGGCTCGACATCCGAAGGTTGCGACGCCTCGGCGTGGCCGCGGTCCTCGAAGCGATGCTGGTCCGTCACGCAGTGAGCCTACGTGGCGGGATCAGCGCGTGGGCGTTGCCTCGCGCTTCTCCTTGATCTTGGCGGCCTTGCCGCGCAGGTTGCGCAGGTAGTAGAGCTTGGCCCGGCGGACGTCGCCGCGGGTCACGACCTCGACCTGGTCGAAGATCGGGCTGTGCAGCGGGAACGTGCGCTCGACTCCCACGCCGAAGGAGACCTTGCGGACGGTGAAGGTGCGGCCGATGCCGGAGCCCTGCACGCGGATGCAGACACCCTGGAACACCTGGACGCGAGAGCGGTTGCCCTCGACGACCTTGACGTGCACCTTGAGGGTGTCGCCCGCGCGGAACTCGGGCATGTCCGAACGCTTGGACGCGTTGGCCAGCTGGTCGATGACGTTGGTCATGATGTCTCCTCGTGGGCGCCACAGGTCAGCCACGGAATCTGGTGTTTGCCTGATGCTCTGGAAGATCCGCCAACCGCGCCGTGCGGGACACCCCCTGTGGCAGGAGGCCCGCCGACTCTCCCTCGAGGGTGAGCAGCCGGTGGCGCAGCGGATCGAGAGCCGATTCTGCCACAGCGCGAAAGGGTGAGGCGAATCCTCAGGCCCCGGGGACGGTCGATGACGCCCGGCGCTTGGTCATCCGGACGACTCCGGGCCTGATCTCACCGCGCGGACGGTAGCCGGCCTTGCGGTAGATCGCCTGGTTGCGCTTGCTCCCGGTGCCGGTGAACAGCTCGAGCTCGGTCGCCTCGGCCGGTGCCAGCGCCTCGATCCGCTCCAGCAACATCCGGCCCAGCCCCCGCCCCTGCAGATCGGGGGCGACCATCAACCGGCCGACGTCCCAGGACTGACCATGCAGCCGCCCGCGCACGGCGCCCACCAGCCGACCGGCGCTGTGCAGCACCAGGGTCGTGCCGTTCCCGATCCAGGAGCGTACGTCGTCGAGGGTCTCGGTGAGGGCGTCGATCTCGATCTCGGGATTGGACCAGGTCTCCTGCACCCAGCAGGCGCGCTGCAGGGTCAACAGCTCACCGGCATCTCCTGGGCGCACCGGGCGCACCGCGAGCTCGGTCAGCGCGGAGGACGGAGCCAGCAGGTCGGGCCGGCGCTCCGCGGTCCGGCGTACCGCCTGGTCGTGCCGCCAACCGGCGATCGCGGCATGGTCACCGCTGAGGAGGACCGCGGGCACGTCGAGCTCCCGCCACGAGGCCGGCTTGGTGAAGACGGGGTACTCCAGGAGTCCGGCCGCACCGTGCGACTCCTCCGCGAGCGACTCCGGGTTGCCCATGAAGCCGGGGAGCAGGCGCACGACGGCCTCGGTGATGACGAGCGCTGCCACCTCGCCCCCATTCAGGACGTAGTCGCCGATCGACACCTCGCGCACCTCCCAGCGGGTGCGGGCGTGATCGACCACGCGCTGGTCGATCCCCTCGTAGCGACCGCACGCGAAGAGCAGCCTCGGACGCTGCGCCAGATCGGCCGCGAGGGCCTGGGAGAGCGGCTCCCCCGACGGTGTCGGCACCACCACGAGCGGGGCGGCACCGTCCGCGGCGAGGGCATCGAGCGCCTCGCCCCACGGCTCGGGCTTCATCACCATGCCCGCGCCTCCCCCATAAGGGGTGTCGTCGACCGTCCTGTGCCGGTCGTGGGCCCACTCACGCAGGTCGTGGACCCGCACGTCGAGCAGTCCCGCCTGCTGGGCCTTGCCGGGCAGCGAGAGCGACAGCGGTGCGAGGTAGTCGGGGAAGATCGTGACGATGTCGATGCGCATCCGCGGGCCTCAGCCCTGGGGGTCGTCGGGAAGTGGCGAGAGCAGTCCCGGTCGGTCCTCGACGACGATCCGGCCACCAGGCACGTCCACGACCGGCACCAGCGCCGTGACGAACGGCACCAGCACCTCACCGTCCGGCGTGTCCACCACGACCAGGTCCGGCCCCGCACCGTGCTGGATCACCCTCACCTCGCCGACCACCGCGCCCTCGGTCGTCTCCACCCGGAGCCCGACGAGCTGGTGGTCGTAGAACTCCTCGGGGTCCTCCGGCGCCTCGTCGGTGGGTACGTCGGCCGCGAGCACGAGGCCACGCGCCGCCTCTGCCGTCGTCCGGTCGGGGACCTCGACGAAACGCACCAGCAGCCGGTCCTGGTGCCAGCGGACCGACTCGACGGTGAGCGCGGTCGGCCGACCCGGACCGTGCGGCTCACCGCCCTTCGGCGTCTGCGTGGCGAGCACCGTCCCGACCGCGAAACGTCGCTCCGGCTCGTCGGTGCGCGGCTCGACGGAGAGCTCGCCGCGGATGCCGTGCGGCTTGCCGATCCTGCCGACGACGACCTGGGTGGTGCTCATCTGGTCCTTCCGGAGAAACGCGGAACGGGAGGCCGCCTGAGTCAGGCGACCTCCCGCTCTCGAGGATTCAGCTGTGCGCGACGCGAGGCGTCAGCGCTGACGGTCCACATCGACGAAGTCGACCATCACGCCGCCCTTGCCCGCGAGCGCGCCCACGACGGTGCGCAGCGCGGTCGCCGTGCGGCCGCCCCGCCCGATCACCTTGCCGAGGTCGTCGGGGTTGACCCGCACCTCCAGCATGGGCCGGCGACGTACCTGGGTGTCGCGAACGGTCACGTCGTCGGGGTTGCGAACGATGCCGCGGACGAGGTGCTCGAGCGCTTCGGCCAGCACGAGACTCAGGCCTCGGTCTTGGTGGAGTCGTCGGCAGCGTCGGCCGCGGGGGCCTCGACAGCGTCGGCCTCGACCGGCTGCGACTCGCCCTCGGCGTCACCGGACGCAGCGGCGGCCTCGGGGGTCTCCCCGGCGGGAACCTCGGCGGAGGCAGCGTCCTCAGCCGGCTTCTCGGCCTCAGCCGGCTTCTCGGCCTCGGCAGGCTTGTCCGCCTCAGCGGGCTTGTCGGCCTTCTTGGCGGCGGACTTCTTGGTGACGGCCTCGGCCTTCGGCTCGTTGCCCGCCTCCTTCAGCGCCTCGTTGAAGATCTCGGCCTTGTCGCGCTTGGGCTCGGCGAGCCGCAGGGTGCCCTCGGTGCCCGGAAGGCCCTTGAAGGTCTGCCAGTCGCCGGTGATCTTCAGGAGCGCCTCGACGGCTTCGGACGGCTGAGCGCCCACACCGAGCCAGTACTGCGCCCGGTCGGAGGTCACCTGGATGACGCTCGGCTCTTCCTTGGGGTGGTACTTGCCGATCTCCTCGATGACGCGACCGTCCCGCTTCTTGCGGGAGTCGACGACGACGACGCGGTAGTACGGCGCGCGGATCTTGCCCATGCGCTTGAGACGAATCTTGACGGCCACGAGTGTGGTGTCTCCTTGACGTTTTGTGGTGGGTGAGCGCCCCTCGTGCCTGGTGGGGCCAGGCTGGAAGCGCTGCGTGGTGTCGGCGGCAGCCGGGTGAGAGGGTCCGGAAGCGCACGACTCAGCCGCTCATTCTGCCAGACACCCCGCCCTCACCTCCAATCCGCGTCCCTGCCGCCGCGCGAGGCAACTATTGAACACGTTCAATTATCCGTGCTAGCGTCCCTGCATCGAGTTGAACACGTTCAAGACCATCGGAGCCGACCATGAGCATGACCGTCCTCACCTACTTCGCCTACCTGCTCGTCGCGGTCCCTCTCACCGTGTGGGTGGCGAGCACCTTGAGCAGCAACGGCCGGGTCTTCCTCGCCGACGTCTTCGACGGCAACGACGCGCTCGCCGAAGCCGTCGACAAGCTCCTGGTCGTCGGGTTCTATCTGCTCAACCTCGGGTTCGTGACGCTCTACCTGCGGGTCACCAGTGAGGTGGTCGACCTGCGAGGGCTGGTCGAGACCTTGAGCGTCAAGCTCGGCATCGTGATGCTGGTGCTCGGCGTCGTGCACTTCTTCAACGTCTACCTCTTCAACAGCATCCGGCGCCGCAGCCGCCTGGAGGCCTTCCGCTCCGCCCCGGTGCCGCACCAGGGCTACACCTCCCTCCCCCAGCAGGAGCCCACCGGTGCCTGAGGTCACGGAGCCTGTCGGCGCCGGGGTGGTCACCGGCCTCAGCGTGTTGTACGACGCCGACTGCCCGCTCTGCTTGCGCTTCCGCGACTGGCTCATCGGAGAGTCACCGCTGGTCCGGCTCGACCTGGTGGCCGCGGGCTCGGACGAGGCGCGGGCGCGCTTTCCGCAGCTGGACCACGCCCGGACCCTCCAGGTGATCACGGTGGTCGCCGACGACGGCCGCCTGTTCACCGGGGAGTACGCCTGGGTGATGTGCCTGTGGGCGACCACCGCCCACCGCGTCCTGGCGGAGCGACTCGCCCGCCCCCAGTGGCTTCCCGTGGCGAGGGCGGTCGCGGCGAGCGTGGCCGGGTTGCGCGGGATGCTCAAGCCGACGCCTGGAGGTGACTACCCTGTCGACTGTGCCGGAACCTGCCAGCCGCTCCCCCAAGGGTGAGCAGACCCGCCAGGCGATCGTGGCGGCGGCGTTGGACCTCTTCCGGGCCCGCGGCTACGACAAGACCACGATGCGAGCGGTCGCCGACGGAGCCGGGGTCTCGCTCGGCAACGCCTACTACTACTTCGACTCCAAGGAGCACCTGGTCCAGGCGTTCTACGACCGGGTCCAGGTCGAGCACGCTGCCGCCGCTGCGGACGTGCTGGCCCACGAGACGGCCTTCGCGGCTCGACTGGGCGGCCTGCTCGAGGCCTGGGTCGACATCGCTGCGCCGTACCACGAGTTCGCGGGGAAGTTCTTCAAGAACGCCGCTGAGCCGACCAGCCCGCTCTCGCCGTTCAGCAGCGAGTCTGCGGGTGCCCGGGCGGCCAGCACCGCCCTGTTCCAGGACGTGCTGGACGGATCGGACCTCAAGCTCGCGCCGGCGCTGCGCGCGGAGCTGCCCGAGCTGCTCTGGCTGATGCACATGGGGGTGGTGCTGTTCTGGGTGCACGACACCAGCCCCGACCAGGGCCGCACCCGTGTCCTGATCGGGCAGGCGGTGCCGTTGGTCGACAAGCTCGCCCGGATGACCCGGCTTCCCGTCGTGCGCGGGGTGGTCAACGACGCCGTCACGCTGATCCGGGCGATCAGGTCCTGAGGCGGTGTCCACCACGGGACGCGGGCAGCCCTCTGCTCAGGCGACGATCCGCCCGCGCAGCACCACCCGGGTCGGCGCCGTGAGCACGCCGAGGTCCTCGCGGGGATCCCGGTCGAAGACGACGAAGTCGGCCGCCGTCCCCTCCGCCAAGGTGCCGTCCAGGCCCAGCCACTCCCGGGCCCGCCAGGAGCCGGCGCCGATCGCGTCGTGCGGAGTGAGACCGTAGCGGGCCAGCCCGCGGATCTCCTCGCCCACCAGCCCGTGCGGCAGGGTGCCACCGGCATCGGTGCCGGCATAGATCGGGACACCCGCCTCGTAGGCGGACCGGATCGTCTCCTGCCGGCCGGCGTGCAGCCGCATCATGTGGTCCGCGTAGTGGGGGAACTTCTCCCGCCCGGCGGCGGCGAAGTGGGGGAAGTTCTCCAGGTTGACCACCGTCGGGACCAGCGCCACTCCCCCGCGCGCCATGTCGTCGACCAGGTCGGGGCCGAGGCCGGTGCCGTGCTCGATGCAGTCGATGCCGGCGCCGATCAGGTCGGGCAGCGCGTCCTCGCCGAACACGTGCGCCGTGACCCTGGCCCCACGCTCGTGGGCGGTCCTCATCGCCGCCTCGAGCGACTCCCGGGTCCACGACGGGGCGAGGTCGCCGCAGTCGCGCTCGATCCAGTCGCCCACCAGCTTGACCCAGCCGTCGCCGGCCTCGGCCTCCTGGGCGACGTAGCCCGCGAGCTCCTCGGGCTCCACCTCGTGGGCGTAGTTGCGGATGTAGCGACGGGTCCGGGCGAGGTGCCTCCCCGCCCGGATCAGCCTGGGCAGGTCCTCGCGCTCCTGGATCCATCGCGTGTCCGAGGGCGAGCCGCAGTCGCGCAGCAGCAGCGCCCCGGCGTCGCGGTCCGCGAGCGCCTGGGCCTCCTGCACCTCCACGGGTACGGCGCCGTTCGCGTCGAGCCCGACGTGGCAGTGCGCGTCGACGAGTCCGGGGACGATCCAACCCTCGGCCACGAGCTCCGCCGACGCGACCGGCTCGTAGGTCACCTGCCCGTCGACGACATAGACGTCACGGCTCTCGCCGTCGGGAAGCACCGGGCCACGGAAGCGGAGCGCAGTCATGGCCGCGACCCTACCCAGCGGCGCCCCGGGTCTCGCGACCCACCGATATCGGTAGGCGACGCGCCGCGGATCCACCCCGCGCGACCTACCGATATCGGTGGTTCGGCGACGTCACTTCAGGTACTTGGACAAGTCCTTGGGCAGCTCGAGCGACGACGGGTCGAAGTCCTCGTCCGCGGGCAGCCCGAAGGGGTTCGCCCCGGCAGCGTCGCCGCCCGCCGACTTCTGGGTCGCTGCGGCCTTCTCCTCGGCGGCTCGCTTGGCCGGGTTGCCCGAGCCTCGCTTGGCCTTGCTCTTCTTGGGCGCCTGCTTGGCCTTGGACCGCTTGCCCATTCCCATCCCGGGCATCCCTGGCATGCCCGGCATCCCCGGCATGCCTCCGCCCTTGGCCATCGACTGCATCATCTTGCGTGCCTCGAAGAACCGGTCGACAAGGGTGTTGACGTCGGAGACCTGAGTGCCCGAGCCCTTGGAGATGCGCGAGCGGCGGGACCCGTCGATCATCTTCGGGTTGTCGCGCTCGGCCGGCGTCATCGACTGGATGATGGCCTGGATCCGGTCGATCTCGCGCTCGTCGAAGTTGTCGAGCTGGTCGCGGAACTGCGCCATCCCGGGCAGCATCCCCATGATCTTCGACAGCGACCCGAGCTTGCGGATCTGCTGCATCTGGGCCAGGAAGTCGTCGAGGGTGAAGTCGCCACCCTGTCCGGTGAGCTTGGCCGCGGCCTTGGCCGCCTCGTCGGCGTCAAAGGTCTTCTCGGCCTGCTCGATCAAGGTGAGCATGTCGCCCATGTCGAGGATGCGCGAGGCCATCCGGTCGGGGTGGAAGAGGTCGAAGTCGGTCAGCTTCTCCCCAGCCGAGGCGAACATCACCGGCTTGCCGGTCACCGACGCGATGGACAGCGCGGCACCACCGCGAGCGTCGCCGTCGAGCTTGGTCAGGACGACGCCGTCGTAGCCGACGCCGTCGAGGAACGCCTGCGCGGTGTTGACCGCGTCCTGGCCGATCATCGCGTCGACGACGAAGAGGATCTCGTCGGGTGTCACGGCGTCACGGATGTCGGTGGCCTGCTGCATCAGCTCGGCGTCGACGCCCAGACGGCCCGCGGTGTCGATGATGACGATGTCGTGCAGGCTGCGACGCGCCTGGGCAACCCCTGCCTCGGCCACGGCAACCGGGTCCCCGACCCCGTTGCCCGGCTCGGGGGCGAACACGGTGACCCCGGCCCGCTCACCGTTGACCTGGAGCTGGTTGACGGCGTTGGGCCGTTGCAGGTCGGCGGCGACGAGCAGCGGGCTGTTGCCCTGCTCCTTGAGCCAGAGCGCCAGCTTGGCCGCGAGGGTCGTCTTGCCGGCGCCCTGGAGGCCCGCGAGCATGATGACGGTCGGAGGGTTCTTGGCGAAGCGCAGCCGGCGGGTCTCCCCGCCGAGGATCGTGACCAGCTCCTCGTTGACGATCTTGACGACCTGTTGCGCCGGGTTCAGCGCACCGCTGACCTCCTCGCCGCGCGCCCGCTCCTTGACGTTGGCGACGAAGCCCTTGACGACCGAGAGCGCGACGTCGGCCTCGAGCAGCGCGATCCGGATCTCCCGGGCGGTCGCGTCGATGTCGGCCTCCGACAGCCGTCCCTTGCCGCGGAGGTTCTTGAACGTGTCGGCGAGGCGGTCGGACAGTGTTGCGAACAATGTTCAGCCTTCGGTGCGTCGGGACGAGTCGGTGGGGCAGCGCGCGGTTGGGCCGCGAGAGCGCTCAGGCCTCAAGGGTAACTGTCGGCGCGAGGGCGCTCCTGACGGCGTGCAAGGCCGCCGAGGAGCGCTCGTCGGTGAGCGCGGCGGCGCCCGTCTCCACGACGTAGAACACGGCGACGGCCTGGGGCCCCAGGGTCGCCACGTGCGCCGAGCGCACCGAGATGTCGAGATCAGCCAAGGCCCGGCTGACGGCGTGCACCACGCCCGGGCGGTCGTCGACGCGCACCTCGATCACGGTCGCCGCCCGGGACGCGCCGTGTCGCAGGAGCACGGTGGGCTCGAGCGCGTCGACGGCCGGCACCTTGATCCGCTCGCGGGGGTCCAGCCGACCGTCGGTGACCGCCTCGAACACCTGACGCAGGATCGCCGGGTCGAGGTCCCGCTCGACCACCTCCCACATCGAGACGGCATGGTCCTCCTGGGTCCAGGCCCGTGCCGCTCGCACCGTCAGGCGTTGCACGGCGAGCACCCCGGCCACGTCCGCGATCAGGCCGAGTCGATCCCCCGCAACCACCGTCACCGTGCTGCCGTGCTCGCTCGGCTCGACCGTGATCTCGGCGAGAGCCGGATCCTCGCGAAGTCGGTCGGGCACGACCACGGCCCGCTCCGGGACCGGCCCTGCGGGACCGTCCGTGACGGCGGCGGAGGCACCGCCCAGATGCCGGCGGGTACGGCGGGCCAGGTCGGCCACCAACGTCGCCCGCCACGACGTCCAGGCCTTCGCGGAGGTCGCGCGCGCGTCCGCCTCGGTGAGCACCTCCAGGAGGTCGAGGGTCTCCACGTCCTCGACCCGCTCCGCGACGTAGGCGACGGTCGCCGGATCCCCCAGGTCCCGGGTGACGGCGGTCTCGGCCAGCAGCAGGTGCCGACGCACCAGGCGGCGCACCAGGGCCTGCTCGTGGTCGTCGAACCCGAGACGCGCGGCCACCTCGCCCGCGATCGGCGCCCCGGCGACGCTGTGGTCGAGCAGCCCGCCCTTGCCGATGTCGTGGAGGAGCGCAGCCACCATCAGCACGTCGGGACGGGCGACGCGGCGGATCATCCGGGAGGCCTCGATGCAGGTCTCCACGACGTGCCGGTCGACGGTGAAGCGGTGCACGACCGAGGCGTGCGGCAGCAGCCGCATCCGGTCCCACTCGGGCAGCACCCGTTCCAATGCACCGGTCTGGTCGAGGGTCTCCCACACCTCGAGCAGTCCCGGCCCCGACGCGAGCAGCCGGGTGAGCAGGTTGCGGGCATCGGAGTCCCACGGCTCGGGCACGTCGGTGCTCCCCCGTGCCAGCCGCGAGGCGGTCGCGGGTGCGAGCACCAGCCCGCGCTCGGCCGCCTCGGCTGCCGCCCGCAGCAGCAGGGTCGGGTCCGCGTCGATGTCGGCGCGCGCCTCCAGCACGACCTCGCCGCGGGTGAGCGCCACCCCCGGCGCCACCCGGGTCAGGTCCGGGGCCCGCCGCCGGGTCACCGGCGGCCGGTCGAGCACGGCGTCGACCCGGCGCCAGGTGAGCCGGGTCAGATGCGTGATCCGACGGCCCAGGCCGCGCACATGGCGCTGGGCGGCGACCTCGTCCTCGAGCCCCAACCCGGCAGCCAGGTCGGCCCAGGCCTCCGGGGCGACCCGGTCGGTGGCACGGCCGGCGACCGCGTGCAGCACGTCACGCACGTCGAGCAGCTGCTGCCTGCTGCGCTCGAGCTCCGTGTGCGGCACGTCGACCAGCCAGGTGGCGACCAGCGCCTTGAGCACGGTCGCATCCCGGAGACCGCCGTGGGCCTCCTTCAGGTCGGGTACGGCGACGTGCGCCAGCTCGCCCATCCGCTCCGCCCGCGCGGTCACCATGCGGTGCAGCTCGGGGAGCTGCCGGCGCGCATCGCGACGCCAGTGCGCCAGCACCTCGGTGCGCAGCCGCAGCGTCACCACGGGGTCACCGGCGAGGTGCCGCGCGTCCAGGAGACCGAGGGTGACCCGGGGGTCGTCTCGCGCCGCGTCGGTGACGTCGTGCAGGGCGCGGACCGCGTGGTCCACGTCGGCCCCGGCGTCCCAGAGCGGATACCAGAGGCTGCCCGCGATGTCGGCGACCTCGACGCCCTCCTCGTGGACCAGCACCACGTCGAGGTCGCTGCGAGGCGCGAGCTCGCCACGTCCGTAGCCACCGACCGCGACCATGGCCAGGCCCGTCTCGGCACCCCCGACCACGGCACCGCGGGCGGACTCGCCCACTGCCTTGGCCAACGCTGTGCGGCACAGCTCGTCGGCAGTGCGGCTGCGCTCGGCGCGCTCGGCGGCGGTCATCGCGCACATCACCTCTCCGAGGGCTGGTGGGGCACTGCCGGGGATCTTCCCAGACATGGGCCGGGCGCCGGTCCGTGGCGAAGACCACGGGCCGGCGCCCACGTGAGCCGCGGCTGCCACCTCGTCGCGCAGGACGCGCGACCCGGGGGCTAGAGCGCCGCTTCGTCCCGGTCGCCCGTGCGCACCCGGACCACGGAGTCGACGGGCTGCACCCAGACCTTCCCGTCGCCGATCCGACCTGTCTGCGCGGTCTTGAGGATGATCTCCACGATGTCGTCGACGTCTGCGTTCTCGACGACGATCTCGAGGCGGATCTTGGGCACCAGCGCGATGTCGTACTCCGCGCCGCGGTAGACCTCGGTGTGGCCCTTCTGCCGGCCGTAGCCGCTGACCTCGCTGACGGTCATCCCGGCGACGCCGTAGGTCTCCAGCGCCTCACGGACGTCTTCCCACTTGTGCGGCTTGATCACCGCGGTGACGAGCTTCATGCGTTCGCTCCTTCCGTGACGGGCTTGCTCTCGGTCAGGGGCGAGGGGCGACGCGCGCCGGCGGCACCACTCATGTCGTACGCCGACTCGCCGTGGTCGGCGAAGTCGATGCCCTCGACCTCGTCCTCCTCGACGACCCGCAGGCCCAGGACCGCCTTCACGACCAGGCCCACGATCAGCGTGGCCACCGCAGACCAGATCACGGCGAACAGTGCGACCAGCACCTGCACGACGAGCTGACGGATCCCATCACCGTAGAAGAGCCCACCGCTGAGGGCGAGGAAGCCGATGCCGACGGTGCCGACGAGGCCACCGACGAGGTGGACGCCGACCACGTCGAGCGAGTCGTCGTAGCCGAACCTGTACTTCAGGCCGACCGCCAGCGCGCAGAGGACACCGGCGGCGGCGCCGAGGATGATCGAGCCGACCGGGCTCAGGGCACCACACGCCGGGGTGATCGCGACCAGACCGGCCACGACGCCCGAGGCGGCACCGAGCGAGGTCGCCTTGCCGTCGCGAAGCTTCTCGACGAGCAGCCAGGCCATCATCGCCGCGCAGGTGGCGACGGTCGTGTTCAGCCAGACCAGGCTCGACTCGGCGAGCCAGTAGGCACCGGCCTCGTCGCCGGTGAGGTCACCGGGCACCCAGGAGCCGACGTTGAAGCCGAACCACCCGAACCACAGCAGCCCGGCACCGATCATCGTCAGCGGAAGGCTGTGCGGACGGATCGGCTCCTTGCCGAAGCCGAGGCGCTTGCCGAGCAGGATGGCCAGGACCAGGCCGGCCACACCGGCGTTGATGTGCACGACCGTGCCGCCGGCGTAGTCGATCGGCGCCACCGCGGCGCCGCCGTCGCCGGAGAACACCAGGTCGGCGAGGCCGTTCTGCACCCCGCTCAGGAAGCCACCGCCCCACACCATGTGGGCCAGCGGGAAGTAGGAGAGCGTCACCCACAGGGGGATGAACAGCAGCCAGGCCGAGAACTTCAGCCGGTCGGCGACAGCACCGCTGATCAGGGCAGCGGTGATGACCGCGAAGGTCAGCTGGAAGCCGACGCCGAGGTAGCCCGCGCCTTCCACACCGTTGAGACCGAACGTCTCGAACGGGTTGTTGAACAGCAGGGCGACGTCCTGGGTGCCGTAGGACATGCTCCAGCCCCAGAGTACGTAGACGATGCCGATCACGCCGAGGGCGGAGAACGACATCATCATCATGTTCAGCACGGACTTCGAGCGGCTCATCCCGCCGTAGAAGAGCGCCAGGCCGGGTGTGGTCATCAACAAGACGAGTGATGCCGACATCAGCATCCAGGCTTGCAAGCCGTAGTCCATGGACTACCTCCATCGGAGTTCAAGTGAGATCAGGGCGACGCCAACCGGTCGACGGCGCTGTCCCCCCGGCCGACGCCTGATGGTCATGAACTCTCGTGCGGCGATGTTTCGCCCCACCGCGGTCCAGGTTTCTCCCAGGTGACGCTTCCCGGCGCTTTGTTACGGGCAGATGTCGCTGCTTTCCGGGGCGTGCCACCCTGGGCTGTTTCGGAACTCCACGTATCGTTTCGCGCATGGCAGAGCCTCTCTTCCCTGTACGCCGCGGCCGGGGGCGTCCTCGCGATCCCGAGACCGACACGAAGATCACCCGTGCCGCCGCCGAGCTGTTGCTGGAGCGCGGCTTCGACAAGACCACGGTCGACGAGGTGGCCGCGCGAGCCGGAGTGGGCAAGGCGACGGTCTACCGACGCTGGCCCTCCAAGGAGGATCTCGCGGTCGCAGCGATGGAGACCCTCTACAGCGAGGAGTTCCCCGACCCGGACAGCGGGACGATCGAGAGCGACCTGACCCAGCTCTACAGCGCGTTCCTCACCTTCGCCAACACCCCGTCCGGACAGGGCTACCTGCGGATGTCCATCACCGAGGCGATCCGGGAGCCCCGGATCGCCGGTCTGCACCGCGAGTCGATGGTCCGCTCGGAAGAACGCGCACGCGTCATGCTCGAGCGCGCGGTCGCCCGCGGCGAGGTGCGCGCGGACGCCGAGCTCGACATCGCCGTGCAGTGGCTCAGCGGCGTCGTCAGTGCGCGGATCGTCGCCGGTCGCCCGGTGCCGAGCCTCGAGGAGGTACCCGCGCTGGTGGAGTTCACCCTGCGTGGGATCAGCGCGTAGCGCCGCCGGCCAGCCGCTCGGTCCAGCCGCTCAGTCGAGCAGCGCGTCGACGAACGCCTCGGGATCGAAGGGCGCCAGGTCGTCGGCGCCCTCGCCGATGCCGACCAGCTTGACGGGGACGCCCAGCTCACGCTGGACGGCCACCACGATGCCGCCCTTGGCCGATCCGTCGAGCTTGGTCAGCACGATCCCCGTGACCTCGACGACCTCGCCGAAGACGCGGGCCTGGGTCATGCCGTTCTGGCCGGTGGTCGCATCCAGAACCAGGAGCACCTCCGAGACCGGTGCCTGCTTCTCCACCACACGCTTGACCTTGCCGAGCTCGTCCATCAGGCCGGTCTTGTTCTGCAGCCGGCCGGCGGTGTCGACGAGCACCACGTCGACCTCCTGCTCGATGCCGGTACGGACGGCGTCGAAGGCGACACTGGCCGGGTCGCCACCCTCGGGCCCGCGCACCGTCGACACCCCCACCCGCTCGCCCCAGGTGGCCAGCTGTTCCGAGGCGGCGGCGCGGAAGGTGTCGGCGGCGCCCAGCACGACCTGCTTGTCCTCCGCGACCAGGACCCGAGCGAGCTTGCCCACCGTCGTGGTCTTGCCGGTGCCGTTGACACCGACCACGAGGACGACGCCGGGCTTGCCGTCCGTGCGCTCCACGTGCAAGGACCGGTCGAGCGACGGGTCGATCAGGGTGATGAGCTCCTCACGGAGGATCTCACGCATCGAGTCGGCCGTCTTGCCCTCGACCTTGACCCGGGTGCGCAGCCGGTCGACGAGCTCCTGCGTGGCAGCCACCCCGACGTCCGCGGTGATCAAGGTGTCCTCGATCTCCTCCCAGGTGTCCTCGTCGATCACGTCCCGGGAGAGCAGCGCGAGCAGCCCGCGTCCCAGCGGGCTCTGCGAGCGGGAGAGGCGGGCGCGCAGCCGGACCAGCCGACCCGCCGCGGACTCGGGCTTCTCCAGTGTCGGGAGCGGCGCGTCCTCCACCGTGCGGGTGGGGGTGTCCCGCGGGGGCTCGGCGTCCTCGCCGACAGTCGGCTCGGGGGCGACGTCCGTCGAGGGGCCGGCCGGCGCCACGACGTCGGGCGCTCGGTCCGCCTCGGTCGGGCGGGGACGGCGACGACCGCGGTTGCGGGTCGTGACGAGGCCTGCGAGAGCGCCCACGAGGACGACGGCGGCAGCGATGATCAGCCAGAGATACTCCACGGCTGCCATCCAACCAGAGCGGTGATGAGCGCCCGGCAGGGCTCAGTGGCGCTGGTGCTCCCGGTCACGCTGGTTGGCCAGCGTCGGCAGCGCGTCGACACCCTTCCTCATGGCGTCAGAGACCCACGGCAGGTTGGGCACGTCGGCACCGCGGTGCGGGTAGGCGACGTAGAGGACGATCACCGCGGCGAGCGCGAGGATCACCACCATGGTGACGAGGATCGAGAGCACTGGTTTCCACACTTTCCGAGAAGTGACGCGAAGTCGTCACCCGCCATGGTGCCAGGTGGTCGGGCCTGTCGCTAATTCACGACCCGCGAAGGGACTCGGCCACGGACCGGATCACGGCGGGGAGCGGCCGCACCGGCCGGTCCCCGGGCCCGGTGGTGTTGTCGACGTAGACGTGGACGAAGCGGCCCTCGGCCGCCGCCTCGTCACCGTCGCCCTGGAAGAGGCCGATCCGGTAGATCACCGACGAGGTCCCGACGCGCTCGACCGCGAGGCCGGCCTCGACGGGCGCCGGGAAGCCGATCTCGGCGAAGTAGCGGCACGAGGTCTCCGCCACCACCCCGACCGCTGGCAGCCGGCGGACGTCGGTGCCGGTCGCCTCGATCAGATGGGCGTTGACAGCGGTGTCGAAGAGCTCGTAGTAGACGGCGTTGTTCATGTGTCCGAAGACGTCGTCGTCGGCCCACCGCGTGGTGAGCGTCCGCCAGACCACGTAGTCGGAGCGGACCGGACGCGGAGGCCGCTTGCTCATGCCCGCGCCGGGTCGGTCATGCCGGCTCTGACTCGCGCAGCCGCTGGCTGATCACCGCCGAGACGCCGTCACCGCGCATGGTGACGCCGTACAAGGCGTCGCCGACCTCCATCGTGCGCTTCTGGTGGGTGATCACCAGGAGCTGGCTGTTCTCACGGAGCTCTTCGTAGATCTCCAGCAGCCGGCCGAGGTTGGTGTCGTCGAGCGCGGCCTCGACCTCGTCGAGGATGTAGAACGGCGAGGGACGGGCCTTGAACAGCGCCACGAGGAACGCGACCGCGACCAGCGAGCGCTCGCCACCTGAGAGGAGTGAGAGCCGCTTGACCTTCTTGCCGGGCGGGCGGGCCTCCACCTCGATGCCTGTGTTGAGCATGTCGGAGGGGTCGGTCAGGATCAGCTTGCCCTCCCCGCCCGGGAAGAGCCGGGAGAAGACCGAGTCGAAGGCCGTGCGGACGTCCTCCCAGGCCTCGGTGAAGACCTGCTCGACGCGATCGTCGACCTCGCGCACGATGTCGAGGAGGTCCCGCCTGGTCTTCTTCAGGTCCTCGAGCTGCTCGGTGAGGAACTTGTGGCGCTCCTCGAGCGCGGAGAACTCCTCGAGCGCGAGCGGGTTGACCCGGCCGAGCATCGCGAGCTGGCGTTCGGCGGCGCGCAGACGCTTCTGCTGCTCCTCGCGCACGTAGGGCACCGGGGCCGGGGGTGCGGACTCGTCGGGGGCGGGGGCCGCGTCCTCGTCGGAGGCGATCACCACCGGTGGCACCAGGTTGTCGGGCCCGAACTCTGCGACCAGGACCTCGAGGTCGAGCCCGAGCTCCTCGAGGCCGCGCTCCTCGAGCTGCTCGATCCGCATCTTCTGCTGGGTGCGGGCCATCTCGTCGCGGTGAACCGTGTTGACCAGCTCGTCGAGCTCGCGAGCGAGGTCCCGCAGACGGGCACGCACGGCGATCAGGTCCTCCTCGCGGCCTCGTCGGGACTGCTCGACCGCGGCGCGGTCCTCGGCGGCGGCGGCGATCGAGGTCTCGAGGCGGGCCAGCACGACGGCCACCGCAGCGGCCACGGCCTGCGCCACCTGTCCTTCGCGGATCATCCGCTCACGGCGGGCGGCGGCCTTGGCACGGGCCTCGCGCTCGGCTTGGGCGGCCCGCAGGAGGCTGTCGGCGCGACCGGCCAGGGCTCGGGCACGCTCCTCGGCGGTGCGCAGGGCGAGCCGGGCGTCCATCTCGGCGGCACGCGCGGTGCGTGCCTCCTCGGCGAGGCGGTCGCGATCGGTCGTGTCGGGCTCCTCCTCGGGAGCGTCCTCGGCGGCAGCCAGACGCTGCTCGAGGTCGGCCAGCCCGGCGAGGTCCTTGTCGCGAGCCTCCTCGGCGGCGGCGATGGCCGACGCGAGCCGTTCGGCCTCGCCCTTGGCGGACCGCGCGAGCGAGCCGAGCTGGCCGAGCTCCTCGGCCACGGCCGCCAGTGTCGCGTCGGACTCGTGGAGCTTGGCCAGGGCCACGTCGGCGCGGCGCTGGGCCTGGCTGCGCTCCTCCTCGAGGCGGGAGACGTCGAAGCCGAGACGTTCGCAGGCATGCGTGGAGGCGGTGAGCTGCTCGGTGGCGTCGTCGAGGGCCGCCTGCACCTCGATGAGGCTGGGCCGGCTCGACGAACCGCCGGAGGCGAAGTGGGCGCCGAGCAGGTCGCCCTCACGACTGACCGCGGTGACGTCGGGCAGGGCACGGACCAGGTCACGGGCCTCGGCGAGCCCGTCGACCACGGCGATCTTGAACAGAACCCGCCGCAGGGCTGGGCGGAGTGCGTCGGGGCAGTCGACCACGTCGACGGCATAGCTGACCCCGTCGGGCAGACCCGGCCAGGTGGTGTCGTCGGGCCCGGAGTCGTCGAGACCACCGAGCAGGATCCCGGCGCGACCGAGGTCCTCGCTCTTGAGGTGGCCGAGCGCCCCGACCGCGGCGTCGACGTGCTCGACGGCGACGGCGTCGGCCGCGGAGCCGAGCGCGGCGGCGACAGCGCTCTCGTAGCCCGCGCGGACCGAGAGAAGCGCGGCGACGGAACCGAGCAGGCCGGAGACCGAGTCGGAGGCGGCCAGCAGCGCACCGGCTCCGTCCTTGCGGTCCAGACCGAGCTCGAGGGCCTCCTTGCGTGCGGTCAGCGCGGAGCGCTCGCGCTCGGCGGTCTGCACCTCCTCACGCGTCTTGGCCAGCCGCTCCTCGAGGTCCGCGAGCTGGGAGGCAGCCCCCTCGTGCTCGGCGTCGAGCCCCTCCTCGCCGGCGTCGAGCCCGGCCACCCGGGTCTCGAGGGCGGTGAAGTCACGCTGGGAGCGCTCACCCCGGGCGAGCGCCTCGGCACGCGCGGCCGTGAGGCGGCCGAGCTCGTCGACCGCGGCGGCCGAGCGGCTGCGCAGCGCGTTGACCTGGCCGTGCAGGCGGGCAAGCCCTTCGCGGCGGTCCGCCGCGGCGCGGATCAGGCCGGCCACCCGGCGCTCCTCGTCCTGGTGGGCCGTCTCGGTCTGCTGGCGGGCCGCGAGGGCGTCGTCGAGGCCGGCGCGGTTGTGCTCGACCTCTGCGCTGATCTCACGCTCGTGGGCTCGGACCCGCTCGGCCTCGGCCTCGAGCTGCTCGGGGTCGCGGCCCGTCGAGCTGGCGGTGTCGACGTGCTCGGAGGCGTTGCGGACACGCTCGGCGGCGAGACCGGCGGTGCCCTTGAGCCGCTCGCGCAGCCCCGAGAGGGCGAACCAGGTCTCCTGGGCGGCGGCGAGCGCCGGCAGGTCCTCGCGGAGCGCGGCCTCCAGGGCTGCCTCGGCCTGGCGGGCCTCCTCGACGGCCGCCTCGACCTCGGCGCGGCGCTCACGCAGGACGGACTCGTCGGCGAGCTCCTGCTCGAGGGCGGTGCGGGCGGAGACCAGGTCGTCGGCCAGCAGGCGCGCCCGCGCGTCGCGGGCGTCGGCCTGGACGACGGCCGCCTTCCGGGCCACCTCCGCCTGCCTGCCCAGTGGCTTGAGCTGGCGGCGGATCTCGCTGAGCAGGTCGGCGAGCCGGGTCAGGTTGCCGTCGGTGGAGTCGAGCTTGCGAAGCGCCTTCTCCTTGCGCTTGCGGTGCTTGAGGACGCCGGCCGCCTCCTCGATGAACCCGCGCCGGTCCTCCGGCGTGGCGTGCAGGATCGTGTCGAGCTGCCCCTGCCCGACGATCACGTGCATCTCACGTCCGATGCCGGAGTCGGAGAGCAGCTCCTGGACGTCGAGCAGCCGGCAGGACTGGCCGTTGATGGCGTACTCCGAGCCGCCGTTGCGGAACATCGTCCGACTGATGGTGACCTCGGCGTACTCGATCGGGAGTGCGCCGTCGGCGTTGTCGATCGTCAGCGCGACCTCCGCGCGCCCGAGCGGGGGCCGCCCCGACGTGCCGGCGAAGATGACGTCCTCCATCTTGCCGCCGCGCAGCGACTTGGCGCCCTGCTCGCCCATCACCCAGGCGAGGGCGTCGACGACGTTGGACTTGCCGGACCCGTTGGGGCCCACGATGCAGGTGATCCCCGGCTCGAGCTGGAGGGTCGTCGCCGATGCGAACGACTTGAACCCGCGGAGCGTCAGGCTCTTCAGGTACAAGGTGGAGCTCCTCACGGGTCGCCGGTGGGTCAGCTGACGACGACATTGTGCTGGGCGCTGCCGTGGGGAAGATCAGCAGGCGACAGCCTACAAGGCGGGACGCCCCACTCCGTGCAGCACCGCCCGACTCCGGACGAGTGCCTCAGCCGCGGACGCGCCGGCGCACGAGGCCGGCCCCGACGAGCGCGACGAGCACCAACGCGATCGGGAGGCTCCTCTCCGGCCCGTCGAGCGTGCCGAAGGGGTTGCCGGGGCCGAGCGTGAGCGGGCTGGTCACCGACTCAGCGCCGGGAAGGTCGACCCGGTAGACGTCGAGCCCACGGACGAGGTCGATCGCGTACACCAGGTTGGTGCTCTTGCTCGTGCGCACCCCGGCCTTGTTGTAGACCGGTGCCCAGTAGGAGTCCCAGACTTCGGAGACACCCCAGGTCGCGTGGCCGAAGGGCTTGAGGTCCCGGGGGTCGCGAGCGTCGATCAGCTGCATCCCGCCGCCGTAGAAGCCGACCGCGACGATGCCGGAAGGGTGGTAGTCGAACCAGTGCGCCGAGCAGAACGCGTACGCCGGGGCCGGGAAGCTGCCCAGGTCGGAGAGCTCCACCTTGTCGAGCGGGACGATCGCGTCGGGAGTCCCGTCGAGACGCTTGACGTGCCAGGCCTGGAACGAGCCGGCCTGGCTGCAGTCGACCTGCTCGTAGTCCTCCTCGGTCACCAGCAGCACGTTGCCGTTGCGGAAGGAGGCCGGGGCGTCGGGTGTGAACGCCCGCGCGTTGGGCCGGAACGAGTTGTGGTGGATGAAGTCGTTGTAGCCGGGGTGCTCCGGGTCCTCACCACGACCCGCCGCGCCGGTGGTCGTGACCAGGCGCGGAGCCGTGGGCGTGCTGACGTCGAAGATCGCCGAGCCGTCGAAGCCGGTGTGGGTGCCGAAGGCGGCGTCGTCGAAGTTCCACTTGTGACCCGCCGTCGGCGAGGGGAAGCCCTGGGTGCCGGCAGTGGCCGGGTCGGCGTCGAGCTCCACGGGGGCGTCGAGGTCTGTGAGGTCGAAGATCGAGTAGGTGCCGGAGCGGCTGTTGCCGGCGGAGTAGGCGTAGCGGCAGTCGGTCTCGTCGATGCAGGCGACCGTGTGCGTCGAGGTCGTCCCGGGCGCGCGGCCGGTGATCCTGGGCGCGGTCGGGTCGGTCACGTCGACGACGAGCAGCTCGTCACCACCGGCGTTGACGTGCTGAGGGTCGCTGGGGGACGCCTGCACGAGGTCGACGCCGATCAGCGCGAACCGGCGGGTCTCACCCTTCGTCTTGCGTTCGCCGCAGGTCATCGCCTCGTTCTCGAACAGGGCGTTGGCGAGCACGCCGACCTCGGTGGGGTCAGTGGGCTCGGAGACGTCGAAGACGCGCACCGATTCCATGCCGGAGGTCACGAACAGCTCGTCGGTGCGCAGGAAGCAACCAGAGATCCCGACCGTGCCGGGGCGGTTGGCGACCTGGGAGACGTTGTTGCTGGTCACCAGGGGGATGTTCTGGTCGGCCGAGACCGTCGACTGGATCTGCTCGATCCGGTCCCTGTCACCGTGTGCCGAGGCGGGCGAGGCCGCGCCGAGCAGGGCGATCGGGGTCATCAGCATGGCGGTGGCGGCGACCAGGGCACGGACGAAGTGACGATTGCGCATGTGGACCTCTCGACTCGACGACCCGGGTGGGTCATGGAGTTCAACGAGAGTTCCCCGAGATGGTCACGGTCAGACGCCGACCTGAGGGGTCGGCGGACACGTGACGCGTCGATGGCGCGTCGTACGCAGGGCGTGGTTACGCGTGCTCGAGGGTGAGAAGCGGTTCGTCGTGCAGCCGGGCCGCGAGCGTGTCGTTCTCGGCCTGCAGACGCATCACGTGCGCCTCCAGGTCGGCGACCTGCTGGCGGAGGCGGCGATTCTCACCGGCGAGCTGGGCAGCGATGCGTGGGTCGGTGCTGCTCATGTAGCCGAGGATGGCCTTGGCCATGGGTTGCGTTCCTCCGGATGGATGGGAGAGGGCGTCACCCCGGCGATCGGCTGGATGCAGCCGGGTGAGGTCGGGGATGCTCACTTTCAAGAGTCCCACGGGCGTCCGGGACGGTCAATCCCGGGATACCGTCTGGCGCATGACCCGCCCGCTGGAGATCGCCGCCTGCCGCTCGGTGTGCGCGTGGGACCGAGCCGCAGAGCGCCTCGACGGCGAGCCGCTCTTCGCCTGTGCGGGCTGCGGCAGCGAGTGGGTTCCGACCGAGCCGTGGACGCCCATCGACTGGACCGGGTCGATCCCCGAGGCCGTCCGGGCGGCCCGCGAGGCCGGGTGAGCGCCGGGGGCCTGGCGGTGATTACCACGGTCCCGTGGTAATCACCCGCTCCCCGGAGAGAGTTCGCTCGGGGGAGCGCTAGATCGCTGCGGGAAGCAGACCGGATCTGACCTCAGCGGCGGCGGGCGGCTCGAGGCTTCGGCTGGCAGAGGGGGCAGAAGTACGACGAGCGGTTCATGAACGACACGCGCACGATCGGGGTGCCGCAGCGCGAGCACGGCTCGCCCTCTTGGCCGTAGGCCTGCAACGAGCGGTCGAAGTAGCCGCTCTCGCCGTTGACGTTGACGTAGAGCGCGTCGAAGGAGGTGCCTCCTTGCGCCAGCGCCGAGGCCATCACGGCCCGTACGCCGGCGAGCACCTCGACCACGTCGGCGCGGCGCAGTCGGCGGCCGGGCCGGTCGCCGTGGAGGCGGGCGAGCCACAGCGCCTCGTCGGCATAGATGTTGCCGACACCGGAGATGACCGACTGGTTGAGCAGCACCCGCTTGATGCCGGAGACGGAGGCCCGTACGCGCGCGGAGAACAGGTCGTCGTCGAAGAGGGGATCCATCGGGTCGCGCGCGATGTGTGCGATCTCGGGGGGCAGGTCCGCTCCCCCGGTCGACACCGCGAGGCCGCCGAACATCCGCTGGTCGACGAAACGGAGCTCGGCGTCGGCACCTGGGCCGCCGAGGCGGAACCGGACGCGCAGGTGGCGTTCGTCGGGGGCAGCGGCCGGCTGGACGAGCATCTGGCCGCTCATGCCGAGGTGACCGAGGAGGGCATCCCCGCTGTCCAGCGGCAGCCAGAGGTACTTGCCGCGACGCCGGGCGGACTCGACGCGGTGGCCCCTGAGGCGTGCCGCGAAGTCGTCGGGCCCGGCCAGGTGGCGGCGCACGGGTCGGGGATGGAGCACGTCGACGCCCGTGACGGTACGGCCCACCACGTGGGCCTCCAGCCCGCGGCGGACCACCTCGACCTCGGGCAGCTCGGGCACGTCGGCCTGGTCAGCCGGCGGTGCTGGGTTCGGCCGCCGGTTCGGCCCCGCTGACCTCGCCGTGCTCCGCGGCGATCGCGCGGTAGGCCGTCTCGGCCGCCTGCTGCTCGGCCTCCTTCTTCGACCGGCCGGTGCCGTGACCGTGGAGCTGGTCGCCCACCCGGACCTGGGCGGTGAAGGTCTTCTCGTGGTCGGGGCCCTCTTCCTCGATGACGTACTCCGGCACGCCCAGGGAGTGGCCCGCGGACAGCTCCTGCAAGCTCGTCTTCCAGTCGAGACCGGCGCCGAGCTGGGCGGCGCTGAGCATCAGCGGGTCGAAGAGCAGGTGGACGACGTCGTCCGCGGCCTCGAAGCCGCCGGAGAGATAGACCGCGCCGATCACCGCCTCGACGGTGTCGGAGAGGATCGAGGCCTTGTCCCGACCACCTGTCGCCTCCTCGCCGCGGCCGAGCTTGATGTGCTGCCCGAGCCCGATCGTGCGGCCCACCTCGGCGAGCGCGCGGGCGTTGACGACCGCAGCGCGCAGCTTGGCCAGCCGCCCCTCGGAGAGATCAGGGTGGGTGCGGAACAGCGTGTCGGTGACGACCACGCCGAGCACGGAGTCACCGAGGAACTCCAGCCGCTCGTTGGTCGGCAGCCCCCCGTTCTCGTACGCGTACGACCGGTGGGTGAGGGATCGCTCGAGGAGCTCGTCGTCCAGCACGGGACGGCCGAGCGCCTCACGCAAGTCGTCGTAGGACGGCTCGCTCACGGCAGGTCCACCGCCCGGTTCAGAGAACCTGGCGGCGGTCGGCGCGGGCGCCGTACTGCCCGCACTCAGGGCAGGCACGGTGCGGCAGGTGCTTGGCGCCGCAGGCCGGGTTGGCGCAGTTCACCAGCGAGGGCGCGACGGCCTTCCACTGCGAGCGACGGTGTCGCGTGTTGCTGCGCGACAGCTTCCGCTTCGGAACAGCCACTTCACTCACTCCTCTTGTCAGCCGGTTCTCCGGCGTGGTCTTTGTGCGGCAGCTCGGCGAGTGCCGCCCAACGGGGGTCGATCGGCTCGTCGTGCTGGTGTCCCGGGTCGTCAGCGAGGCGAGCACCACACTCGGTGCACAACCCCGGACAGTCGTCCTGGCACAGCGGTCGGAACGGCAGCGACAGCACCACCGCGTCCCGCAGCGCCGGCTCCAGGTCGATCAGGTCGCCCTGCATCCGGCTGACACCGGCGTCCTCCTCGTCGTGCGGATTGTCCTCGTCGTCGTAGACGAAGAGCTCCTGGAGATCGACCACGATGTCGTCGTGGATCGGCTCCAGGCACCGCGCGCACTCCCCATCCAGGACGGCGGTAGCCGTGCCTGTCACGAGAACACCCTCCATGACCGCCTCGAGGCGCACTGCGACCTCGATCGACGACCCTTCGGGAACGCGAAGAACCTCGATGCCAAGATCTGCCGGCGCCGGTGCGGCGAAGTCCTTCGTGCGTTGCGACCCCGGGCGGCGGCCGAGCTCGCGAGTGTCGAGCACGAGCGGCGCTCTCGGGTCGAGACGCACAGAGGGTCCTTCGTCGCAGCGGGCAGAACAGATCCTTCGGTCCCGTGTCCGCGCCGTGAGCGCGCACCCAGAACCGTCCGCAAGAGTACCGAACGGGGTCCCTCGCGACCAAAACGGCCGCCCCCGCCCCGGGCGGGACGGCTCAGGCGTCGCCCTCGAGATGCTCCGGCAGGATGATCTTGTCCACCTCGGCATCGGTGATCCCGTGCATGTCGGTGCGCCCCGCGAGTCGCTCCCGCCCCCGCTGCACGGCCTCGATCGTCTTGGCCAGGGTGATCTCGAAGTTGGCGAGCTTGCTGTCGACGTACTCGTCGGTCTCGCGCCGCAGCTCCTCGCACTCCGAGCGCGTCCGCTCGAGAAGGGTGTCGGCCTCGCGTCGCGCCACCTTGTAGATGTCGGTGTCGGACAGGATCTCCTCGCGCTCGTTGCGCGCGTCGGAGATGATCTGTTCGGCTTCCTTGCGCCCGTCGTCGAGGACCGAGGCGCGGTCGGCCACGACCTGGTCGGCGTCGCTGAAGGCCGAGGTCAGGCCCTCCCCCAGCTCGTCGATGAGCGCGAGCATCTCAGCGCGGTTGACGACCGCCGACGCCGACAGCGGCATCGCGCGGGCGTCCTCGACCGCCCGCCGGACCTCGGCGAGCTTCGCGTGCACGTCCACGTTTTCCCCTTCACCCTTGCCGAGCGGTGCTCGGCGTCTCCCTCCCCCGGGAGTGTCTTCGTCCTCATGACGATACGACCAGGCGTGAACCGTCACACCTCGGTGCGTTTCGACGCAAGTCGGGCGGTGAGCCGGGCGAGCACATGACCTGGTACGAGGGACGAGACGTCACCCCCGTACGTGGCCACCTCCTTGACCAGGCTCGAGGCCAGGAAGGAGTACGCCGGGCTGGTCGGGACGAACACCGTCTCGATGTCGGCGAGGCTGGAGTTCATCTGCGCCATCTGCAGCTCGTAGTCGAAGTCGCTGACCGCGCGGAGGCCCTTGACGATCGCCACCACGTCGTGCTCGCGACAGAAGTCGGTCAGCAGCCCGTCGAAGCCGTCGATCCGCACGTTGTCGAAGCCGCGGCACGACTCGGTCAGCATCTCGATCCGCTCCTCGGGAGTGAAGAGCCGGTTCTTGGAGCGATTCACCCCGACGGCGACGATGACCTCGTCGAAGAGCTCCGCCGCGCGGGCGATGATGTCGATGTGACCGTTGGTCACCGGGTCGAAGGACCCCGGGCACGCGGCTCGGCGCACGACTGCTCCTTGGTGTCAGGGCGTGGCCGGTCCGGCGGGACTGGACTGGCCGGGCGGGGTGGGTGCTGCGTGACCGTACCAAAGCACGGTCTCGCCGTAGCGCTTCTCGCGGTCCAGGCCGAAGCCGTCGGGCCAGGTCGGTGCCGGTCCGCGTCGGCCCCGCTCGACCACGACCAGGGCGCCGGGAGCGAGCCAGTCGTGGTCGCGAAGCGCCGACAGGTCGGCCTGGACGTCCTCGATCGGGAGGGCGTACGGAGGGTCGAGGAAGACCACGTCGTACGGCGCTCGCGGCGGCGTGGCCAACGCACGGGCGACCGGCGCGGCCACCACCTCCACACCGGCGAAGCCGAGTGTGCCGGCGTTGTCGCGGATCAGGGCGCTGGTGCGTCGGTCCTGCTCGACACAGGTCACCACGCCCGCCCCGCGGGACCGGGCCTCGAGCCCGATCGCACCGGAGCCGGCATAGAGGTCGAGGAACCGCAGCCCGTTGAGCGACCCCAACGTCGACTCCAGGGAGGAGAACAATGCTTCCCGGACCCGGTCGGAGGTCGGTCGGGTGTTCTCGCCCGCGGGCGCCTTGATCCGGCGACCTCCCGCGGTTCCTCCGATGATGCGGGTCATGGCGCGAGCTCCCCGGGGCCGCGCGAGGGCAACGAGCCCACCCTCGGGATGTTCATGCCTTCTCCAAGAAGTCGGCCTGCTCGGTCTCGCGCAGTCGCTCCAGTGCCCGCACCAGGTCGGGCAGGCGCGACAGGGTCGGGTCGTCGGCGACGACCTTCTCGGCGTCGACGCGGGCCGCAGCGATCACGTCCTCGTGACGGATCACCGAGAGCAACCGCAGTCCCGACCGTCGTCCCGACTGGGAGCTGCCGAGCACGTCTCCCTCGCGGCGCTGCTCCAGGTCGAGCCTGGAGAGCTCGAAGCCGTCGGTGGTTGCGGCCACGGCCGCCAGCCGATCGCGCGCCGGGCTGCCCTCCTCGGCGTTGGTCACGAGCAGGCACAGACCCTCGTGGCCGCCCCGGCCGACTCGACCGCGCATCTGGTGGAGCTGGGACACGCCGAACCGGTCTGCGTCCAGGATCACCATCGCGGTGGCATTGCCGACGTCGACGCCCACCTCGATGACGGTCGTGGAGACCAGCACGTCGATCTCGCCACCGGCGAAGGCGCGCATCGTGGCGTCCTTCTCGTCGGCCGGCAGCCGACCGTGCATCATGCCCACCCGCAGACCCTGCAGGGGGCCTGCCTCGAGCATGGGCGCGATCTCGGCCACCGCGGCCAAGGGGGTGGCCGCTCCCCCGTCGCCGGCCACGGACTCGCTGTCCCCGGCCTTGGCGGAGTCGTCGATGCGCGGACAGACCACGTAGCACTGCCGCCCCGAGGCGACCTCCTCACGCAACCGCTCCCACACCCGGTCGATCCATCCGGGCTGGTCCCGCAGGGGTACGACGGTCGTCTGGATCGGCGCGCGCCCGACCGGCAGCTCGCTGAGCGTGGACGTCTCGAGGTCACCGAAGACGGTCATCGCCACCGTGCGCGGGATGGGGGTCGCAGTCATCACCAGCACGTGCGGCGGTGCGTCGCCGGCCTTCGCGGTGAGCGCCGCACGCTGCTCGACACCGAACCGGTGCTGCTCGTCGACGACGACCAGACCGAGGTCGTCGAACTTCACGACGTCCTCCAGCAGCGCGTGGGTGCCGATCACGATGCCCGCGCTGCCCACAGCGATGTCGAGGAGCGCCTCCTTGCGCGCGGACACACTCGTCGAGCCGGTGAGCAGGGCGACCCGGGTGCCGTCGGCGGCGCCGCCGAGCATCCCCCCGGCAGCCAGGTCCCCGAGCATCGCGGTGATCGACCGGGCGTGCTGCTGGGCGAGCACCTCGGTGGGTGCCAGCAGGGCTGCCTGTCCGCCGGAGTCGACGACGCGCAGCATCGCCCGCAGCGCGACGACGGTCTTGCCGGAGCCGACCTCCCCCTGCAGCAGTCGGTGCATCGGATGTCCCGCGGCGAGGTCGTCGAGCACGTCGACCGACACGGCCCGCTGGCCGTCGGTGAGGGTGAACGGCAGCCGCTCGTCGAAGCGGTCCAGCAGGCCCCCGTCGCGCCCTCGTCGGGGGGTCGCGTCGAGCGCCTCGAGCGACGCGCGTCGCTGGGCCAGCGCGGTCTGGGTCACGAAGGCCTCGTCGTAGCGCAGCCGCTTCTCGGCGGCACCCTTCTGCTGCCAGCTGTCGGGCCGGTGGATCCACTCCAGCGCATCGCGGGCGCCGATCAGGCCTTGCGCGCGGCGTACTTCGTCGGGAAGGACGTCGGGCACCTCCTCGATCATCCGCAGCGCGAGCGTGATCGTCTCGTCGAGCTGCCAGGACTGCACGGTGGAGCTGGCGGGATAGATGGTCAGCAGAGCGGGCATCGCGTCGAACTCGGCGAGCGCCATCCCGGCCTCGACGTCGGCGCCGAAGATCTTGGTCTCGGGGTTGGTGAGCTGCCAGTCGTTGCGGAAGCGGCCGACCTTCCCGGAGAACATCCCGGTGCTGCCCTCGGCGATCGTGCGCGCCCGCCAGTCGGCAAGGTGCTTCTTCTTGTCGAAGAACGTGAGCATCAGCCGGTCGTGCTCGGTGGCCACGACTACCTCGAGCCGGTAGGCCATCCCGCCGCGCCGCCGGTCGGGGTAGGTGCGCTGGGTCGACTTCGCCACCCGGGCGACGACGGTGATGTGCTCGTCGAGAGTGAGGTTCTCGAGGTCGCTGACACTGCCCTTGTCGACGTAGCGACGCGGGTAGTGGCTGAGCAGCTCACCGACGGTGCGATAGCCGAACGCCTTCTCGATCTTGGCGGCCGCCGTGCCGGCCACGGCCGAGATCTTGGAGTCCCAGGTGATCGCTGGCATCGCCTCACTCCACCCCGATCAGCAATGGGTAGCGGTCCTGGCCGCCTGCGTAGACGACGACGTCGACGGTCGGCCGTGCGGTGGCGAGGTACGCCGCGCACTGCTCGGCGAGCTCCTGGCCACCCTCGCCGGACACCAGCGTCACCAGCTCGCCACCGCCACCGAGGAGCCGCTCGACCACGTCGGTGGCGACGTCGGCCAGGTCGGAGCCGACGACGACGAAGTCGCCCTCCACGACGCCGAGGACGTCGCCCGGCTCGCACGGGCCGGCGCTGGTCATCGCCAGCCGGGCAGCCACCGTCACCGCCCCCGACCGAGCGTGCCGGGCAGCGGCGGTCATCTCGAGGACGTCGTGCTCGAAGGTCCGACCTGGCTCGTGCACCGCCAGGGCCGCAAGCCCCTGCACCTGGGCGCTGGTGGCGATCACCGCGACCCGTACGTCGAGCTCGTCGCGCGCGGTCGCAGCGGCCACCTCCGCGGCGGGGATGCTGTCACGGTCGTTGGGCAGCAGCACGATCTCCGCGGCCGCGCTGTCGGCGATCGCCTCGAGGATCCGCCCGGTCGAGGGGCGGTTGCCGGGCCCTCCGGGGACGACCACTGCCCCGGCCTCCTCGAGCAACGAGCCCAGGCCCTCCCCGGCAGCGATCACCACGACACGACGCCCCATCCGTGCCCGGGCGCGAGCCGCCCGTCCCTCGACCTGCTCGGCGAAGTGGGTGACCCTGATCCGGTGCGGACGGCCCGCCACGATGCCTGCCTCGACGGCTGCGCCGACGTCGTCGACGTGGACGTGGACGTTCCACAGTCCGTCGCCGCCGACCACGACCAGGGAGTCGCCGAGGGTGCCCAGGGTCGTGCGCAAGGTCACCACCGCGTCGTCGGCGGCGTCGAGAAGGTACATCACCTCGTAGGCCGGCCCGCCCGCGGTCAGGTCACCGGTCGGTAGCGGGGTCGGGATGGTGTGCGCGCCCATCGACGCGGCGACGCTCACCGGTCGCTTGCCGGTGACCGCCGTCTCCGCCGCGTCGAGGATCACGCAGAGGCCCCGTCCTCCGGCGTCGACGACGCCGGCGTCACGCAGGACGTCGAGCTGGCTTGGGGTGCGGAGCAGGGCTGCTCGGGCAGCGGCAGCCGCCGCGCGGATCACGTGCCCGACGCGATGCCGCTCATCGGCAGCCGCGGCGACCGCAGCATCGGCGGCCGCCCGGGTCACGGAGAGCATGGTGCCCTCGACCGGGGTGCCGACCGCGGCGTAGGCCGCCCGGCTCGCCTCGGCCAGCCCCTCGGCGAAGACCAGGGCGGCGCGGTCCTGGGGGCCCGCGGCGGCGAGGTGCTTGCAGTGGGCGCCGACGATCTGGGAGAAGATCACCCCCGAGTTCCCGCGGGCACCGAGCAGCGCTCCGCGCGCGAAGCCGGCCAGGGCCGCGACCAGGTCGTCCGCGGGCTGCGCGTGCAGCAGCCCGTCGCGGGCGGCCTCGAAGGTGAGGAACATGTTGGTCCCGGTGTCGCCGTCCGGGACCGGGTAGACGTTGAGGGCGTCGATCTCCTCGCGGGCCTCGGCGAGGGCCGCCAGGGCGACGTCGGCGAAGCGGCGCACCGTGGGGAGGTCCATCGTCGTGGGGGACGATCCGTGGCTCGTGTCCACCGTCGGTTGCACCTCCCGCACGTCCTTTCCGGCCGGCGCCGGGAGCGGCCGCGCGGCCGCCGCCGGTCAGGGTAGCGTTTCGCGCCCCCGGGGGGACGAGGTCGTCGAGCGCCGATTAGGCCCGTCCCGGAGGCATCGGATACTCTTGTGCGGTTGCCCGGACACTGTCCGGGTGCGTCTGTTCTCGAAAGCCTAGCTATCCCAGGAGTTCACGGTGGCTGCCGTCTGTGACATCTGCGCCAAGCGCCCGGGCTTCGGTCACAACCGGCCGTGGTCGCGCAAGATTACGAAGCGTCGCTTCAACCCCAACATCCAGCGTGTCCGCGCGACGGTGAACGGTGCTCCCAAGCGCCTCAACGTCTGCACCGGCTGCCTCAAGGCCGGCAAGGTCACCCGCTGATCCTCTCGATGTGAAGAGCCGCCCCCCGGGGCGGCTTTTTTCATGCCCCGACCCCGAGCCTGCGAGGGGTCGAGGGGGGCATGAGATCGAGGAGCGGCGACTCGGCCCGAGCCTGCGAGGGACGAGCCGACGCGTCACGAGATCCAGGGTCGCGTCACGAGCGCCAGTGGTCTCGACAAGCTCGACCACCGGGCTCCCCTCGGTGGTTGAGGAGGGCGGAGCGCTAGCGGAGCCCGTCTCGAAACCACCCCCACCCGAGCGCGTCCGGTGCGGAGGTTTCGAGACGCCTCGCCTAGCGGCTCGGCTCCTCAACCACCGAGGCATCCCCACGGGGGTTGAGGAGGGCGGAGCGCTAGCGGAGCCCGTCTCGAAACCACCCCCACCCGAGCGCGCCGGTGCGGAGGTTTCGAGACGCCTCGCCTAGCGGCTCGGCTCCTCAACCACCGGACTCCCCCACGGGGGTTGAGGAGGGCGGAGCGCTAGCGGAGCCCGTCTCGAAACCACCCCCACCCGAGCGCGTCGGTGCGGTGGTTTCGAGACGCCTCGCCTAGCGGCTCGGCTCCTCAACCACCGGACTCCTACGGGGGTTGAGGAGGGCGGAGCGCTAGCGGAGCCCGTCTCGAAACCACCCCCACCCGAGCGCGATCGGTGCGGTGGTTTCGAGACGCCTCGCCTAGCGGCTCGGCTCCTCAACCACCGGGCTCCACGGGGTTGAGGAGGGCGGAGCGTTAGCGGAGCCCGTCTCGAAACCACCCCCACCCGAGCGCGATGGTGCGGTGGTTTCGAGACGCCTCGCCCAGCGGCTCGGCTCCTCAACCACCGGGGCATCCGGTGGTTGAGGAGGGCGGAGCGTTAGCGGAGCCCGTCTCGAAACCACCCCCACCCGGCGCGTCGGTGCGGTGGTTTCGAGACGCCTCGGCCCACGGCTCGGCTCCTCAACCACCGTGGCATCCGGTGGTTGAGGAGGGCGGAGCGCTAGCGGAGCCCGTCTCGAAACCACCCCCACCCGAGCGCGTCGGTGCGGTGGTTTCGAGACGCTCACTCCGTTCGCTCCTCAACCACCGGGGCGGCTCGGCTCCTCAACCACCGGGGCGGGTCGGCTCCTCAACCACCGCATTCACCCGAGGGGCTCAGGCGAAGTGCGCGTGACCGCCGGGTCCCTCGAACGCTGCACCGTCGACGGTGACACCGGCCCCCTCGGTCACCGATCCGATGACCGTCCATCCCGCGGGGAGCTGTGTGCCTGCTGGGAACGTAGCGGCGATCGCGTGGTCGTCGCCGCCGGCGAGGATGAAGCGCATCGGGTCGACCCCGAGCGCTGAACCGACCGCCTGGAGGGGCTCGGCCAGGGTGAAGGCCGCGGTGGCGAGGTCGATCGCGACGTCGCTCGCGGACGCGATGTGCCCGACGTCGGCCACCAGGCCGTCGGAGATGTCGACCATCGCCGTCGCACCCAGCACGCGGCCCTCCGCCCCAGCGGCGTACGGCGGCTCCGGGCGACGGTAGGCCTCGACGAGCACCCGCGGAGAGCGGAATCCCCGCGTCAGCACCGCCAGGCCGGCAGCCGCCCAGCCCTGCCGTCCCGCGAGAGCGAGCACGTCACCGGGGCGGGCGCCCGAGCGGCGGACCGGCGCGCCGTCGACGTGACCCAGCGCCGTCACCGAGACGACCACCTGGTCGGCGGAGGTCAGGTCGCCCCCGACCACGCTCGCGCCCACCAGCCCACCTTCGGCAGCGATCCCGTCGGCGAGGCCGAGCGCCCACAGGGCCGGCAGGTCCGCCGGCGCGGCGAGCGCCACGGTCAGTGCCGTCGCCACCCCGCCCATCGCGTTGAGGTCGGACAGGTTGGCCGCAGCCACCCGGCGACCGATGTCCTCGGCGTCGGCCCAGTCGCGACGGAAGTGCCGCCCGTCCACGAGCACGTCCGTCGACACGACGACACGCCCACCGGGCACCTCGATCTGGGCCGCGTCGTCTCCTGGTCCGATCAGCACGTGCTCGCCCTGGGGGAAGCGCGCGACCAGCTCCGCGATCAGCCCGAACTCGCCGAGGTCGGCCAACGTGGTGGTCGCGGTGATCGGCGGAGTGCTCATGCGCGCCATTCAAACCGATGGCCCGCCTCCCTGCTTACGGCAGGGGGCAGCCGCACGGTAGGTTGGCCCGGACTCGTCCCCCCGACCTCGAGACCCCAGGAGACCCGCATGGTGGTTCAGGCCTACATCTTGATCCAGACCGACGTCGGCAAGGCCGCCGAGGTGGCTTCCGAGATCGCCGAGGTCAAGGGCGTGACGATGGCCGAGGACGTCACCGGCCCCTACGACGTGATCGTGCGCGCCGAGGCGCGCAACGTCGACGAGCTCGGCAAGCTCGTCGTCGCCCGGGTGCAGAACATCAGCGGCATCACCCGCACCTTGACCTGCCCGGTCGTCCACATCTAGCGAGGACCGACCTGCCCCGCGGCCTTCTTCGACGGCGCCCCGTTCTGCTGAACGCGGGCGCCGTGTCGTGTGCGCTCCTGCTTGCCGGTTGTGCCGGCCCGGTCGACGTCACCGCCCCCGACCCGGGGGCCCAGGCGGCTGCATGCACGTCGCTGGTCGACGACCTGCCGGAGCTGGTCGGCGACCAGGAACGACGCACCGTGGAGACGCCGTACGCCGCAGCGTGGGGGGATCCGGCGATCGTGCTGCGTTGCGGTGTCCCGCAGCCTGAGGACTTCGACGCCCTCTCCAGCTGCCAGATCACCGACGGGGTCGCCTGGTTCGTCCCCGAGGAGCAGATCACGGGTCAGGCGGAGGACGTCGTGATGACCACGATCGGTCGGGAGCCCGGTGTCGAGGTGTCGATCCCCTCCGAGTACTTCCCACCTGCCGGGACCATGGTCGACCTCGCCGAGACTCTCAAGCAGCACACCGAGCGCGTCGAGCGCTGCGGTTGACGGCTCAGCGCAGCCCCGTTTCGCGATGCAGCGCGAGCTGCACGAGTCGGTCGACCAGGGCCGGGTAGTCCAGCCCGCTGGCCGCCCACATCCGGGGGAACATCGAGGACGGGGTGAACCCCGGCATCGTGTTGATCTCGTTGATCACCAACCGCTCGTCGGGGAGCAGGAAGAAGTCGACGCGCGCCAGCCCTTCGCAGGAGAGCGCTTCGAACGCCCGGGTCGAGAGGTCGCGCACGTGGTCGGCGACGCCGTCGGGCAGGTCTGCGGGAACGTCGAGGCGGGTGTGCTCCTCGGGGAGGTACTTCGCGGCGAAGTCGTAGAACTCGTGCTCGCCGCCGATCGCGATCTCGGCGACCACGCTGGCATCGGGCGGGTTGGTGCCGAAGCCCTCGATGACGCCGCACTCGAGCTCCCGGCCGCCCTCGGCCGCGGTCTCGACCAGCACCTTCGGGTCGTGCTCTCGCGCCGCCTCGACCGCCGCGTCCAGCCCACTGACCTCGGTCACCTTGCTGATCCCGATGCTCGACCCGCCACGGCACGGCTTGACGAAGACGGGATAGCCCAACGAGTCGACCGACTCGTGGCAGGCCGCCCGGTCCGTCTCCCAGGCGCGTTGCGTGATCACCGTGTAGGGCAGCACGGGAAGACCCTGGGCCTGGAGGACGATCTTCATGTAGTGCTTGTCCATGCCGACCGCCGAGGCGAGCACCCCGGCACCGACGTAGCGCACGCCGGCCATCTCGAGAAGGCCCTGGATGGTGCCGTCCTCACCCCACGGGCCGTGAAGCAGCGGGAAGACCACGTCGACCTCGCCCAGAGTGCGAGGCACGGCGCTGGGCTCGTGCACGACCAGCTCGCTGCCGTGCGCCTGGTTGGCCAGCGCCACACCCGCCCGGGTCGGGTCCACCTCGGGCAGCTTGTCACCGTCGGTGATCGCGAGTCGCTCGGGATCGCCGGACTCCAGCACCCAGTGGCCGTCATGGGTGATGCCCACCGGGATCACGTCGTAGCGATCGGTGTCGATCGCCTGCAGCACGCTGCCGGCCGTCGAGCACGAGACGGAGTGCTCGTTGGAGCGACCTCCGAAGACGACCGCGATGCGCGGTTTGCGGGGCTGGTGAGCAGCCTCGGGGGGCGCTGTGGTGGCGTCGTCCATGGTGGAAAGGACCCTACCCGTCGGTGGTGCTGTGGCTCGTAGGGTGGAGGCATGTCCGACCCAGTGAAGCGCCCCCTCCGCCCCGGCACGCTCGCGGTGACCGCGGGCCGACCGCCACACGACGCCGACAACCCGTTGAACGTCCCGATCACGATGGCTGCGACGTACGTCGCGGGCGGTGACCTGGAGTACGGCCGCTACGGCAACCCGACCTGGACCGCCTTCGAGGACGCACTGGGTGCCCTGGAAGGCGGCCGGTGCCTCGCGTTCGGCTCGGGCCTCGCGGCGGTGTCGGCGTTGCTGGAGCTCGTCGGTCAGGGCAGCAAGGTGGTGGCCCCCACCCATGCCTATCTCGGCAGCATCGGGCAGATGGCCGACCTGGAGGCCCGGGGCCGGCTGGTCGCGACGCTCGTCGACGCGACCGACACCGAGGCGTTCGTCAAGGCGTGCGAGGACGCCGCCCTGGTCTGGATCGAGTCTCCGACCAACCCCGCCCTGGAGGTCGTCGACATCCCGGCGGTCGTCGCGGCTGCCCATGAGGCCGGTGCCTATGTCGTGGTCGACAACACCTTCGCGACTCCCCTGCTCCAGCAGCCTCTCTCGCTCGGCGCGGACATCGTGATCCACTCGGCCACGAAGTTCATCGCCGGGCACAGCGACGTCGTCCTCGGCGCGGTCGTCACCGCCGACGACGAGTTGTACGGCGTGCTCAAGAATCGCCGCGACACCGTCGGCAGCACACCCGGCACGCTGGAGGCCTGGCTCGCACTGCGCGGCCTGCGCACCTTGCACGTGCGCCTGGAGCGCGCCCAGGCCAACGCAGAGGAGCTGGTCCGCAGGCTCTCGGCCCACCCGGCGATCAGCGAGGTCCGCTACCCCGGCTTCGGCGCGATCATCTCCGTGGTGCTGACCGAAGGTGGTCTGGCGGCCGACCTGCTGACCCACAAGACGTCGCTGTGGGTGCACGCGACCAGCCTGGGCAGTGTCGAGTCGACCTTCGAGCGTCGCCGCCGCTGGAAGTCCGAGCCGGCCACGATCCCCGACGGTCTGGTGCGCCTGTCGGTGGGGATCGAGGACGTCGAGGACCTGTGGGACGACCTGGCCCAGGCTCTGGACGACCTGACCTGATCAGAGGTCGAGGCGCATCACGACGCGGCGCGGGGATGGCCGGCTGACCACCCGGAGCCCAGCCCCGGCGAACGCCGACTGGGTCCCGACGTGCAACTCCTCGAGAATCACGTCGGTCGTGGTGAGAGGGTAGGCCTCGATCGCCATGGCGCCACGCTCGCGCGCGAAGTCGACCGCTGCGGCGGCCATGGCGCGGCTGATGCCTCGCTTGCGGAAGCCGACCCGCGTGAAGAGGCAGGTCACCGCCCACACAGTCTGGTCGGCCTTGTCCTCCTCACGGCCGGACCACGGCACACGTGCGTTGCGCACCAGGCCGTGGAACGCCGGGCGGGGTTCGACCGCGCACCAACCGACCGGCTCACCGTCGAGGTAGCCGACGAGACCGCTCGTGGTGCCGGAGCCCGGGTTGCCGCAGTCGGTCTGCTCGCGCAGCCGGGCGGCACGCGTCTCCTCGGGGAACGAGCCGAACGACTCGCGCGGCCAGAGCTTGTAGCGCTGACACTGGCAGCGCGACGCGGACCCGCGTCGGCCCAGAAGGGTCTGCAGGTCCTCCCAGGTGGCCTCGCTCGCCGGGACGACCTCGAGTGCGGCTCCGGACACCGTCATCGGCTCTCCTGTTCGCGGTGGGCTGGTGACTAGTCGCGCTCGTGCTTGGCTTCCTTGGAGATCAGCGCGGTCAGCATGTCGGCTGCGGTCATCTCGCCCTCGACGACGGAGTGCACGGCCTCGACGATCGGGGCGTAGACATCGACCGAGTGGGCGAGGTCCCGTAGCGACGAGCACGACTTGACGCCCTCGGCGACCTGCCGGGTCGAGGCGGTGATCTCGTCGGTGGTCATGCCTTGCCCGAGCTTCTCGCCGAAGCTGCGGTTGCGCGAGAGCGGCGAGGAGCAGGTCGCGACCAGGTCACCGAGGCCGGCCAGCCCCATCAGGGTCATCGGGTCCGCACCGAACTTCCCCGAGAGCCGGGCGGTCTCCGCCAGCCCTCGCGTGATGACCGAGGCGGTCGTGTTGTCGCCGAAGCCGAGACCCACCGCCATCCCGACGGCCAAGCCGATGACGTTCTTGTAGGCGCCGCCGAGCTCACAGCCGATCACGTCCGTGCTCGAGTAGGGCCGGAAGGTGGCCGAGTGGCACATGGCGCGCAGCCGGGTGACGTTGTCCTCGTCGGTGCACGCGACCACGCTGGCGGCGGGCTCACGGCGGGCGATCTCCTTGGCCAGGTTCGGACCGCTCACGACGCCGACGCGTCCGGGATCGACGGCGGCGACCTCGGCGATGACCTCGCTCATCCGCTTGAGGGTGCCGAGCTCGACCCCCTTCATCAGGGAGACCAGCAGGGCGTCGGAGGGGATCAGGTCCACCCAGTCCTCGAGGTTCTGCCGGAACGTCTGTGCCGGTGTCACGAAGAACACCCCGGCGGCGTCGACGAGTGCCTCTGCCGGGTCGTGCGTGGCCGTCAAGGCGGCGGGCAGCTCTATGCCGGGAAGGTAGTCGGTGTTCTCGCGCTTGTCGTTGATCGTCGAGCAGAGATCCTCACGCCGTGCCCACAGGGTCACGTCGTTGCCGGCGTCGGCGAGGACGACGGAGAACGCCGTACCCCACGATCCCGCACCCATCACCGCGACCTTGGTCATGATCCTTCTCCTGTCCGGCGAGGGCGCCGTCTCGATCGGTCGGTGGCGTGGGGGTTTCCGATCTCCTTGACCCCCAAGGAGCGTGCGTCGAACCGGACGTCGGGCGCCTTCTCCTGACGGATGTCCTCGAGCTCGCGGGTGATCGCGTCCATGATCCGGTTCGTCGCCTCGTGCAGCACCTCGGGGGTCAGCTCCTGCCCACGCAGGTCGTCGAGGTCGACGGGGTCGCCGGCCTTGACGACCATGGTGCGCCGCGGGAAGAGGCGGGGACGCTTGGCGTACGGCGGGAGGATGTCCTGCGGCCCCCACTGGGCCACCGGGATGACCGGCGCGCCGGACGCGAGCGCGATGCGGGCTGCGCCGGTCTTGCCGGTCATCGGCCACAGGTCCGGCTCTCGCGTGATCGTGCCCTCGGGATAGATCGTGACGCACTTGCCCTCGTTCACTGCCTCCACCGCGGCGGTGAACGCCAACGACGCATTGCTGGTCAGCCGGTAGACGGGGATCTGTCCGGCGGCACGCACCAGGCGACCCACCACCGGCAGGTCGAGGACCTCGGCCTTCGCGAGAAAACGCACCAGCCGCCCGTGGCCGTAGACGAAGTGGGCGAACGTGAACGGGTCGACGTGCGAGACGTGGTTGCTCGCCACCACGCAGCCGCCCGTGGCGGGAATCTTGAGGCCGTCGATCCAGCGCTGCTTGGTCAGCAGGCGCAGCGGGGTCTCGACCAGGGCCACACAGACGGTGTACGCCAGACCACGCCGCTCCTGGAGCCTGCGGGGATAGGTCAACGCTGAACTCTCCTCATCTGTGTCGTCCCGTCGGTGTCCTCGTCGTGTCCGCGACGGTATCGCCTGAGGTTACTCGTCGGTGGTCCGGCAGCGCGCAGCCTCCGGAGCGCGCCGTGGCAGGATCGAAGGGTGTCCCCGACAGAGCGCGCCCGAGCACCCTTCGCGGTGATCGTCCCGGTGAAGCCGCCGGCCTTCGCGAAGTCGCGGTTGGGACGTCTGGGAGAGCAGGTGCGCCGCGACCTCGCCGCCGCCTTCGCCGTCGACACGGTCGAGGCCGTGCGCGCCGCCGAGCTCGTCGCGGTGGTCCTTGCGGTGACCGACGACCACGAGCTCGCCGGCTTGTTGCGAGAGCTCGGTGCGCAGGTGATGCCGGACGGGACAGTCGACGACCTCAACGCCGTCCTGGTGCAAGCCGCCGCCGAGCTCGCCCGGCGCTCACCCTCGTTGCGTCCGGTGGCACTGTGCGCGGATCTTCCGGCGCTGCGCCCCGTCGAGCTCGACCTGGCCCTCGAAGCCGCGCTGCAGCACGAGCTCTCCTTCGTCGCCGACGCCGACGGAGTCGGTACGACGCTCTTCGCGGCCGAGGACCTGGAGGGCTTCAGGCCTCGCTTCGGACCCGGCTCGCGCAGCTGGCACCTCGGCGCCGGCGCGAAGGAGATCGACCTCGCCGGCATCGACAGCCTGCGCCGCGACGTCGACACCCCCGATGACCTCGCCGCAGCCATGCGCCTGGGCATCGGTGCGCGCACCTCACGGCTGACCGCCGACCTGCTCTAGATTGACCACATGCAGGCCACCGTCTCGCGCTACGACGCCACCTCCGGCGACGGCGCCGTACTCCTCGACGACGGAGTCGAGCTGATCTTCGACGTCCAGGCCCTCGACGGCTCCGGGCTTCGGCTCCTCCGGCCGGGCCAGCGGGTGCGGCTCGAGGTCGCCGACGAGGCTGAGGGCGGACGCCCGCGCATCACGCGGCTGCAGATCCTGACGCTCGCCTGATCCGGGCACGACGACGGGCCGCCTCCTGGTCGGAGGCGGCCCGTCGTGGTGGTGCGTGGTGCGTGGCGCCCGGTGCCGGGCGGCGGCATCAGGCCTTCTTGGCCGTCTTCTTCGCCGCCGTCTTCTTGGCCGGAGCCTTCTTGGCAGCCGTCTTCTTCGCCGGCGCCTTCTTGGCCGGAGCCGCCTTCTTCGCCGGGGCAGCCTTCTTCGCCGGCGCCTTCTTCGCGGCCGTCTTGGTTGCGGTCGCCTTCTTCGCCGGAGCCGCCTTCTTGGCCGGAGCCGCCTTCTTGGCCGGGGCCGCCTTCTTCGTGGCCGCGGCGAGGGTCAGCTTGGGCAGCTTCTTGGCGCCGGACACGACGGCCTTGAGGTCGGCACCGGCAGAGAACTTCGGGATCGCCGTCTTCTTCGCCTTGATCCGCTCGCCCGTGCGCGGGTTGCGCACCCAGCGAGCATCACGGACGCGCTTCTCGAACGAACCGAAGCCGGTGATGGCTACCTTCTCGCCCTTGGCGACCTCGCGCGTGATGGTGTCGAGGACGGACTCGAGGGCATGGGCCGCCTGCTTGCGGTTGCCCTCGAAACGACCTGCGAGGGTGTCGATCAGCTGACTCTTGTTCACTGGCTTCCCTTTCGTGAACGTGGGTGTCGAGCACGATGCTCGACTTCTCTCACGAACGCTAGGCACAACAGGCCCGCGGAACAATCACCCCACGCCCGTATTCCCTTACATATTTGGGGAAACCTGTGATTCAGCTACATCGTGGCCGGTTTCCAGGCAGGTCTGGTCGTCTCGAAGGCATCGATCGCCTCGCCATGACCCAAGGTGATGCCGATGTCGTCGAGGCCTTCGAGCAGGCGCCAGCGGGTGTAGTCGTCGATCTGGAAGGGCGCCGTGAGCGCGTCCGCCTGGATCGTGCGTTCCTGCAGATCGACGACGATCTCGGTCGTCGGGTCCGCCTCGATCAGCTTCCACAGCTGCTCGACGACGTCCTGCGTCACCTGCGCGGCGACCAGGCCGGCCTTGCCTGAGTTGCCGCGGAAGATGTCGGCGAAACGGCTCGAGATCACGACCCGGAAGCCGTAGTCCATCAGGGCCCAGACCGCGTGCTCGCGTGAGGATCCGGTGCCGAAGTCCGGCCCCGCGACCAGCACGGAGGCGCCCTCGTGCTCCGCGCGGTTGAGCACGAAGTCGGGGTCGTTGCGCCAGGCGCCGAAGAGGCCGTCCTCGAAGCCCGTGCGGGTCACTCGCTTGAGGTAGACCGCAGGGATGATCTGGTCGGTGTCGACGTTGCTGCGACGCAGCGGAAGGCCGGTGCCGGCGTGACGGGTGAACTTGTCCATGGTGATTGTCCTTCGTTCGGATCAGGCGCCGGCGACCAACAGGGGCGGCAGGTCCTCAGGTGAGGCGAGCGTGCCGGTGACGGCCGTGGCCGCGGCGACGAGAGGTGAGACCAGGTGCGTGCGACCGCCCTTGCCCTGCCTGCCCTCGAAGTTGCGGTTCGACGTCGACGCGCTGCGCTCCTCGGGAGCGAGCTGGTCGGGGTTCATCCCCAGACACATCGAGCAACCGGCTCCTCGCCACTCACCGCCGGCCGCCTTGAAGATCACGTCGAGGCCTTCGTGCCTCGGCCTGCAGGCGCACCCGGACCGAGCCCGGTACGACGAGAAGGCGGGTGCCGTCCGCGACATGCCGGTCCTTCACGACGGCGGCCGCGGCGCGCAGGTCCTCGATGCGGCCGTTGGTGCAGGAACCGACGAACACGGTGTCGACATGGACCTCGCGCATCGGGGTGCCGGCCTCGAGCCCCATGTACTGCAGGGCCTTCTCGGCCGCGACCTTGTCCCCCTCGTCCTCGAAGTCGGACGGCGACGGCACCGAGGCACCGAGCGGGACCCCCTGACCCGGGTTGGTACCCCAGGTCACGAACGGGGTCATCTCCGAGGCGTCCAGCACGATCTCCTCGTCGAAGACCGCGTCGCTGTCGGTGCGCAGAGAGATCCAGTGCTCGACGGCCGCGTCCCAGTCCTCTCCGGTGGGTGCCTCCGGGCGGCCCTCGATGTAGTCGAAGGTGGTCTGGTCGGGGGCGATCATGCCGGCCTTGGCCCCCCACTCGATCGACATGTTGCAGATCGTCATCCGGGCTTCCATCGAGAGCTCCTCGATGGCCGGCCCGCGGTACTCCACGATGTAGCCCTGCCCACCGCCGGTGCCGGTGTGGGCGATCAGGGTCAGGACCAGGTCCTTGGCCGTGACTCCCGCCGGCAGCGACCCGTTGACGGTGACGGCCATCGTCTTCGGCCTGGCCTGCGGCAGGGTCTGGGTGGCGAGCACGTGCTCGACCTCCGAGGTGCCGATGCCGAACGCGATGGCGCCGAACGCGCCGTGGGTGGAGGTGTGGGAGTCGCCGCAGACGATGGTCATGCCTGGCTGGGTGAGCCCGAGCTGGGGACCGACGACGTGCACGATGCCCTGCTCGATGTCACCGAGCGGGTGCAGCCGGACGCCGAACTCCTCGGCGTTCCTGCGCAACGTCTCGACCTGCATGCGCGAGACCGGGTCTGCGATCGGCTTGTCGATGTCGAGGGTCGGCACGTTGTGGTCCTCGGTGGCCAGCGTCAGGTCGGGACGGCGTACGGTGCGGCCCGCGAGCCGCAGACCCTCGAACGCCTGCGGCGAGGTGACCTCGTGAATGAGGTGGAGGTCCACATAGAGGAGGTCCGGCTCGCCTTCGGCTGCCCGGACGACGTGCTCGTCCCACACCTTCTCCGACATGGTCCTGCCCATCTCCGCACTCCTCATCATCGTGGTCGCAATCGCTGCTGCTGCTGGGTGTTCGGGCCCTCCCAACGGGCCCGGACGCCCCTCCATCGTGACATCGATCGTGACTTGCTTTCCAGTATTCGAGACGGCATTATCAGAGTATGGACAACTCAAGCGGTGTCGGCGTCCTGGACAAGGCCGCCCTCGTTCTGTCTGCGCTGGAGTCCGGACCGGCCACCCTGGCGGGCCTGGTGGCCGGCACCGGCCTGGCCCGGCCCACGGCCCACCGACTCGCGGTGGCCCTCGAGCACCATCGCCTGGTCGCCCGGGACATGCAGGGTCGCTTCGTCCTCGGTCCCCGCCTCTCCGAGCTCTCGGCCGCCGCCGGCGAGGACCGGCTGCTCGCCGCCGCGGGCCCGGTGCTCGCGCGGCTGCGCGACATCACCGGGGAGTCCGCCCAGCTGTGGCGCCGCCAGGGCGACTTCCGCGTCTGCGTCGCCGCGGCCGAGCGGCCCTCCGGTCTGCGCGACACGATCCCGGTCGGCTCGCAGCTGACCATGCGCGCCGGCTCGGCCGCCCAGGTGCTGCTCGCGTGGGAGGACCCCGAGCGGATGCACCGAGGTCTCCAGAACGCCGCCTACTCCGCGACGGCTCTCTCCGGCATCCGTCGTCGCGGGTGGGCGCAGTCGGTGGGTGAGCGCGAGCAGGGCGTGGCCTCGGTCTCCGCCCCGGTCCGCTCCCCCAGCGGCAAGATCATCGCCGCGGTCTCGGTGTCGGGCCCGCTCGAACGCCTCTCGCGCCAGCCCGGCCGGATGCATGCCCCGGCCGTGCTTGCCGCCGCCGAACGCCTCTCCGAGAGCCTGCGCCGCGCCGCCGAGTGAGAGGCCACTTCCCTCCCCGGTTCTGCGGCGTGTCGCGCGCCCAGTGGCCTCTCGGTCGGCGGTTCAGCCGGCGGTGAGCAGTCCAATCCCCAGACTGACCAGCGACAGGGCGAGCAGGGCGGCGCCTGCGAAGACCAGGGCGATCAGCCTGTTGGGCTTCTCGCGTCCGGCCCCCATCGAGGAGAAGAAGAAGCCGCCCGGCATCAGCAGTGCCGCGACCGCTACCCCTGTGCGAGAGAGCCAGTCGAGGAAGCCCGTCTGCGAGGTGCTGTCAGCAAGCAGCTGACACACCAGCGCCAGGACCAGCAACACAGCCGCGTGCGCGTGCCCGGCGCGTGCGAAGGCGAGCTGGAACGCAGTGGCCGGCGCCTTGCCGCGCACCAACCTCACCAGGTACAGGCCACCGGTCTCCACCGTGACCAGTGCCAGCAGCAGGATCCCGGCCAGGACCCGTGACTCATCGGACATCATCGGCAGCTCCTGTCGTACGGCATGGGAGGACCGAGACGACGATCCCGGCCAGTTGATCGTGGGACCGCGCGGAGGGGTGGAACCCGTCCGGGGCGAAGGCTCCTTCGGTCAGGAGCAGGTCGACCGGCAGAGGCACATGGCGCACGCCGTACCTCGCAGCGGTCGCGACAGCAATGGCGTCCATCCGCTGCACGCGCCACGCGAGCGGATCGCGAACGACGCCGGGCAGTGACGGGAACGCTGCCATCGGTGGCATCCCCAGCAGCACCACGGCGGCTCTCGTCGTCGCGCGGAGCTGTGCGAGCAGGGCCTCGAGGTCGCGACGCCAACCCCGCAGCGGGCGCAGCCGGAGCAGGTCGTTGACGCCGACGGACACGACCACGACATCGGCGCGGGCGAGGTCCTCGCTGACGACGTCGTCCTCGTCGATCAGGGCGCCGACGCCGTCGGCCGTCAGGCCACCGCGCGCATGGATCGCCCACGATGTCGGCTCTCCTGCGTCCGCGAGCCGACTCGCGAGGCGGCCGGCGATGGTGTCGGCCCCGCGCTCGACGCCGACACCGGCCGCGACGGAGTCACCGAGGGCGATGACATGGCGGACCGCGGAACCGGCCCCGAGGTGGCCGACCCGACCGATCGATTCGGGAAGCCGCGGTATGCGTCGGTTGAACTTGGATAGCACCACTCTCCAATATTGGATAGTTCCGCTCTCCAATGTCAAGATGTCTCGCATGTGGATGTCCGAGCTGGCCGCGCGCAGCGGCCTCCCGGTGGCAACGGTCAAGTTCTACCTGCGCGAGGGGCTGCTCCCCGCGGGTGAGGCCACCGGCGCGACGCGGGCACGGTACGACGAGAGCCACGCGCGCCGCCTCAGGCTGATCCGAGCACTGACGGAGGTGGGCGGCCTACGCCTTGACGCCGTACGCGCCGTCCTCCTCGCCGTCGACGACGACAACCGCACCTTCCACGCCGCGATGGGCAGCGTGCACCACCGCCTCACCGAGGCAGGCACCAGCGCGTCGCCTGCTGCCCTCGCGCAGGTCGACGCCCTCGTCCAGCGGCGCGGCTGGCAGCTCCACGCCCCCAACCCGCACCGCGAGGCGCTCGCCCGGGCGCTCGATGCGCTGTCCGGGCTCGACCACGGCGCGAGCGACGACACGCTCGACGACTACGCCGAGGCGGCCGAGCTCGTGGCCGCCCGCGACATCGCCTCGGTCGGACGCGACGACCGGGTCGCCGGCGCGGAGGCCGCCGTCATCGGCACCCTGCTCTTCGAGCCGGTGCTGGTGCTGCTGCGCCGGATGGCCCAGGAGGACGCGTCGGCCCGACTGGACCCCACCCGGCGATAGGCCACTTCGCGCAGGACACGCCGGCAGAACAGGTGGGAAGTTGGCCTCTCGGCCTAGAAGAGGGCTTCCTGTTCGAGGTCGAGGAGGATCTGCTTGCGTGTGAGGCCGCCGGCGTAGCCGGTGAGGGTGCCGTTGGCGCCGACGACCCGGTGGCACGGGATCACGATCGGGATCGGGTTCCGGCCGTTGGCCAGACCCACCGCACGCGACGCGGCGTTGGTCATCCCGAGCCGGTGCGCGATGACGCCGTAGGACACCGTCTCCCCGAAGCTGATCAGCTGCAGCTGCTCCCACACCCGTTGCTGGAAGTCGGTGCCCTCGGGACGCACGGGCACGTCGAACTCCTTGAGGTCGCGCACGAAGTAGGCCGCGAGCTGGCGGGCGGTCTCGACCAGCAGGGCGTCGTCGTCGGCCCGGTCACCGACGGGGCGGCCGGCCGAGAGCGCGGCTGCGCGGGCGGCGGAGGTGTACGGCGAGACCCCCGGCCCGGGATCACCGGTGAACTCGATCGCGACGACCGCGTCGCGGTGGGCGACGATCTTGAGCGGCCCGACGGGCGACTCGACTTGGGTCCACATGGTCAGTTCTCCTTCGAGGCACAGCGTAGGACGTGATCGGGGCTGAGCAGACGCAGCGACGACCAGAGATGGAGCAGCGAGTAGGAGCGCCAGGGCGCCCAGCCCTCGGCACGAGCGGCGATCCCCGCCACCGGCTCCCCCAGCCCGCGCAGCGCGTTGCGCACACCGATGTCGGTGGGCAAGAAGACATCCGGGTGACCCAGCGCGCGCATCGCGACATAGTCGGCCGTCCACGGGCCGATGCCGGGGAGGGCGAGGAGTCGACGGCGTACGTCGTCACGGTCGGCGCTGCGGTCGAGGGGCACCTCGCCGGCCGCCAGCGCCTCGCACAGGCCCACCAGGGCACGGCCTCGCGAGCGCGGCATCGGCAGCGTCGCCGGGTCAGTGGCAGCGAGCACCTGTGCCGTGGGGAACAGCCGCTCCCCACCCTCTCGGGCCTCGCCGTGCCGGGCGACGAGCCGCGCGGTCACGGTGTTGGCGGCGGCGACGGAGACCTGCTGGCCGATGACGGTGCGGATCGCCACCTCGTGGCCGTCGACGTGCCCCGGCACCCGCAAGCCGGGACGAGTGCGCACCAACCGAGCGAACAGGGGGTCGTCGGCCAGCGCGTCCTCGACGGTCAGCGGGTCGCAGTCGGCGTCGAGGAGGCGACGGCAGCGTTCGACCGCAGCGGCCACGTCGCGCAGGTCGTCGAGCTCGAGGAGGCACCGCACGTGCCCGCGGCCGGAGACCCCGTCGTCGAGCTCGAGCACCACGCGACCCGCCCCGTGGGGCAGCCGGAGGGTCCGGGCGTACCACTGCGCCCCCCACGACTCCACCCCGGCGACTGCGTGGGCGACGAGGAAGGCGAGCAGCTCGCGGGCGGCGTACGGCGCCCGCACGGCCAGGCGCAGCTCCAGCTGGCCGGGGGTCGATGCGGCACGCTCTCCGCGACTGCCGGCACGGCGTCCGGCCCGGAGCTCGGTCGGAGCGGCGGCGTACACCTCACGGATCGTGTCGTTGAACTGGCGGATGCTGGAGAAGCCTGCTGCGAAGGCCACGTCCGCGAAGGACATCGCGGTGGTCTCGACGAGCACCCGCGCGGTCTGGGCACGCTTGGCCCGGGCCAGCGCCAGCGGCCCTGCACCGAGCTCTCGGGTGAGGATCCGACCCAGGTGCCGGGAGGTGTAGCCGACGCGTCCGGCGAGGCCCTCGACCCCCTCGCGCTCGACGACACCGTCCGAGATCAGCCGCATGGTCCGGCCGGCGACATCGGCGGCCACGTCCCAATCGGGGGAGCCCGGCGTCGCGTCGGGCAGGCAGCGCTTGCACGCCCGGAACCCGGCCGCCTGTGCTGCAGCGGCGGTGCGGTGGAAGGTGACATTCCTTCGCTGCGGCGTGATCGCGGGGCACGACGGTCGGCAGTAGATGCCGGTCGAGGTGACGCCGGTGTAGAAGACGCCGTCGAACCGCCGGTCACGGCTCTTGACCGCCCGGTAGCAGGCCTCGGTGTCGTCGATGTTCACAAGGACGATCCTGCCTGGTGCAGACGTCGGTTTCTAGCGGAAATCGGACACGACCATGTCCTCGCTACAACCAGCCTGGGACAGCGCGGCGTGCCACCACGCAACAAGCCCCAACCCGGAGGGCTGGGGCTTGCGGTGGTACCCCCGACGGGATTCGAACCCGCGCTACCGCCTTGAGAGGGCGGCGTGCTAGGCCGCTACACAACGGGGGCGTGAAGCGGACGAAACTTTAGCGTTAGCTGGGAGTTCCGACCAAATCGCTGGGGTACTAGGACTCGAACCTAGACTAACTGGACCAGAACCAGTCGGGCTGCCAATTACCCCATACCCCATGGGATGTGCTCCTTGCGAAGCCCGGCCGATGTTACATGTGAGGGTCAGTCGTCACAAAACCGACCACCCGCTCGCGCGCCCATGCTGCCTCCTGGGGTGACCAGCCTCACGCGGGCACGACGGTGGACGGCTCGAGCTGGTGCGTCACGGGCGGTCGCGTGTGGCTCTGCACGCCCGTGCGACGGGCCAGCAGCACGACGAGGACGGCGTAGACGCCTGCCTGCGTGAGGGTGACCGGGATGTTCCACCAGGAGGCCTCGGACACGTTCAGGCTCGAGCCGATGTCGCCGAAGAGCAGCGCCGCACCGAGTGCGAAGAAGTTGTTCAAGATGTGCATCGCGATGCCCGCCTCGAGGCCACCGGTGCGGATGATCAGCCAGCCGGCGATGAAGCCGAAGGCGAAGCGGTCGAAGAACAGCGGGAAGTTCTGTGCGCCGTGGGCCGCGGCGAAGAGCGACGACGTGAGCAGGATCGCACCCCACTTGGACACGATCTCCGCGGCGCGGGTGGTGTTGAACTTCAACAGCGACCCGGCAACCTGCAAGAGGTAGCCACGGAAGAGGTACTCCTCCCCCGCTGCCTGGAGCGGCGTGGTGAACAGCACGATGAAGGCCAGCGCCACCGTGGTCGCGGTGAACTGGTTGAGCTCGGGGCTCAGCGAGGAGTCGCCCGCGAGCGGCACCACCAGGCTCACGGCGAGCTGCGCGGCGAGTGCCACCACGGAGACGCCGACGCAGGACCAGAAGAAGCGCCACCGCATCTTCGGCGCCACCGACGTGAGCCACCGGGGCCGCATCCGGTGGACGACGCGGATCGACATCCAGCAGACCAGGATCATCGCGCCGAGCGAGAGGTTGAGCAGCAGCAGGAACGTCGGCCCGACGTCGTCGAGGTTGGCCAGGCTGCCGAGGTTGTCGAGCATCGATCCCGGTCGGGACGCGGCCAGGATCACGAAGGCGATCGCCACCAGCACCTGGACGGCCAGGAAGCCCAGGCCGAGCACGCCCAGGCCGAGGACCGGCTTCCACCAGGCGTACGTCCAGGTGCGGAGCATCTGGTGGTAGGGCGTGGGCACCGGGTGCGGGTGGGCCGGGTAGGCGGACGCGAGGACGGCCGTGCCGTAGCCCGGACCGGGGTACGCGGCACCGGGGTAGTTGCCGCCCTGGCCCGGCGCCACGGGTGGAGGCATCGTCGGTGGCGGGTAGCGGGTCGGCTCGACGCCGTACGCCGGCGGCGGGAAGCGGGGCACGTCGGGCCGCCCCGGCGGCTCTCCTTGCTGGTCGGTCATCCCGTCTCCCCCGGCCCGTCAGTCCGTGGCCTGCACGGAGCTCATCCGCCCCAGGGACCGCTCGCGGCCGAGCAGCTCCAGGGACTCGAACAGCGGCGGCGAGACCCGGCTGCCGGTCACGGCCACGCGCACCGGCCCGAAGGCGTTGCGAGGCTTGAGCCCGAGCTCCTCGACCAGCGCACGGCGCAGCGCCTCGTCGATCGCCTGGGTCGTCCAGTCCTCGAGAGCGGCCAGCGCGTCATGGGCCGCCTTGACGACGCCGCGGCCGTCCTCGTCGAGCAGCTTGGCGACGTCGGCCGGGTCTCGGGTGAAGGACGCCTCGTCGACCAGCAGGAAGCTGAGCATGTCGACGCCCTCGTTGAGCTTGCCGATGCGCTCGTGCACCAGGGGCACCGCGCCGGCGAGCACCGTGGCCTGCGCGTCGGTGGGCGGGTCGGCGACGAGCTCGGCGGCCTGCAGGCAGGGCAGCAGCCGCGCGGTCATCTCCTCGACCGAGAGCATTCGCATGTGCGAGGCGTTGATCGCCTCGCACTTCTTGAGGTCGAAGCGCGCGGGGTTGGGGTTGACCCGGCTGATCTCGAAGGCCGCGACCATCTCCTCGAGGGTGAACACGTCGCGGTCGTCGGCGATCGCCCAGCCGAGCAGCGCCATGTAGTTGAGCAGCCCCTCGGGCAGGAACCCCGCGTCGCGGTAGCCGAGGGCGTTGGCCTCCGGGTCGCGCTTGGACAGCTTCTTGTTGCCCTGCCCCATGACGTAGGGAAGGTGCCCGAACTCAGGCAGCCGACCCGAGCCCACCCCGACGTCGGCCAGGGCGCGGTGCAGGGCGACCTGGCGCGGGGTCGAGGAGAGCAGGTCCTCGCCGCGCAGCACGTGGGTGATGTCCATCAGGGCGTCGTCGACCGGCGAGACCAGCGTGTAGAGGGGGTGCCCGTTGCCCCGGACCAGCACATAGTCGGGGACGTGCTCGGCCTGGAACGTGATCTCCCCGCGGACGAGATCGGTGAACGTGATCGCCTCACCGGGCATCCGGAAGCGCAGCGTGGGCTTGCGTCCGTCGTCCTCGAAGGCCGCCCGCTGCTCGTCGGAGAGCTCGCGGCAATGACCGTCGTAGCCAGGGGTGCGCCCTTCGGCGCGAGCCTTGTCGTTGCGCTGCTCTAGCTCGTCGGCCGAGCAGTAGCACGGGTAGGCGTGTCCGGCGGCGCGCAGCTTGTCGGCGACGTCGGCGTACAGGCCGAACCGCTCGGACTGCTGGTAGGGCGCGTAGGACCCGCCGACCTCAGGACCCTCGTCCCAGTCGAGACCGAGCCAGCGGAAGAGGTCGAGGAGGGCGTCGTAGGACTCCTGGGTGTTGCGCGACGCGTCGGTGTCCTCGATGCGAAACACGAAGGTGCCGCCGTGGTGGCGCGCGAAAGCCCAGTTGTAGAGCGCGGTGCGGACGAGTCCGACGTGCGGGCTCCCCGTCGGGGAGGGCGCCATCCGGACGCGGACGTCGGATCCCGTCACGGGACTCGTCGTCGGAGCAGTGCTAGTCACGCGAAACCACCTTGTTGGTCAGGGATCCGATGCCGGCCACGGAGACCTCGACCTCGTCGCCCACCTGCATCGGGCCGACACCCTCGGGGGTGCCGGTCATGATCACGTCGCCGGGCAGCAGTGTCATCACCGAGGAGACGAAGGACACCAAGGTCGGCACATCGAAGATCAGGTCCTTGGTGGTCCCGTCCTGCTGGAGGTCTCCGTTGAGGTGCGTGGTCACCCGCAGGTCCGAGGTGTCGAGCTCGGTCTCGATCCAGGGGCCGAGGGGGCAGAAGGAGTCGAAGCCCTTGCCACGGGTGAACTGCTTGTCCTTGCGCTGCAGGTCGCGGGCGGTCACGTCGTTGCCGACGGTGTAGCCGTAGATCACCTCGGCGACGCGCTCGGTGGCGACGTCGCGACAGATCCGGCCGATGACCACGCAGAGCTCCCCCTCGAAGTGCACCTCGGAGGACTGCGAGGGATAGAACACCGGATCGCCGGGGCCGACCACCGACGTGTTCGGCTTGATGAACATCAACGGCTCGTCGGGGACGTCGTTGCCCATCTCGGCGGCGTGCCCGGCGTAGTTGCGGCCGATCCCGACGACCTTGCTGCGAGGCAGCACCGGCGCAAGGAGGCGCACCTGGGAGAGCGGGATCTCCTTGTCCGTCAACTGGACCCCGACGTACAAAGGGTCGCCCGCGAGCGCCACGATGACGGCATCGTCAGCAGGGATGCCGAGCTCGTCGACATCTCCTGTCACCACGCCGTACTGGGGGTCTTCTCCGGTCGTGAACCTCGCGATACGCACTCGGTGAGCCTACCGGCGGGACCACCCTCGACACTCAGGCGGCCTGCGCGTCGGTGGAGGAACGCTTTGGGCGTGGACCGCGCAGCTCCTCGAGCAGCGTCGTGATCGCCTCCATCACGAGTGCGGTGGCGGCGCGGACGTCGGCCGGGTCGGCCGGGTCACCGGTCAGCCGTAGCGGCTGCCCGACGACAACCTCGACGCGCGGCCGGGTGGCCAATGCGACGATGACCCGCTTCCAGCCACCCTCGGTCCACGCCGGGTAGATCCGCTGCGCGCCCCACTGGGCGACCGGGATCACCGGGACGCCGGTGCTCAGCGCAAGCCGGGCCGCCCCTGTCTTGCCGACCGTGGGCCACTGGTCACCGCGAGAGACCCCACCCTCGGGATAGAGGATCACCAGCTCCCCGCCGTGGAGCGCCATCGTCGCCGGGACGAGGGCATCGGTCGCGCGGCTGGTGCCCCGCAGCACCGGGACGAACCCGAGGGTGCGCAGCGCCCAGCCGAGCACGGGAGCGCGGAACAGCCCCGCCGTGGCCAGACCCCGCGGACGACGACCCACCCGGCGCGCGGAGTCGAGGAGGACCAGTGGGTCCACGACCGAGATGTGGTTGCCCACCAGGAGCGCCCCGCCCTGGCGTGGCACATGCTCCAGGCCCCGGACCCGGCGGCGGCTGACCAGGGCGAGCAGGAGCGGCAGCACGGCCAGCACGACGCGGTAGAGGAGACGACTTCGCATGCCCCTACGGTCGCGGTCGTCGGGTGTCCCCGGACAGAGTGCGGATACTCAGCCGGGGGAGATTACGCTCAGGTGCCGTGGAGACCCTGACGATCGCCGACTGGCGCGAGCGACGAGCCGCACACGAGGCGCGTGTCGATGCGTGGGTCACTCCCCACCTCGAGCGCCGTCGCCGCGGCATCGCGCACCCGGTCGAGGACTTCCTCTTCACCTACTACTCGCAGCGCCCTGCGGCCCTGCGGCGCTGGCACCCGGGGTTCGGCGCCGTCCTCGACGGTCCCGGGGCCGAGGAGTACCTGGACCTGAAGGGGTACGGGGTCTCGACAAGCTCGACCGGCCAGGGCAGCTCGACCGGCCGGGTCGGTGTCACCGCGGAGCACGTCGTCTCGAAGCGCGTGCTGCTCGCCACCTTGCACCGGCTGCTGGTCGCCACGGCGCGACGGCCGGCGCAGCTCGGCTGCTTCGGGATGCACGAGTGGGCGATGGTCTACGGCCTCGGTCAGGACGACGTCCGGCACGCGTCCTGGCCGCTGCGGCTCGGCAGCACCGGCACCGACCAGGTGGTCGAGTCCCACCGGATCGCCTGCTCCCACTTCGATGCGTTCCGCTTCTTCACCGACGACGCCCGCCCGCACAACACCCTTCGACCCGCCTCCGACGACCGGCCCGACTTCGAGCAGCCGGGCTGCTTGCACGCCGGGATGGACCTCTACAAGCACGCCTACCGGTTGAGTCCCATGGTGCCCTCCGAGCTCGTGGCCGACTGCTTCGCGCTGGCCCGCGACATCCGAGTGCTCGACATGCGCGCGTCGCCGTACGACTTCAGCGAGCTGGGCCACTCCCCCGTGCGCGTCGAGACCACCGAGGGCAAGCAGGAGTACGCCGCCGCGCAGCGAAGGTTCGCCGAGAGGGGCGCGCCGCTGCGGCAGCGGCTGATCGACGAGTGCGCGCGGCTGCTGGCGGTCTGAATGGCCATGTCGCAAGTGGTTGTGACTGTCGTCGCCAGGCCGCACGTCAGCGGCAGACGAGCGTGACTGGAGGATGACCTGAACCGACAGTCCTGCCGGCTCTCGGTTCAGCCCGGCTCGCAGATGTAGAGCTGCAGCGCCGCATCTGCGGTGAATGGCGCACGGGACCAGTCGCCGAGGCGTTCAACGACCCGGAGACCGCCGAGCGAGAGCAGCAGCGGCAGCTCCTGGGGGAAGATGCTCCTGATCTCAAGCGGCGCGACAACGAAGTCGGCCTCGGAGTCGGTCGAGAAGAACCACCTTCCGTGAGTCACCTGCGCGGCCGCGTCGTAGGTCTCCGCGACATCGACATGCACTACGCCACGATCCGGATCCACGAACGACAACGAGTCGCGCCTGCGTCGAACGCCGTCCGCCTGGGCAAGCATGCGCACACTCGGGTTGAACACGTCGAAGATGAGCCGCGCTCCGGGCGCCAGGTGCCTTCGCACCGACCGGAAGCAGGCCACCAAGTCCTCGGCCTGATGCAGATGGAGCAATGAATTGGCGGCGATGAACACGAGGTCGAACGCTCGGCCCAGGTCGAACTCGCGCATGTCGCCCTGCACCCACTCCACCTCCACGCCGCGCTCGTCCGCCTTGCGCTGAGCCTCGGCCAGCATGTCCGGCGAGAGCTCCAGGCCCACGCACGGATGCCCGTCGGACGCGATCGGGATCAGCTTGTGTCCGGTGCCACACCCGAGTTCCAGGACACGCCCGCCTTGTCGATCGGCCGCGGTCCTGTAGAAGTCGACGGCCTGTTCGCCTCCGGGGAACAACCGGTCGTACAACCTCGCATCCGAGTAGAACTGCTCGCTCATGAGGCGCACCCTCCTTGCCGGATCTTGGGCAACCTGCCCTTCGTGCCGACAAGCACCTGGGTCATTGTCGCGATCGGGCCGAGATCATTCCACGGCTTATCGACGCGACCGCAGATCGGCACGAGCGCGCAATCTGCGGCATGAGCGTGCGGTCGTCGACCGCCGGTGATCCTCCAGATGCGATGACGCCGATGGCAAGAGTGCAGAAGTGTGCTGTCACATGCAACCGCGCGGAGGGGTCAAACGTGTCAGGCTTTGACAAGTCCCTCTTTCGTTGGACGGGGAATCGGATGGATCCCAGCCGAGAACGCGACTTCACCGCCTTCTACAACTCGACCTGGCCGCGCACGCTTGCCTGCGCCTACGCCATGACCGGGGACCTCGGCGAAGCCGAGGAGCTCGCTCAGGAGGCCTACAGCCGGGCGTGGCCGCGGTGGTCCTCACTGCGCGGATATGACGACCCAGGTGCCTGGGTTCGGCATGTGGCGACCCGACTGGCGGTTTCCCGGTGGCGTCGAGCCAGGACCGCCGCAACCTTCTTGGCCCGCTCCCGTGGCCCGGAGTCCGCAGCGCCTCCGTCGGAGGAGACCGTTGCCCTGGTCGCGGCGCTCAAGCAACTGCCCGAGGCGCAGCGGAGGGCCGTGGTGCTTCACCACCTCGGCGAACTTCCTGTCGTCGAGATCGCCCGGATGGAGCAGTGTCCGGAGGGGACTGTCAAAGCCCGACTCGCACGTGGCCGCGCCGCGCTCGCGACGTTCGTCGCTTCCCAAGATGGAGAACGATCCCATGCCTGATTTGAATCTACTTCTGGACAGCCTCGTCGCCGACGTCAGTACCGGCATCCGGCCCCCCGGTGCGCGAGGGGCTATCAAGCAGGCCCGCCGGCGGCGCTGGAAGGTCGCGATCGCGGCCGTGGCCGCTGTGTCGGTCATCGCTGCGGGCAGCGGCTTCGCGGCTGCGAACCTAGGCGGCAGTGGACGACTTTCGCCGCTCGAAGGTCCCGCGCTGGCTTCGCCTCAGCCGCCCACGATCTCAGAGAGCGCCGAGGCCGCGCCTGGTTCCGATGCGTTCTTCCGGGCAAGGTTGCAGGAGTCGCTGGCGCACGTGCCCGGCTGGGCCATCAGCGACAATGCCCCTACGATCCTTCACCCATGTGGCGGGGACTGGTCGGTTGGCGCTGGGGGAGGATCGGGCGGCAACATCACGTTCGACAGTTCCGTCGATCCGATGTCGGTCTGGTCCGCGAACATCGGTTTCTCCTCTGCCGCACAGGCATCAGACGCGGCTACCCGCCTCGTCGAAAACCTCAACTCATGCACGGATCTCCAGTGGCGAACCGAGCCGATCAAGCGATCCGGCGCAGTCTTGGCATCCTCCACGCTAGGAGTGATCTGGATCCACCAAAGGGGCGCCGGTGTGGCCATGCTGGAGGTACCTACCGCTGATGGTCCGCCGCCCCTCGACGTCCAGGTCGAGGTCGCTGACTTGGTCTGGGCGACGATCGACCCCAATCAATGAGGGAACGCCGTAACCCACTTGGATTGAACGATGAGAGACCGACCGCTCATCGGTGCGGCCTCCAGGCGGTCAGTGCAACCAGCCAGGTGGAGGCACCACATGAGATCCATTCGGCCGACATCGAAGCCGTGCAGCGGGCCATCGATGACGTGATCTCACGATCCCAACCGTGGCATGTTTCGCGTGCAGTTGATGCACGCACATCGGCCATGTCCGGGCGACGGCCGAGATCGACCTGCGACCCCACCGGGGACACCCGGTGAGCATCGTCAGGACGGGTCGTTGAGGAACCAGCGGTGACCGAACGGGTCGCGCAGCACCGCCACCCGGCCGGGTCCGGCGTCCTCGGGTGCTCGGTCGAGGACGGCGCCGCCCTCGACGGCGCGGGCCGCGAGCGCGTCGACGTCGTCGACCTCGAGGTGCAGCGTCACCGCCGCTCCACGTCCCGGGGCAGGCGCCTCGACCTGGATCTCGGGGTGCTCGTCGGACAACATCCAGCGACCCTCGCCGAGGGACGACGAGACCGTCAGCTCACAGTGCCCCACCCTGCCGTCGGGCATCACGATCGGGTCGTAGCTGACCCGAGCGCCCAGGTGGGCGACGTACCAGTCGATCGCGGCGCGGGCGTCGGCGACGCAGAGGTAGGGCGTGAGTGCGGACATGCCAGCCACCTCACCAGCAGGGCGGGTGCCTGTCCAGCCACGGCGCAGCGGCCTCCACCTGGGCGGCCAGCGCGAGCAGCACGTGGTCCTCGCCGGGTCGTCCCGCCAGCATCACCCCGACCGGGAGACCGTCAGGCGTCTGGTGCAGCGGCAGCGAGACTGCGGGCATCCCGGTGACGTTCCAGGCGGAGGTCCAGGGGGTGAACTCCTTCTGGCTCATGAAGTCCTTGGCCGGGTCGGCATCGTCGCGGAGAGCGCCGATCGGCAGCGGAGGCTGCGCGAGCGTCGGCGTCAGCACCGCGTCGTACGGCGCGAGGTGACCTAGGGCCCGCGCGGCGATCCGACGGATCTCGCCCAAGGCGAGACCGAATTCCGGCCCCGAGACGGCGCGACCCCGCTCGGCCAGCCATCGGGTCAGCGGTCGCAGCTCGTGCTCGCGCCCGGGCGGCGCCGACGACATGGCCGTCAGCACCGCCCAGCAGGTCTCGAAGACACGCGTCGCGTCCGGAGGCAGCGGCACCCCGACGTCCTCGACCTCGTGCCCCAGCCTCTCCAGCAGACGGCCGGCGTCCTCGTAGGCCTTCAAGCACTCGGGGTGGACCTCGGCGTCCGCGATCACCGGATCGGCGAAGCGGGCGATCCTGAGACCTCCCGCCTCGCGGTTGCACCAGCCGAGATAGCTCTCCCCCGCAGGCAGCGGCGGCGCCCAGGACGGGTCGCCGACAGCGGGACCGGCCATCGCGTCGAGCAGGGCGGCGGCGTCGCGGACCGTGCGGGCGAGCGGCCCGGAGGTGGACAGACCGACGGGGTCGCCGTACATCGGACTGCCGCTGATCCGGCCCCGGCTGGGCTTGAACCCGACCAGCCCGCAGCAGCTCGCCGGGATCCTGATCGAGCCGCCGCCGTCGGAGCCCTGCGCCACCGGCACCAGACCGGCCGCCACGGCAGCGGCAGCGCCGCCGCTGGACCCACCGGCCATCCGGGTCAGGTCCCAGGGCGTCCGCGCCGGTGGGGCGACGTCGGGCTCGGTGTAGCAGGGCGAGCCGAACTCAGGGGTGTTGGTCTTGCCGAGGCTGATCGTCCCTGCGGCCTCGAGCCGCAGCACCACCTCGTCGGAGACCTCGGGCACGAAGTCGGCCATCACCGCGGAGCCGAACGTGGTGCGGACACCGGCGGTGAGGTTGAGGTCCTTGACGGCGGTGGGTACGCCGAACAACGGCCCCCCGGTGGCCGACCTGGGGTTCGCCAGCCGGGCCTGGTGACGCGCGAGCTCGGCGGTCACCGTCACGAACGCGCCGACGTCGTCGGAGATCCGGGTGATCCGCTCGAGGTAGTGGTCGACCAGCTCGAGAGGCGAGACGTCCCCTCGGCGGATTGCCGCACCCTGCTCCAACGCCGTCAGGTCGTGCAGCTGGCTCATGCGGTCGAACCTACTGCGGTGGTCTCGACAGGCTCGACCACCCGCGGACGACTCGACCACCCGAGGGACGTGAGCTCGACAGGCTCGACCACCCGAGGGACGACTCGACCACCCGAGGGACGTGGTCTCGACAGGCTCGACCACCCGAGGGGCGACTCGACCACCCGAGGGCGTGGTCTCGACAGGCTCGACCACCCGAGGGGCGACTCGACCACCCGAGGGACGTGGTCTCGTCAAGCTCGACCACCCGAGGGACGACTAGTCCGGCTGCTGCCCCTGGCGACGCAGTCCGAAGGTGACGCCGTCGACGAGAGCACCCCAGGACGCCTCGATCACGTTGTGGCCCACGCCCACGGTGACCCACGACGACTCGCCGTCGGAGGTCTCGATCAGCACCCGGGTCACCGCGTCGGTGCCGTGGCCCTGGTCGAGGATGCGCACCTTGTAGTCGATCAGCTCGAACTTCGCGACCTCGGGGTAGGCCTGCCCGATCGCGTCGCGCAGCGCGTGGTCGAGGGCGTTGACGGGACCGTTGCCCTCACCGGTCGTGAGGATGCGCGCGCCCCCGGCACGCAGCTTGATGGTCGCTTCGGAGACAGCCTCCCCGCCCGGCTTGGAGTCGGTGATGACGCGCCAGGACTCGACGTCGAAGTACGACAGTCGCGCGCCCTCCACCTCCTCGACCAGGAGCAGCTCGAAGGAGGCATCGGCGGCCTCGAAGGTGTAGCCGCGGGACTCCAGCTCCTTCACGCGCGCGGTCACGCGGGTGACCAGCTCCCTGTCGCCGTCCTCGCCGGCCAGGTCGAAGCCGAGCTCGCGGCCCTTGAGCTCGATCGAGGCGCGTCCGGCCATGTCGGAGACCAGCAATCTCATGTCGTTGCCGACGGCGACCGGATCAAGGTGCTGATAGAGGTTGGGGTCGACCTTGATCGCGCTCGCGTGCAGCCCCGCCTTGTGCGCGAAGGCGCTGACCCCGACGTAGGGCTGTCGCGAGGCCGGGGGGAAGTTGGTGACGTCGGCGACGGCGTGTGCGATCCGGGTGGCCTCGCGGAGCATCCCGTCGGGGAGCACCCGCCGGTCGAGCTTGAGCTCGAGGTTGGCCACGACGGAGACGAGGTCGGCGTTGCCGGTGCGCTCGCCATAGCCGTTGAGAGTGCCCTGCACGTGGGTTGCGCCGGCCTCGACGGCCGCGAGCGTGTTCGCGATGGCGCAACCGGTGTCGTTGTGGCAGTGGATCCCGACCCGGACGCCAGTGGTCTCGATGACGTCATGGACCACCTCGGACACCCACGGCGGCAGCATCCCGCCGTTGGTGTCGCAGAGTGCTACGACCTCCGCACCGGCGTCGAAGGCCTCTCGCAGGACCTCGAGCGCATAGTCTCGGTTGGCCCGGTAGCCGTCGAAGAAGTGCTCGGCGTCGAGGAACACCCGCTGGCCCTCGGCGTGCAGGTGCCTGACGGTGTCACGCACCATCGCGAGGTTCTCCTCGAGGGTGGTGCGCAGGGCGAGCTCGACGTGCCGGTCGTGCGACTTGGCCACGAGCGTGACCACCCCCGCCCCGGAGTCCCGCAACGCGGCGACCATCGGGTCATCGGCAGCGGCGACGCCGGCTCGGCGGGTCGACCCGAAGGCCGCGAGCCGTGCGTTGGTCAGGGTCAGCTCCTCGCGCGCCCGTCGGAAGAACTCGGTGTCCTTGGGGTTCGACCCCGGCCAGCCGCCCTCGATGTAGCCGACGCCGAGCCCGTCGATCTGGCGCGCGATGTTGAGCTTGTCGGCGACCGAGAGGTTGAGCCCCTCCTGCTGGGCGCCGTCGCGCAGCGTCGTGTCGTAGACGTGGAACTGGTCGGTGGTCATCGCTGCTTCCTCGGGGTTGCGGCAGGGGTCGAGCCGGGCAACAAAAAGACCTCCCGTCGGGAACGAGAGGTCAGCGCGTACGGCGGGTGCCGGACGCGCTAGCTGATAATGATCTGGTGCTGCACGCCTCCGAGTGTGCCACCCGCGTCCGGTCCATGGAAGGCGTTGTCCCAGAATCCGGCCGCGGCTCCCTCCCAGTTGCGCGCAACCGGGGCGGGTCCGGCCCCCTCCGTGGGACAGTGTGTTCATGGCAGAACGCGAGCCCTCGTCCCGGGCCGATTGGCGGCCGGACGCCGAGGTGCTCGACGGTCTCTCGGTCGACGCGATCGTGATCGATGCGGAGAGGCATCTGCTCTACTGCAACGACGCGGCTGCCTCCCGGCTCGGCCGGGACGTCGAGAGCTGCCTCGGGCAGGACGTCGTCGGACTGCTGTTCCCGGAGTCCTCGGCCGGAACGGTCGAGGAGATCCGGACCCGTGCGCTTTCGGGGGATGTGTGGACCGGGCAGGTCGACATCCTCGGTCTCGACGCGCTCCCTCGGGCCGCGCACTCCAGCTGGTCCCCGGCCTGGACGGACGGCCGGGTGTCCGGTGTCGTGATCCTGCTGGAACCCTCGGAGCCGGACGGTTGGCGCGGTGCCGGCGTGTCGGTCCGCCTGCAGCGTCTGGCCGCGGTGACGACGGACCTGCTCGCCGCCGACGACGAGGACGGCGTGACGGATGTGGTGCTCAACCACCTCGCCGACGCTGCCGGGGCGACGATCGCCTCACTCTCCCTCTTGGTCGACGATCACACCCTCGCTCTCGCCGGCCTCCGTGGGGGCCGGCCCGGGGCAGCCTCGCAGTGGGCGACCTTCGCGGTCGCCGACCCCACCCCCGCCGGGGACGCCCTTCGCGCCGGGCATCCGCTGCTGATCTCCGGTCGCGACGACTTCCTCGCGCGCTACCCGGATGTCGAGATGGCCACCGAAGGCGAGCGCGCGCTGCTCTGCCTGCCGCTGCAGGTGGCCGGCCGGGCGATCGGGGTCGTCACCTTGTCGTTCCCCGGCGTCCGTGACTTCGACCCTGCCGAGCTCGAGTTCTTCCGGGTCCTGGCCGACACCTGTGCCCAGTCGCTCGAGCGGATCCGGGCGAGGCACGACGTGGTCGACCGCGAGGTCAAGCTGAGGTTCCTTGCCGACGCCAGCGCCGAGCTGGGCAGCAGCCTCGACTACCAGGTGACCCTGAAGGCCGTCGCACATCTCGCGGTGCCGCAGTTCGCGGACTGGTGCGTGATCCAGCTCCTGGAGGACGGGCTGCTCCGACCCCTGGCGATGGCACACCCCGACGACGTGCTCGAGTCGCGGGTGAGGGACCTCCAGGAGAAGTACCCGTCCGATCCCAACGCACCGCGCGGCGCCTACCAGGTGCTGCGCAGCGGCGTCAGCGAGCTCATCCCGGAGGTCACGGACGAGATGCTCGTCGCCGCCGCCCACGACGAGAGTCACCTGCAGGTGCTGCGCGACCTGAGCTTCCGCAGTGCGCTGACGGTGCCGCTGGTGGTGCGCGAGGAGGTGCTCGGCGTGGTCACCTGGGTGACCGGCGAGCACGGACGCCGCTTCGGGCCGACCGACCTGGCCTTCGGTGAGGATCTGGCTCGCCGCGCCGCAGTGGCCATCGACAACTCCCTCCTCCATTCCCAGGTGCGCGACGTAGCCGTCCGCCTCCAGCGAGCGGTCCTGCCCGAGGCGTTGCCGGACCTGCCCGGTTGGGAGCTGGCGGTCCGCTACCTCCCGGCCGGCCGGACCGAGGTCGGCGGCGACTTCTACGACGTGGTGCCGCTGGCCGAGGACCGCGTGGCCGTCTTCGTCGGGGACGTGATGGGCCGCGGTGTCGGGGCCGCCTCTGCTATGGCGCAGATGCGCTCGGCGATCCGCACCCTCATCGCGGTCGACCCCGAGCCGGACTTCGTGATGGCCGGCCTCGACAAGCTGTTCGCCCAGTACGACCTGCAGCGGTTGGTGACGGTCGTGTACGGCATCGCCGATCCCGCCCGGGGCGAGCTGCGCGTGGTCAACGCCGGCCACCTACCTCCGCTCGTGGTGCACGCCGACGCCACGTCCAGCGAGGTGGCCACCGACGGGACGCTCGTGCTCGGCGCGGGGGGTGGCGACCGCACGGTCCTCACCGTCCCCATCGTGCGCGGGGACACTCTGCTGATGTTCAGCGACGGCCTGGTCGAGCGGCGCGAGGAGAGCCTCGACGAGGGGCAGCGCCGGCTGCGCGAGCGGGTGGGCGCCCTGACCGAGGCGGATCTCGCGGCAGCGCTCGGTCGTCTGGTCGACGAGGTGCGCGACGACGGCCGCGACGACGACGTGGCAGCGGTCGCGCTTCGCCTCTCGCTGTAGCCCAGCCGGAGTCAGCGCCGGAACCGGAAGAACGTGCGCCCGCCCTGGAGCGGTTGGGCGGCCCGGCAAGACGGTGGACACCGACGCGGTAGGGCCAGTCGTCGGGCAGGTCGAGGGACACCTCCTCGAAGCCTGACTCGTCGAACCACGACCGGATCGCGATCGTCGGCTCGACCGCGTCACGGTCGGCCAGCACCTCCTGCAGGTCGCGGCCGTCGCCGCTGCAGGCACTCACCACCCGCAGCGGCCCAAGGGTGCCTGGTCGAGCCAACGCCGCACGCCGACCTGCACGGCACGGCGGCGTGCGGAGAGCGAGGAGCCCGGGTCGTCATAGGCGCTGTGCCACTGCGACCAGTCGATGGCGTCTGCGGGCATCTCAGAGCCACCTGGCCAGCGATCCCAGCAGGGTGCCCTCCCGCCACGGCGGCCCGGACTGCGGCGACCAGCTGGTCTGGCCGTAGGCCAGCAACCAGGCCAGCGCGCCCAGCACGATCGCCACGGCGGCGACCACCGTCCAGCCGATCCAGGGGTCGCGGGTGGCCCAGACGGCTGCGCGGCGTGCCGGCAGGCGCAGCCGCTTCGAGCCCGGTCCGCTCCAGAGCCCCAGGACGAACACCGCGCCGAGGGCGGTCAGACCGGCGACGAGCGGCAGCGAGAAGAGCGCTGCCGCAATCGCGACGAGCCCGGCCAGGAGCGTGGCCCACGCCAGCAGCACCAGAGTCCCCCCGGTGGCCACGACCAGGTACCAGGGCGTCGAGAGCACGGTGAGAGGCACGTCGTACCAGCGCCGCCGGCCCCGCAGATGCTGACGTTCACGTGCCGACTCGGTCGTCCACGAGGTCGTGCGCACGAGCAGGACCAGCGCAGCGAGCGTCCAGAACGCGACGTACGGCGCGACACCGAAGCCGAGCGCGGCAGCGGCGAAGGCACCTCCGAGCAACAGCGTGCGCTGGAGCCGGGCGGCGCCCCGGGCAGGGGGCCGGCGGGCGCCATGCGGCAGCAAGGCGGGTCGCGCGCCGTTCGCCGAGGGTGGCGCGGGGGTGGTGTACGGCGTCCGTGCCGGCGCGGGCGGCACCACGGGCGGGGCCAGCACGGTCAGCGGCCTGGTCGGGGGGGTCGTCCGGGTCGGCGGTTCCGCCTCGCGGGATCCGTGGTCGGCCACCATCCACGGCATCGTCGGGTGGTCGCGCACATCCGCCGGCGAGCTGTGCCCCGGGGCGCGCAGGGCAGCCACGACAGCACCGGTCGTCGGTCGGTCCGCGGGCTCGGGGGCCAGTCCGGCCAGCACGAGCGGAAGGACCGAGCCCGGCACCCCGCTGAGGTCGTGCTCGCCGCGGCGGACCCGGTCCATGATCGCCATCGCCGGTCCGGTGCCGAAGGGTGGTCGGCCGGTGGCGGCGAACACGATCGTCGCGGCCCAGGCGTGCACGTCGGAGGCAGTGGTCGCGTCGTCGCCGTAGAGGATCTCGGGGGCGAGGTAGCCGGGTGTGCCCAGCAGCCAGCCTGTGTGGGTCATCCGCGGGTCCTCCGCGAGCCGGGCCAGGCCGAAGTCGATCAGCACCGGCGAGCGACCCTCGAGGAGCACGTTGGACGGCTTGATGTCGCGGTGGAGCACGCCGACCTGATGAACGGCGATCACCGCCTCGGCCAGGCCGGCGGCGAACCAGGTCAGGTCGTCGCCGAGGATCGGCCCCTCTGCGCGCACGTGCTGGTGCAGCGAGAGCCCGGGGACGTAGCGCGTCGCGACGAAGGGCGTCTCGCCCCACGGGTCCGCGTCGATCACCTCGGCGATCCGCGGGCTGGTCACGCGCCGCAGCGAGGCGACCTCGCGGGCCAGCCGTTCTCGGGCCTCGTCGTCGCCGATGATGTGCGGGCGCAGCACCTTGAGTGCCACCCGCCCGCCGTCACGATGTTGGGCCAGGTGGACCACGCCCATGCCACCTTCGCCGATCTTGGCGAGCAGGCGGTAGTCGCCGACGCGCGGGGCTGCCGACGACTGAGGGCTGGTGGTCACCCGCCAAACGGTACGCGAGCGACCGGCCGACCCGCGTCAGACGCGGCTATCGGCCGATCTTGGCGTAGGCAGCCTCCGTGCGTTCCTTCTGCGGCAGCCACCAGCCTTCGTTGTCGCGATACCAGCCGATGGTCTGGGCGAGGCCGTCGTGCAGGTCGGCGTACCGCGGGCGCCAGTCGGTCTCCGCACGCAGCTTGCTCGAGTCGATGGCATAGCGCATGTCGTGGCCGGGTCGGTCGTTCACGTGCTCGAACCAGTCGGCCGGTTTGCCCATCTCCTCCAGCAGCGTCGCGATGATCTCGCGGTTGTTGCGCTCCCCGTCCGCGCCGATCAGGTAGGTCTCCCCCAGGCGGCCCTGCTCGATGATCGCCACCACGGCGTCGTTGTGGTCGTCGACGTGGATCCAGTCGCGGACGTTGTCGCCACTGCCGTAGAGCTTGGGCTTCACGCCCTGAAGGATGCCGGTGATCTGACGCGGGATGAACTTCTCGACGTGCTGCAGGGGACCATAGTTGTTGGAGCAGTTGGACAGGGTCGCCGCGATGTCGAAGCTGCGGATCCAGGCGCGCACCAGGAGGTCGGCCGAGGCCTTCGTGGAGCTGTACGGCGAGGAGGGGTTCACCGGCGTGGTCTCGCTGAACCGCTCCGGGTCGTCGAGCTCGAGGTCACCGTAGACCTCGTCGGTGGAGATGTGGTGCAGCCGCACACCGTGCTTGCGGACCGCCTCCAGCAGCCTGAAGGTGCCGATCACATTGGACTCGACGAAGGGCCACGGGTCCGAGAGCGAGTTGTCGTTGTGGCTCTCTGCGGCGAAGTGCACCACCACGTCGGACTCGGCGACGAGACCGTCGACGAGCGCCTCGTCGGCGATGGAGCCCTTGACGAAGCGGATCCGGTCGGCGACGGGTGCGAGGCTGGCCTCGTTGCCGGCGTAGGTGAGCGCGTCGATCACCGTCACCTGCCAGTCGGGGCGGGTCCGTGCCGTGCGCAGCACGAAGTTGGCACCGATGAAGCCGGCACCTCCGGTGACGAGAACTCGCATCGTGAATCTCCTCTTGTCGATGTCGGTGAGGTTGAAGGGCGTCGGTCGGGTCGGGGTCAGGAGGACGGGTCGTCGGAGGTCTCGCGCAGACCCGGCGGGCCATCGCTGCCACCGGGAGTCCACTCGTGGAACTCGACCTCCAGGGAGAACCGGTGGGCGAGGTAGCGGTGGTCGGACAGCGCGATCGGCTGCCGGGCTCGGGGGCTGCCGTCGGCACCGCGGGCCAGGCGGCGTACGACGAGCAGCGGGGTTCCTGCAGCGACCTCCAGCAGCTCCCCGTCGTCGTCGGAGGCCACGGCGGCGGTGATGGTCTGGTGGACCGAGCCGACAGGGTGACCCGTGCGGGCCAGGCTCTGCCACAGGCCGGGGTCGGTGGCGTCGTCGCGGCTGAGCCGGCCGGCCAGGGGGCCCGGCACCCACTCGGTGACCAGGTCGAGGGGACGCTCCGCGACCGTGCGAACGGAGCGGCAGCGCAGCACGTCCTGGCCCGGGTCCGCGAGCGCGAGGGCGATCGCGATCGGAGTCGGTGGCTGCTGCCAGCCGAAGGCGACCACCCGGCGGGTCAGTCGCTCTCCCGAGGCCGTGACCGCTGAGGCCGCGTGCCGGAACGACCCCAGCGCGAGACGCTGGGAGAACGAGCCGCCGGCCACGAACCAGCCGGAGCCGCGACGACTCTCGACGAGTCCGCGGTCGCGCAACAGCTCGAGCGCCTTGCGGACGGTGACCCGGCTGGTGGCATAGCGCGCTCCCAGCTCGGCCTCGCTCTCGAGCTGGCCGGAGCCACCGACGTCCCCCAGCGCGATCCTCTCGCGCAGGTCGTCGGCCACCTGGTGGTACCGCACACTTGTCATCTATCTGTATCTAATCAGCAGATACAAGCGGCCGTCAACGACGGCCCGGCGCTACCAGGTGCGCACCCACACGCAGTGCTCGGAGCCGTGCAGCTGTTTGACGGCCTCCGGGCTGAGCGGGTCCGAGGCGTCGGTGACGACGTAGCCGAGCTCACCCTGCGTGCACATGTGCTGCCCGGTCACGTTGTCACCGTCGGCGGCGAACAGCGCATTGACCTGCGCGAGCACCCCGGGGACGTTGTGGTGCAAGAAGGCGAGGCGGTGGCCCGATCCGCGGGGCGGCGTGACGACTGCCGGCAGGTTCACCGACAAGGAGGTGTTGCCCTCCAAGGCGAAGCCGGCGAGCTTGCCGGCGACGAACCAGCCGATCTCAGCCTGTGCCTCCTGGGTCGACCCCCCGACGTGGGGCGTCAGGATCACGTTGTCCAGGCCGCGCAGGACAGACTCGAAGGTGTCCCCCTGAGCCTTCGGCTCGACGGGGAAGACATCGAGCGCCGCGCCGGCGAGGTGGCCGGAGAGGATGTGGTCGCGCAGGGAGATGTCGTCGACGACCATCCCCCGGGAGGCGTTGATGAACATGGCTCGAGGCTTCATCCTGGCGAACTGCTCGGCGCCGAAGAGCCCGGCATTTCCCGGACGGCCGTCCACGTGCAGGCTGACCACGTCGGAGACCTCGAGCAGGTCGTCGAGGGAGGCCATCCGGCGGGCGTTGCCGTGCGCGGGACGGTCGGCGGTGTCGTAGAACACCACCCGCATCCCCAGGGACTCGGCAAGGTTGGACAGCTGCGTCCCGATGTTGCCGTAGCCGACGATCCCGATCGTCCGGCCCCGGACCTCGTGGCTGCCGCGGGCCGACTTGTCCCAGACGCCGTCGTGCATGCGCAGGGTCTTCTCGGGCAGCCGCCGGGCTAGGGCGATGATCTCGCCGATGACGAGCTCGACGACGCTGCGGGTGTTGGAGTGCGGCGCGTTGAAGACCGCAACCCCGCGGGCAGCCGCGCCTGCCAGGTCGACCTGGTTGGTGCCGATGCAGAAGCAGCCGATCGCGACCAGGTCGGGCGCCGCATCCAGCACCCGCGCGGTCACCGTGGTGTTGGACCGGATGCCCAGCAGGCCGACCCCGGGCAGCGACTCGATCAGCTCGGCTTCGCTGAGCGCTCCCGTGCGCAGCTCGACCTCGAAACCGCGGTTCTCGAGCAGCTCGACGGCAGCAGGGTGGATGTTCTCCAGGAGCAAGGCCTTCATGGGAACACCGTAGGTGTTGGCTTCGTCGGTCCCCGAAGCCCGTACGCCCCGCGGACAGGGCGAGCGGCGCTCAGCGGACCTGGTGCATCCACCCGAAGGTGTCCTCGGCGCGGCCGTACTGGAGGTCGACCAGACTCCGGCGCACCTCTCCGGTCACCGGACCGGTCTCCTCATCACCTGTGGTGGTCGAGCCGCCCTCCCACTTCAGGGTGCCCACCGGGGTCACCACCGCGGCCGTTCCACAGGCGAAGACCTCAGTGATCCGGCCCGAGGAGACGCCGTCGCGCCACTCGTCGATCGAGAACTTCCGCTCCTCCACCCGATGGCCGAGCTTGCCGCACAGCTCGATGATCGAGGAGCGGGTGATGCCCTCCAGGATCGTCCCGGACAGCTCCGGGGTGACGATGGTGCCGTCGTCGTGGACGAAGTAGAGGTTCATCCCGCCGAGCTCCTCGACGTACTTCGCCTCACTGGCGTCGAGGAAGGCCACCTGGTCGCAGCCCTGCTCGATGGCCTCCTGCTGGGCGATCAGCGAGCTGGCGTAGTTGCCGCCGGTCTTGGCCGCGCCCATGCCGCCGCGCCCGGCCCGGGTGTAGGTCTCGCTGAGCCAGATGGAGACCGGCTTGAGCCCCTTGGCGAAGTAGGCGCCCGCCGGCGAGGCGATCACCATGTAGGTGACGTGCCGGGACGGCCGCACCCCCAGGAAGACCTCGGAGGCGAACATGAACGGTCGGATGTAGAGGCTCTTCTCCCCCGCCGCATCCGGCACCCACCGCCGGTCGGCACCGACCAAGGCGTCGACCGAGGCGACGAAGTCCGCGACCGGCAGCTCGGGCAGCGCGAGCCGCCGCGAGGAGCGCTGCATCCGCTCGGCGTTCGCCTCGGGCCGGAAGGTCCACACCGAGCCGTCATCGTGCCGGTAGGCCTTCATCCCCTCGAAGATCTCCTGGGCATAGTGCAGGACTGCAGTCGCCGGGTCGATCGTGAGCGGAGCGTACGGCGTGATGCGAGCGTCGTGCCAGCCTTTCTCGGGAGTCCATTCCACCAGGTACATGTGGTCGGTGAAGTGGGTGCCGAAGCCCGGCGCGGCCAGGATCTGGGCGAGCCGTTCGTCGTCGACGGGGTCGCTCGACGGGGTCACCGAGATCTCGAGGGAGGTCTCCATGTGCTGCACGTTAGCCCAACGTTTCTGGTCGGGGGATCTGGTCAGGGGTCAGGTGAGCCGCGCCGCCACCGCGTCGCCGATCTCGGAGGTCCGCCGAGGTGCACCCGCACCTGCCGTGGCCCGGTCGGCGAGCTCGGCGACCACAGCGGTCTCGACAGCGAGGGCGGCATCATCGAGGCCGAGGTGCTCGAGGAGCAGTGCCACGGAGAGGATCGCCGCCGTCGGGTCGGCCTTCTGCTGGCCGGCGATGTCGGGCGCGGAACCGTGCACCGGCTCGAACATGCTCGGTGCCGTCCGGTCGGGGTTGATGTTCCCGCTGGCGGCCAGGCCGATGCCGCCGGTGACAGCAGCGGCGAGGTCGGTGACGATGTCGCCGAAGAGGTTGTCGGTGACGATGACATCGAAGCGGGCCGGGTCGGTGGCGAGGAAGATCATCGTCGCGTCCACGTGCAGGTAGTCGACGGTGACGTCCGGGAACTCGCGGGAGACCTCGCCGACGATCCGCGACCAGACACCGCCGGCGTGCACGAGCACGTTGGTCTTGTGCACCAGCGTCAGCTTGCGGCGGGGACGCTTCTGCGCCCGGGAGAAGGCGTCGCGGACGACGCGCTCCACTCCGAACGCCGTGTTGAGGCTGACCTCCGTGGCGATCTCCTGAGGTGTGCCACGCCGCAGCACGCCGCCGTTGCCGACGTAGGGACCTTCGGTCCCCTCTCGGACGACCACGAAGTCGATGTCGCCGGCCTGGGTCACTTCTGGGCGCAGCGGGGAGGTCGCCCCGGGGTAGATCTTGGACGGACGCAGGTTGACGTAGTGGTCGAGCTCGAAGCGCAGCTTGAGCAGCAGTCCTCGCTCGAGGATCCCCGGCGGAAGGCTCGGGTCACCCGGACGCCCCCCACGGCGCCGAGGAGGATCGCGTCGTGCTGACGGATCTCCTCGAGCACCGTGTCAGGCAGCACCTCACCGGTAGCGAGGTAGCGCTCGGCTCCGAGGTCGTAGCGGGTGGGCTCGAACTTGGCTCCGGCCGGGGCGACCGCCTCGAGGACCTTGAGTCCCTCGGCGGTCACCTCCGGACCGATGCCGTCGCCGGGAATGACGGCGAGCTGGAAGGTCTGGCTCATGCAGCCGGACTCTAGTTGTCGTCGGGCCGCTGGCCGCCGTTGTCTCGCAGGTCGAGTCCGACCTGGACGGCGCGGTCGTTGTCCTCGTTGCCGGTGCTGTCGTAGTGCCGGCTGGGTCCCCACTCGGGGTACATGTCATACATGGTGTGCTCCGTAGAAGATGCGTTCGTGGATCGATCGGTGTCGTGCTGGGCAGCGGTGGCGACGGCTGTTGCGCGTCGACCGAGGTGCCAGAGGTGGTCCTGGAGGTTCCAGGGACTCCGCTGCCAGCGGGAGAATCGATCCCCGGACCACGGATCACGTGGTGCGACGAGGGTGGATCTCGAGGAGCTCGGCGGTAGCTGTGCTTCTGCTGATGCTCGCGGCGGAGGATCTTCGTAGGGCCAGACATGCCGAACTCCGCGGCGAGGTGGCCTTACTTAAGAGGCCCCGCCACGGCGGCTGATAAGTACGAAGAAGCTCCGCATGATGTGCCCACGATAACGCCCGTCGTACATGCGCGCAGGCGACTTAACGGACCTTTCCATCATGTGAGACCGGGTATCGGTTGCCGGACATCTACCAGTCCTTTGACACACTCGCGGGATGAGCCATCCTCCCGAGCTGCCCGAGATCGTGCGCCGCGCCTTCGACGTGTCCCGCGAGCGTGGCTATGTGTCGTTCTGCCGCAACGAGACCGGCCGGCTGCTCGCGACCCTGGCTGCCACCCGCACCGGGACCCTGGCGGAGTTCGGCACCGGCTGCGGCGTCGGCACCGCGTGGTTGCGCTCAGGGGTGCGCGGCGGCGCCGGCATCCTCACCGCCGAGCTGGACCCGAAGCTCGCCGAGGCGGCCGCAGAGATCTTCGAGTCCGACGACCAGGTCGAGGTGCTCGCCGCCGACTGGTCGACGATGCGTGACCGAGGCCCGTTCTCCCTGCTCTTCCTCGATGCGCGCGAGCCGAAGGTCGCGGGCGCCGACACCATCATCGACCTGGTCGAGGAGGGCGGCGTCGTGGTGCTCGACGACTTCACGCCGTGCTCCTCCTGGCCACCGGTCTACGAGGGACGCGTCGACACCTTGCGCGAGCAGTGGCTGACCGACGAGCGCTTCACCACCGTCGAGGTGATGGTCGCACCCGACGCCTCGGTGCTGATCGCGACGAAACGCTGATCGAATCGCGGGACAGCACCGCCACGCCGGGGTAGCGTCCCTCGCGCCCGTCCTGATCGCCGAGAGCCCTCAGGTCGCGGGTCGACCTGACCGATGAACCAAGTGCAAGAGGCGTTCCGCGGGCTCCCCCGCCGGAAGGACCCTGGCCCCCAGACCAGCCGCCCGACATCCGACGAAGGACGCCGTGACAGTTCCTGAGCCCACGCTGGAGCAGCAGGTCGAGAGCATCGAGCTCATGGTCCGCTCCGAGGCACGCCAGGCCCTCTCCCTGGCACGCGATCTCCTGGCGGAGGCACCGCTCGAGGACAGCGTCCTCTACGAGCGACTGCGACTGGCCAAGGGCGCCGCTCAGGCACGCCTCGGGGAGACAGCCGACGGCGCCCGCCTGATGCGCGAGGTGAAGGCCTGGGCGGAGGACCGACAGGAGACCGAGCTGCTGGCGATGAGCCATCGCCGGCTCTCGATGCTGTTTCGTCGTGTCGGCGATCCGGCGCTCATGCTCGAGCACGCCGTGACCGCCGTCGAGCTCCTCGAGGAGGACTGCGACCCGGCGCTGCGCGCGGAGCACCTGCTCGGCCTCGCGGACGCGCTGGGCGCCAGCTCCGACTACGAGAGCTCGATCCGGCGCTACCAGGAAGCCGGGGAGCTCGCCGAGAGCTGCGACGACCTCTACCTGCGCAACGCCGTGCTCAACAACTTCGCCTACACGCTGTATGAAGCCGGACTCGGCGAGGAGGCGGTGACGACTGCGGAGAGGCTCCTCGCCCAGCTCGCTGCCACCGGGCAGCCCGTGCTGAGCCACATCGGGGACACGGTCGCGCGCGCCTACATGTCGGTCGGCCGCTATGCGGATGCCGCTTCCGTCCTGGAGCCCCTGTGCGAGGTCCCCGAGTCCGACGAGGACTGTGACGGCCTCGCCCTGGCTCTGCTGACCCTCGCCGAGGCGAAGCGGCTCGGGGCCGACCTCGAGCCGGCCAGGAAGGCCCTGGACCGGGCCAGTGACCTGATCGAGAAGTTCGGCCTCGAGGGGCACCGTGCTGCGGTGCTGCGGGAGCAGGGCGAGCTGTGCGCGGCCACGGGTGACTACGAGTGCGCCTTCGTCACCTACAAGGCGTTCCACGTCGCCGACGTGCAGCTCCGGGCGCTCGAGCGAGACGGCCGTGCGCGCACGCTGAACGCCATCTTCGAGGCGACCGAGGCCCAACGGAGCCGGGACTTCTTCCGTGAGCTCGCGGCGCGTGACCCGTTGACCGGCCTGCACAACCGGCGTCACCTCGACGAGTCCCTCGTGGATCTTCTCGAGGGCCTCAAGTCGCGGTCGGGGAGCGTCAGCGTCGGCCTGATCGACCTCGACCACTTCAAGCGCGTCAACGACACCTACTCGCACGCCGTCGGGGACGCGGTGCTCCAGCAGGTCGCCGGGCTCCTCGAGCGGGCGGCCGCCGAGGTCGAGGGTGGGATCGCCGCTCGCATGGGTGGCGAGGAGTTCGTGCTGGCGCTCCCCCACCTGGCCGATGATGCGGCCGAACCGACCTTCGAAGAGCTCCGTCGCACCATCGCCGAGCAGCCGTGGTCGGAGATCGCGGAAGGCCTCAGCGTCACCGCGAGCATCGGGATCGGCTCCGCGCCCGGCGACGGTCTCGACAAGGGCGACCTCCTTGCCGTGGCCGATCGCAATCTCTACCGCGCCAAGCGCGCCGGCCGGGACCGCGTCGTCAGCTAGCCGGGGGCCGACCCGTCACGGTCGTCTCAGTCGCTCAGGTCGACCGCGCGCACGGAGACTGCATCCATCGCTGAGCGGATCTCCTCGAGGACCTCGGCCGGGATCGCCGAGTCGACGGACAGGGCGACCAGTGCGTGCCCTCCCTTGGTGTCGCGCGCGACCTGCATGCCGGCGATGTTGACCTGGGCCTGACCGAGGATTCCGCCGACCGTGCCGACCATGCCAGGGCGATCCTCGTAGCGGAAGAACGCCAGGTGCTCGGTCGGCTCGATGTCGAGGTCGTAGCCGTCGATCTCGACGAGCCGCTCCTTCTGGGCGATGCCGACCAGGGTGCCGGAGACCGACACCTGCGATCCGTCGGCACGGGTGCCGCGCAAGGTGATCAGGTTGCGGTGGTCGGGACTGTCGGCGTCGGTGACCAGGCGTACGGCCACGCCTCGCTCGGCCGCCAGCAGCGGCGCGTTGACGTAGGAGACCTGCTCCTCGACCACGTCGGCGAAGACGCCCTTGAGGGCAGCGAGCTCGAGCACCTTGACGTCGAACTGCGTGATCTCGCCGCGCACCTCGACGTCGAGCTGCTGGGCCACCTCGCCGGCGAGCGCGGTGAAGATCCGGCCGAGCTTCTCGGTCAGCGGGATGCCCGGGCGGACGTCCTCGGCGATCACCCCGCCCTGGACGTTGACGGCGTCGGGAACCAGCTCACCGGACAGGGCAAGCCGGACCGACTTGGCCACCGCGATGCCGGCCTTCTCCTGGGCCTCGTCGGTGGAGGCCCCGAGGTGGGGCGTGGCCACGACGTTCTCGAACTCGAAGAGCGGGCTGTCGGTGCAGGGCTCACTGGCGAACACGTCGAGGCCGGCCGCTGCGACCCGCCCCTCCTTGATCGCGACGTACAGCGCGTGCTCGTCGACGATGCCACCGCGGGCCGCGTTGACCAGCACGAGGCTGGGCTTGACCTTCGCGAGCTGCTCCTCGCCGATCAGCCCCAGCGTCTCCGGTGTCTTGGGCAGGTGGACCGACATGAAGTCCGACTGGTCCAGAAGCTCATCGAGCGTGACCAGTCGTACCCCCATCTGGGCAGCGCGGCCGGCCTGCACATAGGGGTCGTAGGCGATCACGCTCATGCCGAAGGCACTGAGCCGCTGGGCGACCAGGACGCCGATACGGCCCAGCCCGACGATCCCGACGGTCTTCTCGTAGAGCTCGACGCCGGTGTACTTGCTGCGCTTCCACTCGCCGTTCTTGAGCGAGGCGTTGGCCGGGCCGATGTGGCGGGCGGCCGCGAGCATCAACGCCACCGCGAGCTCTGCTGCGGAGACGATGTTGGAGGTCGGAGCGTTGACCACCATCACGCCGTTCTGGGTGGCGGCCCGGACGTCGACGTTGTCGAGACCGACACCGGCACGGGCGACGATCTTCAGCCGGGAGGCCGCAGCGAGTGCCTCGACGTCCACCTTGGTGGCCGAGCGCACCAGGAGCGCGTCGGCCTGCGCGATCGCCGTCAGCAGCTCCGAGCGGTTGGCGCCGTCGCAGTGCCTGATCTCGAAGTCGGGGCCGAGCGCGTCGACCGTGGCCGGGCTGAGCTCTTCGGCGATGAGTACGACGGGCTTGCTCACTTCGGTGTCCTCAGTGGTTGTCGGTCGGCTCGATATGGCCGACGTCTCCGCTGGCGAGCTGCCCGGAACCAGTCCGGAAACCTGTCGCTGCGGAGGCGGCCGTGCACGACGCTGTGCCCACTGGGCACACTACCGGACCCGGCCAGCCAGTGAGGCGGCATCCCGACTGCCGTGCCGACCCCTCAGGCCTCGCATCCGTCCGGGCCGCCGTCGGGCGCGGAGTCGGCTTCCCCGCCTGCCCGCGGCTGCCCGGTCGCGGGGAGCGCAGGGTGGCTCTCGGCCCACGCCTGCTCGAGAAGCTGGGTGAAGACCTCGGACGGTTGGGCACCGGAGACGGCGTACCTGCGGTCGACGACGAAGAACGGCACCCCGGTGGCGCCGAAGGCACGCGCCTGATCGACGTCGGCGCGGACGGCGTCGCCGTACTCGTCGCCGGCCAGCACCGCGTCCACGCGGCTCGGGTCGAGTCCGACGTCGGTGGCAACCTTGCGGAGCGCGTCGTGGTCGGTGACGTCGACGCCGTGGGTGAAGTGGGCGAGCATCAGCGCCTCCTTCAGGTGGGCCTGCACGCGCGGCCCTGACTCCTTCAGGGCGAGGTGGAGCAACCGGTGCGCGTCCGCGGTGTTGCCGCGCATCGTCTGGTCGAGGTGGTACTCCAGGCCGACGCCGGCCGCCACCTCGGTGACCTGGGCCTGCATCGCGCGAGCGCCCTCGATACCGCCGCCGTACTTGCGGGCCAGGACGACCTCGGTGCGCTCCGTCGCAGCGGTCGGAGCGGTCGGGTCCAGCTCGAACGACCGGTACTCCACCTCCACCTCGTCGCGGTGGGCGAACTCCGCCAGCGCGGCCTCGAGCCGTCGCTTGCCGATGAAGCACCACGGACACACCACGTCGGACCAGATCTCGATGCGCATGACGGCCACAACCGCACGCGGCGGTGGATTCTTCCCGGGTCCTCCGAGCACGTCGGCGGGCGCGCTCCCCGGAGTAAACGCTCGCTCCCCGTGGAGAGTTCTCCACGGGGAGCGGGTGATTACCACGGGACCGTGGGAATCTTCCGGGGGCTCAGCGGGTCGCGGTGCCCTCGGTGTAGTCGGAGTCGTGCGACTTCACCCACGACATCAGCTTGCGCAGCTCGCGGCCGGTGGTCTCGATGGGGTGCTGCTCACCCTCGGCGCGCTTGGCCTTGAACTCCGGGGCGCCGGCGTCCTGGTCGTCGATGAACCGCTTGGCGAAGGCACCGTTCTGGATGTCGGCGAGGACGGCGCGCATGTTGTCCTTCACGTGCGGGTCGATCACGCGCGGGCCGGAGACGTAGTCGCCGTACTCCGCGGTGTCGGAGACCGACCAGCGTTGCTTGGCGATGCCGCCCTCGTACATCAGGTCGACGATCAGCTTCAGCTCGTGGAGGCACTCGAAGTAGGCCACCTCGGGCTGGTAGCCGGCCTCGATGAGCGTCTCGAAGCCGTACTGCACCAGCTGGGACGCGCCACCGCAGAGCACGGCCTGCTCACCGAACAGGTCGGTCTCGCACTCCTCGGTGAAGGTGGTCTTGATACCGCCTGCGCGCAGGCCGCCGATCGCCTTGGCGTAGGACAGCGCCAGCTCCCAGGCCTTGCCGGTCGCGTCCTCCTCGACGGCGACGAGGACCGGCACACCGCGGCCCTCGGTGTACTCGCGGCGCACGAGGTGCCCCGGGCCCTTCGGCGCGACCATCGCGACGTCGACGCCCTTGGGCGGCTCGATGTAGCCGAAGCGGATGTTGAAGCCGTGGCCGAAGAAGAGCGCGTCGCCCTCCACCAGGTTGGGCTCGACAGCCTCGGCGTAGAGCGTGCGCTGCACGTGGTCGGGCGCCAGGATCATGATGAGGTCGGCCTCTTCGCAGGCCTCGGCCGGCGTGAGCACACGCAGTCCCTCGGCCTCGGCCTTGGCGCGGCTCTTCGAGCTCTCGGGCAGGCCGACCCGGACGTCGACCCCGGAGTCACGCAGCGACAGCGCATGCGCGTGTCCCTGGCTGCCGTAGCCCAGGACCGCGACGTTGCGGCTCTGGATCACGGACAGGTCGGCGTCGTCGTCGTAGAACATCTCGGCCACAGGGGGCTCCTTCGTCTGGGTGCATCATCGTGGGCAGTAACGGCATTGAGCATTGTCGCTGGTGGCGCGGGTACGGCGTCTCAGGCCGGCTGGACGTCGGCCGGCGGCGGTGGCAGCGGCACCGGCTTGAGGTTGCGATCGGAGATCGAGCGGCCGCCGCGGCCGATGGCGACCATCCCCGACTGCACCAGCTCGCGGACGCCGAAGGGCTCCACGACCCGCAGGAAGTCCTCGAGCTTGCCGGCGTTGCCGGTGATCTGCACGGTCACGGCATCGGTGGCGACATCGACGACCTTGGCCCGGAAGAGCTGCACCACCTCGAGCACCTTTCCGCGCGTGTCCGCGTCGGCCTTCACCTTGACCAGGAGCAGCTCACGGGCGACCGAGGCGCTCGAGTCGAGCTCGACGATCTTGATCACCTCGACCAGCTTGTTCAGCTGCTTGGTGACCTGCTCGAGCGGGGACTCCTCCACACTGACCACGATCGTCATGCGGGAGACCTCAGGATGCTCGGTCGGACCCACCGCGAGGGAGTCGATGTTGAACCCTCGGCGGCTGAACAGACCGGCGACCCGGGCCAGCACACCGGGCTTGTTCTCGACGAGCACGGACAGGGTGTGGCGGGTCATGACAGCTCCTCCGTCTGCGTGGTCTCGACGGGCTCGACCATCGGGCCGGTCCTCATCAGATGTCGTCCTCTTCGAACTCCGGCGCCATGTCGCGCGCGAACTTGATGTCGTCGTTGCTGGTGCCGGCCGCCACCATCGGCCACACCATCGCGTCGCGGTGCACCCGGAAGTCGACGACCACCGGGACGTCGTTGATCTCCATGGCCTTGTCGATGGTGGAGTCGACGTCGTCCGGGGAGTCGCAGGCCAGCCCGACGCAGCCGTAGGCGTCGGCGAGCTTGACGAAGTCGGGGATCCGCTTGCTCTGCAGATCGGTGTTGGAGTAGCGCTGGTTGTAGAACAGCGTCTGCCACTGCCGCACCATGCCGAGCGACTCGTTGTTGATGATGGCCACCTTGATCGGGATGCCCTCGATCGCACAGGTCGCGAGCTCCTGGTTGGTCATCTGGAAGCAGCCGTCACCATCGATCGACCAGACCGTCGCGTCCGGACGGCCGACCTTCGCCCCCATCGCTGCTGGGACGGAGAAGCCCATCGTGCCGAGGCCTCCGGAGTTGATCCAGGTGCGTGGGTTCTCGTAGCCGATGAACTGCGCCGCCCACATCTGGTGCTGGCCCACGCCAGAGGTGTAGATCGTGTCGGGTCCCGCGATCTTGCCGAGTCGCTCGATGACGTACTGCGGTGACAGCGAGCCGTCGTCGGGGGTGTCGTAGCCGAGCGGGTACTTCTTCTTCACACCCGCCAGGAACTCCACCCAGGCCTCGTAGTCGCCCTGGTTGCCCTGGTCGGTCTCCGCCCGGAGAGCGACCACGAGGTCGGAGATCACCTCACGGCAGTCGCCCACGATCGGTACGTCGACGTGCCGGTTCTTGCCGATCTCCGCCGGGTCGATGTCGGCGTGGATCACCTTGGCGTGGGGTGCGAACGAGTCGAGGTTGCCGGTCACCCGGTCGTCGAAGCGGGCGCCGAGGCTGATGATCAGGTCGCTGCGCTGGAGGCCGGCGACCGCCGCGACGGTGCCGTGCATGCCGGGCATGCCGAGGTGCTGCGGGTGGCTGTCGGGGAAGGCCCCGCGCGCCATCAGGGTCGTGACGACCGGCATCCCGGTGAGCTCGGCGAGCGCGCGCAGCTCCTGGGCGGCGACGGCGCGGATCACTCCTCCGCCGACGTACAGCACCGGCCGGCGCGCCTCGAGGATCAGCTTGGCCGCCTCCCGCACCTGCTTGGCGTGCGGCCGCGTGACCGGGCGGTACCCCGGCAGGTTGAGCTCGGTGGGCCACGCGAAGGTGGTCTGTGCCTGCATCGCGTCCTTGGCGACGTCGACGAGCACCGGTCCGGGCCGGCCCGTCGAGGCGATGTAGAACGCCTCGGCCACCGTGCGCGGGATGTCGGCGGGGTCGGTGACGAGGAAGTTGTGCTTGGTCACCGGCATCGTGATGCCGCGGATGTCCGCCTCCTGGAATGCGTCGGTGCCGATCGCGCGGCTGGAGACCTGACCAGTGATGGCAACCATCGGGACGCTGTCCATGTGGGCGTCCGCCAGCGGCGTGACCAGGTTCGTCGCGCCCGGGCCCGAGGTCGCCATGCAGACACCGACCTTGCCGGTGGCGGCGGCGTACCCCTGGGCGGCGTGGCCGGCGCCCTGCTCGTGGCGGACCAGGATGTGACGGAGCCTGGTCGAGTCGAAGAGCGGGTCGTAGGCCGGGAGGATCGCGCCACCCGGGATGCCGAAGACGTTCTCCGCGCCGGCATGCTCCAGAGCCGTGATGAGGCTCTGCGCGCCGGACATCGGGATGCCCGCCTGACCTGTGTGGCCGGTGTCGCCCATGAGAGTTGCCTGCTGCCCTTCCCTGCTACGGGACCCGGCCATCCCGGGTCCCTCTCCTGCTGGCCCAACAAAAAACCCCTCGGCCCGAAGGCGGCGAGGGGTGGACGCGGCGGTGTCGGTGGTGACCGTCAGCCGTCGCGTCGCGTCGATACAAGAATGTCGGAGCGCATGGCACCACCGTCTCCGGTGGTCGACTCCCTCGTCAAGCAACTGTGCCAGGCGTCCCAAAATGTAGGACGCCAATCTTGCTCAGTGGACGTCGGAGCGTGGGCCGCCACCGGCGGGGACCCGCAGCGGCGAGCGTTGATGGCCGTCGCGGTCGAAGTTGGCCGGCTCCAGCCAGGCGCGGTGCGCCGACGCGACCACCGGCCACTCGTCGTCGGTGATCGAGAACCACGCAGTGTCGCGGTTGCGCCCCTTGTAGACCAGCGCCTGCCGGAAGGTGCCCTCGTAGCGGAACCCGAGCCGGGTCGCCGCCGCGCGTGAGGCCGCGTTGAGGTCGTCGCACTTCCACTCGTAGCGCCGATAGCCGAGATCGTCGAACACGTGCGCGGCCATCAGGTGCATCGCCTCCGTCGCGGCCGCGGTGCGCTGCAGCCTCGTGCCGAGCAGGATGCCGCCCACCTCCACACTCCCCTGAGCCCTGTCGATCCGCATGAAGCTGGCCAGTCCGGCAGGCGTGCCGTCCGGCAGCAGCACCGCCACGGCCACGCTGCCCGGGTCCTCCGCCGTGGCCGCGATCCGGTCGCGGAAGGCGTCTGGGTCGGTGAACGGGCCGTCGGCAAGATAGGTCCACAGCCGCTCGTGCCCCGGCGAGGCACACGTGGGGTAGAGCGGCTGGGCGTGCTCGACCGTGAGGGGTACGACGGAGCAGTACCGGCCGACGAACGGCCCCGGCAACGGCGCCGGCCGCCCCGACCACCCGGGCACCGGGTCTCCGATCGGCAGGCCGTGGTCGTCGTGGCTGGTCACGAGCAGGACCCTAGGTCACAGTGGAGCGGTGCAGCTCCCCCTCCTCGCCGGCCCCCGCATCTTCATGACTGCCCGCCGCGCCGGCGCGAGCGTGACCGAGGCCGCTGGGGCCCTGCGCGTCTCGCTGGCGGCCCTCACGGCCGCCGCTGCGGACTCGCCGGGGCGTCCCGGGCGCCGCAACGCGCAACGGCATTTCGCGTGGCAGGCCTGCCTCGCCGCCCGCTACGGCGCCCGGATCGCCCGCGCGATCGGAGAGGCCCACGAGCGGGGCAGCAAACGCCCGGAGGACACGGCCGTGGACCGGCACAACAACCGGGTCGGTCGCGACTACGGCGCCGCCCATGCCGAGGAGCTGAAGGCGCTGCCCGTCCGGGACGCCGTCAGCCGGCTCTGCGACGTGGCCGACCCGCTCTGGCGTTCCGGCGAGCTGCGCGTGGTCGAGCCCCGCTGAGCCGGCTCAGAGCCCGTCGTCGTCGAAGGCGGGCAGGCCGTCGATGCTGACCCGGTTCTTCGCTCGCCGGTAGTCGATCAGTCCCTCCGCGCCCTTGCGCTCCATGTGCTCGGGGAGCAGGTGCCGCTCCCCCGCCGGCTCCATCAGCGGCAGCCCGTAGCCGCAGGAGTCGGCGACACGCTCCACGTCCACCACGATGACCGCACGGGCGCCCCGCGTCTCCTCGAAGCGGGCCGCCCAGCCGGCGTAGTCGTCGTCGTACACGGACACGACGCGTCCTCGACCCTGCAGGCGCACCACGTTGGGCGACCGGTCGAAGGAGCAGAACATCAACGTGACCCGGCCGTTGCCGGGCTCACGCAGGTGCGCAATCGTCTCCGCTCCCGACGCGGTGATGTCGAGGTAGGCAACGGTCCGCTCGTCGACGACGACGAAGGTGCCGTTCACGCCCTTGGGCGAGACGTTGACTCGCCCCTCCGCGAGCGGTGCCGTCGCCACGAAGAAGACCGGTTGCGACTCGACGAACGCCCGCAGCCGAGCGTCGATCCTCTCGTGAACCGTGCCCATCTGACGACTCAGCCGCAGACGGCGCCGTGGGCCGCGGACTGCACGACCTTGGCGTACTTGCCGAGCACGCCGCGGGTGTACTTCGGCGGCAGCGGCTCCCAGCCCTCGGAGCGTGCCTCGAGCTCGTCGGCGTCCACGAGTACGTCGAGCGTGCGCTGGGCCATGTCGAGCCGGATCCGGTCGCCGTCTCGCACGAACGCGATCGGGCCGGCGTCGACCGCCTCGGGCGCGACGTGGCCGACGCAGAGCCCCGTCGTACCGCCGCTGAACCGGCCGTCGGTCAGCAGCAGCACGTCCTTGCCGAGCCCGGCCCCCTTGATCGCGCCGGTGATCGCGAGCATCTCGCGCATGCCGGGACCGCCCTTGGGGCCCTCGTAGCGGATCACCACGACGTCGCCTGCGACGATCGCGCCCTCCGCCAGGGCGTCCATCGCCTTGCGCTCACCGTCGAAGACCCGCGCCGTGCCCTCGAAGACGTCGTCGTCGAAGCCGGCCGACTTCACGACCGCGCCCTCGGGCGCCAGCGAGCCCTTGAGGATGGTCAGCCCGCCCGAGGCGTGGATCGGCTCGGAGAACTTCCGGATCACCGCGCCGTCGACGGGCGGCGGCGCGATCGCGTCGAGGTTCTCCCGCATGGTCTTGCCGGTGACGGTGAGCGTGTCGCCGTGCAGCAGCCCCTCCTCGAGGAGTGCCCGCATCACCATCGGGATACCGCCGACCTTGTCGACGTCGTACATGACGTACTTGCCGAACGGCTTGAGGTCGCCGAGGTGAGGGACCTTGTCGCCGATGCGGTTGAAGTCGTCGATGGTCAGCGGCACCTCGGCCTCACGTGCCATCGCGAGCAGGTGGAGCACGGCGTTGGTCGACCCGCCGAGCGCCATCACCACGGTGATCGCGTTCTCGAAGGCCTCGCGGGTCATGATCTGGCGGGCGGTGATGCCCAGGCGCAGCAGGTTGACCACGGCCTCGCCGGAGCGGTGCGCGAAGCCGTCGCGCCGACGGTCGACGGCAGGCGGAGCCGCGCTCCCGGGCAGCGACATCCCGATCGCCTCGCCGACGGCGGCCATCGTGTTGGCGGTGTACATGCCGCCGCACGCGCCCTCCCCGGGGCAGATCGCACGCTCGACGCGGTCGACCTCCTCGACGGTCATCTTGCCGGCAAGGCAGGCGCCGACGGCCTCGAAGGCGTCGATGATCGTGACGTCGTTGCCGTCGACCTGACCGGGCATGATCGAGCCGGCGTAGAGGAACACCGAGGACAGGTCGAGCCGGGCGGCGGCCATCATCATGCCGGGCAGGGACTTGTCGCAGCCGGCGAGGAGCACCGAGCCGTCGAGACGCTCGGCCATCATCACGGTCTCGACCGAGTCGGCGATGACCTCCCGAGAGACCAGCGAGTAGTGCATGCCCTCGTGGCCCATGGAGATGCCGTCGGACACCGAGATGGTGCCGAACTCGAGCGGGTAGCCACCGGCCGCGTGCACGCCGTTCTTCACGGCCTTGGCGAGTCGGTCGAGGGAGAGGTTGCAGGGGGTGATCTCGTTCCACGACGAGGCGACGCCGATCTGCGGCTTCTCCCAGTCCGCGTCGCCCATGCCGACCGCGCGCAGCATCCCTCGGGCGGCGGTCTTCTCCAGCCCGTCGGTGACGTCGCGGCTGCGGGGCTTGATGTCGGGGGCGTCAGGCATGGCGAGAGCCTAACGCCGTACGCCGCGAGGGCGGGTCAGAGCGTCGCGGCTCGGACGGACATCACGTCGGGGAGGTTGGCCGCGATCTCGCGCCAGGAACCCCCCTCGTCGACCGAGGCCCACACGCTGCCGTTGCGGGCTCCGAAGTACAGCCCCACCGGGCCACCGTCGACGCCGTCGTCGGCGCACATCGCGTCACGCATCACGCCGACGTAGAAGTGCTCGGGTAGGCCCTTGTCGAGCGCCTCCCAGCTCTCGCCGGCGTCCTGGCTGCGCCAGACGCGAGCAGTCCCCTCGACGGGGTAGCGCCCGCCGCTGCCGCCGAGGGGGAAGACGTAGACGGTGTCGGGATCGTGGGGGTGGACGACGACCGGGAACCCGAAGTTGGCTGGCAGTCCCTTCTCGATGGAGTCCCAGGTGACGCCGCCGTCGTCGGAGCGGTAGACGCCGCCGTGGTTCTGCATGAACATCCGGTCCGGCCGTGAGGGGTGCCGGGCGATCTTGTGCACGCACTGGCCGAACTCCGGGTACTGGCCTCCCTCGGGGAGGAACTCCGCCTTGACGCCGGTGTTCTGCGCCTGCCACGTCGCGCCGCCGTCGGTCGTGGCGTAGACGCCGCCGGAGGAGATCGCGCAGGTGAGCGACTCGGGCTCGGTGGGGTGCGGGACGATCGTGTGGAAGGCCTGGCCGCCGTACCCGGCGCCCCACTCCTCGCGGTGCGGGTGGTCCCAGAGCCCGCGCACGAGCTCGAAGGTCTCGCCACGGTCCTCGGAACGGAAGACGGCACCCGGTTCGGTGCCGGCGTAGACGGTGGTCGCGTCGAAGCCGGGGGCGATCTGCCACACCCTCGCGAGCGCGGTGTCGGTGTCGTCGGGGAAGGCGATCTTGCCCTCCTGCCAGGTCTCGCCGAGGTCGTCGGAGCGCATCAGCCTGGGGCCGACCCAGCTCGACGACGGCGAGGCGAAGAGGCGCACGGTGTCACCGCGGGTGTCGACACAGCAGGAGTAGATGTCCTCCATGTCGAAGATCGGGCCCTCCAGCTCCCAGGCCTCACGGTCGCCGCTGCGGGCGATCCACAGCCCCTTGCGTGTCCCGATCATCACGATGGTCTGACTCACGATGTCTCCTGCGAAGCTCCGACGAACAGCGATTGTTCCAGTCAGGAACACTACTCTGGGGGCACCATGAGTCAAGACCTGCCGACCACGTCGTACGCACTGCTGGGGCTGCTCACGTTCGGTGACGACCTGACCGGCTACGAGCTCAAGCAGCGCGCCGACTCGACGCTGCGGTTCTACTGGGTCTCCCCCGCGATGAGCCAGGTCTACACCGAGCTGGAGCGGCTCACCTCACACGGCCTGGTGAAGCCCCGCGAGGCGGGGCCCAACCAACGCTCGTCGAAGTACCGGATCACCGCCAAGGGCCGGCGGGCGCTGACCCGCTGGCTCGAGGAGGCACCCGCCGGGGTCCCGGTGCTCAAGCACCCGATCGCCCTGCGGCTGCTGATCGGCCACCTCGTCGACCCCGAGCACAGCCGGGCGCTGCTGCGCGACCACCTCGTCGAGCTCGCTGCCCGGCGCGAGGACCTCGCGGCCGTCCGGGAGTCGTTGCGCGGCGCCGACGGGCCCGACGACGCCTTCCGCTACCCCTCGCTCGTCGCTGACTGGGGGCTGGAGTACTTCGACGGCGAGCGCGAGATCATCGAGAAGCTGCTGGCCCGCCTCGAAGAGGAAGGCTGAGCGGCCTCACGTGGCCGGCCCTTCCCGCAGAGAACTGGCGCTCCCCGGGGGGAGTTCGCTGCGGGGAGGTGGTGATTACCACGGGACCGTGGTAATCACCGCCGCCTCAGTACGCCCCCACCATCACGTTCTCCAGCGGCTCGCCGGCAACGAAGCGGGCGAGCTGGGCGCGCACCAGGGCGTAGGCCCGCGGCTCCATCGCGGTGCTGTCACCGCCGACGTGCGGGACGACCAGAAGGTTGGGACTGTCCCAGAGCGGGTGGTCCTCGGGCAGCGGCTCGGGGTCGGTCACGTCCAGGGCCGCACTGATCCGGCCGGACCCCAGGGCGCCGAGGAGGGCGTCGGTGTCGACCACCCCTCCGCGCGCGACGTTGACCAGCAGCGCGCCGTCCTTCATCCGCGACAAGAAGCCGGCGTCGACGAGCCCGCTCGTCTCATCGGTCAGCGGCACGATCAGCACGACCACGTCGGCCTCGGGGAGCAGTGCGGGCAGGTCGCCGAACCCGTGCACCCCCTGGCGTGCCGTGCGGGCGACGCGCACGACGTGGACCTCGAAGCCGTCGAGGCGTCGCTCGAGCGCCTGCCCGATCGCGCCGTACCCGACGACCAGCACCGTCGAGTCGGCCAGCGCCGGCCGGGACGCGGGCGCCCACGTGTGGGCGTCCTGGGCTCGCACGAAGCCGGGCACGCCGCGCAGCGACGACAGGATCAGTGTCATCGCGAGCTCGGCGGTCGAGGCGTCGTGGATGCCGCGGCCGTTGCACAGCACCACCCCGTCGGGCACGTGCGCCCTGATGTGCTCGACGCCGGCGGTCATGGTCTGCACGACCCGGAGACCCGTCATCTGGGCGACCAGGGCGCTGTCGGTGGGTGAGAAGCGGTACGGCGGCACGTAGAACGCCACCTCCCCGATCGACGGCGGGGGCGCCTCCCCTGCCTCGGGCACGACCACCTCGTAGCGCAGCCCGCCCGGCGGGTCGCCGAGCAGGTCGGGATCGAACGGGAGCCACACCAGGGGGTCGGTCACCCGACCGAGGCTACCGAGACGAGTTCATCTGCCCGACACACGTCGTTGACCCGGCGGAAGCACACGGCCCCTAACTTCGTGGCATCAGGGGGCGACCTCCGGGAGGCCAGATGTCCATCACGCAGCACGTCAGGACGGCGACCCGCCGGGCCACGCAGTGGCACGTGCGCAGCCAGGAGACCGCCCGCCGCAACGCGATGCTGGCGAGCACGGCTCTCACGCAGCGCCGGGTCGAGCGACAGGAGGTCGAGGAGTTCCTCGACGGCCACCTGCGTGCTCGGGCCGAGCGGCAGGCGCTCACCCACCACGCCGGCTGAGCAGCCACACCGCCGCGGGGCGGGCATCGGGCACACTGGCATCGGGCACACTGGGCGACCATGTCCTCCCTGGCCGGCGTGCCCCTCGCGGCACCGTCCCCGTCCGCAGGCGGTCGCGCCCTGCGCTTCTACGACGTCGTCAGTGCCGACGGCACCCGGCTGCGCGCCTGGACCAATGACGTCCACGGCCCGACCGTGCTGCTGTGCAACGGTCTGGGCACCAATGCCCACGCGTGGCCGGCGCTGCTGCGCCGCGACAGCGGTGTCCGCGTCGTCTCCTGGAACCATCGCGGCGTCGGCGGGTCGGACCGGCCCGCCGACCCCGACCGCGTCGGGGTCGACGCCTTCGTCGAGGACGCCCTGGCGGTGCTCGACGGCGCGGGGGTCGAGAGCTGTGTGGTGGCCGGCTGGTCGATCGGGGTCAACATCGCCTTCGAGCTGGCGACGCGTCACTCCCATCGGGTCACCGGCCTGTTCGCGCTCGCCGGCGTGCCGGGAGGGACGTTCTCGTCGATGGGTGCCCCGCTGATGCTGCCGCGGTCGGTGCGCAGGCCGATCGCGCTGGGGATGTCGGCGACGATGCACCGCCTGGGCCGGGCGCTCACCCCGGTGACCTCGCGGCTGCCGATGGGTCCGGTGGCGGCCCAGCTGCTCACGCACAGCGGCTTCATGCTGCCTGTGGCGGGTGGCACCGGGGACGTACGGCGTGCCGTCTCGGAGTTCCTGACCACCCCGGTCGAGTGGTACATGCACCTCGCCCGTGCGGCCGCCGAGCACCCACGCGTGTCGCTGCGCTCGATCCGGGTGCCGACGGCCTTCGTCGCCGGCAGGTACGACGTGCTCGCCTCCGCCCACGACATGCGCACCGCCGCCGAGCGGATCCCCGACGCGTCGTACCACCTGCTCCCCGGGTCGCACTTCCTCCAGCTCGAGCATCCCGACTTCGTGCACGAGCAGCTGCTGGCCCTGGTGGCACGCGCCGCGGGAAGCACCGACGCCTGATCGTTGTTGGGCCGGGCATGAAGAACATCGGGTTCCTGTCCTTCGGTCACTGGACGCCGTCACCGCAGTCGCAGACGCGCTCCGCCGCGGACGCCCTGCTCCAGTCGATCGACCTCGCGGTCGCGGCCGAGGAGATCGGCGCGGACGGCGCCTACTTCCGGGTGCACCACTTCGCGCGCCAGCTCGCCTCCCCGTTCCCGCTGCTGGCCGCAGTCGGAGCTCGCACCAGCCGGATCGAGATCGGCACCGGCGTGATCGACATGCGCTACGAGAACCCCCTCTACATGGCCGAGGACGCCGGGGCGGCCGACCTGATCTCCGGTGGACGCCTCCAGCTCGGGATCAGCCGGGGATCACCCGAGCAGGTGGTCGACGGGTTCCGCTACTTCGGGCACGTCCCCGAGGACGGCTCCGACCACGCGGCGATGGCCCGGCGGCACGCCGCGGACTTCCTCGAGGCGATCAGCGGCACGGCGTTCGCCGAGCCCAACCCCCGGCCGATGTTCCCGAACCCGCCCGGCCTGCTCCGGGTCGAGCCGCAGTCACCGGGTCTGCGGGACCGGATCTGGTGGGGTGCCGGCACCCGCGCCACCGCGGAGTGGACCGCGGAGCAGGGGTTGAACCTGATGAGCTCCACCCTGCTCACCGAGGACACCGGGGTGCCCTTCCACCAGCTCCAGGCCGAGCAGATCCAGCGGTTCCGGGACACGTGGCAGGCCGCAGGACACCAGCGCACCCCGCGCGTCTCCGTCAGCCGCAGCATCTTCCCGATCGTCAACGACCAGGACCGGGCCTTCTTCGGCCGCGAGTCCGGCGAGCCAGGACCAGGTCGGCTACCTCGACGGCGGCAGCGCCCGCTTCGGGAAGACCTACGCCGGCGAGCCCGACCGGCTCGTCGAGGACTTGGCCGCTGACGAGGCGGTCGCCGCCGCCGACACGCTGCTGCTCACCGTGCCCAACCAGCTCGGCGTGGACTACAACGCCCACCTGCTCGACAGCGTGGTCCGGCACGTGGCGCCCGGACTCGGCTGGCGCTGAGCGGAGGGCCCTGGAACCGCTGGCTACCGTGGGTGAGGTGAGACGCGCCCTCGCCGCCCCGCTGTCGTCGCTGGCCCTGCTGCTGGCGGCTGCCTGCGGGCAGTCCGACGGGGACCCCACCGGCCTCGGCAGCCAGGACCCCGAGCCGCAGCCGAGCACGCGCACCGCCGAGCCGTCTGCCGACGACGATGACCCGGCCTCGGTACGCCCTCGGGTCGTGCGCACGGTCGCGCGGGGCCTCCAGGCACCGTGGGGCATCACCTTCCTGCCCGACGACACCGCCCTCGTCAGTGAGCGCGACACCACCCGCATCCTCGCCCTGCCGGCCGGCGGCGGAGAGCCCCGCGAGGTCGGCCGGCTCGACATCGCCTCCCCCCAGGGCGAGGCGGGCGTGCTGGGGCTGGCGGCCTCACCCACCTTCGACGAGGACTCCCTCGTCTACGCCTACGTCTCCACCAGCGAGGACAACCGCGTCGTCCGGATGGAGTACGACGGCCGCCGGATCGGCGAGCCCGAGCCCGTGCTGACCGGCATCCCCACCGGCTTCATCCACGACGGCGGCAGGCTGCTCTTCGCCGACGACGGCAACCTCTTCGTGTCGACCGGAGAGACCGGCGAGGAGCAGCTGTCCCAGGACCGCGACTCCCTGGCCGGCAAGATCCTGCGCATCACCCCCGACGGTGAGCCTGCGCCGGGCAACCCGGTCGAGGGGTCGCCGGTGTGGACGATGGGCCACCGCAACGTGCAGGGCCTGGCCCTCGACGACGACGGCGAGCTGTGGGCCAGCGAGTTCGGCTCGAACAGCTGGGACGAGCTCAACCGGATCGACGAGGGCCGCAACTACGGCTGGCCGCTCCACGAGGGCAAGGCGCCCGGGCAGAGCGACTACCGCGACCCGTTCGTGCAGTGGCGCACCTCCCAGGCGTCCCCCAGCGGCCTGGCCTACCTCGACGGCTCGCTGTGGATGGCGTCCCTGCGTGGCCAGCGGCTGTGGCAGGTGCCGGTGACCGACGACGGCACCGGACGCCCGCGTGACTGGTTCGTCGGCGACTACGGCCGGATGCGCACCGTGATCGTCGCGCCCGACGGCAACCTCTGGCTGACCACCTCCAACCGCGACGGCCGTGGCGACCCCGCCGCGCAGGACGACCGGATCCTCGAGATCTCCCTCCGCTGAGGCTGAACCACCTGCGGAGAAACCTCCAGATCGTCGGTCAAGGTGCCGATACTCCGTCCGTGGCACGCAAGGTCAGACCGTATCCAGGCACCAAGGTCCCGACTCCGGCGCAACGACACCTGATGAACAGGATGGGCTGCGGCTACTCACGCTCCACGTTCAAGGCGATGCGCAAGGCGGGCTCCCCGGAGAAGTGGTTCGAGAAGCAGCTCTCCCCCGGCAAGGTCAAGGAGCCCAAGACCGCCAAGAAGCTGCGCTACTGGTATCCCGACCTGCGGCACTCCCCGACCACCAGGTGGGCCAACCAGGCCTCGGGCACCAAGGGCGGCTGGCAGTACGCCGTCGACCTGGCCAACTACTCGATGATGCGACGGATCCACTCCGAGCGGCAGGTGCTCGAGAATCTCGTGGACTTCTGGTCGAACCACCTCCACGTGCACGCCAACTCCGACCTCGGCTGGGTGCACCGCGCGGACTACGACGACCTGATCCGCAGGCACGCGCTGGGACGCTTCGATGAGATGCTCGTGGAGGCCTCACTTCACCCGGCCATGCTGCTCTTCCTCGACAACTGGCGCTCCGTGCGCGGTTCCCCCAACGAGAACCAGGGCCGCGAGCTGCTCGAGCTGCACACCGTCGGCCGCGTGTCGGGCTACACCGAGCAGATGGTGAAGGACTCCGCGAAGATCCTCTCCGGCTACACCGTCGATGCCTTCAAGTCGTGGAGCGGGCTCTACGACCCCGCCAAGCACACCACCGGCGCGGTGCAGGTGCTCGGCTTCAAGGCGGCCAACGGGTCCGAGGACGGCCGGGCGTTGACCAAGGAGTACCTCCGCTACCTCGCTCACCACCCGGCGACCGCCCACAACATCGCCCGCAAGCTCGCGCTGCACTACGTCTCGGACCGTCCGTCCAACCGGCTGGTCAACCACCTCGCGAAGGTCTTCCGGTCCTCGGGCACCGACATCAAGGCGACGCTGCGCGCCCTGGTCGCGCACCCGGAGTTCAAGAAGTCCAAGGGCGGCCTCGTGCGCACCCCGATCGAGGACTTCGTGGCCACGGCCCGGGCACTGGACGTCACGGTGCTCAAGCCGACCGGCGACGACTCCTTCGCCCGGGCGGCGGTCTGGGTGCCGCAGAGCACGCTGGTCTACCACTGGCCGCGGCCCGACGGGTCGCCGTACGGCAACGCCCACTGGTCCTCCCCCACCCGGATGCTCGGCTCCTTCCGCATGCACTGGAACCTCACCGCGGGCTGGTGGCCCTCCAAGGGCGTGCGGACCAAGGCACCGAAGAAGTTCCTGCCCGAGAAGCAGGTCCGGCTCGACGAGTGGGTCGACCACCTCAGCCGACAGATCCTCGGCCGCGAGTCCAACAAGCGCATCCTCTCCGCAGCGTTGACCTCGGTCGGGTACGGCGGCGGCGAGAAGGTGACCAAGCACCACCAGCTCACCGACTGGCTGTTCGTGCGCCTCGTCGGGTCGCTGCTCGACTCCCCCGACCACATGCAGAGATGAGAGCGGGCACACCGATGACTGCACCGACCGCACCGGCCCGCCCCGGCTCCGCCTCGGGCGACTGCTGCCAGGAGTTCACCGACGCCACCCGGATGAGCCGCCGTCGGCTGCTCGGCGGGATAGCCGCTGCCGGGGCGGCAGGTCTGGCCACCTCCGTCTTCGGAGATGCCGTTCGACAGACCGCCTACGCCAAGGCGCCAGGCGGCAACGTCCTGGTCGTGCTCAGCCTGCGCGGCGGCATCGACGGGATGGGCATCGTGGTGCCACACGGCGATCCGGGCTACTACGCGGCCCGTCCGAACATCGGCGTGCCCCGCGAGTCGCTGGTCGCGCAGGACGGCTTCTTCGGGCTGCACCCGGCGATGAAGCCGCTGGAGTGGTTGTACGCCGCGGGCGAGCTCGCCGCCGTGCACGCAGTGGGCCTGCCCGTGCCCAACCGGTCGCACTTCTCGGCCATGGAGGAGATCGAGGACGCCGACCCCGGCTCCTCGGTGCGGCAGGGCTGGGTGAACCGGATGATCGGGCTCGGCGGCGGCACCGGACCGACCGAGGCGATCCACCTCTCCTCCTCGATCGCCCCCACGTTGATCACCGGTGCGCAGCCCACCATCGCGGCCGACCGGCTCGGCCAGATCTCGATGGTCGGCGCAGACAAGGCCGACATCTGGGCGCGGCGACGCCGCAAGGCGCTGGCGCGGACGTGGCGCGGCGACAAGGTGCTCGGTCCGGCGTACCGGTCAGCGGCAGCGACCGTCGACAAGGTCGCCCCCCTCGCGCGCACCACCTACCAGCCCGCGGTGCCCTACCCCGGCGGCTGGCCTGCCACCGACCTCTCCGAGGCACTGCGCGACACCGCCCAGCTGATCAAGGCAGAGGTCGGCACCGAGGTCGTCTCCATCGACTACGGGTCCTGGGACCTGCACAGCGACTACGGCACCCTGCAGTGGGGCGAGATGCAGAGCCTCACCGCGGCGTTCGCGGGTGTGCTCGACGCGTTCCTGCGCGACCTCGGCGACCTGCGCAGCCGGGTCACCGTGGTCACGATCAGCGAGTTCGGCCGCCGGACGCAGGAGAACGGCAACCGGGGCCTGGACCACGGCTGGGGCAACATGATGCTCGTCGCCGGTGGCGGCGTACGCGGTGGCCGCTACTACGGCTCCTGGCCGGGGCTGGGCTCCGGCAGGGACCAGGACGCCGACCTGCGGGTCACCACCGACTACCGCAGTGTGCTGGGGGAGATCGTCGCGCGGCGCTTCCCTGACCGCTCGCTCGCCTCGGTGTTCCCTGGCGTCGGCTACGCCCCGCTGGGTCTCATGTACTGAGTCGAGCCTCGAGCTGGAAGCGATGCGCGAGGTCGGTGGGTGCTTCGCGCCGACCAACCACCCCTTCCTGACCGGCCGCCCCTCGCGTGCGGTGGTGCTGGAGCGGATCGTCACCCAGGCGCTCGGCTACCGCGACGTCTGGGTCGCCTCCCTGAGACAGATCGCCGGACACGTGCGCTCGCTGGAGCTGGCTCCCCGGGAGCTGACCCGGCCCGAGGTCACCCCGACTTAGGGGAGCCCCTGGTCCGTCGAGCTCAAGGGGGTCATCCTCACGAGGGGGATCTACTGTGGCGTCCCAGACGCCATCAACGCCTTCCGCATCGTCCGGCAGGCATTCGGACCAGGCCCATCAGTCCCCTGACGAGGAGAACCCGTGACCGCATCGTTCCTGTACGCCGCCCTCCGGACGCCGTTCGGGCGCTTCGGCGGCGCGCTGGCCGGGGTCCGCCCCGACGATCTGGCCGCGGGCGTGCTCCAGGGCCTGCTCCAAGCGGCGCCGGGGCTCGACCCGGCCCGGATCGGCGACGTCGTCTGGGGCAACGCCAACGGTGCCGGTGAGGACAACCGCAACGTCGGTCGGATGGCGGTGCTGCTGGCCGGGATGCCGGTCTCGGTGCCCGCGACCACGGTGAACCGGTTGTGCGGCTCCAGCCTCGACGCGGCGATGATCGCCTCCCGCACCGTCGAGACCGGCGACGCGGACGTGGTGATCGCGGGCGGCGTCGAGTCGATGACCCGCGCCCCGTGGGTGCTGCCGAAGCCGTCGCGGGCGTTCCCCGCCGGGGATCTCACAGCCGTCTCCACGACGCTGGGCTGGCGTCTGGTCAACGAACGGATGCCGAAGGAGTGGACTGTCTCCCTGGGCGCGGCCAACGAGCAGCTGCAGGAGCGGTTCTCGATCTCCCGCGAACGGCAGGACGTCTTCGCGGCCAGGTCGCACGAGCTGGCCGACCGCGCCTGGGCCGAGGGGTTCTACGACGCCCTCACGGTCGCCGTACCCGGCATCGACCTGGCCCGTGACGAGGGCATCCGGCCCGACAGCACCGTGGAGACCCTGGCCGGCCTCAAGGCGTCCTTCCGCCCGGACGGCACCATCACCGCCGGCAACGCCTCGCCTCTGAGCGACGGCGCCTCCGCGATGCTCCTCGGCACCGAGCCTCTCGCCACCGAGATCGGCCTCGACCCGCTGGCGAGGATCGCAGGGAGGGGGGCCGCAGCGTTGGAGCCCCAGTCCTTCGGGTTCGCGCCCGTCGAGGCCGCGGAGCGGGCGCTTGCCCGGGCCGGGATCAGCTGGGACGACGTGGGCGCGATCGAGCTCAACGAGGCCTTCGCCGTCCAGTCGCTCGCCTGTGTCGACGCCTGGAAGGTCGACCCGGAGATCGTCAACACCAAGGGCGGTGCCATCGCCATCGGTCACCCGCTGGGCGCCTCGGGCGGCCGGATCCTCGGCACCCTGGCTCACCGGATGCGCGAGGACGGCACCCGCTGGGGCGTCGCCGCGATCTGCATCGGCGTCGGCCAGGCCCTCGCCGTCGTCCTCGAGAACGCCTCCTGACACTCATCGCCGGGAATTTCCGGCGGTTGGGTTGTCAGCGGTGGCAGGCTGGGAGCGCTCGGGATCCTCCGGCGGATACGCGTACCACCCGAGCTGCGCAGCGGGATGCTGGGCGCGCAGCTCCTCGATCTTGCGCTCGAATGCCCTGCCTCGGACCGGCGGCAGCTGTCGCCGAGTGGATCGAGCAAGGTCGCCGTCGTAGAAGACGACGTACGTCTCGTCCTCCTGGCGTGAGCCGAGCAGGTCGGCGAAGTACATGTCGACATCACCCCAGGCGTGGTCGCGGAGAACGCGTTCCCACTGATCGGGACTGACGATGACCGTGAGAACAGTCCCTTCCGGATCCTCGACCTCGAGCGTCCCGGGGGCGACCTCACCGACGTCACCCTCGGCTCTCAACGCGCCCACGAGGATCTGCCACTGATCCTCCCGGCTGGGCAACGTCGGCCGACTCCGGCCACTCCCCCGCGTATCGGCGGGGCGGCTCCGGTGGCGTGCGACATGCTTGCCAACGGCGCTTTCGACCTGGTGCGCCACCGCGGGGGCGTACGCAGCTGGGTCCTCATAGCCGCTCAGCTCCCGCCACTCCGCATCGAAGGGAAGTCGGAGCGTCCCTCGCTGCGGCACACTTCGCCAGTCCGGACCCGAAGGCAGCACCAGCCCGAACTCGACCACGAGCTCGGCTCCGTGCTCGCCATCCGCGACCTCCAGCGTCGTCACCCAGACGTCTCGACCGAAGCCGTCGTGGCGGTCGATCCCGTCGGCGGCCTGCCCGTACGGGTCGGCTGGATCGATTCCCGTGGGATGCGGGTTCGTCAGGATTGCGAACAGTCTGCGGGCGTACGCATCGTCCTCCATGTCGCGCAGCCTCCCACGTCGTTCGATCGCTGACCATGATCCGCCACCAGCGGCCGTCGTCGACCCAGGTGCCTCAGGGGCTGGCGGCGCCTTCGCCGGTCGAGCCCTTGGGCGTGGTCACACTCGGCCCCGCTGGCGCGTCAGTGGGGTGAACGACCGACGTGGAAGGGTGGAGACCGTGGACCAGACGGACGTGTTCGAGGCTGAACGACCGCGCCTGGTGGGGATCGCGAGCCGCGTGCTCGGCGACCACGCCGAGGCCCAGGACGTCGTGCAGCAGGCGTGGCTGCGGATGGACAGGACGGAGGCCGAGATAGGCAACCTGCCCGCCTGGCTGACGACCGTGACCACCCGGCTGTGCCTGGACCGACTGCGCTCACGCACCCCCGTACCCGTGGATGACGTGGAGCCCGGGGAGAGCGTCAGCGACCCGGCCGACGACGTCGCGCTCGCCGACACCGTCGGCCTCGCCCTGCACGTCGTCCTCGACCGGCTCTCCCCGCGCGAGCGGGTGGCCTTCGTGCTCCATGACAGCTTCGGCTTCGAGTTCCCCACGATCGCATCGGTCCTCGACACGACCCCGTCGGCCGCACGCAAGCTGGCCTCGCGAGCGCGGGCCAAGGTCACCCAGCCCCATCCCGAGGACCTCCTCGCCGACTGGGAGGTGGTGGACGCCTTCATGGCCGCGGCCAAGAACGGCGACTTCGACCGGTTGCTTCGGCTGCTGGCACCCGACGCCACCGTCACCGCTGACGACGCCGCGGTCCTGGTCGGCACACCGCGCCAGATCGACGGCCGAGACGAGGTGGCGACGTTCTTCAACGGCAGCGCCACGGCAGCGCTCCCGGTCTTCGTCGGCGACCGGCCAGGCACCGCCTGGTTCCACCTCGGTGCCGCCAAGGTCGCCTTCGACTTCCACGTCAGCCACGGCCTCGTGCACGCGATCACGTTCCGCGCCGCGCCCGAGGTGCTCGCACGTCTCGTGCGCCGCGACGGCGAACGGCCACGAGGCTGATCCAGTCACACCGCCGCCGCCTCGATCGTCGACACATCAGAACACCACCTCAGAAGGAGACGACCATGAAGACCATGACCTGCCGCGCCCTCGGAGGGCCCTGCGACCTCGAGCACCACGGCGAGAGCGCCGACGACGTCATCAAGGCCCAGGACCGCCACCTCAAGGAGGCGGAGAAGGCCGGCGACGCGGCCCACCAGGAAGCCCGCGATGCCATGAAGGGCCGCTGGCGACGCCCCAAGCAGTCGATGGGTTGGTACCGCGACACCAAGCAGGCCTTCGCCGCACTCCCCAGCGACTGACGAGACGCTCGATCCTCCGTACACCCCCACACGTGGAGCAGCGGCTCCGACGATGCCCAGGAGCGCGGTGTTGTCGCGCAGTGTTCCGGCAGCGGGGCCCACGACGTGTCAAGATGCGTGGGACCAGGGAGAGGATCAGGCGGTGCGGGTTGAGCGACCAGGTTGGGGAATCTAGCCCCGTGGACCGGATGTTGGCCGCCGCGGAGTCCGCATCGCCGGTTGATGCGGTGGAAGCGGTGACCCACGAGCTCGGGCTGGCTCTCGGTGCCTCGGCGGTGTCCTTCCTGATCGCGGACCTGTCGGGTCGCGCTCTGGTCCGGCTCGCACGCGTCGACCTGGCCCCCGCTGGGGAGGCGGGGGCCGACACGCGTCTCGCGCCGGGCGAGCGTCGACAGTCTGAGGAGTCGGCCACGGTCCTCGCCTTCGACGGAGGGCCCGCGGAGCAGGTGGTCCGCAGCCAGCAGACGATGGTCCTGGCCGCCGACACATCGGGCGGCGGACCCGACGGCGTGGAGTCGTGGCGTGTCCTGGCCCCGGTCACCGAGCGCGGAGAGGTCATCGGTCTCCTGGAGTTCCTCGTCCCTGACGAGCCGCCACGAGCGGCAGTGAGCGAGATCGCCAGGCTGGCGCACCTGCTGGCATTCGTCATCATCGCGAACCGCCGACACACCGATCTGTACGAGTGGGGTCAGCGCACCCGTCCGCTGAGCCTGTCGGCGGAGATCCAGCATCGGCTGCTGCCGGGACCTCAGACCTGCGAGGCGGGCGCTTTCACGCTGGCGGGGTGGCTCGAGCCATCGGCAGGGATCGCCGGAGACACCTTCGACTTCAACCTGGCACGAGACGTGCTGCACCTGTCGATCACCGACGCGATGGGCCACGGCGTGGCTGCCGCGTTGAACGCGACCCTATGCGTGGGAAGCCTGCGCAATGCACGCAGCACGGGGGCGTCCCTGCTCGAACAGACCATGATCACCAACGAGTCGTTGGTGGAGCACGCCGTCAACACCGGCCTGGAGGACTTCGTCACCGGACTGGTCGGCCGTCTCGACCTGCGCACGGCCTCCCTGGAGCTGGTCAATGCCGGTCACGTTGCGCCGTACCTCGCCCGAGGGTCCGACGTAGCCGCCGTCGACCTGCCGGCCGACCTCCCCCTGGGGCTCTTCACCGACGCGGCGTACCGCGTCAGCCGACACGTGCTGGAGCCCGGAGACCGGTTGGTCTTCGTCACCGACGGCATGCTCGAACGGAACGCCGCCGACGTCGACCTGCCGAGCATCATCCAGGAGACCCGGTCGCTTCACCCTCGGGAGGCGGTCCGGGCCATGGCCGACCGGACCCTCGAGGCCACCGGCCACAGCCTCAAGGACGACGCCACCGTCTTGTGCCTGGACTGGCACGGCGGGCACGGCGGTGCTCGCAACAGTGAGCATGGCGCGGACCTGGGCCGTGTCAGCGACCCCTTGCCCTGACCTCAGTCGCCCACCCGGCCGGTGTCGTAGGCCCACATGGCGATCTCGACCCTGTTGCGGGCGCCGATCTTGGTGAGCAGGCTCGCGACGTGGGTCTTGGCGGTCGTCAAACCGATGAAGAGATCGGCCGCGATCTCGGCGTTCGTGCGGCCGCGAGCGACCAGCGCCAGTACCTCCTCCTCGCGGTCGGTGAGCGCAACGATGGGTTGGGTACGTCGTGTCGACGGGGCCCTGGCGGCCAGGGTGGACAGCAGCCGCCGAGTGATGTTCGGCGCGATCAGCGCATCGCCGGCGGCGGCGGCATGCACGGCCTGGACGAGCAGCTCCGGCCCGGCGTCCTTGAGCAGGAAGCCTCGGGCGCCGGCCCGAAGCGCGCCGTGGACGTACTCGTCGAGGTCGAACGTCGTGATCACCACCACCGCCATCGGGTCCGGGACGCCCCGGCCCGCGAGGAGCTCGGTCACCTCGATGCCGTCGAGCCCGGGCATCCGGATGTCGACCAGGCACACGTCGGGGCGGAGCCGACGCGCCAGCTCGACGGCGGCGTGGCCGTCGGCGGCCTGGCCGACGACCTCGATGTCGGGCTGGGCGTCGAGGATCATCGACAGGCCGGTGCGCACCAGGTCCTGGTCGTCGGCCACCAGCACGCGCACCGTCATCGGCGCTACCTGCGTCGGAAGCTCGGCGTCGACCGTCCACCCGCCGCCCTCGGGCGCCGGCCCGGCACGCAGCGTTCCGCCGAGAAGCTGCACGCGCTCGGTCATCCCCAGCAGCCCGAAGCCGTGGCTCGCCGGCCGCGCCGGATTGACCTGCCCGTCGTCGGTCACCCGGAGCCGCAGCCTTCCCGCGTCCTCGACGACCCGGATCTCCACACGCGAGGCGTTGCGGGCGTGCCGCAGGGCGTTGGTCAGCGCCTCCTGCGCCAACCGGTAGACCGCTATGTCGACCTGGAGCGGCAGTCCGGCCAGGTCACCTGCCAGCTCCACGTCGACGACCGGGACCGCGTCGCGGCGGGCGAGGGACGCCAGGTCGGCGACGCCGGGCTGGGGGGCGAGCTCCGCCGGCGCTCCGTCGCGCAGCACCCGGACCGTCGCACGCATCTCCGCCAGCGTCCGCGACGCCTCCCCCTCGATGACCGACAACGCCTCGAGCGCCGCTTCAGGTCGCTGCCCTGCCAGCGTCCGGCCCGCCTGCGCCTGCACCGCGATCGCCGAGACGTGGTGGGCGACCGTGTCGTGCAGCTCGCGCGCGAGGCCGACCCGCTCCTGGCTGCGGACCTGCTCCAGCGCCCGGCGCCAGCTCTCGACGCGGTAGCGGAACGCCGCTCCGGCCGCTGCCGATGCCGCCAGGATCGCGAACCCACCGAAGATGTCGGCCGGCCCGGTGTAGTCGGCGACCGTGCCGATCACCGCAGCGCCCAGCACCACCGTCAGCCCGATCACGATCTCGCGGCCTGAGCCCCAGCGGACCAGCGCGTAGACGAGCACCAGGACATAGACCATCGTGTTGAGGCCCAGACGGGGGACCCCGCTCGTCAGGGTCGCCAGCCCCAACGCCATCGCGGTGCCGAAGGCCACCACGACGCAGGCCAACGGGTGGGTACGCCGCCACAGCAGCACCGGTGCCAGCCCGATCGCCACGAGCGTCACGAACGGCCGCCAGGCGACACCGTCGCGGAGGACTCCCTCGAGCAGCGCCGTCACCATCAGCACGCCGACCAGCACCCAGTCGCGCCACCCGCGTTCGGGAGCGTCTGCGGCGCGGAGCTCGGCCCACAGCGAGCGCAGGGCAGTGGTGATCACCCGCCCAGCCTAGGGACCTCGGAGGTGTCAGGGACCGACCGAAAGAACGAGACCCCACCCCTCCCTACGGCCGAGCGGGGTCCGGCCTCGACGCCGATGTGCCCGCGCCGGCGCCCCGCGAGCGTGGAGCCACCGGGCGGAGAGGCCCGACCACCGAGCAAGGAGAAGCGCCCATGTCACGGATGCTGTACCGCTGGGGCCGCTGGTCGGCGACCCGTCCCTGGATCGCCATCGGGGCCTGGGTGCTCCTCTCGGTCCTGGTCGTCGCCGCCTCGGCGGGTTACGGGAAGCAGCTGGACGACTCCATGGCCGCGCCCGGGACCGACTCCCAAGCCGCCGCCGACCTGCTGGCAAGCGCCGACAGCGGCGCCGCCGGGCTCACGGCGTACGTCGTGGCGACGTCGAGCCGGGACACCGAGACCTTCGTGGACTCCCGGCAGGCGCGCGTCGACCTGGCCCAGCTGGAGTCGACCCTGGGTGACCTGCCCAAGGTGCTGGGCACGACCGGGGAGGTCTCGCCCGACGGCACGGTGGCCCTGGTGCGGGTGCAGTACCCGGAGATCGGCGAGCTCGCCGTCTCCGACCTGGACGCGCTCAAGGCCGTCCTCGCGGAGTCGAGGGCTTCGTCGTCACTGCGGCTCGAAGCGGGCGGCGACCTCTACTTCAGCTTCGAGCAGCCACCCGCCAACGTGGGCGAGGTGGTCGGTCTGGTGATCGCGGCGGTGATCCTGGTGGTCGCCTTCGGGTCGCTGCTGGCCGCAGGGCTGCCGCTCGCGGTGGCACTGTTCGGGCTGCTGGTGGGCGCCAGCTCGCTGCCGCTGCTCGGGCTGCTGCTCGACATCCCGGTCTGGGCCCCGGTCATGGCGGCCATGGTCGGACTGGGGGTGGGCATCGACTACGCGCTGTTCCTGCTCTCGCGCCACCGGGAGTACCTCGCCGCGGGCCTCCCCGTCGCGGAGTCGGTGGGCCGCTCCCTGGCGACCGCCGGGCAGGCTGTCGTCTTCGCCGGAGGCACCGTGGTCGTGGCGATCCTCGGGCTGGCCTTCGCCGGGCTGCCGTTCGTGTCCGCGGGTGGCGTGGGCATCTCGGTCGTGGTGCTCGTCATGGTGTTCGCGGCGATCACCCTGCTGCCGGCGCTGCTCGGACTGGCCGGTCATCGCCTCCAGGGCCGCGGTCCGCTGCTCCGGCGAGGGCACAGGCGCGGCAACGGACACGACGCCGCGGTGCTGCGATGGTCCCGCTGGGGTGCGCACGTCTCACGGCACGCCGCGGTGTATGCCGTCGCCGGCACGATGCTGCTTCTCGCGCTCGCCGCGCCCGTCCTCGCCCTGAGGTTGGGACTGCCGGATCAGGGCAGCTACCCCCAGGCGCGCACCGAGCGGCGCGCCTACGACCTGGTCGCCGAGGGCTTCGGGCCCGGCGCCACCGGGCCGATGGTCGTGGCTGTCGACCTCTCGCGGGACCGGTCCGTGGTGGAGCCGCTGGTCTCAGCCCTGGCTGCCGACCCGGGCATCGCGACGGCCTCAGCCGCCCCCTTGGATGCGACGTCCGACGTCGCCGTCATCATCGCCCAGCCAACGACGACACCGCAGGACGTCGCAACGGCCCGGACGCTCGACCGGGTGCGCAGCGAGGTGTTGCCCGGCGCGTTGGAGGGCAGCCCGGCGACCGCGCACGTGGGTGGCTACACGGCGACCATGTCCGACCTCAGCCAGCGCGTCGAGGAACGGCTGCCGATCTTCCTGGTCGCGGTCGTGGCGATGTCTTACCTGCTGCTGATGGTGCTGTTCCGCTCGATCCTGGTGCCGCTCAAGGCAGCGGTGCTGAACCTGCTGAGCGTCGCTGCGGCGTACGGCGTGCTGGTGATGGTCTTCCAGTGGGGCTGGGCCGCAAGTCTGATCGGGTTGGAGTCGACGGTGCCGATCATCTCGTTCATCCCGCTGTTCATGTTCGCGATCCTCTTCGGGCTCTCCATGGACTACGAGGTCTTCCTGCTCTCGCGGGTGCGCGAGGAGTATCTGCGCACCGGCGACAACGAGTACGCCGTGGTGCGCGGGATCGGGGTCACGGCGCGAACGATCTCGTGCGGCGCCGCGATCATGGTGTCGGTCTTCGTCGGCTTCGGCTTCGGCGACGACCCCGTGCTGAAGATGCTCGGCCTCGGCCTCGCCACAGCGGTGTTCCTCGACGCGACGCTGGTGCGCCTGGTGCTCGTGCCCGCGACGATGAAGCTGCTCGGCGACGCCAACTGGTGGCTCCCTGCGTGGCTGGACCGGCTGTTGCCGCAGTGGGACCTGGAGGGCGTGGGCGACGAGCTTCACGACCCTGTGGAGGCGGACTCGATCGGGTCGGCTCCGCAGCTCCCGGTGCGGGCCGGATAGGTCTGCTCCGGTCTGGGTCACCGACCCTCTCGTGTTCGGTGGGTGCTCGGACGAGATGCGCGAGTGCACGGGCTAGACAGCCCGCCGTCCCTGCCGCGCGCGCGTTGACACCCCCTGCCGACTCGCTAGGTTCGGTGGAGGTGGTGGCGATGGAAACCTCGCCAGCGCCCGGGAGGGAGATCGCGGATGCGACGAGTCGCTGCTCTGGCCCTCCTGCTGCCTGTGCTGGCGCTGGTGCAGGCCGCTCCGGCCGCCGCCGGGGTGTCCTGTCACCAGATCAACGCGAAGGGCGCGGGCCAGGGAGCTCCTCCGCAGACCGGTGACCCCGCGGGCCTGATCCGGACCGTCGCGCAGATCCGTGGAGGAGGTCTCCTGCAGGGCACGACCGAGGCTGCGTTCGAGGTCACCGGCTTCACGCAGACCGGGATCGCGTTCGCGGGCGACATCAGGTTCACCACGAATCGGGCGACGCTCACGGTCGACCTCGACGGCACGCTCGACGTGACGACCGGCGAGTTCGAGGCGTCGGGAGACATCGTCGGGTCCACGGGCAAGCTCGACGGTGCGACCGGCGGGCTCACGCTTGCGGGAGTGCAGAACCTGCTCGACCCCGCAGGCAGCTTCACCGAGACTGTGTCCGGCGAGATCTGCGTCGACCTCGGAGGGAACGGCGAGCAGTAGCACGACGGCGCTGTCACCGCCCCGAGGACGTCCAGCCGAGTCCCGGGCGACCTCAGGATCCAGACCGGGCCAGCAGTCGGCTCGTGCGTGCCAGCACCCGGAAGGCCGCGCGCTGGAGTGGCACGGGTGGTCCGGCGAGATACATGTCGTGGGCAAGGCCGAGACGGGCCGTGATCGGTAGCGACGGCATGCCCTTCTCGTTGACACGACCCTCACGTGCGAGGCGGAAGAACTCGTCGAAGAACTGCTCGATGCCGGCCCCTGGGGTGAAGGTGAGGCGTACTCGCGCGCCGGCGCCACCCTGCGGCGCCCAGGAGTGTGGGGTGCCGGGTGGTACGACGACGCTCTCCCCAGGACCGCTGATGGACTCCTCTCCACCGCGACGCAGGAGGATGTGACCGTCGAGGACCTGGAACTTCTCCTCCTGCGAACGGTGGATGTGTTCCGCCGCCAGGAACGCCGCAGGGCTCAGCTCGAGGTCCATCTCGGCGATCGCCCCGCCGGTCTGCTCGCTCGTGCGCACGAACGTGATCCGCTCCCCGGTGATCGGGTTCTCGATGACGTCGCCAGCATTCACCATGCGCAGAACCTAGCAAGCACTCGCAGGGCTGTCCGCGGACTCGTCGAGTCGCTTTACGGCTGGTCCGTTCGATCTTGCGCCGACAGGAGGAACGCCCGCCCCCTGTCAGGGCATCGCCAGAGGCGCCCCGTAGACGAACAATGCAAGTGCCGCGCAGTTGGCGATGACCGTGACCCAGAAGATGGCGCGGAACGGTTGCTTGGTCGTCTTGTGCCGGAAGACCCGCCGCGCGACCAGCGCGCCCGGCCAGCCACCCACCAGCGCGATTGTGTGGAGGGTGGACTCGGAGGTGCGCCATCTGCCCTGCTCCGCTGCGGATTTGTCAGCGCCGTACATGAAGAAGGCAATTCCGCTGAGCAGGCCGTAGACGGCCAGCAGCATGAAGGACAGCTCGCCCAGCACCAGCAGACCCACCAAGACGGTGAAGAACAGCGCCGTGATGGCGAACGCCAGGGGTATGCCGGCGCGTGTCCTCCTGCGGGCGGGTAGGGCTGCGATGTACCGCACCTCCGATGCGCGCACCCGGTTGCGCTCGTCTCGAACCTCGGCGTACGTGACCTCACAACCGGTGTCAGGTCGTTGACCGTGCGGGAACGCGCTCACGTGCACGAACGCACGCGAGCCTCCATCAGTCGGCGTGATGAACCCGAAGCCTCGGCCGTCGTTCCATTCGGCCAGGATGCCCTCCCGACGCCGGACGCTGTCGTCGGAAGGCATGTTGTCGTCTCCTTGGCTCGGACATCGCCTGGCTGGACAGCCTGGGTCTCGGTCCAGGCGGCTCCCTCCCATGGGCGGGACAACTACCCGGTGATCTGCATTATCCGACGGCTCGATGCCGCTCCGGGGGCGAGCTGAGAGAAGATCGGCTTGCTCGCGGCGGCCATGACAGCCGCCAACGCTCCGAGCGGTCAAGCCTCGCCGAACTCAGCCCACCTTCCGATACTTGCGGTGCATCGTCTGGCGGGTCACGCCAAGGAGGCTTCCGATCTCCGCCCAGCTCAGCCCGCTGTTTCTAGCCCTCCGCACGGCAACTTCCTCGCGCCGCGACAGCACGCCCTTGGCTTCCGCCACGGCCGCGAGCTCTCCCACGATGCCGCCGTCTCCATCATGTGCGCCCAACGCGGTCTTCATGGTGTCAGCATATGCTGACACCATGACGGACCCAATCGGATCGCAGCCAACGCTGACTCCGGATTTGTCCCCGCCGGCCCGCGTGCCGAGCAATAGCGCGGCACGAGGTGGCCCGTGACGAGATCACTCGATAGCTCCAGTGGCTTTGGGGCGATGGTGGGCTGACCGGTTGGTCGGGTTGTGGTCTACTCCCCTGCCGACGAGCTCGAGATCCGCCCGGCGCCGCCTCGCCTGCCGGTGAGCGTGCTGGTCGTCGGTGACGTTGCAGGTGGTGGTGTGAGTGGACCCGAGAACCGCATCGCGCTGTTGATCGATGCCGACAACGCGTGGGCCGAGCACGGGTGGGAGATCTGAAACAGCCGAACACCGATCCGCTCTCGTCTCGGCTCTCTCAAGCTACGACGACGCTGACGCAGCTCTCGGGTCAAACGCGATCAGGGTCGTAGTTGGCGATCTCTATGAGGTTGCCATCGGGGTCGTGAAAGTACACGGACACCATGGGGCCCGAGGCCCCGGTTTGGATGCAGGGTCCTTCGATGACGTCGACGTGATGAGCGCCTAGGTGCGCGAGCACATCAGTGATCGCCATGTCGGTCAGGAGGCATACGTCGAATCCCCCTGCGCCCGGCCGCTCCGCGTGCGGCTCGAACGGTGCGGCAGCGTCATGAACGTTGATCTTGTGCTGGCCGAACTGCAGTGCGTGGCAGCCGTCATCGAAGAGGACGTGGGTCATCCCCAGCACCGTGGTGTAGAAGTCGATCGTGCAATCGATGTCCGTTGCGTAGATGACGACGTGATCGATTCCGGAAAGTCGCACATGGGTTCCCTCCGCTGGTCGATCTGAGAGTGCTTCGCCCGCCACGAATGGGGCTTCTCCCTGGAGGCTATGGCGAGCCGCGCTGCAGCGCGAGTCGGCCGCTGAAGCCAAGAAGTGCGACTCCCGATGTGGTGTCGATGAGGCGTCGCGTCATGGGACGGAGCAGTCTCTCCCTCACCGCGCCACTCAGTACGACGATGACGAGCAGCCAGGAAGTTCCGATCAAGGGCAACGTCCAGGCGTGGCCGAGCCACGACCAGATGGGGGCACCTGCCCCAACGAACTGCGGCAACAACGAAAGGTAGAAGACGAACATCTTGGGGTTGGTGATGTTGCACAGGAAACCCTGCCGGAGACCCCTGCTTCGCCGGCCCGGCTCGGTCTCCTGAAGGGTCGGGTTGTACTGACTGCGCCAGGCTGACCGCAGCGACTGTGCGGCCAGGAAAACGAGGTAGGCGATGCCCAACCACTTCAAGGTCATGAAGACCGGCCGGGACTGGACGATGAGAGTTCCAAGGCCGAGCGAGACCAAGGTGCCCTGAATGACAGAGGCGACGCCGACGCCGACTGCCGTGGCGGCGCCCGCCACATGACCACCAGAGATGGTGTTCCGCAGTGTGACGACGAAGTCGGGCCCGGGAACGGCCACCACTGCCAAGACGACAACCAGGAACGTCCAGCTCACAGCGTTGCTCCGATCATTGGAAAACTCCCGCCACAATATTCCAGGCACCAGGTGACACCCATCGCGTCACTTTGCTGGCCGCCGAGTCAGCCGGTCTGAACGTCTACCCCGATGCGGGCGGGTCCTTGGGCGCCGAGTCGACGCGGGGAGTCTCAGGCCTGCTCGGCCAACCAGTCGCTCCAAGTCTGGCGGCCGGTCCGCCACGGGTCGTCGGGGATGAGCGCGCCGGAGCGCAGGCTTCGACCGGCCGCACCGGGCAACGGTAGGGACACGACCGCGGCACGGATCCCGCGCGCCCGGGCCAGCCGACCGACCAGGTCGGGCATCGCCAGTAGTTCCGGCCCACCGATCTCCACGGTCTGCTGGTCCGGTTGCTGGTCGACCAGGTCGGCCAGGGCGACGGCCACCTCGGCCGCCGCGACCGGGGCCGAGAGCATGCGCGGCACCGGCACCAGCGGACCACGCTTCAGCTGGACCAGGAGCTGGCCGGCGAACTCGTGGAACTGCGTGGCCCTCAACACGGTGAGCGCACCGGCTCCCGAGCGAGCCGCCTGCTCCTGGGCCAGCTTGGCTCGGTAGTAGGGCAAGGGAGTGCGGTCGACGCCGACGATCGAGAGGAGCACGTGGCGCTCCACCCCGGCGGCTCGCTCCGCCCCGACGAGCGATTCGGTCGTCGAGGTGAAGAACTCCGTGGCCACCGCCCCGCGGGTGGTGGTCACGTTGAGGCAGTCGACCACAACGTCCGCCCCCTCGAGGGCGCCCGCGACCTGGTGGGAACGGCGCACATCGATGCCCGCGGAGCGAGCCAGCACCACCGTCTGGTGGCCCCGCTGCTCGAGCTCGGCGACCAACAGCCGCCCGACCAGCCCGGTACCACCGGCGACAGCGACCTGCATGAGGCGCTCCTTCCCTTCCTGCGCACGCTACCGGCCTCGTAGCGGTCGATTTCGGAGCGCACCGGCGGCGCGAGCACTCAACGCACGCCTCTGCGAGCGAGCACGTCGATCCACACGCCTACTTGTCCACGTCGACGTCCGCCGCGACGATCTGCGCGCCCAGGTCGCTGGTGAGGAGTCCGGCCAGTGTCTGCAATGCCGGGACGCTGCGGCGCCGACCCGGCACTGCCGAGGGTGTGCCGGTCCGGCCGGCCGTCGGGGCTGAGCTCGCCCGTGGTTGTTGGCGGGGCGCGCAACGCGGCGCGCTGGGCGTCGAACCAGCCGCGCAGCTGGTCCATCGATCCCTCCGACAAGCGGTCGCCCCGGTCGGCGAGCACGACCACCTGGAAGGCGACGGACGCCGTCAAGCACTCCTGACAGGCGGCGTTGACAGCGAGCGCCCGGTTGTTGGCCACGACCGCCGGGACGGACCGCAGGACGACGACCTGCACCGACAGTGCCGTCGCCGAGCAGCCGGTGCAGTCCTGGGTCCACGCGTTGGCGGTGTTGTCGAGGGTCGCCTCCGATGCCCTGCTCGCGTACACCACCTGCAGCGAGGCACTGTCGGCCGTGCAGCCGCTGCAGGTCGCCGAGCTGCTGGCGCCGGCGTCGGCGTCCGCCTCGCCCCGCCGTACGGTCCCCTGCTGCACCTCCACCTCGAGGGCGGTCGGCCGGGCGGCGGAGGCGTGGGCGCTGGCGAGCACGTCGAGGTCCCGTGTCCAGGGCGACGGGTGAGCGGACGACGTCGAAGCCGGGGCGCCGGTGATCAGGAGCGCACCGATGACGACAGAGGCCACCACCCCCGGCCGCCTCGGCCCACTCACGACCGCCCCTCCGTTGCGGCGAAGTTGTCGGCCACGGCGGCGGCGACCGCCACCAGGCTGTCGCGCGTCTTGCGGTTCAACGATGACATGTCGGTCAGAGCTCCTTGCTCGAGTGCGTCGTCCCAGGGAATGGTCACCACGCGCTGACAGCGCCGCTCGAAATGACGCCTCATCCGCTCGGGCGGCTCGGCGCCACGGCGCTGCGCGTTGACGACGACCACGGCGCGCGCCACCAGGTCCTCGTAGCCGTGCTCGTCCATCCAGTCCAGGGTCAGGGCGCCGGCCCGGCCGCCGTCGAGTCCGGCTCGCACCACCAGCACCACCTGGTCGGCCTCCGCGAGCAGCCCCTGGTTGGCGCTGTCGAGGATGCCGGTGCCGGTGTCGAGCAGGATGAGGTTGTAGAACCGGTCGAGCAGCCCGATGAGGCGGTGGTAGTCGTCACGGTCCAGGGCCATCCCGATGCGCGGGTCGTCGTCGGAGGCCAGGACCTCAAGCCGGGAGTCGCGGCCCTGGTGGGTGTATGTGCACAAGTCGGCGTACCGCGTGATGCCCTCGCGGTCGCGCAGGACGTCGGTGATGGTGCGTCCGCGTGACGGGGCCACCCGGTGGGCCAGGTTGCCGGCGTCGGGGTTGGCGTCCACGGCGATGACGCGATCGCCACGCAGCAGCGCGAACGTGCTGCCCAACGCCAGGGAGATCGTGGTCTTGCCGACGCCGCCCTTGCGGCTCATCACCACCACCCGTCGCGACCCGGCGATCGGCGTGCGGAGCCGGTCCTCGAGCTCGGTACGGCGCCGCTCGACCTCGCTGGGTCCGGGGTTGACCAGCCCGCCGCTGCCGCGGTGCACCACGTGCCGCCAGCCGGACGAAGGGACCGGCGCCGGATCGGGGTACATCGTTGCGTCGGTGAAGTCCGCGGCGGAGAGGGCCGGTGGCACAGGCTCGGAGAGTGACTGGTGGGCCTGGCTCTCCATCCGCTCGTCGTGGATCGCGACCCGGCGGGCCACGAGGAGCCCCACCGCGGCGACGATCCGCCAGAGCACGACGGCGGCGCCGACCAGCGGCAGCAGGATGAGGGTGATCGAGACGACCGCCAGCCCCATCGCCGTCCAGTCCCCGCGGCCCCAGGCGACGTCGAAGACGAGCTGCTGCAAGGCGATCCCCTCGCGGCCCCGATCCACGAACTCCGGCAGGTTCCACAGCGCCCAGGCGACCATGGCGGCCAGCAGCGGGATCACCACCACCACCCAGGCCGTGACGAAGCGGCGACTGCGCGGCCGGAGCTCGGCCACGCGGGGGTCGACGCGATGGCCGGGCCGCAGGCTGCGCAGGACGGGGCCGACGCGGGCGAAGAGGTCGGGGACCCCGGCCAGGTCGGAGAGGATGTAGTAGCCGTCGAAGCGCACGACCGGGATGAGCTGCTGGAGCATCTGGACCTGCATCACGAGTGCGGTCAGGAGGAGCAGACCGGCGCCGGACACGGCGTACGCCGCAGCCAGTGCCAGCACGCACAACACGTTGAAGTACAGCCCGCCGAGGTCGGTGCGGACCCGGCCGGTCCGGCCGAGCCGGTAGGAATCGGTGACGTCGGTGTAGAAGGCCGGGAAGACGATGTAGATGCCGAACCCGATCTCGCCGGGTTGTGCGCCGCCGTAGCGGCAGGCCGTCGCGTGGCCGAGCTCGTGGACGATCCCGCCGAGGGTGAGCAACCCGTACATCACCAGCGCCAGGGTGGGCGTGGCGAAGAGCTCGGTCACCGCCAGCCAGAGGTCCCCGCGGGCGAACAGGGTGACGTCGATGAGGACGAGCGCGACCAGCGCCGACAGCACCACCGGGGGGCTGAACGTGGGCCGCAGGACCGCGGCGGCCCGGCGAGTCCAGCGGGCGGGGAGCAGGGTGCCTTTCAGGGTCAGGGCGAGCAGCGGCCGCGCGCGCACCGGGCGCAGCGGCTCCTCGGCCCCTTCGGGGATGACCAGGCCGAGCGGCTGGAGCCGCGCGGTCACGAGGTGCTCGAGGCCCTCGACAGTGAGGGTGCGGCCGTACGCCGCGCTGACATCCGCGGCGACCTGCTCCGGGCTGCGGGGTGGCTCCACGTTGACCACGACCAGGTGGAGCAGCTCGGACAGCTGCACCACCTGGTCGTCCATGCGCCGAACCAGGTAGGCCACCTCGCGCAGGCCGGAGCCCTGGACCGGGCCGAGGAGCTCGAGTCCCCGCGCCCGGCGCCATCGCGATTCCTCGGCTCGCTGGGGCGCGTGCCGGTGTGTCGTCGTCGTGTCCATCGGATGCTCTGGATGCCCTGGAGGTCGGCGGGACGGCGAGTGCGCCAGAGCAACGCACCCGCCGCCTGATCGTGGTCATTGCATCTGGACCGAGCCCAGGTACTGCAAGGCGAGCGCATTGGCCTCGGCATTGATGGATGCCGCGTTGACAGCGATCGCGAGGTTGACCCCCACGACGTTGGTGACGTTGACGCAGGCGAACTGGCAGCTCAGCGTCTCGCGGCGCGGCAGCGGCACCGCGAGCTCGGTGTCCAGATCAGACACGGCGATCTCGTCTCTTCGCATCATGGATCTTCACCCCCTCTCCTCGTCGACGATCATCGGGTCGGGTGCCTGCCTGCGTGGCCCCCCCGAATGAGGGGGCCACGCGGGGTTCGCGTCAGCCCTGGTTGACGGCGATCGTCTGTACGGCGGCGCTGTGGGCGACGGCGTACACCGAAGCGGCGTTGAGCGCCAGCGACGAGTTGGACGCGTAGACGGCGGCCCAGTTGGTGTTGCCGAAGGTGAGCGTCTCCCGCGACGGGAGGAGCTCGGTGTGCTCGGTCTCGAGCTCGGCGAAGGTCAGTTCTCTGCGCATGTGGATCACCCCCTCGATGCGCGTGCGATGTGACGCCGGACATCACACCCGAGCCGTCGTGACTCGCGCGTGACCCCCGCGTGACCACAGCGGCGATACGGCCCGGCGCGGTCTAGACGTCCAGCAGGAAGGGCAGGGAAGTTGTCGCCATCCCTTGTCGCGGCAGGCTCACCCGAGGACCGTGGGAACAAGGTTTGTCCGATGCGCAGGCCTTGGCCCCGTCGCCACGGAGCCCGGAATCTCGCGGGGGATCCGCCATGCACGAGCACAGCGCGAACGCCTCGGGTCTGGGGCGCCTGCGCCTGTTGGGCGCTTGGAGCCTGCAGGTCGACGGCGCCGATGTAGAGCTCGGACGCCGGGAACAGCGACTGGTTGCTCTGCTCGCGCTGACCGAGCGCAGCGCCCGCTCGCAGGTCGCCGGCCTGCTCTGGCCCGACAGCACCGACGAGCGGGCGTTGGCGAGCCTGCGGAGGGCCGTGCTGCAGACCCAGCAGCGACGACCCGGGCTGCTCCGCGTCGACCGCGCGACGGTGCGGCTGGACCCGTCGGTGCGGGTGGATGTCGACGACGTACGGCGCGCGGGCGACACGGCACAGCGGCCGCTCACGGAGCAGACCGCCCGCGACCTGCTGGGTGTGCTGCGCGGCGACGAGCTGCTGCCGGGGTGGTACGAGGACTGGGTCGTGCACGAGCGCGAGCGGGTGGACCGGACGCGGGTGGATGCGCTCGAGCGCATCGCGCGGGACTGCCTGGACGCGGGCCACCGGGAGCTGGCGATCGAGGCATCCCGGGCGGCGAGCGACATCGAGCCGCTCCTGGAGTCGCCACGGGAGGTCTCCATCCGTGCGCACCTCGCGCGCAGCGACCTCGGCGGCGCTTCGCGCGAGCTGCACCGCTACAGCGGTGTGATGCGCGAGGAGCTCGGCGTCGAGCCGTCGGCCCGGATCACCGCGCTGCTGGAGGCACACCTGCACGCCGGGGACGCACCGGTCGCCATCCCGCAACAGCGACCCGCCCCGCTCGAGGAGTCCCTCGCGGACACCTCGCCCCCCAGGCGCCCGAGCGATCGCGCGGGGACCGCAGCCGAGCCGCCGCGTCGCCCACGACCGGCTGCTGCGACGACCTCCGCCGCGCGACGCCCCGCGCCGCCGGTCGTCCCGGTGGTGGTGGTCGACCCGCCGACCGTCGGCGGCCGGCGCGCGGTCGCGTTGCTGGTCGCGTTCATGGTGTTGGCCCTGTCCACCTCCCTCGTCATCGCCGTGGCCGGTCCCGAGCGGCGGGTCGAGGAGCCGACCCTCAGCTCCGAAGCCCGAGGCCCGGTCCGGTCGCCGCGCCCGTCGAGAGTCCCCGCTCCGGTCAGGGCGGCGCCCGCCCCGGAGATCGCCGTCCACCCCGTGGACGCGGCGGCCGGGAGCGCCGCATTCGCGGTGCGGGCGACGCGTCACCCCACCACCGTGCGACTGGTGGTGCACCTGTCGGCCGGCCTGCGGGTGGTCCGCAGCCTCGTGGTGAGGGGGCCGGGCGGGAACCGCGTCGTCGTCGCCCACCTCGATCCGGGTCGCTACCGGTGGTCGGCAACCTCCCCGGAGACCGGTGCGCTGCGCGGACGCGTGTCGGTGACGCCGACCCCCGTGGCGGTGGCTCAGACACGGGACGCCGGGACCACGGAGGCAGCCACGACGACGTCGGCGTCCTCGGTCGCCAACCAGCCCGCGCCGACCCCGTCATCGACCCCGGTACCAGCCCCGGAACCGACCCCGGAACCGATCTCCCGACCGACCCGGCAACCGAGACCGGACCCGCACACCACCCCGAAGCCGACCGCAACCTCGCGCCCCCCTCCGACGGGCACCCCCTCGGACCCGGGCACGGTGGCCCCACCGCCCGTGGGATGAGGAGGAACCATGTCAGCCAGCCGCGTTCTTTCCAAGGCCCGATACCGCCGACCTGTCGTCGCGGCCACGATCCTCGTGCTCGCTGCAGCGCTGCTGCAGGCCGTGCCTGCCAGCGCCGGCAGTGTCGTGGCGGCCCGGGCCGAGACCGGCCCGCAGCGCTGGGCCGGCTACCGGGTCGCTCGCACGGGCGCCGCCGACGGTCGATGGATCGGCGGCTACCACCTCGGGCGAGACGTCGTCTTCCTCACCACCCCGCGGCGCAGGCCCAACCGGGCCGGCCTCGGGCCGGTGCGCCCGGTGGCAGACCTGGTCGGCGTCTCTCGCCGCAAGACCGCACGCGCAGCGTGGCTCCTGTCCAAGTACGGCGGCTACAAGGACGCCACCCAGGCCGCCGCGGTCGACGCCTCCGTCTACCACCTGCTGGCGGGCAGACGGTGGCGGCTCGACGGAGCCCGGGGTGGGCGACGCATCGCGCAGAGCGGCGACGCGGCCTCCGTCCGACGCTTCGCTCGCATCATGCTGCACAGTTCGCGACGAAGGGCCGGCGTCTACTCGGCCGCCGTGTCGGCGGGATCCGCCGATCTCGGCGGCACGGTTCCCGTGACCGTGCGGGTCTCCGACGGTCGTGGCCGCCCCGCCGCGGGCCTCCCGGTGAGCGTGGCGATGTCCGGCGCCGACCCGATCGCCTCGGTCACGGCGGACGACGGCCTGGCCATGGCCCTCGTGCCCGCTCGGCAGCGCGGCTGGCTGGATGTCTCGGCGAGGGTCGCCCAGGTCCCCGAGCACCGCCTTCAGCTGCGTCGGCCGTTGCGCCGGGGCCAGGCCGCGGCGGCCGAGGGTGGCGTGAAGCGCACCCTGGTGGCCTCCACCCGGGCGGCGGTGCGGGGACCGCAGACACTCGGGCTTGCCGCGTCCGACTCGGTGGTGACCGCCGGCGACCCGACCCATGTCGTGGCCACGATCCAGGGTGAGGGCGCCCCGCGCCCGGCCGGCGCCACGCTGTACGGCCCGTTCGCGACCGCGGGCGAAGCGCGGTGCGACGGCCCGGCCGTCGGGACGACGTCGGCGACCGTGGCGGCCGAGGGGACCTACCACCTGGCGCCGCTGGCACCGGGTGCGGGTGGCTACCACGTCTGGGGTGTCACGGTCGGCGGCACGGCGACCAGCGTGGCCGCGTCCGCCTGCGCCGCCACCGTGCGCGTCCGGGCACGGACCTCGGTGGCCGTGTCAGCGCCCGCCCAGGCTGCCCCCGGCAACGTGAACGTCACCGTGAGCGTGTCGGGGATCCCCTTCCAGAAGCCGGTCGGGCTCGCCGTGACGGTGTACGGCCCCTATACCTCCCCGGCGCAGCGGACCGCCGACGTGTGCAACCAGGTCGACAGCTCGACCACCCTTCAGCGGGTCGGTGACGGATCCATCGTGTCCGGTCCGATCCCGCTAGCCGGTCCGGGCAGGTACTACGCGCTGCGAGCGCAGGCCTCGCCCGGCGAACTCTGGGTCGGATCGTCGTCGCCCTGCCTCGCCACGGGTTCCCTCATCGACGTGCCCTAGGACTGGGGCCGCCGTCAGGCCGAGCCCGGGCGGGTCGCGTACGTAGTGTCCGATTTCCGCTGACAACAGACGTCGCCGGGCAAGTCGTGGTCGGGGAGATCGACGACGCCGAGGCCTTGTTGCGTCCCATGATCTCGGCGTCGATGTTGCGGTGGAAGTCGCGGACCAGGTAGTTCAGCCCTCGGGTCGGGAGTCACAGCTGGGCCGACGTGGTCCTGCCTCCTTGACCCAGGGCGGTACTACGATCGAGGCGTGCCAGCTTCCGGTCGTGGAACGGGGCCGCCATCGCAGGAGCTGAGGTTCTGCCAGTCGGCCGATGGCGTGCGGATCGCCTACGCGCGGCACGGGTCGGGTCCCCCGCTGGTCATCGCGACCTGCTGGCTGAGTCATCTGCAGCACGACTGGCAGAGCCCCGTGTGGCGGCACTTCTTGAACGACCTCGGCGAGATCGCGACCGTGATCCGTTACGACGAGCGCGGGTACGGGCTGTCCGATTGGGACGTCGACGACTTTCGACTCGAGGCGCGGGTCGCCGATCTCGAGGCGGTCGTCGAGCATGCCGGCCTCGGCCGTTTCGCGCTGATGGCGATGGCACAGGGCGGTCCGCCCTCGATCGTCTATGCGGTGCGCCATTCCGAGCGCGTGTCACGGCTGATGTTCTACGGCAGCTACGCAGCGGTCTTCCGCGATCCGACGCCGGAGGACCTTGAGCTCAACGATGCCTTCGAGCGGCTGATCAAGGTCGGCTGGGCGCGGCCCGAGTCGGAGTTCCGGCGGGTGTTCACCTCGTTGATGATTCCCGGCGCCAGCGAGGAGCAGATGCGCTGGCTCGATGAATTGCAGCGCGTGTCCGTGTCGGCGAAGACCGCCTACGCGGCCCGCCGACAACGCAGTCGCGACAACGTGACAGAACTGCTGGCGCAGCTCGACATCCCCACCCTGGTGCTGCATTCGCGGCGTGACCGGATGAACGACTTCGAGGAGGGCCGCTACCTCGCCTCGACGATCGCCGGTGCGAGACTGGTAGTGCTGGAGAGCTCGAATCACATCCTGCTCGGCGACGAGCCGGCCTGGCAGGTCTTCGTCCAAGAGGTGGCGGCGTTCATGGCGCCGGACCGGGGACCGGACGCACGGGCAGTCGGGCCCGATCCGGCATCGGTGCTGTCGCCTCGTGAGCTGGACGTACTGCGGCTCGCCGCACAGGGGCAGGACAACGCGACCATCGCCCGGTCCCTCACCCTGAGCACCCGCACGGTCGAGCGGCACCTGCATAACACGTACGCGAAGCTCGGCATCCACGGGAAGTCGGCCCGCTCCGCGGCGGTCGCAAGGTTGATGACACGCGCCTGACGACTACGCGTAAACCGACACCGCCTGGTGAGGCGAGCAGTTGAGTTTGCGCGCACGCACCGACGCGCGGTGTGACGTCGTGTTCATACCGTCGGACTCATGACCATCATCCAGTCCGTGGCCACGGCCGGCGGCAACCGGCTTCCTCGAGATCCCGCGGACGTCGCCCGACGTGAGGCGCCTGTACGACGACAGCATCGCGCAACAGGGCTTCCCTATGAACTTGACCCGGCCGTGGGCACACGAGCCGGTCCTGCGCCGCGGCCTGTTCGACGTGGTCGACCAGGCGTCCCGAGCCAGGGACCTGGGTCCGCAGAGTGGCTCGAGACCCGAACGCGATCGAGTCCCGCGACGTCCTGCCGCTGCGCGAGGCCGGGTACGACGATGCGCTGACCTTCGCGATCAGAGTATTCCTCGCTCTCCGCCTGGCCTTCGCCCTCGTGAACCGCGCTCGGCGGACGGCCGGATGCCGAGTTGCCGGCGACCCGTTCCGGCCGCCGTCCGTCAGGCCGTCACGTACGGGAAGCCCGACCGCCGGGTGCTGACTCGTCAGCTCAACGCAGCGGCGAACAACTCACTCAGACCAACCACAGTTGAGGAGCAGCCATGAGCATCACCGAGAACCCTGTCCGCAACGGCGTCGACACCGCGACCCTGTTCGCCACGCTCGACGCGGTGAAGGGTGACACCGACATCGCAAAGTTCCGCTTCCGGGCCACCAACACCTGGCTGTGCGGGACCCACAACCGGTCGGTCATCCACGCTTTCCACGGCGCCAAACAGGAGATGACGCACCGGGAGCCGTTCACGTTCGATGCGGACCACCCGCCGGTTCTGGTCGGCTCCGACAAAGGCCCGACACCGGTCGAGTGCCTACTGCACGCGCTGGCCGCCTGCCTGACCGCGGGCATCGCCAACATCGCGGCGGTCCGCGGGGTGAACCTGACCGAGGTGTCCTCGACCGTCGAGGGCGACATCGATCTGCTCGGCATCCTTGGGCTGTCCGACGAGGTCCGCAACGGTTACCAGCAGGTCCGGGTGAGCTTCACGCTGCGGGGCGACGACCCGGACGAGCTGCGCGCGGTCGTCGAGCAGTCCCGCCGCCGGTCCGCCGTGTTCGACGTGCTCACCAACGGCGTGCCCGTGTCCATCGACGTCGACGCCGGCTGACGCTACGTCACCTCGCTCTCGCGGATCGCCACCTCACGAACCAGTCCACCAGGGAGATGACATGAGCCGCATCGAGCCCGACCACGACGTCGTCGTCGTGGGCGCCCGCGCGGCGGGCGCCGCCACGGCCCTCCTGCTCGCCCGGCACGGCCTGCGTGTCCTGCTGGTCGACCGGAGCCGGTTCGGCGCCGACACCCTCTCGACCCACGCCTTGATGCGCGGCGGCGTGCTGCAACTGACCCGGTGGGGATTGCTCGACGCGATCATCGCCGCGGGCACACCGGCGGTGCGGCGAACGAGGTTCCGCTACGCCGACGACCTGGTGCCGATCACCCTGAAGGAGTCGTACGGCGTGGAGGCCCTGTACGCGCCCAGGCGCACGGTCCTCGACCCGATCCTGGTCGACGCGGCCGCGGCGGCTGGTGCCGAGGTGCGGTTCGGGGTCGCCGTGACCAGCGTCGAGCGGGACCGCCACGGCAGGGTCACCGGGATCACCGGCAGGGCCCGTGACGGCGAGACGGTGCGGGCGGCGGCACGCATCGTCGTGGGAGCCGACGGCATCAGGTCGACGGTCGCCGACGCTGTCGGCGCGCCGTACGAGCGGATCGGACGGTCGGTCGCAGCCGTCACCTACGGCTACTGGACGGGGCTCGAGACCGACGGCTACGAGTGGAACTTCCGACCGGACGCCGCGTCGGGGGTGATTCCCACCAACGACGATCAGGCATGTGTGTTCGCGAGCGCGTCGCCCCACCGGATCGGCCGCGGCGGGCTGGGACCGCTCACCCGCATCGTCGCCGAGACGCCGGGAGACCTCGCGGGCCGCCTCGCCTCCGCCACGCCTCCGGCCGCTCTGCGGACCTTCACCGGCAGACCCGGCTACCTCCGCCGGGCGTGGGGCAAGGGCTGGGCTCTGGTCGGCGACGCCGGCTACTTCAAGGACCCGCTCGGTGCGCACGGGCTGACGGACGCACTGCGAGACGCCGAACTACTGACCCGCGCGATCGTCGCCGTCGTCCGCGACGGCGCGGGTGAGCGCGAAGCCCTGTCCGGCTACCAGGCGACCCGCGACGCACTGTCGAGGGCCCTGTTCGAGGTGACGGATGTGATCGCCGGCCACCGCTGGACCGACGCGGAGATCCCCGACCTGCTGCTCCAGCTCAACGCGGCGATGGCCGACGAGCTCGAGACACTCGCCGCCCTCCCGCCGATTCCGGCACCCCTCCACGCGCCCTGCTGAACGCTCGGACGGCTCCGAGCGCGGCTTCGCCCTGCCCCGGAACAGCGGGCGGCATTCATCGTCGGTGACTCATCGGCCTGACCACCTTGGAGTTCGAAACTCCGCGTCGGCACGCTGCGCGTGACCATCCTCAGCGGAGCGTCACTCCGCGACCATCGGCTTCGCGTTCAGCGCTGTTCAGCTCCTCGGCGAGCATCACGAGGATGCCGCTGGGGCCGCGGACATAGGTGAGCTTGTAGACCTCTCCATAGGTCGCCACGCCGCGCAGCGGGTGACAGCCGTGCCTCGCGGCGATCTCGAGGGCCTCCTCGATGTCGTCGACCGAGAAGGCGACGCGGTGCATCCCGATCTCGTTGGGCTGGGTGGGCTCCGTCTCGATCGCGTCGGGGTGGATGTACTCGAAGAGCTCGAGGCGACCGTGGCCATCTGGCGTCTCGAGCATGGCGATGTTGGCGTGGTTGCCGTCGAGGCCGACTGCGGTGTCGGTCCACGCCCCACTGACAGTGTCTCGGCCCAGGACGGTCAGCCCGAGGTCGGTGAAGCGCCGACGCGGCCCGCACCGGAGTGCGGGCCGCGTTCAATGCGCCTACTCCGCGGCGACCGTGCCGATGATGTCGGCGTCGGAGGCCGTGCCGTCAAGCACCAGCCCTCCGATGCTTGTTCCGGCGACCTCGCCACCTACCGAGATCGTGTAGTCGGCTCCCGCCTCGAGGACGTCGGAGGAGTAGATGTAGGACTCCGAGGCTTTCAGGGTGGTCAAGGACGCGATCTGCGTTCCGCCGCCATCGGTGATGGTGATGGCCGTGCCCGCCGGCACGGTACCGCCGAAAGTGAGCGCGAGAGTGGCCTGGGTGGAGCCCTCTCCTGGCGCGACCGCCATGGTGGCCATGCCGTTCGCCGCGAGCGTCCCGCCGGAGATGGTGAACACGTCGTCCACGTCGAGGGCACCATTGCGGGCGTCCTCGGTGCCGGAGACCACCAGAGTGCCGCCCGTCATGGTCATGGCCCCGTTGACGTCCACGCCGTCGCTGGTCGTGTCGACCACGTACGTGCCGCCGCTGAGCTCCAGGAATCGGTCGCCGTTGTCGCCCTCGGCGGGACCGCCGAAGCCGCTGCCCTCCATCGCGGACACCGTGAGCGACGCGGGGTCCATGACCGGGTCGGTCGTGCTGGCCTGATCGCCGGATTCGGCCGCATCACCCATGGGACCCCCCGCTTGGCCTCCGGCCTGGTCGCCGGCTGGCGGGCCACCCTGCGGGGGGCCGCCCGCGGTCGCGTCGGGTTCGGCGGCTGCACCGTCGGTGGCCTCGGCCGTCGCTGCCGTGAGCGCTTCTGCGCCACCTGCGACGTTGATGCCGTCGTCGCTGGACACCACGGACACGTCGCCACCGGAGAGGTACATGAAGGCGCCCTCGATGCCCTCGACGCTCTCGGTGATGTTGATGTCTCCCCCTGCGATGCGCAGGACGTTGTCGGAATGGAGACCGTCGTCGCCCGCGGCGATCGTCAGGTCCCCGCTCATCACCGTGACCTGGCGCGCGGCGTCGACGGCGTCGGAGCCGGCCGTGAGGTCCAGCGTTCCGCCGGCGATCCAGATGACACCCACGGCCGCGTCCGACTCGTCCGGGACCGACTCGTTGTCGGATCGCAGGGCGTCACCTCGGACGTTCGCCGTGAGCGTGCCGCCCGTGATCACCAGGTGGTCCTTGCCGCGCACGCCGTCGTCAGCTGCGTCCACCGTGACGTCTCCCCCTGCCATGACGAGGGTGTCCTTCGAGGCGATCGCGTCGGCTGCGTGGGCCGTGACGGACAGCACTCCGCCGCCGGCGATCCACAGGTCGGCGCTCGAGAACAAGGTCGCGTTGGGTGAGTCCTCGACCGTCTCGTCCACCGTGGCTCCCGCGGCGTCGGCGAGCACGTTGTCGCTGCCGTCGGCGAGCCAGACCACGACCTGGTCGGCCTCCACCACGTTGATCGCTGCCACATCTGCGGCCGTGATGTCCACGCCGTCGAGCACGAGGTTGACCACCCCATCGGGGGCGTCGACGACGAGCGATCCCGACGTCAGCGTGCCGCTGACGTGGTAGGTACCGGCCGCGTTGATCGTGACGGCGTCCCCGTCGACGCTCACGCCGCTGCCACCCTCGGACTCTCCGTCGGCCAGCGTGAGGTCCACGGCGTCGGCCGGGTCGAAGGACAGGTTCGCCTCGTTGATCCCGAGGTCCGTGTAGCTCAGCTCGGCAACAGCTCCCGTCAGGGACGAGGTGGTCGCGGCGGAAGTGGCGCCGTCGGCCGTGGTGCTGCTGGCGGTGGTGGCACCGGCGCCTGCGCTGCAGCCGCCCAGGAGAAGCGCCGCGGCCAGGGTGAGACCAGCGAATGCGGTGGAGGGGTGTCTCATGTCAAGCCCTTCTAGGCAGCCGCGCGGTGGGCGGCTTCGGTGGGAACGTAGCGGCGGATGGAGCGCGACCACTTGTTCGAGGACAGTCCAGGGTTCAGTGCCGCGAGCGACATGCAGTACTTGCTGATGGGGGCGGGGCGAATGCCGCTTGCCCACAGCGCACGGTCAACGGCACCGACTGCGCCCGATGACTTGGTCTCGACGATCAGCAGGTCGCCATAGTCCATCTGCCGACCGCTGGCATCGACTGCAGCGACGTGCCGGTCCACGGTGACCCGTGCGTCGGCCGTCACGAGCGTCACCCGCTCGTATGTCGTGGTCAGCACCACGCTGAGCTGGTGGGCCTGGTCGCCGATCCGCTCGAACCCACCGACAAAGGTGGCAGCGGCGGCGGGCAGAAGTCCCCCGACCGGCGCGTCCGCCTCGAGCCACTGCCGGCTCTTGACCGTGGCCCCGGACGACGACCGCATCTTGACCTCGACGGCGCATGAACCGGCGTCCAGGTAGCGCCGGGTCCGCACCTTGTAGCGGTGAGGACGTCGGCGGGCCGCGTCCCGGTAGCTGTCAAGCTCCGAGGTGTCGTAGTAGGTGGAGGAGTACCGGAAGCTACGGCGGCCGTCGATCTCGAGCGCGCGCGGCGCACTGTTGAGTGCGGCGAGCACGTTCCCCCAGGTGTCGGAGCGGAGGACGTACTTGCGGTCGACCCTGGTCTGCAGTGCGGCCTTCTCGTTCACCTCGTCGAGCGTGAGGGCAGGCAGCCTGCGCACGGCATCCATCCAGGCCGTCATCGGACACCCGCTGCCGCGACGAGCGCCGAGGTCTCGCGCGAGGCGAAGTCGGGGCGGGCGTCCAGCGAGTCCTCGACGTCCCGGCCGGTGGCGGTCGTGATGGTGGGCAGGGTGAACCTCACGTCGCACACGGTGGTCTCGGAGACCAGGTCCACCTTGCGCAGCGTCACGCGGTCGATGCGAGCACCCAGGATGTCGCCGAGCAGAGCGCGGGCCGACGCCTCGTCGGTGACGGCGCGGTCCAGGACCATGGTCTGCTGGCGGGTGCGGGAGAACAGCGCGGGGCTGTCGCCCACAGCGATGACGCCCAGCAACACCGCCATGAGCGTGAAGCTCACGTACGGCGAGATCGAGGGGAATCCGCCCAGCAGACCGAGCGCGATCGCGGTGAAGTAGTAGGCGATCTCGGCGTGGTCCATCTCGGTGGACCGAAGGCGGATGATCGACAGCACCGCGAAGATGCCGAGGCCGAAACCGAGCGACAGGTCCGCTGTTGCCATCGCGTAGGTGACGCCCATGACGCCCACGTTGATGGACATGAACGCGACGATCAGGTCACGGCGGCGGTGGCGCGGGAAGTACAGCGCGAAGACCATGAGGGCTATGGCGACGAGATCGGCCGCGATGAAGGTGAAGACAGACATGTGAGTCCTTTGACGTTCGGGTTCGAGTGGGTCCCTTGATGACTCCATGGGACACCGCCGACGTCGGCGGAGCCTGTGAACCGGATGTGCGCCGCGTGTGAAGGCCGGCCACCATGCCCCGGTCAGCAAAGCGAGCCTCGACGAGACGTCCCCAAACACCTCCTCGGTTGCGCGAGAACACCCGCGGAATGGGACCCGCGCCGTCTGCGAAGGCACCGGCGGGGTCGTGGCGTAGGGGCTCGGCCTCCCTGTGGTCGGCCCGGGTGCCCCTCTAGGTGACCCGCGCCCTTCCGCCGCCCATGTCGGTCAAGGGTGAGTCGCTCCCGCTCGACGCGGTGGTCCTTTCGCGACCCGGAAGCCGAACTACCGGAAGGCCGACAACTCAACGGGTTGACGCCAGAGGAGGTCCGCGTCCCGCAGAGTCATTCGCGCCGGCACGCTGCGCGTGACCATCCTCAGCGGAGCGTCACTCCGCGACCATCGGCTTCGCGTTCAGCGCTGTTCAGCTCCTCGGCGAGCATCACGAGGATGCCGCTGGGGCCGCGGACATAGGTGAGCTTGTAGACCTCTCCATAGGTCGCCACGCCGCGCAGCGGGTGACAGCCGTGCCTCGCGGCGATCTCGAGGGCCTCCTCGATGTCGTCGACCGAGAAGGCGACGCGGTGCATCCCGATCTCGTTGGGCTGGGTGGGCTCCGTCTCGATCGCGTCGGGGTGGATGTACTCGAAGAGCTCGAGGCGACCGTGGCCATCTGGCGTCTCGAGCATGGCGATGTTGGCGTGGTTGCCGTCGAGGCCGACTGCGGTGTCGGTCCACGCCCCACTGACAGTGTCTCGGCCCAGGACGGTCAGCCCGAGGTCGGTGAAGAAGGCAATCGTCGCTTCAAGGTCGCGGACAGCGATGCCGACGTTCTCGAACTTGATGGGCATGCGCTCCACGTTACCGAGTCGCGGCGATCTGCCCAGGCCGCGACTTCCCCAAGCCCAGAAGAGGAACGGCATACGGCGCAGGTCTCCCAGCCTGGAGCAAGCGGCTGCTGCGCTGCTGCATTCACTCGCACGCAACCACGCCCTGGTGAATGGGAACAAGCGACTGGCCCTGCGTGCCACCATCGCATTCCTCGGGATCAACGGTGCGCGCCTCCGGGTCCGTCGTGGCGGTGGCATCCCTCGCGGGGATCGGGCTCTCGGGTGTCACGCCGGCGGGGCGCACGCCGCAAGCTGGAAACCAGTGGAGTCTCGCAACGTCACGGTTCCGGAGAGCAGCAGCGGAGTGCAGGTCTACATGACGTTCGCGCCCGGGGACGAGGCGCGGATCGAGTGCTCGGGCTGGGGCGGGGTCTGGTTCACCGGCAGCAACGGGCCCGATGGCTGGGCGGACGCGCCGCCCGGCAACTTCCCGATGTCCGGGTACGCCGGCGGCCGGTCGTTCGCGGCGATCGCGCGGTTCAAGTCCGCGAACGGCCCCTGACGCGCGGAAGTTGCTCGGGCGCAGTGCCGCAGACTGCACCGCCGACGTGTGCAGCCGGGGATGAACTTCAGGCTGCCCCTGTGCTTGACGAGATCTCCGTCGCCGGGCCCGATGAATCGCTCTCGGTGATCGCGCGGCTCGGTCTTGCCGCCCGTTTGACGGGTGCGCCGCCGACGGCGAGCATCAGGCGATGCGCATCCTCGTGACTGGCGGCACCGGCTTCGTCGGCTCCCACATCGTCCTGGCCTTGCGCGAGCGGGGGCACGACGTCCGGCTGCTGGTCCGACGGCGGGAGCAGGTGGCGGCCACCTTCGGCCCCCACGGGGTGAAGATCGAGCCCGAGGCCGTGGTCGTCGGCGACGTGTTGGACGCGGATGCGGTGACCCGGGCACTCGACGACCGCGACGCGGTGGTGCACGCAGCCGCGGTGTTCACCTTCGACCCGCGTCGGTCGGCCGAGATGCTCGACACCAACGCCGCGGCTGCCCGCCTCGTGCTGACCAAGGCGCTCGAACAGGGCTGTGATCCGGTGGTGCACATCTCGAGCACTGTGGCCCTGACCCGCCACGGAGGCTCCGGCCCCGATCTGCCGCTCAGTGACATTCCGCTGCCCTACAGCCGCTCCAAGGTCGCCTCCGAGGAAGTCGCCCGCGAGCTTCAAGCTGCCGGCCAGCCGGTCGTGACCGTATATCCCGGGGCCGTCTACGGGCCGCGCGACCCCTACCGTGGCGAGCAGACCACCAGGCTGGCCTGGGTGTCACGGGGATTGTTCCCGCTCTGGCCCTCCGGTGGTCTGCACTCCGTCGACGTCCGCGATACCGCCGCCGTCGTGGCAAACGCCATGGAGAAGGGCCGGGGCCCGCGACGTTTCGTCGTGCCAGGCCACCACGTGACCGGGCGACAGCTGTTTGACTCGGTGTCCGCTGCCACCGGCCGAGGGCGTCCGCACGTACCGCTGCCCCCTCGCGTTGCGGTCGCGGCCACGCGCGCCATCGACGCGGTGCAGTCGCGGCTGCCGGCGGGCTGGCGCTACCCCGCCGACCGCGAGGGTGCCGAGATCAGCCTGCGCGACACCCGCTTCGACTCGTCCGCGACGGAGCGGGAACTCGGCGTCACGGCCCGACCGTTCGCGGACTCGGTGCGTGACACCCTTGCGTGGATGGTTGAGGCCGGGCTCCTCCCGGCCAGGTTCCTCCCCCGCTGAGGGCTACGGCCCGCCGAGCACTGCCAGTTCGGCGCCCAGCCCTCGACGAGGGCGCCGGCCAGGCGCCCCCTTGCGGTGAACCTGTCGCCGGTTCGCCGGCGCTGACGCACCGCCCACCTGGTCTGAGATCGGAGCCGGACAGGGCAGCGCCGTGGTGTACGACGGAAGGTCACGTCGCGGCGTGCGGTTGTGTGCGCAGCAGCGTCAGGTCAGGACTCCGGGAGGGCGCGCACTGCGCGTCTCACTCGGCGGACTGCGGCGGAGGGGCGGGCCGACCGATCCGCCCCGATCTCCTCGGAAGGAGGTGGCGTGGCGAGTCGGGACCTTCTCCTCCTGCGCGACGAAGCCTGGCCAGCGAGGCTTGAGTCATTGAGAGGAGGTCGCGATGGGCGACAAGAGTGGCGGCGCCGCTGCGGGTAGTGGCGCGATCTACGGGCTCGGGATCTTCGGAGCCTTGGTGTACTTCTGGCAGCAGGCGGACGCATTCGGGGAGTATGTGTATGCGGTCTTCCAGGGGCTGTTCTGGCCGGCGTACTTGGTCTACCAGGCATTCGAGGCGCTGAACCGCTGACGATCTCCCGGGTCAGGAGAGGGTCGCGACCGGCGGCCCAGCGTCTCGACGCAGATCCACACTGCCTGCCGAGGGATCGCCACCGAGCCGCTTAGGCTTGCGCGGTGCCCGCCCCGCTGAGCGTCCGCGCCCTCAACCGCACCCTGCTGGCCCGGCAACACCTGCTGGTGCGCACGACGATGCCCGCCTTGGACATGGTCGATCACCTGCTCGGCCTCCAGGCGCAGGACAACCTGCCGCCCTACCTCTCACTCGCCGCCCGGCTCGCCCCCTTCGACCCGGTCGAGCTCAGCGCTGCACTCGAGCGGCACCAGGCGGTGCGGCTGCTGACGATGCGCGGCACCATCCACGTGCTCAGCCCCGACGACGCGCTGTCGTTGCGCGCCTGGGTGCAGTCGGCGCTGGACCAGCAGAGCAAGGGCAACCAGAACAGCCGGCCTGCCCGGCACGTGCCGGTCGAGACGCTCGTGGCCGAGACGAGACGGCTGCTCACCGAGGGTCCGCTGCCGGTCAAGGAGCTCGGCGAGCGGCTCGCCGAGGCCTTCGACGCGCCGGCCGCCGCGCTGGCCCACGTCGCCAGGGAGCGGGTGCCCTTGGTGCAGGTGCCCCCGCGTGGGTTGTGGCGACGCTCCGGTGGCGTGGTCTACCAGACGCTCGAGAACCACCTGGGCCGCGGACCGGTCGAGGTCGATCTCCGTGCGCTCGTGCATCGCTACCTGCGTGCCTTCGGTCCGGCGACGGCAGCCGACATGACGACCTGGTCGCGGGTGACCCGGCTGGGCCCGGTGTTCAGCGAGATGGCCGACGAGCTCGAGCTGGTCGAGACCGACCAGGGCAAGCGGTTGTACGACGTACCGGGCGCCCCTCTCCTCGACGGATCCGAGCACGCTCCGGTGCGGCTGCTCGGCGGCTACGACAACGTCTGGCTCTCGCACTCCGACCGGGCGCGGATCGTGCCCGAGAACGTGCGCGCCCGGTGGCTGGGCAGCAACGGCGGCGTCGGCAACACCGTCTTCGTCGACGGCTTCATGGCCGGTCTCTGGTGGTGGCGCGACGACGCCGTCACGCTCGACCTCTTCCGCGACCTGACCCGCGCGCAGCGCAGCGAGCTCGACGACGAGGTCGACCGGGTCACGTCACTGCTGCGCGGCTGACACCGATATCGGTAGGCGGCGCGCCGTAGATCCGCGGCGCGTCGCCTACCGATATCGGGGTGCTCAGCGCCAGCGGGTGCGGGCCAGCAGCGCCGCCGTGGCGGCGACACCGGCCGTCGAGGTGCGCAGCACCGACGAGCCGAGCCGCACCGGCTCGGCTCCGACGGCGGCGAACGCCGCGAGCTCCTCCTCGGCGATGCCACCCTCGGGGCCGACCACGATCACGATCTCGCCGCGGCCGGGCACCGGCAGGTCGGCGATCGGCCCGGAGGCGGCCTCGTGCAGCACCACCGGCACCGACGCCTTCTCCAACAGTGCCGTCACCGCAGCGGTGTCGACCACGTCGGCAACCTCGGGGAACCACGCACGTCGTGACTGCTTGGCTGCCTCACGCGCCGTGCTGCGCCACTTCGCGAGCGACTTGGCGGCGCGCTCGCCCTTCCAGACCGCGACCGAGCGCGCGGCCGCCCAGGGCACGATGAGGTCGACACCGACCTCGGTGAGCATCTCGACGGCCAGCTCGCCGCGTTCGCCTTTGGGGATCGCCTGCACGACCACGACCCGCGGCAGCTCCGGCTCGATGGTGCGGGCCTCCTCGACAACCAGGGTGAGGGCCGCCTTGGTCGTCTCAGACACCTTGCCCACGACCGTCGTACCGCGGCCGTCGGTCAGCGCGACATGCTCGCCGGCCCGGATGCGCTTGACCACGACAGCGTGGCGCGCCTCGTCGCCCTCGAGCACGACAGACTCCGCCACCGTGACGCCGGCGACGGCCTCGTGGACGAAGAACGGAAGGCTCATCGCGGGTTGAAGGCGTCGCGGAAGCGGCTGAAGACCGACTTGGGTGCCTGCACCTGCCCGTCGGGCGCCTCCTCCTGGCGGAGCGCGGCGAGCTCGCGGAGGAGCTCCTCCTGACGTTCGTCGAGGCGCACCGGGGTCTCGACCACGATGCGTACGACGATGTCTCCGCGCCCGGTGCCGCGCAGCGACGGCACGCCGCGGCCGCTGATGATGACCTCTGCACCGGACTGCGTGCCGGCACTCACGTCGAGCGGCACCGAGGTCTCGACCTGGCTCTCGGTGTTGTCATCGTCGACGAGGTCGGCCTCGAGGAGGGGCAGGTCGAGCACTGTTCCCAGGGCCGCGGCCGTCATCGGCACGGTCACGGTGCAGTGCAGGTCGCTGCCTGCGCGGACGAACGTCGGGTGCTCCGCGACGTGGATCTCCACGTAGAGGTCGCCGGCGGGGCCACCGCCTGGCCCGACCTCGCCCTGTCCGGCGAGCTGCACCCTGGTGCCGGTGTCGACACCGGCGGGGATCTTGACGTTGAGGCTGCGGCGGGAGCGGACCCGGCCGTCGCCGGAGCACTCCCGGCACGGCTCAGGAATGATCGAGCCGAACCCGCGGCAGGCCGCGCACGGGCGCATCGTGCGGATCTCGCCCAGGAACGACCGCTGCTGGTGGATGGTCTCGCCGCGACCGTGACACGTCTCGCAGGTCTTGGGCTGGGAGCCCGGAGCGGCGCCGCTGCCCTGGCAGAGGTTGCACACGACGGCGGTGTCGACCTTGAGCTCCCGGGTGGTGCCGAAGGCTGCTTCGGCGAGCTCGGCGTCGAGACGGATCAGCGCGTCCTGCCCGCGACGTACGCGGGGTCGGGGCCCTCGGCCGCTGCCGCCGGCGCCGCCACCCCCGGCTGCACCGCCGAAGAACGCATCCATGATGTCGGTGAACGAGAAGCCCGCCCCGGCGCCCGCGAAGCCGCCGCCGGCACCGTTGAAGGGGTCGCCACCGAGGTCGTACATCCGGCGCTTCTCGGGGTCGGAGAGCACCTCGTAGGCGCGGCTCACGTCCTTGAACCGCTCCTGGGTCTCCGGGTCCGGGTTGACGTCGGGGTGCAGCTGGCGCGCGAGCTTGCGGTAGGCCTTCTTGATGGTGTCGCCGTCAGCTTCGCGGGAGACCCCGAGGGTCTCGTACAGGTCCTGGCTCACAAGTGTTCTTTCAGCTCGGGTGCCGCGGCCCGGGTTGTCGGGCGGGCGTGTTCAGGGGTCATCCTTCGTCGAGGATCCGGCTGACGTAACGCGCCACCGCACGCACCGCCGCCATCGATCCCGGGTAGTCCATGCGGGTCGGTCCCACGATGCCCAGCGTCGCGAGCGCCTCGTCGCCGGGGCCGTAGCCGGTCGCGACGACCGAGGTGGTCGCCAGCTCCTCGTAGGGCCCCTCGGCCCCGATCCGCACGGTGACGGTCGAGGACGAGCCGGCCTCGCCGAGGAGCTTGAGGAGCACCACGTGCTCCTCGAGGGCCTCGAGCATCGGCCGGATGCTGGTGTCGAACCCGTCTCCGAAGCGGGCGAGGTTGGCCGTGCCCCCGACGGCGACGCGCTCGTCCGAGCGGTGGTCGCTCATCGCCTCGACGAGCGAGGCGACCAGCGCGGCGATCGGGGCCCTGCTGCCCTGCTCGAACTCGTCGGGCACCTGCACCAGCTTGTCCGCAGCATCGGCCAGCCGCTCGCCCAGCGCCGCTCGGTTCACCTTGGTGCGGATGTTTGCGACGTCCTCGTCGCCGAGGGGCTCCGGGAGCTCCACGACGCGCTGCTCGACGCGGCCTGTGGAGAGGATCACCACCAGGAGCAGACGAGTGCCTCCCAGCGGCACGACCTCGATGTGGCGGACCGTGGAGCGCGAGAGAGTCGGGTACTGCACGACGGCGACCTGACGGGTCAGCTGCGCGAGCAGGCGGACACTGCGCTGGACCACGTCGTCGAGGTCGACGGCGCCTTCGAGCAGCGAGGTGATCGCCCTCTTCTCGGCGGACGAGAGCGGCTTGACCGAGCTGAGCCGGTCGACGAAGAGGCGGTAGCCCTTGTCCGTGGGGATCCGGCCCGCGCTGGTGTGCGGCTGGGTGATGAAGCCTTCGTCCTCGAGCGCCGCCATGTCGTTGCGGACGGTGGCGGGACTGACGCCGAGCTGATGCCGGTCGACCAGCGACTTGGAGCCCACCGGCTCCTGGGTGGAGACGTAGTCCTCGACGATCGCGCGCAGCACGTTGAGCTTGCGGTCCTCGACCATGACCTCACCTCGCTCCGCGGTCTCGTGCTCTGCGTCTCGTGCTCTGCCCAGTGCCCAGTAACCAGTGCCCTGGCACTCCCCCGATCCGAGTGCCAAGCCTACCCGCCCGCGGTGAGGGGAATCGATCCCGTCGTAGCGTTGCGTCCATGACCCTCGTCTCGCGTGACATCCCCCACGACACCGGATTCGTGGAGATCGCCGATCGCTGCTGGATCGCGCGATTCGACTTCCTCGACGTCAACGTCGGCCTGGTCGCCGGCAGCGGCGGCCTGCTCGTCATCGACACCCACGCCTCCGAGGCCGAGGCCCGCCGGGTGGTCGAGCAGGTCCGGACCCTCGGGGTCGGTGACGTGGTCGGCGTGGTCAACACCCATCAGCACTTCGACCACACGTTCGGCAACGTGGTGTTCAGCGAGGAGTACGGCGACGGCGAGCTGCCGCTGTATGCCCACGACTCCGTGCCCGGCGACCTGGCGAGCACGGTGCCGGCGCTGCAGGAGCAGGCCAGGGCCGACGGGGACGACCCCCGCTACGCCGCCATCGCCGACACCCGGGTGCTGCCTCCGACCCACACGTTCTCCTCGGCCAAGGCCGTCGATCTCGGCGACCGCATCGTCGAGCTGGTGCATCCGGGCAAGGGTCACACCGCGGGCGACATCGTGGTCCGCGTCGAGGACGCCGACGTGGTCTTCGCCGGCGACCTCGTCGAGGAGTCCGCGGCGCGGAACGCCGTGCCGGGGTACGGCGAGGACTGCTGGCCGATGGAGTGGCCCGGCACCCTCGACCTGCTCGTGCAGCTGCTCAGCGAGGCCACCGTCGTCGTGCCCGGTCACGGTCTGCCCGTCGACAAGGACTTCGTGCACGAGCAGCGCAGCGCCATCGGCATCGTCGCCGAGACGATTCGCGACCTCGCCAGCCGCGGCGTACCCATCGGCGAGGCAGTGGCATCCGCACAGTGGCCCTATCCGGGCGAGGAGCTCCGGCACGCCGTCACGCGAGGTTACGAGCAGCTGCCCCGCAGTGCACGATCGTTGCCCTTGCTCTGAGTCTCCTCCGGGCTCAGCCGTGCCGCGTCCGCGAACCGCAGCCCGACCAGGTGTTGTGTCGCCGCTTGGACCGGGTGAAGAAGAAGACCCCGAGGCCGAGGAAGACCAACCAGGGCGCGCTCCACAGGACCGCCAACCCGACGAGCACGAGCACGAGGGGGAGGAACGGCACCCGGAAGCCGCGGTCCGACGGCGGGCGGCCCGGTCCGGAGAGCGTCTGTCTCGGCGACCAGCCCGGTCCCGGGCCGCCCCACGCACCCGGACCGGCACCTCGGGTGCGAGCACCGGCTGCCTCCCGGGGCGGCGTCGCGAACGGGTGCGGCGCCGGCAGGTCGCCGAAGAGCGGCCGCAGCGCAGACGCGGTGCGTGCGGCGTAGGCCGTCGCGGCGCGCTCGTCGTACTCGTCCTTGGTCAACCGCCCCGCGGCGTAGTGCTCACCGAGCGCGGTGACGGCTGCATCGCGCTCGGTGTCGCTGATCCTCAGCTCGGGCCGTCCCTGGCCACCAGTCGGGGTGCTCATTCTCCATCTCCCTCCGCGAGGAGGCCGTAGAGCTTGCGCCGGGCGTCGGCGAGGATCTCGGCGGCCTCTGCCTGCTGCTGGCGGGTGCCGGTCGTGACGACCTGCCACACGGCACTCATGACCTGGCCGATGACCGGCTTGAGGTCGTGGGTGTTGTCGCTGCGCTCGGCCTCGGCCGCGTCGTCGAAGGCGCGCCAGGTGGCGGCGAGCTCGTCGGGGTGCTCCTCGACGTAGGCCCGGCCGGCCTCACTGAGCGTGAGCAGCCGACGACCCTCACCCTCGCTGGCCTCGACGAGCCCCTCGTCCTCGAGCTGCTGGACGGTCGGGTAGACCGAGCCGGGGCTCGGCTTCCACGCACCGCCGCTGCGCTCGGCGATCTGTTGGATGATCTGGTAGCCGTTCATCGGCTCGGTCGCGAGCACGTCGAGGATCGCGGCGCGTACGTCGCCCCGCTTGACCCGAGGCGCCCGGGTGGCGGTGCCACCGGACTGAGCCAGGCCGAGCAGGCCCTGGAGCCACGGCGGCGGGCCGGACCCCCAGGGCGCTCCACGGCCGTGACCCCCGTGCGGCCCGTTGCCGCGGCCCGGGTGCCCGGCGCGCGGGTCGTCCCAGGGCATGTCCCAGGGATTGCGTCCCATGACAGTCTCCTTCGTTGGCTGGTGAAGAGCTGGTTCGCGACTGTTTCGCGATACGTCAACGATATATCGCGACTGTTCGCCGCGCAAGGGTCCGGGGTGACCAGGCTCTCAGTGGGACGGCGCCACGGCGCGGCACCGGACCAGCGCACCCGGGGCGTCCTAGCGTTCTTCCATGGCCTCCCACGACCGTTACGGCGCCGACGTGCTCAACACCGACTGGCGCGCCCCCCAGCGTGGGCGTGCGGTCGAGACCCAGGCCGACAAGGGGCTGGTCGTCGAGGAGGTCACCACCGACTGGTGCGGCGAGATCGTCTCCGTCGAGCGTGACCTGATGACCGTGGTCCTCGAGGACCGGCGCGGGAAGCGGCGGACCTTCCCCCTCGGCGCGGGCTTCCTGCTCGAGGGGGTTCCCGTCATCCTGGTGCCGCCCCGCCGCCAAGGCCCCGCTCCCCGGACTCGCACCGCCTCCGGCTCCGTGGCCGTCCCCGGCACCAAGGCACGCGTCGCCCGCGCCAGCCGGATCTTCGTCGAGGGTCGGCACGACGCGGAGCTGGTCGAGAAGGTCTGGGGCGACGACCTGCGCCTCGAGGGTGTGGTGGTGGAGTACCTCGAAGGCGTCGACGACCTCTCCGATCATCTCCGCGACTTCCGGCCCGCGCCCGAACGCCGGGTGGGTGTGCTCGTGGACCATCTCGTCGCCGGCTCCAAGGAGAGCCGGATCGCGCAGTCGATCGCCAAGAGTCCCGTGGGACGCCACGTGTTGATCGTCGGGCACCCCTTCGTCGACGTCTGGCAGGCGGTGAAGCCCGAGCGCCTCGGCATGGAGACCTGGCCCACCATCCCGCGCAACGTGGAGTGGAAGAAGGGCGTCTGCCAGCGGCTGGGCTGGCCGCACCGCGACCAGGCCGACATCGCACGCGCCTGGAAGCACATCCTCGGCCGGGTGACGTCGTACGCCGACCTCGAGCCGGCCTTGCTCGGTAGAGTTGAAGAGCTGATCGACTTCGTCACAGCCCCCGAGGAGACCCGATGACCTACCCCCCGTCCCCGCCGCCCGCCGGCGGGTCGCAGCCCGGCTACGGCCCTGGTGGCATGCCGACCTCCGAGGAGCGCACCTGGGGCATCGCCGCCCACGTCGGAGTCTTCGTCGCGGTCTGGGTGGCGATGGGATTCCTCGCCCCCCTCATCGTCCTGCTGGTCAAGGGCAACGACTCGGCCTTCGTCCGCCGGCATTCGGTGGAATCGCTGAACTTCCAGATCTCCGTGCTCATCTACGCCGCCGTCGCGTTCGTGGCCGCCCTGGCGACCCTCGGGATCGGGCTGATCGTGATCGTCCCGCTCGGCATCATCGCCGGCATCGGCTACCTGGTCGTGATCATCCTGGCCACCATCAAGGCGGCCAACGGCGAGGACTACCGCTACCCGTTGACGATCCGCCTGGTCAGCTGAGCCCGGCTCACAGCCTCACGGCAGCAGGTCCCGGACGACGGCGTCGGCCAGCAGCCGCCCGGCGCGGGTGAGGACGAGCGGGTCACCCTCGACGAGCAGCCCGCGCGCCACCAGCCCAGGCACGGCCGCGCGCCCTGCGTCGTCGAGGACGTCGACGCGCAGGCCGGTGCGCAGCCGGACCTCCAGCAGCACTCGCTCGACCCGGCGGGTCTCCTGGTCGAGCACCTCGCGGGCGTGGGCGGGGCTCACCCCCTCGCCGAGGCGGGCGGCGTACGCCGACGGGTGCTTGACGTTCCACCACCGCACTCCGCCCACATGGGAGTGGGCGCCGGGGCCCACACCCCACCAGTCGCCGCCGGTCCAGTAGCCGACGTTGTGCCGGCAGGCGCTCTCGGGACGCCGTGCCCAGTTCGACACCTCATACCAGTCCAGGCCCGCATCGTTCATGGCCTCGTCGGTGGCGAGGTACTTGTCGGCCAGGTCGTCGTCGTCGGGCCCCTGACCCCCTGGCACCGCGCCCCGCCGGATCTGCCGGGCCAGGGCTGTGCCCTCCTCGACGATGAGGGCGTACGCCGAGAGGTGGTCCGGCTCGCAGGCCAGTGCCGCGGACAAGGAGGTCTGCCAGTCGGCGGCCGACTCCCCCGGCGTCCCGTAGATCAGGTCGAGGCTGACCTCCTCGAAGCCGGCCTGGCGGGCCCAGGCCACCACGCTCGGCACCCGGAGCGGGTCGTGGGTGCGGTCGAGCACGGACAACACGTGCGGCACCGCCGACTGCATCCCGAAGGACAGCCTGTTGAACCCGCCCGCGCGCAGCACGTCGAGATCCGCGGGATCCACCGAGTCCGGGTTGGACTCGGTGGTCACCTCGGCGTCCGGGACGAGGCCGAACTCGGCCCGAATAGCCTCGAGCACCCGCACCAGGTCGGCGGCGGGCAGCAGCGTGGGGGTCCCGCCGCCGAAGAACACGGTCTCGACCGGCAGGTCGCGGTCACCGAGCACCCGTCGGGCAGCCCGGATCTCGGCGATCGCGGCGTCCGCATAGGTCGCCTGCGAGGCGCCGGGTGCGTCACCCGCGCGGCCGAGCTCGCTGGCCGTGTAGGTGTTGAAGTCGCAGTAGCCGCAGCGCACCGAGCAGAAGGGCACGTGCACGTAGAAGCCGAACGGCTCGGTGCCGAGCTCCGCCAGGGCCGAGGGCACCAGCGCGCCGTCGGCGGGCGCGGGATCACCCTCGGGAAGCATGGACGGCACGCCCTCGATCGTGTCACGCCCCGGACGCACCGACGTCGGTAGCCCTGGCGCGACCCCGGGGTCACTCCTGGGTCACTCCTGGGTCACTCCTGGGCTACCGACCTCGGTGGCTCTCAGCTCGCCGCTTCGGGCCCGACCCGGACCACCGTGGTGGCCGTGGTGGTGTTGCCCGCGGCGTCGGTCGCCTCGTAGGTGAAGGTGTAGGTCGCCTTGACGACCGCCTTCACCGAGAACGTCGTGTCGGTGATCGTCTCGACCGCGGCCTTCTTGTTGCCCGCGGCGGTCGCCGAGACCAGCTCGACGCTCACCTCACCTGAGTCGTCCGCCGCGTCGACCGTGATCGTGACCAGGCGGTCCTTGCCGTTCGGCGGGAAGATCAACGACGGGTCGGCCGTGGCCGTGATGGTCGGCGGGGTGGTGTCGGGCGGGGTCAGGTCGAGACCGACGACGACGGGATCGTGGTCGCTCGAGCGGAAGGGGTCGGGGGCGAACAGCGCGTCCTGGGCGGGCTGCTTGAAGGTCATGTCGTAGTCGATGAGGCTGGTCTCGTCGGCGTTGATCCGCCACACCTCGGCGCCGGTGACGTCCTCGGTGAGGTCGGTGCCGGCGAGCGCGTAGTCGAGGTAGCCGAGCTGGCCGTCGAAGACGTAGGAGTAGGCGTTCTCCCCCTGGAACTCGAACACGAGGTCGGTGTAGCCGGCCGCGCGCAGGGCGTCGATCGGGTCTTCCTTGTCGTAGGAGTTGAGGTCGCCGATGATCAGCTCGCGCCCTGCGCCTTGTCCTGTCGGGTCGGTGGCCAGCCACCTCGCCAGAGCGTTCGCCGCCAGCGTGCGGGTCACGTTGCAGTTGCCCGCACCGTCGCCCAGGTCAGGGTCGCCGAGCGCGTCGCAGTTCGAGCCCTTGGACTTGAGGTGGTTGACCACGACGGTCACCGCCTCGCCGCCACCGACCTGCGCGAAGGTCTGTGCCAGGGCGGGCCGGTTGTTGTCGCGGAAGTCCGGGTCGATCGCGCTGGTGAGGATCGCGAAGTCGCCCTGCGGCACCACCGTGGCGGGCTTGTAGATCAGCGCGGTGGTGATCTCGTCCGTGCCGATCACGCCCGTCTCGATGTGCGAGTACGTGCCGGCGCCCACCTCGGCGTTGAGCGCGTCGACGAGAGCCGCGACCGCGGTGCCGTTGTTCTCGATCTCGATCAGCCCGACGATGTCGGCGTCGATCTCGCCGATCGCGCTGACGATCTTGGCCTCCTGACGCTCGAACTCCTCGGCGGTGTCGGCGCCGCGCGAGCCGAGAGTCGTGAAGTAGTTGAGCACGTTGAAGCTCGCGACCGTGACGTCACCGCCGACGTCCGGAACGCCGGGACGCGGGTTCTCGGAGGTGTAGTCGGCACCTTCGGTGGGCTGGACCCGCCAGCCGCCGAAGCGGTAGTCGAGCGCGCCCGTGATGTCGGTGAGCAGGTCGCCCCCGCGGAAGGTGTTGGCGAGGGTGAACTCCGCTCCGTCCGGGTGTCGCGCCGGGTCGGGGTTCTGGCTCCCCCGTCCGTCGTCGAGGGTGATCCGCTCGAGCTCGTTCTGGGCCGCGAGCGCGGCGGCCTCGGCCGAGCCCGGCTCGTGCACGGCGGTCGGCTGCATCTGGCGGGTGAGCCCCACGTCGATGGTGCCGAAGCGGCCGAACTCGAAGTACTCGAGGATGGAGAGCTGCTGCGGGAAGGCGACGTACATGCCCTCGAGGGGCTCGTAGACCTCGGGGCCTGCCGGCAGCGTCACTGCGACGGGTGCCGGAAGCTCGGCGCCGGTCGCGCACACGTCGATGTCGCTCGCGGTGATCTCGGTGAGCGTCCCGCCGTCCGAGGCGGACTCGCTCACGGCACCGACGACGTGGACGACGTCTCCGGCGGACACGTCGACCGCACCCGCGCCGGGGGCGTAGATGAAGATGCCGTCGGAGGTCGCGGTGTCGCCGTCTCCGGCATCCTGCAGGAAGTAGCCGGTGAGCTCGCCGGTGGACTGGAAGTCTCCGACGACCGTGCCTTCGACGTGCACCGTCTGGTTCACGACAGGCGAGGTGTCGCCGGAGCCCTGGACCGATCCGATCGTGACGGCCGCGGCGTCGCAGTCCGCGTCACCCGGCTCGGGGTCGGGGTCGGGCGCGACCGTGAGGGCGTTGACCGCACCGGGGGTGTTGAGTGCTTCACCGTCGACGAGCGTCCCGGTGGAGCCCGGGATGCCGGCAAGGTCGAAGTCGTTGCGCACCCAGTCACCGGTGGTGTCGGTGTCGGTGCCGTCGGGGATGCGCGAGGCGCCGCCGGGAGCGAAGGGCAGACCGTCGTACGCGACGGTGAGGGTCACGCCGCCGTAGGTGAGGTCGCCTGCGCCCCCGTCGTTGACGGCCACCGCGTCGACGACCGTGAGCCCTGCGGACTCGTCGACGACGCCGTCGTTGTCGGCATCCAGGTCGGTGCCCTGCGCCGGGATCGTTCCGGTGACCAGGAGCAGGCTGATGGTGCCGTTCTCGAGGGTGTTCGCCGCAAGGTTCGCGAGGGCGCGGCCATCGGCGTCCGCCGCGCCGAAGGTCGTGACGGAGTCGACGGTGCCCATCGGGGAGCTGGAGTCGCCCTCGATCTGCAGCACGGCGTAGCCGCCGAGGTCGGTGCCGGGCGTGACCAGCAGCTCGAGGTACTCGACGTCGGTGCCGGTCGTGCTGGCCGAGAACTCGTTGATGACCTGCGTCGGCTCCACGTCACCGCAGTCGGCGGTGTGGGCGCCGAGGCCGTCGAACGTGTCGTTGGCGAAGCCCGCCCACTCCGACGACGGGTCGAACGCGTTGGCGGGGTCGGTGTCGCCGGCACAGATGTCGGGCAGCCGGCGCAGGGTGTTGTCGGCGGTCGAGGTGAGGCCCGACCCCCACTCGGTGCCCGGATCGGTGCCGACCTGCCCGAGGGAGTCGACCACAGTGGTGCCCTTGGCCAGCACGATCGCGTCGTCGCCGTTGAACCACCCGGAACCGTTGGTCTGGTCGGCCGTGGCAAGGATCGTGGTGCTGGCCGAGGCTTGCGCGATCACGAACACGTCGCCGGCCGCGACCGTGCCGGAGAGGGCGATGCTCAGTCCGGCAGTTGCATTGCCGTTGAAGAACATCCGAAGCTGGTAGGCCGACATGTCGACGGCCGCGCCGGTCGGGTTGTAGATCTCGATCGCCTTGTTGTTGGAGCTGCCTTCGACGTACTCGCTGATGAACAGCTCGTCTCCCGTCGCGGCGACCGCGGGCGGTGCGGCCAGGCCGGCGAGGAGCAGGCCTGCGATCGCGGCGGCTGCCGAGACGAAGCGAAGACGGTGCATGGAGCACTCCGATCGAGAGAAGGTCGGGCGGTCCGGCCAGGCTAGGGTGAAATCACTCACAGGCACACCCCTGGCAAGGTGACAGGAGGGATACGATTCGCGCTCGTCGAGCGTCGGGGAGTCGCCGCCTCACTGATCGAGCCGAGGCTCATCCGGCGCCTCAGACCGCCAGCCTCCGGGTGGCGACCGTCTCGGCCATCATGCGCGCCTCCCGGTGACCGGAGACGGCCCGCAGGAAGTCGTCGCGGGAGACGGTCTGCACGACTGTGTCCTCCACGGCCGTGATCGTCGCGGTCCTGGGCACGTCTCGGAGCAGCCCGATCTCCCCGAAGTACTCCCCCGGCCCCTCGCGGCGCAGCACCCTGCCCGCCTGGGTGACCTCGACCAGACCCCGCTCGACCACGTAGAAGCGATCCGCGTCCCCACCCTCGTGCAGCAGCTCCTGCCCTGCGGCGAACCGGGCCTCGGTGGCCGTGCGGGCCAGCGACTCCAGCGCAGCGGCCGACAACGGAGCGAAGATGTCGACGCCACGGAGCAGGGCAAGGGCAGCCGGCTCGAGCATGGTCTTGTCCAGGGCCCGCAACTGGGGCAGCCCGGCCAGCACGGTGATGACCACGGGTACGGCGATGGCGAACAGCGCCCACTGCAGGCCGAGCCACTCGATCAGGTACGGCATCACGAGCGCGCCCATCGCCATCGTGGTGATGAAGCACGCCTCCAGCGCCCCGAAGACCCGGCCCATCACCTCGTCGGGGGTCAGCCGCTGGACGAGCGTGTCCATGTTGACGTCGACCAGCGGGTTGCCGAGCCCCAGGAGCGCCATCGCCACGAAGCAGGCGAGCGGGCTCGGCCAGAGGGTCACCAGCACCAACGGCATCGACCAGAGCACGACGCCGACCGCGAGGTCGCTCCCGAGCCGGCCTCGACCCGCTCTTGAGATCGCGATCATCCCGCCCAGCACGGAGCCGACCCCGAGCACCGAGTTGAGGAAGCCGACCCCTTCGGCGCCGGTGCCGAGGATGTCGACGGCCATCACGACGACGAAGACGGCACTGGCGCCCGCCACGATCGTCTGGACGCTGGCCGCCGCGGCCACCACGATCAACCCCCGGTCGGCGGCGATGGTGCGGAAGCCGGCCGAGGTCTCCGCCAGGAAGCCCGGCTTCGTGGGCTCCTCGGGGCCCGCTGCCGCCGCTGCCTCGTCGCCAGTCGACTCCGGCGCAGAGGCGGGCTCCGGCTGGTCGGCGTCCTGGGCTCGGTTCGGCACGTGTACCCCGGCGACCAGCAGCATCGACCAGACGAAGGTGGCGACGTTGAGGAAGAACACCGTCTCCACGTTGGTCAACCCGATCAGCAGAGCTCCTGTCGCGGGCCCCACGAAGAAGGCCAACGAGTCGATCGTGCTGGCGGTCCCGTTGGCCGCCGTCAGCTCCTCCGGGCGCTCCGCGAGACTCGGGAGCATCGACCGTTGGGCGACCAGGAAGGGCGTCCCCAGCAGGGAGGTCACCGTGGCGAGGACGAAGATCGGTGCGGCCGGCGTGTCCAGGACCAGGCAGGTCCCGGCTGCCGCCACCAGGACCGCGCGGCCCAGGTCCGCGGAGATCATCAGCTTCTTGCGCGACAGCTTGTCCGCGAGCCCCGAGCTGAACGGGGCGGAGATCGCCATCAACGCCAGCCGGATCGCGGTCCAGATGCCGACTGCCTGCGCGCCGCCGACCCCGTACGCCCAGACGGCCACGGCCGTGGCGTAGGCCCAGTCGCCGATCGCAGAGCCGGCGAAGGCGAGCTCGATCCGTCTCAGGTTCCGGTTGGCGAACACGGCCCCGAGCGAGTCCTTGGTCTCGCGAAGAACTCCCCGCCGGCCGCCCGGACCGTCGGTGGGAGGATCCTGGGTGAGCTCGGACATGGGTGACCCCCCTGAGGCATGCACACCCGAGATCGACGACCCGACGATAGACCCAACAGATCCGACTTGTCTCGATCCGGGTCCGAGCAATTCACCCGGTCAGTTGACCTGGCCCATTCACCTCGCCCGTCAGCCGTACGGCACGCCCGGAGAACGCACCGATGTCGGTAGCGTTGGTGTGACCTGGGGGTCACTCCTGAGCTACCGACATCGGTAGGTGAGGCGATCAGGCGTACAGGGCGTCGATGCGCTCCTTGTGGTTCTCCTCCACGACGTTGCGCTTGACCTTCATCGACGGGGTCAGCTCACCGGACTCCACCGTCAGGTCGTGGTCGAGCAGCTCCCACTTCTTGATCTGCTCCCAACGGTTGAGCTTGGCGTTGACCTCGTCGACGTAGCCGCCGACCATCGCCGTGACCGCGTCGGAGTGGACGATCTCGGTGTAGGAAGCGCCCTCCATGCCGTTCTCGGCCGCCCAACCGTCCATGGCGTCCGGATCGAGCGTGATCAGCGCGATGCAGTAGTTCCGCTCGTTGCCGAAGACCAGGAACTGGCTGGCGTAGGGGCAGACCGCCTTGAACTTCGACTCGATCGCGGTCGGAGCGATGTACTTGCCTCCCGAGGTCTTGAAGAGGTCCTTGATCCGGCCCGTGATCGTCAGGTAGCCGTCGGCGTCGACCGCCCCCTTGTCGCCGGTGCGCAGCCAGCCGTCCTGGGTCAGGGAGGCCGCCGTCTCCTGCGGGAGATTGTGGTAGCCGTCCATCACGCCCGGACCCTTGATCAGGATCTCGTCGTTGTCGCCGATCTTGACCTCGCTGCCCGGCATCACCGGACCGACCGTGCCGAACCTGTAGTCCTCCGGGTGGTTGACGAAGGACCCCGCGGAGGTCTCAGTCAGTCCGTAGCCCTCGAGGATCAGCACGCCGGCGGCATGGAACCACTCGGCGATGTCGCGGTTGAGCGCGGCGGCACCCGAGATGAAGAAGCGCACCCGTCCGCCGAAGCGGTCGCGGATCTTGCTGAACACCAGCTTGTCGAAGACACCGTGCTGCTTCGCGAGCAGGAACGGGATCGGCTTGCCCTCGCGCTTGAGGCGGTCGTGCTCGAGCCCGACCTTGAAGGCCTGCTTGAAGATCTTCTCCTTGAGCCCGCCCTCCGAGGCCTGCATCGTCACGATGCGTCCGTGCGCCTTCTCGAAGATGCGCGGTGCCGCGCCCATGAACGTGGGACGTACGACGGAGAGGTTCTCGATGATCTTGTCGACGCGGCCGTCCACCGCGGTGGCGAAGCCGCAGGCGAGCTGGGTGGAGAGCAGCACCTTGCCGAAGGAGTGCGCCATCGGCAGCCACAGGAACTGCAGGTCGTCCTCGCTCAGGATGTGCTGCGCCTGGATCGCGGCACCTTCGTAGGTCCACGAGCTGTGCCGGAGCCGGACACCCTTGGGCCGACCAGTCGTACCAGAGGTGTAGATCAAGGTGGCCAGGGCGTCTGGCTGGATCTTGGCGATCGCCTCGTCGACGGCGGCCGGGTTGCTCTCGAGGTGCTCGGCGCCGGCCCTCTCGAGGTCGTCGAGACCGATCACCCAGTCACCGTCGCTCTGGCCCTCGATCACCACGACCTTGGCCAGGTGCGGCAGCTCGGACTTGTGCTCCTTGAGCTTCGCGACCTGCTCGTCGTCCTCGGCGAAGACCACCCGGCACTCGGAGTCGGCCAGGATGTAGGAGACGTCGTCGGACATCGTCGAGGGATACACGGTCGTCGTCGCAGCACCCGCGCACATGATGGCGAGATCGGCCAGGATCCACTCGAACCGGGTCCCGGAGGCGATCCCGATGCGCTGCTCGGGCTCGATACCCAGGGACAGCAGCCCAGCGGCGAGCTTGGTGACCTTGTCGCCGGTCTCGGCCCACGTCACCGACTCCCAGCCCTCCCCGCGGGGGTAGCGGAACGCCTCCCGGTGCGAGCTGGCTTTCACCCGCTCCTGGAACTGCACGGCGACGTTGGGCGGACGGTTCTCGATGTAGGAGAGGTCGTGATTGGCGGGCGACACGGGCGTTGGCACTCCCTGTTCTCTGCGGGCTCGCACGAGGCGGCGCCGCCTTGGACTGGTTGCGAAACAACCTAGATCACCGGACTTACCGCTGGGTAGGGATCGCGCCGGTTCGGGTCACGATCCTGACCAGATCGAGACCACGAAGGCAGCAGCCGCTCGCGCTCACGCGGAGTGCCGGCGCTCGGCCGACACGTACCGCTCGGCGGCCTCGAGGGCTTCGGGGTCCACGCGGTCCAGACCCGCGATGCGGGGCAACAGGTCCCGCTGGGTGGTCAGCGCCCGGAACAACGTGGTCACGGTGACGTCGTGATCGGGCCTGTGCTCCACGACGAGGTCGTCACCTGCCTGGAGGGCACCGGGCTCCAGCACCCGAAGGTAGGGTCCCGGCCTGCCGGCGTCGGCGAACCGCTTCACCCAGTGGCTGTCGTCGTAGTCCTGGATGCCGAGCCAGTTCTTGAAGACCACGCAGGGGATCCGCACCGAGACGACCTCGAGCAGCACCGACCCGATCCGCCAGCGCTCACCGACCAGGGACTCGTTGACGTCGATGCCCGCCGTGGTCAGGTTCTCCCCGAACATGCCCGGCCGCAGCGGCTTCCCCAGCTCGGAGGCCCAGCGGTCGAGATCCTCGCGCGCGAAGGCATAGACGGCCTTGTAGGTGCCGCCGTGATTCTCGGTGTCAGCCACCTCGTCGCCGGCCAGGCCCGACTCGCCGACCTCGACCGCACCCGAGACCGGGCGCTTGTCGATCGCCGTACGGCGCAGGCTGCCGGCCCACTGCTCGTCACGGGCCGGGCCGACGTTGACGGAGACGATCTCGGGCTGTGCTCGCATGGCCGGAGTCTGCCTGACCGGGCACGCTCCGGGCCACCCACACTCATGGCAGCTTGACGCTGCAGTTCGGCATCGTCCGATCCCTCAAGCGCGCCTCAGTCCTGGACCGCCTTGGCGAGGGTGATGCAGCGCGAGATCCACTCCCGGTCGTCGGCGTCCAGGTCCGCGCCGACGCGCTGAGCGTCCTGCACCGACCAGTGCGCGTTGATCACCATCCGCACCACCACCCAGGCGCGGGCCCGGTCCTCGTCGAGTCCCCCGTCGTCGACCAGGGTGTGGAACCGACGCCTGATCCCGGTCCTGACGTCGGACGCGTCGACGTAGTCGCCCCAGCGGGTCCAGAGCATCGGCGCGGGCTCGTAGTGAGCGTCCCCCGCCATCGGCTTGGGGTCGATGACGACCCAGGAGCCGTCGGTGTCGGCCAGGACGTTCTCGTAGTGCAGGTCGCCGTGCACGATCACCTCGGGCGCCGCCCGGTCCGCGATCAGGTCGCGGCCGGCGGAGAGGGCCTGCTGCACCAGGCGGCGCGGCAGGGGCAGGTCGGCGTCGGCGCCCTGGAGCTCATCGAGCCAGCGACCGACGTACGACGCGACCGTGGCCAGCTGAGGTAGGGCGGGCACGTGCAGAGCCGGGTAGAGGCCGGCGACGACCGCGCAGGCATCGAGCACCGGCAGGACGGTGAGATCGGTGCGGGTGAGTCGTTCGAGCAGCAGCGCGCGCCGGTGCGGGTCCGCGCGCAGCAGCCGCACGGTCGACCGGCCGGACCAGCGCTGCAGGGTGATTCCCTCGTGCAGGCTCTCGGTGTCGCCGTCGAAGGACACCTTGAGCACCGCGCGCCCGCCGGTCGTCGTCCGGACCGGGACGACGGCCGAGGCGAAGCCGTGCCAGACCTCGTCGCCGTCGGGGCGCAGCTCCCACTCCTCGAGGAGCTCGCCCACCAGCCTCGGCACCCGGTCCAGCCAGGCCGCCCAGTCCGGGCCGAGCCCGGCGTTCCTGGTCAGTCCCGAGGGCAGGTGCAGCGCTGACCTGGACACCGGGTCATCGTGGCACGGCACTCATGACCGTCGACGACATGGCTAGCATCGCCTGATGCGCGCCTTGAACATCGAAGTCGCCGACGGCCTCCTCGAACGATGGGTTGAGTGGTTCAGCCCAGCTGTTCAGCCGTTCCTGGCAGACGCCGAGCTGGCATGCTTCGTGGGCGAGCAGACGACCGGCGCATCCCTGTCGGACGAGGTACGTGACACCTACTGCCTCTACGGGCTCCCGAGCGGTCTGCAGTACATCTGGCTCGACGAGGGTCAGTTCACGACGCTGCCAAGACCCCGGAGGTCAGCGCTGGTGCGTGCACAACGCACCTTCGGACGCGAGATCGTTCCGAGCGTCAGATCATGGATCGCTGTCGTGGGCGACCAGGTGCGAGACCAGGCCGACGGCCACCGGTTCGTGTGGTGGCCAACGCTGCTGGACGGCTGCGAGGAGATCGTGCTCAAGGACTACATCGAGGACGGCCGCCGACCAAGCCGGCACGACGAGGTCCCCGAGAACCTCTGGGACTCGGCAGCCCGAATCCTCCCCGCGGCACGGAGGCTTGCAGGAACGTTCGCGGCCGCCAGCGGACCGAACTGCTTCGGGACGGTCATGGCCGCAGCAGGGGTCTGCGATGCAGACACGGTGTGGGTGCAGCGAGAACCGTTCGAGCGCTGGCTGACAGACGAGACCCAGCCCGGCGGGCGCGACGACGCGCCGGGCACCGTACTCGTGTGGCGCTCCCCAGACGGGCTGGCCCAGCATGCTGCGGTCACTCTCGGCGACGGATGGATCCTCCACAAGCCCTCACAGGGGTGGATGAGCCCCACCAAGGTCCTCACCATCGACGAGTGCAAGGCGAGCTCTCGCTCGTCCGGGCGACGTCTGCAACGGCACACCATGTTCTTGTCGTGACTCAGGAGACACCGAGTCAGAACGGAACCCCTCGCGCCAGCAGGCCCACGCCGCTCGCGCGCCCCGCCAGGGTGCGGGCGAACTCGGTCGCGTCGTGGCTGAGCCGTTCGCCGCCCGCACCACCCGACCACGTGCCGCCCGCGACTCCGCTCAGCTGGAGATCGAAGGGAGCGCGGTGGTCGCTGCTCCACTCGGCCACCAGGTCAGCGACGAGCCGACCGTCGTGCTCCTCGGTGAGCAGCAGGGGTCGCTCCGTCGCCCGCGCCAGGTCGATGCGATGCATCCAGGCGTCCCGGGTGTAGATCCGACCCATCAGGTAGCCCAGGGGCCGCGTCCCGAGGGGTGGGCCGAAGGGGAGCGGCACCGCACGGACCGGTGCCGGGAGGCGTGAGCGGGCGCGGACCCCACGGGCACCCGCGGCGGCCAGGTCGGCAACGAGCTCTCCGGGCCCCCGATCGCGGCGCTCGTGGACCTGGACGGCGTTCATCCGGTCCACCAGGTCGCCGTCATGTCCCCGCGCCCGCCCGGCCCGGGTCTGGCGGAGCAGCTCACGCACCGAGGCCGTGGCTTCCGCGGCCCCGACCAGGTGGGCCACGACGGCGTGCACGTCCCAGCCGTCGCAGTCCGTGGGCAGGCTCCACTCGTCCGGAGTCAGGTCGCGCAGCAGGTCTCCGAGTCGCCGGTACTCCTCCGCGGCCGCCGCCATCCAGTCGTCGTACGTCATGACTAACATTGTTAGGAGTTTGCGCTACTCTCTCCCCCGGGTCAACCATTCTCCTAACTACGTTAGGTAAAAACTCCTTGGAAGGAGGACCATGACGCCGGAGCACCGGCCGCCGGGGCCCCGCGCAGCCCGCCGCGAGGCGACCATGCGCCGCATCCTCGAGGCCGCCTGGGCGCTCGCCAGGGAGCGCGGCCTCACCGGGTGGACGCTGCGCGACCTGGGCTCCGCCGTCGGGATGCGGGCGCCGTCGCTCTACGTCTATGTCGACTCCAAGCACGCGTTGTACGACGCCCTCTTCGCCGACGGATACACCGCCCTGCTCGACCGGATCGACGCCGTGCCCCGTGAGGGAACCCCACGCGACGTCGTGCTGCGGGCCGCGCGCCTCTTCGTTGACTTCTGCGCCGAGGACGGTCCGCGCACCCACCTGTTGTTCCTGCGCACGGTCCCCGGCTTCGAGCCGACCCCGGCCGCCTACGCGCTGGCGGAGCGCGTGCTGGCCGAGCTGGCGACGGTGCTGGCCGACGCCGGGGTGGAGGATCCCCGCGACCTGGACCTGTGGACCGCGATGCTGACCGGGCTGGCTCTGCAGCAGGCCAGCAACGACCCCGGCGGTGACCGGTGGACCCGGTTGATCGACGAGACAGTCGACCTGCTGCTCCCGCGCTAGCCCAGCGGGGACGGCTACTTCTTCGTCTTCTCGGACCCGGCTCCGTCGGAGGAGAGCGCGGCGATGAAGGCCTCCTGGGGAACTTCGACCCGGCCGACCATCTTCATCCGCTTCTTCCCCTCCTTCTGCTTCTCCAACAGCTTGCGCTTGCGGGTGATGTCCCCGCCGTAGCACTTCGCGAGCACGTCCTTGCGGATCGCGCGGATGGTCTCGCGGGCGATGACGCGCGCCCCGATGGCGGCCTGGATGGGCACCTCGAACTGCTGGCGCGGGATCAGCTCGCGGAGCTTGCCGGCGAGCGCGACGCCGTAGGAGTAGGCGGCGTCGCGATGCACGATCGCGCTGAACGCGTCGACGGTCTCGCCCTGCAGCAGGATGTCGACCTTCACCAGGTCGGCGGCCTGGTCGCCGGTGAGCTCGTAGTCGAGCGAGGCATAGCCCTTGGTGCGCGACTTCAGCTGGTCGAAGAAGTCGAAGACGATCTCACCCATGGGCAGCGTGTAGCGCATCTCCACCCTGTCCTCGGAGAGGTAGTCCATCCCCTCGAGCTGGCCACGCTTGGCCTGGCAGAGCTCCATGATCACGCCGATGAAGTCGCTCGGGCTGAGGATCGTCGCCTTCACCACCGGCTCGCGGACCTCGGCGATCTTGCCGTTGGTGGGATATTCGCTCGGGTTGGTGACCTGCTGCTCGGAGCCGTCCTCCATCAGCACGCTGTAGACCACGTTGGGCGCGGTCGAGATCAGGTCGAGGTTGAACTCGCGCTCGAGCCGCTCGCGCACGATCTCCATGTGCAGCAGGCCGAGGAAGCCACAGCGGAAGCCGAAGCCCAGGGCGCCCGAGGTCTCCGGCTCGTAGGCCAGCGCCGCGTCGTTGAGCTGGAGCCGCTCGAGGGCGTCTCGCAAGGTCGGGTACTCGTCGCCGTCGATCGGGTACAGCCCGGAGTAGACCATCGGGTTGGGGTGCTTGTAGCCCCCCAGCGCCTCGGTCGCTCCGTGGTGCAGGCTGGTGACGGTGTCGCCGACGCGGGACTGGCGGACGTCCTTCACGCCGGTGATGAGATAGCCGACCTCACCGACGCCGAGGTCGCCGGCCTTGACCGGCTCCGGCGAGATCACCCCGACCTCGAGCATCTCGTGGGTGACGCCGGTCGACATCATCTTGATCCGGTCGCGGTGGCTGAGCTTGCCGTCGACCACCCGGACGTAGGTGACCACGCCGCGGTAGGTGTCATAGACCGAGTCGAAGATCAGCGCGCGCGGCGGGGCGTCCGCGTCGCCGACCGGCGCGGGCGTCTGTGCCACGATCTCGTTGAGCAGGTGCTCCACGCCCATGCCGGTCTTGGCCGAGACGTGGAGGACGTCGGAGGGGTCGCACCCGATGATGCCCGCAAGCTCCGCGGCGTACTTCTCCGGTTGAGCCGACGGCAGGTCGATCTTGTTGAGCACCGGGATGACGTGCAGGTCCGCGCCGAGGGCGAGGTAGAGGTTGGCAAGCGTCTGTGCCTCGATGCCCTGGGCCGCGTCGACGAGCAGCACCGCCGCCTCACAGGCCTCCAGGGAGCGGGACACCTCGTAGGTGAAGTCCACGTGGCCCGGGGTGTCGATCATGTTCAGGACATAGCTGCCCGGCTCGGCAGCGGCGTCGTTGTCGTCCTTGACCGTCCACGGCATTCGCACGGCCTGGCTCTTGATGGTGATGCCGCGCTCGCGCTCGATGTCCATCCGGTCGAGGTACTGCGCCCGGGCGGCGCGCTCGTCCACCACCCCGGTGAGCTGGAGCATCCGGTCGGCCAGGGTCGACTTGCCGTGGTCGATGTGGGCGATGATGCAGAAGTTCCGGATGATCGCGGGATCGGTCTTCCCCGGCTGGGGGGCGTGCGACGGAGACACAGGCTGCTTTCGGGGTCGACTGCGAGAGGTGCGGGCGCCATTCTCCCACGCAGCCCGCGCAGAGCACGATTCGTCGGGGAGCCGGCAACCGCGGGTGTGCTGATGGTCCCGCCGCGCGGGTCGTGCCACCGTCGAGCCCCCGTTGGCTGTTGAATGGCCGACCATGAGCGGACCCCAGGACCTCGCCGGCGTCGAGAACGTCCCGCACGGCCGCACTGCGCAGCGTCTGGAGTGGGAGTATCTCCCGCCGATGACCCGCCGGGTGGTGGAGCAGCACCTCGGGTCCAAGGTCGCGAAGGCCGAGTCTCAGGGCAGCGGGTTCACTCCCGGGCTGGCCTCGGTGCTGACTGGCGAGGACGGCAGCAGACTGTTCCTCAAGGCGGCCAGCAAGCAGGCACAGCGACCCTTCGCGACGGCGTACGTCGAAGAGGCCCGCAAGCACCGACTGCTCCCCGAGGGGCTGCCGGTGCCGGCGCTGCGCTGGGTGCACGACGACGACCTGTGGGTCCTGCTCGGCTTCGAGTGCGTCGAGGGCCGACCGCCCCGACGGCCCTGGCATCTCGAAGAGCTCCAGCACTGCCTGGACACCCTGGCCGTCGTCGCCCACACGTTGAACCCGGTCCCGGCCGGCTTCGACCTCAAGCCGATCGCCGAGGACCTGCCCGGGCTGCGCACGGGCTATGACCACCTCCGCAAGCACCACCCCGACTGGCCGCACCTCGAGGCTGCGGCCGCCCTGGCCGAGTCCTTCGACAGCTTCCCCGGCAACGACGCCTTCGTGCACACCGACGCCCGCGACGACAACTTCTTGCTGACCCACGACGGGCGGGCCCTGCTCTGCGACTGGAACTGGCCCGCGCTCGGGCCGGTGTGGCTCGACGCTGTCGACCTGCTGATCTCGGCGTACGGCGACGGGCTCGACGCCGAAGGGATCCTGGCCGCCCACCCCCTCACCCGCGACGCCGACCCGGACCATGTCGACGCCTGGCTCGCGATGCTGGCCGGCTTCATGCTGGAGAACCGGGATCGCCCGACCCCCTCGTCCTCGCCGTACCTGCGGGTGCACTCGAACTGGTGGGCGGAGGCGTCCTGGGCCTGGCTGGCTGCACGCCGCGGCTGGAGCTGATGCTGGCCAGCCGGGCGCCAGCCCCTCGATTTGGGCGCTCCCGCGCCCCGCTGGTAACGTGGACCCTTGCGTGAGCGCTCCTCGAGCGTGTCCGCGCCCCTCATCTTCATCAGGCACATGGCTAGGCACCACCACCCCGTACTCCGAGACACAGCAGAGGCTTGCACCCGTGGCGAACATCAAGTCCCAGATCAAGCGCAACCGACAGAACGACCTTGCGCACGAGCGCAACAAGTCCGTGAAGTCGGCGCTGAAGTCCGCCGTGCGTCGCTTCCGTGAGGCAGCCGAGTCCGGCAACGCGGACGACGCCAAGAAGCTCGCCGCGGCCGCGTCGAAGAAGCTCGACAAGGCCGCGTCGGCCGGCGTGATCCACAAGAACCAGGCCGCGAACCGCAAGTCCGCGATCCACAAGAAGGCCGCCTCGCTCTAAGCACGCGAAGCCTTCCGATTCGGGCGCCCACTCCTTGCGGAGTCGGCGCCCGATTTGTCTTGCCTGACGCGACCCCTCGGGTCAGCGACCGCTGCGGGCGCCGGCCACGCGGAGCACCATCCGCTCCAAGGCGTAGGCGGCATCACTCGCGGCGCCCTTGACGTCTGCGTCGGCCCGGGCCACTGCGGTGATCGCGTGTGCGACGCCCAGGTCGTCCCAGCCGCGCGACTGCTCGCGCAGCATCCGGATCTTCCACGGTGGCACGCCCGCCTCACGCGCGAGGTCGGCCTCGCGCATCCCCCGCGGGGCGGAGCGGAACTTGGCAAGCCCCCGCAGCCCGTTGGCGAAGGCGCTGGTCACCAGCACCGGTGAGGTGCCGCTGTCGAGCGCCCAGCGAAGCTCCTCCAGAGCGGTGGCAGTGCGACCGTAGAGCGCCGCGTCGGCCACGGCGAACGACTTGACCTCGGCCCGGCCACCGAAATAGCGCTTGACCACCGACTCGGTCAGTGCCTCGTCGGGGAAGTCGCTCGTGAGCTGGTGGGCGGCCCCCGCGAGGGCGCGGAGGTCCTGCCCGATGGCCTGGACCAGCATGGCTGCGGCGTCGTCGTCGATGCGGCCGCCGTGGGAGCGGACCTCGGCGGAGACGAAGCGGGCGACCTCCGAGGGCTTGAGGCTGGTCGACTTGATCTCGGTCACCTGCGGCAGCTTGCGCAGCTTGGTGAGCAGGCCGCTGCCCTTCTGGCCGCCGGAGTGCACCAGCACGAGTCCGACCTCGTCGGCGGGGGCAGCGGCGTAGGCGACCAGGCCGTCGTGGGACTCGTCGGGAAGGTCCTCCAGCTCGCGGACGACGACACAGCGGATCGAGGAGAACAACGACGGGGCAGCCAGGTCCCCGAGCGCCGCCATCGAGAGCTGGCCGGCGGACGTCTCACTCTGCTCCGACTCGGGGTCGCTGGCACGCACGGCAGCGAGTGCCTGGCTGACCGTGCGCTGGTTGAGGAACTCCTCGGGTCCCGTCACCAGAAGGACGTGGCCCAAGATGTCGGACGCCTGCGGGTTCGCCATGGTGGCGCCAGCCTGCCACAAGGCCCCGACAGTCGGGCTTGGACCTCGGCAGGTCTGGGTAACCAGGACAGGAACATCTGTTCGGCGACGGAAGGACCTGTATGCAGCCCGAGCTGATCGGAGGACGCTACCGGGTCCTCCGAGCGATCGGACGGGGCGGAATGGGCACGGTGTGGCTGGCTCGCGACGAGACCCTGGCCCGCGAGGTCGCGGCCAAGCAGGTGGGGCTGCTCCCGGGCCAGTCCGTGACGGACACCGCGCGCGCGATGCGGGAGGCTCGATCGACTGCCGCCCTCAACCACCGCAACGTGGTCACCGTGTTCGACGTCGTGGAGGAGGACCAGAGCATCTGGCTGGTGATGGAGCACGTCGTCTCGCGGAGCCTCGCCCAGGTCATCCGCGAGGACGGCGCCCTGCCTCCGCAGCTCGTCGCCGCGCTCGGGGCACAGGTCGCCGACGGCCTGGCCGCTGCCCACCGAGCCGGCATCGTCCACCGCGACGTGAAGCCCGGCAACATCTTCCTCGCCGACGACGGGCTGGCCAAGATCGGTGACTTCGGCATCTCTCGCACCCAGGGCGATCCCGCGCTCACCCAGTCGGACCTGGTGACCGGGACTCCGACGTACTTCTCGCCCGAGCTGGCCACCGGAGCCGACCCTTCCCCCGCCTCCGACGTCTGGGCGCTGGGCGCGACGCTCTACTACGCCGTCGAGGGGCGACCGCCCTACGAGCAGCGCGACAACCCGGTCGCCGTCCTGCACGAGATCGCCCAGGCCGATCCGCCGACGCCGGGACGCGCCGGCCCACTCGAGCCGGTGATCTCACGGATGCTCGACCGCGACCCGGCCACCCGTTGGTCGATGGAGGACGTCGCCCACGCGCTGCAACGGTTGGCCGCCGGCGGCCAGGAACGCACCTCCACCCTGACCGACCGGCTGCCGACCACCGCCGTGGCTGCTCCCGTCCCCTCCGCTTCCGGGCAGCTCGAGCACTCCGAGACACTCGAACACGCCGGGAAACCCGACGAGACAGAGCAGACCCCGAAGTCCGAGTCCGAGGATCCGACCACCGCCGCGGCGGCTCCCAGCCCCGTCGCGGCCCAGGACCCGCCGCGGCGGCGTCGCCCCGGACCTGTGCTGATCGGGCTGCTGGCGGTGGCCGCCGCCCTGCTGGCCGTCGTGTTGATCAACCCCCTCGGAGAGGACGACCCGGCAGGCACCGCCGGCGGCGGCCAGAAGTCCGCAGAACCCTCGACGGAATCGCCGCAGGCCGATCCGGAGACCAACGATCCCGCGGAGGAGGCCTCGTCGACCTCAGAGCCGACCGGGGCGACACCCGCCTCCGAACCGGCTGCCTTCGTCGACGGGTACTACGACACGCTCCCCGGCGACCTGGACGACGGCTGGGCGATGCTCTCCTCCGGCTATCAGCAGGAGGTCGGCCGCTCGTCGTATGACGGGTTCTGGGCCACGATCGAGTCCGTCGACGCCCAGGACCTCGAGACGGTGCGGGGGGGCGACGCGGTCGAGGCCACCATCGTCTTCGTCAACACCGACGGCGAGACCCTCACCGAGCGGCACCGGCTCACCCTGGTCGAGGAGGGCGGGAGTCAGCGCATCTCCGGCGACCAGATGCTCTGAGCAGCGCCCTCACGACGCGGTCCGCAGTCGGAGCCGACGCTCGTCGTCCACGACCACGACCAGGTCGCCCGAGGAGTCGGTGCGCCGCACCAACGCTCCCCCGGCCGCCAGGACGTCGAGGAGGCCGGGGTCGGGGTGGCCGTAGTCGTTGCCCGCGCCGACCGAGACCACCACGAGCCTGGCCTGCAGCCCGGCGAGCCACCCGACGTCCTGGTGACGACTGCCGTGGTGCGGCACCTTCAAGACGTCCACGCGAAGCCCAGGAGCGGCCCGGGCGACGGCGGCCTGAGCCTCGGGCTCGATGTCACCGGTGAGCAGGATCCGCACGCCCGCCACCTCGACCAACAACACCACGCTGGCGTTGTTGGCAGCCGAGCCCTGCTCCCCCGGCGGGGGTGGCGTCGCGGGCGGCCCGAGCACCTGCCACGTCAGCCCACCCACCCTGGTGGTCTCACCCTGTCCGGCCGCCCTCAGCGTGGCTCGCTCGCCCTCGACCAGCCTCTGCACGCTCTCCGCCCCGGCCGCCGGGTCGGCTGCGTTGCTGGTGATCACCGTGTCGACCTCGAAGCTGTCCAGCACGCCTGAGAGGCCCTCGACGTGGTCGGCGTGGAAGTGCGTCAGCACCACGACCGGGACGTCCCGCACCTCGAGCCTCGCGAGGCAGCGTCCGATCGCCTCCGGATCGGGTCCCACGTCGACGACGACAGCGGTACCGGCGCCGGCGTTGAGGACCAGTGCGTCTCCCTGGCCGACGTCACAGGCGGCCAGGACCCAGCCGTCCGGTGGCCACCCCGGAGCGGGCAGCGGCCTGATCACCACCAGCGCAAGGACGGCGAGGCCGAGCGCGGTGCGCCGACGGCGGCCGAGCACCCAGCCCGACCACCAGGCCATCGCGACACATCCGAGCGTCAACACGAGCAGCGACCCGGGCGCAGCCCCCCACTCGACGGACGCGGTCGGCAGCCGAGCGAGGTGATGGGCAACCAGCACGATCCAGCCGCCGCTGGCGCCGGCCGCCAGCCCGAGAAGCGCACCGGACGTGGGGGCGACGAGACCGACCAGCCCGCCGAGCAGCCCGAGCACCGTGGCCGGTGCGACGGCCGGGGCCACCAGCATGTTGGCCGCCACGGCAACCAGGCTGACCTCTCCGGAGAGAGCCGCCACGACGGGCGTGCACGCCAGCTGGGCGGCCAGGGGCACCGCGACCGCCTCAGCCGCCCAGCGGGGCAGCCATCGCCGCATCCGGTCACGGAGCGCAGGAGCCAGGAAGAGGATGCCGGCGGTGGCCAGCACCGACAGGGCGAAGCCGGCCGAGACCACCAGCCACGGGTCGACGAGGAGCAGCACCACCGTGGCCACACCCAACGCACGGGCGCCGCGAGCCCGCCCCCGATGGCCCATCGACAACAAGGCCACCGACCCCATCGCGGCGGCCCGGACGACGCTCGGCTCCGGTCTGGCGAGCACCACGAAGCCGACAACCCCGACAAGACCGATCCCCGTGAGCAACCGGCCGCGGACGCCGAGGCCGCGGGCGACCACGACCAGGAAGCCCACCACGAGGGTCAGGTTGGTCCCCGACACCGCCGCGAGGTGGGTGAGCCCGCAGGTGCGGAAGTCGGCGACGACCTCGGGTGACATCCTCCGGTCGTCACCGACGACCAGCGCGGGCACGAGCGCCCGCGCGTCCGGGCTGCCGCGCACCGCGTCGCGGATCCCCGCCCGGACCGCTTCGGCTCCCACGAGGGGGGCCGCCGGCGGGTCGATGGTCACCGGGTCCGGCGACCCCGCCAGCACCGCGGCCACGGCGGCATCATCGGAGGGGTCCAGCCGGCCACGTCCCTCGATCGTGGAGCCGAGCGGGAGGGCGGACCACGTCTCGTCACCGATGACGAGCACCGGGACCCTGGTGGTGAAGTCATGCCCGCGGCCCACCACCGACAAGACGACCACCCGGACCACCACGTAGTCACCGAATCTCCCCGTCCGCGTCACGGGGTCGGAGCTGACCCGGGCACTGATCGCGACGACCGCGTGCTCCTGGGCCAACCTGGACACCGGGCCGGTCACGTGGGCCTCCGCCCGCACGGCGATCCCGGCGGCAACGGCGCCACCGACCAGGACGCAGCCGACCACGAGGGGACGCCACGCCCCGGGACCACGGTCGGGACGAGCCCGGCGCCTCGCGAGGGACGCCACCACCGCGCCGAATCCGGTGGCCAGTCCGGTGGCCAGCATGGCTCCCACCACCCAGGAGGGCATCAGCACGGCAGCCAGTCCGCCGGCCCAGGCGGCGACCCCGAGTGCGATCATCCGCAGGTCGGGCCGGTCCGGCTGCCCGCCAGGGTCGGCGGTCATGCGCTCACAGGGTCGCGAACGGGGCGATCTTCGCGAGCGTCGCCTCCCCGATGCCGGACACCTCCACGAGCTCGTCCACGGCACTGAACGCACCGTGGTCCGCCCGCCACTGCAGGATCGCGGCCGCCGTGACCGGTCCGACGCCCGGCAGGGTCTCCAGCTCGATCGAGGTGGCGGTGTTGAGGTTCACCATCGGGAGGGCAGGCGAGGCCACCGGTCCCGCTGCCGCCGGGGGCGCGAGGCCACCCACTGGCGGCATCCCGACGAGGACCTGCTCCCCATCGACGAGGAGGCGGGCGAGGTTGAGGGCGTGCAGGTCGACGCCACCGCGGACACCGCCGGCGGCCTCGATCGCGTCGACCACCCGCGACCCGGGAGGTAGCCGCGCGATGCCGGGCCGGCGCACCTTGCCGGCCACGTCGACGACGAGCTCGACGGGAGCGCTCACCGCGGCCGCGGACGGATCCGGTCCGCTCGGTGTCGGCGCCAGCTCGACCAGGGCTGCGGAGGAGGTCGCGGTCTGAGGGAGGTCGGCGCGTGCCGGCACCAGGTCGCCCGGGTCCGCGGCCCGGACCGACCACCACGCCAGCAGACCACAGCCGACGGCGACCATGACCGCGACCACGGCCAGCTGGGACGGCCCGAGACGCACTCGTCCGTGGAACGCGGCAGGGAGACGGTCCGTCACCCAGCCCCCGACCCGGCGCGCGTGCTGCCCGGGTGGTCGACGAGGCGGGACGTGCTCGGCCCGGGGTGCGCTGGGACCGGCGGCCGGTCCTGCGTCCGGCCTCGCGACAGGTGGCTCGCCGGATCCGCCCGCGTCTCCCGAGGTCGGGAGATCCTCGGAAGCGGGACGGATCGCGGCGAGCTCGGCGCTCAGCAGGTCGAGCCGTCGCCGTGCCACCTCGGCGACCTGGGAGTGGCTGGGCCTGCGTGTGCGCATGCAGTGAAAGTAGGAGGCTCCGAGCGCCGGCGCGGTCCTGCTGTAGGGCAATGTGGACGACCGGCACGGTCGGCCGCCTGTGGAGGGGAACAGGTCAGTGCGGCGCGACCACGACCGCGACCATGCCCGGGCCGACATGGGCGCCGATGACCGCCCCCACCTGACCCACGTCGACCTCGCGTCCGTCGAGGTTGGCGGCGAGCCGCCTGGTCAACCTCGCCGCCAGGTCGCGGGCGCGGTCCTCGCCGGCCAGGTGTGCCACCGCGACGTCGACCGGCCGGTCCGCTGCCGCCGTGACCGCCAGCTCCTCGAGCCTGCCCACGGCACGGGCGGCGGTGCGGACCTTCTCCAGGGTCGCGATCCGGCCGTCGGACAGGGTCAGCAACGGCTTCACGGCCAGCGCCGAACCGAGCATCGCCGCAGCGGCACCGATGCGGCCACCACGGCGCAGATACTCCAGGGTGTCGACATAGAACAACGAAGTCGTCGCCCCGGCGCGCGCCAGGGCAGCACCCTTGGCCTCCTCGGCCGAGCGGTCGTCGTCCAACACGTCGGCTGCGGCGAGGACTGCGAAGCCGGTCGCGACACCGAGCTGCAGGGTGTCGACCGTCAGCACGGGCAGCGGGGCCTCCCGGGCGGCCAGCTGAGCCGACTCGTAGGTGCCGCTCACCTGGCTGGAGAGGTGCAGCGACAACACCGACTCGGCGCCGGCCTCGTGGGCCCGGCGGTAGGCCTCGAGGAACACCGACGGTGCCGGCCGCGACGTGCTGACCGGCGTCCACTCCCGCAGGGCCGCGGCGATCGTCTCGGGGCTGGCCTCGGGGTCCACACCCTCGTCGTACGCGCGCGCCCCGATGACGACCTGGAGCGGCACGACGGTGATGCCGCGAGAGGCGACCACGTCGGGCGGCAGCATCGCGGTGCTGTCGGTGACGATCGCGACCCGGCGAGACATGTGGCGAAGGCTACCCGCCGGTGCGACCTGGAACGCCCGAGGAATGAGCAGCCGGCGCGACCGGTTGGGCCCGACGTAGGCATTTCCCGACGGAAGGATCCCGCATGCGCGTCGTCATCGCCGGAGGACACGGCCAGATCGCCCAACTACTCGAGCGTGAGCTCACCGACCACGGCGACGAGGCCGTGGGGATCGTGCGCAACGCCGACCACGCGCCGGACCTGGAGGCCATCGGCGCCGAGGCGGTCGTGCTCGACCTGGAGTCGGCCGACGCGGCTCAGCTGGCTGCCGCCCTCGAGGGAGCCGACGCGGTGGTGTTCGCCGCCGGCGGTGGCCCCAACAGTGGCGTCGAGCGCAAGGAGACCGTCGACAAGGGCGCAGCGATCCTGCTCGCCGACGCGGCCGAGCAGGCGGGGGTGCGCCGCTACGTGATGGTGTCGTCGATGGGCACCGACCAGGCCGACCCGACCAGCGACGACGTGTTCCAGGTCTACCTGCGCGCCAAGCTGGCCGCCGACGACGACGTACGCGCGCGCGACCTGGACTGGACGATCGTCCGACCCGGACGACTGACCGACGATCCCGCCACCGGGCGCGTCACCGTCGGCACCCTGGAGCGCGGTGCCGTGAGCCGGGGGGACGTGGCCGCGACCCTGCGCGCGGTGCTGCACACGCCCTCGAGCAGCGGGGTCACCTTCGACCTGGTGGGCGGGGAGACCCCGGTCGACGAGGCCGTGGCTGGGCTGTAGCCGGGCCGGAGGCGGCGGTGATTACCACGGTCCCGTGGTAATCACCCGCCCCCCGCGGCAAACTCGCCCAGGGGAGCGTCAGAACGCTCGGGGAAGCCCGGTCCGGCAGCTGCTGACTGCTCCGGCCGGTCAGCCGACGACGATGTTGACCAGCTTCGGCGCCCGCACGATCACCTTGCGGACCTGACGGCCATCCAGAGCCTTCTGCACACTCTCCTCGGCCATCGCGGCGGCCTCCAGGTCTGCGTCGGAGACGTCCGGGCTGACCTCCAGACGTGCGCGCACCTTGCCGAGCACCTGCACGACCGCGGTGACCGTGTCCTCGACCAGCAGGGACTCATCGATCTCGGGGAAGCCGACGCGGGCGACGGTGGGCTCGTGTCCCAACCGCTGCCACATCTCCTCGGCGGTGTAGGGCGCGACCAGGCTCAGCAGGATCGCGACCGCCTCGGCGGCCTCCCGCACGGCCGGGTCGGCTGGTCCGCAGCCGGAGTCGATCGCCTTCCGGGTGGCGTTGACCAGCTCCATGATCCGGGCGACCATCACGTTGAAGCGATAGGTCTCGATCAGGTGGATCGCGTCGTGCACGGTCTTGTGCGTGACCTTGCGCAGCGCCTCGTCCCCGTCGGCGTACGACGAGCCGACCGGCGCGGTCACGTCGCCGCTGAGCCGCCAGGCACGCTGCAGGAACTTCAAGGAGCCACCGGGCGACATGTCAGCCCAGTCGATGTCGGCCTCGGGCGGGCCGGCGAAGACCATCGTCAGCCGGATCGCGTCGACGCCGTAGAGGTCGATCATCTCGCCCAGGTCGACGCCGTTGCCCAGCGACTTGGACATGCCGCGGCCCTCGTTGATGACCTCGCCCTGGTTCATCAGCGCGGTGAAGGGCTCCTCGAAGTCGATCATGCCCATGTCGTGCAGCACCTTGGTGAAGAAGCGGCTGTACAGCAGGTGCAGGATCGCGTGCTCGACGCCGCCGACGTACTGCGCGGCGGGCATCCAGTCGCGCACCGCCTTCTCGTCGAACGGCCCGTCCTCGTACGTCGGGGAGCAGTAGCGGAAGAAGTACCAGGACGAGTCGACGAAGGTGTCCATCGTGTCGCTGTCACGCTTCGCCGCCCCGCCGCACCGCGGGCAGGCGACGTTGACCCACTCCTCGGCCGCGGCCAGAGGTGAGACGCCCTTGGGCTTCAGGTCCGATCCGCGCAGGTCGGGCAGCACGACGGGCAGCTGGTCCTCGGGAACCGGCACCTCGCCGCACCGCTCGCAGTGCACGATGGGGATCGGGGCACCCCAGTAGCGCTGGCGACTCAGCAGCCAGTCGCGCAGCCGGAAGTTCACGGTCCCGGAGCCGGTGCCTCGCTCGACCAGGACGTCGATGATCGCGGCGATCCCGGCCGCCTTGTCGCTGATGCCGTCCAGCGGACCACTGTTGACGTAGACGCCGTCGCCGGAGGTCGCCTCGAAGGTCTCCTCGGGGTTGGGCTCGCCGGTGTCGACGACGCGGCGCACCGGCAGGCCGAACTCCTTGGCGAAGTCCAGGTCGCGCTGGTCGTGGGCCGGCACCGCCATGATCGCGCCGGTGCCGTAGTCGGCCAGCACGTAGTCGGCCGCCCACACTGCGATCCGCTCCCCCGTCACGGGGTTGAGGGCGGTGACGCCCAGGTCGACCCCGGTCTTGGGACGGTCGCTGGCCATCCGGTCGATGTCGGACTCGCTGCTGATGCTCTCGACGTACGTCGTGAAGGCTTCACGCTGTGCGGGCGCGACGATCTGCTCGGCCAGCTTGGCGTCCGCTGCGACGACCATGAAGGTGGCGCCGTACAGCGTGTCCGGGCGGGTGGTGAACACCGTGACCGTGCGCGCGGACCCGTCGGACAGCTCGATCTCGAAGTCGACGTGGGCGCCCTCGGAGCGGCCGATCCAGTTGCGCTGCATCGCCAGCACCTTGGACGGCCAGGTGTCTTCCAGGGGCACCATGTCGTCCAACAGCCGTTGGGCGTAGTCGGTGATCTTGAAGTACCACTGGGACAGCTCACGCTTGGTGACGACGGCGCCGCAGCGCTCGCAGGCGCCGTTGACGACCTGCTCGTTGGCCAGCACGGTCTGGTCGTTGGGGCACCAGTTGACCGGGGAGAACTTCCGGTAGGCCAGGCCACGCTCGCGGAACTTCAGGAACAGCCACTGGGTCCAGCGGTAGTAGTCGGGGTCGGAGGTGTGCAGCCGGCGCGACCAGTCGAAGCTGATCGCGTAGCGCTTGAACGACTCCGCCTGCGTCTCGATGTTGGCGTAGGTGAACACGGCCGGGTTCTCGTCGCGCTTGATCGCGGCGTTCTCGGCGGGCAGGCCGAAGGAGTCCCAGCCGATCGGGTTCAGCACGTCGTAGCCCTGCTGCCACCAGGCGCGCGCGATCACGTCGTGCAGCGCCATCACCTCGGCGTGACCCATGTGCAGGTCGCCGCTGGGGTAGGGGAACATCGTCAGCGCGTAGCGCCGCTCCCGCGAGCCGTCGTCGGCCGCGCGGAACGGGTCCAGGTCGTCCCAGACTGCGCGCCACTTGTCCTGGGTGGCGTCCACGTCGTAGCCCTCGCGGGGGCCGGTCTCCTGCTGCTCGGTCATCTCGTCGTCTTCCTCGTGCGGTCCGCTGGTCGTGCTCCTGCCACAGCCCGGGTCCGGGCACAAAAAAGCCCCTCGGTCACGAGGGGCAGCCGCGTCGACGTCGTGCTCGTCAACGCGGCCAGGTAAGCAGGAGGCTCTTCCGCATGCGAGCAGGCTACCGCACCATCGCGGCACCGAGCCATCCGTTGTTCGTCTCAGCCGACCACGACGAACGAGAGCCGTCCGGTCCCGTAGGCCGCGAGGTCGACCTCGAGATCGAGCCGTCGACCCAGCACCGCCGCCAGGCCGGGTACGTCGCTGGGCGCGGGGTCACCCGCGTGGTGGACGTCGTAGAGCCGCACCCGGGGGTGTTCGTCGCCGTTGAGCACCCCGGCCAGGACGTTCATGATCTCGAAGACGTTGTCCCGGAGCGAGTCAGGGAGGGTCCGCTCCGCGAGGGCTGCGTCCGCCATCTGCACCGGGACCAGCCCGATCGCCGCGCCCGCCCGCGCACACAGGGCGAGGTCCACGACCCCGACGGTCCGGGTGCGCATCCGCTCGTCGACGTAGACCGCGAAGGCAGCACCTCCGGGCACGGCACCTGAGAACGGGTCGCCGGGGGCGACCTCGACCGAGCGCCCCAGCAGGTCGGACAACGTGTCCTTGACCTCCTTGGCGTGCGGCAGCCGGCCGACGTCGTTCATGAGGGCAGCACCGGGTCCAGGCTGTCTCGGAAGGCCTGCGGGGTGAACGGCTTGGTGATCACGAAGTCGGCGCCGGCCTCGGTGGCCAGTGCGGCTATCGACGCGGAGACCTCGGAGGTGACGAAGCCGAAGGGGGTGGTGACCCCGGTCGCGCGCAGTCTCCTCAGGAGCTCGAGACCGTCCATGACGGGCATGTTCCAGTCGGAGAGGATCAGGTCCGGGGTCTGGTTGTCGATCTCCGTGAGCGCCTCCTGGCCGTCGCCGGCCTCGACCAGGTCATGACCGGTGTAGCCGGCTTGGCGCAGCGTGCGCGCGATGATCTGTCGCATCACCCGGCTGTCGTCAACGATCAGGATCCTCATCCGCCTGCTCCCCTCCGTCCAATCGTCATGCTCACCCGCCCGGGACGTTCCCCGGCCTGCCAGTCGTACGCGTACGGGCTCTCCGTCCATCACACAGCCGACCTCGGCGCGACCGTACGACGTGTCGAGGTCGGCGCCCTCCAGCCACTGCACGACCGGAAGACCGAGCTGCCCGACCTGCGACACCACGTCCTTCATCGTGCCACCCACGATGTTGACGATCTCACCCAGCGCGTCGACCACCTCCTCCTCCGTGACGCTCTCGGCGCCCAGCATCCGCGCCGTCAGGACGGACGCCGCGGACGCTGACGCCTCGAGCACGACCTCCTCCGAGTCCGACACGGGGACGCAGGACCTGACGACAGCGGTCCCGCGCAGCAGCCGGAGGGGACGATCAGGCGGTTCCGAGCCGGGGTCGGACCAGGGCGACGTGCCGTCGGGGCCGGCGAGGCCGTACGACGCCCACACCTCGGCGACCACCGCGCGCAGTCGCGTGATCTCGTGGGCATGGTCGGGCTCGACCGCCAGACCGGCCACTTCTGCGAGTCCGGCCGCGTCGAGCACCCCCACGACCGTCCCGTCCGGACACGTGGCCGAACCCAGCAGCAACGGCGGGGCCGAGACGTCCTGGGAGGGCCTGACCATCAGCTCCTGTGGTTCTTCCGCCACATCGACCATCACCTCGATCCGACCCGCGCCGGCGGCCACGACCACACTCACACCGGGGGTCGATGCAGGCGGGTGGCCCAGCGCCGAGCGGAGGTCGAGGAAGCCCGAGCCCTCGCCGCCTCGGGCGGACCCGGGCAGGGCATAGCGGTGGCCGGCCACGGTCACCAGACGTGCCGACACGACCGCGACGGTGAGTGGCGTCCGCAACCGGATGGTCGTGCCGCGTCCGCGCTCACTGAGCAGCTCGACACGACCACCGAGCCGCTCGACACTGGTGCGGACCACGTCCATCCCCACGCCGCGCCCGGACATGGTGGTGACCGCCCGCGCCGTCGAGAGACCCGGCTCGAAGATCAGTTCGATGACCTCGTCGTCGCTGAGCTGCGCCAGCTCCGCGGGCGTCCGGAGGGCGGCCTTCAGTGCCTCGCGCCGGATCCGCTCGGGATCGATCCCGTCTCCGTCGTCGCAGAGCTCGATGACCACGTCCGCGTGGTCGAGGTAGGCGCGCACGGTCAGGTGGCCGGTCGGCGACTTGCCGCGTGAGACACGCTCACCGGGGGGTTCGATGCCGTGGTCGATGCTGTTGCGGACCAGGTGGGTCAGCGGGTCGCGTACCGCCTCGAGGACTGTCCGGTCGATCTCGGTGTCACCGCCCGCAGTCGTGAGCTCCACCGTCTTGCCCACCTGGGCCGACAGGTCCCGGACCATCCGGGGCAGTCGGCTCCAGGCCGCATGCACCGGCTGGAGGCGCGCCTTCACCAGGCCCGCGTTGACGTGGGCGAGAAGGTCCGTCACCGCCTCGACCGACTGCGTGAGCCGGGGAGCCTCGCGGTACACCGACTCACGCAGCTCTCGCGTCAGCCGGCCCACCTCGGACCCGAGCTCCATGAGCGAGTCGAGCAGTGCGACATCCACGCGGACCGTGCCGTGCACCAACGACGCGCGCATCTCGTGCTGGTGGTCGACGGTCGCGTCGATCTGCTCCTCGGGCACTCCGAGGCCCACCAAGATGACGCCCAGCGGTCGCGAGTCACCTGCCTTCTGTGCAGCGAGCGCCTGTCCGAGCGTCTGTGGCGTCACCACGCCGCGCGCCAGGAGCAGGTCGCCCAGCAGCGGCGTCTGCGACGAGGGGTCGGGCTCGACCGCTCCGGGCGGGGCCACCGGTCGGGCTACCGCCGCCGACTCGGTGGTCGGCGCAGGATCGGGCTCGCCGTCTCGGGCGGCCGCGACCCGGGCCACCAACGTGGCGGTCTCGACTGCGCCCTCGCCGCCGGATCGTTCGATCTCGTCCACCACGTCGCGGGTGGCGTCCTCGACCTCGAGAAGCAGGGTCACCAGGTCGGGAGTGAGGCTCAGCCTGCCCTCGCGCAGGGCGCCGAGCAGGCTCTCCCCCGCGTGCGTGACCGCTTCGAGCGCCTCGAAGCCCAAGAAGCTGCTGGAGCCCTTGATGGTGTGCAGGGTCCGGAAGGCGCCGGAGAGGAGGTCGGCCGATCCCGGCTCACGCTCGAGGGCGAGCAGGTCGAGGTCGAGTTGGTCGAGGTTCTCGCGGCACTCGACCACGAACTCACCGACGAGCCCGTCGAGGTGGTCCGGTCCCGTCTCCTCGCCCAGCATGTGCCCTCCGACGTCGCGATCTCCCGAGAATCGACCCGCGCCCGAGTCCGCGCCGAGGCTTGCCGCGCAGCGGACGCTGGGTCACCCAGGACTCATCGGCTGACGTACGCCCGAAATGAGGAGAACATCACGGTCCGCCCCCTCAGGTCACCGTTGGTTGTCGAGGACGTCCTCGAGCAGGGAGAGCGCCCCACGCAGGTCGGCGTAGGCCACCTCGCCGAGGGCTTCGGCCCAGGCCTTCTCCACCTCACGGGTGGTCTGGTCGATCACGGCCGCTGCATCCCAGCCCCGGTCGGTGAGCCGCACGATCCGGGTGCGACGATCACCGGTGGCCGTCTCGCGCACGAGGTAGCCGCCCTCCTCGAGCTGGTGCAGCAGGTGGTTCATCGCCTGCTTCGAGGCGTAGGTGCGCGCCGCCAGCACGCCGGGCCGTTGACCGTCAGGGCCGGGGTGCTGAAATACGCCCAGGTGCGCCGGCAGGATGTCGGTGTACCCGGCGTCGGCCAGCCCGGTCATGACCTCGTGACGCACCAGCATGCTCGGTCGGCGCAGCAGCGCGGCCGCCGCCGGCATGTCCTCGACGTACTTCTCCCCCACGGCGAACCCCCCTCAGAGCTCATGAATCGACCAACCCCTGAGGCAGGTTCCCCCCTGCCTCGTGCAGACATTCTGCGCCAGCCGGAGACGGACGCGAGGTCGAATCGGGCATTTGCGACCAAAAACTCTACTTTGTCCCGATATTTAACTCACGTCGACGGCTCACCGCGGTCCAGCTCAGCCGCACCCGACGCCGGGTCCTCCGGCACGACCACGGGGCGCAACCGCGCCCAGACGGCGAAGAGCGCCGCCGCGACGATCATGCCGAGCCCGGCCCAGAGGTTGATGTTGAGCCCGTCGCTCTTGGCCAGCGCGTCGGCGTCGGTGCCGAGGATCCCGGTCAGGACCAGGACCACACCGTAGATCCCGATCAGGAGCGCGATCAGGGTGCGGATGTCGAAGGCGCCGGCTCGGTGGGTGCTGCCCTCGGAGCCGGTTGTGCGGGTGTTGTCAGACATGGGTTCCCCTTACCAGAACAGCACGTTGAGGGCGATGACGAGGCCGAGACCGACGGCCGCCAGTCGGGTGGGTCGCTGGAACCACGGCAGCTCGGCGATCTCCGCCTTGTCCTCCTGGGCGGCCGCGCGCGAGTAGACCAGGCCGACCAGCTCGGACTCCGGCTTGGGTGCGGTCACGGAGCTGACCGCCACCGAGACGATGATGTCGACCACGAACGCGACTCCGGCGGCGACGAAAGCGCCTCCCTGCTCGCCGATGCCGATGACGCCGAGCACGTCCTCGCTGAGGACCCAGACACCGATCGCAGCGGCGGTTCCCGCCACCAGCCCCGTCCAACCGGCCGTCGCGGTCATCCGCCTCCAGAACATGCCGAGGATGAACGTCGCGAACAGCGGCGCGTTGAAGAAGCCGAACAGCGTCTGGAGGTAGGTCATGATGTTCTCGTAGCTCGCCGCGAACGTCGCCGTGCCGATCGCCGCGAGGGTGGCGCCGACCGTCGCGACCCTCCCCACCGCGGTGTAGTAGCTGTCCTCCTTGTCCTTGACCACGTAGCTCTGCCACAGGTCGTAGGAGAACACCGTGTTGAAGGCCGAGATGTTGGCGGCCATGCCGGCCATGAACGACGCGAGCAGTCCGGCGATCGCCACCCCGAGCATCCCGTTGGGCAGCAGGTCGCGCATCAGGTAGAGGATCGAGTCGTTGTACGTCGCTCCGCCGGAGCCGTCCTCCTTGAACTGCACCAGCTCCTGCACCGTGACGGCCGCGATCATGCCGGGGATCACGACGATGAAGGGCACGAACATCTTGGGGAAGGCACCGATGATGGGTGATCGCTGAGCCGCGGACTTGGAGTCGGAGGCCATCGCCCGCTGCACCTCGACGAAGTTGGTCGTCCAGTAGCCGAAGGAGAGCACGAAGCCGAGACCGAAGACGATGCCGATCACGGAGAGCACGGGATTGTCGAAGCCGCTGAGCTCGGTGCCTGGCCAGGAGGAGAGCTGCTCGGCACCGCCTGAGGAGGCCGTCACCTTGTCGGTGAGCCCGTTCCAGCCGCCGACCTTGTGCAACCCGACGAGAGTCAGGGGCAGCAGCGCGGCCACGATGACGAAGAACTGGAGCACCTCGTTGTAGATCGCAGCCGAGAGCCCGCCCAACGCCGTGTAGGTGAGCACGATCGCGGCCGCCACGATCAGCGAGACCCACAGTGGCCAGCCGAGGAGCACCTCGACGATGCTGGCGAGCAGGAACAGGTTGATCCCGGCGATCAGCAGCTGTGCCACCGAGAAGCTGATGGCGTTGACCAGGTGGGCCGTCGGACCGAACCGCCGGTTCATGAACTCGGGGACCGACCGGACCTTGGACCCGTAGTAGAAGGGCATCATCACCACGCCGAGGAAGAGCATCGCCGGCACTGCACCGATCCAGAAGTAGTGCATGGTCGCCAGGCCGTAGCTGGCTCCGTTGGCCGACATCCCGATGATCTCGACGGCGCCGAGGTTGGCGGAGATGAACGCGAGCCCGGTCACCCACGCCGGCAACGAGCGGCCCGAGAGGAAGAAGTCGATGCTGCTCGAGACCGACCTCTTGGCCATCACGCCGATGCCGATCACGAACGCGAAGTACGTCGCGATCAGCAGGTAGTCCACCCAGTTCGCGTCGAGCCGCAACTGCGTGTCCGCCGCCAGGATCATCCGGTTCCTCCTCGAGAAGGTGGTGGCACCCGCGTCGGGTGCCACCCGACTCTCTTCCCGGAAAGTCCCAGGGCCATGCATCGGCTCGACCCGGTGGGCCCACTAGGGTCGAGGACATGAAGGTTCTCGTCACCGGCGGCGCCGGATACATCGGATCGACCACCGCCAAGGCACTGGAGGAGGCCGGGCACACGCCGGTCATCCTCGACTCGCTGCTGGTCGGGCCACGCGTGTTCGCCAAGGACCGGATCTTCTACGAGGGCGACATCGCCGACCGCGACCTGATCGCGCGCATCGTCGAGGATCACCCGGACCTCGACTGCACCATCCACATGGCCGCCCGCATCGTGGTGCCGGAGTCGGTGGAGCTGCCCTACGAGTACTACCGCGACAACGTCTCGAAGTCCCTGGAGCTGTTCGACCAGTTGGTCGCGCTCGGCAAGCCGCGGGTGGTGTTCTCCTCCAGCGCGTCGCTCTATGCGATGGTCCCCGGCTTCAAGGTCGACGAGTCGTCGCCGCTCGATCCGCCCTCGCCGTACGCTCGGACGAAGCGCATGATGGAGATGATGCTCGAGGACATGGCCGCGGCCACCGAGCTTCGCGCGATCACCCTGCGCTACTTCAACCCGATCGGCTCCGACCCCGACCTGGAATCGGGCATCTACGCCCGGGAGCCCTCCCACGTGCTGGGCCAGCTCGTGATGGCCGCACAGGGGCAGAAGGAGTCGTTCACGATCACCGGCACCGAGCACCCCACCCGGGACGGCACCGGGATCCGCGACTACATCCACGTCTGGGACCTTGCCCGGGCCCACGTGGCGACGGTCGAGCGTTTCGACCAGGTGCTCGCCCAGGTCGATGCACCCAGCACGTTCATCAACATCGGCACGGGTGAGGGCGTCACGGTGCGTGAGCTGATCGCCTCGTTCGAGCGGGTCTTCGGGAGCAGCGTGCCGATCACCGAGGCGCCCCCGCGGCCCGGGGACGCCGTCGGCGCGTTCGCCGCCGTCGACAAGGCACGCGACGTGCTGGGCTGGACCTCCGAGCTGAGCCTCGACGAGGCCATTGCCTCCGCACTGGCCTGGGGCGCCAAGCGCAAGGAGATCCTCGGCTATGAGTGACGCGGGGAGGGGCGTCCTCGACCTCTTCCGCCTCGACGGCAAGGTCGCCGTCGTCACCGGTGCCAGCTCCGGCCTCGGTGTCGCCTTCGCGCAGGCGCTCGCGCAGGCCGGCGCCGACGTCGCCCTGGGGGCGCGACGGGTCGAGCGACTCGAGGAGACCAGAGCCCTGGTCCAGGCCACCGGACGTCGCGCGATCGTCGTGGCCACCGACGTCTCCCGACCCGAGGACTGCCAGGCCCTCGTCGATGCGGCGATGCAGGAGCTCGGAGGCGTCGACGTGCTGGTGAACAACGCCGGCGTGGGCACCGCCGCGCCAGCCACCCGGGAGACGCCACAACAGTTCCGCGACGTGATCGACGTGAACCTCAACGGCTGCTACTGGATGGCGCAGGCGTGCGGCCGGGTGATGCCGCCGGGCAGCAGCATCGTCAACATCAGCAGCGTCCTGGGTCTCACCACGGCGGGGCTGCCCCAGGCGGCGTACTCCGCCAGCAAGGCCGGCCTGATCGGCCTCACCCGCGACCTGGCACAGCAGTGGTCGGGTCGCAAGGGCATCAGGGTCAACGCGCTGGCGCCGGGCTTCTTCGCCTCCGAGATGACCGACCAATACCCGGAGGGCTACCTGGACGCCATGGCCCCGCGGCTCCCCTTGGGCCGCAAGGGTGAAGCCTTCGAGCTCGCCGCGGCCCTGGTCTTCCTCGCCAGCGACGCGGGGGGCTACGTGACCGGGCAGACCCTCGCGGTCGACGGCGGGATGACGATCACCTGATCCACAGCCTGTGCTCAGCCTCCTCTTCGGGGCGGCATGCACGGCGGTGAGAGGATGGCGGCATGAGCAGCCAGGCCAACGCGCGCGTCCTTCGCTCCGGGCTCACCTTGGAGTTTCCCCAGTCACTCGGTGTCTACGACGACTACGCCGACGCCCAGAAGGCGATCGACTATCTCTCCGACGAGGAGTTCCCGGTCGAGAACTGCATGATCGTCGGCACCGAGCTCAAGCAGGTCGAACGCGTCACAGGTCGGCTCACCACCGGAAGGGTCGCCGTCGGCGGACTGCTCTCGGGAGTCTGGCTGGGCCTCTTCGTCGGGTTGATCTTCTCGCTGTTCGGCGAGGGGTCCGCGCTCGGCATCATCCTCTCCACGGCCCTCTTCGGCGCCCTGTTCGGGCTCATCTGGGCCCTGGCCGGCTATGCCGCCACCCGTGGTCGGCGTGACTTCAGCTCGGTGAGCCAGATCGTGGCCACCCGCTACGAGGTGCTCGTGGAGCACAAGCACGCGGCCAAGGGTCGCGAGCTGCTGAGCCAGATGCCCGGCAGGGCCGACAACCCCTTCGCCTGAGCCGAGGGCGGGCCCGGTGCCCGACCTCCCGCCGCAGTGCTCACCAACACGAGACATGTCCCCCGAGTGACGCACCGATCGAGTCATAGACCCCGACCTGCTGGTCGATGGCCGTGAGCGCCAGCAGCTTGCGTGCCTGCGGGGTCGGGCCCGCAACGCGCACGGAACCGTGTGCCGGCCCCAGGCGAGCTCGGGTGTCGGCGAGGAGGCCCACTCCGCGCGCATCGATGAAGTCGAGCCCGGTCAGGTCGAAGACGATGTGTCGGGGATGATCCTCCAGGACGGCGGCCACCACCGGGACCGTCATCAGGTCGAGCTCGCCGCCCAGCTCGATCACGAACCAGCATCCGAACTGGTAGCAGCGGGCGACGACGCAGGAGGTCGCGCCTTCGATGGATCCGTCGGGCACCGGGGGAGGATTCGGTCTCTGCGTATTCATCACCACCGCCTGGCTGCGTGAGCGAGGCGGGGTCTGGGCCAGCTGAAGTCCCATCATCCTCCTCCTCAGGAGCCGAAGTACATGGCGTGAAGGGATGGTGAGAGGTTAGGCAGTCGAGCGCCCCTCGTCCGTCTCCCGGCACGCACGAAGGGCCGGCCCTCTCGGACCGACCCAGTGTGTTGTGGAGCGTGTTGTGGAGCTGGGGGGACTCGAACCCCTGACCCCCTCCATGCCATGGCCCAGGTGACACCGCCGCTACCAGCTGCGCCCCGGCGGCCCCGGCACGCACGAAGGGCCGGCCCTCTCGGACCGACCCAGTGTGTTGTGGAGCGTGTTGTGGAGCTGAGGGGACTCGAACCCCTGACCCCCTCCATGCCATGGCCCAGGTGACACCGCCGCTACCAGCTGCGCCCCGGCGCCCGGAATGCCGAAAGCGCCGGTCCTCTGGACCGACCCTTCGCGATGTGTGGAGCTGGGGGACTCGAACCCCTGACCCCCTCCATGCCATGGCCCAGGTGACACCGCCGCTACCAGCTGCGCCCCGGCGGCCCCGGCACGCACGAAGGGCCGGCCCTCTCGGACCGACCCAGTGTGTTGTGGAGCGTGTTGTGGAGCTGAGGGGACTCGAACCCCTGACCCCCTCCATGCCATGGCCCAGGTGACACCGCCGCTACCAGCTGCGCCCCGGCGCACACCGCATGCGAACGCACGAAGGGCCGGCCCTCTCGGACCGACCCAGTGTGTTGTGGAGCTGAGGGGACTCGAACCCCTGACCCCCTCCATGCCATGGAGGTGCGCTACCAGCTGCGCCACAGCCCCGCCGCCCAGGTCTGGGCAACTCGGGAATCTTAGCCAACGCGGGTCACCGATGCGAAATCGGGGCCCCGCCACCTTGCGGGCTCAGCCCTCGTCGGGCAGCCTCTGGGGTGCGTCGTGCCCGGGCCGGACCGACTCGTTGTAGCCGGAGAGCCGCAGCCGGCCGCCGAGATCGAGCTCTTCGACTGTCACCCAGGCGCAGTTGTCGATGCCTTGGAGGCTCGTGGCGGTCTCCACCGGCCACCCCAGCAGCGCCACGATGCCGATCTTGAGGCTGGCTCCGTGGGTCACGACCACCACCGTCTCGCCTGCGGCCACGGAGTCCACGGCGTCTCGCAGCGCCGGTCCCATCCGCGCAGCGACCTCTTCGCCGACCTCCGCCCCGTCGAGGCGGATGCCCGATCCCCGTACCCACGCGGCATGCTCCTCGGGGAAGCGCTCGGCGAACTCCGGCATCGTCAGGCCCTGACGCGCCCCGACGTCGAACTCGCGCAGCCTGACGTCCTCGAGGCGCAGTGAGACCGGTCTCCTTCTCCAGGAGGGCGCAGGTCTCACGGGCGCGGGCGAGGTCGGAGGTCCACAAGGCGGCCGGCTCCAGTGAGGCGAGGTACGGCGCCACCGCCTCGGCCTGCTCGCGGCCGACGTGGTCCAGCGAGATGTCGGCATGACCCTGGGCGCGCCCGAGGGCGTTCCACTCGGTGCGGCCGTGACGCAGCACCACCAGGCGGCGTCCTGGCGGCCGAGCCGGCGACAGCGTCGAGGTCCCGGGTCACTCGCCGCGCCCGGACGTCACCGTCGCGGGCAGCTCGATGAGCGGGCAGTCGCGCCAGAGTCGCTCCAGCGCGTAGAAGGAGCGCTCCTCCTCGTGCTGCACGTGCACGACGATCTCGGCATAGTCGATGAGCACCCAGCGACCGTCGCGCTCACCTTCGCGCCGGACCGGCTTCGCGCCGATCTCGCGCAGCCGGTCCTCGATCTCGTCGACGATCGACTTCACCTGACGGTCGTTGGGAGCCGAGCAGAGCAAGAACGCGTCGGTGATGACGAGCTGCTCGGAAACATCGAAGGCCATGATGTTCTCGGCGAGCCGGTCGGAAGCGGCCTGGGCGGCGGCGCGGACGAGCTCGAGTGCGTGGTCGGTGGCGGTCACGGTGGTTGCCTCAGGTTCCTTGCGAGTGGGGCTCGGGTTGCTGGTAGAGGTGGTGCTTGTCGATGTACTGCACCACACCGTCTGGCACGAGATACCAGACCGGGTCGCCCGAGGCCTGCCGGGAGCGACAGTCCGTGGACGAGATGGCCAGCGCCGGGATCTCCACGATGGTGACCCGGTCCTCGGGGATGCCCACCAGCGAGGACGCGTCCAGCTCGTAGCCAGGGCGGGTGCAGCCCACGAAGTGGGCGAGGTCGAAGAGTCCGGCCGCGTCACGCCAGGTGAAGATGTCGCTGAGGGCATCGGCGCCGGTGATGAAGTACAGATCCGCGTCCGGCATCTGCTTCTTGAGGTCGCGCAACGTGTCGGCGGTGTAGGTCGGCCCGTCCCTGTCGATGTCGACGCGGCTCACCCAGAAGCGCGGGTTGGATGCCGTGGCGATCACCGTCATCAGGTAGCGGTGCTCGGCCGGGGAGACCTCGCGATCGGACTTCTGCCACGGCTGCCCGGTCGGCACGAAGACGACCTCGGTGAGACCGAACCAGGACTGGACCTCACTGGCCGCGACCAGGTGGCCGTGGTGGATCGGGTCGAAGGTGCCACCCATGACTCCGACCCGACGGCGGCCGTCGGGCACGCGCTCAGGCACGCAGCGACCGTCGGGGTGCGTGAGTCATCGGCATGCCCGGAGGTCAGGAATGGTCGCGCCCGGCGCCGAACATGACCAAGCCGATCAGCAGGGCGACCAACAGTCCGAAGGCGCCGATGCCGATGGCGTAGGGGCTGACAGCGGACTCGTGGACAGCGCCCTCGGCGAGGCCGGGCACCACGGTCGTGATCAGGGGCGTGAGCGACATGACCTCACCTTATCGTGCCGGGATCGGCAGCCCGATGCGTGTCAGCCGCACCAACGAGGTGACCTTGAGCGCCATCAGCGCGAGCGCCACCGCCACCGCCACCCAGGTCCAGCCGGTGACGAGCAGCAGCACGGCGAACAGCGCGGAGTTGGCCGCCTTGGCCGGCTTGGACCAGTTCCAGCGCCAGATCGTCCGGTCCACGACGTAGAAGTAGTTGGGGCTGCGCACCGGCCAGGCCAGGAACGCCAGCGAGAGGAAGCAGTCCACCACCATGAACTCGCCCAGGTAGATCAGCACCGGCAGTGCGTGCTCCGGCTGCAGCCAGATCAGGCCGATGTAGAACGCGGCCGCGCAGAAGCGGTCGCTGAGGATGTCGAGCACGGCACCGATCCGCGTCTCGCAGTGCCACACCCGGGCGATCAGGCCGTCGAGGACGTCGCCGACCCAGTAGACGGCCAGCGAGGCCACCAACAGGGTCAGGTCGGCGTCGTACGCCGCCCAGCCGGCCAGGGCGACCGCGATCACGGTGCGCACACCCGTCACCACCGTGGCCGCTGTTCCCACCCGTTCGGCATCGGGATCGGTCCAGACGTCCGCCCCCGCGTCCTGGGTCAGTGACATGCCCAGCAGCCTAATCCCCCCGACGGGGCCGGCTCGTCGGGTGCGCGACGTGGATCATCGCTGCATCAGTCCGAGACCCACCGACACCCCGAGGGGGACGACGAGGGAGCCCACGAGCACCCATCGGGTCCAGCGCGGAGCCGGCGGTGCCATGTCCACACCGGTGCGGGGGTCCAGGACCCTGTCGTCACTGCGCCGTGCCGTCCGGAGCAGCCACGCCGCCAGGGCACACCAGAGCGCGATCCCGAGTGCCGCGGACAGCAGGCCGGGCAGCCCGAGCACGCTCGAGCCACCGGCAGCCGTCGCGAACACGCCGTCAGAGAGCAGCCAGCCGCCGCCCAGCGCGACCACGCCGATCGCGACGTCGCGCCAGCCGATCATCGCGCGCCAGCCGCCGCGCGCTCCGGGACGCCACGAGGCGAGCAGCTGGTCGGCGTACTCCGACGGGGGGCCGAACGCCTCACGCGGGTCCTCGCCGCTGTCGGCCGCGTGACTGTCCACCTCGGCCAGGACCTCGGCGATCCGGGGCCCGGGGAGGTCGCGCAGCCGCAGGGCGAGCAGCAGCTGCGTTCGGTAGTCCTTGACGTCTGTGGTCATCGTGGTGCCGTTCTCTTGGGGAGCAGGCCGGAGGCCCGCTCGGTGAAAGTTGCCCAGCCGCGAGCACGCTCGAGCAGTGTGGATCGACCGGCGTCGGTGACCGCGAAGAACTTGCGACCCGGACCACCCACGCCCTCACGCCAGGTGGAGACCAGCAGGCCGTCCTGCTCGAGCCGCGCCAGGACGGGGTAGAGCGTTCCGCCTTTGACGACACCGAGCCCGGCCTCCTGCAGGCGCTGCGCCACGGCGTAGCCGTAGGTCTCCTCCTCGGCGACGACCGCGAGCACGCAGAGCGAGAGCACGCCTCGCATCCACTCTCCTGGCCACTGCTCGTCGTCCATGACTAAACAGTACCACTGACTACCCAGGCGTGCGATCTAGTCGGTCGAGACCGGGTCTGGTCCCAGTCACCGGCTCAGCGACTTCTGCGTGTGTCCCGGGAAACGCACCGAGAACCGGGTCGTCCCCACCAGGGCCCGCAGCCGCTCGGCCTCGTCGTCGACGGACCTCCGGGTGGCTGCCGGTACGTCGAGGAAGTAGTGCGACCGGAAGCCGCCGTCGGCACCGATGGCCCAGGCGCCCACGACCCGGCCGTCGGCCCAGATCGTGGCGCCGGCGTTGCCGACGCTGTCGAAGGCGTCGACACAGGCCGGATCGAGATACCACGCGCGGTCCTTCCAACCCATCGTCGTGGGATCGAGGCTGGGCAGCAGCGCCACCCACGGGCCGACCGGCTCGACCGCGCCGGCATCACCGGAGGCGACCCAGCCCGGAGCACCCTCGAGGTCGACCGGCTCGGCATCACAGCCGGCCAGCGCGTGCCTGGTCAGCGCCACCGTCCAGCCCATCCACCACTGCAGGTCACGCTGGGTGGCCGGGCCGAACCGCCGGAGCCACGAGTCGGCGAGCGCCACCGCCGACTCCTTCTCGTCGCACTCACCCACGCCGCCCTCCATCCAGGAGTCCATCGCGGCCCAGGCATACGCGCCGCTGACCCAGGTGCCGGCCGGCCGGGTGCGCACGACCTCGCCCTCGAAGCCGAGCAGCGGTGGCACCCGGGTGTGGGCGGAGACGGTGCCGCCGTAGGACTTGCCGGGCGCCAGCTCCAGAGGCACCTTGAGCTCGGGCACCAGCTCGCCGAGGCGGCGCGTGGTCATCGGGCCGTGCTCGTGGAGGACCGCGAGGACAGCCGGTCGGGCCTCGTCGATCCATCTCTCGGGGTCGGCGACGCCCGCGTCGCCGAGGAGCTTGGCGGTGCGACGACGCTCGGTGAGCGCGATCTTGCGGGTGCAGGCGGCGTGCATCCAACGGACCACCTCCGGGCGGGCGATCCACAGCGTGCGTCGCATGCCGTGGTGACGCACGAGGCTGCGTCGGGTGTAGAGCGCTTCCTCGACGGCCGCGATGCTCGGTTGCACCATCCGGGCCGCCGCGGAGAGATAGACGGTGACCGGGTCCGTGGAGTGCAGCGCGAGCACGGAGTCGGCGATCGTGACCACGTCGTCGGTGCGCAGCTCGGGCAGCAGCAGATGACGCCCGGCGAGGCGGGCCCGGCGCTCAGCGCGAGTGATGGTCCGGCTCAGCGGACGTGCCCGTCGCCCGTCACGACATATTTCGTCGAGGTCATCTCTGACAGACCCATCGGTCCGCGGGCGTGCAGCTTCTGCGTCGAGATGCCGATCTCGGCGCCGAAGCCGAACTCGCCGCCATCGGTGAACCGGGTGGAGGCGTTGACGAGGACGGCGGCGGCGTCGACGGTCGCAGTGAACCGCCGGGCCGCATCCTGGCTCCGGGTGAGGATGGCCTCGGTGTGGCCCGAGGAGTGCTGCCTGATGTGGGTGACAGCGGCATCGAGGTCGGCGACGACGGCGGCGGAGATGTCGAGCGAGAGGTACTCCCGGTCGAAGTCGTCCTGGGTGGCAGGGACCACCCCGTCGTACGCCGCGAAGTGCTCGTCGCCGTGGATGGTCACGCCGGCGTCCTGGAGAGCGGTGACCACTTGTGGCAAGAACGCATCGGCCACGTCGGCGTGGACCAGGAGCGACTCAGCGGCGTTGCACACCGACGGGCGATGAGTCTTGGCGTTGAGCACGATCGCGAGCGCCTGGTCGAGGTCGACGTCGCGGTCGACGTAGACGTGGCAGTTGCCGACCCCCGTCTCGATCACCGGCACCGTGGACTCCTCGACCACCGAACGGATCAGTCCGGCACCACCGCGCGGGATCAGCACGTCGACCAGTCCGCGGGCCCGCATCAACGCCTTGGCGGGATCGTGCCCCTCCCCCGTGACTCCCTGGATCACGTCTGCCGGCAGGCCGGCATCCTGGGCTGCCGCTCGAAGCACCCGCACGATCTCGCCGTTGGAGCGGGCGGCACTCGACGACCCGCGGAGCAGCACCGCGTTGCCGCTCTTGAGACAGATCCCCGCCGCATCAGCGGTGACGTTGGGGCGGGCTTCGTAGATGATCCCGACGACCCCGAACGGCACCCGTACCTGGCGCAGCTCGAGCCCGTTGGCCAGCGTCGAGCCGCGCACGACCTCGCCGACCGGATCGGGGAGTGCGGCGACCTCGCGCAGGCCGTCTGCCATCCCCGCCACGCGGCTCTCGTCGAGGCGGAGCCGGTCCAGCATCGCCTCGGCGGTCCCCCCCTCACGCGCTGCGTCCACATCGGCGCCGTTGGCGCCCAGGATCGCCGAAGTCTCGGTCACGAGCGCGTCGGCCATGGCATGCAGGGCGGAGTCCTTGGCTGCCCGAGTGGCCAGGGCGAGCTCCACCGAAGCCTCCCGGGCGCGCCGAGCGAGGTCCTCCACGGAGTCACTCATGGGTCCAGCCTAGGCGTATCCCGACCGGGGCTGTGGCGCACCTGCATCCTGGGACGACCCGCCGGGGGTTCAGAAGGGAAGCGGGGTGACCTCGTGGAGGTCGACGATCACCGAGTACTCCATCCCGCGGCTGAGATAGACGCCACGCTCGAGGACCTCGAGCCCGACCACCTCCCACCGGGGAAGGCCTGCGGAGTCGCGATGCTCGTTCCAGACCCGAAGGGCCAGCGAGGAGGCATCGAGGAGGCTCTCGGCCTGCTCCCAGTACTGGATCTCCGCACGACCGGCGGCGTAGTTCAAGGAGTGCAGGAAGGGACGCTGGTCACTGAGACGGCGCAGGCCGTTGCGGACGATCAGCGGCTCGAGCGGCTCACCGGCCACGGTGATCGTCACATGCCAGAGTCGTGTCTCCTCGGCCACGCGTACCCTCACCTCTCCCCGGGGTGGTCCTGTGTCGTTCGCGCCCAGTCTTGCGGGCTTTGCCCAGAACCGTGGGCGGAACAGGGAAATCCCCGGGAGGTCGTTGGTCAGCGGAGCACGACGAGGTCGTCGCGGTGCACGACCTCGCGTTCGTAGGACGCCCCCAGCTCTCTGGCCAGGTCTCGAGTGGACTTGCCGAGGAGGCCGGGCAGCTCAGCGGAGTCGTAGTTGACCAGGCCTCGCGCGACGACGCCTCCCCCGGCGTCGACGAGGTCGACGGGGTCACCTGCGGAGAACGTGCCGGTCACCTCGATGATCCCCGCCGGCAACAGCGACGCACGACGCTCGACGACAGCCCGGACCGCGCCGTCGTCGAGGCGCACCCGCCCCTTGCCCTCGGTGGCGTGCGCCAGCCAGAGGAGGCGGGTCGGCCGGCGCTTGCCGGTCGGGTGGAAGACCGTCCCGACGTCGTGGCCGCACAGCGCTTCCGCGGCCCGTGCCGCAGAGGTGAGCACGACCGGGATGCCGGCTCCTGTGGCGATCCGGGCAGCCTCGATCTTGGTCTGCATCCCACCGGTGCCGAGTCCGACCCCTCCTGTGCGCCCGACGCTCACGGTCTCCAGGTCCGCCTCGGAACCCACCTCGGAGACGATCCTGGAACCGTTGTCGGCGGGGTGGCCGTCGTAGAGGCCGTCGACGTCGCTGAGCAGCACCAGCAGGTCCGCGTGCACCAGGTGCGCGACCAGGGCAGCGAGCCGGTCGTTGTCGCCGAAGCGGATCTCGGAGGTCGCGACCGTGTCGTTCTCGTTGACGATCGGCAACACCCCCAGCTCGAGCAGCTTGGCGAACGTGCGATGAGCGTTGCGGTAGTGGCTGCGCCGGGTGACGTCGTCGGCGGTGAGCAGGACCTGCCCGACCGTCAGGCCGTGCCGGGCGAACTCCTCGGTGTAGCGGTGCACGAGCAACCCCTGGCCCACCGAGGCAGCCGCCTGCTGCGTGGCGAGATCACGGGGACGGCGTGGCAACGACAAGGGCGACAATCCGGCCGCGATCGCACCCGAGGAGACCAGCACGACTTCCACGCCCCGGGTCCGGACGGCTGCGAGGGCGTCGACGAGGCTGCTGACCTGTCGGGGGTCGATGCCGCCGGCAGCGGTCGTGAGCGACGACGAACCGACCTTGACCACCACGCGGGTGGCAGTCACGACGCCGACGCGGGTGGTCACGCCCGATCCTGCCCGTCGCCGGGGTCGTCCTCGCCCCAGCCCCAGTCCTGGCCGTCATGGAGGTCATCGCCCCCGGCAGGGGCCTCGCTGTCGGGGTCGACCACGCCGAGCCTGCGGGCTACGTCGGCGCGGGTCTCGCCCTCGGCCCGGGAGCCCATGGCCTCGTCGATCTCGCGGCGTCGCCGTGCTGCCGGCCGGTCCTCCTGCAGGCGGGAGTCCTCACCGCGACGGCTGAGGATCTCGGCTCCGGCGTCCATCATCGGCTTGAAGTCGAAGACGACGGCGTTGTCGGCCTCGCCGATGAGGACGGCGTCGCCCTCGCGGGCGCCGAGCTGCAGGAGCTCCTCCTCGACGCCGAGCCGGTTGAGCCGGTCGGCGAGGAAGCCGACCGCCTCGTCGTTGCTGAAGTCGGTCTGCCGGACCCAGCGCTCCGGCTTGTCGCCACGCACCCGCCAGCCCTCGCCGGTCTCCTTGATCGTGAACTCCGGACCTCCGGAGGCCGCGGCCGGCCTGATCACGATGCGGGTGGCCTCGACGCTGGGCCGGGCACGGCGGGTGGCCGCCACGATCTCGGCCATCGCGAACGACAGCTCCCGCAGACCCTCGTGGCTGGCCGCGGACACAGTGAGGACCTCGAGGTCGCGCTCGGCGAAGTCGGGAAGGACGATGTCGGCGAGGTCGCGGCCGTCTGGAACATCGACCTTGTTGAGCGCCACGAGGCGGGGACGGTCCTCGAGACCGCCGTACTGCGCGAGCTCGTGCTCGATCACGTCGAGATCGGAGAGCGGGTCACGCCCGGGTTCCATCGTCGCGGTGTCGATGACGTGCACCAGGGCCGCGCACCGCTCCACGTGCCGCAGGAAGTCATGGCCGAGCCCGCGGCCCTCGCTGGCACCCTCGATGAGGCCGGGCACGTCGGCGACGGTGAAAGTGGTGTCCCCGGCGGTCACGACGCCCAGGTTTGGCACCAGCGTCGTGAACGGGTAGTCCGCGATCTTGGGGCGCGCTCGCGACAACGCCGCGATCAGGCTCGACTTTCCCGCGCTGGGATAGCCGACCAGACCGATGTCGGCGACGACCTTGAGCTCCAGGACGACCGTGAGGTCACCACCTGGCTCGCCGAGCAGGGCGAACCCGGGCGCCTTGCGCTTGGAGGAGGCGAGGGCGGCATTGCCCAGCCCGCCGCGGCCTCCCTCGGCGATCACCATCTCTGTGCCCGCACCGATCAGGTCGGCCAGCACGGTGCCGCCCTCGTCGGTGACGACGGTGCCGTCGGGCACCGGCAGCACGAGGTCCTGACCGTGCGCACCGTTGCGGTGCGAACCGGCCCCATGGCCACCGTTCTCACCGCGACGGTGCGGACTGTGGTGATAGTCGATCAGGGTGGTGACGTCGGGATCCACCCGCAGGATCACGCTGCCGCCGGGACCGCCGTTGCCACCGTCGGGGCCCCCGAGGGGCTTGAACTTCTCACGATGGACCGACGCGACACCGTTGCCACCGCGCCCCGCAGTGATGTGGAGGGACACCCGGTCCACGAAGGTCGGGACTGCCATGCGGGTCGCCTCCTGGCGGTGGTGGTTGCTGCGGGCCGCCGAACGTGTCGAGACCGCTGCTGAACGGTCTCGACGATCCCGTCGAGCCGGTCAAAGCCGAAGGGGCGCCCTGCTGGAGTCAGCAGGGCGCCCCTTCGAGAAGTTCTAGGTCGCCGAGCTCACTCGACGCCCGGGACGATGTTCACGACACGGCGGCCGCGCCTCGTGCCGAACTCGACGTTGCCGCCGACGAGCGCGAACAGGGTGTCGTCGCCACCGCGTCCCACACCGTTGCCGGGGTGGAAGTGGGTGCCCCGCTGGCGGACGATGATCTCGCCGGCGTTGACGAGCTGGCCGCCGTAACGCTTGACGCCGAGACGCTGGGAGTTGGAGTCGCGACCGTTCTTGGTGGACGCCGCGCCCTTCTTGTGTGCCATGAGATTCAGTCCTTCGAGTGCCTGAGTTGCCGGAGTGCCGGGTGGCGGAGCCTGGAGATCAGGAGTTGATCTCGGTGACCTTGACCTGGGTGTACTTCTGACGGTGACCCTGGCGCTTGCGGTAACCGGTCTTGTTCTTGTACTTCAAGATCGTGATCTTGGGGCCCTTGGTGCCGCCCAGGACCTCAGCGGTCACCGTCGCCTTGGCGAGGGCGTCTGCGTCTGCGGTGATCTTCTCGCCGTCGACGAGCATGACCACGGGAAGCGTGAGCGAGTCACCGACCTCGGTTGACACCTTGTCGATCTCGATGACGTCACCGACAGCAACCTTCTGCTGCTGGCCGCCACTGCGCACGATCGCGTACACCGCGGTCTCACTCTCATTCGTCGGACTACAAGTTCGGGCTGCGTGCTCTGCCGGGCCGGATCGGCCTGGCTCTGGTCGAACGCACACAGAAGGACGCGCGAGGCGCGCCGAGGATCCAGTTTACGGAAGGGGACCCTGCCGGGTCAAAACGGCCCACTCCCCGACCGGCCGGAGCCTGGCCGGGGGTGGCTCGCCCTAGCGCTTCCGGGCGCCCTTCTTCTTCACCGGGACGTGCGGGGCGGCGGAGACCGAGGCCTCCAATCCCTCACCCGCGATCCCGGCGTCGGTCGCGTTCGTGGCCTCGTCGGCCGCCGCGCCGGGCGGGCCTGCGGGGCGCCGGGCACTGCGCCGGCGCGTGGTGGTGACCACGGTTGGCGCGGCCGGCTCTGCGGGCTTCTCCGGAGGTGCCTGCTGCTCCTGCGCCGCGGGCTCCTGCTCCGACACGGGCTGCTCCGGCTGCTCGGCCGCCGGCTTCTCCGCGTGCTCGGTCTGCTCGGCCTGCTCTTCACCGGCAGGCTTCTGCGGGGTCCGCCTGCGACGGGTGGACCTGCTGCCGGACGGCTTGTCGTCCGCGGGCTTGTCGTCCGCCGCCTGGTCGCCTGCCGCCTGGTCGCCTGCCGCCTGGTCGTCCGCCGGCTTGTCGTCCGCGGGCTTCTCACTCGCGGGCTTGCCTGCCATGGCGGCGAAGTCCTTCGGAGACGGTCCGTTGCCGTGGCCGTTGCTCGACGGTGCGCGGTCGTCGTCGTGGCTCTCGTCCCCCTCGGAACGGTTGCGTCCACCGCGACCACTGCGGCGACCGCGGCGAGGCTCCTCGTCGGACTGCTTCTTCGGCTCGACCGGCTCGTGGTGGATCACCAGGCCGCGACCCTGGCAGTGCTCGCAGCTCTCGCTGAAGGCCTCCAGGAGGCCGGTGCCGATCCGCTTGCGAGTCATCTGCACCAAGCCGAGCGAGGTCACCTCGGCCACCTGGTGCCGGGTGCGGTCACGACCCAGGCACTCGACCATCCGGCGGAGCACGAGGTCGCGGTTGCTCTCCAGGACCATGTCGATGAAGTCGACGACGATGATGCCACCGATGTCGCGCAGCCGGAGCTGACGCACGATCTCCTCGGCCGCCTCGAGGTTGTTCTTGGTGACGGTCTCCTCGAGGTTGCCGCCCGAGCCGGTGAACTTCCCGGTGTTGACATCGACGACGGTCATCGCCTCGGTGCGGTCGATCACGAGCGAACCGCCCGAGGGCAGCCACACCTTGCGGTCGAGCGCCTTGGCGATCTGCTCGTCGATGCGGTACGCCGAGAAGGCGTCGTTGCCCTGGTAGCGCTCGAGTCGCTCCTCGAGGTCGGGCGCGACGTGCTGCACGTAGTCCTCGACCATGTCCCAGGCGTCGTCACCGGACACGACGAGCTTGCCGAAGTCCTCGGTGAACAGGTCACGCACGACCTTGAGGGTCAGGTCGGGCTCGCCGTACAGCAGCAGCGGGGCCGAGGACTTCTCTCCGGCCTTGGCGACCTTCGCCTCGATGTCGCTCCACCGTGCGGTGAGGCGCTCGACGTCGAGGGTCAGCTCGTCCTCGCTGGCGCCCTCAGCCGCAGTGCGCACGATCACGCCGGCCGTGTCGGGGACGATCTCCTTCAGGAGCGCCTTGAGCCGGTTGCGCTCGGTGTCGGGAAGCTTGCGGGAGATGCCGCTGGTGGTGCCGTCGGGCACGTAGACCAGGAAGCGGCCCGGCAACGAGATCTGGCTCGTCAGCCGGGCGCCCTTGTGGCCGATCGGGTCCTTGGACACCTGCACGAGCACGGACTGGCCGGACTTCAGCACCTGCTCGATCTTGCGCGGACCCGTTGCCGGCGCCGAGCGCATCCCAGTTCACCTCGCCGGCGTAGAGCACGGCGTTGCGGCCCTTGCCGATGTCGATGAAAGCCGCCTCCATGGAGGGCAGCACGTTCTGCACCTTGCCGAGGTAGACGTTGCCGATCAGCGAGGTCTGCGACTCCCGGGCGACGTAGTGCTCGACGAGCACCTTGTCCTCCAGCACGGCGATCTGAGTGAGGTCCTCCCGCTGGCGGATCACCATCACCCGGTCGACCGCCTCGCGGCGGGCCAGGAACTCGGCCTCGCTGACGATCGGTGCACGGCGGCGGCCGGCCTCGCGCCCCTCGCGGCGACGCTGCTTCTTGGCCTCGAGACGGGTGGAGCCGGCGAGCGCGGTGATCTCGTCCTCCGCGCTGCGAACCTTGCGGACCCGGGTGACGGTGTTCTCGGGGTCGTCTCCTCCGCCGTCGCCCTCCTCGCCGGCCCGACGCCTGCGCCGACGACGTCGGCTGGAGGCGGAGCCACCCTCACCCCCGTCGTCGTCCTTGGCGGACTCGCCGCGACCGTTGCCGTCCTGCGAGTCGCCCTTGTTGTTCTTGTTGCTGCTCTTGTCGTTGTTCTGGCGGCTTCGTCCGCCACCCTCACCGCCACCATCACCGGCGCCCCCACCGGGCGCCTCGTCCTGGTCCTGCTGCTCGTCATCGCCTGCGCCGCTCTTGCGACGACGACGACCGCCGCGACGGCGACGTCGACGGCCGTTGCCCTGCTCCTCGGACGCGTCGTCGGACTGCTCGTCGGATGACTCGTCGGAGCCCTCACCTGCATCGTCGGCGCTCTGCGGCTTCGCCTGGCGATCGGTCCGGCCGTCGGCCTTGCCGCGTGCGGGCTCCTGGGCCGTCTCCGACGCCTCGGACGCCGGCTCGTCGGTCACAGGGGCAGGCATCTTGGTCGTGGTGCGCTTGCGGACGGGTCGTGCCTTGGCGACGTCCGGGGCCTGGAAGAGCGGCGCCACGGTGGCAGGTGCCGAGGCCGCCTCCGACTGGTCGGTCGCGCTCTCGTCGTCAGGCTGGGTGAGGGTCGGCTCGGCGTCGGACGGGGCCGACTCCTTGGCCGCGGCCTTCTTGGCGGTGGCCTTCTTGGCCGTCGACTTCTTCGCAGCCTTCTTGGCGGTCTTCTTCGCTGAGGGGGCGGCATCGCCCCGGCCGGCGCTCGCGGTTCCCGGCAGCCTCGGCTGATCGGCGTCGCCCACGGAGATGGAGATGGTCCGTGTGGCGGCCGCCTTCTTGGCGGGGGCCTTCTTGGCGGCCGCCTTCTTGGCGGGGGCCTTCTTGGTCGTCGACTTCTTGGCTGCGGCCTTCTTGGCCGGTGCCGCGTCGGGCGTGTCGGGCGAGCTGTCCGCCGACTCGCCGGCCGGGTTCTCGTTGGGGTTCTCGTCGGGGGTGTCGAGCATCTGCTCTCCTCGACTCCCACGAAAGGGGGCAACCGGACTGACCCGGGGCCCGATGCACGCGGGAGCGTGTCGGTCGTCCTTCGGGTGCAATTCACCGCCGGGACGCAAGCTTGCGGATGGCGCCCCGTCGACGGGCAGCTTCACCCGTGCTCCGGAGCGGCGACGACGTCCACCGAGGTTCAGTTCGTCAGCGGGGCTCGATCAGGCGTTCCGCGGTCATCGGCATCCGCGACCGAACCTGTCACGCTCGGTCATGCCGTGTCGCGGTTGTGCTCGAACGGGTCACCCACCGTGCCGGACTGTGAGTCGAGCGGGCCCTGTGCCAACCGCTCGTGCAACGGAGCGGCTGCCACCTCGAACCCGGCGAGCGCACGCAGGCCGGCGAGGATGTCGTCGGGTCTCACGGACGGGGTTCCGTGCCGCAGGACCATGTCGAGTATCGCACACTCCCCCTCCCTGTCCGGGCACATGTGTGAGGTGAGCGACACGACAGCGGCCCGGCAGTCGAAGCTGCGCAGCCCCTTCTTGGTCATCCGTTGCACCGTCACCTCGTCGGCCGCGAGGAACGCGGCGACGGCTTCTGCGACCACCGCCGGCGGCTGGGAGTCGAGCGTGATCCGCCATCGGCTCGCCTCCAGGCGGTCCGACAGTGAGCCTCCGGGGGAGACCACGACCTCCACCACATCGAGCCCTGCGGGCAGTGCCTCGTCGAGCGCGACCCCCAGTGCCGTGGGGTCGACTTCCTGAGCCATCCCGATCTCCAGGTACTCAGCCTCGCTCGCCGCCCCCGTGGGTGACGCCCCGGCGTAGGAGATGCGTGGGTGCGGGTTGAAACCCGAGGAGTAGGCCATCGGCACCTGGGCGCGGACCAGGGCACGCTCGAAGGCGCGCGAGAAGTCTCGATGGCTGGTGAACCGCAGCCGACCGCGTTTGGCGTAGCGGACCCGGAGACGTTGGACGGGTGGGGCCTGCTGCTCGGGTTGCTCTCGCACGCGAGCAGCGTAGGCGTCTCGCCGGCAGCCCGCCGTACGCGGGCCTCTTCCCAGCCTGCGATGCTGAGCGCGTGGATCGGTCCGGGCAGCAGCAGGACACCCGGGCGCAGCGCCTGCTGGTGCTGTTCGGCATCATCGTGCTGGCCTTCAACATGCGGCCCGCGGCCGTCTCCATCGGACCCGTGCTGGCCGAGCTGACCGACGAGCTCGCGATGAGCTCGACGACTGCCGGTGTCCTCACCACGTTGCCGGTGCTCTCGTTCGCGACGTTCGGCATGCTCGCACCCGCTGCGGCGACGCGCTGGGGCGTGCACAGGGTCACCTTGACGTCACTGGTCCTCGTCGTGGTGGGGCTCGGTCTCCGCTCGCGCGCCGACGCCGTACCGACCTTCTTGCTGTTCTCCTTGGTGGGCCTCGCCGGCATGGCCGCCGCCAACGTGTTGCTCCCCTCCCTGGTCAAGCTGCACTTCCCGCACCGGATCGGCCTCCTCACCTCGGTCTACTCGACGTCGCTGGCCATCGGCCTGACCTCGGCCTCGGTGCTGACCGCGCCCATCAGCGCTGCCGCGGGTTCCTGGCGCTTCGGCATCTCCCTCTGGGCCGTGACTGCCCTGGTCGCAGCCCTGCCGTGGCTGCTGCTGCTGCGTCACGACCGCGCCCTGGATCCGACACCCCACACCGTGTCGCTCTCGGCGGTGGCGCGGACGCGCCTGGGGTGGCTGATGGCGGTCTTCTTCGGGCTCCAGTCGATGCAGGCCTACTCGATCTTCGGCTGGTTCGCCCAGATCTATCGGGACGCGGGGTTCTCCGCGACCACCGCCGGTCTTCTGCTGGGCGTGATCACGGCGGTGAGCATCCCGCTGTCGTTCTGGCTGCCGGCGGTCACGGGCCGCATGGAGAACCCGGCCAGGCTGATCACGGGACTCGTGCTGCTCTACCCCATCGGCTACCTCGGGCTCGCGTTCGCGCCCGTCGCCGGAGCCTGGCTCTGGGCGGTGGTGCTCGGGACGGCGACTGCGGTGTTCCCGGTGGCGCTGACCCTGATCGGTCTCCGCGCCCGCACGAGCGCCGGCACCGCCGCACTCTCGGGCTTCACCCAGGGCGTCGGTTACCTGCTCGCGGCGACCGGGCCGTTGACGGTCGGGGTGTTGCACGACGCGACGGGCGGTTGGAGGGTGCCTCTGATCGTCCTGACCGTGCTCTCACTCCCCCAGCTCGTCGCAGGCGTCTACGTGTCCCGGCGGCGTTACATCGAGGACGCGATCACCGACTGACGCGCGGCGCACCGGATCACGGCGGCCGCCGTGCTTCAATTCCGGAGCGTTTCCGACCGTGTCCCTTCGCTCCAGGGGTCCTCGCCCATGTTCCGCTCGACCTGCTCGACCCTCGCCACCCTGCTCAGTGCGGCGCTGAGCGCCGTCCTGCTGGCGGTGCTCGTGCCCGCGCCGGCGCAGGCCTACACACCCCCGTCGGGCGCGATCTTCAACAACGCTCGCGGCGACGTCGCGGCCAAGGACCGCATCCTCACGCACATCGTGCGCACCATCGACTCCACGCCGCGCAACAGCGAGATCCGGATCGCCGCCTACTCCAACGACCGGCCAGACGTGGCCGAGGCACTGATCCGCGCCCACCAGCGCGGCGTGGACGTCCAGCTCGTGCTCAACGACAACTGGACCTCGGGCGCCACCCGACGCCTGGTCAACGTGCTCGGCCGTGACACCAACCGGCGCAGCTTCGTGTCGATCTGCTCGGGGTCCTGCCGCGGCGGGTTCGGCAACCAGCACATGAAGTTCTACCTCTTCTCCAAGGCCGGTCAGGTCAAGGACGTCGTGATGGTCGGGTCTGCGAACCTCACCGGCTACGGCGCGCGCGTGCAGTGGAACGACCTCTACACCGCCCGCAACGCACCCGAGCTGCGCGACCTCTACACGAAGGTGTTCGAGCAGCTGGTGCGGGACCGCCGGGTCGCCTCGCCCTACATCCACCGAGTGGTCGGCAACTACGAGAACGAGTTCTTCCCGATGCCGAGCATGACCGCCGAGGACGACCCGGTGCTGCACCGTCTCGACGCCGTACGCTGCGCGGCCAGCGGCGGCACCGGGTCCCGCGGCCGCACCGTGATCCGGATCGTGATGTACGGATGGGTGGACAGCCGGGGCCTCTACCTCGCCAAGAAGGTCGCCGATCTCGACCGGGCCGGCTGCGACGTGCGGGTGATCCTCAGCGCCCCAGGCGGACGCGTCGTGCGCAACCTGATCGCCGGCGGGGTCCTGGTGAAGAGCGCCGACCTCGACCTCGACCACAACGAGAACACGGGCTTCGACCAGACCGCGTTCGAGGTCTTCACCCATGAGAAGTACATGACGCTCAGCGGCTCCTACCGCGGCGAGATGGGCCGGCACGTGTGGACCGGGTCGGAGAACTGGTCCAACCTCGGGCTGCGCAACGACGAGGTGACCATCCGGATCCCGGGAGCGTCCACCCACCGGGCCTACGTCGCCAACTTCGACTACCTCTGGGCCAACTGGACCCGCTGGCTCGACCCGGGCGCCAACGACTGACCCGAGGCGCTCACCCCCTCCCCCACCCGAGCGAGCCCACGCGGATGTCCTAGCCTGGTTGGGCAAACTCTGCGCGCCTGTGGGGGACTCCGCCCCGCGCGCCCTGGCCACTCGGGACCAACGAACGGGGGAATCCTCACGTGCTGAAGAAGCTCATCGTCGCGACCCTCGCGACCACCATGATCGTGACTGCCATGGCGGGCCCTGCCGCGGCCTACAAGCCGGAGGACGGCGCGATCTTCAACAACCCATGGGGAACGTTCCCCGCGAAGAACCGCCTGCTGGACAAGCTCGCGGCGACGATCGACTCCGCACGCCCGGGGTCGACGGTGCGGATCGCGGCGTACTCCAACGACCGCAAGGACATCACCGACGCCCTCATCGCCGCACACAGGCGAGGCGTGCGGGTGCAGGTGCTGCTCAACGGGAACTGGACCTCGCGACAGACCGTCCGAATGCAGCGAGTCCTCGGGAAGAAGGTCGGCAAGAAGAGCTTCGTGCACATCTGCCACCGCTCGTGCCGTGGCACCACGGGCAACTTGCACTCGAAGTTCTTCCTCTTCACCGACATCGGCACGGCGCGTCACGTGGTGATGTTCGGGTCGGTCAACCTCACCGGCTACGGCGCGAAGACGCAGTGGAACGACCTGTTCACCACCACCGGTCGGCGCCACCTGCACCACGTGCTGAAGGGCGTCTTCAACCAGATGAAGCGTGACCGCCCGGTGAAGCGGCCCTACCTCAACCGGCCTGCCGGGGACTTCGACATCACCGTCTACCCGCGCTTCAAGAACACCAGGGACAACGACCCGGTGATGAAGCGACTGCGGCGGGTTCGCTGCAAGAACGCACCGGGAGCGACGGGCATCAACGGTCGCACCATGCTCCGGATCAACATGTACGGCTGGAACGGCAGGCGTGGGGTCTACCTCGCCAAGAAGGTCGCCGATCTCAGCAGGCACGGGTGCGACATCAAGGTGCTGGAGAGTGACGCAGGCGGGCGGGTCGTGCAGATCCTGGCCCGCAACGGTGTGCTGATCAAGAGCCCGGACGCCGACCGCAACAACAACGGCAGCATCGACATGTTCACGCACGCCAAGTACCTGATCGTCGGCGGTCGCTACGGGAGGAAGTCCTCCGGCTGGCACGTGTGGACCGGGTCGCAGAACTGGTCCGACCGCTCGCTGAACGGCGACGAGCTCACCGTGCACATCCCGCGACGCGGGGTGTTCTGGGACTACCGGCAGAACTTCGAGAAGATCTGGCGCAACCGATCGAAGTGGATCGCCGACACCCGGCCGAAGCCTGCCTCGTCTGACCAGATGCGCACGCGGGGCGGCACGATCAACGCCTACTGAGCCGAGGTGTCCGGCAACGGGTCACGTACGACAGCCTGAGCCGTCCCAGGCTGTCGTACGTGACCCGTTGCTCCGCGACCCGCCTTCGTCCCCAGCCCGCCAGGCGACCTGGGCCGTCCACACCGCGCGGGCGGGCCTACCCATGCACGGTGCCGCGACACTCATGCTCACGTGATGGACGACGTCGCACGCCGAGGCAGGATCCGGTCACGGGACTGGAGCCGGATCAGCCACGGCCTCTACGTCGTGGGCCCGCCCGAGGAACGCGCCGCGCTCGAGGCTTGGCGCCTCATCCTGCCGCCGGGCGCGACCTTCACCCACCTGACCGCGGCGCAGGTCCGAGGGTGGTGGCTGCCGCCCCTCCCCGTGGGGATCCCGGTCTTCGCCGCTGTGCCACACGCGGGTGGGCGACCGCGCCGACCGGGCCTGTCGGCCTGCCGCCACCCCGGTGACTTCGCGGTGGTCCAGCACGAGGGTCTGCCGCTTGCCACCCCGGACGACACGCTCCTCGCCTGTTCTCGTGACCTCGGGCTCCTCGACGTGACCGTCCTCGTCGATGCAGCGCTTCATGCCGGTCACACGACGGTCGAGTCGTTGACCGCGACGGCAGCGGCACGGCGACGCGGCGCGCCGCTGCTCCGTCAGGCGATCCGGTGGTGTGACCCGCGGTCGGAGTCGGCTTGGGAGACGCTGCTCCGGGTCCTGCACGTGAGCGCCGACGTCGGCGTGGTCGCTCAACACACCGTGCGCGACGAGGACGGCTTCGTCGCGCGCGGTGATCTCTGGCTGACCGGAACCACGACCCTGCACGAGTACGACGGTGGCCACCACCGCACCGCGAAGCAGCAGCGTCTCGACCTGGCCCGCGACCGTCGTCTCGAGCGTGCCGGCTGGACGCGGCGCGGCTACACCGCGGTAGAGGTGCTGCACCAGTCGGCCTCGATCATCCGGGACGCCGACCGGAGCCTTGGCCGGGAGCACCGGTCCGAACGCCTGCGACGGTGGCACGCGCTGCTCGCCGGATCAATGTTCACTCCGTCAGGGCGCGAGCGACTCCGGCGGCGCCTTCTTCAGCGGCGCGAGCTGTGATGCCCGCGCGACCTCGAGGGTCAGACGACCGACAGCGGGAGCAGCTTGGCGCCGGTGGGGCCGATCTGGATCTCGGTGTCCATCTGGGGGCACACGCCGCAGTCGTAGCAGGGCGTCCACCGGCAGTCCTCGACCTCGGGGATGTCCGCATCGGGGTCGGCGCCGACCAGCGCGTCCTCCCAGTCCGCCCAGAGCCAGTCCTTGTCGAGCCCGGAGTCGAGGTGGTCCCAGGGCAGCACCTCGGCGTGCTCACGCTCGCGCACGGTGTACCAGTCGAGGTCGACGGGGAGCCCGGCGAGACCGCGCTCGGTGGCCGCGGCCCAACGGTCGTAGGAGAAGTGCTCGCTCCAGCCGTCGAAGCGACCGCCGTCACGCCAGACCTCCTCGATCACCCGGCCGACGCGTCGGTCACCACGCGAGAGCAGTCCCTCGATGATTCCGGGCCGTCCGTCGTGGTAGCGGAAGCCGATGGCGCGGGCGAACTTCTTGTCCGACCGGACGTCGTTGCGCAACTTCTGCAGGCGGAGGTCGGTGGTCTCCCAGTCGAGCTGTGAGGCCCACTGGAAGGGCGTGTGCGGCTTGGGGACGAAGCCGCCGATCGAGACGGTGCAGCGGATGTCGTTGCGCCCGGAGACCTCGCGTCCCTTCGCGATCACCTTCTTGGCCAGCTCCCCGATCTCGAGGACGTCCTCGTCGGTCTCGGTGGGGAGCCCGCACATGAAGTAGAGCTTCACCTGCCGCCAGCCGTGGGAGTACGCCGTCGCGACGGTGCGGATCAGGTCTTCCTCGGTCACCATCTTGTTGATGACGCGACGCATCCGCTCCGAGCCACCCTCGGGAGCGAAGGTCAGGCCCGAACGTCGTCCGTTGCGGGAGAACTCGTTGGCCAGGGTGATGTTGAAGGCGTCCACGCGGGTCGAGGGCAGCGAGAGTGAGACGTTGCTGCCTTCGTAGCGGTCGGCCAGTCCCTTGGCGACATCGCCGATCTCGGAGTGGTCGGCGCTCGAGAGCGAGAGCAGTCCCACCTCCTCGAAGCCGGACTTCTTGATGCCGTTGTCGACCATCTCGCCGATCGTCGTGATCGAGCGCTCCCGGACAGGACGAGTGATCATCCCCGCCTGGCAGAACCGGCAACCTCGCGTGCAGCCCCGGAAGATCTCGACGGAGAAGCGCTCGTGGACGGTCTCGGCCAGCGGCACCAGCGGCTGCTTCGGGTAGGGCCACGCGTCCAGGTCCATGAGCGTGTGCTTGTGCACCCGCCACGGGACGCCCGAGGTGTTGGGGGCGACCCGCTTGATGCGGCCGTCGGGGAGGTAGTCGACGTCGTAGAAGGCAGGCACATAGACGGCGCCGGAGACGGCGAGCCGGTAGAGCAGCTCCTCGCGAGGCGTCCGCCCACCCAGGCCGGGGCGGCCCTCGGACTTCCACTCACGCACGACGTCGGAGATCTTCAGCACGATCTCCTCGCCGTCACCCAGGACGGCGGCGTCGACGAAGTCGGCGATCGGCTCCGGGTTGAAGGCGGCATGGCCGCCCGCGAGGACGATCGGGTCCTCCTCGCCACGGTCGACTGCGTGCAGCGGGATGCCGGCGAGGTCGAGGGCGGTCAGCAGGTTGGTGTAGCCGAGCTCGGTGGAGAAGGAGATGCCGAACAGGTCGAACGCGCGGACCGGACGGTGCTGGTCCACCGTGAACTGGGGGATCTCGTTGTCCCGCATCACCTGCTCCATGTCCGGCCACACCGAGTAGGTGCGCTCGGCGACGATCCAGTCACGCTCGTTGAGCACCTCGTAGAGGATCTGAACACCCTGGTTGGGCAGGCCGACCTCGTAGGCGTCGGGGTACATCAACGCCCAGCGCACGGTCTCGTCGTCGTCGCCCCACGGCTTCTGGGTGGAGTTGAGCTCGCCTCCGACGTACTGGATCGGCTTCTGCACAGACGGCAGCAGCGGCTCGAGTCTCGGGAAGATCGAGCCGACGTCGGTCGTGGCGGTGGGCACGGTGCAACCTCGCAGAGTGCTGGGGGTCGGGGACCCCCAGGGTACGTCGAGGGCGACCACCGCAGCGATTCCGCTCCCCCACCCCTCAGTCTGCGAGGTTCTCCAGGTCCTTGAGCGCCGCCTCGGCGGCGGCCAGCTCCTCGCGGGCGAGCGCGATCAGGTCGGCGAGGCCCTGGGTGCCGAACCGGTTGCTCACGGTGTGCACGGCGTCGCTGATCACCGGGTCGACGGGCGTCGCCTCGTCGCTGTCAGGGGACTCGGGAGAGTTCGACATGGGCACCATCCAAGCAAAGCCACGTCGATCCGCACAGCGGGACCCGCGCGGAGGTCGCGTGGGTCCCGCCGGGGTGGTGGAGTGGTCAGCCCACGGTGAGCGAGGTGTCGTCGATGACGAAGCTCGTCGCCAGGCTGGAGTCCTCCGATCCGGTGAAGGTGAGGGTCACGGACTTGCCCGTGTAGGCACTCAGGTCGAGCGTGCGCTGCACGAACGAGGATCCCTTGTTGAGGTTGGAGTACGTCGCCAACGTCGTGGTCACGCCGCCGGACGTGGCCTGGACGCGCAGGGTGTCGTAGGCCGTCGAGGTGGTCGTCTCCTGGCTGGAGATGTAGAGGTGGAACGACAGGGAGGCGCTCGAGGCCGCGGGGACGCTCACGGTCTGGGACAGCGTGTCGGTGTGCGTGCTGCCGTAGCCGTCCAGCCACGCCTTCCACGAGCCGGTGCGAGCCGGAGCCCCGGTGGCGTTGGTGATGACACCCGCGCTCGCCGACCAGCCGGTCGCGCCGGACTCGAAGCCCGGGTTGGCCAGCAGGTTGGCGCCGGTCGGCGGCGGCGGCGTGCCGCCTCCGAGCAGCGAGTAGAGGAGCCGGTTCGGAGAGCCCGTCCCGGCGCCTGACACGACACCGGACGTCGACCCGTTCACGATCGCGGAGCTCACCGAGGCGGCTGACGCGGAGGGGTTGCCCTGGAGGTAGAGCGCGGCGACACCGGCGACGTGCGGCGTCGCCATCGAGGTGCCGCTGATCGTGTTGGTCGCGGTGTTGCTGGTGTACCAGGCCGAGGTGATGCTGGAGCCGGGGGCGAACAGGTCGAGGCAGGAGCCGTAGTTGGAGAAGCTCGAGCGGGCGTCGGTGCTCGTGGTCGAACCGACGGTCAGGGCCGCCCCCACACGCGACGGAGAGCCGTTGCACGCGTTGGTGTTCTCGTTGCCGGCGGCCACGGCGTAGGTGACGCCGTCGTTGATCGAGTTGGTGACCGCGGTGTCGAGCGCCGAGGACACCCCGCCGCCGAGGCTCATGTTGGCCACGGCCGGCGAGCCGGAGGCGTGGTGGGAGGTGACCCAGTCGACCCCCGCGATGACGCCGGTGGTGGAGCCGCTGCCGGAGCAGTCGAGGACGCGGACCGGACGCAGCGTCGCCTGCTTGGCCACGCCGTACGTCGCACCCGCGACGGTGCCGGCAACGTGCGTGCCGTGACCGTTGCAGTCGCTGGTGCCGCGTCCGTCGTTGATCGCGGAGTATCCGCTGGCGACACGTCCGCCGAACTCGCTGTGCGCGGCGAGGATGCCGGTGTCGATGATGTAGGCCGTCACACCTGTGCCGGTCGCGGTGTAGGTGTAGCTGTTGCTCAGCGGCAGGGCGCGCTGGTCGATCCGGTCGAGCCCCCAGGTCGCCGGGGACTGGGTCGCGTCGATGCCGAACTCCTGGTCGGCCTCGATGTAGGCGACGGCGGGGTTGCGGCGCATCTTCTCCAGGGCGGCGTCCGGGAGCGCGGCCGAGAACCCGTTGAGCACGCTGCCGAAGTTCTCCAGGACCTTGCCGCCGTTGTTCTTCGCGACGGCGCGGGCGCCCCTCTCCGCCGCCGGGTAGACCCTGTCGTTGAGAACCACGATGTAGCGCCCGTCGATGGCGGAGGCTCGGGTGGTGCCGATGACCGGGGCCTTGTCCGGGTTGCTCGGCTTGTCCGCAGCCACAGCAGGTGAAGCAGTGAGGGCGGAGGCCGTCAGGGTCGCCGCGGCGAGCGTGCCGAGGAGCCTTCTGCCGATGGCGGTGTGCTGGTGACTGGGTTGCGTCACGTCTGTCTCCCGAGAGGAAGGGTGCGACCCGTTGCCGCACCGGATGCCCCGGTCGGGATTGCCGCCCGAGGCCTGCTGGACGCTATTGCGAGTTGGCGAGAATGCGCATCAACTCTCGAGCCTCATGTTCGTGCAGCGCACGAACGTGCAGGACGAGCCCGGGCCGCGGCTTACGTGAGTCAGAAGCGAGAGCGTGTCACGCGTGCGGGTGCCGCACCGATCCGGCTGCTGCCCCGACGGGCGACGTTCTGGAGGAGCCCGATCGCCATCAGGGTCGCGAACATCGAGGAGCCCCCGTAGGACACCAGCGGGAGGGGTACGCCGGTCACCGGCATGATGCCCAGGCACATGCCGATGTTCTGGAAGGCCTGGAAGCCGAACCAGCAGGCGATCCCGGCGGCAGCGAGCCGGCCGAAGAGGTCCTCGGCCCGAGCCGCGATCACCAGGGCTCGCCAGAGCACCACGGCAAGCAGCGCGATGAGCAGGGCGGACCCCACCAGGCCGAGCTCCTCACCGGCGACGGTGAAGATGAAGTCGGTGTGCTGCTCGGGGACGAAGCCCGCGTGGGTCTGCGAGCCCTGGAAGAGACCCTGACCGAAGACACCCCCGTTGCCGATCGCGATCCGCGCCTGGGTGGTGTTGTAGCCGGCCCCCCGCGGGTCGAGGCTCGGGTCGGTGAAGGCGAGGAAGCGATCGAGTTGGTAGTCCGCCAGCAGACCGATCTGCACCGCGACGACGGCCGCCACCACCGCGCCCCCCGCCATGGTCACCAGCCAGCCGCGTGGGGCGCCGGAGACGGCGATGACGCCGAAGACGGTCGCGGAGAGGACCAGCATCGTGCCGAGGTCGGGCTGGGCGAGGATCAGCACGGCTGGCACGCCGGCGATCACCAACATCGCGATCACGTCGAGGGTGCGCACGTCGCGCGAGCGCAGTGATCCCTCGGTCCGCTCGGCGATCAGCAACGCCATCCCGATGACGACGGCGAGCTTGGCGAACTCGGCAGGCTGGATGGAGAGACCTCCCAGGACGATCCACGAGCGGGAGCCGTTGATCGAGGTGCCCATCACGAGCACGAGCACGAGGCCGACGACCGAGGCGACGTAGACCAGGGGTGCCAGGATCCGCACCCAGCGGTGGTCCGTGGCGGTGACCATGAGCGCCAGCACCACCCCGATCGCGATGTTGACCAGCTGCTTCTTGAGGTAGGCGCGCGGGTCCTCCCCCACGAGCAGCTCGCGGCTCGCGGTGGCCGACCAGACGAGGAGAGCGCCGATCACCAGGAGCCCGGCCACCGCGAGAAGCAGCAGCCAGTCGACCCGTCCGCCGCGCACCCGCGACGTCGTCTCGACCCGCACGCGGGGCCTCGGGGCGGCAGTGAGGCTCATCGACGCGCCCCTCGTGCGCGGGGTGCCACCGGCGGCAGGATGGCCCCGTCGTCGGCGAACGTCGGCAGCGCGGCGGGCGGGCGGGCGCCGGGCTGGGCGGCCTCGGTGCGGTCCACCTTCATGCCGTCGACGCCGTACAGCGCCTCCCAGATCTTCCGGACCGCAGGGCCGGACGTCCCGGATCCGGTGCCTCCCTGGGACACCATCATCAGCACGACGTAGCGGCCGTCGTAGGAGGCGACCCACGAGGTGCTCTGCTTGCCGTAGACCTCCGCCGATCCCGTCTTGGAGCGGATCTTGACCTCGTCGAGCGGGAAGTCGATGAGCCGCCAGGCCATGGTGCCGACGCGTGAGGTTCCCTGCAATGCGGTGTCGATGTAGCGCAGGTCGGCTGCGGAGACCTTCACCTTCGAGGACTTCTTCGGCTTGATGCGCTTCACGACGTTGCCCTCGGGGTCCACGATCGCCTTGGCCACACGCGGCTCCCACAGGGTGCCCCCGTTGGAGATCGCGGCATAGGCGCGAGCGAGCTGCAGCGGGGTGACGATCGTGTCGCCCTGACCGATGGCGAAGTTGACCGCATCGCCGGCGCGGTAGGCGAAGCCCTCGACGCAGAACTCGCGGGCGAAGCGGTGCAGGAAGTCGTTGCCGGGCTTCTTGCCGAGCTTGCAGTAGTAGTCCTTGTTGGACTTCCAGTAGGCGAGCTTCCACTTCCGGTCCGCGATCCGGCCGCTGGCCTCGCCCGGGATGTCGATGCCGGTCTCCTTGCCGAAGCCGAACATCTTCGCCGTGCTCACCAGGGGGTCGCGCGCCTCGACGTCGTCCACGTCGCTGCCGAGTCGCGTCCAGTAGCCGTAGCCGACCCGGTAGAAGAAGGTGTTGCAGGAGACCTGGAGGGCCTTCTCGAACCCGATGTAGCCGTAGGCGCCCGACTCGTAGTTCTTGAACGCCCGGTTGCCGACCTGGAACGCCGAGGAGCAGTTGAGCCGGGTGTCGTAGTCGTAGCCGTGGGACAGCGCGCCCGCGGTCATGATCGGCTTCCACGTGGACCCAGGGGCGAACTGCCCCTGGGTTGCGCGGAACAGCAACGGCGTGCCTGCCTTCTTGGAGTAGAGCCGCGAGAGCGCCTTGGAGGTGATGCCACCGACCCAGACGCCGGGGTCGTAGGTCGGCTGCCCGGCCATCGCGACGACCCGCCCGTTGGTCGCGTCCATCACGACAGCGGCTCCCGAGTCCGCGACGTAGTTGCGGCGCGTGACGGTGTCCCTCGTCGCCCGGGCGGTCTTGATCGTCTGCTGGAGCTGTTGCTCGACGACGGCCTGCACACGCGCATCCAGCGACGTGACCAGGGTGTCGCCCGCCCTGCCCTCGGTCTCGCCGGTCGTGCCGAGCACCCGTCCCATCGAGTCCACGGCCACGGAACGGTAGCCGGGGAATCCACGAAGGTACTTGTCGTACTGCTTCTCCAGGCCGGCCCGGCCCACCACCGAGGCGCCGTGCACCGACTCGTCGTCGGCAGCCTCCGCGCCGTCGAGCTCGTCCTCCGTGATCGGACTCAGGTAGCCGAGCAGGTGGGCGGCATTGATGCCGTACGGCGAGGGGTAGGCACGCACGGACTGTTGCTCCACGAGCACAGCCGGGAAGTCCTCACCCTGTTCCATGATCGAGACAGCGACCTGCTGGCGGACGTCCTCGGCCACCGGGACCGGCTGGTAGGGCGACCCGTTCCAGCAGTTGCCCGTCTCCGACCCGGTCTCGCCGCAGAGCAGGGTGCGCTTCTTGATGGCCTTGACCGAGCCACCCACGGAGTCGGCAATCCGCCGCAGCAGCGTCTTCTGCTCCTCCTCGGCCATCTTGTCGAGCATGGTGCGGTCGATGCTGACCACCCAGGACGTGCGACTGGCCACCAGTGGGCGTCCCATGTCGTCGACGATCAGGCCACGTGCGGGCTGCACCACCAGCTCCCGCACGGACTGCTCCGCAGCCCGGGCCTGGTAGACCTCGCCGCCGAGCACCTGGAGGTACCACAACCTCGCGAAGAGGGTCAGGAACAGCGAGAGCACCAGGACCTGCACGACCACCAGCCGCAACCCGCCCTTGGCCAGGCTGCTGGCGCGTAGCCTCCCGGACCGGGTCCGGCCCCGGTGCCGGTCGCGCTTGCCCCCTTGGCGGTCGAGCTTGCCCCCTTGGCGGTCGAGCTTGCCCCCTTGGCGGTCGAGCTTGCCCCCTTGGCGGTCGAGCTTGCCCCCTTGGCGGTCGAGCTTGTCGAGACCCATCAGTAGGCAACCTGGTGGGGCTGGATGCGGCGGAACAACCGCATCGTCAGCGGGAGCACGAGGGGCGTCAGCAGCACGTCGTAGACCACGGCCACCGGGATCACCCGCAACGCCTCCGCCACGGGCGCCGACGAGTCCTGCAGGACCAGACCGGAGAGGGCGAAGACGGACGTGCCGATGAACGAGGCTGCGGCCACGGTCAGCACCGCCGCCGTCGCCGAGGAGCCGGCGTCCTGCCGGACGCGGCCCGCCACGTAGCCGACGACGACCAGCGCAAGAGCCCAGCGGCCCGCGACATGGTCCGCAGGCGGTGCAAGGTCGATCGCGAGCCCCGCGAAGAAGCCGAGGGTTGCGGCGAAGTCGGGCCCGCGCACGAGGGCTGCGGCGACCACGACGAGAAGGGCCAGGTTGGGCACGACGCCGTCGAAGGAGAGGAAGGAGAACCCGGCCACCTGGAGTGCGACGGCCACGGCGATCAGAACGGCGAGGATCGCTCCGCGGAACAACGTCATCGCCGCTCCCCCGAGGTGCTTCGGTCGGGTCCGGCGTCGAGCACCACCCGGTCCCCCTTGGTGTCGGGATCGACCACGACCCCGACGAGGTCGAGGGAGGTGAAGTCGACGAACGGCTTGATCACTGCTTGCGAGGACAGCTGGCGAGGCGTGCTCTGGACGGTGGTGACCACGCCGATCGGGATGCCGGCGACGTACGGCGCGCCGTTCCTGCTGCCCCAGGTCACCACCACGTCGTCGCGGGCCGGGGTCACCGACTGGTCGGCGAGGTCGAGGTCGAGACGTCCGGCGTCGCCCTGCTCGCCCCGGCCACGAAGGAAGCCGACCTCCATCGTGGAGCCGAGCCGACCCCCGACGACGGACTCCTCGTCGGTGAGGAGCAGGACGGTCGCAGTGCTCCGATCGACCCGGACCACCCGACCGACGAGGCCGTCGTTGTTGAGCACGGTCATGTCGGCGGTGACGCCCGAGGACGTGCCGGCATCGATGGTGACGGCCCGGGTGAACGACTGGGCGGGGCCCATCGCGATCACGCGTGCCGGTACCACCGCATAGCCTGTGGTCCTCGTCCCTGCGAGCAGTCCGTCGAGCTCGGCGGCACGGTTGCGATCCACCTGTGACGTCGCGAGACGACCGCGCAACCGGGCGTTCTCCGCCTCCGCCGCGGCGAGCTCGGCACGCAGGGAGGACGAGCTGCGGAAGAAGTCGGGCACGGCGAGCACCGGACGCACCGCCGCGGCCGTTCCGGCCTCGACAGGCCCGATCACGGCCCCGACTGCCGAGCGGAGCGGGTCCACCGGTGACGACTCGCCGCCACGCAGGTCGAGCGTGACGACGGTGAAGCAGGCCAGCAGAAGCAGCACCAGCACGGTGCGGCTCGGGTGCTGCTGAGGGGAACCGGGGGAAGTCGGTCGCATCAGTCCGCCCGGCTCACCGTCGCCGGGGCTCGGACACGAGCACCTGTTGGAGGGCCTCGAACTCCTCGACGCACTTGCCCGCCCCCATCGCCACCGAGTGCAGCGGGTCCTCGGCGATGTGGACCGGCATGCCGGTCTCGTGCCGGATCCGCTCGTCGAGGCCACGCAGCAGGGCGCCGCCTCCGGTGAGCACGATGCCGCGGTCCATGATGTCTCCGGCCAGCTCGGGCGGAGTCTGGTCGAGCGTGGTCCGGACGGCATCCACGATTGCGTGCAGCGGCTCCTCGAGGGCCATCCGCACCTCCGCGGAGGAGACGACCACGGTCTTCGGCAGGCCGGAGATCATGTCACGCCCGCGCACCTCGGCCTCGGGCTCGCTGGGCAGCGGGAAGGCCGAGCCGAGGGTCATCTTGATCTCCTCGGCGGTCCGCTCCCCCAACATCAGGGAGTACTCCTTCTTCATCCACGCGATCAGCGCCTGGTCGAGCCCGTCACCGGCGGTGCGCACCGAGAGGCTGGTGACGATGCCGCCCAGCGAGATCACTGCGACCTCCGTCGTCCCGCCGCCGACGTCCACGACCATGTTGCCGGTTGCCTCGTGGACCGGGAGCCCGGCCCCGATGGCGGCGGCCATCGGCTCCTCGATGATGTAGACCCGGCGGGCACCGGCCTGGTAGCCGGCCTCCTTCACCGCGCGCTGCTCGACCGCGGTGATGCCGCTCGGCACACAGATCACCAGGCGCGGCTTGGTGAAGTAGCGGCGGCGGTGCACTTGCTGGATGAAGAACCGGAGCATCTGCTCGGTGGAGTCGAAGTCGGCGATCACGCCGTCCTTGAGCGGCCGGATCGCGGTGATGTTGTCGGGAGTGCGGCCGATCATCCGCTTCGCCTCGTGACCGACGGCGAGGATCTCACCGGTCATGGAGTGCAGGGCGACCACGGACGGCTCGTCGAGGAGCACCCCCTTGCCGCGCACGTAGACGAGCGTGTTGGCGGTGCCGAGGTCGACGGCCATGTCGCGCCCGATAATGCTGTTCGCCATACCTGTCTCTCGCCCCTGCTGCTGCGTGTGCCGACCCGACGTCCATGGGCCGTGAAATCACACACGTCCCACCCTTCACAGAAGGCTAAGCGCGCACCAGCCTCGTGCCGTGCGCGACACACCCGCGTCGTGCCGGAAAAGGTCGACGCCCGAGGCCGACCGGGGTCTGCTCGGGCGCTCAGGCGAGCTCGGCGGCGCGGCGTACGACGTCGTCCGGGACGGCGAGGTCACCCGCGTCAGTGGCGGTGATCACGCCGGCCGCGCGCACCGCGAGCGGGACGACGCCGGCCCACACTCCGGCGCTCACGTCGTCCTCCTCGTCCTCGGGGTCGCCCGCCCGGGTCTTCACCGACGCCTCGTGGAGCGGCAGCGCGAGCACCGCCGTGGCAGCCAGCTCCTTGCGCGAAGGGCGCCGCAGGGTCGCAGCCCGCCCAGGCACGACGTGGTCGACGAGCAGGTCGAGCGCGTGCGCGCGCTCGTGCGCGTCGACCACGACCCGCGGCCGACCGATGACGACCGCCGAGCGATAGTTCATCGAGTGGTTGAAGCCTGAGCGGGCCAGCACGAGTCCGTCGAGGAGCGTGACCGTGACCGAGACGTCCTGGGCAGGGGCGGCCACCAGGCTGCGGGAGGCCACCGAGCCGTGCACGTAGAGGGTGCCGTCGTCGTCAGGGCCCTCCAGGTCCACCGCGAACACCGTGGGCAGAGCCAGCGGCACCCCGTCGACGACGACGGCGAGGTGACAGATCACCGCCTGCGCCAGCACGTCGTGCAGCACCTGGCGGGCGCTGTGCGCTCGCTCCCTCTCGCGCCGCGGTGTGCTGCGCGACGTCGGTGAGAGCGGCGCGGTCACCTCAGCTGAGCCGGATCTCGAAGACGTCGTCGAGGCCGGTGATCTGCACGAGGCCGACGACCATCTTGCTCGGGTGGCGAAGCTCGAGGGTCCCGCCGTTGTCATCCAGCGCCTTGTGGGCTCCGAGGAGGGCCGCGAGCCCGGTGGAGTCGATGAACTCGAGGCCGGAGAGGTCCACGGCCACGTGGCGGGGGGCGTCGGTCAGCTGGGCCAGAGCATTCTGGAGGTCCGGGGAGGTGCTGATGTCGAGCTCTCCCCCAAGGATGACGACCGCGTCGTCGCCCTCACGTTGCACCTCGATAGACAGCTCCACCGAACCTCATCCTCTCCAGCGTCGGGGCATGCCGGATCCGTCCGGCAGCCGCGGCCAATCTAGCGGACGACGGCAGCCTCACGGTCCGGTGGTACCTTCGCGGGGATCCGGAGGGGGCTGTGTGGACGACCTCGATCCGCTCCTCCAGGCGGAGCTGAGCGGCTCGCTCAACGTGCGCCGGACCGCGCTCGCGGTGCTGGAAGCCGTTCTCGTCCGGGCCGCGGAGTGGGCCGTTCTTGTCGTCGCCGACGCGCGCAGCGACTCCCTGGTCCTGTACGGCGGCGAGGACCGTCGCGCCGCGACCACCGTCCGGTCGGGACCCACGACAGCCGCGCTCGCCGATCTCATCCCCGCCGGGCACCCTCAGACCCTCCGGATCGACACCTCGACGGCGGCCCGCGAAACCCTCGCCGCACTCGTGCCGCACCCGGACCTGCAGGACGAGGCGGCGACGTTGGCACCGGCCGAGGTGCTGGCCCTTCCGTTGCACGCCCGCGGCGACCTTCTCGGCGCCCTTGTCCTGGCGCGTCGCGACCCTGCCGAGCAGCGGACGCGCTTCGACCCCGTGCACGTCGAGAGACTCGGCTCGTTCGCCGCCCGCGCCGCACTGGCCCTCGACTCCGCCCGCATCTTCGAAGAGCATTCCCACGTGACCCGCGTCCTCGAGGAGAACCTCCGCCCGCGTGCCTTGCCGACGGTGCCCGGCGTCGAGTTCGCCACGACCATCCGCACCGCCGAGGAGCACCTCGAGATCGGCGGCGACTTCTACGACGTGCACGGATCGGACGACGACTGGATCGTCGTCCTCGGTGACGTCTGCGGCAAGGGCGTGGACGCCGCCGTGCTCAACAGTCGCGCCCGCCAGAGCATCCGCACCGCGGCCCGGTTCGACCGCTCCCCCTCACAGATCCTGGCCACCCTCAATGACGTCCTCTACGACGACGGCTCCGACAAGTTCGTCACCGTCGTCTGTGTGCGGTTGCGTCCGAAGCCGGCCGGGGGTCTCTCGGCCACGATCGCCACGGCCGGTCATCCCGCTCCGTTGATCGTCCGGCACGACGGGACGGTCGAGCAGCCGAGCGTGTCCGGTCGCCTCGCCGGGGTCATCCCCCACGACGACCCCTATGTCGCCGTGGACGTCCGGCTGGCACCGGGCGACGCCATGCTGCTCTTCAGCGACGGGATCTACGAGGCGCGCGGCGGGTCGGGTCTCTTCGGCATGGATCGACTCAAGGACCTGGTCGGACGCTATGCAGGTGCCGGCCCTGCGGCGATGTGCGAGGCCGTCGAGCGCAGCGTCATCGAGCACCTTGACGGCGCCGCCCACGACGACATGACCGCACTCGTGCTCGCGCCCCGCAGGGACGGAGCCTGAGGATGGAGGAGTCCGTGCGAACGACCACGTCCGACGACGTCGAGCGCTTCGACGCCGCGGTGGCCCGGGCCGACGAGCCGGCGGCCCTTGCCGTGGTGGAGGACCTCCTGGCGCGGGGTCTCGACCCCGTCGCGGTGATGGTCGACGTGATCGCGCCGGTGCAGGAACGCGTCGGGCGACGCTGGCAGAGCGGCGAGTGGTCGGTCGCGCAGGAGCATGCGGCGACCTCGGTGGCCGTCTCCGCCCTGGAGTCCGTCGGTCGAGCCACGCGGACGTCGGAGGGTGGCCGAGGTCGGGTGGTGGTTGCCTGTGCAGAACGGGAGTGGCACGCCGTGCCGGCCATGATCGTCGCCGGGGCCCTACGCCGTCAGGGCTGGGAGACGCTCCTCCTGGGCGCCTCGACGCCCGCGACCCGGCTGCGCCGCTACCTCATCGACCTCGGCCCCGACGTCACCGCCGTCAGCTGCTCGGTGGCAGCCGGTCTACCGCACGCACGCGGGTTCATCGAGGCGAGCACGACCGCCGGCATCCCCGTGCTCGCGGGTGGGGCGGCCTTCGGCCCCGATGAGCGGCGCGCCAGGACCCTCGGCGCCACCGCCTGGGCGGGCGACGCCCGCGGCGCCGCGGAGGCGATCTCGACCCTGCCGAGCGTCGTCCCGGCCGCGCCTCCGCTGCCGCTCGAGATCACCCGTGCGGTGACCGCCCTGCGCCGTGCTCACCCGAGCATCGTCGAGCAAGCGCTCCGCGCGACGGGGTCCGATGGCGATCCGCTGCACGAGGAGGATCCGATGCGTGAGGTCCTCGACCAGGCTGTGCACGCGGTCATCGCCGCTGTTCTCACCAGTGACGCTCGCCTCCTCGGGGAGACAGCCGCCTGGGCCTCCGACGTGCTGCAGGCGCGCGGCTTCGACGCTGCGGACGGCCCGGTGCGGCAGGCGCTGTTGCACGGTCTCACCGGCTACACGTCGGCGCAGCGGATGGTGGAGCAGCACTGGCCCGGGTGAGCTGGGCCTGCCGGTCAGAGGTGCGGGAACCAGATCCCGATCTCGCGGGTCGCCGACTCCGGTGAGTCCGAGCCGTGCACGAGGTTCTCGCGGTTGGACAAGGAGAGGTCACCGCGGATGGTGCCCGGAGCGGCCTTGCGGCCGTCGGTCGCGCCGTTGAGCGCGCGGACCACCTCGATCGCCTCATCGCCCTCGAGCACCGCGGCCACCATCGGACCGCTGGTCACGAACGCACGCAACGGCGGGTAGAAGTCTCGCTCGACGTGCTCGGCGTAGTGCTGATCGGCGAGGTCGCCGTCGATCGTGCGCAGCTCCATGGCGACCAGCGCGAGGCCCTTGGCCTCGAAGCGGGACAGGATCTCCCCCACGAGACCGCGACGGACGGTGTCGGGCTTGAGCAGGACGAACGTGCGCTGGGAGGTCGACATGGTCGGCAGCCTATCCAGGCTCGGGGTCGCGGCCCTGCTCGGCCCGCCACTGCTCCTCGATCGACGAGCGCTCGGCCTTCTCCCGGTCGATCCGTGCCCCCAGGAAGTATGACGCCGCCCACAGCGCCCCGAAGACGGCGCCCAGGAAGAACATCATCGTGACCACGAAGCCGAGGCCGATCGAGATCACCTGGACCGTCCAGCCCAGAGCGTAGCCACCCGGCCGCCCCAACATCCCGGCTGCCAACAGGCACAGCGCGGCCAGACCAAGACCCAGACCCAGTGCCGCGAGGAAGCCGAGATCGGTCAGGCCGGTCAGCACGAGACCGGCCAGGAAGAGCACGACGGCTTGCAGGGTGAGCATGCCCGCGCACATCGAGCGCTGGATCGAGCGCGGCCGCGCCGGACGTGCCGGTGGGGTCCGGCTCACCGGTCGTCGCCGCGCTTGAGCAGGCTGCGCGCCTCTCCGACGGTGATCACGGAGCCGGTGACCAGCACGCCCCCCGAGCCGTAGACGCCCTCGGAGTCGGCCAGACCGGCGGCGCGGTCGATGGCGTCGTCCAGACGCGGCGCCAGATGCACGCGGTCGACGCCGAAGATGCCCTCCGCGACCTGCGCGAGCTCCTCGGCCGGCATCGCGCGCGGCGTGGAGTTCTGGGTGCACACGATCTGGTTGACGACCGGTTCGAGCGCGGCCAGCATGCCTTCGTAGTCCTTGTCGGCCATCACCCCGACGACCGCTACGAGCGGGTTGAAGGTGAAGGAGTCCTCGAGCGCCTCGGCCAGAGCGACGGCGCCGTGCGGGTTGTGCGCGGCGTCGAGCACGATCGTCGGGCTCCGTCGGATGATCTCCAGGCGACCGGGTGAGGTGACCTGCGCAAACGCCTCGCGGACGAGCTCGGCGTCGAGCGGATCCTCGCCCGCGAGCGCCTCGACCGCGGCGAGCGCGAGGGCGGCGTTCTGCGCCTGGTGGGCGCCATAGAGCGGGAGGAACACCTCGTCGTACTCACCGCGCAGACCTCGCAGCGAGAGCATCTGACCGCCGACCGCCGCGACCCGGTGCCCGACGCCGAAGTCGATGCCCTCGGCCACGATCCGCGCGCCCACCTCGGACGCCCGCTCCGCCAGCACGCGCGCGACCTCCAGCTGCTGCTCGGCGACCACGACGATGCTGCCGGGCTTGATGATCCCGGCCTTCTCCACGGCGATCGCCTCGGGGCTGTCGCCGAGATACTTCGCGTGGTCGACGCTGATCGGGGTGACCACCGCGACGATCGCGTCGGCGACATTGGTCGCGTCCCACGAGCCCCCCATGCCGACCTCGACGACTGCCACGTCGACCGGCGAGTCGGCGAACGTCGTGAACGCCATCGCCACGACCGTCTCGAAGAACGACAGCGGGTGGTCGAGGGCGGGGTCGCGTTCCACGAGGTCGAGGTAGGGCACGAGGTCGTTGTAGGCCTCGACGAACCGCTCCTGGCTCAACGTGTCGCCGTCGATGCTGATCCGCTCGGTCATCGACTCCACGTGCGGCGAGGTGAACCGGCCGGTGCGCAAGCCGGTGGCGCGCACCAGGGTGTCGATCATCCGCGACGTGCTCGTCTTCCCGTTGGTGCCCGTCAGGTGCACCACGGGATAGGCGCGTTGCGGGTCACCGAGGAGCTCGGTGAGCGCCGAGATCCGATCGAGGGAGGGGTCGAGCTTGGTCTCCGGCCAGCGTCCGAGCAGCGCCCGCTCGGCGTCGGCGTAGGACTCTGCCCGAGGGGTCTGTGCCGGGGCGGATTCAGGGGTCTCGGACATCGCGGCCAGTCTACGGGCGTGAACGTGGGCGGACGGATGGCGGCCTCGCCCGCGACGGTGCGGCAACTGCGTCGCGACGCCCGTGACCGGCCCCGTAGGATTTCCGGCTATGAGCAACCAGCCCCTCCCACGCGACCTGTCCGAGACGACCGCAGCAGCTCCTGCGGTCGTCGTACCGGACAAGCCCGCGCTCGAGGGGCTCGAGCAGCGCTGGTCGGAGCACTGGAAGGCCGAGGGCACCTACGCCTTCGACCGCACCAAGACCCGCGAGCAGGTCTACTCCATCGACACGCCGCCGCCCACGGTGTCGGGCTCCTTGCACGTGGGACATGTCTTCTCCTACACCCACACCGACCTCGTGGCGCGCTTCCAGCGGATGCGCGGCAAGGAGGTCTTCTACCCGATGGGGTGGGACGACAACGGGCTCCCGACCGAGCGCCGGGTGCAGAACTACTTCGGGGTGCGCTGCGACCCGACGTTGCCCTACGACCCCGACTTCACCGCGCCCGAGAAGCCGGACGCCAAGCGGCAGGTGCCGATCAGCCGGCCCAACTTCATCGAGCTGTGCGAGCAGCTCGCCGAGGAGGACGAGAAGGTCTTCGAGTCACTGTTCCAGACTCTCGGCCTCTCGGTCGACTGGTCACTGACCTACACCACCGTCGGCCCCACCGCACAGGCGATCAGCCAGCGCGCCTTCCTGCGCAACTATGCGCGCGGTGAGGCCTACCTCCAGGAGGCGCCGACCGTCTGGGACGTCACCGACCAGACGGCGGTCGCCCAGGCCGAGATCGAGGCGCGGGAGTACCCCGGCCACTACCACCGCATCGCCTTCCACCGGCCCGACGGCACGCCGGTCCACATCGAGACCACCCGGCCCGAGCTCGTCCCGGCGGTCGTGGCCCTGATCGCGCACCCTGACGACGAGCGCTACCAGCCGCTGTTCGGCACCACGGTCAGCTCCCCGATCTTCGGGGTCGAGATCCCGGTGGTCGCGCACCGCGCCGCCGAGATGGACAAGGGCGCCGGCATCGCAATGTGCTGCACCTTCGGCGACCTCACCGACGTGATGTGGTGGCGCGAGCTCGATCTGCCGATCCGGACGGTGGTGGGTCGTGACGGGCGACTCCACCGGGACACTCCCGAGTGGCTCTCGGCGGAGGCCGCGGCCTCGGCGTACGCCCGGCTGGCCGGCAAGACGATCTTCTCCGCGCGCGAGGCGATGGTCGGTCTGCTGAAGGAGTCGGGAGACCTGGTCGACGAGCCGACTCCGACCACGCGGATGGCCAACTTCTACGAGCGCGGTGACAAGCCGCTGGAGATCGTGGCCACCCGGCAGTGGTACATCCGCAACGGCGGCCGGGACCAGGAGCTGCGCCAGGAGATGCTCGACCACGGCGCCGAGATCACCTGGCTGCCCAGCCACATGAGGCACCGTTTCGACAACTGGGTGGGCGGCCTCCACGGCGACTGGCTGATCTCCCGCCAGCGCTTCTTCGGCATCCCGTTCCCGGTCTGGTACACCCTCGACGATGACGGTGAGCCCGACTACGACCACCCGCTCCTTCCGCACGAGAGCGAGCTGCCGATCGACCCGTCCACCGACGCGCCGCACGGCTACGAGGAGAACCAGCGCGGCAAGCCCGCCGGCTTCACGGGCGACCCGGACGTGATGGACACCTGGGCGACCTCGTCCCTGACGCCGCACATCTCCGGCGGTTGGTCGGTGGACGACGACCTGTTCGACCGGGTCTTCCCCATGGACCTGTGCACGCAGGCCCACGAGATCATCAGGACCTGGCTGTTCTCGCGGATAGTGCGCGCCCACTTCGAGAACGGCGTGACGCCGTGGACGCACGCGATGCTGTCCGGCTGGATCCTCGACCCGGACCGCAAGAAGATGTCGAAGTCCCGCGGCAACGTCGTCGTGCCGACCGACATCCTCGACAAGTACGGCGCCGACGCGGTCCGCTGGCGGGCCGCCACGGTCCGGGCGGGCATGGACTCGCCGTTCGACGAGACCCAGATGAAGGTCGGGCGCCGGCTGGCGATGAAGGTGCTCAACGCCTCCAAGTTCGTGCTCGGCAGCGTCGGTGCGACGTCGCTGCAGGCCTCGGAGGTCAGCGAGCCGATCGACTGCGCGATGCTCGGCGGGCTCGCCAACGTGATGGAGCGAGCGACCGACGCGTTCGAGGCCTACGACTACACCACCGCACTCGAGGTCACCGAGAAGTTCTTCTGGGAGTTCTGCGACGACTACCTCGAGCTGGTGAAGGAGCGGGCCTACGGCGCTCGGGGCGAGGACGCCGCCGCGTCGGCCAAGGCCGCGCTCGCGATCGCGCTGCACACGCAGCTCCGACTCCTCGCACCCTTCCTTCCCTACGTGACCGAGGAGGTCTGGTCGTGGTGGCAGGAGGGCTCGGTGCACCGCCAGGCGTGGCCGACCGCCGCAGACCTGGGCTCGGCTGCTTCCGCCGAGGCCGCGATGCTCGGCGCGGTCGCCGCCGTGCTCACCGGTGTCCGGGGGGCGAAGTCCCAGGCCAAGGTCAAGATGCGCACCGCCTTGTCGTCGGTGACCGTGACCGGGCCTGCCGACCGGCTCGCCGCCGCCGAGCGGGCCGCGGACGACCTGCGCGCCTCCGGCACGATCACCGGTGAGCTGAGGTTCACCCCCACCGACGACCCCGAGATCTCTGTGTCCGCGCAGATCGCCCCCGACGTGGCCTGACTCCCCCACTCGTTCAGTGATGCCTCCCGGGAGTTGAGTGGTGCCTCCCGGGAGTCGAAGCGTGCCCTTCGGGCGGTCGCTCGCGAGTGCACGAGAGCCGTGGGCTTGCTCCCGGCGGTGGACCCGACCCTTGTGACCGGCGACACGTCTGCGGTAGAAAAGTGTGCAACGTGATGTAACCGGTTTCACATCTCTCGGGAGCCTCCATGCTGGTCCGTCGCTCGACCCTGTCCCTGCTCGCCCTCCTCCTACCGGCCGGCCTCGTCGCCGCCCAGCTGACAACACCGTCGGCGGGAGCCGTCGGGCCTCCTCGCGTCGTGGTCGAGGAGGGTGGCGGCTTCGCAGGGCCACCGGAGACGCCGTTTTTCTGCGAGACAACTGAGTTCCGCACGGCGGACGGATCGATGTTGCCGCCGTCGAGCGCGCCGGCGTGCGACGTACCCACCGAGACCGACTACGTCTACCGACGCACGGGAGGTGGATTCGCTCCGCTGCCCGAGGACGCCCGACCGGCTGACCTGTCGTGGACGACGGTCGAGGGCAGCCGGGTTCCATTCATCGTGCGAGTGCAGACCGGCGTAGCCGACCGCGGCATCTATGAACTCGCCGTCCTCGATGACCCGAGCGACGAGGTGGAGCCCGACGCCACCACGCCGTCGCCCGGGTGGAACGAGCGGCTGGTCTATACCTTCGGTGGCGGCTGTCGTGGTGGTTGGTACCGCCAGGGAACCGGCACCGGCGGGGTGCTGATTCCCTCGATGCTCGAGCGTGGCTTTGCGGTCGCGTCCAACTCGCTGAACGTCTTCGGGCACAACTGCGACGACTTGCTCTCGGCTGAGGTGATGGCCCAGACCAAGCGCATCTTCGCCGCCACCTTCGGCGACCCGCGCTGGACCATCGGGTGGGGGTGCTCGGGTGGCAGCTATCAGGGCCACCAGATCGCCGACAACTACCCAGGATTGCTCGACGGCGTCATCGCTGGGTGCAGCTTCCCTGACGTCGGGTTCGGCACCTCGCAGATGCTCTTCGACTCCCGGGTTCTGAAGAACTACTTCGACCGCTCCCCCGGCGCGTTCACCGGCGCCGAGCAGCAGGCGGTCGCCGGCTTCGGCGTACCCAAGGCCCTGGCCGGCATGAGCAACGGCGCCAACCGCCTCGACCCGGACGCCGAGTTCGACGCCTCCGTGCCCGAGGACGCCCGCTATGACGCGCAGACCAACCCGTCCGGCGCGCGCGGCACCATCTGGGACCACACGCGCAATGCCTACGGCGTCGACCCGGAGACCGGTTTCGCACGTGTGCCCAGCGACAACGTCGGCGTGCAGTACGGCCTCGAGGCGTGGCGGGCGGGAACCATCACCGCAGAGCAGTTCCTCGACCTCAACGAGGGGGTGGGCGGGCTCGACGTCGATGCGCAGCCGACCACAGCACGCAGTGTCGCCGACCCGACGGCGCGTCACAACGCCTACGCCACTGGCCGGATGTTGTACGGAGGCAATGGGCTCGGCGACGTCCCCCTGATCGACTACCGCGCCTATACCGATCAGCAGGCCGGTGGCGACATCCACATGCGCTACCAATCGTTCAGCACCCGGGCGCGGCTGCGGGATGCCAACGGCGACGCGGGCAACCAGGTGATGCTGGTCGAGAACGATGCCCGCGGTCTGTTCGACGCCAACAGCCCCGTGCTGACCTACGCCCTCGACTCGATCGACACCTGGATCGCCAACGTCCAAGCGGACCGTCGGCCCGGCTCCGCCCACGGGCGGGTCTCGCGCAACCGGCCCAGCGACCTGGTCGACTCGTGCTGGACCCCTGGTGGTGAGCGGATCCGCGAGCGCCAGGTCTATCGCGGCGACACTCACTGCAACCGGCTCTACCCGGCCTACGCCTCGCCTCGGATCCAAGCAGGCGGTCCGTTGGCGAGCAACGTGATCAGCTGCCGGCTGGCTGCGCCGACCCGGTCGTCGTACCCGACCATGACTTCTGGGCAGTGGACCCGCTTGCGTGCCGTCTTCGCCGATGCCGTCTGCGACTTCTCCCGCCGCGGCCACGACCAGGCTCCGCCGGACGGCACCTGGCTCCGCTTCACTGCCCCGGGCACCTGGACCGGTTGAGAGGCGCCCCCCGGGCGTCGAGACGTGCCTCCCAGGCGTGTTCGGCGCGCGTCGCAGACACGGGAGGCGCGTCTGAAGTCCTGCAACCCGCGTCTGGACTCCCCTCACCCGCGTCTGAACGCCCGCGGGGCACGTGTCAACCGGGGGGGCGTCGGAGCCAGGCCTCGAAGGCGTCGAAGTCGTAGGGACGGCCCAGGAAGTCCGCGACGAGGTCGGCGGCGTCCTTGCTGCCACCCGCGGCCAGGATCGCGTCGCGATAGCGGTGGGAGACGCTGGTGTCGAACATGGCTTCGGGGTCGAAGGCCGAGAACAGGTCCTTGGCGATGACCAGGCTCCACATGTAGGTGTAGTAGCCGGAGCCGTAGCCCTGAAGGTGTCCGAACGACGCGTGGAAGTGGGTGTCGGGGACGTAGCCGAACAGGTCGTACTTGGCCTGCATCCGCGTCATCAGCTCGGTCAGGTCCTCCGGCACCTGATGGTGGAGGTAGTAGGACGTCGCTGCGTAGAACATCTGGGTGCGCGCGTAGTAGCCCTTGCCGAACTCCTTGGCTGCGCGCATCTTGGCCACCAGGCCTGCGGGGATCGGCTCACCGGTCGCGTCGGTCGCGAATGTCGCGAGCACGTCGTGATCCCACGCCCACTCCTCCAACATCTGCGAGGGCGCCTCCACGAAGTCCCACTCGGTGGCGACGCCGGAGAACCGCGCCCAGTCGTGCCGACCCGCCAGCACGTGGTGCACCAGGTGCCCGAACTCGTGGAACAAGGTGACGACGTGGTCGTGCTCCATCAGCTGCTTGGAGAAGTTGCACACCAGCACGCCCTCGGCGAGCTGGCGACCACGGATGCCTGGCACGAGGTCGAACTGGGCGGCGTGACCGTACTTGCCTGCGCGCGGGTGCAGGTCGAGATGGATCCGACCGAGCCGGTCGCCTTCCCGGAGAACGTCGTAGGAGGCGACGTCCTCGTGCCATCCCGGAGACTGGACGGGGACGTACTCGATCCCGAAGAGCCGGCCGGTCACGTCGAGCAGTCCGGCGCGCACCTTGGCGAAGTCGAAGTAGGTGCGGACCTCCTGGGCGTCGACGTGGAACCTCTCTCGTCGCACCACCTCGGCGTAGAAGGAGCCGTCGCGTCCGTCGACCGCCTCGACGTCGGGATGGTCCTGCTGCAGGCGGTCCAGGAGCACGGCCATGTCACGGCGACCCGGACCGTCAGCGGCCTCGGTGATCCGGTCGATGAACTCCGGGATCGCGTCGCCCTTGCCGATCATCTTGACCTCGGCGTCGTACGAGGGCCAGTCGGGATAGCCGAGGAGCCCTGCGTGCTCGGCGCGTAGCTCCAGCAGCTCCCGGAGGACGGCGTCGTTCTCGGGCCAGGCCCGGTTGCGGAACTCGTGCAGCAACCGCTGCCGCGCCGACCGGTCGGTCGCGAAGGTCATGAAGGGCACGTAGTCGGGGTAGTCGGTCGTGATCGTGACCGTCCCATCCTCCTGCGGCGGGTGCGCCTCGACGAAGTCGGCGGGCAGGCCGTCCAGCGAGCCGGGCTGGATGCTGATCGTCCGCACCCCGTCGCGGATGTTCTTCGCGAACTGCTGGCCGACCTGTGTCTGCCGCTCCGACAGCGCCCGGAGTCGCTCGCGCACGTCGTCGTCCCGGTCCACGCCGGATCGGCGGAAGTCGCGCAGGGTGAGGGTCAGCACGCGTCGGCCGGCCTCGTCGAGCTCAGTGGCCTCGACCCGATCGAGGACCTCGAACAGCGCCCGGTCCAGGCCGATCTCGGTGAGCAGCTTCTGGGCGGCCTGCTCGGCGCTCTCGCCGCGACTGCGTACCGCCTCGTCGGGGTGCACGTTCGAGAGCAGCGAGGCGACAGCGAAGGCGTTGCCCAGCGCGATGTTGACGTCGTTCCAGAGTCCGAGCGTGGTCGCCGCGTCCCGGCCGCCCTGCTTGAGCTGCTCGACGACGGATCGCGCCTTGTCGAGCTCACCGTCACATCTCTGCGCGAGCCACCCTTCCCAGTCGGATTCGGGCAGCGGCAGCGGGGACAGGTCAGCTCTCACGCCCGCGAGCCTAGACCGCTCGGTGACGGGCTCCAAGCCACTTCGGGATCGTCGAAAGCGCACGCGGCGTCCGGTGGGATGCCTGGCAAGGCCGACGAGCGAAGGCGGGACCAGGCGGAGCCCCCGTCGAGTCAGCAGAACGCCGCCAGGCGCCCCTCCGGGGGTCTACCAGCAACGCGGCGTCCGGTGGGATGCCTGGCAAGGCCGACGAGCGAAGGCGGGACCAGGCGGAGCCCCCGTCGAGTCGAGCAGAACGCCGCCAGGCGCCCCTCCGGGGGTCTACCAGCAACGCGGCGTCCGGTGGGATGCCTGGCAAGGCCGACGAGCGAAGGCGGGACCAGGCGGAGCCCCCGTCGAGCGAGGAGAACGCCGCCAGGCGCCCTCCGGGGGTCGCGTCAGGCGGACTTCTTCTTCTTGGCTTCCGGCTCGCGGGGAACCAGCGTCGGGTTGACATTGTCCTTGACGACCTCGCGGGTGACGACCACCTTGGCGACGTCCTCGCGGGAGGGCACGTCGTACATCACGTGGAGGAGGACCTCCTCGATGATGGCGCGCAGCCCGCGTGCACCGGTGCCCCGGACCATTGCCAGGTCGGCGACCGCGTCGATCGCGTCGTCGGTGAACTCCAGCTCGACGCCGTCGAGGTCGAAGAGCTTCTGGTACTGCTTCACCAGCGCGTTGCGGGGCTCGGTGAGGATCTGCACCAGCGCCTCGCGGCTGAGCTTGTCGACGGTGGCGATGACCGGGAGGCGGCCGATGAACTCGGGGATCAGACCGAACTTCAGCAGGTCCTCGGGCATGACCTCGGCGAAGATCTTCTCCATGTCGCGCTCGGCCTTGGTCTGCAGCTCGGCACCGAACCCGAGGGTCTTCTTGCCGATCCGCTGCTCCACGATGTGCTCGAGCCCCGAGAACGCCCCGCCCACGATGAAGAGGATGTTCGTGGTGTCGATCTGGATGAACTCCTGGTGAGGGTGCTTGCGACCACCCTGCGGCGGGACGGAGGCGGTCGTGCCCTCCAGGATCTTCAGCAGCGCCTGCTGGACGCCCTCACCGGAGACGTCGCGCGTGATCGAGGGGTTCTCCGCCTTGCGGGCCACCTTGTCGATCTCGTCGATGTAGATGATTCCGGTCTCGGCCTTCTTGACGTCGTAGTCGGCCGCCTGGATGAGCTTGAGCAGGATGTTCTCGACGTCCTCGCCGACGTAGCCGGCCTCGGTCAGCGCCGTCGCGTCGGCGATGGCGAAGGGGACGTTGAGCATCCGGGCGAGGGTCTGGGCGAGGTAGGTCTTGCCGCAGCCGGTGGGACCGATGACCAGGATGTTGGACTTGGCGAGCTCGACAGACTCGTCCTTGCCGTGCCGCTGGGCCCCGGCGCCGACGCCGGCCTGGACGCGCTTGTAATGGTTGTAGACCGCCACCGCCAGGGACTTCTTGGCGTTCTCCTGACCGATGACGTAGGAGTTGAGGAACTCGAAGATCTCCCGGGGCTTGGGCAGCTCCTCGAGGCCGACCTCGGTGCCCTCGCTCAGCTCCTCCTCGATGATCTCGTTGCAGAGGTCGATGCACTCGTCGCAGATGTAGACGCCCGGTCCGGCGATGAGCTTCTTGACCTGCTTCTGGCTCTTCCCGCAGAAGGAACACTTCAGCAGGTCGCCGCCGTCACCGATGCGTGCCACAGGCACGACTCCTCACGACTCGGGCCGGGATTCCTGGATGGGACCGCACGGGTCCATGACCCCGGCTGTGTGCGTCTGAACTAAGAACTCGAAGGTACCCCGTCGCGCCCCCCATTGGGACCGGGACACGGCCATTGATCCAGATGGTCCCCGCCCCGGGTGTCGGCCCGGGACGGGGTGCCCGCCTGCGTCACCCGACAGCAGTGACCGCGGGCTCAGACGGTGAGCGACGCCTTGCGCGACTCGAGGATCGCATCGATCAGGCCGTACTCGACCGCCGCGTCGGCGGTGAGGATCTTGTCGCGGTCGATGTCGCGGCTGACCTGCTCCTGCGGCTTGCCGGAGTGCTCGGCGATCATCTTCTCGAGCAGCTCGCGCATCCGCAGGATCTCGTTGGCCTGGATCTCGATGTCCGAGGTCTGGCCGTAGGTGCCCTCGGTGTAGGGCTGGTGGATCAGGATCCGGCTGTTCGGCAGCGCCAGCCGCTTGCCGGGAGCGCCGGCAGCCAGCAGGATCGCCGCCGCCGAGGCCGCCTGACCCAGGCAGACCGTCTGCACGTCCGGCTTGATGAACCTCATCGTGTCGTAGATCGCGGTGAGCGCGGTGAACGAGCCACCGGGACTGTTGATGTAGATCTGGATGTCCCGGTCCGGGTCCATCGACTCCAGGCAGAGCAGCTGAGCCATCACCGCGTTGGCGATGTCGTCACTGATCGGGGTGCCGAGGAAGATGATCCGGTCCTCGAAGAGCTTGCCGTAGGGGTCGATCCGGCGGAAACCGTAGGAGGTGCGCTCCTCCCACTGCGGGATGTAGTAGTTCATGTCCGAGCTGGCGTGGGCCGGCGCGCGGCCCTCCATGGAGCCGGCGAGCCCGGGGACGTTGGTGCTGGTCATCGCGGGACCCCTCACTTGTTCTGGGCCGGGCGGCCCTGGTCGGCGACCTGGCCGGCGTTGGCGACGACCTTGTCGATGAAGCCGTACTCCAGCGCCTGGGGGGCGGTGAACCAGCGGTCACGGTCGGCATCGGTCTCGACCTGCTCGAGCGGCTGGCCGGTGTGCTCGCTGATGAGCTCGAACAGCACCTGCTTGATGTGCAGGGACTGCTGGGCCTGGATCTTGATGTCGGACGCGGAGCCACCCATGCCACCGGAGGGCTGGTGCATCATGATGCGCGCGTGCGGCAGTGCATAGCGCTTGCCATGGGTGCCTGCGCACAACAGGAACTGACCCATCGACGCGGCGAGGCCCATGCCGACCGTGGCGACGTCGTTGGAGATGTAGTTCATCGTGTCGTAGATCGCCATGCCCGCGTCGACAGAGCCGCCAGGGCTGTTGATGTACAAGAAGATGTCAGCTTCGGGGTCCTCGGCGTTGAGCAGCAGCATCTGCGCGCAGATCGCGTTGGCGTTCTGGTCGCGCACCTCGGAGCCGAGGAAGACGATGCGCTCCTTGAGGAGCCGTTGGTAGATGTGGTCGTCGAGCCCGTAGGACTGGCCGGCCCCATTCATCGTTGGGTTCATCTCGATGTCAGTCACGTGCACGACCCTAGCCGCAACCTGCGACGCATCCACGGGCAATCCCGTCGTGTTCGCCGACAGCGGAGAGAGCCTGCCGTCGGCGTGCGGCACGGTCATCCCCGCGCGCCGGAGCAGCTTCTGTTCTGACGGCTCCCCCGGAGACACCGCAGCCCCCGGGGCCGAGGCGCCGGGGGCTGCGGGAGGAGCGCGGAGCGGGTCAGGCGTCGGTCTTCTCCTGCGCCGTCTCAGGGGCCTCGTCCGTGTCGGAGGAGGACTCCTCATCGGCCTCGTCGGTCTCGGCGGCCGGGTCGCCGATCGTGCCGTCCGGCATCAGCAGCTTGAGCTCGACGTGGTTGCCCGACGCGTCGGTGACGGTGGCGGACTCCACGATGAGGGCGAGCGCCTTGCCTCGGACGACCTCGGCCACCATCTCGGGGATGTGGTTGTGCTCGAGCATGTGCGAGATGAACTCCTGCGGATTCTGCCCCGACTGCTGGGCGCGCCGCACGAGGTGCTCCTGGAGCTCGCCCTCGTTGACCGCGATCTCTTCCTGCTTGGCGACCTGGTCGAGCACGAACTGGGCGGCGACCGCGTCGCGGACCCGCTTCTCCAGGTCGGCCTCGAACTCGTCGACGGTCTGCTCCTCGGAGTCGAGGAACTGCTCCATCGTCATGCCGGCCATCGCGAGCTGCTGCTGCACGCTGTCGCGGCGGGCCTGCAGCTCCTGGTCGACGACGGCGTCGGGGAGGGGCACCTCGACCAGGTCGAGGATCTTCTCCAGGACCGCGTCGCGAGCTTCGGCCGCCTGCTCGAGGCGCTTGCCGTTGTGCAGGCGGCTGCGGACGTCCTCGGTCAGCTCAGCGACGGTGTCGAACTCCGAGGCGGTCTGGGCGAAGTCGTCGTCGAGCTCAGGGAGCTCCTGCTCCTTGACCGCGGTCACCTTGACCTCCACGTCGACGTCCTCGCCGACCTTGTCGCCGCCGACGAGCTGTGAGGAGAAGCCCTTCTCCTCGCCGGGGCTCATGCCGGTCAGCGCCTCGTCGAGACCGTCCAGCATGCCGCCACGGCCGACCTGGTAGCTCATCCCGGAGACCTCGGCACCCTCGACCACCTCGCCGTCCTTGCTGGCCTTGAGGTCCAGGGTCACGAAGTCGCCCTCGGCCGCGGCCCGCTCGACCTCGGTCAGGGTGGCGAAGCGCTCGCGGAGGTTCTGCACCTGGGCCTCGACGTCCTCGTCGGTGACCGCGAGGTCCTCCACGGAGACGGCGAGCCCGGTGTAGTCGGGCAGCTCGACCTCGGGACGGATGTCGACCTCAGCGGTGAACTCCAGGGTGTCGTTGTCCTCCAGCTTGGTGATGTCGATCTCCGGCTGGGCGAGCGGCTCGAGCTCGTTGGCCTGGAGAGCGTCGACGTACAGCTTCGGGAGCGCGGTGTTGATCGCCTCGTCGAGCACCGCACCACGACCGACCTGACGGTCGATCACCATCGGGGGGACCTTCCCCTTGCGGAACCCCGGCACGTTGATCTGCTGGGCGATCTTCTTGTACGCCGCGTCGAGGCTCGGCTTGAGCTCCTCGAAGGGCACCTCGACGGTGAGCTTGGCCCGGGTGGGACTCAAAGCCTCGACGGCGCTCTTCACTGGTGGTACTCCTCAATGCTGTCACTGCTGGACATGCGTCGGTCGCGTTGCGGGGTGGACAGGTGGTGCGGTGTGACTCCCCCAGAGGCGCACCCGTGTCGGGCGGTCGGGTGAGCCTGACGAGCTGGTCGGGGCGACAGGACTCGAACCTGCGATCTCCTGCTCCCAAAGCAGGCGCGCTAGCCACTACGCTACGCCCCGAGTGCACAAGCCCCCGGACGGGAGCCCGTGGGAGTCTAGTCGACGTCGGCGCCTCGCCCGTAATCGTCGACCGGGGTCGGCCGACGCTCTCCCCGACGGGGCCGGCCGGATTGGAACGCCTGTGCCCTGCTGTGGCACGATTGGCGCGCCCGGGAGCCGTTGACGGTGACCCGGTGCACGCGGATGTAGCTCAATGGTAGAGCCCTAGTCTTCCAAACTAGCTACGCGGGTTCGATTCCCGTCATCCGCTCCACGTCCGACAGCACAGCCCTCCCGCGGCTCTCCCGGCGCCACTCCGGAGGGTGGCGTACGCCGTCGCTCAACGCCGGTGCAGCAAGAACAGCGCCCGGTCGTCGTTGAGCGAGCCGATCTGGTCGACGAGCCGCTTCGCGCCGCGCTCGAAGCCGTTGCGGAGCAGCCGCTCCCCCTGACCGAGCAGCTTGTCGATGCCCAGCGAGATGTCGCGCGTCGGGGTCTCCACCAGGCCGTCGGTGTACATCAACAGGGCGTCGCCGGAGTTGATCCGCCCGGTCACGGTGGTGAACACGGCGTCTGACATCAGACCGAGGATGGGCCCCTCGGCCTCGTGGATCGCCCAGCGTCCCGAGCCGGCCTGCATCTGCACGGCGGGTGGGTGGCCGGCCGAGCGGATCTCGAAGTCGCCCGTGTCGAGGGACAGCGAGAGGTGCACGGCGGTCGCGAAGCCCTCGGGCCAGTCCTGGCGCAGGAGGTAGTCGTTCGCCGCCGGCAGGAAGCCGGCCGGAGGCATGGCTCCGAGGAGTCCCCCGAAGGCGCCCGACAGAAGCAGGGACCGGGTGCCGGCCTGCTCGCCCTTGCCGGACACGTCGACCACGACGACCTGGAAGTGGGATCCGTCACGAGACAGGGAGGCGACCATGAAGTCGCCCGCGAAGGACGAGGCCCCCGCCGAGCGGGTGACCGACTCCGCGTACCAGTTGGTCGGCAAGGTCGGCAGGTTGCCCTGCTTGGAGATCCGGTCGCGAAGGTCGACCAGCATCGACTCGCCCCGGGCACCGGCCACGCCCAGCTGGGACCGCCGGAACGACGAGAGCAAGATGATCAGCCCGACCCCGAACGCGACCACGATCGCACCGATCCTCCGCCCGGTGAGCATCTCGGAGGCGGTCGCGGCGACCACGATCACCATCAGGGCGAGGACGAAGACCACGAACCACGGAAGCGTGCGCGGGCCCAGGGCGCTGTTGGCCAGCACCATCGGCAGGATCAGGCTCACCAGCGGGACCACGGCTGCCCACTGGTACATCGCGAAGCCGATCAGGAGCGAGACCAGCCCGAGGAAGAGCGTCCAGGTCACCTCGGCGCTGCGGTAGCGCCGCAGCTTCAGCGTCCACCAACGCGACAGCGCCTGGCGCGCGGGCACGGACGTCAGGCGGTCGGAGGAGGGGGCGGCGACCACGGGGTAGACCCTAGTGGTCCCCTCCCCCTCCTCGCGCACGTTTGAGCCGCTCGGGGCTCAGCGCGGCGCGCGGCTCCCGGTCGCCCGGGAGCGGAAGCGGGGCTGGCACCGCGGGCACCAGAACAGGTTGCGCCCCTCGAGCACCTCCGTGCGCACCCTGGCTCCGCACACGAGGCATGGCTGACCGTGCCGGCGATACACGTAGACCTCACCGCCGTGGTCGTCGACACGCGGGGGCCGCCCCATCGCCTCGGGGGTGTGCTCGGGCCGGACGGTGTCGATCCGACCGGTCAGCACCCCCTCGCGCATCAACGTGACCAGGTCGTCCCACATCGTGTCGAACTGCCCACGGCGCAGCGTGTTGCCTGGACGGTGCGGTGGCATCCGGTGGCGGTAGAGCAGCTCTGCGCGGTAGACGTTGCCGACCCCGGCCAGGACCGTCTGGTCCATCAGAAGCGCACCGATCGGCTTCTTGCTGCGCGCGATCCGGACCCAGGCAGCCGCGGGGTCGGCGTCGTCACGCAGCGGGTCGGGGCCGAGCTTGACCAGCACGGCCCGGCGCTGATCGGCGGTGAGGAGTGCGCACACGGTGGCGCCGCGCAGGTCGGCGTACGACGCGGGCACCTCCCGGGACTCCAGCCGCAGCCGGACCTGCCCGCGCGGCGGCGGCGCGGTGCCGTCGGACAGGTCGAACGAGCCGATCAGTCCCAGGTGGACCTGGACGAACCGAGCGCCCTCGAACTCGATGAACAGCTGCTTGCCCCATGCCTGTGCATCGACGAGCAGCGTGCCGTCGAGCAGGGCAGCCGCGTCGGCGAAACGACCCTGCGGTGACGACACCCGCACCACGCGACCGGCGAACCGCTCCCGCAGGCCGTCCGCGAGCCGATGCAGGGTGTGACCCTCGGGCATCGGCTCAGCCCGCTGAGGTACCGCGTCCGAGCGCCGACTCCGGCAACGCGGGCAGGTTTCCGGTCTTCTCGTAGTCGCCGAGCATCCCGATCCTGCGGACGTGGCGCTCCTCGCCCGTGAACGCGGTCTCCAAGAACACCTCCACGAACCGAGTCATGTCCTCGACCGTGTGCATCCGACCGCCCACGGAGATCACGTTGGCGTCGTTGTGCTCGCGGGCCAGGACGGCAGTCTCCTCGCTCCACACGAGTGCCGCACGGACTCCCTTGACCTTGTTGGCCGCGATCTGCTCGCCGTTGCCGGACCCGCCGATCACCACTGCGAGGGAGCCGTCCTCGCCGGCGACGGCCTCTGCGGCACGCAGGCAGAACACCGGGTAGTCGTCGAGGGCGTCGTAGACGAAGGGACCGTGGTCGACGACCTCGCGCCCCTGGTCGACGAGCCAGTTGAGCAGGTGCTCCTTGAGCTCGAGGCCGGCGTGGTCGGAGCCGAGGTGAACGCGCATGGCACGAAGTCTCGCACCCTGCAGGTGCCGCCTGTCGATTCGGGCCACCCTCGCCCGTCACCGAGGTGGAAGACTCGTTCACACACCTGGAAGGACCTGCCATGACCACCTACGCCATCCTGCTCCCCGGCGACGAGAGCCGCTGGGAGAGCGCCGCTGCCGAGGAGCGCGCCGCGATGTACGGCGTGCACCAGCAGTTCTCCGAGCTGCTCGCCACCCGCGGCCACAAGGTCGTCGGGGGTGCCGAGCTGACCCACTCCCGCGAGGCCAAGGTCGTCCGCAGCAAGGCAGGCACAGTCGCCGTCACCGACGGCCCCTACGCGGAGACCGTCGAACAGCTCACCGGCTTCTACCTCGTCGAGTCCGACGATCTCGACGACCTGATGGAGATCGCGGCGATGCTCGGCGGTGATGACGGCAGCGTGGAGGTGCGCGCCACCGTCGACCACTCCGAGACGGCCACGTGAAGTACGTCCTGCTGCTCGCCGAGTCGGATCCCGATGCCTGGGACACAGCGACCGACGAGCAGCGCCAGGCAGTCCTCGAGGCGCACCGGGCCTTCGACCGCGAGGTCCGGCGCCGGGGCTCCCTCGTCGCCGGCGAGGCCCTTGCCGGCGTAGAGACGGCGACGACGCTGCGGCCCGTCCACGGGGTCCGGACCGTCACCGACGGTCCGTACGCCGAGACGACGGAGCAGATCGGCGGCTTCTACGTGATCGACGTGCCCGACCTCGACGTCGCGGTGCAGCTGTGCGAGCTGCTGCCCCTCGGCTACACCGTCGAGATCCGGCCGGTCGTCGAGATCGAGGACAGCTAGCGCGGTGACGAGGCAGGGGCTGGACCAGGTCTGGCGCGCGGAGTGGGGCCGGTTGCTGGCCCTGCTCGTCGCACAGTTCCGCCGGTTGGACCTGGCCGAGGACGCGCTGGCCGAGGCGTTCGAGGCGGCGGCGCGCACCTGGGGTGACACGCCGCCGTCGAACCCACCGGCGTGGCTGCTGACCGCGGCCCGTCGGCGCGCCGTGGACCGGTTGCGGGCGGAGGCGGTAGCAGCCCGCAAGCAGCCGTTGCTGGTCGTCGACGCACGGGCCCAGCAGGAGGCGGAGCGACACATGGCCGAGACCGGGGAGCCGCGACTCGACCAACGGCTGCGACTGGTGCTGCTGTGCGCCCACCCCTCGCTCGCACCGGACTCGGCCGCGGCGCTGAGCCTGCGGTTGGTGCTCGGGGTGTCCACCGAGGACATCGCCCGGCTGTTCCTGGTGCAGCCCGCGACGATGGCGGCGCGCTTGACCCGGGCGCGGAAGAAGGTCGCGCTCGCCGGGGTGCCGTTCACGCTCCCTGGCGAGTCCGTGCTCGCCGAGCGGGTCGAGGTGGTGGCCCGCACCGGCTATCTCGCCTTCACCGCGGGCTATGCGCCGACCTCGGGCTCCGCGCTCCTCCGGCTCGACGTGGCCGAGGATGCGGTCCGTCTGGTCCGCGTGCTGCACGAGGTGCTCCCCCGCGGGCCGGTGCTCGACTCCTTGCTGGCACTGGTGCTGTTGCAGCACTCCCGTCGCGACGCCCGCGTGGCTGCCGACGGAGGTCTGGTGCTGCTCCCCGACCAGGACCGATCCCGGTGGCGGCACGACGAGATCGCCGAGGCACTGGCGCTTCTCACTCCCTGGGTGGGCAGCGCCGACCCTGGTACGCCGTACCACCTGGAGGCGCTCATCGCCGCCGAGCACGCGGTCGCCCGCACGGCCGCGGAGACCGCCTGGCCCAGGATCGCCGGCCTCTACGCAGACCTGGAGGCCGCGACCGGGTCACCGGTGGTCCGGCTCAACCGGGCGGTGGCTGTCGCCGAGGCCGACGGCGCCGCCGCCGGGCTGGCGCTCCTCGAGGGTCTCGACCTCCCGGGCAGCCATCGTCTGCCCGCCGTGCGTGCCGAGCTGCTCGCGCGGGCCGGCCGTCGCGCCGAGGCGCGGGGTGCGCTCGACGAGGCGCTGGTGCTGTGTGGCAACGATGCGGAACGGCGGTTCCTGCTGGCGCGCCGGTCAGCCTTCGACACACGGACGTAGGAACGCAGCCGCCTCCGCGAGCGCAACCTCGGCGGCGTCGAAGAGCTGCGGCTGCCGCCAGAAGCCGTGCACCATCCCGTGGTACGTCGTGGTGGTGACAGAGCCACCCTGCGCGGCGATGAGTCCGGACAGGTCGCGTCCCTCGTCGGCGAGCACGTCGTGCTCGGCGACCTGCACGAGCGTCGGCGGCAGCGTGCCGAGCCGGTCGGACAGCAGCGGCGCGAGGTCAGGATCGTGGAGGTCCCCGGGCTCGGCGGCGTACTGCCGCCAGTACCACGCCGCCTCGTCCACGGTGAGGCTGGCGCGCGACTCGGTCGTGTAGGAGGCGCCTGCGGCGCGCGGGTCGAGGAAGGGGTAGACGAGCACCGCGGCGGCGAACAGCTGCGGGTTGCGCAGTGCCGCGACGACAGCGAGGTTGGCGCCGGCGCTGTCACCCAGGACGGCCAACCGGGTCGGGTCGATCCCCCATGAGGCGCCCCCCACGACGAGCCAGCCGACCGCGGTGTCGACGTCGTCGGGCGCGGCCGGGAAGGCGTGCTCCGGCGGACGGCGGTAGCCGATCGAGAGCACGGCCATGCCGGTTCGGTTGGCCAGACGACGCGACTGGCCGTCGTGGGTCTCGAGGTCCCCGAAGACGAAGCCGCCGCCGTGCAGGTAGACCACCCCGCCGAGCTGGCGCGGGCTCGGCGTCGCGGGAAGGTAGAGCCTGCAGCACACCCCCTCGGCGTCCACGTCCTCGACGTGCGCGACCGGCTCCTTGACTTCCTCGGCGGCCGCCACCAGCGCGGTCCGCCGCACCTCCGCGATGCCGTCATGACCGAACCCCGGGTCGGTCACGCTAGGGCCGGCCGCCCAGACCGCGAGGGCCGCTTCGGCCTGCGGGTGCAGGGTCATGTCAGTGCCGGGCCTTCAGCCGAGGCGGGCCAGCTCGTCGTCGACGACGGACGGGTCCAGCTTGGTGAAGATCGGGGTCGGCTTCGCGACCGGCGTCCCGACCTCGACCGTGCGCCGCTCCCAGACCGGGGTCGTGGAGTAGTCGCCGGTGATGATCGGGTAGCCGCTGATGCCCGCCCCGTCGTCGGGGTCGAGATCCTCGACCTGGTCGATCCGCGGCATCGGCATGAAGTCGCCCTCGCCACCGAACGTCGCCCACACCTTGTTGGAGGAGTGCGGCAGGAACGGCGAGAGCAGCACGTTGCAGTCGAGCACGCACTGGGCGGCGACGTGGAGCACGGTGGCGAGGCGCTGGCGCTGCTCGTCGCCCTTCATCTTGTAGGGCTCGGTGACGGTCAGGTACTTGTTGACCTCGCCCACCACCCGCATCGCCTCGCCGATCGCTGCTCGCAGTCGGTGCCGGGACACCAGGTCACCGACGGCGTCGAAACCGGCGAGCACCGCATCGAGCACCTGCCGGTCGACCGGCTCGAGGTCTCCGGCGGCGGGGATCTCGCCGAAGCTCTTCGCGATCATCGTGGCAGTCCGGTTCACCAGGTTGCCCCAGCCTGCGACCAGCTCCGAGTTGTTGCGGGTGACGAACTCGGCCCAGGTGAACGCAGCGTCGGACGTCTCCGGCCCGGCGGCGCAGATGTAGTAGCGCAACGGGTCGGGGCCGTAGCGGGCGAGGAAGTCTCCGACGTACAGCACGTTGCCGCGGCTGGAGGAGAACTGCTGGTCGCCCATCGTCAGGAACTCCGAGGAGACGACCTCGGTGGGCAGGTTGAGCAGGCCGTAGTCCCCCGGCTCCCCGCCGCGCGAGCCCCGGCCGTCGTAGGCGAGCAGCTCGGCCGGCCAGATCTGGGAGTGGAAGACGATGTTGTCCTTGCCCATGAAGTAGTAGGCCAGGGCCTCAGGGTCGTTCCACCACTCGCGCCAGCGGTCGGGCTCACCGAGCCTCCTCGCCCACTCGATCGAGGCGGACAGGTAGCCGATGACGGCGTCGAACCAGACGTAGAGCCGCTTGGTCGGCTGGTCCTCCCACCCCGGCACGGGGATGCCCCAGTCGATGTCGCGGGTCATCGCGCGCGGCCGGATGTCCTCCAGGATGTTCTTGGAGAACTTGATGACGTTGGGTCGCCAGGTCCCCGAGGCCTCCCGCTCGTCGAGCCAGTCCGTGAGCGCCTCGGCGAGTGCCGGCAGGTCGAGGAAGTAGTGCTGGGACTCCACGAAGTCCGGCGTCTCGCCGTTGATCTTGGACCGGGGGTCGATCAGGTCCGTGGCGTCGAGCTGGTTGCCGCAGTTGTCGCACTGGTCACCGCGCGCGTCGGCGTAGCCGCAGATCGGACAGGTGCCCTCGATGTAGCGGTCGGGAAGGGTCCGCCCGGTCGAGGGGCTGATCGCCGCCTGCGCGGTCTGCTCGACCATGTAGCCGTTGCGGTGGACGGTCCGGAACATCCCCTGCACCACGTTGTAGTGGTTGCCGGTCGTGGTGCGCGTGAAGAGGTCGTAGGACAGGCCGAGGCCGGCGAGGTCCTTCACGATGACTGCGTTGTTCTTGTCGGCCATCTCACGCGCGGTGATGCCCTCCTGGTCGGCCGTGACGAGGATCGGGGTGCCGTGCTCGTCGGTGCCCGAGACCATGAGCACGTCGTGGCCGGCCATCCGCATGTAGCGGCTGAACACGTCGGAGGGAACACCGAAACCGGCCACGTGGCCGATGTGGCGCGGGCCGTTGGCGTAGGGCCAGGCGACGGCGGACAGGACTTTGCTCATGCCCTGATCCTAGGGAGGTGAAGCGGGCTCAGACGACGCGGCCTGCGAAGGCGGCGATCCGGTCGTACGGCGACGCGCCGTCGGGCGCCTGCTGCTCCTCCGCGAACATGGCGCCTCGCATCTCCGGCTCGAGATTGGCCTGCATGAACGCCAGGCCACGCTCGGCCACCTCGGGAGCCAGGTCGTCGGAGGGCACACCGATCCCCCGGCAGAGGTCCCAGGTGTGCACGGCCACCTCGGCCGAGCTGCCGTCGGCCTGCCCGGCACCCGACTCGTCCTGCTGGTGCCAGAGCGCGATCAGGTCGGCCGCCTTGCGCCGGAAGACGGCCTCCCGGTCGTCACCCACCACCTGCGGCGCGGCCGTCCAGTCCGGCTGCTCCCCGCGCAGGGTCGCGGTGAAGTTGTCGAGATCGGCCACGAGGTGGTCGACGAGCTGCTGGACGGTCCACTCCCGACAAGGCGTGGACCGGTCGAGGTCCTCACTGCCCACCTGCGCCAACAGGTCGGCGAGCTGCTCGAGGCCCCGGGACAGGGTGCGGACGGGATCGTGCTCCGAGAAGGTCACCCGGTCACGCTAGGCCAAACGTCAGGAGAAGTCAGGACCCTTGTGCCGGCTCCGCTTGATCTCGTAGAAGCCGGGCGTGCCGGCCACCAGCACCACCCCGTCCCAGAGGCGACCGGCGTCCTCACCTTTGGGGGCGGGCGTCACGACGGGACCGAAGAAGGCGACGCCCTCGACGCTGATCACCGGGGTGCCCACGTCGGTGCCGACCTGGTCCATGCCGGCGTGGTGGGACTTCTTCAGGTCCTCGTCGTAGTCGGTGCTGTCCATCGCATCGGCCAACGAGATCGGCAGGCCGACCTCCTCGAGGGCCTCCTCGATCAGCGTGCGGTCGGGCTCGCGACCCTCGAGGTGGATCCGGTTGCCCAGGGCGGTGTAGAGCGGGAGCAGGACATCGTCCCCCTCCGCCTGCGCCGCCGCGATGGCGACCCGCACCGGCCCCCAGGCGCTCTCGAGCATCGAGCGGTAGTCGTCGCTGATGTCCTTGTCGGCGTTGAGGTAGGACAGGCTCATCACGTGCCAGGAGGGAGCGATCCGGCGTACCTGCTCGACCTCCAGCATCCAGCGGGAGGTCATCCAGGCCCACGGACAAATCGGGTCGAACCAGAAATCGACGGGGGTGCGCTCGACGGTCTCAGTCATGGCGGGCGATGCTCCTCGGGTGTCTGGATGGTGCGGTCCATACCTGTATGTGTACAAACGGTCTCGATTGGTTTATTCCCCGAAGCGGGTGTCAGGATGCGTCCATGCCTGGTACGAATCTGACCCGGGACGAGGCGCGCGGCCGCGCAGCCCTCCTGGACGTGAGCTCCTACGTCGTCGACCTCGACCTGACGACCGGGAGCACCAAGACCTTCCGTTCGAGCACCACCGTGAGGTTCACCTGCGCCGAGGCCGGGGCCGAGACCTTCGTCGACCTGGTCGGCGCCGAGATCAGCGAGCTGACGCTCAACGGTCGCGAGCTCGACTGGAACGACGTCTACGCGCACGGGCGGATCCACCTGTCCGAGCTCGCCGCGGACAACGAGCTGCGCGTGGTCGCCGACATGCTCTACAGCCACACCGGAGAGGGTCTGCATCGCTTCGTGGACCCCGCCGACAGCAGGGTCTACCTCTACTCCCAGTGCGAGGTGCCCGACGCGCGCCGGATCTTCGCCACCTTCGAGCAGCCCGACCTCAAGTCTGTGTTCACGTTCAACGTGACCGCCCCGGCGCACTGGAAGGTCGTCTCCAACGCACCCACGCCGGCGCCGGTGGAGTCCCCTGACGGCACGGCCGTGTGGAACTTCCCGCAGACCGAGCGGATCTCCACCTACATCACGGCGGTCGTGGCCGGCGAGTACCACGAGGTACTCGACGTCTACCACGGCGCGCACGGCGACATCCCCCTCGGCCACTACTGCCGCCAGTCGGTCGTGCCCTACATGGACACCGCCGAGCTGGTCGAGATCACCAAGCAGGGCTTCGAGTTCTTCGAGGAAGCGTTCGGCTACCCCTACCCGTTCCACAAGTACGACCAGCTCTACGTGCCGGAGTTCAACAACGGTGCGATGGAGAACGCCGGCTGCGTCACGCTCCGTGACGAGTACCTCCCGCGCAGCCAGCAGGCCAGGTGGTTCTACGAGCAGCGCGCCAACACGATCCTGCACGAGATGGCACACATGTGGTTCGGCGACCTGGTCACGATGAGCTGGTGGGACGACCTCTGGCTCAACGAGTCCTTCGCCGAGTGGGCCGCCCACCACGCCGCCGTGCACTCCACGAAGTACGACGAGGCCTGGACCGGGTTCACCAACCACCGCAAGAACTGGGCCTACCGGCAGGACCAGCTCCCCTCGACGCACCCGATCGCGGCGGACAACCACGACCTGGAGGCTGTCGAGGTCAACTTCGACGGCATCACCTACGCCAAGGGCGCCTCGGCGCTCAAGCAGCTGGTCGCCTACGTCGGTGTCGAGGACTTCCTCGCCGGCCTCCGCAGCTACTTCGCAGCGCATGCCTTCGGCAACAGCGAGTTCAGCGACCTGCTCTCGGCGCTCGAGCAGACCTCCGGGCGCGATCTTGAGCACTGGGCGAAGAGCTGGCTGCAGACCTCCGGCGTCAACACCCTCGCGGCGCAGTTCACCCTCGACGACCGGGGCGGCTATGCCACCTTCGCGGTGGGCCAGAGCGCCGACCCCGCCTTCCCCACTCTGCGGCCGCACCGCATCGGCATCGGCCTGTACGACACGATCAAGGGCCGGCTCGTGCTCCGTAGGACGATCGAGACGGACATCGACGGCGCCTCCACCGACGTCGCCGAGCTCGTCGGCGAGCAGCAGCCCGACCTGCTGCTCCTCAACGACGGCGACCTCACCTACGCCAAGATCCGCCTCGACGAGCGCTCCCTCGCCACGGTCGTCAGCAGCATCCACACGCTCGACGACTCCCTGGCAAGAGCCCTGTGCTGGTCGGCCGCGTGGGACATGACACGCGACGCCGAGATGGCCCCGGGCGACTTCGTGGCCCTGGTGCTCGATGGCCTCGCCGGCGAGACCGACGACACCGCCATCAAACAGCTGCCGCAGTACGCCCAGGTCGCGATCGAGCAGTTCGCCCACCCCAGCAAGCGCGCTGCCCTCCGGGCCACGTGGGAGCGGGGCTTCTGGGACCACCTTCTCGCCGCCGAGGCGGGCAGCGACAAGCAGCTGACCTTCATGAAGTGCTTCGCGGGCACGACCGGCAAGCGGATCCCGCCGTCCTCCTTCACCGGGGCCGGCCGCAGCACGGAGGCCATGGAGTTCCTGGCCGGGTTGCTCGACGGCAGCGGGTCGCTCGACGGACTCAGCGTCGACACCGACCTGCGCTGGAACTTCCTGGTCGCGCTGTCAGCGGGCGGTCACGCCGACCGCACCCGGATCGAGAAGGAGCTCGCCTCCGACAACACGATCTCCGGCCACGAGAAGGCGGCGGCGGCTCTCGCCGTGTTGCCCGATGAGGACACGAAGGCTCAGTCGTGGAACGACGGCGCGGTCCGCGACGGGGTGCCCAACGAGACCCAGCGCAGCATCGCCTACGTGTTCGACACCGCCGGTCAGCCCGAGGTGCTCAGGCCCTACCTCGAGCGCTACCTCGACGTCGCCGAGACGATCTGGGAGGACAAGGGTCCGCAGATCGCCTCCACCGCGTTGGAGTACATGTTCCCGCGTGCCCTCACCAGCCAGGAGACCCTCGACCGGGTGGACAGCTGGCTGGCAGCCTCGCAGGCCAACCCGGCTGCGAAGCGCTACGTCTGCGAGGTCCGCGCCGACATCGCCCGGGCTCTGAAGGCCCAGCGGGCCGACGCCACCTGACCCGCACCACAGGCACGACGGGGCCCGCACCTGCTGGTGCGGGCCCCGTCGTTCGTCGTGGGGTCAGCTTCTCCGCGGCAGCGTCGGCCGACGCGCGTGGGAGGCGAGCTGGAGCACGCCCGACACGATGCCACCGACCAGGTCGCCGGCGGCGAAGGCCGAGCGCATCGCGAGCGTGGCGAGCTGGACCTCGGCGTCGTCGAGGTCACGACGGGCGACGCCGCCGGTGACGACCTCGACGATCCGGGCCGCGGGGTCGACGAGCACCAGGACCGACCGGTCCGGGGCTACCAGGGACGCGTGCAGGCGCTCCGCGTACGGACGGGTCTCGCCGTCAGAGGCGCCGACGTAGACCGAGAACTCGTAGCGGCTGATCGTCTCGGCGTCGCGGATCGCCTTGTCGATCTCGTGTCTCTGGGCGGCGCTGAACGCCTCACCAACGGCCACTGGAACCGCCGCGCTCGGGAGCGTCCCCGCCCGTGGTGACCGCCGGCTGCTCGTCGGCCGCGGCCAAGGCACCGCGCGGTCCACCGAACCACTCCGGCTCGTGACGCCAGGCAAGCCCAGGCTGGTAGGACGACTGGTCCCGCACCATGCCTCCGATCGACGACAGCAGCGCGATCACGACGAAGAGTCCCGCCGGCGCCAGCACCAGCACCAGCAGGAAGCTCAGCGGGGACACCGGCTCGACGGTCGCCCACTGGTCGGGAGCCGCCGCGAGGGCGGGCGTGGTCAGGCCCAGGAGAGCCAGAGCAGGGGTCAGCGCGAGCGTGCGCGCACGGGCGCGAGAGGGTCGCGAGGAGCGGTGGGTCGTCACCGGTCCAGCGTATCGAACCTGGTTTGGGCCCGGGGACCGCATCTGGCTAGTGTCCGGGCCATGACCACCCCCAGCAACCGCTCGCACTTCCCAGGGGGCTGCGCATGAGCTTCACCCCCACCGCCCTGTGGCAGACCGCACCGACGTGTGCCGACGAGGACGCCTGGTGCGACATGGTGTTTCGGCTCACCGGCAACGAGTGGGTGGCGCAGGCCGCCAACTGGCTGATCGCGAAGCCCCTGGCGATCCTGTTGGTCGTCCTGATCGCCCTCGTGGCACGGTGGTTCCTCCACCGGATGATCGACCGCGTCACCCGCCGAGCGGCCGAGGGACTCCCGACGCCGATGCTGAAGCAGAAGTCCGGGGCGGCCAAGTCCCAGACCGCGTCCATCCTGGCCACCCGACGTGTCCAGCGAGCCCAGACGATGGGGTCGCTGCTCAAGAGCATCGCCTCCATCGTGGTGTTCACGATCGCGGGGATCACCGCGCTCGCCGAGGTCGACGTGTCGGTGGGACCGCTCATCGCAAGCGCCGGCATCGTCGGAGTGGCGCTCGGCTTCGGGGCGCAGAGCCTGGTCAGCGACTTCCTCTCGGGCATCTTCATGATCATCGAGGACCAGTACGGCGTCGGCGACGTGATCGACGTGGGCGAGGCCGTCGGCACCGTCGAGGCGGTGGGTCTGCGGGTGACCCGGCTCCGCGACGTCGACGGCACGGTCTGGTACGTGCGCAACGGCGAGATCCTCCGCGTGGGCAACCAGTCGCAGAACTGGGCCCGCACGGTGCTCGACATCCCGGTGGCCTACGACGAGGACCTGCACCGAGTGAAGGGCGTCCTCCAAGAGGTTGCCGAGGGGATGTGGGAGGACGAGGACTTCAAGGCAGTCATCATCGAGAAGCCCTCGGTGTGGGGTGTCCAGGACCTGGGACCCGATGCCTGCCTGGTGCGGGTCACTCTCAAGACCGCACCGCTCGAGCAGTGGGCCGTGGCCCGCGAGATGCGCGAGCGGATCAAGGCCCGCTTCGACATCGAGCACATCGAGATCCCGCTCCCCCAGCGGGTCGTGTGGCACCGCGGGGAGCCGGGCGGACGCCCGACCCCCACCGAGGACGCCGTCGCCCCGGAGGAGACCACCACACGCTGAGCGCCGTCGGGCCGGTCGGGGCTGCTCCCGACCGGCCCGACCATTCGACGTGCTCGTCCTCAGCGGTCTCGCCCTAGGTCAGGCGAGCGAGGCCGTCAGGGTGATCGTGGTGCCGGTGAGCGCCTGCGAGACCGGGCAGCCCGTCTTGGCGTTCTCGGCGTGCTCCGCGAAGCCGTCGGCGTCCAGGCCCTCGACGCTCCCGACCACGGTGAGGTGGATGCCGGTGATGCCCTCACCGGGCTGGAAGGTCACCTCCGCCTTGGTGTCGAGCGCCTGCGGCGGCGTACCGGCCTTGGCGAGCGCCCCGGACAGCGCCATCGAGTAGCAGGAGGAGTGCGCCGCGGCGATGAGCTCCTCGGGGCTCGTCTTGCCGTTGGCATCCTCGGCGCGAGCCGGCCACGACACGTCGTAGGTGCCCAGGCCGGAGGACTCGAGCGTCACGCGCCCGGCGCCCTCCATCAACGAGCCTTCCCAGCGGGTCGTGGCGGTGCGAGTGGTTGCCATCATCTGCTCCTTCTGACGTGGGTCGGGCCCGCTCGGGTGTGCGTCGGGCGACGCGATGCGGGCCCACCTCCGACGAGCCTTGCCGGGTTCGGGACAATAGACAAGTGAGTGCATCCACCGGTGAGCAGGGCGAGACCTTCTACGACCAGATCGGCGGCCACGACACCATCTCCACGATCGTCGACCGGTTCTACAAGGGAGTCGCCACCGACCCGGTGCTGCGCCCCCTCTACCCCGAGGAGGACCTGGGGCCCGCTGCCGAGCGGTTCACCTTGTTCCTGGTGCAGTACTGGGGCGGACCCACGACGTACTCGGACCGCCGGGGTCATCCCCGGTTGCGGATGCGGCACGCTCCGTTCGCGGTCACCCCGCTGGCCCGGGACCACTGGCTGCTGCACTTCCGGGCCGGCCTGGATGCGGCTGCGCTCCCGCCGGAGCAGGACGCCCAGTTCTGGGACTACGTGACGCACGCCGCGCAGTTCATGGTGAACAGCCTCGACGAGGACTAGCCTGCACCGCCCATCGACGACTCGAGCGCGGCTCGCTCACGGGAGGTCAGCGGGCGGGAGCGTTGGGATGTCACGTCGAAGGCGACCAGCACCGCGCTCGCCTTGGAGAGCAGCTTCTCGCCGTCGAGGATCTCGCTGTCCAGCCGGTACGACGAGGTCCCCACGCGCGCCACGCGGGTGAGGACGACGTAGGGCTCCGGCCGGAACAGGATGGGCCGCTTGTAGTCCACGTCGATCCGCGCGAGCACCGCCGCGAGATGCGGCTGGTCGGGGTCACGCATCTCGGTCAGGAAGTCGATCCGCGCCTCCTGGTAGTACTCGAAGTACTTGACGTTGTTGACGTGGCCGTAGACGTCGACGTCGGAGAACCGCACGTGGCAGGAGTACTCGTGGCCGCTCATGCCGAGTCCTGCTCCGGGTCGGAGAAGCCTTCCAGCACCCGACGCTCGGTCTCGGTGATCCGGCGTGGGCGCTCCTGGGCGAAGACGAAGGGCGTCAGCACGGTCTGTGCCCGGAGGTAGACCTGCCGCTCCCCGTCGGGCAGCTCGTCGAGCACCTCGTAGGCCATCGTGAACGAGGCTGCCCGGATCCGGGTCACCCACGACTCGATGCGCACCGGTCGCTGCCGGAAGACCAGGGGGCTGACGAACTCGACCTCGTGACGCACCACCACCACGCCCTCGGCGAGCTCCTCGCCGCCGGAGGCCGGAGCGTGCACGCGCAGCATGTCGACGCGGGCCTCCTGGAGGTAGTCGACGTACACGACGTTGTTGACGTGCCCCAGGGAGTCCATGTCTGCCCAGCGCAGCGGGCAGTCGTAGATGTGTCGAGCCACACAGTCATCCTCCCAGCAACGCGTCGTAGGCTCGAGGAGGCCCTGCCCCCTGAGATCGGAATCCCATGCCCGAAGCCGTCATCGTCTCCGCCGCACGCTCTCCCATCGGTCGTGCCAACAAGGGCTCCCTCAAGGACATGCGGCCCGATGACCTCAGCGCGACGATCATCGCGGCGGCGCTCGCCAAGGTGCCTGAGCTCGACCCGGCACTGATCGACGACCTCTACCTCGGCTGCGGTCTGCCCGGCGGGGAGTCCGGCTTCAACATGGCCCGGGTGGTCGCGGTGCTGATGGGCTACGACAGGCTCCCGGGCGCCACCGTCACGCGCTACTGCTCGTCGTCGGTCCAGACCACCCGGATGGCCTTCCACGCCATCAAGGCCGGCGAGGGCGACGTCTTCATCTCCGCAGGGGTCGAGACCGTCTCGCGCTTCGCGAAGGGAACCTCCGACCACCTCCCCGGCACCAAGAACCCGCTCTTCGACGGGGCGGAGGAGCGCACGAAGGAGACCGCCCAAGGTGGGGTCACCTGGCACGACCCCCGCGACGACGGTGCCGTCCCCGACGCCTACATCGCGATGGGCCAGACCGCCGAGAACGTCGCCACGATCCGTGGCCTGAGCCGCCAGGAGCTCGACGAGTTCGGAGTGCGCAGCCAGAACCTCGCCGAGAAGGCCATCAACGACGGCTTCTGGGCGCGCGAGATCACGCCAGTCACGACCCCCGACGGCACCGTCGCGGCCACCGACGACGGTCCCCGCGCGGGCGTCACCTACGACGCGGTCGCCGACCTGAAGCCGGTGTTCCGCCCCGACGGGGTCGTCACGGCGGGCAACTGCTGCCCGCTCAACGACGGGGCCGCGGCCGTCGTGGTCATGTCGGACACCAAGGCCAAGGAGCTCGGCCTGACGCCCCTGGCCCGCATCGTCTCGACCGGCGTGACCGGCCTCTCCCCCGAGATCATGGGGCTGGGACCTGTCGAGGCCAGCAAGCAGGCACTCGCCCGCGCCAACATGTCCATCGGTGACATCGACCTGGTCGAGATCAACGAGGCATTCGCCGCGCAGGTGGTGCCCTCCTACCAGGACCTCGGCATCGACCTCGACCGGCTCAACGTCAACGGTGGCGCCATCGCCGTGGGCCACCCCTTCGGCATGACGGGCGCCCGGCTGCAGAACACCATGCTCAACTCGCTGGACTGGCACGACAAGACCACCGGCCTGATCACCATGTGCGTGGGCGGCGGCCAGGGGATGGCGATGATCCTCGAGCGGATGAGCTGAGAGCGGGTTCCACAGCCTCCGAGTGTCCGGGTGGCGAGAGGCGGCGGACCGTGCGCCCGCCGTCCCGGTCGCTGCGGCGGCGCGTCGGCCGGATACTCCCCGCCTGGTGCGGTCCTGCTGCGGCCGCCGCGGCCAAGCCGCTTGACGCTCCCCGGGTCGGCGTTCGCACACTCCCCCGCCGAGTGCCCCCGGACGCGCGAAGGCCCCCCATCCCGTGAGGGATGGGGGGCCCGTCGCATGAGGTCGTGCAGACCGTGGTGGGACTCAGGCGTCCTGGTCGAGCCGTGCCTGGATGGAGAGGACCACCGACACCTTGTCGCCGACGAGGAGCTTGCCGCCGTCGAGGGGGACGTTGAAGTCCACGCCCCACTTCTTGCGGGAGATCTCGGTGCTGGCCTCGTAGCCGAGGACGGTGTTGCCGTAGGCGTCGTTGTCGACGCCGAGCAGCTCCACGTCGAGCTCGACGGGGTGGGTGACGCCCTTGATGGTGAGCTCGCCGGTCGCGGTGGCGCCGTCGAAGGACGTGGTCGTGAAGGTCATCGGGCCGCTCTTCTCGACGTCGAAGAAGTCAGCCGAGCGCAGGTGGCCGTCGCGGTTGGCGTCGCGCGTGTTGACCGAGTTGAGGTCGATGCTCGCGGCGGCGCGGAAGTCCGCGACGTTGCCGGTGGTGGTGATGCTGCCCTCGAACTTCTCGAACTGCCCGCGCACCTTCGTCATCAGGTGACGCACGGTGAAGCCGATCTCCGAGTGACTCGGGTCGATGGTCCAGGTGCCGGTGGGGATGTCGGTGCCGACGGTGGTGTCGATGCTCATGCGAAGCTCCTAAGTTGTGGATTCAACTGTTGATATTGACAGTAACAGGTCTTCGTTGAATCTTCAACCACGCACCCCGTAGCATTGTTCTCATGACCAGCGACACCCGCACCGACGAGGCCTTGTGGCTCGACGCCGCCCAGCAGCGCGCCTGGCGGGCCTACCTGGTCGGGACGACCCTGCTCATGGACCGTCTCGACCGTGACCTGCGCGAGCAGCACAACCTGTCGCTGCCGGAGTACGAGATCCTGGTCCGCCTCTCCGAGGCGCCCGAGCGCCGGCTGCGGATGGCTGTCCTCGCCGACTCCCTGAGCCACTCCCGCAGCCGGGTGACGCACACCGTGACCCGGCTCGAGCGCGCCGACCTCGTCGACCGGGCCGCGTGCGTGTCCGACGGCCGGGGGGTCGAGGCCCGCCTCACCGACAAGGGCTTCTCCGCGCTCGAGGAGGCAGCGCACACGCACGTGCGTGGCGTGCGGGAGTACATCGTCGACCTGGCCGACGACGACGATTTCGCTGCGATGGGTCGTGTCTTCGACGCGGTCACCGACCGACTGGTCGCGGCTCACCCCGGGCTCGACATCCGCTGAGGCGATCGGGTGCCAGACTCCCCGTCATGAGCCCCTGGCACCGGCACGTCCTCGACCCCGTCCACACCATCGCCCCGTCGGCGTCGCCGTACGACACCCCCGAGCGGGTCGACCTCGTCGAGCGGGTCCGCCGCTTCGCCATGGACGAGGTGCTGCCGGTGGCCAACCGACTGGATCGCACCCACGAGGACATTCCCTCCGACCTCCTCGACCGGATGGCCGAGCTCGGCCTCTTCGGGGTGCTCCTCCCCCGCGACGAGGGCGGCCTCGGCGGCGGGGTGCTGGACTACTGCTTGGTCTCCGAGGAGCTCGCCCGCGCCTGGCTGAGCGTGGGCAGCATCATCGCCCGCGGCAACGGGACCGGCTGCGACAGCCCCGACCCCGACACGAGGGCGCGGCTTCGCCGCGCGTCGGCGGACGGCCGGCGCATCGGCGCCATCGCGTTCTCCGAGCCGGAGGCGGGCTCCGACCTGGCCAACGTGACCTGCGCGGCCGAGCGCGTCGACGACGGCTGGGTCGTCAACGGCACCAAGCGCTGGGTCGGCCACGCCCTCTCCGCAGACTTCTTGCACCTGCTGGCCCGCACCCGGCCACCTCGTCCGGACAGGGGCCCCTCCGACGGGCTCGAGCTGTTCCTCGTGGAGAAGGAACGTGGCAGCTTCCCCGACGGGATCGCCGGCGAGCCGATCGACAAGATCGGCTACTTCGGGCTCACCACCTGGCAGCTCGAGCTGACCGACCTGCGGCTGCCGGCGGACGCACTCCAGGACACCGGCGAGGAGGAGGGGCAAGGCTTCAAGCACAGCCTGGGCTGGCTGCACGTCGCGCGGGCCCAGACGGCCGCGCGCGCGGTCGGCCTGGCGCGAGGCGCCCTGGAGGACGCCGTCGTCTACGCCCAGCAGCGAGTCCAGTTCGGGGAGCCGATCGCGCAGCAGCAGGCGATCCGGCACCTGTTGGCCGACATGGCGAGCGAGGTCGCGGCAGGCCGGTCCCTCTACCAGCACGCCGCCTGGCTCGTCGACAGCGGCGTGAGCGCCCACACCGAGACCTCGCAGGCCAAGCTGTTCTGCTCGGAGATGGCCGAGCGCGTCACCAGCAAGGCGCTCCAGATCTTCGGCGGCAACGGCTACACCCGCGACTACGCCGTCGAGCGCTACTGGCGCGACGCCCGGCTGACCACGATCTTCGAGGGCACCTCGGAGATCCAGCGACGGATCGTCGCCGACGGCCTGCTGGTGGCCTCACCGCTCTAGCTCAACGGCTCGAGCGCGTCGCCCGGAGGATCCGGGAGGCGCCCTCAGGGCGAGGCGACTAGTCGCGGGTCAGCCTGCGGTGGGTGACCCGGTGCGGCCGGGCCGCCTCGGCGCCCAGGCGCTCGATCTTGTTCTCCTCGTAGGAGGCGAAGTTGCCCTCGAACCAGAACCAGCGGGCATCGTCCTCGTCGTCGCCCTCCCAGGCCAGGATGTGGGTCGCGACCCGGTCGAGGAACCACCGGTCGTGGGAGGTGACCACGGCACAGCCGGGGAAGTCGAGGAGCGCGTCCTCGAGGGAGGAGAGTGTCTCCACGTCGAGGTCGTTGGTGGGCTCGTCGAGGAGCAGCATGTTGCCACCCATCTTCAAGGTGAGCGCCAGGTTGAGCCGGTTGCGTTCACCGCCGGAGAGGACACCGGCCTTCTTCTGCTGGTCGGGACCCTTGAAGCCGAACGACGCGACGTAGGCCCGGGAGTTCATCTCGAAGTTGGCGACCTTGATGAAGTCGAGCCCGTCGGAGACCACCTCCCAGACGTTCTTGGTCGGGTCGAGACCGCCTCGGCTCTGGTCGACGTAGGAGATCTTGACCGTCGTACCGACCTTGAGCTCGCCCTCGTCGGGCTGCTCCTGCCCCGTGATCATCCGGAACAGCGTGGTCTTGCCGACGCCGTTGGGGCCGATGACACCGACGATGCCCGCCCGCGGCAGCGAGAACGACAGGTCGTGGATCAGGGTGCGGCCCTCGAAGCCCTTGCCGAGGTCGTGGGCCTCCAGCACGATGTCACCGAGTCGAGGACCTGCCGGGATGTTGATCTCGGAGGTGTCGATCTTGCGCATCCGGTCGGCCTCTGCGGCCATCTCCTCGTAGCGGGCCAGACGCGACCTGCTCTTGGTCTGCCGGGCCTTGGCGTTGGAGCGCACCCACTCCAGCTCGCGCTCGAGCATCTTGGCGCGCTTGGCGTCCTTCTGCCCCTCGACCTTGAGCCGGCTCTTCTTCGTCTCGAGGTAGGTCGTGTAGTTGCCTTCGTAGGGGTGTGCCTGGCCGCGGTCGAGCTCGAGGATCCAGGAAGCGACGTTGTCGAGGAAGTAACGGTCGTGGGTGACCGCCAGGACGGCGCCGGGGTAGGAGGCGAGGTGGCCCTCGAGCCACTGCACCGACTCGGCGTCGAGGTGGTTGGTGGGCTCGTCGAGGAGCAACAGGCTGGGCTGCTGGAGGAGCAGCTTGCACAGCGCCACCCGCCGACGCTCACCACCGGAGAGGTGGTCGACGACCACGTCGCCCGGGGGGCAGCGCAGGGCGTCCATCGCCTGCTCGAGGCGGCTGTCGAGGTCCCAGACGTTGGCCGCGTCGAGCTCGGTCTGGAGGTCGCCGGCCTCGGTCGCGACCTTGTCCTGGTCGGCGTCGGGGTCGCCCATCATCATGTAGAGCTCATCGAGCCGGGCCATCTTGACCTTGGTCTCGTGGACGGCCTCCTCGACGTTCTCGAGCACCGTCTTGCCCTCGCTGAGCGGCGGCTCCTGCTGGAGCATGCCGACGGTCGCGCCGGGATCGATGATCGCGTCGCCGTTGTTGGCGTGGTCGAGGCCCGCCATGATCTTCAGCAGCGAGGACTTGCCGGTCCCGTTGGGACCGACGACACCGATCTTCGCCCCGTGCAGGAACGAGAGGGTGACGTTCTCGAGGACCACCTTGTCGCCATGCGCCTTGCGGACATTGCGCAGCGTGAACACATACTCAGCCATAGTCCGGCCAGCCTACGGCCGTGCCCCGGTCGTCCCGAAATCGGTGGCCGCGGTCTCGGGTCAGGCCGCGCTGCCGGTCGCGGCGCCCGCGGACGCAACCCCTGCGTCGAGCGGGTTGCCGAAGCTGTCGAAGCCGGCCAGGTCGGTCGGCTCCTGCCGGTTCAGCGCGTCGGCCTCCGCGTCGACGTCGGCGTCGGGCCGCTCGGGGCGCGCCGATCGCTCGAACCGACTGGTCCCGCGGGTCAGGTCGTGGCCGATCAGGGTCGCATCGATGCACAGCGACGCCGAGGTCTGGCCGTCGTTGCGCTCCCAGACATCGGTGCGCAGGCGACCGTGGACGAAGACCGCGTCGCCCTTGTGGATCGAGTCCCGGACGTTGTCGGCGAGGCCGCGCCACGCCGTCACGGAGTACCACGTCGTGTCACCGTCGACCCAGCGTCCCTCGCGCTTGAGTCGCGGTGTGGACGCGACCCGAAGGTTGGCGACGCTGACCCCCTGCGGGTCCCGGAAGACCACCTCGCTGCCGACCCAGCCGTGCAGGGTGACGTAGGTGTCGCTCATGGATTCCTCCTCATCGTGTGGATGGGAAGACCCTGCCAAGGCGCCCCCTCCGCGGCGAGACAGCACGGCGGAGGTGTGGACGGTCGAGCCCGTCCGCAGGCTGGGGACGTTACCCGGCCGCGACCGCGAGCCCGTCGCGCGTCGTCCGGTAGGCAGCCACCTCGGCGTCGATCGGCTCCAGAACCAGACGGTCGGCCACCTCGGCCATCGCTGCGCGGATGCGTCGGTCGGCGGCCCTGGCGCGCGAGCGCGCCGACCAGCGCACGAGTACGCGGGACACCGCTGCGAGCAGCAACCCCGCCGCGATCCCGCCGAGGAGCAGGAGAGTCGGCACCGGGATGCCACGGGTGTCCGGGGTCGTCGGCTCGGGCAGCTGCAGATAGCCCATCACCGCGAGAGCGGCGAGCCAGACCCCACCGACGACGGCACAGGTCAGCAGCAGCCACTGCAGCACCCGCACCAGCTGCCACCACAGCGGGGTGCGGCCGACTCCGAGATCGGCACCGGCCACGGCCGCGTCGAGCGCGTCGTTGAGGTCTGCGAAACGCGAGACGGAGGCACGACGTACGGCGGACGACCACGAGTGCGGGAGGCCGGAGGTGACGTCGTCGGAGACGGTGCGCACAGCGGTGTCCACGCGCGCCCGCTGGACCGGGGTCGGCGCGGGAAGCGAGGCGCGGGCCCTTCCCGTGAGCTCCTTGCCCCGGGAACCGAGGTCGAGGTGAAGCCGCTTGAGCGGGTCGGGGCGCAGCCTGCTCAGCCAGGTCGTGACCGGCCAGCCGGTGGCCCGCCGGGCACGCACCCGGGTCGCTGACTCGACCGCGTCGACGACGACGGGCACCCCGGCGGCGTCGGCGAAGGCCGAGACCAGCTCGCTCCGCCGCGCCCTGCCCACCGGCTGGGGGTCCGCCGATCCATTGGCGGCAGCCAGGCGTGTGGCGATCGAGGCTACGTCGGCCATCAGTCGGGCACTGGTCGCCTTCTTGGCCGCGACCCGCTCCGCGACGAGCTTCTTCAGCTCCGAGATCCCGTCACCGTGCTTCGCCGAGATGGCCACGACCGGCACCGAGCCGAGCCCATGCTCGCCGAGGAGGCGCTCGACGTCGGCGACCATCGCGTCGCGCTGCCCGACCGGCACCTCGTCGATGTGGTTGAGCGCCACCAACATGATCTCCTGATGACCGATGAGCGGGGTCAGGTAACGGTCGTAGATCGCGGCATCGGCGTACTTCTGCGGATCGAGCACCCAGACCAGCATGTCGGTCATCTTGACCAACCGGTCGACCTCGACGTGGTGGGAAACCTCGGTGGAGTCGTGGTCGGGCAGGTCCAGCAGGACCAGCCCGGCGAGCTCGCGGTCCTCCTGCGCCTCGGCGAGCATGCTGTCGCGCGAGACCTGGTGCCGCTGGGGCACCCCGAGCCAGTCAAGGAGCTCGCCGGCCCCCTCGGAGCCCCAGGCGCAAGCCATCGTCCACGACGTCGTCGGACGGCGTACGCCGATGGCGGCGAGGTCGATGCCGGCCAGAGCGTTGAAGGTCGACGACTTGCCCGAGCCGGTGGCGCCGGCCAGCGCCACCACGGTGTGGTCGGCGCCCAGCGTCAACCGCGCGGCGGCCCGATCGGACACCTCGGCGGCCTCGTCGACCAGTGCGTCGTCCAGCCGGCCACGCGCCGCCTCGGCAGCACGGCGCAGGCCATCGATCCGTGTCGCGGCGTCGTTGCCACGGCCGACCAGTCGCTTGGCTCCCTCCACCAGCGAGCTCACGACGTGCTTCCTCCCGCAGGGTGCTCGGCCTCGGCGAACCGCAGGTCGTCGAGCACTCGAGCGGCCGTGCGCAGCCTGTCGGCCGCGGACTCCTCGACGGCGAGCCTGTCGAGGACGTCGAGGTAGCGGCGGCGCTCGTCACCGAGAAGCTCGTGCACCCGCACGTTGAGCGCCTCGCGGGCCTGATCGGCGAGGCGACGGACGGCCTGGTCGCCGAAGACGGCCTCCAGGAGCTTCTGCCCGATGACGGCACTTCCCGCCGCGATGCCCGCTTCGGCACCGACGAGGGCGCCGGCGGTGTGCGCGAAGACCACGACCATCAAGGCCACGCCGAGCCCGTTGACGCCCAGGGCCAGGAAGCGGGCAGTCGTCCGCTTGTCGGCGCCCTCATGACGGACCAGGTCGAGGACGTCTCGCTGCCAGTCCCGCACCGCGCGCTCCACCCGGCCGGGGAAGCCACGCGATGCCCTGCCGAGCGCGGCACCGGAGTCCTCGACGAGGTCCTGGCCGGCCTTGACCGAGCGCCAGGCCGCCTCGGCCCGCTCGGCCGCCGTCTCGGCGTGCTCGACGATCAGCGACTCGAGGCCGGACTCGACGGCGACGGCGACACGCTCGACCTGCTGCGGCTTGCCGCGCACCCAGCCCACGACCCGGTCGCGGAGCCAGCCCACCTTGGTCTCCAGGGAGCGCAGCAGCTCACCGGTGCCGACGAACTCCTGCCACCGCGCGAGCACCTCGCCTCGCAGCAGGGTGCCATCGGCGCTGGCCTTGTCGACCGCCGCCAACGCGGCGTCGTAGGCCTCGTCGGCGGCGGCGCGCAGCCGCGCCACCATCGCGGCCTGCTCGGCACTCCCGTCGGCCACGTCGTGGCTGCGGCGCGCGACACTGCGGATGGCGCCGTCGAGGGTCTGCTTGACCACGCCGGCGCGGGCCTCGGCGTCGGCACCGAGCGCGTGCAGCCAGGTGCGCACCTCCTCGACGGAGGCAGCGGGGAGCAGACCGTCGTCGTCGAGGCCGCCCTCCGGCACGGTGAACAGGGGCGAGTCACGCAGGCCGCGCACGGTCAGCATCCTGGCCAGGTGTCCGGCAACCTCCTCCATCGCCTCGGGCGCCGTGCGATCCAGCACGATGGCGACCGCGGTGCTGCGGTCGGCCGCGGCCTTGAGGAAGTCCCAGGGCACCTGATCTGCGTAGCGGGCGGCGGAGGTGACGAAGAGCCACAGGTCGGCCGCCGCGAGGAGCTCGGCTGCCAGGGACCGGTTGGCCTCCTCCACGGAGTCGATGTCGGGGGCGTCGAGGATCGCCAGGCCGACCGGCACCGACTCGTTGGCGACGAGGTGGAGCGTGCCGGTGGCATCACCCGTGGCACCCGTGGTGCGGGCGAGGTGCGGAAGGATCCGGGCACCGTCGAACCACGCCGCATCGGCGGGGTTGTGCACCAGCACGGGCGAGCGCGTGGTCGGGCGGAGCACACCGGGCTCGGTCACCCGGGAGCCGACAAGCGAGTTGACCAGCGTCGACTTGCCGGCGCCGGTCGAGCCGCCCACGACCGCGAGCAGCGGCGCGTCGATCTGGATCAGGCGCGGCAGGACGTAGTCCTCGAGCTGGTCGATCATCTCGACGCGGGTGGCGCGACGCTCGTCGGCACCAGGCACGTCGAGAGGAAGGGCGGCGGCGTCGAGGGCCGCGCGCAGCTGGATGAGCGCAGTCACCATCGCGTCGGTGGAGGCCGGCGTGGTCATCGGCGGCCTCCCGGGGGGATCGCGGCCGAGTCACGCTGCGGGTAGAGCACGTAAGGGCGGAGGGCCTGGAGTCGCTGCACCATCGCCGTACCTTGGGCCGCGAAGTCGGCGGGCGCGGTCCCACGCAGGTAGCGGTTGTGCAGGAAGCCCAGCTCGACAGCCTGCTGCTGGTACTCCCGCATCACCTGCTCCGCAGCCGGACCGCCGATCGCGCGTGCGTTGCGGCGACAGGCACGGCGCGCGGGCAGCCGGACCAGCCAGGGCACCTCGGCCTGTCCGAGGAAGCCGCGGGAGGCCGCGTCGCCCAGCGCCACGGTGAGCATGCGCGACTCACGCCTGCGCGCCCACACCGCGAAGCCGACCAGGACCAGGAAGGCGGGGACCATGGCGAAGAAGTAGGTGAGCACGAAGTACTGCCCGCCGGCGAAGAACGCCGATCCGTTCCAGGCGGCGTGGGCCAACACCGCCAGGACGTAGCCGAGGACCGGTGCGAGCCAACGCAGGGCGGAGCGCCCGACGACGGCGTACCCGACGCCGACACCGATGAACACCGTGAAGAGAGGATGCGCGAACGGGCTGAAGATGCCACGGATGACGAAGACGCCGACCGCGGAGCCGATGCCGCCCGGCCCGGCACCGTCACCGCCCATGTAGGCGGCGCCGAGGTACAGGATGTTCTCGGTGAACGCGAAGCCCACTCCCACCAGCCCGGCGTAGACGATGCCGTCGAGCACGCCGTCGATCGCGTGCCGTCGCGACCACACCAGGAGCACGACGAACAGGCCCTTCGCCGCCTCCTCGGTGATCGGCGCGACGACGGCGGCCGACCAGGTCTCGGCGGTGCCGAGCACGAACTGGTCGATCGACTGGAGGATCAAGGCCGCCGCGGTGGCGACGACGGCGCCCCAGGCGAATGCCAGGGCCAGCAGCCGGACGGGCTCCGGCTCGTAGCGGTCGAGCCAGAGGAAGGCCGCGATGACCGGGCCGACGGGCAGCACGGCGAGAACAACGCCGATCGTCAAGGCGGTCGGGGCGCTGCTCGCGAACAGCACCAGCGCCATCACGGCGGAGCCGATCAGCAGCGCGATCGTGAGCACCACGGTGAACGCGCGGCTGCCTCGCCGACGAGGCGTCGCGAGGAGCCCCGCGGGTATCGGGGGCAGGCTGGGGCTCGGGGCCTGTCGCTGCGCGAAACTGCCTGGCCCGCTCATGCGGACAACCCTAACTGGACCGGCCGCTGCGCCTCGCAGGTGGCGGCCGGTGCGACGTAGAGTGACCGCGTGAACGACGCCGATGACATGAGACCAGCCGTTCCCCACCAGGACGCGCCGCAATCACCCGGGGACTCCCCCGGTGAGTCTTCTTCGCAGTCCTCGGGCACTCAGGGCCACGACCAGCCGGTTCCCGAGGCCTACGCCGCCTTCATGCGCACCGGCTGGGGCGACCGCGAGCTCGAGCTGCCGCAGCACCCCGTGGCCGCCTGGGCCGCTGCGCGGCGCCGTCGTCTCGCGGAGGCCTTCCCCGGCGAGCGTCTGGTGGTGCCCGCCGGCGGTTTCAAGGAGCGCTCCAACGACACCGACTACCGCTTCCGCCCGCACACCGCGCACACCTACCTGAGCGGCAACCAGACCAGTGACGCCGTGCTCGTGGTCGAGGGCGAGGAGTCGGTGCTCTATGCCCGGCCACGCTCGTCGCGGGAGACCGACGAGTTCTTCCGCGACCGGCAGTACGGCGAGCTGTGGGCCGGCCGACGCCCGTCGCTGCACGAGATGACGAGTCTGCTCGGCCTCCCCGTGCGCCACCTCGACGAGCTGCCCGAGCGTCTTCGCTCCTCCGCCAAGACGCGGGTGCTCCGAGGAGTCGACTCCTCCGTCGACGCCACTGTCGGCGCTGACCCGGGACGCGACGACGACTTCGCGCGGGTGCTCTCGGAGATGCGCCTGGTCAAGGACGAGTGGGAGCTCGGTGAGCTGACCGAGGCCTGCGACATCACCACCCTCGGCTTCACCGACAGCGTCCGCGAGTGGGACAACGTGCTCGAGCACGGGGAGCGCTGGATCGAGGGCACCTTCTTCCGTCGTGCCCGCGCGATGGGCAACGACATCGGCTACGACTCGATCGTCGGCGGCGGCAAGCACGCCACCACGCTGCACTGGATCGACAACTCCGGACCGATCACGCCCGGCGAGCTGGTGCTGCTCGACATGGGCGTCGAGGGTCGCAACCTCTACACCGCCGACGTCACCCGCACGCTCCCCGTCGACGGCACGTTCACGCCGTTGCAGCGAGACCTCTACACGCTCGTGCACGCCGCCCAGTCCGCCGGCATCGACGCCGTACGCCCCGGCAACGGGTTCATGGCCCCGCACCACGCCGCGATGGACGTGCTGGCGCACGGCCTGGGCGACCTCGGGCTGCTGCCGTGCTCGGTGGAGGAGGCACTCTCCCCCGACAGCAAGGTCTATGCCCGCTGGACGTTGCACTCGGTCAGTCACATGCTCGGCATGGACGTGCACGACTGTGCCCGCTCGGCGCGCGAGTCCTACCACGACGGCGACCTCGCTCCCGGGATGGTGCTGACCGTCGAGCCGGGGCTCTACTTCCAGGAGGACGACCTGCTCGTCCCCGAGGAGCTGCGCGGGATCGGCATCCGCATCGAGGACGACATCGTCGTGACCGAGGACGGCCACACCAACCTGTCCGCGTCGCTTCCCCGCGACGTGGCCGCCATCGAGGAGTGGATGGGCGCGCTGCGCGCCTGACCGACGGCAGCCGCCGCGCAACGGGTCGCGGACGACACCTCCGTCCCCGCGGACGCGTCGTTCGTGACTCCTTTCTCGTGGTCCCGGACCTTCGTTACGATTCGGAGACAGAGGCAACCTGCGCGGGCTGTCGGACGTCTCTTCGGGTACAGCACGACAAGTCCCACACCCGAAGAACTCGAGACCGGAGAACGCACCATGAGGTGGATCCGCCAGATCCTGATGGTCACCGTCGTCGCCGCCGTGATGACCGCCGGCTCGTTCTCGGCCGCTCAGGCGACCCCACCGCCCGGCTCGGCGCTCGCCTCCGCCCAGGCGGCCGGCCCGACGATGGCGCGCCTCGTCGTGCTGTTCGGGCCCGGCGACCGGGGGCCTCGCGTGCGGGTCGTGCAGGCCAGGCTGCGCCAGCTCGAGTGGTTCGTCGGCAAGGTGAACGGCCGCTACGGCTCGCGCACCACAGCCGCCGTACGCCGCTTCCAGCGCGACCAGGCCATCCGGGTGAGCGGAAGGGTGGACCGCCGCACGATGGCGCGGCTGAACAGGATGACCGATCGGCCGACGCGCGCCGAGCTCGCCAACCGGACGCCGGCGACAGCGCCGCGGGTCCGACTGGACCGTCGTTGCATCACCGGCCGGGCGCTCTGCGTGGACAAGACCTCCCGCACTGTGCGCTGGGTCGTCGCCGGCAGGATCCAGATGACGCTGGCCGCCCGCTTCGGCGGCGCGTCCACGCCGACCCGCGAGGGGCAGTTCAGGGTGTTCCGCAAGAGCCGCAACCACGTGTCGAGCCTGTATGGATCGTCGATGCCGTTCGCGATGTTCTTCAGCGGCGGCCAGGCGCTGCACTACTCCTCCGACTTCGCTGCCGTCGGCTACGCCGGGGCGTCCCACGGTTGCGTGAACATCCGCAACTATCCGGCCCTGCGGTCGCTGTTCGACCGCGTCCGCCTCGGCGACAAGGTCATCGTCTACCGGAGTTGAGTTGACGCGGGTCGCAGGGGAAAGGTGAGTTCCTTGGCACAGGTAGAGCGCTACGCGGCGTTCAGCTCCGACCCCGCCGGCGGCAACCCGGCCGGAGTCGTGCTCGACGCCGATGCCCTCGACGACGCCGCCATGCAAGAGATCGCCGTCAAGGTCGGCTATTCCGAGACGGCGTTCCTGCTCCGGGCGGACAAGGTGGAGCCCCACTACGGACTCCGGTTCTTCAGCCCGATGGCAGAGGTGGCCTTCTGTGGGCATGCCACGATCGCGACCAGCATCGCCTTGGCCGAGACCGGGGCCCACGGCCCCTTCCTCTTCGAGACGCCGGCCGGTGAGATCCGCGTGGCCATCCAGCAGGACGCGGGCGTGCTGCGCGCCAGCCTGCAGAGCGTGCCCGGACACAGCCGCCCCGTGACCTCAGCTCTGCTCGAAGAGACCCTGGAAGCCTTGCGTTGGTCGGCACACGATCTTGCCCCCGGCTACCCACCCCACGTCGCCTTCGCCGGCAACGACCATCTCGTGCTCACCGCTCGCACCCGGCAACGTCTCGCCGACCTGCACTACGACTTCGACGGCCTGCGAGCCATCTGCGTGCGTGAGGGGTGGACGACCCTGCAGCTGATCTGGCCCGACGGCGACTCACACTTCCACTCCCGCAACCCCTTCCCCATCGGCGGCGTCGTCGAGGATCCCGCCACCGGGGCGGCAGCGGCAGCGCTGGGCGCCTACCTGCGCGAGATCGGCCGAGTACGGCGGCCGACCGCCTTCACCATCTCCCAGGGCGAGGACATGGGCAGACCCAGCCAGCTCACCGTGGCTGTGGAATCCGAGGATCCCAGAACCACGGTCTCCGGGACCGCAGTGCGGATGCCCGCAGCGCACGACCCGGCGGGGGGCGAGATCACGTGAGCAGACCCGGACAGGCACTCACCAGCCTCGAAGCGCAGGAATGACCTCCCGACAAGCGACCACCCGGACCCCGCGAGAAAGCACGAGTGGGAGCCCGGTCGCGGGTCTGTCGTGGCCCCACGTCAGCGGCGTACCTTCACGCACCGCTGCTCGGACCACTTCGTCCAGCCGCCGTCGATCGTGCTGCCACGCGCGGAGTAGCAGCGCTTCTCACCACGCGGCCGGGTCACCTTCTTCCACTGCACGGTGAACCCATCGGTGGGGGAGATGCGCTTCCACTTCTCGTATCGCTTGCCCTGGTCGACCCGGGCCCGCAGCTCCCAGTGGTCCGCGAACGCCCACGTCGTGTTCCACCCGACCCGGTACTTGCGCTTGGCCTGCACCTTGCGGACCGGCTTGGTCACCTTCGTGATCGGCCGGGGCGCGACGTAGCGGAACCCGTAGACACCTACCCGGTCGTTGACGGCCACGCGCATGTCGCCGTTGCGGCGCGGCGACCCGATGCCCCACTCGCCGGAGGTGTCGAGCGGCTTGGGGGAGACGAGCCGGACGCTGCCGGTCCACTTCTTCTTGCCTGCCGGGAGGTGCTTGACGCGCACGATCCCGGTCTCGGAGTCGCGGCGCATCGCCACCGTCAGGTTGCCCCGAGGGGAGGTCACTACGCGTGCTTCTGCGTCACGGGTACCGGGCGTCATGCGGGGCCGCTCGAGGAACCCGGACCCGGGTCGGTCCTCCTGCCACAACACGAGGCCGCCACCGGTGACGCCGGGCTCACGCCACGCCACGGTCAGGGTGCCGAGAGCATCCACGAGCACGTGCGGCGCCGGGGCGTGCGCGGAGGCCCCCGCCAGCTGACGCCGGTCGGTGAAGGAGAACCCGGCCGCGTCGGAGGTGTACGAGTGGAGGTTGACCGACCCGTCGTCTGCCTGCGTGACCAGGCGGCCGCCCTGCGCGGTCTCCACGTAGTCGACGTACTTCTCACCGGCCGCGACCTTCTGCGCCGCCGACCACGCCGCCGTCGTGTCCTGCGCGGCCCGTCCGGCGGCCATGAGGTCGCCGTCGGCTGCGTTCCAGAAGGTCACCAGGTCACCACCCGCGAACGCGTAGTCCTGGCCCGCATTGCCTGGCACCCCGTCCACGTTCGGGTCCGGGTAGGACACCCAGCGGGACGCCTCGCCGCCGTCGTTGGGTGTCGTCCGGGGGTCGGCGCCGCCGACCGGCCCGAAGTGCTGGTGCCAGGTGCCGTCCTGGGTGATGAGCGCATGGTCCTTGTCGCTCTCGCCCGCGACCACCTTGGGCGCCTGTGTACCGGCGGCAACGAGGTAGGTCCGAGTCGTGAGAACGATCGCTCGCCTTGCGTCTGCCTCGCCGGCCCACAGTCGGCCGTCGTGCTCGTAGGTGGCGTAGGTGGTGCCCTTCGAGCCGCTGCCGTCGTAGCGGAAGCGGTCGACAGTCCGCGCACCTTCAAGCCGCGGGGAGAACCGGAGTCCGCCGTCCCGAGATTCACGGATGCGCCACGAGTCGCTCCCCGCGCCGAGCTCGCGGATCACCGTGACCATCTTCCTGCGGTTGGTGAGGATGTGCACGGCACCTCCGTCGGTGCCTGGCGCTTGAAGGACTCGCTTGTCGTCCCAATCGTTGCGCCGTTTGTCTCCGGCGGCGGTCGCTGCTGGCACGTGCCCCAGGAGCGTGCCGGTCAGCAACACCGCTGTCGCAGCGCCCACCATCCGTCTGGCTGTCATCTCTGTTCCCCCTGTGGTGGGTGGGTTGCGGCAATCCCGCGCGACTTTACCTACGTGTGGGCACACGCACACCCCGGGGACTGCTGAAGGTCTGATTGACACTCGCGGCGAGTGGCGCTGGCCGCAGCATCGGCTCACGAATGGTCAGACTCGGGCGGATCCGCGCGTGCGACAACGCCCGCACCATAACGATCTGTGCGTACGCGCCTGGCTGTGAAGCGCTCGCCCGCCCGTTGAACGGGCTGCCTGAATCGCGATCGGACGTGCAGCTCACGCGACCGTCCTGGACCAGAACGACGCCCGCACCGGGCTGCGGGCGTTGCGCGGATCACTCCAGCCCAGGAGGGCATCGAGGTCGTGAACCAGGCGGGGCCGTTCCAGTGATACGACTGCTCCCTGTATCGCCGCGAGTTCGCAGGACCGACGCAGGCGCATCGGCGAGCTCCGGGCGGGCTTCCTGCGGCCTCGGCGCGGTGCGGCATACTGGCCCGCGGATGGGAAACCGGGGTCGGAACTACAACGGAGTTATCCCGATGCTTGTCCCGACCATGGTTCCGATCCCCCGCCCCCGTAGCTCAGCTGGATAGAGCGTCGGACTTCTAATCCGGTGGTCGCAGGTTCGAGTCCTGCCGGGGGCGCCCCTGTGATTCCCCGAGAGCCCGGCGATCCATCAGCGTGGGCGACTCATCAAGCAGTACGAACTGTCGGTGGGCTCCGGTTGAGTCAGGTCATGGAGATGCTCCCAGACTCGCCGACCCACCGCGTAGGCGTGCTCGCCGGGCGCGGGAGCAGGTCGCGTCTCTGTCGGAGACGCTCTGGGCGGCAGCACGGCTCGGGAACCTACTCGCGAGGAACTCCGAGATCGAACGGTTGCGTCGGCGCTGGCCGCGGTGCAGTGCGAGGTGGCCGCGGAGGTGGAGGCCACGGAGCAGCCAAGACTGCCGGGTGGGTGTCGCCGGGTGACTGGCTGACCCACACCGCGGGTGGCCGGCACGGGCACGGCTCCCGGCTGCTGCGCACAGCACGGCCGCTGTGTGGCGAGCGGCGTGCGACGCTGCTGGCTCTGCAGGCCGGGGAGGTCTCGCCGGAGCATGCCGAGGTGATCGTGGCCGTGATCGACCGGCTGCCTTGCCAACCTGCGCTGCGGGACGAGGCGGAGCGGATGCTGCTGGCCCAGGCCGCTTCGTTGAACGCCTCCGAGCTGCGCAGGGCCGGCGACCACCTCCTGGAGGTGCTCGACCCGGACACCGTCGCGCGTGTCGAGGAGGCCGGGTCGGACCGGCTCGAACGCTCCGCGCACCTGGGCAGGTTCTTGTCGATCAGCGAGGACGGCATCGGCGGCGTCCGGCTCCGCGGCCGCGGCACCGTCGAGGACGCCGCGATCATCAAGACCGCCCTGCACGCACTCTCCGCACCCTTGCCGGGAACGGACCCGGACCGCGGCAAGACCGCACGAGACCTACCTCCCGGTGGTTGAGGAGCCGAGCCGTTAGGCGAGGCGTCTCGAAACCACCGCACGGACGCGCTCGGGTGGGGTGGTTTCGAGACGGGCTCCGCTAACGCTCCGCCCTCCTCAACCACCGAGGGGAGTCCGGTGGTTGAGGAGCCGAGCCGCTAAGGCGAGGCGTCTCGAAGCGCCCTTCGTTCGCTCATCAACCACCGGAGATGCTGACCAGCTGCGTCAGGGGCTCGGTGCGGCGACCTTGGACACCGGCGACGAGCTCAGCGCCTCCACGATTCGAAGGCTGGCGTGTGATGCCGAGATGATTCCGGCCGTGCTCGGCTCCCTGGGCGAGGTCCTCGACGTGGGCCGCACCCAACGACTCGTCACCACCGCGATCTGGAAAGCCCTCGTCCTGCGCGACCAGCACTGCCGGTTCCCCGGCTGTCGCCGGATGCCACTGGCCTGCGATGCCCACCACCTCCACCACTGGGCCGACGGCGGACCCACCAGCCTCGACAACCTCGGTGCTGCTCTCCCGCGCCCACCACACCCTCCTGCATGCCACCCCGTGGCAGGTACGGCTCAACCCCCTCGACCGCAGACCCGAGTTCTGGCCACCGGAGTGGTCTCGACAAGCTCGACCACCCGACGGAATACCTCGACCACCCGACGGAATAGCTCGACCACCCGATGCTCGTCCACCCGAAGAACAAGCTCGACCGGCCGGGTGGATCCGGGAGGTCACTGCCCGTGAGTAGACCGTCAGGTCGTGCCGAGCGGTGCCTGGCCGAGCCGCACCGCCACCGCCTTCAGGACGCCGTCGGCGCCGAGGTCGTCGAGATCGCCGATCCGCTCGCCGTCGACCAGGACCGCCCCGTGGGCGGTGCTGGACAGGGCTGCGCGCACACCGGCCCACAGACCCTGACGTCGTCGTACGGCGAGGAAGGAGGACGGCACCAGGTAGGCGGTGTTGCCCGCAGAGGCCACCTGGACGTCCACCCGGTCACCGAGCTCGGTGCGCAACCTCCGGTAGGTCTCCCCCAACAGGTGGCTGTCGTCGTGACCTGGCGACTCCGAGGGACGCTCGAGGCAGACGCCGTGGGCGGCGTCGCCGCCGCAACACCCGGCGCCGCCTCGACGGTCACTCCAGGGCCGCACCAGCACGACCCGCACCGGCCCGCTCATCTTCGCGAGCTCGGCGTCCGACTGTCGTCGTCGACCGGACCGGTGGGGTCGTCGGACGGGGAGCGGCGACCGCCGGCCTTGCGGAGCGCGATCACGGCCTCGACCATCAGCCACACGGCCAGCACGAAGATGATCGCGTCGAGCGGTGCAAGCACCCACTGACCGGCCTCGATGAAGGTGCGCAGGTTGACGATCAGCGCCCAGCTGGTCATCAGGAGCAGGAAGACCAACGGCACGTAGACCGCGATCGGGTTGCGCCCGCTCTGGGTCACCCACACCGCGATGACCGAGAGCGCGAGTCCCGCGGTCAGCTGGTTGGTGGTGCCGAAGAGCTGCCACAGCACGCCGAAGGTGTAGCCGTTGTCGCCACCGCCCGGCAGCAGCGCCATCGCCATCGGGACGACGACCGCGACCAAGCCGGCCAGCGTCAGGTTGCGGGCGAGCTTGTGCCAGCCGGCGATCTCCGCGATCTCCTGCACGATGTAGCGCTGGAGCCGAACCCCGGTGTCCATCGTCGTCGCCGCGAACGAGATCACCACGACGGCGGCGAAGATGACCGCCAGGTCGAGCGGCACGCCCAGGTTGTTGGCGAAGGCCCCGACGCCGTTGACGAAGTTGCCGACGGCACCGCCCGAGGCGGTGCTGAAGTCGGGGTAGAGCTTGTCCCAGTCGGCGCGGGTCGCGGCGACCCCGGCGGTCACCGCCAGCACCGCGCCCGTGGCCAGACTGCCCTCGCCGACCGCGCCCATGTAGCCGACGTAGCGGGCGTCTGTCTCCTTGTCGATCTGCTTGGCCGTCGTGCCCGATGCCACCAGGGAGTGGAAGCCTGAGATCGCCCCGCACGCGATGGTGATGAAGAGGAACGGGAAGACCGCAGGCGATCCGGCCGGTACGTCGTTGACGACCGGCGCGACGATCGTGCTCCAGCCGACGAGCATGCCGAGCCCGATGACGCCGAGCGCGATGAAGAGCTGGTGGGAGTTGATGTAGTCGCGCGGCTGCAGCAGCACCCACACCGGCAGCCGCGCCGCGATGAACGTGTAGGCGAACAAGATGATGACCCACAGGTTCCGCGGGTTGTCGAAGCCGATCGCCGTGGCCAGGGGCGTGATGTCGACGGGGAGCTGCTGCCCGACCCAGATCAGCAGGTAGAGCCCGATGACGCCGATGATCGAGGGGATCAGGGCGGCCGACTTCGTCTTGTAGATGTACTGCCCGATGAAGATGGCGAGCGGGATCTCCACGAAGATCGGGATCACCGCTCCGGGGTTGGCCACGAGCAGGTTGCCGATCACGACGGCGAAGACCGCGTTCACCAGCGTGAGCAGGAAGAAGATGATCAGCAGGAAGAGGGTGCGGGCCCGGTCGCTGATGACGTCCTGGGCGATGGTGCCGATGTTCTTGGCCCGGTGCCGCACGGAGACTGCCAGTGAACCGAAGTCGTGCACCCCGGCAGCGAAGATGGTGCCGAGCACGATCCAGGCGAGCGCCGGCCCCCAGCCCCAGAACACTGCGATCGCAGGGCCGACGATCGGCGCGGCGCCGGCCACCGAGGTGAAGTGGTGGCCGAACACGACGTGCTTGTTGGTCGGCACGAAGTCGATGCCGTCCTGCAGCTCGTGAGCCGGGGTGACGAATGCCGGATCGAGGGCGTAGACCTTGTCGGTCAGATAGGCCGAGTAGTAGCGGTATCCCAAGAAGAACAGGACTCCCACGACAGCGGCCACAAGCACGGCGGGCACGACGATCTCCTTCCGGCACGGCCCGAGACACCGCCGAATCGTTGCCCCGGGGAACGCTCCGCGGGTCATCATCCACCATGGGTGGCGGCACTCACAAGCACTTCTTTGCCCACTACTGTGTCCGGATGCCGTCGGACAACGAGATGCTCGCGGCGCTCCGCGCCTCGTCCCTGGCGGAGCTGGCCTGGTCAGGGGCCGGCAACGACCTGCGATGCCACGGCGTGGTCGCGCTCGTCCGGGGCAGCACGCCGACGATCGCCTTCACCTATGCCGAGCACGAGGTTGCCGTCTCTGTCGCCGCGGCGGCCGAGGTGACCCTCGTGCTGTCCGAGCCGCGCGGCACCGGAGCGGCGTACCGGCCCTTGCTGGTGCGCGGCCGACCCCGACTGGAGGCCGATCCGGACGGCGATGCCTTCGTCGAGGAGCTGCTCGAGCAGGAGCTGCGCAAGCTGCCGCCGGCGCGGCTGCTCGCCGACTCGCCCCTGCTGCGGCGCGAGCACTGGTGGTACCTCCCACGCCTCCTGGTCGCGATCGAGCCGAGCGTCGTGCTCCCGGGCTCCGACCGGTCACCCACGCGCGACCACCTCCTCGTGACCGCCGGGGCGGACGGGGTGGAGATCCTGCCGACCGGGATCGCGGCCGAGGAGGGCAGCACTCTCATCCTCGACCAGTCGTCCGTCCACGACGGCCCCGTGCCGGCCGTCCTGTTCGGCCAGGACGGCTCTTTTCCCGATCTCGACCGGCGTGCCCAGTGGCACTACGCCGGTCAGGTCGAGGGGCCGCGACTGGACGTGGAGCACTGGCCCGCGCGGACGGGCCTCGGCGCAGCACCGGGGGTCCTCGAACGCTGGCGGCGGCACCGTCGGTTCGAGCAGGCCTGCCGGCGCGCTCTCGCCTGAGGGCGCACCCCGACCCGTCTCAGGACCCCTGGGCCGCCGCCAGGTGGCCGGCGATCTCTCCCGACAGCATCGCCTTGTCCTCCTCGGGCATGAAGGACGCGCGCACCGCGTTGGTCGCGAGCGCGGCGACCCCGGCCTCGTCGAGGCCGAGGAGCGACGCCGCGATCTCGTACTCGCGGGTGAGCGTGGTGCCGAACATCGGCGGGTCGTCGGAGTTGATCGTGACCAGGACTCCGGCGTCGTGCATCTCCTTGAGGGGGTGCTGGGCCAAGGTCTCCACGGCCCGCGTGGCGATGTTGGAGGTGGGGCAGACCTCGAGCGGGATCTGGTGCTCGACCAGGTGCGCCACCAGCGCCGGGTCCTGGACGGCCGAGGTGCCGTGCCCGATCCGCTCGGCGCCCAGGTGCTCGAGCGCGTCCCAGATCGTCTGCGGTCCTGTCGTCTCCCCCGCGTGCGGGACGCTGTGCAGACCCGCGGCACGCGCTCGGGCGAAGACCGGCCCGAACTGCGGACGCTCGACTCCGATCTCCGGCCCTCCGAGTCCGAAGCCGATGAGGCTGTCCGGCGCGTGCTCGAGCGCGTACGTCGCCGTCGCCTCGGCCGCGGGCAGGCCGAACTCCCCTGGTACGTCGTAGATCCAGCGCAGCCGGATGCCGAGGTCGCGCTCGGCGGAGATCCGGGCGTCCTCCACGGCCTCCACGAAGGCCTCGATCGGCACCCCGGCCAGCACCGAGGTGTGCGGCGTCAGCGTCATCTCGGCGTAACGGACGTTCTGCGCAGCCATCTCCGCTGCCACCTCGTAGGTCAGCAGCCGCACGTCCTCCGGCTCGCGGATCAGGTCCACGACCGCGAGGTAGACCTCGACGAAGTGGGCGAAGTCGCGGAACCGGTAGAACTCGCGCAGCGCGTCGGGATCCGAGGGCACCGTGCCGGGATGACGGGCCGCGAGCTCGGAGACGATGCGCGGGGAGGCCGACCCGACGTGATGCACGTGGATCTCGGCCTTGGGCATTCCGGCGATGAAGTCGACCAGGCCGGCGGCGAGCGGGGACGGCAAGGAGTCGGGCGCAGGAGTGGACATGGCGACATCCTGCCCGGTGAGGCGGGACACGCCGACCCGGGGTGTCGCTCCCGCTTCGACGGCGGATTCCAGGGTACAAAGAGTGAGGCCCCGCAAAGTATGAGTTTGCGGGGCCTCACATGTGTCCGGGGCGTGACGCCCCCAGACTCGCGGTCAGCCCGGTGGATCCGCGACCTCGTCACTGGCCGATCCGGCGGATCGCTCCGCCGACGTGGATCTCGTTGCTGTCCGGTCCTGCCTCCGGGTTGCCCCGGCGGCGTGGGAGATTTCTATCCCGGTTTCCCCTGTCGCCACAAGGGTTTTCCCCGAAGTTCGTCCGGCTCTTCCGGCCCGTCCGGCGTGTCCCGTTCGACACGCCGCTACGGTCGGTTTTGTCCCCAGGGTTGTCCCCAGAATCCACAGGCGGCCAGGGTCCACGGGCGGCCGGCGTTGCCCACCGTGCCCGTCGGATCACCACGGTCCCGCGGGAATCTCCCCTCGCTCAGCCCTGCTCGGCCACCGCGGACCGGACCGCGGCCGTCAGGTCGTCGATCGTCGCGTAGTCGAGCGTCTCGCCGTCGACCTGCACCGTCGGGGTCTGCGCGACGCCCGCCTTGCTCGCGGCGTCCGTGGCGTTGGCCACCCACTGCTCGAAGGCGCGCTCCTCGATGGGTCCGCGGACGGCGGCCTCGTCGGCGCCTGCCTCGACGGCGAGCTGCACCAGCTCGTCATCGGAGAGACCGTCACTGTTCTCCTCGGGCTGGTTCTCGAAGAGCAGGTCGTGGAAGGTGATCGCCACCTCCGGGCCCGCCCGGTCCAGCACCACACCGAGGGCGCTCATCGCGCGGGTGGAGTAGTCGGTGCCGTTCGAGAGGCGGTCCAGGAACGCGAGCGCCCGATAGTCAACCCGCACCTCGCCGCTGGCCACGAGATCGTCGAGCACGGCGCCGCTCGCGGCCTCGAAGTCACCGCAGAAGGGACACATGAAGTCCTCGAAGACCGTCACCGTCACCGGCGCGTCGGTCTCGCCGTGGGGGACGCCGTAGTCACCGACCGCCCCCGCCGGCGGGCGGGCCGTTGCGCCGCTGGTGTCGCGGGAGGACTGCACGGCATAGCCGATGCCCACGACCAGGGCCAGCACCGCGACGACCATGAGCCCGACCCACACGCCGCGTCGGCGCCGCTCTGCACGCTCCCGCTCGCGACGTATCGCCGCAGCCCTCTCGGAGGCGGCGAGCCGCTCGGTCCGACGCGTGGACGTGGACTTCTTCTTCGACATCAGCTCACTTCCTCGAGGTCGGGCAGAGGCCCGAACAGCTTGTTGTCCAGCGCCACAGGGGTTCGCGGTCGGATCACCAGCCAGAGCGAGGCCAGGAGCAGCCCCACATCCCGGGCGATCTCCCAGGGGTATGCCGCGGTGGGATCCTGCACGGCGCCGCCACCGCCGCCGAAGCAACCGCACTCGATGGAGAGCCCGCGCGCCCAGGCCGAGGCGATGCCGATGATGAACGCCGCCAGCAGCATCCCCGACACGAGAGCGCTGCCGCGCACCAGCAGTCCGAGCACCAGGCAGAGGCCCACCACGATCTCGACCAGCGGCAGCAGGTGTCCCACCAGGGGCACCACGGTCTCGGGCAGCAGCTGGTAGTTGCGCACCGCCCGGACGCTCTCGCTGGGGTCCGGCAGCTTCAGCGCGCCGGCCGCGAGCCAGACACCGCCGACCACCAGACGCGCAAACACCCCGAGCCACCGCATGGCCACCAGGCTAGACGGGGGATCTGAGAGGAGACTGAGCCCACCGAGTAGCCTCCTAGGCGTGAATGACCGACTGGTGTGGATCGACTGCGAGATGACCGGACTCGACCTCGGCGCGGATGCGCTGATCGAGGTGGCCGCGCTCGTGACCGACTTCGAGCTCAACGTCCTCGGCGACGGCGTCGACATCGTGATCAAGCCCTCCCAGGAGTCCTTGGCCCAGATGGACGACTTCGTCCGCAACATGCACACGGTCTCGGCCCTGCTCGAGGAGCTCGACGCGGGTGTGACGCTGGCGGAGGCCGAGAAGGAGGTGCTGGCCTACATCCGTGAGCACTGCCCCGACGGGAGTCGACCGCCACTGGCCGGCAACACGGTGGCGACCGACCGAGCATTCCTCGCCCGTGACATGCCCGAGCTCGATGCCTTCCTGCACTACCGCATCGTCGATGTGTCCTCCATCAAGGAGCTCTCTCGGCGCTGGTACCCACGGTCCTACTTCAACGCCCCTTCGAAGTCCGGCAACCACCGCGCTCTCGCCGACATCCAGGAGAGCATCGAGGAGCTGCGCTACTACCGCTCCGCGGTGTTCGTCCCCTCGCCCGGGCCTGACAGCGAGACCGCCAGGGAACTCGCGGCCGAGCACGGCGGCTCCCTCACCGGAGTGCGTACGGCGGCACCCGAGACGGAGTCGTCCGAGGCCGGCGCCCCCGGTCCGTCGGCCCCCTGAGAACCGGTACACTGATCGCTGCTTCGGCTTCTCCCGCCTCGCGGCGGAGGGGCCGACGCGACTGTTGGCCGGTCCGGCGGACCGGTCACATGGTGGGCGTAGCTCAGCTGGTAGAGCGCCGCGTTGTGGTCGCGGATGTCGCGGGTTCAAGTCCCGTCGTTCACCCCAGGAGTGCAGTCCTGAGACTGCCGCACGAGGGCCCCGATCCCACCGGACCGGGGCCCTCGTCGCGCGGAGTGACCGGCGTCAGACTCCGGGCAGAGCCCGGGCGTCCTGTGCCGTGGCGAGCAGCTCCTCGGCATGCGCCAGAGCGGTCTCGGAGTCCTCGAGGCCGGCCAGCATCCGGGAGAGCTCCCGCACCCGGCCGGCGTCATCGAGGGTGGTCAGGCCCGAGGTCGTGACGACGCCGTCGCTGCTCTTGACCACCACGACGTGCGCGTCGGCGAAGGCCGCGACCTGGGGCAGATGGGTGACGACGAGCACCTGTGCGTGGCGGGCGAGCAGTGCCAGTCGTCGGCCGACCTCGACCGCGGCCTTGCCACCGACCCCCGCATCGACCTCGTCGAAGACGAAGGTCGGGACGGGGTGGGTGGCCGCCAGAGCGACCTCGACCGCGAGCATCACCCGGCTGAGCTCACCTCCTGAAGCGCCCTTGGCGAGGGGACGGGGGTCGGCACCGCGGTTGGCGGCCAGCAGCAGCTCTACGTCGTCGAGCCCGGCCGGTCCGAACCTCAGGGTGCGCTCGCCCACCACCAGCCCCTCGGGATCGGGGTGCTGGGTGAGGCCCACCGTGACGACGGCGTGCGGCATGGCCAGGGCAGTCAGCTCCTCCGACACCACGGTGCCGAGCTTGCCGGCCGCCTTGGTGCGCACCGCGCTCAAGGTGGCCGCCTGGGTGGCAAGCGTCGCTCGGAGCTCCCGGGCGCGAAGGCGCAGCTGCTCGATCCGCTCGTCGGTGCCGTCGAGGTCGAGCAGGCGTCGTGCGCCTGCAGCGGCCCATGCGAGCACCTCGTCGATGGTCTCGCCGTACTTGCGGGTCAGGGCGGTCAACGCCGACCGTCGCTCCGAGACCCCCGCGAGGCGCACCGGATCGGTCTCGAGTGCGGCGACATAGGAGGACACGTCGGCCGCGACGTCGGAGAGCAGATAGCTGACCTCGGCCAACCGGTCGGCGAGTCCGGCCGCCTCGGGGTCGTGGTCGCGGACGCCGTCGAGCAGCTTGCGGGCGGCCGAGACCGCTCCCAGCGCGTCCGGTCCTGCCTCCTCGGACGAGAGGCTCTCGCGCGCCTGGGATGCGGCCGCGCGGAGGGTGTCGGCGAAGCCGAGCCGCGCCTCCTCGGCCGCCAGCGCCGTGTCCTCACCCGACTGTGGGGCGACGTTCTCCACCTCGGCGAGCCCGAACCTCAGCAGGTCCGCCTCACGTGCCCGCTCGCGCGCCGTCTCGACCACCTCGGCGAGCTCTGCCTCGGTCGCCCGCAGGGCTTCATAGGTCGTGGCGTAGGCCGCCCGCGCCTTCGCGGCCTTGGCACCTGCGAAGCGGTCGAGCGCCTCGCGCTGCGCCGTCGGCTGCAGCAGCCGGTGCTGGTCCGACTGGCCGTGCACGGCCACGAGAGGCGAGATCAGGCTCGTCAGTGCGCTCACGGGAACCGTGGCACCGCCGGCGAAGGCCCGGGAGCGTCCCTCGGCGGAGATCTGTCGTGCCACCACGAGAACATCGTCGTCCACCTCTCCGCCGAGCTCGTCGACGCGCGCGGCCAGCGGCGCGGTCCACTCCTCGGCTCCCTCGGCAAGTCGGACGAGGCCCTCCACACGGGCGGACTTCGCCCCGGTGCGTACGGCGCCGGAGTCGGCACGACCGCCCAGCAGCAGGCCGAGCGCGGTCACGACCATCGTCTTGCCTGCGCCGGTCTCGCCGGTGATCGCGGTGAAGCCGGGCCCCAGCTCGAGCGCGCTCTCCTCGATCACGCCGAGGGAGGCGATCCGGATCTCCTCGATCACGACTCCTGCTCCCGACGGTCGCGGAGGCGACGCGCGGCCGCGCCGCGCCAACCCGTCACGGGCAGGTCGAACTTGGCGACCAGCCGGTCGGTGAACGGGGCCTGGTGGAGCCTGACCAACCGCACCGGTGTGCGTCCGCGCCGCACCTCGATCCGCGCACCCGGCGGCAGGTCGACGGTGCGCCGGCCGTCGCACCACAGCACGCCGGCACCGTCGGTGCGTTCTTGCACCTCCACGGCCAGGACAGACGAGGGTGAGACCACCAACGGTCGGGCGAAGAGCGCGTGTGCGCTGATCGGCACCATCAGGAGTGCCTCGACCCCCGGCCAGACGATGGGGCCGCCGGCGGAGAAGTTGTAGGCGGTCGAGCCCGTCGGCGTCGCGCAGACCACGCCGTCGCAGCCCCAGCGGGACAGGGGCCGGCCGTCGACCTCGACGACGACCTCGAGCATCCGCTCGCGGGCCGCCTTCTCCACGCTTGCCTCGTTGAGCGCCCAGGAGGTCGCCACCAGCTCCTTGTCCTGGTAGACCATCACCTCGAGCGTGAGGCGCTCCTCGGAGAAGTAGCGGCGGTGCACGATCGCGTCGATCGTCGACTCGACGTCGTCGTGCTCGGCCTCGGCGAGGAAGCCCACGTGGCCGAGGTTGACCCCGAGCAGCGGCGTCTCCGAGTCCCGGGTGAGCTCGGCCGCCCGCAAGATGGTGCCGTCACCACCGAGCACCACGACGACCTCACAGCCCGCCGACGCCCCCGGGCCGGCAGTCACGACGTCGAGCCCCGGCAGGTCCAGGTGAAGGTCGGCGGCCTCGTCATCGAGCAACCGCACCGCGAGGCCGTGATCGGTCAGGGCGCGAGCGAACCGCGAGGCGACCTCGCGGGCCTCCTCGCGGCCGGTGTGCGCGACCACCAGCACGCGCCGGGTGTCGTCGGGCTCGTTCACGGGTCCACCTTGTCAGAGGGTTCCCCCAGCGCGGCGCTACGGCGTACCTCGGCGTCGATCGCGCCGTCGACGAGGCTCCCCGGCCCCTGGCGCAGCCAGACGAAGAACTCCACGTTGCCCGACGGGCCGGGAAGTGGGCTGGTGGTCACCGCGCGCGCTCCCCACCCTCGGCGGGCGGCCGCGTCGACGACGGCGGTGACCGCCGACGTCCGCAACCCGAGGTCGCGGACGACACCACCCTTGCCGACGTTGTCCTTGCCGACCTCGAACTGCGGCTTGACCATCAGAGCGAGGTCCGCTCCGTCGCGCGTCACCCCGATCAGCGCGTCGAGCACGAGCTCGAGCGAGATGAAGGACAGGTCACCGACGACGACGTCTACCGGGCCGTCGGTGACGTCGAGGGTCAGCTCGCGGATGTTCGTGCGGTCGTGCACCACGACCCGATCGTCCTGACGCAGCGACCAGGCCAGCTGGCCGTAGCCCACGTCGACGGCCAGCACCTGTGCCGCTCCGTGACGCAGCAGGACGTCGGTGAAGCCGCCTGTCGAAGCACCCGCGTCGAGGCAACGTCGCCCCTCGACGGAGAGACCCAGCTCGCCGAAGGCGGCCAGCGCTCCGGCCAGCTTGTGACCGCCTCGAGAGACGTAGTCAGGACGGTCGGGATCGGCAACCACGACCAGCGCCACATCGGTGGTGACCCCGGTGGCGGGCTTCGTGGCCACGGCTCCTGCGACCTTGATCCGCCGCGCCGCGATCAGCTCGCTCGCGTGCTCTCGGGAACGGGCCAGACCACGTCGGACCAGCTCTGCGTCGAGACGTAGTCGCCGTGGGGGCACCGCCGACCGCTCAGCCGGCCGGTGCTGCCGGGGCGTCCCCGGCGGTGGCCAGAGCGCTGCGCAGGTCGTCGTGGGCCTGCTCGAAGACTGCGACGTGCTCCGAGACGGGCCGGCCCTCGAGCCCCTCCAGCGAGGCCAGCACCCCATCGACCTTGGCGTTGCCGGTCGCTGTGGGGTCGCCATCCGTGTCGGTGGCGGGCGGGGTCACCGGCTCGACGGGGGCCTGGGCATCCTCGGTCACGCTTGTCTCCTGCCGGCTGGGTGGGGGTGAGCCGTCGGGTCTCACGGGGTCACGCTACTCGGCGGATCGACGTCGTCGACGACGCAGGGCCGACCCGTCGTGTCGAGGTGCGTCCAGGCCGCGACAGCCGCGGCGCGCCACCAGTCGTCGACGGCTCCCTCCCCCGAGACCACCAGGCGTTCCTCGGCCGTGCGCGCCGTCCACCCGCCACACCGTGTCTCCGCGGGCGAGCTCTCCGGCGCCGGCTGCGGACGCGCCAGGGCGGCCAGGTCTGCGCCGACGTACGACGGACGCATCTGGACCGGAGCCGCCATCAGCTCGGCGAGCCCGGTCACGCCGGTCAGCACGAGCAGGCTGTCGTGACCACTGGCGACGGCGCCCTCGATGTCGGTGTCGAGCCGGTCCCCGATCACGAGGGGATGTCTGCCGCCCACGCGGCGGACGGTCTCCTCGAACAGGGGTGGTAGCGGCTTGCCCGCCACCTCGGGGGTCCGCCCGGTGAAGCGGGCCACGGCCTCCACGAGCATCCCGTTGCCCGGGCCGAGCCCGTGTGCCGTCGGCACGCTCCGGTCGGTGTTGGCGGCCACCCAGGGGACTCCCCGACCGACCAGCACGGCTCCGTCGCTGACCGTCCCCCAGGAGAGGTCGCGGTGATAGCCGCTCACTGCAGCGACGGGTTCGTCCGCGAGTGACTGGGTGGGCCGCAGCCCCTGCTCTCGCAGCGCCACGAAGAGGCCCTCGCCGCCGATCACGAACACGCTGGCGCCGGGCGGGACCCTCCGGCTGACCAGCCGGGCGGCAGCCTGCGCCGAGGTGACCACGTCTGCGGGGTCCGCAGGCACGCCGAGCTCGCTGAGGTGCTCGGCCACGGTCTGCGGGGTCCGCGCGGCGTTGTTGGTGACGAACGCCAGTCGCATCCCGGCCTCGCGCGCCCGGGACAGGCCCTCCGCCGCGCCGGCGACCGCATCGGCACCTACGTAGACGACCCCGTCGAGGTCGAGGATCGCGAGGTCATAGGCGTTCCACAGGGCGCTCTCGCAGGACTTCAGCACGCAGGCTCCTGATGTCGTGGGGTGGGGCAACCGTCTGGTCGGGCGGCTTCTCTACGATGTCGTGATGGTCCAGGATCGCGCATCCGGCCCGCCGAGCGGGCGCCCGTTCACGCTGGTCCCCTTCCGCGGGCTGCGGTTCGACCCCGAGACCGTGGGGGATCTCTCGACGGTGATCTCTCCGCCGTACGACGTGCTCGACGCCGACACCGTGCGCACGCTGGAGAGCGCCAACCGTCGCAACATCGTCCGGCTGATCCTCTCGCGCCGCTTCGAGCGGCCCTACCTGGCCGTGCGCGACCGGTTGGAGAAGTGGCGCGACAAGTCCTACCTCCGCGCCGACGACGAGCCCACTCTCTATCTCTACGAGTACACCGCCGAGCAGGTCACCGTCCGAGGCCTCATCGGTCTGGTCGGCCTCCGCGGTGAGGAGGACAAGGTGATCCTTCCGCACGAGGACGTGATGGCCGCCCCGGTCGACGACCGCACGGTGCTGATGCGCACGACCCGGACCAACCTCGAGCCGATCCTGCTCGCCCACACCGGCAGCGACCGCCTGCGAGAGATCGTCGACGACGCCGCTCGGACGCGACCGCTCGCCGACTTCGTCGCTCTCGACGGCAGCGCGCACCGACTGTGGGGCATCACTGCGCCGCAGACCCACACCGACATCGCCCGAGAGCTGCTCGGCACCCAGGCCCTGATCGCTGACGGGCACCACCGTTACGCCGCCTATCTCCGGCTCCAGGCCGAGCTGCGGGGACAGGGCACGCCCGCCGACACCTCGCCGTGGGACTTCGGTCTGGCGATGCTCGTCGACCAGCACGACCAGGCCCTCCTGGTCGGACCGATCCATCGCTCCGTCGCCGCGTTGACGATGACCGACCTGCACGATCTCGCTGACGAGCGCGGTGACACGTTGAGCGTGCACCGTGACCGGGAGACCGCCTTCGCGGAGCTGGCCGAGCACGCGACGACCGCACGTGCCACCTTCGTGGTCAGTGACGGTCACGCCTGGGCCGTGCTGGGTGTCGCTCGGACCCACGACATCGACGCGGCGGTCCTCCACGAGACCCTGCTGCCCGCCTGGGGGATCGCCGAGGAGCAGGTCGGCTACCACCACACCCTCGATCAGGCCCTGCACGCAACCAACCGGGCCGCGGGGCTCGTGATCGCGGTCCGGCCGCCTTCGGTGGAGGAGGTGCGCGCCAGCGCCGCTCGGGGTGAGCGGATGCCGCGGAAGTCGACGTCGTTCGGACCGAAACCGCGGATGGGCGTGGTGATGCGCGACCTTCGCGACGCTTGAGCTGCCGGCGTGGCCACCACACCCCCTCAACCACGACATCGCGATGCCCGCAGCACCTCGACCTCGAGCCGGGTCGCGGCGCCGTCCGCGCTCCGGTAGAACCGTCGGCGCAACGCTCCCTCGACAGTCACCGGATCGCCGACCGCCCAGCTGCCCACGGTGCGGCGGACCCGCGCGCCGAACGCGACGCAGTCGACCCAGTCGCTGGTCTTCGTCGACCCGCGAGTCATCGGGGTCGCCTCGCGCACCATGGACATCCGGAACGTCACGATCGCGTCGCCACTCGGGAGCACTCGCTCCTGCGGCGGCGAGGTCAACCGTCCGGTCAGTCGCACCTCGTTGGTCACCCCGGCGCCCTGGTCCGGGCCGATCGTGCTGGTGGTCATCACCATCACCTCCACGGGGGAGCATCGCCGACCGGGCCCGGTCCCGCGGGCAGCGTCGCGGCGTCTGTGGAGAGAGAGCCCAGCGGCGACAGTGGGGACAAGTCCGGGCCGCCGCCGAGGGCTCTCAGCCCTCCTGGGCCTCCAGCTCGGCCGCACGCTCTGCGGCATCGGTGATCTCGTTGCCGTCGACCGCCACGGTCCGGTGGAACCACTCGAGAGCCTGCTCACGGCTTCCCGCAGCCACGAGGGTGTCCGCGTAGGTGTAGCGCAACCGCGCCACCCAGTCCGCCCGTGACTGGGAGCGCAGTGGCGCGGCCTCCAGCGTGCGCAGGGCCGCGTCGATCTGCCCGAGGTCGCGCCGAGCGCCCGCCTCCACGATCGTCATCTCCGCCTTCAAGGCGTCATCGAGGTTCGCCACGGCCGGCATCCGGGCGAGGTCCAGCGCCTTCTGCGGTCGGCCGAGGGCCCGCTCGCAGTCAGCCATCACGTGCAGGAAGTCGTTGTTCCCGTTCATCCGCTTGGCCGCACGCAGCTCCGAGAGTGCTTCCGCATACTCCCCGGCGAGGTACGCCGCCTCACCGCAGGCCTCTCGGACCACGGCGATCCGTGCAGCCCGGGCCCGAGCCGCGAGGGTGTGCTGGTAGGCGGTGCGCGGGTCCTCGTCGATCAGGAGCCCGGCGGCCACCAGGTGACGCGCGACCCGTGCGGCGAGCTTCTCGGGCAGGCCCTTCAGCTGGGCGCTGATCGAACGGTCCAGCTCCCGCCCGGTGATCTCCGGGTCCAGCGGTGGCCCGTCGTACTTCGCCTGGTCGGCCGAGCGCTCCTCCGGGGTGCGCGGACGGTCCTCCCGCCAGGGGCGCTCTCCCCCGCGCACCTCGCGCCGGGGCCCGCCGCGGGCGTCACGGCGGTCGTCTCGACGATCCGGCCGACCGCTGCCCCCGGTCGGCTTCCCGGCACCTCCACGGCCGGCACCCGTCCCAGGCCGATCTCCTCGGCGTGGTCCTTGTGAACGGTTCTCGGCCACGTCTGTCTCCTTCTGGCGGGATCGCCGCCCCTCGTCACAGCCGTCGCAACACCGCGGCCGTCGTGCCCATCATCCTCGTCTGCCGACCGCTCCGCCTCCGCGGGGTCGGCGGGTGGTCTATGCAACCGCCCCTGCCATGACGCTCTCGACGCCAAACGAAGAAGAGGCCACCCGCATGGGTGGCCTCTTCAACAAAGTGTTGTCCGGCGACGTCCTACTCTCCCACAACCTCCCGGTTGCAGTACCATCGGCGCTGAAAGGCTTAACTTCCGGGTTCGGAATGGAGCCGGGTGTTTCCCTTTCGCTATGGCCGCCGAAACTCTATGGAGTTAGATCAACCAACTCAAAAGTCTCAAGTGACTTGAAGCTGGTTCCCGACCGTAACTCGGGAACCACACAGTGGACGCGCAACATCTTTGAGGGACAAGCCCTCGGCCTATTAGTACCGGTCGGCTCCGTGCATTACTGCCTTCGACCTCCGGCCTATCAACCCAGTCGTCTACTGGGGGCCTTACCCGGTTAACCCGGTGGGAAACCTCATCTTGAAACGTGCTTCCCGCTTAGATGCTTTCAGCGGTTATCACTTCCGAACGTAGCTAACCAGCCGTGCTCTTGGCAGAACAACTGGCACACCAGAGGTTCGTCCATCCCGGTCCTCTCGTACTAGGGACAGCCTTTCTCAAGTTTCCTGCGCGCGCGGCGGATAGGGACCGAACTGTCTCACGACGTTCTAAACCCAGCTCGCGTGCCGCTTTAATGGGCGAACAGCCCAACCCTTGGGACCTACTCCAGCCCCAGGATGCGACGAGCCGACATCGAGGTGCCAAACCATCCCGTCGATATGGACTCTTGGGGAAGATCAGCCTGTTATCCCCGGGGTACCTTTTATCCGTTGAGCGACGCCGCTTCCACATGCCAGCGCCGGATCACTAGTCCCGACTTTCGTCCCTGCTCGACATGTCTGTCTCACAGTCAAGCTCCCTTGTGCACTTACACTCGAAACCTGATTGCCAACCAGGCTGAGGGAACCTTTGGGCGCCTCCGTTACATTTTAGGAGGCAACCGCCCCAGTTAAACTACCCATCAGGCACTGTCCCTGATCCGGATAACGGACCTAGGTTAGATATCTAGTACGACCAGAGTGGTATTTCAACGTTGGCTCCACATGAACTGGCGTCCACGCTTCAAAGCCTCCCACCTATCCTACACAAGCCGAACCAAACACCAATACCAAATTGTAGTAAAGGTCCCGGGGTCTTTCCGTCCTGCCGCGCGTAACGAGCATCTTTACTCGTAGTGCAATTTCGCCGAGTCCACGGTTGAGACAGCGCCCAAGTCGTTACTCCATTCGTGCAGGTCGGAACTTACCCGACAAGGAATTTCGCTACCTTAGGATGGTTATAGTTACCACCGCCGTTTACTGGGGCTTAAGTTCTGCGCTTCGCTCCGAAGAACTAACACGTCCCCTTAACCTTCCAGCACCGGGCAGGAGTCAGTCCGTATACATCGTCTTTCGACTTAGCACGGACCTGTGTTTTTAGTAAACAGTCGCTTGGGCCTGGTCTCTGCGGCCATCATCGCTTCCGCGAGCAAGTCCCATAACGAATCCGGCCCCCCTTCTCCCGAAGTTACGGGGGCATTTTGCCGAGTTCCTTAACCATGGTTCACTCGATCGCCTTGGTATTCTCTACCTGATCACCTGAGTCGGTTTGGGGTACGGGCGGCGCATAGCTCGCTAGAGGTTTTTCTCGACAGCATAGGATCATCCACTTCGTCCATAAGGACTCCCCATCAGATCTCAGGCACATGAGACGCGGATTTGCCTACGTCTCGCCCTACATCCTTAGCCGTGGTCTACCATCGCCACGGTTGGACTGCCTTCCTGCGTCACCCCATCGCTTGACTACTACCAGTTCGGGTCGTGCGCTCCACCTCTCCGTCCCCGAAGGGATCTAGAAGGCTTTGGGCACTTAGCATCACTAGGTTCGTCATGGGCGCTATTTTGCCGGTACGGGAATATCAACCCGTTGTCCATCGACTACGCCTGTCGGCCTCGCCTTAGGTCCCGACTTACCCAGGGCAGATTAGCTTGACCCTGGAACCCTTGATCATTCGGCGGACAAGTTTCTCACTTGTCATTCGCTACTCATGCCTGCATTCTCACTCGTATCGCGTCCACGACTGGATCACTCCGCCGCTTCACTCGCGATACGACGCTCCCCTACCCATCCACACACCTGGACCACGAAGGCCTGGCTTACGCATGAATGCCATAGCTTCGGTGGATAACTTGAGCCCCGCTACATTGTCGGCGCGGAATCACTTGACCAGTGAGCTATTACGCACTCTTTCAAGGGTGGCTGCTTCTAAGCCAACCTCCTGGTTGTCTGTGCGACTCCACATCCTTTTCCACTTAGTTATCGCTTAGGGACCTTAGCTGATGGTCTGGGCTGTTTCCCTCTCGACTACGGAGCTTATCCCCCGCAGTCTCACTGCCGCGCTCTCACTTACCGGCATTCGGAGTTTGGTTGATTTCGGTAAGCTTGTAGGCCCCCTAGACCATCCAGTGCTCTACCTCCGGTAAGAAACACGCGACGCTGCACCTAAATGCATTTCGGGGAGAACCAGCTATCACGGAGTTTGATTGGCCTTTCACCCCTATCCACAGGTCATCCCCCAGGTTTTCAACCCTGGTGGGTTCGGTCCTCCACGCGGTCTTACCCGCGCTTCAACCTGCCCATGGATAGATCACTCCGCTTCGGGTCTTGGTCGTGCGACTCAGTCGCCCTATTCGGACTCGCTTTCGCTACGGCTTCCCCACACGGGTTAACCTTGCCACACAACGCAAACTCGCAGGCTCATTCTTCAAAAGGCACGCTGTCACAAGATCGAAATCTCGCTCCAACGGATTGTAGGCACATGGTTTCAGGTACTATTTCACTCCCCGCCAGGGGTACTTTTCACCTTTCCCTCACGGTACTTGTCCGCTATCGGTCACCAAGGAGTATTTAGGCTTAACGGGTGGTCCCGCCAGATTCACACGGAATTTCAGGGGTTCCGTGTTACTTGGGGTGACGTCTCAGAGCCATCGTCTTACGTGTACGGGGGTATCACCCTCTACGCCGGGATTTTCCAATCCTCTTCAACTTCAACGATGGTTTCTTACTCTGTGTCGCTTCGGCAGAAACGACGTGACGGCCCCACAACCCTCAACTAGCAACGCCTGCCGGCTATCACACTAACTGAGTTTGGCCTCTTCCGATTTCGCTCGCCACTACTCTCGGAATCACTTTTGTTTTCTCTTCCTGTGGGTACTGAGATGTTTCACTTCCCCACGTTCCCTCCAACTGCCCTATGTGTTCAGGCAGAGGTAACTGGACATGACTCCAGCTGGGTTTCCCCATTCGGAAATCCCCGGATCACAGCTCGGTTGCCAACTTCCCGGGGCTTATCGCAGGCTCCTACGTCCTTCATCGGCTCTTGGTGCCAAGGCATCCACCATGTGCCCTTAGTAGCTTGTCTTGCTACAAAGATGCTCGCGTCCACTGTGTAGTTCTCAAATTACGGGCGGTGCCATCAAAGAGTCTGCGCTTGCCCGCGGCAGACGAGTCCGTCCAGTGCGGGTGAGTTCGCAGGGGTGATGGCCCACGAGAGAGATCGAATCGACTCGATCCCTCAGGACCCAACAGTGTGCCTGGCCTCGCTGCGCGCTCCTGCTCGAGTTTCCACTCCGAGCCCTCCGAGGAGCGGCCCAGTTGTACTGACGAGCGCTTGCTTGCGACGAGACCAAATAATCGACGTTCCACTAGTGAGCGTCGTCTGCCGAAGAACGGATGTCTTCGAAACAGACAACATGGACAGCTTGCCCCGCTGCCAAATGCTCCTTAGAAAGGAGGTGATCCAGCCGCACCTTCCGGTACGGCTACCTTGTTACGACTTCGTCCCAATCGCCAGCCCCACCTTCGACGGCTCCCTCCACAAGGGTTGGGCCACCGGCTTCGGGTGTTGCCGACTTTCGTGACGTGACGGGCGGTGTGTACAAGGCCCGGGAACGTATTCACCGCAGCGTTGCTGATCTGCGATTACTAGCGACTCCGACTTCATGGGGTCGAGTTGCAGACCCCAATCCGAACTGAGACCGGCTTTTTGGGATTCGCTCCACCTTGCGGTATCGCAGCCCTTTGTACCGGCCATTGTAGCATGCGTGAAGCCCTGGACATAAGGGGCATGATGACTTGACGTCATCCCCACCTTCCTCCGAGTTGACCCCGGCAGTCTCTTATGAGTCCCCACCATTACGTGCTGGCAACATAAGACGAGGGTTGCGCTCGTTGCGGGACTTAACCCAACATCTCACGACACGAGCTGACGACAGCCATGCACCACCTGTATACCGACTAAAAGGGGCCGCTATCTCTACGGCTTTCCGGCATATGTCAAACCCAGGTAAGGTTCTTCGCGTTGCATCGAATTAATCCGCATGCTCCGCCGCTTGTGCGGGCCCCCGTCAATTCCTTTGAGTTTTAGCCTTGCGGCCGTACTCCCCAGGCGGGGCGCTTAATGCGTTAGCTGCGGCACGGAACTCGTGGAATGAGTCCCACACCTAGCGCCCAACGTTTACGGTGTGGACTACCAGGGTATCTAATCCTGTTCGCTCCCCACACTTTCGCTCCTCAGCGTCAGGTAATGCCCAGAGAACCGCCTTCGCCACCGGTGTTCCTCCTGATATCTGCGCATTTCACCGCTACACCAGGAATTCCGTTCTCCCCTGCATACCTCTAGTCAGCCCGTATCGGAAGCAGGCTCAGGGTTAAGCCCTGAGTTTTCACTCCCGACGTGACAAACCGCCTACGAGCCCTTTACGCCCAATAATTCCGGACAACGCTTGCACCCTACGTATTACCGCGGCTGCTGGCACGTAGTTGGCCGGTGCTTCTTCTGCAGGTACCGTCACTTGCGCTTCGTCCCTGCTGAAAGAGGTTTACAACCCGAAGGCCGTCATCCCTCACGCGGCGTTGCTGGATCAGGCTTTCGCCCATTGTCCAATATTCCCCACTGCTGCCTCCCGTAGGAGTCTGGGCCGTGTCTCAGTCCCAGTGTGGCCGGTCACCCTCTCAGGCCGGCTACCCGTCGTTGCCTTGGTGGGCCATTACCCCACCAACAAGCTGATAGGCCGCGAGCTCATCCTTCACCGCCGGAACTTTCCACCACCATCAGATGCCTGAAGTGGTCGTATCGGGTATTAGCCACCGTTTCCGGTAGTTATCCCCGTGTGAAGGGCAGATTGCTCACGTGTTACTCACCCGTTCGCCGCTCGTGTACTCCCGAAGGAGCCTTACCGCTCGACTTGCATGTGTTAAGCACGCCGCCAGCGTTCGTCCTGAGCCAGGATCAAACTCTCCGTTGAATTCTTTTGATTGACACCGGCGAACCGGTGCTTCATCGACTTCTTGGAGATATCCCGGCAAGAGTGCTCCCACCCGAGGCTGAGAGCGTCTTACCTAAAGGAATCAAACAACCGACAGATATCGTCCAGACCCGAGGGTCCGGGCGTAACCTGCCGACTGGCGTTACAAATTAATTCGTCGACTTTTGGCACACTGTTGAGTTCTCAAGGATCAAGCGCGCACCGAAGGTCAGCCTCTCGGCCTTCGCTGCGGGGCAACCTGATGAAACTTACCGGGTTGCGCTGGGCCCGTCAAATCCGGCCCGGGCTCTCCGGCCCCCGTGCAAGCCACAGCCACCGAGTCGATCCGAGGCCGCTGTTGCGCGCACTCGAAGCACCTCGGTTGAGGGTCTTGCTGAAGGGGTTCCGCCTCTGGGGCCGGCCGCCCGGCCTCTCGGCCTTGCGTCCCGCCGCTCCCTGGCGACAAACAGAACATTAGCCAGAGGGTTCCGACGAGTTGCAAATCGGGGGGTGCGTGGCGGCGGTCACACTGGCATCTGTGCAGGTCAGAGGGCTTTTGGGGGCCTCGGATCACCCGACGTGCACGCCGGCCAGCTTCTTCTTGCCGCGACGCAGGACCAGCCAGGACGCCGTCGATGAGGTCCGCCTCGGGGGGCACGTGGTCGGGGTCGGTGACGCGGACGTTGTTGACGTAGGCCCCGCCCTCCCCCACCGTGCGCCGGGCCTCGCCCTTGGAGGAGCACAGCCCCGACGCCACGAGGAGGTCGACGACCGTGGGGATCTCCTCGCCGCGGGGCAACCGCACCGAGCCGACCTCGGTCAGGGCCGACTCCAACGTCGCACCGGACAGGCCGGTCAGCTCACCTCCGCCGAAGAGAGCGGCTGCAGCGGCCCTCGCCTGGTCGGTCTCGTGCTCGCCGTGGACGAGCGTGGTGACCGCGTCGGCGAGCGCCTTCTGGGCCTGCGCGCAGGAACGGCTTCTCTGCGGTCTGCGCCTCCAGGTCCTCGATCTCGTCGCGCCGGAGGAAGGTGAAGATCCGCAGCAGCTCGCCGACCTTGTCGTCCTCGGCGTTGAGCCAGAACTGGTGGAAGGCGTACGGCGACATCATCGCCGGGTCGAGCCACAGCGCGCCGCCCTCGGTCTTGCCGTACTTGGTGCCGTCGGACTTGGTGACCAGCGGGGTGGCGAAGGCGTGCGCCTTGCCACCGTCGGCCCGCCGGATCAGCTCGACACCCGCGGTGATGTTGCCCCACTGGTCGCTGCCGCCGAACTGGAGCGTGACGCCGTGGTCGCGGAAGAGGCTCAGGAAGTCCATGGACTGCAGCAGCACGTAGCTGAACTCGGTGTAGGAGATGCCCTGCTCGAGCCGCCGGCTGACCACGTCGCGGGCCAGCATCCGGTTGACCGGGAAGTGCTTGCCGATGTCACGCAGGAAGTCGATGGTCGACAGGCTCGCAGTCCAGTCGTAGTTGTTGACCATCGTCGCGCCGGTCGGACCCTCGAAGGTCAGGAACGGCTCGATCTGGGCGCGCACCCGCTCGACCCAGTCCTTGACCACGTCGACGGTGTTGAGCGTGCGTTCACCGCTCTCCTTGGGATCTCCGATCATCCCCGTGGCGCCGCCGACCAGTGCGTAGGGGATGTGCCCGGCCTGCTGGAGCCGGCGCGCGGTGAGGATCTGCACGAGGTTGCCCATGTGGAGACTCGGGGCGGTCGGGTCGAAGCCGACGTAGAACCGGACAGGGCCCGCGGTCAGCGCCTCGCGCAGCGCGTCGGGATCTGTCGAGTGGGCGAGGAGTCCGCGCCACTCCAGGTCGTCGAGGAGGCCTGGGTCGATGCTCATGCGACCAGCCTGCCCTATCCGTCCGCCCGCGGGCACGCGGGTTTGTGAGCGTGGACGTGGTCTCGACAGGCTCGACCACCCGGACCCTCGACCACCCGGGACGCTCGACCACCCGGGACGCTCGATCACCCGGGTCAGGTCAGAGCCACTGCCCGAAGGCCAGCGGTTCGCGGGTGACCAGGTAGGTCGCCCAGTTCATCTTGGTGACGGTGCCGTCGGCGGCGCGCGTGATCCGCAGGAGCTCCCCGTTCTCGCGGCCGGCGACCGTGCGGTAGAGGTCGTCGCCCACCTTCTCGAACACCGAGGAGGGCTTGTGCTCGGGGAGGGCCTGGGCCCGCGCCTCGAGCTTGCCCTGCTTGACCGAGAACACGAACGGCGCGCCCTCGGAGTACCAGATCCCGAGGACCCCGGCGAGGTCGTCGGGCACGTGGCTGCCGGGGCGCCACGGGTCGGGAGGCACGGGATCGTGCTCGACGACCAGGTCCGCGAGCGCGATCGCGAACGCCGCGGGGTCGGGTGAGGACGTGGCGTTCATCATCGCCAGAGCGCCCGTGCCGCTCTCGCGGTGCGTGAAGAGCCCCGTGATGTGCCCCGGCATCCCCCCGGTGTGACCGACGTACGTGCGCGTCCCGGAGCGGATCAGCATCAAGCCCAGCCCGAAGGCTCCGGCCCACCGCTCGCGGTCGATGACGATCTGCGGCTCGCACATCTCTGCGAGCGTGTCGGGGGCCAACACGTCGGCGACGGGGTCTGCCACGAACGAGGACCAGCGCGCCATGTCGTCGGCGGTGCTGGCCAGTCCCCCGCACGCCGCGAGCGCCTTGAGGTCGAGGACCGGCTCGGCCACCGGCACGTCGCTGTGTGGGGGCACGTAGTAGCCGGTGACGGTGCTGCCGGACGGGCCCAGCGTCGTACGGCGCATCTCGAGCGGCGCGAGGACGCGCGCCGACAGCGCGTCGAACCACTCGCGGCCGTCGAGTCGAGCCACAACCTCACCGAGCATGGAGAACACCAGGTTGGAGTAGTGGAAGAACCGGTGCGGCCGGTGCACCTGCTCGGCCTCGTCGAAGCCGGCGACGAGCTCGATGCGATCGGGGTTCTGCAGCGTCTCCCAGACGTCGCCGACAGGCTCACGTTGCATGCCGGTGGTGTGGGCGAGCGCCTGCCGGATGGTGATGCCCGGCCGCGTCACCTCCGGGATGTGCTTCTCGAGGGTGTCGTCGAGGGACAGCCTGCCCTCATCACGCAGCTGCATGATGAGGACAGCGGTGAACGTCTTGGAGTTGGAGGCGATCAGGAACTGGTCATCAGCTGTCGGAGACACCGTCGGCACCGTGACGTCGGCAGCACCTAGCCCCTCCTGCCAGACGAACCCTCCGCCGCGGACCACGCCGGCGTACAGCCCGGGCACCCTCCCCTTGACCTGCTTGTCGAGAGCGAGGCGGTGCAGCCGGGCGGTCGTGGTCTCCATGAGCTCGGACATGGGCGGGACCCTACCCACCTGCCAGGAGACGCCTGGTCAAAGCCCGGGCGCGTCGTCTCCTAGCCGAACAGGCTCAGCGTCCGCGCGATCGTCTGGTAGATGCCGAACGCCAGAGGGAGGCCGACGACCAGCCAGGAGACCGTCAGCAACACCCTGCGAGAGTCGGTGGCGGTGGTCGCGTCGGTCCTGGTCTTGGTCGCGAGTTGGCCGGATCCCGACACCGACCCGCCGTGCTCGACCGAGCCGGCGAGGGGCTCCTCGGACTCCTCCTCGTGGAAGCGGTCGGCAACCGGGCGCACCAGCAGGTTGGCCACGAAGCCGACGGCGAGCACACCCACCATGGTCAGCAGCGCCGGCCGGTATGCGTCCGCGGTGAGCTCTCCCGGCGTTCCTTGGGCATCGAGGAAGCCGTTGATGATCAGCGGACCAGCGACGCCGGCGGCTGCCCAGGCGGTCAGCAGGCGGCCATGGATGGCGCCGACCTGATAGGTGCCGAAGAGGTCGCGCAGGTAGGCCGGGACGGTGGCGAACCCGCCGCCGTAGAAGGAGATGATGATGCCCGCCAGCAGCACGAACAGTGCCGTCGAGGAGGCCCCGGCGAGCGCGAGCAGCGCGTAGAGCACGATGCCGATTCCCAGGAAGCCCAGATAGGTCGGCTTGCGGCCGATCACGTCGGAGGTCGTGGACCACACGAAGCGTCCGGCCATGTTGCAGATCGACAGAAGCCCGACGAAGCCGGCCGCCGCGGCCGGAGCGACCGAGGAGCCCTCGCCCGCGCGGAAGAAGTCCTGGATCATCGGGGCGGCCTGCTCGAGAATGCCGATGCCTGCTGTGACGTTGCAGAAGAGCACGGTCCACAGGAGCCAGAACTGCGGAGTACGGATGGCGTTCCTCGCCGAGACACTGGCGGTCGTGACCAGGGACTTGGCCTTGACCGTGGCGGGGTCGAAACCCTCGGGTCGCCAGTCGTCGGCCGGCACCCTGATCAGCCAGGCGCCGAACAGCATCACCACGAGGTAGGCGAGGCCCAGCGTGACGAACAGGCCTGCGACAGCCGAGCCGCTCGCGACCGAGGTGGTGTCGCTGGAGTCGAAGGAAGGGTCGTAGAGCGCGAGGAGCCGGCTCGACACCGGCGAGGCCACCAGCGCGCCGCCGCCGAAGCCCATGATCGCGAGACCGGTGGCGAGCCCCGGCCGGTCAGGGAACCACTTGATCAGCGTGGAGACCGGCGAGATGTAGCCGATGCCCAGACCGATCCCGCCGATCACGCCGTAGCCCAGGTAGAGCAACCACAGCTGCCCGGTGGCGATGCCTGCCGCACCGACGAGGAACCCGACCGACCAGCACAGTGCGGCCGTGACCATCGCCCGGCGCGGACCTCCGGTGTCGACCCAGGTGCCGAAGACAGCGGCCGAGAGGCCCAGCATCACGATCGCGATCGAGAAGACGATGCCGACGGCGGTGAGGCTGGAGTCGAAGTGGCTGACCAGGGAGTTCTTGTAGACGCTGGTGGCGTAGGCCTGGCCGATGCACAGGTGGATCGCCAGCGCAGCGGGGGGGATCAGCCACCGGTTGTAGCCGGGTGGGGCGACCGTGTGGCTGCGGTCGAGTGCGGACAACCCTGCGATGGCCATGACGATCCCCTGTCCGAGTCGGTGTGACCACCGACAGGTGCCCAGGGAGAGCAATGACAAACACCCCGTGATCAGCGAGTCGCACGGGACGCACCTACCGGCCCCGGGTCGGTCGTTGCGTCCCGGGGCCGGTAGGTGCCGCGTCAGCGGCGGTGTCTCAGCAGGGCTTCACGGCGTCCACCGTGAATCCCTGTCCTGTCACGGCCGGGTCGGTGACGAGCCGCAGGTTCGCCACCGGAGTGGTGATGCAGGGCGTGTCCACGCCCCGCTTGCCCTTCGCCGTCCCGGTGTAGGTCGCCAGCGCGGCGCCACTGCCGTCGGTGAGGTAGAGGTAGTCGTAGTCCTTCTCGAGGTCCAGCAGGGAGAAGTGCAGCTTGTAGCCGCCGGTGCCGTTGTCGTAGGTCCAGGTGCAGTCACCGTTGTTGCCGTAGGGGTGCGGTGACTCGATCGGCAGCGAGGCGTCGGCGTCCCCCACGCACGGCGGCGGCGGCGCGGTGCCACCGGTGCATCCGTCCTTGACGCCCACGGCGTCCCAGGCGGCCCCGATGGCCGGCGCGTCCTGCGTTGCGGCCACCGCGATGGTCGCGTTGCGGGCATCGCAGAAGTTGGCGTACTCCGGCAGCGAGGAGAAGCCGGCGTAGAAGGTCTGCGCCGCCCGGGCCAGGCCGAGCGCCGGCACCGTGATGTCGCAGTCCTCGGTGTGCGTGACGATCGGCGCGCTGCAGCCGCGGTTCTGCCCGCCCTCGACGGCGAGGAAGTAGGCGTGGTTGGCGATGCCGCTGTTGGTGTGCACACCGCCGCCGTCGGAGGTGCCGGTGTACTTGTCGACCACGTGGTCGGGGTCGTCGAACTCGCCCGGCTCGGCCATGTTGCGGAACCCGGCGCCGACGGTGCCGGCGTTGATCACGTCCTCACCGATCCGGAAGTCCGGGACGGCTGCGGGGTCCAGACCGCGGGCGTCGGCGTAGAACTCGATCGTGTTGCCCATCATGTCGCTGAACGCCTCGTTGAGCGCGCCCGACTCGTTCTCGTAGATGAGGTTGGAGGTGTGCTCCGTGACGCCGTGGGTCAGCTCGTGCCCGTCGACGTCCAGTCCTCCGGACAGCGGCAGGCAGTCGCGCCCGTTGCCGTCGCCGTAGGTCATGTAGGCGCCGTTCCAGAAGGCGTTGCAGTAGTTCCGGTCGTAGTGGACGAAGGAGCGGATCTGCATGCCTTCGTTGTCGATGCTGTTGCGAGCGAAGGTGTCGCGGTAGAAGTCGTCGACCACGTTGGCGTAGTAGTGCGCGTCGACCCCGGGGGCTTGACTGGGGTCGGTGAACCTGCGGTTGTTGGTGTTCCAGAGGTCGTCGGGATCGGTCATGAGCGTCGCCGAGGTGGTGCCGTTGCCGACGCTGGACGTCTTCTGCCGCCCGTCGCCGCTGAGCAGCTCGAAGAGGTTGGTTGAGGGGTTCCGGGTCGTGTCGATGGCCTTGGAGTCGCCCTTGACCCCCGTGCCCTGGCCCTCGGTGAGACCGCTGAACGCCTTGAGGATGTTGCCGTTGGCGGCGTTGACCCAGCGCACCGGCCGGGAGGCTGCCCGGATCGAGTCGACCTCGAAGAAGGTCTTCCCGTTGCGAGGGTCGATCCGCAGCGTGGTGGTCCACTGGCCGCGGGTGCCGATCCGCTTCTCCACGACGCCACGGGCCTTGCCCTTCGACAACCGCTTGTCGTTGGCTGTCTCGAGCCCCGGGAAGTGTGCGCCTACGACCGCCTGCTGCTGACCCGAGGCACCCTCGATGACGGTGACCTGGCCCCCGAATACCGAGGCGTCCCCGACGTACTGCTGGTAGCGGGTCTGGGTCAGTCCGCCGGGCAACGTGGCCGTCCAGAGCTCCCTGACGTCGCCGGGCAGCCGGTAGCTGAGAGCCTCCGCGCCGCTGAGGGCGAAGGAGCCGGCGGTCGTGGTGACCGTCGGTCGTGGCGCGGCCTGAGGCTGGGCGCTCGACGTCGCCGACAGGGCGAGAGTCGAGGCCCCCAGCAGCACGGACGCGGAGAGCGCGGTGACAGAGCGAAAACGCATGGATGTCCCCTCCAGGGTTCCGAGAAGGCGCCGCCAGAGCCGGCACCCAACCTGGGCACGGTAGGCGCCACACCTGGGGGGTGCGCAAGGGGATCGCGTGAAAAAAGTTTGCGGCCCGCTCGGGCCTCAGCCGGACGAATCAGCCTTCCTGGAGCTCGTTCGGGGCTCCGTGGACCGTGGGGATCTGGCCCATCCGGCCCTTCTGGAAGTCTTCGTAGGCCTGCAGCACCTCGGCCTTGGTGTTCATCACGAAGGGGCCGGCCCAGGCGACCGGCTCCCGGATCGGACGACCTCCGAGCACGAGCACGTCGAGCTCGGGGGTGTGGGAGTCCTGCTGGAGGTCGGCGGTCGCCGAGACGAAGTCACCGCGGCCCAGGACGACGAGCTGACCGGGGCTGACCGGCCGCTGCTCCGCCCCGACGGTGCCATGGCCGGAGAGGACGTAGACGAGCGAGTTGAAGTCGACGTTCCAGGGCAGCTCGAGCCGGGCGCCAGGCGCCAGCGTCGCGTGCACCATCGCCATCGGCGTGTGCGTCGTCCCCGGGCCGGCGTGGCCGGCGACGTCACCGGCGATCACCCGGACCAGGACGCCTGCGTCGTCGGTGGTCAGCGTGCCGAGCTGGCCGGCGCGAAGGTCCTGGTAGCGCGGGGTGGCGAGCTTCTGGTCCCGGGGCAGGTTGACCCACAGCTGGACGCCGTGGAAGAGCCCGCCCTTCTGGACGAGCCACTCCGGAGGAGTCTCGATGTGGAGCAGCCCGGAGCCGGCCGTCATCCACTGGGTGTCCCCGTCGGTGATCGTGCCACCGCCGCCGTGGCTGTCGTGGTGGTCGAAGACACCGTCGATGATGTAGGTGACGGTCTCGAAGCCACGGTGCGGGTGCCAAGGAGTGCCCTTGGGCTCGCCGGGGGCATAGTCGACCGCGCCCATCTGGTCCATGTGGATGAAGGGGTCGAGGTCGCGCAGGTCGACGCCGGCGAACGCGCGGCGCACCGGGAAGCCCTCCCCCTCGTAGCCGGTGGGTCCGGTGGTGACGGACGCCACCGGACGCACGACGTCCCCGAGCCCCGGTGCGGGGATGCGGGAGAGGACGGTCAGGTCGGGGACCGTGAGAGCCGGCATGGGGATCTCCTTCGCGAAGATTCAAGCAGGGTAGTTGAACACTAAACCTCTTGTCACGCGATTCTGTTCCCCTCCCATTGCGTCCCCTCGGCGGAACCGCCGTCGCCGCGGCCATCCCGACCGGTAGCGTGCTGCCGTGACTTCAGCAAGCGTGTCGGACAAGTACGACGTCATCATCGTCGGCGGCGGGCACAACGGCCTCACGGCCGCTGCCTACCTCGCCGGAGCGGGCGTCTCCACGCTGGTGCTCGAGCGCCTGGACAACACCGGAGGGGCCGCCGTCTCGGCGAAGGCGTTCGTCGGCGTACCGGCTCGGCTCTCCCGGTACTCCTACCTGGTGAGCCTGATGCCGCAGCAGATCATCGACGACCTGCAGCTCGACCTGCAGCTCAAGTCGCGCACCACCGCCTCCTACACCCCCGTGGTCCGCGACGGCAAGCACACCGGACTGCTCGTCGAGCGACCCGAGGCCCGGGCGACGGCAGCCTCGTTCCGCGACCTGACCGGGTCGGACCAGGAGTACGAGGTCTGGCGGAAGTTCTACGCGGAGATCGCCGACTTCGCCCAGGTGGTCGCCCCCACGATGCTCGAGCCGCTTCGCACGAGCAAGGAGATCAGCGGCATGGTCGAGGCCGCGACGTGGGACTACCTCGTCGAGCAACCCATCGGTCGGGTGATCGAGGACCGCTTCACCGACGACACCGTGCGCGGTGTCGTCGCCACCGATGCCCTGATCGGCACCTTCGCCGACCTGAACGACCCCGGCCTCGTGCAGAACCGCTGCTTCCTCTACCACCTCATCGGGAACGGCAACGGCGAGTGGCGCGTGCCCGTCGGCGGCATGGGCGGGGTCACCGACTCGCTGGCCGTCGCCGCCCGCAACGCCGGCGCGACGATCGTGACGGGCGCCGGGGTGAGCGGGATCGAGACGGATGGCACCAGCGCGACGGTGACCTGGCACGACGGTGACACCTGGCACTCCGCCGACTGCGACTACGTGCTCTCCAACGTGGCGCCGTGGGTGCTCGGGGTGCTGCTCGGCGACGAGCCCACCGAACGTCCCGAAGGCGCCCAGCTCAAGGTCAACCTGCTGCTCGAGTCGCTGCCGAGCTTCAAGTCCGGGGAGAGCGCACGCAACGGCTTCGCCGGCACCTTGCACGTCGCCGAGGACTACAGCCAGCTGCAGACGGCGTACGCCGAGGCCGAGGCCGGCCAGATCCCGACGACGATGCCCGGTGAGTTCTACTGCCACTCACTGACGGACCCCTCGATCCTCGGCCCGCTGGCGGTCAAGGGCATGCACACGCTGACCTACTTCGGGGTGCACACGCCTGCCCGGCTCTTCGAGGGTGACCGGGACGCTGCACGAGACGTCGCCGTGGGCCGCGCCCTCGACGCGATCAACGAGCACCTCGTCGAACCGATCGAGTCGTTGCTCGCCGTGGACAAGCACGGCGCACCCTGCCTGGAGGCCAAGGCGCCTCAGGACATCGACGAGGCCCTGGCGATGCCGGGTGGCCACATCTTCCACGGCGACCTGTCCTGGCCATGGGCGCCCAACCGGGCCCGCCTGGACACGCCGGCTCACCGCTGGGGTGTCTCCACCGAGCTCGCCAACGTGATGCTGTGCGGGGCGGGCGCCCGCCGCGGCGGCGCCGTCAGCGGCATCGGGGGGCACAACGCGGCGCAGGCCGTGCTCGAGACGATGAAGAGCCGGGCGGCAAGCCCCCGACCCTGAGTCGTTGACCTCCCGCCCGGCTCCGGCTGCCGAGGCAGCTCCCCCTCGGGCATCCCCCACGCTTGTCCGCGGCCTCAGACCGAGGCCGGGTCGACCTCCACGATCGGATCGGTCGTCGGCCGGTCCGAGCCACCGGCGGGCTCGATCGTGATGGCGACCTGCGCACCTGGGCCGGGCATCGCCATCGACGCACCCTGCCCGGGCTCGTCGAGGACGCCGACCGAGACCGGGGTGCCGTCGGCGATCGTCCAGAGCTGGTAGACGTGGCCCGAGTCCAGGGTCTGGAGACCACTGGTGTCGACGGCCATCTCGCCCCGCTCGGCCGAGGTGGCCACGCGGACGGGTCCGTGGCTCGTGCTGACCTCACCGGTGTGAACGTCGGAGGCCTCGAAGACCTGGACCACGCCGGCCTGCAGGGTGCCGGAGGTGTCGTCACCCAGCTGGGAGATGCCGATGCCACCGCCGACGACGATCACTGCCGCAGCCGCGGCAGCCGCGAGACGAGGAGCCCAACGCCGGCCGGCTCCATGCCGGCCGAGGGGTGTGAGGGGCACCTTGGGCGGCTTCTGCGACGTATGGTCGGCGGCCGCGAGCACCCGCGCCTTGAGCGCGGGGGGCGGGATCATCGCCTCGACCTCCCCCATCCGGGCCGCCGCGGCGCGCAGCTCGCGCACCTCCTGCAGGCAGGAGGAACACTCCTCGAGATGGGTGCGGAACTGGGCGGCCTCGTCGACGCTGACGGCGTCAAGGGCGAAGGCACCCGAAAGGGTGTGCAGCTCGGTGCTCATCGGGCTCCTTCCAAGCAGTCGCGCAGACGGATCAGTCCGTCGCGCATCCGGGTCTTGATCGTGGGCAGCGGTTTGTCGAGCAACGTCGCCACCTCGCTGTAGGTGTAGCCGTTGAAGTAGGCAAGTCGCACCGACTCGAGCTGGAGATCGGTCAACGTCTCCATGCAGTCGCGCACGGAGCCGCGCTCCTCGCTCTGGATGACCTGGTCGGCCGACTCGTCGTGGCTGACCTCGTCGGGCACCGCCTGCCCGTCGCTCCGCTTGGCCGCTTCGTTGCGGCGTACGGCGTCGACGGCCCTGCGGTGGGCGATGGTCATCACCCATGTCTTGGCCCGGCCGAGGGTGGAGTCGAATCTCGCGGCCTTGCGCCAGATCTCGAGGAAGACGTCCTGGGTGACGTCCTCGGCTCGTGACGGGTCACGCACGACCCGGCGGGCCAGGCCGTAGACCGCCGAGGCCAGCTCGTCGTAGAGCCGCTCGAAAGCCTGTGCGTCCCCCCTGGCCACGCGTCCCAGGAGAAGGTCGATGTCCGGCCCCTCCAGGGACGGCACCAGCCGCAGCCCGGGCTCAGCACCCATCCGTTGCCTCCTCAGCCAGCTCCCTGTTTCCATCCTTCGACATTAGTTCGTCGGTGGCCAGGCGGAGGATGGGTCCGAAAAGTAGCGAGTTGCCGGGAATCGCGCACCCCGCCGCGGGTGGCTCAGGCGGAGGAGTCACGATGGGTCAATGACCCCTCCCCTGCAGGACGTCGAGTCCACCCTTCACGCGAAGAAGGCCGCTCTCGAGTCCGAGCTCGCCACCCTGACCGACCAGCCTGACGAGCGTGGATCGATCTCGTTCGGCAAACGGGTGGGCGAGGGGACCTCGATGGCCGTCGACCGACTCTCGCAGGTGGCAGCCCACGACAAGCTCCAGGTGACCCTCGCGGACGTGGACCGGGCGCTCGAGAAGGTGGCTGACGGCAGCTTCGGGACCTGCGACGAGTGCGGCAAGCCCATCGGCGAGGAGCGCCTCGACGCACTGCCGTGGGCTGTCCTGTGCGTCGAGGACGCCGGCCGCAAGGTGACGCGCTGACCCGCTCCGAACGCTCCGGCCGAGCGCGGTTCAGGCGTGCCCCACGTCACGGCGTCTGACCCGATCTCGATTTCATCCCGGCGGTGAGGCGCTGCTACAGTTCCCCACGCTTCACGCGCCATTAGCTCAATTGGCAGAGCAGCTGACTCTTAATCAGCGGGTTCGGGGTTCGAGTCCCTGATGGCGCACAAACCCCCAGGTCAGGCCGCATCACGTGGCCTGACCTTCTTCATTGGCCATTGTCTTGCCATTGCTTTCGCCCGCAGCCGTGTCCCTTGACGCGGCCTCCAACGCCAACGCCGCCTGGGAGTCCACGGCGACGCCCCATGGAGACGTCCTGGATCATCGACGGCCGGCTGTGACCGAGCTGATCCGCGACCAGCCGGGCCCACAGCGCAGCCTCGTCGAGGATCGTCGCCGCGGTCTTCCGGAACGTATGCGACGTGATCCAAGCACCCCGAGCTCGTCGACGTCCTGCTGCAGAGGTGTCCGCGAACGCAGCAGCTCGAAGATGTCCCGCGCCGTGACACCCGGAACATTGCATCTCTTGCCTGCGCTTCCTTGAAGAAGGCATCGGCGTCAGCTGTCAGGCGCGGTATGGCGAAGAAGAACCCGTCCACGTTTGGGTCGGCGTGTCGAGGTTGGTCGAGATGATGAGCTCGATGCCGTCAGACTTCACCTTCAGATGCTGGGTGGTCGTCTTCGCACAGCCGAGTGAGTGCCTCACGTGGACCATGAGCTTCTCGAACAGATGTCCCTTGCTGTAGCTGTCGCCGCCCTGCGTCTCTTCTGCAGACATGCGGCGTCTCATTCGGGAGCCGGAAAGAACGACCTCGAGTGGGCCACGAAGGTCATCAGCCAGGTGAGGACCATCTGTACTCCGATAAGGGCGGCCTTCGGCCGCCGGCCGGAGCGTCAAGAGCGGCTCGCTATCAGGGGACGGGGCAGAAATGCCGACATCTGGCGCCAAAGCCGCGTACCTGCAATGCTCCCTGGCCATGACCGAAGACGCCCGAACGCAGCGCCGCGACGACAGCGCCTGGCCCCGTGGCGCGACCCCCATTTCACTCATCATCGGCGGCATCTCGCTCCTGGTCGGCCTCGGGATAGCCGGCAACGCAGAAGCACCCCTCGTCGCCCTCCTCGTGCTCGTTCTCGGCATCGGTGTCGGCGCGACCCTCATCGTTGTTGGGGTACGCAGTTGGCTCGACGGCGGACCCGTCCCCTTGGTTCTCGCGCTGATCTCGGGCATCAGCGCGGTTGTCGCAGTCGTGTTGATCATTGCCACAGACGGTCCCACCGGGCCCGCCCTGTTGTCCGGTCTCATCAGCGGGCTCATGTTCGCCAACACCTGGGCAGTTCGAACGGCTCGAAAGAGTCGACCGGCGGCTGCCGACGGGCCCTGATTCCCTCCAACGCAGTCACGAGGACGTTCGGCCTGGCCACGGTCTACGCCACCTCCATCAGCGCGAAACCGCCCGAAACAGCGAGCAGGCCACAGACGCACCAACATCCAGGTCAGGCCGCATCACGTGGCCTGACTTTCTCCTTCTCTCCGCCGCCATCCTGGTCCGCAAGTGAGCCGCCAGGCACGATGACCCTCATGGCCATCAAGCGCACCATGCCCGACTTCGCCACCGAGGACATCGCCAGCGCCACCGCCTTCTACGTCGACACACTCGGATTCGAGGTGGTCATGGACCTGGGCTGGATCGTCACCCTGAGCGACCCCGCGAACCCGAAGGCGCAGCTGAGTCTCCTGACCCACGACGCCACCGCACCGGTCGTCCCCGACGTGTCCGTGGAGGTCGATGATGTCGACGCCGCGCACGAAGCCGCCTGCCAGGCCGGCGCTGAGATCGTGCACCCCCTCACCGATGAAGCATGGGGAGTCCGCCGCTTCTTCATGCGTGACCCGGACGGCAAGGTGATCAACGTCCTCGCTCACAGGAGCGACTGAGAGCCCTGCTGAGCCCGCGGCGCCTCCGTCGACGCCCCGATCGGTCCGCTCGAACGCCACGGGACACGCCTCCTCCATCAACGCCTACCCCCGGGCGCACAACCACCCGGGGCAGCCAGCCACACGGTTGCCTGCGGGTCGCGGAACCGAGTTTCACCCGGCCACTGCCCGCGCCATCTTCGCCGCCACCTCCGCAACCGCCGCGCGCAGCTCCGGCCCGCCCTCGACGGTCATCTCGAAGGGCAGGCCGGCCAGCCACTCCCCGGCGTACATCGTCGCGTTGCTGGTGCTGCCGGTGACGACGCAGCGATCGTCCCCGAGCGGTTCCAACCGACCCATCGTGGGACGGAGGTACGGCGCCACCTCGGCCATCGGCGCGTGCAGGATCACCCGCGCGGCGTGCTCCCAGCCGGACGCGAGGTTCTCCTCGAGCACCGCCACCGGGTCGAGCCCGTCGGGCGTGTGGAAGGTCCGGGTGCCCTGCCCGACGGCGGTCACCCGGTCGATGCGATAGGTGCGCACGGCGTCGGCGTGGTGGGCGAAGCACAGCAGGTACCACCTCCCGTAGCGCACGACCACGGACCACGGGTCCACCTCGAACGAGTGGCTGTGACCGGCGGCGCTGCGATAGCCGATGCGCACCTGGCGCTGCTCGCCCACCGCCTCGACCAGCGCGCTGGTGATCTCCAGGTCGGGGCGGGACCACCGGTCGGGGACGGCGCGGGCGTGCTCGCGCATCGTCGCCGCCTGCCTCCCGACGTGGACAGGGAGGGCGCGGATGATCTTGCCGAGCCCGGACCCGACGGGGTCCTCGTCGTCCGCCGCGGCGTGCCGACCGTCGAGCACTGCCATCACGAGGCCGACGGCCTCGGCGGCGGTGAACACGAGGGGCGGCAGCCGCACGCCGTGACCGAGCCGGTAGCCGCCGTACGGACCCCGCACCGACTCGACCGGGATGCCGGCCTCGCGCAGGATCGCGACGTAGCGGCGGGCGGCGCGGTCGGTGACCCCGAGTCGCCCTGCGAGCTGGTCGGCGGTGCAGCCCGGTCGGTGCTGCAGGATCTCCAGGGTCCGGAGCGCTCGCGCGGTAGGGCTCGTCTCCCTCATCCGGCCAGGGTGGCACCGGGGCCTTGATTCCGGAAGCGGAACGTCCGGAACCCACTCTAGGTTGGGCTCATGAACGCATCCACCGCCTCGCTGCCGAACGCCGCGCACATCGAGCACGCGGACCTGCGGGCCATCTCCTTCCACCACGTCCGCTTTCCCGGGCTCGAGCTGGTCGACGTCGAGATCACCGGGCACATCGAGGGTGTGACGATCAACGGGGTGGACATCGGACCCCTGGTCGACGCCGAGCTCGACCGCCGCATGCCCGACCGCACGAAGATGCACCCGACCACGGTCGAGGGGTTCCAGGACGCCTGGGCGACGCTGGAGCGCCTCTGGGCCGAGACCGAGGACCGGGCCCGAGCACTCCCACCCGAGCTCCTGCACGAGCGGGTCCGAGAGGAGTGGTCGTTCATCGAGACGCTGCGCCACCTCGGCTTCGCGAGCGCCGCCTGGGTGGGCCGGATGGTCCTCGGGGAGGTGGTGCCGTGGCACCCGCTCGACCTTCCCTGGGACGAGGCTCCCGGCTGGGACGGCATCCCCTGGGACCGCGAGGCGCGTCCGTCGCTGGACGAGGTCCTCGCCGTACGCCGCGAGCGCCAGGCCATGGTCCGCGAGGTGATCACCGCCCTGACCCCCGAGCAGCTCGACGAGACCGTCACCCGGACCGAGCCCGGGTGGCCGCAGCTCGAGGACTTCCCCCTGGCACAGTGCCTCTTCATCGTGGTCAACGAGGAATGGCACCACCGGCTCTACGCCGAACGAGACCTGGACGCACTCACCGCCTCGACGACGTCGGAGGGCTGACATGGACATCGTGCTCATCGCCGGCATGTGGCTCGACGCGACGGCCTGGAAGGACGTGGCGCCGGAGCTGGAGAGGCTCGGTCACCGACCCGTCGCCCTGACGCTCCCCGGCCAGGGAGACGGCGACCCCACCGCGACGTACGCCGACCAGGTCGCCGCCGTCACGACGGCCGTGGACGCCGCCGAAGGCCCAGCCCTTGTGGTCGGTCACTCGGCCGCGTGCGCCCTCGCCTGGGCCGTCGCCGACGCGCGGCCCGACAAGGTGGCGCGCGTGGCGCTGATCGGCGGCATGCCGAACGCCGACGGCGAGACCTACTTCGGCGCGTTCGAGCCGGTGGACGGTGTGGTGCCTTTCCCGGGCTGGGAGCCGTTCGAGGGCCCCGACTCCGACGACATGTCGACCGAGCTCAAGGCGGCGGTGGCGCACGATGCGATCGCCGTGCCGGCCACGATCACCCATGGCGTCGTGCACCTGAGCAGCGACCGGCGCTACCACGTCCCCGTGACGATGGTCTGCCCGGAGTTCACGCCCGACCAGGCCAAGGAGTGGGTGCAGGCGGGCGAGATCCCCGAGCTCGCGAAGGCGAGGCGGGTCGACTACGTCGACATCGACTCCGGTCACTGGCCGATGTACACCAAGCCGGTCGAGCTCGCGCGCATCCTGGCGGACTGCACCGGGACCTGAGCCTGACCGCGGTTCGGCGTGCGGGAGCCGTTGCCGCCGCCGAGCGCCTGAGTCGCGATCTGCTGACACCTGGTGGCACTCGTGGCAGGTTGCTGTCCCATGAACGACGACGCCGCGAAGGCCAACCTGTACGGCTACTTGAAGCACGAGCGCGAGGCGCTGCTCGCCAAGCTCGACGGGCTCTCCGAGTACGACGTCCGTCGCCCGCTGACCGTCACCGGGACCAACCTGCTGGGCCTGGTCAAGCACGTGGCGACCTGGGAGGCCAGATACCTCGGCGAGGTCTTCGCCCGTCCTTTTCCCGAGCCGCTGCCGCGGTGGGACGTCGAGGCCGAGCGACTTGCCGACATGTGGGCGACCGAGCACGAGTCCCGCGGCGACGTCGTCGACCGCTACCGACGCGTGTGGGACCACAGCGACGCGACGGTGGACGTCCTCGCCCTCGATGCCACGGGCCGCGTGGCCTGGTGGCAGGACGCCGAGGTGCCCCTGTTCAACATCCTCGTCCACCTGCTGGCCGAGACCAGCCGGCACGCCGGCCACGCCGACATCCTGCGCGAAGAGCTCGACGGAGCGGTGGGCACCGACGCGGAGGACATGGCCGTGAAGCAGCACGACCCAGCCTTCTGGACGCAGCGGCGCGAGGAGATCGAGGCGGCCGCCCGGTCAGCCGGCACCGTGCCCTGAGCCGAGTCACCGGCTCTTCCAGCCCAGCTCGACCGACATGGGCTCGTGCCCCTGAGGGCGCATGAGAACACCAAGGCCAGGCCGCATCACACGGCCTGGCCTTCGTCGTCGACACTCCTTGCCACCCAGCCGCCTCGGCGGCAGGAACGCCGACAGTTGAGCTTCAGGGCCTGTGGTGGCAGACCCAGATGCCCGGCAACGGAGACCACCACGTCCCGTTCGTTGCGTCCGGGTCCTGGGGACACGGGCGCGTGGCGCTTCTCGGGTCCGTGCTGATCGACTCCTGCGGCCACCTTTCGTCCGGCTCGAAGACCTTGATCACCCCGGTGCTGCCCTTCGACCTCAGGTTGATGCAGTGATACGGCGGCAACATCACGCCTGGATCACCAGAACAGCCCCATGTGGCGTCGTTGGCGTCGAACACCTCCTGGTTCGGCGATGCGTACGCCGGGCCTCCTGCCCACAGCATGACCCCCACGGCCGAGGCGACAACGGCAGTTTTCTTCACTATGCAGCCCTCCCTGATAGTTCGGTATTTCGAGACCATACGACCGAGGAAGATCCGGAGGGACCAGCAGGATGAGCCATCTTTCCCCACCCCGTGGGGCTATCTGCTGGCGCGCCGACGCCACTGAGGCCGGGTCACGAGACGACCTCTTTCGCCGCACGGCGATGAGTCCGACTCAGGCGCCGGTCCAGGCGGGACGCCCGTAGCCGACCGCGTCGCGCACCGGGGGCGCAACCTGCTCGTCCAGCTCTCGGTCGGGTTGGGCACCGAGCGCGCCGTTGACGGTGGAGAAGGCGATCCTCATCGAGACGGAGACGGTGATGGCCAGGATCTGGGCCTCGTCGTAGCCGACGTCGCGCAGCGCCTGGACGTCCGCCGCCGTCGTGCCGTAGGGATCGCGAGCAACGGCGCGGGCCCAGGCCGCCAATGCCCGGTCCTGGTCGTCGAGCAGGGAGTCGTCGCCGCGCAGCACTCCCTCAGCGACGTCGGCACCGGAGTGCTCGCTCAGCTTGTGGCCCCAGGCGAGGGAGCAGTAGGAGTCACCCATCGCGGATGCCGTCGCGGTCACCAGCACGCCCCGCTGCCGGAAGGAGAGCCCGGCTGCCTTCGCGGCCCCGGACCACGTCTCCATCAACGCTCGCTGGGTGGCGGGAAGGTGGCCCCATAACCGCGAGGCGTTCATCACGAAGCCCATGTCGTCGACGTCGTCGTCGTACATCGCCTGGACCTCGGGGGTGGGCTCGGGTGGGGCGAGGAATCCCGCGCCGGTGGGCTGCTCGGTCATGTCCCTCTTCTCCGCGCCGCCCGGTGGCGGCCCTGCGGGAAGTGTCCCGAGGCGGACCCCGTGCGCACAAGCCCGGAGGACTGGTCTCGACAAGCTCGACCGACCGGCGCGCGACCAACGGGAGCTCCGAGCTCGACCAACCGGGGAGGGTGGCTCCGGAGGGGCGAAGGCGATGTCGGAAGATGGTGCGGACGAGTCGTCGAGACGAAGGACCGTGATGCGCAGGACCCGCACCGCCCTGGCCGTCCTGGCCGCCGGGCTGCTGCTCACCAGCTGTGGCAACGACACCCCGACCGCTGAGGACCCGACTCCCGCTCCGGAGACGAGCGCGTCGACCCCGACCGAGGAGCCGGACGAGCAGCCGACCGAGCAGGAGACCGAGGACTCCAGCGAGAAGCCGCGCCCGACGGGGCCGTTCGCCGACCTCACGTTCAAGGGCGACACCGCGAAGCCCAACGGCCAACGGGTCGAGATCGAGGTCGGCAAGCCTCTGACCCTGCGGATCGACTCCGACCGCGCCGGCGAGCTGCACGTGCACGCGACGCCGGAGCAGGAGATCTCCTTCCCCCCCGGACAGTCGGAGCGGAAGCTCACGATCGAGCAGCCCGGTGTCGTCGACGTCGAGGACCACGACACCGGGCTGGTGCTGCTCCAGCTCGAGGTGCGCTGAGGATGGGTCCGGCGACCAGCGACCACGTCGAGATGGAGTATCGCCAGCTCGGCGACAGCGGGCTGACCGTCTCCGCGATCGGGATCGGCTGCAACGCGTTCGGGGCGCGGATCGACGCGACCCGCACGCAGCAGGTGGTGGACGCCGCCCTCGACCTCGGCGTGACGTTCTTCGACACCGCTGACACGTACGGGTTCGGAGCTAGCGAGGAGCTCCTCGGCCGGGCGCTGGGCAGCCGGCGCGACGACGTCGTCGTCGCCACCAAGTTCGGCATGGACATGAAGGGCGGCAACGGGCCGGACTGGGGTGCCCGCGCCTCCCGCCGCTATGCCCGCAAGGCCGTCGAGGCCAGCCTGCGCCGGCTGGGCACCGACCACATCGACCTCTACCAGCTCCATCAGCTCGACCTGGTGACTCCGCTCGAGGAGACCCTCGAGGTGATGAACGAGCTGGTCGACGAGGGCAAGGTGCGCTATCTCGGCTGCTCCAACTTCGCCGGGTGGGAGGCCGTCGATGCGCACTGGACGGCTCGCAGTCGTGGGCTGCGTGGCTTCGTGAGCGCCCAGAACGAGTACTCCCTCTACAACCGGTCCGCCGAGGAAGACCTCGTGCCGGCCCTGTCCCGGCTGGGGATGAGCCTGCTGCCCTACTTCCCCCTCGCCTACGGGTTGTTGACCGGCAAGTACCGGCGCGGCGAGAGCGCTCCCGAGGGCAGCCGGCTCAGCGCCCAAGCGCAGAGTCATCGGCTCGAAGGTGCCGACTTCGACCGTGTCGAGGTGCTCGAGTCCTTCGCGGCCGACCGCGAGATCAGCATCCTCGACGTCGCCCTGGGCGGCCTGGCCGCACAGCCGACGGTCGGCAGCGTGATCGCAGGCGCCACGTCGGCCGAGCAGGTGATCGCCAACGTGGCAGCAGGCTCGTGGCGACCGCATGGTGAGGACGCCGAGGTCCTTGCCGGGCTCAACGCCGTACGCGGGGCCGGGATGCAGCACACGTCGTTCGCCCTGCGCTGAGAGGACACCGCACGGGCTGCCCGCCGGGATCGTCGTGCCCCGATCTGGCCAAAACGCTCACACGTCGGGCCCGCTTCGAGCAGGATGGCGACGCGCGCTCGTCGCATTCCTGCTGCGTGGCGAGTCGCGCGCCAACGCGTCGTCCGACCTCGGAGGGGATGGCCGAACGTCGTCCGGCACAGAGGGTGGTCTCCTTGGGTGGCCACCCTTCTGCCTGTCTGGGTGGTCGTCCTCCTTCGGTCCTGAGCCGACGTCGGCTCCGGCGGCACCGCGGTCTCACAGCCATGACCGCGATCTCCGGTGTCCTACGATGATCGAGCGTCTCGCAACCAGACCTTCGGGGGATCCAATGCTTCGCGCACCTGCCACCGCGCCGTCCCGCGCCCTGCGTTGTCTCCACACCGCCGCTGTCGCACTGATCGCGGCCGCCACCGTGACTGCCTCGCTCGTCGGCGTCAGCTTCGCGACTGCCGCCCCGAGTGCCACCGGGCCGGTCGTCCGCTCCGAGCCCATCGTCTACTTCTCACCGAACGGAGACCGCGTCAAGGACAGGGCCCGCATCCCGTTCACCCTCGCGAAGAGGTCCGAGGTGACCGTGAAGGTCCGCCGCACGAACGACGCCAAGACCGTCGTGTTCCGGAAGAAGCTCGGCAAGGTGAGTCGCGGCACACACAGATTCAGGTGGAACGGCAAGAACGGCAACGGCCGCATCGTCCGCGACCGTCAGTACCGCGTCGTGTTCGTCGCAGACCAGGTCGCCAGGAAGGGAAGGGCCCGCCAGGACTCCACCCAGCTCTTCGTCGACACCGTGTATGAACCGGCCGGGCTCACCCGGAACTCCACCACCGTGTACCCGCTGACCCGTGGCCTCACCGACCAGATCGGGTTCCGCCACCGCGTTCTCGGCTCCACCGAGGAAGACAGCGTCACTCGCGTCGAGCTCCGCATCACCGACATCAACGGCGAGGTGCTCTACACCAGGGCCGAGCCCTACCGGACGGGACGGGACTACCCGGTCACCTGGGACGGCCGCGACAACGCGGGTCAGGTGCTGCCCGCCGGTAGGTACACCGCCGAGCTCGACGCCGTCGACCTGGCCGGAAACGCGGGCACCACCGGGTGGTCGTACGTGGAGGTCTCCGGCGTCCCGCTCGTCGAGTCCACCGGCACCGTGACAGTGCCGCCGACCCCGTACCGCGGCGCCGTGGCCGCCTCGGAGAGCGCACGCTTCGCGGACGATCGCGCGTCGACGACCGGCGGGGACGACCATCAGCCCGTTCCGTGTGGCACCGTCGTGCCGTCCACGATGTATCCGGACGCGGGCGCGACGAGCTACCGCTCCTCCGACGCCTGCGGCGGCACCTACCTGCGGCCCAGCATCGCGACCGCGCGCGGGGGCGTCGACCTCCTGTCGGTGAATGCGCCCCGCGGGCTCTCTTCGGTGCACGTGGCAATGCGCGGCAAGCCCACTCTCGACGGGGAGACCGACACCGCCCAGCTGCTCGTGGGGATGAACGGCACCGGCGCAACGACCCCGGTCACGTCGGCCGCCATCTCCGGCGAGAGCGTGACCACCGGCGCCGTCGTCGGCCCGGCGTGGGATCCGACGCGGGAACGAGTGCGGGCAGCGGCCTCCTGGTCGATCAGCACACGTGGCGTGGACTCCTACGACGTCGCCGCCGTCACCGTCACCTTCACGTACCTGACGCCGCAGCAGTGACTACCCCCGACCCCAGACGCGGTCTCGCCGGCGCGGTCGAGTGGGTGTCGACCCGACACATCTCGGAGCAAGGTGCCGGGTTTGTGGTGAATGAGTGTCCAGACCAGCACGTGAGAGTTGTTTCCGCCGCACAGACCCTGGGGTAACAGCGTCTCGACAGGGGGCTCGACACCGACACGACCCGCCGTGACCGGCGGACGTGACTGGCAGAAGGCGGACGGCATGGTCTTCACGGCACCGGCTCCGATCGACGAACAGCCCACCGCAACCCTCCCCTCCGCAGCGGCGGAGTCGCGTGGCGCGGTCAGCACCCGCCTGCTGACCCAGGCCGCTGCCGAGTCGGACCCGTTGGAGCGCAAGCGCCTCCAGGACGAGGTCGTGGTCATGCACATGGGCCTGGCCCGGGCGATCGCCAGTCGCTACCGCGGTCGTGGCATCGCCGAGGAAGACCTTGCCCAGGCGGCATCCATGGCGCTGCTGAAGGCGGCTCGCAACTTCGACCCCGCCCATGGCGTCGAGTTCTTGTCGTACGCCGTGGTGACGATGAAGGGCGAGGTCAAGCGCCAGTTCCGCGACTTCGGCTGGATGGTGCGCCCGCCGCGCCCGATCCAGAAGATGCAGGCCGACATGTCCCGTGCGCAGGGCGAGCTGATCCAGTCGCTGGGCCGCTCACCCCGGGTGCAGGAGGTCGCCGACCACCTCGGCGTCAGCGAGGACGAGGTGCTGGAGGCGCTCGCCGCCGACGGCTGCTTCACCCCCACCTCCCTCGACATCCCGCTCGGCGAGAACGGCGCCAGCTCCCTGGGCGACACCCTCGTCCGCGAGGACACCGACCTCGAGGAGGCCGAGGCTCGCGTCATGCTGATGCCGGCCGTCCGGGCGCTGCCCGAGCTCGAACGGGAGGTGCTCTACCTCCGCTTCTTCAAGCAGCTGAGCCAGTCCCAGATCGGGGCCCAGGTCGGCATCACCCAGATGCAGGTCTCGCGGATCCTGGCCCGGGTGCTGGTCAAGCTGCGCGGTCAGCTCGAGCAGGCCTGAGCCGGAGCGAGCCGCCTGCTTGTTTGGCTTTCCACCCGGCGGGTACGTCGCTAGCGACCACTTATCGGGAGGGACCCATGGGCACCACGAGCATCATCGTGACGATCGTGATCGCGGTCGTCGTCCTCGCCGCCATCGCGTTCGCGATCAAGGCATCGACGACCAAGCGCAAGGCGCGAGACCGGGAGCGCGCCGCCGAGCTGCGCGAGCAGGCCTCGGCCCAGGCAGCCGGGGTCGCCAAGCACGAGAACCACGCGCGTGAGGCGGAGACTGCGGCTGAGCGTGCGCGCGCCGAGGCGCAGCACAAGGCCGCCGAGGCCGAGCGGCTGGAGAGCGAGGCTTCCGAGCGCGCCCAGTCCGCCGATCGGGTGCGCGCCGAGCACGAGGACAACCTACGCGCCGCCGACGAGCTCGACCCCGACGTGAAGCACAGCGCCCCTCGCACCGACCAGGAGGTCACCGCCGAGGGGCACACCGCTGAGGAGCACACTGAAGGCCGGCACACCAGCTGAGTTCGACCCCCGGCCAGGATGAGTACCTTGACTCTGTTGTGCGGGGTGCCGTCGTCGCAGGCTTGTCCCATGACCACCATTCCCGCCCAGCAGCGCTGGGTCACCCCCTCGTGGCGACGAGTCGCCGTCCTCGGATTCGTGACCGGATTCGCGATGACCTTCGTCGCCACCGCCCTCGCCCTGATGACGAGGGTCGTCGAGACGATCCACCCGATCCTGGTGCCGGCCTCCCCGCTGCTCCGCCCCGTCTCCGAGCCGATGGCCCAGTGGAACGGGCTCGTCAACATGGCGATCGGTGGGACCGTGAACGGGCTGATCTACGCGAGCGTGTTCGGCGCCATCGCTGTCGTCGTCGCTCGCGTCGCCAGGCGCTGACCCTCGACGGGGTCAGAGCTCGCCGGCTCTAGAGGTAGAGGCCGGTCTGGCTGTCGCCGAGTCGTTCGGCCGCCACGGCGTGCACGTCGCGCTCGCGCATCAGGAGATAGGTCTCGGCGTTCACCTCGACCTCACCCTTGTCCTCGGGGTCGTAGAGCACCCGGTCGCCGACCTCCAGCGTGCGGACGTGAGGGCCCACTGCGGCCACGCGGGCCCAGCCGAGCCTGCGTCCGCCCATGGCGGCCGTGGCCGGGATGACGATGCCGCCACTGGAACGACGCTCGCCCTCGGAGTCGACCGACACCAGCACCCGGTCGTGCAGCATCCGGATCGGCGTCTTGTCGCTCATCGGGTGAGCTTGCGGAGCACGACCATCAAGGACACGAAGCCGACGACGACCCCGGCCGTCTTGAGCATGTTGTCGGTGCGAGGCGAGCCGTCCGGGGCGACGTACACCGCCTTGAGCCCGGCGATCTCACGACGGGCGACCGTCTTGGGACTTGCTCGGTAGACGAGCTGGTCGATGGTCTCGGCGAGACGCGCACGGGTCACCTCGATCTCGCCCTCGAGGGAGTCCAGGCCCTGGTTGTCGGCCTTGCCCACAGCCTTCTCCTTGCTTGTTGCGCCAGTGTGGTGGGGGCTGGTGCCCGCCAGGCTCAGGTTAGCGGGCGCCGCCGGCCCGCACGCTGCGCGGGTCGAAGCCGAAGGGCAGCTCGAGGCGATGCGCCGACATCAGGGCGTCGTCGGTGAGCACGTCGAAGGTGTCACCGTCCGCGACGACGACCCCGTCGGAGAGCACCACGGAGCGCTGGCAGAGCTCGAAGGCGTAGGGCAGGTCGTGGGTGACCATCAGGACGGTCACCTCGAGCCGGGTCAGGATCTCGGCGAGCTCGCGGCGCGAGGCGGGGTCGAGGTTGGACGACGGTTCGTCGAGGACGAGGATCGTGGGCTCCATCGCGAGCACGGTTGCCACCGCGACCCGTCGACGCTGGCCGAAGCTGAGGTGGTGCGGGGGTCGGTCGGCGAAGTCGGCCATCCCGACCTGGTCGAGGGCAGCCATCACCTGGGCATCGAGGGCGGCTCCCCTGACGCCGAGGTTGGTGGGGCCGAAGGCCACGTCGTCGCGGACCGTCGGCATGAAGAGCTGATCGTCGGGGTCCTGGAAGACGATTCCGACCTGACGGCGGATCTCCTTCAGGTTGTCCTTGGTGACCGGCAGGCCGGACACCGACACCGTGCCGGCGCCCGCTTGGAGGATGCCGTTGAGGTGCAGCACCAGGGTCGTCTTGCCGGCGCCGTTGGGCCCCAGCAGCGCGACCCGCTCGCCTGCGTGCACGTGCAGGTCGACGCCGTACAGCGCCTGATGGCCGTCGGGGTAGGCGTAGGCCAGTCCCGCGAGATCGAGGACCGGGACGCTCATCGCCGACCTCCTGTGTCGAGGGTTCCGGTGTAGCCGCGGGAGACCATCGCCAGGTGGACCCGCTCACCGCGCTCGTAGGAGCGGATGAAGAGGGCGCCTGCGCTGCGCGCGACGATGGGCCAGTGCCGGGGGTTGCGGGCGCTGAAGCCGCGGGACTCTCGAGCCACGCGCATCCGCCGCATCTCGTCGGTGACCACGTCGAGGTAGCGGATCATGAATCCCATGATCTGCACGAGCTGGGCGGGCATCCGCAGCCGCTCCAGACCGACGAGGATGTCTCTCGGCTCGGTGGTCGCGGCGAGGGTCAGGCTGGCGAGCACGCCGAGGGTGCCCTTGGCCAGCAGGCCCCACCCGGCCAGGAGCCCGGCCTGGCTGAGGCTGAGGCCGAGCACGTCGACGCGGGGACCGTGTGCGATGAACGGCATCAGCACGGCGAACACGACGAACGGGACCTCGACCACCAGCCGTTTGAGGATGTAGGTCAGGGGGACGCCGCTGAACCGCACCACGGCGAAGACGAGGAGTAGGTAGCCGGCGTACGCCGCGAACCACTCGCGGGGCGTGGCGACGACGACCACGACGAACACCAGCAGGCCGAGGATCTTGTGGTGCGGCGCCGCGCGGTGGATCGGCGAGTGACCGTGGAAGTGCAGCTTGTGACCGTGACCGGCGCCCATCTCAGAGGGACTTTCTGTCGTCTGCGTGGTCCGGTGCGTCGCTGCCCGAGCTGCTGCTGTCCGAACCACGTCGGCGCACGGCGAAGCCGATGGCCCCGGCGAGCACGAGGGTGATCAGCACGCCGGCCACGCCGGCCAGGCCGCCGGAGAGCCGCGCGTCGTCCACGCCCTCGGTGGTGTAGCCGGCCAAGGGGCCCTCGTCGGCCGGGCTGTCGGCGGCCGTGTCGAGGAAGCCGGCCTTCTCCGCGACGTACACCAGCCCGTCGGGGTGGCTGGAGGCGTAGAAGCTGACCACCCCGGCCAGCAGCAAGGCGACGAGCAGGCCGCTCAGGACGAACGTGCGCGTCCTCATGCGGGTACCTCGCCGTCGTTGCGGTGGCCGGTGCGCACCTCGAGGGTGCGGGTGGCCAGCACCGGGCGGGCGCCGTACACCAGGTCGGGGCGCACGGCGATGACGCTGCTGATCACCAGGGCGGTGATGAGGGCCTCGCCCAGGCCGATCAGCACGTGCCAGCCCACCATGGCGCTGACCACCGCGCCGAGCGAGACCGGCGCCTGCCCCCCGACGGCGAACAGGCCGACGAAGGCGAGCGCGGTGACCGGGACGGAGACCGCCGCCGCCATGCCGGCGAGCACCGGCACCAGACCCATCCGCTTGGGCAGCACGCGCTGCAGCAGCCTGAAGGTCAGCCAGGCGACCCCGACGGAGACCACGCTGAAGAGGGTGATGTTGGTGCCGAGGGCGGTGATGCCGCCGTCGGCGAAGAGGAGGGCTTGCACCAGGAGCACCACCGCGAGACACAGGGCCGCGGTGAACGGACCGACGAGGACCGCCGCGAGGGCGCCCCCGAGCAGGTGACCGCTGGTGCCTGCGCCGACGGGGAAGTTCAACATCTGGGCGGCGAACACGAAGGCGGCCACCAGGCCGGCCATCGGAGCGGTCCGGTCGTCGAGCTCACGCCGGGCGCCGCGCAGAGCCACGCTGACGCCGACCACGGCCACGGCGCCGGTGGTGAGCGACGTCGTGATGTCGAGGAAACCGTCAGGGACGTGCATCTGGACCTCCGCTACCTTGGTCGCGCCCCGCCCTAGGGGCGTGATGAGAAGGCTACGCTATTGCACATAGTTCGCAATAAGATGGGGGCCGGACTGGTCTCCCGCCTGACGTGCTGGTGCACGAAAGAGAGGTACGACGATGCCGAAGACCCGTCTCGAGCCAGGTGACCGGGCCCCTGACTTCACCCTGCCCAGCGACACCGGCGAGAGCATCACCCTCTCCGAGCTCGCCGGTCGCAAGGTGATCGTCTACTTCTACCCCGCTGCGATGACCTCCGGATGCACCAAGCAGGCCTGCGACTTCACCGAGTCGCTGGACTCGCTGCGCGGAGCCGGCTACGAGGTGCTGGGCATCTCACCGGACAAGCCCGAGAAGCTCGCTGCGTTCCGCGAGCGCGATGGGCTCACGATCACCCTGCTCTCCGACGCCGACAAGTCGGTGATGCGGGCCTGGGGCGCCTTCGGGGAGAAGACGCTCTACGGCAAGGTCGTCCAGGGGGTGATCCGCTCCACCCTGGTCATCGACGAGGACGGCAAGGTCGAGCTGGCGCAGTACAACGTCAAGGCCACCGGTCACGTGGCCAAGCTGCGGCGGGATCTCGGGTTGGCCTCGTAGGCCCCACGATTACCACGGTCCCGTGGTAATCACGCGGTCCCCCGAGCGAACTCCCCCCGGGAACCGTTCGAATGCCACGGGAAGCCCGCCGGCGACCGCCCCTAGACTGACCGCTGCGCGCCCGTAGCCCAATGGCAGAGGCACCGCCTTTAGGTGGCGGCCAGTGTGAGTTCGAATCTCACCGGGCGCACCCTGCCCCGGTCCCGCCGAACCGCTCAACCGTCGATCCCGAGACCGGCGTCGCGGGCCCGGATGATCACCTCGGCCCGGTCGGTTGCCTGGAGCTTCGCCAAGATGGCCGTGACGTTGTTGCGGATCGTCTTGGGCGAGAGGTAGAGCTCCTGAGCGATCTGGCCGTTGTTGCGACCGGCAGCGATCCTGTCGAGGATCTCGGTCTCTCGCTCGGTCAGCTCAGGGAAGGGCTTCGCAGGGCGGGAGGTCGGGGCGAGCACCTCAGCGATCCGCGCGGCCAACGACGCCCCGAACACCACGCCCCCGCCGTGCACCGTGGTGATGGCGCGGACGATCTCGTCCTGCTCGGCGCCCTTGCGCACATAGCCGCGCGCACCTGCACGCAGCGCGGAGAGCACGGTGCCGTCCTCCTCGCCCATGGTCAGGACCAGGATGCCGACGTCGGCGTCAGCTTCGACGATCCTGCGGGTGGCCTCGATCCCATTGACCTCGGGCATCTGCACGTCCATCACGATCACGTCGGGGCGGTGCTCGGCGGCGAGCACGATCGCCTCGGCTCCGTCGCCGGCCCGCGCCACCACCTCGATCTCCGGCAACGGGTCGAGCAGCGACGCCAATCCCTCCCGGAAGACAGGGTGGTCATCGACGATGAGCACCCGGATCGCGTCGCTCATCGCTCCCCCGCCATCCCGTCCGCCATCCGATTCCCCGTCTTGTTCGCCGTGCCGTCGGTCGCGCCGGGAAGCCCGCCCGGTGGCAGCGTGCCGAGTGGCAGCCACGCCCGCACCGTCGTGCCGCCCCCCGCGGGGCAGGTCACCTCGCACCTTCCACCGAGCTCCTCGGCCCGCTCGCGCAGCGAGAGCAGCCCGACACCTGCGGACACCTCCTCAGCGATACCGCGCCCGTCGTCGCACACCTCGAGGCAGACCGTCGACCCCTGCCTGTCCATCACGATGAGGCAGTGGCTCGCCGCGGCATGCTTGACCACGTTGGTCAACGCCTCCGACACGATCCGAAAGGCGGCCACCTCGACAGCGGCGGGCAGTCCGGTGAGGTCGCTCGCCCGGACGGTCACGGCGAGCTCGGAGCGCACTCGCTCGGCCTGCTGCTCCACGGCCGGCACCAGGCCGAGGTCATCGAGCGCCGGTGGGCGCAACCCGTGCACGAGGCGTCGTACGTCCTCCAGAGCCTCACGGACCTCGGTGCGGGCCAGCCGGACCAGGTCGCGAGCCCGTTCGGGGTCGGAGTCGAGCGCGTTGCCGGCCGCGTCGAGACGCATCGCGACGCCGCCGAGGGCCGGGCCGAGCCCGTCGTGCAGGTCGCGGCGGATCCGGCGCCGGTCGTCCTCGCGCCCGAGCACCAGCCGCTCGCGACTCTCCTGCACCTCCTCTGCCAGCAGGCTGCTGCGGATCGCGATGGCGGCCTGCCGGACCAGATCGAGGAGCAGCCCGTGGTCGCGACGCGACAGCATCGAACGCGCGCCCAGGACAGGCAGCACGACTCGGCCGATCCGCTCGCCGGTGTAGGCGATGTCGACCTCCTGCACCTCCGCAGTGGCGGTGCCGTAGCTGGCCGAGAGTGTGCCACCGCCGGGAGCGAACACCTCCACCTGGACGAACGGCACCTTGAACGTCGACGCCACCGCACCGGCCAGCGCGGGCAGCTGCTCGCCGACCGACCGGGTCGCCTCGAGGCGCGCGGCGAACCCGGAGACCACGTCGTACCGATCGGCGCGCCGGCCGAAGAGCAGGCGTCGTACGCCGCCCCCTACCCAACTGCGCAACGGCCCGTAGACCACGACAGCGAGCACCAGGACGAAGACCGTCACCTCACGCTCGTCGAGACGCCCGCCGATCAGCGAGCTCGCGAGGCCCAGCGCCGCGACGTCGAGGCCGATCACGATGGCTGCCACACCGGCGGAGGTCAGGGTCCAGGCGACCAGAGCGTCCACGTCGCCGAGGTCCGGCCAGACGATGCCGATCGTGACCGAGGCCGCGATCAAGGTCACGGTGCCTGTGAGCAGGATCTGGGTGAGCGGTCCGCTCAAGGAGGTGAGCACGGTGGTGGTCACGCTGAGAACCGCCAGGATGCCCGCCCACAGCAGCCACCGGAGCTGCGTGCGCTCGTCCGCGTCGGCACGCCGGTGCCGCAGATAGGCCAGGCCGAAGGCCGCCAGCAGTGCGAGAAGGGTCGCCAGCTGGGAGACGGTCAGCACGCCGACAGCGAGGGCGTCGGAGACCGGGACGGCCAAGAAGTCGGTGCGCACGCCCGTGACCGGCTGCTCACCGAGGATCACGCTGTCGGGCGCAAGGAGGAGCGTCGTGGGCAGGCTGGCTGCCACGACGAGGACCCCCACCCCCACCCGTCCCCATCGGCCAGGCATCAGGTGGCCGGTGGGATAGAGCACCAGCAGCACGGGCAGCCCGAAGAGCAAGAACGCCCCGAAGCGCCACACGAACCAGACCGCGAAGTCGACGCCGGGGGCACCGGAGGCATAGGCGAGCACGGACCACGACTCGAACAGACCGTCGGCGGTCCACACGGCGCCCAGGACGGCGAGCACGAGACCCACCCGATGCCGCGGCCGCGCCTGGAGGATGACAGCTGCTGCCACCACGAGAACGACACCGGTCGATGCGGTCACCGCTCCCCGGCCGGCCTGGACGGCGTCCCGCTGCGCGCTGGTCGACAACGAGTCGACGTACGCCGCGACGCCCAGGGCCAGCACAGCGAGGGAGACCAGGGCCACAGGGCCTGCGCGCAGCCGGTGGTCGACGAAAACCCCGGGGCCGGCCCCGGTCGTCGCAGCGCGAGTGGTCGTCACGCGGGAATTATCACCGCGCTCGCGTCCCGGCGTCACGGGACTGCGGTCCCTCGTCGACGGGACGGGTCGACGGGACCCCGAGGGGGACGACTCTCCCTGCCCCACGGGTCATCGGGACGGCCAGGCTCCTTTCGAGGCCGAACCACGGCCGGACCCAGCCAGCCCCGAGCTCACCAAGGACCCCATGATGACGATCTCGCACACTCCCTCCCCGGCTCGCTCCGACGTCGCCGCCCACGCGTCGGGATCGGCCGCCACGGACCGGCCCTTCCTCCGGCACGGGCGGTTGCTCACCGCCGGCGCCATCTTGTGGGCCGCTTGTTTCCCCCTCGTCGGCAACGACCCGGACACCACCGCGGGCTTGCTCACCTTCGGCGTCGGGTCCGGCACCTTCCAGCTCGGCCTGCTCGCCTTGCTCCGGGTGCTCTGGCGCACGCAGGCGCTGGGCGCCGGTCGGATCGCCCGTGGCGTGCTGCGGGTAGAGGCGGCCCTGGTGTCGCTGGCCATCCTTTCCACGCTCGTCGACGCCGTGCAGCTCTCGGACCTCGACCAGGCCGGATGGCTGTTGCTCGATCTCACCTGGCCGCTGTCGATGATGGGCATGTTCTTCATCGGCATCCGGATCGCGCTCGCGGGCCGCTGGACCGGCCCGAGCCGCTTCTGGCCGATGGTCGCGGAGAGCTGGGCCGTCGTGGTCATCCCGACGATCAACATCTTCGGTTCCTCGGTCGCGGTGTGGGTCTCCTTCACCCACCTGCTCGTCGGCTACGCGGTGCTCGGCGTGCTGGTCTCCCGCAAGCCGGCCTGATCCCCGATGGCACGTGTGGCCCGGACCGTGGTGGTCCGGGCCACCACGGCTGCGTAGGCTCGCCCCCGTGGGCACCGTCGACATCCGGCCGTACTCCGAGCGCACGGCAGACGGCGACGCGGTGGGCATCGCCCGGCTCTCCACGACCGTGCAGTGGCCCTCACTCAGCCGACCCCGAGGTCGTCCACCAGGTCTGCACCGCGCCCGGCTCCTCGGCGTACGTCGCGATCGACGACGAGCAGGTGGTCGGCTGGGCCCAGGCCCTGGGCGACGGCGTGCTCCAGTCCCACCTGAGCTTCGTGGCGGTGCACCCGGAGCACCGCGGCCGCGGCATCGCCCGGTTGCTGGTCGTGGCCACGTTCCAGGCCACCGCCACCGTGCGGATGGATCTGATCACCGACGCCGCGGAGGGCTTCTACGCCCGGTTCGAGCACAAGAGGATGAGCGGCTTCCGGCTCTACCCGGGCGCCTGAGGGAACAGCGGTCCACCGACAGGTGTTGAGCCGGTCTGCCCCTTCATCAAACCCGAAAGGCATCATGCGAGCAGCGATCTATGACCAGTACGGCGGCGCCGAGGTTCTCGAGGTTCGCGAGGTCGACGATCCGCCTGTCGGGCCTGACACGATCCTGGTGCGCGCCAAGGCCACCAGCGTCAACCCCGTGGACTGGAAGATCCGCGAGGGCTACCTCCAGGGCGCCTACCCGCACCACCTCCCGATCATTCCGGGCTGGGACGTCGCCGGTGTGGTCGAGGCCGTGGGGCCGGCGGTCCGCACCGGGCTGCAGGTCGGCGACGAGGTCTTCGGCTACGTCCGGCGCGACGACGTCGCCTTCGGCACGTCCGCCGAGCTGGTGCCGGCACCTGAGCGCACCGTCGCGGTCAAGCCGGCCGGCCTCTCCTTCGAGGAGGCAGCTGCGCTCCCGCTGGCGGGGATGACGGCCTACCAGGCTCTGGTCGAGGCCCTGGAGATCAAGCCCGGCGAGCGGGTCCTGGTGCATGCCGCCTCCGGTGGCGTGGGCCACCTCGCCGTGCAGATCGCGGTCGCTCTGGGCGCGCACGTGATCGGCACCGCGTCGGCCGCGAACCTCGAGCGGGTCCGCGCGCTCGGTGCTTCCGAGGTGATCGACTACGCCGCCGGACCGGTGAGCGCCCAGCTGTCCGAGAAGGTCGATGCCGTTCTCGACCTGGTGGGCGGCGACGCCCTCGACGACGCGCCGCAGCAGGTCACGGACCCGGCTCGGATCGCCTCGGTCATCGATGCCCAGAAGGTGCTCGAGCTCGGAGGCACCTACGTCTTCGTGCGTCCCTCCCGCGATCACCTTGCTGTTCTGAGCGAGCTGGTGGAGGCGGGCTCACTGCGCGTCGACGTGGCCGAGAGCTTTCCGCTCGACCAGGTCGCCGCGGCACATCGTGCCTCGGAGAGCGGCCACACTCCCGGCAAGATCGTGATCACGATCTGACAACCCGCCGTACCGAGAGGCCAGTTCCCCCGCGACACGCCGCGAAACCCGGTGGGGAAGTGGCCTCTCGGCGTCAGAGACCGGTGAGGACGTCGGCGACGAGGGGGGCGAGGGCCCGCAACGCCTTGCCGCGGTGGGAGATGGCGTCCTTGTCGTCGGGCGACAGCTCGGCTGAGGTGTGGTCATGGCCCGCGGCGATGGTGTCGTCGGCGACGAAGAGCACGTCGTAGCCGAAGCCGCCCGCACCCCGCTGCTCGCGGATGATCCGCCCGGCCATCTCGCCGTGCACGACGTGCTCCGACACGCCGCCGGCGCCCACGGGGTAGGCGAAGGCGACCGCGCAGGTGAAGTGGGCGGCGCGACGTTCGTCGGGGACGTCGGCGAGCTGCTGGAGCAGCAGGCGGTTGTTGGCGGCGTCGTCCTTGGCGGTGCCGGCCCAGCGGGCGGAGAGCACTCCGGGCATGCCGTTGAGGGCGTCCACACACAGGCCGGAGTCGTCGGCGATCGACGGCAGCCCGGTCGCCTCGACGCCGGCACGCACCTTGATCAGCGCGTTGCCCTCGAAGGTCGGCTCGGTCTCCGCAGGCTCGTCGTAGCCGGCCACGTCATCGAGGCCGAGCACCTCGATGTCGGGCACGTGCTCGACGAGCAGCCGCTGCATCTCGGCGATCTTCTTCGCATTGCGCGAGGCGAGGAACACCCGGACGCGCTCGCTCATCGGGCCAGGGCCTCCCGCTGCATGGCGGTGAGGTCGGCGCAACCCTTCTCTGCCAGCGCCAGCAGCGAGTCGAGCTGGGCGCGATCGAACGGCGCGCCCTCGGCGGTGCCTTGCACCTCGATGAAGTGGCCGTCGCCGGTCATCACGACGTTCATGTCGGTCTCGGCGCGGACGTCCTCCTCGTAGGGCAGGTCGAGCCGCGGCTCCCCGTCGATGATGCCGACCGACACAGCGGCGACGGAGCCGAGGAGGGGTTCGCCGGCCAGGGCGTCCTTGGTGGCGAGGTGGGCGCAGGCGTCGGCCAGGGCGACGTAGGCCCCGGTGATCGCGGCGGTGCGGGTGCCGCCGTCGGCCTGGAGGACGTCGCAGTCGAGCACGATGGTGTTCTCCCCCAGCGCCTTGTAGTCGATGACCGCCCGCAGGGACCGGCCGATGAGACGGGAGATCTCGTGGGTGCGGCCGCCGATGCGGCCCTTGACCGACTCCCGGTCGGAGCGGGTGTTGGTGGAGGCCGGGAGCATGGCGTACTCCGCGGTCACCCAGCCCAGGCCCGAGCCCTTGCGCCATCGCGGCACGCCCTCGGTGGCGGAGGCCGCACACAGGACGCGGGTGCCGCCGAACTCGACGAGCACTGATCCAGCCGCGTGGTCGAGCCAGTTGCGGGTGATGGTGATCGGGCGGAGCTGGTCGGGGGTTCGTCCGTCGGCGCGAGTCATGCGCCAGAGCCTAACGACGGGCACCGACCCGCCGACCACCGAGATCGATGGGCCTACTTGGCCTCGGTGCGCATGACGCGCCACAGGCCGATGGCGAACGGCAGCACGATCCAGATGGTCGTGGCGGAAGCCAACTGCGCCCACGCCTCGAGGTCCAGGGTCGCGTCGATGGGCTGGCCCGTCTGCGGGTCCAGCCCGAGGAGCGGGGTCTGCGCCGTGGACAGGTCGATCCAGGGCGCCGCGTCCTGGAGCCACGAGATCAGCGTGACCAGCACGTTGAAGACGAGCGGCACCACGAAGAAGACCACGATCGCGACCGCGGAGTTGAGGAAGAGCAGGCCGAAGGCCAGGCCCTGGAGCACGCCGAACGACTGGAGCAGGGCGAACTTGGCGAAGCCGGCCGCGTCGAGCCCGTCGAACGCACCGGGGGCGTCGCTGAGGGCTGCGGCCGCCGCGGCCATGCCGATGGCCAGGATGATCGCGGCCAGTCCGATCAGCAGCGCGGCGACCGTCTTCGCGGCGATCACCACCGGCCGCCTCGGGGTCAGGGTGAAGGTGACCAGCGCGGTGCGCTGGGTCCACTCGCTGGTCACCAGCAGGATGCCGAGCACCGGCAGCAGGAAGCCCTGCGGGGTCGAGGTGGTGCCGAGGTAGTTGAAGAAGGTGCGCTGGTCGGTGTCACCGCTGTCTCCGAAGATGAAGAGGATGACGACGAAGAGGGCGGTCAGCACCGCGATCGCGACCATCAGCCACAGACCCGCGCGGGTGTCGACCATCTTGCGGAGCTCCACGCTCACCTGGCGGGTGAACGGCACCGGCCGGGTGCCGGAGACATCGAGGGTGGGGGCGCTCATGCTGCGTCTCCTTCGCGCTGGGTCTCGGCGGTGAGCTGGAGGAACATCTCCTCGAGGCCGGCGCCGTCGGCGGGCCTCAGCTCGGTGAGTGCGATCCCCGAACCCGCGACGATCTGACCGACACGGGTCGGGTCGGCGTCCGAGCGGAAGCCGCCGTCACCGGACGGTACGGCGCTCACCCCGGCGGCCTCGAGAACTCCCCGGAGCGCGTCCTGGTCGCCGGCGCGCACGAAGGTGCCGGCAGTCTGCAGCAGCTCCGCCTTGGTGCCCTGGGCGACGATGCGTCCCTGGCCGATCACGATCAGCTCGTCGGCGATCACCTCCACCTCGTGCAGCAGGTGGGAGGAGAGCAGCACGGTGCCGCCACGGTCGGCGTAGTCGCGGAGCAGTCCGCGCATCCAGTGGATGCCGGCCGGGTCGAGACCGTTGGCCGGTTCATCGAGGATCAGCACCGAGGGGTCGCCGAGCAGGGCGTGCGCGATCCCGAGGCGTTGCCGCATGCCGAGGGAGTAGTTGCGCACGCGTCGCTTGGCCTCGGCCCCACTGAGGCTGACCAGCTCGAGCATCTCCTCGATCCTGCTGTCGGGCAGCCCCATGGTGCGGGCGCCCAGGGCGAGCACCTCGCGCCCCGTGCGGCCGCCGTGCTGGGCCGAGGCGTCGAGCAGCACGCCCACGTGTCGTCCCGGGTTGGGCAGGTCCTGGTAGCGGTGGCCGCCGATCGTGGCGCTGCCCCGGCTGGTCCGCGTCAGGCCGACCAGGATTCGCAGGGTGGTGGTCTTGCCGGCGCCGTTGGGTCCCAGGAAGCCGGTGACCCGGCCGGGCTTGCAGGTGAACGACACGTCGTCGACGGCGACGAAGTCACCGAACGTCTTCGTGAGTCCCTCGAGAGCGATCATGGCTCCACCCTGACGCACCAGGGCGCCCGGTGGCATCCCCCACGAGATTGATGTCCTCCGGGGAGAGCCGTTCAGCCGTCCTCCCCGGGGATGATCAGCCCCGGCTACCGATGTCGGTAGGTCGCGCGCCTCACATCGCCGGCGCGTCGCCTACCGATGTCGGTGGCTCAGAGGTCGTACGTCGCCCCGGTGGCAGCGAGCTCGATCGGACCGTCGAAGACACCGTCCGCCTCGACCAACGCGGCCTGGGCGTCGTGCCAGGGCGGGATGTGGGTGAGCACGAGCCGCCCGACCCCGGCGGCCGTCGCCGCGGCGGCGGCGTCCGCGCCGGTGAGGTGCAGGTCTGCGGGGTTGTCGCAGCCGGTCCGGAAGGCGGCCTCGGCAAGCAGCAGGTCGGCGTCCTTGGCCAGCTCGACGAGGGCGTCGCACGGCCCGGTGTCGCCTGAGTAGGCGAGCACGGCGCCGTCGCCCTCGACCCTGAGGCCGTAGGCCGGGACGGGGTGCACGACCGGCGTCGGTCGGATCGTGAGCGGTCCGAGCTCGATGGGCCGGTCGTCGTACTCGTGGAAGTCGAACTCCTCAGTCATGCCGGGGTCGAGCGGCAGCCCGTAGGCGCGCGCCACCTGGCGGCCGACGCCGGCAGGGCCGAAGACGGGGATACGCGGGCGGGCGCCGTCCGGGTGGTACTTCCACAAGACGTAGAGGCCGCTGATGTCGAAGTAGTGGTCGGGGTGCAGGTGCGTGAGCACCACGGCGTCGAGGTCGAGGGGGTTCGCGAAGCGGTGCAGTGTCCCGAGCGCGCCACTGCCCAGGTCGAGAAGCACCCGCCAGGTGCGGCCGTCGGCGTCGTCGGCCTCGACGAGGTAGCAGGAGGCTGCGGAGTCGGGGCCTGCGTAGGACCCGGAGCAGCCGATGACGGTCAGCCGCATCAGACCACGACCCACGAGGTGGCCTGGGCGAGCTGGTGGACCGAGTCGAGCTCGGGTCCGAGGAAGCGACGTCCGATCCGGGCGAACTCCTCGGGCTCACCGGTGGTGAGGAAGCGGTGCACCGGCGGTGGCAGCGACGGGTCACGCTCGAGGCCGCGCTGCACGAGGAGCTTGTAGACGTCCTTGGCCGTCTCCTCTGCGCTGGACACCAGCGTGACCTGGTCACCCATGACGTAGGAGACGATCCCGGTGAGCAGCGGGTAGTGCGTGCAGCCGAGGACGAGGGTGTCGACCCCAGCCGTCGTCAGGGGGTCGAGGTAGTCGTGGGCGACCGCGAGGAGCTCAGACCCGCCAGTCACGCCGGCCTCGACGAACTCCACGAAGCGTGGGCACGCCTTGGTGTGCAGCGTGACGTGCGGTGCCGCGGTGAACGCGTCGTCGTAGGCCATCGAGTCGGCCGTCGCCCGCGTGCAGATCACACCGATGCGGCCGGTGCGGCTTGCTGCCACGGCACGTCGGGTGGCGGGGTGGATCACCTCGACGACCGGCACCTGATAGCGCTCCCGGGCGTCGCGGAGCACCGCCGCGCTGGCGGAGTTGCAGGCGATGACCAGCGCCTTGACCCCCTGGTCGACGAGGTGGTCGAGGCACTCCAGCGCATACTCGCGGACCTCGCCGATCGACTTGGGGCCGTAGGGTTGGCGCGCGGTGTCGCCGAGGTAGAGCACCGGCTCGTGCGGCAGCTGGTCGAGCACGGCACGGGCCACGGTGAGCCCACCGAAGCCCGAGTCGAAGATGCCGACGGGTGCGTCTGCCATCGCACCAGGCTAGTGGCACCAGCCCCCTGCCGACCCCCGTGAGCGACCCAGGTCACGCTGCGATCCCGGTCACGCCGGGGGACGCGCCGACGTCAGGCGGCGGCGTCCACGACGGACCCGTCGACCCCGACGACGAGCGAGGTGAGCGGGCAGCGCTGCGCGAGCCAGCGCGCCGCCTCGGCTCCGCGGGCATAGCCGGCAGTCGCCCAGACGTCGGCCCAGAGCAGCGACGGCCCCACGACGGTGACCGAGCCGCCCGCCCTGGCCGGCAGGCCGGTCCACGGGTCGAGGACGTGCCCGCCGCGGTGCAGGTCACCGGAGGTGGCGCATCCACCACCGAGCAGGGGTACGACGGCCACCTGGCGTCGCGGATCGGTCGGGTCCTCGATGCCGATCCGCCAGGGGGCGTCGTCGGCCCGGCCGGTGCTCGCGACCAGGTCACCACCGGCGGCCAGGCACCAGTCGGTGCCGTCGAGGGCGGCGAGGTGCGTGGCGGCCCGCTCGACGGCCCATCCCTTCACCAGTCCGGAGGGGTCGAAGCGGCGACGGCCCGGCCTGGTGGTGTCGGGCAGCCACACCGAGAACCAGCCGTCGGTCTCCTGGTGGGCGCGCTCGGCGAGGTCGACGACCTCCCGGACGAGGTCGGGGGCGTCGGGGACGGCCAGCTCGCCGCGGTCGATGCGGGAGACGGCCGAGTCGGGGCGGTAGGTGCTGAACGTCGCGTCGACGTGCTCCAACCAGCGCACCACCTGGGCCCAGGCGTCCTCGCCGCGAGCCCCGGCCGCGTGCCGCCCGCGCAGCACCAGCGACAGGGGCATCCCCATCACCTGGACCACGCGACGCTGCTCGTCCACGGATCAGACCCCGGCACTGTCGAGGGCGGCCTGCAGCGACTGCAGGTAGCCCCCGCTGGTCACGGTGGCGCCGGAGACCATGTCGATCTCGGCGCTCTGCCGGTCGAGCGTGCTCCGCACCAGGATCGGCAGGGCATAGCTGTTGATCTGCTGGTCCTTGCTGTTGCTGGAGGGGTACTGCAGCACCGAGACGTCGGCGATGGAGTCGCCGCTCATCGTCAGCTGCACCTGGACCGGTCCCCACTGCGTCTGCACGGTCGGCCCGGTGACGGTGCGGGTCGCGGTGGCGTCGGTGCCGCCGGTATCCGTCGTGCCGCCACTGCCGGCGTTGCCCGACGTGGCCGCGGCAGCCGTGCCCGCGCTGATCACCGGCGACGCCATCGGCACGCTGCCGCCGGTGGAGGTGTGGTAACCGAACAGCAACGACACGACCGTGGCGGTGCCGGAGAGGAACAAGAGGATGCGGCGCATCAGGTCACCATCCGAAGGACTCGAGGTGGATCTGCTCGGCAGGGGCGCCGGCAGCGAGGGCGGTACGGCGGACCTCGTCCGCCCAGGGCTCCGGACCGCAGACGTAGACGTCGCACCGGTCGATGTCAGGGACCCAGGACCGCAGGACGTGCACGGGATCGTGCCCGGCCGCGTCGACGGGGAGCCAACCGCCGCGGCGGTCGCGCGGGCCGGGCAGCCATCGCACCACCAGCCCCCGCTCGGCGGCCAGCACCCGCAGCTCGCGGGCGAACAGAGGGTCGCCGGAGTAGCGGTAGAGCAACGTCGCGTCGCCGGGCGCATAGTCGAGGTCCTCGGCCAGTGCGCGCAGGGGCGTGATCCCGACCCCCGCCGCCACGAGGACGAGTCCGTGGGCGCCGGTGCGGGCACGAGCCGACAGCCGCCCGAAGGGGCCCTCGACGAGCACGCGCGTGCCGGCGCGGATCCGCGGCACCTCGGCACTGCCGTCGCCGAGGTCCTTGACCGTGATCCGCAGGCTGCGACCGTCCGGGGCCGCCGACACGGAGTAGGGGTGTGCCCGGCTCCAGCCGGCTCCCGACAGGAACCGCCAGGTGAAGAACTGCCCGGACTCGACCGGGAGGCGGTCGAGCCGACGGCCGGCGACGTACACCGAGGCGATGCCGGGCGCCTCGGTGACGACGGAGGTGACCCGCAGACCGTGGCGCAGGTTGCGCACCGTCGGGACGCCCAGCCGGAACACCAGCACCGAGGCGGCAGCGACGGCCCACAGCGACCACCAGTAGAGCGTCGCGACCGGTGAGGACAGGAACTCCTGACCGGTCCAGAGCTGGTGCGGAAGCGCCAGGCCGACTCCGAGGTAGGCGTAGAGGTGCAGCAGGTGCCAGGACTCGTAGCGCAGCCTGGCACGTGCTGAGCGGATGCTGCTGACCACGACCATCACCAACGCGGTGGTGCCACCGACGGCCAGCATCATCCCCGGGTAGTCACGCACCAGGGTCCACAGCGTCCCGGGTGTCGAGTCGAGACGACCGGCTGCGTACCCCCACGTGATCAGCGCGATGTGGGCGAGCATCAGGGAGAAGGACGTGAAGCCGACGACCCGGTGGATCCTGACGAGGCGGTCCTGACCGAACGCCGCTTCGAGGAACGGCAGCCGTGCCATCAAGAGGACCTGCACCAGCAGCAGGTCGGCCGACACGAGGCCGGTCAGCCGTCCGGTCGAGGTGAGACCGGAAGCCCAGCCGGCGAGGTCCCGGAGCCCGCCGCCGGCCACCCACAGGTAGGCGAGGAGGAGCAGCCCGGCCCAGAGCGCGACGCCTGAAGCCAGCCGGACGGTCGCATCGGTGCGCGCACGGTGCCCGGCCCCGGGGCCCGCCGGAGCGGGCCTCGTGGTCGTCGGAGCGGCGACCAGGGTCATGTCGTGATGCCGGAGTCCTCGTCGGTGCCCTCGTCCGCGCCCTCGTCCGTGCCCTGGTCGGTGTCGCCGTCGGAGCCCTGGTCGGGGGGCAGCATGCCGCGGCCACCGAAGTCACCGTCGCCGTCACGGGCCCCGTCCCCGTCCCCGCGGTGGTCGCCGGGGAAGGTCCTGCCGGTGTTGCCGGAGAGCGGGGTCAGGTCGTCCCCGGTCACGCTGCCGAGCGCGAAGCCGCCGAAGCCGCTGACCACGACGAGGCCGGCGGCCACCGCCGCTGCTGCGGGAGCGCCGAGCGTGGTCTTGCGGTCGCGCAGCCTGGTGCGGGCGGCCGGGGAGTCGGCCGCCGGCACAGTCTCGGTGGGGCGCTCCGCGGTGGGGTCGTCCTGGCCCGGCTCCCAACGGGATCCGCTTCGCTCGGGGTGGGACTGGTCGTCGTTGGTCATGAGGGGTCTCCTTGTGAGGTGGTGACCCCTACGGTGAACCCCGGCCTTGAACGGCGGCCTTCGCGGACCTGTGTCCTACCTGTGAGCCGGCTTCAGCCCACGGAGGGCGGACGTTCGTTGTAGACACCCGCGAACGGCTGACCGGAGAGCTGCTGGATCGCGTTCATGATCTCGTCGGTGACCACCCGGCGAGCGCGCCCGATGGGGACCCCGTCGAAGCGATTCTCGAAGCGCAGCGGCTCGCCGAACCGCACGGTCACGTGGGCCAGGCGCGGCATCCGGGATCCCAGCGGCTGCAGGTTCTGGCTGCCGATCACGCCGACGGGTACGACGGGGGCGCCCGAGGTGAGCGCGAGGTGCGCGACGCCGGTCCGGCCCCGGTAGAGCCGCCCGTCACGCGAACGGGTGCCCTCGGGGTAGATGCCGAAGCCCTGCCCCCTGCCCAGGACCTCCAGGGCGATGTCGAGGGAGGCCAGTGCCGCCCGGGTGTCGTCCCGGTCGACCGGGATCATCCCGAGGCCCTTGAACCAGGCGCGCTGGGCGGCTCCGCGCAGGCCTCTGCCGGTGAAGTAGTCCTCCTTGGCGAGGAACACCACCTGGCGGGGGGCGACGATCGGGATCACCATCGAGTCGGCGAACGACAGATGGTTGCTGGCCACGATGACCGGGCCGTCGGCCGGGACGTTGTCGGACCCCTCGACGGTGGGTCGCCACACCGCCTTGGACAGCGGTGCGATGACCGCGTGCATCAGGCCGTAGAACATGGGCTCAGCCTGCCAGGTAAGTCGGGCCTGCGACGAGCCGACCGCGCTCCGGACCTCAGACGGGGAACGGCAGCCGCGGCTGGGGCGGCCCGAGGGTGGGGTCCACACCGTCGAACATGCTGCTGATCGACTCTCCCGCGTGCACCCTGCTGATCGCCTCGGCGAAGAGGCCGGAGACGGAGAGCACCTTGAGCTCGGGCCAGTCGGCGGGCGGCACGGTGTCGGTGGTGACCACCTCGGTGATCATCGGGTGCCCGCGCAGCCGGTCCACCGCCTTGCCGACGAACAAGCCGTGGGTGCAGGCCACCGCCGCACCGGTGCAGCCGATCTCCTCGAGCTTGTCCAGCAGCTCGACGATGGAGCCCCCGGTGGCGATCTCGTCGTCGAGGACCAGGGCCCGCTTGCCGGCCACGTCACCGACGATGTCGTCGATGACGACCCGGTCGTCGGCCAGCCGTCGCTTGCTGCCCGCGGCCACGGGCACGCCGAGCAGCCGGGCGAACTGGGTCGCGGTCTTGGCGTTGCCGAGGTCGGGTGAGACCACGACCGTGTCGCTGAGGTCCTGGCCGGCGAAGTGGTCGGCCAGCACCCCGAGGGCGGTCAGGTGGTCGACCGGCACCGAGAAGAAGCCGTGCACCTGCGGGGCGTGCAGGGTCATCGTGAGCACGCGCGAGACCCCCGCCGTGCTCAGCATGTCCGCCACCAGGCGGCCGCCGAGGCTGATCCGGGAGGCGTCCTTCTTGTCCGACCGTGCGTAGGCGTAGTGCGGGATGACGGCGGTGATCTGCTGGGCGCTCGCGCCCTTGGCCGCGTCGACCATCAGCAGCAGCTCCATCAGGTGCTCCTGGGTCGGCGGCACCAGCGGCTGCACGATGTAGACGTCGCGCTGGCGGCAGTTGGCCTGGAGCTGGGCCTGCAGGCAGTCGTTGCTGAAGCGGCTGATCTCCACCGCCGACAGCGAGACGTTGAGCGCGTCGCAGATGGCACTGGCGAGGGGACGGTGCGCCGACCCGCTGAAGACGACGATCTCACGCACGAGGCGCTTCTCCTCTGGTCGCGGTGGCAGGCCGAGAACCCGGTCGGCGGCGCCACGATAACCCGGCAGGTGGCCAGATGAGGAGGGGAGGAACCACTGTCTCGAAACGGGTCAGGCCCAGAGCTGGCCCTCGAGCCGGTCCTCGGCCTCGTCGATGGTGCCTTCGTAGGCTCCGGTGGAGAGGTACTTCCAGCCGCCGTCGCACACGACGAAGACGATGTCGGCACGCTCGCCTGCCTTGATCGACTTGCTGGCCTGACCCAGGGCCGCGTGCAGGATGGCGCCGGTGGAGATCCCGGCGAAGAGGCCCTCGAGCTCGAGCAGCTCCCGCACGCGCCGAACGGCATCACGGGGACCCACCGAGAAGCGCGCGTCGATCAGCGTCTCGTCGTAGAGCTCGGGCACGAAGCCCTCGTCGAGGTTGCGCAGGCCGTAGACGAGCTCGCCGTAGCGGGGCTCGGCCGCGACGATGCGCACCTCGGGCTTGTGCTCACGGAAGAAGCGGCCCGCACCCATCAAGGTGCCGGTGGTGCCGAGCCCGGCGACGAAGTGGGTCACCGTGGGCAGGTCCTCGAGGATCTCCGGCGCGGTCCCCTCGTAGTGGGCGAGGGCGTTCGCGGGGTTGCCGTACTGGTAGAGCATCACCCAGTCGGGGTGCTCCTCGGCGATGTTCTTGGCGACCCGGACCGCCTCGTTGGAGCCACCGGCCGCGGGCGAGGACACGATCTCCGCACCCCACATGCGCAGCAGCTGGCGGCGCTCCTGCGAGGTGTTCTCGGGCATGACGCAGACCAACCGGTAGCCCTTGAGCGAGGCGGCCATCGCCAGCGAGATGCCGGTGTTGCCCGACGTCGGCTCCAAGATCGTGCAGCCCGGACGGAGGCGACCCTCCTTCTCGGCCTCCTCGACCATCTTCAACGCGGCGCGGTCCTTGATCGAGCCGGTCGGGTTCTGGTCCTCGAGCTTGGCCCACAGGCGTACGTCGGGGCTCGGGGACAGTCGCGGCAGCCCCACCAGCGGCGTGGCGCCGACGGAGGCGAGCAGCGAGTCGAACCGCACGACTAGACCGAGGCCGCAGGCTCTGCCACTGAGCCGGCTCCACCGGCGACCGCGGGCAGAACGACGACCTGGTCGCCGTCGCCGACGGAGGTGGCCAGGCCACCGGTGAACCGGACGTCCTCGTCGTTGACGTAGACGTTCACGAAGCGGCGCAGGTCGTCGCTTCCGTCCTTGTCCTGCACCAGGCGGTCCTTGATGCCGGGGTGGCTGCTCTCGAGGTCGTCGATGAGCTCGGAGAGGGTCGTGCCGTTGCCGGTCACTGCCTTCTCACCACCGGTGTAGGTGCGCAGGATGGTCGGGATGCGGACCTCGACTGCCATCAGTCGTGACTCCTCAGCTCGTGGGATGACGCGGCCACGGCGACCTCTTCCTCGGTCACCTCGCCGTCGATGATTCTGTAAGACCTGAACTCCACCGGGCCGTCGTTATTCCCGTGCTCGCGTGTGCTGACCAGCACGTAGTGCGCGTTCGGCTCCATGGCGAGGCCGATGTCGGTGCGGGAGGGATAGGCCTCGGTGGCTGTGTGCGAGTGATAGACGACCACCGGCTCCTCGTCGCGCTGGTCCATCTCCTTGTAGAGCGCGAGGAGATCCTGGCTGTCGAACTCGTAGAAGGTGGGCGAGCTCGCCGCGTTGACCATCGGCACGAAGCGCTCGGGCACGTCCGATCCCTCGGGACCCGCGACGATCCCGCAGGCCTCGTCGGGGTGGTCCTTCTTCGCGTGCGCGATGATCGCGTCGTAGGTCTCCTGGTCGATGCGCAGCACCCCTTGAGCCTAGGGGGCGGGGAAGAGCCCTCCTGCGCCCCTCCAGCCGCGTCCGCATCGCGAGACGCCCTGAGGTCGGCCGCCGCCGGCCCGTCAGCGGGAGAGCGCGTAGACCAGCGTCTCCTGGAGGTAGCCGACCCACTCGTAGATGTCGTGCACGTGGGCGCGCGCGTCGTCGTCCGGCAGGGACATCCAGAAGTCCTCGTCACCCTCCTCGACGCCGAGCCGGGTCGCCAGCGCGAGCCGCACGTCGGTGAAGGATCGAAGCCAGGAGATCGCGTCGACCGGATCGAGCTCCACGTCGATGTGCAGACCGTCCTCGGCCAGCTCGTCGGGAAGCCCCGCCTGCTCGAGCGTGTCGATGATCAGCACCGCTGAGGAGGCCTTGGTGTCGCGCAGGGCACCCTCGGTGAAGCGGCGGAACTCGCCGGCAGCCTCCTCGTCGTCGGGGTAGGCGGTCGGGAACAGCCGGGCCAGGACCGGGTCGTCGGGGGCGGTGGTCGGTCCGCTGAAGTCGAGCAGCTGCTCGAGCGGGTCTGCCGAGCTGGAGGGAGCAGCCACCTCGTTGCGCAACAGCTCGACGAGCTGCGAGGCCAGCGACCTCAGCAGGTCGGCCTCGAAGCCCGTGAAGGTCGCCACCGCGCCACCGCCACGTCGGGGCTCGAAACCGCCACTCACTGCGTCATCACTGGGCCATCACTGCGTCATCACTGGGCCATCACTGCGTCATCACTGCATCATCACTGGGCCTTCTCCATGGTCGCCCAGAGCCCGTACTCGTGCATCGCCTGCACGTCGCGCTCCATCTCCTCGCGGGACCCGTGCGACACGGTGGACTTGCCGTCCTCGTGCACCTCCATCATGAGCTTCTCCGCCTTCTTGCGCGCGTAGCCGAAGTAGGTCTCGAAGACGTAGGTGACATAGCTCATCAGGTTGACCGGGTCGTTCCACACCACCGTGGACCACGGCTTGTCCACGACGACCTGCTGGTCGGGCTCCGCGGTCTCGACGGGCATGGGGGCTGACACGCCGCTCATCCTAGGAGCCGCCCGGCCGTTCGGAGCGCCCCCCTAGGCTGAGCGACGTGACCACGGCCCTGCTGACGGACCACTACGAGCTGACGATGCTCCAGGCTGCGCTCGCCGCGGGCACCGCCGATCGCAGGGCGGTCTTCGAGCTGTTCCCCCGCTCCCTGCCCTCGGGTCGCCGGTACGGCGTCGTGGCTGGCGTCGGTCGGGTGCTCGACGCGATCGAGCGGTTCCGGTTCGACCAGGACGCCATCGCGACCCTGCGGGAGCACGGTGTCGTGGACGAGCAGACCCTGGCATGGCTGGCGGACTACCGCTTCACCGGCGACGTCTGGGGCTATGCCGAGGGCGAGGTGTACTTCCCCTACTCACCCGTCGTGGTGGTCGAGTCCACCTTCGCGGGCGCGGTCCTTCTCGAGACGGTGCTCCTCTCGATCCTCAACCACGACTCGGCGATCGCCTCGGCGGCGTCCCGGATGACCTGGGCCGCGGGCGAACGTCCGTGCATCGAGATGGGCTCGCGGCGTACCCACGAGGAAGCTGCCGTGGCCTCAGCCCGAGCCGCCTACGTGGCGGGTTTCGAGGCGACCTCCAACCTTGCGGCCCGGCACCGCTACGCCATCCCCACCACCGGCACCAGCGCCCACAGCTTCACGCTCCTGCACGACAGTGAGCGCGACGCGTTCACCGCCCAGGTGGCCTCGCTCGGCAGTGGCACGACGCTGCTCGTGGACACCTACGACGTCCGGGAGGCGGTGCGGACGGCAGTCGAGGTGGCCGGCACCGGCCTCGGCGCGGTGCGGCTGGACTCCGGGGACCTCGGCGTGCTGGCCCACCGGGTCCGCGCGCAGCTCGATGAGCTCGGTGCCACCGAGACCCGGATCATCGTCACCTCCGACCTCGACGAGCATGCCATCGCAGGCCTGGCCTCGGCGCCGGTCGACGGCTACGGCGTCGGCACGTCGCTGGTGACCGGCAGCGGCCACCCCACCTGCGGCTTCGTCTACAAGCTGGTCGCTCGCGAGGGCGTCGACGGCTCGATGGTCGACGTGGCCAAGAGGAGCACCGACAAGGTCTCGGTGGGTGGTCGGAAGTGGGCCCTGCGTCGCCGCTCCCCGCGCAGGCGTGGCGGAGGCAGAGGTGGTCGGGATCGGCACGCCACCGGTCGACGACGGCGACGACCGCACCCTGCTGGTGCCGCTCGTGCGCGAGGGAGTCGTCGTCGGGCGCGAGGACCTGGAGACCTCGCGGGCGCGACACCGTGCGGCGCGCGACGAGCTGCCGCTCTCGGCCCGGCAGCTCTCCCGGGGCGAGCCGGTCATCCCCACGACTCACGTGCCGCCGGTGGCAGGGTGAGGTCATGGCACTCCTGACCTGCGACTTCTTCTCCGAGGCCCTCGAGGTCGGCACGTCGGTCACGGTCGTGCTCCCCCAGCCGACCGAGGGACAGGTGGGCGTCGAGAACAGCGACAGTGCCATGCGGCCGACGCTGCCGAGAGGCGCCGACGCCGGCCCGCCGGTGCTCTACCTCCTGCACGGCCGCTCCGACGACCACACCGCCTGGATGCGCTACACCTCCATCGAGCGCTACGCGACCGCCCGCGGCCTCGCCGTCGTGATGCCTGCGGTCGCACTGAGCTTCTACGCCGACGAGGCGCACGGGCACCGCTACTGGACCTACCTGTCGCAGGAGCTGCCAGGCCATCGTCGACCGCTTCTTCCGGGTCTCGCAGCGGCGTGAGGACACCTTCGTGGCGGGACTCTCGATGGGCGGCTACGGCGCACTCAAGTGGGCCCTGCACCATCCGGAGCGGTTCGCGGCGGCCGCCAGCCTGTCCGGTGCGCTCGACCTCGTCGCCCTGGCCGCTCTCCCGGACCGCCGCGACGAGCTGCGCGGACGCGTGTTCGGTGGCGCACCCGGTCCCGACGACGACCTCTTCGACCTGCTCCGCCGCGCGGACCCGGCCGCCCTGCCCTCGCTCTACCTCGCCTGCGGCACCGAGGACCACCTGGTCGAGGGCAACCGTCGCTTCGTGGACGCGCTGCACGAGCGCGGCGTCGACCACGAGAGCGTCTTCCGCCCCGGCGGGCACGAGTGGGACTTCTGGGACGCGGAGATCGAGAAGGTCATCTCCTGGCTGCCGCTCGGCAACGACCACTGACGCGACCGGGTCAGCTGATCAGGCGGACCGTCCGGCCTCCTGCGGCGTCTTGCGCGTACGGCCCGTCGAGGAACTCCTCGATCGGCAGGGGGTGGGCCCACAGGAAGCCCTGGCCGCTGTCGCAGCCGAGCTCGCGGAGGCGGCGCGCGGTCAGCTCGTCCTCCACACCCTCGGCCACCAGGTGCAGGCCGAGCGCGTGCACCAGGCCGACGGTGTGCTCGATCACGGCGTCCGCATCCGCGTCGACCCCGACGCCGACCGTGAACGACCGGTCGAGCTTGACCTCGTCGACCGGCAGCCGGCGCAGGTAGGCGAGCGAGGAGTAGCCGGTGCCGAAGTCGTCGAGCGACACCCGCACGCCGAGGTCGCGGAGCGCGGTGAGCACCCGCGCGGCTGACTCCGGGTCGGCGACCAGGCTGTCCTCGGTGAGCTCGACGATGATCGCTGACGGCGAGACCTCCTCGCGGGCGAGCAGCGTCGCGACCCTGCCGGGCAGCGCCGCATCGTGGATGTCGACGGCCGAGAGGTTGATCGACACCGGCACGGCAATGCCTGCCTCGCCCAGCACGTGGGCCAGGTGGACCGCACCGCCGAGCACCTCGGCCGCGAGCGCCGGGAGCAGGCCGCCGCGCTGGATCAGCGGCAGGAACTGCGCGGGTGCGAGCAGCCGGCCGTCGACGTCGCGCCACCGGGCCAGTGCCTCCACGCCGTTCAGCCGGCCGTCGGACAGCCGGATCTTCGGTTGCACGTGCAGCTCGATCCAGCCGGTGCCGGCGGCCCGCGCCGACGGGTCGGTCGAGCCCCTCCCGGAGACGGGTGAGCAGCGCGAGACGCTGGCCCCCGGTGTCGTCGTCGATCGCCCGAGACGGTGTCGAACGCGGCGACGCGGCGCGGGGAGCCCTTGGCCTGGTACATCGCCACGTCGGCCTGGCGGAGCAGGTCACCGCGGCTGCCGCCGGGGCCGAGCGTCGCGACGCCGACCGACACGTCGACGGAGATCCTGACCTCGCCGACCTCGTAGGGCTCAGTGGTCCTGGCTACCAGTCGCCAGCCGAGCTCGATGGCCGAGCGCGAGTCCGAGCCTGCCGCGAGGACGGCGAACTCGTCACCTCCCAGCCGGGCGAACAGGTCTCCGGGACGCAGGGCGGCCTCCATCCGGCGCGCGAAGGCGACGAGCAGCTCGTCGCCCACCGCGTGGCCGAGGCTGTCGTTGACCTCCTTGAAGCCGTCGAGGTCGATCAGCAGCAGCGACGTCGGCGTGCCGGCGCGCGGCCCAGCCGAGGGTCCGCTCGACGCTCTCGTAGAGCGCGCGGCGGTTGGCGAGCCGGGTCAGGTCGTCGGTGCGCGCCTCGCGGTGGACGTCAGCCAGCCGGGCGAGGTCGCGGAAGGTCAGCGTCGCGCGCAGACCGGCGCCGAGGATGCACAGCCCGGCGAAGACACCGCGACACGGGCGGGAACCGGTCGCCCTGGCCGAGCTGGAGCAGCGCCAGGCTGGCGGCGGCGCTGGCCAACGGCACCGCCATCACGCGCAGCGAGCCACCGCTGCGCGGGCGACGCAGGCTGAGCGCGTCGACCTGCTCGACCCGACGCCGTCGGCAGGCTCGCCGCGCAGAGGAGCACGACCGACCAGCCAGATCGGGTCGACCCAGCCACCCTCGACGTACCCGCCGTCGACCGCCTGGATCGCGGAGATCACGTCGGCGAACGCCGGTCGCCACGAAGCCGACGCCGAGCAACATGAGCCAGCCCTGGGCTGCCAGTCGGACCATGTAGGCGACACCGACGAGGAGCACAGCAGCAGCAGGTCGAAGACCGGGTAGGCCATGTTCACCACGACCGTGACCAGCGGCGTCCCGGGGTACTGTCGCGGTCAGTGGCTCGAACCAGAGCGCGGCCGCGACGGCGGCCGCGCCCGCTCCCGCGACGAGGCCGTCGAGCCAGACGCTGAACGGGAACCGGCCCACCCGAGCGGTGAGCACCAGCACGATCGAGACGTAGCTCAGCGGATACCAGGACAGCCACAGCGCGTCGGCCGGCGACGGGTAGGGGATCTCGGGAAGCTCCGCGAGACACGAGCGTGTAGTAGCCGTTGCCGACGGCGGAGAGCAGGAGGCTGAGCGCGAGGAGGCTGCCAGCCGAGCCGTTCGCGACGCGACGCCGCTGCCCGACTGAGCAGCAGGACCAGGGCCGCCGCGAGGTACACGAGGTTGTAGAGGCCGAAGTCGAGGAGCAGGTCGGCGGGGTCCGTGTCCGAACGGCGGCGTCCAGCCGCGGGCGTAGCGGCACGGAGGCGGCGAAGACGGCCAGGGCCGTGACCGCGAGGAGGAACGAGCCTCCCCGTACCCTCGCACGCACGCGGGTCGATAGGTGCATGTCTCCTCCTCGAACCCGCGCGACGCCATCCGTGGCTCCCTCCTATCGGCGGCAGCGCCGGCCAACTGAGCGCGGGAAGGCAAAGACCGGGACCGACCCTCCGGCCGTGATCGTTCCCTGCCCGATCCGGCGCCGCTAGCGTGGGTGGGATGAAGCGTGCGCTGATCGTCGTCGACGTGCAGAACGACTTCTGCGAAGGGGGAAGCCTCGCCGTCCCGGGTGGCGCAGCAGTGGCGCACCGGATCGGCGAGCTGTTGCACCACTGGACGCGGAAGGACCCCAAGGCCCCGCCGTACGACGTCGTGGTCGCCACCCGGGACCACCACATCGACCCGGGCGACCATTTCTCCGACGACCCCGATTTCGTCGACAGCTGGCCGCCGCACTGTGTGGTCGGCACCGACGGCGAGGCGTTCCATCCCAACCTGGACCCGCAGCCTTTCGACGCGGTCTTCCTCAAGGGCGAGCACGCAGCGGCCTACTCCGGCTTCGAGGGGAGGTCGATGGACGGCTCCGGCCTGGCGGACTGGCTGCGCACGCGTGAGGTGACCCACGTCGACGTCTGCGGCCTCGCCACCGACTACTGCGTCCGGGCGACCGCGCTCGACGCCGCGAGCGCGGGGTTCGACACCACGCTGGTGCGGTCGATGTGCGCGGCTGTGGCCCCCCGCGACACCGGCCGCGCGGCGCTGGCCGAGCTGGAGTCCGCAGGCGTCACGGCGGCCACGGCACGACCCGCCGAGAGGAGCCGGAGATGTTCCCTCATCCCACATCGGACGATCGCCTCCTGGTGGTGGTCGCCCACCCCGACGACGAGTCGTTCGGCTGTGGCAGTGCCCTCTTGCTGGCGGGCGAGGCCGGCGTGCGTACGGCGGTCGTGTGTGCCACCCGCGGCGAGGCCGGCGAGCCCAGCCCGCTGGTCACCGACGACCTGGTCGACCACGATCTCGGGACGCTGCGCGAGAGGAGCTGCTCGCCGCGGCCCGGCACCTCGGCGTCGACCGCGTCGACCTCTGGGCCTTCGCCGACTCGGGGATGAGCGGTCCGCCGCCGCCGGGATCGCTGGCCGCGACACCGGCCCGCGACCTGACGCAGGCCGTCCACCGCGTGGTCGAGGACGTCCGACCCACGGCCCTGATGACGCTCGACGCCAGCGACGGCCACCGTGACCACGTCGCCATCCGTGCCGCCATCAAGGACGCCGGCCGGGCCACGGACCTCCCGACCTACCTCTCCTGCCTGCCCCAGAGCCTGATCAGGCGCTGGGCCGCCCACATGGCCCAGACGGCGCAGGACAACGCCTACCTCGCCCTCGGGGAAGCGGCACACCCGACGAGGCCCTGACCCTGACGCTCGACGCCCGCGGCCACCGATCTCGCCGCGACGCCGCGATCGCCACCCACCGCTCCCAGACCAGTCCCTTCGAGGGACTGCCCGACGACCTGCGAGACGCCCCTCGACTGCTGCACCTGCGGCTGGTTGCCGGATCCGCTGACCACCCCCCAACAACTGCTTGACAGTCGCCTCCTGCTGGGTCTATAACTCCTAAAGACCTCTTTGGTAGTTGACCCCGGGAGGGACCATGAGCGGCAAGAAGAGCGATGAGCAGCGCGTCTCGTCCATGCGGGCGACCGCCCACCCGGTCCGGCTGAGGATCCTGTCGCTGCTGACCGGCGCGGAGCTGAGCGCGGCCGACCTCGCCCGCGAGCTCGACATCACCCACGCGAACGCGTCGTACCACCTCCGCCTCTCGCCTCGACCGGGCTGGTGGTCGAGGCCGGCGAGGAGAAGATCCGTGGCGGCGTCGCGAAGCGCTACCGGCACCCGTGGGAGCGCTGGTCATGGTCGGCCCGAAGCCGTCCGCGGAGGAGACCGAGCCGTACATCCACACGATGACGCCAGGAGATGCTGCGCCGGTTCGCCTGCAAGCGCACCGGCCCCGCGCCACCGACCACCGACGCCGAGATGTGGGTGAGCCCGGAGGTCTGGACGAGGTGGTCACCGACTGGTCGACCAGGCCTCCCACCTCGTGCACGCGAGGCGCAGCCGCCGCGTACGCCGGGGACGGTGCACGTCGCACTGACCGCCGCCGCCTTCGAGATGGGCGAGCCCGACGGCGACCCGAGAGACCGTCATGACCTGGCGCACCTCCCTCGCTCCGCTGCGCAACCGCAACTTCGCCTGGTACTACGGCGCGCGGCACCGACACCCTCGGCACGATGATGGCCGGGCTCGCGCTGACCTTCGCGGTGCTCGGCCTCACCGAGTCGGCGACCGCCCTGGGCCAGGTGCTGGCGGCGCACACCATCCCGATGGTCACGTTCCTGCTGTTCGGCGGCGTGATCGCCGACCGGTTCCCGCGGGCCGTCCTGCTGCAGGTCTCCAACCTCGCCGCGGCGGCGTCCCAGGGCCTGCTGGCCTGCCTGGTCATCACCGACCAGGCCGAGCTGTGGATGATCATCGTCCTCGCCGCGGTCAACGGCACCGTCGACTCGGTCGGCCTCCCGGCGATGTCGGGCATGGTCCCGCAGCTGGTGCCCCGTGACCAGCTGCAGCCCGCCAACGCCCTGCTGTCGATGTCCCGGGCGGGCCTGACCGATCGTCGCCCCACCGTCAGCGCGCTGCTCGTGGTCGGCGTCGGCCCGGGCTGGGCGCTGGCGTCAACGCGATGACGTGGCTGGCCTCCGCCGCGCTGCTGACCCCGGTGCGGATCCCGCCCGGCCGCCCAGGACGGAGCAGACCGGCACCCTGCGGGAGCTCCGCGAGGGTTGGACGCTCTTCCGGCGCACCACCTGGCTGTGGATCGTGGTCCTGGCGTTCTCGGTGCTCAACGCGATCCACATCGGCGCCTGGTTCACCCTCGGGCCCGCCGTCGCCAGGCGCACGATCGGCGAGCAGGGCTGGGGCCTCGTGCTCTCGGCGGAGTCGCAGGCCTGCTGCTCATGACGGTGGTGCTCCTGCGCGTGCGGATCCGTCGGCCGCTGCTGGTCGGCATGCTCGGCTGCACGGCTGATGGCGCTGCCCCTGCTGATGCTGGGCATCGCGCCCCAGCTCCTCACCCTGATGCTGGTGGCCTTCGTGGCCGGTGCGGGCATCGAGGTGTTCAGCATCGGCTGGAACCTCGCGATGCAGGAGAACATCGAGGACCGGATGCTGTCCCGGCGCCTACTCCTACGACGCGCTCGGCTCCTTCGTCGCGATGCCGGTCGGCCAGCTGCTCTACGGCCCGCTCGGCGACTCGTTCGGCTATCACGACGTGCTGGTGTGAGCGGTATCCCGTACGCCGCGTAGCCTTGCTGGCGCTGACGTCGCGCGCGGTGCGCAACCTCGAGCGGGTCGCCACCCGCGTCCCGGAGCCGAGCGCCGAGCCGGGCTAGGCACCCGCTGCGCCGCACCACTTCTCCACGCACGCCGCCAGCACGGTGGTGTTGCGGTTGGTGCCCGGAGCCAGGGGCCGCTTGAAGGCGTTGAACACCTTGGCGTCGCTCATCGAGCCGTCGACCCAGACGTGCACGGCTCGCCCGACCACCGCGCAGGCCTCCCCCGGCTCCGCCCAGGCGGCCATGGCCGCGGCGTCCTCGCCGGACGGAGACTCACCCTGCTTGAACAGGTTGACGTAGCGCTTCTCCCCGATGACGCCGGGTCGCGGCGTGAACGCCTGCGCGGCCTCGGCGATGCCGCGCAGCGCTCCGCCGGGGTGAACACGATGGTCGGGATCTCGAAGCCGAACCGCCGGGCCAGCAGCTCCTCCAGGGCGGCCTCGACCTTCGCCGTGCTCCGGGTGCCGGTGCGGACCTTCACGTTGCCGGTCTGGATGTGCGTCTCGACGTCCTGGTAGCCGGCGCCGGTGAGCGCTGCGCGGAGGTCGGCCATCGGCACCTTGCGCTTGGCGCCGAGGTTGACGGCTCGCAGGAACGCGACGTAGGTCGGCATGGTGGTTGAGGTCCCTCAGCTGTTCGAGAAGACAGCCGGTCCGCCGTCGTCGTCCGGGTCCCCTGCCGGCCCAGGTCCAGGCGTAGGCCGGGTCCTCGGCCGCCAGAGCGGCCTCGCCCAGGTCGAGAGGCTTGAAGGTGTCGACCATGACGGCGAGCTCGTCGAAGTACTCCGCCCCCAGCGACGCCTCGATGGCCGAGGGCTGCGGGCCGTGGGCGTAGCCGCCGGGATGGACGGAGACGGAGCCGATGTTGATTCCCGAACCCTTGCGCGCCTCGTAGTCACCGCCGACGTAGAACATCACCTCGTCGCTGTCGACGTTGGAGTGGTAGTAGGGGACCGGCACCGAGTCGGGGTGGTAGTCGACCTTGCGCGGACAGAAGTTGCAGATGACGAAGTTCGATCCCTCGAAGACCTGGTGGACCGGCGGCGGCTGGTGCACCTTGCCGGTGATCGGCATGAAGTCCTCGACGTTGAAGGTGTAGGGGTAGAGGCAGCCGTCCCAGCCGACCACGTCGAACGGGTGGGTCGCATAGGTCATCCGGGTGCCGACCAGGCCCCCCTGTGCCAGAGGGCCGTTCCCGCGGTGCTTGACCAGCACCTCCACGTCGCTTCCCTGCACGAGGAGCGGTTCGTCGGGCCCGTAGAGGTCGCGCTCGCAGTAGGGCGCGTGCTCGAGCATCTGGCCGAAGCGCGAGAGGTAACGCTTGGGCGGGTGGATGTGGCTGTTGGCCTCGATCGCGTAGAGCCGACTCACCTCCCCCGGCACCCAGCGGTGCGTGGTGGCGCGCGGGATCATCACGTAGTCGCCGGTGCGGTAGGCCAGCACACCGAACACCGTCTCCACGACCCCCGAGCCCTCCTGGACGTAGACGCACTCGTCTCCCACGGCGTTGCGGTAGTACGGCGACGGCGCGCCCGCCACGACGTAGGAGATCCGCACGTCGCCGTTGCCCAGGACCAGCCGTCGGTGCGAGACCGGGTCACGCTCGGCGGACGACGCGTCGTCGAAGAGGCCGTGGAGCCTGAGGTGGCGCGGCTTGAGCGGATGGTTGGCGGCGGTGGCCAGGTCCGGCAACTCCCAGACCTGGCTGTCGACGATGGCCGAGGGCACGCCCTGCGTGGTAGAGCAGGGACGAGTCTGAGGAGAAGCCCTCCTCCCCCATCAGCTCCTCGTAGCGCAACGCCCCCTGGGCGTCGCGGAACACCGTGTGCCGCTTGCCCGGCACCTCACCGACCTGGCGGTAGTAGGCCATCTCATCCCTCCGGCGGTCGAGCGCTGCGCCCGTCCTGTAATCGGACACTCATGTCCGTTGTGCTGCCTCTGCGTTAGCCTCGCACCGTGTCTGACTCCCCGGCAACCCCCGACGCCGAGGCCTCCCGGATCCCGGACGCCTTCCTCGGCCTGGTCGACGACGCCGCCCTCTTCCCGCCCGGTGACGCGCCGCTCGACGAGGCGCTCAGCGCGCACGTGACCCGCCGCGAGGAGGACTGGTCCGACCTGGTCGGCCCCTTCGTGCTCAAGGACACCGACCTCCCCCTCGTGCGCGGCACCTCAGCAGCGCTCGCGGTCGTCTCGACCGGGGGTGCCGGCCAGGTGGCCGGGCCGCTGGGACTGGCCCGACGCCTGGGGCTGCGGGTCAGCGCCCTCGAGATCGCGCTGCGCGACCTCGATGATCCCGCCGGCAACGCCCGCCGGGTGATCGCCGCCGTCGAGCAGGTCCACGACGAGGCGCCGACCGACCTGCTCGTCTTCGTGGAGCTCCCCCAGGGTGGGACCACCCACGGCTGGCTCAGCGCGGCGGACGCGATCGCGGCGCGAGACGACCTGGGCCTCCGTCTGAAGTTCCGCACCGGTGGGGTCCGGGCCGACCTGTTCCCGAGCCCGCAGCAGCTGGCCTCCTGGATCGAGGCGGCGCTCGACCGCGAGACTCCGTTCAAGTGCACCGCGGGGCTCCATCACGCCCTGCGCCACACCGACAGCGTCACCGGCTTCACCCACCACGGCTTCCTCAACGTGCTCGCCGCGACCCGTGCCGCCCTCGACGGCGGTGACGTGGTCGCCGCGCTGAGCGAGGAGGACCCCGACGCCCTGCGCGCCACGCTCCCCGACCTCGAGACACTGGCGCGCACCCGCCGCTGGTTCACCTCGTTCGGCTGCTGCGACGTCCGTGAACCCTACGACGACCTGGTCACGCTCGGCCTGGTCCCGACCGAGGAGTCCCCATGACCGAACCCACCAGCCTTCCCGGCTGGGTCGACGGCGCTGCCGGATCTCTCTACGACGTCGACAACCTGCCCTACGCGGTGGTCCGGCATCCGTCCTGGGAGGACGAGCAAGGACGCGTCGGGGTCCGGATCGGCGACCTCGTGCTCGACCTGGCGCCGGTCGCCGCGGCCGAGATGCTCGAGGTTGCGCACGTCTTCGAGGCGCCGTCGCTCAATCCCCTGCTGGCGCTCGGCCGTGCCCACTGGAGCGGGATCCGGCAGTGGATCGTCTCCCTCCTGACCGACGAGGCGGAGCGCGGCCTGGTCGAGCCGCACCTGATGCCCGTCGACGAGGTCGAGGTCGGCCTGCCCTTCGAGGTCGCCGACTACGTCGACTTCTACTGCTCGCTGGACCACGCGACCAACGTGGGCAGGATCTTCCGTCCCGACGCCGAGGCGCTGCTTCCCAACTGGCGACACCTACCGGTCGGCTACCACGGCCGCGCCGGCACGGTGGTGGTCAGCGGCACCGACGTGGTCCGTCCTTCGGGCCAACGCAAGCGCCCGGACGACGCCTCTCCGACCCACGGGCCGACACGGAGGCTCGACATCGAGTGTGAGCTCGGCTTCGTCGTCGGGGCGTCCTCGACGCAGGGCGAGCCGGTGCCCGTCTCCGCCTTCGCCGAGCACGTCTTCGGCGTGCTGCCGCTCAACGACTGGTCCGCCCGGGACATCCAGGCCTGGGAGTACGTCCCCCTCGGACCCTTCCTGGGCAAGTCCTTCGCGACGTCCGTCGCGGGCTGGGTGACCCCGCTCGAGGCGCTGGAGAGTGCCCGGGTCGACCTGCCGGCACAGGACCCCGAGCCGTTGGAGTACCTCCGGGTGGGTCCGGGTGCCGGGTTCGACATCGACTTCGAGGTGGTGCTCAACGGCGAGACGGTGGCCCGGCCGCCGTACGCCTCGATGTACTGGTCGCCCGCCCAGATGCTCGCGCACCTCACCGCCAACGGTGCCTCACTGCGCACCGGGGACCTCTACGCCTCCGGCACGGTCAGCGGCCCCGAGCGCGACCAGCGCGGCTCCTTCCTGGAGCTTTCCTGGGGCGGCAAGGAGCCGTTCGGCGACGGGCGCACCTTCCTCGAGGACGGCGACACCGTGACCCTGCGGGCCACCGCCCCCGGCGCGAACGGCGGGCGCATCGCCCTCGGCGAGGTCACCGGCACGATCCTGCCCGCGAGGTCCTGACCGGACCCCACGTACGTGCATCCACCCATCGGGGGGTGGCGGCAGTTGGATGAATCGCCCGAAGCCGCAGGCATCTCGCGTCCCTAGCGTCGAGGCATGACCAACATCACCGTGCTCGCGGGGCTCGCCTCGACGGCCTTGTTCGTGGCGAGCACCCTGCCGATGCTGCTCAAGGCGCACCAGACCAGGGACCTTTCCTCCTACAGCCTGGGCAACCTGCTGCTGGCGAACACCGGGAACGTCGTGCACTCGGTCTATGTCCTCAGCCTTCCGCCCGGTCCGATCTGGGCGCTGCACGGCTTCTACGTCGCGAGCACCGCGACGATGCTCGTCTGGTTCCTGCGCTACGGCGTGCGTGGATCCACCCATGCGCTGCTGCCGAAGATGGGCAAGCCGGCCGACGCGGCGCCACCGCGCCAGCTCCTAGCGTCGGCGGCAACCGAGCAGCCAGGAGGTCTGCCATGAGCACCCAACACGTACAGACATTGATCATCGGGGCCGGCCAGGCCGGTCTCGCCACCGCCTACCACCTGCAGCGCCGCGGACTGTCCTGCCTCGTCCTCGACGCCGCCGACCGGGTGGGCCACCAGTGGCGAGCCCAGTGGGACAGCCTGCGCCTCTACACGCCGGCGAAGTACGACGGCCTGCCCGGGCTCCCCTTCCCGGGTGACCCGTGGGACTTCCCCGACAAGGACCAGGTCGCCGACTACCTGGAGCGCTACGCGCTCACGTTCGACCTGCCGGTCCGGATGAGCACGCGGGTACGCCGACTCTCCCCGCACGGGGACGGTTACCTCGCCGAGATCGACCAGGGCGAGATCACCTGCGACAACGTGGTGGTCGCCACCGGCACCTTCGGCAGGACGCCCTACGTGCCCGACGTCGCCGACGCCCTCGACCCGGGCATCCTGCAGCTGCACTCCAGTGAGTACAGGCGACCCTCCCAGCTCCGGCCGGGCCCGACTCTGGTGGTGGGCGCGTCGCACTCGGGCCTGGACATCGCCTACGAGGTCGCCGAGTCACACCCCACCGTGCTGAGCGGGCGTGACTGCGGCCAGATCCCGGTGCGGCTGGGCTCGCGCCGGGGGCACCTGATGCTGCCCCTGATGGTCTTCGCCTTCCGTCACGTGCTGACCCGCCGCACGCCGATGGGGCGCAAGCAGATGGACGAGGTGCGCTTCCACGGAGGACCGGCGCTGCGCGTCAAGCGGGAGGACCTCGCGGCACGGGAGGTCGACTGGCACGAGGCCCGGGTGACCGAGGCTCGCGGCGGCCTTCCCGTGCTCGCCGATGGGACCGTGGTCGAGGCGACCAACGTGGTCTGGTGCACCGGCTTCCGCCAGGTGTTCGACTGGATGGACGTGCCGATCTTCGACGACCGCGGGTGGCCCTCGGAGTACCGGGGCATCGTGGACCCGGCTCCCGGGCTCTTCTTCTGCGGGTTGAGCTTCCAGTACGCCTTCAGCTCGATGGTGCTCCCGGGCGTCGGGCGGGACGCCGACTACGTGGTGAGGAAGATCGCCGCGCGAGTCGGCTCGAAGCGCCCGTCGCCGGTCGCCGCGGCCTGACGACCGGCCGCTCACGCGCGTATTCTCCGGGGTGGGGAGGTACGCGGTGAGCGTCGTCGATGACCTGGTGCAGGCCCGGGACGCCTACGCCCGCCGCGAGTGGGTGGCGGCGTACGACGGGCTGGCCTCCGCCGGCGAGGCCACCCTGAACGCAGAGGACTACGCCAGGCTGGCCACCGCCGCCTACCTGCTCGGTCATCGCAACGACTGCATCCAGGCGCTCCAGCGTGCCTACCGGACGCACACGGACGCCGGCGAGGTCGCCCCTGCCGTCCGGTGCGCCTACTGGCTCGCGAAGGTCCTGGTCGTCGGTGGGGAGATCGCAGTCGCAGGGGGCTGGGTGGCCCGAGCACAACGGCTCCTCGACGACCACGGGGACGACCTGGTGGAGCGCGGCTATGTCTTGATCCACCTGATGTTCCAGCGGATCGGCGCCGGCGACTTCCCCGGCGCCATCGGCTTGGCCGAGGAGGTGGAGCAGTACGGTCGCCGCTTCGACGACCCGGACCTGCTGACCGTCGGCCTCTCCGCCCGGGGCAGGTTGCTGATGTACTCCGGCCAGGTGCCTCAGGGCCTGGCCCTGCTCGACGAGGCCATGATCGGCGTGACGACGGGCGATGTCTCCCCGATCTTCGCCGGCGACGCCTACTGCACGTTGATCGAGGGATGCCAGGAGGTCGCAGACTTCGCCCGGGCGGCCGAGTGGACCACCCGGCTCACCCGGTGGTGCACCGACCAGCCCGGACTGGTCCCGTTCACGGGACAGTGCGCGGTGCACCGTGGCCAGATCATGAAGGTGCGCGGAGCCCTGACCGAGGCACTCGCCGAGCTCGACGAGGCCCGCCGACGCTATGAGCGGTCCGGGGCGGGACCGGCCGTCGCCCTGGCCTGGGCGGAGCGTGGTGACGTGCTCCGGCTGCTCGGCGACCTGCCGGGTGCCGAGGCGGCCTACGAGGAGGCGCGCGCCGCCGGCCACGACCCGCAGCCGGGACTGGCGCTGCTGTGGCTCGCCCAGGGTCGGGTCGAGGCCGCCGGCGCGGCGACGAGACGGCTGCTCGCCGAGCCCCGCGACGCCGTACACCGTGCCCAGCTGCTGCCCGCCGCCGCCGAGGTCTTCCTCGCCGAGCTTGCCACGGACGAGGCGGCGGCTGCCGTCGCGGAGCTGAGCGAGGTCGCCGAGCGGTTCTGCTCCGCGAGCCTGCAGGCCGCAGCGGCGTTCGCGCGCGGCGGTCTCGTCCTGCTCCAGGACCGACCGGCCGACGCCGCTGCCGAGGCACGGGCGGCGATCACGGGCTGGAGCCGGTTGGACGTGCCCTACGAGGCCGCCCGGAGCCGGGTCCTGCTCGGCCGTGCCTGGCTCGTGGTCGGGGACCAGGAGTCCGCCCAGGCCGAGCTCGGTGCCGCCCGGAGCGAGTTCGCCGCCGTCGGGGCGCGCCGGGCCGAGCGCTCTGTCGCCGACCTGCTCGGCTCGCCCGCCCCGGGTGGACTCACCGCCCGAGAGGTGGAGGTGCTCCGGCTCGTGGCGGGTGGCGCCAGCAACCCGGAGATCGCGCGCGTCCCTGGTGCTCAGCGAGAAGACGGTCGCGCGGCACCTGAGCAACATCTTCGCCAAGCTCGACGTCCGCACCCGGACCGCCGCGGCAGCGTTCGCGTTCGAGAACGACCTGGTCGTCAAGCGGCGCTGAGCCCAGCAGCCAGCGCCCTCACGCCGGCTCAGGAGCCGCTTCGGTGGCGCACCACGTTGGTCGCCGCGATCTTGTCGTGCAGCGCCTGGCGGCGGGAGTCCCACAGCGGGAACAGGTGGTCGATCAGCGTGTAGAGACCGCCGAGGAACCCGATCAGGGGCAGGTAGTTGAGCACCACGTAGGCGTTCTGCCCCGCCCAACGCTTGAGGATCGTGGAGTAGGAGAGCGGGCCGGGGGTCTCCCGCAGGCGGATCCGCATCCCGAGCGCCAGCTTGCCGGGGGTGGCCTGTCTTCCACCGCAGGAACGCGACGTTGTAGAGCACGGAGATCACCAGCGCGATCAGGCTGATCGCCAGGAGCGGGCCGGTGATGTCCTCGATGAGCGCGGCCTGGTCGGGCACCTCGCCCGTCCCCGACGAGGCCGCGTCCAGCGCCTGCTCGAAGAACCGGCCGTAGGCCTCGCTCACCTGGGCGACCCAGGGGAAGGCCACGATCGAGGTGAGGATGCCCAGCAGGATCCCGTCGATCAGGTAGGCCCCGACCCGACGCCACCATCCGGCGAGCTCCTGGCCGTCGGGGGTGGTCGCCCGGGCGACCTGCACCCCGCCGTACGGCGCGGCCGCGTAGCCGACCTGCCCCGGCTGTCCTGGCTGACCTGGCTGTGCCGGCTGCTGTCCGGGGGGCGGCTGCACGTGCGCGGTCCACTGCTGGCCGTCCCAGTAGCGCTGGCCCTTCGGCTCCGGGTGGTCGGGGTCCGGGTCGGGGTACCACCCCGCGGGGATCTGGGTCATGCCTGCGATCCTTCCATGACCCGGGTGCGAGCGGCGTCAGAGGTTGCCGCGCGCGTCCTGCTCCCGCTCGATGGCCTCGAAGAGAGCCTTGAAGTTGCCCTTGCCGAAGCCGAGTGAACCGTGCCGCTCGATGAGCTCGAAGAAGACGGTCGGGCGGTCACCGAGCGGCTTGGTGAAGATCTGCAGCAGGTAGCCGTCCTCGTCGCGGTCGACCAGGATCTTCCGCTTCTGCAGCTCCTCGATCGGGACCCGCACGTTGCCGATGCGCGCACGCAGCTCGGGGTCCTCGTAGTAGGAGTCCGGCGTGTCGAGGAACTCCACACCGTTCGCGCGGAGTGCGTCGACCGAGGCGAGGATGTCGCCGGTCGCGACCGCGAGGTGCTGCGCACCGGCGCCGCGGTAGAACTCGAGGTACTCGTCGATCTGGGACTTCTTCTTCGCGATCGCGGGCTCGTTGAGCGGGAACTTCACCCGGTGGTTGCCGCTGGCGACGACCTTGCTCATCAGCGCGGAGTAGTCGGTGGCGATGTCGTCGCCGATGAACTCAGCCATGTTGGTGAAGCCCATCACGCGGTTGTAGAACTCCACCCACTCGTCCATGTGGCCGAGCTCCACGTTGCCGACGATGTGGTCGAGGGCCTGGAAGAGACGCTTGGGCTGCCCCTCGCGCTTGCGCCAGGTGCTCTCGCGGGCTTCGTAGCCGGGCAGGTAGGGGCCGTCGTAGCCGCTGCGGTCGACCAGGGTGTGCACGGTCTCGCCGTACGTCGCGATCGCGGCGACCCGCACGGTGCCGTGCTCGTCGGTGACGTCCTCCGGCTCGCGCACCACGCGCGCACCGGCTTCGCGGGCCTGGGTGATGCACCGGTCCACGTCGGGGACCTCCAGCGCGATGTCCACGACGCCGTCCCCGTGCCGGCGGTGGTGGTCGGCCAGCGGGCTGTCCGGGTCGACGGCGCCGTTGATGACGAACCTGATCGAGCCGGAGCGCAGCACGAAGGACTTGTGGTCACGGTTGCCGTTCTCCGGGCCGGAGTAGGCGACCAGGTCCATGCCCCACGCGGACTGGTAGTAGTGCGCTGTCTGGGTCGCGTTGCCGACCACGAAGACGATCGCGTCCCACCCGGTCACCGGGAAGACGTCGCCCTCCTTGTCGTACTCGACGAGACCCACGAGCTGCTGGAGCTGCTCGAGGGTGAGGTCGGCGGCGCGCTCGTCGCGGGTCAGGGACTCAGTCAGGGCGTCAGTCATGAGGCAGAGCATGCTCGGCGAAGGCAGGATGTGCAACAGTACGTCGAAACACTGGTCAATCTGCACACTCCAGGAGGCGTCATGGACGATCTCGATGCCACATTGATCCGTCTCTTCGCCGCCGAGCCGCGGGTCGGCGTGCTGGAGGCCTCCCGCCGCCTCGGGGTGGCCCGGGGCACCGTCCAGGCGCGGCTGGACAAGCTCGGCTCCTCGGGGGTGATCACCGGCTGGGGTCCCGACCTCGCGCCCGACGCCCTCGGCTACCCGGTCACGGCGTTCTTGACCCTCGAGATCCGGCAGGGCTCGGGCCACGCCTCCATCGCCGAGCACCTCGCCTCGATCCCCGAGGTGCTGGAGGCGTTCACGATCACCGGCGCGGGCGACATGTGGGCCCGGGTGGTGGCACGCTCCAACAACGACCTCCAGCGGGTGATCGACATGGTGCTCTCCGACTCCGGGATCGTCCGCTCGTCGACGGTGATCGCCCTGGCCACGCAGATCCCCTACCGGGTGCTGCCGCTGCTCGAGACCGCTGCGGCCGCCGGCGCGTAGGGCGACGCAGCCGAGCCGCCCGACTCATGTGCGGGTGTCTTCGCGCCCCGAGGCGCGCCCGTCTCGAGCCCAGAGCATGGCCGCGCGCCGGTCCCTGAGCTGGAGCTTCTCGAGGATGCGGCTCACGTGGTTGCGGACGGTGATCGGGGAGATGAAGAGCAGCTCGCCGATCTCGATGTTCGTCATCCCGTCCGCGAGGTGGGCCAGGACCTCCCGCTCGCGCTGCGACAGCTCAGCGCCGGTGTCCGAGTCGGGCAGGGCTGCACGCTGGCGGTCGAAGATCCCCAGCATCCGCACAGCCAGGCTCGGACCGAGCACCGCGTGCCCCTGGGCGACCGCGCGCACCGCGCTGACCACCTGCTCGGCGTCGGCGCCCTTGACGAGGTAGCCGGAGGCGCCTGCCCGCAACGCGGCGAGGACGGTGGCATCGTCCTCGGACATGGTGAGGACCAGCACCCGGACCCCCTGCTCGACCACCAGCGGCGTCGCCGCCACACCGTCCAGCCCCGGCATCCGGACATCCATGACGACGACGTCACACCCGACCGCCCGTGCCAGCGCCACCGCCTCGGCGCCGTCGGACGCCTCCGCGACGACGTCGACGTCGTCCGCCTGGTCGAGGGTGAACCGCAGCCCCTCGCGGAAGACCCGGTGATCGTCGGCGATGAGCACGCGGACGCTCATGCCGGAGCCAGCTCGTCGTCGGCGCCGAGCGGGAGCACAGCCTTCACCACGACTCCCCCCTCCTGACCGGTCTCCACCGTGAGCCGACCACCGAGCTCCTCACACCGCTCCCGCATGCTGCCCAGCCCGAGCCCGGGCCTCATGTCCCGCGCGAGCCCGATGCCCCGGTCCTCGACGACGAGCGAGAGGTCCCGCCCGACCACGTCGACGTGCAGGCGGACCTGTCCCGTGCCGGCGTGCCGGGCCACGTTGGTCAGCGCCTCCGCCCCGATGCGGTACGCCGCCAGCTCGACGGCCGCCGGAAGCACCTCGACCCCCGAGCCGATCACCTCGACCTCGAGGTCGAGCAGCTCGCCCAGATGTCTGAGCGCGGACCTCAGCCCCACGTGGTCGAGGACCGCCGGGCGCACCTGGTGGGCCAACCGACGCAGGTCGGTCAGAGCCTGGGTCGCGGTGCCCTCCAGGTCGGCGAGTCGCCTCGCGACCAGGTCGGGCTGTCGGTGGACGAGCGGGCGCAGGGCCCCCAGCTGCATGGCCACGCCGGCGAACGTCGGCCCGAGGCCGTCGTGCAGCTCTCGCCCGAGGAGACGACGCTCCTCCTCGCGGGCGGCGTGCAGGGCGCGGGTGTGCTCAGCCGTCCGTTCGGCGAGCAGCACCGCGTCGATGGCCACCCCCGCGTGGCCACCGAGCACCTCGAGCAGTCGCCACTCGTCACGCCGCAGGCGACGCCCACGCCCACCCGTCACCTCGAGCACGCCCCGGACGGTCTCGCCCGATCGGAGCACCACCGAGACCATCGCGGAGCCGGGCTCGCGGCTGCCACGCTCGACGCTGCGGCCGTCGACCTCGACATGGACCCAGGGGACCCGGAGGGATCCGGCGACGGAGTCCGCGACGGCAGCGAGCACGTCGTCGACCGAGGGAGCGCCGTGCGCGTGCTCGGCGAGGCGGACGACCGCGCGGAACGGGTCGTGACGATCGCCGTACAGCAGTCGGCTGACCAGGAGCCGCAGCCGCTCGCGCAACGGCAGCACTGCCAGGGCCGCGACACCGGCGACGACGCCCGCTCCCGTGGTGGAGACCGCCGGGGCGGCTGCCGTGAGCAGGGCGACGGAGGTCGCGTAGGCAGCAGCGACCATGACGGCCAGCACCGCGCCGACCGAGGCGTGGTGCACCACGACCGTGACACCGTCCAGGTGACGACGCAGCACGGCCGTGACGAGGACACCGCCGAGGAGTGCGCTCGCGAGCACGTCGATGACGGCCGCGAAGGGTGCCCACAGCAGGTGACCGGCAACGACAGCGACGACGAAGATCCCGAGCGCCAGCACCATGGTCACCAGGCGGCTCCGCTCCCCGTCCCGAGCGCGTCGCAGGCGCACGACGCCCGCGACGAGGCCCAGCAGCAGCGGGAGCTGCAACGCCCAGTCGAGGGATCCGGCGACCTCGCCCCACGCCGGCGGCAGCACCCCCAACGGGTTGTCGAGTGCCTCGACCGCTGCCGGCCACGCCGATCCCGGCCCAGCAGCCGGTCCCGCGACCAGGCACCAGACCGTCACGAGCGCCGACATGGCGGTCACGACCAGGGCGACCGGCCAGCGCCACCCGCGACCGGGCAGCTGACCGTCCGGCAGCAGGAGCAGGAAGAGCAACGTGCACGGGACGAGGAACGCCGAGCCCCGGTCGACGTACCAGACCGCAAGGGCAGCATAGGGCTCCTGGCCGGTGCGGACCCACGTCGTGGCGGCGCCTGACAGGCAGAACATGGTCGCCACCGCGAGGATCAGCCATCCGACCGGGGACCGCGGCCGGCCGGCCGCGACCAGGGCTCCCGGGACGACCCACAGGGCCGGCAGCAGCAGTGCCTTCCAGGTCTCGGGCCCGGTCGACGACAGCGACGCCACGAGCGCGGCGAGGTCGACGGCGAGGACGACCACGGCCGTCGTCCACGCGAGGACGACTGCCCCCGCGACACCCTCCGCTCGCGGCATCGCCCCAGTATGCGCCGGTTCCGCCACCCCCGCGGGCGGAACCGGCGCCGCTCCGGGCCGCGGTCTCAGTCCCAGCCGGACCACGACGACTGCGGCATCCTGATCAGCTGGAGCCCCAGCCACGTCCAGCCCACTGCCAGCAGGAGGTGGGGCTCTGCCGGACCGAAGGAGGGGAGCAGGAAGTCCCACACCAGGAAGGCGATGACGAGTCCGCAGGCGACTCTCGAGAAGCGGCCCGAACGCCAGGCGGCCACCATCAGGAGCAGCACCCCGAAGAAGGATCCGACCAGGTGCGGGAGCAGGGCCGTCAGCAGCACCCCGGTGTCGCCGATGAGCCCCTCGTTGAGCTGTTGACCCGAGCGCAGGTCGAGCACGCGGGGAGCAACCGTGCCGCTGACATAGCCCATGGCCAGGATGTTGTGGAACCCCCACATGCCCCAGAGCACCAGCGGCGTGGCGACCAGCGTGAGCCGCCGACTCCGGAACCGGGTGACGTGCGCCACCGCCACCAGGCCCAGTGGCATCACCAACGCGCTCAGCACGAGCAGGGTCTGTTCGAGGCGATGGGCCAACGGATGGTCGAGGCCCCAGGCGATCAGCTCGGTGAACTCGAGGTCGCCGGCGAGCAGGTGACCGACGTACTGCGACAGACCGTTGGTGAGAGCAGCAAGGACGAGGCACCCGCCCGCCACCACCCGCAGCAGACGTGAGTACGGCGCATCGACGGGTGCGGTCACGCGGACCTCGCGCGTCTGGCTCATGGCATCCCCCTGTTCGTGGGTCCCCTGCGGACCACGCGAGCAGCCTGCCGCGCCCGGGGGGTCGCGCGCATGGTGCAGATGACCCAATCGCCGCGGTCGAACCGCCGATCAGGAGAGTCGCGTGGCGACCCGCGCCGCCGCCGCCACGACAACGGGCCCCACCCGGGCTGGGTCGAGGTCGCCGAGGGTGACGATGCCGACCGAGACCTCGAGTGTCTCGACGCCGAGCACCGGGGCCGCGACCCCTCGTGCGCCGGCCTGCAGCTCACCGGCCGTCTCCACGTAGCCGTGGCCACCGGCCTGCTCGACGCCCCGGCCGAGGAGGATCGCCCGCCCGGCCGCGCCCACGGCAAGAGGGTGCCGGGCGCCGACGCGGTAGCCGACGTGGAAGTCGGTCCAGGTCGGCTCGACGACGGCGATCGCGAGCGCCTCCTCGCCGTCGGCCACGGTCAGGTGGGCGGTCATCCCCAGCTCCTCGGCCAGCCCGCGCAGCACCGGCCCGGCCAGCTCCCGCAGCAACGGCTGCAGACCCCGGGCCAACGACAAGACGGCGTGCCCGACGTGCACGAGGCCGGCTGCGTCGCGGCGGGCCAGCCCATGGGCCTCCAGGGTCGCGACCAACCGATAGACCACGGTGCGGTTGACACCGACCTCCGCCGCGAGCGTGGTGATCGTGAGGCCGGTGGGTGTCGCGGCCAGCACCTCCAGCACCCGTAGGCCGCGGTCGAGGGTCTGCGACGTCTCGGCGGCCATGGGCGTGACCCTACGACGTGCGGCGCTGGGCGGCCCAGTCGCGGATCGTGTCCACCCGCTGCTTGAGCTGTACGGCGGAGGCAGCCGCCGCCGCCGGACCGCCGCACTGCTTGCGGAGCGCGGCATGGGTGACGCCGTGGGGTTGACCGGTCCGGTGGTTCCACGCCGCGACCAGCCCGTTGAGCTCGCGCCGCAAGGTGGCGAGGTGCTCGTGGGTGGAGACGTCACGCGTGACGTCCTCGGGCGTCGAGGAGGTGGCAGCGTCCCGCCCGACCTGGCGACGCCGCTCGGACTGCCGGTGCCGCAAGAGGTCGCGGACCTGGTCGGCCTCGAGCAGCCCGGGGATGCCGAGGAAGTCCATCTCCTCCTCGGACCCCACGTGCACCTCGCCCTCGTGGCCGAACTCGCCGCCGTCGTAGAGCACCCGGTCGAACCGGGCCTCGGACCCCATCGCCTCGAAGCGGCCCAGCTCGTCGTCACTGGCACCCTCCTCGGCGTTGGCCTGTGCCATCAGGGCTTCCTCGGCGGCGAAGATGTCGCCGTCGTCGTTGATGCGCCGGCCGAGCACGTGGTCGCGCTCGACCTCCATCTCGGAGGCCAGCCCGAGCAGCCTGGGCACCGACGGCAAGAAGACCGACGCCGTCTCTCCGCGCTTGCGTGCGCGGACGAAGCGGCCGACTGCCTGCGCGAAGTAGAGCGGCGTCGCCGTCGTCGTCGCCCAGACGCCGACCGCCAGGCGGGGCACGTCGACGCCTTCGGAGACCATCCGCACCGCGACCATCCAGCGGTCGTCGCTCTCGGTGAACTCGGCGATCCGCTTCGAGGCGGCCTTCTCGTCGGAGAGCACCACCACCGGCCGGACGCCGGTGATCGTCTTGAGCAGGGCGGCGTAGGCGCGGGCTGCCTCCTGGTCGCTGGCGATGACCAGGCCGGCGGCGTCGGGGACGTGCCGGCGCACCTCGGTCAACCGGGTGTCGGCGGCCGCGAGCACCGAGGGCATCCAGGCACCTGCGGGGTCGAGCGCGGTCCGCAGCGCCTGCTGGGTGAGGTCCTTGGTGAGGGGTTCGCCGAGCCGGGCCGCGATCTCGTCACCGGCTCGCGTGCGCCACTGCATCTCGCCGCTGTAGGCCATGAAGAGCACCGGCCGGACGACGTGGTCGGCCAGCGCGTGGGCGTAGCCGTAGGTGAAGTCGGCCACGCTGCGCGGGATGCCGTCGTTGCCCGGCGCGTACTGGACGAACGGGATCGGGTTGACGTCGGAGCGGAACGGGGTGCCGGTCAGCGCCAGCCGTCGTCGCGCCGGCTCGAAGGCCTCCCGGACGCCCTCGCCCCACGACAAGGCATCGCCCGCGTGGTGCACCTCGTCGAGGATGACCAGGGTCTTGAAACGCTCGGTGCGGATCCGGTGCGCCAGCGGGTTGAGCCCGACCCCGGCATAGGTGACGGCGACACCGACGTAGTCCTTGCTGGTCGGTCCCTTCTTCCCCGAGTACGTCGGGTCGATCGGGATGCCTGCCCGTGCGGCCGCCTCGGCCCACTGGGTCTTGAGGTGCTCGGTCGGCGCCACGATGGTGATCCGGTCGATGACCCGGCGGGAGAGCAGCTCGGCCGCCACCGTCAGCGCGAACGTCGTCTTGCCGGCTCCGGGAGTGGCGACGGTGAGGAAGTCGCGCGGGCTGTCGGTGAAGTACGCCTCGAGCGCGGCCGACTGCCAGGCGCGCAGGTGCGTCGCCGTACCCCAGGCGGCGCGGTCGGGGTAGGCCGGCGGGAGCACCTGGGCCGGCTCGGGCGCGGTGCTGAACAGGTCGTCGTGGGGGTCTGTCACGTCTCTCACGGTGGCGTCAGTGGGGGCGTCAGTGGGGGCGTCAGGTGGTGGCGTCAGGGGGTGCGGTAGGCGAGCCAGTTGTCCTGCATCCGGGCGACCTGCTGGGGGGTGAACATGTTCATGCAGTCGTCGACGGAGTAGTCCATGAAGTTGTTCACCGGGTCGAGCCCCGGCTGGGCCAGGCAGCTGTCCTTGGCAGGGTCGCACACGGTGCTGGCCTCGGACTGGGCCGGGGTGTCGGCGACGAGGTCGCCCGGGCCCTCGCAGCCGCCCTCGAAGGTGTGGAAGAGGCCGAGCCAGTGACCGACCTCGTGGACGGCGGTGTCCCCACGGTTGTAGCCGTGCAGGCCGCCGCCGGGCAGGCTGCCCTGGTGCACGACGACACCGTCCTGGACGGTCTGCCGCCGGGCCTTGTCGGGCGCCGTCGCCCAGCCGAGCACGACCCCGGCGCCGGGGCTCTGCGGCTTGGAGACATAGAGGTTCAGCGACTCCGGCCCGCCGCGGTGCAGCGTGCGCCGCATGGCGAGATCCTCACCCCCACCGATCACGGCGGTCCGCCATCGGCTGTTGCGCACCCGGTCGAAGGAGGCGAGGTAGAAGTCGAAGCGGCTCACCGCGTTGGCCGGTGACTGCCCGCCGGCGTACGCCGCGTTCAGCACGCGCAGCTGCCGCAGGATCTTCTTCTTGGTCGTCCCGCGCGAGCCCGGTCGAGTGATCACGTGGGCGTGGACCGGGATCCGCAGGACGGCTCCGATCCTGCGGGCTCCGCGGGCGTCGAGCGCGGCCAGCCCGAGGTCGGCCAGACGCTCGGTGAGCTGCCGGTCGACCCGGCGAAGCTCGGCGGAGGTGTAGGCGGGACCGTCGGCGGCCCTCAGCGTGCGGGCCTCCCCCACCGGACGCGTGCCTGCGACACAGTCGGACTGGGGGCCGGGACGCTCGACGGGCACCGCGGTGGCGGGTGCCGCGAGCAGGCCGACCAGGAGGAGGCTGCCGGTCGACGAGCGCGCCGAGCGCACGGCTCACGCGTCGTCGTCGTTCTTGAGGTTCTCCCAGGCGTCCTTGCACTCGGGGCACACCGGGTACTTCTCGGGGTCGCGGCTGGGGACCCAGGTCTTGCCGCACAGCGCGATCACGGGTGTGCCCAGCACCATCGCCTCGGTGAGCTTGTCCTTCTCGACGTAGTGCGAGAAGCGCTCGTGGTCGCCGGGCTCGACGGGCGCGTCGACCGGCGAGGTGCGGGTGTCCTCGAGGGTCTGCACGCCCGGACTCAGCTTGGTGCTCATGGCGGCCATTGTAGGCCCCGATTCCTAGTTCAGGGTCGGATCCGCCGGGCGTGTGGAGACCCACGCCAGCTCGCCCGGCTGGCGGCGAAGCACCCGGCTCCAGAGCCGCTCGGGATCCCCGTCGAACAGGTCGCTCGGGCTCGGCCGGCAGCACGAGCCAGGAGCCCTCCTCGATCTCGCCCTCGAGCTGGCCGCTGCCCCACCCGGTGTAGCCGGCGAAGACCCGCAGCCGGGTCAGGGCGGGGCCCATGATCTCGGTGGGGGTGTCGAGGTCGACGATGCCGGTGCTGCCGAACAGCCGACGGAAGCCGACCGGCTCCTCGTCGCGCAGGTCGGCGACGGCGAGCGCCGAGTCGGTGCTCACCGGTCCGCCCTGGAAGAGCACGTCCGGCCCGGCGAGCACGTCACCCCAGCCGGGCAGCACTTCCTGCACGGGCACCGGCGAGGGCCGGTTGAGCACCACGCCGAGCGCGCCGTCGTCGTCGACGTCGAGCAGGAGCACGACGGTGCGCTCGAAGTTGGGGTCGAGCAGGGTGGGGGTGGCGACGAGCAGGCGACCGGGTGCGAGGCCGCGCGGCCCGGCCCCTCGCCGTCATCGGGCAGCCGGCACCGGTGCGGTGCGCCCGCTCTGCTCGGCAGCCTGGCGCACGGCGGACGCGACGGCGGTGTGCACGTCGGCGTGGAACACGCTCGGGATGATGTAGTTGGCGTTGAGCTCGTCGGGCGTCACCGCCGACGCGATCGCCTCGGCGGCCGCGACGAGCAGGTCGTCCCCGATGGCCGTCGCGTGCGCGTCGAGGAGCCCGCGGAAGACGCCCGGGAAGGCGAGCACGTTGTTGATCTGGTTGGGGTAGTCCGAGCGTCCGGTCGCGACCACGGCGGCGTGCTCGCGAGCCTCCCCCGGGTCGATCTCGGGCACCGGGTTGGCCAGCGCGAACACGATCGACTTGTCGGCCATCCGGGCGATGTCGGCGCCGGTGAGCAGGTTGGGAGCCGAGACGCCCACGAACACGTCGGCGCCGACCAGAGCGTCCTTGAGGTCGCCGGTGACGTCGGCGGCATTGGTGACCTCGGCCAGCCAGCGTCAACGACTCGTGCAGCCCGGGGCGCGTCGCGGTGGATGACCCCCTCGACGTCGGCCACGACCACGTCGCGGACGCCTGCTGCGAGCAGCAGGCGGAGGATCGCCGTACCCGCTGCGCCCGCACCGGACATCACCACCCGCACGTCGGCGAGGTCCTTCTCCACGACACGGAGCGCGTTGGTCAGCGACGCGAGCACGACGATGGCGGTGCCGTGCTGGTCGTCGTGGAAGACCGGGATGTCGAGCGTCTCGCGCAGCCGCGCCTCGATCTCGAAGCAGCGCGGCGCGGAGATGTCCTCGAGGTTGATCCCGGCGAAGCCGGGCGAGACCGCCTTGACGATGGCGACGATCTCGTCGGGGTCCTGGGTGTCCAGGCACAGCGGCCAGGCGTCGATACCGGCGAACCGCTTGAACAGGGCAGCCTTGCCCTCCATGACCGGCAGCGCCGCGGCCGGGCCCGATGTTGCCCAGGCCGAGGACGGCCGAGCCGTCGGTCACGACCGCGACCGAGTTGCGCTTGACCGTCAACCGGCGGGCGTCCTCGGGGTTGGCCACGATCGCCTCGCAGACCCGGGCGACGCCCGGGGTGTAGACCATGGAGAGGTCGTCACGGTTGCGGATCGGGTGCTTGCTGGCCATCTCGATGGTGCCACCGAGGTGCATCAGGAAGGTCCGGTCCGAGACCTTGTGCACCGCGATGCCCTCGAGACCGCGCAGCGCCTCGACGATCTTCTCGGCGTGGTCGGTGTCGGTCGCCGCGCAGGTGACGTCGATCCGCAGCCGGTCGTGACCGGAGGCGGTGACGTCGAGGGCGGTCACGATGCCGCCCGCCTCCTCGACGCAGGTCGTCAGGCGGCTGATCGCGGTGCCGCCCGCGGGCAGCTCGAGACGCACGGTGATGGAGTAGGAGATGCTCGGTTGAGAGGCCACCCATTCATCGTGTCACGAGTCCGGCCCCCAGGGTGCGCCCAGGCTCAGGCGGCGAACGCGACGTTGCGTTCGAGGATCCGCGGACGCCCGGGCAGGTCCCGCTCGGTCGCGCGCCGAGCGGCGACCCTGGCCGCCGGGAGGTCGTCGGCCCCGCGCATCAGCTCGCGCTCGAGGTGACCGGACAGGCGGGTGTTCCAGCGCAGCCGGAGAGCGCCGAGGAGGTCGGCCTCGTCGCGGAACTCCTCGGCGACACCGGGGAGGTGGAGCGGCAGGAGCCCGTCTCGCTGCTCGTCGGCGTGGGCGACGACGGCGCGCAGGACGTCGGCGCGGTGGTGGAAGGCCTCCCAGGTCATGACTGTCCCCTCTCGTTGACATACTCACGGTATGTCGCCGTACCGTGGGTATGCAAGCCGGGTCCGCACCTATGCTTCCCGGATGGTCCACAAGAAGGTGCACCGCCTGGTGCACGGCACCTCCCGTCGCCAGGAGTACTCCGCCTCGACCAAGCGCGCGCTGGTCGACGTGGCCGCCGAGCTGTTCACCGCCCGGGGCTACGCCGGCACCAGCCTCGACGAGATCGTCGCCGGGGCCGCGCGTCACCAAGGGCGCGCTCTACCACCACTTCACCGGCAAGCAGGCGCTGTTCGAGGCGGTCTTCGAGCTGATCGAGGACGACGCCTCGGCCTCGATCAAGCGGGCCGTGCGCGACACCGACGACCCCTGGGAGAAGGCGCTGGCCGGGCTCCGCGGGTTCCTCGACGTGCTCCAGCGCCCGGACTACCGCCGGCTGGTGATCCAGGAGGGTCCGGCGGTCCTGGGTCACGAGAAGTACCGCGAGCAGGAGGAGCGCTCCACCTACGGCATCGTGCAGGACATCGTCTCCTCCGTGCTCGCCACCTACGACCTCGAGCCGTCGATGGTCGAGACCTTCAGCCGGGTCTTCTTCGGGGCGATGTCGGCGGCGGGGTCAGCGGTGTCGACGGCCGACGACACCGCCAAGGCCGCGGCAGAGGTGGAGGCCGCGATCGCCTTCATCCTGGCCGGACTGCGCCAGCAGGCCGAGTCGGGCGGCACCCTGGCACCCTCGAGGGCGCCCTCTACTTCGTGACGGTGACGTTGCCACCGCTCTTCGGCACCAGCTCCATCCAGACCTTGCCCGGCGGCAGCGTCAGTGCACCGGCCGCCGTGCGCAGGCGCAGCTTGGCGTCCAGGCCCGGCTTCTCCCAGGTCGCGCGCACCATCCGGCCCTTGCGGAAGACCATCGCGTCGCCGCTCCCGGTGAACTTGGTCTCCGGCACCGGGTTGCCACCGGGGTCGAGGTAGCCGGCGTCGCCGACCTCCACGCGGAGCACCAGCACGGTGGCCGGCCGGAAGCGATCGCCGTCGGCGGCGAAGCTGTTGAGGTTGTCGTAGCCGCCACGGCGGTAGGCCCACGTGGTGGTGTGGCTCCCCGAGAACACCGCCGACAGCCCGCTCGCCTTCTGGCCCCGGGGGAAGTCGGCGGCGTCGCCCCATGGGAGGTACGCGGTCGGCGGACTCTGGGTCTTCAACGTCTTGGCCAGCACCGGCAGGTTCATCATCAGGTTGTACGGCGCCGAGCGGTCGGTGGCGCGGACGTAGCCGACGGCCCCCTCGGTGTAGGTGTCGATCCCGGCGGCTGCCACCCGCCGCACCGTGGGCGGGGCGCCGCCACTGGCCACCAGGGCGGCCTGCGCCGGCTGCACGATGCCGATGTCGGTCGCACGCATCGAGCGCACCGGGCCGACCTGACGCGGGGTCTGGGAGTAGTAGAAGACGGCCAGTCTGGTGATCCCGCCCTCGACCATCTCCTCGGTCACCAGATCGGCCTTGCCGAGGCCGATCTGCGGGCTGCTGCTGGAGGAGTTGTCGATCTTGACGATCATCACCGGGTGCTTGGGCGCCTTGCCCTCGGCCGGCAGCCCGGTCAGCGGCCACTGCCCCATCAGGGTCATCCCGTCCGCGGTCGCCTGCCCGGCCGGTCCGTCCTCTTCGGCCGGGGTCGACTCATCGTCGGAGGAGCAACCGGCGAGGGTCAGCGAGACGACGGCGGCGAGCGCGACGACGGCGCGCAGTCGATGGCGGGCAGAAGGGTGCTGGGAAGACATGGGCTCCAGTGTGGGTCAGGACGCTGCCGAATGCAGGCAGCGCCGACGTGTCGTGCGCGACATCGGGTCCTCAGACCCGCGCGCCACCGTCGACGTACAACGTCTGGCCGGTGACGAAGGACGCCTCGTCGCTGCACAGGAAGGCAGCCGCAGCGGCGATGTCCTCGGGGTAGCCCACACGGCGCACCGGGTTGGACTCGGCGGCGTGGGCGCGGAACGCCTCGGGCTCGACGCCGAGCCGTCGCGCGGTCGCGTCGGTCATGTCGGTGACGATGAACCCGGGCGCGATCGCGTTGACGTTGACCCCGTAGGGGCCGAGCTCGACGGCCAACGTGCGGGTGAACCCCTGGATGCCCATCTTGGCCGCGGAGTAGTTGGCCTGACCCCGGTTGCCGAGCGCCGAGGTGCTGGAGAGGTTCAGGATCTTGCCGTACTTCGCCGCGACCATGTGCTTCTGGACCTCGCGGCTCATCAGGAACGCCCCCCGCAGGTGCACGTTCATGACGGTGTCCCAGTCCTCGTCGGTCATCTTGAACAGCATGTTGTCGCGGATCACGCCCGCGTTGTTGACCAGGATGTCGACCGTGCCGAGCTGCTCCACGACCGCGGCCACGGCCTGCTGCACCGAGGCGCTGTCGGAGACGTCGCAGGCGACTCCGAGTGCCTTCTCGGCGCCCAGCCCGTCGGCGGAGCTCGCCGCGGCCGCCTGGTCGAGGTCGAGGACGGCCACGGAGGCCCCCTCGTCGGCGAAGCGCTTGGCGATGCCGGCGCCGATGCCGCGTGCGGCACCGGTGACGACGACGACGCGGTCGGTGAAGCGGGTCATCTGGTGGCCTCCCTGTGCCCGGGTGGTCGAGCCCTCTCGACCTGTCGGGCCCACTCTAGGGAGGGACTCTCGCGACCGATCACCGGCCCGACGCCGTAGTCTCGGGGGCATGCGTTCCGGCCACTTCCGGTTCGCAGTGGCGCTTGGCCGTCGCCCTGGGTGCCGTCACGGTGTTCGTGGCCACGACCTACGACCTGCCACTGCGTGACCCCGACGGGGTGAACGTCAAGACCTACCTACGTCTGCCGCTCATCCTGCTGGCGGCGTTCCTCGTGGACGTCGTCCCGCGAGGCGTGCGCCGGGGTCGGAGCACCGGGTCCTTGCGCAGCGGGATGGCCGCCGTCGTCCGGGAGCGCTGGAACGCCGCGCACCTCCGCTTCGCGCTGGTCGGGCTCGGCGCCTGGTATGTCACCTACGTCGCGTTCCGCAACCTCAAGAGCTACGTGCCCTTCGTCAACGACCGGCTCTACGACGACCAGTTCGCCCGGCTCGACCGGTTCATGTGGCTCGGTCACGACCCGGCCGACGTCCTGCACACGCTGCTCGGCACCGGGTGGACCGCGCACCTGATGTCGTGGGTCTACGTCGCCTGGATCGCGATGCTGCCTGCCTCCCTCGCGGTCGCTCTGGTCTGGTCGCGCCGCGCCAGGGCCTCGGAGTGGTACGTCACGGCGGTTGCCGTCGACTGGGCGCTCGGTGTGGCGACGTACTTCGCCCTGCCGACCCTCGGCCCCGTCTACGCCGAGGCCGGCGACTTCCGCAACCTGCCGGCCACCTGGGTCTCCGACCTGCAGGCGGCCATGATCGGCGACCGCCTCGAGGTGCTGGCCGACCCGTGGGCGACCGACGCGGTCCAGACCATCGCGGCCTTCGCCTCGCTCCACGTGGGGATCACCGTCACGGCCTGTCTGATGGCCGAGCTGCTGCGACTGCCGCGGTGGATGCGGCTCGGACTGTGGATCTTCCTCGGCCTGACCGTGCTCTCGACCGTGTACTGGGGCTGGCACTACGTCGCCGACGCCGCGGGCGGTGCGGTGCTGGGCAGCCTCGGGGTGCTGATCGCGGCCTGGGCGACGGGCAACCACGTGCGCGGGATCCCGCGACTGGTCGAGCCGGAGGAGCCTCAGCCGGCCAGCGTGTCGCGCAGCCGGGCGGCGTAGTCCTCCGCCTCCCCGTCGGCGTAGCTCGTGCGCGGCCAGAAGAAGCCGCGCAGGCCGTCGCCCTTCGTGCGCGGGACGACGTGCAGGTGGAGGTGCGCGACGCTCTGGCTGACCGTGTTGTTCATCGCGACGAACGAGCCCTGCGCGCCCAGACCGTCCACCATCGCCGCGGCCAGCTGTTGGCCGGCCGCGAGGAACGGGTCGCGGAGGCGATCCGGGAGGTCGGGCAGCGTCACGACGTGCTCACGCGGCACCAGCAAGGTGTGCCCCTTGAACACCGGACGGATGTCGAGGAAGCCGATCAGGTCGTCGGTCTCGAGGACGACGTGACCCGGGACGGCTCCCTCGACGATCCCGCAGAACAGACAGCTGGTCAGGCGACTGACTTGTTCTTGCCCGACATGCCCTCGGCCACGCCGATCAGCAGCACCGCTGCCACGACGGACATGATGAAGCCGAGGATGTTGAGCTCCCAGATGTCGCCGGAACGGATCACCCAGGCGATGGTGCCGCCGATGAGCGACCCGACGACGCCGAGAACCAGCGTCATGAGGATCGAGAGGTTCTGCTTGCCCGGCTTGATCAGCCGCGCGAGCGCTCCGATGACGAGCCCTGCTACGAGAAAACCGATCATGTCCTGCCCTTTCGATTCCTGCGGACCCCCGTCGTCTCGACCCTAGTCCGCGACCCGGGCGGACGACGGACGCGGGCCCGTCAATCCGGTTGCGCGTCTCCTCCCGGGTGGCGAGGCTGGGCGCGTGCCAGACCCCGAGCACGGCCCAGAAACGGTCGCCGCGCTCCGGATGTGGCTGGTCTACCAGGGAGCCTGGTCCTTCATCGGCAGCCTGTCCTGGACCACCGCGGTCGTCTACTTCCTGCGCGAGGTGGGCATGAGCCCGCTGGAGCTCGTGCTCGCCGGCACGGCCCTCGAGCTCGCCTACTTCGTCTTCGAGATCCCCACCGGTGTGGTGGCCGATCTCTACTCCAGGCGACGCTCCATGGTGATCGCCGCCGTGCTCTCGGGAGCCGCGATGATGCTCATCGGGGCGGTCCCACACCTGGGGGCTGTGCTGGTCGGCATGGCCGTGTGGGGTGCCGCCTGGACCTTCCGCAGCGGGGCCGAGGACGCCTGGCTCGCCGACGAGGTCGGCCCGCAGCTGCTCGGGTCGGGCTACCAGCGAGGGGCGCAGGTCGCCCGGCTGACCGGGCTGGCGGGTATCGCCACCGCCGTCGCCCTGGCGCTGGTCGACCTGCGGCTGCCGTTCCTGGCCGCCGGGGCGAGCGCCGTCGTCCTGGGCCTCTACCTCGCGTTCGCGATGCAGGAGAGGGCCCGACCACCTGCAACCGCTGCGTCACCCGCCACGCTGGTCGGCTCGGCCATGGCCACGGCTCGCGAGGGCACCCGACTGGTGCGCCGCACGCCGACGCTGGTGCTCGTGCTGATGATCTTCGTGCTGCTCGGCGCGTTCTCCGAGGGCTTCGACCGGCTCTGGGAGGCCCAGCTGCTCCTCGGGGTGACGCTGCCGCCCCTGGGCCCGCTCGGGGACGTCGGCTGGTTCGGCGCTCTCGGGGCGACCACCCTGGTGCTCTCCTTCGCCCTCTCGGCTCCGCTGGTGCGCCGGGTCGAGGGGCTCGACCGTCCCCGACTCGCCCGGCTCCTCCTGCTGCTGCACGCCGTACTCATGCTCTGCGCGCTGTCCTTCGCCCTGGCCGGCGAGCTGGCTGTCGCGGTGGCCGCCTACCTGGCCACGACCGTGGTCCGCAACATCACCGGGCCCGCGATCTCGACCTGGCTCAACGCCTCGGTGCCGGACTCCTCGGTGCGCGCGACCGTGCTCTCGATCACCAGCGTCGCGGGCAGTCTCGGCGAGTGGACCGGCGGCCCGGCGATCGGCGCCGTCGGCAGCAGGTTCGGCATCCGGACGGCGCTGGCGGCCGGCGCGCTGCTGGTGGCGCCGACCCTGCTGCTCTTCGCACGCGCCGTACGGCACGGCGGCGTCGAGCCGGAGCTCGCCGAGGTGGCCGAGCCGACCTGAGCCGTATGCTGCGGCCTTGCCCGACTATCCGTTCACCCTCGGCGTGGCCTCCGGCGACCCCACCCCCGACGGGGTGCTGCTGTGGACCCGGCTGGCGCCCGATCCGCTGCGCGGTGACGGCGGGATGCCCCCGTCGGGCGTGCGGGTCGACTGGCAGGTGGCCACCGACGAGGCGTTCAGCGACGTGGTCCGCTCGGGCTGGGCGAGGGCCGGCGCGGCTCTGGCGCACAGCGCCCGGGTCGAGGTCTCCGGGCTGCTGCCGGACCGGGTCTACTTCTACCGCTTCCGCGTCGGTGACCACCTGAGCCCGACCGGCCGCACCCGGACCTTCCCCGCCCCCGGTGCCCGGGTCACCTCGATGCGGCTGGCCACGCTGTCGTGCCAGAGCCTGGTCGCGGGGCGCTTCGCCGCGCTCAGGCACGTCGCGGAGCAGGACCACGACGTGGTGCTCCACGTAGGCGACTACATCTACGAGCGGCGGGGGCCCCTGCACCCTCCCGCCGGTGACGACCGCCGACATCGCCCCTTCCGCGACCTGCTCACCCTGGACGACTACCGGGTGCGGCACGCGCAGTACCGGCTCGACCCCGACCTCCAGGCCGCCCACGCGGCGGCTCCGTTCCTGTGCGTCCCCGACGACCACGACGTCGTCAACAACATGGCCGGCCACCGGGGCCGCAACGGCCGCACCGACCCCGAGGAGTTCCGGCCGCGCCTCGCCGCGGCGTACCAGGCCTACTACGAGCACCTGCCGCTGCGACGGGCGTCGCGCTCCCGGGGCCCGGCGATGCGGCTGCACCGGGGGTTCGACTACGGCGACCTGGCCCGGATCCTGTTGCTCGACACCCGCCAGCACCGCTCGCCACAGGTGCCCGGGCCGCCCTACCAGCCGCTCGGCCGGACTGCGCGCAGGACGAGCCGCACGATGCTCGGTGGTCGTCAGGAGCGGTGGCTGCGCGAGGCGCTCGCGTCCTCGCCGGCGCGGTGGAACATCGTGGGTCAGCAGAGCTACCTGGCTGCGGTCGACCTCGGCACCGGCGACCCTCGCCTGTTCAACGCCGACAAGTGGGACGGCTATCCCGCGGCCCGGAGCCGGCTCACCGACTTCCTCGCCGAGGCCCGACCACGCAACCCGGTCTTCCTCGGCGGCGACGTGCACGCCGCGATGGTCAACGACATCACCTCGGGCCCGACCCGGCCGGCCCTGTCGTCGCGACCGAGCTCCTCGGCAGCTCGGTCGCGAGCGCCAAGGGCAACAACGCCGTGTTCGAGGCGGCACTCCCCCGCAACCCGCAGATGCGCTTCTACGACGGCCGCCGGCGAGGCTACCTCTCCTGCACGCTCACCCCGGAGGAGTGTCGCGGCGACTTCTGGTTCGTCGACGACCCGCTCGATGCGGCCTCGCCGCTGACCCTGGGGACCTCCTGGTCGATCAATGACGGGATGCCCGGGGCGCACCCGACCCCTCTCGGGCCGATTTAAGCCGGTATGCCCAGATCTAGGGGAGGTCGCGGCAGACCTTTACCAAGTCCGACTCGTGAAATGCTTGACCGCACCCGGTTTGACTGAATTTGACTACTCCTGACGGCGGCATCCGGCCGCCCACCCCGAAGAGGTCAAATCATGTTCCGTGTCATCTCCGCCCTCGTCGTCACCCTCGTCACCGTGGTCACGCTCGGCTCCAGCAGCACCTCCACGGCGGCGCCCGCCGACCGGGGAACACGCGGCGTGGTCGTGGCCGGCGGCAACCACTGGTGCTGCTGACCCGGGGCCTGCTGGGTCAGTGCCGGGCAGCCGGGGCGGGGACGGCGTGCCCCCACCGGCGCCCGGTCCAGGCGTGCCACGCGGTGGTGTCGGTCGAGGGCACCGCGAGCAGATAGCCCTGCGCGTGGTCCACACCCAGGTCTCCGAGGGCGGTGAGCTGGTCGGAGGTCTCGACACCCTCGCCGGTGACCGACGCGCCCACCTCGAGCGCGAGGAGCACCAGGGCGGTGACCAGGGCGCGGCGGGCGCCGTCGTGGTCGAGCCCCGCGATCAGGTCGCGGTCGAGCTTGATCACGTCGGGTCGCAGCCGCAGCACGTGGTTGAGGGAGGAGTAGCCGGCGCCGGTGTCGTCCACCGCGAATCGCACCCCGCACGCCCGGAAGGGCGCGAGCGCCGCATCGAGGTCGTCGTAGTCGACGACCTGGGAGTGCTCGGTCACCTCGATGACCAATCGGTCGAGTGGACGGCCGCTGCGCAGCACGCGGGCCCGGAACGCGGGGTCGAGGAGGAGCTCGGGGCCTGCGTTGACCGAGAGGAAGGCAGGTCCGGAGAGGTCGTCGAAGGCCGCGAGAGCGTTGAGGAACGCCAGCTCGTCGAGCTGGCGGGTGAGCCCGGCGAGGCGGGCGTCGTCGAACCAGGCGATCGGGGGGCGGCCGTCGGAGAACCGGGACAACGCCTCCGCACCGATCAGACGGCCGGTGCCGACCTCGACGATCGGCTGGAGCGCCACGTCGACGCGCACCGCTCCGCCCAGCAGGTCGGTGACGCGTCGAGACGCCGCCTCGATCGCCCGGGCGGACTCGACCGGCTCGTCGGCGCGCCAGCAGGCCGCGCGGTAGCCGACGATCCGGCCGCGACGGTCCCGGAGTGGAGCGACCGAGCCCTGCAACCAGACCGGCTGCCCGTCAGCGCGGCGCCACGCCAGGTCGAGGCCCCCCGGGGTGGCGGGTCCGCCAGGAGGGACGGGATCTCCCGCTGCCTCCAACTGGGTGCGGACGTGGGCACGGTTGGCGTCGTCGTACAGCAGCTCGTCGAGCGTGCGGCCCAGGCACTGCTCGGGCGTCAGCCCCAGCACGTGGGCCACCGCGTGCCCGCTGTCGGTGACGACCAGGTGCACGTCGCACTCCCAGACCCAGTCGTGACCGGTCATGCGGGTCGCGGCCAGGGCGGCCTCGCGGACGGCGAGGTCCTGACGGGACCGGTGGTCGCGCCACAGGACCGCCACGTTGGCCAGGAGGGCGAGAACGACCCAGACGGCGACGCCCACCCGGGTGGCCACCGCGTCGGCCTCCCACAGGGCCAGGGCCGCGAGCACGGGCACGGCAAGGATCGCCAGCGCGACGAGGTCGCCGCGCGCGAGAGTGAGCGTCGGTCCACGATGTGCCACGGTTGCCGCCCCTCTCACTCACGCGCGATCGAGCCGAGCGACATGGGACCCGCGCGCCCCTCCAAGTTGACCCATTTTGACACAGATCGGGTGGGCTTGACAGACGATTGCGGCAACCCATCGGGGCGGCCGCGATCAGCGCGACGCAGCGGTCCGCTTACGCAGCGGTTTACGCGGGGGTCTACGCAGGGGATTACGCAGGGGTTTACGCAGGGGTGCGAGCCGGGGTGCGCGCGGAGCCGTAGCGCGCGTGCAGCCCGGCGGCGGCCGCCGCGCTGCGGTAGGCGTCGCGGGAGGCCTCGACGTCCCCGACCGACTCCAGGAGCCCTCCGAGCTCGAGCCAGAGCTGGCCGGCGTCACGGTCGGCACCGACGCCGGTCAGGATGAGCACGGCTTCCTTGTAGAGGGCGCCGGCCCGGACGTTGTCGCCCTCGGCGGCAGCCGCCTGACCCTCCAGCGCGAGCGCGTCGGCCGCGAGGGCGGGGGCCACCTCCTTGGTGGCCAGGTAGCTCTCGTGCGCCGTCTGCGCAGCCACCTCGTGGTCACCGCCCATCAGCTGGGCGCGGGCGATGGCGATGCGGTTGCGCACGATGTCGACCACGCTGGCGCTCGACCCGGACATCGCCGCCTCGGCGTCGTGCAGGTTGCGCGACGCCTCGGCGAGCGCCGGCGGGTCGAGCTGCATCTGCATGATGCCGAGCTGCGAGCGCAGCCGGGCGAGGTTGCGGTCCTCGCGGCCCTCACCGAGGAGGGCCAGCGCCTTCTCAGCCAGGGGGACGGCCGCCGCGACGAGGCCCTGCTCGAGCTCCATCACGCTTGCGTTCCAGTAGGCCGAGGCGCGAGCGCGCGCCGAGCCGGTCGCCTCGGCGGTCACGATGGCTTGCTTGCACAGCCGGACGGCGTAGTGCACGTCCCCGCGCTGGAAGTACGCCGCCGCGACGGTGACGCTCAGCTGGACGGCCTCGTCGCCGCCGTCGAGCCCGAGCCCCTCGAGCCCGCGCATCAGGTCCTCACCGACGCTGATCGCGCGACCGAGGTCGCCACTCTCACGGTGGCAGCGGCTCAGGGCGATCCCGCAGGTCAGGGCGTGCTGACCGCGCGGATCCTCGGCCAGCAGCCCGTCCCAGGCGGTCAGCGCCTCGTCCAGCTCACCGAGCGCTTCGAGGGCACGCGCCCGCAGGATCCGGGCTCGCCGCGTGAGCTCACGCGGCGCCGCTTCGAGCCGACGGCTCAGGGCGGTGTCGAGGCGTTGGAGCGCTGCCGGCGCCTCCCCCGTCTCCAAGGCGAGCTCGGCGAAGTCGATCTCGAGCCGCAGTGCCGCCTCCTGGTCGTCGCCGGAGTCGGCGAGGAGGGAGTCGACGGGCATGTCGAGCCGGGCGGCGAGCGTGAGCAGCACCCGGCCGTCGGGGCGGCGCTGCCCGGACTCGATGCGTGAGACATAGCTGACGGTGGCGTCATCGCCGCCGAGCTGGCCCTGGGTCAGGCCGGCCGCGAGCCGTGCCGCGCGCACGCGGCGGCCCAGCAGGGCGGGGTCGATGGCCTGCAACTGGTCTGCTTGACGCGGGTCCACCCGTCAAGTGTGCACCAATCTCCTGTCGATTTCTGGGAGTCCTCGGCACTGAATGCAACGAAATAACGGCATCTGAGCGGTCAAGTCCAGGCAAAGCCCTTGTCACCAGCTGGCTGGCGACGACCCGCCGCAGGGTCCTTGTGCCTCCTTGGAACGATGGGGCCCATGACTCCGCACGCGCTCTTCCGCCGGCTCGCCCTTGCCGAGGCGACGACCTGGGCCCTGCTGCTGGCCGGGATGTTCTTGAAGTACGTCACCCGCACCACCGAGGTCGGGGTGCAGGTCTTCGGGATGGTCCACGGCGTGGTGTTCCTCGGCTACTGCGTGGTGGCTGTCTTCGTCGCTGTCAACCAACGCTGGCGCACCGGCACCACGCTGCTCGCGCTCGCTGCCGCCGTACCCCCGTTCGCCACCGTCTGGTTCGAACGACGGATGTCGCGCCAGGGCGGACTCGACGGCGGCTGGCGGCTCAGGCCGGGAGGCGAGGTCCCGAGCTCGAGGCCGGAATGGCTGCAGGCAGCGATGCTGCGTCGGCCGGGACGTGCGGTGCTGGTCGGACTGGTGGTGGTCGCCGCGCTGACCGGTCTGGCTCTGCTCGCCGGCCCACCCGTGCCGCCCGGGGCCTGATCTGTCGGGTCGTCATCCACCGACTGGTCGCAGGCGACGAGCAGGAGGGGTTCACGGCACGGGGCGACGCTGACTGACTGGCATCATGCGGCGCATGGACATCGCCACGGACCTCGCACCGACCGGGAGCCTGCGTGCCTCGATCAACCTCGGCAACCCGGTGCTCGCTCAAGGATCCGCCGCGCTGCCGAGCGGCGTCACCGTCGACATCGCCCGCGAGCTCGGTTCGCGGCTCGACATCCCGGTCGAGTTCCTCTGCTTCAGCGCCGCGCGCCAGTCCTTCGAGACGATGGTGGAGGGCCGAGCCGACCTCTGCTTCCTGGCCGTCGACCCGGCGCGTGAGGAGGAGATCGCGTTCACCGCGCCGTACGCCGTGATCGAGGGGGTCTTCGTCGTTCCCGACGAGTCGCCCCTGAGCTCGGTGGACGACGTCGACAGCCCGGGAGTCCGGATCGGGGTCAAGCAAGGATCGGCCTACGACCTCTTCCTGTCCCGCACGTTGCAGCACGCCGAGCTCGCCCGGGGCGAGGAGGGCACCACGATGTTCGTGGAGAGCCGGCTCGAGGTGGGAGCCGGCATCAGGCAGCCGGTGCTTGATCTCGTGTCGACGCATCCAGGGCTGCGAGTCCTGGAGCCGGCGTTCATGGAGATCCGGCAGGCGGTCGGGACCGCCAGGTCGAAGCAGCCAGAAACCCGACAGTTCCTGTCGGGGTTCGTGGAGGAGCTGAAGGCCGACGGGTTCATCGCAGACTCGCTCGAGCGCTCCGGCCGGCGCGACGCCGTGGTCGCGCCACTCGCCACCTGATCGTGCACCCCTCGTCAGGCCAGGTGGCGGGAGAGGTAGGGACCGGTCGCGCTGCCGGGGGCCGCTGCGATGTCACCCGGGCTCCCCGTGGCCACCACCCGACCGCCTTGGTCGCCGCCGCCGGGCCCCAGGTCGATGACCCAGTCGGCGGTGGCGATGGTGTCCAGGTCGTGCTCGACGAGCACCACGGTGTTGCCGGCGTCGACCAGGCGGTGCAGCTGACGCAGCAGCAGGGCGATGTCGGCCGGGTGCAGTCCTGCAGTGGGCTCGTCGAGCAGGTAGAGGGCGTGCCCGCGGCGAGCCCGCTGCAGCTCGGTCGCGAGCTTGATCCGTTGTGCCTCTCCGCCGCTGAGCTCGGTAGCCGGCTGGCCCAGCCGCAGGTAGCCCAGCCCGACCTCGCGCAAGGTCTGGAGGCTGCGGGCGGCGGCCGGCACGTCGACGAGGAAGCCGGCCGCCTGCTCGACCGTCAGACCGAGCACCTCGGCGATGGTCTTGCCGTGCCAGGTGATCTCCAGGGTCTCGGCGTTGTAGCGCGCGCCGTGACATGTCGGGCACGGCGCGTAGGTCCCCGGCAGGAAGAGCAGCTCGACCGAGACGAACCCCTCCCCCTGACACGTCTCGCAGCGACCCTCGGCGACGTTGAAGGAGAACCGACCGACGCCGTAGCCCCTGGCCTGGGCCTCGGGAGTGGCGGCGTACACCTTCCGGACTGCGTCGAAGAGGCCGGTGTACGTCGCCAGGTTGGACCGTGGCGTCCGGCCGATCGGTCGCTGGTCCACACGCACCAGCCTGTCGAAGGACTCCAGCCCCGTGACATCGTCCACGTCGATCTCGAGCTCGGCCTCCTCGGCGTCATCGGGGGCCTGGCCGAGGTGTCGCCGCACCAGCTCGGCGAGCACCTGGGTGACCAGCGTGGACTTGCCCGAGCCGGACACTCCGGTGACTGCGGTGAGGACGCACAGCGGGAGGTCGACCGAGAGGTCGGACAGGTTGTGCCGGGTGACCCCGTGCAGGTGGAGCCATCCGTGCGGGGTGCGGCCGTGGCGCTCGAGAGGGGCGACCCGGCCGAAGAGGTGTGCACCGGTGACCGACTCCCTCACCTGCTCGAGCCCGTCGACAGGGCCCGAGTACAGCACCCTGCCTCCGGCCTCACCGGCTCCCGGACCGATGTCGACGACCCAGTCGGCACGACGCACGACGTCGAGGTCGTGCTCGACGACGAACAACGAGTTGCCCGAGCTCTTGAGGCGGTCGAGCACGTCCATCAGCGGCTCGGCGTCAGCAGGGTGGAGGCCCGCGGACGGCTCGTCGAGCACGTAGACGACACCGAAGAGCCCCGAGCGCAGCTGGGTGGCGATCCGGAGTCGTTGGGCCTCACCGGGCGAGAGGGTCGTCGAGCTGCGGCGCAGGGCGAGATAGCCGAGCCCGAGGTCGAGCAGGACCTCTGCGCGGGCGACGAGGTCCGCGCACAGGCGTACTGCCACGTCGGTGTGCTCTCCGGACTCCGCCGAGGACGTGGCCGGCTCGACGTCGGTGAGCTCGGCGACCGGGCGAAGAAGCGCGACGAGGTCGGTCAGGGACAGGGCGCCCAGCTCGGAGATGGTCAGACCGGCGAACCTCACCGCCAGCGACGCCGGCTGCAGACCGGTCCCGTGGCAGGTCGAGCAGGGGGCGCTGCGCACGAACCTCATCGACTTGTCCCGCATCATCTGACTCTTGGACGTCGCCAGGACGTGGTGGACGTGGGCCCGCGCACTCCAGAACTTCCCGTGGTAGCCGTGGTCGATCCGGCCCGCCTCGGGCTTGATCAGCACCGAGGGCTGTTCGTCGGTGAAGAGGAGCCAGTCGCGGTCCTTCTTCCTCAGCTTCTTCCACGGGGTGTCCAGGTCGATGCCGAGGCCGGCGACGATGCTGCGCAGGTTGGCCCCCTGCCAGGCGCCCGGCCAGGCGGCGATCGCACCTTCGCGGATGGTCAACGAGGTGTCGGGCACCATCAGGTCCTCACTGACGTCGTGCTCCTCGCCGAGTCCGTGGCACCGTGGACAGGCCCCGGCCGCGGTGTTGGGCGAGAAGGCCTCGGCCGCCAGCCGCTCCGCCCCTGCGGGATAGGTCCCGGCTCGCGAGTAGAGCATCCGGACGAGGTTGGACAGCGTGGTCAGGGTGCCGACGCTCGATCGTGAGCTGGGCGCGCCGCGACGCTGCTGAAGTGCCACCGCCGGCGGCAGCCCGGTGATCTCCTGCACGTGCGGTGCTCCGACCTGCTGCAGCAGCCGACGGGCATACGGGGCGACGGACTCGAAGTAGCGACGCTGGGCCTCGGCATAGAGGGTGCCGAAGGCGAGGGAGGACTTGCCGGACCCGGAGACGCCGGTGAAGGCCACCATCGCGTCGCGGGGGATGTCGAGGTCGACGTCGCGAAGGTTGTTCTCACTGGCCCCCCGGACGTGGACGAAGTGGTCCTTCGGCTCGTGTGTCACGGGACATTCCTACTCGCCCGGTGAAACGAGCCGCGAGACCCGGGCGCCTGGAAGGTGAAGGCGGTCACGACCACGTGGCGCTGTGGCTCCACGCACGAGAGCCGCCCCGACGGTGTCGGGACGGCTCTCGTTCAAGAGGGCTGGCTCTCGGTGGTGACCCACCGGGACCGGCAAAAAAGTGGAGCTGGCGGGAATCGAACCCGCGTCCTTCGGCGCCGTGCCAGGTCTTCTCCGGGTGCAGTTCGTGATGTCGCTTTTCTCGGCCCAGGCGCTCCCACGAACAGGTCGCCTACGGGCTCAGCCACGGAAAAGTCCCGTCCAGCCCTCGTGACCCGAGCTGGACAGCAAGCCTCCTAGATGAGGCCGGCTACTGAGGCGGAGGCACCCTCAGACCGACCCGTTGCTGTCGCCGTCAGGCGGCGAGAGCGAACGAACTGCGCTTGGAATCGGCAGTTATTGGTTTCCACGGATCGTTAACGAGATAACCGTGGATCCTCGACCCGCTTCCCCTGGAACTAACGTCCCAAGTCGAAACCGATCAGCCCCTCTTGAGTTGTCAAACCACTGTGCCGACTCGCGCCGGTGCAGCGCTTCCACTGTAACGGGCTCAACCGACCCCGCGCACGCGCTATTCCGCGGGGACGGGCCAGCCAGCAGGATCGTGCTGCCTCGACGACCAGTCCGATGTGGCCCAGCGTGGGTACGGCATCACGCGAGCGATCATAGGCGGAGACGTTCGCCGCTCTCATCAGCGATGAGTACGGCGGTGGACCACGGTCTGTCTACCGCACCACCATGGTGATCGAGATCGGGAGGAAACGTGAAGCTGCTTCTCACGTCCGGAGGCGTCACGAACCCCAGCATCCGTGACGCGCTGGTCGAGATGCTGGGCAAGCCCATCGCCGACTCCAGCGCCCTGTGCATCCCCACCGCGATGTACGGGCATCCCCGGAACGGCCCCGGGGAAAGGGCCTGGCGGTTCACCAGCGGTCAGGAGCCGGGCAACCCGATGGTCGACCTGGGCTGGAGGTCGATGGGTGTTCTGGAGCTCACCGCGTTGCCCAGCATCGACGAGGAGCTCTGGGTGCCGCTGGTGCGGGAGACCGACGTGCTCCTGGTGGCGGGCGGAGACGTCCTCTACCTGTGCCACTGGATGCGAGAGTCCGGGCTGAGCGACCTGCTCCCTTCGCTGAGCGACACGGTGTGGGTGGGACTGAGCGCGGGCAGCATGGTGATGACCCCCGAGGTCGGTCAGGACTTCATCCAGTGGCTGCCGCCGGACGGCGACGACAGCACACTGGGCCTCGTCGACTTCTCGATCTGCCCGCACCTCGTCCCGGACGGGATGCCGGGCAACACGATGGCCGAGGCGCAGCAGTGGGCCGCCGGCATCTCCGGGCCGGCCTACGCCATCGACGACCAGACGGCCATCACGCTGGTCGACGGCACCGTCGAAGTCGTCTCAGAAGGCCACTGGAAGCAGTTGGTCTGATGCCCTGGCCAGCAAGCCGGTCAGCAGCGAACGAAGCGGCGAGACCCCACCTGCGCAGCCACCCGCCCGGGCAAGGTGGCAATCCACCCACTCGACCGTGCTCCATCCGGGGCAGGCGAACTCGCCCACCAGTTCGGAGCGGTCAACCAGGCCGAGATGGCGCGAGCGCGGGCGACGGTGGACCTGTTTCAGCAGTTCTCCGCTGACTACGAAGCCCGCCGGCCCGCCGACCCGCACGCCACGGCGACCCCGCTGACCGGGACCGTGACCGAGACGCAGCCGGTGACCGTCCAGAGCGCCAGCCGGATCGGCCGCGAGGTGGAGCAGGTGCCCCGCCGCGGCGAGAGCACACTGCCGGCGTCGCTGGTCCGGTACGTCGCTGCCGACCCCGGTTCCACCTGGCACCGGCTCCTGACCGACCCGAGCCGCGGGGGCGTCGAGCTGTCCACCCAGTCCTACCGTCCGACCGGGCCGATCTGGCGCGAGGTCGTCGCCACCCAGGCGACCTGCTTCGCCCCCACCTGCAGCCGGGCCGCCGCCCGCCCTGCCCAGCTCTCCGCGCTCGTGGGCTGACCTACGGCAGCCGGGCGAGCACCACCTCGTCGAGCACGCCGAGAGGCAGCGATCCCGAGTCGAGCACCGCGGAGTGGAACGCCTTCACGTCGAACGCCTCCCCCTGCCGCTCCTCGGCCTCGGCCCGCATCCGCTGGATCTCGACGCGACCGACCATGTAGGAGGTGGCCTGACCCGGGTTGACGATGTAGCGGTCCACCTCGGGCTGGCACATCGACTCGGTCAACGGCGAGTTGTCCACCATGAAGTCGACCGCCTGCTTCCGGCTCCAGCCGAGGGCGTGCAGTCCGGTGTCGACGACGAGCCGGCAGGCGCGCATCGAGTCGGCGGCATACATGCCCATCCGGTCCACGGCCGTGGAGTACAGACCCATCTCGTCGGAGAGCCGCTCGGTGTAGAGGCCCCAGCCCTCGGCGTACGCCGCATTGTGGATGTGCTTGCGGAACTCCGGCACTCCCTCCAGCTCCGAGGCGATCGCCAGCTGGAGGTGGTGGCCGGGGATGCCTTCGTGGAACGCCATCGACTCCAGCTCGAAGGTGCCCCACGACGTGGGGTCGTCGACGTTGATGAAGAAGGTGCCACCTCTACTGCCGTCCGAGGCCGGCGGGAAGTAGAACGCCTTCGCCCCGGTCATCGTGGCCTCCACCGCGCACGGCGCCTGCGGCAGCACGTCGAACCAGGCGGGCATCGCGTCCCAGGCGCGCTGCATGGCCACGCGCGAGGCCTCGACGAGCTCCTCGCCGCGGGTGAAGTGCAGCGCGGGGTCGGAGCGCATCGCCGCGAAGATCTCCCCGAGGTCGTCGCTGCCGACCACCTCGGGCCCGAGGGCACGGTACTCGTCGGCGAGCTTCTCGATCTGCTCCAGCCCGAGGTCGTGGATCTCCTTCGCCGTGCGCGTGGTGGTGGTGAAGTACCGCAGGGTCGCGTCGTAGGCGACGGCGCCGTCCTCGAGCCAGCACAGGCCGACCTTGTCGTCGGGACGCGCCTGCGGCAGCACCTCCTCGCGGAGCACGTCGCGGTAGGCCGCCATCCCCGGCCGGACCTCGGTCTCGATGACCGCCTCCAACCGGGACCGCCACGCAGCGGCGTCGACGCCCTCGGGCGCGTCCGCGGTGCGCAGCAGCGCGTCCTCGGCCACCGGCGAGGCGAGGATCGCGTCGATCTGGGTCACGGTGCCGCTCACGGCGAAGGCAGCCGGCGCCCTGCCTGTCGCGAGGCCTTCACGGAGCCGGTCGGCGAGCTCGCGGTAGTGCCGCCCGATGCCGCGGTAGGTCTCCACCAGCGCCTCTGCCACCTCGGCGGTGGGCAGGGCCAGCATCCCGGCGACGATGGGCATCGACACCTGGGCGCCGAAGATCGGGTCGGCGGCGAGCTCGGCGAGCCGCGCCTCCATCAGGTCCGCCCGCGAGGTCGCGTCGGCGCTCAGCACCGCCCGGGTGATCCGAGCCTGGTCGTCCAGGCCGGACTCGTCGATGGCCGCGGCGCGGGCGGCGAAGGCGCGCAGCGAGGCGATCTCGGCGTCCTCGGCCTCGCGGGTGCCGTCCTCGAAGCGACCGGCGTGCGCGTAGTCGCCGAGCAGGTGGGCCTCGGTGGGGTTGACCTCGAGATAGTGCGACCAGTACTCGTCGGCCAGGGAGTCGATCTCGCTCATGAATTGATCCTTCCGAGAGTCAGCGCGGAGTGTCGAAGAATGGCACGCCGTCGTACCAGCGCACGTCGCGGGCCCGGTCTTCGCCCGCCGGGTGGTCAGTCAGTCATTCCCTTGAGCCGGCGGCCGATCGCCTGCTCGGTCTCACGCTTGGCCTGCTTCTCCGCGAGCGTGTGCCGCTTGTCGAAGGACTTCTTGCCGCGGGCCAGCGCGATCTCGATCTTGGCGCGCCCGTCCTTGAAGTAGAGCGCGAGCGGCACGATCGTGAGGCCCTTCTCGTTGACCCGGCGCTCGATCTTGTCGATCTCCACACGGTTGAGCAGCAGCTTGCGACGACGCCGGGCGGTGTGGTTGGTCCACGTGCCCTGGGTGTACTCCGGGATGTGCACGCCGTGCAGCCAGATCTCGTGGCCGTCGATGTCGGCGAAGCCGTCGACCAGGGACGCCCGACCGGCACGCAAGGACTTCACCTCGGTGCCGACGAGGACCAGCCCGGCCTCGAAGGTGTCCTCGATGTGGAAGTCGTGGCGCGCCTTCTTGTTCTGCGCCACCATCTTGTGCCCCTGCTCCTTGACCATGGGAGAAATTCTCTCATCCTCGGTCGATCGAGTTCTCTCGGTCGATCGAGCTCTCTCGGTCGATCGAGCTTGTCGAGATCACCGCCGGATAAGTCAGAGCCAGTTCATCGGGTTCGTCGGCGAGCCGTTCTCCATCACCGTGAAGTGCAGGTGGCAGCCCGTGGACCAGCCGGTGTTGCCGACATAGCCGATCACCTGACCGCGCTTGACCCACTCGCCCGCAGCGACGGCATAGCCGCTGAGGTGGTTGGCGATGGTGGCGACCCCGACACCACGGTGGAACCCGTGGTCGATGATGATCCGGTTGCCCCACGCCGACTGGTAGTACTCCTGGAGCACCCGACCGTTGGCCGGCGCGAGGATCGGAGTGCCGCAGCCGGCCCCGAAGTCGACGCCGTCGTGCAGGGACTTGTACCCGTAGATCGGGTGCTTGCGCATGCCGTACGGCGACGTGACGTCGCCGTTGACCGGGTAGTCCAGGTAGCCGTTGGAGTTGACCGGGCCGACCGCCTGGTTGGCTGCCGCTGCCGCAGCTGCCGCTCGTCGACGCGCCGCCTCGGCGCGCTGCCGCAGGATGTCCGAGATCCGGTCCTGCTCCTTCTCCAGGCTGGCCAGGGTCGCCAGATCGGCCTGACGAGCCTCCTCGGCCTTGCTCTGGGCCTCCGCGCGCAGGCTGACCAGGTTCTGCACCTGGAGCTCCTGCGCCTCGGCCTGCTTCTCGAGCTCCTGCTTCTTGACCAGGTTCTTCGCCGCCGCGCGACGCTTCTCGGCGACGTCCTCCTTGGCTGCCTCGACCTGCTCCTCCTGCACCGCGAGGAGCACCTTGGAGGCCTCCAGGCGGGAGAGGGTGGCGTCCTCCTTGTCGATGACGCTCTGCACGGAGTTGAGCTGGCCGGTCAGCTCGGTCGGGTCCTGGCTGGTCAGCACCATCGAGAGGCCCATCAGCGCCGGATCGCCGCTCTGGTAGTTGCCGACGATGATCTGGCCGAGCTCACGCTCCTGCTCGGCGACCTTGACGTGGCCTGCCTCCAGGTCGAGCCGTGCCTTCTCCAGGCGGGCGATGGCCTCGTCGAGCCTGGCCTGCATCTGCCGGTCGAGCGCCTCCGCGGCCGCGAGCTCGCCGCGAGTGGCGGCGAGGTGGTCCTGTGCCTTGCCGAGCTGGGCGTTGGCGGCGCTGAGCGCAGCGGCTTGCCTGTTGCAGCGCCGCGCTGGAGTGCTCGAGGTCCTCGTTCGCCGCGGCCGACTCCCTCTGGAGCTTGGCCTGGTCCTTCTTCAGCTCGTCGGACTTCTTCTTCTTCAGGTCCGCGGCCTTCTGCGCCGCCCGGGTCTTGCCCTTCTCGTCCGCAGTCGCCGACGGCGCCACGGTCAGCCCGCCGAGGAGGCTGGCGACAGCGAGAGCAGCCACCACCGTCCTGACGGGGCGCCGGGGAGTGCGGGGGAAGGAGCGAACCACCGGAATGCCTTGCCTTGAAGTCTGATCGAGAGCCTCCTCGACGGTAACCGAATCGGATCAGACTTTTAGGTATTTCCGGGTCATTACCAGCGTCGGAATCAACGTCAGCCCCAGCCCGAGCACCGCGATCGTGCCCACCGCGGTCAGGCCGTCACCCCAGTCGACCCAGGCCACGATGTTGGAGGTGGGTCTCAGCGTGCCGTAGATGACCACCCCCATGAAGGTCAGGAGGGCGCCGCCGGCGAGTCCCACCCCGATCAGGGCGGCGACCAGCGACTCCATCAGGAAGGGCAGCTGGATGTAGAGGCTCGACGCGCCGACCAGGCGCATGATGCCGATCTCCCGCCGCCGGGCGAACGCCGCGAGCCGGATCGTGTTGCTGACCTGCAAGATCGCGGCGACCACGAGGAACGCGGCGATCCCGATCGCGCCCCACTTCATCACGTTCATCCAGAAGTAGATCGGCTTGAGCACCTCACGCAGGTCCCGGACCGTGTTGACGCCGGGCAGGCCCTGGACGGCGGACTTGATGCCCAGGAACTTCTCGGGGTCCTCGAGCTGGACCCAGTAGGACTCCTGCATGTCGGAGGGCCGGATCGACTCGTAGACCCGGCGCTCGGTCTCGTCGTCGGAGACGTAGGCCTCACGCCACTTGTCGTAGGCCTCCTGCTTGGTCTGCAGTCGCCAGGTCGAGACCTCGGCGTTGTCGTCGAGGGTCTTCTCGATGGTGGCCTTCTGGTCGTCGGTCACCTCGCCGTTGACGCAGTTGGCCGTGGTGGAGTTCTCGTTGCACAAGAAGACCGTGATCTGGAGCTTGCTGCCCCAGTAGGCCTCGGCCTTGCTCGCCTGCGCGTTGAGCAGCAGGCCCATGCCCACCAGGGTCAGCGAGACGAAGATGGTGACGATGACCGCGATGGTCATCGAGACGTTGCGCCTGAGCCCGTTGCCGAGCTCGGAGAAGACATAGGTCAGCTGCATCGGAGGAAATCAGCCCTTCGGGGGGTCAGTGCTGGTAGCCGTAGACGCCGCGCGACTGGTCGCGCACGATGTGGCCGTTGGAGAGCTCGATGACGCGCTTGCGCATCTGGTCGACGATGCCGGCGTCGTGGGTGGCCATCATCACGGTCGTGCCGGTGCGGTTGATCCGGTCCAGCAGCTTCATGATCCCGACCGAGGTGTTGGGGTCGAGGTTGCCGGTGGGCTCGTCGGCGATCAGGATCATCGGCCGGTTGACGAAGGCCCGCGCGATGGCGACCCGCTGCTGCTCACCGCCGGAGAGCTCGTCGGGCATCCGGTTGCCCTTGCCCTCCAGCCCGACGAGCTCGAGGGTCTCCGGCACCACCTTGTTGATGTGGCTGCGTGGCTTGCCGATCACCTGGAGCGCGAACGCGACGTTCTCGGCGACGTTCTTGTTGGGCAGCAGCCGGAAGTCCTGGAAGACGGTGCCGATCTGGCGGCGCAGGCCAGGCACCTTCCAGGTGGCGAGCCGGTTGATCTCCTTGCCGGCGACGTACACCTTGCCCTGGGTGGGTCGCGCCTCGCGCAGCACCAGCCGCAGGAAGGTCGACTTGCCGGAGCCGGAGGCGCCGACGAGGAAGACGAACTCCCCCTTCTCGACCTCGACGGTGACGTCGTCGAGAGCCGCGCGGCTCTGGCCGGCGTAGGACTTGGTGACATTCTCGAAGCGGATCACAGGTGTGGGGGTGGCCGGGTCGGGGACACGGGGAGGCACACCGCACGCTGCTCCCCCGGAGGGGCGTCACGTCGCGGCATCCGACCAACGGTCGAGTCTAGGCGACCCACCTGAGACACCGGCGGGTGCACCGCCGGACGGGTGGGACTAGTTGTCCTCGGCCTTGTCGGCCCCGCGCCGCCAGCGGATGCCGGCCTCCAGGAAGTCGTCGATCTCACCGTCGAACACCGAGGTGGGGTTGCCCGCCTCGAAGCCGGTGCGGAGGTCCTTGACGATCTGGTAGGGGTTCAGCACGTAGTTGCGCATCTGGTCGCCCCACGACGCCTGGACGTCGCCGCGCATCTCGTCGAGCTGGGCCTTCTCCTCGGCCTTCTTCAGGGCCAGCAGCTTGGCCTTGAGCACCACCATGGCGCTCGCCTTGTTCTGCAGCTGGCTCTTCTCGTTCTGGCAGGAGACGACGGTGCCGGTGGGGATGTGGGTCAGGCGCACCGCGGAGTCGGTGGTGTTGACCGACTGCCCGCCGGGGCCGCCGGAGCGGTACACGTCGGTGCGGATGTCCTCGTCGGGGATGTCGATCTCGTCGGTCTGCTCGAGCACGGGCACGACCTCGACGGCCGCGAAGGAGGTCTGCCGGCGGCCCTGGTTGTCGAAGGGGCTGATCCGCACCAGCCGGTGGGTCCCGGCCTCGACCGAGAGCGTGCCGTAGGCGTAGGGCGCGTGGATGGCGAAGGTGGCGGACTTCAGGCCGGCCTCCTCGGCGTAGGAGGTGTCGAAGACCTCCACGCCGTACTTGTTGCGCTCGGCCCAGCGGGTGTACATCCGCATCAGCATCTCGGCGAAGTCGGCCGCGTCGACGCCACCGGCGCCGGACCGGATGGTGACGAGCGCGTCGCGGACGTCGTACTCACCGGAGAGGAGGGTGCGGACCTCGAGCTGCTCGACGGACTTGTGCAGGCGCGCCAGCTCGCGCTCGGACTCCGCCATCGATTCGGCGTCGCCCTCCTCCTGTGCCATCTGCACCATCAAGGAGACGTCGTCCAGCCGGTCGTGCAGCGAGGTGACCCGGTCCAGCTCACCCTGGAGCGCCGAGAGGCGTCCGGTCACCCGGGTGGCGTTGGACTGGTCGTCCCAGAGGTCGGGAGCGGCGACCTGCTCGCCGAGCTCGGCGATCTCGGCGCGCATCGCGTCGAGGTCGAGCACCTGCTCGATGGTGTGCATCGTCGCCTGGAGCTGCTTGATCTGGGTCTCGAAATCGGGGCCTGCCACGAGACCGAAGCCTACGCGCCGTCCCTCAAGAGGTGCATATCGAGACCTGCGTGGGGGTATTCGGTGAGGTGGAGCCGAACCAAGGAGGAGTCATGCCCCAGCAGGCGTGGAGCAAGAAGCGGGAGCGGCAGTACGAGCACATCAAGGAGGGCCTCGAGGATCGCGGCCGCGACGAGGACACCGCCGAGGAGATCGCTGCCCGCACGGTGAACAAGGAGCGGGCCAGGAGCGGGGAGTCGGAGCAGGCGAGCCGGACCTCCACCGAGGACATCTCCTCGGGCAGGCGCGGCGGCCTGCGCTCTCACAGCGGCGCACAGGGCCGCACCAAGGCGCAGCTCTACAACGAGGCGAAGGAGAAGGGCGTGAAAGGTCGTTCCACGATGACGAAGGCGCAGCTGGAGAAAGCCGTGGACCGCTGAGCACGGGGCGGGGTCGCACCCGATGACGGAGTCGGACAAGGATCGGCTGGCGCGCAACTTCAACGAGCTGCTCCAGGAGCTCCGCGTCACCCAGACCGGGGTACAGGTCCTGACCGGGTTCCTGCTCACGGTCCCCTTCACCCAGCGCTTCCCCTCCCTCGACGCAGTCCAGCGCGACGGCTACCTCGCCGTGCTGGTGGGCTCCGTCCTGACGACCGGGTTCCTGATCACGCCGGTGGCCCTGCACCGGGCCCTGTTCCGCAAGGGTGAGAAGGAGTGGCTGGTGCACACCGCCGGCCGGTGCGCCCAGCTCGGGCTGATGCTGCTCGCCCTGACGGTCGCCGGCGTGGTGTGGCTGGTCTTCGAGGTGGTGATGTCCCGCGGAGCCGCCATCGTGGCCGGGCTCGTCACGCTGGCCTTCCTCATGGCGCTGTGGGGCGCCTTCCCCTGGTTGCGACGGGCCACCTGAGGACTTCCGCGTAGGCGGTTCGTGGTGTGTCCGCCGGGTCGTGCAGGCATGATGAGGTCAGTCGCGTGCAGGCGGAGGGACGGGGGCGGCCATGGAGAACGACGACCTGGAGCGCTTCCATGCCCTCGTCGAGCTGTCCAACGACTTCATCGCCATGGCCGACTTCGACGGTACCGTCACCTATCTCAACCGGGCCGGACGTGCGCTGGTCGGCCTGGAGACCGACGCCGAGGCGCTGGGACGCCCGACCGACGACTTCTTCACCGAGGCCGGACGTGGGAGCTCGGTGGCGATCGAGGAAGCGGTCCGGGAGCTGGGCTACTGGCAGGGCGAGAGCGAGCTGCGCCACTTCCCCACCGGAGGGTCGATCCCGGTGTCGGTCAACTCCTTCCTGGTCACCCGGTCCTCCGACGGTGTCCCCCTCGCGCTCGCCACCGTCCAACGCGACCTGAGGGCCCGCATCGAGGCCGAGTCGACACTGGCGGCGTGGGCACTGGAGCAGCGGCAGCTGGCCGCCCTCGGCCGGATGGCACTCTCCGAGCCGCTCCGGTCACTGGCCGCCGAGACGGTGCTCCGGCTCGACGAACGCTTCGTCGGGATGGCCTCGGCGGTGCTGGCTGTCGACGCCGGGCGGAGACTGCGACCACTTGCCACCTCTTCAGGGGCGGCCCGGTCGGACGCGGTGCCACTCGCCTCCCTGGACACGGTCGGCCGCGCGGTGCTCGAGGACAGCGTCGTTGCTGCGCCCGAGACCGAGGACGCGATGCCCTACGAGGACCTGGCGCTCGGCGACGGGATCGCCCGGGCGGTGCTCGCCTGCCCGATCCCGGGCTCGGAGGGGGTCTGGGGGTCGATGGCCGTCTTCAGCCCGGAGGAGCACGCCTGGACTCCCGACGAGATCGCCTTCGCCGAGGCCGTCAGCGCAGTCCTCGGCGCCGCCGTACGTCGTTCGGAGCTCGAGGAGAAGCTCGAGCACCAGGTTCTGCACGACGGGCTCACCGGCCTGCCCAACCGCGCCCTCGCCGCCGACCGGATGGAGTCGGCGCTGCGCCGGGCGCAGCGGCACGACGCGCCGATCGCGGTGCTCCTGCTGGATCTGGACGACTTCAAGGGCATCAACGACACTCTCGGTCACGCCGTCGGCGACCAGCTCCTCGGCGAGATCGCGCGCCGCCTGCAGCGGGCGCTGCCTCGTGGCGACACCGTCGCCAGGCTCGGTGGGGACGAGTTCGTCGTCATCATCGACGAGGTTGCCGGCTCAGAGCAGGCGCTCGCCCTCGCAGGCCGTCTGCTCGCGGCGTGCTCCGAGCCGATCATCCTCGGAGAGGCTCGGTGTGAGGTCACGACCAGCATCGGGGTCACCGTCGCGCAGGGCGACGCCGACCCGAACACCCTGCTGGCCGAGGCCGACATCGCGATGTACCGCGCCAAGCGGGACCAGCCGGGGAGCTGTCGGCTCTTCGACAAGACGATGCGGGCCGAGGTCCTCGACAAGGTCAACCTGTCCACCGAGCTGCGGACCGCGGTCGCTGACGGCTCGGTCGAGGTCTGGTACCAGCCGATCCTGGAAGCACGCTCGGGGAAGGTCGTGGCCCTGGAGGCCCTGGCCCGCTGGCGGGACCGCTCCGGCGTGATGGTGCCACCGCACTCCTTCATCCCTCTGGCTGAGGAGACCGGCATCATCCTCCAGCTCGGCCGGGCGGTGCTGGAGCAGGCGGTCACCGCGGCAGTCGGATGGCGCCGGGCACGCCCGGACATCGTGCTGCGGGTCAACGCCTCTGCCCACGAGCTCCGCGACCCGATGTACGCCGACCGGGTCGACGCGATCCGTGCGGCCGGCGGTCTGCCGACGAGCCACCTGGGCATCGAGATCACCGAGTCGGTGCTGGTCGACGAGGGCAAGCACAGCCAGGGAAACCTGCAACGGCTGAAGGAGCTGGGGATCGGGCTGCTGCTCGACGACTTCGGCACCGGCTACAGCTCGTTGAGCTACCTCCAGCGCTTCCCCGACATCGACGTGCTCAAGATCGACCGGGTCTTCCTGCACGACGAGGTGCGTGGCGCCGCGATCCTCGCCGCCCTGATCGGCCTGGGCGGCGCCTTCGGCTTCCGGGTCTGCGCGGAGGGTGTGGAGACCCTCGAGCAGCACCAGCTGCTGGTGCGGCTCGGCTGCGACCTCGCCCAGGGCTTCCTGTTCGCCAAGCCGGTGCCGGCGTCCGAGCTGGACGCCCTGCTCGACGAGCTCGACGACAGGTTCCTCGAGGGTCAGTCGCTGACCACGACGTAGGACGCGGCGGTCGCGCTGATCACCGCCGGCCCGCTCCAGCCGGGCGGTCGCACCGGCAGGTCCAGCGGCGCGGACACGGTCACGACCACCCGGTCGACGTCGGCGGCGACGGCGTACCGCAGCCCCGGATAGACGCGCGCCGCCTGGATCTGGATGAGGTAGGCGGCGACGTACTCCCGGGCGACGTCGGGATCGATCACGGCGGTGTCGCCGAGCCCGCCGGTGTAGACCTGACGACCCTGCACTCCGTCGGCGGCCGCCAGCGCGGCACCGTCGGCCAGGTTGTCGAGCCCTTGCCGGCGGAGGTAGGCCGCGGAGGCGTCCACCGTGACGCCGACGAGCAGCACCAGCACGACGGCCAGCCCCACCAGCAGCAACGTGGTCTGCCCCTGCTCCCCTGACCGCGCCCTGGCGTCGAGGGGGACCTTCATGACCGGTCCTCGCGGAAGGTGCCGTAGGGGACGAGGTGGGTGGCGTCGACCCGGATGCTCGGGGCGCCGTCGCCGAGCACCGGGGGAAGCAGTGGCAGCCGGACCTGCGTGCGCACGTCGACGACCACGACCGACCCCGGGGAGAGGCAGTCCCCGGTAGGCCGGCAGGTCAGGTCGAGCCGCACGGACCCAGCATCGACCCGTTGGTCGGACAGCGCCAGAGCGGCGGCTGCCCGGGCGCGCGCCTGCGCGGCGGCGACATCGGGTGCGAGCACGAAGGCCCGGCCGGCCGCACGCGCTGCCGCGGTGACGGCGAACGCGTGCCGCTGGGTGTCGTAGACCGCGAGCACGACGTAGACCAGCGGCACCATGAGCAGGATCGCCAGCCAGGTGACCTCGACCACCGCGGTGCCGCCGTCGTCACGGGGGCGCGCCCGTGTCATGGCACGGACTCCTCCACGGCATGACCGGTGGCCACCAGCCGCACGGAAGGACCCCAGAGGCCGAGCGGCGGCACCTCGGCGACGACCCGCACCTCGATGCCCGGAGCACCCTGGACGTCGGCGGGGACGGCGCTCACCTGGCGGGCGAAGCGGGCCGCGAGCGCGTCACTGATCTGACGGCGCGTGCGGGCGGCGCCCTCGTCGAGGGACCGGTCCGCGGTGGCTGCGTAGCGAGCTCCTTCGGAGGCCGCGGACGTCAGCGTGTTGCGCACATGGAGCACCAGGGCGACCTGGCAGATCCCGAGGAAGAGGGGAAGCACGACGACCAGCACGAGCACGAAGTCGACGACGGCCGACCCGCGCTCGGCACGGCGGCCGACGGCTGGTGACAAGGCGCTAGCGGACCGAGCCGAGCGCGTCGCGCAGCAGCCCGACCAGCTCTGGGCCCGCGACGGCCCAGATGGCAGCGACCAGCCCGGCGGTCATCACGGTGATCATCACCCAGCCCGGCACGTCTCCGCGTTCGTCGCGCCCACTCCGGCCCGGACGTCGTGGTGTGGTCGACATCAGCTCCCTCATCTCCGATCGGCTTGTTCGTCAGGTCGATTGCATCCGTGGGACACCGTGGTCATGGGGTGACCAGCCGCAGCCCGACGATCCCGGGCCAGAAGGCGAAGAGGATCGTGACGGGGAGGACCAAGAAGACGACGGGCACCATCATGAGGACCTCACGACGCGCGCCCGTCTCGATCAGGCTGCGTCGTCCGGCCTCCCGGGCATCGGCAGCCTGGGCATGCAGGACTGCGGCCAGCGGCGTACCTCGGTCCACGGCGACGGCCATCGCCTGGGCGAACCGGGCGACGGCCGGCAGACCGGATCGCGCAGACCACTCGTCGAGGGCCGCGGCGACCGGGGTGCCGGTGCGGATGTCGGCGAGCACACGGGCGATCTCCTCCCCCATGTCGCCGCGGCAGCGAGCGGCGATGCGATCGAGTGCGGCCACCGGCCCCTCGCCTGCCCCGACGCTGAGTGCGAGCAGCTCGGCGACGGTCGGGAACTGCGCGAGGATGCGCCGCTCCCGCTCGACGGCCTGGGCGGTGAGGCGGTTCTCCCGCAACAGCACACCGGTCGCGAATGCGACCAGGCAGAGCACGAGGAGTGGCACCGTGCGGCCGGGCGTCCTGAGGGCCACGACGAGGGTCAGCGCGGCCGCTCCACCGAACGCCACCAGTCCCCACAGCACCTGCTCGACCCTGAAGTCGCGCAGCGTCAGGTCGAGCCCGGCCCGGTCGAGCCGTCGACGGATCGAGGTGGAGCCGCCCAGCACGCGTTCGACGGAACCGGCCGCGGCGGAGAGCACCGGGCTGAACACGGCTCGGAACGGCCCCACTGTCCCGGTCCCTCCGACCGCCCTCGTCGAGACCTGAGGAAGGTCGAGGAGGTACGGCAGCACCCTCGCGTCCAGCGTCTGCCTGCGGGCACGGAAGCCTTGCAGCACCAGGAGCAGCCCGGACCCGAAGGCGAGGCCCACCACCGCCCCCCAGGGGTTCACGAGAGCACCCGCTGCTCGACCGGGAGCCGCCCGATGCGCACCATCAGGCGATAGGCGAGGAGGGAGAGGCCCCCTCCGACGGCGAGGACAGCCGCGCCTTCGGGCGAGGAGTAGCGCGCGATCACCTCGCGTTGGAAGCTCAGCATCAGCAACACCAGCCAGGGCGCAGCCACGGCGAGGCGGGCACCGACCACGGTCCAGGTCTGTCGCGCCTCCAGCTCCGAGCGTGTGCGGGCGTCGTCGCGCAGGTAGCCGGAGAGGTTGCGCAGCACCCCACCGAGCTCTCCGCCGCCCACCTCACGTGCCACCCGGAGCCCCTCGACGACGCGGTCTCCGACGGGATCGGCAAGCCGGGTCTTGAGACGGTCCAGGGACTCCCCGAAGCGTCCGGTGAGCTGGTAGTCGGACGCGAAGGCGTCGAAGTGTGGTCGCAGTGGCTCCGGCCCGCGACGGCCGAGGGCGGAGAGCGCCTCGGGCAGGGAGAGCCCGGCTCGTACGGCGGAGGCGAGGTTGTCGACGGCCTCGGGCCACACGTCGAGCAGCTCGCGTTGTCGTCGTCGCGCTCGGCCGGTCAGCAGCGCGACCGGCAGGTAGCCGCCCATCGTCCCGAATGCGAGAGCCACCGTGGACGTGCCGGAGAGGAGCTGCACGAGCAGTGCCGACGCGATCGCAGACACTCCGCACACGACGCCGAACGCGGCCGGCGTGGTCTGCTCGAGGCCCGCCCGTGCGAGCAGTTCTGTCATTCGGCCCGGTCGATCGCGCTCGCGGCGGCGACTCGTCCTCGGGGTCGTGATCGCGAGCCAGACCAGGAGCAGCCCAACCCCCAGGACGAGTCCGATCGCAAGTCCCACCTCAGGCCCCGGCCAGCAGCGAGGTGAGGTCGAAGCCTGCTCGATCGAAGTGGTCACGTCGCGGCGGCATCCCGGGCGCCCGGACGAGCTCGTCACCTCGTCGCACGAACAGGGCCTCTGTCTCGATCACGTCGTTCTCGACGCGCCCGGGGACGGCCACGACCTCGTGCACCCGCCGTAGTCCGTGCGAGTCGATGCCGAGATGAACGACGATGTCCACCGAGGCCGCGACGGTGGGAACCACGAAGCGGGGTGAGATGTTCTCGCCCGCCAGCAACGGCAGCGTGCACATCTTGACCAGTGCCTCGCGGGCGCTGTTGGCGTGGAGCGAAGCCATCCCGGGCAGCCCTGCGTTGAGCGCGAGGAGCAGGTCCAGGCACTCCTCGGATCTCACCTCGCCGACGATCACCCGACTGGGCCTCATCCGCAGGCTCTCCTTCACCAGGTCGCGCAGCCGGATCTCGCCCGTGCCCTCGAGCCCCCGCTGCCGCGTCTGGAGAGCGACCCAGTCGGGGTGGTGGAAGCGCAGCTCGTAGACCTCCTCCACCGAGATCACACGTTCCCGGCCTGGAATGGCACTCGCCAGGCAGTTCAACAAGGTGGTCTTCCCTGCCTGGGTGCTCCCGGAGACGATCACGTTGAGGCCGGCCACGATGGCGGCGTCCAGGAACCGGGCCGCCTGCGCCGAGAGGCTGCCCAGCCCGACGAGGTCGTCCAGCCGGGACGCCCGGACCACGAACTTGCGGATGTTGACCGCACTGAAGCCGCGAGAGATCCCTTCGAGGACGACGTGCAAACGGTGGCCCTCGGGCAGCATCGCGTCGACGAACGGCTGGCTGACGTCGACCCGGCGGCCGCTCGCCTTGAGCATCCGCTCGACGAGCTCGGTGACCTGGCCGGCGGTGAGGATCGTGTTGGTCAGCTCGTGGCGGCCGGCACGGGCCACGAAGACCCGGTCGGGCGAGTTGATCCACACCTCCTCGACCTCGGGGTCGTCGAGGTACTTCTGCAGCGCGCCGAACCCGGCCACGCGGGCCACCAGCTCCTCGACCGCGGCGTCGGCGTCGGCGACGGGAAGGACGACGCCGGTCAGGGATCGCTCGTCGTGCTCGGCGACCAACCTCGCCGCCAGGGCACGCACCCCGGCACCATCTCGCTGCGGGTCGAGGGCCGAGCGGCGTACGGCCGCGCGCAGCGATGAGTCCAGGTCGTCGATCTGTGCGTCGTGCGTGTCCGAGTAAGTCAGGCTCATGGCCCCCGCCATCTCATCCGACGGCCCGTCCGAGCGGGCCGTGGGAGCGAGTCTTACCCAGCGATCTGGTGAAGGGAACCTCCCGCTGCGATCTGTGGACGAACCCGTGACGACGGTCAACGACTGGGGCGGATGTGACGGGGACGGTGGTGCCGCCGGACTGTCGGACCCACTTGTCATTGTTCACTGATCAGCGTACTGTACGCCGAGTGATGAAGTATCTGAGCTCAGCGGAGCCCGCACTCGACCGCATCTTCCTCGCCCTCGGCGATCCCTCCCGGCGGCACATCGTCAGCCAGCTGGCCGCACGTGGGGCACTGGGCGTGGGCGAGGCCAGCGCCGGCCTGGCACTGTCCCCGGCGGGGATCACCAAGCACGTGAAGGTGCTGGAGGACGCCGGCCTGCTCTCGCGCCGGCTGGAGGGTCGCCGCCACGTCCTGAGCCTGGAGTCCGACCGACTGCTGCTCGCCGAGGACTGGATCGATCGCTACCGCACGCTGTGGACCCAGAGCCTGTCCCGGCTGGCCTCCCTGGCAGCCGAGCTCGAGGACCACCCCGACCACGAACCACCCGAAGGAGACCCACGATGACCCAAGCCGCGCAGCTCTCACTCACCGTCGACCAGCTGGTCGACGCCGCACCGGAGACCGTGTTCCGACTCCTCACCGAGCCCGCCCTGTACGCACGGTGGTTCGGCCCCGAAGGCTCCGAAGTGACCGTCGAGGAGATGGACGTCCGCCTGGGCGGCCGGCTGGAGCTGGCCATCCACATCCCGGCCGCGGGGATCACCGTCGGGATCGAAGGGTTCTACGAGGTGATCGAGCCCTCCACCCGACTCGTCCACACCTGGCGCTCCCTCGACGAGGAGCTCGTCACGTCGGTGACCTTCGATCTCGAACCCCGCGGGACCCGGACGCAGCTGGTCGTCACGCACCGCGGCTTCGTCGACCCCGTCGACCTGGACAACAACCAGGGGGGCTGGGTCGACCACCTCGCCACCTTGGCTCGCCAGGCGGCCGAACTCGAGACGAGCTCCTCCTGATCCGACAACCCAACCCCTCCACAGCAAAGGCAGAATCATGACACCTCTCGACGGACTCTCCCTCGCCCTCGACACGGTCGGTGACCTCATCGACGCGGGGCCCATCGACCCGGCTGCGCTGGCCGGGCCCACGCCGTGCAGGTCGTACGACGTGGCCGCCCTGTCCGACCACGTGCGCGACATCCACCTCCTCCTCACCAATGCAGCCGGCGACACGCTCGTCCAGCTCGATCGGCCTCTCAGCGAAGTCCACCGGGAGCTCGCCGAGAATGCCGTCAAGGCATGGCAGATCAGGGGCGTGGACGGCACCGTCGACCTGGCCGGCAACGAGCTGCCCGCAGGCTTCGCCCTGGCACTGCACACCGTGGAGACCGTGGTCCACGGATGGGACCTCGGGCGTGCCCTCGACCGGGGCTTCGACCCCGCCGACGACCTGCTCGACCACGTCTGGGCGCTGCTCCCCCTCGTCGTCACCGAGGATGCCAGGGGAACCCAGGACGGTGCCGCATATCTACCGGCCGTCGAGGTCCCCCACGACTCCCCGCTCCTCGACCGGATCATCGCCTTCACCGGCCGCGACCCGGCCTGGACTGCGGAGCCCGGAAGCGCGCCCACCGACCATCGCTGACCTCAGGCGCCCAGACACAGCAGCCGTACAGGTTTCGGACTCTCGCGTGCGGGAATGATGCTCGAGACCGGAGCAGCCACCGCCTCCGGGTCGCAGCGACAACCCGCCGTCTCCCGGGCACGGCGGGTTCGCCGTGCCAGACGCCCTCTCAGCCGCCCGCCTCCTTGTCCAGGACCTTGCCGAGCGCCGTCGCGATGACCTGGAGCTCGCGCGCGCTGAGGTGCTGGGTGAAGTGGTTCTCGATCGCGTCCAGGTAGGTAGGCGCTGCGGCGCGGAGGCGGTCACGGCCCTCGGTCGTGAGGTGGGCGAACGAGGACCGCTTGTCATCCGGGTTGGGTTGCCGCTCGACGAGCCCGGCTCGTTCGAGCTCGGTCACGACGCGGCTGATCTGCTCCCGGCTGAGGACGGCCTGCGCCCCGAGCTCACTCATGCGTAGCCGACGCTCGGGCGCGGCGTTGAGGACCAGCAGGACGTCGTACCAGGAGATCGGCAGTCCTGCGGCGTTGAGTGCCTGGGCGAGCTTGGGCACGACGGCTGCGTGGACGCGCAGGACCGAGGACCAGGCAGCGACTCGATCGACGTGGGCGGGCATGGGCGCAGTGTAGCCACATAAACGTGTGTGCGCACACACCTTGACAGGAAGGGCGCGCGCGTGGCATAACTGTGTGTGTGCACACGCACGCATATCCCTCGACCAGTTCGGAGCCACGACATGACCACCACCACGCACACCGCGACCCGCACCCTCGACGACGTCGTCCTGCCGGGCGTCGGCGCCTGGGAGATCGATCCCGGACACGCCGACCTGGCCTTCACCGGGCGGCACTTCATGGTCACCAAGGTGCGCGGGCGATTCACCGACGTCCGTGGCCGGATCCAGATCGCCGAGCACATGGCCGACTCCCGGGTCGACGTCGTGATCGGCATGGCCAGCGTCGAGTCCGGCAACCAGGCCCGCGACGACCACATGCGCTCGGAGGAGCTCTTCGACGTGGAGAGGTTCCCCGAGGCCACGTTCCGGAGCACTCGCGTCGAGTGGCGCGGCGCCGGCGGAACGGTCCACGGCGACCTCACGATCCACGGCGTCACCCGCAACGTCCCCCTGAGCGTGGTCTTCGAGGGTCATGTCCGCGATCCGTGGGGCGGCGACCGCGCGATCTTCTCCGCCAGCACCCAGGTCAACCGCGAGGACTTCGGGATCACCTGGAACGTCGCGCTGGAAGCCGGCGGGGTTCTGGTCAGCAAGGACATCAAGATCACGATCGACATCGAGACCGTCCTCGACACCCAGGCGTGACGAGACGTACGACGTGAGACAGCGGTGAGACAGGGCCGGGACAGCGACGGGGATGACGCTCGTGAGTGTCGAAGTCAGTCACCGGGACGGAGGAGATCCCATGAGCTACACACTCGCCGTCTCTCGCATGGTCCCGGCGCCGGCGGTCATCATCTGGCCGGTCCTGCGCGACGTCACCGATGAGCTCGTCTCCGGGGTGCCCACCGTTGCCGGTGAGCACCCCGGTGCCTCGGCCGCCCCGACCGCACGCCTGTGGCACCGGACGTCGTACGCCATCGTCGAGCAGGCCTACCTGTTCCACATCACCCTGCGCCGCCGGGACCACGTCCTGGCCAGGGACGAGACAGTGACGATCTCCCTGGCTCCGCACGCGGCCGGCACCCTGCTGCAGGTCGAGGGCGCGGTGGCCACCAGGCATGGCACGCCCGGAGCTCTGCTGCGGCAACGAACTGAGCGCCACCTCGCACAGCTCGCGGATCGCGTGCTGGCTCGGGTGACGCAGGAGAACGTCTCCCTGTCGGAGCGTCTGGCCCTCTGCTGAGCGCCACCCGGGGCAACCAGCGCGTCGCCCCCGGGGGGGTCAGGGGGACAGCTGCTCTCCGAAGATGTCGCCCTCAGCGTCGATGCGCGCAAGCACCTGGTCGAGCACGAGGTGCTCGATCTCGTCGGCGTCCGCGGCCCCGGCCTCGATCTCGTCCCACGTCCGGGGAGCGGCGACGTAGGGCCGGCCGCGGCCGCGCAGCGAGTACGGCGTGATCGTGGTCTTGGCCGCGGTGTTCTGCGACCAGTCGAGGAACACCTTCCCCGGACGGAGGGTCTTGGTCATCTTCCAGACCACGAGGTCGCCGCGCTCCTCGGTCAGCTCCTGGGCGACCTCCTGTGCCTGGTCGCGCACCTGGTCGGCGGTGAGGTCGCCCGGCAGCGCGGCGTAGAGGTGCAGCCCCTTGCTGCCCGAGGTCACCGGAGCGCAGGACAGACCGCGCTGCTCCAGCTTGCCCCGCACCAGGAGGGCGACCTGGCAGCACTCCCCGAGGCCGGCGGGGGCACCGGGATCGAGGTCGACGACCAGCCGGTCGGGGTTCACGGGGACGTCGTCGTCGAACCGCCACTGGGGCACGTGCAGCTCCAGCGAGGCGAGGTTGGCGAGATAGGTGAGCCCGGCGGTGTCGTCGACCAGGGGGTAGCTGATCCGGTCGCCGCCGCCGCGCGAACCCGTCGAGGAGACCGTCACCGAGCGCAGCCAGCGGGGGGCGCCCCGGGGCAGGTTCTTCTCGAAGAACTGGTGGGAGCTGGTGCCGTCGGGCCAGCGGATCCGGGTCACCGCGCGGTCGGCCAGGTGCGGCAGCAGCACCGGCGCGACCTGCGCGTAGTAGTGCAGCACCTCCCCCTTGGTGGTCCCCGACTCCGGGTAGAGCACCTTGGCCAGGTTGCTGATCTTGAGCGTGCGGCCGTCGATCTCGACCATGACCTCGTCAGGCATCGGTCGCCACCTCCTCGGGAGTGAGATCGCCCCGGACGCCCAGGAAGGCGGGTTGGCGCAGCCGTCCGGCCGGGGTGAAGCCGAGGGCTGCCACCTCCACGACGACCTGCGGCACCAGCCAGGTGGTGCCGACGGCGTCGACCTTCGGTACGGCGTCGGCGAACGGCGAGGTGTCGGTCTCGAGCGGCCGGAGCACCTCGAGCAGCCGCTGACCGGTCCTGCCCGCGATCCCGCTGCCGACCCGGCCGCGGTAGCGCAGCCCGTCGGGTGTCGGCTCCCCGACGAGCACCGCCCCGATCCTGGTGGAGCTGTCGGTCTCGCGGCGCCAGCCACCCACGACGTACGACGCGGTCGGGCGGTGCGGGAACTTCAGCCAGTCGGCCGACCGACGGCCCGGGTGGTAGCGGGAGGTCCGCTTCTTCGAGACCACCCCCTCCAGGCCCTGCTGCTCGGTGGCGCGCAGCAGCATCTCGCCGTCGTCGTAGGCCGCCGGCACCTGCCAGTGCACGTCCCCGATGCCGAGCCCGTCGAGCCGCTCGCGTCGCTCGGAGAGCGGCAGCCCGGTGAGGTCCTCGCCGTCGAGCCGCAGCAGGTCGAAGACCAGCAGGGTCACCGGGTTGGTCTCCGCGAGCGCCTTCGCGCGGCGCGGCTGGCTCACGTGCATCCGGTCGGCGAGAGCGCCGAAGGTCGGGATCCCGTCCAGGAAGGCGACGACCTCGCCGTCGAGGAGCACGTCGCGCTCGGCGAGCGGCCCCTGCGTCACGTCGTGCAGCTCGGGGAAGGAGACGCTCACGTCGTTCTCGTTGCGCGACCAGAGCCGCACCCGCCCGTCCGTGACCTCGACCAGCACCCGCATGCCGTCCCACTTCACCTCGTGCGACCAGCCGTCGCCGGACGGCACGCGAGTGCCACGGGTGGCGAGCATGGGACGCATGGGTCCATCCTGTCCGATGAGTACGGTGGTTGCAGCAGGTCCACCCCTGCACGACGGAGGAGAAGGAGCACGCGGATGCCGAGGGCGATCTGGAAGGGCGCGGTGTCCTTCGGGCTGGTCAGCGTGCCGGTGAAGCTGTACGCCGCGACCGAGAGCCATGACATCTCGTTCCGGCAGGTGCATGCCACGGACGGCGGCCGGATCAAGTACCAGCGGGTGTGCAGCATCGACGGCGAGGAGGTCGCCTACGCCGACATCGCCAAGGGCTACGAGACCGACGACGGCCAGATGGTCGTGCTCGACGACGACGACTTCGCCGACCTGCCCGCGAGCAGCAGCCGGGAGATCTCGGTGGAGAAGTTCGTGCCGAGCGAGCAGATCGAGCCCATGTGGCTGGAGAAGTCCTACTACCTCGAGCCTGACGCCGCGGCGGCCAAGCCCTATGCCCTGCTCCGGGAGGCGCTCAAGGAGGCCGACCGCGTGGCGGTCGTGACCGTGTCGCTGCGCAGCCGGATGACCACCGCCGTGCTCCGGGTCCGTGACGACGTCATCGTCATGCAGACGATGATGTGGCCCGACGAGATCCGCAGCCCCGACTTCGCCGGCATCGACTCCGCGGACCTCGACGTCAAGCCGCAGGAGCTGGAGATGGCGCGGATGCTGGTGCAGACACTCGCCGGCGACTACAACCCCGACGAGTTCGAGGACGACTACCAGGAGGCCCTCGAGGCGCTGGTGCGCTCCAAGCTCGAAGGTGGCGAGGTCAAGCAGGTGGAGACCAAGGAGCCGAGCGGAGGCGAGGTCGTCGACCTGCTGGCCGCCCTGCAGAAGTCCGTCGACGCCGCCAAGACCGCGCGCGGTGAGACACCGACCGCCACGAAGACCGCGGCCAAGAAGTCCACGACCAAGACCGCCGCGAAGCCGACAGCGAAGAAGGACACGGCGAAGAAGTCGGCCGCGAAGAAGTCCTCCACCAAGAAGGCCGCCACCAAGACCACAGCGAAGAAGGCAGCCAAGAAGGCGTCCTGATCGCGACCCGTCGACTCAGGCGGTGGCCACGCCGCAGCGGCGCAGGGCCAGCACCACCAACGCGCGAGTCACCTGGACCAGCTCGTCGAGGTCGACCCGCTCCGACGGTGCGTGCGCCCAACGCATGTCGCCGGGCCCGTAGTGCAAGGTCGGGATCCCGCCGATGCTGCTGTAGAGCCGCATGTCGGAGCCGTAGACGCCGGCGACGTTGGGCGGTGCATCGACGGCGCCCGCCGCGATCACCGCGTCGAGGGTCTCACCGATCAGCGGGTGGTCGTCGTCGAGCCAGCCGCTGGCGAACTGCCCACCGGGCCAGGTGACCAGTGGCCGGTTGTCGTGCAGCCAGGCGTCCCGCGAGGCCACCTCGGCGACGACGTCCTCGAAGAGCTGGCGGGCCATCCGCGGATCCTCGTCGATCTGGATTCCGAAGCGTCCCTCGGCCACGAGCTTGTCGGGCACGTTGGAGGACCACTCCCCTGTCTGCACCAGGCCGAACGACAACGCATAGGGCAGGTCGCTGACGAAGATGCGGTCGATGTGCTTGTTGCGCTCGGCCTCGAGCTCCATCAGAGCGGCGTGGATGGGCAAGAACGCCTCCAGCGCGCTGACGCCCTCGCGACGCATCGAGCCGTGGGCCGAGCGGCCGATCACCTCGATGCGGAAGGTGAGCGCCCCCGCTGTGGCGGTGATCAGCTGGGCGCTGGTGGGCTCGGTGATCACCGCAGCGTCGCCCCGGTGCCCGCGTCGCAGGGTCGCGAACGCACCCAGGCCGCCGTCCTCCTCGCCGACCACGGCGTGGATCGCCAGCGGCCGCTCCAGTCGTACGCCGGCATCGCGCAGGGTGCGCACGACCGCCAGGTTGGCGGCCACCCCGGCCTTCATGTCGCAGGATCCGCGGCCGTGGAGAGCGTTGTCCCGGATCTCCGCGCTGAACGGGTCGGAGCCGCCCCACGTCTCGACGTCCCCGGGAGGGACGACGTCGGTGTGGCCGCACAGGACCAGTCCGGGAGAGCCCTCCCCGGTGGTGGTCCCGACCACGCCGACGGCTCCGGAGCGCTCGACCTCGACCCCGGGGAACCACGGGTCGGCGGTCATCTCGTCGAGGTCGATGTCCCAGCGGTCCACGTCGGTGTCGAGGTCGCGCAGCGCCTCGGCGACGTGCTCCTGCACCTCGATCTCGGCGTCGCTGCCGCCGACGCTGGGGAACCGCACCAGCTCGACCAGGCTCTCGACCAGCAGGTCGGGGTCGAGGTGGTCCAGGACGCTGCGTTCGAGGGCAGACAGGCTGGAGTCCGGCGAGTTGCTCATGAGGCGAGTGTGTCAGGCGGTGTCCCAACGGAACAGCCGGGCGGCGAGCGCGGTCATCACCAAGGTGAACGCGGCGAGGATCAACGCCGGCTGCACGATGGAGGCCGGGCCCTCCCCGCGCACCATCAGGTCGAGCATGCCGTCGTTGAGGTGCCGCAGTGGCAGCGCGAGCGAGATCCGCTGCAGCCACACCGGCGTCAGCTCCAGCGGGAAGAACGAGCCGCTCAGGAACGCCATCGGGAGCACCAGGAAGTTGGCCATGTTGACCGCTGCCTCGGCGGTCTTGGCGATCGCTCCCGCGAGCAGGCCCAGAGCCATGAAGCAGAGCGTCCCCAGCACCAGGAGAGGGATGCACAGCCACCACCACCCGGTGAGCTGCAGGCCGAAGGCGACCAGTCCCAGGCCCAGGAAGATCGTGGTCTGCACCAGGGCGATCAGGATCGTGACGACGACCCGCGCCGCCACGATCGTGCGGACGGGCACCGGCGAGAGCTGCAGACGACGCATGAGCTTGGTCTGGCGCCAGCCCTGGAGCGTCGCCGCGGCGCCGAACGACGCGCTCATGGCTATCGCCCAGCCGAGCAGGCCGGGAGTCACGAACTGGATCGCGCGGAGCGACTCGTCCTCGACGCGCTCGGCGCGGAAGGAGTAGGTGGGCGGCTGTCTAGAGGCAGCGACGTTGGCTCCGTCGACGAACGCGCGCAGGGTGCCCTGGGTGACGGCCGCCCCGGTCTGGTCGGCCTGTGTGTAGTGGGCGATGAGGGTGTCGTCGTCCGCCTCGACCATCGCGTCGGCGTCACCCTTGCGGACCTCGGCCAGCGCCGCGGCCCGGTCCTCGGTGCGGGTGACCTCGAAGGTGTCGTCGAAGGCCTCCCGGGCTCCCGGGGGAAGGTCGTCGAGGAGGGCGACGTCGCCGACCTGAAGCACGTCGATCTTGGAGCTGCTGTCGAAGTTGAAGATCCCGCCGAAGAGCACCAGGAACATCAACGGGAAGACCAGCGCGAAGAACACCGAGGCCCGGTCTCGGAAGAAGCCCTTGGTGATCGCGACCGCGACCGCCCAGAAGGGAGAGCTCATGCGCGGTACTCCCGTCCGGTGAGGTTGAGGAAGACGTCCTCCAGCGTCGCGGCCTTCACCTGGAGGCCTTCGAGCGCGCCGCGCTCGGCCAGCCGGGTGAGGACCTCGGAGGGACGCCGCGTGCTCAGCACCACCGCGGAGCCGGTGTCGTCCACGTCGTCCACTCCCTCGATGACGCGGGCGTCGGCAGAGCTGAGCTGGTGCGGGGCCACCAGGATCCGCACCGGGGCGTCGAGCCCCCGCACCAGGGCGGCGGGGGTGTCGAGCTGGAGGATCCGGCCGCGGTCCATGATCGCCACCCGGTCGCACAACGCCTCGGCCTCGTCGAGGTGGTGGGTGGTCAGCACCAGCGTGCGACCTTCGGCATTGAGCGAGCGGAGAAGATCCCAGAGGTTGCGGCGGGCCTGCGGGTCGATCCCGGCAGTCGGCTCGTCCAGGAACACCACCTCCGGCTCATGCACGAGGGCGCAGGCGATGGCGAGCCGCTGGAGCTGCCCGCCGGAGAGCTCCTCGGACCTGGTGCCGGCCTTCTCCACGAGACCGACCCGGTCGAGCCAGGCGTCGGCCCGGTCGCGCCCGACGCCGTACAACGCGGCAAACGTCCGGATCTGCTCGCGTGCGGTCAGTCGCTCGAAGAACGCCGAGGCCTGCAGCTGGACACCGATCCGAGGCGACAAGGTCTGATTGCGCGGCCAGCTCGGCTCCCCCAGCAGGAGACACGTTCCACCGTCCGGCCGACGCAGTCCCTCGATCATCTCCAGCGTGGTGGTCTTGCCCGCGCCGTTGGGGCCGAGGATCCCGAAGATCTCCCCCCTGGCCACGGTGAAGCTGACCTCGTCGACCGCCATCAGGTCGCCGTAGGCCTTGCTCAGCGAGCGGACCTCGATGGCGGTCATGGAGTGGTGAGCATGGTCCTGACCACTCGGAGACCCACGGAGAGCCGGGCCAGGTCGGCGTGCTCGTCGGAGCAGATCTCATCGAGGGTCCCGACCGCGCGGGTGACGACGACCTCGTCGGCCTCCTCCCAGTCGGCGATCCTGATCGGGACCGGCTGCTCCCCGGACGTCTCGCTCAGCACCTGGGCGGTCAGCTGGGCATGGACCGAGTGCAGGTCGTCGCGCAGCGCGGCCCGTGCCATGGTCTGCCAGCGATCGTCGCGCGGCAGTGCCAAGATCCTCGCCACCAGCGTGGAGAGGCCGAGCCGCTCCCCGAGCGCGAAGTGCACCCGCGCAACCTCCAGCGGGTCGACCTCGTCGCGCTTGGCGGTCTCCACGATGCTCAGCGCGGCGTACGCCGGCGGCAGGGCGGCCACGCGACCGGCGAGCGCCTCGGGCACCCCCTGCTCGGTCAGGGAGTCGCGGCGGGTCTCATAGGCGGTGAGCTCACGCCCGGTGAGCAGGTCCGGCAGCGCGTCGATGAGCTGCTGGACCACCTCGCCGAAGAAGTCGACCGTGCCCTCGCTGTCCAGCGGTGGCCTGCGGTTGTTGATCATCCAGCGCGACGCACGCTCGACCAGGGTGCGCATCTCCAGGCGCATCCGGGTCTGCACGTCGGCCGGGATCGCGTTGTCCTGGAGGCAGACATCCTCGATGAGCGCCCTGGACCCGAAGATCTCGCGGGCCACGAAGTTGGCACGCACGAGCTCGTCGATGCTGGCCCCGGTCTCCTCCGAGAGCCGGTGGAAGAAGGTGACCCCGGCCCCGTTGACGAGGTCGTTGACCACCTGGGTGATGACGATCTGCCGGCGCAGCGGGTGGGACTCCATCCGCTCGCGGTAGGTGTGGCGCATCGGAGTGGGGAAGTAGCCGAAGAGCTCGCTGCGCAGGAACGGGTCGTCGGCCAGGTCGGTCTCGAGCAGCTCGTCGGCGAGCACGATCTTGGTGTAGGCGAGCAGCACGGCCAGCTCCGGGACGCTGAGGCCCTGCTTCCGTTCGAGTCGCGCGGCCACCTCCTTGCGACTCGGCAGCGCCTCGAGCGCCCGGTCGAGGAGGCCCTGTCGCTCGAGCCGGCGGATCCAGTCCTCGTGGACGTGCAGGAGGGCGGCTGCGTTGCGGTCGGCGGAGGCGAGGGCGATGTTCTGCTCGTAGTTGTCGTCGAGGACGAGTCGACCGACCTCGTCGGTCATCGAGGCCAGCAGCTCGTTGCGCTGCTTCTCGGTCAGGTCACCGTTGGCGACCACCTGGTCGAGCAGGATCTTGATGTTGACCTCGTGGTCGGAGGTGTCCACACCGGCCGAGTTGTCGATGAAGTCGGTGTTGATCTGGCCGCCACCTCGCGCGTACTCGATCCGGCCGCGCTGGGTCAGGCCGAGGTTGCCGCCCTCTCCGACACACTTGGCCCGCAGCTGCGCACCGTTGACGCGGATGGGGTCGTTCGCCTTGTCCCCGACCTCCGCGTCGGTCTCGCTCTCCGCCTTGACGTAGGTGCCGATACCGCCGTTCCACAGCAGGTCGACCTGTGCGAGCAGGATCGCGCGCATCAGCTCGGCCGGCGTCAAGGAGGTGACCTCGTTGTCGAGCGTGAGCGCGTGCCGGACCTGCGGGGTGATCTTGATGGACTTCGCCGAGCGCGAGTAGACCCCGCCGCCCTCCGAGATCAGGGACTTGTCGTAGTCCTGCCAGCTCGAACGTGGCAGGTCGAAGAGCCGCCGCCGCTCGGCGTACGACGACGCCGCGTCGGGCGAGGGGTCGAGGAAGATGTCGCGGTGGTCGAAGGCAGCGACCAGGCGCGTGTGCTCGGAGAGCAGCATCCCGTTGCCGAAGACGTCGCCGGACATGTCGCCGACGCCGACGGCGGTGAAGTCCTCGCGTTGACAGTCGATCCCTCGCTCGCGGAAGTGCCGCTGCACGGACACCCAGGCCCCGCGGGCAGTGATCCCCATCGCCTTGTGGTCGTAGCCGACCGAGCCGCCGGAGGCGAACGCGTCACCCAGCCAGAAGCCGTAGTCCTTGGCCACCTCGTTGGCGATGTCCGAGAACGTGGCGGTGCCCTTGTCGGCCGCGACGACGAGGTAGGTGTCGTCACCGTCGTGACGCACCACCTTGCTCGGCGGGACGACCTCGTCGCCGGCGAGGTTGTCGGTGATGTCGAGCAGCCCGGAGATGAAGGTCGTGTAGCAGGCGATCCCCTCGGCCATCCAGGCCTCGCGGTCACCGGGGTCGGGCAGCTGCTTGCAGAAGAACCCGCCCTTCGCGCCGACCGGCACGATCACGGCGTTCTTGACCATCTGCGCCTTGACCAGGCCGAGCACCTCGGTGCGGAAGTCGTCGCGCCGGTCCGACCAGCGCAGACCACCGCGGGCCACCGCGCCGAAGCGCAGGTGGACCCCCTCGACGCGCGGGGAGTAGACGAAGATCTCGAACTTGGGCCGCGGCTCGGGCAGGTCGGGGATCTTGTCCGGCTGGATCTTGAAGGAGATGTAGGGCTTGGCGCCGCCCTCCTCGTCCACCTGGAAGTAGTTGGTGCGAAGCGTTGCGTCGAGAGCGGTCAGGTAGGAGCGCAGGATCCGGTCGTGGTCGAGGCTGACGACGTCGTCGAGCGCAGTCGTGATCCGCGAGTAGAGCTCGTCGCACCGCGCGACGCGCGCCTCGGAGTCGCTGGCGAGGTCACCGTTGCGGCCGGGGTTGAAGCGCGCCTCGAACAGCTGGACGAGGTAGCGGGTGATGTCGACGTTCTGCTTGAGCGCGTCCTCGATGTAGTCCTGGGCGAACGGCGTACCGCCCTGGCGCATGTATTTGGCGTAGGCGCGCAGCACCGTTGCCTGACGCCAGGTGAGTCCGGCTGCGAGCACCAGGGCGTTGAACCCGTCGATCTCGTTGAAGCCGTCCCACACCGCGGTCACCGCGTCCTGGAAGAGCTCGCGTCCGCTGTCCGGGAGCCGCTTGGCGTAGCGCAGGCCGAAGTCGTAGATGTGGCTCTCGCGCGGGAGCCCGAGCAGGTCGTAGGGGCGCTCGTCGATCACCTCGACGCCCATCGAGCTGAGCACCGGGAGCACCTCGCTGAGGGAGAGCTGCTCGCCGACCCGGAACACCTTGAGCCGTGCCTCGTGCGGCCCCGAGTCCATCTCCTGGTAGAACGACAGCGAGCGACCGTCCTCGCCCTCCACCGCCTCGAGCCGTCCGAGGTCGACCGCTCCGGTGCGGGGCGGGTAGTCCTCCTTGTAGGCCTCGGGGAAGGCGTCGGCATAGGCCCGCGAGATGCGCGCACCCTCCTCCTCGCCGTACTCCGCGTGCACGGCCTGGACGAGGTCGTCCCGCCACGACCGGGCGGCCTCGGCGAGGCGGCGCTCGAGGTCGGCCTGGTCGAAGTCGGGCACCGTGGTGCCCTTGGGCGGGCGTACGACGATGTGCAGGCGGGCCAGCATCGACTCACTCACCCGTGCGGTGTACTCCAGCGACTCGCCACCGAGCTGTGCCTTGAGGATGGCCGCGATCCGCTCGCGCACCTGGGTCGTGTAGCGGTCGCGGGGCAGGTAGACCAGGCACGAGAGGTAGCGACCGTAGGTGTCGCGACGCACGAAGAGCCGCAGCTGGCGACGCTCACGCGTGTGCAGCACGGCCTCCGCGATCGGCACCAGCTCGTCGATCGGGGTCTGGAAGAGCTCGTCGCGCGGGTAGGTCTCCAGCACGTCCATGAGGCTCTTGCCGGTGTGGCTCAGTGGCTCGAACCCGGCGCGGTCGATGACCTCCTGCGCCTTGCGCCGGATCACCGGGATCCGGGTCAGCGACTCGGTGTAGGCGGCGGAGGAGAACAGGCCGAGGAAGCGTCGCTCCCCCGAGACCTCTCCGTTCTCGTCGAACGTCTTGACCCCGACGTAGTCGAGGTAGACCGGACGGTGGACGGTCGCCTTGGAGTTGGCCTTCGCCAGCACCAGCAAGGTCTTCTCGCGGGCCTTGGCCCGCACCAGCGGTGGCAGCTTGGCGAACGAGGTCGACATGTCCTGGTCGGAGCGCAGGATGCCGAAGCCGGTGCCGGGGACCGCGCGCAGCGACACGTCGTCCGGGTCGCCGTCGCCGGTGGTGTCCTCGTCCTCGAGGCGGTACTCGCGGTAGCCGAGGAAGGTGAAGTGGTCGTCGGCCAGCCAGCTCAGCAGCGCCTTGCCCTCGTCGACCTCCTGCGCGGGCAGCGGGGGCGGGGAGTGCTCGAGGTCCTTGACGATCTCGCGGGCCTGGGCGCGCATCCGCTCCCAGTCCTCGACCGCCTCGCGCACGTCGAGCAGCACCTTGGTGAGGCCGGCCTCGATGGCGGCGACGTCGTCGGCCGTGGTCTCGCGGTCGACCTCGATGTGCATCCACGACTCACGGAAGACGTCGTGGGGCAGGTCGGCCGACGGCGTCATCTCGTCGTCCACGAGGAGCTCCTGGAGCTCGCCCGTGATGTCGCGACGCACCAGCAGCTGAGGGTGCACCACCATGTGCACGTTGCGGTTGTCCTCAGTGAGGAACATCGTCACCGAGTCGACGAGGAACGGCATGTCGTCGGTGACCACCTCGACGAGGCTGTGGCCGCCGGCCGACCACCCGTGCTCGGCAACGGTCGGGGTGAAGACCCGGATGTTGGCCGTCCCCTGCGGACGGTTCGCGGCCAGCTTGTACTGGCTCATCGCGCCGCCGTAGAGGTCGACCTCGCTGCGGTCGTTGATGTCCTCGGGCGCAACGTGACGATAGAAGAACCGCAGGAGCTGGCCGGCGTCGTCCCCGAGCGCCGTGCCGGATGCCTTCCGACTCGTCGCGAGTGAGGCGGCCCGTTCGATCAGGTCGTCCTTGGTCTCTTCGAGCGATGTGCGCACGGATGTCCAGCCTTCCACCGGCACGCCGTTGTGCCGTCGGTCCGACACTATTGCGTGCGCGTCGGCACGACCAACCGGGGCGCGCGGTGCGGCCGCGCCGAGTCCGTCACAGGTGGGAGCGGAGCTCCCAGAGCAGCGGGAAGTAGCGCAGGTCGAGCCGGCTGCGCAGGTACTCCCCACCCGACGATCCGCCTGTGCCGGTCTTGGTGCCGATCATCCGCTCGACCATCACGACGTGGCGGGCCCGCCAGGCCGCGGCGAGCTCGTCGTGCTGGAGCAGGGCCTCGGCGAGGGCCCACACGTCGGCATAGCGGGACCGGTCGTGCGCCGTGAGCCGGATCGAGGCTGTGATCTCCTCGTCGGAACCGACCGCCAGCCCCCGCACGGCCAGCACGCGCAGGAACGCGTCCCACAGGGTCGGCTCGGCCAGCCTCACGCCGAGCCGCTCGGTCTCCGCCTCGGTCAGGCCCTTGAACCGGCGCACGAAGGACGGGTCCTTGGCGCCGGAGAGGAACTCCAGCTCGCGGAACTGCACCGACTGGAAGCCGCTCGCGGGGGCGAGGATCTGGCGGAACTCCAAGAAGTCCTGCGGCGTCATCGTCTCCAGCACGTCGACCTGCTGCACCAGCACGCGCTCGATGACGTGCATCCGCTGCAGCAGGTGCTGCGCCCACCAGAGCCGGTTGACGTCGGCCCCCGCCGTACCGGCCTCGAGCATCGCGTCCCGCGCGGCGGTCGCCTCGTGGAGGAGCTGCTTGAACCAGAGCTCGTAGACCTGGTGGATGGTGATGAACAGCAGCTCGTCGTGCGCCGCCGGGTCCGACTCCAGCTCCTGGGAGCCGAGGAGCTGCTCGAGCTGGAGATAGCTGCCATAGGTCAGCCGGGCCCCTTGCTCGCCGAAGGCGACGTCGGTGCCGCCCCACTCGCCGCTCACGTGGTCGTCTGCGTGTGTCTGGTCCGTCACGCCCGTCACGGTAGTCCCTCCGGGTGGTCAGGCCTGTCGAGACCTGCGCCATGATGTCGGCCATGAAGTTCTCCCACGAGATCCAGTACGCCGCCAGCGCCGCGGACGTCTATGCCCTCCTCGCCGACACGTCGTTCCGCGAGGAGGTCTGCCGGGCCGGCGGTGCGCTCACGCACGAGGTGACCATCACGCCCACCGAGGGCGGGATGACCGTCGTCATCGACCAGACCCTCCCGGCCGAGGGGATCCCGTCGTTCGCCACCAAGTTCGTCGGCGACCGGATCCAGGTCGTCCAGACCGAGACCTGGACCGGCCCGACGCGGGCAGACCTCGAGCTGGAGATCCCTGGCAAGCCGGGACACATGCGCGGCGCCATCACCCTCGTCGCCAGCGGTGGCGAGACCGTCGAGACCGTCGCAGGCGACCTCAAGGTCCCGATCCCGCTCGTCGGAGGCAAGCTCGAGGGCCTGATCGCCGACCTGCTCCGCTCGGCGCTCAAGAACGAGCAACGGGTGGGACGCGCGCGCCTCGGCGGCTGACGAGCGCGCTGCTCCTCCCGCATGATCCATTCGAGGGTTGAGGAGGGCGAAGCGCCCGCGGAGCCCGTCTCGAAACCACCGGACTCACACGGGGGTTGAGGAGGGCGGAGCGCCCGCGGAGCCCGTCTCGAAACCACCGAACTCGCGCGGTGGTTGCGGAGGGCGGAGCGCCAGCGGCCCGTCTCAACCACCGGACTCACACGGGGGTTGAGGAGGGCGGAGCGCCAGCGGAGCCCGTCTCGAAACCACCCTCACCCGAGCGCGTCCGTGCGGTGGTTTCGAGACGCCTCGCCTAGCGGCTCGGCTCCTCAACCACCGGTACTGCTCGGCTCCTCAACCAACGGGCTCCCGTCGGTGGTTGAGGAGGGCGGAGCGCCAGCGGAGCCCGTCTCGAAACCACCGGACTTACACGGGGGTTGGGGAGGGCGGAGCGCCAGCGGAGCCCGTCTCGAAACCACCCTCACCCGGGCGCGGTGGTGCGGTGGTTTCGAGACGCCTCGCCTAGCGGCTCGGCTCCTCAACCACCGGACTCACACGGTGGTTGAGGAGGGCGGAGCGCCAGCGGAGCCCGTCTCGAAACCAACCCCACCCGGGCGCCTCCGTGCCGTGGTTTCGAGACGCCTCGCCTAGCGGCTCGGCTCCTCAACCACCGGATCCCTCGGCTCCTCAACCACCGGACCGCTCGGCTCCTCAACCACCGGATCCCTCGGCTCCTCAACCACCGGATCCCTCGGCTCCTCAACCACCGGATCCCCTCGGCTCCTCAGCCATCGGGGTGGCTCGGCTCCTCAGAACCGGACCCGCGCTCCTGGGTGACGGCGCGGCGGCGGAGGACTGCCACGACCACGCCCACGACCACGAAGGGGCCGAACGCGATCGTCAACACGGCGATCTGCTCATAGGCATGCAGACGACCCAGGTGCATCACGGCGAGGAGCGGGATCAGAAGGGCTGGCATGACGACTCCATTGTCACCGGGCCACGGGAGCCCGCTCGGCCGAGGCTCCGCGCGATGTGACATGTGCGACCCGTTTGCCCTGATCCAACCGGGAATGTCCACTGCATCCGAGTGGTTGTGCCTTCAAGCAAGCACCCCCATTCCCGATCTCGTCGGAGGACCGCACCTCATGACCGAACTCTTCGAACCGCTCCGGATGAAGTCGTGGGACCTCCCCCACCGCATCCTGCTCGCCCCGATGACCCGCTCGCGCGCGGCGGCCGAGGGCATGGTGCCGACGGACCTGACGGCGCAGTACTACGCCCAGCGGGCCTCCGCCGCGCTGATCGTCACCGAGGGCACCCAGCCGAGCGCCGCGGGCCAGGGCTACCTGACCACCCCTGGGATCCACACCCCCGAGCAGGTCGAGGGCTGGCGGAAGGTGGCCGAGGCCGTGCACGCCGAGGACGGCCGGATCTTCCTCCAGGTCATGCACGTAGGCCGGGTCGCCCACGCTGACAACAAGGCCGGTGCGGAGACCATCGCACCCAGCGCGATCGCGGCGCCGGGCGAGATGTTCACGCTCGGCGGCATGCTGCCGATGGCGCTCCCTCGAGAGGTCCGCACCGAGGAGATCCCCGGCCTGGTCGAGGAGTTCGCCCAGGCCGCCCGCAACGCGGTCGAGGCTGGTCTCGACGGGATCGAGGTGCACGGCGCCAACGGCTACCTGGTGCACCAGTTCCTGGCGCCCTCGACCAACCAGCGCAACGATGAGTACGGCGGCAGCCCGGAAAACCGGGCGCGCTTCGCGATCGAGGTCGTCCGGGCCGCGGTCGAGGCCATCGGCGCCGAGCGCGTCGGCCTGCGCATCTCCCCCGGCAACGGCGCCAACGGCACGGTCGAGGACGACACCGCCGACGTCGAGGCGACGTACGCCGCTCTCGTGGCCGGCATCGCCCCGCTCGGGATCGCCTACCTCAGCGTGCACACCGACCCGGAGCAGGACCTGATCAAGCGGCTCCGCAAGGACTTCGGCGGGGTGCTCGTGGCCAACACCGGCTTCGCCGAGATCACCTCCCACGAGCAGGCCCGTGGCCTGCTGGAGGCAGACCTCGCCGATGCGGTTGCGGTGGGGCGGCAGTACCTGGCCAACCCCGACCTTCCCGAGCGCTGGCGGGCCGGCGCCGAGCTCAACGAGCCCGACCCCGCCACCTTCTACGGCGGCGGCCCGGAGGGCTACACCGACTACCCGACGCTGAGCGCCTGAGTCGACGACGTCGAAGGGCCCGGGCGGATTCCGTCCGGGCCCTTCAGCGCGCATGGGGGTCTCGACGGGCTCGACCAGCCGGCGACTCGCTAGCCGAGGTCCATGAACGGGTAGCGGTAGTCCTTCGGCGGGTCGAAGGTCTCCTTGATCGAGCGCGGCGAGGTCCAGCGCAGCAGGTTGGACGCGGCGCCGGCCTTGTCGTTGGTGCCGGAGGCCCGAGCACCACCGAAGGGCTGCTGGCCCACGACCGCACCGGTCGGCTTGTCGTTGATGTAGAAGTTGCCGGCCGCGAAGCGGAGGTGCTGACGCGCCCAGGCGATCGCGTTGCGGTCCTGGGCGATGATCGCCCCGGTGAGGGCGTACGGCGCGAACGACTCCGCCTGATCCACCACCTTCTCGAAGTCGGCGTCGTCGTAGACGTGCACGACCAGGATCGGGCCGAAGTACTCGGTGTTGAACATCTGGTCGGTGGGATCCGAGGACTCCACGACGGTCGGCCGCACGAAATAGCCCACCGAGTCGTCGACCGTGCCACCGGCGACGATCTCGAGCGTCTTGGAGCGCTTCGCGCGCGCGATGGCCTTCTTGTGCTTGGCGAAGGCGCGGTCGTCGATCACCGCGCCCATGAAGTGGGAGAAGTCGGTGACGTCCCCCATCGATATCGCGTCGACCTCGGCGAGGAAGGCGTTGCGCATCTTCTTCCACACCGACTTGGCGACATAGGCACGCGAGGCCGCCGAGCACTTCTGACCCTGGAACTCGAACGCACCGCGCAGCAGCGCCACCCGCAGCACGTCGGGGTCGGCGGAGGGGTGGGCGATGACGAAGTCCTTGCCTCCGGTCTCGCCGACGATGCGGGGGTAGGAGCGGTAGGAGCTGATGTTCTGCCCGACGGTGGACCAGAGGTGCTGGAACGTGGGGGTCGAGCCGGTGAAGTGGATGCCGGCGAGGTCCGGGTGCTTGAGCGCCACGTCTGAGACCGCGAGGCCGTCACCGGGGAGCATGTTGATGACGCCGGGCGGCATCCCTGCCTCCTCGAGCAGCTCCATGGTCAGGTGCGCGGCGAGCTGCTGGGTCGGTGACGGCTTCCAGATCACCGTGTTGCCCATCAGCGCGGGGGCCGTCGGCAGGTTGCCCGCGATCGCCGTGAAGTTGAACGGCGTGATCGCGTAGACGAAGCCCTCGAGGGGGCGGTGGTCGGTGCGGTTCCAGATGCCGCGGGAGTTGGCGATCGGCTGCTCGGCGACGATCTCCTTGGCGTACTGGACGTTGAAGCGCCAGAAGTCGATCAGCTCGCAGGCGGCATCGATCTCGGCCTGGAAGGCGGTCTTGGACTGGCCGAGCATGGTGGCGGCGTTGATCCGCTGCCGCCAGGGACCGGCGAGCAGGTCGGCGGCCTTCAGCAGGATCGCGGCGCGCTCGTCGAGGGGCAGCGCGCGCCAGCCGGGCGCCGCCTCCTGGGAGGCCTTGATCGCGGCCCGTGCGTCGGCCGCGGTGGAGTTCTTGAGCACGCCGAGCACGTGCGCGTGGTCGTGCGGCTGCACGACCGGCATCTCGGCGCCGCCGCCCATCTTCTTGGTGCCGCCGATCGTGGCGGTCAGGTCCAGCTGCACCTCCTCCTGGCGCCCGAGCTCGAGCTCGAGGGCAGCCCGCTCGGCAGTGCCTGGGGCGTAGGTGAGGTTGGGCTCGTTGATCGGAGCCGGAGGGGTCGTGATGGCGTCCATGGGGCGATCGTGTCAGACGCAGCGCTGCGCGGCCAAAGTCACGTGCCGGCATACGTCGTACGACGCATAGGGTGGTCGCCATGCCGCACGCGCCTCACCCGAGCACCTTCCAGACCATCCCGGGCAACACCTGGGTGCTGCCGGAGCACAAGGTCGTCTACGTCTCGGCAGCCAAGGTCGCGTGCACGACGCTGAAGTGGATGGTCGCCGACCTCGCCGGCGAGGACCACCGTCACATCGACACGGTGGCCAGTGGCATGCAGAGCCGGTTGATGACGATCCATCCGGGGCGCGCCCGCTTCCAGCGTGTCCGGGCGGTGCACCAGATGTCTGCAGCCGAGGTCGCGGAGATCAGCCCCGAGAACGGCTGGTTCGTCTTCGCGGCGCTGCGCGACCCCTGGAGCCGGCTGTGGTCGGCGTGGCAGTCGAAGTTCCTGGTCCGGGCCAACCGCTACGTGCGCAACTACGCCGAGGACCCGTTCTTCCCCCGGGTGCCGACCCAGGCCTCCGACGTGGTCGAGGACTTCGCGCGCTTCGTGGAGCTGCGGCCCTGGGTCACCGACCCACGCCTGCAGAAGGACCTGCACTTCCGGCCGCAGGTCCGGGCGCTCCAGCCGGAGCTGATCCCCTTCAGCCGCATCTACGACCTGCGCGACTTCGCCACCATGACCGCCGACCTGCACACCCACCTGCAGGGCCTCGGCAAGGACCAGGAGCTCTACGTCCCGCGGGCCAACGAGACCCCGCTCGGGCTGACCCGCGAGGCGATGGGTCACGGCGTGAAGGAGTCCATCGAGGAGCTGTACGCCGAGGACTTCGCCGCCTTCGGGGAGCGCTGGGACTTCGAGCGCCTCAAGTTCGCCGAGGACGGCTGGACGCCCGATGCGATCGCCCACGCGGCCTACCAGACCGACGCCAACGACTGGATCGGCCAGGTCTGGTCCAGCGCCAAGGAGTGGCGCGACGAGCGTGACCGGTTGGCCCGCCGCAACGACCGACTCGAGCAACGGCTGGCGAAGGCCGAGCGGCGGGTGCGCCGGCTTCGTGCCGGCGCCGACGCGGCGCCGAGCCGAGCCCCCCGACGCCTGGCCGGGAGGCTGCGCTCCGCGGCCGCCGTGCTGCGGGCCCGCCGCAGCTGACCCGGCCCGGCGGTCAGCCGGGCAGGCCGATCAGGTCGCCGACCTCCTGGGTGGCATACCACGCGAGCTCGTGGTCGAGGGCGCGCTCCACGTCGCGCAGCGCACCCTCGTCGCCGGCCTCGGCGTCGGCCCACACGTCCGCCGCCGCGCGGACATCGGCAGCAGCATCGTCGAGGTCGACCAGCACCGCCTCGACCCGTCGCAGCGGCACCACCTCGCCCACCTCCACCACGGTGGGATCCTCGGTGTCCTCCACCGCATGCACGCTCTCGACGTCGACGGCCACGACCACCCTGCGGGACTCGTCCTCGGCGGTGATCAGGGCGAGCGAGCTGCCCGAGGCAGCCACGGCGGCGGCGTACTCCCACTCCTCCTCACCGCCCTCGGCATAGTCGGCGCGCAGCGCGTCGGTGACCGCGTGCGCCAGGAACGGCGCTGGTCCGATGCCGTCGGCGGCGACGAAGCCGCGCAGCCCGGCCATCGTGGTGGGGACGTAGACGCGGGTTGTCATCACTTCACCTTCTTGCGTCCGCGTGGGGCGCGTTGGCGGGTGTCGCTGGCGCTGTCGACCAGCTCTTCCAGCGACTCGATCAGGCACTGTGCGAGCACGTCCAGGTCGGCGACCGCATCCCGGTCACCGGAGAGGCCGAAGTAGACGTGCCCGTCGTAGGACGTCACCCCGATGGCCAGGGCGTGGCCCGGCAGCAGCGGTGGGACGGGATAGCTCTCCGACATCGGGGCACCGGCGGCGTACAGCGGGAACTGCGGCCCCGGCACGTTCGTGATGACGAGGTGGAAGCCACGACGAGTCTGGGCAGCGGCGATCCGGGAGCCGAGGGCGTGGAAGGTCGTCGGAGCGAAGCCGGAGACGCCGGCGAGCCGGTCGGCGGCGACCGCACGCCCGGTCTCCTTGTGGGCCTTGAGGGCGTAGGAGACCTGGTGCAGCCTCACCACCGGACTCGCCTCGCCGACCGGAAGGTTGAGCAGGTGACCGGTGACCTGGCTGCCCAGCGAGGTCGGCTCGAGGTCACCGTCGATGACGCTCATCGGCACCATCGCGCGGAAGGTGCGACTCCCGTGAACCGCCTCCGCCCGGGTCATCAGCCAGGAGCGGAGGGCGCCGGTGACGGTGGCGAGGATGACGTCGTTGACGGTGCCGCCGTGCTGGCGGCGCACGGTGCGATAGTCGGCCAGCGAGGTCTTGACGGTGGCGAAGCGACGCTGCTCGGACAGCACGGCGGTCAGCGGCGAGTCCGGCGAGGAGCGTCGGCTCGACAGGGCCCCGACCAGGTCGAGGGCGCGGGTCCCGGCCCGGCCGGCGGAGCGCAGCGCGACCTCGGCATTGTCGCGGGCGGTGGCGACCCCGGAGCCGGGACTCCGGATCGTGTCACCGATCGCATCGGCGATGAGGGAAGGGGTGCTCGGCGCGGGCTGCGGGCGCCAGTCGTCGTGCACGGTCTCGCGCACCGCCGGGTCGACATCGAGGAGCACCTGACCGAGGTCCACGGTCGACACCCCGTCCACGAGCACCTGGTGGGACTTGGTCAGGATCGCGACCCGACCCGGTGCGCCCTCGGCGCTCCCGGCGAGACCCTCGATCAGGTAGACCTCCCACAGCGGCCGGTGCCGGTCGAGCTGTCTGGACATGATCCGCGCGGTCAGGTCGCGAAGCTGGTCCATGGACCCCGGGCGAGGCAGCGCGGAGCGGCGCACGTGGAAGGTCACGTCGAAGTCGTCGTCGTCGACCCAGACCGGGGCGGCCAGGCGGCCCGGCACGGTGCGCAGGCGTTGCCGGTACCGCGGCACGAACGTGATCCTGTCGGAGATCAGCGAGACCAGCCGGTCGTAGTCGAGGCTCCCTGCCTGCGCGGGCTCGAAGATCTCGAGGGTGCAGTTGTGCATCGGCGTGCTCGGCGAGTCGGTGACCAGGAAGGCCATGTCGTCCGAGCGCAGCCGCTCGCTCATCCGCTACCCCTTCCGAAGCCTTCGATGTCCGCTATGGGATTCTGGCACGGTGCTGCTGAGGGGTGTCGATGGGTGCTGACCTGGTCCTTGCGCACGGCATCGGCGGGGCGAAGGACCTGCCGATCCCGGCCGAGTACGCCATCGCGGGAGCAGCAGCTGCCCTCGCCGTGTCGTTCATCGTGCTCGCGCTCGCCTGGCGCACGCCCCGCTTCGACGGACACAACGGCGGTCGTACCGCGCCTGGCTGGTTGACCGGCCTGGTCGACTCCCCGGTTTCTCCTGGACGCTCCGCGCCCTCGGCTTCGCCTTCTTCCTGTACGTCGGCTGGGCCGCGGTCGCCGGCCCCGACCTCCTCGTCAACCCGGCCTTCGGGGTCTTCTACGTGATCTTGTGGGTCGGCATCGTGCCTGCCTCGCTCGCGTTCGGGCCGTTCTACCGGGCCGTCAACCCGGTGCGCACCCTCCACCTTCTGTTCTCCAAGGCCACCGGCGGCGACCCGGAGCAGGGACTCGTCGAGCTGCCGCGATGGGTCGGCTGCTGGCCTGCCGCCCTCGGCCTGTTCGCCTTCGTCTGGCTCGAGCTCGTCTATCCCTCCTCGACGTACCTCGGACCGGTGCGGCTGTGGATCGCGCTCTACATCGCGATCGTCGTCCTCGGCGGCGCCATCTTCGGCAGCGGCTGGATCGATCGGGCCGACCCGTTCGAGGTGTACTCCACGCTGGTGGGCCGGCTCTCCGTCTTCGGCCGCCGCGAGGACGGCACGCTGGTGCTGCGCAGCCCGCTGAACAACCTCGACGGCACCCCTTCCTCGCCAGGCCTCGTCGGCGTGGTCGCGGTGCTCCTGGGCAGCACCGCGTTCGACAGCTTCAAGGACTCGCCCCCCTGGCTCCGGTTCACCCAGTCCTCGAGCCTCGACTCCACGATGCTCAACACCGTGACGCTGCTGGGCTTCTGCGTGATCGTGGCGTTGACGTTCGCCGCCGCCACGATGGCCACCGGGCTCGACGGGGGCTTCACGCGGCGCTCCCTGCCCGACCGCTTCGCGCACTCCGTCGCGCCGATCATCGTCGGCTACATCGTGGCCCACTACCTGAGCTACTTCGTCGAGGTCGGCCAGCAGACCCTGGTGCTGCTCAGCGATCCCCTCGCCCAGGGCAGGGACCTCCTCGGCACCAGCGACCTCCAGGTCAACTACTGGCTGTCCTCGCACCCGACCGTCCTGGCGGTCTCCAAGGTGGTGGCCGTGGTGACCGGCCACGTCCTCGGCGTGATCGCCGCGCACGACCGCGCGATCTCCCTGCTCCCCAAGCGCCACCAGCTCACCGGCCAGCTCCCCCTGCTGCTCGTGATGGTGTTCTACACGATCGGTGGGTTGTACCTGTTGTTCGGCGGCTGAGCGGCCCGATGATTACCACGGTCCCGTGGTAATCATCGGGTCCCCGTAGCAAGCTCTCCCCGGGAACCGCCAGGTCGCTCGGGGAACCCACCACGCCACACCGTCAGGACCGGGTACGGCGTCGCAGCAGCCGACCTGCCAGCCGACCTGCCAGCCGATCCCGGGCCGGGGCGGGCCGATCGCCGAGGACGGCGTCGCCCAACGACCCGATCGCCCGACGCAGCGCGGAGTCGCCGGACTCGACGACGCTGCAGCCGGCCATCATCGCCCGGTCCGCTGCCGGCCGGTCGTCGGGGAGGAAGTGCACGCTGGCGGCCCGGACGAACCCCTCGACCATGCCGCTGATCTCCTGCTCGCTCCAGCCGAGGGAGGGCCGGGTCCGGTTGACCACGACCCGGACGGGCGCCTGGGGCACCAGGTCGTGCAGGTCGACCAGGCCGCGGGCGAGCCGAGAGAGGCCCACCGGGTCGGCGGCACCCACGACGATCACCTCGTCGGCGACGGCGAGGGCCGAGAGCGTCATCAGGTTGCGCCGCGGTCCGGTCGCGAAGGGGTCGGCCGTCTCACCCTCCAGGCTGAAGCCGGTATCGAGGACCACCCAGTCCGCGAGCCCGCGGGCGGCGGCCAGGACGTCGTCGAACGACGCCGCCCGCACCTCGCCCCAACGGTCCGGGCGAGGCAGCCCGGTGAGCACCCTCAACGCCGTGCCACCGCTGCCGAGACTTCGAGCCAGGGAGCCCAGCCTCGTCGGGTCCAGCTCTCCGGCGTTGGCGGCCCGGGCGGCGCCGAGCAGGCCCGACGCCCCCTCGAGCACGCCGAGGTGCTGAGCGACCGCCCCACCATACGGATCGGCGTCGAGGAGCAGGGTCGAGCGCCCGCGACCCGCGAGCTCCGCAGCCAGGCTCACCGCCACCGTGGTGCGGCCCGGGGCCCCTGCCGGACCCCAGACGACCACGACACGTCCGGTTCCAGGCACCGGGTCGGGTGTCCCCGCAGGCTCCCGGCCCGGCACCGGCTGGTCGACACCGGCTCCGGCCCCCGCGACCGCCCCTGCCAGACCGTTCAGGTCCGGATCCACGACGGCCCGCACCCCGAGCCGCTCGAGCCGCGACCGGACGGCGTCGTCCCCCGGCCGTTCCAGCACGGCGACGGTGCCGACGCCGCTGCGGGCGAGCAGCGAGACCGTGTCGGCGTCGAGTCCCGGGAGCCCGGCGCCGACGAGCGCTGCCCGGGCGAGGCCGGTGGCGGCCGTGGCCACGAGGTCGCTGACGTCCACGCAGCGCTTGTGCAGAGCCAGCCCCGAGCCCCGCCGACCGAGCTGCTCGACCGCGGCACTCTCCCAGCCCGCACCGCCCGCCGCGACCAGGACAGGCACGTCCCCCGACAACGAGGTCACGGTCGGCGCACCAGCACCACCGACCCGGTGGCCATCTCGCCCAGCGCCTCGGCGAGCTCGCCCTCGCGGGACTCCTCGAGACCCACGATCACCTGTCGTTCGGCGCTCGGCCCCAGCGCCGACCCTCCGCGCGAGACTGCGAGGACGCCGACGTCCTCGAGCACGACCCGGGCGCGTCCCGCGGCCGCTTCTTGGGACATGGCCGACTCCGGCCCCGGTGCCACCCAGACATCGACCCGCGACCCGGTCCGCACCGACACCGGGACGGCCTCGCCTGCCACCCGCAAGGGCACCTGCAGGAGCGGCGCCCCGACCTGCGTCGTCACCGCCGAGCGCGGCACCAGCTCGCCTTCACCCACGTCGCGGACGAGCCTCGCGCCACCAGGGAAGGGCTGCCTGGCCGAGAGGTACCGGTCGGCGTCGGTCTGGTCGGCGAACCGCACCTCACGGCGGACCACCATGTCGGCTCGGACCGGTTCACCGGCTGCCATCACCGAGCGACTCGCCCAGACCTCGACGGTCTCCTCATCGCGCAGCACGACCGCACCGGCCAGACCGGAGGCGGTGATCAGCACGACACCCACCAGCAGCCGTGGATCACGCCAGGCGCCCGCGCGATGACGCACCGCACGGGGTGAGGAGGGCAGGAGTCCCGGTGGTGGTCGCCCGGTGTGGCTCTCGGTCACGCTCACGCCACCCATCATGCACAGATCGGACAGATTCGAACCCTGGTCGTCCACAGGGCCTCGCCATCCACAACCCATCGGGCCCGCACCGGAGGTCCGGGTCGGCGCTGGCATCATGGGCGACATGCCGCCGGATGAGCCACGGGAGCCGCGGGAGCCACGCTTCCTGACCCTGGCCGACGTTGCCGAGATCCTGGCGACCTCGGTCTCCCAGGTGCGCGCCCTGGTCAGGAGCGGTGAGCTGCTCGCGATCCAGATCGGCGGCCGGGGCCAGTGGCGGGTCGAGACGGTCGAGCTGGAGAAGTTCATCGCGCGGATGTACGACGAGCAGCGGACCGCCCCGCGCAACGAGCAGGCCCGCGCAGCCGGCTCAACGACCGGACGGCCGCAGCTAGCCGGTCCGCCGCACGCCCGCGACGGCAGCGAGGACCAGCACGGCCGACCCGCCGCCTTCTTCGAGGATCTCGACGAAGTCGGCTCCCACGCGCCGCACCACGCCGCGCGTGCGACCGCCGTCAAGACGGTGCACCAGCACCTCCGCCCGCTCGTCCGCGATGCCACGCAGCGCGGAGCCGAAGCCGAGCCGGGCCGTGACCGGCCGGTGGGCCAGACCCACGGCGCGCTCCCCGAGCCCGCGCACCTCGGCGACCGCTGCGCTCCGGACCAGCCACTCGTGTGCGTCCTCCTCGACGAGCAGCCAGTCGGCGCCCACCCGGGCAAGCCGACCTGTCACCGGACCGATCGCGGTCAGGTCGAGACGGACGCGGGCCCCGATCGAGCCGGCCAGACGTGCCAGCAGGTCGACTCCGGCGTACTCCGCCCGTCCGAGCTCGGCCACCTCGACGTCACGCGCACTCAGGGCCAGGCCGTCCGCCTGTTGCTCGAGATCGTCGAAGACGGCCAGCAGCCGGTCGTCCCAGTCCATCCGGCGACAGTCGCCCGGATCCGCGGCGCTGTCAACGCCCGAACCCCGACCGGGCAGCCTGTGGACGGGCGGTTGACGCCAGCGATCTACGTGCGTCTAAATAGATCAAACGACATCAAACGCTAAGGTTGTCCATGAAGTTCCGCCTCCCGCTCCTGCTGATCGGCACCTTCGTCGCCATGCCGGTCCTTGCCTGGCTGGCGATCGCCGCCGTGGCCGGTCACGCGCGGGCAGCCATCCGGGCGGCGATCAGCAGCCGTGGCCGCGAGGCCCTGACCTTCCTCGAGCTCCACGAGGTGCTCGTGGCACTGTGCGCGGTGGGTCTGCTGCTGGCCGGCGCTGCCTGGTGCTGGGGGTTGCTCCTGGCCCTGGCCGAGCTCGCCGGCGGCGCCCCGGCTCGCTGGGCTGCGGCGCTGCCGTCGCCCGGACTCGTCCGCGGCCTCGTCCTGGGCTGTCTCGGCGTGAGCCTCGTGGTCGGGTCCCCGGCGAGCGCTGCCCCGCAGGACGTCGGCAGCGCCGGCTCGGTCAGGGGCACCGGTCCCACGCTGTCGGCCCGGGCACTGGCCGGCCTGGCTCTCCCGGAGCGAAGGGCGACCGGCTCCCCGACGGTGTCGACGAGCAGGCACCTCGTGGTGCGCCCCGGTGACTCCCTCTGGTCCCTGGCCGCGCAGAGGCTCGGGCCCGACGCCGCGGACGCGGCGATCGACCGCGCCTGGCGCCGCATCGCCGCCGCCAACCCGGGCATCGCCGGCCACCCCCACCTGATCTTCCCCGGCACCGTGCTGCGCGTGCCGCCACTCGACGACCCCCTCCGGAAGGACCCACCGTGACCACGACGCCACCCCGCCCTACCGGGCCGCTGCGCCCCCCTGCCCCCGTGCGCGGGTTGGCCTCGGTGAGCCGACTGTCCCCGTCGCACGGCGAGGGAGTGACCCCGCTCGAGGCCGTCCAGGGCACCTTGGCGCTCGACCTCGGCGAGCCGGCCGGCCTGCTCCCGAGGCCACTGCCCCACCTCAGCATCGCCTCCGACGAGGCGATGCCCGACTCCGAGCTCCGGACCTGGGCGGCCCGCTTCGCCCAGGCGGTCGTCGAGGTCACCGGGGGCGACCGACCGCTCAGTCAGCTGTTGCGCTGGACCTCTCCGAGCGTCTACCACGACCTCGGTCGCCGGGTGCAGGTGATGGCGCAGACCCGACCCGCCCCGCAGCGCCGCCGGATGATCCGCCCGCAGGTGCGCAGCGTGCACGTCTTCCAACCCGAGGCGCGCTGCGCCGAGGTCAGCGTGCACGTGCGCTACGGCCCGCGTTCACGAGCCATCGCCGCCCGGCTGGAGCGACGGCGCGGCAGCTGGACCTGCACCGTCCTCGAGCTGGGCTGACCGGGCACGCCGGTCGGCTCTCCCTCAGGTGAGGGCGTTCCTAGCCGTTGGCCCGGGTGGTGAGGCCTGTCGGACCGCCGGGAGCGCCGTGGCACTTCTTGAACTTCTTCCCCGATCCGCAGGGACACTCGGCGTTGCGGCTGACCCCGGCGTAGGGGTCGTCCGCGTTGCTGACGGTCTGCCCGGAGACCTCGGCGTCGCCGCTCTCGGACGGCGCCGAGTAGGAGAGCCCCTGCGGCGCCTTGGGCTGGTCGAGACCGCGAGCGCTGATGACCGGGTGATCGTGCCCACCCGAAGCCACCTGGCTGAGCGCGGGGCCCCCGGCCAGGGCCTGGACCTCCTCGTCCTCCGCCGCGTCGGCCTCGTCGTCGACCTGGACCTCCAGGTTGAACAAGAAGCCGACCGACTCCTCCTTGATGCCGTCCATCATGGCGCCGAACATGTCGAAGCCCTCGCGCTGGTACTCCACGAGCGGGTCGCGCTGGGAGTAGGCGCGCAGGCCGATGCCCTCGCGCAGGTAGTCCATCTCGTAGAGGTGCTCGCGCCACTTGCGATCCAGCACGGACAACAGGACACGGCGTTCGAGCTCGCGCATCACCTCGGACCCGAAGGACTCCTCGCGGGCGTCGTAGGCGCGCTGGGCGTCGACTCGCAGGTCTTCGATCAGCTCCTCACGCGTGAGCCCGTCGCGGCCGCCGGCCTCCGCCTCGAGGTCGGCGAGCCGGAGCGAGACCGGGTAGAGCTGGCGCAGCGCCTGCCAGAGCTGATCGAGGTCCCACTCCTCGGGAAAGCCTTCGGTGGCGGCGGTGACGTAGCCGGTGACGACGTCGTCGATCATGCCGCGGACCTGTTCGTGCACGTCGGCACCGGCGAGAACCGTACGGCGCTCGGCGTAGACCACCTTGCGCTGTCGATCCATCACGTCGTCGTACTTCAGGACGTTCTTGCGGGAGTCGAAGTTCTGCGACTCGACCTGGCCCTGGGCGGAGGCGATCGAGTTGGTCACCGACTTGTTCTCGATCGGGACGTCGTCGGGGACCTTGAGGGTGGTGAGCACCCGGTCCACCCAGTCGGACTTGAACAGCCGCATGAGCTCGTCCTGCAGCGAGAGGTAGAACCGCGACTCGCCGGGGTCGCCCTGACGTCCGGAGCGGCCACGCAGCTGGTTGTCGATGCGACGCGACTCGTGACGCTCGGTGCCCAGGACGTAGAGGCCACCGGCGGCCTTGACCTCGTCGTGCTCGGCGGCCACCTGGGCCTTGATCCGCTCCAGCATGTCGGGCCAGGCGGCGTCGTAGGCCTCGGTGTCCTCCACTGGGTCGAAGCCGTTCTTGCGCAGCTCCTGGTCGGCCAGGAACTCCACCGAGCCACCGAGCATGATGTCGGTGCCGCGGCCGGCCATGTTGGTGGCCACGGTCACGGCGCCCTTGTGACCTGCCATCGCGACGATCTTGGCCTCGTCGGCGTGCTGCTTGGCGTTGAGGACGCTGTGCGGCACCCCCCGCTGCTTGAGCAGGCCGGAGAGGAGCTCGGACTTCTCCACGGACACGGTGCCGACGAGGACCGGCTGGCCCTGCTCGTGGCGCCTGGCGATGTCCTCGACGACGGCGAGGTACTTCGCCTCCTCTGTGCGGTAGACAAGGTCGCGCTGGTCGACGCGCGCCATCGGCTGGTTCGTCGGGATCGGCACGACACCGAGGCCATAGATCTTGTCGAACTCCGAGGCCTCGGTCATCGCCGTGCCGGTCATCCCGGAGAGCTTGTCGTAGAGACGGAAGTAGTTCTGCAGGGTCACCGTGGCCAGCGTCTGGTACTCCTCGCGGACCCGGACGCCCTCCTTGGCCTCGATCGCCTGGTGCAGGCCCTCGTTGTAGCGACGACCGGCCAGCATGCGGCCAGTGTGCTCGTCGACGATGAGCACCTCGCCGTCCATGACGACATACTCCTTGTTGTTGCGGAACAGCTCCTTGGCCTTGATCGCGTTGTTCATGAACGAGATCAGCGGGGTGTTGACGGAGTCGTAGAGGTTCTCGATGCCGAGGTAGTCCTCGACCTTGGTGATGCCGGGCTCGAGGACAGAGATCGTGCGCTTCTTCTCGTCGACCTCGTAGTCGACGTCGATGCTCATCGTGTTGGCGATCTTGGCGAACTCGCCGTACCACTTCACCTCGTCCTGCGTGGGGCCGGAGATGATCAGCGGGGTGCGCGCCTCGTCGATCAGGATGGAGTCGACCTCGTCGACGATCGCGAAGTTGTGGCCACGCTGCACGCAGTCCTCGATGGCGCTGGCCATGTTGTCGCGCAGGTAGTCGAAGCCGAGCTCGTTGTTGGTGCCGTAGGTGACGTCCGCCGCGTAGGCGACGCGACGCTCGGCGGGACGCATCTCGGGCAGGATCACGTCTGTCGTCAGCCCGAGGAAGTGGTGGATCCGGCCCATCATCTCCGACTGGAACTTTGCCAGGTAGTCGTTGACGGTGACGATGTGGACGCCCTTGCCCTCGAGGGCGTTGAGGTAGGCCGGGAGCACGGCGACCAGCGTCTTGCCCTCACCGGTCTTCATCTCGGCGATGTTTCCGAGATGAAGGGCGGCTGCGCCCATGATCTGCACGTCGAAGGGGCGCATCCCGGTCACGCGCTTGGACGCCTCCCGCACGGTCGCGAACGCCTCGGGCATCAAGTCGTCGAGGGTCTCCCCGTCGGCCAGCCGCTGCCGGAACTCGTCGGTCTGGCCGCGGAGCTCCTCGTCGGTCATCGCGACGTAGTCGTCCTCGATGGCGTTGACCGCCCTGGAGATCGCCTCCAGCTGCCGAAGGATCTTGCCTTCACCGATGCGGAGGATCTTGTCGAGGATGGCAGGCACGAGCGTGGACTCCTGGGGTGTGGTGCGAATCAGTGGTGCGCTCGGCACGGATCTGGCCGCACCGAGCGTCTGCCATCGTACCCACCGGTCAACCCACAGCCCGGACCGCGCGGTCGAGAGGCCCGGCGAGGTCGCCGCGGGGCGCGACCACCACGCCCGGGGCATCGAGCCAGCCGGCGAGGTCGAACAGCTCCGCGGCCAGCTCGTCGGCGGTCTCCTCGGGCGCGCACGGCTCCGCGTAGGCCCCCCGGACCATGACCACGCCGGCGGCCCGATCGGCCTTGAGATCGACGCGAGCCACGATGCGGTCCCCGAGGAGGAACGGCAGCACGTAGTAGCCGTAGACCCGCCTGGGCTCGGGCACGTAGATCTCGATGCGGTAGTGGAAGTCGAAGAGCTGCTCGGTGCGCTCGCGCTCCCACACCACCGGGTCGAACGGGCTGAGCAGCGCTCTGGCCCGGACCGAGCGCGGCAGGACCGCGTCACGGTGCAGGTAGGCGGGGCGACGGACACCCTCGACCCGCACGGGCACCAGCTCGCCGGAGTCGACCAGTGCCGCGAGCGCCGGCCCGGCGAGCTCGGGCCGCATCCTGAAGTAGTCGCGCAGATCGTTCTGGGTGCCGACACCGTGCGCGATCGCCCCGCGGCGAATCAGCTCGATCGACGCCTCCTCGACCGTCGGCTCCGGGGCCTCGAGGTGGGCGCGGGGGATCACCCGCTCGGGGAGGTCATAGAGCCGCTCGAAGTGCCGGTTGCGGCCCGCGACGGCCACCAGGCCTGACGCGAAGAGGTACTCCAGCACCTTCTTGGTCTCCGACCAGTTCCAGCCCCAGTGCTCCTTCGCCCGCGGGAGCCCGTCATCGAGCTCGCGAGCCGTCGAGGCGCCCCGCTCGGCCACCTCGGCCACGAGGGAGTCGACCAGCTCGGGCTGGTGCCGGACCGCCTCCCACTCGTGACCCCGGGCCTCGTAGGAGCGCATCCGGTGCCGCATGTGCGGCCACAGCTCGACGGGCATGAACGCCGCCGCGTGCGCCCAGTACTCCACCACCGTGCGCGGTCGTCGTGACGTCCCCTCCGACGCACGCCGGAGCAGATCGACGTCATAGGGCCCCATGCGGGAGAACAGCGGCATGTAGTGCGCGCGCTGGAGGACGTTGACGGAGTCGATCTGGAGCACGCCGGTCCGCGCGATCGTGCGGTCGAAGGTCCTCATCGTCGGGGTCGTGTGGCGGGGGTCGCGGAAACCTTGGGCGACCAGCGCGATCCGGCGAGCCTGGGCGCGTGAGAGCGAAGCAGCCGACGTCACCGGACCATCATGCCCAACCGCACCGACACCTCGTCCCCGAGGCCGACTCAGGGGATGTCGAGGAGCTTCTCGCGTACGGCGTACATGACCGCCTCCATCCGCGAGTGCAGCTGGAGCTTCTCGAGGATGTTGCGGACGTGGTTCTTGACGGTGTTCTCGCTGATGAACAGCCGCTTGGCGATCTCGCGGTTGTTGAGGCCCTGGGCAACGAGCTTGAGCACCTCGAGCTCGCGCTCGGTCAACCGGGGGCTCGGCACCTGGTGCCGGTCGGTCCGCGACATCTGCTTGAACTCGTCGAGAAGCTTGATCGCCATGGACGGGCTGATCAGCGACTGGCCGTCGGACACGACCCGGATCGCTTGGGCGACCTCGTCGATGGACGAGTCCTTGAGGAGGTAGCCCGAGGCGCCGTTCTTGACCGCGTCGTAGAGATCGGCCTCCTCGTCGGAGACCGTCAGCATGATGATCCGGGCCGTCGGGGCGACCTCCTTGATCGCCACGCACGCCTCGATGCCCGAACGCTTGGGCATCCGCACGTCCATCAAGATCACGTCGGGCACAGCGGACGCCGCCAGCTCCGTGGCGGCCACGCCGTCGCCGGCCTCGCCGACGACCTCGATGTCGTCCTCGACGCCCAGCAGCATCGTCAGCCCACGACGAAACAGCTCCTGGTCGTCGACCACGGCAACCCGGATCGGCTCGCCACGCGGTTTGGTCCGCCCCTCTGGTGCTGCCACGGGTGAATCATGGCACGTACGGGCCACTGAGGGGGTGGTTATCGCGTGTGTCCACAGTGGTCTGTTCAGCCCACGTCGAGGCAGATCACGCCGTAGTCATACCCGCGCCTGCGATAGACGACGGCAGGGCGCTCGGTCTCCTTGTCGACGAACAGGAAGAAGTCGTGGCCGACGAGCTCCATCTCGTAGAGCGCCTGCTCGAGAGTCATGGGGTCCGCGGCATGCGTCTTCTCGCGGACGACCAGCGGGCCGTCACCCAGGACGGTGATCGGGCCGACGTGACGCTCGCGCTCCTCGTGAGGCTGCTCGGCCTCAGCCCCGTTGGGCTCGGGGTCGATACCGGCCAGGGCCTGACCCACCGAGACCGGCGTGTGCCGGCCGTGGTGCACCCGACGGCGATCCGCGGCACGGCGCATCTGGCTGGCCATCTTGTCCACGGCCTGGTCCAAGGCGCTGACCTTGTCCTCGGCCGCGGCCTCCGAGCGGATGACCGGGCCCTTGGAGAAGGCGGTCAGCTCCACCCGGATCGCGCGATCGTGCTGACGCGGGTTGCGCTCCTTGTCGACCTCGACCTCGACCCTGATCACCCGATGATCGTGCTTCTCCAGCCTCGCCAACTTCTCCTCGACAAGATCGCGAAATCGGTCTGTGAGCTCCAGGTGGCGGCTCTTGAGCACGATGTCCACTTCTCAACCTCCGGTGATAGACGACTGGGTCTTGGGTCCTTCTTCGAGTGTGCTCGGGGCCTGGTCGCGTGCCGGGTCCCCGTCGTGCCCGCCTTGCCGACCTCGCGCGCGCTGCGGCGCCCTGGACCACTCGGCTGAGGAGGAATCCGTCCGGCCGACCTGGTCTTCGACCCCACATTCGCCTGCTGAGACGTTCGCAGCTTGGTGCCACTACTGGCCTTCTCCACCGATCCCGTCGCATCTGACGACGAGGGGCGGGCAGGGCTTACTACTAAGCCGCACCGTGATCGGCGGCCCGAGGCCTGCGCACGGCAGGTCGCGGGACGCGCCTTACGTGGACCGCTTTGCCTGCGACTGGCATCGGCTAGCCGTCGTTCGTCTGGTCCGCAGGAGCGCACCAGCCTTCCGCCGACGCAACCACGGACCCGGACGGACTCCATAAATCGAACGCTAGCCCCCCGGTGCTCAAAACGGTAGGGCGCCCCCTGCGGGGGCTGCGAGGCCTGCCCGGTCAGCCGACATCGGTTCGCCGACGCGTGGCCGCCACGGTGGCGATGCCCAGGACGTGGTGGCCCGCCTCCTCGAGCGCGCGCTGCGCCTCGCGCGCCGTGGCCCCGGTCGTGAGGACGTCGTCGACCACCACCGCGGCCGGGTCGTCGGGGCCGGCGAGACGTCGCGCCCCGAAGGCGCCGCGCAGGTTCGCCGCACGCGCGCCGGCATCGAGCCCCGCCTGGTCGCGCACGTCGCGGTGTGCCCGCAGCGGCCGCCGCACCGCGACGCGCAGACCTCCCCGCCGCAGCCGGCCGGCCGCCCGGCGGGCGATCCGCAGCATCGGGTCGTGCCCGCGTGCGCGCACCACGACAGGCCGGGACGGGACCGGCACCAACGCGATCGGCACGGAGGCGACCCCCGGAAGCTCCCCCACCACCAGCGCGAGCAGGTCGCCCAGCGGTCCGGCCAGCGCGAGCACCCGATGCTCCTTGTGGGCCAGGACCATGGCGCGGAGCGTCCCGCCGTAGTCCCCGGCCGCCATCGGGAGGGCCAGTCCGTCCGGGCACGGAGTGGGCCACCGCACCTCGGCAACGTCGGGGAGCCCCTCGCGACAGGAGCGGCACAGTGGTCGACCGCCGCTGCCGCAACCGGCACAGCTGCTGCCCAGGAGGAGATCGACCAGCGCGTCGTACACCCTGCCAGCATGGTGGCGACCGCGGCGCCTACCGAGCCGAGTCGCCTGCCCTGGGGACGTGTGAACCGTACGGGCGGGAGGGGACGGTTGCCGGTCAGCCGACGAAGGTCGGAGAACGCAGCCCAGCGGAGATGCCCGACCCGGCCCAACGGCCGCTGTCCGTCAGGGAGTAGATGTCGCCTCCCGGCGTCCGGAGCAGCACCGGCGCCCCTGTCACCGGCGAGGTGACCAGCGCGGCCGACGGCCCACGGAAGACCTCGGCGTCACCTGTCGCGTCGGCGAGCGTCGAGGAGCCGTCGACCCTGGCCGTCAGGACTTGCGAGGTGGTCTCGAACGGCGCGGTCAGCACCGCCACCGTGCCCGGGGAGCGCCAGGCCAGGTCGAGCACCCGGCGCCGGGAAAGGTCGGGCACCCGCAGGGGGGAGGCAGCGGTGATCGCTCGGATCCGCCCCTCCTGGTCGCGCTGCACCCGTGCCTGCACGAGCGAGTCACGGTCGTCCCTGGTGACCTGGGCGACGACCCGGGTGCCGTCGCGCGAGACGATCAACGCGCTGACGTCCTCACCCGTCAGGCCCGCGACCTCGACCTCGCGTGCGACACCGTCGCGCACCAGGTGGAGCTCGGCACCCCCGGTCGTGCGGTCGAGCAGCCACAGCACGCCGTGGAGGTCCCACGAGGGCGCCAGGAGATCGGTGCCGCCGGCATAGACCTCGCGTGCGTCGGCGGCATCCGGCGTGGCCCCCGGGTCGCGAGACCGGGCTGCGACCAGCACGCGTCCGTCGCGGGTGGTGCTCGCGATCTTCTCACCGGCCAGGTCGACCGCGATCCGCCGGAGGCCGAGGTCGAGCGAGCCGAAGGCACCGGAGACCCGACGTTCCTCCCCCCCGATGAGGGTGATCACGTGCCCGTCGCGCACACCGAACAGCGACTGGGACGCCCAGGCGACGGCCGGGTCGTACTCCGACCACGCGTCGATCGGCACGTCGGGACCCTGGCCCGGCAGCTCCAACGGGCTCCCGTCGACGGTGACCCTCATCCGCTGGATCCCGCTGACCTGCCTCAGCGTCCAGGCGATCTGGGCGAACGCGCGCGTCATCCGTTGCGGATCGAGGTCGAGCACGTGGTCGCTGAGCGGCACCTCCGCGGTGCCGTCCGCGGTGACCGGCACCGAGATGTCGTCGAGCTGCGTGCGGGCAGGCAGGTAGGTGCGCTCCACCCCGAGCAGCTCCCTGCCGGGACCGGCGAGCAGACCGTCGACGAGATAGGTCGTCGCCTGCGCCCCGGTGGGTACGTAGACCGGCTCTGGGACCAGGACCTCCGAGGCCTTGTCGAAGAAGTACAGGTAGTACTGCTGGAAGCGGGTCTCGAAGTGGTCGGTAGGGATGATGAGCCGGTCCGGCGGCGCGCTGATCCGCCACTGACCGCCCTCTCGAACCATGTCGAGGCGGTAGGTGGCGTCGCCGGTCTCGCCCTGCCAGGCGCCGCGCTCGTCGAGCCGCTCGGTCTCGGCGAGATCGAGCCGCACGTCCTGACCCGCGAGCGTGAGGGTCTGACCGCCGTAGACGACCGTGCCCTGCTCGGGGAGCCACGACTCGCTCGACTGCGCGGTGAGGAACTGACGCGCGACCGAGGTGTTCAGCGGGGTCGCCCGCATCGCGAGCAGGAAGTTGCTGGCGATCTCGATCGGCGACGCCCCCGGACGCGGGCCGCCGGGGGTGAAGTCGACCGGCGTCTCGTCGGTCAGCTGCTCCCGGAACGGCTCGGTGCGGATCTCACCCGAGGACGGCAGCGAGATGCACCCGCTCACGACCAGCGCGAGCAGCAGCAGGAGGGGGACCAGTCGCCTCATGCCGGTCGCACCTTGGGTTCCTGGGTGCGGGCGTAGTCGCCACCCACACCGTGGAGGTCGCTGTCGCGAGGGACCAGAGGCAGCGGGCTGTGTCCGAGGGCGTCGCCCGCCCGCCGCGGCAGGGTCAGCCGGAACTGCGCTCCCCGGCCCGGCTCGCCCCACGCCTGCAACCAGCCACCGTGCAGATGGGCGTCCTCGACCGAGATCGAGAGCCCCAGACCGGTGCCACCGCTGGTGCGTGCTCGCGACGGATCGGCGCGCCAGAAGCGGTTGAACACCATCGCGGACTCGCCCGGCTTGAGCCCGATCCCGTAGTCACGCACGGCCAGCGCCGAGGCGGACTCGTCGCTGTCGAGCAGGATCACCACCTCACGACTCTCTGCATAGTCGATCGCGTTCGTGACCAGGTTGCGGACGATGCGCTCGACGCGACGTACGTCGACCTCGGCGATGCACGGTCGCGCCGAGGGGCGTACGACGACGGTGGTGCCGCGCGCTTCAGCCAGCGCCCGGGTGGCCTCGGCGACTCGGTGGGCGACATCGAGGAGGTTGACGTCCTCGAGGTCGAGGGCAGCCGCCCCCGCATCGAACCTGCTGATCTCGAGCAGGTCGCTGAGCAGCAGCTCGAACCGGTCGAGCTCCTTCTGCAGGAGCTCGGCCGCCCGGGCGGTCCCGGGATCGAAGCGATGCCGGGCGTCGTGCAGCACGTCGCCGGCCATCCGCACAGTCGTCAGCGGAGTGCGCAGCTCGTGAGAGACGTCGGAGACGAAACGCCGCTGCACCCGGGACAGCTCCTCGAGCTGGCGGATCTGGGCCTGCAGGCTGGCCGCCATCTGGTTGAACGAGGTACCGAGGCGGGCGATGTCGTCCTCGCCGCGCACGTGCATGCGCTCCTCGAGCCGACCCGAGGCGAGCCGCTCGGCCACCCGTCGGGCGAGTCGGACCGGGGTGACCACCTGGCGGGTGACCAGCCAGGTCAGCCCCCCGACGAGCACGAGCAGGAGGGCGCCTCCGGTGTAGAGCGCCCTGCGCACCAGCGAGAGGGTGTCGCCCTGCTCGGTCATCGGGAACAGGTGGTAGAGCGTGTAGGTGCCGCCGTCGGCCGGCAGCACGAGCTGCGACCCGGTGACCACGCCGGCCACCGGAGCACGGCCGCTGAGTGGGTCGTAGTTGATCTTGGTGTAGGTCCAGGAGACACCCTCGGCCTGGGACGACTCCACCTTGGCGCGCAGGCCGGAGGGGATGCTGGTGCTGAGCACCCCTTGGCTGTTGCGCGTCTCCTGCCCTGCCGTCGCGCGGTCACCGGACCCTGCGATCGGACCGGTCAGGATGACGTCGTACCCCTGGACCTGGCCGCGCTGGACGATGCTGCGCACCACCTGGTCGAGCTGGGTGCCGGAGTCGAAGTCGGTGCCGCTCGCTCCGGAGAGCCGGCGCTGCGCGTCGATCGCGCCGCGGGTGGCCTCGCCCACCGAACGGTCGGTCTTGCCTGCCACCAACCCGTCGGCGACCTGGTTCAGCAGCACCCAGCCCACCAGGGAGACGACCACGGCCGAGAGCACCAGGGTGCTGACCACGACCCGCGCCTGGATCGAGCGCCGCCAGAAGGTCCACACACCCCCCGCGCCGAGCCGGCGGCCGGCCCTGCCGAGGGCGTCGATGACGTTCACGGCCTACGCCGAGGTCCCGGCCTTGTAGCCCACACCGCGGACGGTGACCACGATCTCGGGGTTCTCCGGGTCGTGCTCGACCTTGGACCGCAGCCGTTGCACATGCACGTTGACCAGTCGGGTGTCGGCGGCGTGACGGTAGCCCCAGACCTGCTCGAGCAGTACCTCACGGGTGAAGACCTGCCACGGCTTGCGCGCCAGGCAGACCAGCAGGTCGAACTCCAGGGGGGTCAGGCCGATCGCCTCGCCCTGCCGGGTGACGCTGTGACCGGCCACGTCGATGGCGAGGTCGCCGATGGTGAGGGCCTCGGGGCTCGGCTCGTCGAAGCGGCGCACACGCGCCCGGATCCGAGCGACGAGCTCCTTGGGCTTGAACGGCTTGACGACATAGTCGTCGGCCCCTGACTCGAGGCCGACGACCACGTCGATGGTGTCGCTCTTGGCCGTGAGCATGACGATCGGCACCCCGGACTCGGCGCGGATCTCCTTGCACACGTCGATGCCGTCCTTGCCCGGCAGCATCAGGTCGAGCAGCACGACGTCGGGTCGGTAGTCACGGAACTCGGAGAGAGCCGAGTCGCCGGAGAAGCACACTCGAGCATCGAAGCCCTCGTTGCGCAGCACGATGGTGAGCATCTCCGCCAGTGCCGCGTCGTCGTCGACGACGAGGACCCTGCCCCGACCGCCCAGGTCCGTGCTCACCATCGCTGCCTCCCTCCGTGTGTCCTCTGGCCGTGCTGTCGTCAGTCGTGCCGCCTCGACCGCGTCGCTCGTCAGTAGCGGTAGTGGTCGGACTTGTAGGGCCCGGTCACCGGTACGCCGAGGTAGGACGCCTGCGAGTCGGTCAGCTCCGTCAGCGAGACACCGAGCGACTTCAGGTGCAGCCGGGCGACCTCCTCGTCGAGGTGCTTGGGAAGCACGTAGACACCGACCGGGTACTCGTCGAGCTTGGTGAACAGCTCGATCTGCGCCAGCACCTGGTTGGTGAACGAGTTCGACATCACGAACGACGGGTGACCGGTCGCGTTGCCGAGGTTCATCAGGCGACCCTCGGACAGCAGGATCACGCTGTTGCCGGCGGGGAAGGTCCAGACGTCGACCTGCGGCTTGACGTTCTTGCGGACCACACCGTCGTAGGCCTCCAGGCCGGCGATGTCGATCTCGTTGTCGAAGTGACCGATGTTGCCGACGATGACCTGGTGCTTCATCCGGCTCATCTGGTCGGCGGTGACGACGTCCTTGTTGCCGGTCGCGGTGATGATGATGTCTGCGGTCGGGAGCGTCTCCTCGAGCGTGCTGACCTGGTAGCCGTCCATCGCGGCCTGCAGCGCACAGATCGGGTCGATCTCGGTGATGATCACGCGCGCACCCTGACCACGCAGCGACTCCGCGCAGCCCTTGCCGACGTCGCCGTAGCCGCACACGACGGCGACCTTGCCGCCGATGAGCACGTCGGTGGCGCGGTTGATGCCGTCGATGAGCGAGTGCCGGCAGCCGTACTTGTTGTCGAACTTGGACTTGGTGACCGAGTCGTTGACGTTGATGCCGGGGAAGAGCAGCGAGCCTTCCTTCATCATCTCGTAGAGACGGTGCACGCCCGTCGTGGTCTCCTCGGTCACGCCCTTGATCTCGTTGGCGACCGCCGTCCAGCGGCGGGCGTCCTCGGCGAGGGAGGCGTTGAGCACCTCGAAGATGACCCGCTGCTCGTGGCTGGTGGCGGACGGCGACGTCGGGGGCCTGGCCCTTCTTCTCCGCCTCCACGCCGAGGTGCACGAGCAGGGTGGCGTCACCACCGTCGTCGAGGATCATGTTGGCGTACTGACCGGTCTGCGCCGGGTCCGGTGTTCCAGTCGAGGATCTGCTGGGTGCACCACCAGTACTCCTCGAGCGTCTCGCCCTTCCAGGCGAACACGGGGACGCCTGCCGGGGCCTCGGCGGTGCCGCCGTCCTCGGGACGGCCCGACGACGACGGCAGCGGCCGCGTGGTCCTGGGTGGAGAAGATGTTGCACGAGGCCCAGCGGACCTCGGCACCGAGCGCGGTGAGCGTCTCGATGAGGACCGCGGTCTGGATGGTCATGTGCAGCGAGCCGGCGATCTTCGCGCCGGCGAGGGGCTTGGAGGAGCCGTAGCGCTCGCGCATCGCCATCAGGCCGGGCATCTCGTGCTCGGCGAGGGCGATCTCGGTGCGGCCGTAGTCGGCCAGGCTCAGGTCGGCAACCTTGTAGTCCATGGACTTCCCGATCGGTGAGAGGGGTGAGGTGGTCAGCGCGCGCAGACGCGTGCGGAGGGCGTCTGACCACGATCTCGTGCGAAAGGCGCTCTTCCGAGTCTACTCAAGTCGCTCCAGCGACCCCAATCAGTGGCCGGGGCGCGTGCGCCGGGGCACGACGTGCATCACCGCGACGGCGACCGCGCCGACGAGCAAGCCGATCACAGCCGAGGCCGCGGTGTTCACCAGCCAGCCGAGGGTGGCCCCCAGCGCACCGGTCGCGTCGTGGACCGCCACCTCGGCGTGGTGCACGAGGTCGTACAGCGCGTGCCAGCCGAGGTCGTCGACCCCGACGAGCAGGATGTGGCCGCCGACCCAGAGCATCGCAGCGGTCCCGACGACGGAGATCGCCTTGAGCAGGCCCGGCATCGCGTTGACGAGCGTACGCCCGACCCGCTGGGCACGAGGGGAAGGCCGCTCTGCGAGGGCGAGGCCCGCATCGTCCATCTTCACGATGGCCGCGACGACGCCGTAGACCAGCAGCGTGATGCCGATGGCCACGACGACGAGGATGAGGGCACGAGTGACGAACGGCTCCTCGACCACTTCGTTGAGCGAGATCACCATGATCTCGGTGGAGAGGATGAAGTCGGTGCGGATGGCACCGGAGACGACGGTCTTCTCGGTCTCCTTGGGGTCCGCGGCGGCGTCGCCACCCTCGACTGTCGGGCCTGCGTGCGCGTCGTGGCGACGCATCGCGCCCCAGACCTTCTCCGCTCCCTCGTAGCAGAGATAGGTGCCCCCGACCATGAGCAGCGGCGTGAGCAGCCACGGCAGGAACTGGCTGAGCAGGAGCGCGGCCGGGAGGATGAAGAGCAGCTTGTTGCGCAGGGAGCCCATGGCGATCTTGCGGACGATCGGGAACTCCCGCTCCGCCGCGACGCCGCGGACGTACTGCGGAGTCACCGCGGTGTCGTCGACAACGACACCGGCCGCCTTCATGCTGGCCCGGCCCGCCGCGGCCCCCACGTCGTCCACAGAGGCGGCCGCCAACCTGGCAAGTGCTGCCACATCGTCGAGGAGGGCGAAGAGGCCGCCGCTCATCGAGTCACCGCGGAGTGCGTCGAGACGGCGGGCACCGGAGAGTTCGTCACCGCACCAGCGTAGGGGACGGCCCTCGCAGCCCTGGGCGGACGAGTGTCGGCGACCGGTGTGAGGCTGGTGGCATGGACGATCCGGTGATGCTCGCCTGGGAGCGGGCCGACGAGGGCGCCGGCCACAGCCTGGCCCGGCGACAGGCGCTGGCCGAGGGGTGGCTCTTCCACGGGAACGAGGTGCTGATCGGGGACGACACGCTCGCGTGCTGGTTCCGGGTCAGGCTCGACGAGGCCTGGGTCACCCGCGAGGTGCACGTCGTGGCCGTGTCCGCGGCCGGCGAGCGCAGCCTCGACATGGTGGCCGACGACCGCCGCGTCTGGACGGTCGACGGCGTCCACGAGCCGTCCCTCGACGGCTGCATCGACGTCGACGTGGCGGCGACGCCGCTGACCAACACCTTCCCGATCCGACGGTTGGCCGGGGTCGAGGTCGGCCGCCGGGTGACCACCCCGATCGCCTGGGTCGACGTACCAGCGCTCACCGTCTCGCGCGTCGAGCAGACCTACGAACGGCTCGGGCCGACGGACGGCCTCGAGCGGTGGCGCTACAGCGACCCGCTCCACGGCGACTTCGTGCTGGAGGTCGACGACGAGGGTCTGGTGGTCGACTACGAGGGCTTCGCGCGTCGGGTCAGGCGCGACCCAGCCCGACCTTGAGGTACGTCGCGCCGTAGGTCCCGGTGGCGAGCAGCGCGGCGTAGCGGGCGAGGTCCTCCCCCTCCTGGGCCGCGAGGGTCTCGACGCGGACCTGCTGGTCCTGCGCGGCGGCCAGCAGGCGTCCTCGCTGCTCTCGCACCGGCACCTCGTCGCTGCCGTCGTCGAGGACGACCAGGGCCGGCCGGGCCTCCCCCTCCCCCGCGGGGTCGGCGAACGGGTCGGCGAACACGTCGTGGGGTCGGCTCGAGCGCAGGACCGGCAGCAGGTGCTCGGCGTCGGCCGCGAGCGCGGCGCGGCCACTGGCCCGGCGCAACGACTCCGCGATCCGGCGGGCGGCACGCGCCGCGAGCACCGAGCCGCCCCAGACCAGGGGCGTCGCGTCGCCCAGGGCGAGCGCGAGGATCTTGGCGGGGTTGACCGAGAGGTCGCGGTAGGGCGAGCAGGCGATCGCCACCTGGTCCAAGGCGGTGGCCACGGCCTCGGCGCTGGTGCGCGGACCCAGGCTGAGCTGGTCCATCAGCTCGAGCGTGACCACGGCCATCGCGAGCTGGTCGCCGGCCGCCGTGGGCAGCAGGGTGGTGTCACGCCCGACGGCGTGCTGGCCGACGAGGGAGTCAGGTGCGCAGGCGACGACCAGCCGGCTGCCGCGGCGGACCGCCTCCGCCACCGCCGAGGCAGCACCGGTGTCGCTGCCGTCGGGGGCGAGCACGACCACCAGGTCGAGCGTGCCCGCCCAGCCAGGCAGCCCCGGCCCGGGCCAGGCGACGAAGGGGACCGGGCACCAGGGCTCCAGGACGGCCCGCAGCAGCCGAGAGTCCGGCCCGGCGGCAACCACCGCACGAGGCCGCGCCTCGCCATCGGCCCGGTCCACGGCGGCGGCGATCGCCTCGGCGGCGGCGCCTGCCTCTCGGCGCACCCGCGCGCCCGCTTCGGCAAGCTCGCGCAGGTGGTGGTCGGCCAGGGCGAGCGCCTGCTCGTCGTCGAGCCGGGCGTCGTCGAACACGTCGGCCATGCGCTCAGGCCTCGTTGCCCGCCGCGGAGCCGGGGCCCGGATCGTCGGGCCTACGAGCCTCGTCGACCAGCAGCACGGGGATGTCGTCACGCACGGGATAGGCCAGGGCGCACTTCGTGCAGACCAGCTCGGCCGCTGCGTCGTCAGCGGCGAGTGCTCCATGGCAGTCGGGGCAGACCACGATGTCGAGGAGGGCGGGGTCGAGGTTCATGGTCGGCATTCTTCACCCTCACCCCCGGATCCGCGCGAGCACCTCGTCGCGGAGACGTTCCATGGTCGGCAGGTCGGCGGCCTCAGCGTTGAGCCGGAGGAGCGGCTCGGTGTTGGAGGGACGGACGTTGAACCACCAGTCGTCGTGGGTGACGGTGAGGCCGTCGAGGTGGTCGACCTGGACACCGTCGTGGCCGGCGTACTCCTTCTCGAGGGCGGTCATCGCGCCCTGCTGGTCCTCGACGGTGGAGTTGATCTCCCCGGTCGCGTGGAAGCGGGTGTAGTCGGCGAGCAGCGTCGAGAGCGGCACGTCGGTCTCGGCGAGGGCGGCGAGGGCGTGCAGCGCCGCCAGCATCCCGGAGTCGGCTCTCCAGAAGTCGCGGAAGTAGAAGTGGCCGGAGTGCTCGCCCCCGAAGATGGCGTCGGTCTCGGCCATGGTGGCCTTGATGAAGGAGTGCCCGACCCTGGTGCGCACCGGCTTCCCGCCGTGCTCGGTGACGATCTGCGGCACCGCGCGCGAGGTGATCAGGTTGTGGATCACGATGGAGCCGGGAGCCTTGGCGAGCTCTCGGGCGGCGATCAGGGCGGTGAGCACCGACGGACTGACCAGCTCCCCACGCTCGTCGACGAGGAAACACCGGTCCGCGTCACCGTCGAAGGCCAGGCCGATGTCGGCGCCGGTCTCGAGGACCTTGGCCTGGAGGTCCGCGAGGTTGCTCGGCTCGATCGGGTTCGCCTCGTGGTTCGGGAAGGTCCCGTCGAGCTCGAAGTACATCGGCACCACGTCGACGTCGAGGCGTCCGAGCACGGCGGGGGCGGTGTGGCCGGCCATCCCGTTGCCTGCGTCGACGGCGACGGTGAGTCGGCGCCCGGCCACGGGGGCGAGCCCGATCAGGTGGGCGGCATAGTCCTCGAGCACGTCGGTGGTGCGGATGCTGCCCGGCTCTCCGTCGTACGCCGCGGGGGCGGCCGCCGCCACGAGGTCGCGGATCTGCGCGAGTCCGGTGTCGAGCCCGACAGGCACGGCCAGCGCCCGGCACATCTTGATCCCGTTGTACTGGGCCGGGTTGTGGCTGGCGGTGAACATCACGCCGGGTCGGGCGAGGTGGCCGGAGGCGAAGTACAGCTGATCGGTGGAGGCCAGGCCGATCAGGGTGACGTCGGCACCGGCCGCGGCCGCACCCTCGGCGAAGGCCTGCGCCATCCCCGGCGAGGAGGGACGCATGTCGTGGCCGACGACGACCCCGTCCTCGCGGCCGACGACCTCGACGAAGGCCGTGCCCACTGCCCGGGCCAGGTCGTCGTCGATCTCGGAGCCGACCAGCCCGCGGACGTCGTAGGCCTTGAAGACGCTGTGCAGGTTGGCGGCATCGGTGGTGGGCATGGCGGCACCCTATCGACGCCGCTCGGGCGGTCGAGAGGGCAGGCGGACCTCGACTCAGTCGTCGAAGGTGGGCACGGAGCGAAGATGCCCGCGCCTGACCGGATCCCGCTCGGGCGCCGCGACTCCCCCGGCGGAGGGCAGTGCGGTGGGGCGGACGGGCTCCGACGGCGGCATCGGACGCGCCGCCTCCCGGACGGCATCGGCGAGCGCCAGCAGGTCGTCGGTGCTGGGACCGCCGGCATCGGGGTCCGGCGCAAGGCGCAGCACCTCCCAGCCACGGGGTGCGCTCAGTCGCTCGCTGTGCGCGTCGCACAGGTCGTAGGCGTGCGGCTCCGCGTAGGTTGCCAACGGTCCGAGAACCGCGGTCTGGTCGGAGTAGACGTAGGTCAAGGTCGCGCTCGCCGGACGCCCGCACGCAGTCTTGGAGCATCGGCGGGAGTGACTCACGGGGCAGACGGTACCCGGTGGCCCACCCCTCGACGACTAGGCTCGCTGGGTGTCCGTGCCGCTCTCACCCGCAGGTCAGCCCCTGGGTCCGCCCGTCGGCCCGCGGCGCGGTCGGCGGCGCGACCTGCGCGGCCACGGGCGTCGTGGCCCGGACGTCCTGCCCGGCCCGCTCTCGCCGGGCGGCGTACCGGCGTCGCGGAGTCCACGCACGCGCTTCGACGATCTGGTCCTCGATGTCGTCGGAGACCTCGAGGACCGTTGGCGCAGCGAGCTCGGTCTGGTCGAGTTCGCGGTCGAGGAGACGCCCTGGATGCCCGATGACTGGTCCTCGGACACCGTGCCGCTCGCGGCACTCGTGCGCGGCACCGGCACCACGCCGACCCGCCTCGTGCTGTTCCGGCGTCCCATCGAGCTGCGCTCGGAGACGCCGAGCGACCTGTCCGCGATGGTGCTCACCGTCCTGGTCGAGCAGCTCTCCGAGCTGCTGGGCCGTCCGCCCGAGGACATCGACCCGCGCTACGACCCCGGCGAGGGCTGACCCCCCTGGTCGAGGAGCCGACCCGCTCCGGTGATTGAGGAGCCGACCCGCTCCGGTGGTTGAGGAGCCGAGCCGCTAGGCGAGGCGTCTCGAAACCGCCGCACGGAGGCGCTCGGGCGAGGGTGGTTTCGAGACGGGCTCCGCTAGCGCTCCGCCCTCCTCAACCACCGTGGGGAGCCCGGTGGTTGAGGAGCCGAGCCGCTAGGCGAGGCGTCTCGAAACCGCCGCACGGAGGCGCTCGGGCGAGGGTGGTTTCGAGACGGGCTCCGCTAGCGCTCCGCCCTCCTCAACCACCGTGGAGAGCCCGGTGGTTGAGGAGCCGAGCCGCTAGGCGAGGCGTCTCGAAACCACCGCACCGGACGCGCTCGGGTGAGGGATGGTTTCGAGACGGGCTCCGCTGGCGCTCCGCCCTCCTCAACCAACGTGGAGCGCCGGTGGTTGAGGAGCCGAGCCGCTAGGCGAGGCGTCTCGAAACCACCGCACCAGACGCGCTCGGGTGGGGGTGGTTTCGAGACGGGCTCCGCTAGCGCTCCGCCCTCCTCAACCACCGGGTGAGGCCGCTGGCGCTCCGCCCTCCTCAACCAACGTGGAGAGCCGGTGGTTGAGGAGCCGAGCCGCTAGGCGAGGCGTCTCGAAACCACCGCACGTAGGCGCGCTCGGGTGGGGGTGGTTTCGAGACGGGCTCCGCTAGCGCTCCGCCCTCCTCAACCACCGGGTGAGGCCGCTGGCGCTCCGCCCTCCTCAACCACCGGGTGAGGCCGCTGGCGCTCCGCCCTCCTCAACCACCGCGAGTGCACGGAATCGAACTGTGCGGAAACTGTCGGTGGTCCCTGGTTGAGTTCTCTCATGGAGATGCTCCCGGACTCACCGACCCGCCCCGTGGGGGTGCTGGTCGCGGCGCGGGAGCAGGTCGCGTCCTTGGCGGAGACGCTCTGGGCGGCGGCCCGTCCGGAGGACCTTCTCGATGTGAGCTCCGAGATCGAACGGCTGCGTTCGGCGCTGGCCGCGGTGCAGGCGCGGGTCGCTGCCGAGGTCGAGGCCACCGAGGCGGCCAAGACCGCCGGCTGGGTGTCACCAGGTGACTATCTGACCCACACCGCGGGCGGCCGGCACGGCCACGGGTCCAGGTTGTTGCGGACCGCCCGACCGCTGTGTGGTGAGCGGCGTGCGACGCTGCTCGCCCTCCAAGCCGGTGACATCTCGCCCGAGCATGCCGAGGTCATCGTGGCCGTCATCGACCGGCTCCCCGGGCAACCAGCGCTGCGGGACGAGGCCGAACGGATGCTGCTCGACCAGGCCGCCTCGCTCAACGCGAGTGAGCTGCGCAAGGCCGGTGACCACCTGCTCGAGGTGCTCGATCCCGACGGGGTTGGGCGGGCGGAGGAGGCCGCGTTGGACCGGCTCGAGCGGTCGGCGCACCTGGGCAGGTTCCTGTCGATCAGCGAGGACGGCATCGGCGGCGTCCGGCTCCGCGGCCGCGGGACCGTGGAGGACGCCGCGGTCATCAAGACCGCCCTGCACGCCCTGTCTGCACCCATGCCTGGGACGGACCCGGACTGCGGCGAGACCGCACGCGACCTCCGAGACCACGGCGCCCGCACCTGGGACGCGCTGGTGCAGACCTGCCTCAAAGCCAGCGAGACCGACGGCCTGCTCCCGGAGCAGCACGGCGCCAAACCCCGGCTCACCGTCACCGTCACGCTGGACCAGCTCCGCGAGGGGCTCGGTGCCGCGACCCTCGACACCGGCGACCAGCTCTCCATCCCCACCATTCGCCGGCTGGCGTGTGACGCCGACGTCATCCCCGCCGTCCTCGGCACGCTGGGTGAAGTCCTCGACGTCGGCCGCACCCAGAGGCTCGTCACCACCGCGATCTGGAAAGCCCTCGTCCTACGCGACCAGCACTGCCGCTTCCCCGGCTGCCGCCGACAACCATTGGCCTGCGATGCCCACCACCTTCAGCACTGGGCCGACGGCGGCCCCACGTCGCTGGACAACCTGGTGCTGCTCTGCCGCGCCCACCACACCCTGGTCCACGCGACTCCCTGGCAGGTCCGGCTCAACCCGCTCGACCGCAGACCCGAGTTCCGGCCACCGCAGTGGTCTCGACAAGCTCGACCACCCGAACATCAAGCTCGACCACCCGACGGACAAGCTCGACCACCCGACGGACAAGCTCGACCTCCCGACGCCGAGCTCGACCAAGCGAGGGGGCTCACCCCGACGCGTGGATCCGGGAGATCCGGTTTCGGGAGTAGTCGCGCCCCCGCGACTGTCAGCGTGGACCGGGGACGACGTCGGGCAGGCGCACCCGGATCGGCAGCGACCGGAGCGGCACCGTCGAGAGACCGCCGCCCTCGTCATAGACCGCCGCGCCGAAGACGTTGCCCTCGGCCGCGCGCACGACCACGTAGGCACTGCGTCTGGGTGGCCGCCAGGTCGTGGTCGCGGCTGCCGGTAGCTCGACCTCGTCGGAGCCGGTCGATCGGCCCGCGTCGTCGAAGGCCTCGACGGAGGCCACCGCGGCCGTAGCGCCCGCCGTCAGCTGGACGGTGGTGCGCGCGCCGGCCAGCACCGGCGCGACGCCGGGTCCGGTGAGCGGCGTCACCGGGTCGGCGTACGCCACGTCGCCGCGGGTCGCCGTCCGCAGCGAACCCACGACAGGCACCTGCGCCCGCAGTCGGATCGCCACCGCCTCGCGCTTGGGGAGCACGTCGACCAGGTCGACGGTCGTGACCGTGCCCGGAGCCACGCTCAGGTCGTCGAGATCGGTCGGCACGAACGAACCCGACGAGCCCGCCACCTCGATCTCGACCAAGGCCTCGGAGTCGGAGGGATTCCCCACGACGAGCGTCTTGGTGGTCGCGGCCGCAGCGACCCCAGCAAGCCGCACCGTGCGGCTCGGGCGGACCGCGCCACCGACCCAGGCGTAGCCGACCGGCGCCCGCGGACCGACCGCGAAGCGGTCTGACGCAGCGACCGCGACCCGGCCCCGCGAGGCCTGCACGTTGACCATCAGCTCGGGGCTCTGCGGTGCGACGTCGGCGAGAGACACGGTGACGTTCTCCCCGGGGGCGACGGTGATCCCTCGGGTGCCGACGGTGTCGACCTGCCCGTCGGCGCCGAAGATGCGGAGGTCGACCACGGCGGGTCCAGGATCGAGGTTCGTCAGCACCAGCGTGGAGGAGTGGTCGAGGTCGGCACCCACTCCGGTGAACCACCACGATGCGCGCGGAGCCACACACGCCCCGACTGCCGAGGCGGCCGCGCCGCGGTCGGTCCGGAAGCCGAAGAGTCCGGCGGCGCGCTCGCCGCGGCCGTCCAGGAACGGCCCGTCCGCGGGGTCGTCCAGGGGCGCGAGCTCGCCGCGGGCCAGCTCGATCTCCTGGCCGCTCTCGCCCCCGAGACCCGAGACCAGGTCTCCCGAGACGCCGAGCGGGTCGCCCGCATCGTCGTCGGCGAGGAGGCCCGCGAAGGCATTGTCGCGCACGCCGGGTGCGGTCAGCTCGTCCAGCTCAGAGGTGGGGCAGGAGAGCTGGGTGCGGTCGACCAGGGCACCGGCTGTCCCCCCACCGACGGCATCTGGTCGCTCCCCCCGGGTCAGGCCGATCGCGAGCGCGGCGACCACGACGAGAGCGAGCGCAGTGAGGCCGGTGCGCCGACGGCCGACCGGACGTGGGCTCGCTGGACGATTCGCGACGCGGCGGCCACCTCGCGCGCCGGGACTCATCGCGCCACCTTCCGGGTCGGGGCGGCCAGCACGGCGACGACGATGAAGGCGACCCCCTGCACGGCGAGCAGCCACGGCCTCGCCTCGGAGGTCGGTGTCGCCACGGCTGCGGGCGTCTGGGCCTCGACCTGCCAGGCTCGTGAGCCCGGCCGGAGGGCGCTGCCCGGTGTCACCCCGCTCATGCTGTCGAGGTTGCCGGCCAGTCGCGCGTCAGCCGGGGAGGGGAGGTAGACGAACCCGATCCCGAGAGCACCCAGCGCCTCGACGTCGTCGGCGTCCGGAGCCGACACCAGCCGTGCAACGAGCTCGGTGAGGGGTCGCTGCTCCCCCGCAGCCGGCAGCACGGTGTCATCTCCCAACCGCAAGCCGGGTCCGCGGAGCAGCACGTGGGTGAAGCCGGCGCTGCGACCTCCGCGCACGACCAGCACCCCGCGACTCGGGTCGCTGGTTGCGGTGTCGCTCATGTACGCCGGCAGCGGACTCGCCTCACGACGCGACAGCGGACCGTCGGTGCCACTGACCCCCCACCACGCCAGACCCACCACCGGGCCGAGGAGCGCGACGAGCACCACCACTGCGCCGACGGGCTGGCGCCAGCTGAAGTCGGCGCGAGAGAGCTGCTCCCGCACCCCGGTCCCGGCCAGCACCGCCGCGCAGATCGCGGCGCCGTGAGCCACGACCAGTGGAAAGCCCAGCCACACGGCCTGAGGCTGGCTCCCGCTGGCCAGGTGCGCGGTCACGGGCGCGAGCGCGGCGGTGACCACCAGGGCGACCACCAGCACCCACCAGCAGCGGATGACCTGGCGCCGGGTGTCCGGGCGGACCAACGACGCGAGGGCAGCCAGCACGAGCCCCGCACTGAGCCACCAGGGCGCAGACCCACCGGGCCGGGCGAACAACGCGTCGGACCAGGTCAGGGGATCGGTCAGCCGGGCGGCGGGCAGCCCCGCCTCGAAGAGCCAGCCGGCGACGCCGTCCTGCGTCCAGGTCTGGTAGGTCCACGGCAGCAGGAGCACGAGGCCGGCGAGGAGCGGGACGGCGAGCGGGAGCCACCCTCCCGAGGCGTCGGGCCGCGCGCGACGGGCCTGACCGAAGGCGAGCACCGCCAGCGGTGCAGCGATGACCCAGGCGAGCGGCACGAAGGCGGTGAGCACGGCCAGCCACAACGAGGTGCGCCAGGCCGCCCGCCAGCGCCGGTCCGCGGAGTGCCACGGCGCCAGGTAGGACGCCGACAGGACCAGCCACGGCAGCACGATCGTGCCCACGACGGTGCCGAGGCGACCCTCCTGCACCGCTCCGGTCAGCACCGGCAGCAACCCGTAGGACACCGCGCCCCAGACCGCCGCTGCCGTGGACGGGGTCAGCCGTCGCGCCAGGCGGTGCGCGCCCAGTGCCGACAACGGGACGGCCAGCAGGAAGAGCACGTCCACCACGAGCCCGGCCTGTCCGAGAGCGACCGTCCCGGCCAGCGCGAGGGGAGCGAGGTAGGGCCCGGCGGGGGCCGCGGAGCCGGTGCCGAGCGCATGCCCCGAGGCAAGGTAGGTGTGCCACCAGTCGAGGGCGCGCTCCGGTGCCGGGAGCAGGGCACCGCCTGCCAGAGCGCCACCACCGACGAGTCCGCGGGCAGCGACCACGGCCACCGCGACACACACCAGCAACAGCCCGGCCAACGGGCTGCGCAGCAGCCGCGCGACCAGACCGTTGTCCTCGGGGAGGTTCTGTGCCTCTGCGGGAACCGGTCCGGTCTCGGCGGCCTCCACCGCACCGGCCCTGCTGCGGCGGGCGGCGTTCAGGTCCGTGGCCTGGTGGGTGAGCGCCAACGCCACGTCGGAGAAGAAGTCCAGACCATGCCGGTAGGGCACCCACCACGGCGACAGCAGGTGGCGCACCTCGCGGTGCGACACCGTGGCAGTACGGCGGCGGGCACGCCGTCCGGCGATGATCCGGTCCGGACGCAGGTACACCCGAGCGAGTGCGGACACCTCGTCGACGGCCTCGGAGGGCGCCCTGACCAGCAGCAGCCCGAGCGCACGCAGCAGGGTGCCGAGCAGCAGCCTGAGCCAGGCGAAGGGCAGCCACGCCAGCGACGTGTTGGTGAGAAGCGTGGAGAGCGCGGCCTGCCGTTCGCCCCGCCGCGCGTGGGTGCCGCTGGGCAGCGAGTGCCGGACGCCGCGGTGAGCGGCCTCGGCGTGGAAGACCACCGCGTCGGGCACCACGAGCGTGCGATGACCGGCGCGGGCAGCCCGCCAGCCGAAGTCGAGGTCGTTGCCGAACAAGCCCAGGCGCTCGTCGAGGCCGAGTTCTCCGAGCACGGAACGCCGCACGAGCATGCCCGCGGTGTTGACCGCGAGCACCTCGCGCACCCTGTCGTGCTGCCCCTGGTCGTACTCACCCCGCTCCAGCCCGGTCTCGCGTCGCCCGGTGCCACTGAGGGTCACGCCGACCTCCAGCAGCCGTCTCAGGGAGGGCCACTCACGCAGCTTGGGGCCGAGGATGTCGACGCCGGGCTGGTCGGTGGAGCGGGCGAGCAGCCGCTCGAGGGCATCGGGAGCGGGGGCGCTGTCATCGTGGAGGAGCCAGATCCAGGCGTCCTCGTCGGGCGCCGCCGGCTCGAGGTGGTCCAGGCCCTGCCGCACGGCGGTGGGATAGCCGACGTGGGCGGGCGCCGTGACCAGCGGCGTCGGGTCCGAATGCTCGGCGGAGAAGGGCGGGGCTGTCGTCGAGGCTGCCGGTGTCGACAGCAAGCACCCGATCGGGACGTCGGGTCTGGGCCGCGACCGCGTCGAGCACGGCGGGCAGCCAGCGGGCTCCGTCGTGACTGACGAGCAGGACGGTCACCGAAGTGGCGCTGCTCGCTGGTCGGGGGGTCGTCACGGCGGACAACCCTAGGGGGTGACCGCGATCCGGGCAGAATCCTCAGCCCGTCAGATCGGCCACACCAGGTGAGGTACGTGACGCTCGGTCAGACCGCGCGCTTCTTCAGCTTGCGCCGCTCGCGCTCGGAGAGTCCGCCCCAGATCCCGAACCGCTCGTCATGACCGAGTGCGTATTCCAAGCACTCGTCACGAACGTCGCAGGTCAGGCAGACGCGCTTCGCCTCCCTGGTCGATCCGCCCTTCTCCGGGAAGAACGCCTCAGGATCGGTCTGCGCGCACAAGGCACGCTCCTGCCAGCCAAACTCCTCGGCGTCTCCGTCGAGTAGATACAACTCCCGCACGATCTCGCCCTTTCGACCCGTGAGACCCCGAGGGGTCCCGCCCAACACACCCGATGAACAGTGACGCCCTATCGTGCTGAAGTACGCCGCCCCGGGGGGCGTCGCAGACGCCTTGTCGCCTTTGTCCGTCTCACGCTAGCGCCGCTCGATCACCGTGTCCGCGGAACGAACAACACTGTGGGAATTACACGTCTGTCGTACCGACGAAGTCAAGCCCGGATCTGCTATAGGCACCAACCGTCCGACAGGATGACCCGTTCGGGCTACCTGCTCCCACCACCAGGAGATTCGATGGCCACTCCCCGCGACCACCGATTGACCGTGTTGTCCGGTGGTGTCGGCGGTGCCCGCTTCGTGCAAGGACTGCTCCGGCACCTCGCCGCCACCGACCCCGGGGCCGGGGTCACCGTGGTCACCAACACCGCTGACGACATCTGGCTGCACGGCCTCAAGGTCTGTCCGGACCTCGACACGGTGATGTACACCCTCGGCGGCGGTATCGACGTCGGCCGGGGCTGGGGACGCACCGAGGAGACCTGGCACGCCAAGGAGGAGCTCGCGGCGTACGGCGTCGAGCCGACCTGGTTCGGACTCGGCGATCGCGACCTGGCCACCCACCTCGTCCGCACCCAGATGCTCGAGGCCGGCTATCCGCTCTCCGCCGTCACCGAGGCGCTGTGCCGCCGGTGGCAACCCGGAGTCAAGCTGCTCCCCATGACCGATGACCGCGTCGAGACCCACATCGTCATCGACGACGAGACAGAGCCGTCGGGGCGCCGTGCCATCCACTTCCAGGAGTACTGGATCCGGCTCGGAGCCGGCGTGCCCGCCCACGCCGTGGTCCCCGTCGGACTCGACGGTGCCACTGCTGCCCCGGGGGTGGTCGAGGCGATCACCACGGCCGATGTGGTGGTGGTGCCGCCGTCCAACCCTGTGGTCTCGGTCGGCACCATCGTGGGCGTGGCCCAGATCCGGGAGGCGCTGGCGGAGACCGCCGCCCCGGTCGTCGGTCTCTCCCCCATCGTGGCCGGCAGCCACGTGCGGGGGATGGCCGAACAGCTGCTCACCGCCCTCGGGATCGAGGTGAGTGCGGCCGGCGTCGCCGAGCACTACGGCAGCCGGTCCGGTGGCGGGCTCCTGGACGGGTGGCTCGTGGACGAGAGGGACGCCGACCAGGTGGACCGGATCGAGGCGGCCGGCATCAGGTGCCGGGCGGTGCCGCTGATGATGACCGACCTCGATGCCACCGCGGCGATGGCTGCAGCAGCCCTGGACCTGGTGGGCCGATGACGACTCCCGGCCCCAGCACGCTCACGCTGATCCCCGTCGACGGCATCGGCGAGGTGACCGAGGGCGCCGACCTGACCGGGCTGCTGCTCGCGGCCCTGGGTCGCGGCGCGGGCGCCCTGCGCGACGGCGACGTCGTGGTGCTCACGAGCAAGGTCGTCAGCAAGGCCGAGGGCTGTGCCTCCACCGACGCCAAGGAGGCCGTCGTCCGACGCGACACCGATCGTGTCTACGCCACCCGCGGCGGCACCAGCATCGTGCGCACCCGCCACGGGCTGGTGATGGCGGCGGCCGGTGTCGACGCGTCCAACGTCGCCGCCGGCACCGTTCTCTCGCTCCCGGCCGCGCCCGATGCCTCCGCCGTGACGGTCCGCGAGGCCGTGCTCGAGCGCACCGGGACCAACGTCGCGGTGGTGGTCACCGACACCGCCGGGCGCGCCTGGCGGGTCGGTCAGACCGACCTGGCCATCGGGGTGGCCGGGATCGCCCCTCTCCTGGATCATGCCGGTCGGCGCGACAGCCACGGCAACGAGCTCCTCGTCACCGCGCCGGCCCTGGCCGACGAGATCGCCGCGGCGGGCGACCTGGTCAAGGGCAAGCTCGACGGACGCCCCGTCGCTGTGTTGCGGGGCCTTGCCGGGCACGTCCTCCCCCCTGGGCAGCACGGACCCGGCGCCCGGGTGCTGGTGCGCGACGAGCGCGAGGACATGTTCGGCCTCGGCGCCCGCGAGGCGGTCCTGGCCGCTGTCACGGGCGACCCTGGGGCGCTCCGCGGCTTCGGTGCCCCCGCCACGGCGGAGCTCGTGGCCGCGATCTTGGACACGGTCGTGGACCAGCCGGGGGCCGCGACACCCCGGGACGACGACGTGGCCGGCACCCAGGTCGAGGTCGCCCTGCCCGAGCTCGACGCTCGCGCCCTCGGCTGCCTCGAGGGGCGGGTCACCACCGCCGCGTTCGGTCTCGGCTGGGTCCCGCTCCCGCCTGGTGAGGCCGGGGGGCCACGGCTGCGGATCGGGTTCCGTCCGGGCTCCTAGCCCCGCCTTTGTAGACTTCGCCCGACCGCGCAGCCGCGCGACGATCCCCGACCAGAACTGAGCCGAAGAGACCGCACATGGCCAAGCCCAGCAAGGACAAGGACCGCCGCGCCGTCGTCGAGGACATGCGCAGGCAGCAGAAGCGAGCCGAGAAGCGCCGCGCCCGCGTCATCTTCATCGTCGTTGCCGCCGTCGCGCTCGGGATCGTCGCCCTCGGCGCCTACCCCCTGATCAAGCAGAACCAGGCTGCCGCCGGCGACCTGGAGACCCTCGGGGTCGCCGCTGACGTGGCCGGCTGCCAGGACGTGGTGAAGAAGGCTGCCGAGGGTGGCGCCGACCACCGTGAGATCGGCAGCGCGATCGCCTACCCCGACTCGCCACCCGCCTTCGGACCGCACTACGGCGAGACGGCCGGGTTCGCGCGCAAGTTCTACTCCGCGAGTGACCGCCAGGATGTTCCGTACTACATCCACAACCTCGAGCACGGCTACAACCTGCTCTGGTACGACGAGACCGTCGCGGACGATCCGGAGCAGCTGGACGCGGTCAAGGGCATCGCCTCGAAGTTCGATGGCAACGACCCGAGCGACAAGTTCATCGCACTGCCCTGGACGGAGGAGGACGGCAAGGCGTTCCCCGACGGTGCGCACGTCGCGTTGACGCACTGGTACGCCGACCCCCAGACGCTCGAGGACCAAGAGGGTGTCTGGCAGTACTGCGACGCGCCCAGCGGAGAGGCGGTCGCGACGTTCGTCGAGGACTACCCCTACACCGACTCCCCGGAGCCCAACGCGATGTGACTTCCGGCCGGGGCAGGATCTGCCCTGACCGGCGTCGACATCGCGTGCGGAAGGGGGAGTGATGCGGGACCTGCTGGGCGTGGCCGTGCTCGGACTGGCCTCCGCGCTCTTCCCGATCGTCAACATCGAGGCCGTGCTCGTGGTGCGGGCCGCGGTGTCCGACGTCGATCACCTGTGGCTGCTCGCCTTCGTGGCGGCCTCCGGCCAGATGATCGGCAAGCTGACCTGGTACTACCTCGGTGCCAGCGCCCTGCACTGGGGCTGGATCCGGCGCAAGGTCGAGCAGCCGAAGAACGCCGCCCGGCTGGAGACCTGGCGAGCCCGCACCCACGAGCGGCCGGCGCTCACCGGTCTGCTCGTGCTGGTGTCGGCCAGCACCGGACTGCCGCCGTTCGCCATCCTCTCGGTGCTTGCTGGACAGCTGAGGATGTCGCTGTGGCTCTTCCTCGTGCTCGGGCTGCTCGGCCGCTGGGCGCGCTTCCTGGCCGTGCTCGGCGGAGGAGAGTGGCTCGGCGACATGCTCGCCTGACCCTCAGCGAGCGCAGTCGACGCGGCTGCCCGCCGGCACCGGCTCGTCCACCACGGCACCGTCGCCGACGGTCACGTCCTGCAGGCTGACCCCGTCGCCGATCCGTGCCCCGGGGCCTACCGCACAGCCCTCCAGCACGGCGCCCTCACCCACCACGGCGCCGCCCATCAGCACGGACCGACTCACCATCGCACCGGCCCTCACCTCGACCCCGGCGCTCAGGGCGCTGCCGCCATTGACCACGGCGCCCTCTGCCACCATGGCGGTCGGGTCGATGAGTGCCCCGGTGGGCTCGAAGTCGACTTCGGGGCTCGGCGCCACACCCAGCACGAGGTCGCACGAAGCCGCGACCAGTGCCTCCGGCGTACCCACGTCACGCCAGTAGGCGTTGCCCAGGAAGCCGACCACCAGCGCCCCGTCCTCGACGAGGCCTGGGAAGGTCTCCCGCTCCACGGAGACGACGGTGTCGGCGGGGATGGTGTCGACCACCCGCCGACGGAAGACGTAGCAGCCCGCGTTGATCTGCTGGGTCACCGGGTTCTCGGACTTCTCCACGAAGCCGCTCACGCGTCCGTCGGGGTCGGTGGGCACGCAACCGAACGCGCGCGCGTCCTCGACCTCGACGAGGTGCAGCGAGACATCCACTGCCCGCCCGTCTCGAGGAGTCTCGAAGTCCTCGAGCTGCCCGGCGAGGTCGTGACCGGACAGGATGTCCCCGTTGAGGATGACGATGGCAGCCTCGGGGTCCTCGGTCAGCGCCCCCGCGACGTTGCGGATCGCTCCGCCGGTGCCCAGTGGCTCGTGCTCCTGCACATAGCTCAGCCGGATCCCCCACGCGCTGCCGTCGCCGAGCACGGGCTCGAAGAGGTCGGCACGGTAGGAGGTCGCGAGCACGACGTGCTCCACGCCTGCCTCGGCGAGCCGACTGATCTGGTGCGCCAGGAACGGCGCGCCGCCGACCTCGAGGAGGTGCTTGGGCCGGTGGGTGGTCAACGGCAGCAGCCGGCTGCCGAAACCACCGGCGACGATCACGGCCTCCCGTGGACGCCGCAGGTCGGACTCGGTCTCGGCTTGAGGGGACATGAGCGGCATCATGCCAGCCCTCGGGGGGCGGCCCGCTCCCGCCCGGGGTGTGCCCTAGCGTGGACGCCGTGCCTGCCTCCACCTTCCCCGACCTGCTGGCCGAGCAGCTCCGCGGCGACCCCGGTCGTCCGCTCGTCACGTTCTACGACGACGCCACCGGCGAGCGCATCGAGCTGTCGGTCACGACCTACGCCAACTGGGTGGCCAAGACAGCCGGGCTGCTCCAGGACGAGCTCGATCTCCAGCGTGGCGACTCGGTCCTGCTCGACCTGCCCACGCACTGGTTCGGCCCGGTCTGGCTGGGTGCCGCCTGGTCCATGGGCCTCCGGGTCGTGGCCGACCCCGCCCTGGCCGATGACGCCCGGCTGGTGGTGTGCGGCCCCGAGGGCGTGGAGCGCTACGCCCCCCGGGCTGCGCGGCATCCGGTGGTGGCGCTGTCGCTTCGTCCGCTCGGGGCGCCCTTCGCCGAGGCACTCCCCAGCGGCGTCGTCGACTACACCGCGGTGGTGCTCGGTCAGCCGGACGCGTTCTTCCCGCTCGATCCGCCAGGTCCCGACGACGACGCCTGGCACGGAGAGCGGAGCCTGGTCCAGGCCGCACTCGTGCAGGAGGCGCTGGGGTGGAGCGGCGGCACTCGGGTGCTGACCGACCTGAACCCGTGCTCGGAGGCCGGGCTGAGCACGGTGCTCGGCCCGTTGGCAGCGGCCGGCGGCACCGTGTGGGTGCGCCATCCCCACGCCGAGGGGTGGCAGGGCCGGGCCGAGGCCGAGCGTGCCGACACCACGCTGCGTGCCTGACCGGCACGCCCCGACCGAGCGGTGAGGTCCGGCCGGTGAGGGGTCAGCCGGCCAGGTCGTAGCCGGCGAAGCCGCCGGCGACGAACTGAGGCTTGTCGAAGCCGCCCTTGATACCGGACAGCAGCCACAGGGTGCCGGACTTCCGCTCCCGGACCAGCAGGTCCTTGCGCTTGTTGCCGTCGATGTCTCCGAGCGGCAGCCGCCAGTCGTAGCGCGACGAGGTCACGGAGCGGGCCAGGTTCTTCGGGCCCTTGGAGACATAGCTCGCGCCGAAGCCGCCGGCGCCGTTGCCCGGGTAGACCCGGGCGGAGCCACCGGCCGGCTTGCCGGCCAGGTCGGGCGCGCCGTCACCGTTGATGTCGCCGACCGCGCGCAGGTCCGCCACCGAGCCGAATCCCGGCCCGGCCAGCACCGGCGCCGCAAACCCGTCCGCGCCGTTGCCGGCCCGAAGCATGAGGTCGCCGGTCGACGCGCTGCGAGTGAGCACGTCGGTGTGACCGTCCCGGTTCCAGTCGCCGACGGTGAGGACCAGGTTGGTGTCCTCGAACGTCGTCCCGGCCGGCACCACGGCCTCCAGGGGTCGCCCCTGCCGGTTGGCGAAGCTGACCAGGTAGCCCTTGGCGTTGACGCCGAGGAGGTCCACCCCGGAGCTCTTGATCGCGCCGCCGGAGACGAGATGGCGTACGCCGGAGAAGCGGGTCCAGCCACCGAAGCGATCGCCGAACCCCTTCTTGCCCTGCGCGGGATAGACGAACGTGCGGCCGGAGCCCTTCTTGCGAGCCACGAGATCGACCCTGCCGTCGTTGGTCAGGTCGCCGAAGCCGGCGATCACGTCGAAGCCCTTCCACCGACCGGGGAGCTTGCGGGCCTTCTTCAGCGCTCCGTGCCCGTCGCCACGCAACAGCCACAGCTTGCCGTTCTTGTCGCGCGCGTAGAGGTCGGCGTTGCCGTCGCGGTTGGAGTCCCCGGCGGCGATGACGAGCTTGTAGCTCCACGGATTCGCGAGCATCCGCGTCTTCTTGAACTTCCCGTTGCCGCGTCCGCGGTAGAGCAGCAGCTTCTTCTTGCCCGCCTTCTTGCCGACGACGTCCGCCTTCCCGTCGCCGTCGAAGTCACCGACACCGATCATCTGCGCCAACGAGGAGAACCGCTTCGTGGTCGCGCCCGCGGTGAGCTTGCCGGCGCCGTCGCCCTTGTAGAAGGTCGTCACCCCACTCGCCTTGTCGCGGGCCAGGACGTCGGCCGCCCCGTCGCCGTCGAGGTCCCAGGTCCCGACGAGCTGGTCCACGCGGCCGAAGCCCGACGCGGCGCGCCTGGCGCCCCGGAAGCCGACCTGACCACCGGTGCGGATCACGTAGGCCTGCTGGGTGGCGGCGTCGCGCACCACGAAGTCCGGCCATGCGCTGCCCGAGATGTTGGTGTCCAGCGGCGTCGGCGTGGGGGCCGGCGGGGGTGGCGTAGGGGTCGGCGCGGTGCCGCTCTGGTAGGAGGCAGCCAGGGAGCGGATGGTCGAGAGCTTGGCGTAGAGGTACGTGCCAGGGCATGCCGTCGAGCCCGCGTCGCGGTGCCCGTTGATGGCCTGGAAGGTGCGCCCGTTGACCACCTGCGAGGTCGAGGAGGCCTTGACGCCGTGAAGGGCGAGCTTCCAGGCGAAGAGCCGACCGTAGGCGTCGAGCAGGGCCGCACTCGGCTGCACGGTCTCGAAGTTGCCGATCGCGGACATGGCGAAGGATGACTCGTTGTAGTTGAGCGTGTGGGCCCCGACGACCGGACGGTCCACGCCGCCGTAGCGCCCTTCCCAGATGCGCCCGAAGCGGTCGACGAGGAAGTTGTAGCCGATGTCGCTCCAGCCCCGCGACTGCGTGTGGTAGGCGTAGATGCCGCGGATGATCGCCGGCACCTGCTCGGCGGTGTAGTCGTTGGCGTTGACCGTGTGGTGGACGAAGCCGGCCGTGATCTTGCCGTAGCGCAGCGAGCTCTTGTCGCGCATCCGCTCGTCGGCGCCCCACTGGGCCCGGGAGAAGATCTCCGGCTTCGCGGCCGTGAGTGTCGCCGCGGGCGCGATCGTCGGATCCGTGCCGGGGTCCGTGCCGGGGTCCGTGGCCGGGTCCGTGGCCGGGTCGGCCGGAGGGGGGAGGGTGCCGGTGCCGGCGCTGCTGAGGGTCGCGCTGTCGAGCGACCCCGTGTCGATGGCCGGCTGCTGGCGCTGCTTGGACACGGTGGCACCGGGGTCGATGATCGCCAGACGCATGTCGGAGGGAAGCGCGACACCGTCGCTGGTCGCGCGGACCTGGACGTCGTCGACGTCGCCGACGACGACCGCGTCGGTCCCGGCCCGGTAGGACTCCTGACTGGAGGGGTCCGGGCCGTGGTCGTCGTCGTAGTGCATCTCCTGCCACGCCGACCAGGTGCCCTCCGACAGCGTGCGGACCTCCAGCGCGATGGCGTCATGATCGATCTCGTCGGCACCGTCCCAGGTGATGCCGATGGAGCCGTACCCCTCGACCGCCTCTGCCGTGCTCACGGCCGTCTCGTCGTCACTGGCGGAGAGGCTCGTCGACGCGCGGGCCGACCAGCGCAGCGCCGGTCCCTCTGCCTCGACCGACTGCTTCCTGCTCGAACCCTGCTCCGCCTCGGTCTTGCTCAGTCGCACCTCGCGCACGTCGGGGGCCACCGGCTCGGAGGCGACCAGCGCGCCGCGCACGGGGGAACCTCCGCCCACGCCATCGGGTGACGGCGCGACGATGTCGAGCGTGATGACCCCGGCGGACGGAGCCACGACGGCGACGACGACGGCGCAGGCCAGGGCTTGCTGGCACAGCAGCACGAAGCGACGGCGGTTCAAACTCAAGACAGCTCTCCGGAGGGCTCAGATTCACACGAGTGATCAACTGTCACACCCGTTACTTGGGCCCCGCAATAGGTTCCGTTGAACTACAAACTTGTAATTCATCCGACCGGGCCTGGAGAGCGAATCCCCAGTCCCACAAGGAGATTCGGCCACCGGAGAGCAGACCTGAACCTTGCCGCACACCCGTCGCGATCCGCATCCCGCCACGCCGGTGCGCCACTACGGGGGATGAGCGGGGGCACGCACGCCGCCTCGCCGACCGTGGCGGGTCTGGCGGGAGGGCCGAGCCTGCGAGGCCCGGATGGTAGGGCGGCGCGGTGGCGGGAGGGCCCCCCGCGGACCGCACCCGGACCGTGCCCGCCGTCCCACGAGGGACGACTACACGTCGCTGCCGAGCTCCTCGTCGCGCTCCTCCTCGGAGCTCACGTCGTCCTCGGTGTCGTCGTAGTGGAGATACTTGATGCCGTCGTCGACAGGCCCGTCGAAGGCCATCTTCCCCTTCTCGAGCACGATCACCCGGTCGCACATCTTCCGCACCGACCCGGCCGCGTGGCTGACGTAGAAGAGGGTCCGCCCGCTCTGCTTGATCTCCTTCATCTTGTCCATGCACTTCCTCTTGAACGGCCGGTCACCGACCGCCAGCACCTCATCGACCAGGAACACGTCGGAATCGGTGTGCACTGCGACCGCGAAGCCGAGCCGGGCGAACATGCCCGAGGAGTAGTGCCCGACGGGGGTGTCGAGGAACTTCCCGATGTCGGCGAAGTCGATGATCTCGTCGAACTTCGCGTTCGTCTCCCGCTCGCTCATCCCGAGGATGGCCGCGTTGAGGTAGACGTTGTCCCGCCCGGTCAGCTGGGGGTGGAATCCTGCACCGGTGGCGATCAGGCCGGCGATCCGACCGCGGGTGAGCACCCGACCGGCATCGGGGATCATCACCCCGTTGATCAGCTTGAGCAGCGTGCTCTTGCCAGAGCCGTTGAGCCCCATCAGACCGATCGACTCACCGACGTCGACGCTGAAGGAGACGTCGTCGACGGCCAGGAAGCTGTCGCTGATCTCCTGACCCCGGATCCGGGCGATCGACATCTGCTTGATCGTGCGGTGGTAGCGCATGGTGAAACGCTTGGACACGTGATCCACGATGATGGACTTGGTCATGTGTTAGAGACGCTCCGGGAACTTGCGCTCGAGCTTGGTGAAGACGAGCTGCGCGATGAACAGGAAGACCAACGAGATGCCCAGCATGATCAGCCCACGCGTGAAGAGGTGGTCGGGCATGTTGGTCAGGGCGGTCAGCTCGGGGTCCGCGGTGACACCCACCCAGAAGCAGCGCTGGATCAGCAGGACCACCTCGGCCAACGGGTTGGCGAGGTAGATGGCGACGTTGTCCGCACCGAAGCGGGACGACACCAGGGTGTAGGGGTAGATCATCGGCACCGACAGGTGCACGAAGTTGGTCAGCGTCTGCACGATGTTGGAGAAGTCGCGGGCGAAGACGTTCGCAGCGCTGAACAGCAGAGCCAGCGCCGTGGCGAGCACCGCCACGATGGCGAAGCCGAGCAGGCCGGCCAGCATGCCGACCATGTCGGGGTCCCACCCGACCGCGACGCAGGCGATCAGCAGGATCGCGAGCTGCGGGATGATGTGGTAGGCGGAGACGAGCATCGAGGCGACCGGGAACATCTCCCGGGGCATCGCCATCTTCTTCACGATCGACGCGTTGCGCACGATCGCGCGGGTCCCGGCGGTGAAGGTCTCGGTGAAGTAGTGCACGAACACCATGCCCGCGAACAAGTGGATGCCGAAGTACTCCACGCCGCGGTCCAGCCCGATGACGATGCCGATCACGAAGAAGTACATGACGAACCGGGTGAGCGGCTGCACGTAGGACCACAGGAGACCGAGGATCGAGCTCTGGTAGCGAGCACTGATCTCGCGACGGACCAGCAGCCGCAGGATGTAGCGCCGCCGGAAGACGTCGACGAGACCCCCGGTGGGCGACGGAGGCACCATCCCCTCGGTCTCGTCGGGGATCGGCGCTCCCCTCTCCTCGGCGACCGTGTGCATCAGCCGTCCTGACCGTCGTTCGACGAGGCCGCGAAGGTCTTGGCCCACGTCTCGGGTGAGGTGATGTCGGCCAGCGAGTCGCGGTAGCGCCGAGCGAGCTGCGGCCACTCGCGGTGCAGGCGCTGGTGGATCTCCACCGTTCGCGCCAGCAGGCTCTTGAACTCCTCCTGGTCACGCTGGTACCAGGCGGCGCTGGTGCCGTCGGGCATCGAGACGACCACCGAGTCGAACTGCGCGATCATCCACCACTTCGCATCCATGGCGGCGAGCCGTGCCTCCGGGTGCTTCGTGGCGAGCTCCCGGATCGGACGGGCCTGTCGCACGGCGCTGGTGGCGGCCGAGACGAGCTGGCCGAGCCGGTTCTTGGGCAGGGTGGGGTCCTGCCCCTTCTTCGGCGGCTTCTTGCGGCGCACCCCTGGGAAGGCGTCGGGTGCCGGCTCGGTCTGGGCATCGGCGTACTGCGAGCGCAGGGCGCGCAGCTCGGGCAGCTTGGTGAGCAGCTCCCCGTGCAGCCGCTCGGGGCCGGCCAGCACGTCCTCGAGGGCACGGTGGCGCAGCTCCGCGGTGGAGTACTGCATCGAGAACAGGTGCTTGATCTGGTGGTTGAAGCTCTCCCGCACCACGCGACCACCGTGCTCGTAGGGCGAGTGCAGCAGGGCGGCGATCGTCCGGTTGCGCTGGTGGAAGTAGGACTGCCAGTCCAGGGCGTCGTTCTTGTCGGTCCACGGCACGTGCCACACCGCGGCACCGGGCAGGGTGACCGTCGGGAAGCCGGCCTCCCGGGCACGGACACCGAACTCGGAGTCGTCCCACTTGATGAAGATCGGGAGGCTCAAGCCGACCTCGCGCAGCACCTGGGTCGGGATCAGGCACATGAACCAGCCGTTGAAGTCGACGTCGATGCGTCGGTGCAGCCAGCGCGAGCTGCGCAGGTTGCGCTCCCCGAAGTCCCAGTCGGTCTCGACGGCCGGCGGGGACTGCCACCAGAAGCGGTAGGGGTTGATGATCTCGCCGAAGCTGTGCAGACGCGACTTCGCGTAGAGGCTGAACATGTGGCCACCGACGATGGTGGGGGTGCGGCACAGGTCACCGAAGGTGACCGCGCGCACGATGCTCTCGGGCTCGCAGACGACGTCGTCGTCCATGCACATCATGTAGGTCGAACGGCCGGCCTCGAGCGTCTCGTACTGCGATCGGGCGTAGCCGCCGGAGCCGCCCATGTTGCCCTGCTCGATGATCCTCAGCTTGGCACCGAGAGCCTGCTCCGCGGCCGCGAAGTGCTGGTCCTCGGCGACCTTCTTGGTCCCCTGCTCGGCGACGATGACCTCGTCGAGCACGGCGTCGACGTCGTCGTCCTCACCGATCTGGGTGAGCAGCTTGGCGCAGAACTCGGGTCGGTTCATCGTGGTGATGCCGATGGTGACGGTGCCGTGGTCGGCGCGGTCCGCAGGCACGTCGGCGACCCAGGCGGCCTCGTCCAGAACAGCACCGTCGGGGCCGGCCACGAGGTCGAACCAGTACCAGCCCCCGTCGGCGAAGGGGCCCAACGAGAGGTCGAAGCTGAACTGCTGGGAGTCGCCCTCGACGATGGCCGAGTCGACGCGCTGGGCGCGGCCGTTGGGCATCGAGCGGTAGACGATGACCGAGGCACGGGGTCCGGTCACCCGCACCTGCAAGGTGACGCTCTCGACGACCGTCCACCGCCGCCAGTAGCTGGCGGCGAAGCCGTTGAAGTAGGTGCCGAAGGAGACGCGCTGGTTGTCGGCCACCTGGTATCTGCGGCGGCTCAGCACCGCGTGCGGGTCGGGCTCTGCCTGCGCGTTGGGCTCCGTCGGCGGCAGCTTGCCGCGCTGGGTCATCGTGAGCGGGCTCTTGTCGACGTCGAGCTGCGGCCGGTCGAGGTCGACGTAGAGCGGCAGCACGTCGGTGTCGCGGTCGGTGGGCAGGACGACGCGCTGCAGCACTCGCTGCACGGTCTGGGACGTCTGGCTCCGGTCGGTCTCGGTCATGCCTCGACTCCTCCACTCTCCAGGGTCGCGCCGGACTCGAAGTGCGGCTTGAGCTTGTTGTCGAACATCGACAGCGCGGAGCCGATCGCCATGTGCATGTCGAGGTACTTGTAGGTGCCCAGGCGCCCGCCGAAGAGCACCATCGGCTCCTTGCCTGCCAGCTCCCGGTACTTCAGGAGCTTCTCGCGGTCCTCGGCGGTGTTGACCGGGTAGTAGGGCTCGTCGTCCTCCTCGGCGAACCGGGAGTACTCGTGCACGATGACGGTCTTGCCGGAGATGTAGGTGCGCTCGGGGTGGAAGTGCTTGAACTCGTGGATCCGGGTCCAGGGGACGTCCTGGTCGTTGTAGTTCATCACCGCGCAACCCTGGAAGTCGTCGACGTGCTTGACCTCCGCCTCGAGGTCGACGGTCCGCCAGGACAGCCGGCCCTCGGAGTTGCCGAAGTACTCGTCGACGGGACCCGTGTAGACGATCGGGACCTTGCCCCGGAACTCGTCGGCCACGTCGAAGAAGTCGGTCTCGAGCCGGACCTCGATGTTGGGATGGTCGGCCATCTTGGTCAGCCAGGCGGTGTAGCCGTCGACCGGAAGGCCCTCGTAGGTGTCGTTGAACCAGCGGTTGTCGAAGTTGTAGCGCACCGGTAGCCGCGTGATGATGTCCGCGCTCAGCTTGGTCGGGTCGGTCTGCCACTGCTTGGCGGTGTAGCCCTTGATGAAGGCCTCGTAGAGGGGGCGACCGATCAGGGAGATCGCCTTCTCCTCCAGGTTGGAGGCATCGGCGGTGTCGATCTCGCTCGCCTGCTCGGCGATCAGGGCGCGGGCCTCGTCGGGGGTGTGCATCTTGCCGAAGAACGTGTTGATGAGCGCCAGGTTCATCGGCAGCGAGTAGACCTGGCCGTCGTACTGCCCGAAGACGCGGTGCTGGTAGTTGGTGAAGCTGGTGAACCGGTTGACGTACTCCCAGACGCGCTCGTTGGAGGTGTGGAAGAGGTGCGCACCGTAGACGTGCATCTCGATGCCGGTCTCCGGGTCCGCCTCGCTGTAGGCGTTGCCACCGAGGTGGTGCCGACGCTCGAGCACGAGCACGTTGAGCCCGAGCTCGTTGGCACAGCGTTCGGCGATGGTCAGTCCGAAGAATCCGGATCCGACGACGACGAGGTCCGGAGCCTTGGCTTCTGGATTCAACACTTCTCCTGGGTCGATGGGGCCCCGCGAAGGCACAGGGGAGTCTATCCGCCGCCCGGGTCCCGCCCGTCGCCGCGGTTGGCGATCAAGGCACGGTAGGCGATCCGACGCGCCTGCTCCGGCACGAGCCGGTAACCCCCACGGACGAGCACGTTGCGCAAGTACTGCCGGCGGCTGGTGATCCCGAGGTCGCGGAATCGGCGCTGCAGGGCGAGCTCGGAGCGGAGCAGCCCGGTGCCACCGCGTCGAGCGTACGCGCCCGCCCCCACTCGGTAGTGCACGAGGGGCTCCGCGAGGTTCGCGGGCCGGGCGCCGCCCTCGACCATGCGGGTGAAGAGGAGGTAGTCCTCCATGAGAGCCATGTCGCTGTAGCCGCCGGCCGCCTGCACGGCCTTCTTGCGGTAGACCACGGTGGGGTGGTTGAACGGGTCCCGGAACCGGATCACCCGTCGGATCTCGTCGGGGTCGGTGGGCGGGGTTCGGCGACCGACGACGTCGGAGACCGAGGTGCCGAACTCGATCAGGCTCGAGCCGACGATGTCCGCGCCCGCCTCGATCACCGGGAGCTGCCGCTCGAACCGCTCCGGAACGCTGACGTCGTCGGCGTCCATCCGAGCGACGATGTCGTGGGTGCAGACCGCAAGGCCGCGGTCGAGGGCAGGACCGAGGCCGAGGTTGGCGTCGATCACGACGTGCCGCACCGGCACCGGGCTGCCCTGGGCCAGGTGCGCGATCTCGGCGGCGAGCTCGCTCGGCACCGGCCCGTCCTGCACGAGCACCACCTCGTCGGGTCGCCGCGTCTGGGCCTGGACAGTGCTCTCGAACGCCTCCCTCAAGAAGCCGGGGTCGTCACCGGAGTAGGTGGAGACGAGCAGCGAGAAGGGCTGCCCGGGTGGCAGCGTGCGAGCGGTGCGGCCGGTGTCCTCGGGGGCCCATCCGGCCGGCTCCAGGACGGCCGCGTTGACGCGCGGAGCGCCGCGCAGTCCGGCGGCGAGCCCGGAGCGGAGGCCCCGGCGGAGGGTGGCCCGGTCCTGGGAGCCGCGGAAGGTGCGCACCCAGCGGCGGGCGGTCGCCGCGCCGTACAGCGCCTTCTCGCGGGGGGTCAGCGACCTGCTGCGGGTGAACATCCAGACCTTGTTGCGGACCTCGAGGAAGAACCGCTCCCCCGGGTCGGCGTCGGTGGAGCCGAACACCTTGGTCTTGTGCACGACGACGCTCGCGGGGACGTAGAGCCCGACCCGGCCACGGATCAGCCGGGTGGAGTACTCGAAGTCGTCGTTCCACAAGAAGTAGTCCGCCACAGGGAGGCCGCGCTCCCGGACGACGTCTGCGTCGCACATGATCGAGACGAACGAGGCGGAGCGCACGGGCACGCAGTCGATCGCCGCTGCCGCTGCGCGCTCCCTCCGGGACGCACCCGGCTTCGGGCGGGGGGTGTTCATGGGGTGGTCGCGGCCGTCGGTCCAGGTCACCCGGCTCGCCAGCACGGCCGGTCGTTGGGACACCGAGTACGACGTCCAGGCCCGGACCAGCTCGGCGGCCGCTGTCGGCGTCGGCACGGTGTCGTCGTCGAGCAGCCACACCAGGTCCGGCTCATGGGTCAGCGCGCGCTCGATGCCGACGGTGAAGCCGCCGGCACCCCCCACGTTGGTCGAGAGCGAGATGACGTCGTGCCGGCTCCAGCGACTCGCCAGGGCCTCCGAGGTGCCGTCGTCGCTGGCGTTGTCGACGACGACCACGCGGCTCGGTGGGTGGGTCTGGTCGGCGAGCGCGGCCAGCGACTCCTCCAGGAGGTCCCGACGGTTCCACGTCACGACGACGGCGACGACCCGGGTGCTCACCCGGCGACCCTACCGAGGGTCAACAGGCCGAGGACAAGTCGCTGGACTTGTTGGCGGCGTATCCCTCCGAGTAGCTGCCGATCGACCCGCCCACCGTGGAGGCGCCGCCTGCGCGCGAGAAGCCCTTGGCCTTGGGCTTGTCGCCCGCCCCGGCGGATGCCTTGCCCTGGGAGCGCTCGATCGCGCGGTCGACCATCCGGTGGATCTTGTCGATGTCGGGGTCGCTGGTGTTGATCGCCGGAGGCACGAACGACACCGAGCTCACAGCCTGCGCGCGCGTCTTCATGGCGAGCTCGGCGAACGTGCCGAGCTCCGAGGCCGGAAGGTCGGTGGTGATCAGCTGCTCGCTCGCCTTGGCGATCGCCTCGAACTTGGTGATCACCGTGCTCGGCGAGAGCTGCTGGAGCATCGCGTTCATCACGCACTTCTGCCGGGCCATCCGCGAGTAGTCGTCGGCGCTCTCGCGGGACCGGGCGAACCAGAGGGTCTCGAACCCGTTGAGGCGCTGCACCCCGGGCTCGATGTAGCCGGTCACCGGTCCCCCGACGCCGCCGATCGGGATCCGGTCGCGGACGTTGAGCTCGAGGCCGCCGACGGCCTGGACCAGGCTGCGGAAGCCCTGGAGGTTGACCATCGCGTAGTAGTTGATGCTCAGGCCGGTGATGCCCTCCACACCCTCGATGGTGGCCGCGATGCCGGGGTTGCCGCGCCCCTTGAACAGCGTCGCGTTGTCCTGGGCCCAGGTCGACAGGCTGTTCAGCTCACACTCGGGGCAGTCGTACCCGTCGGGGAACTGCTCGGCCATCACCGAGCCCTCGGGGAAGGTGAAGTCGGTCATGTTGCGGGGCAGCCCGAACAGGATCGCCTTGCCCGTCTCCTGGTCGATGCTCGCCACCTGGATGCTGTCGGGCCGGAGCCCCCAGCGATCCGCGCCTGAGTCGCCGCCGAGCAGAAGCACGTTGTAGCGCCCCTGGGTGGCAGCCGTGGCGACCCCGTCGCCGAACATGCCCGAGATGAAGCCACGTTGCACCGCGACGACGTGGGAGGCGAAGAGCAGGCCACCGGCGACCGAGAAGCACAGCAGGCCGTTGAGGCCGACCATCGCCAGCCGCTGCTTCTGCAGCAGCTCGAGCGGTTGCCCCAGGCGCCAGGCGTCGAGGAACAGGACCGCCCAGCCGACGGCCACCGCACACAGCAGCAGCCGGAGCACACCCAGGGCCAGCGCGTTGGTGGCCAGGAAGTAGATCAGCCCGTGCCACACAGATCCGACCAGTCCGAGGATCAGGGCCGCGAGCAGGAGGCCGAGGACGGACCGCAGGGCGATGCGTCCGACGCGCTTGTTGCCGGCCACCAGCTGTGCCGAGCCCGGCAGCACCAAGGTCATCAGCAGCAGCGTCAGAGCGCGGCGGAAGCGCACCTGCGACGCCGCGCGGTCGCCGAAGCGGGCGTGCGGGCGTGGTTGGGCGCGGGGAGGGGTGGAGGTGTCCGACCCGGGGGAAGAGGCGGGTGGCATGCCGGGAGCCTTTCGAGGCGACAGTCGTCGACGACCAAGTATCACCAGTCACATGAGTCACAGCCGTCTCGACGCGCCGGGAGCACCGGGACGGGGCTGGGCGCACCCCCCGACAACCGGGCGCGATATCTTCGTGCTCATGGCTGAACCCCCGCGGGGCTCGAGGTCCACCGGCTCGGCCGGCGGCGACGAGCCCGAGTACCACTGGCTCTACGGCGGCAAGCGCTCCGGCGCCGACTCCTCCGGGAGTCCGGCCTCCGCAGGCTCGGGCGCGGGCCACGACCCGGAGCCCACCCGGATGCTGCCCACGATGGGCCGACCCGGCTCAGGTGGAGCAGGGCCCTACGAGGAGCCGGCAGCACCGCGAACGGGCGGGCCGGGAGGACCCCGGGCTCCCCACACGAGGACGGCGACACCACCGAGCGGCCGCGGGCCCTCCCGGCCCCGTCGCCGGTTCCGCTTCGGCTGGATCAAGGCTGTGTTGGTGCTGTGGCTGGTGTTCCTGGTCGCGGTACCCCTGTGGGCCTGGTCGCAGGTCGACAAGGTCGGCACCGACCCGGGCGGCGACCGCCCCGGCGCTCAGTCCGGGACGACCTACCTCCTCGTCGGGAGTGACAGCCGCGACGGCCTCACCCGCAAGGAACAGCTCGAGTTCGGCACCGGCAAGGGCTCGGGACGACGCACCGACACGATCATGCTGCTTCACACGGGCGCGGGCCCCAACCTGCTGATGTCGATCCCTCGGGACAGCCAGGTCGAGGTGCCCGGCTACGGCGTGACCAAGGTGAACGCCGCCTTCGCCTACGGCGGTCCGAAGCTTCTCGTCGAGACCCTCGAGCTCGCGACCGGCATCCGCATCGACGACTACGTCGAGATCGGGTTCGGCGGCTTCGTCAATGTCATCGATGCCGTGGGCGGCGTGGAGATCTGCCCGACCGAGGCGATGAAGGACCCGCAGGCGAACCTCGACGTGAAGAAGGGGTGCCAGGAGGCCGACGGCACCACGGCACTGGGATACGCCCGCTCGCGCAAGACCTCAGCCCTCGGTGACATCGACCGCGCCCGGCACCAGCGGGAGGTCGTCAGCGCAGTCGGTGCCGAGGCGGTCTCTCCGTGGTCGGTGCTCAACCCGGTGCGCTACTTCCGGCTCGCCACGGCCGGCTCCGACTCGCTGCGGGTGGGCAAGGACACCTCGCTGGTCTCGACGATGCAGTTCGCGTGGGCGATGACCCGCGTCGACGGCAAGAACGGACTGACCTGCGGCGTACCGATCGCCGACCTGGCGGTCAACTGGGACCAGGAGCGCGCCGAGGAGCTCTTCAAGCTGATCCGTGAGGACCGGACCCAGGACGTGCCCAAGAAGCTGTGCCGTCCCTCGGGGCTCGTCGACGGCTAGCAGGTCGAGTCAGGTCAGCGGACGACGTCGCGCTTCACGACGACCGTCTTCGAGCGGTTGCCCTCGAGGTCGCGAGCCAGCGTCCGGACCACGAGCCGACCCTGTCGGACGCCCTTGAGCGAGGCCGCCCAGGAGCCGTTGGCCTTCGCCTGGACGCGCACCGGCTTGGCCTTGTCGCGGGCGGCCACCCGGCCGTCGACCCGCTGCCACCCGCGGTCGGGGCCGAGGTAGGCGAACCAGCCGCGGGTGCGCTTCTGGACGGCCTTGACCCGCACGAAGTCCAGGCCGGAGAGCCCCACGTCGCGCGCGTAGCCGCGCACGTCGCTCCACACCCTGCGCTGGTCCGAGGCGGGCTTGATGACCCTGAGCCGGGGCGCGAACGAGTCGGTGACGACGATGGTGCCGAGATCCTTCACCGTCTTGTTGCCGGCTTCGTCGGTGAGTCGCACGCGCAGGTCGTAGCGGCCCACGGTCGTGTAGGAGAAGTCGATCGAGCGGTGGCGACGCCAGGGCTCGTAGCCGCCGCCGGTGCCCCAGTTGACCTCGCGGACGATGTCCTTGGTGGCCGAGACGTTGTCCTCGAGGGAGTTCTGGACGACCTCGATCACCAGCGGTCCGGGGTCGTCGGAGCTCGTGGCCGACAGCAGGGCGAACGAGCCGACCGGCGGCTCTGTGTCGGCTGCAGCGGAGGCCGCGCCGACGGGGACGAGCACACCGAACACGGCCGTCGCAGTCGCTAGGGCCGTGAGTGTGCGGGCACGCTGAGTCATGACACACCCCTCCTCGGCCGCAAGCCTAGTGGTTGCCGGCGGGCGCGCAGCCGAACCGCGAATCCCGGTGTGTCACCGGCGGGCTACCCCCAGCTGGCCTCGGTCCGCGCCGCCACGTCGGCCACGACCCGGCCGAGATCACCGGAGCCCTCGAAGACCGATCGTTGTCGCACGGCGCCGTTGCCCCGCGCGAGCAGCTGCTCGAAGAGGTCTGCGACCAGCCGGGTGTCGCCCGCGTCCTCCAGCGCGTCACGGACGTGGTCCAGGAGAGCCTCCACCACGCCTCGGGTCGGTGCGAGCGCGAGCGTGCCCGGGTGGACGAGTGGACCTGGTACGCCGAAGCGGGCGGCTCGCCACCCGGCGGCCTTCAACAGGTCACCGCGCCACTGCGACGGAGTGTCGTCACGGCGCCAGACGGTGGCCTCGGTCTCCACCAGGGCGCGACTCAGCAGCGCGATGAGCACGGCGTCGTCGACCTCGGTGCACACGTCGGCCACCCGGATCTCCACGGTCGGGAAGTCCTGGGCGAGCCGGGCATCGAGGTAGAGCATCCCCGGGTCGAGCGCTGCACCCCACTCCTGGAGCAGCGCAGTCGCACGTCTGTATCCGGCCGGGTCGCCGAAGGGTTCCCGGGGGCCGGCGCTCGGCCAGCGACTCCACACCTGGGATCGCCAGCTCGCGTGCCCGGTGTCGAGGCCGCGCCAGTACGGCGAGTTGGCACTCAGCGCGAGGAGCACGGGCAACCACGGCCTCATCCGGTCCGTCACCGCCACTGCCTCCTCGTCATCGACCACGTCGACGTGGAGGTGCATGGCACAGGTGAGGGACTGGGCGGCGAGCTCGCCGTACTCGTCCCGGATGTGTTGGTAGCGGAGGTCCTGGGTGATGTCGTGACCGTCGTCCGCCAGAGCCGGGAGCGCCATCGCAGCGGGCCGGGCACCGGCAGCCGCGGCCGACTCCCCCACTGCCCGGCGTCCTTCACGGATCGACCGGCCGAGGTCGTCGGCGGTGACAGCCGGCTCCGTGGTCGTCTCGATCTGCTGGCGGAAGAGCTCCTCCTCCACCCCGTCCCCGTCGTGCTCGCGGACCGCGCGGCGGGCGAGCCCGGTGAGCCGGTGGGTGTCGGGGTCGACGAGCAGCAGCTCCTCCTCGACCCCGATCTTGCGGGGGCTCACATCTCCTCGTGCGTGTCGGGGTCGCCGCCGAAGAGACGTCCGTCCGGACGACCGAGGGCGGTGATCGCGTCGACCTCGGCCTGGGAGAGCTCGAAGCCCTCGACGTCGAGGTTCTGCCGCTGCCTCTCGGGGGTGGCGGACTTGGGGATCGGCAGCGAGCCGAGCTGGAGGTGCCAGCGAAGGATCACCTGCCCAGGCGTGACGCCGTGACGCCGGGCCGCGTCCGCGACCGCGGGCTCGTCGAACGGCGCCTGCCTCTTGCCCATCGGGCTCCACGCCTCGGTGCGGATGCCGAGCTCCTCGTGCACACGGCGCAGGTGCTCCTGGGGGAAGTACGGGTGCAGCTCGATCTGGTTGACCGCGGGCGTCACTCCGGTCGCGTCGATGATCCGGGCGAGGTGCTCCTCGGTGAAGTTGGAGACGCCGATCGAGCGCACCAACCCGTCCTCCCGCAGGGCGACCAGGGCGCGCCAGGCATCGACGTACTTGCCGACACGTGGATTGGGCCAGTGGATCAGGTGCAGGTCGAGGTGGTCGAGCCCGAGCCGGGTCAGTGACTCGCGGGTGCTGGCGATCGCCTCGTCGTAGGCGTGGTGGCGTCCGGGGATCTTGCTGGTCACGGCCAGCTCGGTGCGTGGTGCGCCGGCACGGCGGATCGCCTCGCCCACCTCCGGCTCGTTGTCGTAGTTCACCGCGGTGTCGAGCAGGCGGTAGCCGACCTCGATCGCCGAGGCGATCGCGGCGACGCCCTCCTCGCCGGAGAGAGGGTAGGTGCCGAAGCCGACGACGGGGAGGCGGTGGCCGTCGTTGAGGGTGTGGGTGCCGAGCATGCGCACACGCTAGAGGCAGGATGGGCGTCATGCCGCACCGCACCCCGCCGACCGGACCGGCCCGAGGTCGTGACGGCACGTGATCGCGACCCTGCTGGCAGGTCTCCTCGCGGGCGCCGCGGTCGGCTATGCGCTCCAGCGCGGCCAGTTCTGCTCGCACTCGGCGATCTCGGGTGCCTTCGACGGCCAGTTCCAGCTGGTCCGCGGCTGGGTGCTGGCCGTCTCCGTGGCGGCAGTCGGCTACGCCGTGGTGCTCCTGGTCCCCGGCAGCGAGGGCCTCAACCAGGGCCTGGCGCTGCGGCCGGTGCAGAACGTGGTCGGCGGAGTCGTCATCGGGGTCGGGATGGTCGTGGCGAGCTCCTGCATCTCCGGGCTGTTCTACAAGCTGGGGTCAGGCATGCTCGGCGCTCTCGTCGGCCTGACGGGCTGGGGGCTCGGCGAGCTCCTCGCGCGGCCGCTCGACATCCCGGGCCCGACGGTGCTCTCCGGAGGGGAGGGCGCCACCCTCCCCGGTCTGCTCGGCCTCCCCCGGCTCGCTGTCGCCGTGGTCGTCCTGGCCACCGTCGCACTGACGCTTCGCCGGTTGCGCCCGGCGCGGGAACGCTCGACAGCTCGGTGGCAGTGGGGACCGACCCTCACGGGTCTGGGCCTGGGCGGCGCCGTCACCGCGGCCTGGGGCCTCGCGGCCGTCGGCGGTTCCTCCTTCGGCGCGAGCTCGGTCGGTGCGGTGGCCGGCGTCGCCGCCGGACGGCCCAACACGTGGCTGCTGGCGTTCCTCGCCGCCCTCGTGGTGGGCAGCCTCCTGGCCGCCAGGACTGCCGGCGGCTGGTGGTTGCGTGGCGAGCGGCTCGGCCGCTACCTCCAGCTCGGCCTCGGCGGCGTGCTGCTCGGCGCGGGAGGGTGGATCGCGGGCGGCTGCACGATCGGACACGGATTGTCGGGTGTCAGCCAGCTCAACCTCTCCTCGTTGCTGGTCGTGCTGGCCATCGTGCTCGGCGTCGGCGCAGCCCGCGCCGTACGCCGCCGGATGTGGAGGTCCGTCCGGGCGACGGCCTGGGTCCTGACGAAGAGGCTGGTCCGTCGGTGACCGACGTCGGCGGAGCGATCAGAGGTCGGACTGGATCCCGGCGAGGAGCTGGCGTGCCATCACGATGCGCTGCACCTGGTTGGTGCCCTCGTAGATCTGGGTGATCTTGGCGTCGCGCATCATCCGCTCGACCGGGTAGTCACGGGTGAAGCCGTAGCCACCGAGCACCTGCACCGCATCCACGGTGACCTGCATCGCGGTGTCGGAGGCGAAGCACTTGGCCGCGGCACCGAAGAAGGTGAGGTCGTCGTCGCCGCGCTGCGAACGGCCGGCCGCGGCATAGGTCAGCTGCCGCGCCGCCTCGATCTTCATGCCCATGTCGGCGAGCATGAACTGCAGCCCCTGGAAGTCCGCGATCGGCTTGCCGAACTGGGTGCGCTCCTTGGCGTAGTCGAGCGCGTAGTCGAGCGCACCCTGCGCGATCCCGACTGCCTGCGCAGCGATCGTCACGCGCGTGTGGTCGAGCACCTTCATCGCGGTGGCGAACCCGGTGCCCTCTGCGCCGATCATCCGGTCGGCCGGCACCCGCACCTTGTCGAGGTAGACCTCGCGGGTCGGCGAGCCCTTGATGCCCAGCTTCTTCTCCGGGGCCCCGAAGGAGACACCCTCGTCGCCCTTCTCGACGACGAACGCCGAGATGCCGGAACCCTTCTTGGCCTCGGGGTCGGTGACCGCGAACACGGTGTAGAACTCCGAGACGCCCGCGTTGGTGATCCACCTCTTGGTGCCGGAGATGACCCAGTGCGCGTCGGGGCCCTCCCCCTCACGCACCGCCCTGGTCTTCATGGCGGCGGCGTCCGAGCCCGCCTCCGGCTCGGAGAGGCAGTAGGAGAACATCCCGTCGTTGGCCGCGAGCCTGGTCAGGTACTTCTTCTTCAGCTCCTCCGAGCCCGCCAGCACCAGCGGCATCGACCCGAGCTTGTTGACCGCCGGGATCAGCGACGAGGAGGCGCAGGCCCGCGCTACCTCCTCGATCACCAGGCAGGTCGCGAGGGCATCGGCCCCGGCGCCGCCGTACTCCTCGGCAACGTGCGGCGCCGCGAAGTCGCTGGCTGCCAGGGCGTCGTACGCCGCCTGCGGGAACTCGCCGGCCTCGTCCACCTGCGCCGCGGCCGGCGCGACCTTCGCCGTGCAGACGGCACGGACGGCCTCCCGGATCGCCTGGTGCTCCTCCGACAGGGCATACATCGGGTAGTCGCTCATGCCCCGGATCCTACTCGTGGGTAGCCTCACCCTCACGGCTGGTCGAGCCTGTCGAGACCACCTCACGAGCCACGCGCGCCACTCCGGGGGTTGAGGAGGGCGAGGCGCCAGCCACTCCGGTGGTTGAGGAGGGCGAGGCGCCAGCCGAGCCCGTCTCGAAACCACCGCACCCTGGTCCCGGAGGTTTCGAGACGCTCACTCCGTTCGCTCCTCAACCACCGGGAGAACCGCTCGCACCTCAACCACCGGAACCGGGGGTTGAGGAGGGCGAGGCGCCAGCCACCCCGGTGGTTGAGGAGGGCGAGGCGCCAGCCGAGCCCGTCTCGAAACCACCGCACCCGGGTGCCGGAGGTTTCGAGACGCTCACTCCGTTCGCTCCTCAACCACCGGGAGAAACGCTCGCACCTCAACCACCGGAACCGGGGTTGAGGAGGGCGAGGCGCCAGCCACTCCGGTGGTTGAGGAGGGCGAGGCGCCAGCCGAGCCCGTCTCGAAACCACCGCACCCTGGTCCCGGAGGTTTCGAGACGCTCACTCCGTTCGCTCCTCAACCACCGGGAGAAACGCTCGCACCTCAACCACCGGGATCGGTGGTTGAGGAGGGCGAGGCGCCAGCCGAGCCCGTCTCGAAACCACCGGGAGGACGCTCGCACCTCAACCACCGACTGCAGCGGTTCTAGTCCGTCTCCTCGGACTCGAAGAGCGCCTGCCGCTCGCGGGCCTCACTCATGGCGGCCAGGAACTTCGCGTCGTAGTCGGGGTCATCCACGCGCAGGGAGGCGATGAGGTGCTCGTCGAGAACCCTGCTTCCGTCGAGGGAGAGCTTCTCCACCACCACGCGGGTCTCGCCACGGACGTCGTGGTGCCCCACGCGCCAGTGCCCCCGCCGGGAGGCCATCGGCTCGGGACCGCGCGGCGCCGAGAGCGACCGGATCGTGAGGTAGAGGAGCGCGGCGAACAGCCCCAGCACGACCAGCCCCTGGAGCATCATCACCTCACCATTGTCCGTCGCCGACACCCGAAGGACCAGGCGCTGCCGGATCGGTGTCCGCGGATGCGGCTGGCTCACCGGGTGCGAGATAGGTTCGCCGTCATGACCGATCGCACCAATCGGTCCTGGCTCCGCCGGGACGACATCCGTTTCATGCTCGAGGAATGCGACACCTGGGCGGTGGTGGGCCTCAGCGGCAACCCGGCCCGGACGGCCTACCGGATCGCGGCACTCCTGCGGTCCCGTGGCAAGCGAGTCGTCCCCGTCCACCCGACGGCCCCCACCGTGCTCGGCGAGCAGGGCTACGCCACCTTGGCCGACATCCCGTTCCCCGTCGACGTCGTGGATGTCTTCCGTCGCTCGGAGCACGCCGGTCGGTTCGCCGACGAGGCCGTCGCCATCGGCGCCTCCGGGGTCTGGTTCCAGCTCGGCGTCGTCGACCCGGAGGCACACGCGCGCACCGTCGAGGCGGGGGTGCGCATGGTGATGGACACCTGCCCCGCGATCGAGTGGCCGAGCCTGGACGCGTCGGTGGCGTGATGACCGACCCGTTCAGCTATCCCGACACCCGGCGAGACGACACCGTCGAGACCCTGCACGGCCAACGCGTCGAGGACCCCTACCGCTGGCTCGAGGATCCCGACTCCGAGGAGACCCGCGCCTGGGTGAAGCAGCAGAACGAGCTGTCCCGCCGACACCTCGACCGGCTCGCCTCACGACCCTGGTTCCACGAGCAGCTGGCCGCGCTGGTCACCCGCCCACGCGCCGGCACCCCTGACAAGGTCGGCGGCCGCTACGTCGTGACCCGCAACGACGGCTCCCAGGAGCAGGACCGGCTCTTCGTCGCCGACACGCTCGAGGACCTGCGCGACTCCCCGCGGCTCCTCCTCGACCCCAACACCTTCTCCCAGGACGGTACGTCGTCGCTCTTCGCCCGCTCGGCCAGCAAGGACGGGGTGCTCCTCGCCTACCTGGTCAGTGACGGGGGCAGCGACTGGACCTCCGTGCGGCTGCTCGACCTGGACACCGCTGCACCGATCGGCGAGCGACTGACCAACGTCAAGTTCAGCACCGCGACGTGGCTGCCCGACCACTCGTTCCTGTACCTGCACTACGACGTGGCCGGGACCCGCACCGGCACGGACGCCGAAGCCCTTCCCGGCGGCAAGCTGAAGCAGCACCGGGTCGGCACCTCGCAGGACGACGACATCCTGGTGCTCGACTTCCCCGACGATCCACGGCTCGGGATGACCCCGGAGCTCTCCCACGACGGCCGCTGGGTGCTGGTCAGCATCCACGAGGGCACCTCGGAGAAGAACAGACTGTGGGCCTACCCCGTGGAGCAGGACGGTGGGACCGCGAGCCTGGGCGAACCGCTCAAGATCGTGGACGAGGCCTCTGCCACCTTCGAGTTCGTCCGCACCGACGGGGATCACCTCTATCTCCGCACCGAGGCCGAGGCACCTCTCGGCAAGGTCGTCCGGCTCGACCTCGCGGCCTTCCCCACCGAGGGTCTGGTCCTCGAGGACGTCGTCCCGGAGGGCGAAGCCGCCCTCTCCCACGCCCAAGGTGCCGGCGAGGAGATCCTCACCATCCACCTGGTCGACGCGCAGCCGACCCTCACCCGGCACCCCCTCGACGGTGGCCCGGGTCAGGTCGTGCCCCTGGGCGGCGGGCAGATCGTGGCGCTCAACGCCGAGGCCGGCGACCCCGAGGTCTTCGTCGGCACCACCTCGGTGTCCTCCCCCCACGTCGCCTACCGGCTCGATCTCACCGACGGGCGCGTGCACGAGGTCACCGGCCTCGAGCCGGGTGCCTCCACCTGGGTCTCACCGAGCATCGAGACCCAGCGGCGACGTGCAGCGAGTCTCGACGGCACCGAGATCCCCTACTTCCTCTTCCACCGCAGCGACCTGCCGCTGGACCAGCCCCGCCCGACGCTGCTCTACGGCTACGGCGGCTTCAACGTGCCGATCCTCGACCACTTCCGCCCGGTCTTCGCCGGCTGGCTCGCGGCCGGCGGCGTGCTGGCCATCGCGAACCTCCGCGGCGGCAGCGAGTACGGCGCCGACTGGCACGAGGCGGGACGGCTCACCGAGAAGCAGAACGTCTTCGACGACTTCGCCGGGATCGCCGACCACCTGGTCGCCGAGGGCGTCACCACCCACCAGCAGCTCGCCCTGCACGGCGGCAGCAACGGTGGCCTGCTCGTGGGCGCGGTGATCACCCAGCGACCCGACATCGCAGCCGTCGCCCTCCCGGCGGTCGGCGTGATGGACATGCTGCGCTTCCACCTGTTCACGATCGGCGCGGCCTGGATCGCCGACTACGGCTCCCCTGAGGACCCCGACGAGTTCGCGGTGCTGCGCGCCTACTCCCCCCTGCACAACCTCGAGGACGGGACCGCCTACCCGGCCACCCTGGTGCTGACCGGCGACCACGACGACAGGGTCGTGCCGGCGCACAGCTTCAAGTTCACCGCCGCGCTCCAGCGGGCCCAGGTCGGTGAGGCGCCGGTGCTGACCCGGATCGAGACCGCCACCGGCCATGGTCTGGGCAAGCCGGCCTCGGCGATCGCCAACGAGGTCGCCGACCTGCTCGCCTTCGCGGCCGAGCACACCGGGCTGGTCCCCGAGTAGGGAGCCGACGACCAGGAGGGCGACGGCACCCAGCCGACCTCAGAACCCGAGGCGCTGGGAGGTCTCCCCTCGCACGGTCTTCCCCTTCTCGCGCGCCGAGGCCGCGAGGTCGTCCTGGAAGGCGACCATCCTGGTGCGCAGGGCCTCGTCGGAGGCCGCGAGGATGCGTACGGCGAGCAGGCCGGCGTTGCGCGCGTTGCCGATCGCGACGGTGGCGACCGGGACACCTGCGGGCATCTGCACGATGGAGAGGAGCGAGTCCAGCCCGTCGAGGTACTTCAACGGGACCGGCACACCGATGACCGGTAGTGGCGTCACGGACGCGAGCATCCCGGGCAGGTGGGCGGCTCCACCGGCGCCGGCGATGAGCACCGAGAGACCACGATCGGCGGCACCCTGACCGTAGGCCAGCATCTCCTGGGCCATCCGGTGGGCGGAGACGACGTCGGCCTCGAACGGCACGTCGAACTCGCCGAGCGCCTCGGCGGCCTCCTTCATCACCGGCCAGTCGGAGTCGGAGCCCATCACGATCCCGACACGGGGGTTCGCCTGCGTCATCGCTCACTCACTTTCGTCGCCGAGGTCTCCGCGGAACCAGGCCGCGGCATGGAGGGCACGCTGACGGACGTCGTCGAGGTCGTCGCCGTAGGCCGTGACGTGGCCGACCTTGCGGCCGGGCACGACGGACTTGCCGTAGAGGTGCACCTTCAGGCGAGGGTCCCGCGCCATCACGTGCGGGTAGCCGGCGTACAGGTCGGCACCGAGCCGCGCGTCGTCCCCGCCGAGGATGTTGACCATCACCGTCCAGGGGGCTCGCATCTCGGGTGAGCCGAGCGGCAGGTCGAGCACGGCGCGAAGGTGGTTCTCGAACTGACCCGTGACGGCGCCGTCCATGCTCCAGTGCCCGGTGTTGTGGGGCCGCATGGCCAGCTCGTTGACCAGGACGCGGCCGTCGCGGGTCTCGAAGAGCTCGACGGCCAAGATGCCGGTCACGTCCAGCTCGCCGGCAACCGTCATCGCGATCTGCTGCGCCTCGACGGCGAGGTCGGGCGCGAGATCCGGAGCGGGCGCCACCACCTCCCAGCAGATGCCGTCCTTCTGCACCGACTCCACGACCGGGTAGGCCGCGACCTGTCCCGACGGGCTCCGGGCGACCAGGGCCGAGAGCTCGCGGCGGAAGTCGACCTTCTCCTCGGCGAGGATCTCGACGCCGCCCGAGGCGGCCGCGTCGAACGCCGGTGCGCACTCGTCGGTCGAGGCCACCACCCAGACGCCCTTGCCGTCGTAGCCGCCCCGGGTCGTCTTCAGCACCACCGGGAAGCCTCCGACCGAGTCGGCGAACCGTCCCACCGCAGCGCTGTCGACGACGACTGCGTGCCGTGGGCAGGGTACGTCGAGCGAGGTGAGCCGCTCTCGCATCACCGCCTTGTCCTGGGCATGCACCAACGCCCCCGGACCGGGCCGGCAGGCGTGCCCGTCCGCCGCCAGGGCGCGCAGGTGGCTCGTGGGGACGTGCTCGTGGTCGAAGGTGACGACCGCGCAGCCCTCGGTGACCCGACGGAGCGTCTCGAGGTCGCGGTAGTCGCCGACCAGGGTGTCGGGCACGACCTGGGCGGCGGAGACGCCGTCGGCCTCGGCGAGCAGCCGGAGGGGCACTCCGAGGGGGACGGCGGCCTGCGCCATCATCCGGGCGAGCTGGCCGCCACCGATGATCGCGACGGTCGGCGTGTGCACGCACCGACCCTATCGAGGGCGGTCAGAGCCTCGGTCAGGAGGCGGACTTCGCGGCTTCCTCGAGCTGGGCGTAGTCCGGTGCGCTGACCTCGAAGCGCAGCCCTCGGCCACGGATCGTCGTGATCAGGCTCGGTCGCCGGGTGTCGTCGCCGAGCTTGCGACGCACCCAGCCCAGGTGGACGTCGATCGTCTTGGCCGAGGTCCAGAAGGTGGTCTGCCAGACCTCGCGCATCAGCTCCTCGCGCGAGACCACGGTGCCTGCTCGTGCGATCAGGTAGCTGATCAGGTCGAACTCCTTGTTCGACATGCGGATCTCCGCGCCGTTGCGCCACACGCGCCGGGTCGCGAGGTCGACGTCAACCCCCTGCACACTCACCATGGGGGAAACCTTAAATGGACAAAACGGACATCGAATGAGGTTTCACATCGGTTGGCCCGAAATGACTACACCCCGGTCTAGTCATACCCGGTTCCGCGCTGGTCCCGACCCGCCGAAGAGGTCAGGTACGGCGGACCGCGAGCGGCTCGACGACGCCGAACCCGCGCAGCGGGCGCGGTGGCAACGCCTGCCAGCTGAACCTGTCCGCCGGCAGCAGGGCGACGGTCCGTCCGTCGCTGATCACCCGGTTGCGTCGCGCCACCCCGGTCAGCCGCGCGGCCATGTTGACCGGAGGACCGAACACGTCACCCATCCGCATCACCACGGCCCCGGTGGAGATCCCGATCCTCACGTCGGGCAGTCGCGCGTCCTTCCCGATGACGTCGATGATCGACAGCGCTATGTCGAGCCCTCGGACGGGGTCCTCGGAGACGAAGAGGACCGAGTCCCCGAGCGTCTTGATGACGCGGCCGTGCTGGGCGGCGACCACGTCCCCGCAGCGGGTCTCGAAGACCTCGACCATGTCGCCGATCCGGTCCTCGTCCATCTCGTTGGAGAGGGCCGTGAACTGCACCAGGTCGGCGAAGCCCACGGTGACCTCGACGGTGTGCAGGTCCTCGTCGTTGGCGCCGAGCGCCTCGACGCGTGACACCGCGGCCGCCAGGTGCCGGCGCCAGGCGTAGATCAGCAGCGCCTCGAAGGGCACGCCCACCTCCTCGGCGAGCCGGATCGCGCTGCCGATGCGACTGCCGGTCGCGCCCTCGCCTCGTTCGAGCTGCTCGACCCGGGAGGCCAGGGTGCCGACCTGCCAGTCGGCGAGCCGGGCCATCGTCTGTCCGACCGCGCGAGTGAGCCGCACGGCCGTGTCGAGGTCGATGACGCCGGAGTCCACCGTGCCCGTGATCGTGGCGAGGGCGCGGAGGTCCGCGTCGGTGAAGGCCGGGTGGTCGCCGGCGTCGGGGAACCCGAGCGCCCGCCACAAGCGGCGCGCATCGTCCATGGAGACACCGGCGCCCGCCGCCACCTCGTGGCTGGTCAGCTGGGGACTGTCCCCGAGCAGGGCGCTCTCGAGCTCCTCGCGGGAGAAGCGCTCAGCTCCCGTCATCAGCCCGATCGTGTCCCGGGCTGGAGATCCGGTGCAGCTCCTCGGAGACCTGCATCTGCACCCTCTCGACCTGCGGGATGTCGTGGAGCAGCACGGTCCCGTTCTCGCTCGCGTCCGAGACCACGAGGGTGCCGCAGCCGAAGATCCGGTCGATCAACCCGATGTCGAAGTCGACGCCACTGATCCGGTTGAGCGGAATCGTGCGTCCCTGCTTGGCGATGAAGCCGGAACGGGTGACCAGGCGGCGGTTGGTGAAGGTGTACGTCGTGGTCAACCACCGCACGAACGGCTTGAGCACCCACCAGATCGCGACGAGCCCGGCGAGCAGCCAGATCACGATCTGCACGAGCGGCCGCGCGCTGGAGTCGGGCACGATCGACACCAGGAAGCCGGCCACCGCTGCCAGCACGATCAGCAGCAGGGCCGGGCCCAGCAGAGCCTTGACGTGGGTGCGGGTGGTCACCACGACGTGCTCGCCGTCGTTGAGAAGTCTGCTCGGGAACGCCACCCGACGATCATGTCACGGGGGCATCCGCCGCGAGGTGCATCGCCTGGTCAGCCCCGGCGCACGTGCACCACGTCGCCGGCCCCGAGCGCACGGACGCCGTCGTCCCCCCGGACCAGCAGCCGGCCCTCCGGATCGACGCCGGTGGCCTCTCCGTCCAGCCGCCCACCCTGGGGGAGCTCGACGCGGACCTGCTGCCCGATCGTGGCGCAGTGCCGGACGTAGTCGGCGCGCAGCCCCGCGGCCGGGGCGCCGCCCACGGCGGCCCAGGCGTCGTACCCGCCGGCAAAGGACTCCAGCACCGCGAGGAGCACGTCGGCCCGGTCCACGAGGAGGTCGGCGCGCGATGCGACGAGAGAGGTCGCCGTCGTCACCGGCAGCTCCTCGGCCGTCTGCGAGACGTTGAGCCCGACACCGATGACGGCGGCGGCGCCACGGGGTCCCTCGACGCGCTCGACCAGGATCCCGGCCAGCTTCGCCTCACCGAGCATCACGTCGTTGGGCCACTTCAACGCGACGTCGACCCGCGCGATCCGGCGTACCGCCTCGACCACGGCCACCCCGGTCAGCAGGGGGAGCCAGGGCCACCGCGCCGCCGGGACCGCGTCAGGCGACACCAGGATCGAGAAGGTGAGCGCGGCTCGGGCCGGAGTCACCCAGACGCGGTCCAGCCTGCCCCGTCCTGCCGTCTGGTGGTCGGTGGCCACGACCAGGCCCTCGACCTCCCCCGCGCGCCAGCGCTCGGCGACCACGGCGTTGGTCGACGGGGTCGAGGTCAGCACCTCGACCCGCCATCGCCCCTCGCCGAGGGTCGCGGCACGGGCGGCCAGTGCCTGTGCGTCGAGAGGTGGGCGCTCTGGGGTCGTGGTCGGCACAGGGACTAGTCTCCCGTGAGACCCACACCAGGAGGCGAACGGTCCGTTGAGCGAAGCAGTGGCGAGCAACCCCGAACACCAGCCGGGCCAGGGCACGGAGGTGCCGTCCGACCTCGGGCTGGACATCGACATCCACACCAGCGCCGGCAAGGCCGAGGACCTCACCCGGCGCCTCGACGAGGCGGTGCACGCGGCATCGCAGAAGGCGGTGGAGAAGCAGCACGCCAAGGGCAAGAAGACGGCGCGCGAGCGCATCGAGGAGCTGCTGGACGAGGGCTCCTTCATCGAGCTCGACGAGCTGGCCCGGCACCGGTCCACGGCGTTCGGGATGGCGAAGAACCGCCCCTACGGCGACGGTGTGGTCACCGGCTACGGCACGATCGACGGCCGCCAGGTGTGCGTGTTCGCCCAGGACTTCACTGTGTTCGGCGGGTCCCTCGGACAGGTCTTCGGGGAGAAGATCGTCAAGGTGATGGACCTCGCGATGAAGACCGGCTGCCCGATCATCGGCATCAACGACTCCGGCGGCGCCCGGATCCAGGAGGGCGTGGTCTCCCTCGGGTTGTACGGCGAGATCTTCCGCCGCAACGTGCACGCGTCCGGCGTGATCCCGCAGATCTCGTTGATCATGGGCCCCTGCGCCGGTGGCGCCGTCTACTCCCCCGCCGTCACCGACTTCACCGTGATGGTCGACCAGACCTCGCACATGTTCATCACCGGTCCCGACGTGATCAAGACCGTCACCGGTGAGGACGTGTCGATGGAGGACCTCGGCGGTGCCCGCAGTCACAACACCAAGTCGGGCAACGCCCACTACATGGGATCCGACGAGTCCGACGCGATCGACTACGTCAAGGCGCTGCTGTCCTACCTGCCGCAGAACAACCTCGACGAGCCGGTCGTCTACGCCGAGGAGGCCGACCTCGAGCTCAACGACACCGACCGTGCCCTCGACTCGCTGATCCCCGACTCCCCCAACCAGCCCTACGACATGCACACGGTCATCGAGTCGGTGCTCGACACCGATGCCGACGGGCAGGGGGAGTTCCTCGAGGTGCAGCCGCTGTTCGCGCCCAACATGGTCATCGGCTACGGCCGGGTCGAGGGGCGACCCGTCGGGGTGGTGGCCAACCAGCCGATGCAGTTCGCCGGCACCCTCGACATCGATGCCTCGGAGAAGGCGGCGAGGTTCGTGCGCACCTGCGACGCCTTCAACATCCCGGTGCTCACGTTCGTCGACGTCCCTGGGTTCCTGCCCGGCACCGACCAGGAGTGGAACGGCATCATCCGGCGCGGCGCCAAGCTGATCTACGCCTACGCCGAGGCGACCGTCCCGCTGGTCACGATCATCACCCGCAAGGCCTACGGCGGCGCCTACGACGTGATGGGATCCAAGCACCTCGGCGCCGACATCAACCTCGCCTGGCCGACCGCTCAGATCGCCGTGATGGGGGCCCAGGGCGCGGTCAACATCCTCTACCGCGCCGAGCTGGCGGAGGCCGCCGCCAGTGGGGACGCCGAGGCGAAGCGGGCCGACCTGGTCACCGACTACGAGGACACGCTGGCAAACCCCTACCTCGCTGCGGAGCGGGGCTACGTCGACGCGGTGATCCACCCGCACGAGACCCGTTCCGAGATCGTCCGGTCCCTGCGGTTGCTGAGGACCAAGCGGGAGACGCTGCCGCCGAAGAAGCACGGGAACATCCCCCTGTGAGCGCGGTGGAGGGGGACCGGGCCGAGCAGTCGCGACCACCGCTGCTCGCAGTCAAGGGTGACGCGACGGCCGAGGAGGTCGCGGCGCTCGTCGCGGTCTTCAGCGGGCTGGCCGCATCCGCGGTCGCCCCGGTCCCGCAAGCGAGGTCGCAGTGGGCGTCGCCTCAGCGGGCGGTGCGGGGCTCGTCGGCGGCCGGGCCCGGCGGCTGGCGCTCGTCGGCGCTGCCTCGCTGAGCGTCCCGGTCACGTCCCAGGGCGCGCCAGGTCTGCCCCACCGCGACACCGAGAAGCAGCACCAGCAGCACGTTGCGGGCGGCGAGGGCGAGCAGGGTGACGGCGGGGCTGCCCAGACCGAGGGTGATCGCTCCGTAACCGTGCGGGAACACCACCTGGGTGAGCCCCGCTGCCACCAGCAGCCCGACCGTCCAGCGACGCAGGGCGCGCTCGGGCACCAGGGCCAGGCCTGCCGCTGCCATCGGAAGCAGCCACAGGAGGTACTGCGGGCTGAGCACCTTGCCGGTGACGACGAAGCCGAGCACGGCGGCGATCCCGCACCACAGCCACGTCGACGTCGAGGTGAGCGAGCGTTGCCGCCACAGGCGGCTCCAGAGCACGAGCAGGCCCACGCCGTACGAGATGGTGGCCAGCGTGGAGACCGCCAGCAGCAGGCCGACCCCCGGACCGCTGATCTCGAACGCCTTGCTGGGTGCGTAGCCCACCGTCCACAGGTCCGGGCGCGACCACCACCCCAGCATCGCGGGCGTCGCAAGGACGGACTCGATCTGCAGCCCACGGTCGCCCTGGTAGGTCAGTGGTGAGAACACCCGCCCGGGGCCGGCGACCGCGGCCGTGACCAGCGCCAGTGCTCCGCCGATCCCGGCATAGACCAGCGCGACCGACCTGCTCCGGGTGGCCGCGAGCAGGCTCGGGGCGAGCACCACCGGCCAGAGCTTGATGGCGGTGGCGAGGGAGAGTGCCACCGCGGCCACCCGGGGCCGGCTCAGCACGGTCAGGACGGTGAGTCCGGCGAGCACCCCGGGCAGCAGGTCGAAGCGGGCGTAGGAGGTCGCCCCGAGCGCGGGGACCGCGAGCACCCAGCAGGCCACCGGCCGCCGGTCGGCGCCGCTGTGCGCGAGCACGACGGTGAAGGCGAGGTCGGTGAGAGCGGCGACGGCCAGGAGCACCACGGCGTACGACAACCCGGTGACGAGAGCAGCGACCCACGGCAGCGCGACCACGGCCACGGCCGGCAAGGGGTACTCCACCAGCACCTGACCGGGCCCGACGTCGTCGAGGAGGGCCAGGCTGGCGCCGAAGTAGGACACGTCGCCGCCGACCCAGGCCTGCGGTCCGACCAGCAGCCAGACCAGCACGGCGCGGCTCACCAGCCAGACCGCGGCCAGCACGACCGTCGAACCGCGCATCGTTCCTCACTCCCTCGTGTCCCGGCACGCCCTAGGGTGCTGCTTGTGAGCCAACACGACACCGGAGGCCTCGACCGTCCGGTCGACGCCGTCGCCGATGCCTACGTCGAGGACTACTGTGCCCTCGACCCGGTCGCCGCCACCTACCTCGGGGTCCCGGGCCACGAGCACCGTCTCACCGACTACTCCCCGGCCGGCTTCGCCGCCCGCGAGGCGCTCACCCGGCAGGCCCTGGCGGCCGCGACCGCCGCCACCCCGTCCGACGAGCGCGAGCAGGTGGCCCGCGAGGCGTTCCTCGAGCGCCTCGGCATCGAGGTCGAGATGTACGACGCCAAGATCCCACAGTCCCAGCTCTCGGTGATCGACAGCGGCCTGTACCAGATCCGGTCCGTGCTCGACCTGATGGACACCTCCGACGACGCCGCCTGGGAGAACATCGACCACCGCCTCGCCGCGTTCGCGGACACCCTCCAGGGTTACTGCCGCACGCTCGAGGAGTGCGCGGCCGACGGCCACGTCGCGGCCCGCGCGCAGATCCTCGAGGTGGCCGGCCAGACGAGGGCGTGGACCGGCCAGGAGGGCACGTCAGGCGACTTCTTCGTGACCTTCGTCGGGGGTTCCGGCCGCGAGGGCGAGCTGCGCCAGCGGCTGGACCGGCACGCCCGCGAGGCCAGTGCCGCCACCGCCGACTTCGGCCGCTGGCTGACCGAGGAGCTCGCCCCCCGGGGCCGTGAGGTCGAGGCCTGCGGCGAGGAGCTCTACGCCCTGGGGTCGCGCTACTTCCTCGGCACCACCGTCGACCTGCGGGAGACCTACGCGTGGGGGTGGCAGGAGCTGGCTCGGATCGAGGACGAGATGGCCCTGGTGGCCGACAAGATCGTGCCGGGCGGGTCCGTGGACGACGCCGTCGCCGCGCTCGACGCCGACCCCGCCCGCAGCATCTCCGGACGGACGCAGTTCGCGGCCTGGATGCAGGAGCTCGCGGACCGCACGATCGCCGAGATGGCGGACGTGCACTTCGACATCCCCGAGCCGGTGCGGCGCATCGAGTGCCGCATCGCCCCCACCGCCGACGGCGGGATCTACTACACCGGTCCGTCCGAGGACTTCAGCCGACCTGGGCGGATGTGGTGGGCGGTCCCCGACAGCCAGACCACCTTCTCGACCTGGCGCGAGGTCACGACCGTCTTCCACGAGGGCGTCCCCGGCCACCACCTGCAGGTCGGCCAGACCGTCTACCGCCACGAGCTGCTCAACCGGTGGCAACGCCTGATGTGCTGGGTGTCGGGCCACGGCGAGGGCTGGGCGCTCTACTCCGAGCGGCTGATGGACGACCTGGGCTACCTCGACGAGCCCGGTGACAAGCTCGGCATGCTCGACTCCCAGGGCTTCCGGGCGGCGCGGGTGATCATCGACATCGGCATGCACCTCCAGCTCGAGATCCCCCGGGACAACCCGTTCGGGTTCCACCCCGGCGAGACCTGGGACCGCGACCTGGGCCTGGAGTTCCTGCGCGACCATGCCCGCATGGAGGAGGAGATGTTGACCTTCGAGATCAGCCGCTACCTCGGCTGGCCGGGCCAGGCACCGTCCTACAAGGTCGGCGAGCGGATCTGGCTGCAGGCCCGCGACGACGCGCGCGAGCGGCTCGGGGACGACTTCGACCTCAAGGCCTTCCACCGCGAGGCCCTCGACCTCGGATCCATCGGGCTCGACCCGTTGCGGGCGGCGCTCGCGCGCATCCGGTGAGCGGGCCACGCCTCGGCGACCGGCTGGTCCTCGCCTCGCAGTCCCCCGCGCGGCTGGCGACGCTCCGCTCCGCCGGGATCGAGCCGCAGGTGGTCGTCTCGGGCGTCGACGAGTCGCAGGTGCACGAGAGCGACCCTGCTGCCCTCGCCGGTCGGCTGGCCGAGCTCAAGGCCTGTGCGGTGGTCGCGCGCGTGCACCCCTCGGACTCGTCGTGGGTGCTGGGCTGCGACTCGGTGCTCGAGCTCGCCGGGGAGGTCCTGGGCAAGCCCGAGGGAGCCGAGGATGCCCGGGCACGGTGGCGGGCCATGAGCGGCGGCTCCGGGGTGCTGCACACGGGCCACTGCCTGGTGGAGGTGGCGACCGGTAGGCAGGTGCTGCGCACGGCCGCTACGACGGTGCACTTCGCCGAGGTCAGCGACACGGAGATCGATGCCTACGTCGCCAGCGGCGAGCCCCTGCACGTGGCCGGCGCCTTCACGGTCGACGGCCTGGGCGGGGCATTCATCCGTGGCCTGGAGGGGGACCCTCACAACGTCGTCGGTGTCAGCCTGCCCGCCGTGCGTGAGATGTTCGCCGAGCTCGGGGTGCGCTGGACCGACCTGTGGAACCGGCTCGACTGAGCTGCCTCCCGGGGGCGGAGGTCACGCCTGGCTGGCGAGCACGGTGTCGGCGGCTGCCGCCCAGCGTTCGCGCCAGTCACCGATGGGTGCGACGCCTGCCCGCAGCAACGCGTCGTGCCCGAGCACGCTGTAGGAGGGCCGCGGGGCAGGTCGGGCGAACGCGGCACTGTCGGTGGGAGCGACCGCCTCGGCGTCCTGGCCGGCCGAGGCGACCACGGCCCGCGCGAGGTCGAACCAGGAGCACTGGCCCGACGACGTGGCGTGGTAGCGACCGGCGGGGGCGTCGGCTGCCACCAGCCGGATGATCAGGTCGGCCACGTCCATCGTCCACGTGGGCTGACCGACCTGGTCGTCGACGACGCTGACCGATCCCCGCTCACGCACGAGACGGGCCATCGTCTTGGGGAAGCAGCTGCCGTGCGCGCCGTACAACCATGCGGTGCGCACGACGTAGTGCCGGTCGGGCAGCGCCGCCCGGACAGCCTCCTCGCCGGCGGCCTTCGTGCGCCCGTAGGCCGAGGCCGGTGCGATCGGCGCGTCCTCGGCGTAGGGAGCTGTGGCGGCGCCGTCGAAGACGTAGTCGGTGCTCACGTGGACGAGCAGGCCGTCGGACTCGGCGACGGCGTGGGCCAGGATGTCGGGCACCACGCCGTTGACCTCCAGTGCCTGCGCCTCGTGCTCCTCTGCGTCGTCGACCGCGGTCCACGCCGCGCAGTTGACCACCACGTCGTGGTCCTCGACCGCCGCGGTGACGGCGGCCAGGTCGGCGAGGTCGAGGTCGGCGCGGGTGAGGGCCGTGACGTCCTCGCCACGCTCGCGCAGGAGCGTGACGAGATCGGTGCCGAGCATGCCCGCCGAGCCGGTCACCAGCCAACGCACGACGATCTCCTGTCCTCGGGTCGCCCGGACGAGGCGTCCGGGCGGTCGATTTGTACCCTAGCCACATGGAGATCCGCGAGCTCGACGTGCCCGACGCCTACGAGGTCACGCCGGTCGTCCACGGCGATGCCCGCGGCGCCTTCCTGGAGTGGTTCCGCGCGGACCACCTCGAGCAGGCGACCGGCCGTCGGCTCGACCTGCTGCAGGCAAACGCCTCGATCTCGGCGGCCGGCTCGATCCGCGGCGTGCACTTCGCCGATGTGCCCCCGAGCCAGGCGAAGTACGTCTTCTGCCCGCGCGGCGCACTCCTCGACGTGGTCGTGGACATCCGGGTCGGCTCTGCGACCTTCGGCACCTGGGACGCGGTGCTGCTCGACGACGTCGACCGCCGGGCCGTGTTCGTCAGCGAAGGCCTCGGCCACGCGTTCATGGCGCTGGAGGACGACACGATGATCAGCTACCTGTGCACCGCGACCTACAACCCCGGCCGCGAGCACGGCGTGCACCCCCTCGATCCGGCCCTGGGCATCGAGTGGCCGACGACGCGTCGCGACGGGACGCCCGTCGAGCCGATCCTGTCCGCCAAGGACGCTGACGCGCCGACCCTGGCCCAGGCGCAGTCCCAGGGGCTGCTCCCGGTCTACGACGAGGTGCAGGCGTTCTTGGGCTCCCTGCGCGGCTGAGCTCGCAGCCGGTCGGTCAGCTCGCCTTGCCCGCCGGGGTGCGCTCGACGCTGTCCAGGCGTTCTTCGCGGCGCTGGGCCCGGCGCGGGCTCAAGAAGATGAACCGCCGGATCGCCCAGAAGCGGGCCGCGGTGCCGAGCCCCAGCCCGACCACGTTCGCCGCGATGTTGTCGGAGACGGGATCGGTCAGGCCGAGGACGTAGCGGCTGATCGCCAGGCAGCCGATCGGGATCGCCATCGAGGCGACGTTGATCATGATGAACCACAGCCGCCCGCCGGCCGGCCCGACGACTTCGCGGTCGCGGAACGCCCAGGAGCGGCTGCCGCGATAGCTCACGATCATGCCGACGGTGTTGGCCAGCACGAAGGCGACGATCGGCTTGTCGTGCAGCGGACCGGGTCCGCCGAAGTAGCCGTGCACCAGGGCGTTGAAGATCACCAACGCCACGACCGTGGCGACCCCGCCGACGGTGAGGAACTTCGAGCCCTCGGCCGTGAATCGCTTCAGGCGTCGTCCCATGTCGTCGAGGCTACCGGGTCATCCTCACTCGACCGGCAGGCCACGGCCGCGGGCGATCAGCATCCGCTGCACCTCCGAGGTGCCCTCGCCGATCTCGAGCACCTTGGCATCGCGGTAGAAGCGGGCGACCGGGTACTCCTCCATGAAGCCGTAGCCACCGAACACCTGCGTGGCGATCCGGGTGGCCGTGACGGCCGACTCGGTGGCGTAGAGCTTGGCGATCGACGCCGCCTGCTTGAACTCCTTCATCGGGCGTCCCGCGTCCTTCATGGCAGCGGCCCGGTAGGTCAGCAGCCGCGAGGCCTCGAGCATCACCTCGAGGTCGGCGATCTGGAAGGCGACCCCCTGCTTGGACCCGATGGGTACGCCGAAGGTGGTGCGCTCGCCGGCGTACTGGACGCTCATGTCCAGGCAGGCCTGGATGCAGCCGACCGCGAGCGCCGCGATGGCGACCCGGCCGTCGTCGAGGGTGGCCAGGAACTGGGCGAAGCCACGGCCGCGCTCGCCGAGGAGGTTCTCCTCGGGCACGCGGACGTCGGTGAAGGTCAGCGGGTGGGTGTCCGAGGCGTGCCAGCCGAGCTTGTCGTAGGCGGGCTCCGCGGTGAAGCCCGGCGTGCCGGACGGCACGATGATCGTGCTGATCTCCGCCTTCTCCTTGCCCGTGGTCGCGCTGGTGGTCACGCCGGTGCGGGCGGTGACGGTCACGACGGAGGTGATGTCGGAGCCGGAGTTGGTGATGAACTGCTTGGAGCCGTTGACCACCCAGGAGCCGTCGACGAGCTCGGCCTTGGTCTTGGTCGCGCCCGCGTCGGAGCCGGATCCGGGCTCGGTCAGGCCGAAGCCGGCGAGGTTGCGACCGGCGACGAGGTCGGGGAGCCACGTCTTCTTCTGGTCGTCCGTGCCGAAGCTCAGGATCGGGTTGATGCCCAGGCCGACGGCGGCCTCCAAGGTGATGCCCATCGACTGGTCGACGCGACCGATCTCCTCGATGGCCAGGCACAGCGAGGTGAAGCCGCCCTCCTCGCCGGTGAGCCCGGCGCCGCCGTACTCCTCGGGAGCCGTCAGGCCGAACAGCCCCAGGCCACCCATCTTCTGCACGACGTCGGAGGGGAAGTGGTGCCGGCGGTCCCACTCGGCCGCGTGCGGGGCGATCTCCGCCTCGGCGAACTCACGGACGGACCGGCGGAAGGCCTCGTGCTCGGCGGACAGCTCGTAGGTCATCTGGCATCTCCTTGGCTTACGCTTACGTCAACGTAAGGCGAATCTAGATCGCTTCCGTAGCGGAAGGGCAAGCCGATGCCGGAGCAGAGCTGGACCATCACCCAGCTCGCGGAGGAGCACGACGTCACCCTGCGCACCCTGCGCCACTACGAGGACGTCGGGCTGCTCTCCCCCGAGCGGCGCGGCAGCACGCGGGTCTTCCACCAGCGCGACCGGATCCGGCTGCAGCTGATCCTGCGCGGCCGGCGGCTCGGCTTCACGCTCCCGGAGATCGCCACGATCGTGGACATGTACGACGAGAAGCCGGGTGAGGCCGGCCAGCTGCGGTTCCTGCTCGACCAGATCGAGGTCCGTCGGGAGGAGCTCGCTCAGCGCCGGCGGGACATCGACGAGACCCTCGCCGAGCTGGCCGAGGTCGAGGCACGCTGCCGCGACGACCTCTCCGCCCTGGGCTGACCCCACGGGTGCGCTCGGGTCCGGTGCCGCCCGTGCCAGGATCGCTGCATGCGCTATGCCATCACCGGTGCCACCGGGTTCGTCGGGGGCGCTCTCGCCCGCCAGCTCCGCGAGGCCGGGCACGAGGTGCTCGCCCTGGTGCGGGACCCGTCGCGGGCTGGGAGCCTGAGCGCGCTCGGCGTGGAGCTGGTGCCGGGCGACCTGGACGACGGGGTCGCCCTCGACCGGCTCTGCACGGGCGTCGACGGGCTCTTCCACGTCGCCGGTTGGTACAAGCTCGGGCAGCGTGACCCCTCGGCCGGTGAGCGCGTCAACGTCGCCGGCACCCGCCACGTCCTCGAGACGGCACTGCGCCATGGCGTGGCGCGGGTCGTCTACACGAGCACCCTCGCGATCAACTCCGACACCGAGGAGCAGGTCGTCGACGAGAGCTACCACTTCAACGGCACCCACCTCTCCACCTACGACCGCACCAAGGCCGAGGCCCACGAGATCGCGCTCGACCTGTCCGCCCAGGGGCTGCCGGTCGTGATCGTGCAGCCCGGTCTCGTCTACGGCCCCGGGGACACCGCCCAGACCGGTGCGCTGATCGCCCAGGTCGTCGCCGGCAACCGCCCGCCGGTCCCCTCAGGTGGCGGGGTCTGCTGGGCCCACGTCGACGACGTCGCGCGCGGGCACGTGCTGGCCATGGAGCAGGGCGAGCCGGGCGAGTCCTACATGTTGGCGGGTCCGCGGGCGACGCTGGCCGAGGGGCTGCGGCGGGTCGCAGCCATCGCCGGCACCAAGGGTCCGCTGGTGCTTCCCGAGCGCGTGGTCCGGGTCACCGCGGGCGTCCTCGGTGCGATCGGGCGCGTCGTACCCCTGCCCCCGGACTACGCCGCCGAGACGATGCGTGCCTCGCTGGCCACCTACTACGGCTCGGGCGCGAAGGCCGTCCGCGACCTCGGCTGGGAGCCCCGCGACCTCGAGCAGGGGCTCCGCGAGACGGTGGCCGCCCTCCGCGCCTGAGCGGCCCGCCTCCTCAGGACTCCGGGCTTCAGGACTCCGGGTCTGCGCTCCTCGTCGTGTCGAGGGTCGGCCGGGCCAGGTAGTCGGCCCAGGTGGTCTCCACCCCGATCAGGCACGGCGCCCGGAACGGCCACGCCTCGGCCAGCCAGGTCGGGACGAGTGCATCGAGCATGGCCGCGAGGTCGGAGCCCACCAGGTCGTCGACCACCCACCAGGAGACCTCGGCATCCGGACCGACCCGCGTGGGCGGGTCGATGTAGACGCACCCGAGCAGCACCGTCTCGTCGGTGTCGAGCAGCGCGTAGTTGAAGGACTGCTTCAGCTCCATCTCGCGCTCGTGGTACTCGAGGTCCTCGCGGTCCTGCTCGTGCGTCATCGCGGCGGGCGGCCAGCCCCAGGCCTCGCCGTAGATCGACCAGAGCCGCTCACGCGAGCCCATGACGGCGGGCATGTCCAGGTCGACGTCGGCGGCGCGGATCGGGCGGAGATGGTGTCCCGCGTCGACCGGGACCCGGGAGGGGTGCTCGAAGTCGACGGGGAGCCAGCGATGATCGGTCATGTTCCTCGTCCTCGGGGGTGGTGGGTCACCGATGGAGCCAGGCGGCGACATCGGGTGGGGCAAGGGTCGCGACCCGTGCCTCGTAGCGGGCGAGCTCCTCTCCGCTGAGCACCTCTCTCCCGGCCCCGGAACGGCCCCGGCGGAAGAAGGCCGCGGTGTCCTTGAGCACCCCGAGCGTGTTGGGGGTGACCTCGTCGGACCGGGCGCGCATCGAGGCGAAGGTCGCCGCCTCCACGAGGTCCCCCCACGACTCCTCGGCGACCTCGATGCCGAGGCGACGAGCCAGCGCGCGCATGGAGCCGTCGAGGTCGGCGAGCAGGTCTGCGTAGTGCACGAGCACGACGTTCCCCTGCGGCTGCCGGTCCCACGCGTCGCACACGTGGTGCAGGACGCCGACGAGTGAGTCGAGCTGCTCGGTCGGGGTGGTCACCCGCTCCGTCCACGCGACCAGCCAGTCGTGCAGGGCCGGCCGCGCCGACGGCGGACCGCTCGGCTCCGACGCCCCGGTGAGCTCCCGCAGGCGGGCACGGTCGATGTTGGCGCCCTGGTGGTAGAGCGAGACGGCCAGGTCGAGCGGGTGCCGCGCGACCACGACGTACGTCGCGCGTGGGTCCATCGGCACGCCGTCCAACGGGGTGTGCGTCTTGACGAAGCGCCGGTGCCGCTGTCCCTCCAGGCGTGCCATCACGTCGGCCACGGGCTCGACGAGGTGGTCGATCCAGGGAGAGAGCGTGCTCAGCGGCGCCGGCAGCCGCGGAGTACCGAAGACCAGCAGGGCGCAGATCATCTGCATCCAGGTGGTGCCGGACTTGCTGCGCGTGGAGATCACGATGTCGCCGTCACGGAAGCGGAACGATCCCCAACGCCCGTTGTCGTCGTCGTCGGAGCGGTAGTCGACCAGGGCGGACACCCGGACATCGTGCCGCCCCTCGCGCGCCACGTCGAGCACCACGAGAAGGTGCCGGTGGGCACATCCCACCTCGGCGAGGTCTGCCCCTAGACTCCCGATGGACATCCGCAAGGCGCAAGGAGAGATCACCCGTGGCCGCTCAGGCGAACGTCAAGCCGCTCCAGAAGGTGCTCGTGGCCAACCGCGGCGAGATCGCGGTCCGGGTCATCCGGGCGTGCAAGGACGCAGGGATCGGCAGCGTGGCGGTCTATGCCGAGCCCGACCGGGACGCCCTGTTCGTGCGGCTCGCCGACGAGGCCCACAGTCTCGGCGGCGCGACCCCGGGTGACTCCTACCTGTCCATCGAGAAGATCGTGGACCTGGCCACCAGGACGGGTGCCGACTCGGTGCACCCGGGCTACGGCTTCCTCGCCGAGAACTCCGCGTTCGCCCAGGCCGTCCTCGACGCGGGGCTGATCTGGATCGGCCCGCCACCCGCCGCGATCGACGCGCTCGGCGACAAGGTGCAGGCCCGGCACATCGCCGAGAAGGTCGGCGCGCCGTTGGTGGCCGGCACCAAGGACCCCGTGGAGAGTGCCGACGAGGTCGTTGCCTTCGCCGAGGAGCACGGCCTCCCGATCGCGATCAAGGCAGCGTTCGGCGGCGGCGGCCGCGGCCTCAAGGTCGCGCGCGAGGGTGACAACGTCGCCGACCTCTTCGAGTCCGCGGTGCGGGAGGCCAAGGGCGCGTTCGGTCGCGGCGAGTGCTTCGTGGAGAAGTACCTCGACAGGCCGCGCCACGTCGAGACCCAGTGCCTGGCCGACCAGCACGGCAACGTCGTGGTGGTCTCCACGCGCGACTGCTCGCTGCAGCGTCGCCACCAGAAGCTCGTGGAGGAGGCGCCCGCGCCGTACCTCACCGAGGAGCAGGTCACGATCCTCTACGAGTCCTCCAAGGCGATCCTCAAGGAGGCGGAGTACGTCGGTGCCGGGACCTGCGAGTTCCTCGTCGGGCAGGACGGCACCATCTCCTTCCTCGAGGTCAACACCCGCCTCCAGGTCGAGCACCCCGTCTCCGAGGAGGTCACCGGCCTCGACCTGGTCCGGGAGATGTTCCGGATCGCGGCCGGCGAGGAGCTCGGCTACGGCGACCCCGAGGTCTCGGGCCACTCGATCGAGTTCCGGATCAACGCCGAGGACCCGGGCAGCAACTTCATGCCCGCCCCCGGCACCCTGACCCGCTGGCACGCGCCGTCCGGCCCGGGCATCCGCGTCGACGGCGGCTACGACCAGGGCGAGACGGTCCCGGGCGCCTTCGACTCCCTGGTGGCCAAGCTGATCGTCACCGGGCGCGACCGCACCCAGGCGCTCGAACGCTCCCGCCGGGCCCTGGCCGAGTTCGTCGTCGAGGGGATGCCCACGGCGATCCCCTTCCACCAGGCCGTCGTCGTCGACCCGGCCTATGTCGCCGACTCCGGGCGCGACGGCACGTTCGGGGTGTACACGTCCTGGATCGAGACCGACTTCGACAACCAGATCCCGCCCTTCACCGGCGGCGCCGAGGCCGATGAGCCGCGCGAGCGGCAGACCATCACCGTCGAGGTAGGCGGCCGCCGTCTCGACGTGGTGATCCCCGCGGGCCTGGGCGGCCTGGCGGCCGGCGGGTCGGCCGGCGGGTCCAAGCCCAAGCGGGCCAAGAGCAAGAAGTCCGGTGCGGCCGCCAGTGGCGATGCCGTTGCCTCGCCGATGCAGGGCACGATCGTGAAGGTCGCCGTCGCCGACGGCCAGGAGGTCGCCGAGGGTGACGTGATCGTGGTCCTCGAGGCGATGAAGATGGAGCAGCCGCTCAAGGCCCACAAGGCGGGCACCGTGACCGGCCTCCAGGCCGAGGTGGGCGCGACCGTCGCGAGCGGCGCCGTGGTCTGCGAGATCAAGGACTGAACCGCCTGCGGATCCACGTCCTCGTCTTCGACGCCTTCGGCGGCGGCGGCGTGGCACGCACGGTGATCAACCTGGCCAACCATCTCGCCGGCGCCCACGACGTCGAGCTGGTCAGCCTGTTCCGCAGCCGGCGCGCCCCCCGCTTCGCGCACGACCCGAGGGTGCGGCTGAGCGTCCTGCACCCCGCCCCTCGCCACGAGAGCAGGCTGCGCGGTGAGCTGGGTGCACGGCCCAGCCGGCTGCACCCGAACCCCGGCGAGCCGCGGATGAACCTCCTCACCGACCTCCAGCTGCGCCGGCACCTCTCCGGCATCAGCGAGGGCGTCGTGCTCTCGACGAGACCCTCGCTGCACCTCGCCGCGCTCCAGCTGCTGCCCCCGGGTGTGCCGGTCGTGGGACAGGACCACGGCACCTTCGACAACCGGTTCTCGAACGTCCGGCTCACCTCGATCCTGGATCACGCCGTACCGCGCCTGGACGGCTTCTCCGTGCTCACCGAGGCCGACGCGGCCGACTATCGAGCGCGCTACCCCGCGGCCGCGGACTCGATCACCAAGGTGCCCAACGCCCTGCCCTGGCCGATCCCCGACGACCCGGCCCCGCTGACGGCCCCCGTGGTCGTCACCGCCGGGCGCCTCGACGCCAACAAGGGCCACGACCGGCTCGTGCGTGCGTTCGCCCCCGTGGCGCGGGCCCACCCGGACTGGCAGCTGCACCTCTACGGCGCCGGACCCGAGGACCGCGCCATCGAGGCACAGGTCGAGGCACTCGGGCTCGGCGACCAGATCCTGCTCCGGGGCTACACCCTCGACCTCCGGGGAGTGCTGGAGCGGGCGTCGGTCTATGCCTTGACGTCGAGGTCGGAGAGCTTCTCGATGTCCCTGATCGAGTCGATGAGCATCGGCGTGCCCCCGGTCGCGATGGACTGTCCACGCGGACCTCGGGAGATCATCGCCGACGGCGTCACCGGCCGGTTGGTGCCCGATGGTGACGAGCCGGCCTTCACCGCTGCGTTGCTCGAGCTGGTCGAGGACGGCAGTCGTCGTCGCGACCTCGGTCGGCAGGCGCATCGCGAGGCGCGCCGGTGGTCGAGGGAGACGGTCGGGCACACCTGGGAGGTCCTCCTCGCGGCGGCGGCTCGTCGGAGCGGGTCCACCCGCCGTACGTCGGGCGACCACGCGAGCGGGGCGACCCCGGGCGCCGCTCGACGTTGATCGCTGAGCGGACGCACCGCCGTTTCCGGAAGTCGGCCCACTAACCTCGGGGCATGTTCTCCAAGGTGCTGGTGGCCAACCGCGGCGAGATCGCCATCCGGGCGTTCCGTGCCGCCTACGAGCTCGGGGCCGAGACGGTGGCCGTCTTCCCCTACGAGGACCGCGGGTCCGAGCACCGGCTGAAGGCCGACGAGGCCTACGAGATCGGCGAGCGCGGTCACCCCGTCCGCGCCTACCTCGACCCCGACGTCATCGTCGCAGCCGCCGTGCGTGCCGGCGCGGACGCCGTCTACCCCGGCTACGGCTTCCTCTCCGAGAACCCCGGGCTGGCCGAGGCGTGCGCCAACGCCGGGATCACCTTCATCGGCCCCACCGCCGAGGTGCTCACGCTGACCGGCAACAAGGCGCGGGCCATCGCGGCGGCCAAGGCCGCCGGCGTGCCGACCCTGGCCTCCGTGGAACCGTCGACCGATCCCGACGCCCTGGTGGCGTCGGTGACGGACATGCCCTACCCCCTGTTCGTCAAGGCCGTCGCCGGCGGCGGGGGCCGCGGGATGCGTCGGGTCGACGACCCGGCCGACCTCAGGGAGGCGGTCGAGACCTGCATGCGCGAGGCCGAGGGCGCCTTCGGTGACCCGACGGTCTTCATCGAGCAGGCCGTGGTCGAACCGCGGCACATCGAGGTGCAGATCCTCGCCGACGGCGAGGGCAACGTCGTGCACCTCTTCGAGCGCGACTGCTCGGTGCAGCGCCGGCACCAGAAGGTCGTCGAGATCGCCCCCGCGCCCAACCTCGACCCCGGCATCCGCGAGCGCATGTGCGCCGACGCCGTCCGCTTCGCCACCGAGATCGGCTACCGCAACGCCGGCACGGTCGAGTTCCTGCTCGACCCCGCAGGCAACTACGTCTTCATCGAGATGAACCCGCGGATCCAGGTCGAGCACACGGTGACCGAGGAGGTCACCGACGTCGACCTGGTGCAGTCACAGCTGCGGATCGCCTCGGGCGAGACGCTCGCGGACCTCGGCCTGAGCCAGGACAGCATCGTGCTGCGGGGCGCCGCCCTCCAGTGCCGGATCACCACCGAGGACCCTGCCAACGGGTTCCGCCCCGACACCGGCAAGATCACCACCTACCGCTCGCCGGGAGGAGCCGGCGTCCGCCTCGACGGCGGCACCACCTACACCGGCGCCGAGGTGTCCGCACACTTCGACTCGATGCTCGCCAAGCTGACCTGCCGCGGGCGCGACTTCCCCAAGGCCGTCGAGCGGGCCCGCCGCGCGGTCGCCGAGTTCCGCATCCGCGGCGTCGCGACCAACATCCCGTTCCTCCAGGCCGTCCTCGACGACGCCGACTTCAAGGCCGGCCACATCACCACGGCCTTCATCGAGGACCACCCACAGCTGCTGACCGCCCGGTCGAGCGCCGACCGTGGCACCAAGCTGCTCAACTACCTCGCCGACGTGACGGTCAACCAGCCGCACGGCGCCGCCCCCGTCTCGGTCGACCCGGTCGCCAAGCTGCCCGTGGTGGATCTCGGCGTACCGGCCCCGGACGGCACCCGCCAGTCGCTGCTCGCCCTCGGCCCCGAGGGCTTCGCCCGGGCGCTGCGCGAGCAGACTCCGGTCGCGGTCACCGACACCACCTTCCGCGACGCGCACCAGTCGCTGCTGGCAACCCGGGTGCGCACCAAGGACCTGCTCTCGGTCGCCGGTCACGTCGCGCGCACGACGCCGGAGCTCTGGAGCCTCGAGGCATGGGGCGGTGCGACCTACGACGTGGCGCTGCGCTTCCTCTCCGAGGACCCGTGGGAGCGGCTGGCCTCGCTGCGGCAGGCCGTGCCCAACATCTGCTTGCAGATGCTGCTGCGTGGCCGGAACACCGTCGGCTACACGCCGTACCCGACCGCGGTCACCGAGGCCTTCGTGCACGAGGCCGCCGCCACCGGCATCGACGTGTTCCGCATCTTCGACGCCCTCAACGACGTCGAGCAGATGCGGCCGGCCATCCAGGCGGTCCGCGCCACCGGCACCACCCTCGCCGAGGTCGCGATCTGCTACACGGGGAATCTCTCAGACCCCGGCGAGAGGCTCTACACCCTCGACTACTACCTGCGCCTGGCGGAAAAGGTCGTCGAGGCCGGCGCCCACGTGATCGCGATCAAGGACATGGCGGGTCTGCTCCGGGCCCCCGCGGCACGCACGCTGGTGCGGGCCCTCCGCGAGCGCTTCGACCTTCCGGTGCACCTGCACACCCACGACACCCCGGGTGGCCAGCTCGCGACCCTCGTCGCCGCGATCGACGCCGGTGTCGATGCCGTCGACGCCGCCTGCGCCGCGCTCGCCGGCACCACCAGCCAGCCGGCGCTCTCGGCGCTGGTCGCGACCACCGACCACACGACCCGCGCGACCGGGCTCGACCTCGCCGCGGTCAACGCGCTGGAGCCCTACTGGGAGGCGACCCGTCGCGTCTACGCCCCCTTCGAGTCGGGACTGCCCGCTCCGACCGGGCGCGTCTACACCCACGAGATCCCCGGCGGCCAGCTCTCCAACCTGCGCCAGCAGGCGATCGCGCTCGGGCTCGGTGAGAAGTTCGAGCAGATCGAGGACATGTACGCCGCCGCCAACGCCATCCTCGGCAACATCGTCAAGGTGACGCCGTCGTCGAAGGTCGTGGGCGACCTCGCGCTCCACCTCGTCGCGGTCGGCGCCGACCCGGCCGAGTTCGAGGCCGAGCCCGGCTCGTTCGACGTGCCCGACTCCGTGATCGGCTTCCTCAACGGCGACCTCGGCGACCCGCCGGGCGGTTGGCCCGAGCCGTTCCGCACCAAGGCGCTCGCGGGCCGCACCACCAAGCCGGTCACCGTCGACCTCGACGCCGAGCAGGAGCAGGGCCTGGCCGTCGACCCTCGCGGCACCCTCAACGAGCTGCTGTTCCCCGGCCCCACCAAGGAGTTCCGGGAGTCGCGCGAGAAGTACGGCGACATCTCGGTGCTGCCGACCACGTCGTACCTCTACGGCCTGCGCGCCGGCGAGGAGCACCAGGTCGAGCTGCAGGAGGGCAAGCGACTGATCTTCGGACTGCAGGCGGTGAGCGAGGCCGACGAGCGCGGCATCCGCAGCGTGCTCTGCACCATCAACGGCCAGCTGCGCCCGGTCAACGTGCGGGACCGGTCGGTGGCTGCCGACTCCCCGAGCCAGGAGCGCGCGGACACCGCCCAGCCGGGCCACGTCGCGGCGCCCTTCGACGGGGTGGTGACCCTCGTCGTCGGCGAGGGTGACCAGGTCGAGGCCGGCGCCACCGTCGCGACGATCGAGGCGATGAAGATGGAGGCGTCGATCACCGCCCCCGTCGCCGGCACCGTCCAACGCCTCGCCCTCGCCACGACCCAGCAGGTCGAGGGCGGCGACCTGGTCCTGGTCCTCTCCCCCCGTTGAGGCTTGGGCTCGGGCTCAACCGGGTTGGTCGATGGTGAACCAGGTGGAGCGGAGTCCGAAGGCCCAGCGGAAGCTGTCACCTGTCAGGGTGCGATCGGCCCGGGTGCCGTCGAGCTGCAGTGACATGACGCGGCCGGACCATTCCCCGTTGCCGTCGCGTGCGGTCACCCGGATCCGGCGCAGCTCACCGAGGGCGGGATAGGCCCGCTCCAGTCGTCGTACGTCGAGGGTGACCGACCAGGTGTTGTTGGGGTTCGCCTCGTGCGCGTCGTAGGGATCGGCCTGGGCCGGGAGGTAGGGCACCGACCCGGCCGCGGTCCAACCGCCGCTGGAGGAGGAGAACTGCGTGAAGGCCGGGGCGCCGTCGAAGGTGAGCACCTGTCGCGAGGTCGCAGCGACAGCGGCGTCGGCGAGCGGGTGCTCCGCCCCGGCCCCGCCGTACACCTGGCAGGCGGTCGTGTCGCACACCTGGTAGTAGCGCTTCTTGTTCTGCGCGCGTGACCACACCGCGTAGGTCCGAGCGGCGATCGCCTGGGCCTTGACGGCCTCGGGCGCCCACCCCGGCGGCATCTCGGCGGGCAGCACGCCCCGGACGTAGTCGTCGAGCCGCAGCACGTTCACGGTGTCCCGTCGGGTCGACCCGGCCGTCGGGGAGGCCGCCCGGAGCTTGCCCCGGTAGACGCGCGCACCAGCCGGCGTCCACAGCGTCAGCGGGGTGCGCCCGGCCTGGAACTGCAGGTCGCCGGTGAAGGCGGGCACCCCGTCGGGCAACCACCGCGTCCACGTCGAGCCCACCAGGTAGTCCAGCACCGGTGTGCCGCGCTCGACCAGGGCACGCCAGCGAGAGACCCCGTCGGGCGTGGGCAGCGGGTAGGTCGTCCTGGCGCCGCGATCGCGGACCTTCAGCCCCGCCACGGGGCTGACCACCACGTCGTCGGAGGTGTCGGAGCCCAGCAGCACCCTGATCCGGCCGCGCGCCTGGGCCGGCGTGGTCCCCGGGTAGTAGAAGCCCACGATCTGGTCGGCGCTCAGCCCCTGTCGGGCGGCACCGTAGGCGCCGTACTGGCTCATCCCGTGGCCGTGCCCGTAGCCGTGCCCGCGCACGACGACCCGGTCGCCGACCGGGATCCAGTAGGACTGGTCGACGGTGACCGCAGGTGCCTGTGAACCGACCGCACCGACGAGCAGCACCACGACCACGCCGACCACTCCCGCGACGCTCGAGGCGGCGCGTGAGGGCAGCGCGGGGAGGCGTGAACCCATGAGATTCCCCTAGCAAAGGGTCACACGCACCCGGGCGAGCAGCCCCACGCCGGTCTTCCCAAACCGACGTGGCGCCCCGGGGGGTGTGACGGATGTGCATGCAGTTGTCCGAGTTGTCTTGCGATTATGTCGGAAGCTCGGCGTTTCGTTGTGCCGTTCCGGCCAGATCGCGTGATAGAAGGCCCGATCGGGGTGGGTCGGCCCGCGTAGGCTCGTCGCATGGACCTCTTCTGGGTGTTGGTCGTCGTCGGCGTGGTCTGGTTCGGTGCCCAGCGCCTGGCCGCCGCGCGCCGCAGCCAGGAGCTGCAGACGCGCGAGGCCACCGACCTGGAGAAGGTGCGGGTGGTGGCCGACGAGGACGTCACCCGCTTCGGCGAGGAGCTCCAGCGGCTCGACAGCGACCTGCTGACCGAGCAGCTCGACGAGGCCACCCGCCAGGACTACCAGCGCGCCCTGGACTCCTACGACTCGGCCAAGGAGTCGATCCGCCTGGTCACCAGGCCCGAGGAGATCAAGCACGTCACCGAGGCGCTGGAGGACGGACGGTACGCCGTGGCGTGCGTCCTGGCCCGGGTCGAGGGACGGTCGCTACCGACCCGGCGCCCACCCTGCTTCTTCAACCCCGCTCACGGCCCCTCGACCACCGACATCAAGTGGGCTCCGGCGGGCGGCCAGCTCCGCCAGGTGCCGGTGTGCGCCGCCGACGCCGACCGGGTCCAGCAGGGTGCGGATCCCGACATCCGCACCGTGCGCCAGGGCGCCGGGCGGGTGCCCTACTGGCAGGGCGGCCCGGCCTACTCCCCCTGGGCGGCCGGCTATTTCGGGGGCTACGCGATGTCGGGCCTGCTGCCGGGCTTCCTGATCGGCAGCATGCTGGCCTCGGACTGGGACGGCCAGGACACGTCCGGAGGCGAGGGTGGCTTCGACACCGGCGGCGACGCGGGCGACGGCGGGGGCGGCCAGGACGGTGGCGACACCGGCGGGGACACCGGAGGGGACGGTGGCGGGGACTTCGGTGGCGACGGGGGCTTCGACTTCGGCGGCTTCGACTTCTAGCCCTACTCCACCCGGTGCAACCGCCGAGCGGCCTCGGCGACCGACCCGCTCATCGAGGGATAGACGGTGAACGCATGCGCGAGCTGGTCGGCGGTGAGCCGCTCGGAGACCGCGATGGCGACCGGATGGATCAGCTCACTGGCCCGCGGACCGACCACGACACCACCGACGATGATCCCGGTGCCCGGACGGGCGAACAGCTTCACGAAGCCATCCCGGACCCCCTGCATCTTCGCGCGCGCGTTGCCCGACAGCGGCAGCAGCACCGTCTCGGCGTCGACCTCGCCGGCGTCGACGCCCATCTGGGTGTAGCCGACGGTCGCGATCTCCGGGGCGGTGAAGACGTTGGAGGAGACCATCTTCAGGTCCAGCGGCTGCACGGCGTCGCCCAGGAAGTGCCACATCGCGATCCGGCCCTGCATGGCCGCGACAGAGGCAAGCATCAGCACGCCGGTGCAGTCGCCGGCGGCGTACACGCCCCGAGCCGTGGTGCGTGAGACCCGGTCGACGATCACGTTGCCGGCATCGTCGAGGTCGACACCGGCCTCCTGCAGGCCGAGGCCCTCGGTCTTGGGGATCGAGCCGAGCGCCAGCAGGCAGTGGGACCCCTCGACGGTCCGCCCGTCGGTCAAGGTCACCGTCACCGCATCGCCGTCGCGGACGACCGAGGCCATCCGCGAGCGGGAGAGCACCGTCATCCCACGCCGGGTGAACACCTGCTCGATCACCTCGGCGGCATCGGCGTCCTCGCCGGGCAGCACCCGGTCGCGGCTGGAGACCAGGGTGACGTCCACACCGAGGGCGTTGTAGGCGGAGGCGAACTCGGCGCCGGTCACGCCGGACCCGACCACGATCAGCCGCTCCGGGGCCTCCTCGAGGTCGTAGACCTGCTCCCAGGTGAGGATCCGCTCACCGTCGGGCTGGGCGGTCTCGAGGGTGCGCGGCGCGGCTCCGGTCGCCAGCAGCACGGCATCCGCCTCGACGGTCTCGGACCCGCCCTCGTTGAGCTCCACCTCGACGCGGCCTGCGCCCGCGAGCCGACCCCGGCCGGCCAGCACCCGAACCCCGTCACGGGTCAACCGGCGCCCGATGTCGCCCGACTGGGCGAGGGCGAGACTCTTGACGCGATGGTTGACCTTGGCCAGGTCCACCCCGAGGGGGTCCGCCGTCGACCCCGGGTCGCCGACGATGAGGCCGAGCTCGTCGGCCTCCTCCATGTCGGCCATCAGCTCCGCGGTCGCGATCAGGGTCTTGCTCGGTACGCAGTCGGTGATGACCGCGGAGCCCCCGAGGCCGTCGGAGTCGACCACGGTGACATCCGCCCCGAGCTGCGCGGCCACCAACGCCGCCTCGTAGCCGCCAGGTCCGCCACCGATCACCACAACACGATTCACGGGCGCCATTCTTGCAGCCGCCCCGAGCCACTACTCTCGCGCTGTGCCCCTCTACGCCGCCTACGGGTCCAACATGGACCCCGCCCGCATGGGTGAGCGGTGCCCGCACTCGCCTCTCCGCACGACCGGGTGGCTGCTCGGCTGGCGGCTGACCTTCGGTGGCGAGGACCTCGGCTGGGACGGCGCGCTGGCCACGATCGTCGAGGATCCGATCGAGCAGGTCTTCGTCGCCGTCTACGACGTCACCGCCGAGGACGCGGTCGCCCTCGACGGCTGGGAGAGCGCCGACTCCGGCCTGTACCGCAAGACCAAGGTGCGCGTCACCACGATGCTCGGCGAGCAGGTGGCCTGGGCCTACGTGCTCGACGCCTACGAGGGCGGACTCCCCTCAGCGTCGTACGTCGGCATCCTCGCGGAGGCGGCCGACGCCGCCGACGCACCGGCCGACTACGTGGACTCGCTGCGCAGCCGACCCTGCCGCTCGATCGGTCACTGACCCGCGGCCACCTCGCTCAGCGAGCCAGCAGCGCCCGCAGGGCCCGGTCGGTCGCCCGGACGACGTCCTCGACGTCCACGTCGACGAGCTCGCCGTGGCGCTTGCGGATCTTGCCGTCCACGATCACGGTGTCGACGTTCTCCGCCCCGGCAGCGAGAGCCAGCGTGTTGGGAACGTCGGTCACCGGGGCCGTGGCCACGTCGTCGGTGCGCACCAGGATGAGGTCGGCCCGCTTGCCGGGGGTCACCGAGCCGACGACGTCCCCGAGGCCGAGGCTGCGGGCCGCGTCGATCGTGGCCATCTCGAGGATCCGGCGGGTGCCGACGGCGAGCTCCTGCTCGGCCTGGCCACGCAGCAGCCCGGCGACCAGCCGCATCACCGACCAGAGATCCGCGCTGCCGGTGAGAGGCAGGGTGTCGACGGAGAGGGTCAGCAGCATGTCGCTGGCCTCCATCTCCTGCACCGGCGTGACGCCGTAGCCGATCAGCAGCTCCGACCACGGGCTGATGCTCACCGAGGCGCCGGTGTCGCGCACGAGGGCACGCTCCTGCGCAGTCGTGTAGAGGGCGTGGATCAGCTGGGTGTTCTCATCGAGCATCCCCTGCTCGCCGAGCTGGCGGATCATCCCGAGCGCGCCCTGGGCCCGGGTCGAGTTGGCGTGATAGCTGACCGGGAGGCCGAGGTCGCGCACGAAGTCGTACTCCGCCCGGTACACGGACTCCCCGACGAAGCCGGGCGGCCGACCGGCGAGGCCGAGATGCATCAGCGGGAGCCGACCGCCCTGGAACCACTCCCGCTGCACCCGGGCGATGTCCTCGAGGTCGATGACCGAGCTGCCCGGGTAGCCCTGGGGCGTGCCGTAGGAGAAGCGGCCGCGGAGCCCCATCTCGCGATGAGCGCGCAGGTTGCCGTCGGCGTGCCCCGGGGAGCGGAGGTTGTGGGCCCAGTCGTGCACCGTGGTGATGCCGGTGGTGAGCGCATCGGCCAGCCCGAGCCGGGTGCCGTGGTAGAGGTCGTCGGGCGTGCAGCGGACGCCGTTGGCGAGGTTGAGGGCGAAGTACGCCGTGGCGGGTGAGGAGCTGGACATCGCGCGGTACAACGTCGTCCACAGGTGCCAGTGGGTGTCGACCAGTCCGGGCATCAGCACCGTGTCGGAGCCGTCGATGCGCGGGGCGTGCACCCCGAGCTTGCGGCCGACCTGGACGATCTGGCCGTCGCGCACGTGCACCTCCCCGTCCGGCAGGTCGCCGATCGAGGGGTCCATCGTCAGCACGTAGGCACCGGTGACGACGTACTCGCGGTGCTCTCGCCCGCGGCCCGGGGAGTGCGGGCCACCGCGATGGGCGGCCGCCGGGGCCACTCCCGAGGCGAGACCCACGCCGGCCCCGGCCGCGCCTGCGATGACTGCTCTCCTGCTGACGCTCATGTGTCCTCCAAGATGTTCAATGTGATTGCACACTAGGTCGGGCTGCAATCGTTTGTCGAGGGTCGCGCCGAAATTCCCGATCCCGCCGGTCCGGGACGTCGCTGCGCCGGTCTACGCTCCTCCGGTGAGCAACGACGCCCTCTCCCCCACCGATCTCGCCGACCTCGCCGCCCAGAGGCTGCGCGAGCTGACCGGGGTCGACAAGCACGACATCGTCCTGGTGATGGGCTCGGGCTGGCTGCCTGCCGTCGACGCCCTGGGGGAGGCCACCGCGGAGCTGAGCACCACCGACCTGCCCGGCTTCGCCGCTCCGGCGGTCCAGGGCCATGCCGGCAGGATCCGCTCGGTGCGGTCGGGGGAGAAGAACCTGCTGGTCCTGCTCGGACGGACCCACCTCTACGAGGGTCTCGGCGTGCGACCGGTCGTCCACGGCGTGCGGACGGCGGCGGCCGCCGGCTGCGAGGTCGCCGTCCTCACCAACGGGTGCGGCGGCCTCGACGAGGCCTGGCAGCCCGGCACCCCCGTGCTCATCGGCGACCACCTCAACCTCACCGGCACCTCGCCCATCGAGGGCGCCAACTTCGTGGACCTGACCGACCTCTACTCCAGCCGGCTGCGTGCCCTCTGCCGCGAGGTGGACGCCAGCCTGGCCGAGGGCGTCTACGTCCAGTTCCCGGGTCCTCACTACGAGACCCCCGCCGAGATCCGGATGGTTCGCGCCATGGGTGGCGACCTCGTCGGCATGTCGACGGTGCTGGAGGCGATCGCCGCCCGCGAGGCCGGCCTCGAGGTGCTCGGCATCTCGTTGGTCACCAACCTCGCCGCCGGCATCACCGGGGAGCCGCTCAACCACGCGGAGGTCCTCGAGGCCGGCAAGGCCGCGGCCACCCGCATGGGTGAGCTGCTCGGCGCGATCGTGCCGAGGATCTAGCCGGTGCGCGTCCTGGTCACCGGCGCCGCCGGCAGCATCGGCAGCGTGCTCCTGCCCGGCCTCACCGGCCTCGGCCACGACGTCGTCGGCCTGGACCGCGGCACCGCGCCCGACGGCTCCGACGACGCCTGGTACACCGTCGACTGCACAGACCCCGATGCCGTCGAGGCGGTCTTCGTCGACCTCCACCGGTCCGGCGGGCTCGACGCGGTCGTGCACCTCGCCGGCATCCCCGACGAGGCCCCGCTCCCCGAGGAGCTCGAGAGCCACGTGATCAGCACCGCGGCCCTGCTCGAAACGATGGTCCGCCACGGCGTCGGCCGGATCGTCTACGCCAGCAGCAACCACGCGGTCGGACGGACGCCGCGCAGCGACCTGCTCACCGTCGACGTACCCCCACGCCCGGACACCTTCTACGGAGTGGCGAAGGTGGCGGCGGAGGCGCTGCTCCGGCTCTTCGTCGACCGCCACGGCCTCGACGCCGTCGCCCTGCGGATCGGCTCTTTCCTACCCCAGCCCGAGACCGTGCGCGGCCTGTCGACCTGGCTCTCCCCCGGCGACTGCGTGCGGATGGTGCAGGCCGCACTCACCGCGCCCGCGCCGGGCTTCGCGGTCATCTACGGCATCTCGGCCAACACCCGCGCCTGGTGGGACCTGGCTCCTGGCCGGGCACTCGGCTTCGATCCGCAGGACGACGCCGAGAGCTACGCCGACCAGCTGCCCGTGCGGCCCGAGGACGAGGTCGAGGCCGGGCACGTGGGCGGCCCGTTCGTCACCGAGACCTTCTACGGCCCGGCTCTCTGAGGCGCGCACCCGGCAGCGCCTAGAGTGCGGCGCATGAGCCACGACCTGATCGACCGCGCCCGCGCGTGGGCTGCCGAGGACCCCGACGAGCAGACCCGCGCCGAGCTCGAGGCGGTCGTCGAGGCCGTCGAGTCCGACCCCGACGGCGCAGCCGCCACCGACCTCGCGGACCGGTTCGACGGCACGTTGGAGTTCGGCACGGCCGGGCTGCGCGGGGCGCTGGGCGCCGGTCCCAACCGGATGAACCGCGTGGTCGTGATGCGTGCCGCCGCCGGTCTCGCGGCCTACCTGCTCGACAACGGTGCCCGGCCCGGTGACCGCGTCGTCATCGGCTACGACGCTCGCCACAACTCCGAGGTGTTCGCAGCGGACACCGCTGCGGTCATGGTCGGCGCCGGCCTGACGGCATCCGTGCTGCCCCGGCCGCTGCCCACCCCGATCCTGGCCTACGCCATCCGCAAGCTCGACTGCGTCGCCGGAGTGATGGTGACCGCCTCGCACAACCCGCCCCAGGACAACGGCTACAAGGTCTACCTCGGCGACGGCAGCCAGATCGTGCCGCCGGCCGATGCCGGGATCGCCGACCGGATCGCTGCTGTCGGCCCGCTGGCGGACCTGCCGCTCGGCACGGCGTGGACGACGCTGGACGACGACGTCGTCGACGCCTACCTCGACGACGTCGCCGCTCTCGCGGGCAACGGACCACGCGACCTCACCACCGTCTACACCCCGCTGCACGGTGTCGGCGGCTCGTCGGTCGCCGAGGTGCTCCACCGAGCCGGCTTCGCCGCCCCGCACGTCACCCCCGCCCAGGCCGAGCCCGACCCCGACTTCCCGACCGTCGCCTTCCCCAACCCCGAGGAGCCGGGCGCGATGGACCTCGCGATGGCGCTCGCGGCCGAGGTCGACGCCGATGTCGTCGTCGCCAACGACCCCGACGCCGACAGGTGTGCGGTCGCGGTGCCCGGCCCCCAAGGCTGGCGGATGCTTCGCGGGGACGAGGTCGGCGCGCTGCTCGCCGACTTCCTGCTGCGCCGCGGGGTCAGCGGCGTCTACGCCGCCTCGATCGTTTCCTCGTCCCTGCTCGGCCGTCTCGCCGAGGCGCACGCCCAGCCGTACGCCGAGACCCTGACCGGCTTCAAGTGGATCGCCCGCGTCGAGGGTCTCGCCTTCGGCTACGAGGAGGCCCTGGGCTACTGCGTGGCCCCGGCACTGGTGCGCGACAAGGACGGCGTCTCCGCACTGCTGCACGTCGTCGAGCTCGCCGCGGAGCTCAAGGCGGAGGGCCGCACCCTCATGGACCGGCTCGACGACATCGCGCGCACCCACGGGCTGCACGCCACCGACCAGCTCTCGGTGCGGGTCACCGATCTCGCCCAGATCAAGGACGCGATGGCACGACTGCGGACCACCCCGCCGGACCGGCTGGGCGGGCTCCACGTCGAGCAGGTCGACGACCTCTCGCTGGGCAGTGCGGACGGGGCCGGCCTGCCCCCGACGGACGGGCTGCGCTACCGGCTCGCCGACGCTGCCCGGGTCATCGTGCGCCCATCGGGCACCGAGCCGAAGATCAAGGCGTACCTCGAGGTGGTCGTGCCGGTGCAGGCCGACGACGGCGTGGACGCGGCCAGGATCTCCGCAGCCGGCCGGCTCGACGCCATCCGCGCCGACCTGTCCGCCGCGATGGGTCTGTGAGCCGCCGCCGAGGCTTCGTCAGAGGAAGAGCGTGACCACGAACGCGGCGCCGCTGATCGCGAGCAGCGCGACCTCCGGCCACGCGGTCTGCCAGCGAGGCTGACCCGGCTCGCGCTCAGCGCGGGCGTGCTCGCGCTTCGCGACCTCGATGAGCTCCTCGAGCCGGGTGACGACGAACGTCTGGTAGGTCATCGCCCGCTCGTCGAGATTGGCCATGTCGGCCTTGCGCCTCAGCTCGGAGAAGCGGCTGGTGCCGATGTCGGCCTCCTCCAGCGCAGCCCGGTGGCGCGCCTTCACGTCCGAGCGGATCGAGTTGCCGATCCCGATGCAGGTGAAGCGTCGCTCGCCCACCCACAGCGACAGCGTCTGGCCGATCCCGACCTCGTCGACGGCGGCCAGCGGCACATGGGCGTCCCGGAGCGCGTTCTTGAGCAGGACGTGGTCGGCGTAGACCGCCGCCCGCGGACGCACCTGCGTGACCCAGACGAGCGTGGCGAAGAACACCGCTCCCAGGCCGATCCGAAGACCTGTCATGCTGTGCTCGGTCCAGACCACGTAGCCGGCCGCGAACATCGCCATCCCGATCCCGGCGTAGCCGAGAATGTGACCACTGGTGGGCTTGAACCGCTCCACCGGCCGGGACCGGCCGGACCGCGCTGTGACCTCGCTCATGGGTCTGATTGTGCCTCTCGGGGCTCGTTTTTCCACAACGGCCGCCGATCCCTATGCTGGGTCGAGTGACCACAGCCCAGAGCTCAATGGCGAGTTCGTACGGCGTCCCGGCCGAGCTGGCCGAAGCGACCTCGTCCGACGCCTCGTTGCGACGATTCCTCCACGGACTCCCGGGGGTGGACCAGGTCGGCGCCGAGGCACGGGCCGCCACCCTCGGCACCCGCTCGATCAAGACGACCGCCAAGGAGTTCGCGCTCGACCTGGCGATCCGGATGGTCGACCTGACCACGCTGGAGGGTTCCGACACCCACGGCAAGGTCCGCGCGCTGGCGTCCAAGGCGCTGCGCCCCGACCCGGCCGACCCCACCGCACCCCACGTGGCCGCGGTCTGCGTCTACCCCGACATGGTCTCGACAGCCCGTGAACAGCTCGGGGTGCGAGGCGACGCCGGCGACGGATTCGTGAAGGTCGCCGCGGTGGCGACCGCCTTCCCCTCGGGGCGTGCGGCGCGAGACATCAAGCTGATGGACACCCGCGACGCCGTCGAGGCAGGCGCCGACGAGATCGACATGGTCATCGACCGGGGCGCGTTCCTCTCCGGTCGCTACCTCGAGGTCTTCGAGGAGATCGTCGCCGTACGCGAGGCCTGTGCCCGGCCCGACGGGACGAGCGCGCACCTGAAGGTGATCTTCGAGACCGGCGAGCTGCAGACCTACGACAACGTGCGCCGCGCCTCGTGGCTGGCGATGATGGCCGGCGGCCACTTCATCAAGACCTCCACCGGCAAGGTGCAACCCGCGGCGACGCTCCCCGTCACCTTGGTGATGCTCGAGGCGGTCCGCGACTACCGCGAGCTCACCGGCCAGATGGTCGGGGTCAAGCCCGCCGGTGGGATCCGCACGGCGAAGGACGCGATCAAGTATCTCGTCATGGTCAACGAGGTGGCCGGGCCCGACTGGCTCGACCCCGACTGGTTCCGTTTCGGCGCCTCGACCCTGCTCAACGACCTGCTCATGCAGCGCACCAAGATGCGCACCGGCCGCTACTCCGGCCCCGACTACTTCACCCTGGACTGATCGCGATGGCCACGAAGAGCACGGACACCACTGACCGCCCGAGGAGCGAGCAGCGCCGCCGACGTGTTCGACTACGCCCCCGCCCCGGAGTCCCGGGCGGTCGTCGACATCAAGTCGTCCTACGGGCTGTTCATCAACGGCGAGTTCGTCGACCCGATCGGCGGCACGTCGTTCAAGACCATCTCGCCGGCCACCGAGGAGGTGCTCGCCGAGGTCTCGGAGGCCTCCGCCGAGGACGTCGACACCGCGGTCAAGGCGGCCCGTCGCGCCCACACCCGCGTGTGGTCGAAGATGTCGGGCCGGGAGCGTTCGAAGTACCTGTTCCGGATCGCACGGATCATGCAGGAGCGCAGCCGTGAGCTGGCCGTCCTGGAGTCGATCGACAACGGCAAGCCGATCCGGGAGTCCCGCGACGTCGACATCCCCCTGGCCGCGGCGTACTTCTTCTACTACGCGGGCTGGGCCGACAAGCTGGAGCACGCCGGTTTCGGGCCGGACCCGCAGTCCCTCGGCGTGGCCGGTCAGGTCATCCCCTGGAACTTCCCGCTGCTGATGCTCTCGTGGAAGATCGCCCCCGCGCTCGCCGCCGGCAACACCGTGGTGCTGAAGCCGGCCGAGACCACACCGCTGACGGCGCTGCTGTTCGCGGAGATCTGCCAGCAGGCCGACCTGCCGCCCGGCGTGGTCAACATCCTCACCGGGGCCGGCGAGACCGGGCGCGCGGTCGTCTCCCACACCGATGTCGACAAGGTCGCCTTCACCGGCTCGACCGACGTGGGCCGGATGATCGCGAAGTCGGTTGCCGGCACCGACAAGAAGGTCACCCTGGAGCTCGGCGGCAAGGCCGCCAACATCGTCTTCGACGACGCCCCGGTCGACCAGGCCGTCGAGGGCATCGTCAACGGCATCTTCTTCAACCAGGGCCACGTCTGCTGCGCCGGCTCCCGCCTGCTCGTGCAGGAGTCCGTCGCCGACGACGTGCTCGCCCGGCTGAAGCGTCGGATGGGCACGCTGCGCGTCGGTGACCCGTTGGACAAGAACACCGACGTCGGCGCGATCAACTCCGCCGAGCAGCTCGCGAAGATCAAGGAGCTGTCCGCGGTCGGCGAGTCCGAGGGTGCCGGTCGCTGGTCCCCCGCCTGCGACCTCCCGGCCAACGGCTTCTGGTTCCCGCCGACCATCTTCACCGGCGTCTCCCAGGCCCACCGCATCGCCCGCGAGGAGATCTTCGGCCCGGTGCTCTCGGTGCTCACGTTCCGCACTCCGGCGGAGGCCGTCGAGAAGGCCAACAACACGCCGTTCGGCCTCTCCGCCGGCGTCTGGACCGACAAGGGTTCGCGCATCCTCTGGATGGCCGACCAGCTCCGGGCCGGCGTGGTCTGGGCCAACACGTTCAACAAGTTCGACCCGACCAGCCCCTTCGGTGGCTACAAGGAGTCGGGCTACGGCCGCGAGGGCGGCCGCCACGGTCTGGAGGCCTACATCCGATGACGCCACCCGCTGACGCCCGCATCGACGTGCGCAAGACCTACAAGCTCTACATCGGCGGGGCCTTCCCCCGCTCGGAGTCGGGCCGCTCCTACGTCGTCGACGACGCCAAGGGGAAGTTTCTCGCCAACGCGTCCTACGCCTCCCGCAAGGATGCCCGAGACGCCGTCCAGGCGGCGCGCAAGGCGTTCGGCGGCTGGTCGGCGCGCACTGCCTACAACCGCGGCCAGGTGGTCTACCGCGTGGCCGAGGTGCTCGAGGGACGGCGCGCGCAGTTCGTCGACGAGGTGCAGCGCTCCGAGGGCGCGAGCAAGCGACAGGCCGAGGCCGCCGTCGACGAGTCCGTCGACCGGCTGGTCTGGTACGCCGGCTGGGCGGACAAGATCGCCCAGGTCGTCGGGAGCACCAACCCGGTGGCGGCGCCGTACTTCAACTTCTCCGTGCCCGAGCCGACCGGCGTCGTGGCTGTGCTCGCGCCCCAGCAGTCCTCGCTGCTCGGGTTGGTCAGTGTGGTGGCGCCGGTGATCGTCACCGGCAACACCTGCGTCGTGGCCACCTCGGCCTCCCGTCCGCTGCCGGCGATCACGCTGTCGGAGGTGCTCGCCACCTCCGACGTGCCCGGCGGGGTCATCAACGTGCTCACCGGCGCGCTCGGCGACACGGCTCCGACCCTCGCCTCGCACATGGACGTGAACGCGATCGACCTGACCGGCGCGGTCGGTGCCGACGTCGACGCCACCGCCCTGGAGGAGACCGCCGCGGAGAACCTCAAGCGCGTCCTCCGCCCGGAGCGGGCCGCCAACGCCACCGACCTCGTCGAGCCCGACTGGTCCCAGGCGCCCACCCTGGACCGGATGACCCGCTTCCTGGAGACCAAGACCGTCTGGCACCCGATCGGCATCTGAGCCGAGAGGCCACATTCCCACCAGTTCTCCCGGCGTGTCGTGCGCGAAGTGGCCTGTCGCGGGGTCGACCGGACCGTGCGGCACAATGACGCCGGTGACCGCGCGGGTGATCGTCCTGGCCGGGCCGTCAGGCTCGGGCAAGTCGCGCCTGTGCCGGCGGCTCGGGCTGCCGTTCGTCAACCTCGACGACTTCTACAAGGACGGCGACGACCCCACCATCCCCCGGGTGTTGCTGCCCGGCGGCGTCGAGATCGCCGACTGGGACGACCCGGGGTCCTGGCTGCCGGGCGAGGCCGCCGAGTTCCTCGAGCAGCTCTGCCACCAGGGGTCCGCCGAGCTGCCCGTCTACGAGATCGCCAAGAACAAGCGCACCGGTCACCACGAGGTCGACCTCGGCGACGCGGCGTACGTCGTGGCGGAGGGCATCTTCGCCCAGGAGGTCGTGGCGCTGTGTCGTGAGCGCGGCATCCTCGCCACGGCGGTCTGCGTGCGCAACCACCCGATGGTGACGTTCTGGCGGCGGCTGACCCGCGACCTGCGCGAGCACCGCAAGCCACCGCTCACCTTGCTGCGGCGCGGCTGGATGCTGATGCGCGCGGAGCCGGAGATCGTCGCGCACGCCGTCGCCCTCGGCTGCGAGCCGATGACGCCCGACCAGGCGTACGACCGGATCAGCCACCTGGTCCGATCCTGAGCCGAGAGGCCACTTCGCGCACGACACGCCGGCAGATCAGGTGGGAAAATGGCCTCTCGCGGTGGGGGGTGGGGCTCTCGCGGTGGGGGTGGGGCTTCTCAGGACATCGCGTCGAGCACGGCGTAGGCAGGCTTGATGACCTCGTTGATGATCGCGAGCCGTTCGTCGAAGGGGAGGAAGGCCGACTTCATCGCGTTGATGGTGAACCAGGAGAGGTCGGCCAGGTCGTAGCCGAAGGCATCCACGAGCAGGCTCATCTCGCGCGACATCGAGGTGCCGCTCATCAGCCGGTTGTCGGTGTTGATCGTGACCCGGAAGCCGAGCTCCTTGAGCACGCCGATCGGGTGCTCGGCGATCGAGGTCGCGGCTCCGGTCTGGATGTTGGAGGAAGGGCACATCTCCAGCGGGATCCGGGTGTCCCGCACGTAGGACGCGAGCCGGCCGAGGGTGGCCGTGCCGTCCTCGGCCACGGTGACGTCGTCGATGATCCGGACACCATGACCGAGCCGGTCCGCCCCGCACCACTGGATCGCCTGCCAGATCGACGGCAGCCCGAAGGCCTCGCCGGCATGGATGGTGAAGTGGGCGTTCTCGCGCTGGAGGTACTCGAAGGCGTCGAGGTGGCGGGTGGGCGGGTAGCCGGCCTCGGCACCGGCGATGTCGAAGCCCACGACCCCGTCGTCGCGGTAGGCCGTGGTCAGCTCGGCGATCTCCCTCGACCGCGCTTGGTGACGCATGGCCGTCAGCAGCTGTCGAACGACGATCGGGCGACCGTCGGCGGCGGCCTGTGCGGCTCCCTCGACGAAGCCGTCACGCACGGACTCGACGACATCGGTCAGGCTCAGCCCGCCCTCGAGGTGCTGCTCGGGGGCGTAGCGCACCTCGGCGTACACCACGCCGTCGGCGGCGAGGTCCTCGACGCACTCCCGGGCGACCCGGGCGATGTTGGACCGCGTCTGCATCACCGCGACGGTGTGGTCGAAGGTCTCCAGGTAGCGCTCGAGGGACCCCGAGTTGGCCGAGTCCTCGAACCACCTCCGCAGCGACTCCGCATCGGTCTCCGGAAGTGCGTGGCCCTCGGGCGCGAGGTCGATGATCGTCTGCGGTCGGAGACCGCCGTCGAGGTGGTCGTGGAGCAAGACCTTGGGGGCCCGCCGGACTCGCTCACCGATAGGTTCGGACATGCGGCACATCCTCGCACCCCTCGTCGTCGGACGCCCCGACCCATCACCCAGGAGGCCCTTCGTGCGCACCTTCACCTCCCTCGAGGAGCTGACCGACGCGGCCGGGGAGGAGCTCGGCACCAGCGACTGGCTCGAGATCGACCAGGACCGCGTGAACCTCTTCGCCGACGCCACGAAGGACCACCAGTGGATCCACGTCGACCTCGAGCGGGCCGAGACGGGGCCGTTCGGCGGCACCGTCGCCCACGGCTACCTGACGCTGTCGCTGATCCCGTGGTTCGGCAGTCAGGTGTTCGCCTTGGAGACCCCGGGTGCCCGGCTCAACTACGGCCTCGACAAGGTCCGCTTCCCGCACCCGGTCACGGTCGGCTCGCGGCTGCGCGCCCACGTCACGCTCGACACCGTCGAGGACATCCCGACCGGCAAGCAGCTGAGGATGACCTACGTCCTGGAGATCGAGGGCGAGACCAAGCCTGCCTGCGTCGCCCAGACGGTCGTGCTGCTCATCGGCTGACCGACCTACCGACATCGGTAGGTGACGCGCCGGGGATCCGCCGCGCTCGACCTACCGATATCGGTCGGGTCTACTCCCCCACGGCCTGCCGCGTCGGCAGCAGCTCGTCGACGAGGGCGTCGGTCTCGGCCTCGATGTGGGCGTTGCGGCCGGCCAGGGCGTCGGCCATCCGGCCGGCCGCCTGGCCGGCAGCCTCGTCGCCGTGGGCGTCGTGCTCGGCCCGGATCAGGTCCCGCCACAACAGCTGGGACGCGGGCGCGGCGCGCAGGCCCGCCGAGGCGGCGGCTGCGGCACCGGCGGGGTCGCCGTCCTGGTTGCTGAGCTCGACGAGCCGGTGGGCCGCGTCGACCACGACGTCGACGACCTGCGTCTCGAGACGCGTCCGTGGCAACCAGGAGTAGCGGCTCGTCGGGCGGCCCTCGAGCAGCTCCCCACGCACCAGCTGGAGGGCCCGGCGCAGCAGCTCGCGCTCCTCGCGGGGTACGGCGTTGCGCGAGCGTTGCGCGAGCTCGCACAGGGCGTGCCAGTCGACGGCGACGTCGGTGCTCAACGCGAGCCGGCCGTCGTCGTCTGCCCGCAGCAGGTGGTTGCCCTCGGAGTCGGTGCCCAGCCACTCACGCACCCGCTCGATCGTCGCGTCACGCACTGCCGGGGTGACCCCCCGCGGCCACACCGACGCGGCGAGCACGGTCGGGTGCACCGGCGAGGCCTGGAGCGCCAAGAAGGTCGTCATCTCCACCGCGAGGTCCAGGCGGGTGGGGTCGAGGTCGCCGGGGGTGCGCGTCTCGATCCCGCCGAGGACACCGACGCGCACCCCGGCGGTGGACCAGTGTCCGTCGTCGCCGGGTCGTGCCGGGGTCGGCACCGGGACCCGGCCGTCGACGAGAGCCGGGGCCTCGTCACGGGCCTTCTCGAACAGCGCGGCGACGAGCTCGACGGACTTGTCGGTGAGCCGGACGGCCTCGACCTGCAGGTCGAGCAGCGGCACCGTGAGGGTGCCGCTCTCGTCGACCTCGAGCCGCCACCGGGTGCCGGGGACGTCGCCGGCGGCCAGCACGCCGAAGCCGCGCGCGCCGGAGCCGGTGAGGGCGGCGAACCTCTCCGCGAGCTGACCGGTGGGAGGTGCGCCGAGGACGGCGTACTGCGGGACGACGCCGGGCCTGCGGGCCAGCCGCCCGGTCAGCACCTCCTGGGCCGCGCGCTGCGGGGCGCTCGACTCGAGCCGCTCGAGCAGCGGCGCGTAGTCGTCGACGAGCATCAACCGGTCACCGGCGAGGTCGGCGAGCACCTCGGACAGCTCGTGGCCGAAGACCTGCTGCTCGTCGGACCACGGCGCCGTCGCGAGCTGTACGGCGAGCGCGGAGACGACCTGGCGGGCGGTGGCCTCGTGGCCGGTGACCGCGACGACCCCGCCGACCGACTCGAGGTCGACCAGCACGTCGGCGCCGTCCAGCGAGCGGCCGACACACACGAGCCCGGGATAGGGCGCGTGCCCCAGCTCGGTGGGCTCCTGCGCATCCCTGGCGAGTCGCCAGGTGCGGCCGTCGTCGAGGGGGGTCCACGGCGCGGGGGCCTCTGGACGCGCCGGCGCGAGCCGCAGGTCGATCGCCTCGTCGGTGATCGTGACCGCGAAGACCGGCGGCAGCGGCACCTGGGCGGTGCGGCTGAGTGCGCTCAGACCCCGGAGCGCCCGGTCCAGCCACAGTGCGCGGTCCTGGTCGGCGCCGACGAGCAGGCCGACCTCGGCCTCGAGCGCCTCCTCGTCGGGGGCTGCTCCCCGCCGGCGGCGGCGCTCCGCCAGCAGGGCGATGAGCAGTCCGGCGGCGAGGATCCCGCCGCCGGTGAGGTCCCGGGCGAGCGTGGACTGCTCGGTGACCTGCTCCTGCTCGACGTCTCCGCCGGTCTCGACCTGGTCGGCATCGATGCCTCCTGCGCCCTGGACGCGCGGGCTCGCCTCAGGAGCCTCGCTGGGGGCTGCCTGCACCCGGTCGAGACCGGTGGCGTCCCCGGGCATGATCAGCACCCAGCCCGGCTGGATCAGCCGCCCGAGCACCAGCTCGCCGCCGTCAGGCTGGATGCGGCCCTTGTTGAGGTCGAAGATCTCCTGCCAGCGACGCCCGTTGTCGAGGTGCCGCTCGGCGATGTCCCAGAGGTTGTCGTGGTAGGAGCCGTCCGGCGGTTGCACCAGGTAGACCTTCTTGCCGATCACGTCGGTCATGTCGCTCGGCACCCCGGCGTGCGCGGCCCGGCGGTCGTCCTGGGCGGCACCCAACTCCGCCTCGGGCGTCTCGTCCTGGTCGGTCTCGTCCAGGTCGGCGACCTGGGTGCTGCTCGCCACCGTGGGAGCCGGGGCCGGACCCGCCGAGAGGGTCGCAGCGACCGAGGTGCCGGCACTGCCCGCGACGACCCCGGTGACCAGCAGCGCGCTGATCAGGGTGCGGGCCAGCTGCTGGGAGCGGCCGGAGAGCGGCACCGGCCGCGGCAGGCCACGTCCCCGGATCAGGCTGGCTGCCTCGATCCCCACGCACACGGCGAACTGCAGCCAGGCCAGCCACACGACAGCGCGCAGGACGGCGAACACCGTCTCGACGGTGACCGGCTGGGTCAGGTCGGAGCGCGCGGGCAACGAGTGCGGGTACGGCGGCGGGCCCGAGAGCAGCCACAGCCCCACCGGGATGCCCACCAGGAGCACGAGGAGCGTCGCCGCGGCGCCGAGCGCCTTGAGGGCGGACCGCTCGGGGTTCTCGGCGTCACCAGTGCGGTGGAACCGCTCGGGTCCGCGGGACGACGGATCGGTCTGGGTGGTGCTCACGAGACTGCCTCCGTGGGTGGTGCGTGCGTGGGCCGGCCCGGCCCGTCAGATCCGGTCATGATGCCGCTCACTGGGTGACCGCCTGGGCGGTGGCCGTGGCCGAGATGGTGAACGTCGAGATGCCGATCAGGTTGAGCAGCTTGGTCGGCACCGTGTCCTGGGCGGCGACCGTGACGCTGTCCCCGAGCGCGGTGGCGTTCATCGCGGTGTAGCCCAGCGACCCGAGGTAGCCGCGCGCCCGGCTCTCGGCGGCCCGGGGGTCCAGCTGCACCACGCTGCTTCCGCGCAGGGTGATGATGTCGATCTCCTGCGCACCCGCGCGGGCAGCCTGCTCGACGTCGTCGGCCAGCGTCATCCGTGCGTTGAGCGCCGACCCACCATCGATGACCAGGCCGGCACATGCCAGCAGCACGACGGCGAACCCGACCACGAACGCCGTCGCGGTGCCGTGCTCGGTCCGAGCCGGGAGCCGCCGGATCATCCGGTCCTCCGGTAGACGTCGATCGGGGCGTTGCTCACGCCGGTCACCGCGACGTTGCCGGGCAGACCGACCAGGCCGAGGCCGGCGTAGGACACCGTGCAGGCCAGGGTGACCCGGGCGGTGCCACCCTGGGCGAAGCCGGAGAGGTCGGGCGGTCCGCAGGACGTGTCGCGGTCCAGCGACCTGGCCACGACCACCCCGGCAGCAGCGCGGGCGGACTCGAAGTCCCGCTCCAGCGAGGCTGCGCGGACGGCGTCGCGGGCGGTCGCCTGGATGTCCCCCTGGACCGCGACGTAGCGGCCACCGGCGACGATCAGCATCACGAACATCATCAGCACCGGAGTGAGGATGACGATCTCGACCGCCATCGAGCCCCGCTCCCCGCGATCCAGGCGGCGGGCCCCCCGGGTCACTGGTCCACCTTGAACTCTTCGATCGGTCCCTCGACCGTCTGGCTCACCCGTGGCACCAGGGCGGGGATCAGCTCCTGGGCGCGACCGGACACGACCGCGCGGACCCGCGCGCCGGCGATCGGGACGACGTTGACGTCGACATCCTCCAACGTGCCGTTGCCGATGTTGGCGGCGTACTGCCGCCCGGCGAGCTCCCCGGCACCGACGTCACCGGTGACGCGCGCGACCCGGGCCGCCTCGCGCGCGACGGCACCGGCGGTCGCATTGCCCAGGTAGACCAGGGAGAACTGCACCGCCATGAAGATGACCAGCATCAGGATCGGCATGTACATCGCCAGCTCGACGGCGCTGGCACCGGCCTCGTCGCGCCGGGGACGACGGCTCAGCCGAGGTCGATCGAGTCGGCCTTGTCGGTGATGGTCTGGGTGAGGATGACACCGACGGCGACGGCGATCGCCACCAGGATCGCGGTGATCACGACCCACTCCACCGCGGAGGCGCCGGCCTCGCTGGAGCGGGCGCGTTGCATCCGTGCGCGGACCAGCGTGGTGAGCAAGGTCAGGTGCTGAGTGGACATGGCGGTGAGAGCCTTTCTTGTCGGACATGGTGATGATCCCCGTCTTCATCCCCGGTCAACCCCCGAGGACTCTCGCGACAGCAGGATAGGTGAGGAACAGCAGAAAACCGACGCAGAGCAACAACTGCGCGACCAGCATCGACTGTGACTGTGCGGCCGCCCGTCCCTCGGCGTCGGCGAGCTCCTTGCGCCGCATCGAGCTGGCCCGTGCCGAGAGCGAGTCGCGCACCTTGGCGCCGTCCTCGGCCACGAGTGCGAGGGCCGCTGAGAGATCGCGCAGCTCGTCGACGTCGACGTCGTCACCGAGCTGTCCCAGGGCGGCCCAGGGGGTGGTGCCCTGCAGCCTGGCCGCCTCGAGGGTGTCCCGGATCCGCACCATCGCCCAGCCGTCGCTGATCGCGGTCGCCGACTGGAGCGCCTCGGGTACGCCGCGGCCACCGGCGAGGTTCATCGCGACCAGGTCGAGGAAGGAGCTCACCACGTGCCGGAAGTCGCGGCGTCGCGCCTCCGCATCGCGGTTGAGCTGCGCCCAGGGCATCAACGCGCCCAGCGCAGCCCCCAGGGCGGCGACCCACAGCGGCACGGCCGGGGACATCAACCGCGTGGCCAGCGGAAACGCCAGCACGACGAACGGCAGGAAGAGCCCCAACATCGCCGCGAGGAGGGTGCGGGCCAGGAAGGTCTCCCGCGACTGCCCGACGATGCCGAGGTTGGCGGCGATCGAGGACGACAGCTTGAAGCCGCGTGCTGCCAGCACGTCGCTGATCCCGGCCCCGACCTTGCGCATCCGCACGGACTCGTCGCCGTGGCGCCGGTCGGCGGTGAGGCCGGCGGTCCGCGCGCCGCGCTCGCGGCGGGCATCGATCTGGGCGAGCCCGGCAGGACCGCTGACGGCCGACCGGTCGAAGACGGAGACGAGCAGGAGCACCCCGGCGCCGGCGACGGCACCGACCAGCATCACCAGGAGTAGTCCGGTCATGACGTGCTCACCTTGAAGTGCAGGAACCGGGCCGGGGTCTCGAAGCGCGAGAGCCGCCGCAACCACATGATGCCGGCGGCGAAGATCGCGATGACGATCAGCAGCACGATCTGACCCACCGCCGAGGCGTAGGGCTCGACGTAGGAGGGGTTGAAGATCCGCAGGCCGAAGACGAAGGCGAGCGTCACGCCCACGACGATCTGCACGCTTCGGCGCGTGCTGCGCCGGCCCGCACTGACCCGCTGACGCATGTCGAGCTCGGCACGCGCGGACTCCGACAGCGAGGTCAGCACCTCACGCAGCCCGGGCCCGCGCAGCCTGGCGTTGAGGATCAGCGCGGCGATGATGAGGTCGGCGCTCGCGTCGTCCATGTCCTCGGCGAACCGCTGCAGCGCGACCGGGAGCGGGACCCGCACCCGGAGCCGGTCGGCCATCGTGGAGAGCTCACCGGAGATGACCGGCGAGGCGGCGTACGCCGTCGCGGGGATCGCCTGCTCGAGGCCGACCGCCCCGGCCACGGTGTCGCGCAGCGACTCCGTCCAGGCCGCGAGGGCCTCGATCCTCGCGATGCTCTGCCGCTCGGCGCCCGACCCCCCGAAGAGGGCGTCCCACATCAAGATGAGCAGCCCGGTCGCCGCTGCGGCGACCACCCAGCGCGTCACCACCAGGACCAGCAGGCCGACGCCGATGGCGATCGGCAGCCGGGTCCCGAAGGACCGCAGCCGCCCGGCCAGCCGGCTCGGGGGTCTGGCGACGTCGTCGGCCTCGCGCGGCATCAGGCTGCCCACCAGCAGCACGATGCCGCCGCCGACGAGACCACCGATGAGCACGACGAGGATGAGGCTCAGGGACAGGGTCACGACGCGTTCACCCAGCTCGACGCCGCGCCCGGCACGTAGCCGACGGCCTCCAGCTCCTCCAGGCACGAGATCGCCGCCGCCGGTACGGCGTGACCGTCCGGACCCTGGTGGAACACCTCGCTGGAGAGCACCCTGCCGTCGACGCCGTTGACCTCACGGACCGAGGTCACCATCCGGCGCAGCTTGCCGCCCTCGGCGAAGTCGTTGACCCGCTCGACGAACACCACGAAGTCGATCGCGCCGGCGATCAGCATCATGGTCGCGTCCGCGGGCAGTCGCTCGACGCTCTGGATGGCGTAGGTGCAGATGCGGTTGAAGACCTCGATCGAGGAGTTGGCGTGGATCGTGGACAGGGAGCCGTCGTTGCCCTGGCTCATCGCGTTGAGCATCGTGACGATCTCGTCACCGAGCACCTCGCCGACGATGACCCGGCTGGGGTTCATCCGCAGCGAGCGCCGCACCAGCTCGGACATCTGGATCGCGCCGGTCCCCTCGGAGTTGGGGAGGCGCTCCTCGAAGGCAACCACGTTGGGGTGCAGGTCCGCGAACTCGCCGAGCCCGAGCTCGAGGGCGCGCTCGACGGTGACCAGTCGCTCGACCGGGTCGATCTCGTTGGCCAGCGCGCGGAGCAGCGTCGTCTTGCCCGCGTTGGTGGCCCCCGCGATCATGATGTTCTTCCGCGCCCGCACCGCCGCTGAGAGGAAGGCGGCCATCTCCGGGGACATCGAACCGTAGTCGACGAGCATGTCGAGCGAGGCCCGCGTGATCCGGGCACGCCGGATCGACAGCGCCGGCCGCTGGCAGACCCCCATCACGGCCGAGAGCCGCGAACCGTCCGGCAGCCGGATGTCGAGCTGCGGGTTGGCGGTGTCGAAGGGACGGCTGGTCAGGCCGCTGTAGGCGCCGAGCACCTGCACCAGCTCGACCAGCTCGTCGTCGTTGTCTGCCACGGGGGCGGCACGCTCCTCGCGTCCGTCGGCGTAGCCGATGAACACGTTGTCGCAGCCGTTGATGTCGATGTTCTCGACGAAGGGGTCATCCAGCAGCGGCTGCAGCCGACCGACGCCGAAGAGGGCGGCGTGGATACCCTCGGCGATCCCCTGCTCGTCCTCGTGCGAGAGCGGCTTGCGGCCGGCCGTGACCTCCTCCCGCGCGTGCGCGTCGAGGACCCTGCTGACGACGGCCCGGGCGAACTGACGCTCGTCCTCGGCAGACATCGGCGGCAGCCCGTTGGCGGCGTCCTCGCGGCGCTGCCGCGCGAGGATGTCGGCGACCTCCTCGCGCAGCCGGCGGATCAGTTGCTGGTCCATGCCACCCTCCCTCAGCCCTGGGCCGATGCGTAGCGGTCCCCGGCGAGCCCGGCCAGGCGGCCCGCTACGTCCGCGGCCGACCGGAACAGCAGTGACTTGCTCACCCCGCGTGACCAGCTGACCCCGCGCAGGCTGTCAGCGGCCTTGGCGTCCTCGGCGATCACCCCGAGCACGGTGGCGGGCAGACCCTCGGAGTCGAGCAGGCGCTGGAGGTCCGGCGCCGAGCGGGTGTCGCGGTAGCTGGTCACGACGGCGACGCCGATCGGCGCACCGCCCGCACCCGTCTCGAGGGTGTCTCGCAGTGATGCGAGCCGCTCGCGCAGGTGGGCGATGCCCTCGATGGTCGGGCGGACCACGAACAGCGCGGCGTCGGCCTTCTGCAGCACCGGCAGCGCCGCCGAGCCCGGCACCACGCGGCCGCAGTCGGCGATCACGTCGCTGCCACAGGCGGCGAAGACGGTCGGGATGTGCGTCCAGGCGGCACCGAGCCCCGCGACCTGACCGGGCGAGCCGATCCCGGCGAGCACGCGGACACCGCCGTCGATCTCCTGGAGGTGGCTGTCGAGGGTCACCTCGGCGGCCCCCCGACGCACGGCGGCACCGAGCGAGAGCAGACCACGGTCGGTGGCGATCGGGTCGCCAGCAGGAGTACGGCACCACCAGTTGAGGTCGCTCCCGGCAGGGTCCATGTCGGCGAGCACCGGGTCCTCCGGCCACACCGTCGCCAGCGCCAGCGCCGTCAGGGTGGTCCCGGGAGACCCCTTCGCGGAGGCCAGGGCATACAACGCCATCAGAACCCCGAGAGGGTCACGTCGTCCGTGCTGCCGCGGGACACCAGAGCCAGGCCCGCGAGGTTGGCGCTGGAGGCGTCGATGACATCGGCCGCCACCGAGGCGGGGACGATCAGGTTGGCGCTCGACGCGGCACCACCGCCGAGACCACCGTCCTTCTTCGGCGGCGCGTTGATCGAGAGCACCAGCCCCTGGGTGATCCGCTCCGCGCCGTCACCTGCCGTCGAGGAACCGCTGGCGCGGACGACCTCGACGAGGTCGCCGGCCTGGAGCTCCTTCTCCGGCGCCAGCGCCGGGGACAGCACGATGCTGACGATGGCCCGGTCGTCGCCGATCGGGTCCTCCTCGGCCAGCATCCGGCCATCGAGCAGCATCCCCGGGGCGATCGGGGTCTTCGCGTAGAGGCCGTAGGCGATGCCGGCGTCGGCCTCGGTGAAGACGTTCAGGTCGTCATAGGCGATCGGGACGGTCGTGGTGTTGGCCTCGGTGATCTCGCTCCCCGGTGAGATCTCCTCCGCGGCGACGAGGACCTGCACGCGGCTGTCCATCCGGATCGCGAGGAGACCGGCCACGAGGGCACCGCCGACGATCAGGACCAGCGCGAGTGCGGCCATCGCGGGACGGCGCTGCCGGGGCGGGGACGGCAGCCGACCGGCGACGCCGTTCTTCCCGCCGGCTCCACGGGCCGCCCGCAGTCGCTGCCGGTCCGCTGTGGTCGTGCCTGTGCTGCTGCTGCTCATCGCCTGCTCCCTCGTGTCCCTGCTGTCGGCGAGGTCGGTGCATGGTTGTCCGCGTCCCCCGCGCAGTGAACAGCAACAGCAGTTTATTACCCCCTGCGGGGGGGCATGAACCCTGGTCCAAGGCTAGGGTCGAGGCAAGGCCGTCAGGCACAAGGATCATAAGGAGACCAGGAATGGCCCACGGGGACCACAAGATCGGCATCGACGACATCATCGCGACCGCCGACATGATCGAGAAGACCGTCGCACAGCTCGAGGACGCCCAGCGCACCGCCAACACCAAGTCCCAGGACCTGGTCACCGGTGCGTGGCAGACCCCGGGTGCCTCCGCCACCTTCCAGGGCAAGTGGACCGAGTGGAACGACGGCATGACCAAGATGATGGCGGTCGGTCCCGAGTTCGTGACCTGGCTGCGCAACTACGCCCGCGACGCCGAGGGCCTGGACACCGCCTACTCCAAGTGACCCGAGCCTGACCAGCAACACGAGGAGACCCCCGGCCCGGTGGGCCGGGGGTCTCCTGCTGTTCAGGGGAGCAGGGGGACCTGGACGAGCTGCTGGGTGCCGCCGGGGTCGACGATCAGTCCGCGTCCCGGATGCACCCGCGGCATCAGGGCACTGCGCAGGAGCCGGGTGCTGAAGAGGTCGCCGTCGGCCATCCCCTGCGGGGACAGCAGCATGCCCTGCCGCGACTTGCGGGCCTCGTAGACCCAGCCGCTGTAACCCGCACCCACCTCGGCGGTCGTTCCCGCGACGAGCACCCGCCACTTCTTCGCCCGGGCCTGCTGGACCATCGCGAGCAGGGCCTGTGCGTGCGCCCCCTCCTTGAGCAGCTCGGCGTCGTCGACCAGGATCACCGTGCCCTCGGGCAGGCTCCGGAAGCGCTCCACGAGGTCGTCCTCCGCGACCGAGTCGGTGCGGACCGCTTCCTCCCCGAGCTGCCGGCTCAGCGCGTTGTCGAGCGGACACAGGCCCAGCACCGGCACCGAGGCCTCGAGCGCGGCCCGTGCGACGAAGCGAAGCAGGTTGGTCCGGCCCGACTTCGGCGGTCCGGCCAGGACCGCCACCGCACTGCCGGAGAGATCCAGGCCCCTCGGCTCGAGGTCGTCGCCACCGAGCCCGAGTGGCAACCAGCCCGCCCTGATCCGCTCCCTCGCGGCGCGGAGCGCGTCGACCAGGGCGTCGTCGAGTGGCGCCACCGCCGGCATCTCCTCGAGCCGGAACGGCCGGAGGTGGCTCGCCGTGGCCCCGTCCCGCTCGGAGTGCCGAGCCGCGATCTCGCGCAGCGCTGCGTTCTGCCCCGCTCCGGAGATGTCCTCGGACAACACCGCCACCTGCAGCTCCACGATCGGGTCCGGCGTCAGCGCCCTGCCGTCGACGAGGGTGTCAGGCACCAGCTTGACCGGGATGCCCACGGCGCCGAAGTCGGAGCGGTCCGACAGCCGCAGCACCACCCTGTTCTCCACGAGCGTCGACATCCGGCCGGTCACCAGCGTCCGATCGCCGGAGAGCACCACCTGGAGCCCGACGCTCGAGCCGTCGCGCAGCAGGCTCATCACCTGCTCGGCCATCCGGCCGCCGTCGACCTCGCCCAGGCTGGTGACGAACCCGTCCCACCGGTCGAGCAGGAAGAGGAGGTACGGCGGCCGCTCCTGCTCCGGCAGCGACGCCCGCAGCTCGGCCAGGTCGGCGAACCCACCCGCGCCGAGCTGGGCCTGCCGCTCCTCGACGACCGAGACCAGCCGGGAGAGCAGCCGGCCTGCCCGGTCGACCTGGGTGCGACTCACCACGGCGCCGGTGTGTGCGAGGGTGCTCAGCCCGAGCAGGGCGCCGTTGCCGCAGTCGAGCCCGTAGACGTGCAGGTCCGACACCGCCACCCGGTCGGCGAGGGCTCCGGCGATGGTGCGCATGGCGGTGGACCGGCCACTGCGTGGGCCACCGATCACGTAGAGGTGCCCGTCGCGTCCGAGCTCGAAGGTCTTGGGGCGCTGCTCCTGCAGCGCCGGCAGATCCTCCAGTGCCCAGACGGCGGAGAGCCTGGCGGCCTCGTCGTCGCCGGCCGGTGCGGGCAGGTCGTCGACGGTGACCAGGTCGGGGAGGGCGTCGAGCCAGGGCCGGTGCTGCGGTGGGATCCCGAGGGAGGAGTTGAGGGTGGCGATGGCGTCGACGACGGCCGACAGGTCGGTGTCGGCCTCGTCGGTCTGCGTCGACTCGGTCGTCGGCCGCGCCGGCGCGGGAAGGCCGACCCGGTCCCAGGGAACCGCCCAGGCGAGCGACTCGGCGGGCCGCTTCGGTCCCGCCTCAGCATCAGGACTGCGCCCGCCGACCCGGCCGCTCTGGAAGGGCATCAGCGTCGAGGCACCGCTGCGCACGTAGGCCCGGCCGGGCTGGTTCTTCTGGATGCGGGCGGCGTCAGGAGCGTCGATCACGTCCCGGCTGTCGTTCTCGTCGGTGACCCGAAGGGAGATGCGGAGGTTGGTGTTGGCACGGATGTCGGCCGAGACCACCCCGCTGGGTCGCTGGGTGGCCAGCACCAGGTGGATCCCCAGGGAACGGCCGCGCTGGGCGATGGAGACCAGACCGTTGACGAAGTCGGGGAGCTCGGCGACCATGCTCGCGAACTCGTCGATGACCAGCACCAGCCGCGGGATGGCGGGCAGGTCCGGCTGGCTGCGCTGGAGTGCCCAGTAGTCCTCGAGGTCCTTCGCGCCTGGCCCCGCGAGCAGGTGCTCGCGGCGGCGCAGCTCCGCCCCCAGCGAGACCAGGGCACGCCCGACGAGGTGGTTGTCCAGGTCGGTGACCATGCCCACGGTGTGCGGCAGCCGGGCGCAGTCCTTGAAGGCCGAGCCGCCCTTGTAGTCCACGAGCACGAACGTCAGCTCGTCCGGCCGGTTGGCCACGGAGAGCGACGCCACCAGCGTCTGCAGGAACTCCGACTTGCCGGACCCGGTCGTGCCGGCGATCAGCGCGTGCGGACCGTCGCGCCGCAGGTCGAGACGGAACGGACCGTCGTAGCCGGCGCCGACGACGACATCGGTGGTGCGGCCGTTGACCCAGCGGGCGGCGATCGCCTCAGGTGTGGGCGGGTCGAGATCGATGTCCTCGAGCAGCCGCGCGGAGCCCGGCAGGCCGGTGGCCTCCTCCTCCGGCGTGGTGTCTCGCAGGGGGGAGATCGCCCGCGCCACGGTCTCGCACCACGGCACCTCGACGAGATCGGGGGTGATACCGGCGGTGCCCTCGGATGCACTTTCCTGGATCCGCACCTCGCCCGCGGCACAGGCGACGACGGCCCGGCACTCCTCGGGCAGCTGGCGCACCTCGTCCTCGACGCAGAGCACGATGATCCCGACCGTCGGTCCCCGTCGCAGCAGGTCGACCACCGCCGGCAGCGTGCGCAGGCGGCGAGCCCCGTCGAGCACCACCAGGATGTCGGGGCTGGGGCGCACCTTGTCGCGCAGCGCCGCCTCGCGCTGCGAGACCATCGCGGTCAGCTCGGCGAGCCGGCGACCCACGGAGTCCTGCTGGGTGCCGAGGGCGACCGCGTCGGGGTCGCCCCCGATCCGGGCGTGCGGCAGCCAGCGCACCCAGGCCCACTCGTCCTCGCCGTCGGCGTCGCTGAGGATCGTGACCTGCACGTCCCGGGGGCTGTGCAGCAGGGCCGCCTGGGCGACGATCCAGCGCGCGATCGGTGGCGCGGTCTCGGGATCCCCGGCAACACCCACGACGCCGAGCTGGGCGAGGTCGAGCCAGGCCGGCACCAGGTCGAGCATCAGCGGCGGCGCGGCCTCCTCGGTCTTGTCACGCCGCTCCTCGACCTTGATGTCCGCCGGCAGCTCGGCCAGACCGACCCGCACCCGCAGGTAGTCGGGGTCGTGGTGTCGCCGCTCCCACAGCCGCTGGCCCGGACCGATGGCCGTGACCAGCAAGGTCGCCGGGTCAGGGCAGGACGTCCGACGCTCGGCCTGCTCGGCGAGCAGTCCCGCCTCGACCCGGGCCGTCACCGACGCGTGCGTCTCGTCGTACTTCCGTTGCTTCTCGACCGCATCCTTGCGTCCGCGCTTCCGGTCGCTGGCGAAGTTGGCCAGGATCATCACCGGGGAGAGCAGCGCGAACATCAGCATCCGTGGCCCGAAGAAGTACGCCATCGGCAGAGCGACCAGCATCGGCACGACGACCATCACCCACGGCACCGGGCGCTTGCGCACCTCCGCGGGCTTGTCGGGCAGGTGGAAGGAGCGCTCGCGGTCGGGCGGCAGCATCCGCGGCTGACGGTTGAAGTCGATCAGCGCCTCGTCGGGACGGGCCTCGACATCGGCGACCGGTGTCTCCACCTCGCTGCGCATCAGCACGGTGCCACCTGCGACCAGGTGCCCCCCGACCGGCCACCCGGCTCCGTCCTGGTCGAGCTCCTCTCCGTCCAGACGGGCACCGAGACCGGCGGAGGCGACGACGCGGACATCGCCGTCGACGGCCACCTCGACGCTCAACGCCGTGGCCGGCAGCTGGAGGTCAGGCAGCGACCAACCGGTCGCGCCGTTGCCGACGATCGTCTCGCCGAGGGGGAGCCGGTGCACCCGACCCGCGCCGGGGCCGGAGACGACCCGCAGCTCGGCGACACCGGCAGGCGCCTGCCGCGCCACGAGGTCGGCCGGCTCGAAGAGAGCGAGGACGGCGCCGCTGTGCACGCCCACCGCACCCGCAGCCGACCGGAGGTCGACCTCGCTGCCGTCGACCCACAACGGCACCCGTCGGGCGAAGCTGTCGTGGACCTGCTCGCCGAGCAGCCGGACGAGCGCCGGCACGAGGTCACCGACCGGCTGGTCTGTGTCGAAGTCGACGAGCGCGTCGACGCGTCGGTCCGTCCTCCCGTCGATCACGGTCAGGCTCAGCCGCACGTGACTCTCTCCCCCGTCGTCGCTACCCGGTCAGGACGGACGACATTATGTCCCCTCGGCGTGTCTCGCCGAGGCATCGGTACGGTCTCGGTCCGGCTAGGCCGACACCCGGTCGATGACCAACGGCGTCGGCGTGAAGTCGCCGCCGTCGCCGATCTCCACGCCACCGGCGAGCGAGGCCAGGGCGCGCTCGAACCGCTCGGCCTCGTCGGTGTGCAGGGTGAGCAGCGGCTGGCCGGCCACGACGGTGTCGCCCGGACGCGCGTGCAGCTCGACGCCCGCGCCGGCCTGCACGGGATCCTCCTTGCGGGCACGTCCGGCACCGAGCCGCCAGGCGGCCATGCCCACGGCCATCGCATCGAGGCGGGTCAACGTCCCGCCGGTCTCGGCGGTCACCACATGCGTCTCCCGCGCGGTGGGGAGCTTCGCGTCGGGGTCGCCGCCCTGGGCGCTGATCATCCTGCGCCACGCGTCCATCGCCGAGCCGTCGGCGAGCTTGTCGGCCGGGTCGACATCGGCGCGTCCGGCCCCGGCGAGCATCTCCCGGGCCAGAGCCAGGGTCAGCTCGACGACGTCGGCGGGCCCGCCACCGGCGAGCACCTCCACCGACTCGCGCACCTCGAGCGCGTTGCCGGCGGTCAGGCCGAGTGGGGTCGACATGTCGGTGAGCAGGGCGACGGTGTTGACGCCGGCATCGGTTCCCAGCCCGACCATGGTCTCGGCGAGCTCGCGGGCCTCCTCCAGCTCCTTCATGAAGGCGCCCGTCCCGACCTTGACGTCGAGCACCAGGGCTCCGGTGCCCTCGGCGATCTTCTTGCTCATGATCGAGCTGGCGATCAGCGGGATCGCCTCGACGGTGCCGGTCACGTCACGCAGGGCGTAGAGCTTCTTGTCCGCGGGCGCGAGCCCGGTGCCCGCGGCACAGATCACCGCACCGATGTCCTCCAGCTGGTCGAGCATCGCCTGGTTGGACAGGTCGGCGCGCCAACCCGGGATCGCCTCCAGCTTGTCGAGGGTGCCGCCGGTGTGGCCCAGACCGCGTCCCGAGAGCTGGGGTACGGCGACGCCGCAGGCGGCCACGAGCGGCGCGAGCGGCAACGTGATCTTGTCCCCGACGCCACCGGTGGAGTGCTTGTCGGCTGTGGGCCGCGACAAGGAGGAGAAGTCCATCCGCTCGCCGGACGCGATCATCGCAGCGGTCCAGCGGGCGATCTCGCGCCGGTTCATCCCGTTGAGCAGGATCGCCATCGCCAGCGATGACATCTGCTCGTCGGCGACCTCGCCTCGCGTATAGGCGTCCACGACCCAGTCGATCTGCGAGTCGCTGAGCTCACCTGAGCTTCGCTTGGCGATGATCACCTCGACGGCGTCGTGGGCCTCGCGGGTGGCTGCCATGGTGGTTCCTCTTCTCGGTGTCGACGTCGTTGTCGCCGGGGCTGTGGTCAGGAGCGGACGAGGCTCACGGCGCTCGGGTGCCGGCGACCGGCACCGCGTGGAAGCCGCGGAGCACGAACGTACCGCGGGACTCGGGGATCCCTGCCTGGGTCAGGTCGGGGAAGGTGCGGAGCAGGTGGCCCAGCGACTCGACCAGCTCCATCCGCGCCAGTGGCGCGCCGAGGCAGAAGTGGAGCCCCGCCCCGAAGGCCAGGTGGGGGTTGGGGTCCCGGTCAGCGAGGAAGGTGTCGGCGTCGTCGAACACCGCGGGATCGCGGTTCGCGGCGCCGAGCAGGGCGGAGACCTTCTGGCCGGCCTCGATCGTGACCCCGGCGACGTCGACCGGCGCGGTGGCGGTGCGCTCGAACAGCTGCAGGGCCGAGTCGAAGCGCAGCATCTCCTCCACGCACGTCGGCACCTGCGCCGCGTCAGGACGGACGCCGGCGGCGAGCATCGCCACCAGACCGTTGCCGAAGACATTGACCGAGGCTTCGTGGCCGGCGTTGAGCAGGAGCACGGCGGAGGCGACCACCTCGTCCTCGCTGAGCCCGCCGCCGCTGACCAGGTCTGAGACGAGGTCGTCGCGCGGCGTGACGGCGCGCTCCCTGGCGAGCTCTCGCAGGGTCGCAGCGAACACGTCGGCAGCCTGGACGGCGGCCTCGACCACGGCGTCGGACGGCGAGACCTCATACATCCGCACGATCGCCTGCGACCACTCGCGGAGCTGGGGCGCGTGCTCGGCGGGGACGCCGAGGAGCTCGGCGATCACCAGCACGGGCAGCGGTTCGGCATAGTCCCCCACCGCGTCGAAGCAGGTCGGGTCGACCTCGGCCAGCAGGTCGGCTGCCAGCGACCGGACCCGAGGCCTGAGCCTTTCGACGTGCCCGCGGTTGAAGGCCGAGGAGACCAGCCGACGCATCCGGGTGTGCTCCGGGGGCTCGTTCTCCATCATCTGATGGCGGTGGAGCAGGTTGAACGGCTCGAGGTAGTCGGCCGGCTCCCGGTCGTGCCAGATCCGCCCGAACCGGCGCTCGCGCAGCACGGCGGCGGCGGTGGCGTGGTCGAAGGTGAGGTAGCCGCCGGACTGCTCGTGCCACGCCAGCGGACCGGCGGCGCGTTCCTCCGCGAGGAACGGGTAGGGGTCGGCGACCAGCGCGGGCGAGGTCAGGTCAAGCGCGGTGGAGCGCATCGGGCCCGAAGGCATCAGGGAGCACCTCGCTCATCGGCCGGACCCCCGAGACGGTCCAGATCTGCAGGTCGGGTCCACCGCTCTCATAGAGCAGCTGCCGGCACCGCCCGCACGGCATGATCACCTCACCGCCATTGTTGACGCACACCGCGTGGGTCAGCCTGCCGCCTCCGGTCGCGTGCAGCTGGGAGATCATGCCGCACTCGGCACACAGACCGACGCCGTAGGCGGCGTTCTCCACGTTGCAGCCGGTCACGATCCGCCCGTCGTCGACGCGTGCCGCCGCACCGACCCGATAGCGGGAGTAGGGCGCGTAGGCGCGCTCCATGACCTCGACGGCCCGCGCCTTGAGGTCGTCCCAGTCCTCCTGGGAGAAGCCTGCCGTGGCGGTCATCCCGCGCTGCCCTTGCGATATCTCTGCCCGTCGGCCTTCGGCATGCGCAGCCGTTGGGCCGCGAAGGCCAGCACCAGCAGCGTCACGACGTACGGCGTCATGCCGGTGAACTGGCGCGGGACCTCGTCGGTCAGCAGGAACCAGGCCAGGAAGGCCACGGCGAGACCACCGAAGACCAGAGCCTGCGTGTGCTGCTTGCGCGTGAGCCGCCACACCGCCAGCACAGCCAGGCCGATCGCGACCAGGAGCAGCAGGGCGTGGATGGTCTGCGAGGAGCGCAGCGGCAGGCTGTCGGTGTAGCCGAACATCAGCGACCCGGCCAGGATCCCACCGGGACGCCAGTTGCCGAAGATCATCGCGGCGAGGCCGATGTAGCCGCGACCGCCGGTCTGCCCGTTGACGAAGCCACTCGAGGCCACGATGGCCAGGAAGCCGCCGCCGATGCCGGCCATCCCCCCGGAGATCACCACCGCCATCCACTTGTAGCGGATGACGTGGACGCCGAGGCTCTCGGCAGCCTGCGGGTTCTCCCCGCACGAGCGCAGCCGTAGGCCGAAGGCCGTGCGCCAGAGCACCCATCCGCTCAGCGCGACGAGGAGGAAGACCAGGATCGTGATGACGTTGAGCTTGGTGGTGAGCGCGGTGACGACCGAGGCGACGTCGGAGATCACGAACCAACCCTTGTCGGTCAGGGAGGCTGCCGCATCCGAGAGCCCGGGGATGGTGATGTTGGTCGGCTTGTCCAGGCCGGTGAGCTGCTTGACGCCACCACCGGGGAGGCCGGCGAAGTAGGCCTCCGCGAGGAACGCCGCGGCCCCGAGCCCGATGATGTTGACCGCGACACCGGACACGATGTGGTCGACGCCGAAGGTCACCGTCGCCAGCGCGTGCAGCGCACCGCCGACGGCGCCGAGCAGGGCGGCCCCGGCAATCCCCACGAAGGGGCCGTAGTAGTAGGTGAAGTAGGCAGCGCCCCAGGTGCCGAGGATCATCTGGCCCTCGAGGCCGATGTTGACCACGCCGGCGCGCTCGCTCCACAGACCGCCCATGGCGGCCATCAGGATGGGGCAGGTGGCGATCAGCGCCGCCCTCAGGCTGCCCGGCGAGTCGATCTGGCCCTGGCCGGTGATCAGCCGCACCGCCGACACCGACACGATCACGCCGATGACGATCAGTAGCCACCAGTAGGTCCTGCGAGCCACCCGCGGGACGCGTGCCTGCTCGGGAGCATCGGGAGCAGTGGGAGTCGTGACGCTCATGCCGAGACCTCCTTCGGGGCCGGCTCGGCCTGGAGCTTGCTGGCCACCGCCTGCTGTTCGGCCGCGGCCTGCCGGCGGCGGACGACCTCGTAGGCGACGACGACGGCCAGGACGATGACGCCCTGGGTGATCTGCACGACGTTCTGCGAGATGTCGCTGTTGAGGGTGAGCCTGTTGGACTGCTCATTGAGGAAGGCGAACAGCAGGGCTCCGAAGAGGATCCCGACCGGCTGGTTGCGACCGAGCAGCGCCACCGCGATGCCGGTGAACCCCAGCCCCGCCTGGAAGGTGGTGCCGTAGTTGCCGGCGGACCCGAAGAACGCCGGCATCCAGATGAGGCCCGCGATCCCACCCGACATCAGCATCGAGATCACGATCATCCGGTTGACCTTGACGCCCGAGGCCACCGCCGCGGTCTCGGACATGCCGGTGGCGCGCAGGTCGAAGCCGAAGCGCGTCCGGGTCAGCACGAACCAGAAGGCGAAGCCGGCGAGGAAGGCGAGGACCACCAGGCCCCAGATGGCGCCGTCGCGGTCCAGGAACGGGCTCCACCCGGGCACATGGCTGCTCTCGGGGATGTTGGTCGTCTGCCGGCTGTTGCCGGCCCGCAGTCCGTAGCGGCTCAGGAAGAAGCCCACCAGGGTGCCCGCGATCGCGTTCAGCATGATCGTGGAGATCACCTCGCTGACGCCGCGAGTCACCTTGAGCAGACCGGCGATCCCGGCCCAGAGTCCGCCGACGACCATCGCGACGACGAGGCCGAGGACGATGTTGAGGGGGCCGGGGACCAACGCGGCCCCGACGACGACAGCCGCGGCGTACGACGCGATCTGGTACTGCCCCTCGACACCGATGTTGAACAGGTTCATCCGGAAGCCGATGGCAGCGGCGAGCGCCGACAAGAAGATCATCGACGTCTGGTTGACGATGTTGACGTAGACCCGGTCGGCCGGGACCGAGAAGATGATCGACCAGAACTCGGTGGGGTTGCTGCCGGACATCGCGACCACCACGCTGGTGATGATCATCGCCGCCACGACGGCGACGAGGGGGGCGACCAGGGCGCCGCCGGCCCGCTTGAGCCCGGTCACGCCGTCTCCTCCTCGTGAGCGCCGGTCATCGCCGAGCCAAGGTCCTGGGGGGTCACTGTCTGGGGGTCGAACTCGCCCACGAGGCGACCTCGGAGGATCACCTCGATGCGGTCGGACAGGCCGATCAGCTCGTCGAGGTCGGCCGAGATCAGCAGCACGGCGAGGCCCTCCTCACGGGCTCTCTTGATGTGCTCCCAGATCGCCGCCTGGGCGCCGACGTCGACGCCGCGAGTCGGGTGGGCGGCGATCAGCAGGATCGGGGTGCCGCTCATCTCCCGCCCCACGATCAGCTTCTGCTGGTTGCCACCCGAGAGCGCGCGGGCGTGGGTGTCGATGCCGGGGGTGCGCACGTCGTAGTCACGCACGATCCTCTCGGTGTCCTCCCGGGCTGCGGCGCGGTCGATGAGCATCCCCTTGGCTGCGGGGGGCCGGTCCTGGAAGCCCAGGATGCGGTTCTCCCAGAGCGGGGCGTCGAGCAGCAGGCCGTGGCGATGCCGGTCCTCGGGGATGTAGCCGATGCCCGCGCCCCGGCGCTCGCGGGTGTCCCAGTCGCTGATGTCCTTGCCACCGACGGCGATGCGGCCCCGCCTCAGCCTGCGCATTCCCATGATCGACTCGACCAGCTCGGCCTGGCCGTTGCCCTCCACACCGGCGATCCCGAGCACCTCGCCCCGATGGATGGTGAAGTCGATGTCGGAGAGCAGCGCGCGGCCGAAGCCGTCGACCAGGGTCAGGTCACTGACCTCGATGAGCACCTCGTCCGTCACCGTCGACACAGCGGTCTGTGGTGACGGGAGCTCGGAGCCGACCATGAGCTCGGCGAGCTCTCCCTTGGTCGTGTCGGCGGGCTTGGCCTCACCGACGGTCGTGCCTCGCCGCATCACCGTGATGTCGTCGGCGATGGCGAGCACCTCGTCGAGCTTGTGCGAGATGAACAAGATGGTGTGGCCCTCGTCCTTGAGCTCGCGCAGGTTGCCGAACAGCGCGTCGACCTCCTGCGGGACCAGGACCGCTGTCGGCTCGTCGAGGATGATGATCTTGGCGCCGCGGTAGAGAACCTTGAGGATCTCGATGCGCTGCCGCTCGCCGACGCCGAGGTCCTCCACGAGCTGCTCGGGGTCGAGACCGAAACCGTAGGCGTCCGAGATCCGGGTGATCTCGGCACGTGCCTTGTCACCGATGCCGTGCAGCTTCTCGGCGCCGAGGACGACGTTCTCGAGCACGGTCAGGTTGTCGGCGAGCATGAAGTGCTGGAACACCATGCCGATGCCCGCCGCGATGGCCTCGGTCGGCGAGTCGAAGGTGACATCGCGACCGTTGACCGTGAGGGTGCCCTCGTCGGGCTTCTGCACGCCGTAGACGATCTTCATCAGCGTGGACTTGCCGGCACCGTTCTCACCGATCAGCGCATGCACCGTGCCGGCGCGGATCGTGATGTCGACGTCGTGGTTGGCGATCACGCCGGGGAACCGCTTCCCCACGCCCCGGACGCGCACGGCATCCGGAGCCTGGTGATCGGCGCCGGGCTGAGTGTCGGTGGCCGTCACTGAGTCCCTCTCTTGCACGTCGTTGTGCTGCGTTCCCCCCGGCCCGCCCTGCGGGGCCCAGCCTTGTCTGTCGACAAGGCTCAGGCCCGGGGCCACACGCTACCGCGCGGCCCCGGGCCCTTGCCTGCAGGCTGATCGTTGATCTAGCCGGAGGTCACTGGACCTCGGCGGGAACCTCGATCTCGCCGCTCTTGATCTTCTCGGCGTAGTCGTCGATCTGGTCGGTGATGTCGTCGATGAATCCACCGGAGGTGGAGTAGCCGACACCGTCGGAGGCCAGGTCGTAGGACTGGTAGCTCGACAGCGGCTCGCCGTCAGCGACCGACTGGATCTCGTTGAACGTCGCCGTGTCGACGCGCTTGAGCATCGAGGTCAGGATGTGCTCCTTCTGCTCGTCGGTCGCGGTGAGGTACTGGTCGGAGTCGACACCGATCGCCCACATGCCCTCGCCGGCCTCGACAGCCGCGTCGAAGACGCCGGAGCCGGAGCCACCTGAGGCGTGGTAGACGATGTCAGCGCCGCCCTCGTACATCGCGGCCGCGGCCGCAGTGCCGCCGGCGGGGTCGTTGAACCCGCTGAGGTCTTCTTCCTCGATGTAGGTCACGTCGACCTGGATGTTCTCGTCGACCGCGGCAACACCTGCCTTGTAGCCGACCTCGAACTTCTGGATGAGGAGGTTGTTGACGCCGCCGACGAAGCCGACGTGGTCGGTCTCGGTCTTGAGTGCGGCAGCCACGCCCACGAGGAACGAGCCCTCCTGCTCGGCGAAGCCGAGGTAGGCGACGTTGGGGTTCTCCTCGTCGGGGGTCGGGTCGAACCCGTCGACGACGCCGAAGCTGACGTCCTCGAAGTCCGGGGAGACCGCGTCGACGGCGACGCTGTAGGCGAAGCCGGTGCCGATGATCGGGTTGTGGCCGTCCTCGGCCAGGGACCGCAGCCGGTCCTCACGAGCCGACTCCGCCTCCCCGTCCTGGGCCTCGGCCTCGGTGCAGTCGGCGTCGAGCTCGTCGACGGCCTGCTGCATGCCGCGCGCGGCGGAGTCGTTGAACGACTGGTCACCGCGGCCACCGACGTCGTAGGCGAGACCGACCTTGGGACCTTCGCCGCCGCCGCCGCACATGTCCTCGGCTGCTTCGGTGTCACCACTGTCGTTGGCGCAGCCGACCAGCACGAGGCTGAGGGCTGCGGATGCTGCTGCGATCTTGGTCAGGCGACGCAAGATGCCTCCTAGATAGTTGCCGCGCCACCTTCTGGGGCGCCGAAATCACGGTCACCCTAGTGCCTGAGCCGACCTCGCCGAGCGAAATCGGGCCGCCCGGGCGAGAAGTGTTATCGCTCGGTGACCCACGAGGGTCGCTGGCCCCCGTGGGATGCCTCGACCCGGGGGATTTGACCTGTTTTGCTCACATACTGAGCGTGTCGAGTGCGGTGGCCGCCAGGACGCGCGCCCCGATGCCGACAGCGCGCTCGTCGATGACGAGGTCGCCCTGGTGCAGGTCGTAGGTCGGACCACCGGGTGTGCGGGTGCCCAACCGCCCCATCGCGCCGGGGACCGACTCGACGTACCAGGCGAAGTCCTCACCGCCCAGGCTCTGCGGGGTCGAGACCAACCCGCGGCTGCCGAGCACGCGGGAGATGGCGCCCGCCAGCAGGGCCGTGGAGGCCGGCTCGTTGACGACCGGCGGGACCCCGCGGATGTAGGTGATCTCGCTCCCGACTCCGTACGGCGCGAGGATCTGCCCGATCAGCTCGCGCACGAGGTCCTCGGCGTCGGCCCACGCGACGGCGTCGAGCATCCGCAGCGTGCCGGCGACCTCCCCACTGGACGGGATCACGTTCTTCGCCGAGCCTGCTCGCACCATCCCCCAGACCAGGCTGGCTCCCGCGCGCGGGTCCAGGCGTCGGGAGAGCGCACCGGGGAGCTCGGTGAGGAGCTTCCCGACGGCGTAGGTCAGGTCCTCGGTCAGGTGCGGTCGCGAGGTGTGCCCACCGCGGCCGGTCAGCCGCACCGAGAGAGCGTCGGCCGCGCCGGTGATGGGGCCCTCCCGGAGCCCGACCTCACCGACGTCCACGCTCGGGTCGCAGTGCAGGCCGTAGACGTGGGTGACGCCCTCGAGGGCGCCGCCGGCGATCAGCTCCAGGGCGCCGCCGGGCATGATCTCCTCCGCGGGCTGGAAGAGCAGCCTGACCCGACCAGGCAGCGGGTCGACGGCATGATGCCGGGCCAGCGCCAGCCCTGCTCCGACCAGGGCGGCTGTGTGCACGTCGTGCCCGCAGGCGTGGGTCACCCCGGCGACGGTGCTGCGCCATGGCTCACCGCCCCGGTCCTCGACCGCCAGGGCGTCCAGATCGGCACGGAGGGCGATGATCGGTCCGCTGTCCCTGTCGGGGCCGATGTCGGCGATCAGGCCGCTGCGTGGAAGCAACCGGAGGGCGATGCCCTCCTGGTCGAGGCGTTTGGCGACAAGAGCGGTGGTCCGCTCCTCCTCCCACGCGAGCTCCGGGTGGGCGTGCAGGTCGCGGCGCAGGTCGACCAGCTCGTCGCCGAGCTCGTCGACCGCGCGCTCGACGAGCTCGAGATCGGCGGGGCGGGACACCCCCCGGACGTTACCGGAGGGGCTCGGCCGTCCCTGCGGCAAGTAGTCAGTCGACGCTGCGGACGATCGCCTGTGACTCGCCGACCGGGACGTCCGTCGTGGAGCTGGTGGTGACCGGCGGCAGGCCCTGCGGGGCGGTCGGGGCGGGCACCCCGGTCCAGGTGGCACCCCAGGTCGCGGTCGTCTGCACCGGGTAGCCCGCGGGGTAGCCGGTCGATGCGCGGGAGAACGGGAAGGCGCATGCCCCGGCCGGGGCATCGCCACCGGTGTAGGCGGTGGTGAACTGCGCGTACGTGCAGGTCTGTCCGCCTGCAGGTGAGGTCAGCACGAAGTCGTCTGCGGTGGCCACGACCGTGGCGGAGACGGGTCCGACGCTCGCGGTGATGTCCCAGGTGTCCCGGTAGGCGTCGGCCCAGAACATCGTGTCGAGGTTGACCAGGGTCTGCCCGCTGCCCGCGACCTCGGGATTGCGCTGGATGTCAGGCGCAGGGATGTCCATCGAGTCGTAGGCGGCGTCGCGCAGCACCTCGACGTCGACCCGCGGCGGCGGAGGTGACTGGCCCGGGCCGAGGAGCAGCGTGTAGTTGGGGACGAAGCCACCGGTGTCGAACCGCAGGGCGACACCGGCGTAGTCGGCGACCTCGGGGTCGCGCCACATGTCGACCGAGCAGTTGAGCTGGTACCACATGCTGCCGGGCTCGGCGTTCTCGGCAGCCTGCTCGTACTGCTGCTGCCCGCCCCACCCGGCGATGTACTGGATCCCGGAGTAGTGGGACTGGGAGAACTCGTCCTCGATGAAGGGGAGCGCCTGCTGGGGGGTCTTCCAGGGCTCGTACCAGCACACTGGTGGCACGCTGGCGACAGCCGAGCCGCCGCCACCGCCGGCACCTGGGGCTGCCGTGCCGGAGTACTCGACCTCCACGCAGTAACCGCCTCCCCCGCAGGAGCTTCCCGAGCTCGAGACGCTGTCAGCCGAGGCCGGCGCCTGGCCTGTCAACGCCACGGCTCCACCCGCGGTCAGCACCGTCACCACGATCCGCCCGAAAGCCCGCTTCATCTGATCCCCCGCTGCTCGTGTCTCGTTTTCGTGTGAGTCATGCTCTGCACGGCCCGATCCCCAGCCGCACGACGTCGGTCACGACCCACGCCTGGCCTTCTACCCGCTCCAGCGTGCCGCCAATCGTATAGAACGGCTTGAGCGGCTCCGCCGGCCTGCCGTTGGCCCGGACATCGACCGACAGGTTGTCGACGCAGCTGGTCAGCGTGGCCCGCTCTCGTCTGACCCGGACCTTCTCGGCACCGAGTCGCAGGTCGCCCTGGGTGCGCAGCTTCTTGCCCTCGAGGTAGCGGACGTAGGAGATCACCTGCTCTGCCGCCTTGCCGCTCGCGACCTCGCCCAGCGCGACGGGGTCGAGCTCGGGGCCTCCGAACGCCGCCAGCCGCACCTCCCAGTAGGCGAGCCAGGCGTCGACGACCTCCTGCTTCGAAGGGGCCAGCTGGGCGGCGTCTGCGGTCAGGAACGCCTCGTTGCCCTGGTCGTCGAAGTCGCCTGCCGGATCAGCGGGCGCGCTGGGCGTCGCTGCGTCGGACGGCGTGGCCTCCACGGCGTCGTCCGAGCCGATCGTGGGCGGCGGCCCCGCCGGTGTCTCCTCGGAGCACGCCGAAGCCAGGCTCATGCACGCCACGAGCACGAGCGCGGCGAACTTCCTGGTCACGGTGGATCTCCCGAGGGTCCTCGATCGTCAGAAGGCGTCCGGGGGAGAGTACACGCCCCAGACGTCGCGCAGGGCGTTGCAGACCTCGCCGACCGTCGCCCGGGCACGCAGTGCCTCCTTCATCGGGTAGAGCACGTTGGCGTCACCGGAAGCGGCCTCCTTGAGCGCGGCGAGGTGCGTCTCGACGGCGACGTTGTCGCGCTCCGCGCGGAGGGTGGCGAGCCGCTCGCACTGCTGGGCCTCGATGGCCGGGTCGACCCGGAGCGGCTCGTAGGGGTCCTCCTCGTCGAGGCGGAACCGGTTGACGCCGACGATCACGCGCTCGTCACCGTCGATCTCGCGGGCGATCTGGTAGGCGGACTTCTCGATCTCGTTCTTCTGGAAACCCTGCTCGATCGCGGCGACCGCGCCACCGAGGTCCTCGACCTGGGCCATCAGCTTGCGTGCCTCGGCCTCCACCTGGTCGGTGAGCGACTCGATCGCGTAGGAGCCGGCGAAGGGGTCGACGGTCTTGGTCACGTCGCTCTCGTAGGCGATCACCTGCTGGGTGCGCAGCGCCAGCCGGGCCGACTTGTCGGTCGGCAGCGCGATCGCCTCGTCGTAGGAGTTGGTGTGCAGCGACTGGGTGCCACCGAGCACCGCCGCGAGGGCCTGGATTGCGACCCGGACCAGGTTGACCTCGGGCTGCTGTGCGGTCAGCTGCACGCCGGCGGTCTGGGTGTGGAACCGGAGGGTCTGGGCCTTGGGGTTGGTCGCGCCGAACTCCTCACGCATCACCTCGGCCCAGATCCGCCGGGCCGCCCGGAACTTCGCGACCTCCTCCAGGATCGTGGTGCGCGAGACGAAGAAGAACGAGAGCCGGGCGGCGAACTCGTCGACGTCCAGTCCGGCCGCGATCGCGGCGCGGACGTACTCGATGCCGTCGGCGAGGGTGAACGCGATCTCCTGCGCGGGCGTCGCCCCCGCCTCGGCCATGTGGTAGCCGGAGATGGAGATGGTGTTCCACCGCGGCACCTCGCTCTTGCAGTAGGCGAAGATGTCGGTGATCAGCCGCAAGGAGTGCCCCGGCGGGTAGATGTAGGTGCCGCGGGCGATGTACTCCTTGAGCACGTCGTTCTGGATGGTGCCGGTGATCTTGTCGCCCGGTACGCCGTTCTCCTCCGCCACGAGCTGGTACATCAGCAGCAGCAGCGCCGCCGGCGCGTTGATGGTCATCGACGTGGAGACCTGGTCGAGCGGGAGCTGGTCGAAGAGCACCCGCATGTCGTCGATGGAGTCGATGGCGACGCCGACCTTGCCGACCTCGCCGTGCGAGATCTCCGCGTCGGAGTCGTGGCCCATCTGGGTGGGCAGGTCGAAGGCGACCGAGAGCCCGCCGGTGCCGTTGGCGACGAGCTGCCGGTAGCGCTCGTTGGACTCCTTGGCGGTGCCGAAGCCGGCGTACTGCCGCATCGTCCAGGGTCGCCCGGTGTACATCGAGGGGTAGACACCGCGGGTGAAGGGGTACTGCCCCGGCTCGCCGAGCTGCTTCTCCGGGTCGAAGCCCTTGAGCGCCTCGGGTCCGTAGAGGGTCTCGAAGGGCAGTCCGGACTCGGTCACGCCGTGCTCAGTCATGCTTGCGAGGGTACGGCGAGCGACCCCGATCCGGCACCGTGAGACATCCCACGACCCGCGTCGGGCAGGATCCTCCTGTGCCCGCCATCGACGCCTCTCCCGCCTCGTCCCGCGACCACGTCGAGCAGCTCCTCGACCGGATCGAGAGGGTCGACGTGCACACCAACGCCGTCTGCACCCTCAACCCCGAGGTGCTGACCCAGGCCGACGAGCGGGACGCCGAGGCCGCCGGGGGCCGCAGCCGAGGCCCTCTCCATGGGGTCCCGATCCTGGTCAAGGACAACGTCGACACCGCCGACCTGCCGACCACGGCCGGCTCGCTCGCCCTGACCGACGTGCCCGACCCCGCCCAGGACGCCGCCCTCGTGCGCCGTCTCCGTGCGGCCGGGATGGTGGTGCTCGGCAAGACCAACCTCAGCGAGTGGGCCAACATCCGTGACGGGCTCTCGACGTCGGGCTGGAGCGCCTACGGCGGGTTGACCCGCAACCCCTACGGGCTGAACCGGTCCGCCGGCGGCTCCAGCTCCGGCTCCGGCGCGGCGGTCGCCGCCGGCCTGGCCCCGCTGGCGATCGGCACCGAGACCGACGGCTCGATCACCTGCCCGGCCGCCTTCAACGGCGTCGTCGGCATCAAGCCCACGGTCGGCCTGGTGCCCACGGCCGGCGTGGTGCCGATCTCGCGGTCCCAGGACTCGCCCGGGCCGATGGCGACGACCGTGCGGGACGCGGCGGCGCTGTTGACCGTGCTCGCGGACGACGGCACCGACTATGCCGCGTGCGCCGCCGACGGTCGGCTCGCCGGGAAGCGGATCGGTGTCCCCCGCACGCTCTACTGGGGCTACTCCACCCACGCGGACGCCGCGGCAGAGCGTGCGGTCGCTCTGCTGGCCGCCGAAGGGGCCGTGATCGTGGACGCCACCGACCTGACGTCGATGGAGGAGGCTGGCTGGGAGGACGAGCTGCTGGTGCTGCTCGCCGAGCTGCGCAGCGGCCTGACCGACTACCTCGCCGGGCGGCCGGGCGACGTGCCCCGCACGCTGGAGGAGGTGGTGGCCTTCAACGAGGCGCACGCCGATCGCGAGCTCGTCCACTTCGGGCAGTCCCTCTTCGAGCAGGCGCTGGCCGGTCCGGCCCTCGGCAGCCAGGAGTACGTCGCGGCGCGGGCACGATGCCTGAAGGTCTCCCGCGAGGAGGGCATCGACCGGGTCCTGCGCGAGCACCAGCTGGACGCCCTCGTCACCCCGTCGTACGCACCGGCGTGCCCGATCGACCTGGTGAACGCGGAGTCGCACCCGGGGTCGTGCACCCAGCCGTCCGCGATGGCCGGCTATCCCCTGGTCACGGTGCCGTCGGGTCTGGGCGGAGGCCTTCCGGTCGCCGTGTCGTTCTGGGGCACTGCCGGCAGCGAGGCGAGACTGATCGAGGTGGCGCACGGCTACGAGTCGGCCCGCACCCGCATCGACGGTCCGTGGGCGGCGCCACGTTGCCCACCTTCGTGTGAGCCTCGAGCCCCGAGGCGTCATTCGGCAAGCCCACCGTGCGGTAATTGACGTCACAACCCTCGCGTCGTCCTCGGCGAGGGCACGCGGATAGAGTGCTGGGGATACCCAGCCGACGAAGTCCGAAAGGTTCCTCCCTTGGCCAGCTCTCCGGCGGGAACGCTTTACCGGGGCCGCGAAGGTATGTGGTCGTGGGTCGCCCACCGCATCACCGGCGTCATGCTCTTCTTCTTCCTCTTCGCCCACGTCATCGACACCTCGATGGTCCGGGTCTCCCCCGAGGCCTACGACATCGCCGTCGAGACCTACAAGAACCCGATCGTGGGACTCATGGAGGTCGGCCTCGTCGCCGCCTTCCTCTTCCACGGCCTCAACGGCATCCGGGTGATCCTGGTCGACTTCTGGTCGAAGGGCCCGCGCCTGCAGAAGCAGATGACCTGGGCCGTGCTGGCGATCTGGGCGGTGCTCATGGTGCCGTTCGTGATCCGACACCTCGCCAACGTCTTCGGAGGTGGGGCGTGATGACCTCCCCCCTCAGCGCACCGGCGATCGCCCAGCCCCGATCCAAGGGCAAGGCGTCCAACTTCGAGCTGAACACCTGGCTCTTCATGCGCGCCTCCGGCGTGCTGCTGCTCGTGCTGGTCTTCGGCCACCTGTTCGTCAACCTCATGCTGGGCAAGGGCATCCACGCGATCGACTTCGCGTTCGTCGCCGGCAAGTGGGCCAACCCGTTCTGGCAGGTGTGGGACCTGGCGATGCTGTGGCTCGCCGAGCTGCACGGCATGAACGGGCTCCGCACGATCATCAACGACTACGCCACGAAGCCCAACACACGCTTCGTGCTCAAGACGCTCCTCTACTTCTCGGCGTTCATCGTGCTCGTGCTCGGCACGCTGGTGATCTTCACCTTCGACCCGTGCATCGATCCCGCGTCCACGCTCGACGTCTGCCGCATCCCGTAAGCGAGGCCCCCATGGTTCAGCAGCACAAGTACGACGTCGTCATCGTCGGCGCAGGTGGTGCCGGCATGCGTGCCGCCCTCGAGTCGGGCCAGCGCACCCGCACGGCCGTGCTCACCAAGCTCTACCCGACCCGGTCCCACACCGGCGCGGCCCAGGGCGGCATGTGCGCCGCGCTGGCCAACGTCGAGGAGGACAACTGGGAGTGGCACACCTTCGACACGGTCAAGGGCGGCGACTACCTCGTGGACCAGGACGCCGCGGAGGTGATGGCCAAGGAGGCCATCGACGCGGTGCTCGACCTGGAGAAGATGGGCCTCCCCTTCAACCGGACCGAGGAAGGCAAGATCGACCAGCGTCGGTTCGGGGGCCACACGCGCAACCACGGCGAGGCCGCCGTACGCCGCTCGTGCTTCGCCGCCGACCGCACCGGCCACATGATCCTGCAGACGCTCTACCAGCAGTGCATCAAGCACGGCGTGGAGTTCTACAACGAGTTCTACGTCCTGGACCTGCTGACCACCGAGACCACTGGCGGCGTCTCGGTCAACGGGGTCGTCGCCTACGAGCTGGCCACCGGCGAGATCCACGTCTTCAACGCCAAGTCGGTCATCTTCGCCACCGGCGGCTTCGGCAAGGTGTTCCGCACGACGTCCAACGCGCACACCCTCACCGGTGACGGCATGGGCATCGTGTGGCGCAAGGGCCTGCCACTGGAGGACATGGAGTTCTTCCAGTTCCACCCGACCGGTCTCGCCGGGCTCGGCGTGCTGCTCTCCGAGGCGGCGCGCGGGGAGGGCGGCATCCTGCGCAACAGCGAGAACGAACGCTTCATGGAGCGCTACGCCCCGACCATCAAGGACCTCGCCCCCCGCGACATGGTCGCGCGGGCGATGGCCAACGAGGTGCGCGAGGGTCGCGGCTCCGGCCCCGACAAGGCCTACGTCTACCTCGACCTCACCCACCTGCCGCGTGAGCAGATCGACGCCAAGCTCCCCGACATCACGGAGTTCGCGCGCACCTACCTGGGCGTCGAGCCCTACACCGAGATGATCCCGGTGTTCCCGACCGCGCACTACGCGATGGGCGGGGTGCCGACCAACATCAAGGGTGAGGCGCTCGCCGACAACCACACGGTGATCCCGGGCCTGTACGCCGCCGGCGAGGTCGCCTGCGTCTCGGTGCACGGCGCCAACCGGCTCGGCACCAACTCGCTGCTCGACATCAACGTCTTCGGCCGTCGCGCGGGCATCTACGCCGCGGAGTACGCCCTCTCGACCGACTACGACGACATCGTCGAGGAGCGGCCCGAGGGTCGCGTGGTCGACATGATCGAGCAGATGCGTGACGCCGGCGGCTCCGAGCGGGTGGCGGCGATCCGCCAGGAGCTCCAGGCCACCATGGACATCAACGCGCAGGTCTACCGCACCGAGGGCTCGCTCAAGCAGGCGCTCGCCGACATCGAGGGGCTCAAGGCGCGCTACGCCGACGTCTCGGTGCAGGACAAGGGCAAACGGTTCAACACCGACCTGCTCGAGGCCATCGAGCTCGGCTTCCTGCTCGACCTGGCCGAGGTCCTCGTCGTCTCGGCGCTGGCCCGCAACGAGTCGCGGGGCGGCCACTTCCGGGAGGACTACCCCACGCGTGACGACGTGAACTTCATGCGTCACACGATGGCCTATCGGGAGGCCGACGGGGACGGCTACCGGATCCGCCTGGACTACAAGCCGGTCATCGAGACCCGCTACAAGCCGATGGAGCGCAAGTACTGATGTCGACCGACACCGAGACCCTGCCCGCCGCGGGTGCAGCCCCGGCGCAGAGCACGACGACGCTGGACGTCACCGTCAAGATCCTCCGCTACAACCCGGAGGTCTCCGAGGACTCGCACTGGGAGACCTACCAGGTCACCGCGGAGCCCACCGACCGTGTGCTCGACGCGCTGCACAAGGTCAAGTGGGACCTCGACGGCTCACTGACCTTCCGCCGCTCCTGCGCCCACGGCGTGTGCGGCTCGGACGCCATGCGGATCAACGGCAAGAACCGGCTGGCCTGCAAGACGCTGCTGAAGGACGTCAACCCGTCGGAGCCGATCACGGTGGAGCCGATCAAGGGCCTGCCGGTGCTCAAGGACCTCGTCGTCGACATGGAGCCGTTCTTCGCGGCGTACCGCTCGGTGATGCCGTTCCTGGTCACCAGCGGCAACGAGCCGACCCGTGAGCGGCTGCAGTCGCAGGCCGACCGGGACAGGTTCGACGACACCACCAAGTGCATCCTGTGTGCCGCGTGCACGACGTCGTGCCCGGTCTACTGGGCCGACGGGCAGTACTTCGGTCCGCAGGCGATCGTCGGCGCGCACCGGTTCATCTTCGACAGCCGCGACGAGGGCACCGACCAGCGCCTGGAGATCCTCAACGACCAGGAGGGCGTGTGGCGCTGCCGCACCACCTTCAACTGCACCGAGGCCTGCCCCCGCGGCATCGAGGTCACGAAGGCGATCCAGGAAGTGAAGCGGGCGCTGATCTTCCGGCGCTGACCCGCCGCGCTAGCCCGGTCCTCCGGTCCACAGGTAGCCGTGCTCGGGCCGCCCGGCGGAGCCGTAGCGGGGCCGCAGGTCCGCGAGCCCCATCGCGACCAGCTGCTCGAGGTAGCGGCGGGCGCTGACCCGGGACAGGCCGCAGCCTGAGGCGGTCTCTCCCGCCGACAGGTCGCGTCCGGCGTCGCGCAACGTGTCCCCGACCAGCTGCAGCGTGTGTCGGGACAGCCCCTTGGGCAGGTCACGGTCCTCGCCCCGGCGGGGTCGGGCGGACAGCAGCCGGTCCACCTCGTGCTGGTCCTGCACGGTCGCCTGCCGCGCCGACAGCAGCCGGAGCTTGTCCCGTTGTGCCGCATAGCTCTCCAGGCGCTCCCGGAAGACCCGCAACGGGAACGGCTTGATCAGGTAGTCAGCCACCCCACCGGCCATCGCCGTGCGCACCGTCTCGACCTCGCGGGCGGCCGTGATGGCGAGGATGTCCACGTCGGCGCCGTCGGGTCGCGCCCTGAGCCGCCGGATGACCTCCAGACCCGACATGTCAGGCAGGTGGATGTCGAGCAGCACCAGGTCCGGGCGCTGCTCCTCCGTGGCGAGCAGCGCTTGCGCCCCCGAGTGCGCGACCGCGACCACGCAGAAGCCCGGCACGCTCTCGACGTAGGCACGGTGCACCTCGGCGACGGCGAAGTCGTCGTCGACCACGAGCACCTGGATCTGTGCTGCGCTCATCACCCCTCCACCCGGCCCGCCGGGACCGAGGACGTCCCTACGTCGGCCGGCAGCGCGACCGTGAACACCGCGCCACCCCCCATTCGCTCCTCCACCGCCACCGATCCCCCGCGACGGGCCACGATGCGGTCCACCAGTGCCAGGCCGATGCCACGTCCCTGGTGGGCGTCGGACGCGGTCTTGGTGCTCACCCCCAGCTGGAAGATCTGCTGCCGGGAACCGGCGGGGACCCCGGGGCCGTCGTCACTGATCCGCACGAGCACGTCACCTCCGGAGGGGTGCTGCACGAGCAGGTCGACGAACCCGCCGGGTCCGCAGGCCTCGAGAGCGTTGTCGACCAGGTTGGCGACGATCGTGACGACGTCGTCCCCCACGCCCTCCGCGACCTCGGAGGCAGGGTCCAGCCGCAGGGTCAGCCCCTGCTCGCGGGCGGTCGCGGTCTTCGCCAGGACGAGGGCCGCGAGAGCCGAGTCCTCGACGTGGCGGACCATGGCCCCGCTGGCCGTCCCGGTGCCCCCGCCCACCCGCTCGATGAAGCCCACGGCGTCCTGGCTGCGTCCCAGCTCGATCATCCCGGACAGCACGTGCAGGTTGTTGGAGAACTCGTGGGCCTGGGCTCGCAGGGCGTCGGTGATCGTGCGCTGGCCCTCGAGCGCACGCAGGGCCTCGGACAGCTCGGTCCGGTCGCGCAGGACGAGCACCCTGCCGACGTCGCGTCCGTCGACCCGCGCCGCCGTGCTGTTGACGACCAGGACCCGCTCCCCGACCAGCACGAGCCGGTCCGAGACGTCCTCCTCGAGCTGCAGGAGCGGCAGCAGGTCGCCCTCGTCGAGCACCTCGCTCGCGAACCGCCTCGTGGGATCCTCCTCGAGACCGAGGAGCCGGATCGCCTCGTCGTTGACCAGCGCCAGCCGGCCGCGGTCGTCGACGGCCACCACGCCCTCGCGGATGCCGTGCAGCATCGCGTCCCTGGCCTGCAGCAGCTCGGCGATCTCCTCCGGCTCCAGACCATGGATGCGACGACGTACCAGCCTGGTCACCACCACGGCGCCCAGGACTCCGACGAACGCGGCGCCGGTCAGCCAGGCGACCAGTCGCGGCAGCACCCCCGAGAGGTCCGAGGACAGCTCGCTCTCCAAGATGCCCACCGAGACCTGCCCCTGGATCTCGCCCGCCGCGTCCCTGACCGGGACCTTGGCCCGCAGCGAGACCCCCAGGGTCCCGGCCTCGGTGCCGACGAACTCGGCACCGCCGAGAGCGATGCTGGGGTCGGTCGAGACCAGGCGTCCGATCTTCTCGGGGTCGGGGTGCGAGTAGCGCACCCCCGAGGTGTCGGTGAAGACCACGAACTCGGCGCCGGCCGACGTCCGGACCAGCTCAGCAAGCGGCTGGAGGTCCAGCGTGGGATCGGCGGTGGCATAGGCCTCGCGGACCGCCGGCTGCCGGGCGAGGCTCCGCGCCATCTCCAGCACCCGGCCTGCATAGGTCTCCCGGATCTGCTGCTGCTGGAGGTGGAAGGCGAGCATCCCCGCCGCCACCAGGACCGCGAGCACGATCGCGACCTGCATGGCCAGCAGCTGAGCCGCCAAGGGGAACCGTCGTCTCACCGAACCATCGTGCCCCACCGGCGACGTGTCGTGCATCACGACCAGAACGACCAATACGACCGGTACGACCGAAGGCTGGCCGCGCTCCCCGGGCGCACCTAGCGTCCGAGCATCTCGTGCCGGCAACATCCCCGAAACGAAAGGTCAGACCGATGGTCTCGTCCTCCAGCAACCTCCTCCCCTTCCGACGCCCCGCTCGGGCACGGGCCGCCGCCGCCCTCGTCGCGGCGGCGGCGCTGACGCTCTCCGCCTGCGGGAGCGACTCCTCGACGTCCTCCGACGGCGGGTCCTCCGACACGGCCGTCTCCCGGCTGCAGCTGATGGCCCCGGCCGATCCCGGCGGCGGCTGGGACGGCACCGCGCGGGCCATGGCGGCCAGCATGGAGGGAGCAGAGCTGGTGAAGTCCACCCAGGTCAGCAACGTCCCCGGCGCCGGCGGCACCATCGGCCTCGCCCAGCTCGCCAACGAGAAGAGCGAGGAGTACCTGATGGTGATGGGGCTGGTGATGGTCGGCGCGATCGAGACCAACCAGTCCGAGGCGACGCTGGAGGACGTCACGCCGATCGCGCGGCTGACCGCCGAGGACGAGATCATCGTGGTGCCGGACGAGAGCCCCTACGAGACGATCACCGACCTCACCGACGACCTCGCGGCCAACGGCCGCAAGGTGGCCATCGCGGGCGGCTCGGCCGGGGGAACCGACCACATCGTGGCGGGCCTGCTCACCAAGGCTGCCGGGGCCTCCCCCTCTGACCTGAACTACATCGCCTACTCCGGGGGCGGTGAGACCCTGGCGGCGCTGCTGGGCAACAAGGTCTCCGCCGGCATCTCCGGTGTCAGCGAGTACGCCGAGCAGGTCAAGGCCGGCACGCTCCGCGCGCTCGCCGTCACCGGACCGGAGCGGGTCGAGGGCATCGACGCCCCGACGCTCAACGAGGCCGGGTTGGACATCGAGTTCATCAACTGGCGTGGCGTGGTGGCACCCGCGGGCCTGTCCGACGACGCCACTGAGCGCCTGGTGGATCTCGTCACGCAGATGCACGACTCGCCGCAGTGGCAGGAAGCCCTGGAGACCAACGGCTGGGACGACACGTTCATGACCGGCGACGAGTTCGCCGACTTCATCGATGAGGAGCGCACGGTCACCACGACCGTCCTGCGTGACCTCGGCCTCATGAGCTGACGATGTCGTCATCTCTTGGCACCACGTCGGGTGCGGCGCGTGCCGCCGCACCCGACGTGGTCGTGGCCGCGGGCGTCATCCTCCTGGGCGCAGCGACCCTCCTCGGTGCGACCCGGATCACGATCCCGCTGAGCTCCAACGTGGTCGGACCGCGGGTCTTCCCCTACGCCGTCGGGGTGGCGCTGCTGCTCTCCGGCGCCTTCGTGTTGGTCGACGCCCTGCGAGGCAGGCTCGGTGCCCCCGAGCAGGGCGAGGACATCGACACCGAAGCCACCACGGACTGGGTCACCTTGTCGAAGATCCTGCTGGCGTTCGCGGTGCACATCGCGACCGTCGACGTGATCGGCTGGGCACTCGCAGGTGCGCTGCTGTTCACGCTGGTCGCCTGGTCGCTGGGGGCCCACATCGGCAGGGCCGCGCTCGCCGGGGTGATCCTGGGCTTCACCGTCCAGGCCTTGTTCGTCACCGCCCTCGGTGTCACCCTTCCCGCCGGGCCGTTCGAGGGGGTGACCCTCCTCGATGGGTGACTTCGCCTCCCTGATGGACGGCTTCGCGGTGGCGCTGCAACCGGCGTACCTGCTCTATGCGCTGGTCGGCGTCACGTTGGGCACCGCCGTCGGCGTCCTCCCCGGGATCGGCCCGGCGATGACCGTCGCGCTGCTGCTGCCGTTGACCTACACGCTCGAGCCGACCGCGGCGTTCATCATGTTCGCCGGCATCTACTACGGCGGGATGTACGGCGGCTCGACCACCTCGATCCTGCTGAACACCCCGGGCGAGTCCGCCTCGATCATCACCGCGCTCGAGGGCAACAAGATGGCGCGGGCCGGTCGCGGGGCGGCCGCGCTGGCGACGGCGGCGATCGGTTCGTTCGTCGCCGGCACGATCGCGACGATCGGGCTCACCATCGCGGCACCCACCCTCGCCGATCTCGCCGTCAAGATCGGTCCGCCGGACTACGTCGCACTCACGGTGGTCGCCCTGCTCACGGTCTCGGCGCTGCTCGGCACGTCGGTCTCGCGCGGAGTGGCGGCGTTGAGTCTGGGGCTGCTGGTCGGCCTGATCGGCACCGACAGCCTGACCGGTCAACGTCGGTTCACGATGGACCTCCCGGTGCTGGCCGACGGGATCGACGTGGTGACCTTCGCGGTGGGTGTCTTCGCCGTCGGCGAGGCCCTGTGGGTGGCGTCCCGGCTGCGGCACGGTCCGTTGCACATCATCCCCGTCAGCCGTGGCTGGATGACCCGGGCCGACCTGCGCCGATCCTGGAAGCCGTGGCTGCGCGGCACCGCCCTGGGCTTCCCCATCGGCGCGATGCCGGCGGGCGGTGCAGAGATCCCGACCTTCATGTCCTACGCGTTGGAGAAGAAGCTCTCCGACCACAAGGAGGAGTTCGGCCACGGCGCGATCGAGGGGGTGGCGGGCCCCGAGGCCGCCAACAACGCCTCCGCCGCCGGGGTCCTGGTCCCGTTGCTCACGCTCGGGCTCCCGACGTCGGCGACGGCTGCCGTCTTGATCGCGGCCTTCCAGACCTACGGCATCCAGCCGGGTCCGCTGCTCTTCGACACCGAGGGCGCGCTGGTGTGGGCGCTGATCGCGAGCCTCTACATCGGCAACGTGATGCTGCTGCTGCTGAACCTCCCGCTCGTCGGGCTCTGGGTCAGGTTGCTGCAGGTGCCCAGGCCCTACCTGTACGCCGGGATCCTGATGTTCTCCGCGCTCGGGGGCTACGCCCTCAACGGGGTCCGCACCGACTTGTGGGTCCTGCTGGCGGTCGGCGCGCTCGGCTACCTGATGCGGCGCTTCGGCTACCCGGTGGGCCCGGCGGTCATCGGACTGATCCTCGGCCCCATCGCCGAGGAGCAGCTGCGCCGGACGCTCGCGATCAGCCAGGGCGACCCCTCGGCACTGGTCTCCAGCCCGTTCGCGGGGACGGTCTACGCCTTGCTGGCGCTCGGGGTGGTGGCGACCGTCGTCGTACGCCGCCGAACGAAGCGGTCAGTGGCTGCTCTCTGAGACGACGTACAGCTCAGGCCGCGTCGCCCGAGACGGCTCTGGCGACGTCGGACCGTGCGCCCACGAGCAGCCGCGCGACGGCGGCCGGCAGCCGGTGGGTGCCGGAGGGGTCGACCAGCCAGGAGTAGCCGTGGGGTGAGTGCCAGAGGTAGCTGCCGACGGTGAGCTGGTGCAGGCGCCAGCGCCCATGGGTCTTGAGGCGATGGTGGTGCCGGCTCATCGGTGCTGCGTTGTGGATGCCGGTGGTGTCCGGCGGCCGGTAGGGCACCGGATGGTCGATGTCCTTGTGACGGCCGGAGTCGACGCCGAAGGGGAACACGTCACGCGGGTTGACCAGGTGGAGGGCGTCGCGCAGCCGCGGGGTGAAGACGTAGCCCTGGACCGGCGGCTGGTCGAGCGGGTCGAGCACGGGCACGACGGTGACGCGTCGGTGGCCGAGCCACTCGCGTGCCTGGTCGGGGGTGATCGGGCCGATGCCCTCGACCAGCACGGAGCCGGCGCCGGAGGTGAAGGTCTCGTGGTCGAGGTGCACGTGCAGCCTCGCCGTCGGCAGCATCCGGTCGAAGCCGTGGGCCGTCAACGCCTTCAGGACTCCCGCCAGGTCGGGCGGTGCGTCGAGGAACGAGGGTGGTGGCGACGCCGCCTCCGCTGTCTCCTGCTCGGCTGCGGGCTCCTCCGGATCTGCTGCCGCCGCGGCGGCGTCCAGGCCGGTCGTCGCGAGCAGGCTCAGCGCGTGGGCGGGATGGGCCAGCAGGGTCAGCGCGCTGGCTCGCCGCGGGCCGATCGGTCGGGTGTCTCCTCGCGCGGCGAGGACCTCGGCGAGCCGGTCGACCACCGCGACGAGATAGACGACCTCGCCGCCGGCCGCCTTGGCGACGAGGGTCTTGAGCCCGTGGTCGTTGCTCTGGGTGGTGGCGACGTAGGTCTCGGCCTCCGCCTCGGCACGGCGGGTCTCGGCGGCACGCGGGTCGGCGGCGATCACGCGTGACTCGACCAGGCTGAGATAGGCGCCCCAGGGCAGGGTGGTGATCCACTCATGGGTCTGGGCGTCGACCCAGCGGGCCTGCTCGAGGCTTAGTCCGGGCTGATCCGTGGTGTCGCGCCCGACCAGGCGTGCGGTCTCGAGTGCCTTCCAGGCCCGGACCTCGCCGGCGAGCACGCGTGCCCAGAGCTGCGGGTGACGGTGGCGCAGGTTGGCGACCTTGCGCAGCTGAGCCATCCCGGCCATCGGGTGCAGGTCCTGCAGTGCGGCGTACTCCGCGGCCGCGAACTCGGTGATCATCGGCGTCCCGTCCGCGCCGCACGCCACCGCTCGCTCGGTGCCCGGCAGCACCGTGTGGCTCCGTGCGTCAGGCTGGTCCTCCGGCGCGTGCAGATCGATCCAGTGCGCGGCCAGCCTCAGCTGACGACACTCCACCGCGACCAGCTCGTCCTGCGCCGCCGCGATCTGCTGGCACGCCTCGCGGGCGCCCAGCTCCTCGATCGGATGCGACTCGAACATGTGTTCGATTTTACGCCGCTCTCTGCCGGCCAGCAAGAGCGTCAACCCAATCGAAGGAGATCTGTGGATGATGCTCTTGCGTCACGCTGCGTTTCGGATTCCTTGCCCCTATCAGCGTGCGAGGAGAGTACTGCACCTCACCCACGTCGGGCGGGCTAGAGGGCGCTGCACATCGGCCAGATTGCCGCGCTCCACCTCAAGCGAGCAACTGCTCTCGGCAGGTCCTGGCGAACCAGCTTTCCCACTCCTCTGGCGACCAGCCTCGCCGATCGACAAGCAGTAGCCAGACATCTGGGTGGTTGAGCGTCCAGAGCAGGTCAGTGGCGCGCTGAACATCGAGTCCAGGTCGCAGGGCGCCTTGGTCGGCAAGGCTTTCGACGATCGCGCGCTGGTTGGCCCAGAAGTCAGTCTGGATCAGCTCCCACAGAGCCGCGAGGTCATCGTCGATGGGTGCGGCGTCTCGTATCACCCTGAGCATGGGCCCGATGCGCGTCTTGACGATTCGAGAGTTCTCCGCCGTCATCGCCAGCTGCCGGTGCGGATCCGGCTCCGACAGAAGCTCGGTGTACCAGCGACGTTCGGCGACGGGTGCGTCGTCGAGATCGCCCTTGAGGGAGAGGTCCCATACCGCTCTGAGCAGGCCCGCCTTGCTGCGGTAGGCGTTGTAGACCGTCTTGAGCGAGACGCTCTGCGCGTTTCGCGACCGCATCCATCGTGGTTGCCGGGTATCCACGTTCGACGAAGAGATCCCGAGCGGCCTCGGGCGAGCGTGCGGCGCCGAGCTGAGGCCTGCTGCGCGCGCAGCGAGGAGTCATAGGTGCGAGATCCCTTGACTTCGGCTGTCATGGGCCTATCGTAACAATATTCGTTACTCATCGCGTGTAACGAACTGCCTAGGGAGGCTCAGAGATGTCATCAGAGACTGTTCAACTGCCAACCGCCGAGCAGATCCGCAACCGCGTGCACCAGATGTGGGGCTCCGTCGCTGAGTCCTGGGGTGAGCATGGCGATCACGTCGAGCAACGCGCGGAGGCGGTCACCCGGCTCATGATCGACGCCGTCGCGCCTGCTCCCGGCGACGAGGTGCTCGAGCTCGCCTGCGGAGCAGGTGGCCTGGGCTTGGCGATCGCCGACCAGGTCACACCAGGAGGACGGGTCGTCCTCTCCGACGTGGCGCCGGAGATGGTGGCGATCGCGTCCACGCGGGCGGCGCGTCGCGCCCACGGTCGGTGGAGCCGCCACACAGGTCAGCGCGCAGGTCCTCGACCTGGAGCAGATCGACATGCCCGACGACTCGTTCGACATCGTCGTCTGCCGTGAGGGACTCATGTTCGCACTCGACCCGGTCCGAGCCGCCCGCGAGATCGCCCGAGTCCTGCGGCCAGGTGGCCGAGCGGCCATCGCGGTGTGGGGTCCACGCGATCGCAACCCGTGGCTCGGAGTGCTGGCAGACGCCGTGCACGAGCACACCGGCACACCCGTGCCCCCGACCGGAACCCCAGGTCCGTTCTCCCTGGGCGCCGACGGTGCCCTCGAGACAACACTGACCGCAGCCGGCCTCGAACAGGTCAGCGTGCAGCCGATCGACGTGCCCACCCACGACGCATCCTTCGACGACTACTGGCAGCTGCGCATCGATCTTGCTGGCCCGCTGAAGCAACGCCTCGCCGTCCTGCCTGCCCAAGACATGATCGCCATCCGGGAGATGGTCCGCGAAAGGTTGTCGCGGTACCAAACCTCAGACGGGCTCAGAGTTCCCGGCCTCGCATACGTCGGATCCGCGCGCCGATCAGCCACTGCTCACCGCCTCAAGGCGAGGGACTGACCTCAGGCACGCCATGCGGCAACGACGTCGGACACACTGCCGCCCTGATCGCGCAGCCACTGGCGATCAGTCACCTGCTCAGACCCAACTGACCGCCGGCTGCTTGGGCGTGATCGCCTTGAGCCGTTCTCCAACGAGGAGCCGAGTCTTTCCGCCGCGGATGACCAAGACCCTCAGCTTGCGTGCTGCTGAACGACGTTGAGCACGTTGCCATCGGGAGCGCGGACGAAGAAGCGAGTCACGCCCCATGCCTCGGTTGTCAGGGGATGCACGATCTCGTACCCACGCTCCTGTGCTTGGCGGTAGGCGGCTTCGACGTCGTCGACCATGACCGAGACCACGGGGTCCACGGGCGCGGTGGCATCGCTGGTCATCACCTGGAGCGTCGCCCTGGATACCGGCGACGTGTGGCGGGCCACCCAGCCCAGGTTGAACTCCTCTTCAGTTAGCCCGAGGTAGTCGCTGTAGAAGCTCCTGGAGGCGGGGAGGTCGGGTACGTGGAGGTCGGCGATGATCTGCCTGACGCGGATGCGCGACGGGTCGGCACGCCCAGCTGGGCCGGTTTCGCCTGAGGTCTGCTCCGGCGCGGCGCCCAGGAGGTGGATCCAGCGCGGATCCTGCTGGCCCGACCGGCGCTCGAGTTCGCAGACCAGCGGTTGCGGGCGGCTCGCCATCCGGCGCAGGCACTCCTCGACCTGGCCCCGGTCGGCGAACCCGTGCAACCGCTCGGTGCGGGTGCGCAGCTCACCCGGCGCCTGCGCGCCGCGGAGCAGCAGCACCGTGAGCAGCGCCCGCTCGTCGGGCTCGAGGGCGAGATGCTCGTCGAGGATCTGGTGGTACTTCAGTGTCCGACGCCCGGTGTCGGACCACACGATCCGCAGCAGCCCGCGCTCCTTGAGCGACTTCGCGGTCCGCTCGACGATCTGCTGGTCGAGGTCGGTGACGGGGTCGCGGCTGCTCGTCTGGTTGCACGCCGACACCAGTGCGTTCGCGGAGAGGGGATAGGTGGCGGGCACGGTCGTCTGCTTCTCCAGCAGGCTGCCGAGGATGCGCTGGTCAGTCGCATCGAGGACGGGGAGTTCTCTCACGCCACGACCTTAGGTCTGCCTTGGCACGATTCGCGGATCGAGCAGCGTCTCTTTCGCCACGCATGTCGCGCTCGGCCGAGCCACGGGATATCGATTGGCAACGGTAGGTTTGGCCTGGAGCTCGCCGACGAGACACTACGGGGAGGACGCAATGCCCGGTGGATCCGCGTATCCAGGACCGTCCGAAGCGCTCGACCGCTACGCCGCAGTTGTCGAACTCAGCGCAGCGGGGGTCACCGTCAAGGGAGCCAAGAACCCGTACACGTCGGTGAACGGCCGCATGTTCAGCTTCCTCGACGCCGACGGAGTCATGGCGCTTCGACTGCCGCACGAGCTGCATGAGGATTTCCTCGCCCGGTACGGCGGGGGCCCGGTGATGCAGTACGGCAGGGTGATGCAGGGATACGTCTCCGTGCCGGAGGAGCTATTGCACAACACTGACGAGCTCGTTAGCTGGTTCGACACCAGCCACGATTGGATCGGCACGCTGCGCCCAAAGCCGACCAAGAAGTAGCTCGTCCGCTGGCCACCCCGCAGCAGGGGTTCAGCGCCGAGTTGGTCACCGATCCAGCGAAACCCAGGAGACCGCAGACCACCGCGGCCACGAGCTCGCGCCTGCCTCAGGCTCTCAGATCCAGGGCTCGTTGCGGCCCCCGGATCGGCGCCGGCACGCGCCCGGCATCCCCGCTCGACCGGCTGACATGTCCCGACGAGAAGGATCTGGTGGGCGCCTCTCTGCGACGCTCGGTCCATGTCGACGTTCGGGTGGATCGACCACGTGCCCTGATCTGCGCCCCGATGCGGGTCAGTGGAGGCTGAAGGGTGGGTAGGTGTCGGTGAGGAGGAGGAATGCGTAAGCCTGCACGCGCAGCGCCCACCGGCCGACCCCGACGACGTAGTCGAACAGCCCGCGCGGGTAGCGACCGGTGAACAGGATCGCGAACCATGCGATCACCACTGCCCCGACGGCGCCGACCCCGAGGAACAGCAGCACGAGGTAGTGGGGCAGAGCCAGGAGCCACTTGACCAGCGGTAGCCACCGGTTGAGACCCACGCGTGCGTCGGGGTAGTCCAGGTCGAGGTGGACGCACTGCTCGTCCTCGGTCGAGGGGTAGCGGTCGGTGAGCAGGGCGAGGTAGGCGCCGACGCGCGTACCGAAGCGATTGAAGTGGAGCACGAAGTCGAACCACCAGCGCGGGTAGCGCTGCCGGATGACGATCATCAGGGCCGTGGCGGCGAACAGACCACCAGCGATGCCGCCACCGGTGCTCGTCGTCTTCTCGACCACCTCGCCCGATTTGTAGATGACCGTGGTCGACGTCGCGGCCGCACTCACCAACGACAGCACGATAGCGATAGGGATGATGAGCACCACGCGGAACAGCGTGGTGACCCGGTCCAGCCGGTCGGGGTAGTCAATCTCGAGGCGGGCGGCATACGTCTGCAGTGGTGCAACCATGACGTCTCCTTCGCTCTGCTCCATGCCTACTCCCTGATCCGCGGCTGCGCCAGAGCCCACCGGCCGTGGCGAGTTGGGTGCGTTCACAGTCGCGGCACCGCAACGATCCGCATCACCAGTGGTGACCGCCCGATCGCACCGGCTCGGAAAGACGCTGGTCGCAGAGGGTGCACCACCAGAACCAGAGACGCCCAGCGGCGTCGATTGCCCGGACGGGGCTGCCTGAAGACTCCCCGCAGGATCGGTGCCCGACAGCGTCGCCGGAGTCGTTCGCTATTGCCGCTTGCCCAACCGGTCGGAGCGGCTCGCAGCTGAGCTTGCCTGCGCCCCATCCAGCTTTCGCTGCGCACTTCAACGACCCCATCCACGACGACCCTGCGCTGGAGACTGCCCCGTTCGGTAGTGACGACAGACATCTCGTGGGAGTGGGGACAGCGGCGCAGTGAGCTCAGCCCGAAGTTCTCTATCGCGGGCCTGATGGGAACAGACGCGGCGGAACTCGCGACGCTGGTTGATCAGATGTCGGGCACTAGCTACTTGGATCAGGCTGCGATCGCCCGCGGCGCGGCTTTCACCTTGCTCCGGCTCATCGGGCACTTGAGTCAACAAGATCGCGAGACGCCGCTGCGATGCATCGACTACGAGATCACGACGACCACTGACCCCGGTTGGCTCTCCGCGGAAGCCAGGAATCAGTTGCTGCCTCCCTTGCACACTCAGCGCGCAGCCCTCTCTCCTCGAGGAACCCAGAGCACTGACTGTCGCGTAGGGGAACCCCTGTGGCGGGTGCGTCACACCGCCGCCAGCGCGAACTGACTGACTGCCCAACGCGTCACAACAAGCAACTCTTGCTGACCCGGGCGTCCAGGATGGTTGAAGGATCTACCGGGGTCGGGTGCGCCGGTGCAACAAATCATGTGCACGTCACTCTGCCGCCTGTCGGGGACGTCCGGATCTGCCGATGTCGGCCGGGCAGCGACGTCTTGTGCCAAGGTGCCGCATGATCTTTCTGCAAGCTTTCGGGGCGGGACTCACGGCTCTCGGCGTCTACGCAGTGATTGCGTCGCTCGTCTCGCCTGACCAAGGCGGCACCGGCACGATCGTTCTGGGCGTCGTGTCGTTCTTCGTTGGCATGGCCGTGTTCGTAGTCGCTGGTCGCAGGTCCTCACGCACCGGGTGAGCGCGCGAATTGGTTGATTAGAGCAGGCACGATCGGCGCAAGGCTGATGTGAGACTGACTATCCGGGTCAGCCGCAATGAGTACGTCTATCCGCCGAGTCACGGCGCCGCGCCAGATCCCTAACTGGGTGTGTCCCTATTGTCTGGACGAGTCGCGTGGTCACCGTGCGGGGCATGCCGTATCCAAGCGATCTGACCGATGAGCAGTGGGACCTGCTGGAGCCGTTTTCAACGCGCCGGGCAAGCGCGGTCGCAGGCACGCCGATGACCTTCGCGGCGTGGTGGACGCGATGCTGTACATCGCTCAGACCGGTTGTCAGTGGCGCTACCTCCCGGAGTCGTTCGGGCCGTGGACGCGAGTGTGGTCGCAGTTCCGCCGCTGGTCGCGCAACGGCACGTGGGCGGAGGAGACGCCCTCGATGGTCGTCGTCGATACCCACCTCGCCCGCGGAGCCTCGAACGGCGGGTTCACGTTCCACGACCGAGGCGACCCCTACGGTCGCACGAAGGGCGCAAAGCGTGTCGTGGCCGTCGACGTGACGGGTCTGCCGGTGGCCGCGGTGGTCGTTCCTGCCTCGACCCACGAGAACCGGGCTGTCGAGTTGATGCTCGAGCACCTGACCCAGCAGGGCGTCGCCGGCAGGCTCGAGCTCGTCCTGGTAGACCGCGGGGTCACCGCTGCCGCTGCGCGCAATCTCGGCCAGGTCCACGGCCTCGAGGTCCGCCGGGTCGGGTGGGACGACAAGCAGCCTGTCTTCCGCCCCATCCGTCACGCGTGGCGCGTTGAGGTCGCTCACGGCCGCCTCGGCCGCTCGCGCCGGCTGGCGAAGTCGTTCGAGAACACCACTACGTCGGCTACGGGCTGGCTCCAGGTCGCATGCATCGCTACGACCTTGCGACACCTGTCCCGGGAACGAGTCCGCCAGCAGCCAGTCGCGCTCGCAGCGTGATGGCCTTGCGGCCGGCGCACAACGCGGCTCGACCGGGGTTTCATGTCCGAGCCCTGTGGAACAGTCCAGTGGTAGCTCGATCCCCCGCCAGACGACACCTTCGAGGAGAACCCTGTGAAGTCCGAGTACCACGCCTTCGTCGACGGAGATGTCGGACACTGCGGCGCAATCCTTCGCCACGTGGAGCCCAGAAGGCTCCGGACGCGCACCGTGTTCCGGATGGGTGAGGATGCTCCCGTGTACCTCGTGGACCACGTGGTCGACCACGACGGTGATGTCCGACAGTGGCGACGCTTCGAGTACGACTCACCCATCTCGGAGAGCCGGCACCTGGGCACTCGGGACCCCAATGGCACCGTCCAGGTGGACGGCACGCCGGCCCCGGCGCTCTCCGACGCGGTCGGCGGGTACGGCGAGCACCTGCTGGTGGCGCAGATGATCGGCGACGATACGGACGTCGTGTCCTACGTCCAGTTCGACGAGAGCGAACCCGAGAGCGACCCGCAGACGGCGGAGCTGCACAGGCGCGGGATGGAGGCTACGGAGCTGATGGACGGCTCCAACGTGGAAGCCGAGCGCATCCAGCTCGTTCTGGCTGCACGTTCGACCAACACCCACTGGTGCGTCGACGGTGTCGTTGTGAAGTCCGACTGGTGTGGGGCGCAGTCGTTCCTAGTCGACGACCTTGAGGCTCTCTGCGCGGGGCTCGACTCGGAGGTGGCAGCGCGGATCAGAGACTTCGCCGCGCAAGCGGTCGGGTAAGGCAGCGACTGGCCGCGGGGACGGGGCACCACCAGAGATCTGGCCTTCGCCACCGTCAATAGGGACACCCAGATCTGCCGCGACCAGTGAAGCATTCTCTCGTTCGGCGATTCGCACTTGCCTCAGTTCGTGTCCCAGAAGTCGGATCGTCGGCAGGCACGTGAGGCGGTAGCGGCCCACCACGAAGCGAAGCTGGCCGAACCCCTCGCACACATAGCCGAAGCGATCGACCGGTTTCTCAGCGGCGAACCTGCGGCCTCCGACGCCCACGAGCTGCTGTTCCAGTACCCACGTGGCGCGAAAGAGCTCTGGAAGTTCTGCAATATCGGCAACGTCCAGGTCACCGCGGGCCAGCTGCATGAAGCCCGCCGATCGACTGATGAGAACGCGGGTGCCGAAACGCGCATGACGTCCCGTTGACGAAGTGCCCACCAGCGAATTTGGTTGACCGCCAAGCGATCGAACGTGTGTCTTTCCGCCGCAGCGGACGCAGTCATCGACCGCGATCCGGCGCATCTGTCAGGCGGGGTGTCGGACCGCGTGGCGGACGTAGACCACGCCGTTGTCGAATCGTCGGTAGTCCAGCAGTTCGAGGTCGAGTCGGACGCCTTGAGGCAGGGCCGGTTTGCCACCGCCCACGAGCACCGGGCACAGGAGCAGCACGCACTCGTCGACCAGCCCGTGCCGGAACGCCTCAGCCCCGATGGTCGCGCCGCCAATGCTTAGGTCCGAGCTGGACGCCTCCTTGAGCCGTCGTACCACGTCGGGCTCGAACTGCCGCTCGATTCTCGTCCGCGCAGTCGACACCGAGTCGAGCGTCGTGGAGTAGACGATCTTGTCGGCGTCGCGCCAGATCCCCGCGTACTCGCGGACGACGGTCGGTTCAGTCGTCAACCAGTCGTCGCTCTCCCAGATGCACATCGTCTCGTACATGCGTCGGCCGTAGAGCGACGTGCCGATGTGCCGCTCGTGCTCGTTCCAGAACGCGTGCACCTCGTCGTCAGGCACCGACCAGTCGAAGGAGCCGGTCTCGTCCTCGAGGTAGCCGTCGAGCGAGATGTTGGCTGCGTAGATCAACTTGCCCAACGAGTGCCTCCGACCGGACGGGGACTTACAGGTTGCAGCGTCACAGCGGCACCGGCAAGAGCATCGACGGCCAATTACCGACCCTGCCACCAGAACGAACTCGAGTTGAGGCCGACATTGATCGCAGCAGGGCACCAGGCACGCGCATGGCCGTGATCCGCGCCCTCATCGAGGTGCGTCCTTACCGTCGCGACTGCCCTTCGAATCGAGGGCCAACTCGAAGCCCGGATCCGTAGTGCGTGGAGCATGGCCTGCGACTCGAAGCCTGCGACCCGTGGCTCTGCGGGATACTCCAACGCATGGAGTTGTCCATAGGTCCTATAGCGGGAAGTGAGTGGCCGGCCGCGCGCGCGTTACTCCATCGCGCGTTCGTCTACGAACCCTTCACCGTGGAGATGTACGGTCCAGCAATCCTGGATCGGTGGGGTGGGTCCTGGAGCCTGTACTCCTCATTACGGAGTGAAGACGCGACCGTCGTTCTGGGCGCTCATGTGAGCGACGTGCTGGTCGGCGTCGTTATGGGAAGCACGTCTGGGCAATGCCGGCTTTGTCAGGTGCTGGCGCGCGAGCCTCGACCCGACGACTACCTCCTCGCCATCGACTGGCAGTTTCACCAGAACGTCGCCCAAGTCCATGGACAACTCGAAGAGCATGCCTGGGTCGAGAAGGCTGCCGTCGAACCTGCGCTTCACGGTCTGGGCATCGGACGCCGACTGCTCGAGGCCGTTGCAACCGCGCTCGAGATCGGGGAACCAGCGGAACTGGTTCTCGAGTGCGCGCCCGATCGAGTCAACTTCTATGCAGGTTTGGGGTACGAGGTGCTCAGTACCTTCGCAGATCCCGCGGGCCCCGATGCGTACTCGATGCGACGCAGGATCCGTTGAGGCTTCTACTCGCTCGGCAGGAACGGCCTGTGGTCCGCCCCCGCGCCACGATGCGTCAGCCCTTTGGTGGCCGTTGCATCTATCCGCCGCGATCGACCGCGTGAGGCCCACCCTCATGCTTGCGAAGGAACGCCGCAGCTCTACGCAGTTCCGGAGCCCCCAGTGTCGATCAGCGCCGCGTGGCTGAGAATCTGATCGACGACGTCTGCGAGTGGTGGCGTTGCGTCGATCACGACGCCGGTTCTGGGGATGTCTTCCTTGGTCCCATGCAGTCGGACGATGAGCTCTCGCTCAGATGGCCTCGTGCCCCACTCGTCTCGCGACCGCGCGTCGAGCCGCCGTTGCAAGGTCGTGAGATCGACGTCGAGGACGAAGACCTCGTCGAACAGATCGATGAATCTCGGAAAGTTGCGAGAACCACCGCAGAAGAAGGTGACGGGCTTGTCATGTTCGGCCACCAGGGCCCGTACTCGGTCCACGTCCCAGATGTGATGCTCGTGGGTGGCGCCGTCGATCGCTTCGCCAGTCTCGGGGTCGCCTTGATAGGCGAGGTCCCTGTCCCCGTTGATTGCGTGGTAACCACGCCGGTTCAGCTCACGACAGACCGAGGTCTTCCCAGTAGCGGAGACGCCCTCGACCAGGAAGTTGCGCACGCCCACCGGTTCAGTGTCGACCCAGACCCCCGATCGAGCAACGTCTTCGCGCAGGACCTGCCGTGCGCTTGGCGACCCGCGTCTTTGGGCCGCCTGTCGCGCGTGGCTGTGCCGAATCTGGCCGTTGGGCGGACGTTCGTAGCGGCTAGTCGGTCGCGCCCCGGAGGGCGCTCAGGATGCTCGAGAGGCTGGCCGGGTGGGCCATCTTCAAGTCTGCAAGATCGCTGGCCCGGAACCACCGAAGATCGTCGTGCTCCTCGGGTGCGGCATTGACAGGTTCCCCTTCCCAGCGCGTGACGAGGAACCCGTGCATGTCGAGCGTGGGGTCACTGACCGTCATCGCCATGGAGAGGGGGTCGTGGACGTGGACACCGAGTTCTTCGAGGCACTCCCGCCTGACGGCCTGGTGAGGCAACTCGCCCGGCCCTACATGTCCGCCGACGAGGTCCCAGCAGTCGGGGTACCACCGGCGCGATGGATGGCGATGCACCAGGAGCACGAGACCGTGGCGCACAAGTGCAGCTACTGCGATCGGAGTCTGGGCGACCATGGCAGAACACTAGGCACGAACCGCGCGCAGCAGCATGCCGGTGACGCCTACCCCGCTCGTCTTGGCAGCTGAGCAGGGGATTGCATGCTCCCCCTGGTGGCGCCGCGACCCTGGAGCTGACCGGCTGCGCGGCGCATGCTCCCGGACCGGAGCTACTTCACCTCGGAGCGGCGCAGGAACAGCAGCCCGAAGACGAGCGGCAGCACGATCCAGATAGCCGTGGTCGAGCCGAGCATGGCCCATTCCCTGGCCGTGTCCGTGCCGCCCTCGAACAGCGCGACCTGCGTGTAGTTCCAGTCGATCCACGGCTGCAGCTCATTGAACCAGTCACGCACCTGCGCGAGCAGGGCGAGGATGCCCGGCAGGACGAGGGACACGACGAAGTAGCCGACGATCGCGACCGCAGAGTTGCGCAGTACGACGCCGAGCGTGAAGCCGATCGCCATCCCGACGAGGTTGCCGAGCACGATCTGCGGCGCGGTCGAGAGCGAGATGTTCCAGACGGTGTCGGCGCCCGCGAGCGCGGAACCAGCCAGGTTGCCCAGGGCACCGACAGCGAAGGCGACGGCCATCGAGACCACGCCGACCAGGAACGTCGCGATCGCTTTCGCCACGATCACGCGGCCGCGGCTCGGCACCAGGGTGAACGTCGTGAGCCCAGTGCGCTGGCTCCACTCGCTGGTGACGCCGAGGATCGCGATCATCGGCAGGATCACCGACATCGGGAAGCCGATCGCGGTCGCGAAGCTCTCGTAGGTGACTTCATCGTCGGGCGCGAAGATGATGACCGCGCAGGTGGCCAGGACCGACAACAAGCCGATGCTGATCAGCATCCAGAAGCCCGATCGGGTGTTGAACATCTTGCGGAGCTCGCTCTTGATCAAACGAGCTGTGGGTATCGTGCGGACCGCTCGGCGAACCGGGACGGCCGCCGTCGTGTCGGGGGAGATGGTCGTGGCGGTCATGCCGCAACTCCTTCGCGTTGGGTGTCGGCAGTGAGCGACAGGAACATGTCTTCGAGGCCCGCACCTTCGGCGGAGCGGAGCTCGGTGAGGGCAATACCGGCGTCCAGAGCCAGCATGCCCACCAAAGCGGGATCGGCGTCGGTACGGACCGAGCCGTCACCCGCGAGCGTGCTGGCGATCCCGGCCCGCTCGAGGGCGTGCGCGAGATCGCGCGGCGACGTGGAGCGGGCGAGGGTGCCGGCGGCTGCGAGCAGCTCCTCCTTCGAGCCGGAGGCGACGATCTTGCCGTTGCCGATGACGACGAGGTCATCGGCGATGACCTCGATCTCGTGCAGGAGGTGCGATGACAGCAGCACGGTTCCGCCCTTGTCGGCGTAGCCCCGCAGCAGGTCGCGCATCCAGCGGATGCCGGCCGGGTCGAGGCCGTTGGCAGGCTCGTCGAGGATCAGCACTCGTGGGTCGCCCAGCAGCGCGGTGGCGATGCCGAGGCGCTGGCGCATGCCGAGTGAGTAGTTGCGCACGCGGCGTTTGGCCTCGGTCGGGGTCAGGCTGACCAGCTCGAGCATCTCGTCGACGCGCTTGCGGGGCAGGCCCATCGTGTCGGCGGCGACGACGAGGATCTCGCGGCCGGTGCGGCCCGCGTGTTGGGCGGAGGCATCGAGGAGGACGCCGACCTCGAGGCCGGGGTTGGGGAGGTCGGCGAACCGGACTCCGTCGATGGTTGCCGAGCCGGACGTCGGGGCGGTGAGACCGACCATGACGCGCATCGTGGTGGACTTGCCAGCGCCGTTCGGACCGAGGAACCCGGTCACGCGGCGGGGCTGGGCGGTGAAGGAGACGTTGTCGACGGCGGTGAAGCCGGCGTACCTCCGGGTCAGTGAGTCAACGGTGATCATGGGCCAACCCTCGCGGCAGGACACAGGTCGGCGCATCGGGTGGCACCCCCGATGCTCCCCCCACCCGACCCCTGCCCAACCCGGAGTCACCGCTGAGGTTCAGTCCCGGACACTCGTGCCTCAACTAGTACGTCAACCGCCGCGAACCGGCGCCACACGCAACCCTGCCGCCCACTATCGAAGTGCCACTTCGGCCCGACCATGGCAGGCGGCTGATCGATGGTGGAGCCTTGAGACATGACCAGCCACGACGGGAGATTCATCCTGGAACAGGAACGGGTGTTCGATGCCACGCCCGATCAGGTTTTCGGCCTGTTGACCGAGCCCACAGCGCTGGCGAAGTGGTGGGGGCCGCACGGGTTCGTGATACCGGAGATCCATCTCGACCTGCGGGTGGGCGGCAGCCTTCGCATCACCATGCAGCCGCCAGACGGCGAACTCTTCCATCTCTCCGGCGAGTTCCACCAGATCGAGTTTCCCTCCGGACTCACGTTCACCTTTCGTTGGGACGAACCGGTTCCCGACGACCGTGAGACGGTCGTCGCGCTGTCACTGGACTCCCTCGACGGTCGGACCACCTTGTCATTGACCCAGGGAGAGTTCGCGACGGAGGAGAGGCTCGAGCTGCACCGCAGCGGGTGGGCCGACAGCTTCGAGAAGCTCGATCGGATCCTGAAGGCCTGACGAGCACACACGTAGAGTTGTCATCGATCTCGGGCCGGGTTGAGGAGACGCAGGCGGGCCGGTCGTCGCGAGGTCGGCATACTCGGTCCATGGACCCTGCCGCAGTGCCGCTCGAGGCCTTCGAGGTGATGGTCATCGACGCACTCGACTCGCTTCCGGAATGGGTTCTGCCCGTCGTCAACGAGATCGCCGTTCTCGTCGAGGACGAGCAGACCGAGTCCGAGCGCCGTCCCGGTGTCCTGCTCCTGGGCCTATATCGCGGCGTCCCGCGCACCACGCACTACGGCCGTGCCCCCGGCACGCTTCCGGACACGATCACTCTCTACCGAGTCCCGATCGTCGAGGTCTGCGCCCGGATCCAGGACGTGCCCGACCGGGTGCGCACCGTGCTCGTGCACGAGATCGGGCACGCCATGGGCATGTCCGAGGGAAAGCTGCGCGAGCTCGGCTGGGCCTGACGAGCGGCGCCGTCAGGTGCGTGGTCCGGGAGCTGAACGCCAGTCCACCCGTCTCCTGCACGCACGCACCCCGGGGTCGTGGTCAGGCGTGCTCATCGGAGGCGTGCTCATCCGGCTGGACGGACCACTCCGGCGGCTCGTCGGCACCGGCCTCCTCGTCGCGCTCGGCGTCGGCGGCCGTCGCCTGCAACGCACCGGCGGAGTGGTGCACGGGTGCATACACGGCGTACAGGCGGATCGGCTCGTCGCCGATGTTGGTGATGTTGTGCCAGGTGCCGGCCGGGACCAGTACCGCCCAGCCGTCCTCGACTTCCTGGTCGAAGTCGAGCTGGTTCTCGGTGGGACCCATCTGCACCCGGCCACGACCGCCGTCGAGGCGGAGGAACTGGTCGGTCTGGGGGTGCACCTCCAGGCCGATGTCCTCGCCGGGCGGGATCGACATGAGCGTCAGCTGGAGGTACTTGCCCGACCAGGCGACCGCTCGGTAGTCGTCGTTCTCGAGCGTTGCCTTCTCCAAGTCGACGCTCTGGGGCTGAGGTCCGATGTCCTTGATGGTCATGGTGATCTCCTGATCGACGACGGTGTTCCGGGTTACTTTCCACGCTAGGGCACGGGGGCCGCAGGAAGGCCCACCCCGGTCGGGCCTACGGCCCGCCCGGCCGGTTCCCGCTCCGGTGAGTCCTCTGCAACCACAGCCGGGCCCGCCAGCTGCAGCAGGCGCCGCCAGACCAGGACGGCGAACACCGAGAACGGCACCAAGGACGCCATCGCGAAGACCATGCCGACCAGACCGAAGTTGGTGGGGACGGTCATGAGGGCGGCGCTCACCAGCCCCCACACCGCGGTGGCTCGGCTGAAGATCGAGGAACGCAGCATGAGGGTGGCCAGGATCGCCAAGGCTGCGAAGGTGAAGTAGTAGTAGATGTCGTAGCCGGTGCCCGTCCACGTCGAGAGCATGCCGTCTCCGGTGGCCAGCAAGGCGGTGCGGGTCTCGGCGTCTGCGTCGGCGTACCTCTGGGCGAGGGTGAGCATCTCGACCGGGCGCGTGCTGCTCATGTACGCCGCTATCCCGACCACGCAGAACGCCAGTGCGACCACCACGGCCGACCTGCTGACCCGCCACAGCGTGACGGCCAACGCGAGGTAGACCAGGTACATCAGGAGGTTCGAGACGATGTAGAGCACGTCCAGCGAGAGCAGGCCCAGCACCGGGTTGTCCAGCAGCAGCTCGTAGAACCCCACCGTCGACTCGGGCGGGGGCCAGATGACATAGATCGGGACCTGCACGACGATCATCACGAAGCTCGCGAAGGCGCACCACGCCCCCGTGAGGAGGAGCCCGCGCCACTGCCCAGAGTCGTTCCGCACGGTTGCCGCGTCGACGTGGGCCATGATGCGTCCTCTCTCCGGCAGTGAGCGATGAACCCGCCCTCGTGCTCGACGCTAGTCACCCCCGCTCGCACCGGTCAGGGCCTTTGGTCCCTGCTCCTCGAAGCTGCCGACACCCCACCGCGACCAGCTCGTCCGACGCGGGCGAGCCACTCGGCGACGAGGGCCCAGCACGAGGTCCGGCAGCTCGTGGGGCAGCGCGTGGCCGGCGTCGTCCACCACGGCGAGCGAGGCGTTCGGGTAGTGGTCCAGGAGGCGCGGGACTCCGTCGGTGACCTCTCCGGTGAAGGCGAGCAGCGTGTCGAGCACGTCCTCGGCACTGCGCAGACCTTCGGGAGCCACCGTCCTGCCCATGCCGGGGAAGTCGGGATAGACCCGCCGGAAGCCGGCAACGCCGTCGAAGACCGGCTCGAAGCAGGCCTCAGGCGACGGTGACCTCGCCTGCCCGGCAGCGGCATCGTGGCAACCTACCCACGGCACCTCGGTGGGAACCACACGACGACCGTCCGCGTCACACGTGCGACGCCCTGACCCGGAGGAGGCAACGTGAAGACCCCATGGTTGACGGGAGGTGCGCTGGCCGCAGCCACCCTGGCACTCCACGTGCCCGCGGCCGCGGGGAGCGTGGGCGGAGGCACCGGCGGCCACGTGCCGAGCTCCGCTCCGAGCGCCCTTCTGCGCAACGTCACCGAACCGGTCCCGATGCCTCGTGTCCGGCCCACGGCGCCAGGCCCGGTCCCGATGCCACAAGCAGAGCTTCCCGGGCCCGGGCCGGTACCGATGCCCCAGGTGCTGCCACCGGCGGGCACGCTCATCCCGACTCCGCCCCTCCCACCTGCCTCCCGCTGGGGGCGGTGACGTCAGGGCAGGAGCCTCGCCTCGTCGCCCAGCTCGACCACGCCGGCTGTGGTGACGTCGGCGACCACACCCACCGCCGCTGCGTTGGCAGCCGTCGCGGTCTGGAGAACCCCGGCGTCTGGAGGCAGGTCCTTCTGGGGGAGGTTCACCATCACGCAACGGGGCATCGGGGCACGGATCGTGAGGACCACGTCCGTTCCGAGGGCCACCTTGCGGCCGATCCAGGACTCCTCGACGAAGCCGGCATCCACCGTGTCGAGCACCAGGTTGGGTCGAAACCTCCGAGGGTCGATCCCGCCGCCGTGTGCCCGTTCGAGGGCGTGCAAGGTCGACAGTGTGAGCAGGTGGATCGGGCCGTCGTCGAAGTGCGAGACCTCGTCCTCCCTGCTCAAGGTGACCGGTCGGCCGACATAGCCGGAGAGAACGTCGTGGACGCCAGGGTCGTCCCCGCGACAACTGCGTCCGTCCGAGAACTCGATCACCGGGATCTCGTCGTCGTAGTGCGCGACCAGCGAGAGCAACCCGTCCATCTTGCGGAAACGACGCGTCGACTTGCCGCTGCCGAGCTTGCCGTCGGCATCGCGGAGGCACCACAGCCGATCACCACGCAACCCTCGGTGCTCGATCGTCGCGCGCTGAAGGGGCTCACCGGAGAGCGACTTGACCGGGTAGCGACAGAGGCTGCTCAGTCGTCCGAGAGGTGGTCGCGGTTGCTGGTCGGGCACAAGCCGATGCTGTCAGATCGCACGGAGAGGATCGTCCTCACCCGCCCAGCCAGCCAGCGCCTGGCTGAGCTAGGACGCGGCCAGCGACCGCAGCCTCGCAAGCAGGCGGGTCTCCTCGTCGGGGGTCAGGCGTACGTCGAGCTTCGCCAGCCATTCCTCGATCTCCCCGCCGCGCAGCGGCCGGTGCTCGGTCGGCTCGCCCGGGGTGCGGACGGTCAGCGAGTCGTGTGTCACGGTGACGTGATGGCCGGGGAGGTGCTTGGTGAGCACGAGGCCGCTGGAGAAGTGTGAGCCCGGATAGGTGCTGGTGTAGTGGTGCCCGATCACCACGTCGGCGGGCAGCACCTCCAGCTCGTCCGTGGTGTGGGCGACCTCCCAGCCCCCCTCGCGGTGCCGGTGGAGCGCCCAGCCGCCCGCATCGGTGCGGACCAGCCGGTAGCGCCAGCCCGGGAGGTAGTCGTCCTCCGCGCCATCCGTCATCGCGATCGGTCGCAGGAGGCCCATCCCGAAGCCCGGGTCGCACAGGAGCCGCTCGCCGTCGAGGACCACCTCGACGACCATGTGGGTGCGGCCCTGCTGGGTGCCCAGGTCGGGGTCGCCCACCCGACCCAGGTGGCGCACGACCTGGTAGCCGAGCCGCTCCAGGGCGGCGGCGACGATCGTGGAGTGCTCGAAGCAGTAGCCGCCCCGGCCACGGACGACGAACTTGTGCTGGACGTGGTCGAGCGCGACGCCGGGGTGGCGGCCGAGGAGCACGTCGATGTTGTCGAACGTGAACGTGCGCACATGCGCCTCGTGCAGCTCGGCAAGCGCGGTCGCGCTGGGCTCCCGCGCAGGGACGCCGAGCCGCTCCAGGTAGCCGTCGAGGTCGAGCCGGTCGACCTGCCAGTGATCTGTCGACATGCACCCAGTCAAGCGCATCCTGCTCATCGAACGACTCGGCGGAGTCGGCCAGGTATCGTCCGCTGCGTGAGCTCACCCCACCCCACGTACGAGCAGCTCGTCGACCTGCCGGCGTACGCCGAGCAGCCCGTCCCGATCGCCTTCGAGGACGTCAACGGCCACCTCAACGTCCGCCACTACACCGGCATCGCCAGCGAGGGGCTCGACGAGTCCCTGGTCGCGCTGGGGATCCCGCAGAACTGGCCGGCCTCGGGGCACGCCTGCTTCTCCGCCGAGCACCACCTGACCTACCTCGCCGAGCTGCGCACCGGCGACACGATGTCGGCGCGCGTGCGGCTGCTCGGGCGCTCGGAGCGGGCCGTGCACGCCCTGGTCTACCTGCTCGACGACTCCCACCAGCGGCTGAGCTTCGTGATGGAGGAGATCTTCCTGCACATCGACATGGAGACCCGCCGCACGCGCGCCGTGGCCCGAGGACGTCGCGGCCGCCCTGGACCACGCATCGCCGAGCACGCCCGCCTTGCCCTGGGAGCCCGACGTGTCCGGCTCCATGCAGCCTGCGCTGACGACCCGGCAGTCACCCGACGGGCGCTGCGGTGACGACCAGCGTCCACGCCTGGTAACCACCGCACAGGTCGGTGGCGTTGGGCAGACCGAGCAGCTGCAGGGTGTAGGCGGCGAGGCTGGAGCTGAAGCCCTCGTTGCAGACCAGCACGATGCGCCGGCTCGGGTCGCCGGCGGTGGGCAGTCGGTACGGGCTGGACGGGGCGAGCCGCCACTCGAGGACGTTGCGGTCGATGACCTCGGCGCCGGGCAGGTCACCGTCGCGCCGGCGCTGCTCAACCGGGCGGATGTCGACCACGAGGGCACCGGCGGCCTGGACAGCCGCGAGGTCGGCGGCCTCCACTCGGTCCAGCCCGCGGCGGCTCTCGTCGAGCATGCGGTTGATGTCCGGCTCGCCGACGTCGATCACGTGCCTCGCCGATCGGGGTGGTCCACCCACGATGTCCATGCAGGGACGGTAGTCCTCAAACGGCCGGGCGATGATGGTGGCATGGACCACTTGTACGAGCTCAGCGTCACCTGGACCGGCAACACCGGCGAGGGCACGACCGGCTACCGCAGCTATACCCGCGACCACACGGCCACCACCGAGGGCCGACCGGAGCTGCTCGGTTCGTCCGACCCCACCTTCCGGGGGACAGCAGACGCTGGAACCCGGAGCTCCTGCTGCTCAGCGCTCTCGCCGAGTGCCACCTGCTCTCCTACCTGCATGTATGCGTCACCGAGGGCGTCGTGGTGACGGCGTACGTCGACGAGGCGCGTGCTGCGATGACCACCGACCGCGAGGGCAGCGGCCGTTTCACCGAGGTCGTGCTGCACCCGCAGGTGACGGTGGCCGACCCGGCGATGGTCGAGGCGGCGACGTGGGCGCACCACCGGGCCAACGAGCTGTGCTTCATCGCCAACAGCGTGAACTTCCCCGTCCGGCACGAGCCCTCGATCACTGCCGGCTGATCCTCAGTCGCGGGGCAGCAGCACCGGGCGCACCCTCGGGTAGCCGACGGGCAGGGCGTAGGTCCCGCGCACGTGTCGGTAGAGCACCCGCCACTGCCAGTAGCCGGTGTAGGCCCACGGCACCTGACGGATGCTGCGGGCGTAGGCACTGACGGCGCGGACGTAGGAGTCGGAGGGGTTGTAGCGGTAGAGCGCCGCTGCCATCCGGCGCGGCGCACCGTTGGCGCGCAACAGCCGGCCCGCGGCGAGGATCGCGTCGCGAGGGTCGTTGATGTCGCCGCCGGCTCCGTAGATGTCCCAGGTCGAGGGGATGAACTGCATCGGTCCCCGTGCGCCGGCGGTGCTCGTCCCCCGGATCCGTCCCATCCGGGTCTCGGTGAGGTGGATGGCGGCGAGGTACTCCCAGGGCACACCGGTGCGACGCTCGGCCCTTTGGTAGTAGCCGCGCAGCACGTCGGGACGCGGCGGAGACACGATGCGCCACCGCGGCAGCCGGCGCTGGGGTGCGGTCAGGTCGCGCAGCGGTGCCGCGGCGTCCAAGGCGGCGCGCAGCACCGTCTCCGTGGCCGGCCGGAGCCGAGCGAGGACGCGACGCCGGTCTCGGGGCGGCGCGGCGTTCAGCGTCCGGACGGCGAGCTGCTGGAACTCTCCGGCCCTGCGCAGCCGGCCGCGCCGGGACGCCGGGTCGCGCAGGGTCGAGGTGACCAGGTCGAGCTGCTCGGCCAGTGCCGGGAGGTCCTCGAGCGACGGCTCCTCGGGCAGCATCGGCTCCGACCTCGTCCGGACACCGCTGGGGTCCGCCGAAGAGGTGGCCGCCGGCGAGCCCTGCGCAGGTGGCCGACCCTCGGTCGACTGCTCGCTCGAGCAGGACAGCGACAGCGCCGCGGCCAGGGCAAGGGCAAGCCCGCGACGGGTCAGGGAGAGCGCGACCATGACCCCGTTCTACCCCGACTCAGGGCAGCGATGCGTTGTTGCCGCCACTGATCACGACCACCACGGTCTCGCCGGCCGCCACCGGCACCAGACCGGCGAGCACCGCGGCCACGGGCACGCACGACGCCGGCTCGGCGAGCAGCCTGGCCTGGTCCCACAACCACCGGCGGGCGGGGGCGATCGCGTCCTCGGGCACCAGCACGCAGGAGGTGCCGTGCGCGGTGGCGACCGCGAGGGCGTGCTCACCGATCCGGGGCGGACCCAGCGCATCGGCGGCGATCCCGGACGAGGGCAGGTCGACCGGTCGACCGGCGCCGAGGGCAGCGTGCAGATGGGCGCAGCCGACAGGCTCGACGGGCTGCACCTCGACCCGCCCCGCGAGAGCGGTGGTGACTCCGGCGTAGAGCCCACCCCCGCCGCAGGCGATCAGCACCCGGTCGACGTCGGGCACCTGCTCGTGCAGCTCGAGCCCGAGGGTGCCCGCGCCGGCGACCGTCTCGAAGGTGTCGTAGGGATGCAGCACCGGCACCCCGGCCTCGGCGCTGTGGGCAGCGCACGCGTCCAGGGCGGCGCCGACGTCGCCGTCGACCCGGTGCAGCCGGGCGCCGTAGGCCTCGATCCGTTCGAGCTTGGCCGGTGTCGACGATCGGGGCGCGAAGACGTCGGCCACCAGACCTGCCCGCCGCGCCGCCCACGCGACGGCGGCGCCGTGGTTGCCACCCGAGGCTGCCGCGACACCGGACACTCCCGCCGGCAACGAGCGCACGTTGTTCATCGCGCCGCGCGCCTTGAACGACCCCGCGTGCTGGGTCAGCTCGAGCTTGAGCAGCAGCCGTCCGTCCACGGCGGTGTCGGGTCCGGAGACATCGAGCACCGGCGTGCGTCGTACGGAGTCACCGATCCGGGCCCGCGCCTGCCTCCACGTCCCCACGGCGCAGCGGCACCCTCGACGACTCACGACGAGACCGCGTCGCGTGACGTCGCACGCCACGCCCTGGCCCCCAGCCGTGCCAGGACGGCCGCGATGCCCAGGTTGACCACGATCAGCACGATGTGGGCGACCCAGTAGCCCGTGGGTCGGTCCTCGCCGCGCGCATGTGCCGCGGCCAGGTTCTTGGTGAAGGTGGCGTAGCTGAACACGTTCCACGCCGCGATCAGCAGGAACAGACGGCGTGCTTGCGCTGGAGCTTCACCCCTCCATCCTGCCCGGCGGTCCCCTGTCCCGGCTCAGCGGGTCGATCGTCGCCAGGCGACCACTGCGGCGGCGCCGCCGGCGACGGCGAGCCCGGCCAGGACCGGGCGCGGCGACCCGCCGGGCTCAGCGGTCCTCGTCCGACCTGCGCTGACCGTGGAGTCCTCCGGCACCCCGGCGTCCGACGACCCCCGGCCGTCTCCTCCACGGTCGGCTCGCCACCGGGCGACCCGGCGCCGCTCTCCCGCCGCGCAGGTCGACCGCCTCCGGAGAGGTGTAGGCGAACGCGGCCGCATACATCACCAGACGGGAGAAGTAGTTGATCCAGACCACGAGGATCAATGCCACTCCGAACGCCTGGAACGCGGGCTGGCTCCTTGGTCTGCGCGATCAGGAAGCTCGCCAGGGACTTGAGGAGCTCGAAGCCCAGCGCGCCGAGCAGCGCCCCGAGACCATCGAACGGCGCGGCAGGTGCGGTTGCGCGAGCAGCCGGAACATGGACGAGCAGCAGGACCGTGGAGGCCGCCACAGCCAGGGCGTGCCCGATGCAGCCAGAGACCGGCGAACGGCAACGGCGAGCCGGGGTCGACGCCGAGCCAACCCAGGATCCGCTCGGAGAAGCCGGCGACCGAGTCCCGAGAGCAGCCACCGACACGACGAGCGTCAGCCCGATCAGGCCCAGCGCGCCGAGGTCGCGGAGCTTGCCGACGACGAAGTTGGGCTGCTCGGGCTTGGGCATCACGAACATGACCTCGAGCGCCCGCCGCATCCCCGACAGCCAGCCGAGGCCGGAGTAGAGCACACCGACCAGACCGATCAGCCCGACGGTGCCGGCGTAGTCCTCGAACGTCGACATCGGGATCTCGCCCTCGCCGGGCCCGATGACACCGGGCAGCAGGTTCTCGATCTCCGTCGCGATGTCGTCGCGCAGGTCGGGATAGAACTGGGCGAGCAGGCCGACGAAGAAGAAGCCGAGCGCGAGGATCGGGAAGAAGGACAAGAAGCCGAAGAAGGTGACCGCACCCGGACTGCGCGTTGCCGTTGACGGCCCCGTAGTGCGTGACGGTGTTGATCACATGGTCCACGAAGGGGTAGCGCGCGCGGACCCGCTCGACGGCACTGGTGAGGCGTTCCTTCAGGGGGGGCATGGCTTCTCTCCTACCCGCCGCAGCGGGTGCTCGGGTGCTCGGGTGCTCGGGTCAGTCGTCGGCGGAGGCGGTCATCGGGTAGTCCCGGGTCGGCACCCACCCGTCGGTCGGAGTCGTGGACGTAGAGCGAGAACCGGTCCGCCTCGAACTTGCACTCGAAGTCCGCCAGCTCGTGGAACGCACGGTCCATGCGCGTCCTCGCCGAGGTGGTGGGCGACGGTGACGTGCGGGTGGTAGGGGAAGGTCAGCTCGCAGCGTCAGCGGTCCGCGACGCACCGACGCCGGCGAGCTGTTCGCAGCCGGAGATGCCCTCGGCCAGCGTGACGAAGACGACCGGCGAGACCGGCCGGAAGGTCCCGGTGCCGCGCAGGTGCACCGTGAACGCGGTGTTGAGCGCCGACGGCCTCCGCGAGGTGCTGCTCGACGGCCGCCATCTCGCCGGCGCGCCACCTCGAAGGGCGGGATCAAGGTGATGTGCGTCGGGATCCCGGTCGCGGTCTCGTCACCGAGCTCGCTGCGGTAGTCCTGGAGCCGGCCGCCCCAGGGTTCGGGTACGGCGATGGCCACTCCGATCGTGGGCATGAGGCCTTCCTACCCGATGCGGACGAAGCCGACGCGGTCATAGACGTCGGCGAGCGTGCGCTCAGCCACCGCGTTGGCCCTCGCGGACCCGTCGGCCAGGACGGCATCGAGCTGGGCGTGGTCATCGAGCAGCTCGAGCGTCCGGTCGCGGAACGGCGTGACGAAGTCGACGACGACCTCGGCGAGGTCCTTCTTGAGGTCGCCGTACCCGCGGCCGTGCGTAGTCCTTCTCCAGCGACTCGATCTCGCGGCCGGTGAGCGCCGAGAAGATCGTGAGCAGGTTGGAGACGCCCGGCTTCTCCTCGGCGTCGAAGCGGACCTCGCTGCCCGGAGTCGGTGACCGCCGAGCGGATCTTCTTCGCCGACACCTTGGGGTCGTCGAGCATCTCGATGATGCCGCCCGGCGACGAGGCCGACTTCGACATCTTCGCGGTGGGGTCCTGGAGGTCGAGGATCTTGGCGGTGGCCTTGAGGATGTAGGGCTCGGGGAGCCGGAAGGTCTTCTTGTAGCGGTGGTTGAAGCGGCCGGCCAGGTCGCGGGTCAGCTCGAGGTGCTGGCGCTGGTCCTCTCCGACCGGGACGAACTGCGGCCGGTAGAGCAGGATGTCGGCGGCCTGGAGCACCGGGTAGGTGAACAGCCCGACCGATGCCGCACCCTCGCCACCCTTGGCCGACTTGTCCTTGAACTGCGTCATCCGGCGCGCCTCGCCGAAGCCGGTCAGGCACTGCAGCACCCAGCCGAGCTGGGCGTGTGCCGGCACCTGAGACTGCACGAAGATCGCCGAGCGCTCCGGGTCGACGCCCATGGCGATCAGCTGCGCCGCTGCGATCAGCGAGCGCTTCCGCAGCAGCGTGGGGTCCTGCTCCACCGTGATCGCGTGCAGGTCGGCGATGAAGAAGAACGGCTCGTGCTCCTCCTGCAGCGCCACCCACTGGCGCAACGCACCGAGGTAGTTGCCGAAGTGGAACGAGTCGGCGGTCGGCTGGATGCCAGACAGGACCCGAGGTCGGGAGGTGGGCTGGGTGGTCGGCTGCGAGGATGCGTCGGCCGGGCTGGACATGGGCGACATTCTCGCAGGCACGACGGTCGTGGCCCCACCAGTCCAGTCCTACGAGGCCCGCTCCGCTGTCCTCGGGCGCACCGGGTCCGCCGTGTGCGACGGGGTCTGGGCCGCCTCGGCGGGGTCGGCCGGCCTCCTTCCTCGGGGACGACGGTCACCCGGACCCGACCCACCCGACGATTCTCGACGTCCTGGACGACGATCCGCCTGCCCTCGTAGTCGACGGAGTCCCCCTCCACGGCGAGTCGGCCGAGCTGGGCCATGAGGTAGCCCGCGACGGTCTCGTAGGGTCCTTCGGGCAGCTCGATCCCGGTCTCGTCCTCGAAGTCGTCGAGGTTGATCAGGCCGTCGACCTCGACGTCCCCGCCCCGGAGCCGGGTGGTCTCGCCCTCGTTGCCGTCGTACTCGTCCTTGATGTCGCCGATGAGCTCCTCGACGAGATCCTCCATCGTGACGATGCCGGCGGTGCCGCCGTACTCGTCGGCGACGATCGCGAGGTGGGTGCCCTCGCGCCGCATGTCCGCCAGTGCCGCCAGGATCGGTCGGGTCCACGGCAGCACCAGGGTGTCGCGGGCCAGCTCGCCGACCCGCACCGAGCGGTCGGCCATGTCGGGGTCGAGCAGGTCGCGCACGTGCACGAAGCCGAGCACGTCGTCGGCGGAGCCCTGGATGACCGGGTAGCGGGAGTGCGGCTGGGTGAGCGCCTCACGGGCAGCCTTGTAGACGGGGATCGCGGCGTCGAGGAAGTCCACCTCGGTGCGCGGGATCATCACCTCGCGGATCTGTCGGTCCCCGGCCTCGAAGACGTCCTCGACGATGCGCCGCTCCTCCTCGCCGAGCGTCTCGTGGGCGTTGACCAGATCACGCAGCTCCTCGTCGCTCATCTGCTCCGACTTGGCGTCGGGATCGCCCCCGAGCAGGCGGACCACGGCATTGGTGGAGATCGAGAGCAACCAGATGATCGGTCGGGAGACGCGCGAGATGCGGTCGATCACCGGGCCGAGCACCAAGGCCACACCCTCGGCGCGCTGGAGCGCGAGTCGCTTGGGGGCGAGCTCACCGAGCACGAGCGAGAGGTAGGAGATCGCGATGGTCACCAACACCAGGGCGAGCGGTCCGGCCGGACCCTCGGGCACACCCCAGCCGACCAGCACCGGACGGAGGTCGTCGGCGAGAGTGGCGCCACCGAAGGCGGCGGAGAGGAAGCCGGCCAGGGTGACGCCGACCTGCACCGCGGCGAGGAATCGGTTGGGGTCCTCGTTGAGCTCTGCGACGGTCTGGCCACGCTTGCCACGCGAGCGAAGTGCCCGGGCCTGACTGTCGCGCAGGGACACCAGGGCGATCTCGGCGGCGGCGAAGAGACCGCCGATGAGGACGAAGACGACGACGAGCGCGATGCTCCCGAGAGTGCCGTTCACCGGAGCAGCCTGCGTCTATGACAATCATCCATGGCTCCACGATAAGGGTTTGCACGACCTCCTCAGCCCAGGAAGGCTGCGCGCATGCGCTTCCCCGACGACGTCCCTCACCTCACCGACGGCGTGGTGAGCCTGCGCGCCCACCGCGAGTCCGACGTGCCGGAGCTCCTCGAGCAGGCTCTCGACCCGCTGATGGTCGAGTGGACCACGGTGCCGGTGCCGTCCTCGGAGGATTCCTCCCGCGACTTCGCGACCAAGATCATCCCCTCCGGCTGGGAGACGGACACCGCGTGGGGGTTCGCCGTCGAGGCGGTCGACAGCGACGGCCGGGCTCGGTTCTGTGGCAGCGTCGAGCTGCGCGACCGGGGAGAGCGTCGGGCCGAGATCGCGTTCGCCGCGCACCCGTGGGCGCGAGGTCGCGGTCTCATGGAGCGGGCCTGCCGGCTGCTGCTCGACTGGGGCTTTCGCACCCGTCGGCTCGACACCGTGATCTGGTGGGCGCACCAGGGCAACTGGGCCTCCCGCCGGCTGGCCTGGAGGCTCGGCTTCTCCTGCGACGGCGCGCTGCGGCGCTGGCAGCCCCAGCGGGGTGCCCTGCGCGACGTCTGGGTCGGGGTGCTGCTCCACGGCGAGCCGCGCGAGCCGAGCACCGCGTGGCTCGACATCCCGCCGCATCGACGGCCCGTCCGTGTCGCTGCGCGGCTTCCGCGACGACGACGTGCCTCGCATCGTGGAGACCTGTCGCGACGCGCAGACCGCCTACTGGCTCGCCGGGCTGCCCTCGCCGTACACCAGCGAGGACGCCCGGACCTATCTCGAGCAGCGCAAGGAGCAGGCCGCGACCGGCGCGGGTGTGACCTGGGCGGTGGTCGACCCCGCCTCCGACCGGCTCCTCGCCTGCGTCTCCCTCTTCGACGTGCGCGCCGGCCGGCAGGCCGAGATCGGCTTCTGGACCCACCCGGACGCGCGAGGACGCGGCGTGATGACCGAGGCGTGCCGGCTGGCCGCGCGACATGGCTTCATCCCGGTCGAGGACGGCGGCCTGGGTCTGCGCCGGCTGAGCATCCTGCACGCCGAGGGAAACGTCGGCTCGCAGCGGGTGATCGAGCGCAACGGGTTCACCCCCGTCGGGCGCGAGCGTGCCGCCGGGACACTGCGCGACGGATCGGTCGTCGACCACCTGGCCTACGACCTCCTCGTCGAGGAGCTCCCCGCGGTGGACCCGACCTAGTCGAAGGCCGTCCGGCGACGGTGCAGCCGCACCGACGCCGCGAGCACCAGCAGGCCGGCCAGCGACAGCCCGACGCCGAGCCAGGAGGGCGCGGCATAGCCCCAGCCGGCGGCGATCACGAGTCCGCCGAGCCAGGCGCCGAGAGCGTTGCCGACGTTGAGGGAGGCGTGGTTGAGCGCTGCCCCCAGGGTCTGCGCCTCCCCGGCGACCTCCATCAGCCGGAGCTGCAGGTTGACCACCAGGACCGCGCCGATGCCGGAGATCAAGAAGATCGTCACCAGTCCGGGCACGAACCACGCCGAGGTGATCGTGAACAGCGCGAGCGACAGTCCCATGCCGATGGAGCTGGCGATCAGCGAGCGGAGCACCGACCAGTCGGCCAGCCGCCCACCCAGCCACGTGCCGAGAAACGCACCGACGCCGAAGGCCAGCAGGTAGATCGGCACCAGCGCCTTCGACAGGCCGGCGACATCGGTGACGATCGGCGCGATGTAGGAGTACATCGCGAACATCCCACCGAAGCCGACCGCCCCGACCAGGAGGGTCAACCACACCTGCGGCTCCCGGAACGCAGCCAGCTCGCGGCGGCCGGTCGCCTCCTTGTTGCCGGGCAGCGAGGGCACCAGCAGCAGCACGAGCACGACGGTGATCACGCCGATGACGGCGACCGCGCCGTACGTCGTGCGCCAGCCGAGGTGCTGTCCCAGCCAGGTGCCGGCGGGGACGCCGACCACGGTGGCGACGGGCAGCCCGAGCATGATCCGGCTGACCGCGCGGCCGCGTCGCTCGGGCGGGACCAAGGACGCAGCCACCAGCGACGCCAGACCGAAGTAGGCACCGTGCGGGATGCCGGAGAGGAACCGTGCGCCGAAGAGCTGCCCGTAGCCCTGCGACAGGGCACTGGTCAGGTTGGCCACGGCGAAGGCGGCCATCAGCGCGACCAGCAGGGCCCGCCGTGGCAGTCTGGCCCCGAAGATCGCGATGACGGGCGCGCCCACGACGACCCCGAGCGCGTACGCGGAGATGACGTGGCCGGCCTTCGGGATCGACACCGAGACGCCCGCGGCCATCTCCGGGAGAAGGCCCATCGTGACGAACTCGGTGGTGCCGATGGCGAACCCACCCACGGCGAGCGCGACCGTCGCCCAGGCGACCCGCCGCGCCGACAGCGGCGACGGGGGCGACCACGCGAGCGCCGGCACGGGTGCGGGCTGGGGGTCGGTCACAGCGACAGTCTCGGTCACACCTGATCCAAGACCCCGCTCGCGTGCCGTATTCCCAGGGCCCGGCGTGGTCCAGAGCACACCTGACGTGGCCAGCCCAGCGTGGTCAGCCCAGCGTGTCAGCCCAGCGTGGCCAGCGCCTCGTTGAAGGTCGCGGAGGGCCGCATCACCTTGGCGGCCAGGGCGGGGTCGGGCTGGTAGTAGCCCCCGATGTCGGCCGGGGAGCCCTGCACGGCGAGCAGCTCGGAGGTGATCGTCTCCTCGTTGTCCGCGAGGGTCGTCGCGAGCTCGCTGAAGGCTGCGGCGAGGTCGGCGTCCTCGGTCTGCTTCGCCAGCTCCTGGGCCCAGTAGAGGGCGAGGTAGAAGTGGCTGCCGCGGTTGTCGATCTCGCCGGCCTTGCGGCTGGGGGACCTGTTCTCGTTGAGGAACGAGCCGGTCGCCCGGTCGAGGGTGTCGGCGAGGACCTTGGCCCGGGCGTTGTCGGTGGTCTCCGCGAGGTGCTCGAAGCTCTCCGCGAGCGCCAGGAACTCCCCGAGGCTGTCCCAGCGCAGGTGGTTCTCCTGGACCAGCTGCTGGACGTGCTTGGGCGCCGAGCCACCGGCACCGGTCTCGAACAGCCCGCCGCCGTTGATCAGCGGCACCACCGAGAGCATCTTGGCGCTGGTGCCGAGCTCGAGGATCGGGAACAGGTCGGTGAGGTAGTCGCGCAGCACGTTGCCGGTGACCGACACGGTGTCCTCACCCTTGCGGATCCGCTCGAGGGAGAACGCGGTCGCGTCGACCGGGGACATGATCTCGATCTGCAGGTCGTCGGTGTCGTGCTCGGCGAGGTACTGCTCGACCTTGGCGATCAGGTTGGCGTCGTGAGCACGGCCCTCGTCGAGCCAGAACACGGCCGGGACGCCCGTCGCGCGCGCCCGGCTCACAGCCAGCTTCACCCAGTCGCGGATGGGCACGTCCTTGGTCTGACACATGCGCCAGATGTCACCCTCGGAGACCACGTGCTCGAGCACCACGTCGCCGCGCTCACTGCTCGCGTCGACCACCCGGACGGTGCCGGTGCGCGGGATCTCGAAGGTCTTGTCGTGGGAGCCGTACTCCTCGGCGGCCTGTGCCATCAGGCCGACGTTGGAGACCGAGCCCATCGTGGCGGGGTCGTAGGCGCCGTGGGCGCGGCAGTCGTCGAGCACGACCTGGTAGATCCCGGCGTACGACGAGTCGGGGATCACCGCAAGGGTGTCGGACTCCTCGCCGTCGGGGCCCCACATGTGACCGGACGTGCGGATCATCGCCGGCATCGAGGCATCGACGATCACGTCGCTCGGCACGTGCAGGTTGGTGATCCCCTTGTCGGAGTCGACCATGGCGAGCTCGGGACCCTCGGCGATGCCGGCCTCGATCGTCGCCTTGATGGCCTCCCCCTCGGGGAGCGACTCGATCCCGTTGAGGATCGCACCGAGACCGTCGTTGGGGCTCAGACCGGCCTTGGCGAGGGTCTCGCCGTGCTGGGCGAACAGCTCGGGCAGGAAGGCGCGGACGACGTGGCCGAAGATGATCGGGTCGGAGACCTTCATCATCGTGGCCTTCAGGTGCACCGAGAACAGGACGCCCTCGTCCTGGGCACGCGCGATCTGCGCGGTGAGGAACTCCCTCAGGGCCGCGACGCGCAAGGTGGTGGCGTCGACGACCTCGCCGGCAAGCACCGGGACCGACTCACGCAGCACGGTGGTCTCGCCGTCGTCGCCGACGAGCTCGATGCGCAGGGAGCCGTCGGTGGGGATGACCGCGGACTTCTCGCTGGAGCGGAAGTCGCCCTCGTTCATGTGGGCGACGTTGGTCTTGGAGTCGGCGCTCCATGCGCCCATCCGGTGCGGGTGGTTCTTCGCGTAGTTCTTCACCGACGCAGGCGCGCGGCGGTCGGAGTTCCCCTCGCGCAACACTGGGTTGACCGCGCTTCCCTTGACCTTGTCGTAGCGAGCGCGAATGTCCTCGTCCTCCTCGGACTTCGCCTCGTCGGGGTAGTCCGGGAGGTCGTGCCCCTGGGACTGGAGCTCGGCGACAGCGGCCTTCAGCTGCGGGATGGAGGCGCTGATGTTGGGCAGCTTGATGATGTTGGCCGACGGGTGCTTGGCCAGCTCGCCGAGCTCGGCCAGATCGTCGGAGACCCGCTGGTCCTCGGCGAGGCGGTCGGGGAACTGCGCCAGGATGCGACCGGCCAGAGAGATGTCGCGGGTCTCGACAGCCACGCCCGCCGTGGCGGCGTAGGCGGAGACGATCGGCAGGAACGAGTGGGTGGCCAGAGCCGGGGCCTCGTCGGTGTGGGTGTAGATGATCGCTGAGGGGTTCGGGCTGGCGTCCGTCACTCCGGGCTCCGTTTCCGCACGTACGGCATTGGTGGATCGCTGGAAGTTTCTTGACGTCAAGATATCTCATCCCTGGGCAGGACGCGAGACGCGAGGCATACCGTGCCCACCTTCGGGGCATCCTGGCGAGGCGACGTCGAGGTGCGATCTCGCCGACAGGAGGCACACGATGGGACTGACAGTGCTGGTGAGCGGGGCGTCCGGCTTCGTCGGGTCGCACGTCGCGCGGGCGCTGGAGGACGCAGGGCACCAGGTGCGGGCGATGACCCGGAACCCCGACGGCTATGCCGGCGCCGGCGAGCCGGTCCGCGGCGACGTCACCGACCGCGAGAGCCTCGTCGCCGCGCTCGAGGGTGTCGATGCGGCCTACTACCTGGTGCATGCCCTCGACTCCGCCGACTTCGAGCAGGCGGACGCCGAGGCCGCGCAGGCCTTCGGGGCCGCCGCGGCGCTCGCCGGTGTCCGTCAGATCGTCTACCTCGGTGGTCTCGGCGAGAGCGGCAGCGACCTGTCCCCCCACCTGCGCTCCCGCCGCGACGTCGAGCGGGTGTTGGGCGAGAGCGGCGTGCCTGTGACCGTGATCCGCGCCGCCGTCGTCGTCGGGCACGGCGGTGTCTCCTGGGAGATGACCCGCCAGCTCGTCGATGCCTTGCCGCTGATGGTGACGCCCTCCTGGGCCTCGACCCGCACCCAGCCGATCGCGCTCGACGACGTCGTGCGCTACCTCGTCGGGGTGCTCGACCACCCGGAGGCGCGGGGAGCGACGTTCGAGGTCGGCGGCGCCGACGTGCTGACCTACGAGGAGATGCTTCGCCGCGCGTCCGTGGTGATGCACGATCGCGACGTCCCCGTGTTCGAGGTGCCGATGATCCCCCACCGTCTCGTCACCGCGGTGTCGGCCACGGTGTCGGCCCACCTGCTCTCGCTGCTCACCGACGTCGATGCCGCCACGGCGAAGAACCTGATCGAGTCGATGGACAACGAGGTGGTCGTCACCGACGACTCGATCCGAGCCCTCGTGCCGGGCGACCCGGTGGGATATGACCAGATGGTCCGCGACGCGCTGTCGGAGCGGGATCGTGCGGTGGGCACGCCGTGATCGCACGGTGAGCTGGGTCGTTCGGCAGCTCGACGCGTCGTTCCGGACGCAGGTGGAGCGCGACCACCGGCAGAGCGACCGGGCGTTCCGCTGGCGGCGCACCGTCGCGCTGCTCACCCTCGTCCTCGGCGGGGTGCTGCTCAGCCTGTCCTTCGCCTCGACTCCGGGTGATCCCCGGTTCTATCCGCTGACGCTTGCTCTCGCCGCGACCTGGACCGCGGGCGCCCTCCTCTCCGGCCCGCTGCACCTGGGCTGGATCCGAGCTGGGGAAGGGCTGGTCCGTCCCGTGGTCCAGCCGATCGCCGTCGGCGTGGCCCTGGTCGCGGTGTTCACCGTGGGGGCACTCCTGGTCGCGCAGGTGCCACCGCTGGCGAGCAGCGTCAACAGCGTGCTCGACCACGCCCGCCAGGGGGCCCTCCCCTTGATCATCCTGATCACCGTCGTCAACGGCGTCTCCGAGGAGATGTTCTTCCGGGGCAGCCTCTACGCCGCGATCGGTGTGCGACACCCGGTCGCGGTGTCGACGGGGATCTACACCCTGGCGACCGTTGCCAGCGGCACCGTGATGCTGGTCTTCGCCGCGGCGCTCCTGGGCGCCGTGGTCGGGCTCCAGCGGCGGGCCAGCGGGGGCGTCCTGGCCCCGATCCTGACCCACGTGACCTGGTCGCTGGGCATGCTGCTGGTGCTCCCGCCGATCATGGGCGCCGTCCTGTAGCTGCCCTCCCCCGATCACTGGCCCGTGTCGCCCTGCTCCTGCTCGGAGTCCGACTCGATCACGACCACCTCGAGCTGCTCGTCGAGGCGTACGTCGACCGTGCTGCCGTCGTCGCGGGTGACCTCGACCTCCCAGGTGGCGCCGTTCTCGCTGTCGCGCTCGACGGAGTTCGCCGTACCTCCGTCAGTGGCCGCCGACGCCGCCTCGCTCGCCCGGTCGGCCTGCGGTCCGGTGATGTTGACATCACCGTCGTCCCCGGTCGCCACCGCAGCGCCGCCGGCCGCACCGGCGATCACCGCCGCCGCGGCGGCCACCACTGCGATCTTCGTCCTTGTCCTCATCGGTCCTCCTCGATAGCCGTGCTAGCGCACGGAGGTGGAGAACCGCACCAGACGGACGACCTCGTCGCCGCCCCGCACGTCCTCCTCCATGACCACGCCCACACCGGGCGCGTAGAACTTGTGCTCGAGCAGCTCCGGCTCGAGCGGGGTGGAGTCCTCGGTCGTGACGACCTCGTCGTAGCGACCCGCGGGGACAGCCACCGAGCCGCCCACGGCGACCACCTCGGCCCGGTCCTCCGCCTCGTCCGCGTAGTACTCCTGCGCGTAGGCCTGGCCCTTCTCGGGCACCGCCGGCATCACCAGACCGGCCTGGGCGCCGTCGACCCCGGCCTCCCAGGACCCCCTCGTGGTGGGCTTGCCCTTCGGGTAGGCGATCGTGGCCTCGCCGAAGTACCAGACGTTGCCGGCCGTGTCCTGGGCGTACCAGTCGTCGGTGTCCTCCACGAGCTCACCCGCGGCGGTCGTCACCCGGTCGTGCACGACCGTGGTCGTGACGCCGGCGACCTCCAGGGTCTTGTCCGTCACCGTGACCACGATCTGTTCCTCGCCGTCCTCCGTGGTCACCTCATAGACCCACCTGTTGCCGGGGGCGAGCGGGAGGTAGGGGTTGTCGATCACCTCGACGAAGTCCGCCGGGTCCGGCACCGGCGTCGGGATCTGGCTCGGCAGCGTGACCGGGGACGGTAGCGGGGACGGCGACAACCGGTCCACGGTCCCGCTGGGCCCCGTCGTGGTCGCGGTGCAGGAGGCGAGCGTCGCCAGTCCTGCCGCCACGGCCGCTCCCCGCAGCCACCTCGTCGTACTCATGGCAGTCACCCTTCACCGGGGCACCTGAAGGCGGCCTGAACCTCGTCCGCTCAGCGCGCCTTCAGCAGGGACGTGCCACCGTGGGTGGATGCGCGTGCTGGTGGTGGACGACGACCCCCGGTTGACCGCCGCCCTGAAGCGCGGGCTCCAGGGCGAAGGCTTCGCCGTGGACGTCGCGGGAAGCGGCACGGACGGCGAGTGGCTGGCCACGGAGACCGGCTACGACGTGATCGTCCTCGACGTGATGCTTCCCGGCGTGGACGGCTATGAGCTGTGCCGCAGGCTGCGCAGCGCGCAGGTCTGGGCACCGATCCTGATGCTCACCGCGAAGAACGGTCCCGACGACGAGGCGCACGCCCTCGACACCGGCGCCGACGACTTCTTGGCCAAGCCGTTCTCCTACGTCGTCCTGCTCGCCCGGATCCGGGCGCTGCTGCGCCGCCGCGGAGCCGAGCGGCCGAGCGTCGTGACCGCGGGTGACCTGAGCCTGGACCCCGCCGCTCACGTGGTGCGTCGTGGCGAGGACACCGTCGAGCTGACCCCGCGCCAGTTCGCGCTCCTGGAGCTGTTGCTGCGGCGGGCGGGCGACGTGCTCTCCAAGCGGGAGATCCTCGAGCACGTCTGGGACTTCGCCTTCGACGGTGACCCCAACATCGTCGAGGTCTACGTACGCCAGCTGCGCACCCGCATCGACCTGCCCTTCGGTCGTGCCGCGATCCAGACCGTTCGTGGCGCCGGCTATCGCCTCGACCCGGACGGCGGCTGATGAGGCCGCGCTCGGTGCGCGCCAGGACGACGCTGCTGGCGACCGGTGTCGTGGCAGCAGCGCTGGTCCTGGCCTCGTTCGTGCTCGTCGACGGCCTGACCCGATCGCTGGCCTCGTCCAGCGACTCCGTCGCCCGGGCGCGGGCGGCCGAGCTGGCAGCCGAGCTCAAGGCGGGCACCCTGCCTGCGCAGATCCAGGCGATCAGCGACGACTCGCTGGCCCAGGTGGTCAGCGACGGGCGGGTGCTGGCGGCCTCGGCCAACATCGAGGGCCGGCCGGCCGTCTCCGACCTGCGCCCGTCGGGTGCCGGAGCCGAGGTGCGCATCATGCGTGGCCTGCCCGATGACGAGGAGCGCGAGGACTACCGGGTCTGGCTGCAGGCCGCGACGACCCCGGACGGCGCGGACGCGGTCGTCTACGTCGGACCGAGCCTCGAGGCCGCCCAGGAGGTCGGGGCCCGGCTGGCGACCGGTCTGCTCGTCGGCGTCCCGCTGCTCGTCGCGCTGCTGGGGGGCGCCCTGTGGCTGGTCGCCGGGCGGGCGCTGCGACCGGTCGAGGCGATCCGTAGCCGGGTGGCGGCCATCGGGGCGGATGCCCTGGACCAGCGGGTCCCGGTGCCCCCGACGGGTGATGAGGTGGCACGCCTCGCGACGACGATGAACCAGATGCTGGCGCGGCTCGCGGAGTCCGACGCCCGGCAGCGTGACTTCGTGGCGCACGCGTCCCACGACCTGCAGAGTCCCCTGACGGCCCTGCGCGCCGAGCTCGAGGTGGCACTCCTCGCGGCCGAGCCGGACTGGCCGACAGTGGCCAGGGGCGCACTCGCCGAGAGCGACCGGATGGAGTCGTTGGTGCGCGACCTGCTCTTCCTGGCCCGCTCGGACTCGGACACCTCAGCACGCACCTCGGGGCTGGTGGACCTCGACGACATCGTCCGCGAGGAGGTGGAGCGCGCTCGCACCACCTCGCCGGTGCCGATCACCGCCGCGCTCGGCGCCGCGCCTGTCCGCGGCCAGGTCGGCGACCTCGCCCGGCTGGTGCGCAACCTGCTGGGGAACGCCGTGCGGCACGCGACGAGCGAGGTCGCGGTGACCCTCTCCCTGGAGAAGGAGATCGCGGTCCTGCAGGTCCACGACGACGGCGCCGGCGTGCCGGAGGACGACCGGGAGCGTGTCTTCGAGAGGTTCGTGCGGCTCGACCCGGCGCGCCGCCGTACCGACCCGGGGACCGGCCTGGGCCTGGCGATCGTGCGCTCGGTGGCCGAGGCGCACGGGGGCTCGGCGCGGCTCGTCGCGGCCGCCACCGTCGAGGTGCGGCTCCCGGTGGCCTGAACCACGATGGAGGCTGCCTCAGCGGCGCTGCTAGCGTCACGGGCAACCACCCACGCACATCGGAGCAAGGAGTCGTCGTGAGCTCGTCATCGTCAGGGAGCCCCGTCAAGATCGCGGTCACCGGCGCCGCCGGACAGATCGGCTACAGCCTGTTGTTCCGCATCGCCAGCGGGGACCTGCTCGGACCGGACACGCCCGTGCAGCTGCGGCTGCTGGAGATCACTCCCGCCCTGAAGGCGCTCGAGGGGGTCGTGATGGAGCTCGACGACTGCGCCTTCCCAGGCCTGGCCGGCGTCGAGATCGGCGACGACGCCGAGAAGATCTTCGACGGGGTCAACCTGGCCCTGCTCGTCGGCGCCCGTCCCCGTGGCCCCGGCATGGAGCGTGGCGACCTGCTCTCGGCCAACGGCGCGATCTTCACCGCCCAGGGCAAGGCCCTCAACAAGGTCGCGGCTGACGACGTACGCATCGGCGTCACCGGGAACCCGGCCAACACGAACGCGCTGATCGCGATGACCAACGCCCCCGACATCCCCGACGAGCGGTTCTCCGCGCTGACCCGCCTCGACCACAACCGGGCGATCTCGCAGCTCGCCGCCAAGACCGGCGCCCCGGTCACCGACATCAAGAAGATGACGATCTGGGGCAACCACTCCGCGACGCAGTACCCCGACCTCTTCCACGCCGAGGTCGCCGGCAAGAACGCCGCGCAGACCGTCGGGGACCAGGCCTGGATCGAGAACGACTTCATCCCCACCGTCGCCAAGCGTGGCGCCGCGATCATCGACGCGCGCGGCTCCTCCTCCGCCGCCTCCGCGGCGTCGGCGACGATCGACGCCGCGCGCGACTGGCTGCACGGCTCCGCCCAGGACGACTGGGTCTCGATGGCAGTCCGCTCCGACGGCTCCTACGGCATCCCCGAGGGCCTGATCTACTCCTACCCCGTCACCACCAAGGGCGGCGACTGGGAGATCGTCCAGGGCCTGGAGATCGATGACTTCTCCCGCGACAAGATGGACGCCACGGCCGCTGAGCTGGTCGAGGAACGTGACGCCGTCACCGAGCTCGGGCTGATCTGATCCGTCCTCGGGGGCTCGGACCCGTCGGATGATTACCACGGGACCGTGGTGATTGCGCACTTCCCTGGGAGAGTTCGCCCCGGGGAGTGCGTGATTACCACGGGACCGTGGTAATCACCGCCGCGCCTCAGACCGGCTGGTCCGGCACGATCACGGCGAGCACCACCAGGGCGACCCCGGCGACGGAGAGCAGGAGTACGTCGCCCCAGCGGCGGCGGACCCGCAACATGCCGGCGGCACGTTCGCTGAGGACGGCCCGGGTCAGGGCGCCCACGAGCATCGCAGCGCCCATCCAGCCCAGTCCGGTGCGCCAGGCACCTGCGACGACCAGCACCAGACCGACCGCGACGACGAGGACGACGGCAATGTAGACGGTCCCGCCGATCGTCTGCGGCATCCGGCGCGGCGGCGGCTCCGGGGCCGGCTCGGGGACGGGCCCGGGGACGGGTCCGGGACCTGGCTCGGGGGCGGGGGTGGGGACGGTCACGGCCGCTCAGGCGTCCACGGTCTGCGCCGCGAGGGCCTGCTCGGCACGGTCCACGACGTTGCTCAGCAGCATGGCGCGCGTCATCGGACCGACCCCGCCGGGGTTCGGCGAGACCCAGCCGGCCACGTCGTACACGTCCGGTGCGAGATCGCCGGCGATCTTGCCGTCCACCCGCGAGACGCCCACGTCGAGCAGGGCGGCGCCGGGCTTGACCATGGCGCCGGTGATGATGCCCGGGACCCCGGCTGCGGCGACGACGACGTCGGCCTCGCGCACGTGCTTGGCCAGGTCGCGGGTGCCGGTGTGGCACAGCGTGACCGTGGCGTTCTCGCTGCGGCGGGTGAGCAGGAGACCGAGCGGCCGACCCACGGTGAGGCCACGCCCCACGACGCAGACCTCGGCGCCGGCCAGGGGTACGTCATGACGTCGCAGCAGCTCGATCACGCCGACCGGTGTGCACGGCAGCGGCCCGGGCCGGCCCAGGACCAGCTTGCCGAGGTTGACCGGGTGCAGCCCGTCGACGTCCTTGTCGGGATCGACCCGCGAGAGCAGCGCGAACTCGTCGAGCCCGGTCGGCTGCTGCACCAGGAACCCGGTGCACGCGGGGTCGTCGTTGAGCTCGTCGATCACCGCCTCCACCTCGGCCTGGGTGGCGGTCGCGGGCAGGTCGCGCCGGATCGAGGTGATCCCGATGGAGGCGCAGTCCTTGTGCTTGGCGCCGACGTACCAGTGGGAGCCGGGGTCGTCGCCCACCAGGACGGTGCCGAGACCGGGCACCACGCCCTGCTCCTCGAGCCGGGCGACCCGGGCGGTGAGCTCCGCCTTGATGGCGGCCAAGGTGGCCTTGCCGTCGAGAATCTGTGCGGTCATCGTCGACATCCTTCCACTCGCCGGGTCTCAGTGAGCAAAGTGCCGGGTGCCGGTGAGGTACATCGTGACGCCGGCGGCCTGTGCCGCGGCGGTGACCTCCTCGTCGCGCATCGAGCCGCCCGGCTGCACGATCGCCGTCACGCCCGCGTCGATGAGGACCTGCGCCCCGTCGGCGAAGGGGAAGAACGCGTCGGAGGCCGCCACCGAACCGGCGGCCCGGTCCCCCGCCCGCTCGACGGCGAGCCGGCAGGAGTCGACACGGTTGACCTGCCCCATGCCGACGCCGACGGAGGCACCGCCGGAGGCGAGCAGGATGGCGTTGGACTTCACCGCCCGGCAGGCCCGCCACGCGAAGGCGAGGTCGGCCAGGTCGGCCTCGGAGGCGGGGTCGCCGGCGGCCAGGGTCCAGGCGGCCGGGTCGTCACCACCGCTCTCCCCTGCCGCGTCGATCGCGTCGGTGGCCTGGATGAGCAGCCCGCCCGAGATCGCCCGGGTCTCGACCCCGCCGGTGCGGGCCGGCGCGGCCACCAGGAGCCGGATGTTCTTCTTCCGCGCCAGCAGCTCGACGGCGCCCTCGTCGAACCCCGGAGCCACGACCACCTCGGTGAACACCTCGGCGACCTGCTCGGCCATCTCCACGCTGACCGGGACGTTGGTCGCGATGACCCCGCCGAAGGCGGAGACCGGGTCGCAGGCATGCGCCTTGCGGTGCGCCTGGGCCACATCGTCCCCGACGGCGATGCCGCACGGGTTGGCGTGCTTGATGATGGCGACGGCCGGGTCGCTGAAGTCGTACGCCGCCCGGCGGGCCGCGTCGGCGTCGACGTAGTTGTTGTAGGACATCTCCTTGCCGTGCAGCTGCTCGGCCTGGGCCAGCCCCGGCTCGGGGACGAAGCCGCTGGCATAGATCGCGGCGCGCTGGTGAGGGTTCTCCCCGTAGCGCAGGACGTCCTGCTTCTCCCAGGTCGCGCCCATCCAGGCCGGAAACCCGGATCCGTCACTGGTGTCGCTCAGCACGCTGCCCATCCACGAGGCGACGTGCACGTCGTAGGTCGCGGTGTGCACGAAGGCCTCGGCCGCGAGCCGTTGCCGCTGCGCGAGGGTGAACCCGCCCTCGCGGACGGCCGCGAGCGTCTGGTCGTAGGCCCCCGGTGAGGTCACGATCGCGACGCTCGGGTGGTTCTTGGCGGCGGCGCGCACCATCGACGGGCCGCCGATGTCGATCTGCTCCACGCACTCGTCGGGGGTCGACCCCGACATCACCGTCTCGGTGAACGGGTAGAGGTTGGAGACGACCAGGTCGAAGGGCACGATGCCGAGCTCCACCAGCTGGTCGCGGTGCGACTCGAGCCGGAGATCAGCGAGGATCCCGGCGTGCACCTTCGGGTGCAGGGTCTTGACCCGGCCGTCGAGGCACTCCGGGAAGCCGGTCAGGTCCTCGACCTTGGTCACCGGGACCCCGGCGTCGGCGATCCGCCCCGCGGTCGAGCCGGTCGAGACCAGGACGACGCCTGCCTCGTGCAGACCGTGAGCGAGCTCCTCGAGACCGGTCTTGTCATAGACCGAGATCAGCGCGCGGGTGACGGGGCGGCGCTCGCCGGGGGCGGGGGTGGAAGTCATCGTGGTTCTCCTCAGGGAATCGAGCCGATCCTTGAGGGCACCCAGGCGTTCGATGCGCTCGACGTCACTCCCTGGTGGTTGCCCACCTGCGCCAGTCGTGTGCGCCCAGCCTAACCAGTGGCGCGGCCCAGCCGCACCTTCCGGTCGGCGATGGTGAAGCCCTCACGGGCCATCCGGCCCACGTTGTCGACGAGCATCGCGCGCTCGGCGATCTTGATCCGGTCATGCAGTGACTCCGCGTCGTCGTCGTCCTCGACCCGCACCGCGACCTGGTCGACGATCGGGCCGGTGTCGACCCCGGCGTCGACCACGAAGAGCGTCGCTCCGGTCACCTTCACGCCGTAGGCCACCGCGTCTGCCGGTCCGTGCATGCCGGGGAAGGCCGGGGAGAGCGCCGGGTGGGTGTTGACGGTGCGCCCGCCGAAGGCGGCCAGGTACGTCGCACCGGTGAGCTTCATGAATCCGGCCAGCACCACGAGGTCCGGGTCGTGCTGCTGGCACGTCCGCGTCAACGCGGCATCCCAGTCCTCGCGTGAGGGGAAGTCCTTGACCCGGTGGACGAACGTCGCCACCCCCGCCCGCTCGGCCCGGGCCAGCCCCTCGATGCCGCCGCGGTCGGCACCCACGGCAACCACCTCCGCGCCGTACGACGGGTCGGCGCAGGCCTCGAGCAACGCCTGGAGGTTGGTGCCGGCGCCGGAGACGAGGACGACCAGCCGAGCCGGACGACGAGCTGAGGAGTGCGCCACGGCAGCGAGCCTAGTGCGGGCTCCTTCAGAGCCGGACGGTGTCCTCGGTGTCGGCCTCGCCGGCGGCGTCGGGCCGGACCGTTCCGGCGAGTCCGAGACGTCGGCACCGCCAGGCGCCCAGGACGCCACCGGCCAGGGCACCGAGGCCGAGCGCGACGACGGCCGCGACCAGCGTGTCGAGGAGAGGCGCGCCGAGGTCGGCCATCCGGCCCGGCCCGGCCGGTCCACCGGCCAGGTGGATCAGCCCGGTGACCAACACGCCGCCGAGGACCCCTGCACCCACGCCACGCAGCGCACCGGTCTCGTAGGCCACCGTGGGGTGGCGGCGGATCACCAGGTAGCCCACGGCCGCGGCGAGCAGCACCGGCACCGTCACCAGTGCGGGGCCCCACGCCGGTCCCGCGCCGGGAGCCGGTAGCGCGGCGAGAAGCGGGAACGCGGGCACCGGACCCAGCGTCACCGCGGAGGGCGAGACGATCGTGCCGGTGCCGACGGCGAAGCCGGGACCGAGGAGATAGCTGCCGCCCAGCAGCGCCGCGTTGGGCGCCACTGCCGCGACCACCACGGTGTAGAGCGCGCTTCCGGGCCCATCGGCGTGCAGCCGGGACAGGACCGTGGCCGCGGTGCCCAGGTCCAGTGCCAGCGCGAGCGTGACCAGCACCGATCCGGCCGCCACGACTGCCAGGGCAACACCGAGACCACCGCGCAGGATCGCGATCGCCGACTCGGGGAGACTGCGCTCGAGGGTCGAGGTCGGTCCGGTGCGGAGCAGCCCGGCGCCGCCGGAGGCGAAGGCGACCGCGAAGGCGCCGACGAAGGCGGGCATCAGCCCGGGCCGGGCCGCGGGGACGGTCGCGAGCACGGCGGTCACCACCGCGACCACGGTGTAGACCCCGGCCAGCACGAGGGCCGCCAGCGCCACCGCCGGCGCCTCGTCGTCGGCGGAGGTCAGCCGGGCCCACCGGCCCAGGCGGAAGCAGACGTAGCCGCACAGCAGGGTCAGTCCCAGCGGCGTGATCCCGACAACGGTCGCCCCGAGGGTGAGGCCCGAGCCGTGCCCCAGGAGCCAGGCGAGTGCGCCGACGCGGAGGGCGTCGCGGGTGTCGCCGTGGCCACCGGCGTCGGAGGCGAACCAGCCGGCGAGACCCACGGCCATGCAGGCAGTGAGCACCGCGACCGAGGCGACGCCCCCCGCGCAGCCGGCACTGAGCCACAGCGGTCGGGCAACCGGCCGGCCGGCGCCGGACGGCGACGGGGACGGCTGCGGGTTCGTGGGGCGAGAGAGCAGTTCGGTCATCGCTCCCATACTGAGCGAGGGGGTGACGGGTTGGGCGGACCCACGCCGTGGGCAGGTCCCCAGGTGGCCCGGGTCACGTCGAGATTTCACCTGCTCGGGGTGGCGCCGTACCGTTGAGGCGATCACCACGGACCGGAGCGGGACCAGGAGGCACACGCATGTCGCGGGAGGAGATGTTCGACTCCTTCTACCAGTCGACCCGGCGTGGCGTGCTGCACCAGTCGTTCGCGCTGACCGGAGACCTGGCAGCCGCGCAGAGCGCGGTCCGGGACGCCTATGTCGCTGCCTGGCACCACTGGCGCAAGGTCGCGGTCCTCGAGGACCGCGAGGCCTGGGTCCGCGGCCGCGCCTGGCAGCTCGCCCAGCGCCGGCACGCCGGGCGCATCTGGCACCGCAACAAGGGCATCAGCGAGGAGCACAAGCGTGTGCTCGATGCCCTGGCCAAGGTGCCCATCGCGCAGCGACGCGTGGTGCTGCTGGTGCTGGTGGCCGGGCTGCCGGTCACCGCCGCGGGACCGGAGCTCGGGGTGACGCGGGAGACCGCGGAGCGCCACCTGGCGACCGGCACGGCGACCCTCGCCGAGGAGCTCGCGGTCGACCCGTCCGCGGTCGGCACCCGACTTCTCGGCCTGGACGGCGCCCTCGCCGGCGCCACCTTGCCGCGCGGCCCGATCGTGCGCCGTGCTGGTCACAAGCGCCGTCAGGTCAACACGGTTGCCGCCTCGCTCCTCGCGGCCGCGGTGGCGATCGGCGCCGGTGCCGTGGCCTACGAGCCCGGTCCCGCCGCCGCGGACGCCGACCTGCGCCTGGTGCGACCGCAGACGAGCCCCGAGAAGGTCGATGTCGAGCCGGTCAGGCCGACCGCGGACAACATGCTCGACCAGGACCAGATCCGTCGCCTCGGCCTGGACAGCAGGTGGAAGGTCAGCGCCACCCACGCCAACACCTCCGGCGACGGCATCAACACGATCTGCCAGAAGTCCCGCTTCGCCGACCCCGATGGTCTCGCCGCGATCGTCCGGGAGTTCAAGACCAGGGGGAAGTCCAGGGGACGGGCAAAGCGCAGCGCCGTGCAGACCGTCGAGATCTCCAAGTCCATGGCCCAGGCCAAGGAAGGTTTCCGGACCACGCTCGGCTGGTACGCCGGCTGCCGGGTGGCCCGGCTCCAGCTGCTCGAGGCGTTCCGGGTCGACAACATCGGCGCCGAGGCCGGTGTGCTGATGGTGCGGGTCTGGGACAAGCCCATCACCACCTACTCGGTCGCCGTCGCCCGGATCGGCGCCGTCACGACCACGACGGTCGGGCGCACCGTCGGCGCGAGCGCCCCACCCGCGCGCCAGATCACCCAGTCCCTGGCGGACTCCGTGGCGATGCTCTGCGCCCACAGCGGGTCGTCGAACTGCTCCAAGCAGCCCTCCTTCCGCGTGGTGCCACCGCCGCCCTCGGGGGAGGAGCCGGGGATGATCGCGGTCGCCGACCTGCCCCCCGTCGGCCGGATCGACACCCCCTGGGTCGGGACCGACGCCACCTCGGGTCGCCCCAACCCCTCCCAGACCACCTGCGACCGGGCCAACTTCTCCGCCGCCGGGGCGCGTCGCACCCGCGCCCGCACGTTCGTGATCCCCAAGGCCAAGCTCCCCACGCGCTTCGGACTCTCCGAGACCTACGGCCGGTTCGCCTCACCCGCGCAGGCCCGGAAGTTCCTGGCCGGGGTACGTCAGCGCGTCGCCGGCTGCGAGGACCGGGACCTGGCCACCCGGGTGACGAGCGCACAGACCACGAGGAGGCCCGCCCAGGGCATCGACTGGTCGACCTGGGACCTGCGCACCGAGATCTCCGAGAAGGAGGCGATCCGGTTCCGGGTCGGCTTCGTGCGAGTCGGGCGAACGGTCGCCCAGCTCACCTTCGTCTCGGCACCGCGCTACGACATCGCGCGGCAGCGCTTCCAGGCCCTCGTCGGACGCGCCGGCGATCGCCTCGAGGAGCTCGACGACTGAGACGCCCTAGGCTCGCTTCGTGACCCTGGACCTGACCCGTGCCGGTGCGCTGGCGCTCGACGCCAACAGCGAGCTGCGCTCCCATCGTGACCTCTTCGACCTGCCCGACCAGGTGATCTACCTCGACGGCAACTCGCTGGGGGCGCTCCCGCGTGCGGTGGCGCCGCGACTGGCCGACACCGTCGCGGCGGAGTGGGGTCGGGGGCTGATCTCGTCGTGGAACGATGCCGCCTGGATCGACCTGCCGTCCCGGGTCGGCGCCCGGATCGCGCCGCTGATCGGCGTCCCGGCGGCCGATGTCCACGTGGGCGACTCGACGACGGTGCTGTTGTTCAAGACGATGGTCGCCGCGGCCCGGATGCGTCCGGACCGCACCGTCGTGGTGCTGGAGCCGACGACGTTCCCCACTGACGGCTATGTGGCCGCGGGGGTCGCCGAGCTGCTCGGTCTGGAGCTGCGCTGGTGCGACCCGGCCGACCCCGCCGCCTCCCTCGACGAGGACGTCGCGCTGCTCGCTCTGACCCACGTCGACTTCCGCACCGGCGCGCTCTTCGACATGGAGGCGTTGACGGCGGCGGCCCACGACGTCGGCGCACTCGTGCAGTGGGACCTCTGCCACTCCGCCGGCGCCGTGCCCGTGGACCTCGTGGGCGCCGACGCCGACTTCGCCGTGGGCTGCACCTACAAGTACCTCAACGGCGGGCCCGGCTCCCCGGCCTACGTCTACGTGGCGGCACGCCACCAGGACGACTTCCGGCAGCCGATCACCGGCTGGATGGGGCACGCCGCGCCGTTCGAGATGACCCGCGAGCACCACCCGGCCCCGGGCGTGCGACGGGCCGGCTCCGGCACACCGCCCGTGCTGGCGCTCTCCGCCCTCGACGCCGCGCTCGACGTCTTCGACGACGTGGACATGCCGTCCCTGCGGGCCGGCAGCCTCTCCCTGACCGGGCTGTTCATCGCGCTGGTCGACGCCCGGCTCGCCGACACCTTCGAGGTGATCACTCCACGCGCGCCCGAGCAACGGGGCAGCCAGGTGTCCCTGCGGCACCGGGAGGCCTATGGCGTCGTGCAGGCGCTCATCGCGCGCGGGGTGATCGGTGACTTCCGGACGCCCGACGTGGCCCGTTTCGGCTTCGCACCGCTCTATGTCACTCACACCGACGTGTGGGACGCCGTCGATCACCTCGTGGGGGTGATGGCGGACGAGGAGCACCTCGATCCGGCGTACGCCGTCCGCAACCTGGTCACCTGAGCGCCCGAAGATTCTGCGCCGGGTGAGGCAACCACGTGGACGGCCCAGGCGTAGACACCACGAGGAGCAGACCGACGGGACGGGGGCAGGGCATGGAGGCGGAGGAGTTCGACGACTTCTACGCAGCGTCGTTCAACCGGCTCGTGGTCCAGGTGCACGCGCTCATCGGTGACCGCGACGAGGCCCAGGAGTGCGTCCAGGAGGCGTTCGTCCGGGCGTGGTCGCACCGCCGCCGGCTCGACCGCGCGCAGGCACCCGAGGCCTGGGTGCGCACCACCGCCTACCGGCTCGCCGTGAGCCGCTGGCGGCGCACGCTCCGGTCACGGCGATCGCCCGACCGGGCGCTCCAACCCACCGGTCACGCGCGGGCGCCGAGCGAGGACCAGGTCGTCGTGATCGAGGCCCTCGGCCGGCTGCCCGAAGCCCAACGGCAGGCGCTGGTGCTGCACCACCTGTGCGACCTCCCGGTGCAGGCCGTCGCCGCCGAGACCGGTGTCGCCGAAGGCACCGTCAAGGCGCGGCTCTCCCGCGGACGGACCGCGTTGGCGGCCCTGCTCGACGACTCGACCGCCGAAGGAGCCAGCCATGTCTGACCCGTGGAAGATCCTCCGGGACCAGGAGGGGACCGTGGACCGACTGCCCGCCGACGAGGTACGCCGCCGTGGCGACCGGCGCCGCAGCCGCCGGGCCACCCTCCAGGCCGCCGGGGTCGCCGCCGCCGTCGTGGCCGTGGTCGGCGGCCTCGCGCTGACCTCCGGAGGTCGGGCCGGAACGGCGCCGGAGCCGGCGCCTGCCTCCCAGGCTCCCTCCTCATCACCGTCGCCGACGCAGACAACGCCCTCGCGATCCACGATCCCGGCGGGTTTCCCACTGGCGCTGGGCTATCCGGACGCGGACGGGTCCGACACCTCGCTCGAGGGCCCCGGTGCCGACGTCGAGGCCTTCGGCGAGGTGACCGCGTGCGGGCAGCGGTTCGAGCCCGCCCGGCCGACCGACCGGCTGGCGGTCGGCTTCACCCAGCCCGAGGACTACCGTCACCGGGAGCTGACTGTCTACGCCTCCGACCGGATCGCCCAGGACACTCTCGCCCGCTTCGCCCAGCTCTTCCGCGACTGCCCGCGGGATGCGCCGGAGAGTGACCCTGCCTCGGCGACCCTGACCGAGGTCGTCCCGACCGCGCTCGGGGAGGAGACGGTCGTCGTCTCCCGCACCTATGAGTACGACGGCCGGCCCGCCATCGGCCTCGAGCTGATCCTCGCCAGCCGGGTCGGCAACGCGGTGCTGCTCTCCGGCGTCGCCAACGAGGGTGGTTCCTCCCAGCGCGACGTCGACGCGCAGGTGCGCGACCAGGTCAGCACCCTCGACCCCCTCGTGGACCAGCTGTGCATCTTCGCCGCCGGTGGCTGCGGGGAGGTGCGGCAGACCTTCCGCACCGGCGGCCTGCTCGCGCTCGCCGACGTCGAGCACCTCACCGACTTCGCCACCTCCTGGTCAACTCCCGAGTCGTTCAGGAGCGACACCTGCTGGGAAGGCGTACCCGCAAGCGTCCTGCCTGCCGGCGCCGCTGCGATCTACGAGGGTCGCTCTCGCGACGACGCCGACGTGGTCAACGCCCGGGTGCTGAGCACCGCCAGGACCTTCGAGTCGAAGGCCGCGGCGGACGACGCCTACACCGCGGCCCGCGCCGACATCGACGGCTGTGGCACAGGCGAGGACCTGGTCGCCACGAAGGAGGGCGAGACGACGTACTGGCGGATGATCTCCCAGCCCGCGCCCGAGGTCTGCACCGAGTGCGGTGCGGCGTGGCTGCACGCCACCGGCATCGCCCGCGTCGACGACCTGGTGGTCGCGATCAACGTGTCCTGGATCGGCGACCTGGAGACGATCGTGGGAGCCGATGACCCGCCTCCGGTCTCAGCCCTGCTCTCGCTCGCCGCCGACGTGGCCGGCCAGGAGCGGTAGTCGCCTGCGCGCCGCCAGGGGTCAGAGACGACGGACGAACATGTGCGAGGCCAGGTCGTCGTCGATCTCGGCGGTCTCACCGCCGCTGCCGATCAGCACGCCCTCCGCACCGCGCACGACGGTGACCACCTTGTCCGGCAGCGCACCCACCCGGCGCAGGGCAGCCATCAACGGCTCGTCCTTCTGCACCTCCTCGCTGATCCGCCGGATCATCACCCGTACGTCGTCGTCGCCCGCGAGGCCGGCGACCGCATCGAGTGGCTCGACGTTGTCCATGAAGTCCTCGCCCTGGCCCACCTCACCGAGCTCGTCGAGGCCGGGGATCGGGTTGCCGTAGGGCGACTCGGTGGGGTGGTCGAGCAGCTCGACCAGGCGCCGCTCGACGGTCTCCGACATCACGTGCTCCCAGCGACAGGCCTCCGCGTGGACGAGCTCCCAGTCGAGACCGATCACATCGGTGAGGAGCCGTTCCGCCAACCGGTGCTTGCGCATCACCCGCGTGGCCAGCTGGTTCCCCTCCGAGGTCAGCTCGAGGTGCCGGTCACCCTCGACGGTCAACAGGCCGTCCCGCTCCATGCGGGCAACGGTCTGGCTCACCGTGGGACCGCTCTGGTGCAGACGCTCGGCGATCCGGGCCCGCAGCGGCGTGATGCCCTCCTCGACCAGCTCATAGATGGTCCGGAGGTACATCTCGGTGGTGTCGATCAGGTCGCTCACCGGGCCATTCTTACCCATGCCACCACGGCGCTGGCAGAGTGGATGCGATGGCTGACGACGAGACGACCGTGATGTGGTTCCGCCGTGACCTGCGCCTGGGCGACAACCCGGCGCTGCTCGATGCCTGCGTGGCCTCCGGGGTGCTGCCGCTCTTCGTGGTCGACCCGGCGCTGTGGGTCCCCGCCGGACCGTCGCGACGCGCCTACCTCGCTGCCTCGCTCGGCGCACTCGACGCCTCGTTGCGCCGGCGCAAGGCGGGCCTCTCCGTGCTGCACGGCGACCCCGTCGTGCAGGTGGTGCGAGCGGCCCGGGAGGTCGGCGCCACCCGCGTGCACGTCGCCGCCGACTACGGGCCCTACGGCAGGCGCCGCGATCGCGACGTGGAGGAGGCACTGCACGGGCACGGCATCGAGCTGGTGCGGACCGGATCGTCGTACGCCGTCGCCCCCGGCCGCGTGGTCAACGGATCCGGCTCGCCCTACCAGGTCTTCACGCCCTTCGCGCGTGCGTGGGCGGAGCACGGCTGGCGCGGGCCGGTGGACCCTCCGGCCGACGTGCACTGGCTGGGCCTCGACTCGGCCGCCGAGCTGCCCGAGGAGATCCTGCCCGACGGCATCGAGCTGCCGCCCGCGGGCGAGCGGGCCGCGCTGCAGCGCTGGGAGAACTACCTCGAGCACGGCCTCGCCGACTACGACGCCAGCCGTGACCGGCCCGACCTCGACGCCACCTCGAGGATGTCGGTGCACCTGAAGTGGGGAGAGATCCACCCGCGCACGATGCTCGCCTCGCTGTCCGGTGACACCCGCAAGTCGGTCGGCACGTTCCGCAAGGAGCTCGCCTGGCGGGAGTTCTACGCCGACGTCCTCTACCAGCGACCCGAGACCGCGCGCGACTACCTGCGCGCCGAGTTCGCGCGGATGGAGTACGACGAGCCGGGCGCCGACCTCGTGGCCTGGCAGGAGGGCCGCACCGGCTACCCCGTCGTCGACGCCGGCATGCGCCAGCTGCGCGCAACGGGGTGGATGCACAACCGGGTGCGGATGATCGTGGCGTCCTTCCTGGTCAAGGACCTCCACCTCGAGTGGCAGCACGGCGCACGCCACTTCATGCGCTGGCTCGTCGACGGCGACCTCGCCTCCAACCAGCACGGTTGGCAGTGGGTGGCAGGGTGCGGCACCGATGCGTCGCCGTACTTCCGGATCTTCAACCCGACCACCCAAGGCAAGAAGTTCGACCCCTCGGGCGACTACATCCGCCGCTGGGTCCCGGAGCTGCACGACGTAGCCGACAGGTACGTCCACGAGCCCGCCCAGGATCCCGCCGGACTGCCGAGGGGCTACCCGCCGCCGATCGTCGACCACGCCGAGGCCCGCCGCGAGGCACTCGACCGTCTGGAGAGGATCAAGACATGACGCTCAGGATCGAGGCCCGCTTCCGAGGCCCGGAACGCTCCGGCAACGGCGGCTGGACCGCCGGATCGCTGGCCTGCCTCGTGCCCGACCGTGGCGACACCATCGAGGTCACGCTGCGCCGACCGCCACCCCTGGAGACCGACCTCGAGGTACGACCCGGCTCCCAGACCGAGCTGCTCGACGGCGACGTCCTCGTCGCCACCGCCCGCGCCGTGAGCGAGGAGCTGTCGCCGGTCGACGCGGTCGCCGTGGATCTCGCGGCAACCGCGATGGCGTCCTATCCCGGCCTCCGGTCACACCCGTTCCCGGGCTGCTTCGCCTGCGGGACCGACCGCGCTGAGGGAGACGGGCTGCGGATCTACCCCGGACCGGTGCCCGGCGTCGACGGCACGGTGGCCTCGCTCTGGGTTCCGCACGCCTCGCTGGCCGAACGCGGCGACGTCGTCGATCCCGGCATCGAGCGCGTCGGCCACGGCACCACGTGGGCCGCCCTGGACTGCGTCGGTGGCTGGTCGGAGGACCTCGAGGGGCGACCTATGGTGCTCGGCCGGATGACCGCCCGCGTGGACGCGCTCCCGGTCGTGGGCGAGCCGCACGTGGTCGTCGGCGACCCGTCGCGGCCGCGACGGTCGCAAGTCGTTCACCGCAAGCACCCTCTACGACGCCGACGGGCGCATCGTGGCGGCCGCTGCGCACGTCTGGATCGCGGTGGATCCGTCCGTCTTCAACTAGCTGGAGCAACAGGGGTGCCAGGCCGCCGGCCGCCCGACGCACTAGCGTGGGGTCATGGCTGACGCCGCTGCCCCGATCCGGGTGTTCCTCCTCGACGACCACGAGGTGGTCCGACGGGGTCTGCGCGGCCTCCTCGAGGCAGAGGACGACATCGAGGTGGTCGGCGAGTCCGGCCTCGCCCTCGAGGCGACTGCCCGCATCCCGGCGCTCCGACCCGACGTCGCCGTGCTCGACGCACGACTGCCCGACGGCTCCGGCATCGACGTGTGCCGGGACGTGCGCTCGGTCGATCCCAGCATCAAGGCGCTGATCCTGACCAGCTACGACGACGACGAGGCGCTGTTCGCCGCGATCCTGGCCGGCGCCGCGGGCTACGTGCTCAAGCAGATCGGCGGGCACGACCTCGTCGACACCGTGCGTCGGGTGGCTGCGGGGCAGTCGCTGATCGATCCCAGCCTCACCGCCAAGGTGCTCGAGCGGGTGCGCAACGGCCCGCAGGAGCACGAGGAGCTGGCGGGACTGACCGAGCAGGAGCGGAAGATCCTCGTCCTCATCGCGGAGGGCCTGACCAACCGCCAGATCGCGGAGCGGATGTTCCTGGCGGAGAAGACGGTGAAGAACTACGTCTCGAGCATCCTGGCCAAGCTCGGCCTCGAGCGCCGCACCCAGGCAGCGGTGCTCGCCTCCAAGCTCCTCGGCTGACCCGGGACCAAAGTCCCGAGGGCTCGTGTCCGACGCCCCTGACCGGTGCGCCCGCGGGCGGCGACGCTGGAGGTGTCAGCACACCAGCCAGGAGGCCGTCGCCATGTCACTCATCCGTCACCGTCACGAAACGACAACCACCCGTCCCGACGAGGGACACCTCGTCGAGACCGACATCGTGACCCACGCCACGGCCCGGAAGGGCCTGGCGGTGCTGCGCATCGGCTACGGCGTCACGTTCCTGTGGGCGTTCTTCGACAAGCTGCTCGCCCTCGGATTCCACACCGGCTACGACCAGGAGGGCGTGCTCGACCGCTTCGGTCCCGCCGCCTGGGTCAACGGCGGCAGCCCCGCCGAGGGCTTCCTCGCCTTCGGAGTGCCGGAGAACAACCCGTTCGCGTCGATGTTCAACGCGATGGCGGGCAACGCTCTGGTCGACTGGCTGTTCATGCTGGGACTTCTCGGCATCGGCCTGGCCCTCTTCACCGGCATCGGGATGCGGATCGCCGCCGGCGCGGGCGCACTGCTCTACATGATGATGTACGCCGCCAGCCTGCCGCTGGAGAACAACCCCGTCGTCGACGACCACCTCATCGGCGCCATCGTCGTCGTCGTCCTGGCGCTGACCCTGGCCGGCGACACCTGGGGCGCAGGACGCACCTGGGCACGGACCCGCCTGGTCCGTCGCTTCCCCGTCCTGCGGTGAGTGGCGCGATGACCACCACCTCCCTCAGCCCGGCCACCGCCCCGTGGGCACACGCCCACGGGGTGGTGGTCGTCGGCATCGACGGGTCCGAGGGCAGTGCTGCCGCCGCGGCCTGGGCCACGATGGAGACGGCCGCCACGGGAGGTGACCTCCGCCTGGTGACCGCGGCGACGCGACACCGTGACCGCGCCGAGGGCCACCTGCGGCACGCGGCGGCGGGGCTCTCCCCCGGAATGCCGACCGAGCACCTCAGCACCGCGGTCTACGACGGCCACCCCGAGCACGAGCTGCTCAGCCATCTCGACCGACGTCCGGCTCCTCGTCGTCGGCAAGCGCGGACGCGGTGCGATCGCGCGGTTGCTCGTCGGCTCGACCGCCGTCGAGGTGGCGGGCCGCTCCCCGGTCCCGGTGGCGGTGGTGCCGACCGGGTGGGAACCGGCCGATCATCGGCACCAGCCGGTGGTCGTCGGGCTCGATCCGGACCACCCCTACCACCATCTCCTGCACGAGGCGTTCCTGTGGGCCGAACGGCTCGGCGTACCGCTGGTCGTGGTGCACGGGACGGAGGGTCCGCAGCAGCTCGAGGACGAGGGCGAGGACGATGCGGTCCTCTCCCCCGCCGCAGCCGCCGCGCACGAACGCTTCGAGGCGGCGCTCGAGTGGTGGCGTTCACGGTTCTCCGACGTGGAGGTCCGCGCCGTCCCCACTGCAGCACACCCGGCGATGGCACTTCTCGCGGAGTCCGAGCAGGGCGCCCAGCTCGTGGTGCTCGGACGGCGGGTGCGTCGCGCTGAGGGAGGGTTCGGCTTCGGCTCGGTCACCCACGCGGTGCTGCACTACACCGAGGTCCCGGTGCTCGTGGTCCCCAGCGAGCCGACAGATCCCTAGAGCGGGACCGTCCACTCGAGCCGCGTGCCGTGCGGCGCCTCCGGCAGCAGCCGCACGGCGCCTCCGAGCTCCTTGGCGCGGCGACGCACGTTGCGCAGACCGCTCTCGTCGCGCTCCTCGAGCAGGCCGGCGCCGTTGTCGGTGACCGCGAGCACCAGCCGGTCGGAGCCGACGCCGGCCTCGACCACGGCGGCGTCCGCGCCGGCGTGCCGGGCCACGTTGGACAGCGCCTCGCGGAGCACCGCCAACAGGTGCTCGGCCTGCTTCCGCGACACCGCGGAGTCCAACGGCCCGGTGGTGCGCACGAGCGGGGTGAAGCCGAGGGTCGGGACGTACTCCTTCACGACGCCGCGCACGTCGGATCGCAGCGACCCGCTGTGCACGTGCTGGAGCTCGAAGATCGTGGAGCGGATGTCTCGGATCGTGACGTCCAGGTCGTCGACCGCCGAGGAGAGCCGGTCCCTGACCTCGTCACTGGCGATGCGGCCGGCCCCCTGGAGCTGGAGGCCGGTCGCGAACAGCCTCTGGATGACCAGGTCGTGCAGGTCTCGCGCGATCCGGTCACGGTCCGTCACGAGCAGCAGCTCCTCGCGATCGGCAACCGCCTCCGCGCGGTCGAGGGCGAGGCTGGCCTGGTCCGCGAACGACGTCAGCAGCTCGAGCTCCTCGCTCTCCAGCGCCGCGCGCTCGGAGTCCACGTGGACCAGCAGCACACCGGCGGCCGCGAGGTGCGCCCGCAGCGGAACCAGCAAGACGGTGCCGGAGAACCCTTCGGGAGCAGGCACGACGACGCGCATGCCCTCCGCCTCGCACCGGGCGACCGCCGTCTCGAGGTCGACCAGGAGCCGCGCGACCTCGTGCCGGTGGGTGCCCTCGGCCACGGCGACGGTGCGCTGCTCGTCGCGCGCCTGCACCACCGCGACGGCCAGCGCCCCGGACACCCGGCAGGCCCCCGTCGCGATCTCGCGCAAGGCGTCCGCGATGTGCACGGGCGGCTGGAGCGCCTCTGCGATGCGAGCGGAGGCTTCGAGCCACTGCCTGCGTCGTTCGCTGCGTGCGTAGGCGCGGGCGTTGTCGATGACGAAGCCGGCTGCCGTGGCGAGCGCCCCCACGAGCATCTCGTCGTTGTCGGTGAACTCTGCCGCTCCCGCCTTCTCGGTCAGGTAGAGGTTGCCGAACACGGTGCCCCGGATCCGCACGGGAACGCCGAGGAACGACTCCATCGGCGGATGGTTCGCAGGGAAGCCGTAGGAACGCGGGTGCTGCTGGAGGTGCTCCAGACGCAACGGCTCGGGATGGTCGATGAGCAGCCCGAGGATGCCGTGACCCCTCGGCAGGACTCCGATCGCCGTGTGCTCCTCGTCGGTGAGTCCGTGGGTGACGAAGTCGACCAGGCTCCGGTCACCGCCGATGATGCCCAGGGCGCCGTACCGCGCACCGGTGAGCCGGCAGGCGGCCACCACGATCCGGTCGAGCACCGTGTGCAGGTCGAGGTCGGAGGAGATCGCGAGGACCGCATCGAGCAGTGAGCGGGCGTCGTCGGGTAGATCGAGCCGCGTCATGGAGCCGAGACTAGCGAGAGATCAGACGACCCTGCGCACGGGCGAGGCGGGGGTGGTCGCCCAGTCCGTGCCGAGGCGGCGCCCGGTGAGCGTGCGCCACTCCAGTCGGAGGTAGAGGTGGCGGGTCCCGTCGGCCCACGGACGCGGGTCCCAGGTCCTGCGGATCTCGGCCACCAGGTCGGGGTCCTTCACCGGCGAGCAGCGACCGTGGGCCACCACGCTCCAGCCCTGGTGGTGCTCGTAGTCGATGTGGTCGATCTCGAAGGCGAGCTCACTGTCCGGGCCGTAGGTGCCCAGCTCGCTGTAGGGCGCGGTGCGGAACACGATGGCCTCGCCGTGCATCGCGTAGTTCAGGGGCACGATCCTCGGGCCGCCCGGGGTGACCAGCGCCACCCTCCCGATGATGTTGGCGTGCAGCAGCTCGAGGCACTCCTCGACGGTCATCTCAATCGGCAACATGGCACTCCTCCTGCTCTCCAGGATGGAGACGCCGGGACCGCCGGGCACGGGCCGAAGGTCCTGACTGCCCGGGACGGGCGTCCTCCCTCTCCCCCATCCGGCCGAGAGGCCACTTCCCCACCGGGTTCCGCGGCGTGTCGTGCGCGAAGTGGCCTCTCGGCACCGCTGACTACGGGGTCGGGTGGCGGGCGTCGTAGCGGAGGAAGGAGCGTTGCAGGAGTACGGCGACCAGCACGCCGACGATGCAGGCAAGGCCACCGAGCATCAGGGCGAGACGCTCCGAGGTGACCTCGCCGACGCTGCCGACGAGGAAGTCACCGGCCCGCGGGCCGCCGGCGACCACCACGATGAAGACACCTTGCAGGCGCCCGCGCAGCTCGTCGGGGGCGGCGACCTGGAGCACGGTGTTGCGGAAGGCCGAGCTCACCGAGTCGGCTGCCCCGGCCACGCAGAGGAAGAGCACACCGACCCAGAGCGCGCCGGCCAGGCCGACCGACCCGATCGCCGCACCATAGAGCAGGATCGCCACCACGATCGCGACGCCGTGGCGGCGCACCCGGCTGATCCAACCGGAGACGAGGAAGGCAGCGAGCGCACCGACCGCCGGCGCCGCCTGCAGGATGCCGACCGTGGCCGCTCCCCCGCCGAACACCTTGTAGGCCAGCGCGGGGAACAGCGCGCGCGGGTGGGCGAAGACCATGGCACACAGGTCGAGCACGAAGGTCATCCGCAGGTTGGGCGAGCGTCGCAGGAAGGCGAGCCCGTCGAGCACCGAGCGGACCCCTGCGCGCGGGCTGCCCTCGATCGGGGGCATCGCCGGCAGCCGGAACAGTGCGTACAACGTGGCGGTGAAGGTCAGCGCGTCGACCGTGTAGGCGAGCTCGAAGCCACCTGCGGAGATCAACAGGGCGCCGACCAGCGGCCCGATGGTGAAGCCGAGGTTGAACGACGCCGCGTTGAGCGCGCTCGCCGCCGGGAGCAGGTCGAGGGGGAGGAGCCGGGCGATCATCGCGTTGCGTGCCGAGCTGGTCGCGGCGTAGCACGCCGACTGCACCGCGATGCAGGCGTAGATCACCCAGACCTGCGTGTTCCCCGCGAACGCCTGCGCGGCGAGGATCAGGGAGACCAGCCACGAGCCGGACGAGGCGATCAGCGCGAGTCGGCGCCGGTCCATGGCGTCGGCGATCGCGCCGGCGTACAACCCGAAGCCGACCAGCGGGACCAGCCCGGCGATCCCGATCAGCCCGACGGCGAAAGAGGACTCGGTGAGGGCGTAGACCTGCACGGCAACGGTCACCACGGTCATCTGTTGGCCGAGCTGTCCGATCGTGTTGCCCAGAAACAGGCGGCGGTACGGCGCGGAGGCCCGCAACGGACGCACGTCCGTCAACACCCTGCGCCATCGGCCAGCCACGGGCAGGAGCCTCTCACCCCTCGTGCTCGAGAAAACTCTTGAGGGTCCGTCCTCCCCGACGTAGCCTGATCGGACACGGAAAGGAGGTGGTCCAGAAGTGAATTCTTTCGGGACTTGTGAGGTGGCTGCTTCCTAGCAGCGCACCGGCCCTCGCGGCCCTCCGTCCTCGACGGGGTGCGCGCGCTGGCAATTCCAAGCAGTCACCCGGCCCGTGGGCGCTCCGGAGCAGTCCTCCCGGAGAGCGGACCTCCTCCCTGAGGGGACACCGCACCGCCCACGGGTCGTCTGCGTCTCGGGCCAAGCGTCAGCCGGTCAGCCCTCACCGCGGCGGACCGCTGCACTCCTGACCTCACCCACCGACCGGGGCGGTCAGCTCCTCGGGCGCCACGGCGGCGCCGTCGGCCGGCGCCGCGAACTGCGCCTCGTAGAGCCCGGCGTAGGCGCCACCCGCGGCGAGCAGCTCCTCATGGGTGCCCTGCTCGACGATCCGACCGGCCTCCATCACCAGGATCAGGTCGGCGTCGCGGATCGTGGAGAGGCGGTGAGCGATCACGAACGACGTCCGGTCGGTGCGCAACGCGGCCATGGCGTGCTGCACCAGCAGCTCCGTGCGGGTGTCGACGGAGCTGGTGGCCTCATCGAGGATCAGCAGTGCAGGCTTGGCCAGGAAGGCACGCGCGATCGTGACCAGCTGCCGCTCGCCGGCGCTCAGCGAGCCGCCCTCCTCGTCGATGACGGTGTCATAGCCCTCGGGCAGGTTGTGCACGAAGCGGTCCACGAAGGTGGCCCGCGCTGCCTCGAGGATCTCCTCCTCGGTCGCCCCTGGTCGGCCGTAGGCGATGTTGTCGCGGATGCTGCCCCCGAAGAGCCAGGTGTCCTGCAGGACCATGCCGGTGCGTCCGCGCAGGTCGGAGCGGCGCATCGTCGAGACATCGACCCCGTCGAGGGTGATCCGACCGGAGTCGAGGTCGTAGAAGCGCATCACCAGGTTGACCAGCGTGGTCTTGCCGGCGCCGGTGGGGCCGACGATGGCGACCGTCTCGCCGGGTCGAGCCACGAGGGAGAGGTCCTCGATGAGCGGCCGGTCGGCCTCGTAGCGGAAGGACACGCGCTCAAAGCGCACCTCCCCGCGGCCGCCGTCGGTGAGCGGTGCCTGCGTCTCCGGCGGGCTCCTCCTCGGCGTCGAGCAGCTCGAAGACCCGCTCGGCGGAGGCGACGCCCGACTGCAGCAGGTTGACCATCGAGGCGAGCTGGGTCAGCGGCTGGGTGAACTGGCGGGAGTACTGGATGAACGCCTGCACCTCACCGAGGGACATCGACCCGTTGGCGACCCGAAGCCCGCCGAGCACGGCGATCACCACGTAGTTGAGGTTTCCGAGGAACATCATCACCGGCATGATCAGCCCGCTGACGAACTGGGCACCGAAGGCCGACTTGTAGAGCTCGTCGTTCTCGACCTCGAAGACCTCCTCGACCTCGTGCTGCCGCCCGAACACCTTGACCAGGCCGTGCCCGGTGAAGGTCTCCTCGATGTGCGCGTTGAGGGTGCCGGTGCGGCGCCACTGGTCGACGAAGAGGCCCTGCGAGCGCTTCATGATCTGCGTGGTCACCCCCATCCCCACCGGCACGGTGACGAGCGCGATCAGCGCCAGCGTGGGCGAGATCGAGAACATCATCGCGAGCACGCCCACGACGGTGAGCAACGAGACGAGCAGCTGGCTCATCGTCTGCTGAAGTGTCTGGCTGACATTGTCGATGTCGTTGGTCACCCGCGAGAGCAGCTCGCCACGCGGCTGCCGGTCGAAGTAGCTCAACGGCAGCCGGTTGATCTTGTCCTCGACGTCGCTGCGCATCCGGCGTACGGCGGACTGCACGACGCCGTTGAGCAGGTAGCCCTGCAGCCACGCCAGCACCGAGGCCGCGACGTACACCCCGAGCACCAGGAGCAGCACCTCCCCGACGGCCCCGAAGTCGACGCCCTGCCCGGGCACGACATCCATCCCCTGCAGCATGTCCGCGAGCTGACCCTCGCCGCGCTCCCGCAGCCCCGCGACGGCCTCGGCCTTGCTCGACCCCGCCGGGAGATTGCGGCCGAACAGCCCGGAGAAGATCAGGTCGGTCGCGTGCCCGAGGATCCGCGGGCCGGCGACGGTGAGCGCCACCGAGGCGACCGCGAGGACCAGGACGATCACGACCTTCGCCCGCTCGGGACCGAGCCGGCCGAGGAGACGCTTCGAGGACGGGCCGAACGTCATCGACTTGCTGCCGACCATGCCACCACCGAAGGGACCACCCCGGCCTGGACCGCCGCCCACCTGGACCCGCTCGGTGACCTTGAGCTGCGCGGGCTGCTTGGCAGGCTGCCGGGTCGGCTGGTCGTCGCTCATGCCGCCGCCCCCGCGGTGAGCTGGGACGCCACGATCTCCTGGTAGGTCTCGTTGTCGGCGAGGAGCTCCTCGTGGGTGCCTCGTCCGACCACCTCGCCGTCCTCGAGGACGACGATCTCGTCGGCCCCGATGATCGTGGAGACCCGCTGGGCAACCACGATCACGGCGGCGTCCTTGGTGATCGGCGCGAGCGCCGCCCGCAGCCGCGCGTCGGTGGACAGGTCGAGGGCGGAGAACGCGTCGTCGAAGAGGTAGATCTCCGGCCGCCGGATGACTGCCCGCGCAATGGCAAGGCGTTGACGCTGGCCTCCCGAGACGTTGGTGCCGCCCTGGCTGATCGGTGCCTCGAGACCGTCCGGCATCGCCTCGACGAAGTCGCGGGCCTGCGCCACCTCCAGCGCTGCCCACATCTCCTCCTCGGTGGCGTCGGGCTTCCCGTGCCGGAGATTGCCGGCGACGGTGCCGGAGAACAGGAACGCCTTCTGCGGCACCAGGCCGATGCGGCTCCAGAGCACGTCGGGGTCCAGGCGGCGTACGTCGACACCGGAGACCTCGACCACCCCGCTGGTGACGTCGAAGATCCGGGGGACCAGGTTGACCAGTGTGGTCTTGCCGGCGCCGGTCGAGCCGATCACCGCCAGGGTGCGACCGGGCCTCGCCTCGAGGTCGACGGCGCGCAGCACAGGCGCCTCGGCACCTGGATAGGTGAAGGTGACCCCACGCAGGGTGAGCCCCTCACCAGTGGTCTCGGTGACCGGGTCGAGGGGGGGCACGACGGAGGAGTCGGTGTCGAGCACCTCCACGATCCGGTCGGCGCAGACGGCCGCACGCGGCACCATCATCAGCATGAAGCTCGCCATCATCACGGCCATCAGGATCTGCACCAGGTAGGCCAGGAAGGCGGTCAACGACCCGACCTGCATCACGCCGTCGTCGACCCGGTGACCACCGAACCAGAGCACCGCCACGCTCGACACGTTGAGGATCAGCATCACGGTGGGGAACATCGTCGCCATCCAGCGGCCGACGTCGAGCGCGACCCGGCTGAGGTCCTCGTTGGCTCGGGCGAACCGCTCGGTCTCGACCGGCTCCCGCACGAAGGCGCGGACGACCCGGATGCCGGTGATCTGCTCGCGGAGCACCCGGTTGACCGCATCGATGCGGGTCTGCATGAGCCGGAAGCCCGGCACCATCCGCGAGGCGATCAGGCCGACCGCGGCGAAGAGCAGCGGCACCGAGACCGCGACCAGCCAGGACAGCCCGACGTCCTCGCGGACCGCCATCAGCACGCCGCCGACCATCATGATCGGGGCAGTGACCATCATCGTGAAGGTCATCAGCACGAGCATCCCGACCTGCTGGACGTCGTTGGTGGTGCGGGTGATCAGCGACGGCGCCCCGAAGTGGGCGAGCTCGCGCCCCGAGAACATGCCGACCCGGTGGAAGAGCGCCGAACGCAGGTCGCGACCGACCCTCATGGCGGTGCGGGCACCGACGTACACCGCCGTCACGCTGCACAGGATCTGCACCATCGAGACCACGAGCATCACCCCACCGGTGCGGGTGATGTAGCCGGTGTCGCCCCGCGCGACGCCGTTGTCGATGATGTCGGCGTTGAGACTGGGCAGGTAGAGCGCGGCCATCGTCGCGAGGAACTGCAGGACGATGATGACGGTGATCTCGCGCCGGTAGGGCGCGAGGAACTGGCGGAGCAGCCGGACGAGCATGGTCATGCTCCGTCCCCCTGAGAGGCGGAGTCGGTCCCGCGGAGCGAGCCGGATCGGTGGATGCCGTTGAGGAGTACCTCGGCGATCTCGTCGGCGTCGAGCCTGTCCTCCGATCCGACCCCGGGATGGCGGGAGCCGATGACCAGCGTGCGCAGCATCAGTGCCGCTCGTTCGGGGGGGACGTCGAGCTCGTCGCGGTGCGGCTCGAAGACCTCTGTGAGGCGCTCGAGCAGGGCTCGGTGGGCGTCGACGACGTACTGCGGCGGCCCGGGCGAGCGGTCGGCCTGCTCATGGAGTCGCAGGTGCGCGGCCATCCACTGCTTGCGCAGCGCCATCATCACCGCAACCACCTGGTCGGAGCGGTGCAGCATCAGGTCGGCGGCGACCCGCACCTTGGCGGACAGGTCGACGCAGCCGTGGAGGGCGGCCCGGAGCTGGTCGTCGGCGTCTGCGGGGTCGAGCGTGTCGGCCGCGACCGCGTGCAGCAGCGCGTCCTTGTCGGCGAAGACCCGGAAGATCGTGCCCTCGGCGATCCCCGCCGCCTCGGCGATCATCCGGGTGGTGAGGCGGTCGCCGTGCTCGATCAGCAACGGCCGGACGGCCTCGATGATCGTCCGGCGACGGTCCTCCGGGCACATCGGGGCAGCGCGGGGCGTCATCCTCGCAGGATAGGTGAGTGAGCGCTCACTCACAACTGGATATCAGGGCGCGAGCCGGTCCCTCTGCCAGGTGTCCCCACTCCTGACGTAGCGCAGCCGGTCATGCATCCGATCCCGCCTGCCCTGCCAGAACTCCACGACGTGGGGTACGACGAGGTAGCCGCCCCAGGTCGGCGGCAGGCCGATGTCGCCCTCGCCGAACCTGGCAGCCTCCTCGGCGTACCGCGTCTCGAGCTCCTCGCGCGAGGCCACCACCTCCGACTGCGGAGAGGCCCACGCACTGATCTGGGACGCCCTCGGCCGGGTCGCGAAGTAGCCGGCGTTCTCGGCGTCGCTCAGCCGCTCGGCCCTCCCCTCGACGCGCACCTGCCGCTCGAGGTCGTGCCAGGGGAACAGCAAGGCGCACGCGGGGTTCGCATCGAGCTCGACGCCCTTGCGCGAGGCGTAGTTGGTGAAGAAGACGAAGCCACGCTCGCCCAGGCCCTTGAGCAGCACCAGCCTCATGGACGGAGCGCCCTCGGCCGATGTGGATGCCACCACCATCGCGTTGGGCTCATGCAGCCCGGCCGTGGTCGCGGCGTGCAACCACCGGCGGAACATCGTCACCGGGTCGTCGGCGAGATCCGCCTCCTGGAGGCCGCCGACGGCGTAGTCGTGGCGCAGTCCGGCGAGGTCGCGCTCGTCGCTCATGTGGCCGACCCTAGCCTCCGATGATTACCACGGTCCCGTGGTAATCATCACCTCCCCGGAGCGAACTCCCCACGGGAAGCGTCAGATCGCTGCGGGAAGGGTGAGGGCGCCCGCATCCGGGTGCTCGTGCGTCGGTGGGGGCCTCTAGGGTCGCGGCCATGAGTATCGAGGAGACCCGCGCGACCTGGGACGCCGAAGCAGCGACGTTCGACGACGAGCCCGACCACGGCCTGGCGGATCCGGTGACGCGCGCTGCGTGGCGCGACCTGCTGCTCGAGCACCTGCCACCGGCGCCGGCCCGGGTCGCCGACCTCGGCTGCGGCACCGGCACGCTGGCCGTCCTGCTCGCCGAGTCGGGCTACGTCGTCAGCGGCCTGGACCTCGCGCCGGAGATGATCGCGCGTGCCGAGGCCAAGGGTGCCGGCCTCTCGGCCAGCTTCACCGTGGGTGACGCGGCCGACCCCGACCTGCCTGCCGGGTCCTACGACGTGGTGCTCTCGCGCCACGTCCTCTGGGCGCTGCCCGACCCGGCGGCCGGCCTGGCACGCTGGATCGACCTGCTGGCGCCCGGAGGCAGACTGCTGCTCGTCGAGGGCCGCTGGTTCACCGGCGGCGGGCTCGCCGCGGCGGACGTCGAGGCCATGGTCGCGGCAGCCGGCCGCGAGGCCGTCGTGCGCCACCTGCCCGAGTCGGTCTACTGGGGCAAGCAGATCACCGACGAACGCTACCTCGTGGTGAGCCGCGGCTAGCCTCAACCGTCACCCCCGCCGCCGCCGCCGTCGCCGAAGCCGCCGTCACCGACACCGAAGCCGCCATCGCCGAAGCCGCCGTCACCGTGCCACCCGTATTCCACGGGACCCGGGTCGAACGCCCACGCGACCACCGCTCCCCCGGCGACCGCGTCTGCCCCGACGAAGGATCCCTGGCCGTACGCGATGGAGGTGGCGCGCACCTCCCAGTAGGGCACCACCCGTCCGTCGACGGAGGCAGTGCGGATCTCGGGCTTCTCCTGGTTCCGCACCCGGGCCGCGTCCTGCGCACAGGCCGGCACCGTCCTCGTGCCCCGGCCCGGGCGGGTCCACCGCACGTCGATGACCGACGGACCGTGCTGCGGGTTGAAGAAGCACGGCACCCGGTGCTCCGGTAGGGGTGTGCCGGCGAGCCGCGCCCGGACACGGGCGGTGGAGTAGCGGCCGTCATCCAGCGCGTCGGTCACGCTCGTGATGTCGTCGGAGGACCGCATCCGGGGCGCTGCGCGCTGGGCCTTCTCGTAGTCGTCGAGAGCACGCTGGTAGTCCGCGCGCCCCTCCTCGTCCAGGCGGTCGACCGCGGCGTCGAGACGGGACAGCTCCTCACCCAGCAAGGTGACGTCCTCGTCCGCCAGGGTGCGCATCACCAGGAGGTGCTCGCCCTCGGCCCGGTGCGCCCGTCTGCGGGACAGGAGGTGGCGCCCGCCGACGACCACGGCGCCGCCCGACAGCAGCATCAGCAACCAGTCCATGATGCTCTCCTCGCTCCGATGCTGATCCGAGACCAGAGGTTGGCGACGTGGTCCGACGTGTCGTTCGCCGACCCCAGACCGGTCTACGGCCCGTCGCGGCCGCCCCGCCGACCGACCGCGTGGTCTCGCTCGTAGGCCATGACGGCGGCTCCTGCCTCCCAGTACGGCAGGGTGCGCCGGCCGATGCGCACCGTGCGCACCGATGGCACCTCACCCCGGGCAACGCGCCCAGCGTCCTGCGCGCAGGCCGGGACGGTGCGCGTGCCGCGACCGGGCGCCGTGTAGAGGACGTCGCGCGCGGCCGGTCCGTGCCCCGGGTCGAAGAAGCAGGGCGTGCGTCGCTCCGGGGGCGCGGTCCCGTCGAGCCGGGCACGCACACAGGCGAGAGCGTGGCGTCCGTCGGAGAGCGTGTCGACGACCCCGCTGACGTCCTCCGCACGCCGCAGTCGGGGCACCATCTCCTGGGCGGACGCGTAGGCGTCGAGCGCCCGCTGGTAGTCCCCGCGCCCCTCCTCGTCGAGGCGATCGACCGCGCCGTCGAGACGGGTCAGCTCCTCACCGAGGCGGGTCACGTCCTCATCAGCGACGAGGCGCACACCACGCAGCTCCTCGCCATCGTCCGCCTCGTCGCTGCGCCGTCGGAAGGGCCGCACGACGTCCTCCTCAGGCCGCCGCGCTCAGACAGGCCGCACGGACCGCGGGACCTCGGCATGCGTCCAGCCCCGGTCGGACGTCGGACACCGGCCGGCCCCGACACCACGCCATCGCTCTCACCGCCGTGGCTGGCCCCTTGCGCGCCAGCGAGGCCGACTCCCCCGGAGTCGACCTCGCCACGGCGCCCTCGGACGCGTCGGTCCCCACCCCGGCCGTCTCCGGTGCCGGCGACAGCTCGCCCGCTCCGGTGACGAGTACCGCCTCCTGCCCGTGAGCACGCATGCCCCGCTCCCCTCGGAAAGGATCTTGGTATCGAAAACTAGACCGGTGAGGCCGCGTCGGCCAGACCCGAACGGACTACAACGCCCCATCCGGTCGTCCGCTCACGTGGGCACCCCCGTGCCAGCGCGAGCCCTCGCCCTAGCGCGTCACGCCCGGGGCGGGGACCAGCCTCTTGCCGAAGCAGCGGTTCTTCGGTGACCAGGCGTAGTGGCCGAAGCTCTCGACGCGCTGGTAGCCCGCCGACTCGTACAACGCGATCGCCTCCGGCTGCTCGGTGCCGGTCTCCAGCACCATCACGTCGACGCCGGACTCCGCCGCCGTGGACTCCAGGTGGGCGAGCATCGCGCGCGCCAGCCCGGTGCGCCGTCCGGGCGGAGCGACGTACATGCGCTTGATCTCGGCGGACGCCCGCGCGGCGAGACGCACCACGTCGGGACGCCGCCGCCACCCGCCCATCGCCATCGGCACCTCGCCGAGGTAGCCGACGAAGAAGGCACCGGACGGGTCCTCGAAGGTCGCCGGATCGACCGGGGAGTTGTCCCGGCCCCCGTAGAGGCGGACGTACTCCTCCTGGACCTCCTCGATCAGGGCACGCGCGGCCGGGTGGGTGAGCGCGACACGATCGATCCTCAGCACGGCACGCCCACCATCTGTCCCCTTCCTCCCGGCCATTGCGGCGGGTGCCAGAATAGGGCCGACGCAGCCGGCCCCCGGCCGGGCTGCACTGACAACGAGGTCAGGCCGCACTCACTCATCCGAGACGTCTGACGAGGAACCCGTCGTGACCGACACGATCATCATCCCCGACCACCTCAGGCCCGCCGACGGCCGCTTCGGCGCCGGGCCCTCGAAGGTCCGCGTCGAGGCCTTGCACGCCCTGGCCGCCACCGGCGACTCGCTGCTGGGCACCTCCCACCGGCAGGCCCCGGTGAAGGATCTGGTGGGTCGCGTGCGCGCGGGGATCTCGTCGCTCTTCGACCTCCCCGACGGCTACGAGGTGGTGCTCGGCAACGGTGGCGCCACCGCGTTCTGGGACGTCGCCACCTTCGGCCTGATCCGCGAGCGCAGCCAGCACCTGGTGTTCGGGGAGTTCTCCTCGAAGTTCGCGACGGCCGCCGCCGCCGCGCCGTTCCTCGGCGAGCCCACGACGATCTCCTCGGACCCCGGCGGCCGCCCGAGCCCGCAGGCCGAGGCCGGAGTCGATGTCTATGCCTGGGCGCACAACGAGACCTCCACCGGCGTGATGGCGCCGGTACGACGTGTCGAGGGTGCCGACGAGGATGCGCTGGTCCTGATCGATGCGACCTCCGCCGCCGGTGGCCTCCCGGTCGACATCAGCCAGGTCGACGCCTACTACTTCGCGCCGCAGAAGAACTTCTCCTCAGACGGCGGCCTCTATGTCGCGGTGCTGTCGCCGGCCGCGCTCGAGCGTGCCGCCCAGATCGCGGCGAGCGGGCGCTGGGTGCCGGCGTTCCTCGACCTGCCGACCGCGATCGACAACTCGACGAAGAACCAGACCTACAACACCCCGTCGGTCGCCACCTTGTTCCTGCTGGGTGAGCAGCTGGACTGGCTCAACAGCCAGGGTGGTCTCGACTTCGCCGTGTCGCGCACCTCCGACTCCTCCAACCGGCTCTACACCTGGGCGGAGAAGACGAGCTACACCACGCCGTACGTCGCCGAGCCCGACGACCGCTCCCTGGTGATCGGCACCATCGACCTCGACGACGCCATCGACGCGGCGGCCGTGGCGAAGACGCTGCGCGCCAACGGCATCGTCGACACCGAGCCCTACCGCAAGCTCGGCCGCAACCAGCTGCGGATCGCGATGTTCCCCGCCATCGACCCGGCCGACGTCGAGGCGCTCACCGCCTGCATCGACCACGTGGTGGAGCGGCTGGGGTGATCGAGCTCGGCGAGATCACTGGTCTCGACAAGCTCGACCACCCGAAGGGGTCTCGACAAGCTCGACCACCCGAAGGGGTCTCGACCACCCGAAGGGGTCTCGACAAGCTCGACCACCCGAAGGGGTCTCGACCACCCGAAGGGTCGCGACCTCAGGAGGCGAGACGGTCCGGAGCGCTCTCGCGGACAGGGAGCGCCGAGACGGGGCGAGACACCGATTGACGCAGCTGGCGCTTGACCCCCTCGAGGTAGCCGTTGGGCAGTGACAGCCGGATCACCTTGCCCCACGCGGAGGCGACCTGCGTGGGCAGCGGTCCGGTCGTGTAGCTCAGGCCGTACTCGTCGAAGATCGCCTTCACCTGCGGAGCGATCTCCTGGTAGCGGTTGCTCGGGAGGTCGGGGAACAGGTGGTGCTCGATCTGGTAGGACAGGTTGCCGGTCATGAAGTGAGTCGCCTTGCCGCCACTGATGTTGGCCGAGCCGAGCATCTGGCGCAGGTACCACTCGCCGCGGGTCTCGCCCTCGATGGAGCGGCGCTCGAAGGTCTCGACGCCCTCGGGGAAGTGGCCGCACATGATCACCGAGTGGGTCCACAGGTTGCGGACCAGGTTGGCGACCCCGTTGGCGGCTGCGGTGTGCAGGAACGACGGGCCCGAGAGGGCCGGGTGCACGAGGTAGTCCTTGGTGACCTGACCACGGATCTTCTTGAGCACCTGGCGGGTGCGGGCCTTGAACTCCGGGCTCGTGCGGCGCTTCTCCGAGCGGAGGTTCTTGCCGAGCTCGAGGTCGTAGGCTGCGATGCCGTACTCGAAGAAGCAGGCGTTGATGAAGTTCCACAGCGGCTGGGCGAGGTAGGCCGGGTGCCAGCGCTGGTCCTCGTCGACGCGCATGATGCCGTAGCCGAGGTCGTTGTCGCGGCCGATCACGTTGGTGTAGGTGTGGTGCAGCTCGTTGTGGGAGTGCTTCCACTGCTCCGACGGGGAGGCGTTGTCCCACTCCCAGGTGGTCGAGTGGATCTTGGGGTCGCGCATCCAGTCCCACTGGCCGTGCATGACGTTGTGGCCGATCTCCATGTTCTCGATGATCTTGGCCACCGACAGGCCGGCGGTGCCGACGAGCCACGCCGGCGGGAACAGCGAGAAGAGCAGGACGGCGCGGCTGGAGAGCTCCAGCTTGCGCTGCGCGTCGATGACCTTGCGGATGTACGCCGCGTCGGAGGCGCCGCGCTGCTCGACGATGTCGGCGCGGATCGCGTCGAGGCGGCGACCGATCTCCTCGATGTCCTCGGGGCTCAGGTGCGCGATCGGGCTGTCGGTCTTCTTCTGCAGGACGGTCATGGGGTCTCCTTCGGAGGGGGGATCATCTCGGCGAGCTCGGCCAGCCGAGGGTCAGAGGTCGATGTCACAGGCGCCGGCCGCAGCCGAGACGCAGGTCTGGATGAGGACGCCGTCACCAGGGGCGGCGGTGGTCACGTCTCCGGAGCGCAGGTCGCGCACCGAGCCCTCGCGCAGCGGAAGCACGCACGAGTAGCAGATGCCCATCCGGCAACCTGAGGGCATCAGCACACCGGCCCGCTCGCCGGCGTCGAGGATCGGGGTGGCGCCATCGACCTCGAGCACGGTGCCGCTGGCGGTGAACCTGACGGTGCCGCCCTCCCCCGGTGCCACCGTCTCGGTGCGGAAGCGCTCGGTGTGCAGCAGCTCGGCCAGGTCGAGGTCGGCCCACTGCTCCTCGATGGCGTCCAGGAGCCCGGCGGGACCACAGGCCCAGGTCTCGCGCTCAGCGAGGTCGGTGACGACGTCGGCGAGTGCTGCCACGTCGAGGCGGCCGTCGCGGTCGGTGTGCTGCTCCACGAGGCGTAGCCGCCCCGTCGCAGCGAGGTCCCGCAGCTCGGCACCGAAGATGACGTCGTCGGCGGAGGCCTCGGAGTGCACCAGCACGACGTCGTGGAGCTGGTCGATCCCGGCCCGGAGCATGCCCATCACCGGGGTGATGCCGCTGCCGCCGGTGACGAAGAGGACCTTGCGCGGAGCGGGGTCGGGGAGCACGAAGTCGCCGAGCGCCTGGTCGAGGTGGACCAGCTGGCCCGGTCGCAGCTGCTGGGCGAGGTGAGCACTGACCAGGCCGTCGGGAACCGCTTTGGCGGTGATCGTGATCAGCCCGTCGGGTGCCTGCGGCGCCGAGGTGAGCGAGTAGGAGCGCCAGAGCCGGATGCCATCGACGTCGAGGCCGATCCGGACGTACTGCCCGGGGTGGTGCCCGCGCCACGCGCCGCCGGGCCGGAGAACCACGGTGACCGCGTCCGCGGTCTCGGGACGGACCTCGACGACGCGGGCGCGAAGGTCGGCGCCCGGCCGCAACGGACGGATCATGTCGAGGTAGTCAGCAGGGTCGCGGGGGTGGGTCGCGGCCGCGGCCACGCGCCAGACCCGCTCACGCAGGCGTCGCCCGGGACCGGCCGAGTCGCCCTGGTCGCGCACGAGAACTGTCATGCCTCTAGCATCCGCGACCTCGGGTGTAGATTCATGACATCAGAGCGTGAATTTGCCCCTGGAAGTTGTTCGGAGCGCACAATCGTGGATGACTCGGATCTCACTCGTCACGGCAGCCGCACCGCTCGCGGTGCCGCCGAGCTCGACCTCGGTCCGGTCGCGACCGACCTTCTGCGCTCCCGGCTGCCGGCGGTGGCCGAGGACACCGTCCGGGCCATCATCGTCGAGGTGCCCGGCTACACCAATGCCCTGGCCGGCCCGATGGGGGCCAACATCCAGGGCGCGGTGCAGCTCGCGCTGGGCGGCTTCCTCAGCCTGGCCGGGCGGCCACGCGGCAGCGACCCCGGGACGCCGCTCGCCCCCGCCCTCGACGGTGCCTACGCGCTGGGCCGGGGCGAGGCGCGCAGCGGCCGCAGCATGGACGCGCTGCTCGCCGCCTACCGGGTGGGCGCCCGGGTGGCGTGGCGCCAGCTGTCGACGTCGGCCGTGGAGTCGGGTCTGTCCGCGGAGACCCTGGCACAGTTCGCCGAGCTGGTCTTCGCCTACATCGACGAGCTCTCCGCCGCCAGCGTCGCCGGTCACACCGACGAGCTGGCCACCACCGGCCGGGTGCGCCAGCGCTACCTCCAACGCCTCGGCCGAAGCATCCTGCGCGGCGAGCCCGCAGACCAGCTCGCCGCGTCAGCCGAGCGGGCCGACTGGGAGCCGCCCCGGACGCTCACCGCCGTGGTGCTGCCCAGCTCGCACGTGCGCGGTGTGCTCGGCACGCTCGACCCACGCACGCTCAGACCGGAGGAGGACCTCCCCGATCTCCCTCCCGGCGAGGACGAGTCGGCGATCGCCGTCCTGCTGGTTCCCGACGCCGACGGGACCGGGCGCGGAGCCCTGCTCCGGACGCTGCGGGGCCATCAGGCGCACGTCGGCCCGCCGCGCCCCTGGGCGCTGGCACGGACGTCCTACCTGAGGGTGCTGCGCGCCCGCGGGCTTCGTCTGCGCGCCGCGGGAGACGCGCCGGTGGACACCGAGGAGCACCTGACCTCGCTCGTCGTCGAGTCCGACCACGAGGCTCTGGCGGACCTGCGCCGCCGGATGCTGGCGCCCTTCGACGACGTCCGCCCGGCCACGGCACAGCGGCTCGTGGAGACGCTGCGTGAGTGGCTCTTCCACCAGGGCCGCCGCGACGACGTGGCGCAGGCTCTGCACGTGCACCCCCAGACGGTGCGCTACCGGATGGGTCAGGTGCGCGAGCTGCTCGGCGACGGACTCCACGACCGAGAGACGGTGCGAGCTCTCGGCGTGGTGCTGGCGGCGCAACCGCCTCCCGACGACGAGGACGTCAGCTGAGAAGCATCCGGCGCACGGCCCGCTCGATCCCGGCCTGGCGGGCATCGGGCGAGTCGTAGCGCCGCTCGATCGCCGCTGCGATCGTGACCCCGTCCTCGTAGAGGTCGACGACGCGCGGGTCGACGTAGGAGCTCTTCGCGATGGCAGGGGTGTTGCCGAGATACTCCGCCACCTCCTTCATCGCCGCCACGACCGCGCGCTTGCGCGAAGCCTTGGACTCACCCCTCTCCTCGCTTGCGGCCAGAGCTGCCGCGGCCAGCACGGTGGCATGCCAGGTCCGGAAGTCCTTGGCGCTGATCTCGGCGCCCGTCGTCTCCCGCAGGTAGTCGTTGACCAGGGTGCCGTCCACCGGCGACCACACCCGCTTGTCCCTGTAGGCCAGCAGGCGGTCGCCGCCTCCGCGGCGTCGCCTCATCATGTCCACCGCCGCGACGGCGAGTGGGTCGTCGATGACGATCTCGTGCTCGATGCCTGACTTGCCCACGAAGCTGAACATCAGGATGTCCTTGCGGCGGCGGACGTGGCGACGCTCCAGCGTGGTCAGTCCGAAGCTCCCGTTTGCGTCGGCGTAGGCGTCACTGCCGATCCGGAAGTAGCCGAGGTCGAGCAGTCGTACGGCGGTGGCGACAGCGCGCTCCTGTGGCATTCCGTCGAGGACGAGATGCTCGAGAACCGCAGCCCGGGCTCGCGGCAGCTTGCCGGCCACCTCGAGCACCCGGTCGAACTTCATCTTGTCGCGCTTGGCCCGCCAGTCGGGATGGTAGAGATACTGCCTCCTGCCGGCGTCGTCCACGCCGACGGCCTGGATGTGGCCGTTGGGAAGCGGGCAGATCCAGACGTCGGTCCACGCGGGCGGGATGACCAGGGCCTTGATCCGCGCGACGTGCTCGGCGGTCAGTCGCACTCCGTTGTCGTCGAGGTAGACGAAGCCCTTGCCCGACCGGCGGCGCGTCCAGCCGCGGCTGTGCGGCGAGACGGTGCGCAACCTGGGCATGCACCGGACTTACCCCGCAGCCCGGGCCCTCATGCGCGCCGTCGCCGCCGCAGCCAGAGGCCGGCGGCCGTCGCGATCACCACCCCCAGCGCGACACGCAGGGCAAGAGAGGGTGCGTCAGACAGAGGCTCGATGTCGTCGTCGCCGTCCGGGCCGCTCAAGCCCTCCTCCGGCGATGACGGGTCCGACGACGGTGGCCCTGGTGACTCACTGGCCGCCTCGGACGCCTGCGGCGGCGCAGTCAGACCCGCGGGCAATGCGATCTCGCGCACCTGCGACCCGACTCCCTCGCTGCTGAGGAGCACCCGTCCGCCGGCACTCACCGAGATGGCCTCGCCCTGCCGTTGGGCGGGGAGGTCGACACTGCCCGTCGGGGCGAAATCCGGGAACGTGTAGACGGTGGCCGTGCCATAGCTGCGCAGGACGACGTGCCGACCGTCGGGAAAGAACGCACCGTCGGTGACCAGTCCGGACACCCGCGCGAAGCGCCGCAGCCTGGTCGCCGCACCGGTCCGTGTGCCGGGCGGTGCGGCGTAGACGGTGCCACCGAAGACGGTCTTGGAGACCACGTAGAGCCGGCCGGTGCGAGGGTGCGCCAGCAGCGCCTCGGCATCCCGGGGACCGTCGGGATAGGTCAGGTCGATCCGCTGCGCACCGTCGGTCCCCGGACGCACCCGGTAGAGCGCGATGCCGTCCCGTGCGGCGAGGTTGTCACCGATGTCACCGACCCAGACCGTGCCGCCACGACCCGGGGCGAGCGCCTCGACGTCGCGGACCTCCTCTGTGCTGAAGGTGGTCCGGCTCACCGTCTGGCCGGTGGCCGCGTCGACGCCGTACAACACCGGCGCGGAGCCGGAGTCGTTGACGGTGAAGACCACGTCGCCACGATCGACGAGCCCGCTGGACTCCGTGATCTCCCGGTCGCCGAAGGAGAACAGGACGCCGGGCGCACCTGCGGAAGCGGCCAGGAGCAGCCACGCGAGCACTCCGGCACCCGTCACCGGAGCCGGTCGTCCAGCAGCTCGGCGAGAGCCGGGCGCACACCCCAGGTGCCGACGAGGTCGGCGTAATCCTCGCGGACCTTGTCGGAGGGCTCCGCGCCCGTGCGGACAGCTCGCAGCAGCGTGTTGCGAGGCGTGTGTTGGCTCTCGACGAACTGGATCACCTCCACGCGGTAGCCGACCTGCCGCAGCAAGGACGACCTGATCGCGTCGGTGAGGGTGTCCGCGAGCCGCTCCCGCAGGATGCCGTGCCGGGTCAGCTCTGCGTACGGCGCAGGCGTCGGTGCGCGCCGCAGCTGCGCGGCGACGTCATGGTGGCAGCACGGCGCGGCGAGCACGAGGGAGGCCCCCCACCCCACTGCCCGGGCGAGCGCGTCGTCGGTGGCGGTGTCGCAGGCGTGCAGCGCAAGCACCACGTCGGGGGGTGCGGGGAGCTCGGCGGTGGCGATGTCACCCTCGACGAACGTCGCCCTGCCCGCCAGACCGAGCTCCTCGGCCAGCGCCGTGTTGTGCTCGCGCGACTGCGCCTTGACGTCGACCCCCACGAGGTGGACGGGCAGCCCGCGAACCTCGCCGAGAAAGGCAAGTGCGGCAAAGGTGAGGTAGGCGTTCCCACAGCCGAGATCGACCACGCGCAGGGGATCCTCCTCGGTCGGCGTGCGCAGCCGACCCGAGGCGAGTGCGTCGTCGATGGCCGGCGCGAGAGAGCGCAGGAACTCCTCGACCTGGCGATACTTCGCCTGCCGGCTCGGCTTGATCCGACCCTCGGCGTCGGCGATCCCGACGGCGCGGAGCACCGGGTGGTCCTCGGCCAGCAGCCGCGGCTTCTTGCGGTCGTGGGCGTGCACCGGAGCGCTGTCGTCGGCCCCGGACCCGGCGGCGGCCGCACTCTCGTCGGCGCGCGGCGAGGTGTGCACCATCGCGTCGAGCTTCTTCGTCACCCGGACCTGATGGGTCTCGGTGGTGGTCTCGACGTGCCAGTTGCCGAACGGCTCGTCGAGGAGCTCGTCCACTGCATCACGGGCCGCGTCGCCCGGCGCATGGTTGCTGGTGTGGGCCTGGGTCTGGTCGTACCGGGTCAGCTGGAGCCGCCGGCCGTCCTTGAGGTCGACGTAGCGGAGCTCGACGCGTCGCCACTGCGGCACTCGACCCTTCTGACGTCCGGACCCGACGGCGCGGACGAGGACCTTCTCGTCGAGCAGCAACCCGCGCATCCGCGCCAGAGCCCGCAACAGCGGCTCGCTCACCTGGCTCAACCTCTCAGCGCCGTGGCGATCACGACGAGGAGGATCAGTCCCACCAGAGCGCCGGGAATCACCATGCGGCGATAGCGGGGGTTCATGGGAGGGGAGTTTACGCGCCCGTCCGGGCCACCCCGATCGCGCTATTCCCCCTCGCCGCCGACCGGCCTAACGTCGGGAGAGGGGCACGGTGCCCCCGCGGCGTGCGTCGAAGCGCGCGCCGGAGGGAGGGATCATGTTCATCCAGGTGATGCAGGGACGATGCAGCCGACAGGACGAGATGCGCGAGCTCGGCGAGCGCTGGGTGCGCGAGGTCGCACCGGGTGCGGTCGGCTGGCTCGGCGGCACCTTCGGCTTCACCGACGACTCGGAGATGGTGGCCGTGGTGCGCTTCGACTCCGAGGAGTCCGCCCGGGCGAACGCCGAGCGGCCGGAGCAGCAGGCATGGTGGCGCGAGGCCGAGGCGCTCTACGACGGACCGGTCGAGTTCCACGACTGCTCGCGGGTGGTCATGATGATGGACGGCGGCTCGGACGAGGCCGGGTTCGTCCAGGTGATCAAGGGGCGCCTCGACGACCCGAACGCCCTCGAGAGCGGCATGCGCGAGATGGAGACGATGCTCCACGACGCCCGCCCGGAGATCCTCGGCGCCACGTTCGCCATCGAGCCCGACGGCACCTTCATCGAGACCGTGTCGTTCACCGACGAGGCTGCCGCCCGCGAGGGCGAGAGCAAGGCGATGCCGGCCAGCGGACCCGAGCACGACCGGCTGAAGGCGTTCTGGGAGAGCGTGCACGACCTGGACTTCAAGGACCTGCACCAGCCGTGGTTCACCTCGCGGAGCTGAGCCCGGCCACGTCAGGTCGGGCCCGGTCAGGTCAGGTCAGGTCAGGTCAGGTCAGCGGGGCACCGCGTCGACGCGCCTCCGGCGGCGCAGCCTCGGCCTGTCGTTGACCTCGGGGTCGAGCATCCCCTGGGACCGCGAGAAGATCGCAGCCGCGACCAGCACCCCCACGATGGTGCCCAGACCTCCGCCGATCAGCGTCCAGCGCGCCCCGAAGGTCTCGCCGATCCAACCGACGATCGGCGCGCCCACGGGCGTCCCACCCATGAAGATCATCAGGTAGAGCGCCATCACCCGCCCACGCATCATCGGGGTGGTGCTCAACTGGACGGTCGCGTTGGCCGCGGTGATCATCGTGAGCGCGGTGAGGCCGAGCACGGGGCTCCAGAGCGCGAAGACGAGGTAGGAGGGAGCCAGCCCGGCCAGGATCTCGGCCACGCCGAAAGCCAGGGCAGCCAGGACGACCAGCCGGTAGCGCGGCCGACCACGCCGGGCCGCGAGCAGCGCCCCGGTCAGCGAGCCGACCGCCATCGTGGTGCCGAGCAACCCGTAGGCCGAGGCGCCCTTGCCGAAGACATCGGTCGTCATCAGGGCCGAGGTCATCTGGAAGTTGAGCCCGAACGTCCCGGCGAAGAACACGATCATCATCACGAGCATCAGGTCAGGACGGCTGCGGACATAGCGGACCCCCTCGCGGATCATCCCCTTGCCACGTGCCACGAGCTCCGCGGGATCGAGATCCTCCTCGCGCATCCTCTGGAGGGCGAGGATCACCGAGCCGTAGCTGAGGCCGTTGGCGATGATCACCCAGCCGGTCGCCTCGGCTCCTGAGCCGAGCGCCGCGATCAGCAGTCCGGCGATGGCCGGTCCGAGGATCCGGGCGAGGTTGAACGAGGCGCTGTTGAGGCCTACCGCGTTGGTCAACAGCGCCGGCTCGACCATCTCGCTGACGAACGACTGTCGCGCGGGTGCGTCGAACGCAGTGCCCACGCCGAACACGAGGGCCAGCACGTAGACGTGCCAGGGCTGGGCGACACCGGTGACGGCGAGGGTTCCGAGCACGAGCGCGGGGACGGCCATCATCAGCTGGGTGACCTGGAGCAGCCGTCGCTTGGGGAAGCGGTCGGCGATCAGCCCGGCGTACGGCGAGAGCAGCAGCATCGGCAGGAACTGGAGGCCGGTGGTGATGCCCAGGGCGGTTCCGCTGTTGAACGTGAGCTGGAGGACCAGCCAGTCCTGGGCGACCCGCTGCATCCAGGTGCCGGTGTTCGACACGATGCCACCGGCGGCGTACAGCCGGTAGTTGCGGTTCGACAGGGCCTGGAAGGTGGGGCTCAACTATGCGCCAGCCTTTCGATGATCGGGGCCGCGGCGCGCAGCACGCGGCGTTCGTCGGGGGTGAGCTCGCGCAGACGATGGGCGAGCCAGACGTCGCGCCTCTTGCGGTCGGCCGCGAGCGTCTCCTCGCCCTGGGACGAGAGCGCCACCACGACCTGGCGGCCGTCGGTCTCGTGGGGGCGTCGGTTCACGTAGCCGCCCTCCTCGAGGCAGTTGACCGTCCTGGTCATCGACGGGGGCTGCACCCGCTCGATGGCTGCGAGCTGGCCGACCGTGGACGGTCCGTTGCGCAGCAACGTGCCGAGGACCGAGAGCTGGCCCACCGGGAGCAGCTCGTTCTCCGGGTCACGTTCGGAGCGCAGCCGGCGGCTCAGCCGTGCCACGGAGATCCGCAGTGAGGAGGCCAGACCTGTGTCGGAGCGCGCGGCTCGTTCGGCAGTGGGAGGCATGTCGTTAGCGTAACTCATTAGCAGTGCTAATGATTCCCACGACTGTCTCAGCCGATGTCGCGCCTCCGGTAGCCGACTGCACCGGTGGCGATCAGGGCGACGCCGAGCGCCGTGAGCACGAGCAGGGGCAGGACCGTGACGTCCTCCACGGGCACCTGCGGCAGGTGCTCGAAGGGTGACAGTCCGCTGATCCAGGACGGCAGCTGCAGGAGCCCACCGAGCCAGCCGACCACGAAGACGAAACCGACAGCGACCCAGGCCAGGGCGGTGGCGCGGCTCGCCCAGCCCATCAGGAGCACGGCCACCCCGACGAGCACCAGCACTGCGGGGAGCTGCACCCAGGACAGCGCTGCGAGTCGACCCACCGACGACCACTCGCCGCGGACCAGTGCATCGCCTGCCGCGACTCCGAGACCGCCCAGGGTGACGAGCACGACGGCGCCACCCAGGGTGAACACCAGTGGGGACAGCAGCAGCCGCCAGCGTGAGAGCGCGCCGGCGAGCATCGGCTCCACGCGTCCGGCTGACTCCTCCGAGCGCACTCGCAGCGCAGACGCCACCGCGAAGCCGGTCGCCCCGAGTCCCATCAGCAGCAGCGCCGTCGCGAAGAAGGCGTCGGTGATGCTGCCCCCCGCCCGTGCGAAGTAGTCCTGGAGGGTCGGGTTGTCCTTCACCATGTCCTCGAGCTGCTGGCCGACGGTCCCGAAGACACCACCGAGCAACACCATGCCCACCCCCCACCCGAGGAGACTGCCGCGCTGGAGGCGCCAGGTCAGTCCCAGCGGATGCGCGAGACTCTGCGCGGCGCGCGCCGGACCGGCCCGGTCCGGCAGCACGCCCGACCCGACGTCGCGGTGCATGGTCAGCCAGGCGGCTCCCGCCAGCAGGGTCAGCGCGAAGGCGAGGGAGATCAGCAGCGGCCAGCCGCGCGCCCCCTCGAAGAGCCGGATCTGTTGCGACCAGCCGATCGGCGAGAACCACGAGAGGGCGTTCCCCTGCGCGTCACCGATCGCGCGCAACCCGAAGGCAGCGCCGAGAACGGCCAGCGCAGAGCCGCTCGCAGCGCGTGCGTGGGACATCAGCTGGGACGTCAGGGTCGCCACGGCGGCGAAGAAGATCCCGAGCACCGCGACCGAGCCGCCGTACAACAGGGCGTCCCCGATGGGGAAGTCCGCACTGACGACCGAGGCGGTCACCCCGAGCCCCACGACCACCGACGCCACGACGGCGACGACGACTGCGGCCGCAGTGCCGGCATGACGGCCCACCGACGCCGACGCGACGAGCTCGGTGCGACCGACCTCCTCCTCGGCACGCGTATGGCGCACGACCGTGAAGGCAGCCATCAGCGCGACGCCGATGAGGATGGTCACGCTCGTCTCGTAGACGACGATCCCGCCGATCTGGTCCACGCCGTACGGCGGCCCGGCCATCGCGGCAGTCGCAGGGCTGTCCCCGAGGTTGCGGGCGTAGGACGCCACCTCGACAGGGGTGTCGTAGGTGGAGGCCACCGCCTTGGCGGAGGCGGCCGTGATGCCCACGAGCGCCAGCACCCACACCGAGAGCCGGATCCGGTCCCGCCGCAGCGCCAGCCGGACCAGCGACGACGTCCCCCGCAGCGCGCTCATCGCGGGGCCCCTTCCTCCACCGGGTCGTCCGTGCCTTCCACGTGGTCGCCGAACTGACGCAGGAAGAGCTCCTCGAGTGTGGGTGGGTGACTGACGAGCGAGGTGATCCGCAACGGCGCCAGATAGTCCATCGCGTCGTCGAGATGGTCGGTGTCGACGTCGAATCGGACCGTGCCGTCGACGCGCTCGAGGTGCAGCACGCCCGGCACGTCGACCAGGCCGTCGGCCGGACGTTCGGTGCCGACGACGACGGTGGTGCGGGTCAGCCCGCGCAGGTCCGACAGCGTGCCGGTCTGCACGATCCGGCCGGCCCGGATGATGCTCACCCGGTCGCACAGCGACTCCGCCTCGGCGAGGATGTGACTGGACAGCAGCACCGTGCGACCCTCGCGGCGCACCTCCTGGATGCACTCCTGGAAGGTCGCCTCCATCAGCGGGTCGAGCCCTGAGGTGGGCTCGTCGAGCAGCAGCAGCTCGGCATCGCTGGCCAGCGCCGCCACGAGGGCGACCTTCTGCCGGTTGCCCTTGGAGTAGGACCGGGCCTTCTTCGTCGGGTCGAGGTCGAAGCGCTCGAGCAGGGACTTCCGCCGGCCCTCGTCGAGACCGCCACGCAACCGCGACAAGCAGGTCGATCGCCTCACCGCCGGTGAGGTTGGGCCACAGGTTGACCTCCCCGGGCACGTAGGCGAGCCGACGATGCAGCCGGGTCGCCTCGCTCCAGGGGTTGCCGCCGAGCAGCGTCAGCTCACCCGCGTCGGCGCGCATCAGACCGAGCAGGACCCGGATCGTCGTGGACTTGCCGGACCCGTTGGGCCCGAGGAAACCGTGCACCTCGCCCGTGGCGACCTCGAGGTCGAGGCCGTCGAGGGCCCGGGTGCTGCCGAAGGTCTTGACCACCCCACGGGCAGAGATTGCTGTGCTCATGGACCCATCACAACACAGTTTTCTGACTTTGTGAATCTTTTGAAGGTTATGATGTTCGACATGGCTACAGCACCGACCTGCCCAGGACCACGAGCAGCTCCTCCTCGCCGTCGAGCGGGTGGCCGGCCTGCTCAGCGAGAGCGGGATCCCCCGGATGGCCGCCCGCGTCTTCGCCTACACCCTTGCCGAGGACTCCGACCGCTACACCGCGGCCGAGCTGGCCGACGGGCTGCGGATCAGCCCGGCTGCCGTCTCCGGGGCGGTCCGCTTCCTCACCTCGACCAGGCTGCTGTTCCGCGAGCGCGTCCCCGGCAAGCGCGCCGAGGTCTACCGCGTCTACGACGACGACGTGTGGTCGACGATCATGAGCGCCCGGATCCCCGTGCTCGACCAGTGGCGCAGCGCCATGTGCGACGCGGCGGACATCGTGGGTCCCGACACGCGCGGAGGGCGCCGGCTGCTCGAGACCGAGGAGTTCTTCCGCTTCATGCGCGACGAGACCGCGGCGATGATGGAGCGCTGGCAGCACCACCGGCGCGGCCTCGTCGACAGGACGAGCGACGCAGGCTAGCCGACGACCTGGCGGATCGGGTCGATCGCGAAGTAGACCACGAACAGCGCCGCGACCACCCACATCAGCGGGTGGATGACGGCGGCCTTGCCCCGCACTGTCTTGACCAGCACGAAGGCCACGAAGCCGGCACCGATTCCCACCGAGATGGAGTAGGTGAAGGGCATCAGGGCGATCGTGAGGAACGCCGGGATGGCGATCTCGATGTCGTCCCAGTCGATGTTCTTGACCTGCTGCATCATCAAGAAGCCCACGAGGACGAGCGCCGGCACCGCAGCCTCGTTGGGAATGATCTCCACGAGCGGGGCGAAGATCGTGGCCAGCAGGAACAGCAGCCCGGTGACCACGCTGGCCAGCCCGGTGCGAGCACCCTCGGCAACGCCGGTCGCGGACTCGATGTAGGAGGTGTTGCTCGAGATGCCGGCCGCGCCACCGGCCGCCGCGGCCAGCGAGTCGACGACCAGGATCCTGGTGGTGTTGGGCGGCACCCCGTCCTCGTCGAGGAGGCCGGCCTCGGCGCCGATCGCGGTCATCGTGCCCATGGTGTCGAAGAAGTCGGCGAGCAGCAGCGTGAAGACGAAGAGCGCCGCCGTCACGAAGCCGACGCGTTCGAAGGAGCCGAGCAACGAGAACTCACCCAGCGTCGGGAACGACGGCATCTCGACGATCGCGGCGGGCAGCGCCGGCACGTTGAGGTTCCAGCCCTTCGGGTTGAAGGCGCCTTCGGCGCCCACCATCGGGCCGATCTTCGCGATCGACTCCACGATGATGGCGAGCACCGTCGTGAGCGCGATCGAGATCAAGATGGCGCCCTTCACGTTGCGGACGTACAGCGAGATCATCACGACCAGCCCGACGACGAAGACCAGCACGGGCCAGCCCACCAGGGCTCCGCCGGCCCCCAGCTCGACGGGGACGGGTCCGGCCCCCGTGCGACGCACGAAGCCGGCGTCGACCAGGCCGATCAGTGCGATGAACAAGCCGATGCCGACGCTGATCGCGATCTTGAGCTGCGCGGGTACGGCGTGGAAGACCGCCGTGCGGAAGCCGGTCAGCACGAGCACCAGGATGATCAGGCCCTCGAGCACGACCAGTCCCATGGCGTCTGCCCAGGTCATGCCGGAGGCGATGGAGTAGGCCACGAAGGCGTTCAGGCCCAGCCCGGTGGCGAGGGCGAGCGGGTAGTTGGCCACCACACCCATGGTGATCGTCAGCACGCCGGCGACGAGGGCGGTGGTGGCTGCGATCCCGGCGAAGTCGCCTCCCGCGAGCGACTGCCCGTCGGCGTCGACGGCGCCGAGCAGGATGATCGGGTTGAGCACGATGATGTAGGCCATCGTGAAGAAGGTGACGACACCGCCGCGGACCTCGCGGCCGACGGAGGATCCCCGCTCGGAGATCTTGAAGAACGTGTCCACTCTGGGGGACTCCTCGCACGTGCGACAGGGACGGATGGGCCAGCTGCGGGGAAGGTGACCGACGGGGGTGTCCCCGTCGCGCAGAGGCATCCTGCCAGATGCGGTCTCTCGTGCGTCTTGCCCCCCGGCCCGGTGTCGCGGCGGTTCATCCGGGTGGCGTCCGGCACCGCCCGTTGGGCTAGATTCTTGGCGTGGACCAGCCCGACGACCAGACGCCTTCCGAGGTCAAGACCCACGAGATCGGCAAGCGCACCTACATCGTCGCGGACGTCGACCCGCTCGACGTCGACGGCGTCCGCACGGTCGCGGTCGGCTCGGTCCTGTGGCTGGTCGGCTTCGTGCTTCTGCTGCCGTTCGCCGGGCGGCTCGCCGAGACCGACCGGTTGTGGTGGCTGTGGACGTGCCTGGCCGGCTTCGGCCTCGGCGTCATCGGCTGGGACTACTGCCGCCGTCGGCGCAACCGACGGCAGAACCGGCCTCCGGGCGTCGTACCTCTCGACCCGACCAACTAAAGCGCGCCGGCGTGGTGCGGTGGCCCGCCCCGGTCTCCCGGACCTAGAACTGGTCGAGCTCGTCCCAGGTGAGCGTGTCGAGCACCGGCTCGGGCAGCGGCATGGGCAGGTTCTTCTTGCCCAGCCGAGCCTCGGAGTGGGCGCCACAGCCGTGGTCGAAGGAGACCACTCGTCCGTCGTCGTTGGCGTAGGCGTTGGCGCACGCGCCGAAGACCTGGGACAGCGGCCCCGCCAGGCGGACGAGGAAGCCACACGAGCCGCAGTTGGCCGGCGCCGAGGTCGCGATGGAGGCCTCAGGACCGTGGGAGCCGTCGTACCAGCGCTGCGCGGCGAGGTCACGGCCCTCCAGGGAGAGCACCCGGCTGCGGCCCAGACCGAGCTCGTCGGCGACCTCCTTGACGCTCTCCTGGTCGACGACGTCGTCGCCGGCGGTGTATCCGGGGACCAGGCGGGGGTCGTCGTCCTCGGTGGGGAGGAGGTCACCGGGACCGAGGTCGCCGGGCTTGATCCGCTCGCGCCACGGCACCCACACGGGGGCGACGATGGCGTCGTCGCCCGGCAGCAGCACGACCTCGTCGACCGTGACCGTCTTCTGGCGTGGGGCGCGGGCGACGGTGACCGACCAGCGCCAGCCGCGGTAACCCGGACGGGTGCAGGCGAAGAAGTGGGTGACCACACGGTCGTCCTCGACCACGTGTCCCAGGGGTTCACCGATGTCGACGACGTCGACGGACTCCAGGAGCGCGGCGCGGGCATCGTCGACCGCGCGGGCACCGACAGTGTCGGTCTTCGCGGTCTTGGTCTTCGTGCTGGCCGGCGTGGTCACCCCGCGATTGTTCCTCACGTTCACGCCGTTTGTCGCGTCGGGGCGGGCAACGGGTCGGCGGAGTTCGGCAAGATGGTGGCATGCCCACCGACGACGACCCCGCCGACGACCGGGCGGGGCGGCCCACCCGTCGCGCCCGGCTGCGGTCAGTGGGGCGCTCGGCGGGACGTGGTGCCGCCCGGTTCGCGGTCGCCTCGGGGCGGGGCGCGGCCCGGGTCGGCAGCCTGTCGGCGCGCGGGGCACGCCGCGCCGGCACCGCCACGGGGCTCGCCGCCGGCTACACCGTTCGGCAGGCGCGCCGCGCCAGTCGCGCCGAGGGAGCGGGCCAGAGCGGCCTCTACCGGCTGATCGAGCTGCACGCGTTCAACGCCGCGGGCGACACCGCAGTGGCGGTCTCACTGGCCGGGACCCTCTTCTTCCAGGTGCCCACCGAGCAGGCCCGCGGCCAGGTCGCGATGTTCCTGGGTCTGACGATGCTGCCCTTCGCCATCGTGGCACCGCTGATCGGACCGTTCCTCGACCGGTTCGGACACGGCCGTCGCTGGGCGATCGGCGCCACCATGGCGTTGCGCGGCTTCCTCTGCTGGGTGCTCGCCGATGCCGTCATCACCGGGTCGGCCGCGCTGTTCCCCGCCGCGTTGGGCTGCCTGGTGGCCTCGAAGGCCTACAGCGTCACCCGGGCGGCCGCCGTACCCCGGCTGCTGCCCGACCAGCTCAACCTGGTCAAGGCCAACTCGCGCATCTCGCTGGCCGGAGTCGCGGGCGCGGCCATCTCCGCGCCGTTGGCCGTCGCCGCGTCGACCTTCGGGTCGCAGTGGTCACTGCGCTACGGCTTTGCAGTCTTCGTCTGCGGCACCATCTTGGCGATCCTGCTGCCCACGCGTGTCGACCATGCGGCCGGCGACCGCGAGCCAGGGTGGCGTCGCCGTCCTCGACCGGGTGTGCCGCGGGCCGTGGTGCTCGGCCTACGCAGCAATGCCGCACTACGCCTTCTGTCGGGCTTCCTCACCATGTTCATGGCGTTCCTGCTGCGCGACGAGCCCTTCGCGGGCTGGGAGGCGCGGCCCGAGCTGCTGCTCGGACTGGTCATCGGCGCGGCCGGGCTCGGCAGCACGATCGGGATCACCCTCGGGTCCGTGCTCCGCAACGTCAAGCCCGAGGTGACGGTGGTGATCGCGCTCGTCGCCGATGCGACCATCACGATCGTGGTCGCCATGACCTATGGCCTGCCTGCGGCGGTGCTCCTCGGCCTCACCGCGGGGCTCGCCCAGTCCTTCGGCAAGCTCTCGCTCGACGCGCTCATCCAAAGGGACGTTCCCGATGCGACGCGCGCCAGTGCCTTCGCCCGGTCCGAGACCCTGCTCCAGCTCTCCTGGGTCGTCGGTGGTTTCCTGGGCATCGCCCTGCCGTTGGTGCCGCACGTCGGCCTCGGCGTGGTCGGGGCGATCCTGGCGCTCTGGACAGCCTTCGTGCTCACGTCCCTGCGAGGTGGCCGCGACCACCTGGACGATCGGCCACCCGCGCGCAGCGCTGCCGGGGCCTAGCGAGCAGCTCTGCCTAGAGCTCCAGCTCGTCGGCCAGGGCGCGCAGGACCTTGGCGGTCGGCGCAGCCGCCTTGGGATCGGGGTGGCGGCCGTGACGATAGGTGTTCTCGACGTTCTCGAGCAGACGGTAGAGGTCCTCGATGATGTTGACCATGTCGGAGGGCTTCTTGCGCAGGCCCTTCGACACCGACTGCGAAGGCTCGAGCAGCCTGACCTGGAGGGCCTGGTCGCCGCGCTTGCCCTGCACGATGCCGAACTCCACCCGGGTGCCGGCCTTCAACGTCGTGACGCCCTCGGGCAACGCGTCGTTGCGGACGTAGACGTCCGGTCCCTCTTCCCGCGACAGGAAGCCGAAGCCCTTCTCGGCGTCGTACCACTTGACCTTGCCAGTCGGCACGGCTCTGACCTTCCTTCGGGCGCCGCGCGTCGGTCGCGGGCTGCGTTGCGGGTGGAGGGACAAGGGTACGGCGCGAGCGGCGCCGTCGTTCATCCCGGCTCGCGGGAGAGCTACCGGTACCGGTCGGCGTCGAGCAGGCGCTCGTTCATCGAGCCGGAGCGGAAGCCGCGAGGATCGACCTCGGCGGCATCGAACCCGGCTTCGCGCACCGCAGCCAGCACCGCGGGAACGCTGGTCGCTGCCCCCACCGCAGCTGCGTCGACCTCGAGGCTCGCGGCTTCCCCGAGGTCGCGCACCCGCACGTCGCGGACCTCGATCCCGGCTGCTGCCAACGCGGCCCGGGCGCCGACCTCCGCGCGCTCGATCCGCGCGAGCCGGAACGGGCTCACCTCGATCCCGTAGGCCACCCGGGAGGACAGGCAGGCAGCAGCGGGCTTGTCCCACGTCGGCAGACCCCACGCCCTCGACGCGGCACGCACCTGCTCCTTGGTGAGGCCGGCGTCGAGCAGCGGGGTGATCGCGCCTCGCTCGTCGGCGGCCCGGATGCCGGGGCGGAAGCCCGCAACCCCGTCGTCGGCATTGGTGCCGGTCGCCACGTGTGCCATCGCGTGCTCCTCGGCGAGTGGCCGCAGCACGTCGAGCAGCTCCGCCTTGCAGAAGTAGCAACGATCCCCTGCGTTGGCGCGGTAGCCCGCACGCTCCATCTCGTGGGTGCGTGGGTTCAGCACCCGCACGCCCAGGGACTGCGCGAAGGCGCGCGCCGGGTCGCGCTCGGAGTGGGGCAGGGAGTCGGAGTACGCAGTGGCTGCGGCAACGTTGTCCGCACCCAGGGCGCGGACGGCGGCGGCGAGCAGGAGCGCGCTGTCGGCACCCCCGGAGAAGGCCACCAGGACGGACCCTCGACCGCGCAGGTCGCGCTCGAGGGCGGCCATCCGCTGCTCCAGGACATGGCCGTCGAGCCAGGCCGGGAAGTCCTCCAGACCCGCGAGCAGCACATCCGTGCCGGCCGTGCGCAGCTCCTGCTCCGTCGAGCCGCCGGTCAGCACCGAGACGCTGAGCGCCCCGGCGGCGTGGGCGCCCTCCACGTCGTGCACGTGGTCCCCGACGTAGACGCTCGCGCCGTGCTCACGCAGGGCGACAGCCTTGCCGACGCCCCAGACCTCCCCCGCGAGATGGTCCACGTCGAAGCCGAGGGTGTCGAGGTGCAGTCGGGCGTTGCGGGTGAACTTGCCGGTCACGACCAGGCTGCCGCCGCCGTGCCGCCTGACCGCGGCCAGCGCCTCGTGGGCGCCTCCCAGGAGCAGAGTGGGCGGTACCGCGAGATCCGGGTAGAGCACGCGGAAGCGGTCGACCAAAAGACCGATCTCGGCTGCCGGGGCGAAGGGTGCGAGCATCTGGTCCAGCGGCGGCCCGAGCTGCTCGCAGATCGCCTCGATGTCCATGGCGACACCGGTCTCCTGCGACAGTGCCTGCAGCGTCGCGGCGATCCCGGGCCGGGTGTCGATCAGGGTCATGTCGAGGTCGAAGCCGACGACGAGCGGCACAGCGGAGGTCACCTGGCAACTCTAGGTCGCGGGAGCCCACACGGGCCGCCCGGACCCGGGCGTTGATTACGTGTGAGGCTGCTGGGACGATGGAAGGCCGTCGCCGGGTCGGCCCACTGGTCCGGGGCGACCCCGGAGGGAGGCTGCGTCGTGACTGCATCGATCCGTCGTGCCCTCACGGCCGCGCTCGTGGTCCCGCTCGTCTCAGGGTTGTCCCTCCTCCCGCCTGCGGGTGCCACCTCGGCGAGCGTAGGTGCGACACCCGCGCTCACCAGCCCGACGCGCACCACGCTGCCGGGGCTGTACGTCGTCACCCTCGACGGACCTGCGGCGGCCGCCCACGGCGCCACCCGGCCGGCTCCGGGCGAGCGGTACGACCGGACCTCACCGGAGGTGCAGCGCTACCAGGCTCGGCTCGTCTCCCAGCAGAACGCCGTGCTCGCGGCCGCCGGAGATCCCGAGGTCGTCTACCGCTACACCACCGCGCTCAACGGATTCGCCGCAGAGCTCGACGCCGGCCAGGTCAAGAGCCTCCGCGCGCGCAGCGACGTTCTCCTGGTCGAGCGGAGCACCACGCACCCGGTGGCCTCGGCCACCACCGACTTCCTCGACCTCGAGGGCAGCCGGGGCGCCTGGCAGCAGGCCGGAGGTGCCGACGATGCGGGACGCGGGGTCGTGGTCGGGGTCGTGGACAGCGGCATCTGGCCCGAGAACCCCAGCTTCGCCGGCCTGGCCCAGGCTGCCCCCGGACAGGCCAAGGGCCTGCCGCGCTTCCACGGCGCCTGCACGCCCGCCGAGCGCTGGAGCGCCTCGGACTGCAACTCCAAGATCGTGTCCGCCCGCTGGTTCGTCCGTGGCTTCGGCAGCGACAACCTGGCCACCAGCGAGACACTCTCGGCCCGAGACTCCGTGGGTCACGGATCCCACGTCGCGTCGGTCGCGGCCGGCGAACGGGACGTCCGGGTGAGCATCGACGAGCAGCCCTTCGGTCGGGCGAGCGGGGTCGCGCCCGCGGCACGGTTGGCGGTCTACAAGGCTTGCTGGACCGCGCCCGATCCGTCCGACGACGGCTGCACCACCGCTGACACCGTCGCTGCGGTGGATCGCGCGGTGTCCGACGGTGTCGACGTGCTCAACCTGTCGGTCAGCGGAGCGGACGACCCGACCGACTCGCTCTCACGAGCCTTCCTGACGGCCACGACGGCAGGGGTCTTCGTCTCGACGGCGGCCGGCAACGGCGGGCCGGCACCGGGCGGTGTCGGCAACACCGCTCCGTGGGTGACCACGGTCGCGGCCACCACCTCTCGCCTCTACCAGGGCGCGGTCCGGTTGCCCGACGGCTCCGCCTTCGTCGGGGCGATGACGGCCGACCAACCGGTCACCGACGCACCGGTCGTGCTCGGCATCGACGCGGCCGCAGACTCCGGTGACCCTGCTGCCGCCCGCTGCGAGGAAGGCTCGCTCGACGCACAGGTGGTCCAGGACGCCGTCGTGGTGTGTGATCGCGGCGAGATCCCCCGCGTCGACAAGTCCACGGCGGTCGCACGGGCGGGCGGCGCGGGGATGGTGCTCGCCAACACCTCCCCCGACAGCGTGGACGCCGACGTCCACGCCGTGCCGACCGTGCACCTCGACGCTGCTGACGCGGCGTCACTGGTCGCCTACGTGCGGGCAGCCGGCGACGACGCCCGGGTGAGCCTCGATCCGGACGCGCGCGAGGACGTGCCCGTTCCGACCGTCGCGCACTTCTCCGCCCGCGGCCCCGTCACCGGTGGTGACGTGCTCAAGCCCGACCTCAGCGCGCCAGGAGTCGCGGTCGTCGGTGCCACTGCACCGCCGGCGAGCTCCGGGCGACACTGGGACCTGATGTCCGGCACGTCCGTGGGGTCGGCGCACGTTGCCGGCCTCGCCGCCCTGGTCCGTGGCGTGCACCCGACCTGGTCTCCCGCTCGGATCCGGTCGGCGATGAGCACCACCGCATTCGACGTCGCAGCGGCGGTCGACCCGCTGTCCCAGGGCGCCGGCCATGTCGATCCGAGTCGCTTCCTGGACCCCGGGCTGGTCGTCGACGTCGAGCCCGCACAGTGGCGGTCGTTCCTGCGAGGCGAGCGGAAGGCCCAGGACCTGAACCTCCCCTCGGTCGCGCTGGGAGGAATGGTGGGCCGCACGACCGTCGTGCGCCGGTTGACCAGCGTGGCCCCGACGACCGAGACCTACACGGCCTCGGTGTCCCCGATGCCCGGCCTCGACGTCACCGTGCGGCCGGCCACCATCACGCTCGATCCCGGCGAGTCACGCCGCGTCCGGGTGCGAGTGGTCGCCACCGCGGACGCGCCGGTCACCGATTTCAGCACCGGGACGATCTCCTGGACCGGCCTGGCCCATGAGGTCCGGATGCCCGTTGCGGTCCGCACCAGCCCGGTCTCCGCCCCCGGCGAGGTCGGCGCGAGTGGCACCGATGGTTCCCTGACCGTCACCGGTCGCAGCGGCCAGACCCGCCCCGTCCAGCCGCGCTCCAGCGGTCTGGTGCCGGCCACCCCGCTCGGGCTCACCCTGGAGCCGGGGACGATCGACCTCTCCGCGCCGGAGATCGACGCGGACACCTTCGCCGCCGATGTGGCCGTCCCCGAGGGCAGCGAGGCCGCGCGCTTCGAGGTGTCGGCCCGCAGCGCGGGCGATGACTTCGATCTCTATGTGTACCGGGACGACGAACTCGTGGCGACAGCGGCCAGCGGCGCCTCCGACGCCGTCATCACGCTCGACGACCCACCTCCGGGTGACTACCAGGTGCTGGTGCAGGCGGCCGCCGCCGGCAACGGATCCGCGGCGACCGCCCAGCTCTCCAGCTGGGTGGTCGGTGGCGGAGGCAGCCCGCTGACCCTCGCCCCGGGCAACTCCGCGACCCGGCCGGGCGGGTCCTTCGACTACACGCTCTCGTGGTCGCACCTGGACCCGACCCAGCGCTGGCTCGGCGTCGTGTCGTATGCCGGCAGCAGTCGTCGTACCTTCGTCCGGATCAACTAGGACCCGCACCGCCGGCAATGGTTTCGAGACGCTCGCACGCTCGCTCCTCAACCACCGTGAGGCACCCGCACCGCCGGCAATGGTTTCGAGACGCTCGCACGCTCGCTCCTCAACCACCGTGAGGCACCCGCACCGCCGGCAATGGTTTCGAGACGCTCGCACGCTCGCTCCTCAACCACCGTGAGGCACCCGCACCGCCGGCAGTGGTTTCGAGACGCTCGCACGCTCGCTCCTCAACCACCGTGAGGCACCCGCTCCTCGACCACCGTGGTACCCGCACCGCCGGCAATGGTTTCGAGACGCTCGCACGCTCGCTCCTCAACCACCGTGAGGCAACTGCTCCTCAACCACCGTGAGGCACTCGCTCCTCGACCACGGTGAGCCACCCGCTCCGCCGGCGAAGGGCAAGAACGGTCGGGCACCACGGTGCTCGACGGGGCGAGACTGGGGCCATGGACGACGGACAGGGTCACGGCGACAGGGACCGGCTGCGCGAGCTCCTCGACGCCGTGCTCGACGAGGACCACACCACGCTCGACGAGATGGCCCAAGGCGCCTTCTCCTCTCCCTTCCACTTCAACCGCCAGCTCTCGCGCGGAGCCGGGGAGCCACCCGTCGCGATGCGGCGGCGGGTGATGCTCGAGCGCGCCGCCTGGCAGCTCAAGAACGGGTCGACGGTCACCGACGCAGCCTTCGCCGCGGGTTACGAGAGTGTCGAGGGGTTCGCCCGCGCGTTCGCCCGCGCGTTCGGCCACGTCCCCAGCCAGACCGGCGCCGGCGACGTGACGCACTGGTTGCCCGCACCCAACGGCATCCACTTCCACCCGCCGATGTCGCTGTGGGTGGACAGCCAGGAGGGTCAGGACGGCACGGGTGACGAGGTCACCGCGTTGATGGTGCAGCACGACCTCGACGACGTCAGCGACCTGCTGGACGCAGCGAAGGGGTTGTCCGAGGAGGCATGGCACCGTCGACGTCTGCCCGGCAGCCGCCCGCTCGGTTGGGACGGCCCGGACGAGACCGTGGGCCAGGTCCTCTCGCACCTCGTGCGCACCAAGCAGATCTGGCTCGCATCCGTCGAGGGCAGGACGTTCCCCGACTTCGACGTGGCGGCCGACGACGCGGGCACACTGAACGCGGTGCACTCCCAGGTCGCACCGCGCTGGCTCTCGATGGTCCGCGACATCGATCGTCGCCACGCCTGGGGTGACCGGATCGTCGACGCCCTGTGCGAGCCGCCCGAGAGCTTCGTGCTCGGCAGCGTCCTCGCCCACGTGCTGACCTTCTCCGCCCATCGGCGCCTGCTGGTGCGTCACTTCCTGCGCGAGGAGGGCATCACCGTGCCCGACCCCGACCCGATCACCTGGCAGCGACACCGCAGCGGAGGCACCCGATGACGCGCACCACGTTCTTCACCGCAACCACGCTCGACGGCTACATCGCCGACGAGAACGACTCTCTCGACTGGCTCTTCGTGCAGGATCATCGCGACGAGGGGCCCTTGAGCTATGCCGCGTTCATCACCGGCATCGGTGCGCTGTGCATGGGCGCCACGACCTACGAGTGGATCCGGACTCACCTGCTCGAGACCGGCGAGCCGTGGATGTACGACGTGCCCGCCTTCGTGTTCTCCCACCATCCCCACTCGCCCGTCGACGGCGCCGACGTCCGCTTCGTCGAGGGTGACGTCGCCCCCGTGCACGCCGCGATGATCGACGCCGCCGGAGATCGCGACCTGTGGGTCGTCGGCGGCGGAGACCTCGCCACGCAGTTCGCCACAGCGGGTCTCCTCGACGACCTGGTGGTCGCGATCGCGCCGGTGACCCTCGGCGCAGGGCGCCCGCTGTTCCCCGGTCCCTTCGACCTCAGGCTCGTCGAGCTACGACAGAACCTGGCCTTCGTCTGCGCCCGCTACGACGTCGTCAAGCCCCGCGGCTGAGACGCCCCGCGAGGACGCCGACCGACGCGGTGACGTCGCGGATGTGTATCTGGCGACCGCGTCCCCGCTCCTTGCTGGCATGACCTGCCACGTCGTCCTCTGCGCTGTCCACCGACCAAATCGGTGCTGCTCGGACATTTCGTTCGAGGCTCGTCAGATTGACGTAGTGCCGTCCGCTTCTTCGGGCTATGGCCCGGCACCGTCCGGTGCCAATGTCTGGCCCGTTGAGACCCTTCTCGCTTCGGGGTGGAGACATGGACGACGGATGAACCTACGGTGATGGGACGAGGGTCCCCGTCAGCAAAATTCGGGGAGGGCGTCGTGGGCACGCGACTAGAGCTTGGGTCGGAGAACGACCAGGTGCCACGACTCCAGGGAGTGCAATGGGGTGGGGTAGTGGAGATGTCGCCGTTCACGAGAGACGAGCGCGAGGAACCGGCGGGTGCGCAATCGGGGGACACGACCGGAGAGCAACGTCTTCGACACGACCTCCGCCAGTCACTGAGCCTGGTGATGTTGCTGGCAGCAGTGGTGGAGCGCCAGTCGTTGGACAGCCCGGACATCCGGGTCAGCCTCGATCGGATCGCCGACGAGGTCGGCCACATGACCCAGGTCGTGCGCGGTCGTGGCCGCGACGACGAGCCGGAGGTCGTCGACGTCGGCGAGGTCGTGGCCTCGATCTGGGCCTCCGCCGCACGGTCCCAGCGGGCCCAGCTCCGGCTGGTGCGCGTGTCGGACGCCTTCGTGCGCACCGACCGGGTGGCTCTGGGCCGCTCGATCCGCAATCTCGTCGACAACGCCATGCGTGCGGCCGGTGACGGAGTCGTCGAGGTGAGAGTCGTCGCCGACGATGACGACGTCGTGGTAGAGGTCGGCGACAACGGCCCCGGGTTTGGTCTCATCCCGGCGCAACAGTGCCTCGGGCTGGTCACGGTGCGACGCTTCGCGGCGGCGAGCGGCGGTGGTCTGGAGACCGGGACGTCGCATCTGGGCGGAGCGCTGTTGCGTCTCACGATGCCGCGGGTGCCCATGGCCGCCACGCTCGAGGCGCCACCTGAGAACACCAGGACGACAGCATGAGAGTCGTGATCTGCGACGACCACGACCTGCTGGTGCAGGCGCTGGCCACCGCGCTCTCCGATCTCGGTTACAGCATCGACGCGGCGGTCACGACCCCGCCCGACGCCGTTGAGGCGGTGGCGCTGCACGATCCCGACATCCTGCTGATCGACGTGACGTTTCCGAGCGGTTCGGGCATCGATGCGGCCCGCCAGGTCGTGCTGCGCCACGCGCGCACCCGGGTGGTGATGCTCACGGGCGGGGACTCCCCGGCCACCCTGCAGAAGGCCCTCGACGCCGGAGTGTCGGGATACATCCGCAAGGCGCAACGCATCGAGGAGATCGCCAGAGTGCTCACCCGGGTCGCCGCGGGCGAGCTCGTCGTGGACCGCGGTCTGCTCTACGGTGTGCGCGGTGCAAGCCCGATCCCGCGCCAGCGCACGTCGGTCGACGGCCTGACCCCGCGCGAGCAGCGAGTCCTCCAGCTGCTGGTCGAGGGGTGCAGCACCAACGAGATCGTCACCCAGATGAGCGTGACGCCAAGCACCGTGCGCACCCACGTCCAGAGCATCTTCATGAAGATGGGTGTGCACTCGCGGCTCCAGGCCGTCGCACTCCTGGGTCGCGAGGGTCTCCTCGACCGCGTGGACGGTCTCCGTGGTGACGCCGGCTGAGTCGCTGGGAGTCCTTCGGGTCGCGCTCCACCACCCCATGCGCATCTGGGTCGACAGCATGGAGTCGCTGCTCAGGAGTCGCTGGGACATCGATCTCGTCGCCGCGCACACGAGCCCGGACTGGGTGTTCCACGCGGTGGCGACCGGCCGGGCCGACATCCTGCTCATGCACATGAGCCCGGCGGATCGCCAGCTGAGCGCCAGGCTCGACGACCTACGCAATGCCAACCCCGCGCTCCACGTCGTCGGGCTCAGCGACTCCGACGACCCTCGGCTGGTCACCCGGGCCGTCCGTGCCGGTGTGCGCGGCTGGCTCGAGCCGACGGTGAGCCTGGACCACCTCGACGCGACCTTGCACGGCGTGGCTCGTGGCGAGACCTGGATCCCGCCACGCCTGTTGACCGCCGTGCTGGAGGCGTTGCTCACCACCGAGGACGCGCGCGAGGAGCTCGGCGGTGCGCTCAGGACGCTGTCGGCTCGCGAGATAGACATCTTGTCCTGTCTCGTGGAGGGAATGAGTCGACAAGACATCGCCGATCGGTATGTACTGTCGACTCACACCGTGCGCACGCACATCAACAATGTGCTCCGCAAGCTCGACGTGCACAGCACCTTGGCCGCGGTGTCGATCGCCCGCCAGGTCGGGCTGCCTGATCAACGCGAAAAACCGTGAGCGCGGACCTCCCGCGCGGAAAGCGATGGAGGGGGCCCGTCAATGTTGAAGGCCATGTTGAAGATCGCCCTGGCTCTGCTGCTGGCCGCCAGCCCGCTGGCCGTCACCGGAGCGTCCGCCCGCGAAGTGACGTCGGGCGCCACCCCCTCCTCTGACGGCACCCGGCTCGCACCCCGCGCCGCTCCTCGGCGCAAGGCGTTCCCGGGGGCCCAGGGATTCGGCACGGGGACGCCGGGCGGCCGGGGCGGACGGGTCATCCGCGTCACCAACCTCGACGACAGTGGTCGGGGGAGTCTCCGGGCGGCGCTCGAGGCCAAGGGGCCGCGGATGGTCGTGTTCCGGGTCTCAGGCACCATCACGCTGGATGCAGGCATCGACCTGGTCAATCCGTACGTCACGGTGGCGGGGCAGAGCGCTCCCGGGGGCGGCATCACCCTGCGCGTCAACCCCTGCAGCGAGGACGCCGCGCTGGGCATCCACACCCACGACGTCGTGATCCGCTACGTCCGCGTCAGGCGGGGTGCCGACACCTGCGCGCGCGACGGCGACTCGGCCGACGGGATCGTGGTCTACAAGGAGGGTGCGCACCACGTCGTCGTCGACCACTCCTCCATCTCGTGGGCGGTCGACGAGAACCTGTCCACCTACGACTACGCCCACGACGTGACGTTCTCGTGGAACATCGTGGCGGAGGCACTGTCCAACGCGACGCACCCGGAGGGTGAGCACTCCAAGGGCGTCCACCTCAGCGGCGACGACAGCTACCGGATCTCCTTCCACCACAACCTGCTGGCGCACAACAACGACCGGAACCCGCAGCCGACCAACCCGGGCGTGGCCGACATCCGCAACAACATCGTCTACAACTACGGCGAGAACGCGGCGCTGACCTCGGACAGTCATGGCATGCCACGCTTCAACTTCGTCGGCAACTACTACATCCCGGGGCCGGACACGGATCGTTCGGAGTGGGAGCTCGACGTGTACGACGGCTCGGGGGCGGGCTGGGCCTTCTACGTCAAGGGCAACCTAGGACCACACCGGACCTCCAACAGCCAGCCCCAGGCCAGCTCCGTGTCCCCGGAGGGTCGCTCCTCGATCGTGAGCAGTCCCTTCCGCACCCCGCGGACCCTGACGACGTCCGCGACCAAGGCCTACCGCCAGGTGCTCAAGAAGGCGGGGGCGAAGCGGCCGGTCCGCGATGCCGTCGACCGGCGCATCGTGCGGGAAGTCAGGACCCGGACCGGACACCTGATCGACGACCCCTCCGAGGTGGGCGGGTGGCCGACCCTGCCTGCGACGAAGGCTCCGCGTGACCGCGATCGCGACGGCATGCCCGATGAGTGGGAGCTCGCGCACGGCACCAGGCCAGGGGTGAAGGACGGCTCGCGGGACGTCGACCGCGACGGCTGGACCAACATCGAGGAGTACGTGAACTCTCTCGCGCGCCGATGATTCGAGCCCGGACTCGCGAGTTCGGCAGTCTGACGTAGACCGGCTAGTCCGCATGCCCGATTCTTCCCCGGCCCACCGCTCCTAGATTTCGAGGAGTCCCACGGGGGGACTCGAGAGCATAGGTGCGGTGGCCATGGCCCAACGAAACATTCCGTACTCGCGGCCGGTTGTCGGCCCCGAGACCGGCACTGCTGTGGAGCGGGTGCTTCGCTCCGGCTGGCTGACAACCGGGCCTGAGTGCGCCGCCTTCGAGGACGAGCTGGCGCAGTGGCTCGGCGTCCCGCACGCGGTCACCGTGTCGTCCTGCACCGCCGCCATCGAGATCGCCTTCCGCGCGATGCGACTGCCGCGTGGATCACGAGTGCTGGTCCCGTCCATCACCTTCTGTGGAGCAGTCGAGGCGATCGTGCACGCCGGCCTGGTGCCGGTGCTCGCCGATGTCGACGTCGCCACAGGGACGGTCTCGCCCTCGACGTGCGCAGCCGCGGCCAGGAGCGTCGGGGGCGTCCAGGCGATGCTCGCGCTGCACTTCGCCGGCTACCCCGCGGATGTGGCCGCGTTGGCCGAGGCGGCAGGACTGTCCCTCGACGACGTCGTCGAGGACGCAGCCCATGCCTTGGGCACCCGCGTCGGCGACGAGCTCGTGGGCGGCCGCTCGCGAGCCACCTGCTTCAGCTTCTATGCGACCAAGAACCTGCCGATCGGCGAGGGCGGGATGCTCACCACCCGCGACGCCGAGCTGGCCGCGCGTGCACGCGTGACCCGCCTGCACGGGATGACCAGCGACGCCTGGCGTCGCTACCTGCCAGGCGGGAGCTGGCGCTACTCCGTCGAGGAGGCGGGTGTGAAGGCAAACCTGTCGGACCTCCATGCCGCCATCGGCCGCGCGCAGCTGCGCCAGCTCGACGGCTGGCAGCGCCGCCGAGCAGAGCTGGCCGCGCGCTACGCGGAGGGCCTGGCCTCCGTGTCGGGCCTCGGCCTGCCCAGCGATCCCGGCAGTGGCGAGCACGCCTGGCATCTCTATGTCGTCCGCGTGACGCCCCAGGCGGGCCTGACCCGGGACGAACTCGCCGCCGGGCTCGCAGAACGAGGCATCGGGACCTCGGTCCACTTCATCCCGCTGCACCACTTCCCCCACTTCCGCGACGCCTGCATGGTGCCCACCAGCGGCCTGCCCGGCGCCGAGGCCGTGTTCGCCGAGACCCTCTCGCTGCCGCTCCACCAGGGGCTGACCGGCGACGACGTGGACGTCGTCGTCGATGCCGTCGAATCCCTCGTCCGCACCGCTCGGTCCGACCGCTACCAGGAGGCACTACCGTGACGATGCTCAATGACAGGACCACGCCGCTGCTCGTGCGCGGGCCGGCGCACCCGCTGCGCACGCTGGTCGTCGGCGCCGGCGAGGCGGGCCGTGCGCTGGCCCGCGATCTCGCTGCTGCCCCCGAGTTCGGCCTGGACCCCGTGGCCTTCGTTGACGACGCCCTCATCGATGTGAACCAGCCGGCGCCGTTCCCGGTGCTCGGCCGACTCAGCGACGTGGCCATGATCGCCCGCGAGGAGGAGATCGACGTGGTCGTGCTGGCCATCCCCGGCCTCGATCCCGACGTGTTCCGACAGGTCAGCGAGGACGCGGCCACGGCCGGCGCCAGCGTGCGCTACCTCCCCTCCTTCGTCGCAGCACTCGAACGACGGGTGGTCGGCAGCGACATGCGCTGGCTCGACGTGGGCCAGCTGATCGGCCGCGACGAGGTGCACGTCGTGTCCCGGGAGGCCGCCGCCATCATCCGGGACCGGGTGGTCCTGGTGACCGGAGCGGGCGGCTCCATCGGGTCCGAGCTGTGCCGACAGGTGTTCGGCTTCTCACCGAGGAAGCTGGTCATGCTCGACCACGACGAGTCCAACCTCCACCGTCTCCAGCTCGAGCTCTTCGGCGAGGGACTGCTCGACAGCGACGACTGCGTGGTCGCGGACATCCGCGACCGCGAGCGCATCGACCAGGTCTTCGCGGACGTCCGGCCGGACGTGGTCTTCCATGCCGCGGCGCACAAGCACCTGCCGCTGCTCGAACGGCACCCGTGCGAGGCGGTGAAGTCCAACGTCGCCGGCACCGAGAACGTGCTGTGGGCCGCGTTGAAGTACGAGGCCGAGCGCTTCATCTTGATCTCGACCGACAAGGCCGCCGACCCCACCTCGGTCCTCGGCGCCACCAAGCGCCTGGCCGAGCTCCTCGTCCAGCAGGAGCAGGGCGGCCGCACCAAGGTGGCGTCGGTCCGGTTCGGCAACGTGCTCGGAAGTCGCGGATCCCTCCTCAGCGTGCTCGCAGAGCAGCTGAACCGGGGCCTCCCGATGACGGTGACCCACCCGGACATGACCCGCTTCTTCATGACCATCGAAGAGGCAGCGGGACTGGTGCTCGAAGCGGCCAGGCTGGCAGAGCACGGCGAGGTCTTCGTGCTCGACATGGGCGAACCTGTGCGGATCGTCGACATCGTGCAGTCCTTCGCGCACCTGATGAACCGTGGCGACGTCGAGATCCGATTCACCGGGATGCGCCCCGGTGAGAAGCTCAACGAGACCCTGTTCAGCGAGCAGGAGACGCCGGCGCTGACGCAGCACCCCCGGATCTTCCGCACCGACGTACCCCAGCCGGCCTGGGGGTTCCAGCAGCGACTCCGCACGCTGTACCACGCCTCGGTCGTCAACGACCGCGAGGCCGTCAAGCGGGGACTGAGCGAGCTGCTGCCGGACTACCACCCGCAGACGCCCCGGATCCCCGCGCAGGCTGCGCCCTACCCCGATGACTTCTGATGAGCGCGGCGCGATGCACGCGACCCAGCGGGCCCGTGGGCCGACCAGCCGTCCGAGCATGCGTCCGCGCGCCCTCGACGACCTCTTGGTGCAGCAGCGGCTGGTCATCGCCGATGTCACTGCCGGCACCGTCACGGGTGTCCGCCGCCTGTTCCTCGGGGACCGTGATCGCGGAGATCTCCGTCTCGTCGTCGCCGTCGCGCACGGTCCCGGCGGTGACGAGGGCGTCTCCAACGAGGCCCGCGCCCTGGCCATCCTCGACGAGCACCTGCCAGAGGAGCTCGCGTCGAGCGTCCCGCACATCCGGGAGTGGGTGCTCGGGCCGGGCGGCAGTCGAGCCCTCGTCGCCAGCGCGGTGCCGGGGCTTGCCTCCAGCGGCCAGCCGCAGCCGACCGGGGTCGGCACGCGAGAGTCCCTGGACACGTTCCTCGACTGGCTGTCGGCACTGTGGCGGGCAACGGCGGGCGAGGCGATCGACGCCGAGCTCGGCCGGGAGCCGGTGGACCTGGCCCTCAGCCGCTACCGCGGAGCCGCCAGCGTCCGACCGGCGATCGGCGCACTGCTACGCGCACGAGGCCGCCTCTCGCAGGTCGAGGTGGTGAGCACGATGACTCACGGCTGCCTGTGCGCCCGTCACGTCTTCGTGGACGGCAACCGTGTCGGCGTCGACGACTGGGGGCTGGCCAGCCCCCAGGGTGATCCGCTGCGCGACCTCGGCCGATATGCCGTCGACATGACGGCACATCGCCTGCCCGAGGTCATAGAAGGTCGATCGAGGTTCGCCGCGCACGTCCGTCGTGGACTGTGCAGCGGCATGGAGGTGCTGTCCGCCCCGCCGAGGCTCTGGCGCGACGTCCTGCTCCTCGCACAGTTCGAGGTGGCACTCACCGAGCTCGGGCACGGCGACGCGGGTCGTCTCTCTCTGCTCCAGCAAGCGGTACGCGCCCTTCCCGTCCGCGCTTGAGGAAAGAGGCAGAACCATGAGAGCAGTCGTCACCGGCGCCGCCGGCTTCATCGGGTCGCACTTGTGCGCACACCTGTTGGACCAGGGCGACGAGGTCCTGGGCATCGACTCGTTGACCGACTACTACGACCCCCGTCGCAAGGAGCGGAACCTGGCTCGCCTGGGTGATCGCCCCGGCTTCGTCGAGTGTCGCCTCGACCTGGTCACGGCACCGCTCGACATGCTGTTCGAGCGTGCGGAGGTGGTCTACCACCTGGCTGGGCAGCCCGGAGTGCGTGCCTCCTGGGGGGACGACTTCGCGCCCTATCTCTCACGCAACATCCACGCCACCCAGCGCGTGCTGGAGGCCGCCAAGAACGCCGCCCTCTACAAGGTGGTCTACGCCTCGAGCTCGTCGGTGTACGGCGACGCGGAGAGCTACCCGACCATCGAGACCATGACACCGCGCCCGGTGTCGCCGTACGGCATGAGCAAGCTGGCTGCCGAGCACCTGTGCGAGCTCTACCGGACCACGTCGGGCGTGCCGACGGCGTCGCTGCGCCTGTTCACCGTCTACGGCCCGCGGCAGCGCCCGGACATGGCCTTCACCCGCTTGGTGGAGGCGGCTCTCAAGGGTGATCCGTTCCTCCTCTACGGAGACGGCACCCAGAGCCGCGACTTCACCTACGTCCAGGACGTCGTCTCGGCGATGCGCAAGGCCGCGCTGGCGCCGTGGACCGGGGTCGCCAACATCGGTGGTGGCTCGCGCACCACGATGCTCGAGGTGGTGGAGAAGGTGCAGGAGCTCGCGGGGCCGATCAACCTGGTCCGGCTGCCGAGTCAGCGCGGCGACGTCAAGCACACTGCCGCCGACACGACAGTCGCGCGTGAGGGCTTCGGCTACCGTCCCCGCACCAACCTCGACGATGGCCTTGCCCACATGGTCGACGCCGCCCGGCTGGGCTGGGAGGCGGACGGAAAGGTCGAGGTGTCCCGGTGAGCCGCTCGATCTGGCCCGGGGTCCCCTCCCGTGTCGTGTCGCGCCCTTCGCTGCCGCGCCAACCGGAGCTGCCCAAGGTGAAGGTGCTCCACGTGATCACCCGCTTCATCGGCGGTTCGGGCGGCAACACCCTCCTCTCGGCGGCCGGCATGGACCCCGAGCGCTACGAGGTGTGGGTGGCGGCGATGCCCGGCGGACCACTGTGGGGACCGGCGACCGAGGACGGCGTGCACTGCGTCGACGTCCGGCACATGCGGGAGCGGATCTCACCCAAGCACGACCTCCTTGCCTGCTGGGAGCTCGTCCGGCTGATGCGGCGGGAGCGCTTCACGGTGGTGCACACCCACTGTTCCAAGGCCGGTCTGATCGCGCGGGTCGCAGCCCGGATCGCCGGTGTCCCCGTCGTGGTGCACACCTTCCACCTCTTCGCCGCACACGACGGGCTCAGCCGCCCCCGGCGGCTGGCCTACCTCTGGATGGATCGCGCGGTCAGGTCCTTGGCGCACGAGTACGTCGCCGTCGCGCCCCGGGTGGCCCAGGAGGCGGTCGCCAACCGGCTCGCTCCCCCCGGACATGTCGTCGTGGTGCCGTCTGCGGTGGCGCTGGACGAGATTCCCGAGGAGGCGGATGCGACCGTGCGACCCGAGCTGGGCATCGCACACGACGCACCGATCGTGGGCACCGTCGGGAGGATCGTGGCCCAGAAGGCGCCGCTCGACTTCGTGCGGATGTGTGCTGCCGTCCACGCCCGGCGGCCCGACGTCCGATTCGTCATGGTCGGCGACGCGACCCTGGAGGCGGCCGGGCTCGAGGCGGAGACGAGGGCGGAGGCTGCCCGACTCGGCGTCCCGGTGCTGTTCACGGGCTTCCGAGACGACGCGCCGCGCATCGCGGCCGCATTCGACGTCTACTGCGTCCCGTCGCTCTATGAAGGGCTCGGACGTGCCGTGACGGAGGCCATGGCCTCGGGCCGGCCCGTCGTGGCGACGGCCGTGAACGGCGTACCCGACCTCGTGGAGCCCGGCGCGACCGGGCTGCTCGCCACGCCGGGCGACCCGGAGTCGATGGCGCGCTCGGTGCTCTGGATGCTCGACCACCCCGCCGAGGCCGCCGCCATGGGGGCCAACGGACGGGAGCGGGTCCGTTCCCACTTCTCCACCGACGTGATGTGTTCGGCGCTCGACGCGCTGTACAGCGACCTGCTGGGCCAGGTCGTCCCCGCGCAGTCGGCGTCGGCACGGACGGCCTCGGCGACCGGGGTCCTCCGATCGGCGTAGCCCGGTTACGCATCAGCACGCGTGTCCGCCCGCCGTGCGACGACCAGGATCGCAGTGATCGACTTCCAGGGGGCACGATGAAGACAGGGGGCCGCGCTGCCGTTCGGGCGGCGCCCACTCCGACCCGTAGCCTGACCCGGCGAGCCTCGCTCAATGCGGCGGCCTCGGGGCTGGACTACGGCGCGCGCGCCGTGGTGGAGCTGGTGGTCAGCCCCCTGGTGGTCTCCGGTCTCGGAGCCGCCACCTACGGCGCCTGGCGGGTGCTGTGGCAGTGGTCGAGCTATGTCTGGGGTGCCAGCGGACGCTCGGCGCAGGCCCTCCAGTACGCCGTCGCCCACCGCCAGTGGACGGCATCCGACCACGACAAGCGCCAGCTCGTCGGGGCCGCCGCGCTCGTGTGGCTTCTGTTCCTCCCGTTGCTCCTGCTCGCCGGCGGCCTGGGAGTGTGGCTGGTCCCGCACCTCCTCGACGTCCCCCAGGAGCAGGTCGCCGCCCTGCGCTGGGCCGCCGCCGTGCTGGCCGTCGACGCCGGCGCCGTCACGTTGCTCACGCTTCCGCGCTCGGCGCTCGTCGGAGAGAACCTCGGCTACACCCGGATGGGGATCTCCACGGCGCTCGTCGCCGTCGGAGGCGTGCTGCTGGTCGGCGCGGTGAAGCTGGACCTCGGCCTTCCCGGACTGGCCCTCGCCACCCTGGTCACCACCTTGCTGACCGGCGCCGTCTTCTGGTCCATCACGAGACGGCGGCTCGCGTGGTTCGGCATCGCTCGGCCCACACGTGAGCTGTCGCGGTGGTTCGTCGGGCTCTCGGCGTGGTTCCTGGGGTGGAAGCTCGTCCTGGAGCTGATGATCGCCAGCGACGTGCTGATCCTTGCTGCCTTCGTGCCCCTGGCCGCGGTCGCCGCCTTCGCTCTCACCAAGTGGGTCACGGACTCGATGGCCCAGGTGTTGTCGATGGTCGTGCAGGCCACCATCCCCGGGATCGGCGGATATCTGGGATCGGGTGCGCGGGCGAAGGCCGCTGCCCTGCGCGGCGAGGTGGTCTCGCTGGTCTGGGTCCTGGGCACCGGCATCGGGGTCACCATCGTGCTCTGGAACCACGCGTTCGTCTCGCTGTGGGTCGGGGAGCAGCTGTACGCCGGCGATGCGGTGACCCTGCTGCTCGTGGTGCTGGCCTTCCAGCTCGCCCTCATCCGGGCGGACGCCTTCATCATCGACGTCGCGCTCGTGCCACGGGTCAAGGTGGTCGCCGGACTCGTCGCGGCGGTGGTCTCCATCGGTCTCGGAGCCCTGGCCGCCGGCCCACTCGGCGGCGGCGCCGTGGGTCTCTGCCTGGGCCTGGTGGCCGGCCGCGGCGTCCTGGGCCTCACCGCTCCGATCGCTGTCGGCCGTTTCCTCGGGATCCCCCTGCACCGGCAGGTCCTCGCCGCGGTGCGGCCCGGACTCGTCACGCTGGCGATGTTCGCGCTCGCGGTCGAGATCTCGGCCACGATGCCGCAGCCCGCGTGGCTGAGCCTCGTCCCCGGCGTGGCCGGCACCGTCACGGTCGCGTCATGCCTGGCCCTGGTCACCGGGCTCTCCCGGGCCCAGCGCGCACGACTCCTGGCCCGGGGTCGTGCCGTCCTGACCCGAGAGGGCACATCGTGACCACCTACGTCCAGCACGATCGGGACCTCGACATCGAGCGGGTCCGCTTCCCCGATGCCCTGGTGATCGGCGGCTCGCTGGTCGCCCCGCTCAACCTGCTGATCGCGCGCTCGTTCAGCGTCTATGACCTCCTGGTCGGCGTCGCTCTGCTCTACCTGGTGCGTGAGCGTCGACTCGTGTGGCCCCCTGTGGGCTACCTGGCCGCCGCCTACGTCTTCCTGCTGGCGGCACTGGCGAGTGCCTTCCGGGCGACGTACGCCACCGAGGCGCTGACCCAGGTGCTGCAGTACGCATTCATCTTCTTCGTGCAGGTGCCCGTGGTGATCAGCGTCGTGACCACGCGCTACCGGGCGATCACCGCGATCGCCCTGCTCTGTGCCGGGTCGCTCGCGGCCATCCTGCACTCGTTCATCTACCGGCCCACCCAGGGCGCCGGACGTGTGGTCGTCTTCTACAGCGAGAACCCCAACCGGCTCGGCTACCCCGCGGCCTACCTGATCCCGCTTCTCCTCGTGCTGTGGGTGCTGAGCCGCCGGGCGGACCGCCCGGTGCGGATGATCACGACGATGGCCGTGCTGGTCGGCATCTACCTGAGCCTCTGGGCGGTCACCGCATCGGGCTCGCGGAGCAGCCTGCTCGGCACAGGCGTCGCCCTCCTCGTGGTCGTCGTGATCCGCCCCGGACTCGGGCCGTGGCGTGCAGCCGCTCGCCTTGCCGCCCTCGTGCTCGTCTGCGGTCTCGTCGGGGCGGGGGCGGTCGCGACCGGCCAGGTGCCCGGTGTCCTCCAGGAACGGATCACCCGGAGCCTCGACACGAGCGACCCCTCGGCGCAGTCCCACCTGGTGGGCGACCGGGAGCACCTCGTCGACGCCGGGGTCGCGTCCTTCCTCGAGACCCCGTGGATCGGGACCGGCCTCGACAACTTCCGCTACGTCGCTCCGCGCTACGACGTCGAGGTGACCCCCCAGCTGCCGCACAACCTGTGGCTCCAGCTTCTCGTCCAGGTGGGTCTCATCGGGACCGCGGCCTTCGCGGTCTGGCTCGCGTGGTGGGGCCTGGACCTGATCAGGACTGTCAGACGTGCGCACCGTCCCGACGGAGATCTGATGTGGGGCATCTTCGCCGCCATGGCAGGGATCCTCACCATCTTCTTCTTCGCGCCGGAGATGCTCGACCGGCACTACTGGTTGATCGCCGCCCTGGGCCTCGCCGCCGTGCGCGGTTGCAGGGAAACCGACTCACAGAGAGGTCTCCGGCCGTGACCGACGCCGCCACCGGGCTGTCCATCCTGCACGTGATCGTGCGCGCCGGACCGACCAACAGCCAGTACAACGAGCACTGTCTCCCCGTCCTCGACAGCCGGCGCGTCACGGTGTGCTCACTCTTCCCCGCAGATGTGCAACCACCCGACCAGCTGGCTCTCTTCGAGGGAGACGGGACCGTCGGAGGGTGCTTCCGGGCGCTCCGCCGGACGTTGGCGGCCGAGGAGTACGACATCGTCCACGTGCACGCGCCGGCGAGCGGGATCGTCACCCTGCTCACCTATCTCAAGCTGCGCCGCCCCCGACGCGATCTCGCTTTCACCGTGCACAACAGCTGGAGCAGCTTCCGAGTGCGCAACCGGTTGTTCCTGCGCCTGATCCTGGCCCTGTTCCCGCTCGTCGTGGTCTGCGGTCAGGCAGCCTTCGAGTCGATGCCCCAGCGTCTGCGTCGTCGTGACAACGTCCACGTCGTACCGAACGGGGTCGATGTCGATCGGATCGACAAGGTGCTCGACGGCAACGAGCCCGAGGCCCGCGACGGCTTCCACGTCATCACGGTGAGCCGCTTGATCCCGATCAAGCATCCGCACACCGCGCTCTCGGCCTTCATCTCGATGCGCAAGGCCCGCGACACCCTCGTGGTCGTCGGCGACGGCACCCTGCGCAACCAGCTCGACGACCGGGTCCAGCACGATGGGTTGTTGAGGCAGGTGTCGATGAAGGGCGTGATCCCCCGCGACGACGTCTACCGTGAGCTCGACCGCGCCGATGCCTTCATGACGACCTCCGCGGGCGAGGGTCTGCCGGTGGCACTCCTGGAGGCCATGGCGTGCGGGCTCCCGGTCGTGGCCTCGGACATTCCCCCGCACCGCGAGGTCGCACGCGTCGCCCAGGGTCTCCCGCTCGTCCCCGTCGGCGACACCGAAGGCTTCGCCCGCGCGCTCACCCGGATCAAGACCGCGGGACCCGAGCAGCGCGATCGGATGGGGCAGCGGCTGCGCGCCTGCGTCGAGGAGCACTTCAGCGTGCGCAGCATGAACGAGGCGTACGGCCAGCTCTACCGCTCGCGGGTGCCTCGCGGCGGCGAGGTGGGACGCCCCCTCCGGAGCGCAACTCTGCTCGAGGCGCCCGCGAGCCTGTTCGACCGGGTCAAGCACCGCCTCGCCCTCATCCTGACGCTGAGCATCCTGGGGGCCGCTGCGGGGTTCGGCATCGCGTACGTGCAGGCTCCGGTGTTCAAGGGAGAGACCTCGCTCCAGGTGGGCCGTGACCTCGGGGTGGCCGCGGACGAGAACACCCTCAAGACGAGTGGCGCCCTGGCGATCCGGTATGCCGACCTGTCGCGACGCGAACCCGTGCTCGGCCCGCTCGTCGAGGAAGGCTGGGCCGAGTCCTGGCGCGACCTCCAGCGCGACGTCTTCGCCCGGGTCGGCGACAAGAATCCACAGCTCGTCGAGATCAGTGTCTACACCGATGATCGGGAGCGCTCCGCAGAGCTCGCGTCCGCGGTGGCGGACTCACTGCTTCGGGCCGCACGTGCCGCGATCGACTCGGACACTCGCTTCTTCCTGCGTGGACAGGTCTCCGCGCTCGAGGCCGACATCGCCAGCGCTGAGACAGAGGTGCAGCGGCTGCGAGAGCGACTGCCCACCGTTACCCCCCAGAAGGCACCCGCGCTCCGCGACCGCATCGCCGATCTCCAGGCGACGTTGGGCGAGCTGCGCAGCAGCTACGTCGAGCTCGACGCGATGGACACCTCCGAGTCCGGGCGGCTGGCGATCGTCGACCCTGCCTGGACCACCCGATCGCCCTTGCGTCCCACGCCGCTGGTGCTGGCCGTCGCCGGCCTCGCGATCGGCTTCACGCTGGCCCTCGGCTGGATCCACCTCTTCGACCGACGACCACCGGAGCGACGCCCCACCGAAGGCCCGACGCAGTCGACGGTGCCGGAGCAGCCCCGGGCCAGGGACGGGCACGCCCGCGCCTCGGCCTGGGCCGGCACGGACCCGATGTGGCGACACCACGACCTGGAACGAAGGTGAGCACCCGATGACGACCAACGAGCTCGATCTCGAGGCCCCGCTGCCCGAACCCCTGCGCGAACCCGCCGCAGGGCCCCCCGTCGAGATACCCCCCGGTGCGCAGTCCCTGGCTGTCGCGCTGCGCGAGGAGCTGCGCCTCGCGGAGGTGCGCTACTGCCACTGGAAGAGCAACGACATGTTGCACCGGTCGGCGACCGGGGAGAACGATCTCGACCTCCTGGTGCACCGCCACGACGGAACCCGGTTCCTCGAGGTGCTCGCCCGGCTGGGGTTCAAGCACGCCACCGCGCCCGGCCGCCGGGACCACCCCGGTGTCAGCCACCACTACGCCCTGGACGCGCCGTCCGGGAGGTTCACGCACGTGCACGCGCACTTCAGTCTCGTGCTGGGCGACGACACGACCAAGAACTTCCGGCTGCCCATCGAGGATGCCTACCTTCGCTCATGCCGTCACGACACCGTCTTCCCGATCCCGTCGGCGGAGTACGAGCTTGCGGTGTTCGTCCTCCGGATGATGCTCAAGCACTGCACCTGGGACGCGGTCGCCGTCGGCAAGGGCCACCTGGGCGCCAACGAGAAGCGTGAGCTGGACTGGCTCGTCCGGCGTGCCCAGCCCGAGGTGACGCTCAGGGTGGTCGGCGAGCACCTGGGTGGGATCGGCACGGACCTGTGGGAGCAGTGCCTCGACGTCTTGATGACCCGGCGACCGCTCGGCCGCCGTCTCGCCCTGGGACGTCGCGTGATCCGGGCGCTCCGGCCCCACGCTCGTCGCTCGTGGCCGCACGACCTGTTCCTCCGGGTCGCCCGCCGCGGCACCTGGGGCACCCGCGCCTACGTGCTCCGGATGCCTGCGCGGAAACGGATCACTCCGGTCGGTGCCACGATCGCGATCGTCGGCGGCGACGGCTCCGGCAAGTCGACCGCCGTGGAGGGGACCGTGCGCTGGCTCGCCGGTCCGCTGCGCGTGCGACAGCTCCACCTGGGCAAGCCGCGGCCCTCGCCCCTCACCCTGGCGATCAAGGGGCCGATGTACGTCGCCCGCGCGGCCGGCCTGCTGCCGTCGGCCTGGGCTTCCGTCGACCCACGCAGCGCGACCCCGGCGGACTTCCCGGGCAACGCGTGGGCCGTCTGGCACCTGCTCACCGCCCGGGACCGCCGCCGGGACTACCGGCGTGCCCGTCGCGAGGCGGACACCGGCGGGCTGGTCGTGTCAGACCGATGGCCGCTGACCCAGATCTCCCTGATGGACGGACCCCGCACCACCTGGGTCCTTCGCACACCGCAGGCGTTCTCCCGTCGCACGTTGGCCCTCGCCCGCGCGGAGCGCCGGATCTATGCCGACATCGCGCCACCGGACGTCCTGGTCGTGCTGCGGATCGACCCGGAGGTGGCGGTGGTCCGACGTCACGACGAGGAGAGCGGCTACGTCCGAGCCCGCAACACCGAGGTCCGCGACATCGACTGGACCGGAACGGGTGCCGTCGTCCTCGACGCCACCTCGCCTCCCGAGGCCATCCTGGACGCCGTGCGACGAGCCATCTGGGAGCGGTTGTGAACGGCCGGCCCACCGGCCGGGTCATCGAGCTCCTCGGTGCACCTGGCTGCGGCAAGACAGGGCTGGCTCGGGCACTGGCTGCGCATGAGGGCGTGGTCGTGGTCAAGGACCACCAGGCAGGGGACCTCTCCTCGCTCGCCTGGTCGATGGCCCGGTCCTGGCCGGTCGCCGTCGCACCGCCCGCGGACGTCGACCGACGCCGCTGGGCATCCTGGGCGGCACGGGTGACCGCCGCCCGGCATGTCGCAGCGAGCCGGATCGCCGCCGGGGCCAGCACCGTGGTCTTCGACCAGGGCGCGGCGTACACGCTCGTGCGGATGCTGCCTGTGCGACGCCGCAAGCACGGCAACGAGTGGTGGTCACAACGCTGCTCGGAGACCGCGTCGATGCTCGACCTGGTCGTGCTCGTGGACGCTGACCCCGGGGTTCTGGTGCAGCGGTTGCGAGACCGCCGCAAGGACCACGTCGCGGACCACCTCTCCGACGACGGTTTGCGCGACTACCTCGACGCCGAACGTCGCGACGCCCATCTCGTCGCCGACTCCCTCGCCCGGGACGGCGCCGACGTGATCCGGCTGATCACCACGGCGGCGTCGCTCGCCGACCAGGCCGCGACGATCCTGGCGGCCCTGGACCGGCATGCACCACAACCGATCAAGCACCGGCCGGTCGACCGGGTGCGGTGAGCGTGGGCACCACGGTCGTCGAGCTCGCCGGGCTCCCGGGCTCCGGCAAGACCACTCTGGCTGAGGCGCTCCGCGACGAGCTGCACCGAGCCGGCGTCGCCTGCACGGTCGGCGACGCCGGCATCTCGGCGCGTGTCCGCAAGGACGTCCGGACCCTGCGCCGCGCGGGCTACGCCATGCGAGAGCTGGCCGGGCAGCCCCGTGCCTCATGCCGGGCGGCCGGCGTCCTCGTCCGCAGCAGGCAGGAGGCCCGGCGAGACACGGCGGCCGTGCTGGCTCAGTGGCTGGCCACCGAACGCCTCGTCTCCCGGGCTCGGCAGCGACCAGGCGTGCGACTGCTCGAGGAGGGTCTGACGCAGACGGCGTGGACAGCCTCGCTCCGTGCGGGACGGCTCTGTGTCGACGACCTGTGGGCGTGCGTTCCTCCGGGGGCGCACCCGGACCTGGTCCTGTACGTGGACGCTCGCCCCGAGCTCGCAGCTGAGCGGCTGACCCGTCGTGCCTCGAGGCACAGCAGGCTCCAACGTGGCCACGTCGACGACCTGATCGGCGAGCTGCGGCGCGGCCAGGCACTCTTCGACGACCTCTTGTGGACCTCTCCCATGCCCGTGGTCCGGATGTCAGCCGCCGGGGCCTCCGTGGAGACCCTCGTCGACCAGGCGGTCGCGACCCTGCGCGATCTCCGCGCCCGGACAACGGTGCGGAACTCCGACCTGCGCTGAGGGGTGGGGGGCTGGGGGGCATCCTCAGGCAGGTCGAAGCACCCCGCGTCAGCCGGTCGACCACTCCACGTGCAGGAGTGGTGCGATGGCCGCGCCCGACTCGAACGATCGGGCCTTGCGGACCCCCGTCCCCGAGACCTGGAAGGCGAGGGCGTTCCCCGGCAGCCAGCCCGGACGGGACACCACCGACTGGACGAGTGCCGCCAGATCCGGCGTGCGCTGAGCCGCACCCGCCTCGTCGACGGTGGTCCAGTCCGGCGGGGCCCACGGGACCGAGACGGTGGTGGTCGGTCGTCCGGTGACCGCGTTGAGAGCGGTGCTGTAGCTGCCGGCATGGTCGAGCGTCTCGGCCCGGATCGAGAGGGACGACGCCCCTGTCGAGACCTCGTCAGTCGTGAACTGGAGGTGGGCAGAGGTGATCGTGGCGCCCACCGGGACCGGGACGCCTGCGATCCGGATGCCGACGACCTGCTGGGTGTTGCCGTCGGTGGTGAGCTCCAGGTCCGAGCTCGACACCGACGTCTTGCCCGACGACACCGACTCCTCCGCGTCGTCGGCACCGGCTGACACACGGACGTCTGCAACCTGGGACCCGCCCCCGGAGGCCTGCACCACGACGATCATGTCATCCGACGAGACCCGTTGACCGTCGCTGACGGTGAGCCGCAGCACGTAGGTTCCGGTGGCCGTGAAGGTGGCCGTCGTGTCCACCGAGGAGGCGTCGGCGAAGGTGGCCGTTCCCGGTCCGGACACCTGCGACCAGGTGACGGACAGGCTGGACGGGGACGGGAGACCGTCGTCGGTGACCGTCCCGTCGAGGGTGGCGGCCGCCGGCTGCACGACAGCGCGGTTCGGTCCGGCGTCGACCGACGGCGGCTGGTTGACCGGCCCGCCGGCCCCGCCGACGTACTCGACGTGGAGCAGCGGGGCGAAGCTCGCACCGCCCTCGAACGACTCGGCCGTCCGACGTCCGGTCCCGGAGACCTGCAAGGCGATCGCGTTTCCGGGCTGCCATCCGGGCCGGTTCACCACTGCCTGCACGAGAGCTGAGAGGTCGGGCGTGCGCTGGGCCGGCGTCACGGCACCGACACTCGGCCAGTCGGGGGGAGCCCACGGCACCGAAGCCGACGTGGTCGCCCGGGAGGTGATGTTCCCGCTCGCGTTCAGGTAGGTGGGCGCGCTGTCGGCGGCTTCCGCGCGCACCGTCAGGGTCGACTCCCCGGTCGAGACCTCGTCGACACGGAACTGCACGAAGGCGTTCACGATCGTCGCTCCGGTCGGGACGGTCATCCCGACGAAGCGCATCCCGACGACCTGCTCACGGGTCTTGTCGGTCGTCAGCTCGAGGTCGCTGCTGGTCAGCGAGTTCGAGCCCGACACCGCCTGCTCGGCGTCATCCGATCCCGCGGAGACGCGTTTCTCGATCGTCGTGATGGCGCCACCCGAGTCCTCGGAGACCTCCACGGTCACGTCATCACTCACTGTCGACGCGCCGTCGGTCGCCGAGAGCCGCAACACGTACGTCCCCGCCTGCGAGAACGCGGCGCTCGTGTCCACCGCACCCGCATCACCGAACGTGACCGTGCCCGGCCCCGAGAACAACGACCACGTCGTGGTCACCGCAGCCGGCGGATCCGGCAGACCGTCATCAGAGACCGTCCCGTCCAGCGACGCCGACCCCGGCAGCTGCACCGGCGCCACCGTCCCCGCCTCCACCGACGGCGGCTGGTTGCCCGGCGACACCGCAGAGACCTCCACGGTCACGTCATCACTCACCGTCAACGCGCCATCGGTCGCCGAGAGCCGCAACACGTACGTCCCCGCCTGCGAGAACGCGGCGCTCGTGTCCACCGCACCCGCATCACCGAACGTGACCGTGCCCGGCCCCGAGAACAACGACCACGTCGTGGTCACCGCAGCCGGCGGATCCGGCAGACCATCATCGGAGACCGTCCCGTCCAGCGACGCCGACCCCGGCAGCTGCACCGGCGCCACCGTCCCCGCCTCCACCGACGGCGGCTGGTTGCCCGGCGACACCGCAGAGACCTCCACGGTCACGTCATCACTCACCGTCGACGCGCCATCGGTCGCCGAGAGCCGCAACACGTACGTCCCCGCCTGCGAGAACGCGGCACTCGTGTCCACCGCACCCGCATCACCGAACGTGACCGTGCCCGGCCCCGAGAACAACGACCACGTCGTGGTCACCGCAGCCGGCGGATCCGGCAGACCATCATCGGAGACCGTCCCGTCCAGCGACGCCGACCCCGGCAGCTGCACCGGCGCCACCGTCCCCGCCTCCACCGACGGCGGCTGGTTGCTGGGTCCTCCCCCACCCCCGGTGGTGTACTCGACGTGCAGCAGCGGCGCGGTGGCGGCACCGGAGTCGGCCGAGCGGGCCGTGCGGGTGCCGGTGCCGGAGAACTGGACCGCCAGGGCGTTCCCGGGGCTCCAGCCAGGACGCCCGACGACCGACTGGACGAGAGCCGAGATGTCCGCGGTGCGCTGGGCGGTTCCGCCCTGACCCACGGTCGGCCAGGTCGGTGGGGACCAGGGCACGCTGCCGGTCGTGGCTCTCCCGGTCACGCTGTTGACGGTGCCGGTGTACGGCGGGGCGTCGTCCGCTGCCTCCGCCCGGATGGTCAGCGAGGAAGCACCGGGGTCGACCTCGTCGGTCCAGAACTGCACGTGGGCCTGCACGATGGTGGCGTCACGGGGGACACCCAGGTTGGGGAAGCGGACGCCGACCACCTGTTGGGTGTTGCCGTCGACGGTGAGCTCGAGATCGGAGCTGCCGATGTTGGTCTTCCCCGAGTTCACGCCCTCCTCGGCGTCGTCGGCGTCAGCGGTGGCGCGCCGCTCGGTCGCGATTGCCCCGCCGGTCGGCGCGACGAAGACAGTGACTTCGTCCACGACCGTCAGCTGACCGTCGGTTGCGGAGAGCCGCAGCACGTAGGTCCCGGCAGCTGAGAACGAGGCGGTCGTGTCCACCGCTGCTGCGTCCCCGAACGTGACGTCGCCCGGACCGCTGGCCTTCGCCCACGCGGTCGTGACGGCGCCTGGGTCCTCCGGCAACCCGTCGTCGGACACCGTGCCATCGAGGGAGATCGTCGCCGGCATCACGATGCTGGCGTCGTCGCCGGCATCGACGGACGGGGCCTGGTTGGCCGGCCCACCGCTCAACGGCGGCAACGAGGCGGTGACCTCGTAGAGGCGGCCGTCGTTCTCCGTCGGATGGCTGTCGTTGTCCAGGCCGCGTGTGACGACGTAGTAGGTGCGTGCCCCTGAGCCGTCCGAGGCCGGACCCACCGCGAGCCCGGCGGCGGCGGTCATGTTCGCGGAGCTCAGGTCGATCGTGTTGAGCAGCACCGCGTTGCGGTCGAGCTCATAGATCATCTCCGAGCTGTCGTCGAGCAGCAGCACGGTGCCGCGCACCTGGTCGAAGCCAAGTCCTTCTGGGTCCTCGGCGCCGTAGACCCCGGCGTCCCAGTGCGACCAGACGTCATCAGAGGTGTTGAACAGGCCGTCCGTGCCTGCCTGCACACGGTGGACGTCCGCAGCCTCCCCGCCCGCGAACCACAGCGAGTTGGTGGCGACGTCGTAGTCGACGCCCTCGGGGTCCTGAACCCCGTGGTCCCGCACGTCCATGCTGGTCACGGTGTCGTCGGAGGTGCCGAAGCGTCCGTCCGGCCCCGCCACGACCTCGTGCAGCATCTTCTCGTCGTCGTCACTGACGAACAGGTGGTTGTTGGTCGGGTTGTAGCCGACACCCACCGGCTCGTCCGACCAGGGCTGGGAGACCCCGGTGTCGGTCAGCACCCCTGGCCGGGTGGTGGTGAAGAGGTTGACCCCCTCGAAGATCGACATCTCGTTCACCTCGCCGTCGGAGATGAGGAGCCGGTCACTGCCGGGGAGGTAGGCCACTCCGGACGGGTCCGGGCTGGGCGGGTCGTAGCCGGAGGTCTGCACCGTGCGGATGGTGGTCGGCGTCACTGCCGCCACGAGGGCGAGGTCGGAGGCGAACGTCGCCTCGACGATCTCGCCGAAGTTGCCCGGCGCTCCGTTGTCCACCACATAGACGCTGAGCTCGCTGGGGTGGTCGGTCGGGTCGGCCGACGGTGCGAGCACGACACCGCGGACGTCGTCGACGGAGAGGTCGGAGGCGTCGTACGTCGCCTCGACGCGTCCCCCCGCGACCGCCAGGAGGCGATCGGTGGTCGCGTCGTAGGTGTAGTGCTCCCCGGTCTCGGGGTGCGCGGCCCAACCACGCAGGTCGTGCCCCCGTGCCCCGGCGACCGAGCGGGGGAGTCGGCCGGGCCGGGGCACGGAGGCTGCCGCCACCCGGCCCAGATCGGTCTCGTCGGGCTGGACTGCCCGGGAGACGTCGGGGCGGGCGGCGTCGGTGAGCACGAGGGCGTCGAGCCGCGGGCTCCAGACCATGCCGGAGGGGCGCGGCACCCCGTGCTCGCTGGTGGAGAACACCCTGATCGTCTGCAGCACCCCGTCCACCGGATCGCGTTCCGGGCCGGTCGGACGTGATTGCGGGGCGGCTTGCGGCACGTGGGCGAGTGCCGCGGCAACGAGCACTGCCGGTGCGAGCAACCCCGTGGTGATGCGCGAGAAGGTATCCATGTCCTCGTCCTGGGAGAGAGTTGGTCCGGTCCGGTGTCCCGGCCGCGGCCGCGGCAGGGACACCGGCCCGGCGTCAGTAGCGCAGGCGATGGGACCTGGAGCCGAGCGCGTCGGTCAGGATCGCCTTTCCGTGCTTCCCCCACATCTGCCTCGTGTCGAGGTAGAGATGCCTGGCCCTGCTCCGCCCGTCGCCGGTGTGGATCTTGAGGACCTTCCCGGGCTTGATGATGTGCGAGGGGAGCACGACCGACTTGCGGTTCTTCTTGTTCTTCAGCGTCCAGCCCTGCACGTCCACGCGCACACGGCCGACGTTCCTCACCTTGACGACGTCCGCCTTCCAGATGACCCGCACCACCTTGAGGCGGTGGTACAGCACCGTGACCGTGTTGGACGTGACTGCTGTGCTGCTCGGCGTGGCCGGTGCCGTCAGCCGGTAGTCGATCGACCCGCTCGAGCCGGACGTCGCGGTGAACTCCACCGTCGCCGAGGTCCCGCCCGGGACCGAGCTCGTGGCGAGGTCACTCCAACCGGAACCAGTGCTCTGCTGGAGCTTGACCGTCTGGCCCGCGAATGCCGGGCTCAGGGTTCCGGTGATCTTGGCCTTCTTGCCCACCTTGACCAGCGAGCTGGACACCTGGGCGGTCAGGCTCGGGGTGACGACGGCCGGCGGCGTGTTCGGCGGGGGTGGGGTCGCGGCGGGCCGCACCGTGACCGTCATCGTGTCCTGACCGCTGAGCGCCGAGTCGCTGGCGGTGAGCCTGAGGACGTAGCTGCCGTCGACCGAGAACGTCGCCGTGGTGTCGACCGCGTTCGGGTTGGCGAACGTCACCGTGCCAGGGCCGGAGACCTTGGTCCAGGTGCTGGTCACCGGGGCGGGCTTGCCGTCGTCGGTCACGGTCCCGTCGAGGTTCGCGGCGTCAGGCATCGTGACGGTCCGGTTGGGACCGGCGTCGACGACTGGTGCGGTGTTGGGCAGGGGCGACTTGAACTTCAGCATCAGCACCGGCGGCGTGAGGCCGTCCTTCGCTTCCGCCGTACGACGTCCCGTGCCCCAGACCATGAAGGCCGCCGCGTTGCCCTTCTGCCACCCGGGTCGGTCCACGATCTCCTGGAGGACGGCCTTCAGGTCCGGAGTCTGCTGGTCCGGGCCCGAGGCACCGCCTCCCGGCTGCGTGGGTGCCGTCCACGTCGGCGGGGACCACGGCACGGAGGCCACCGTCTTCGGACGGGAGGAGATGTTGGCGTTCCTGCCCTGGACGTAGGAGGCAGCGTTGTCAGCAGCCTCGCCGACCACCGTCAACGCGGCCGCTCCGGAGCTGCCCTCGTCGACCTTGAACTGGATGAAGGCCTGCACGATCTCGGAGCCCTTGGGAACCGGCAGGCCCCCGAAGCGGAGGCCGGTCAGCTCCCGCTGCATGCTGGCGTTGCCGTTGTGACCGAGCTCGTTGTCGGCACTGCTCACGTCGGTGTACTTGTCGTCGGCACCGCCGATGCCCTCCTGGGCGTCGTCAAGACCGCTGAGGACCGGCAGGGCCACGTCGCGGGCGGCACCGGGGTTGAACACCTGGATGGTCGCCTCGTCGAAGGCGGTCGCGCCCTTCGAGTCACGCACGGTGAGCCGGAACGTGTAGTTACCCGCGGCGGAGAACGTCGCCGTCGTCGACGACGCGTTCGGGGTCGCCATCGTGGCGGTCCCGGGGCCGGTCGCGGTCCAGGTGAACGTGTGGGTGTCGGTGGCGTCCATGTCGAGCACGGCCCCGGACAGGGTGACCGTCTCGCCGAGGTCGAGGAGCTGGTCCACGCCCGCGTCGGCGACCGGCGGGTGGTTGGTGATCGGTGGCGGGTTCGCCTTGATCTCGAAGACCGCGCCGTCGTTCTCGGTGGGGTGGGAGTTGTTGTCCAGGCCGCGGTCCACCAGGTAGTAGCTGCGGCCGGTGCCCGTGCTGGACGGGGCGATCACCAGGTCGGCGGCGTTGACGGCGTTCATGCTCGCGATGTTGATCGTGTTGAGCAGGGCACCGTTGCGGTCGAGCTCGTAGATCTTCTGGCTGCCGTCGCTGGAGATGAGGATCGTGTCCCGCTGGGCGTCGTAGGCGATGCCCTCCGGGTCGATGACGCCGTACCGCTCGAGGTCGCGCTCGATCGGGATGTCGTCGCCGCCGGGTGCGACGCCGTCGAAGACGCCGTTCACCCCGGGCTGGAGGATGTAGTACCGGGCGCCGGTCTGGCCGTTGATCAGCAACATCTCGTTGCGCAGCGTGTCGATCGCGACGCCCTCGGGGTCTGTGTTGCCGAACGTCGAGGTCTTGAAGCCATTGGGCGTCGCCGGCAGGTCGTCGGCCGTCCCGTAGACACCGTCGCCGCCTGCCGACGTGATCGTGAAGACGGACTTCTTGTCGTCGTCGGCGACGTACATCTTGCCGTTGTGATAAGCCAACCCGGTGGGCTCGACCGACCAGCCGGTGCCGGTGCCGAAGGTGGGTTCCTTCGTCGTCCCGGTGCCGGTCAGCGTTCCGTCCCGGGTCATCGTGTAGAGATTGACGCCCTTGTACTCCCCCGGCTGCGGAGCGGGGATCTCGTCGACCTCCGCGTCCGCGACCACGAGGCGGTCCACCGGAGCGGGGATGTAGGTGATCCCGGACGGGTCCGGGCTCGGCGGCGTCCACAGCGACGTGTCGGTCCGCTTCACGTTGGTCGAGTTGACCTCCGCGGCGAGCGCGGCCGTGGTGCTCGCCACCAGGGCGAGGCTCGTCAGCGTGGCGACCGCCACACCGATCTTGTTCGGGTTCCTCATCTCGAGACTCTTCCTGGGCAAGGGCACCCGAGGGCACCTGTCGGTTGGGATGAGCCGCCTTGGCGGCTCGACGAGCAACAACTGGGTTGCTGCGGCGCAGACGCGCGCCTAGTGGCGGGCAATGGCGATCACCTGCCGGAAGAGGAGGCGGACGTCGTAGCTGAACGAGCGTCGCTCCAGGTAGGACAGGTCCAACCGGACGCGTTCGTGCAGCAGGACGTCGCGGTAGTAGCCGGCGGGGTCGTCGAACGAGGCCAAGCGAGCGGCCTCGTCCATGAAGCCGAGGGTCGAGGGTCCGGCGAGTCCGGGGCGGACGGACAGGACCCGCCGTTCGGAGTCGCTGTAGAGCGCGACGAACTCCGGGGTCTCCGGCCGGGGCCCTACCAGGCCCATCTCGCCGCGCAGGACGTTGAGCAGCTGAGGCAGCTCATCGAGGTACCAGTCGCGAAGCACCCGTCCGACCGCCGTCACGCGCGGGTCACCGGCCGGCGACACCTGCGCGGACCCGCTGTCGCCGGTGTGGGCCATCGTGCGGAACTTGCAGATCAGGAACGGCCGGCCGTCCCGCCCGATCCGCACCTGGCGGAACAGCACCGGACCGCGGCTGGTGGACAGCACGAGGAGCGCGATGAACAGAAGCACCGGGCTCAACAGGACCAGGGCCAACCCGGCGACTGTTCGATCAAAGACGGCGCGGATCATGCCGCTGCTCCGTGCCAGGAGTGGCCCCGCATCCCTGCGGTCGAGGACTCGCGCAGCATCATGAACGGCTCCGCGGCCAACAGGCCCGAGGCAGCCCCGTGCCGCTGCGCGTAGGCCGTCAGCGCCTCGATCGACCGCGGGTGCGGGAAGGGCCGCAGCTCGCTCACGTGCGTCTGGGCATAGGCCTTCATCGCGGTCAGCTTGGTCTCCAGCGAGTCGCTGATGTCGACGTACAGGTTCGGCGCGAAGATGCTGCCCGGAATCGGCGGCGCCCAGTCGGTCGAGGAGGGGATCTCGAACGAGCACACACGCGAGACCGGCGTCCCCGGCACCGGCCTGGTGGCCACGATGGCCGCGCGAGCCACGAGCCGATGGTCCTCGTTCACGTCGCCCGGGAAGTGCGTGAGCACCACGTCGGGCTGGAGCTCCTCGATGACCTGCTCGATCGGGGTGATGACGTCGAGCAGGCTGAGCGTGTCGAGCCGCTGGTCCGGCAGGCCCACCATCACGAGTCGTTCGATGCCGAGGACCTCGGCGGCATTGTGCGCACACTCTGCTTGGAGGGCGACCTTGCCGTGCCGCGAGCTCGCGCCGTCGGCGAGCACCACGGCCCAGACCGTGTCCCCGCGCGCGGCGTGCCATGCCATGGTTCCGCCGGCCCCCAGCGTCTCGTCATCGGGATGGGCCGCCACTGTGAGTAGCCGCATGCCGTCTCCTCTCCCCCACCTACTCGGATGCCTGCCAGCACACCGCGACGTCTGAGCAGCGACATCGGCCAATCGGCGTAGACAGGGTCCGGCAGTCGACGGGGGTCCTGCGGGAGCGACGCTGTGAGGCTGGACCTCGACGCGATCACCAGGGGAAGGACGCGCAACATGAAGCCACGCATCACCGTCATCGGGTGCGGCTATCTGGGCGCCACGCACGCGGCGTGCATGGCCGAGCTCGGCTTCGAGGTGCTCGGCCTCGACGTCGACGAGGGCAAGGTTGCGGCCCTCCAGGAGGCGCGACCGCCCTTCTTCGAGCCGGGCCTCGAGCCGATCCTGCGCAAGCACGTCGAGTCGGGGAGGCTGCGCTTCACCGGCTCCTACGACGAGGCCGCCGAGTTCGGCGACGTCCACTTCCTGTGCGTGTCCACCCCCCAGCGCGACGGAGAGCTCGCGGCGGACCTGCGCTACGTCGACGATGCCGTGGCAGCGCTCGCCGTACGCCTGCAGAGGCCCTGCGTGGTGCTCGGCAAGTCGACGGTCCCCGTCGGGACCGCAGAGAGGCTGGCCCTCACCTTGCAGAGGACCGCACCGGCGGGTGACGACGTCGTGCTCGCCTGGAACCCGGAGTTCCTGCGCGAAGGGTTCGCCGTCGACGACACGCTGCGTCCCGGCCGGCTCGTCTTCGGGCTCCCGAGCGGACCGGGGGCCGACGTCGCCGAGACGATGCTCCGCACGTTGTACGCCGAGGCCATCGCCGCCGACACTCCCGTCGTGGTCGCCGACCTGGCCACCGCCCAGCTCGCCAAAGCCGCCGCGAACGCCTTCCTGGCCACCAAGATCTCGTTCATCAACGCGATGGCCGAGATCTGTGAGGCGACCGGAGGAGACGTCACCGTCCTGGCCGACGCGATCGGTCACGACCCTCGCATCGGACGCCAGTTCCTCAACGCCGGACTCGGATTCGGCGGGGGCTGCCTGCCCAAGGACATCCGCGGCTTCATGGCGCGTGCCGGCGAGGTCGGTGCGGGGGATGCCCTCACCTTCTTGCGCGAGGTGGACGCGATCAATCAGCGTCGGCGCAGCCGGGTCGTGGACGTGGCCGCCGAGCTGGTCAGCCGACCGTGGCCGCACGCCAAGGTTGCCGTGCTGGGGGCGGCGTTCAAGCCGGACTCCGATGACATCCGCGACTCACCGGCTCTCAACGTAGCCGGGCGGATCTCCTTGTTCGGCGCCCATGTCACGGTCTACGACCCGCAGGCCATCCCCAATGCCCGACGACTGTGGCCCACGCTCCACTACGCGGACTCCGTCATGGACGCCTGCCGGGGTGCCGATGTGGTGCTGGTGCTGACCGAGTGGTCCCACTTCCGTGAGATCGACCCGGTGGTGCTCGCCGACGTGGTGGCCACCCCAGCTGTGGTCGACGGACGCAACTGCCTCGACGACCGGGCCTGGCGTGCCGCGGGCTGGACCTACCGGGGGCTCGGGCGCCCCTGAGGTGCACGGCCCTGCGGATGTCACGGTGGTTGAGGACCCGACCCGCCCCGGTGGTAGAGGACCCGACCCGACCCGGTGGTAGAGGAGCCGAGCCGACCCGGTGGTTGAGGAGCCGAGCCGACCCGGTGGTTGAGGAGCCGAGCCGACCCGGTGGTTGAGGAGCCGAGCCGCTAGGCGAGGCGTCTCGAAACCACCGCACGGACGCGCCCGGGGTGGAGCGGTTTCGAGACGGGCTCCGCTGGCGCTCCGCCCTCCCTCAACCCCAGCAGGGTGCCCGCTGGTTGAGGAGCCGAGCCGCTAGGCGAGGCGTCTCGAAACCACCGCACGGACGCGCCCGGGTCAGGGGTGGTTTCGAGACGGGCTCCGCTGGCGCTCCGCCCTCCTCAACCACCGCAGGTGTGCACGGTGGTTGAGGAGCCGAGCCGCTAGGCGAGGCGTCTCGAAACCACCGCACGGTCGCGCTCGGGTGAGGGCGGTTTCGAGACGGGCTCCGCTAGCGCTCCGCCCTCCTCAACCAGCAGATGCCACGGTGGTTGAGGAGCCGAGCCGCTAGGCGAGGCGTCTCGAAACCACCGCACGGACGCGCCCGGGTCAGGGGCGGTTTCGAGACGGGCTCCGCTAGCGCTCCGCCCTCCTCAACCACCAGATGCCACGCTGGTTGAGGAGCCGAGCCGCTAGGCGAGGCGTCTCGAAACCACCGCACGGACGCGCCCGGGTCAGGGGTGGTTTCGAGACGGGCTCCGCTGGCGCTCCGCCCTCCTCAACCACCGTGGGGAGTCCGGTGGTTGAGGAGCCGAGCCGCTAGGCGAGGCGTCTCGAAACCACCGCACGGACGCGCTCGGGTAGGGGTGGTTTCGAGACGGGCTCCGCTGGCGCTCCGCCCCCTCAACCACCGTGGGGAGTCCGGTGGTTGAGGAGCCGAGCCGCTAGGCGAGGCGTCTCGAAACCACCGCACGGACGCGCCCGGGTAGGGGTGGTTTCGAGACGGGCTCCGCTAGCGCTCCGCCCTCCTCAACCAGCAGATGCCACGGTGGTTGAGGAGCCGAGCCGCTAGGGCGGGTTCAAGGTGTGAGTGCAACACCCCAGCTGATGTGGGGTGAGCGAGATGGGTAGACCGCCGGTTCCGGTGGAGGTTCAGCGGAGGTTCTGGCGAGAGGTTGCTGCCGGGGTGTCGGTGCTCGATGCCGGCGTCGCTGCCGGCGTGTCTCGGCCCACGGCTTATCGAGTGTTTGCACGATCTGGTGGTGTGATCCCCTTGTTGGAGAACCCGACCGGTCGTCGTTTGAGCCTGAACGAGCGGGAGGACATCGCTCGACTGGCTGGGCACCTGGGCGTCCGCGAGATCGCCCGGCAGATCGGGCGCAGTCCGGCCACGGTGAGCCGTGAGCTGGCCCGCAACCGCAGCGGCGATGGGCACTACCGGGCCAGTGTGGCCCAGCAACGTGCCGATGAACGGGCCCGAGCCGGGGGTCGGGCCCGGCCAGCGAAGCTGGCCACGCATCTGCGGCTGCGAGGCGAGGTCCAGACCCGGCTGGGGAACAATCACAGTCCTGAGCAGATCGCCCGGCGGCTGCGTGAGGACTTTCCCGAGGATCCGGAGATGTGGGTGTCACACGAGACGATCTACCAGTCGATCTACATCGAGGGCCGCGGCGGGCTCAAGCGGGACCTGGCCAAGTGCCTGCGCACGGGGCGGGCGCTGCGCAAGCCCCGCAGGCAGGCCGAAGCTCGCCGTGCCCGTGGTGACCGGATCAAGGACATGGTCAGCATCGCCGAGCGCCCACCCGAGGTCGCCGACCGGGCCGTGCCGGGTCACTGGGAGGGCGACCTGATCACCGGGGCCGAGAACCGCACCGCGATCGGGACCCTGGTCGAACGCACCACCGGATTCCTGGTGCTTCTCCACCTGCCCGAGAACCACGGGGCTGTGGCGGTCCAAGAAGCCATCGTGGCCGCGGTCGCCGACCTGCCCCAGCTGCTGCGCAAGACCCTGACCTGGGACCAAGGCATCGAGATGGCCAACCACGCCCGGATCGCCGAGGCCACCGGATTGAGAATCTACTTCTGCGATCCAGGTTCGCCTTGGCAACGCGCATCGAACGAGAACACCAACGGCCTGCTCCGCCAGTACTTCCCCAAGGGCACCGACCTGTCCTTCCACGGACCCGGAATCCTTGAACGCGTCGCCATCGAGATGAACAACCGACCCCGCAAGCGCCTCAACTGGCGAACCCCGGCCGAGGCCCTCGACAAACTACTCTCCGAACACGACAACCAACCCGGTGTTGCAACCGCAGGTTGAATCCGCCTAGGCGAGGCGTCTCGAAACCACCGCACGGACGCGCTCGGGTAGGGGGTGGTTTCGAGACGGGCTCCGCTAGCGCTCCGCCCCCCTCAACCACCGTGGGGAGTCCGGTGGTTGAGGAGCCGAGCCGCTAGGCGAGGCGTCTCGAAACCACCGCACGGACGCGCCCGGGTAGGGGTGGTTTCGAGACGGGCTCCGCTAGCGCTCCGCCCTCCTCAACCACCGGGTGAGGCCGCTGGCGCTCCGCCCTCCTCAACCACCGCGAGTGCACGGAATCGAACTGTGCGGAAACTGTCGGTGGTCCCTGGTTGAGTTCTCTCATGGAGATGCTCCCGGACTCACCGACCAGCCCCGTGGGGGTGTTGGTTGCGGCGCGGGAGCAGGTCGCGAGCTTGTCCGAGACACTCTGGGCGGCGGCTCGTCCTGAGGACCTTCTCGACGTGAACTCCGAGATCGAACGGCTCCGTTCGGCGCTGGCCGCGGTGCAGTGCGAGGTGGCCGCGGAGGTCGAGGCCACCGAGGCAGCCAAGACGGCCGGCTGGTTCTCTCCCGGTGACTACCTGACCCACACCGCGGGTGGCCGGCACGGCCACGGCTCGCGGTTGCTGCGCACCGCCCGCCCGTTGTGTGGTGAGCGGCGTACGACGCTGCTCGCCCTCCAAGCCGGCGACATCTCGCCCGAGCATGCCGAAGTCATCGTGGCGGCGATCGACCGGCTCCCCGGCCAACCCGCTCTGCGGGACGAGGCCGAACGGATGCTGCTCGACCAGGCCGCCTCCCTCAACGCGCGTCGAGCTGCGCAAGGCCGGCGACCACCTCCTCGAGGTGCTCGACCCCGACGGCACCGGACGTGCCGAGGAGGCCGCGCTGGACCGGCTCGAACGCTCGGCGCACCTTGGCCGTTTCCTCACCTCGCCGAGGACGGCATCGGCGGCGTCCGGCTCCGCGGCCGCGGCACCGTCGAGGACGCCGCCATCATCAAGACCGCCCTGCACGCACTCTCCGCACCCATGCCGGGCACGGACCCGGACTGCGGCGAGACCGCCCGCGACCTCCGCGACCACGGCGCGCGGACCTGGGACGCGCTGGTGCAGACCTGCCTCAAAGCCAGCGAGACCGACGGGCTGCTCCCGGAGCAGCACGGCGCCAAACCACGGGTCACCGTCACGGTCACGCTGGACCAGCTCCGTCAGGGGCTCGGTGCGGCGACGTCTGGACACCGGCGACCAGCTCTCCATCTCCATCATCCGCCGGCTGGCGTGTGACGCCGACGTCATCCCCGCCGTCCTCGGCTCGCTGGGTGAGGTCCTCGACGTCGGCCGCACCCAACGACTCGTCACCGCCGCGATCTGGAAAGCCCTCGTCCTGCGCGACCAGCACTGCCGCTTCCCCGGCTGCCGCCGGCTACCACTCGCGTGCGACGCCCACCACGTCCAGCACTGGGCCGACGGCGGACCCACCAGCCTCCACAACCTCGTACTCCTCTGCCGCGCCCACCACACCCTCCTCCACGCCACCCCGTGGCAGGTGCGGCTCAACCCCTTCGACCGCAGACCCGAGTTCCGACCACCGCAGTGGTCTCGACAAGCTCGACCACCCGAAGGACAAGCTCGACCACCCGGAGGACAAGCTCCACCACCCGACGGAACGGCTCGACCACCCGAGGAACAAGCTCGACCACCCGAAGGACAAGCTCGACCACCCGGAGGACAAGCTCGACCACCCGACGGAACGGCTCGACCACCGGGGGGAGAAGCTCGACCACCCGACGTGTGGATCCGCCGCGTGCCTCGCGAGTAGGCCCCTTCCCGGCTTCCCTGTCACCGGGCGTCTCTGCTCGGTCAGGCTGGTGCCTGGCAGCCCTCCGAGGGGGGCACGATCCGGGAGAGGTAGGCCGCGATCGCGTTCTCGTCCCAGCCGCGCGACTCACGAAGCCCGGTGGCGAGGGCGCCGAGGTAGGCCCGGCTCGGACGGGTGTGCGGCACGTGGTCGGCTCCGTGGGGTGAGGTGAACGTCAGCAGCGGCCGCCCGTCCTCACGGCCGACCTCGACGAGCGTCTCGTAGCGTCCCGGCCCCACCGTGTGCCGGCCGGACTCCAGGGTGGACATGACCACCTGTTCGAGCGGGTCACCCTCCTGCGGCAGCCGATGCATCTCCTGGGCGGCGATGTCCGCGAGCTGGCCGGGCGTGACCAGGTAGGCCCGGCCCAGGGCACCACCCGGGGTCTCGTGGTCGTAGAACGCGACACCGCCTCCCCACTGGGGTGACTCACCGGCGAAGTAGACGGTGCCCGGCAGGTCCACGGGGATCGATCGGGTCGGCAGCGAGGCATCCCGCGCACCCGGGTTCACCCGGGTGCCTCCGGGCGGACACCCACCGACGACGTAGCAGGCGAGCCGGTCCGACGACATGTTCGACCCATAGCTGACATACCAGACCTGCGGGGACCGACTCATCGAGTCAACCCTACGAAACCCGCGGATATGACCGCTCGACGACTCGATCGGATCGCCCGTGCGGTGGCAGCCCGCAGGACACGTGGGGCGTTGCGGCCGTCACTTCGCCACAGGTCTAGACCCGAAGGAGGTCGTTCAGTGTTCAACCAAACCGTTGTCCGGCGCCGCCCGAACCCTCCACGAGTCGTGTCGGACGGTCGGCACGGCCGACGAGTGCAAGGAGCTGACCATGCGAACATCCCGAGTCACATCCGCGCTGCTGGCCGCCGCCCTGGTGGGAGGGAGCGCCCTGGCGACGACGCCCGCCCAGGCGAAGGCGAAGGCGGGCACGACGCCGCTGACGGAGGTGCTCGCCTCCGACGGCAACCGTTACGACCGCAACTGGGACGACTTCGACATCACCGAGAAGGCCGTGCGCGCCGTGCTGAAGGCAGACCCTGACAGCCTGGTCGGTGTGCTCGCCGACGGCGACACCGCCCTGACGGCTTTCGTGCCTACTGACCGCGCCTTCCGAAAGCTCGTCAAGAGCGTGACCGGCAGCCGCCCGGCGACCGAGAAGGCGACCTTCGCCGCCGTCGCCTCCCTCGGCATCGACACCGTGGAGGACGTCCTGCTCTACCACGTCGTCCCCGGCGCCACGATCACCTACGGAGCCGCCAAGCGGTCCGACGACGCGCGGCTCGAGTCGGCCCTCGGGCTGCACATTCGGGTCGCCGTCCGGCGCGGCCAGGTCCGCCTCGCCGACGTCGACCGCGACGCGCGGAACGCGCGCGTCATCGCCGGCGCGAAGAATCTCAACAAGGGCAACAAGCAGATCGCGCACGGCATCGACCGGGTGATCCGTCCGATCGATCTGTGAGGATCCGCGCACGTCGCACCACGTGAGCAACGACGAGGCCCCACTCCCGAGGGAGTGGGGCCTCGTCGTGCGGCGACCCTCAGCCGTGCGCGTTGCGGACCACGCGGTCGTGGCGCAGCGAGGTGTTCTTGGTCTCCTTCGACGCCAGCACGGCGACGATGGTGAGGACGGCGGCGATCGCGAGGTAGATGCCGACGGCCGTGGTGTTCTTCTCCTCCACCGTGCCGAGCAGCTTGACCGCGATGATCGGCGCCAGCGCCCCGGCGAAGATCGACGCGAGCTGATAGCCGACCGAGGCGCCGGTGTAGCGCACCGAGGTGCCGAACAGCTCGGTGAAGAAGGCCGCCTGCGGGGAGTACATCAGCGAGTGGAAGAAGAGACCGACGACGACGGCGAGCAGCACGCTGCCGGTGGTCATGTTGTCCAGCAGGCCGAAGAACACGAAACCCCACACCCCGACGCCGACGGCACCGATGAGGTACAGCGGCCGACGTCCGACACGGTCGGACAGCGCGCCGATCGCCGGAATCAGGAAGAACTGGATGGCGGCACCGATGAGCAGCATCTTGAGGATGAGGTTCTTGTCGGCCCCGAGGTAGGTCGTCACGTAGGTGATCGAGATGACGGTGAAGATGTAGTAGGAGATGTTCTCCGCCATCCGCATGCCCATCGCGATGAAGACCTCCTTGGGGTAGGTCCTGATCACCTCGAGGATCGGCAGGTGCGAGGCGCCCTGCTTCTTCTCCGCGATCTCGGCCTTCGCCTCCTGGTAGACCGGCGACTCCTCGAGCTGGAGCCGCACGTAGAGGCCGATCAGCACCAGCACGGCTGAGAGCAGGAACGGGATCCGCCAGCCCCACGCCTCGAAGGCGGCGTCGCTCTGGACCGCCGCCAGCACGAAGAGCACTCCGGTGGCGAGCAGGTTGCCGAGCGGGACGCCGGCCTGCGGCCACGAGGACCAGAAGCCACGGTTCTTCTCGTCACCGTGCTCGGCGGCCATCAGGACAGCGCCGCCCCACTCGCCGCCCACCGCGAAGCCCTGCACCAGACGGCAGGCAAGCAGCAGGATCGGTGCAGCCACGCCGATGCTGGCGTACGTCGGGAGCAGACCGATCAAGAAGGTCGCGACCCCCATCATCAGCAGGGCCACCACCAGCATCTTCTTGCGGCCGACCCGGTCACCGAAGTGACCGAACACGACGCCACCGAGCGGTCGCGCCACGAAGCCGAGGGCGTAGGTGCCGAAGGCGAGCAGGGTGGCGGTCACCGGCTCCGACTCGGGGAAGAACAGCTTGCCGAACACCAGAGCGGCGGCGGAGCCGTAGAGGAAGAAGTCGTACCACTCGACGGCGGTGCCGATCAGGCTGGCGAAGACGACCTTGACGATCGACGTCTTCTCGGGTGTCGACCCGGGAGCCGGGGCGGAGGGGTGTCCCGTGGCTGATGTGGACATGGAGGGTGGGTTCCTTTCGCGGGGCGGCCGACGGCAGAGGCGACGCAGAGGTGCCCGTCGGACTACGAAGATCGCGACCGGGCAGCGACCTGCCCGTGATAGGCCGGCGCGTCACCGGAGCCGTGACCTACGTCTCTCGGTACTTACCCCGGACGTTACGAACCGGAAACCCGCGCCGGTATGTGTGGTTCCCCCATACTTCGCGGCTGGGTGTGTCGGTCGCGCAGTGGAGGGCGCGCGTCCGCGGGTGGTGGCGGGGCGGCCGCGCCGGGACCGAGGAGGTCGAGGTCGGTGCCGGGCTGCACGGCGCCCCGGTAGCGTGGGACGGATGTCTCCAGACGGCCCGCCTCGCACTCTCGCCGACCAGCTCCGCGGCTGGTCCGACGAGGAGTTGGCGCGCCTGCTCCGCGAACGTGCCGACCTGACCACACCGGCACCGCAGGACTCCGGCCAGCTCGCCTCGCGGGCCAGCACCCGGGCCTCGGCGCTGCGAGCGATCGACCAGCTCGACCAGCTCGAGCTGACCGTGCTCGACGCCGTGGTCGCCAGCGACGGCAGCACGACCCGATCGGCGCTCCGAGCGCTCGTCCATGCAGAGCAGAGCGCCGTGGACGCGGCCCTGGACCACCTGCTGGCGCTCGCCCTCGTCTGGGGCCACGACGACCGGTTGCGCGGCCTGAGTGTGCTCACCGACGCCCTCGGCACGCCGGTGAGTGGCCTCGGCCCGGGTGTCGAGGGGCTGCTCGCCGGCTACGGGCCCACGCGGGTCGCGTGGCTGGCGACCGACCTGGGCGCCGTACCCACCGGCAACCGCAGTGCCGATGTCGCGGCCGTCGCGCAGGCACTCGCGGACCCGGACGTCGTGACCAGCCTGCTCGACGAGGTCGGGGAGAAGGCTCGGGCGATCCTGGACCACCTCGACCGCGAGGGGCGCGACGGAAGCGTCGAGGCCACCGACCGGCCGGTACGCCGGGGCGACCACGCCGGTCCGGTGGACAGCCTGCTGGCCCGCGGACTGCTGGTCGCCAAGGACCGCCGCCATGTCGCCCTGCCTCGCGAGGTGGCGTTGCGGCTGCGCGGCGGCCACACCACCCGGGAGCCGGTCCTGGGCCCACCCGACCTCGCGACGAGCAGTCGCGAGACCTCCCTCGTCGACCGGGCCGCCGCCGGGGCTGCCTTCGAGCTGGTGCGGCACGTCGAGCTGCTGCTCGAGCACTGGGGCAGTCGTCCCCCCAACGCCCTGCGCACGGGAGGGCTCGGCGTGCGCGAGCTCAAGGCGGCTGCCGAGCTGTTGCACGTGGACGAGAGAGCCGCGGCGCTGCACATCGAGCTCGCCGCAGCGGCCGGGCTCATCGACGTCGGGTCCACCGAGGACCAGGACGCCGCCTGGCTGCCCACCGACGCCTTCGACCACTGGAGCGCAGGCTCGGTGTCCGACCAGTGGACCCGGCTCGCGCTGGCCTGGCTCGAGTCCCCCCGGCTCATCGGGCTGGTCGGTGGTCGCGTGGCCGGGAAGCCCGTCAACGCGCTCGCCGCCGATCTGGAACGAAGCTGGCTGCCCCAGACGCGACGGTCCACCCTCGAGGAGATCGGGGCGATCCCGCCGGGACAGGTTCTCGCCGCCGGGACCGGACTGCCCTCGCTGGTCGACCGGCTCGTCTGGATCCGGCCGCGGCGCCCGGCAGCCCGGCGCGAGGCCGTGGGCTGGACGCTCGAGGAGGCCTCGCTGGTCGGGATCCTCGCCCTGGGCGGACTCTCCGCCCACGGCCGCGCCCTGCTCGGCGAGGACGACCCCACCCACCACGCCGCAGCCGCACTGGAGCCGCTGCTGCCCGCCCCGGTGGACCACATGCTGCTCCAGGCCGACCTCACCGCCGTCGCGCCCGGTCCACTCGAGCAGGAGCTCGGCCGACACCTGGCCACGCTGGCCGACATCGAGTCCCGCGGCGGCGCCACCGTCTACCGCTTCACCGAGCGATCGGTGCGGCGCGGCTTCGACAGTGGCTGGTCGGCCGCCGAGATCCACGCCTTCCTGGCCACCTCGTCACGCACCCCGGTGCCGCAGCCCCTGGGCTACCTCGTCGACGACGTGGCCCGGAAGTTCGGCACGGTGCGGGTCGGTACGGCGGAGTCCTTCCTCCGCAGCGATGACGAGTCGGCGCTCGCCGAGCTGGTGCACCACCCTCAGGCCGGACCCCTGCGACTGCGACGCATCGCGCCCACGGTCGTGGTCAGCGACGTCCCGGTCGACACCCTGCTCCCCCGGCTGCGTGAGCTCGGCGCCGCACCCGTGGTCGAGGCCGCGGACGGCACCGTGCGGCTGACCCGTCGCGAGGCGCATCGCGCGAGCTCCAGCAGGTCACGACCCAGAGCGCAGGTCGGAGGTTCCAGCCACGACCCGCGCACCGCTGCGCGTGCCGGCGCCAGGGTGGCCGCGACGCTCACCGCGATCCGAGCCGGCGACCGCGTCGCCGCGCATCGCCCCGTGTCCGCTCCCGACGGAGCGGCGATGACCCTGCGGGCAAGTCCCGCGGAGGTGCTCGCGGCGTTGCGGGAGGCCGCAGACGCGCGCCAGTCCGTCCTGATCGGCTACGTCGACAACCACGGCAGTGCCGTCGACCGGGTCGTCGACCCGAAGGCGGTGCAGGCCGGTCAGCTGACCGCGTTCGACCACCGCTCCGACGACGTACGCACGTTCGCGGTGCACCGGATCACCGGCGTCACGGCTGTGTGAGCCGCGAATCCTCAGCCGGGATCCGCACGCTCTGCTCGGGCACGGCAAGCCGGTGCTTGCCGCCGGTCGGCCGGGCCAGCAACGCCTCGATGTCGGTGCCGGGACCGGGTTTGCCGAGATGGAAACCCTGGAGCCGGTCGCAGCCGAGCTCACGCAGCTTCTCCGCGGCGCGACGGTCCTCGACGCCCTCGGCCACGATCTCCAGGCCGAGAGCATGCGCGAGCTCGATCGCGGACCTGACCACACCGGTCGAGCGGGCGTCGACGGCTGCGTCCCGGGCGAACCGGCCGTCCAGCTTGAGCTCGTGGAAGGGCAGGGTGTGCAGCATGTCCAAGCCGGTGCCGCCGGTGCCGTAGTCGTCCAACGCCAGCTTCACGCCGAGCCCGTGCAGCGCCATGAGAACCTCTCGCACCCGGTCCGGTGACTCCGCGAACGACGCGTCCGCCACGTCGAGGATCAACGCCGAGGCCGGCACCTCGTGCTCGAGGAGAGCACCCGCAACCACCTGCACGATCGACTCGTCGCGCAGGTCGGCGGGGCTGAGGTTGACGCTCAGCGAGAGGCTCGACCCGGCGGCTCGCCACCGGACGAGGTCCCCGAGCGCGACATCGAGGACCCGCTCCGCGAGGGCGCCGGTGAGCCGATACCTCTCGGCGGCCGGAAGGAAGGCGTTCGGTGGCAGCAGTCCGCGCTCGGGGTGGTCCCAACGCACCAGCGCCTCGACTCCCACGAGCAGTCCGGCAGGGTCCTCGATCGGCTGGTACTCCACGCACAGCTCCCGGCGCGCGAGCGCCCGGTGCAGGTCCTCGGAGAGGCCGAGCTGCTGGCTCTTCTCGTCTCGCGAGGGCGCGTGGAAACGGACCTGATCGCCGGAGGTCTTGGCGGCGTACATCGCCGCGTCCGCGGCGAAGAGGATCTCGCTGCGGGTGCGCCCGTGCCGCGGCGCCACGGCGAGACCGATGCTTGCGTGCGCGTGCAGCACCGCCCCCGGGAGGGACAGTGGTTCGGCCAGACTGTCTCGCAGGGCCTGCCCGACGATCATGGCGGCATTGCGCGTGGTCGCCTCGTGCAACACCACAGCGAACTCGTCCCCGCCGAGACGGGCGAAGAGATGCGGGGTGTTCAGCTCCTCGAGGGCGGCGGCGAAGCGGGTGACGATCCCCTTGAGAAGGGCGTCCCCGGTGGCGTGCCCGAGGGTGTCGTTGACCTCCTTGAAGTGGTCGAGGTCGATGAGCGCGACCGCGAAGGAGCCCGACGCATCGGTCGCCCGATCGGGGTCCTGGAGCGCGATCAGGGAGTCGAGGTGGACGTAGAGCGCGCGCCTGTTGGGGATGCCGGTCAGCTCGTCGGTGAGGGCCATCTCCCTGACGACCGCGAGCTCGCGCAGCTGGAGGAAGGACCGGAGGAAGCGAGCGGCCGCCAGGAGCAGGCTGACCAACGCGAGAGCCTGCGGCCACGGCGCCTGTTCCCAGGACGGCGCAACCACGAGGACGGTGACCGCGGCGACCGCGGACACCGTGGGCACACCGAGCGAGCGGGCGCCCGGCAGAGGGTCGGGCCGGCCTGCGCCGTTCCCGAGCGCCCCCACCGCGAGCAGGGCGAGCGCGAGCAGGAGGATCACGTCGGCCCACGGTGCCGGCTGCACACTCGAGCCGAACCAGTGCACCTGGGCGACGTGGGCGACGCCGAGCACCACCATGGCGACGGCCCACAGCCTGAACTGCCGTCCGTGGGCGACTCCCACGAGTGCCAGCGCGCCGAGCGACGCGGCCACCAGGACGGCGTCGAAGACCGGGAAGGCCAGCATCGGCACGCGCATCCACTGGTCACCACCGATGGTGCCCAGGAGGGGCGCGAGCGCCAGGGTGACGACGGCGGCCCCGGCAACGGCGCCGGTGAGCCCGTCGAGGCAGACGGTCAGCCGGAAGCCGCGTGCCCGTTGGGCCAGTGCCGCGAAGAGCGCCAGGACCAGGAAGGGGTAGCCGACCAGGACGATCACGTCCCCGGCGAAGCCGCCCGTCGGGCCGCCGACCCTCGTCCCGACCTCGGTGACGAGCCGACCCAGCGGGAACATCGTCATGCCGGTCGTGAGCGGCACCAACCAGGGTCGTACGTCGCTCGAGTCGTCGGCGACCCGCCACAGCGCCAGGACGGGCAGCAGCAGGAGCAGGGGGACCACGACCAGGTCGCGCAGCCACGCCGGCTCCGCGTCAGGAGCGAGGAGCAGCCACCCGCAACCCGGCAACGCCAGAGCCGCAGCAGGCAGAAGTGACCGCGTCACTGCACCGCACTCCCTCGTTGGCCCGGATGGTTCTGCCTGGGTGATCGGCGTCTCCCACCCCAGACTTGAGGGAGATATCGCCCGAACGGGCCATGGAGTCCTGACCGATCGTAGAATTTGTCCTCGTTGGTCCGCGCCTGCGTCCTCGGGACCGGACAATCGTGGAGATGGGAGGTGGGTTCGTGCAGACATCGGGGGTTGTCACCCCGTCCGTGGCAGTCGGCAGACAGCCGATCGTCGACCGGGACGGCGTGATCGTCGGCTACGAGCTCCTCTACCGGGCCACCCGCCCGGACCTCGCGCTTCCGTCCGGTGAGCAGATGACGGCCGACGTGGTGCTGGGGGCACTGACCATCGGCGTAGCCCAGCTCGTCGGCGACAAGACGATCTTCTGCAACGCCGAGCGCGGCGTGCTCACCGGCGAGACGCCCGTCACCCTGCCGGCCGCCCGCACGGTGATCGAGGTGCTCGAGACCGTGACCGTCGACGACGTGACGATCGCCGGTTGCGAGGAGCTGGTGGCTCGCGGCTTCACGATCGCCCTGGACGACTTCGTGTGGATCGACGGGGCCGAGCGCCTGCTCGAGCTCGCCTCGATCGTCAAGATCGACGTGATGGCGCTGGGTCGTGCGGAGTCCGAGGCTCTCGCGGCCCGGTGCGCGCCCTACGACGTACGCCTCCTCGCCGAGAAGGTCGAGACTGCCGACGACCTCGCCTGGGCGGGCGAGGCCGGCTTCGACCTGTTCCAGGGCTATGCCGTCGAGCGGCCCGTGGTGGTGCGCTCGGGAGTCATCCCCGCCTCGGTGGCCGCCCACGTCCAGCTCGCCACCATGTTGCTGACCGAGGACATCGACTTCGACGAGCTCGAGCGGATCCTCCGTCGCGAGCCGGGCCTGGTCCTCCAGGTGCTCCAGCTGGCGTCCATGGGGGCCCATCACGGACTGCGCCGCGAGGTGCACACCGTGCGGGAGGCGCTGGTCCTTCTCGGCACCCTGCGGATCAGGCAGTGGGTCGCTCTGACCCTGCTGTCCGGACGCCCGGGAGCAGGGCCTGACGGGCTGGCCACCGCCCTGATCCGGGCACGCACCTGCGAGCTCCTCGCGCTACGTCGGGGGCTGGAGGACTCGGAGTTCGCGTTCACCGCCGGCCTGCTCTCCGCGCTCGACCTGCTGCTGGGCGCCCCGCTCGACCAGATCGCCGAGACCCTCGAGGTGCCCGAGTCCGTGGCCGCCGCCGCGTTCCGCCACGAGTCGACCGTGGGAGCCCTGGTTGCCGAGGTCAGCGACTTCCAGGCCGGCATCGTCGCGGCCGGCCCGTCGGCGCTGGAGGCGAGTCCCGACGTCGACCAGGCGATCGCCGAGGCGTTCGCCTGGGCGATGCCCTTCGTCAACTCGTTCCCCGCCGCCGGCGGGAACCGCTGATCCACCCTCACCCAGCGGCCTAGTCCACCGACGTAACTTCCTCATGAGGACTACGTAACTTCGTCCAAGAGGACTAGAGGACCGACGGCAGCAGGGTCTACGAACGTTGTCATGATCCTCAACAAGGTCTCTGTGCCGTTACTAGCGGCTGCCGCTGCCCTCACGGTCTCCGCCGTCGCGCCTCAGGTCCTCCTCGCGCCGGCCGCGGCCTCCGTGCGTGCATTCCCCGGCGCCGAGGGCTTCGGCACCACCACCCCGGGCGGCCGCGGTGGCCGGGTGTGCACCGTGACCAGCCTCGCCGACTCGGGCCCCGGCACCTTGCGCTCGTGCATGGAGTCGAGCGGCCCGCGCTACGTCGTGTTCCGGACCGGGGGCACGATCTCGCTCAGGAGCCGCATCACGGTCACCGACCCCTTCCTGACCGTCGCCGGCCAGACGGCGCCAGGAGGCGGGATCACGCTCCGGATGGATCCCTCGTCCGGCACCGACAAGGGCACCCTGCAGATCGCCACCCACGACGTGGTCGTGCGCTACGTGCGATTCCGACCCGGTGACGGTGGCGACGCCGACGACGGCAACGACGCGATCACGATCTACAAGTCCGGCGTACGCGACGTGGTGGTCGACCACTGCTCGTTCAGCTGGGCGGTGGACGAGAACGTCAACACCTACGACCAGTCGACAGAGATCACGATCAGCAACTCGATCATCGCCGAGGGGCTCAGCAACGCCGGCCACCCCGACGGAGAGCACTCCAAGGGCCTGCTCGCCGGTGGGGTCAACGCGCACAACGTGTCGATCCACCACAACCTCTTCGTCTCCAACGTCGATCGCAACCCGCAGATCAGCGGCGTCTCGGTCGCCGACGTGCGCAACAACGTCGTCTACAACTACGGAGACGGCTCCGGCAGCGGCGTCACCCTGCTCTCCTCGAGCAAGGGCAGGCCCCAGCTGAACTGGGTCGGCAACTACTACAAGCCCGGACCGAACAGCAATGCCGGACGGGCCGAGTTCGCCACCTACAGCGGGTCCACCGGTCCCACCCATCAGTGGTACGGCGCGGACAACATGCGCTGGACGGCCTCCGGCCTGCTTCCGGCGCGGGTCGCCTCGTCGGTCGGGCAGGTGAGCACCCCCTTCACGGCTGCCCCGGTGACCACCACCTCGGCCGCCCAGGCCTACTCCGACGTCCTCGCCGGCGCCGGGGCGTCGGTGGTGCGCGACGCGGTCGACCAGCGCCTCGTCGATGAGGTGAGCAGCGGTGGCGGCTCGTTCAAGAACGCCGCCGGTCCCTACCCGACCCTGGCGCCGGGCACCCCGCCCGTCGACAGTGACGGGGACGCCATGCCGGACGCCTACGAGTCCTCGCACGGCACCGACCCGAACGTGGCGGACGCGACCGGCGACGCCAACGCCAACGGCTACGACAACATCGAGGACTGGTTCAACGGACTGGTCGGGGGAGCACCCGGTCCGGCGGACCCCGGTCCGACGGAGCCCGCCCCAAGCGTCCCCGCCTCGACCACGCCGTCCCCGAGCGAGCCGGAGCCCAGCGAAGCGGAGCCGAGCGAGGCCGAGCCCAGCGAGCCCGAGCCCAGCGAGCCCGAGCCGAGCGAAGCAGAGCCCAGCGAAGCAGAGCCGAGCGAGCCGGAGCCGAGCGAGCCTTCACCCAGCGAACCGGAGCCGAGCGAGCCTCTCCAGCTGGTGTGCCCGGCCGTGCCGTCCCCCACCCGCGGCCAGACGGTGGTCTGCACCTACGAGTGACCGGTGCGACGGCGCCCGGTCCGGACCTCGGTCCTTACGTTCGTGCCCGATTGGCGCCGACAGGTAATCTTCACGCATGGACTTTGTTCGTTACGCCGAGCGCTCGGCAGCGCTCGTCAACGCCGATCTGGAGGACGGTCCGGCTCTCGTGGCCTTCCTGGTCGACCGGGCCTGGTTGCACGGGCAGGTCCTCGAGCGGGACGCGACTGCCTTGCGCCGCTTCCAGCGTGAGCTCCGGCCGGTCTTCGAGGCCAGCAACGAGGGCGCCGAGCAGCGGGTCGTCGAGCAGCTCAACGCACTGCTCGCCAAACACCCGGTCACGCCCTACATCGCGGGCCACGCCGACAAGGACGGCACCGGAGCCGACTGGCACATGCACGTCGCCGACCAGCAGTCCTCGGTCGCCGAGCTCCTGGTCGCGGAGTCCTTGATGGGGCTGTCCACCCTCATCTGCGACCTCGGTGCCACCAGGCTCGGCGTCTGCGACGCCGCCGGCTGTGACCACGTCTTCGTCGACACCTCCCCCAACCAGTCGCGCCGCTACTGCTCGGACCGTTGCTCCTCCCGGGCGAACGTGGCCGCCTACCGCGCCCGCCAGAAGGCCGCGGCCGGAACCACGGCCGGGGCCGCCTCATGACCACCCCCTCACGCACCCCGATGGGCGCCGCATGAATGACGGACCGCTCATCGTCCAGTCCGACAAGACCTTGCTCCTCGAGATCGACCACGAGCGAGCCCAGGACTGCCGCAAGGCGATCGCGCCCTTCGCCGAGCTCGAACGCTCCCCGGAGCACGTGCACACCTACCGGCTGACTCCGCTCGGCCTGTGGAACGCGCGGGCCGCCGGCCACGACGCCGAGCAGGTGGTCGACACGCTGCTGGCCTTCAGTCGCTACGCCGTACCCCACGGGCTGCTGGTGGACATCGTCGAGACGATGGCACGCTACGGCCGGCTCCGCCTCGAGAAGCACCCGACCCACGGGCTGGTGCTCTCCAGCAGTGACCGTCCCGTTCTCGAGGAGGTCCTGCGTGCCAAGAAGATCAAGCCGATGCTCGGCACCCGGCTCGACGAGGCCAGCGTGGTGGTGCACCCCTCCGAGCGCGGAAACCTCAAGCAGGCGCTGCTGAAGCTCGGGTGGCCGGCGGAGGACTTCGCCGGTTACGTCGACGGTGAGGCGCACGAGATCGACCTCGACCAGAGCGGGTGGGAGCTGCGCGACTACCAGCGTGACGCTGCCGAGTCGTTCTGGCACGGCGGTTCGGGGGTGGTGGTCCTCCCCTGTGGTGCCGGCAAGACCATCGTCGGCGCGGCGGCGATGGCGCAGGCCAAGGCGACCACGTTGATCCTGGTGACCAACACTGTCTCGGCACGACAGTGGAAGGAGGAGCTGATCCGGCGGACCTCACTGACCGAGGACGAGATCGGCGAGTACTCCGGCACCAAGAAGGAGATCCGCCCGGTCACCATCGCGACCTACCAGGTGATGACCACGCGACGGAAGGGCGTCTACGCCCACCTGGAGCTCTTCGACGCCAAGGACTGGGGACTGGTCATCTACGACGAGGTGCACCTGCTGCCCGCGCCGATCTTCCGGATGACCGCCGACCTCCAGGCCCGGCGCCGCATCGGCCTGACGGCCACCCTCATCCGCGAGGACGGGCGTGAGGGCGACGTGTTCAGCCTGATCGGGCCCAAGCGCTACGACGCGCCCTGGAAGGACATCGAGGCGCAGGGCTGGATCGCGCCGGCCGACTGCGTCGAGGTCCGCGTCACCCTGCCCGAGGGTGAGCGCTTCGTCTACGCCACTGCCGAGCCCGACGAGCGCTATCGGCTCGCGGCCTGCACGGCCTCCAAGACACGACTGGTGGAGGAGCTGGTGACCAAGCACAAGGGTGAGCCGACTCTGGTGATCGGGCAGTACCTCGACCAGCTCGACGAGATCGGTGAACGGCTCGACGCCCCGGTCATCAAGGGCGACACCCCGGTCAAGGAGCGCGAGCGGCTGTTCAACGCCTTCCGCCACGGAGAGCTCGACCTGCTCGTCGTGTCCAAGGTCGCCAACTTCTCCGTCGACCTGCCCTCGGCCAGCGTGGCGATCCAGGTCTCGGGCTCCTTCGGCTCCCGCCAGGAGGAGGCACAGCGCCTGGGCCGACTGCTCCGCCCCAAGGCGGCCGGCCCCAACGGCGAGGTCGTGACTGCCCGCTTCTACGCGATCGTCTCCCGTGACACCGTGGATGCGGACTTCGCCCAGCACCGGCAACGCTTCCTCGCCGAGCAGGGCTACGCCTACCGCATCGTCGACGCGGGCGACGTCGCCTCCGCCTGAGAGGTCGAGTGGCCCCCCGCAGGTCGAGTGGCGCCTCCCGGGCGCCGGGACGCACGTCTCGGCGTCCGGGAGGTACGTCTCAACTCCCCGGAGGCACGTCTCAACGGAGGAGGGTGGGCAGGACGTGGGCCAGGTGCTCGTAGTCCTCGGGACGGTTGTAGACCGCGGCGGAGAGGCGCACCCAGCCACGACCGGCGTACGGCGTCACCTGGACCTCGACGCCCGCCGCGCTCAGCTGCTGGTAGAGCGCGTCCGCCCCGTCCAGGTCGGTCGCGACGCCGTCGGGCAGCGCCACCAGCCGCAGGCACGGCGCGGACGCCGTCGGCGCGGTCGCCTTCACCTGCGGCAGCGCCGCGGCCACGACGGCCGCTCCCTGGTCGGCGAGTGCCGCCGCGCGCTCGGGTATCGCCCACCCGCCCGCCTGCCGCCAGAAGTCGACGGCGCCCCCCAGGGAGAACCAGCCGCTGTAGTCGTCGGTGCCGTGGGTGTCGAACGGGAAGGGATAGGGCATCCCGTGGTTCCAGCTCGTCACCAGCGGGTGGATCCCGCCACGCTCGACCTCGGTGACCCACAGGGCGCTGGTGCCGCGCGGCGCGAAGCCCCACTTGTGCCAGGTGCCGGCCCAGAAGTCGGCGCCCACCTCGCTGGGCCTGGTCCGGACCTGCCCCGGCACGTGGGCGGCGTCGACGAACGAGAGCGCGCCGACCGCACGGGCCGACGCACAGATCGGCCGCACCGGTAGGAGCGAACCGGTGGGCGAGGTGACCTGGTCCAGGACCACCAGTGCCACCCGGTCCCCGCGCCCGACCACGCCGGCGAACGCGGCGTCGAAGCCGTCGGCGAGGGCCTGGTCGTCGATGTCGACCGGGTGCGGAACCACGAGGTAGGAGGCCCCGGTGCGCTCGCACCAGTGCGCGACGGTGCGGCGCACGGACTCGTAGCCCTGCTCCCCCAGCACCACCCAGTCGCCGGCACCGAGCCTGTCCTGGGCGGCCAGGTTGGCGAGCACCACCGCTGCGGCCTGGGTGACGTTGCGCACCAGCGCCACCTCGTCGTCGGCCACGTCGAGGAACGACGCCGCCACGTGCCGCGCCTCCTCCTTGAGCCCTGGGCTCTCCACCCGGAAGAAGCGCATCGGGTTGGACTCCGCGCGGTCGCGGATCCTTGCCTGGGCCTCGGTGACGGCGCGCGGCACTGCCCCGAACGAGCCGTGGTTGAGGTGGGTCACGTCCGGGTCGAGGTCGAAGGCGTCGAGCACGACGCGCAGTCTCTCAGGTGTGCCCACGCCCCAGCCGACGGGCCGACGAGACGCCGCGCTCCGCGACAAACCAGGTGACCGGGCCGGCCCGCGCTGGTAGCGTCGCCGGGCTCCCGACAACTCTGCGAGGTCCTCGCGTGCCTACTCCCACGCCCCCGACCCCCGTCCCCGACACCGACCATCCCTCCGATCCGCAGCACGCTCCGGCGGATCCCGAGCTCGCCGCTGAGCGTCAGCACCTCGCCGCGTCCCGGCAGGCGCTGAGCCGGATGCGTGACCGGACCGCCGGCCTCGACTCGTCCGCAGCCGGCGACTGGGTCAGCCAGCAGTTCCTGGAGTCCGCGATCTTCCTGCGGATGAAGGCGCTTGCCGACGACCCGACCGTGCCGCTCTTCTTCGGGCGGCTCGACTACGACGACGATCACCGAGGTGCAGGCGATGGCGCCCCGGATCACTCCCAGGGCGAGAGCTTCTACGTCGGCCGTCGCCACGTCAGCGACGAGGACGGCGACCCGATGGTCGTCGACTGGCGGGCTCCGATCAGCCTGCCCTTCTACCGGGCGAGCCGCACCGAGCCGATGGGGGTGCGCCGTCGACGCCGTTTCGGCTTCCAGCACGGCGCCCTGACTGCGTTCGAGGACGAGGGCCTGCTCGGCCCGGCCCCCAGCGAGGAGGAGCACAGCGCGATCCTCGAGGCAGAGATCGAGCGGCCGCGGGTCGGCCCGATGCGCGACATCGTGGCCACCATCCAGCCCGAGCAGGACCTCATCGTCCGCGCAGACCTGTCCGAGTCGGTCTGCGTGCAGGGGGCGCCCGGCACCGGCAAGACCGCCGTGGGCCTGCACCGGGCGGCCTTCCTGCTCTACTCCCACCGCGAGCAGCTCTCTCGTCAAGGCGTGCTGGTGGTCGGTCCCAACGCGTCGTTCCTCCGCTACATCGGCGACGTGCTGCCGGCGCTCGGCGAGATCGACGCGCAGCAGACCACCATCGAGGAGCTCGTCGTCAAGACGCTGCAGCGGCTCAACCCGAAGTACGCCGTGCGCGGCGAGGATCCGCCGGACGTCGCCACCCTCAAGGGTGACGCGCGGATGGCCGAGGTGCTGCGCCGGGCACTGTGGTCCCGCGTCCAGGTGCCGGACGAGGGGCTGCTGGTCCCCCGCGGTGCCCGCCGGTGGCGCCTTGCCACCTACGAGGTCGAGGAGGTGCTCGCCGACCTCCGCACCCGCGGGGTCCGCTACGGCGCCGCGCGCAGCATGCTTCCCCAGCGGCTCGCCCACTCCATCCTGGTCAAGATGGAGCTCGGCGGCGACGCCCCCGACGACCGGGTGCAGGATGCCGTCGCGCGCAGTCGCGAGGTGAAGCGGTACGTCGACGCGGTGTGGCCCGCCGTCGAGCCGGCCAGGCTGCTGCTCTCGCTCCTCGGGGACGCCCAGAGGCTGGCGAGCGCCGCCGACGGGGTGCTCACCGAGGACGAGCAGGCCCTGCTGCTCTGGGCCAAGCCACCCAAGGCTCCGACGTCGGCGCGGTGGTCACTGGCCGATGCCGTCCTGATCGACGAGGCCGCCGACCTGGTGGAGCGGATGCCCTCCCTGGGCCACGTCGTGGCCGACGAGGCCCAGGACCTGTCGGAGATGATGCTGCGCGCGGTCGGGCGCCGTTGCTCGACGGGCTCAGCCACTGTGCTCGGTGATCTCGCGCAGGCGACGACACCGTGGGCGAGCCGCTCCTGGTCCGAGGCCCTGGCCCATCTCGGCAAGCCCACGGCCCACCTCGAGCAGCTCACCCTCGGTTTCCGGGTGCCCGGCGAGGTCATCGAGTACGCCGCCCGGCTGCTGCCCGTCGTCGCTCCCGGCCTCGAGCCGCCTCGGTCTGTGCGACGGGCGCGCGGCGAGCTGGAGGTGCGCCGCCTCCCGGCTCTCGACGAGCCGTTCCTCGAGGCGGTCGGGGCGGTGCAGGACCGGGTCGGCTCCGTGGGGCTGATCGTCCCCGACATGCTGGTCGACCGCCTCAGCGCCCTGCTCCTGCGGGCCGACATCCCCCATGCCAGGCTCGGCGAGGAGACACCGGCCGACCTCGCTGGGGGTGCCGTCGAGTTCGACGTACCCCTCGACCTGGTGCCGGCAACGCTGGCGAAGGGACTCGAGTTCGACCACGTGCTGCTCGTCGAGCCGGCAGCGATCGTGGCCGGAGAGGCCGATCGGATCACGGGCCTGCGGCGGCTGTACGTCTGCCTGACGCGTGCGGTGACCAGCCTGTCGGTGCTGCACCTCGACCCGTTGCCCGAGGAGCTCGGCGCTCCCGATGCCCTAGGATGCTGACCGTTCTGCGTGAGAGGGGGAGTTCATGCTGCGACTCGGGGTGCTGGTCGGCCCGCTCGTGGTGGTGTTGTGGGTCTTCTGCGTCATCGACGTGATCACCCGCCGGCCCGAGGACTGCCGCAACCTGCCCAAGCTCGGCTGGCTGGTGCTGGTGCTGCTGTTCCCGCTCGTGGGGTCGATCGCCTGGCTGGTCGCAGGACGACCGCGTGCGGCCCGGCCGGCTCCGCACGAGCGCCCGGCCGTGGGCTTCCCGGAGTACGACCGGCCCGGGCGCGCCGCCGGCGTCAACGGTGAGAGCGACGAGGAGTTCCTGCGTCGTTGCCGCGAGCGCGCGGAGGAGCAGCGCCGCGGCACCGCGAGGAGCAGCCCGGCGACGAGTCGGTCTGACCGCAGGTGATCACCCCCGGGCGCTAGCGTCGATGTCATGGAGCTTCTCGAGTCCTGGCCGTTGTCCGACCGCACGGACCTGCGCGACCGGCTGCTGGCTGCGTACGACGACCCCGCCCGGGGCTACCACGACCGGCTCCACCTCAGCGAGGTGCTCGCCCACATCTCGCAGCTGCGACCCGAGCTCCCCCGGCCCGAGCAGGAGGTCGCGCTCTGGCCTCCGCCTCACCTGCACGCGCTCCTGCTCGCCGCCTGGTTCCACGACGCGGTCTATGACGACGGCGCCGAGCTGGAGGAGCGCTCAGCCGTCCTCGCCGAGGAGGAGCTCACCGCGGCCGGCTGCCGCACGCCCCTCGTGGTCGAGGTGGCCCGCCTCGTCCGACTGACCGGCACCCACCTGCCTGCCCCGGACGACCCGGTCGGGGCCGTCCTCTGCGACGCCGACCTCGCGATCCTGGCGGCCGACGAGGAGCGCTACGCCGACTACGTCGCCGGGGTACGCCGCGACTACGCCCACGTCGGTGAGGCGGCCTTCCGCGCCGGCAGGGCCGCGGTGCTGCTCGACCTCGCCGGGCGTCGCCGGCTCTTCCACACCGGGACCGGGCGGAGGCTGTGGGAGGACGCGGCGCGAGCCAATCTCGCTCGCGAGATCGAGGAGCTCACCGCTGGCGAGGCAACGGTGGATCCTCCACGGGAGCCCCGGTGACGCCGACCCGCTGCTGCTGCCACTGCGGACTCGGCCGAGCGACGAGGTAGCCCTGCACCAGGGTCGCGCCGGCGTCCCGCACGACTGCCAGCTCACCGACCGTCTCGACGCCCTCGACGCACACGTCGACTCCCCGGCTGCGTGCGAAGTCCACGAGCATCCGCACCACGTCGGCCTGCCCGCCGTTGACGTCGCAGCCCGCGACCAGGCTCCGGTCGATCTTGACCACGTCGGGCTCGAGGGTGACGACCCGGGCGAGATCGGTCGCACGGACGCCGAGGTCGTCCATCCCGATGCGAGCCCCGCGCTGCCGGAACCGGTCGAGGTAGTCGCGCACCGTGGCGTCGTCGAGACCGTCCCGGTCCTCGTGCAGCTCCATCACCACGCCCGCCAGGTCATCAGGCAGGTCGCCCCAGAAGCGGGTGGAGCGCATCGCGCGCTCGGAGACGTTGACGTACAGCTCTGTGCCGCGCGGACGTCCGTCCGCCGCCAGGGCGCGCCGGATCGCGGCGATCTCCAGCAGGTCACCGTAGCCGCGCTCGTGAGCCTGGGCGAAGACTCGAGGCACGTCGGGCTCGTGCGGGAACCGGCTCAGTGCCTCGTGCGCCACGACGCCGAGGTCGTCGGCCCGGACGATCGGCTGGACCACGATCCGCAGCGCCTGGAGCCTCGGCGGCAGCTCTCGATCCCCTCGCTCCGGACCCGCGAGGACCCGATCGCGTCCGGAGCGCTTGGCGAGGTAGAGCGCTGTGTCGGCATCCGCGACCGTGTCGGTGGGATCCGAGCCCGGCTCCCACAGCGCCACCCCGGCAGAGAATCGCTGCCCCTGCGGAGTGGCCACCCGGAGCCGGTCGACGAGCTCGACCGCCTCACGCAGCGACGTGGCGGGCAGGATCATCGAGAACTCCTCGCCGCCGTAGCGCGCCAGCACGTCACCGGGTCGCAGCAGGGAGGTCCACACCGCAGCGGCCTCCGTGAGCAGCCGATCACCGGCCGGGTGCCCGTAGGTGTCGTTGAAGACCTTGAAGTGGTCGAGGTCGATCAGCGCGATGCTCAGCGACCGGCCCTCGGCACCCGCGGTTGCGCACGCCCGCGCGAGCTCGTGGTTCCACGAGCGCCGGTTGTGCAGGCCGGTGAGGTCGTCGGAGCGAGCCAGCTCCGCGAGCTGAGAGGACTGTTCGTCGATCCGGTCCAACAGGCCGGTCATCCGCGCAGCCACCAGCACGGTGACCGCGAGGGCGCCGAGGGCGATCACCAGGTGACTGTGGTCGGTGTCGAGGAGCGATGAGGCGACGAGCGCGAGCGCGGGCATGGCCTGGCCGACACCCATCAGCCAGACGCGACGCTGGGAGGAGATCTCCTCCTGCCACCCACGCCCGAGCGTGAACTCGCGCATCGACGGGTGCGCGACTCCGGCGGCGAACAGGATGAACGCCGTGAGCCAGAGCATCTTGATCCCGGGCGGGGCCGAGCCCGACCCCTGCGTCGCGAGGATCGCCCACCAGAAGTTGCCGGCCAGGGAGACGAGCAGGGCCGTGGCGAGCAGCGCGAACGACCGGGACCGGAACCCTGTGGTCAAGGTCAGCTGCGCGATCACCGTCGCTACCGCGAGGTCGGCCAGGGCGAAGGCGACGGTCGTCGTCTTCTGCGCCACGGCGTACTCGCTGGACCCGACCACCGGGATGATCAGGAAGACCAGCAGCGGCACCAATGCCCCGAATGCGAAGATCGCGGCCTCGATGCGCCCCGGGGCCGGCCGACCTCGACCCCGGTGGCGGGCGAACTGCAGGGCTCCGGCGCCCAGGAGGCAGTAGCCGGAAAGGGTGAGCACGGTGCTCGGCCGGAGAGAGAAGTCGATGAGCACGACACGGGCCTCGAAGGCGGCCAGCGCGTCGCCGAGGCCGAGCACCGTGACCGCCACGACCAGGGTGCGCCAGCCGCGGCGCAGCACGTCGGGGCGGCGCAGGACGTGCACCCAGGCGATCGCGAGTGCCCCGGCGGCGACCACGATCTGCACCAGGTCGCGCCAGGCGGCGCTCGGCGCGACCTGCAGACCGACCACCGTGACGGCGAACAGGGACCACAAGGTGATCACGGTCCGACGCGACATGCAGCCCCTCCCCGGGATGTCACCTCCAGCCTAGGCAGCCGCGGCCCCCGGGTCGGGCACATTCGAGCATGTCGCTCAGCGGAGGGCCGGACTCTCGAGCAGGAGTCGGGACTCCTCGGGCAGGGCGGTGAGAGTCGCCGGCACCCCGAGAGGCAGCGCCCGGTTGGCCGCCTCGTGGCCGAAGGGGGCGCCACGCACGATCGGCACACCGAGGTGACCGAGCCGGTCGAGCAGCGTCGCCCGCACCTGCTCGTCGGGCCCGCACTCGGTCAGGTGCCCGACGACCACACCGCGGACGCCCTCGAACCAGCCCGAGCGCAACAGCTGCGTCAGCAGCCGGTCGAGACGGTAGGGATCCTCCGCGATGTCCTCCAGGACGGCGATCGAGTCACGCGCGGGCATCGCCGCGGGGGCGCCGACCCCGGCGGCCAGCACCGCGAGGTTGCCCCCGACGAGCACGCCGGTCGCCGTGCCCGGCAGCAGCACGTCGAGTGGGTCTGGCGCGAGGTCGAGGGCGGTCGCGGGCTCCATCAGGGTGCGGCGGAGATGATCTCGGGAGGCGAGGTCGGACACGCCGAGCTGGGTGACGACCGGCCCCAGGACGGTGGCCAGACCGAGCCGGGCGGCGAAGGCCTGGTGGAGCGCGGTCACGTCGGAGAAGCCGACCAGCACCTTGGGCCTGGCCCTGGCAAGGGCGTCCCAGTCGACGAGGTCGATGATCCGCTGTGCCCCGTAGCCTCCGCGCGCGCAGATCACCGCGCCCAACCCGTCGTCGAGCCAGGCCGACGTCAGGTCCTCGGCGCGCTGCTCGTCGTCGGCCGCCAGGTAGGGCAGGGTCGACGTGCCACCGGCAACGTGCGGGCCGACCTCGACGTCGAGGCCCCAACCACGCAGGACGCCCAACCCTCTCTCGAGGCGGTGCGGGGGGACCGGCCCCGACGGTGCGACGACCCCGACACGACTGCCGACAGCGAGCCGTTCGGGTCGCACCAGCATTCGGCCAGGGCGACCGGAGCCCAGCACCTCCGACTTGCGACGACGCAGCCCCGCGGCGCGGAGCCGGCCGATCAGCTCTCGGCTGGAGATGGGTACGGCGCCCGCCGCGACCACGGACGCATAGCGATCGGACGGGATGTCGTAGTGGTCCCGGTCGAAGCCACGCTCGGGGATGCCGAGGCCGCGCGCGAAGCGGTGCAGCTCCTCGAAGGACTCGTCACTGGCCAGGTGGGACCACATCCGGCCGTGTCCGGGCGCGTTGGGTGGGTCGATCAGCAGGGTCATGGCAGGCCGGGCTCAGGCGGTGCCGGCGGCGCGAGCGGCGGAGTCGTCGAGCAGCATCCGCCAGGCGCGCACGTGCCCGGGATCGACGTAGGCCTTGTCCCACGAGCCACCCGGTCGCACGGACGACGCGACGGAGAACTGCCGTACGCCGGCCCGCAGCAGCCAGGGCACGTGCTCCCCGGCGAGTCCGCCTCCGGCCATCACCAGCGACGCCACCGCCGGGTCGGCTGCGGCTCGGTCGACCAGGTCGTCGAAGCCGACTCCGAGGCCCTGCGGCGAGCCGGCGGAGTGCACCGCATCCAGCCCGGGAAGGCCGAGCACCTGTCGCCAGGCGAGGTCTGACTCCAGGCAGTCGTCGAAGGCACGGCTGAAGGTCCAGGGAACACCGGGCAGCGCCTCAGCGAGGTGGCTGCACACCTCGGCGTCGACGAGCAGGTCGGTGTCGAGGAAGCCGAAGACCACGCCCTTCGCACCCACGGTGAGGTAGGACTCGGCCAGGCCGACCAGGCGGGTGAGCTCACCGCCCGTGGTGGTGTGGGAGTCGTTGAGCCGCAGCAGGACCCGCACCGGGAGGTCGGTCTCCTTGCAGATGCTGGACACGAGCCCGGGCTCGGGCGAGGTGCCCCCGGCGACGCGTCGATCGAGGCAGAAGACGCGATCGGCGCCGCCCTCGTCGGCGCCGGGGACGTCGCGCGGCTGCAGCACCGCCACCTCGAGCAGCGGCGCGGTCGCGAGCGGGTCGCCGGGCTGCGTCAGGGGCATGTGTTCACAATAGAAGGGTGACCGCCGACGAGGAGCCATGCGACGCACTGATGACGGCACGGGCTCTCGTGCTGCACGACCTCGAGGTGACCGGCGCCGCCGGACCGGAGTCGGTCTCCGCCCTGGAGGAGTCGCTGACGACGCGGCGGTGGTGGGCCTCCCAGTGGGAGGAGGGTTTGGTCTACGTCGCCGGGCTGATCGCTCAGGACGTGCAGGACGCCTTGCTCGAGAAGGTCGGCCGTTGGCCGCTGTGCCACGCCTGCGACGAGCTCGACCCGCACGCCATGTACATCCACCCCGAGCTCGGCGGCCCCCAGCCGACGTGGGTCTGCGAGAACAGCTCGATCGCCGTCGCCCCTCTCGGCGAGCTCACGCGCTGAGCCGTGGTGACGGCGCCCGAGCGTCACCCCTCACGCCACGACGAGCACCAGCGGAAGAGCCAGCGTGGCGACGATCGTCGAGGAGAGGAGCCCCAGCAGCAGCTCTGTCGAGCGGAGCCGACGAAGGGCGCGCACGTCGAGGGAGAAGCCGAGCGCACACATGGCGGTGGCCAGGGCGACCGACTGCCCGAGCGCCACAGCCTCGCGTGCCACCGGCGGCACCGCGGCGAAGCTGCCGAGCAGGACCAGCGCGACGAAGCCCAGCACGAATCCGGGGACGAGCGGCGGCCGAGGGCCGGACCCCGTTGCCGCCGCCGCACGTCTCTGCCAGGAGAGCACGGCGAGAACCGGTGCCAGCAGGAGCACGCGGGCGAGCTTGACCACGACAGCCGCCTGGAGCGCGGCCGCACCCAGGAGTCCCCCGGCCACGACGACCTGACCGACCTCGTGGATGCTGCCTCCCGCCCAGGCCCCCGCCGGCCGGCCGGCCAGCCCGGTCCCCTCGGCGATCAGGGGCATCGCGAGCATCGCGACGCTGCCGAACGCCACGACCATGGCGAGGGCCACGGCGACGTCCTCCTCGTCGGACTCGGTGACGCCGTCGACCGCGGCGACGGCAGCGGCGCCGCAGATCGAGGTGCCGCAGGCGATGAGCAGCCGGCGACCGGGTGGTACGCCGAGCAGGCCGCCGATCCACAGGGTGAGGCCGATGCCCCCGCACACGACGAGGACGACGACGCCGAGTGCACCCCACCCGAGGCCGAGCACCTCACCGACGACCAGCTGGAAGCCGAGCAGGGCGACGCCGATGCGGAGGATCCGTCGCGATGCGATCGCCAGGCCCGGCGCCAGCGTCGGGCGCGGCCCGAGGACGGTTGCTGAGAGGAGACCCAGGACGATCGCGACCAGCAGGGCGCTGACGGCCGGCACCAGCGCATGCAGCACCAGGGCCAGCAGGCCGCCGGCAGTCGCGACCACGAGTCCCGGCCAAGCGGCACGCATCGGCTCTCGGGCTCCGCGACGCTCCAGGACCGGCATCGAGGTTGTCATGCGTCGAGCATGAGCGTCCGGCAGCTCGGTCGGTAGCCGTCGAGCTGACCTCACCTCATGCGCAATTGATATGAGAAGTCGGACCGACATATCATTCGTGCATGCCCATCGCCCGTCCGGATCTCGCGGCCCTCGACCTCCTGGTCCGGGTCGCCGAGAGCGGGTCCCTGGGAGCAGCTGCCCGCCAGCTGGGCATCGCCCAGCCCAACGCCAGCCGCTCGATAGCGCGCCTGGAGCGACAGCTCGGCGTGATCCTGCTGACCCGCGGACCGACGGGCTCCCAGCTGACCATCGAGGGTGGGGTCGTCGTCGAGTGGGCGCGGGAGGCGCTCGCCGGGGTCGACCGCGTCGTGCTCGGGGCCCGATCCCTTGCGGCGCAACGGCGCCCTCACCTCAGGGTCGCGGCCAGTCTCACCATCGCCGAGTACCTCGCGCCCCAGTGGCTCTCGGGCCTCCGACAGCAGCGTCCCGACCTGCGGGTGAGTCTCGCGATCGGCAACTCCGCCGATGTCCTCCAGCAGGTCGTCACCGGTCGGGTCGAGGTCGGCTTCGTCGAGGCCCCGTCGACCCCGCGCTCGGTCTCCTCCACCACCGTGGCCCAGGACACCCTCGTCGTCGTCGTCGGCCCGGATCACCCGTGGGCGGGTCGCCGGCGCCCCGTCGGTCCCGACGAGCTCGCCGCCGCCGACCTGGTCGTCCGCGAGAGCGGCTCGGGCACTCGCGAGACGCTGATGCGCGCGATGGCCCGGGCGGGCCTCGAGCTCGGCGAGTCGCACCTCGAGCTGGCCAGCACCGCCGCGGTCAAGAGCGCGGCCGCCGCCGGCAACGCCCCCGCAGTGCTCAGCGCGCTCGCGGTGGTCTCGGAGCTGAGTGCGGGGGCGCTCGTCGAGGTGCCGACCGCGGGCCTCGAGCTGACCCGGCGTCTCCGCGCGATCTGGCCGGCCACGCTGCGCCCGACCGGAGCAGCCGCGGAGCTGGTCCGGCTCGCTCGCCGGAGCTCGCCGTAGTGGGGGGTCGTCCGGGTGGCGCTCAGTCCCGCACGATCCACCAGATGATGATCGCGACGACGGCGAGACCTGCCAGCGCCTGCTTCCAATAGGCCTTGGCCAGGATCGGGACGACGGTGGCGCCGAGGTCGAGCGCGTCGTCCTTCTTCGGTGTCGACCGCGGTGAGGCGGGCGCCGCCCGCGGTGTGGATGAGGCAGCCGAGGGCGGCGGGACGTCGGTCCCGGCCGGTTCCGCCGACTCCACGGCGGGCCCCCCGGCCGGCGGTGGAGGCGTGCCGTCCGTTCCCGCGCCGCTCGCCGGCGCGGCCGACGGCTCCCCTGCCGAGTCCGAGGGGTCACCGACCTTCTGCTGCAGGCACGACACGAACTGCCCCAGCAGCTTGTCGGAGACGTCCTGGATCACCCCGCGGCCGAACTGGGCCGGCTTCCCGGTGATCGCCAGGTCGGTGACGACGGTGACCTCGGTCGACCCCTCGGAGCCCTCCAGCGAGGCCGTGACCGTCGCGCCTGCCGTGCCGTTGCCGCGCTTGTCCTTGCCCTTGGCTTCGACAACGAACCTTTTGGCGGCTTCGTCCTTCTCCACGAAGGTGCCGGTGCCGGTGTAGACGAGGGCGATCGGACCGAGCTTGACCTTGCAGGAGCCCTTGAAGTCGTCGCCGTCCACCTCGGTCACCATCGCACCGGGGAAGCACCCCGCCACCGACTCGATGTCCTGGAAGGCTGCCCAGGTCTCCTCCACGGTCGCCGGGACGGTGAACGTGTGGGTCAGCTCCATCGCCATGGAAGTCTCAGCCCCCTGCCGCTGCGAGGACGGCCCGTCGGGTCAGGACCGTCGCCAGGTGACGCCGGTAGTCGGCGTCACCGTTGAGGTCGGAGGGCGGGTTGGTGCCGTCGCCTGCCGTTGCCGCAGCCGCACGCACCGCGGCGTCGGTGGCGGGCTGCCCGACCAGCGCCTGCTCGACGGCGTTCGCCCGCAGCGGGGTCGAGCCCATGTTGGTCAGGCCGACCCGTGCCTGGCTGATCGTCCCGCCGTCGACCTTGACCGCCGCTGCCACCGCGACGATCGGCCACTGGTGGGCCACACGTACGAACTTCTCGTAGTGCGCACCCCAGCCGGTGTGCTTGGGGACCCGCACCTCGGTGAGCAGCTCGGACTCCTCGAGCGCGGTCGTGAACAGGTCGACGAAGAAGTCGGCCGCTGCCACGGTGCGGGTGCCGCCCGGGCCGGCGATGACGAACTGGGCGTCGAGAGCGAGGGCAGGGGCGCCGAGGTCCCCGGCCGGGTCCGCGTGCGCGAGCGCGCCACCGAAGGTGCCACGGTGCCGCACCTGCGGGTCCGCGACCTCGGTGACCGCCTTGGTGATCAGCAGTGCGTGCTCGCGCACCAGAGGATCGGACAGCACGTCGGCGTGTGTGGTCATGGCGCCGATCACGAGGGCATCGCCGTCGTCGCGCACGCCGCGCAGGGACTCGATCTTGGCGAGGTCGATGACCATCTCGGGGGCGTTGAGGCGCATCCGGAGCACCGGCAGCAGGCTCTGCCCGCCCGCGATCACCTTGCCCTCGTCACCTGCTTCGGCCATGGCCTGCAGGGCCTCCTCGACCGTGGTCGGGGCGACGTAGTCGAACTTGGCGGGAATCACTGGGCACCTCCGGCGCTACGGTCGGCCACGTCCTGCTCGTCGAAGTGCGGGGCAGCGCCCCCAGGTGTCGGCTCCGCTCCTCCGCCACCTTGGTCGTGGATCGCCTTCCAGATCCGCGCCGGGGTGCACGGCATCTGCACGTCGTCGACCCCGAAGTGCCGGATCGCGTCGACCACCGCGTTGACCACGGCCGGCGTCGAGGCGATGCAGCCCGCCTCGCCGACCCCCTTGGTGCCCAGGGTGTTGGTCGTCGACGGCGAGGTGGTGTTGGCCGTCTGGAAGCTGATCGTGTCGGCTGCGGTCGGGACCAGGTAGTCCACGAAGGACGCCGAGACGAGGGTTCCGGCGTCGTCGTGGACGGCTTCCTCCCACAGCGCCTGGGCGATGCCCTGGACCAGGCCGCCGTGGATCTGGCCCTCGACGATCATCGGGTTCACGATGTTGCCGACGTCGTCGACCGAGACGTACTTGCGCATCTTCACCCCGCCGGTCTCGGTGTCGACCTCCATCGCGCACAGATGGGTGCCGTGCGGGAAGGAGAAGCTGACCGGATCGAAGGTGGCCTCGGAGTCCAGGGAGGCCTCGACGCCGTCAGGCAGGTTGTGGGCGGCGAACACGGCGAGCGCGATGTCGCCGATCGACACGCCCTTGTCGGTGCCCGTGACGGTGAACCTGCCGTCGGCGAACCCCAGGTCGTCGGCGGAGGCTTCGAGGAGGTGGGCCGCGATCGGCTTGGCCTTCTCGATCACCTTGTCAGCAGCCAGGACCAGTGCCTCACCACCGACCACGAGCGAGCGACTGCCGTAGGTGTCGTAGCCCTTGTGCGCGATCTGGGTGTCGCCGTGCAGCACCTCGACGTCCTCGAAGGCCACCCCGAGCCGATCAGCGACGATCTGCGACCAGGCGGTCTCGTGCCCCTGCCCGTGCGGGGAGACCCCGGTGATCACCTCGACCTTGCCGGTCGGCAGCATCCGGATGGCGGCATTCTCCCAGCCGCCCGCGGCGTAGTTCAGTGCGCCGAGGACCCGTGACGGGGCGAGCCCGCACATCTCCGTGAAGGTCGAGATCCCGATACCGAGCTGGACCGGGTCGCCGGCGTCCCGCCGACGCTTCTGCTCGGCCCGGAGCTCGTCGTACCCGAACATCTCCAGTGCCATCTCGGTCGCGGCCTCGTAGTTGCCGGAGTCGTACTCCATGCCGGCGACGCTCATGAACGGGAACTCGTCGTGCTTGATCCAGTTCTGCTCACGCATCGCCATCGGGTCGACCCCGACCTCGACCGCCAGCTCGTCCATCAGCCGCTCGATGGCGTACGTCGCCTCTGGCCGACCGGCCCCGCGGTAGGCATCGGTGAGGGTCTTGTTGGTGTAGTAGTTCGTGCAGTTGAACTGGTAGGCGGGGAACTTGTAGATGCCGTTGAACATGAACGCGCCCAGGATCGGCACGCCGCCGCCGACGGTGCCCGCGTAGGCGCCCAGGTCGCAGCGGATGTCGACCTTGAGGCCGGTCACCGTGCCGTCCTTGGTCGCCGCCAGGGTGAGGTTCTGCCACTGGTCGCGACCGTGGTGGGCCGCCATCAGCGACTCCGACCGGGACTCGGTGAACTTGCACGGCTTGCCGGTGCGCCGGGCGGCCAGGACCGTGATGATCTCCTCCGGGACGGTCTGCAGCTTTCCGCCGAAGCCGCCGCCCACGTCGGGCGCGATGACCCGGACCTTGCTCTCGGGGATGCCGAGCACGACCGCGAGGAAGAACCGCGTGATGTGCGGGATCTGGGTCGACGACCACAGCGTGAGCTGCTCGCCGGTCGGGTCACAGACGAACGAGCGTGGCTCCATGAATGCCGGGATCAGCCGCTGCTGGCGGTACTCCCGCTCGATCACGATGCCGTTGGCCCGGGCCTCCTCGATGGCCTTGTCGACGTTGCCACCGGTGCCGGCGTTCTCGGAGTCGAACTGCCAGAACGCGGACTTGTTGGTGCCGAGGTCGGGATGCGCCAGGACGGAGTCGTCGTGGGCCTTCTTCAGGTCCAGGACGGGCGGCAGCTCGTCGTAGTCGACGTCGACCAGCTCCGCGGCGTCCCGCGCCTCGGCGGCCGAGCGGGCCACCACCACGGCGACGACCTCGCCGGCGAACGCGACGCGGTCGACAGCGATCGAGGGATGGTTCGGGTTGACCTGCTCGGGCGTGATGTTCCAGGCCGTGGGGACCCCGCCCTGCTCGTCGGCCACGTCGGCGCCGGTGAGCACGGTCACGACGTTGGTCGCGGCCTTGGCCGCGCTGGTGTCGATCGCCGTGATCGTCGCGTGGGCGTAGGGGCTGCGCACCATCGCGAGGTGCAGCATCCCGGGCAGTTGGATGTTGTCGGTCCACCGGGTCCGGCCGGTGATGAGGCGCTGGTCCTCCTTGCGGCGGCGAGACCTGCCCACCTGCCGGGTGTCGTCGGCCGGGCGCTCCTCGGTGGCGGTCCCGGTGTCACTCACTGGGCACCTCCTGCGACGCTCTGCACGGCCTTGACGATGTTGTGGTAGCCGGTGCAGCGGCACAGGTTGCCCTCGAGGCCGACCCGGATCTCCTCCTCGGAGGGGCTCGGGTTGTCGTTGAGCAGGTCGATCGACTGCATGATCATGCCCGGCGTGCAGTAGCCGCACTGGAGGGCGTGGCACTCATGGAAGGCCTTCTGCATCGGGTGCAGCTCGCCGTCCTGGGCGAGTCCCTCCACCGTGGTGACATCGTGCCCGTCGGCCTGGACGGCCAGCACGTTGCAGGACTTGACGCTCCTGCCGTCCAGGTGCACCGTGCACGCGCCGCAGTTGCTGGTGTCGCACCCCACGACGGTCCCGGTCTTGCCGAGCCGTTCCCGGAGGTAGTGGACGAGGAGCATGCGTGGTTCGACGTCGTCGGTGTATTTCGCGCCGTCGACTGTGACTTCGATCTTGGCCATCAAGGCACCCCTGGTGAGGACTCCGTCGGGACTGGTCGTGTGACGCAGGCCACGTTAGGCCGCCGAGGTTGGCCAAAGGTTGGCCGTGGGATCAGCGGCGATGATTACCACGGTCCCGTGGTAAACCCACCCTCCCCCGAGCGAGTTCACCCCGGGAAGCGAGAGATCTCCCGGGGAAGCCGACGGGCCGGCGTGCGGCTGGCCGGTGCCCGCCCTTGCCGCCGAAAGTCGGTGGACCGTACGCCGCGGCGACGTCAGGATCGTGGGCATGCACCAGGAGGAGCTCTGGGACGAGGACGTCGCCCGGAGGTATGACACGCCGGGCACGGGGATGTTCGCGCCGGAGGTGCTCGGGCCGACGGTCGCACGGCTCGCTGACCTCGCTGGTGGCGGAGGGGCGCTCGAGCTCGCCATCGGCACCGGCCGGGTCGCGATCCCCCTGGCCGAAAGCGGCATTCCGGTCAGCGGGATCGAGCTCTCCCGACCCATGGTGGACCAGCTGCGCCGGAAGGTCGACGCGCAGAGGATCCCCGTCGTCATCGGAGACATGACGACCAGCCGGGCTCAGGGGGAGTTCACGCTGGTCTACCTCGTCTACAACTCGATCTCCAACCTCCTCGAGCAGGAGGAGCAGGTCGCCTGCTTCGAGAACGCCGCCCGCCACCTCTCCCCCGGCGGCCGGTTCGTGATCGAGCTCTGGGTCCCGGAGCTTCGTCGGTTGCCCCTGGGGCAGGAGGCCACCGTGTGGCACTGCGAGCCCGGCTACATCGGCCTGGACGCCTACGACGTGCTGGAGCAGCGGGTGGTCTCCCACCACTTCCGTTTCGACGAGAGCACACAGGCAGCGCTGTTCCGGAGCCCGCACCGCTACGTCTGGCCGGCCGAGCTCGACCTCATGGCCCGGATCGCCGGCTTCGAGCTGGAGAGCAGGCACGCCGACTGGGCCGGCGCCGCGTTCACCGCCGAGTCGCGCTCCCACGTGTCGGTCTACCGACTGGTCGAACCGCTCAGGCGTTGACCGCGCGGTCCTCCGCACGCGGGACGACGCAGCTCGCCGACACCGGGGCACCCTCGCAGCAGGGACGGATGTACCCGCATCGGTCGCAGCGCGAGTGCGAGGTCTCCCAGCGCATCGTGGCGCCGCAGTTGTCGCAGTCCATGTCGCCCATCTCCGCATCGTGCCACGGGCCCCGGACGCACCCGGGGGGACGCGCCGGTCTCAGTCGCCCGCGGCCGCGAGCCGACCCTTGAGCAGCGGGCGGGCCGGGTGCCGCTCGGGCAAGGCGGCGAGCGCGATCTCCACCACCTCCGTGTCGTACGGCGCCAGCGAGCTGTAGCGAAGCACGGCGCCCGGCTGCGGGTCGGCCAGCAACGCTTCGCGCACGGCGACGGCGACGTAGTCGCCCAGCTCGGCCAGGGCCGGTGACGTCGTGCCCGGCAGCAGCTCCCCGCCGAAGGCGTCCACGGCCGCCGCCACCTGGCCCGCTCTCAGGAGGTCGAGCACGGTGTCGACATCTGTGTCCACCGGCATCATCAACCGATAGGGCCGCGAGGCGAGCTGGCCGCCGAGGGCGCTGCGCAGGTGGGAGATCTCCGCCCTCAGGGTCGACAGCGTCACCGCGTGCTCGCCGTACACCAGCGTGTGCAGCCGCTCCAGGGTGAGCCCCTCCGGATGGAGCGCGAGCAGCGCGACGATCTCGCTCTGCCGCCGGGTGAGCAGCAGGCGCTGGCCGTCGAGCACCGCTTCCACCCGGCCGAGCAGTCGCAGCTCCAGCCCGACGTTGAAGGAGTGACCCACCGGCGCCGGCGGCGGCGCCGCTGTCCCGGCTGCGGGCAGCGCGTGCTCCAGGAGTCGTGCCATCATCCGCGCGGTGGCCAGCCCGATCGGGTGCGTCCGGTCCCAGGTCGTCGAGAGGTCGATGACGCCCAGCTGGCGCCCCGTCGCCGGGTCGTGCACCGGAGCAGCCCAACACACCCAGTTGTGCACGATGGGCGCGTAGTGCTCGGCGCTGAACACCATCGAGGGACGGTCGTCGAGGTTGGCCAGCGCGAGTGCGTTGGTGCCGACGTTCGACTCGTCCCAGCGCCCCCCAGGGACGAAGTTGACCGCCTCCGCCTTGCGCCGCATCACCCGCCCGCCGTAGGTCCACAGGATCCGCGTGTCGGCGTCGGTGATGGCCAGGACCAGGTCGCCGTCGTCGGCGGTCCGGCGCAGCTCGTCCTCGAGGAGTCGGACGGCGACCTGCAAGGGGGAGTCGTCCCAGAAGGCCCGGGTGTCGGACTCGTCGGCCATCGGGGCCTGGACGACATCGGGAGTGATCGTCACACCCGAGCGCTCCCAGCTGCGCAGGATCTCCGGGCGGACGGGAGTGCCCTCACCGCGTGATCGCGGATCCGCCCGCTCGACGAAGGCGGTCCAGGCACGCACCGCCTCGAGACGCTGCCCTCGGATCTCCTCACGTGGTGTGGTCATCGCCGGGCCTCAGTGGTGGATCCGGTCATCGAGCTCCGCCAATCGTTGGCCGCCGCCACCCCACTGCAGGGCGACGATCTCGGCGGCGATGCTGACCGCGGTCTCCTCCGGCGTGCGTGCTCCGAGATCGAGCCCGATCGGCGAGGACAGCCTGTCGAGCTCGGCGCCGGTCACGCCTGCCTCCTCGAGCCGCTTCATCCGGTCGTCGTGCGTGCGCCGCGACCCCATCGCGCCGACATAGCCGACCTCCGGGAGCCGCAGTGCCACCTCCAGGAGGGGTACGTCGAACTTCGGGTCGTGGGTCAGCACGCAGACGACGGTACGACGGTCGATGCGCCCGGCCTCGGCCTCGGCGCGGAGGTACTTGTGCGGCCACATCACGACCACCTCATCGGCGGCGGGGAAGCGCGAGTTGGTCGCGAAGACCGGCCGGGCGTCGCACACCGTCACGTGGTAGCCGAGGAACCCGCCGATCCGGGCAACCGCAGCAGCGAAGTCGATGGCACCGAACACCAGCATCCGCGGCGGCGGTGCGAATGCCCAGACGAAGACCCGCATCCCTTCGCCGCGACGCTCGCCGTCGGGGCCGTAGGTCAACGTCTGGTGGTGGCCGGCAGCGAGCAGGCCGCGCACATCGTCGACGACGGCAGCGTCGGCGCGGTCCGAGCCGAGCCCGCCCTGCACGGGAGGCAGGTCCTCCACGTCGGATGGACGGACCACGAGGCGACGGCCGATCCGGGTGCTGTCGGGGTGGTCGACAACGGTCGCCACGGCCACCGGCCGTCCTGCCCCGATGTCAGCCGCGATGTCGCCGAGCTGAGGGAAGGTCTCGCGGTTCACCTTCTCCACGAACACGTCGAGGATGCCGCCGCAGGTCAGCCCCACGGCCAGCGCGTCGTCGTCGCTGACGCCGTAGCGTTGCAGCACCGAGGTGCCGTCCTCGACCACCGACTGCCCGAGCTCGTAGACGGCCCCCTCCACGCAGCCCCCCGACACCGAGCCGACAGCCTCGCCCGCGGGACCGACGAGCATCGAGGCACCGGGCGGCCGCGGGGCGGAGCGGAAGGTCGCCACGACCGTGCCGACCCCGATCGTCTCCCCGGCCTCCCACCACCGCATCAGCTCCGGCAGCACCTCACGCATCGGACACCACCTCGATCAGCTCGGCGAACGCCGCGAGCGAGTGGCCCGCGACGAAGTGGTCACAGTGCTCGAGCGCGGCGACGATGCCCTGCTGCACGGGCTGGTAGCCGGCCCGACCGACGTGCGGGTTGACCCAGATGACCTCATGGGCCAGTCCCCTGAGTCGCCGCATCTGCGCGCCCAACAGCGTGGTGTCGCCGCGTTCCCAGCCGTCGCTGAACACCACCACCACGGCACCGCGTGCCAGCCCGCGCTGGCCCCAACGGTCCAGGAAGCTCTGAAGGGTCTCACCGAGCCGGGTGCCGCCAGACCAGTCGGGCACTGTCCTTCCGGCGGCGATGATCGCCTGGTCGGCGCTGCGCAGGCGCATGGCTCGCGTGATCCGCGTCAGCCGGGTGCCGAGGGTGAACACCTCGGTGAGCGGACCGGTGCAGAGCACGAACCGGTGGGACAGCCGCAGCAGCGCGTCGGCGTAGGGACTCATCGATCCCGACACGTCGACCAGCAGCACGATGCGGCGCGGACGGGTGGCCCGCCGTCGCCACGCGATCTCGCCCGGCTCCCCCATCCGCTGCAGTGAGCGCCGCAGCGTGCGACCCGCGTCGATGTCACCCCGGTGCCAGGCGACCCGCCGATGTGCCCGACGACGAGGAGCTCGTGGGCGAAGCAGGTCGAAGAGTACGCCGAGGCGTGCCCGATCGGCCGCGGACATCTCGCCGATGTCGCGATGCCGCAGCACCTCGGCGTTGCTGGCACGCGCCCGGAGCGGGTCGTCGGCACCCTCCGGATCGCCTGCGCCCACCTCTTCCTCCAGCGCCGCCTGGGTCGTCGGAGGCCGAGGCTCGGCCGGTTTGCGGCCCGAGGGCGCGTCGTCGCCGAGGAACCACGCGGTGAACACCTGGTCGTAGCGCTCGAGGTCGTCCGGGCTCGAGCAGAGGGTCGCTCGGCCCGCCCAGTAGGTCGCCCGCCGGTCGTCGAGCCCGACGACGGCTGCCGCCGCGAGGAACGACTGGGCGCGATCCATGGTGACCGCGACACCGGCCGCCCGCAGAGCGCGGGTGAAGCCCAGCATGAGCTCGACCGGCTCGTGCCGCAGCGGCTCGACCAGGGGGACCGTCATGTCCGTAGCATCCGGTCCAGAGCCTGCCGGACCCGCTGGGCGTCCTCGCGGTACTTCACCACTGCGCCGAGGGTGGCCGAGGCCGCCTCGACGTCGAGGTCGCGGGTGCCGAGGCGGTGCAGCGCGCGCGCCCAGTCGATCGTCTCGGCGACGCCGGGCGGCTTGAGCAGCTGCTCGTCGTTCCGCAGCCGCTGCACCAGCGCGACCACCTGGTCGGCGAGCTGCTCGGGGACCTCCGGGGCCCGGGTGCGGACGATCTCGACCTCACGCGCGAGGCTCGGGTGCTCCACCCAGTGGTAGAGACAGCGACGCTTCAACGCATCGTGGATCTCGCGGGTGCGGTTGGAGGTCAGCACCACCACCGGGGGCACCGCCGCCGTGATCGTGCCGAGCTCGGGGATGCTGACCTGGTAGGTCGAGAGCACCTCGAGCAGGAACGCCTCGAACTCGTCATCGGCGCGGTCGATCTCGTCCACCAGCAGCACCGCCGGCGCTTCCCGCAGGGCTTGGAGCACGGGCCTGGCCAGCAGGAAGCGCTCGTCGAACAGGGAGGACTCCGCCTTGTCGACGTCGATGGTCTCGCCGGCCGCCTCGAGCGCCCGCAGGTGCAGGATCTGGCGCGGGAAGTCCCAGTCGTAGAGCGCCTGGGTGGCATCGATGCCCTCGTAGCACTGAAGCCGCACCAGGGGGGCCTGGAGAGCGAGCGCCAGCGCCTCGGCCAGGGCGGTCTTCCCGGTGCCGGGCTCCCCCTCGAGCAGCAGTGGGCGCTGCATCTCCAGAGCCAGGAAGGCGATCGTCGCCAACGATTCGTCGGCGAGATACCCGCCCTCGGCCAGGCCGGCGGTCAGATGAGCGACCGTGGCGAAGCGCGTGCCGTCGCCCTCGCCCGGCACGACCGGCTCGTGAGTGACCATGTCCCGAGCGTACTCACCGTGTGACGGCGGCAGCTGTGAGCGACGACCGACCCCCAGGCCTCCGCGGGACCGACCGGCTCAGAGCTGCTCGGGTGTGTCGAGGTCCCTGCCGGTGGCCAGGTCGGCACACTCGACGAGCCGGACCTGACGGCCGCGCAGGTAGTCACGCGCCCCCCGGTCCCCGCGTGCCGTCCGGGCCGCGCCGGGCCAGTGGCCTCGACCGAGCAGGACCGGGTGCCCGGCGACGCCGTCGTACGACGCCCGCGCGAGGACCTCGTGGTCTCCTGCCGCGGCCTCCAGGACCCGTCGCACCACCGCCTCGTCGACATCGGGGAGGTCGACCAGGGAGACCAGCGCGGCTGAGACGTCCGCCGGCGCGTCCGCGAGGTCGTCGAGCCCCGCGCGCAGCGAGGCCCCCATGCCCTCGGCCCAGTCGTCGGCCACCACGACCGCCACGGCGGGGTCGGCCGCCCAGCCCGCCTCCTCGAGCAGCTCGCGGGCGAGCTCGGCGGAGGCCCCGAGCACCACGGTGACTCCGCCGCAGCCGCCCTCCAGGAGCCGCCCCACGGCGCGGTCGAGGAACGGCACGCCGTGCCCGTCTCGCAGGAGCGCCTTGGGCGTGCCCATCCGGCGCCCGGCACCGGCGGCGAGGAGGAGCCCGACGCAGCTCATGACGCGCTCACGAGGAGACAGGCAGGGCGGCCGACTCCATGTCACGCAGCGCTCGCAGCACGTTGCCCGACCCGATCGCGGCCAGGTCGCACTCGGCATACCCTCGGCTACGCAGCTCGGCCCACAGCAACGGGTAGCCGGAGACGTCCTCCATCCCCGCGGGGAAGTTGGAGGCGCCGTCGTAGTCCCCACCGATCCCGATGTGCGCCAGTCCGGCGACGTCACGGATGTGGTCGATGTGGTCGGCGACCTCGACGACCGTGGGCGCCGCGGGAGCGAGCGGGTGCCGCTCGCGCATCACGGGGTCGAAGTCGGCGAAGGAACGCGGGTCCCCGCCGCGCGACACGGTGACGTCGAGGACGTCGGTGTACCACTGCGCCCAGCGCTGGCTGACGAAGAACGCCGGGAAGCTGATCATGCAGACACCGCCGTTGTCGGCCAGGGCGGCGAGCACGTCGTCGGGCACGTTGCGCGGGTTGTCGGCGATCGCGCGAGCCGAGCTGTGGCTGAAGATCACCGGTGCCGTGGTGACCGCGAGCGCATCACGCATCACCGCGTCGGAGACATGGGAGAGGTCGACGAACATGCCCAGACGGTTCATCTCGGCGACAACCTCTCGACCGAAGTCCGAGAGACCACCGAGGACGGGTACGTCGGTCGCCGAGTCGGCCCAGGGCACGTTCTCGTTGTGCGTCAGCGTCATGTAGCGGGCCCCGCGGTCGTACATCTCACGCAGCGTGTCGAGCGAGGAGTCGATGGAGTGACCGCCCTCGATCCCGATCAGCGAGGCGATCCGGCCCGAGCCCAGCGCCTCATCCACGTCGTCGGCACCCAGGCACAGCGCCAGCCGGTCGGGGTAGGTCGCGCAGAATGCGTGCACGAAGTCGATCTGCTCGCGCGTCGCCCGGACGGCGTCCTCGCCGGCCAGCGTGCAGGGCACGAACACCGACCAGAACTGCCCGGTGACGCCGCCGGCGCTCAGTCGCGGGAAGTCGGTCTGGACGGCTGCCTCGCCACCGACGAGGTCGACCGCGGCCAGGTCGTAGCCGCAGTGGTCGCGCAGCGTCCAGGGCAGGTCGTTGTGGCCGTCGATCACGCCGACGGTCGGCGGCGTGCTCAACGGGCCCGGGAGACGGGGGTGTTCGGCCGCGACAGCGGCATCCACAGCGTGTAGCGGTCGGACCGGAAGGTCGACCGGGAGACCTCGATCGCGATGCTGCCCGCGAAGGCGCGTCGCGCGATCCGCAGCACCGGGACCCCCGTGGCGATGCCGAGGAGCTCGGCCTCGTCGGCGCGGGACACGGCTGCGTCGACGGAGTCCTCGCCCCAGGTGGGCATCAGGTCGCGGCGCTGCAGCTCCTCGTAGAGGCTCTCGGGCAGCGGCTGGTCGAGGAAGTTGGGCAGGATGCTGTCGGCGAGGTAGGCGTCCTCGATGCACATCGGTGAGCCGTCGGCGAGCCGGAGGCGCTGCCAGTGCACGACCTTGGCGCCCTCGGCGATCTCCAGCGCACGGGCCACCCCGGGGCCTGCCGACTCCATCCGTGCCAGCAGCGTGCGCGAGGAGGGCTCGAGACCACGACGGCCCATCTCCTCGGTGTAGCTGGAGAGTCGCACCTGGACGTCGATCTTGGCGCGCGCGACGAAGGTGCCACGACCGGGGACGCGTTCGAGGAGACCCTCGGAGACCAGTGCGTCGAGCGCCTGCCGGACGGTCATCCGGGCGACCCCGAAGTGCTGCACGAGCTCGCGCTCTGACGGTGCTGGGCTGCCTGGCTCGGCACCCTGGATCAGCCCACGGACGTACTCGCGGACCTGCACATGCTTGTGCACGGTCTGCCGGGGTCGCTGTGGCGTCACCACCTCGCCCATCGCACCTCCCCTCACCTCGTCCCCACCTTAGCCTCATCGACGGGGGACGTCCCCCTGAACGGGATGGCCCGGGAGAGCCGCGAAGGTCGCGAGGCCCTACTCGGTGGCGATGGCGGCGAGCACGTCGAGCCGAGCTGCTCGTCGCGCCGGGACCACGGCCGCGAGCACGCCGACCAGGCCGGCCGCGAGCACGTAGCCCACCAGCTGCAGGGTCGGCACCGTGATCACCTCGAGGCCCTCGTCTGCCAGGGAGCTCATCAGCGCCAGCCCGAACACCAGCCCCATCCCGACGCCGAGGACGGCACCCAGCACCGCGATGACGATCGCCTCGAGCCGGATCATCCGCCGCAGCTGGGGTCGGGCCAGGCCGATTGCCCGCAGCAACCCGACCTCGCGGGTCCGCTCGATCACCGACAGCGCAAGGGTGTTGACGATGCCGAGGACGGCGATCACCAGAGCCAGCCCGAGCAGGGCGTAGATCAGCAGCAGCAGCTGGTCGATCGGTGCGCGCTGCTCCTCGGCGAACCCGGCCTGGTCCTTGACCGTCACGGTCGGCAGGTCGGCGGTCTGCTTCTCCAGGGTGGTCTGCAGGGCGGCCAGGTCGACGCCCTCGACGGTGTCGATGAGCAGGTAGTTGTCGGCGCGCTGGAACCCGGCGTCGACGAGCGTGGGAAGGGTGGTGGTGAACGGGAAGAACAGGACCGCGTTGTCGGACTCGTAGACACCGACGACCTCGAGGTCCACCTCGCCCGACGGGAAGGCCATCGTCACGTCGTCACCGAGACCGATCCCGTCGTCCTCCGCGCGGCTGCTGGAGACCAACATCGTGCCCGGGCGCAGGTCGGCGAGCGCGCCCTCGACCATCGGCACGTTGGCGACCGCGGCCAGGGACACCGGCTCGATGCCCATGACGCCCTGCCCGGACCCGTCGAAGGAGGCGTTGGCGTAGCGCAACCGGCTGACCGCGGCCACACCGTCGGTGTCCTCGATCCGGTCGGCGATCGCCGGGGAGAACGGCACCCCGATGACGTTGGAGACGACCAGGTCGCCGTAGAAGTTCTCCTCGATCGACTTGTCCACGCTGTCCTTGGCGGAGGAGCCCAGGATCGACATCGTGGTCACGAGCGCGAGCCCGATCATCAGCGCCGACGCGGTGGCCGCTGTTCGTCGGGGGTTGCGCAGCGCGTTCTGCCCGGCGAGGTTGCCCACCGTGCCGTAGACCCGGCGGTAGCCGATCGCCGCCAGCGCGACCACCGGACGGCTGATCACCGGGCTGGCCGCGGCGACTCCGAGGAGAACCGCCAAGATGCCGCCACCGATGAACCACCCCGCTCGGGGGACCTCGGTGAAGAGCCCGGCGAGCATCGCGGCACCACCGACGACGATCATCACGGCGCCGGTCAGCAGCCGCCAGCGCAGCGCCGACTCGGGCATGGCCACGTCGTCTCGCAGGGCGGCGATCGGCGGGATCCTCGCCGAGCGGCGGGCGGGCACATAGGCGGCGACGACCGTGACCAGGATGCCGACGGCGTACGCCGCCAGCGGGGTGCGGGCCGCGAAGATCAGACCCTGACCCGTGACGTCGAGGCCGAAGGTGGCGAACAGGGCACGGATGCCCATCGCAAGCAGCACCCCGAGTCCGAGGCCGATCGTCGACCCGACGATGCCGAGCACGAGCGCCTCGAACATCACCGAGGCGGTGACCTGGCGACGGGACGCCCCGATGGCGCGCAGCAGGGCGAGCTCGCGGCTGCGCTGGGCCACCAGGATCGAGAAGGTGTTGACGATCAGGAACGAGCCGACGACCAGGGCGATGCCGGCGAAGATCAGCAGGAACGTGCTCAGGAACGAGATCGCCTGCATCAGCTCGCTCGCGGCCTCGTCTGCCGCGGTGTCACCGGTGACCGCTTCGTAGCCTGCGGGCAGCACCGCGGCGACGTTGTCGCGCAGGTCCTCCTGGCTGACGCCGTCGGCCGCCGTCACCCAGGCGTCGTTGAAGGCATCGGCGCCGTCGAGGAAGAGGTCCTGCGCGGTGGCGGTGTCGAAGATGGTGATGGTGGCGCCGTTGGTGGAGCCGCCTTCGGCGAACGAGGCCACCCCCACCAGAGTGGGGCGCTGCACAGCCGCCTCCACGCTGGAGGTCACCAGGTGGACGGTGTCGCCGATCCGGTAGTCCGCGCGCTGCGCCGTACCCTCGTCGAGCGCCACCTCGTCCGGGCCGTCCGGGACGACGCCCTCGGTGATGCTCAGGCCCTCGAGTCCGCCGGCGGCCGGAGCGTCGCTCCAGCTGGCGCCGATCCCGGGGGCACCCTGCCCGCCGATCACCTTGCCGTTCCTGCCGACCACGAAGACCCCGAAGGACGTGACGTTGCCGTCGGCACGGGCGGCCCCCTCGACGCCGGCCAGGTCGTCGACGAGGGAGGCGGGCATCGTGCGGGTGGTGGGCGCGCCGTCGCTCGTGGTGCCACCCACGGGACGCACCACCACGTCTCCGACGGAGGAGGCGAAGATGGCGTCGAAGGACCGGCTCAAGGTGTCGGTGAAGATCAGTGAGCCCGCGACGAACGCGACCCCGAGCACGATCGCGAAGGTGCTCATCAGCAGGCGCAGCTTGCGCCCGAGCAGCGACTTCCAGGCTGCCTTGAGCATCAGGCCCGGTCCTCTGAGAGGTCGAGGGCGGCGAGGCGGGCGGCTTCGAGCTGGCGAGCATCCATCCGGGTCATGTGGTCCAGGACGGTCTCCCGGTCGGGCTTGCGCAGCTCGTCGACCACCCTGCCGTCGGCGAGGAACACCACCCGGTCGGTGAACGCCGCTGCCACCGGGTCGTGGGTGACCATCACGACCGTCTGCCCGAACTCGTCGACGGAACGACGCAGCAGCGTGAGCACCTCGGCGCCCGAGCGCGAGTCGAGGTTGCCGGTCGGCTCGTCGGCGAAGACGATCGCCGGGCGGCTGGCCAGCGCCCGCGCCACGGCGACGCGCTGCTGTTGTCCACCGGAGAGCTCGCTGGGCCGGTGCCCCAGCCTGTCCTGGAGCCCGACGGTCTCGATGACGGTGCGATACCAGTCGTCGTCGGGGCGCCGCCCGGCGATGGAGAGCGGGAGCAGGATGTTCTCCTCCGCGGTCAGCGTGGGCACCAGGTTGAAGGACTGGAAGACGAAGCCGATCTGGTCTCGTCGGAGCCGGGTCAGCTCCTTGTCCTTGAGCCCGGACAGATCCGTCTCCCCGATCAGCACCGAGCCGCTGGTGGCCGAGTCGAGCGCGGCGCAGCAGTGCATCAGGGTGGACTTCCCGGAGCCCGAGGGACCCATCACGGCCGTGAACTCGCCGCGATGCAGGTCCAGCGTCACGTCGTCGAGAGCCACGACCTTGGCCTGCCCGGATCCGTAGGTCTTGGTCAGGTTCTGCACCCGGGCGGCCGGGCCGTTGCCCACCGCGGTGCTCAGGTCGTCCACGTCTGTCTCCCTCATCCCTCGGCGGTGCGCGTCGTCATCGCTCGCGTCATCACCTCGACGATCCCGTGACCCCGACCGCCACGACACCCGAGGTGCACCCCCATCATCCCTGACCCGCCCCTGAGGCGCCCCTGAGGCGACGCCCGCACGCACTAGAACATGTGTTCGAAGCGACGTAGGATCGGGCCATGACGGTTGACTTCCAGACGTCGCTGTTCGACGAGGTCGACACGGCCTCGGCGCAGGTCGGCGTGCTCGGGTCGTCGGTGCTGCGGCACCCTCTCGACCGGGGCGCGTGGGTCGACGTGCGACCCGGCTGGCTGCGCGGGGCCGACGGGCTCTTCGCCCGGCTGGTGAGCGAGGTGCCGTGGGCGGCCGAACGGCGGCAGATGTACGACCGGGTGGTCGATGTGCCCCGGCTGCTCTGCTTCTACGGCGCCGAGGACAGGTTGCCCGACCCGATCCTGGGCGAGGCCCGCGAGGCGCTCGGTCGGCACTACGCCCGCGAGCTGGCCGAGCCGTTCACCACGGCTGGCCTGTGCTACTACCGCGACGGACGCGACAGCGTGGCCTGGCACGGCGACACGATCGGCCGGTCGAGCACGCAGGACACGATGGTGGCGATCCTCTCCCTGGGCGACACCCGCCGGCTCTCGCTCCGGCCGCGCCTGGGCGGCCCGTCCACGGGCTTCGACATGGGGCACGGCGACCTGCTCGTGATGGGCGGCTCGTGCCAGCGCACCTGGGAGCACGCGGTCCTCAAGTCCACCAGGGCGGCCGGCCCCCGGATCTCGGTCCAGTTCCGCCCGCACGACGTTCGGTAGCACCAGCCGTCACCGGGCGGGCCGCGAAGCGGGCTTGGGGCTCACCATCAGCACCAGCGCCGCCGCGATGACGCAGAAGAGAGAGATCTGGATCAGAGCGGCAGCTGACCAGCCGAACCGGCCGACGAGCACCCCCAGCAGGTAGCCGGAGAACGCCGCTGGCACGTAGATGGCCGCCACGAAGAGCCCGGAGCCGTGGCCGCTCACCTGCCGCCGGACGGATCGGATGATCCCAGCCGCCAGGTTGAGGTAGACGACGCCACTGATCGCCGCGCCGTAGACGAACGACAGGGCTAGCTGGATGGCGATCGCCTCGACTCCGCTGAACAACAGGAAGCCCGAGACCGCAGAGACGGCCAGTGCCACCGCGAGCAGCCGTCGGAAGTCCAGGCGGTCGCCGAGCCAACCGCCGACCAGGGAGAAGAGCGCGCCCAGTCCGTACATGCTCAGCGCCAGCCCCGCCCGCTCCGGCGTGTAGCCGAGCTCCTCGCGCAGGTAGGTCGGGTAGAGGCCGAGATAGGCGTAGATCGCCAGACCAGCGAACACCGTGCCTGCCGCGAGGAGCATCGGGTCACGGGACAGGATCCGCTCCGCGCCGTCGTCGACCATCCCGGCTTCGGGAGCGCTCCCCCGGCGGGCCTCGGTGAGCCAAGGCCGCACCGCGAGCGCCACCATGACGAGCACCGCGAAGCCAGCGACACCGAAGACAACCAGCGGGAAACGCCACCCGCCCTCGTTGCGGAGCACCGCTCCCAGGTTGGGACCGATCCAGGCGCCCACCCCGAAGGTGAAGTTGATGGCGCCGACCGCCAGGGCTCGGTTGTGCACGAAATACCCGGTGGCGATGGCCAGCAAGGCGGTCAGCTGCATCGCCTCTCCGACCCCGGAGGCGAACCGGTAAGCGAGCAGGTCCCAGAAGCCAACGGCGAACGACGTGCACAGCGTCGCTGCCGAGAAGACGGCGAGACCGGCGAGCGCGACCAGCCTGCGCGAGGCACGTGCCAGGAGGATCCCCGTGGGAATCCCGGCGACACCCATGCCCAGGGTGAAGACGGTGGACTGCAGACCGAGCTGCGGGAGCGTGAAGCCGATCTCCTCGCCGACGTCGGAGGCGATCACCGAGAAGAGCTGCCGGTCCATCGCGTTGATCACGTAGGAGAGCAGCAACGTCGCATACATCACGACCGCTAGAGCCGGGGGATGCACCCGCGGCGCAGGGTCTGCGGTCCCGTCGGCTCCGGACGGGCGCAGGCCCGCTCCACTGCTCGCTCTCGACGCCATCACAGTCCTTCCCGAGGGGTGACGACGTAGGTCACACAGCACTGGAGAACACAGGTCCCGAGCCTCGTGTCCCACGTCAGGTCGACTACTGCCCAAGTGTCCCCACGAGTCTGCGTGCGGTGCACTGGCCTGATCCGTGAACGGGGCAAGGCCGCGATGACACGTCCCGTAATGGTCCCGTCCGGTGCCGACGAGCTCGGCGACCACCGATGACACTGTGCCCCGTCCTGGGTCCGAGGAAGTACGCCCGACACGTGGGAGGTGAACCATGGAGTCGGACATGCGCTTCAACTGGGTGCAGGCCGAGCTCACGGCACTGGACCCCACCGACGCACGCGAGCTCGCGGTGGCCGCCCAGGATGAGGCACTGTGTTGTGCGGCGACCCCGAGCACCTCGGATGAGCCCGCGCCCCTCCCTCCTTGCCGAGCACGCAGCAGGCCCCCGTCGTGCGACGGGGGCCTGCTGGTCGAGCGAGTCGTGCTGGGGGGCGGGACTCAGAAGTCCATGCCACCCATGCCACCGGAGGGGTCGCCACCCATGGGGGCGGCCTTCTCCGGCTTGTCGGCCACGACGACCTCGGTGGTCAGGAACAGCGCGGCGATCGACGCGGCGTTCTGAAGTGCCGAGCGGGTGACCTTGGCGGGGTCGATGATGCCGGTGGCGATCATGTCGACGTACTCGCCGGTGGCAGCGTTGAGACCGTTGCCGGGCTCGAGGTTGCGCACCTTCTCCGCCACGACGCCGCCCTCGAGGCCGGCGTTGATGGCGATCTGCTTGAGCGGCGCCTCGGAGGCGAAGCGCACGATAGCCGCGCCCGTCGCCTCGTCACCGGTGAGCTCGAGCTTCTCGAACGCCTTGTCGGTGGCCTGCACCAGGGCGACGCCACCGCCGGCGACGATGCCCTCCTCGACGGCAGCCTTCGCGTTGCGAACGGCGTCCTCGATGCGGTGCTTGCGCTCCTTGAGCTCGACCTCGGTGGCCGCGCCGACCTTGATGACCGCAACACCGCCGGCCAGCTTGGCCAGACGCTCCTGCAGCTTCTCGCGGTCGTAGTCGGAGTCGCTCTTCTCGATCTCGGCGCGGATCTGGTTGACCCGACCGGCGATCTGGTCGGCGTCGCCTGCGCCCTCGACGATGGTGGTCTCGTCCTTGGTCACCACGACCTTGCGGGCCTGGCCCAGGAGCTCCAGGCCGGTGCCCTCGAGCTTGAGGCCGACCTCCTCGGAGACGACCTGGCCACCGGTCAGGATCGCGATGTCCTGCAGCATGGCCTTGCGACGGTCACCGAAGCCCGGCGCCTTGACGGCGACGGACTTGAAGGTGCCACGGATCTTGTTGACCACCAGGGTGGACAGGGCCTCGCCGTCGACGTCCTCGGAGAGGATCAGCAGCGGCTTGCCGGACTGCATGACCTTCTCGAGCAGCGGCAGCAGGTCCTTGACGTTGGAGACCTTCTGGTTGGCGATCAGGATGTAGGGGTCCTCGAGGACCGTCTCCATCCGCTCGGGGTCGGTGACGAAGTAGGCCGAGATGTAGCCCTTGTCGAACCGCATGCCCTCGGTCAGCTCGAGGTCGAGGCCGAACGTGTTCGACTCCTCGACCGTGATGACGCCTTCCTTGCCGACCTTGTCCATCGCCTCGGCGATGATCTCGCCGACGGTGGGGTCAGCAGCGGAGATCGAGGCCGTGGAGGCGATCTGCTCCTTGGTCTCGACGTCCTTGGCCATGCTGAGCAGCTGCGAGGACACGGCCTCGACGGCCTGCTCGATGCCGCGCTTCAGGGCCATCGGGTTGGCACCCGCGGCGACGTTGCGCAGGCCCTCGCGGACCATGGCCTGGGCGAGGACGGTGGCCGTCGTCGTGCCGTCTCCGGCGACGTCGTCGGTCTTCTTCGCGACCTCCTTGACCAGCTCGGCGCCGATCTTCTCGTAGGGGTCCTCGAGCTCGATCTCCTTGGCGATGGAAACACCGTCGTTGGTGATCGTGGGGGCGCCCCACTTCTTCTCGAGGACGACGTTGCGGCCCTTGGGGCCGAGCGTGACCTTGACGGCGTCCGCCAGCGTGTTCATGCCACGCTCGAGGCCGCGACGGGCCTCTTCGTTGAACGCAATAAGCTTCGGCATATTGAAGCGTTTCCTCACGCGTCGATATGGAATGGTCCGGGCGATGCCCGCGACGGACGGCCTCGGCCAGCCGGCGAACCCTTCCCGCCGGTGCCCGGGACCTCATCGGTCCGAACCTGGATGACTGTGCCCCGAGGGGCACGGTGGCACTCTCGCTAGGAGAGTGCTAACCAATTTTTAGCACTCGCGACCCCCGAGTGCAAGGCGAGAGCACGCCGGGTCCGCGCCTCCGACCGGTCGCGGGGCCACCATCGCCGAGCAGGGTGTCCATGGCCGTCTCGGGCCACTGTCTAGACCATGGCGGATGGCGTATCCGGGCCATTGACCCCCCCTGACCGCAGTCCTAACCTGAAAACACCTCGTGGGTGCGACGGGGTTGTGGCCGGGACGGTGGTTCTCCACCGCCCCGGCCTTTTACGTTCACCGGTCCCGACGCGACCCCGCAGCCACCAGGTCGGCGACCACCTCGGCCATCGCGGCGGCGTTGCCGGGGACGATGTCGAGGTAGAGGCCGGGCTCGGTGATCTCCACCTCGCTGACGGCGAGCGTCCCGTCAGCGAGCCGCATCAGGTCCACCCGCGCGTAGGGCAACGACGAGCCCACCATCGCCTCGACGGTGCCGAGGGCAGCGAGAGCGACGTCGGCGGCCTCCGCCGAGACCGGGACCTCCACCGTGCTCCCGCCGTACTCCTCGTGCACCCGGATCTCCTGTCCGGCCGGATGCTTCTGCACCTGAGAGGCGACGACACCGCCGAGCACGTAGACCGAGGTCTCCCCCTCCGTGCGCACGGACTCGACCAGCGGCTGCACGATCCAGGGGCCCGGGCCGAGCTGGGACTCGTCGAGTCCCTCGGGACCACCCGGCTCGCCGTCGAACACGACCACGCCGCGACCCCCCGCGCCGACGCGCGGCTTCACCACGGCCGGGGCGAAGGCCGCGATGGCGGGGGCGATCTCGCTCTCGTCCTCCACGGACCGCGTGGGCACCACCGGGACAGCCGTCTTGCCGAGGTCGACGAGATAGCCCTTGTCGGTGTTCCACGCGAGCGCTCGGGCGGTGTTGACCAGCCCGTCGCCGACCGACCGCGCCCAGGCGAGGAACTCCTCGCGGCGGGTCTCGTAGTCCCAGGTGCTGCGCACGAGCACCAACGGCGCCGCGGGCCAGTCGACGTCCGGGTCGTCCCACACCGCCCACCGCGCCGCGATGCCGCGAGCGGCCAGCTCGTCGACCAGCAGCTCCCCGCCGGGCTCGCCGTCGGGCAGGGCGGCGCAGGTCACGAGCAGCACGTCAGCCATGAGGGCGAGGCTATCGACCCGTGACCTCGCCACCCACTCGATATCCAATGAGCAGGGGTCCGCCGACCCGCAGCAGGACGTCGACCGCGGCCCGGTGGAGCACGGCGGTGTCGCCGTAGACGACGACGTGACGGTGACCGTTGACCAGTCGCTCGGCGAGGTCGGGCTCCGCGTCCCGGAGCTCGCGAGCCAACGACTTGCCGATCCCCGACCATCGACCGGCCGAGACGAGAGCGAGCCTCGCCACCTCGTCGACCACGGCGTTGGCGAGGTAGACGAGCTCGTCCTCGCGCTCGCTGCCGGCCATGTCGTCGAGGAGGTTCGTCAAGGCGTAGCGGACGGCGTCGAGCTCGGCCGACGAGTAGGGCGGTGGGCCGGCGGCGAGGACGGCCGCAGCCGACCGGCGTACCTCCTCGGCAGACCCGTCGCGGTCGACGACGACCACGCTCTCGCAGCAGAGCCGCATCATCGTCGGCCTGCGGCGCCTCACGTCCTGCTCGACGTAGTGGTCGATGCTCGCCCGGGTGTGCACGAAGGCCTCCACGACCCAGCCGGCGTGCTCGAAGGTCTCGCGGTACGGCGCAGTCATCGCGCTGCCGGCCACGACGACGCCCTCGTCGAGCACCACGACGACGTCGAGGTCGGAGGTCGGGGTGCGGTGCTCCGTCAGCACGCTGCCCCCGACGAAGGCGGCCCTGGCCTGGGGGAACCGCTCCGCCACGAAAGCCGTGGCAGCCTCCACGGGCTCCGGCCGGTCGCCATACATCCCCCCTTCCTACGGCCGAGCAGTCACTTATCCAGGGCAATGCGGGGCGTGTCGTCGCACGAGTGACCCGTCGGCCCCGCAGATTTTCCTCGCCGATCCCCGACGGCGGGCGCACACTGGCCCCATGAAGGGTGTCCTGGCCGCGACCGCGGTGATCGGTGTGCTCGCCATCGGCGGGCTCCCGGCACTGGCGCTGACGCTCGCGGACGCCGAGACAGCCGGCCGGTCCGCCTCGGCCGCCGAGGGCTCCGACCGGCGCGCCGACCACGCCGAGCGGCGGCCCGGGCCGCCTGCCTGGGCGCACGATAAGGGACCCGGCCGGGAGTCGGGCAGACAACGGTGGAAGGAGGCCAAGCGCGACCAACGGGAGGCGTGGCAAGACGCCGGGCGCGACCGGAAGCAGGCCTGGAAGGACGCCAAGCGCGACCAGAAGCAGGCCTGGAAGGACCGGCGCGGCGACCATGACGGCCCGCCGCCCTGGGCCGGAGGCCCGCACGCCGACCGGTGATCCCTCTCCACGGTGATCGATAGGCCACTTCGCGCGCGACACGCCGCGAAACCTGGTGGGGAGGTGGCCTCTCGCGCTAGCCGCCTGCGACGGCGGGGATGACCGAGATCTGGGTGCCGTCGGGGGTGCCGGTGTCGAGTGCGTCGAGGAAGCGGACGTCGTCGTTGCCGACGTAGACGTTGACGAACCGGCGCAGCGTCCCCTGCTCATCGAGGATCCGCGCCTTGATCCCGCTGTGGTTGCTCTCCAGGTCGTCGAGGACCTCGGCCAGGGTGGAGCCCTCCGCGCTCACCGTGGACTCACCTCCGGTGTAGGTGCGCAAGATGGTGGGGATGCGGACGCTCACGCTCATGGGGGGTCTCCTTGTCACGGTGCTGCTCCGAGAGCACACGACGATAGCGGTCGATCCGATCGGGGTCAGGCGAGTCCGGTGGCGGTGAAGGCCGCGTACGACGCGTCGATCGTCGCTGCCGGACCCACCTGGTCGGCCACGGCGTCGAGCGTCTTGAGGCCCATTCCGGTGTTGATCACGACCGTCTCCAAGGAGGGGTCGAGCTGACCGGTCTCCACCAGCTTCTTCAGCACGCCGACGGTCGTGCCCCCTGCAGTCTCGGTGAAGATGCCCTCGTGGCGAGCCAGCAGCAGGATGCCCTCGCGGACCTCGTCGTCGCTGATGTCCTCCACCGCGCCGCCCGTGCGACGGCAGATGTCGAGGACATAGACGCCGTCCGCCGGGTTCCCGATCGCCAGGCTCTTGGCGATGGTGTCGGGCTTGACCGGCCGGATGGCGTCGACGCCGGCCTTGTAGGCGACCGAGACCGGCGAGCAGCCGGCCGCCTGGGCGCCGTACACCTTGTAGGGCTTGTCCTCGACCAGGCCGAGCGTGATCAGCTCCTGGAAGGCCTTGTCGACCTTGGTCAGCTGGGACCCGGAGGCGACCGGGATCACGATCTGGTCCGGGAGCCGCCAGCCGAGCTGCTCGGCGATCTCGTACCCCAGCGTCTTGGAGCCCTCGGCGTAGTAGGGCCGGACATTGACGTTGACGAAGGCCCACCCCTCCTCCTCGCCGGCGATCTCGCTGGCGAGCCGGTTGACGTCGTCGTAGTTGCCGTCGACGGCCACGAGGTTGGAGGTGTAGACCGCCGAGTTGACCTGCTTGGGCTTCTCCAGGTCGGAGGGGATGAAGACCACCGTCTTGATCCCGGCCCGGGCACCGGCGGCGGCCACCGCATTGGCGAGGTTTCCGGTCGACGGGCAGGCGAAGACCTTGGCGTGGAACTCGCGCGCGGCGCTCAGGGCGCAGGCGACGACGCGGTCCTTGAACGAGTTCGTCGGGTTGGTGGAGTCGTCCTTGACCCACAAGTTGGTGATGCCCAGCTCACGGCCGAGGTTGTGCGCCTTGAGCAGACGGGTGAAACCCGGCTCCATGTTGGGGCTCTGCTCGATGTCGTCGGGCACCGGCAGCAAGGCCTTGTAGCGCCACATGTTGCTGGGACCGGACTCGATGTCCGCACGCGTGAGCGGCGGGAAGGAATAGGCGATCTCGAGGGGCCCGAAGCACTCCGGACAGGCGTAGTTCGGCCCGAGCCCGAGCGTGTGGCCGCACTCGCGGCAGACCAGGCCGGTGGCGTTGCCGAAGGCGCCCTCGCGGACCGGGGTGCCGGACGTGCTGTCGATGACTGAGGTGCTCAAGGAGGCCTCCTTCTCATCTTCCCCGGAGGCCGACTCTCGGTCCGGGACGGAATTAGCACCGTCACCGTGGCGACTCCGTGACTCGGTATGCGTCGGAGGTCGCGTGCGGCGGGTTGCCGGGGCTTCGTCGGGCCGTGTCCCTCTGCCCCTCTCGATGAGCAAGCACAACTCTAAGGAGCCGTCTCAGAATGTGCACACGAGGTTCAGGATCCGAGACGACGTCAGAACGGCACAATGGCGGACGTGAACCGCTGGCAGCTCAAGCAGGTCGTCAACGTCCTCAACGGCTCGACCCCGGTCGGTGCCATCGTCGCCCTGGTGGGCCGGGCCCGGCTCACCCGCGGGCCGCGCGGGCTCGTCGTCGGCAGCGGCTACCGGCTGCCCCTGCCTGCAGCGCCTGCCTTCACCGTCGGCAACGTGGTGATCACCCCGCACGACGAGGCCTGGCTGGCCGCGCGGCCGCGGCTGCTGGTCCATGAGGAGCGGCACTCCTGGCAGTACGTCGCCTGCCTGGGGCTGCCGATGCTGCCGCTGTACGTCCTCGCCGCTTCCTGGTCGTGGCTGCGAGGCGGCGACGCCGGCGTGCACAACGTCTTCGAGCGGGCGGCCGGTCTCGTCGACGGGGGCTACCCCCTCGTGTCCGCGCGGCAGCGACGCCGGGCCGCACGAGCAGGAGCCCCGGACCACACCGGTCCGGGGCCCCTCGCGTGAGTGATCGAGACGTTACTGACGCAGCAGCGCCAGGATCGCGTTGAGGATCTGGCTGACCTGCGCGAGCAGGCCGCCCTGGTCGAGCAGACCGGCGACGGCGCAGAGCAGGTTGCCCAGCAGGTTGCCGGAGCCGCTCACAGCGACGATGTTGAGCACGACCTTGTCGAGGTGGACGGTCAGTCCCAGGATGTCGAGGTCGAGCGGGGCGAGGACGAGGTTGAGGATGTCGCAGCTGGCGCGCGCGAGAGGCGAGCCCTCGGCGGTCGCAACGGGCATCGAGACCTTCTGCGAGATCGTGTCCTTGACCTTGCCGTTGCCCTTGACCAGATCGGCCTCCAGCTTGCCGACGACGACCAGCTGGTCACCGACCGACTTGAACCTCTTGGGTGTGAACGTGCCGTCGACCGTGCCGGCCTGACCGAACGACCCGACGACGCGGGAGGTGATCTTGCCGAACTCGTTCTTCAGCACCGGCCCGCTGGCGACTCTGGCCTGCGGGTCGGCGGCGGTGGCCGGCAGCGCAGCCATCGACGTCGCGACCAGGCCCAGCAGGATGGCCGCGACGACGCCCAGCACGGTCGCGCGTCCGCGCGCCCAGGAACTCCCGGATTGCTCCCTCATGACATTTCTTCCTCTCCCGCGGGAGCGCCTTGCCCCCGTTGAGGGCGTCGTGCCCAGTCGGCCCCGGACCATGCCTGGTACCGCCGCGGGCAGGCCCTGTCAGCGCGCGGCGGCGTCCGCGGCGAGCCGCCGGAGCAGGGCGAGCACGCCGTCGGGACCGGGCACGACGACGTCGACCACGTCGCTCAGGGCCGGCTCGTCGGTCGGCCCGGAGCAGACGAGGAGCGTCGGCAGCCCTTGCTCGCGCAGGGCCTGCGCCGCCTCGAAAGCCTCGAGGTCACCCAGGTCGTCGCCCGCGAACAGCACGGCGGAGGCGTCGGTCGAGGCCACCACCTCGCGCAGCGCACGACCCTTGTGCATGCCGGGAGACCGGACCTCGAGCACGAACTTGCCCGGCTCCAGTCCGAGCCCGTGCCGTCGCGCCGCATCGGCGAGGCGGGGCTCGAGCCGGGCGAAGGCCTCGCCAGGCTCATCGAGGCGCCGCGTGTGCACCGCGAGGGCCAGACCCTTGTCCTCGACGTAGGCGTCCGAGGCGTCCCCGGACTCCAGCAGCCCGGGCAGCTCCTCGGCGAGCGCGGTCAGCCCGTCGGGCACCTTCGGCGTGCGGAACTCGCGGGTCGTGGAGTCCCACTGCTCGTGGCCGTACTGGCCGCGCACCAGGATCCGGGCACCCGACGGCAGGGTGTCGGCGATCTCGTCGAGCCGACCGAGCTCGACGACCTGCCGCGCCGGTCGTCCCGTGATCAACGCGACCGCACGCACCTGCGCGGCCAGGAGCGCCAGCACCTCTGGCCCCTCGGGGTGGATGGCGGCGCGGGCGGGGTCGTCCACGATCGGCGCGAGGGTGCCGTCGAAGTCGAGCCCGACGACGCTCTGGCCGACGACCGCGAGCACGGCGTCGTAGCGGCGGGCGGCTTCAGCGGAGAGCTCCATGTCTCCAGCCTCTCAGGTGCGGCGAGCACCTCGGGGAGTGGTCTCGACAGGCTCGACCACCCGGGGCGGGCTCGCCGCCCGGGGCAGTCGGTCTCGACCACCCGGGGGGCGGCTCGACCACCCGGGTCGGGAGGGTCAGCCCGTGAGGATGACCGTGAGCCGGTCCAGCCGCATCGGGGCGATCGCCGGCTTGAGCCGGTTGATCCCGAGGTCCTTGCTGAGCAGCTCAGCGGCGTCGCGCAGCCGCGGCGGGTAGTAGACCGTGGTCGTCGGGATCGTGCCGTACCAGTTGTCCGAGCCGACGACCTGCCAGCCGATCGCGCCGGCCTTCGTCGCCGTCTGCCCGGCAAGCCCGGAGATGCCGGAGTTGTTGTAGACCTCCACGTAGGTCTTCGCCCGGCGCACCACGGGCTTGGCCGGCTTGGCCGGCTTGGCCGCCGCCTTCTCCGTGATCACCGGCTCGGGCGCGGTGGAGGTCGGCGTCGGGCTCGGCGTCGAGGTGACCGGACGCACGCTCTGGAGGGTCTCCGGCTCGGGGGACGTCGCGAAGAACACCACCCCGGCGGTCAGCACAGCGGCTGCCGAGAGCAGCGCGAGCGGGGAAGAGAGCGCGAAGCCGCGCTCGTCGCGGCGGAGCATGGCCGGGCTCAGACCTCGAACCCGAGTCGCCTGGCCGAGCGCGCTCGCTGGCGGGCGGCCCGGAGCCGACGCAGCCGGCGGACGAGGAGCGGGTCGAAGGCGAGCGCCTCGGAGCGGTCGATCAGGGCGTTGAGCACCTGGTAGTAGCGCGTGGAGGACATGTCGAACTTCTCCCGGACCGCCTGCTCCTTGGCCCCGGCGTACTTCCACCACTGGCGCTCGAAGTTGAGGATCTCGCGGTCGCGCTCCGACAGGCCCGCGGGCGCGGTGTCACCGGTGACGGCGATCTCGTGGGCGTTCGCGGCGTCCATGTAGCTCTCCCCGGCTCGTCTGTCTGGCTCGTCATGTCTGGCCCGGCTGGGGCCGGGCGGGCGCACGGGTGGCTCCGTGCTCGGCCCCATCGTAGGTGACGAATCCCAAGCATGTCATTCGACTCGGCGAAGCGGGCTGAGAATGTCGCGGGCGGGACACCCCGGCGGTCACGACGAGGCGGTCGGAGGACGGCAGAATGCTGTCATGCAGTCCGAGACCACGCCCGTGCCCACCCGACTGCCGCTCCACCTTCCCGCACCCGAGATCGTGCCTGGTCCGGCACGCGCCACCCCGCTGCCCCCCGACCGGCCGGTGCGATGGGGCATCCTCGCGGCGGGCAAGATCGCGGGAGGCTTCGCGAGCAACCTGGCGCTGCTTCCCGACGCCGAGGTCGTCGCCGTCGGGGCGCGACGCCAGGAGTCCGCGGACGCCTTCGCCGCCGCGCACGGAGTCAGACGTGCCTACGCCGGCTATGAGGCGCTGGTCGCCGACCCCGAGGTCGACGTGGTGTACGTCGCCTCACCGCACGCGCTGCACCGCGAGCACGTCCTGCTCGCTCTCGAGGCGGGCAAGCCGGTGCTCTGTGAGAAGGCGCTCACGTTGACCGGTGCGGACGCCGCCGAGCTGGTCGCGACCGCCCGGGAGCGTGGGCTGTTCCTGATGGAGGCCATGTGGATGCGCTGCAACCCGCTGATCCGGCGGCTGCAGCAGCTGCTGTCCACCGGCGAGCTCGGCCCGGTCACCCAGGTCCGCGCCGACCTGGGCTTCCGCGTCGACAGGCCCGCCGACGACCGGCTGCTCGACCCCGGCCTCGGCGGCGGCGCCCTGCTCGACATGGGCATCTACCCGGTGACCTTCGCGCACCTCTTCCTCGGGACGCCCGACCGGGTCGCCGCGGTCGCCGGGCTCTCGCCCGACGGCGTCGACCTCAACCTCGCACTCTCCTTCGGCTACGCCTCCGGGGCGGTGGCCGCGCTGACCTCCTCGATGGTCGGCCCGACGCCACGCACCGCCTCCCTCACCACCGACCGCGGCCGCTTCGACCTGCCTGGCGGCTTCCACCACCCCACGACGGCCACGTGGACCAGCGAGGACCACGTCGAGACCGTGGAGGAGCCGGTGATCGGCTCGGGCCTGGCCAACGAGGCGCTCGAGGTGATGCGCTGCCTGCGCACGGGTGAGACCGAGAGCCCACTGGTCCCCCTGGACGAGACGGTGGCCCTGCTGCACCTGATGGACGGCGTACGGCGTCAGGTGGGCGTGCGCTACGCGGCCGACCGCGACTGAGCCCCGGCCGGCCCAGGCGTGCGGATCGGCCCGCTGGGTAGGTTGAGGTCGTGACCTCCCGCCACCAAGCCGACCTCGTGATCGTCGCCAACCGGCTGCCCGTCGACCGGGTGGTGGCCGACGACGGGTCCGTCGACTGGCGGCGCTCGCCCGGCGGTCTCGTCACCGCCATCGAGCCGGTGATGCGCGCCAACGACGGCGCCTGGATCGGCTGGTCCGGCGGCACCGACGAGGCCGACGAGCCGTTCGAGGACGATGGTCTGTTCCTGGTGCCGGTGGCGCTCTCCAGCGACGAGGTCGTCGAGTTCTACGAGGGCTTCTCCAACGCGACCCTGTGGCCGCTCTACCACGACGTGGTCGCCAAGCCGGAGTTCCACCGCGAGTGGTGGGAGTCCTACGTCCGGGTCAACCGCCGCTTCGCCGAGCGCGCCGCCGCGGTGGCGGCGGAGGGCGCGACGGTGTGGGTCCAGGACTACCAGCTCCAGCTGGTGCCCGCCATGCTGCGCGAGGTGCGGCCCGACCTCACCATCGGGTTCTTCCTGCACATCCCCTTCCCCCCGGCCGAGCTCTTCCAGCAGCTGCCGTGGCGCCGCCAGCTGCTCGAGGGCCTCCTCGGAGCGGACCTCGTCGGCTTCCAACGGCCCAACAACGCCCAGAACTTCGTGCGGCTGGTGCGGCAACGCGTCGGCCACAAGACCCATCGCGACCTGGTCTACCTGCCGGACGGGCGGACCGTGCAGGCGGCTGCGTTCCCGATCTCGATCGACGGGCCGGGGCTGGAGGAGCTGGCCCGGTCGGCGTCGGTCGAGGCTCGCGCCAAGGAGATCCGCGAGCAGCTCGGCAATCCGAAGCACCTGCTGCTCGGCGTGGACCGGCTCGACTACACCAAGGGCATCTACAACCGGCTGCGGGCCTACGGCGAGCTCGTCGCCGAGGGCACTCTCTCGGTCGAGGACTCGGTGTTCGTGCAGGTGGCCACACCATCGCGCGAGCGGGTCGACCAGTACCGCAGACTGCGTGACGAGATCGACCGCCTCGTCGGCAGGATCAACGGCGACGAGGGCAGGATCGGTCGTCCCGCGATCAGCTACCTGCACACCTCCTTCCCACGTGAGGAGATGGCTGCGCTGTTCCGGGCCGCGGACGTCTGCGTGGTGACTCCGCTCGCCGACGGGATGAACCTCGTCGCCAAGGAGTACGTCGTGTGCCGCTTCGACGGGGACGGCGCCCTGGTGCTCTCGGAGTTCGCCGGCGCGGCCGGAGAGCTGCGGCAGGCGTTCATGGTCAACCCCTACGACATCAACGGCATGAAGGAGTCGATCATGGCCGCGCTCCATGCCGGCCCCGCCGAGCGGTCCAAGCGGATGAAGGCGATGCGCAAGACCGTTGCGGAGCACGACGTCACTGCCTGGGCGGCCGGCTTCCTCGACGCGCTCGCCGCCACCCGCCAGGACTGAGCGTGACGCTGCCGGCACCGCCAGCCGACCGCGAGCCACCGCGCGAGCGACTGGCCCGGCTGGCAGCGGCGGTGGGCACTCGCGAGGCCGCCCTGCTCTGCGCGGAGCTGCTGGCGGCGGAGGATCCGAGGGACCACCCCCAGCTGCTGCTCTGGCTCGGCCACCGCTCCGGCCAGGCGATCCTGGACGGCTCGCCCTCGTGGAAGCCCTCCTGGGCACGGGTCTGGGGCGCGCGCGGCCTGCTCTACGTCTGGGACGACGAGGCCACTGCCGCCGTGCTCGACGGACTGCAGGACGACGCGTGGCGGGTGGCGGAGATGTGCCTCAAGGTGTCCGCGTTGCGTGAGCTACCCGCGGGCGACGCCGCCGTGCGCCTCGCGCGGCACGAGCTGTCCCGGGTGCGGGCCGCGGCGATGCGGGCGCTGGGGGCGTCCGGCGACGTCGAGCACGTCGCCGCGGTCGAGGAGGCACACGCTGACGGGGCCGAGGAGGTGCGCCGAGCAGCGCGCCGCGCCGCGGTCCTCATGGGGGCGCGGCTCGACCTCGACCTGTCCTCCCCCTAGCGCACGAGGCGGAGCCGGTCGGCGCTCATCGGCGAGGTCGACGCCAAGAAGGCCGTCAGGCGCTCGTCCGGCATCGGCCGGGCGATGAGGTAGCCCTGGGCCGTGTCACACCCGAGCCGGCGCAGGGCCGCGAGCGAGGCGGCGTTCTCCACGCCCTCGGCGACCACGTGGTAGCCGAGACGGTGACCGAGCTCGATGATGGCGGAGACCACGGCCTGGGACGACTCGTCCTGGAAGTCGGCGAGGAAGGAGCGGTCGATCTTCACCTCGTGCACCGGCAGCCGCTGGAGGTACGCCAGCGACGAGTAGCCGGTCCCGAGGTCATCCACGGAGAGGCGCACGCCGAGATCCCGCAGGCGGACGAGGGCCTCCACCGCTCGGTCGGGGTCAGCCATCAGGTTCGTCTCGGTGATCTCGAGGGTCAAGGCTGCGGCGGGGACGCCCACCTCGGCCAGCATCCGCCTCACCTGGTCGACGAAGGTCGGGTCGAGCAGGCTGCGCGGGGAGATGTTGACCGCCACGGAGAAGGTCCCCTCGAGAGCGCCCCAGCGCGAGGCGGCCTCGAGCGCGGTGCCGAGGACCGACATGGTCAGCGGCGTGATCAGGGTGCTGTGCTCGGCGAGCGGGATGAACTCGTCCGGCGGGATGAAGCCCAAGGTCGGGTGGGTCCACCGCGCGAGCGCCTCGACGCCGATGATCTCGCCCGTCCCCAGGTCCAGCTTGGGCTGGTAGTGGACGGCCAGCGCCCCTGACGCGACGGCGTCGCGAAGGTCGGCAAGCAGCCCCAGCCGCGAGAAGTCGCGCTTGTCGAGCTCGGGGCGGTAGATCTCCAGCCCGAGCCGGGACTTCTTGGCCGCGTGCATGGCCAGGTCCGCGCATCGCAGCACGGAGTCCGCGTCGTCGGCTCCGGCGTCGATGACGACCCCGACGCTGGAGTCCACTGCGATGGAGAGTCCGCTCAGCATCACGGGCCGGGTCAGGGAGTCGCGCACGAGGGCGGCCTCCGAGCCGACGTCCGCCGACCCCCGGGGCAGCAGCACGGCGAACTCGTCGCCGCCGAGCCGTGACACGACCGATCCCTCCGGCGCGGCCTCGACCATGCGTTCGGCGACGACCATCAGGAGACGATCGCCGATCTCGTGACCCAGGGTGTCGTTGACCTCGGCGAAGCGGTCCAGGTCGAGGATGAAGAGGCTGACGGGACCACCGGCGAGGGCCTCGTCCACCCGGTGGGTGAAGAGACGGCGGTTGGCCAGACCCGTCAGCTCGTCGTGCAGGGCCGCGTGCTCGCGCGCCTCGGCCTGGCGGATCATCAGCTCGGCACGGGCGGCGTTGTCCAGGGCCACCGCGGCGTGGTTGGCCAGCGCCCGCATCTGGCGCATGTCGGCGGGGGTGAACGAGGCGACGTCACCGACCCGGTCGGCGACGACCAGGCTGCCGCTGCCACCCTCCTCGTCGCGCAGCGGCACCATGAGGCAGTCCCGGACGCCGGCGTCACGCAGGACCTTGACCTGGGCGGGTGCGACGGTGCCGCGGGGCAGGAGCAGAGCACCGTCCTGGGCGTGCTCGAGCAACCGGTCGGTCAGCGGGGTCGGACCCGGAGCGAGACCTTCCTGCGTCAGGGACCAGCCGCGCACCTCCTCGGTGGATCCACTGAGCCGGAGCTCGACCCTGCTCGCCTCGAAGGACGCACCGACCTCGGACATGACGATCGCCACGACAGCGTCGAGTGAGACGTCCCGCCCCACGACCTCGGTGAAGCGGTTGACCTGCTCGAGGCTCTCCGAGCGCTGCCGGGCACCCTCATAGGAGCGGTAGGCGAACAGCAGCACGCCCGCGAGCACGCCCAGCAACCAGCCGGCCCTCCAGTCGACGCTGAGGATGTAGACCGCCATCAGGGCGAAGCAGGCATTGGCCAGGTCGCCGACCTGCCCGAGGCCGACCACCTCTCCCACCGAGCGAGGCCGCTCACCGGTGGCGATCGTGATGGCAATGCTCACCAGGACCGAGCTGAGCGCACTGATCAGCAGCGCGACGACGGCAGTCGCCACCCAGCCTCGGGGGCCCAGTGGTGGAGCGCCCTGCAGCAGCAGGTGCCACAAGGTGACGGCGCACGTCGTCTCCAGGGCGAACATCGCGCAGTTGAAGGTCGCCTTCTGCAAGGACTTGCGCCTGATCAGGAAGGCCGCCACGGAGCCGGCCAGTCGCGCTGCGACCAGGAGGTCGGGCCTGACGAAGAAGAGCCCGATCACCAGCGGGAGCTCCATCATGGAGAAGGCGTACGCCTCGCGGCCCAGCCGCAGGTGCACCACGAGCAGCTCAGCGGCGAAGAAGCCCAACCCGACGAGCAGCGGCCACACCAGGGACCAGTGACGGCCCTGGTCGACCAGCGGGCCCACGACATACCACTGCAGTGCGGACGCGCCGAGGAACATCAGGGCGGTGAACGCCCAGATGCCCCCCGTGCGCGCCCTCGTCATGACCTGCTCGCCCTAGCGGCCGGCCGGGCGCATGATCGTGCCCTCACGACCAGTTCCTGCCTGCCCAGGACCGTCCGGCCCAGGAGCGGCCTGCCCAGTCGTCGCCGGCCCAGGAGCGACCCGCCCAGGAGCGACCCGCCCAGGAGCGACCCGCCCAGGAGCGGCCCGCCCAGGAGCGGCCGGCCCAGGAGCGGCCTTCCCAGGCGGATCCGGCCCAGGTCCGGCTGCACCAGCAGGCGTTGGTCCAGTCGTTGCTGTTCCAGCGACCGCCGTCCCAGGCGGTGCCGGCGCTGCTCGCCTTGGCCCACCTCTTCGCGTTCCACCGGTCCAGGACGTCGAACTCGCCGGTGAGCTCGACCCCGTCGTCGGCGACGTGCGAGGTGCCGCGAGCGCTCTCGAGCGAGCCGGTGCCGGTCGAGGCGGTGAATGTCTGACGTGCGGTGGGCGCGGCAGCCTTGGCTGCGGCGGCGAGGTTGATCGCACCGGCGCCACGGCCGGCGGCGTCGGCGTACGGCATCTTCGTCGCGGTGCCGACCAGGAGGGCCTTCACCTGGTCGGGGGTGAGCCCTGGCCGCTGGTCCAGCAGGAGCGCCACCGCACCGGAGACGACCGCGGCCGACTGCGAGGTGCCACTGCCCTTGAAGAAGCGGCTGCCGTAGCGCGCGCCGGGGTGGGCGGCGTCGAGGTAGGAGCCGGGGTCGCGCAGCGAGACGATCGACCGTCCCGGCGCCACGACGTCCACCCGGCGGCTGGCGTCACCGCGGCTGGAGAAGTCCGGCACCACGTCGTCGGAGGCCCAGCTCGTGCCCCGGGTGTCGGAGGAGCCGACGGCGAGGACGTAGGGGTCGTAGGCGGGGTTGTTCAGCCTCGGTTGAGCGGAGCCGTCGTTGCCGCCGGAGACCACGACCACGATGCCCGCGCGCCAGGCGTTCTCCACGGCGTGCGTCAACGGGTCGACGCGGTAGTCCTGGAGGCCGTCGGTCCCGTAGGACAGGTTCAGCACCCGGATCGGGTTGGCGGGGTCGTCGTCGCGGTGCGCCACGACCCAGTCGACGGCGGCGACGACCTGGGACACGTCGACGGCGCCGTCGCTGGCGGCCATCTTGAGGCTGGTCAGCTGGGCATCGGGGGCAACCCCCTGGAACTTGTCCAGGTCGAGCAGGCCGCCCGGCGTGCGCCCGGCGATGATGCCGGCCATGTGGGTGCCGTGGCCGAACGTGTCGAGGTAGCGCAGGTCCGGCTCCTGGCTCTCGAAGGAGAGGTCGGCGCCGTTGGTGACGTTGCCGGAGTCCAGGCCGGAGACGGGCACCACGCCGGTGTCCACGAGCGCCACACCGACGCCCCGGCCGGTGTAGCCGCGAGACCACAGCGACTCGGCACCGATGGCAGCGCGGACCTCGCTCATGCTGGTGGCCGTGCCGTCGTAGAGCCAGCCCGTGGGGACCAGCTCGCCCACGATGCCGTCCACGAGTCCCACCACGGGTGTCAGCACGGAGCCCAGCAGCGGTTCCAGCGGGTCGAGCAGGCCGGCCTGGGCCGGGGTCTGCATCAGTCCGGAAGCCGTGAGTGCGGTGGCGCAGAGCATCGCCGCGCCGGTGCGCACCGTCGTTCGTGATCTCATCTGGTTCCCCTCCTTGGAGAGGCGTCTCCCCACGCCCCTCGCCATCCCGAGATGATCTGATAACGGACATTAGCGACGTTCCGCTGCCCCTTGTAGGGTTTTTGGGGGGATTTTGCTTTCGCGGGCCCGGCGCCGGCGGCGTCGGCGCGAGGGCCGCCGGTGCGGGCGCTGGTACCTTGCCGGCCATGGCCCCGGGGACGAGTGAGCGGGTCGTGGCCGCCGCGACGGCGCCCCAGCCGGACCTCCGGCTGGCCCTGGTCCTGGTCGCCCTCGTCGCGCTCGCGGCGGCAGCGTCGTACGCCGGACGCCTCGGCGTCGAGCGCAACCACGTCACCGCCGCCGCCCGCGCCGTCGTCCAGCTGGCTGTCGTCTCACTGGTGATCGCCGCCGCGCTGGCGTCGTTGTGGTGGTCCCTGGCCTTCGTCGCCCTCATGTTCGTGGTGGCCTCGGTGACGTCGGCCGGGCGACTGCGGCTGCCGCGCCGAGAGCTGCCCTGGGTGATGCTGGCCGTCGCCGCCGGGACGATGCCGGTGCTCGCGCTGATCCTCGGGTCGGGGGTGGTGCCGTTCAACGGCCCCGGCGTGCTGCCGATCGCCGGCATCGTCATCGGCAACACGATGACCGCCGCCACCTTGACCGGGCGCCGGGCCTTCGACGAGCTCTCCGGTCACTTCGGGTCCTACGAGGCCGGCCTGGCACTGGGGATGGTGAGCTCGGAGGCCGCCTACGAGGTGATCGCGCCGACCGCGAAGGAGGCCCTCACGCCCGGTCTCGACCAGACCCGGACCGTCGGGCTGGTGACCCTGCCGGGCGCCTTCATCGGCGTGCTCCTGGGCGGAGGCACGGCCCTGCAGGCCGGCGCCGCCCAGATCCTCGTGCTGCTGGGGCTGATGGCGGGCCAGGCTTTGACCGCCGCCGTACTGTTGCGGCTGGTCGCGGCCGCACGCGTGGTCCGCACGGACCTCGCGGCTCGCTATCCCCGATGACGCCGTCCGTGCCGCTGAGGAGGTCCGATGCGCCGCCGAGCCCGCGGGCCTGCCGCCCTCGTCGTGGGCCTCGCCCTGCTCGCGTCCTGCACGGCCTCGCCGGCGGCCACGGACCCGCCACCTCGGCCCGCGTCGATCGCGGCCTCTCCCGAGCAGGCCGGGGGTCTCGACGACCTGACGCAGGAGCGGTACGTCGCACTCGGTGACTCCTTCACCGCGGCGCCCCTCGTCCCGGTCACCGACCTCGCCGAAGGGTGCCTGCGTTCGGACGCCAACTACCCCTCGCTGCTCGCGGCGTCGCTCGACCTGGAGCTGACCGACGTGAGCTGCTCGGGAGCAACGACCCGCGATCTGCTGCGTCGGCAAGCCACCGTCCGGGACTCCTCGGTGCCGGCACAGCTCGACGCCCTCGACGCCGACACCGACCTGGTCACCCTCGGCATCGGCGGCAACGACCAGGCCCTGTTCAGCGGTCTCGTGGAGACCTGTCTGCGGCTGCGTACGCAGGACCGGCGCGGAGCCCCCTGTGCCGACTCGGCGGTCGGACGTCGGCTGCTGGCGGCCACACCCCGCATCGGTGGCAACATCGAGCGCGCCCTGCGTCGCGTGCAACGGCGGGCACCCGACGCCCGGGTGATCCTGGTCGGCTACCCCAGGATCGCGCCCTCCCGGGGCGCGTGTCCCCGGCGGCTTCCGTTCGCGACCGGCGACGTCACCTTCGGCGACCGGGTCCTGCGCGCACTGGATCGCTCCATGAGCCGGGCCGCGGACCGCGTGGGGGTCGACTATCTCGACCTCTACTCCGCCTCCGCCGGCCACGACGTCTGCTCCGACGAGCCGTGGGTGAACGGTCGCAGGACCCGCTCGGGGGTGGCGCTCGCCTTCCACCCGCTCGCGGCCGGCGCGGCCGCCACCGCGAGGCTGCTCGAGGACCTGGTCGGGTAGGGCCGTCGGGCACCTCGGCGCCCGAGGCCTTGCCAGGACCTGCCCGCCCGGCGAGGATCGTGAGGTCTTGTCCATCTCGGGAATCAGGGACACCGTTCATGAACCGCACCCTCCAGCGCGCCCTCGCCGCGCTCACCCTTCTCCTCTCCAGCCTCCTGGTCGTCGGTGTCTCGACGTCCGCACCGGCCTCGGCCGACGAGTGCTACACGTGGAGTCGCACCCTCAGCAGCGGCAGCAGCGGCTCTGACGTGGCCGAGCTCCAGATCCGCGTGGCCGGCTTCGCCGGCTACGGCGTCAACATGGCCATCGACGGAAGCTATGGCGGCCAGACCACCACCGCCGTGCGCGGCTTCCAGTCCGCCTACGGCCTCTCCGCCGACGGGGTCGCCGGCCCGCAGACCTACGCGAAGATCTACGAGCTCCAGGACCCCGACTGCTCACCGGCGCACTTCTCCTTCGCCGAGGTCGACGGTGGTTGCGGAGCGGGCGGCTACAGCGGCGGCTCGGTCTCGGCCACCACCGTCAAGGAGAACCTCAAGCGGGCGATGTGGCGGGCCGAGGCGCTGCGCCACCGGCTCGGCGACGTCCCGCTCCGGGTCACCTCCGGCTTCCGCTCGAAGTCGTGCGACGCCTCGGTCGGCGGCAGCGGCTCGGGCCAGCACACCTACGGCACCGCGATCGACCTGACCGGCTTCAGCGGGAGCCCGTCGTTCTGCTCGATCGCGTCCAACGCGCGCTACGCCGGCTTCGGCGGCATCTTCGGCCCCGGCTACCCCGGTCACGACGACCACGTCCACGTCGACATCCGCCCCGGCCAGGTGTGGAGCGCCCCCAGCTGCGGCATCTGAGTCCGGCGGGAGGGGCAGATCACCACGGTCCCGTGGGAATCTGCCCCTCCCCCGGGAGAGCTCTCCACGGGAACCGGCAGGTCCCTACGGGAAGCCTGTCGATCGCCGGCCACCGCCCCGCGCAGGCAGAGGCCGCCGACCCACCGGCTAGCGTGGCGCCCCATGAGCGCACTCGCGGGACTGGTCGATCGCGGGCTCGTCGCACCCGACTGGGCCGAGGCGCTCGCGTCGGTCGATGAGGACATCAGCGCGATGGGGGCCTTCCTGCGCGCCGAGCTGGCCGGGGGCAGGGCCTACCTTCCTCGTGGTGAGGAGATCTTCCGCGCGTTCAGCCGGCCCCTCGCCGAGGTCCGGGTGCTCGTCGTCGGGCAGGACCCGTACCCCACGCCCGGCCACCCGGTGGGGCTGTCGTTCTCGGTGGCGCCCGACGTGCGGCCGATCCCGCGCAGCCTGGTCAACATCTTCTCCGAGCTCGTCGCCGATGTCGGCGTACCGATGCCCACGAGCGGCGACCTGACGCCCTGGTCGGAGCGCGGCGTGATGCTGCTCAACAGGGTGCTCAGCGTCGCCCCCGGCGCACCGGCCAGCCACCGCGGACGTGGCTGGGAGATGGTGACCGAGGAGGCCATCCGTGCCTTCGCGGAGCGAGGCGGCCCGCGCGCTGCGATCCTGTGGGGCCGTGACGCCCAGGGCCTCAAGCCGATGCTCGCCGGCCACGTCCCGTGGGTCGAGTCGGTGCATCCCTCCCCGCTGTCGGCCTCGCGCGGCTTCTTCGGGTCCAAGCCGTTCAGCCGGGTCAACCGGCTCCTCGAGCAGCAGGGTGGCGACCCGATCGACTGGCAGCTGCCCTAGCTCTCCAGGTCCAGGGAAGCGCCGGCCTCAGCAGGTCGAGTCGAGCCGTGATCTCTCGATGCGGTCCCCGATGTGCCCGGCGATCCGTTCCAGCGCAGCGACGTCGCCGGGGTCGAGCCCGTCGAAGACCAGGTCTCGCACTGTCTCGACGTGCCCCGGCGCAGCCTTGACCAGGACCTCCAGCCCGTCATCGGTCAGCCTGACCAGCGTCACCCGACGGCTCGTCGGCGACGGGCAGCGGGAGACCCAGCCCCGGTTCTCGAGCTTGGTGATGACGTGGGAGAGCCGTGACAACGACGCGTTGGTCGCCCCGGCGAGCTCACTCATCGTCCGGGTGCGGTCGTCGGTCTCCGAGAGCATCGCGAGACACAGATAGTCGAAGTGCGTGAGGTCGCTGTCGCGCTGCAGCTGGGAGTCCAGGGTCGGGGCGAGCTTGAGCATCACGCCGGCCAGCTTCAGCCAGGCGCGCAGCTCGTCGTCGGAGAGCCATCGGGTCACGGAGGCAGCATACCCGACTTTCGCTTGATGCTTCAACCTTTTCTGCTATCCTGGCAGCCCTTACGCCGAAGGAGCCCGCATGACCACGCAGCCCGTCCCCACCGCAGCCGCCGGAGACGGTGGCCGGATGCCGGCGCTCTACATCGGCCACGGAGCACCGCCCCTGCTCGACGACCCGGTCTGGAGCGGACAGCTGCGCACGTGGGCGGCCGACCTGCCCCGCCCCAAGGCCATCGTGATGGTCTCCGCCCACTGGGAGTCCGCCCCGGTGATGCTCTCGGCGTCCGGGCCGGGGACGCCGCTGGTCTACGACTTCGGCGGCTTCGCCCAGCGCTACTACGAGATGACCTATGAGACCCCCGACGCGTCGGCGCTCGCCCGGCGGATCGCCACGATGATGCCCGACACCGAACCGGTCCACCAGCACGCCAGCCGCGGCCTGGACCACGGCGCCTGGGTGCCGCTGCGGATCATGTATCCCGCCGGCGACATCCCCGTCCTGCAGATGTCGCTGCCCACCCAGGACCCCGGTCGACTCCTCGAGCTCGGCCGCCGGTTGCGTCCGCTGCGCGACGAGGGCGTGCTCATCGTGGGCTCGGGCTTCCTCACCCACGGGCTGCCGTTCCTCAAGGAGTTCCGGATCGAGGCCGAGGCGCCCACCTGGTCACGGGAGTTCGACGCCTGGGCCGCGGAGGCCCTCGCCCGCGGGGACGTCGACGAGCTCGCGGCGTACCGCGACCGAGCCCCGGGGATGCCCTACGCCCACCCGACGGTGGAGCACTACACACCGTTGTTCATCACCCTCGGTGCCGCCTCCGACCCGGAGACCCCGGGCGACCAGGTGGTGGACGGCTACTGGATGGGCCTCTCGAAGCGGTCGCTGCAGGTCGCCTGAGCGGAGCCGGCCGCACGGTGGCAGGATCGCGCGGGTGAGCATCCTCTCGATCCAGTCCCTGGTCGCCTACGGACACGCCGGGAACTCCGCGGCGATGTTCCCGCTGCAACGTCTCGGCAAGGTCGTGTGGCCGGTGATGACGGTGCACTTCTCCAACCACACCGGCTACGGCGACTGGAAGGGTCCGCTGCTCACCGCGGGCGACGTCGCCGACGTGGTCGCCGGGGTCGGCGACCGCGGCGCCCTCGAGCGCTGCCAGGCGGTCCTGTCGGGCTACCAGGGTGCCGAGGACGTGGGCTCGGTCATCCTCGATGCGGTGGCCACCGTCAAGGCGGCCTCCCCCGGCGCGATCTACTGCTGCGACCCGGTGATGGGGGACGTCGGACGTGGCATGTTCGTGCGACCCGGCATCCCGGAGTTCATGCGCGACCGGGTGGTGCCCGCGGCGGACGTGATCACCCCCAACCACTTCGAGCTCGACTTCCTCGCCGACACCACGACCTCGACGTACGACGAGCTTCTCGCCGCCACCGACTCAGTGCGTGCCTCCGGCCCGGACACCGTCCTGGTGACGAGCGTGATCGTCGACGACACCCCCGATGACTCGCTCGACATGGTGGCGGTCTCCGGCGAGGGGGCCTGGCGCACACGGTTCCCCCGGCTCTCGGTGAATCCTCCGGGTGCGGGGGACCTCACGGCTGCGGTGTTCCTCGCCCACCTCCTCGACGAGCATCCCCTCGACGTCGCCCTGGCGCGCACCACTGCGTCGGTGTTCGCGGTCGTCTCCGCGACGGCGGAGGCCGGCGAACGGGAGCTGCGGATCATCCAGACCCAGGACGAGCTCGCCAGCCCGACCCGTGCGTTCGAGGCCGAGCGGCTGCGCTGATCGTCCCGGTCAGCCCGCCCGATCCACCCGGGCGTGGTAGTGCCGTCCGACCCCGCCACCGAGCATCGCGGCGACCAGGGTGACCAGCAACAGCACGCCGGCGAGCACCAGCCCGCCGGTCGTCATGTCCTCGGTGGACAACGGCACCGTCGGCAGGTCGACCTGCCGCAGCACGTCGTACTGATCGCCGAAGAAGGCCCCGGCCCCGACAGTGATCGCCGTGACGAGCAGGCCGATCACCCACACGCCGATGCCCTGGCGCGGGCCGTCGAAGCGCGACATCCGCCCGGCGACATAGCCTCCCGCGTAGTAGCCGATGGCGAGCACCACGGCCAGCACCAGGATCGCAGCCAGTCCGAGCTCCGTGGTGGAGGCGCTGGGCAGCTCCCCGGTCGCGTCGGCGCCGAGTCCGAGACCACCGATGACGCCGGCGAGCAGCAGGGACACCGCCACTGCCACGAGCCAGCCGAAGAAGCCTGCGCCCCAGTTGATGCCGCCGAAGCGGTCTCGCCGGGCCTGCTCGGGATCGGTGCCGACGACCTGGGTCTCGTCGTAGGTCCCGCCGTCAGCGGAGAGCGTGTCGTGGGTGTGGTTGCCGTCCTGGGTCTTGGCGCGACCGAACATGTGCGACCTCCTCTGGTCAGTCCACGCCAGGTGTACCCCGCCCGGCACGGAGTCAACCCAAGGTCGACCGAGTATGGAAGCCGAGAGTGACCTCGCATGAGGATGGAGCCGCTTGTCAGGTTCGAACTGACGACCTTTCGCTTACAAGGCGAGTGCTCTACCAGCTGAGCTAAAGCGGCGGCAGGACAATCGTAGGCGGCCAGGAATGACGCGCCGAAACATGGGTACGACTCCGTCACCATCGAGTGCAACGGAGGCATCACATGAGCACCGACGACAAGGCTGAGGCCAAGACCGAAGGCATGGTCGGCAAGGGCAAGGAGAAGCTCGGCGACGCGACCGGAAACGAGTCGATGCAGCGCGAGGGCAAGACAGAGCAGTCGAAGGCCGACCTCAAGCAGGCCGGCGAGAAGGTCAAGGACGCGTTCAAGCGCGACTGACCTCCTGAGCGCGGTCGCGGGGACGGGAGCGTTGTCCTACGACGCGAGCCCGCCCCCGCGGCCGACCAGGAAGCCGTCCAGGGACCGGCGGATACCCGGCCGCATCCAGGCCGTGAGCGGCCATGTGCTGGCGCGGGCTCCCGTATCTGCGGAGCTCCTCGCGGCGGACTCCGAGGGCCAGCAGCCGGTGCGGCCGGTCCGCCAAGGCCTCCCCGACCGAGCGGCTCGACGTGCCGGCGAGGTAGGGCTCGACCAGAACCACCTCCGGCGTCCCGAGGACCGCGCGCACCGTGTGCGCGTCGAAGGGACGCACCACGTTGGCATAGAGGACCGAGACGTCGAGGCCGGCCGTGGCTTCGAGCACCGGGTCCAGCATCGGGCCGACCGCGATGACGGTCGCGCCCGCTCCTCGCCGTACGACGTGGAAGCGGCCCGGCCGCACCCGGAAGGCCGTCGCATTCTGCTGGCTCACGACCCGGAGGTAGTCACGGCCGTCGCCGCCCACGGCCGTGCGCAGCGCGTCCTCCACCTCGTCGGCATGACCGGGGACGTGCACCGTCCAGCCGGGAAGCGTGTCGATCAGCGCGACGTCACCGGGCACCTGGTGGGTGCGCCCACCGGAGGAGACGTCGAACGAACCACCGACCCCCACCAGCACCCCACCCACGTCCTGGTGGTTGAAGCCGAGCTTGATCTGCTCGAAGGCACGCTCGACGAGGAATGAGCCGAACGTGTGCACGATCGGGCGCATCCCCGCGAGCGCCATTCCCGCGCCGACGTTGACCAGGAGCTGCTCGCGGATCCCGACGTTGACCACCCGGTCAGGGTGGTGACGCTGGACGTCGCCGAAGAACTGCCCACTGATCTCTGCGTAGACGAGCGCCACCGAGAGATCCTCCTCCACCAGGGTGGAAGCGGTCTGCGCGAACCGTTCCCGCGGACCCACGCCGCCGGGCCCCGGCCTGCTCACTTCTCCTCCACGTCGGCGACGACCACGCCGGGTCGACCCTGGTGCCGAGCGCTCAGGGCCACCTCGAGGGCAGCGTGGTCACGACCGTCCACCACACCGGCGTGCCAGCCCTCGTGGGCGAAGCGCCCGGCGATGCGAGCCGGCGACGGCATGGAGACGACACCGGGGCGGTTGTAGGTCGAGGAGTGGTTGTCCACCACGACCACGGTGAGGTTGTCCAGGCCGAGCGCCCCGGCGAGCTCCACGGCCTCGTGGTTGCTGCCCTCGTCCAGCTCGGCGTCACCGACCAGCACCACCACCCGCGCAGAGAGACCCTGCGCACGCAGGCCGAGCGCGACACCCACCCCCAACGGGAGCCCGTGTCCGAGGGAGCCGCTGCTGATCTCCACCCCCGGCACCAGCACCCGGTCCGGGTGGTGACCCAGCGGGGAGCCCCAGGAGGCCCAGCCTGCCAGCCAGCTCTCGGAGATGAAGCCCTTGGCCGCCAACGTGGCGTAGTAGGCCACCGGCCCGTGCCCCTTGGAGAGCAGGAACCGGTCGCGTGCCGGGTCGTCCACGGTGGCGGGGCTGACTCGCAGCACCTTGTCGTAGAGCACCCAGGTCACGTCGAGCGTCGACGTCGCAGCGGCGTCATGCTTCTCGTCGCCGGTCATCAGAGCCATCAGGCGGGGCAGGTCGTCATAGGTTGCCGGGGCCTCTGGCCTCATCTGCGTCAAGGTCGTCATGCACACAACCGTGCAATCTCAAGTTCACTTGAAGTCAAGGTCTAGAGTGGGTGTGTGTCATCACACGCGCAGCTCACCATCGGCCAGCTCTCCAGCCGGTCGGGCGTGGCGCCCTCCGCGTTGCGCTACTACGAGGACCTCGGACTGATCACGTCGGTGCGCACCGCCGGCAACCAGCGTCGCTACCTGCAGTCCACTCTGCGCAGGGTGGCGTTCGTCCGTTCCGCGCAGCGGGTCGGTCTGACGCTCGACGAGATCGCGGAGGCACTGGCCACACTTCCGGAGGATCATGCACCGACCAAGGCCGACTGGACCCGGCTCTCCCGGTCATGGCGACCCCGGCTGGACGCCCAGATCGAACGACTGGAGCGGCTGCGCGACAAGCTCGACTCCTGCATCGGCTGCGGCTGCCTGAGCCTGAAGACCTGTGCCCTGAGCAACCCCGGCGACGAGGTCGCCCCGAGGGGTCCCGGAGCAGTGTTCCTCGAGCCGACGGATCGGACCCGGCGTCGCCGCTGAGCCGTGGCTCCGGCCGGCAGTGGCAGCTCAGGTGTTGCAGCGCAGCCGCAGGGTGGTGACGCCGTCCCCGCTCAGCTGGTCGCACGCCGAGGCCCGACCGGTCGCAGCCATCAGCACGTCGATGAGCCGACCTTCGACGAGGGGGCCGGTGCCACGCTCCCAGTCCTGGTCGGTCGCGCGCAGGGTGAGGTCCGCGATCCTGCTCTTCGTCCCGATGAGCGCGTTGGAGCCGGCGTAGAAGTCGATGGTCTCGCGCACCGCGTCGGCCGGGTAGTCGTGCTCGATGCCCAGCGGTCGCCGGATGTCCTCCGAGTGCACGATGACCTCACCGAGCCACGACGTCTTGGGCCCCGGGGGCGACGACGTGGAGTGCTGCAGGCGGCGGAAGGTCTCCAGCGTCTCCGCCGGCGTGGACGCCCGGTAGCGCCGGATCTGGGCGTCGGCGAACCTCGGGAAGCTGAACCCCGCTGAAGCGAAGCGCACGAAGAACTTGCCGGGGTTCATGTCTGCCGTCGCGCACTGGTGAGCGAGGACGTCGTGCACGCTCCAGCCGGCCGACAACGACTGCGTCGACCACTGCTCCTCGGGGAGACCTGCGAGGTCGTCGGCGAGCGCGCCGCGCTCGGCCGCCACGATCGTCCACATGTCGTCCATGGTTCGGACTCTAGTCGTTCCTCGGCACCGCGCCGTACCTCGCACCGTCCCGTCACCGCCAGGACGCGCGGGGCCATAGGCTGAGGCCATGGCGCTGCGCATCGTCGCGACGAGACCCAACCCACGTCTCGTGTCCCTCCCGTGGAGCACTCCACTGGAGCAGTGGGGTGACGACGTCCTGGTGCAGCTCCCCCGCGGCATCTCGCGGCACGTCGTGCGCATCGTCCGGCTGGGCGACGACGTCTACGCCGTGAAGGAGACCCGCGAGCGCTTCGCCTTCGGGGAGTACCGCCTCCTGCGGGACCTGGGTCGGCTCGGCCTGCCCACTGTGGAGCCGGTCGGCGTCGTCGATGGCCGCGAGAGCGACCACGACGAGCCGCTGGAGCCGTGCCTGGTCACCCGGCACCTGCGCTTCTCGTTGCCCTACCGCTCCCTGTTCAGCCACGGGATGCCCTCGGGCGGGCTGCCGAGCCTGATCGACGCGCTCGTCGTGCTGATCGTGCGGCTCCACCTGGCCGGCTTCTTCTGGGGCGACGTGTCCTTGTCCAACGTGCTCTTCCGGCGCAGCGCCGGCGAGTTCGCGGCGTACCTCGTCGACGCCGAGACCGGGGAGCTGCACGAAAAGCTGACCGACGGCCAGCGCGCCAACGACCTCGACGTCGCGACCACCAACATCTTCGGTGAGCTCCTCGACCTCCAGGCTGGCGGGCTCGTGACCGAGGAGATCGATGCCTGGGCGATCGTCGAGCGCCTTCAGGAGCGCTACGACGCGCTCTGGGCCGAGCTGACCGGCCCGGTGGAGTTCACCACCAAGGAGATGTGGCGCATCGAGCAGCGCATCGAGCGGCTCAACGAGCTCGGCTTCGACATCGACGAGCTCGACATCGTCACCGACTGGGACGGCGAGTCCGTCCGGATGCAGCCGCGGGTGGTCGAGGAGGGTCACCACCGGCGCGAGCTGCAGTCCCTGACCGGCTTGTACGTCGAGGAGAACCAGGCGCGACGCCTCCTCAACGACATCGCCGGCTTCACCGCCGGGGCCGGTCTCGGAGGTGAGGACCGGGCCATCGTGGCGCACCGGTGGCTCACGGAGTTCTACGAGCGTGTGGCGGCGATGATCCCCGCCGACCTCCGGGCCCGGCTCGAGCCCGCGGAGATCTACCACGAGATCCTCGAGCATCGGTGGTACCTGTCCGAGCAGGCCGGCGAGGAGGCCGACATCTTCGACACCGCGCGCGACTACTTCGCTCGCGTGCTGGCCGCGCGTCGCAACGAGGCCATCACCACCGCCGAGACGACCTCCGAGATGGCGGTGCTCGACGACGACGGCGCTCCGACCACCGGGGAGCTGACCACGGCCGGCTCCCTCGAGCCCGACCCGGAGCCCTAGCTCGGCCGCGAGCCCAGCGGCCGATCGATCGACGAGCGTGCGGGCTGGCCATCATCAGGTGCCTCAGGCGATGACGCAGAACAGATTGCCGTCGGGATCGGCGAGCACGATGAAGTCGGCGTCGTCGGGGTACTCCCAATCGACCCTTCGAGCCCCCATCGAGATCAGACGTTCGACCTCGGCCCGCTGGTCTGCCTCGTCGTCGGCCCAGAGGTCGAGGTGCGTCCTGTCCTCCTCGTCGACGTGGAGACGAGTGCCGGCGACGCCGCCCGGTGGCACCAGGAACGCCGGGGCGTGCGGTTGCCTTTCATAGCCGAGCGCCGCCGACCAGAACGCACCAGCCCTGTCGACGTCTGACACCTTCATCACGACCGCCCCGAGTCTCAGCATGCACGTCACCCTCGCATGCTGAGTTTCGGCTGGGCAACGTTCGCTCATGCCATCCCGCCTGGAAGTTCTGATGGCGCCGAGCCAGCGCTTCAGCGAGAAATGCCCTCAGCGCGGGACTTGAGGCCGGCCGCCTCCATGGCGAGGTATCGCTCGGTGATCCTTCTGTACAGCCGTCCCACGACCCTCCCGACCGCCCCGCTCATCACCACTCTCAGCTCGACCCGGGTGCCACCGTCGGGCAGCGGTGCGCACTCGTGGTGCGCAGCCACCGTGCTGCCCGGCTGCCGCTGCTCCCAGGTGAAGGCCCTGCCGGGTTCGAGCGCGGTCACCGTGTAGGTGCCGGTCGGGATCCGCGGCTGGGAGAGCTCGAAGCGCGACCCGACGGCGAGAGGACCGGCATCCAGCGGCCGGGCGCTGCTCACTGAGTCCGTCCACTCCGGCCACCGCTCGACGTCGGCGAGCACCTCCCACACCAGGTCCGGCGAGGCGGCCACATCGATGCTGGTGCACAACTCCACGCCGTTCATCGTCGCAGAGGTCGAGCTGAGGAGCCGAGCAGACACGGTGGTTGAGGAGCCGAGCCGCCCGGCCACCTCGGTGGTTGAGGAGCCGAGCCGCCCGAGCCACCTCGGTGGTTGAGGAGCCGAGCCGCTAGGCGAGGCGTCTCGAAACCACCGCACCGACGCGCTCGGGTGAGGGGTGGTTTCGAGACGGGCTCCGCTAGCGCTCCGCCCTCCTCAACCACCGTAGGATGCCACGGTCGTTGAGGAGCCGAGCCGCCCGGACACCTCGGTGGTTGAGGAGCCGAGCCGCTAGGCGAGGCGTCTCGAAACCACCGCACGGACGCGCTCGGGTGAGGGGTGGTTTCGAGACGGGCTCCGCTAGCGCTCCGCCCTCCTCAACCACCGTAGGAGTCCGGTGGTTGAGGACCCGAGCCGCCCGAGCCACCCCGGTGGTTGAGGAGCCGAGCCGCTAGGCGAGGCGTCTCGAAACCACCGCACCGACGCGCCCGATCTGACGGAATCGAACTGAGCGGAAACTGTCGGTGGTCCCTGGTTGAGTTCTCTCATGGAGATGCTCCCGGACTCACCGACCCGCCCCGTGGGGGTGTTGGTCGCGGCGCGGGAGCAGGTCGCCTCGTTGGCGGAGACGCTCTGGGCGGCGGCACGTCCCGAGGACCTGCTGGACGTGACGGTGGAGCTGGAGCGGCTCCGGTCCCTGGTCGCCGCCGTCGAAGCGCGGGTGGCGGTGGAGGTCGAGGCCACCGAGGCAGCCAAGACGGCCGGCTGGGTGTCTCCCGGTGACTGGCTGACCCACACCGCGGGTGGCCGGCACGGCCACGGCTCGCGATTGCTGCGCACCGCCAGGCCGTTGTGCGGTGACCGTCGTGCGACGCTGCTCGCCCTCCAAACAGGCGACATCTCGCCCGAGCACGCCGAAGTCATCGTGGCGGCGATCGACCGGCTCCCCGGTCAACCTGCTCTGCGGGACGAGGCCGAGCGGATGCTGCTCGACCAGGCCGCCTCCCTCAACGCGAGTGAGCTGCGCAAGGCCGGCGACCACCTCCTCGAGGTGCTCGACCCCGACGGCACCGGACGCGCCGAGGAGACAGCGCTGGACCGGCTCGAACGCTCGGCACACCTGGGCCGTTTCCTCACCCTCGCCGAGGACGGCATCGGCGGCATCCGGCTCCGCGGCCGCGGCACCGTCGAGGACGCCGCCATCATCAAGACCGCCCTGCACGCACTCTCCGCACCCCTGCCGGGCACGGACCCGGACTGCGGCGAGACCGCAAGAGACCTCCGCGACCACGGCGCGCGGACCTGGGACGCGCTGGTGCAGACCTGCCTCAAAGCCAGCGAGACCGACGGGCTGCTCCCCGAGCAGCACGGCGCGAAACCCCGCGTCACCGTCACGGTCACGCTCGATGAGCTGCGTCAAGGACTGGGGGCGACGACGCTGGACACCGGCGACCAGCTCTCCGTCTCCACCATCCGCCGGCTGGCGTGTGACGCCGACGTCATCCCGGCCGTCCTCGGCTCACTGGGTGAGGTCCTCGACGTGGGCCGCACCCAACGCCTGGTCACCGCCGCGATCTGGAAGGCCCTCGTCCTGCGCGACCAGCACTGCCGCTTCCCCGGCTGCCGCCGGCTACCACTCGCCTGCGACGCCCACCACCTCCACCACTGGGCCGACGGAGGCGTGACCAGCCTCGACAACCTGGTGCTGCTCTGCCGCGCCCACCACACCCTCATCCACGCCACCCCCTGGCAGGTACGGCTCAACCCGCTCGACCGCAGGCCCGAGTTCCGGCCACCGCAGTGGTCTCGACAAGCTCGACCACCCGAACATCAAGGTCGACCACCCGAACATCAAGGTCGACCACCCGAGGAACAAGCTCGACCACCCGAACGTCAAGGTCGACCACCCGAGGAACAGGCTCGACCACCGGAAGAAGAAGCTCGACCACCCGACATTCGAGCTCGCCCAACCGGGTGGATCCGCGAGATCAAGGCCAGGGAGTAGGTCCGCCCTCTGCTCTGCCCGCGCCCGTTGGTGACGGGCTGATCCTCCCGCTTCGAGACGCCTCGTTCCGCGCATTCTCATCCACCGAGCGCCTGTCAGGGGCCGACGTCCTCCGGGACGGGCAACCGCGCCACCCCGCCCAGCCGCCGCTCGAACCGGACCTCCTCGGCGTGCACATCGAGGACCCGCCAGAGGGTCTCGTGGGCAGCCCAGGGAAGCGGCTCCTCGCCGTTTCGCCAGCTGGGGCCGAAGCCGATCCACACCGGCGTCCAGTCGGCAGCCACCGCCCAGTCGGCCTGGTGCTTCAGCAAGAGCTTGTGTCGGATCTGGAAGGCCTGCCTCGGCCCGTCGACGCAGATCGGCGCGGTGCTCACCGGCCACACGCGCAGGTCCATCGACATCAGCTCGAGCTCGAAGTCGGCGAGCGCGCCGGGATCGACCAGCACCGTGGCCACGTTTTCGTGCGGAGCGCGCCTCACCCGAGAAACGCTAGCCCCCTACCCGGTCCTCCGTCAGCCCTTGCCGCCAGGTCGTGAGCCGCAGCGCTACCCCGAGGTCACAAAGTGCCGCGCGCCTGAGCGATGGCATAGAGCGACACCGAGGCGGCGACGCCGGCGTTCAGCGACTCGAGGGAGTTGACCATCGGGATCGACACCAGCTGGTCACAGGTCTCCGCCACCAGGCGTGAGAGCCCGTCGCCCTCGGAGCCCACCACGACGACGAGCGGGCCGTCCGCCAGGTCCAGCGCGGGGAGCGAGACCTCGCCGTCGGCCGCCAGCCCGATGACCATGCAGCCCGCCTCCTGGTAGGCCTTGAGCTGCCTGGTCAGGTTCACCGCCTGGGCAACCGGGATCCGGGCCGCTGCACCGGCAGAGGTCTTCCAGGCCGACGCCGTCATCCCGGCGGCCCGACGCTCGGGGATCAACACGCCGTGTGCGCCGAAGCCTGCCGCCGAGCGCACGACGGCGCCGAGGTTGCGGGGGTCGGTCACCGAGTCGAGGGCGACGATCAGCGGCGGCTCGCCCGCTGCTGCGGCCCGGTCGAGCAGGTCGTCGGGATGGGCGTACTCGTAGGCCGGCACCTTGGCGGCGAGTCCCTGGTGCACCGCACCCTGGGTGAGCCGGTCGAGCTCGGAGCGCGGGGTCTCGAGCATCGACAGCCCGCGATCGGCCACGATCCGGAACACCTCGCGCAGCCGCCCATCGCGCTCGGCGCCCTCGGCGACGTACACGGTGGTCACCGGCATCTCGGCGCGCAGCGCCTCGACCACGGAGTTGCGCCCCGCGATCCACTCCGAGGTGCTGGTCTTGGTGCTGCGCTTGGGCCGTGCGGCGGCAGACTTCTGCGCGCGCTTGCCCTCCTTGTAGACCTTGTGGCCCTCGCGGTCCTTCGCCTTCGGCGTCGGCCCCTTGCCTTCGAGCCCGCGGCGTCGTCGACCGCCGGAACCGGCGGTGGGGTTGCCCTTGCCGGTGCGCTTGATCGCGCCGCGTCGCGACGAGTTGCCTGCCATCAGCTGCCTTCTCTGTATCGGTGGTGCTGGGTCGAGGTGGTGGTCACAGGGACCACTGGGGCCCCTGCGGGGTGTCCTCGAGATCGATTCCGGCCTCTTTGAGCTGGTCCCGGATGGCGTCGGCTGCCGCGAAGTCCTTGGCGGCGCGGGCATCGGTGCGCTGTCGCAGCAGCGACGCGACCAGGGTGTCGACGGCGGCGGTGAGCCGATCCTCGCGTTCGGAGGAGCCGCCGACCGACCAGTGCGGGTCGAACGGGTCGACGCCGAGCACCGCCAGCATCGCCCGCACCGAGGAAGCCACGTCTCGCAGGGCGTCGGACGACCCCGCGGCAAGAAGCCTGTTGCCCTCGCGGACCAGGTCGTAGATCGCGGCGACGGCCGCGGGAGTGCCGAGGTCGTCGTCCATCGCCAGCTCGAAGTCGGTGCCCCAGGTGCCGGGCTCGACCTCGCCCAGCAGGTCGCGAGCACGGGTGAGGAAGTGCTCGATCCGGGCGAACCCCGCGGCTGCCTCGTCGAGCGCCTCGAAGCTGAACTCGACGTGCGAGCGGTAGTGCGCGGCGACGATGTAGAAGCGCAGGTCGATCGCGCGCGTGCGTTGCAGCACCGAGGGGATCGTCAGGCTGTTCCCGAGCGACTTGCTCATCTTCTCGCCGGCGGTGGTGATCCACGCGTTGTGCATCCAGTAGGAGGCGAAGCCGTAGCCGGCGGCCCGGGACTGCGCCTGCTCGTTCTCGTGGTGCGGGAATCGAAGGTCCACCCCGCCTCCGTGGATGTCGAAGGTGCCACCGAGGTACTTCAGCGCCATCGCCGAGCACTCGATGTGCCACCCAGGACGCCCCGGACCCCACGGCGACGGCCAGGCCGCGGTCTCGGGCTCCGTCTCCTTCTTCCAGCCCTTCCACAGCGCGAAGTCACGCGGGTCCCGCTTGCCGCGAGGATCCGCGTCCTCGGCAGCCTCCATGTCGTCGATCCGCTGACCGGTGAGCTCGCCGTACGACGCCCACGACCGCACGTCGAAGTACACGTCGCCGGAGCCGTCCTCGGCGGCGTAGGCGTGCCCGGCCGAGATCAGCCGGCTGATCAGCTCCAGCATCTCCGGCACGTGGCCGGTGGCGAGCGGCTCGTACGTCGGCGGCTCGACGTTGAGTGCGGTGTAGGCCCCGTCGAGCTCGCGACGCATGGCGAAGGCGAGGTTGTACCAGGGCCGGCCCTGCTCGGCGGACTTCACCAGGATCTTGTCGTCGATGTCGGTGATGTTGCGGATGAACGTCACCTCGAAGTCCCGCGCGCTCAACCAGCGGCGCAGCACGTCGAAGTTGACCGCCGACCGCACGTGGCCGACGTGAGGCTCGGACTGGACCGTCAGACCACACACGTAGACCCCCGCCTTGCCCGCCTCGAGCGGGACGAAGTCGCGGACCTGGCGGGTCGCGGTGTCGTAGAGCCGTATTGTCACCGGGCGATTCTAACGAGCAACAAGGAGCACCTCTGACCGGGAAGGCGGCAGAGTGTGGGCACCATCTCGGGGGAGGCCGTGGGCCCGGCCCCCCTTGAGCCAGGAGAACCGGCCCGCCTGGGTGAGAGTCATGGGGAATCTGTCTACTCATGTGACGGATGATCGGTAGAGTTGTCCTGGTGCAATTCCGAGCCGCCGTTCTGACGCTGACCCTGACGACCCTCTCCCCGGTCCTGGCCGCAGCGCCCGCCGCGCACGCCGCCGCGGGACGCAGCATCGACTACGTCTCCTGGGACAGCGGCGCCGCCCTGAAGTCGGGCACCATGAGGGCCGTCCGGGTCGCCCGCGGCAAGCTGCGGCTCGACGCACCGACGTCCACCCGACGCGTCGCGGGCGCGACCTACGAGCGGGGATCGTGGACCTCCCCCTGGACCAGCCCCGGCTTCGGCCTGACCGAGCTGGTGCCCTCGTGGGACGCCAAGGCTCCGGAGGGCACGTTCATCGAGGTGCAGGTGCGCGGTCGCGGCCTCGACGGCCGCCGGAGCAGCTGGGACCGCCTGGGCCGGTGGGCAGCCGGCGACCGGGAGTTCCGCCGAAGCTCACAGGGCCGACAGGCCGACGATCTTGCCCGGGTCGCCACGGACACCTGGGTGGCGCAGAGCCCGCTGACCTCCTGGCAGCTCCGGGTCACCCTGCACCGCCGGGTCGGCACCAGCCGGACGCCGCGGGTCGACGTCATCGGCGCCGTCGCCTCGGCGATCGCCCCCTCGACCAGCGTCCGCACGAGTCGTCCGGGAGTGGCTCGCGGGGTGACCCTGCCGGTCCCCCAGCTCTCGCAGATGATCCACCAGGGGCACTTCCCGGCGTACGGCGGTGGCGGCGAGGCCTGGTGCTCACCCACGTCGACCGCGATGGTGCTGGCCTACTACGACGCGCTCCCCCCGATCGAGGATGCTGCGTGGGTGGGCCCCGGCCACGCGGACGCCGTCGTCGACGACATCGCCCGGCAGACGTTCGACTACCGCTACGACGGCACCGGGAACTGGCCGTTCAACACCGCCTACGCCGCAACCCGCACCGACAAGGCGTTCGTCACCCGCTTCGCCTCGCTGCGCGGGGTCGAGCGCCTCGTGGCGGCTGGCATCCCGACCATCACCTCGCTCACCTTCAGCAGCGGCCAGCTCAGCGGCGCCCCGATCTCGTCGACCAACGGCCACCTGCTCGTGGTGGTCGGCTTCACCGCCGACGGCGACGTCGTGGTCAACGATCCGGCCGCCGGGGGCAACTCCACGGTGCGGCGCGTCTATGACCGCGCCCAGTTCGAGAACGCCTGGCTCAAGCGCGGATCCGCAGGGGGATCGGGGGGCCTGGGCTTCGTGATCCACGACCGTGCCCATCCGCTCCCGCCCCGGACCGGTGCGACTCCCTGGTGAGCAGGCAGATCTCCTTCCATGCCTGGCGCGGAGCCGACTTCGCGTCGGGCAGCCACCTGGGCACCTGCGCGACAGCGCAGGGGCTGCGGTTCGAGGAGGCGGCGGGCTGCCGGCGCTACGCCGACCCGTGGGGTGAGGGCAGCTCCCGCGACTACACCTGGGCCTCGTGGCTCTCCCCGGTGGTGACGCCCGACCAGCCCTTCACCAGCCTGGTGCCGTCGTGGAATGCCCGCACGCCGGACGGCAGCTGGCTCGAGGTCGAGGCGCGCACCACGCAGGACGGTCTGCAGTGGTCGCGATGGTGGGTCCTCGGCCGCTGGGCGGAGACCGACACCGAGATCCACCCGACGAGCGTGCCCGACCAGGTCGACGCCACGACTCTCGTGCAGATCGAGGAGCTGCTCGCCCGAGTCCGAGACCACCTGGGTGGGCTACCAGCTGAAGATCACGCTTCTGCGTCCTGCCGGCAGCGTCGCCCTCCCCGCCGTCTCACTGGCTGGCGCCGTCGTCACCATCGGCCCAGCCGGCGAGACCCGCGGCGGGCCCGGGCGGGTCAGGGCACGGGGTCGAGGTGGCCGTGCCGCCGTACTCCCAACAGATCCACCGAGGCGAGTATCCGCACTGGGACGCCGGCGGTCGGTCGTGGTGCTCGCCCACCTCGACAACCATGGTGCTGGCCACCTGGGGCCTCGGCCCGACCCCCGAGGACTACGCCTGGGTGGATCCGGACTACCGCGACCCGTTCGTCGACCATGCCGCTCGGCATGTCTTCGACCGTGCCTACGGCGGCGCCGGCAACTGGTCCTTCAACACCGCCTATGCCGCCCTGCACGGCACGGAGGCCTTCGTGACCAGATTGCACTCCCTGGTCGAGGCCGAGCTGTTCGTGGCCGCGGGTGTCCCCCTGGTCGCCTCGGTCGCCTTCGAGGCCGAGGAGCTCCCGGATGCCGGCTACGGGACGTCGGGCCACTTGCTGGTGGTGACCGGCTTCGACGCCCGGGGCGACGTCGTCGTCAACGACCCGGCCTCCCACGAGATCGCGAGCAACGACGCCGTTCGCGTGGTCTATCCCCGTCGCGCCTTCGAGCAGGCCTGGATGCGCTCGGGCGGACTCGTCTATGTCATCCACCCGGTCGACGTACCCCTCCCGCCACCGTCGGGCTCCGCACCGCACTGGTGAGAGGCCAGTTCCCCACCAGGATCTGCGGCGAGTCGTGCGCGAATCGGCCTGTCGGTCGCCGGTTCAGCTCGCGGAGAAGTCGATGGTGTGCCAGCCGGTGGCACCGTCGGGGACGACGTCGGTGATCGCGGCTGTCTGGGTGTAGCCGGACTTGTCGGTGGCTCGGACCGCGAGGGTGTGCTCACCCGGCTCGACCTCCAACGTGGCCGCCCACTGCACCCAGGTGTCGTCGTCCGGCACGCCGCCCAGCTCGGCCGGCGCCCATGCCTGACCGTCCAGCCGCACCTCGACGCCGTCGACGCCGGTGTGCTGCGCCCAGGCCTGCCCGCCGACGCGGACCTGTCCGGCCCGTACCTCGCTCCCGTTGCGGGGCACCTCGACGCGCGACTGGGTCTTGACCGGTCCCTTCGCCGACCAGCCCCGGTCGGTCCAGAACGCCTTGAAGTCGTCGAATCGAGTCACCTCGAGGTCCACCACCCACTTGGTCGCCGAGACGTAGCCGTAGAGGCCGGGCACCACCATGCGCACCGGGAACCCGTGCTCGACAGGGAGTGGCTCGCCGTTCATCGACAAGGCGAGCAGTGCGTTGCGGTCGTCGGTCAGTGCCTGGATCGGCGTACCGCAGGTCCACCCGTCCTCAGAGGTCTGCTTGACCGCATCGGCATCCGGGGAGACCCCGGCCTCGGCGAGGAGATCGGCGATCCGTACGCCGCTCCACCATGCGTTGCCGATGAGGTCGCCGCCGACCGGGTTGGAGACGCAGCACAGCGTCACCCAGGCCTCGGTGAGGTCACGGGCCATCAGGTCGTCATAGGTGATCCGGATCTCCTGGTCGACCATGCCGTGGATGCGCAGCTCCCACTCGTTCGGGTCGATCGCGGGCAGCACCAGCGCGGTGTCGATCCGGTAGAACTCGTCGTTGGGAACGCGCCAGGGCGTGGTCCCGTCGAGCCCGACCTCGGCATCTGCGGGCACCTTGCCGCGGGTCACGGGGAGCCGGAGCAGCCGTCGGCTGCTCTCGACGGCCTGGCGAGTCCGGCCGAAGAGACGACTGCTGGCCCCGATGACCAGTGAGACCGCCGTGGCCGCACCGGCGATCAGCAGGAAGCGGCGGGACGCCGATGTCGAGGAGCCCGCCGGATCCGCTGGGTCCTCGTCGCGCGCGGCACTGGCCGGCCCACCAACGGGGACGCGGTCGACCAGCAGGGCCAGCACGACCAGCCACGTCGCCACCCCGGCAGCCAGCGGGAGCACGTCGACGGAGGTGAACCCCGGACGACTCATCGCGGCGAGGAGCGCGACCAGGCCCATGCCGAGGAGGACCAGGTTGCCGACCAGGCGACTGCGCACGCTCAGGACTCCGGCGAGCGCCCCGAGCGCCAGGATCGAGATCGTGATGGTCGCGATGAGGATCGGCTTGTCGTTGCTCCCGACCAGCCCGATCAGGAACTCCGCCGCAGATCCCGGCGTCACCGCGATCACGACCTCGGCGACGGACTGGACCGGGGTCGCCCGGGCGTTCAGCAGGCTCGTCAAGGCATGGGCGACAGCGACGCCCGCGAGACCGGCGACTGCTCCCGCGAGCGCGTGGTAGCGACCGCCCCTGCGCACCTCGACATTCACACCCCCATGTTCGCTCATCGCGCCGATCCGGACTGCCCGCGGGCGCAGCGGTCACAGAACCGTCATAATTGCCCGGTGACCGCCGCCCTCCCCCGCACCGGCATCGGCATCGACGTCCACCAGCTCGTCGAGGGCACCCCGATGCATCTGGCCGGCCTGGAGTTCCCCGCCGAGCCGCAGGGGCTGAGCGGCCACTCCGACGGCGACGTCGCCGCCCACGCGTGCTGCGACGCCTTGTTCTCGGCTGCCGGCCTGGGCGACCTCGGTTCCCAGTTCGGCACGTCGGACCCGCAGTGGGCCGGCGCCTCGGGCAGCACCCTGCTGACGGAGGCGGCCCGACGCGTGCGCGGAGCCGGCTTCGAGATCGGCAACGTCGCGGTGCAGGTGATCGGGAACCAGCCGCGCCTCGGGCCGCGCCGCGCGGAGGCAGAGCGTGCTCTGTCGGCCGCGGCCGGCGCAGCGGTGTCGGTGTCGGCGACCACGACGGACGGCCTCGGGCTGACCGGCCGGGGCGAGGGTGTCGCCGCGATCGCGACCGCCCTGGTCGTCCTTGCCTGAGAGGTCCGGCTAGAGCGCGGTCGCCAGGCGATAGCCCCGCTTGACCACGGTCTGCACCAGCGGCTGACCCAGTCCACGACGCAGTCGGGCAACTGCCACCTCGACCGCGTGCTCGGACCCCGCGCCCCCGCTCGGCAGTCGCCGCCTCAGGTCCTGCCGGGACACCACGTGACCAGGTCGCTCCGCAAGGACCCGCAGCACCGCCAGGGGTGCGCCCGAGAGGTGGACCGCGACCCCGTCGACCCGGACTCCGTCAAGATCGATCACCAGGTCGTGGTCGGCCACCCGGATCGTGGCGTGCACCGGGTCCGGCGGACTCCTCATGCGTGCGCCCCGGCCGCGCGAGGTCCCACGTGGACGAAGCCGTCGACGACCCGGACCCTGTAGGACGGCACGGAGACCGAGGGCTCCTCGAGGCACCGCCCGGAGCGCAGGTCGAAGGCCTTGCGATGCACGGGAGACGCCACGAACGGTACGCCGTCCCGGGTGCCGACGATGCCTCGGGCGAGGCCGCCCGACCGGGTCAGCGGGTCGTGGTTGCCGAGGACGAAGACCTGGTCGTCATCGGTGCGGAACACCGCGACCGCGACGCCGTGCACGAGGGCGGTGACACCGCGCTCCACCGGGAGGTTCACGAAGGCGCAGACCGGCGTCCAGGCCTCCCCCGTCGTCTCCGGAGTCGTCGCGATCGTGCCCACCGGACTCCTCGTGTCGTCCGTGAGGTCGAGGTCGACCCCGGTCCCCACGACCGTAGGAGCCACAAGTGACCACCAGGTCGCGTGGATGTTTCGGCCGGGCTAACGAAGGCGCACAACCCCGCCGGTCGCCTCTCGACCCATCGCACCTCCGGGCAGGGCGCACGCCGCGGCGAAGAGCGCGCTGCCTAGATCACCCGCCCGAGGGGGTTGTCAGGGGTGACAGCCATCACTTACCTTACGTACATACGTGAAAATCATATGCACGTTTGTGCAGATAGGACCTCCAGATGAGCAACCAGCTCGGCGACGACCCCACGTCGGCCACCCGCACGCTGAGGACCATGTGGCAGATCCGCCGGTTCGAGGAGGCGGTCGATGACCTCTTCGCCCGCGGGCTCATGCACGGCACCATGCATCTCTCCATCGGCCAGGAGGGGTCGGCCACCGGCACCTGTTTCGCGCTGCGAGACGACGACGCGATCACCTCGACCCACCGGGGGCACGGCCACTGCATCGCGAAGGGCGCCGACCTCGAGCAGATGATGGCCGAGCTCCTCGCCAAGGAGACCGGCTACTGCCGGGGCCGCGGCGGCTCGATGCACATCGCCGACGTCGCCACCGGCAACCTCGGCGCGAACGGCATCGTCGCGGGCGGCATCCCGATCGCCGCGGGGGCGGGTCTGGCCTACCGGATGCAGGGTCTCGACCGCGTGGTCGTCAGCTTCTTCGGTGACGGCGCGACCAACGAGGGCGCCTTCCACGAGGCGGTCAACCTGGCCGCGATCTGGAAGCTGCCCGTCATCTTCCTCTGCGAGAACAACAAGTACGGCATGTCCTTCTCCACCGAGAAGTCGATGGCCATCGAGAACATCTCCGAGCGCGCGGTCGGCTACGGCATCCCCGGGGTGAACGTGGACGGCAATGACGTCGAGGCCGTCCACGCAGTCGTCACCGAAGCCGTGACCCGCGCCCGGGCCGGCGAGGGTCCGACCCTGGTCGAGGCGGTGACCTACCGCTGGAAGGGCCACAGCAAGTCCGACAAGAACCTCTACCGCACCAAGGACGAGATCGCCGAGTGGCGCGACAAGGACCCGATCGTCCGCTTCGAGCGCGTCGTGATGGAGCGGGGGGTGCTCGACCAGAGCGCCGTGGACGCGATTCGCGCCCAGGCGACCCAAGACATCCGAGGCGCCGTCCTGGCCGCCAACGCCGCCCCCGACGCCCGCCCCGACGACCTCCTCGACGGCGTCTTCGCCCCGGCCTGAAAGGCATCACCGATGACCGCACAGCCCAGCACTCCTGCGACCGACCGGTCGATCACCTACTCCGAGGCGATCCGCGAGGCACTCGGGGAGGCGATGACCGCCGACGAGCGCGTCTTCGTCCTCGGCGAGGACATCGGCGTCTACGGCGGCGCATTCGGTGTCACCGGCGACCTCTACCACCGCTTCGGGCCCGAGCGGGTCCGGGACACCCCGATCTCCGAGCTCGGCATCGTGGGCGCTGCCGTGGGCGCGGCCCTGGCCGGGATGCGGCCGGTGGTGGAGATCCAGTTCTCCGACTTCACCTGCCAGGCGATGGACCAGATCGTCAACCAGGCCGCGAAGATCCACTTCATGCTCGGGGGCGCCGCCCAGGTCCCGATGGTGCTGCGCGCGCCGCTCGGCTCCGGCACCGGCGCCGCCGCCCAGCACTCCCAGAGCCTGGAGGCCTGGTTCGCCCACGTGCCGGGCCTCAAGGTCGTGATGCCGGCCACCGCCGAGGACGCCAAGGGTCTGCTGCTCTCGGCCATCGACGACCCCAACCCCGTCATCTTCCTCGAGCACAAGCTGCTCTACCGCACGTCGGGACACGTGCCCGAGGGCGCCGAGCGCATCCCGCTCGGGAAGTCCGCCGTACGCCGGCGCGGCCGCGATGTCACCATCGTCGCCACCGGCGTCATGGTCTCGCGCAGCCTGGAGGCGGCCGAGCGACTGGCCGCGGAGGACATCGACGTCTCGGTCATCGACCCGCGCACCCTCTCGCCACTGGACGACGCCCCGATCCTCGAGGACGTCTCCCGCACCGGGCGCGCGCTCCTGGTGCAGGAAGCACCCGGCCACGTCGGCTTCACCTCCGAGATCGCCTCCCGGATCGCCGAGTCACCGGCGCTCTACCGGCTGCTCGCCCCGATCCGCCGTCTCAGCGGCCTCGACATCCCGATCCCCTACGCCCCCCAGCTCGAGACCAGCGCCGTCCCCCAGGTCGACGGGATCGTCGACGCCGCCCGCTCATTGATGAAGGACTCCTAAGACCATGGCCCGCATCCCCATCCTGATGCCGAAGATGTCGATGACCATGACCGAGGGCGAGGTCGCCTCGTGGCTCGCCAAGGTCGGAGACGAGATCGCTGTCGGGGACGTCGTCTGCGAGGTCATGACCGACAAGGTCGACATGGAGGTCGAGGCGACCGCCGCCGGCACCCTGGTCGAGATCGTCGCGGAATCCGGGATGGTCGACGTGGGGGCCCCGATCGCCTGGCTCGAGGGCGAGGACGACGGGCTCGGCCTCGACCTCGGCGGCCTGCTCAGCGGCACCGACGAGCCCGCGGCAGCGGAGACTCCCGCCGCCGACACCCTGGCCGACGACCACCCCGACGACCACATCGACCACCGTCGCGACCAGGAGGCCGCCGCGGCGACCGAGGCGCCCGGTGAGCCGGAGCACGTCGGCCCCGTCGCGGCCGTGCCCCGGGCCCGCGGGCTGGCGCGCGAGCGTGGCGTCGACCTGGCGACCATCACGGGCACCGGACCCGAGGGTCGCATCACCGTCGCCGACGTGGACCCCTCAGCGGCCAGTACGCCCCCTGGTCACGGGGCCGCGGCCAGGCCGGCCGCAGCCACAGCCCCTGCCGCCGCGATGCCGGTCGCACCCGCCAAGGATCGAGGCGCGATGATCCGCGCTGCGGTGGCCCGCAAGATGACCGAGAGCGCGGCGGTGCCGCAGTTCACCGTGTGGCGCGACGTCGTGCTCGACGAGGCCGACCGGCGTCGGGACGGCATCTCCTGGACGACCTTGCTTCTCCGCGCCTACGCCGGCGCGATCCGCGAGGTGCCCGAGCTGTCGAACCGGTGGGACGCCGGTACGTCGACCGCCGTACCGAGCGGTCCGCCCGCCGTGGCCCTCGCTGTCGCCACGGCCGGGGGTCTGCTGGTCCCGGTGTTCGTCGAACCCGACACCCGCGACGCCGCCGACCTCGACGCCGAGATCAAGGCCGTGGTCTCCGCGGCCCAGCGTGGCCGGCTCGACCCCTCCTACCTCGGCGTGGCCAACGGGTCGTTGTCCAACCTCGGTGGGCTCGGCGTCGACAGGTTCCAGGCCCTGATCACCCCGCCCCAGGCGAGCGTGCTGGCCCTGGGCTCGATCAAGCCGCGCCCGGTGGCGGTGCCCGGCGGCGTCGGCCTGGCCCTGACCCTGAGCGCCGGCCTGACCGTCGACCACCGGGTCGGCGATGGGGCACATGCGGCCTCCTTGCTCGACGCCTTCGTCGCCCGGCTGAGCCTGGGCGCTCGAACCTCGAGCTGAAGACCACCCGAAATGACCATCCTCCAGGTGCTTGACGTGACGGCCGTCACATGTTGGGATACGTGGACAGATGTGAAAACTATCCGCACAGAGGTGAACATGCCCGCTCCCCGTGACCCCGGCACCCTGCTGGCTGCGGCGCGCCTGTACTACCTCGACAACCAGTCGCAGGCAGAGATCGCCCGCGAGCTGGGGACCAGTCGTTCCAACGTCTCGCGGATGATCACCGAGGCCCAGCGCCAGGGCATCGTGACCATCACGATCAACGATCCCTCGGGCCGGATGACCCAGCTGGAGCAGGACCTTCGCTCTCGCTTCGGACTGACCGAGGTGCGGGTGGCCCAACGCGGGCCCGCCGCGTCGGTCAAGGTCGAGGACCAGGTCGGACTCCAGGCTGCCCAGCTGCTCACCGACCTGATCGCCGACTCCATGACCGTCGCCCTCTCGTGGGGACATGCCCTGCAGGCCATGGTCTATGCCGTCGAGGCGCGCCGCGACTACCACCTCAAGCTCACCCAGCTCGTCGGAGGACTGTCCTCGATCAGCAACGAGATCAGCGGCGCCGAGCTGGTGCGCGAGCTCGCCGGCCGGCTCGGGGCCGAGTACGTCAGCCTGCACGCGCCGGCCACGCTGGCGGCGCCGACCGCGCGGGACGCGCTGATGGCCGAGCAGTCCATCGTGGAGACCCTCGACCTCGCCCGGTCCGCCGACCTCGCCTTCGTCGGCATCGGGACGCCGAGCCACGGCTCGTCCTCCGCGATCCTCTCCTCACTCCAGCTGACCCCGGCTGAGGAGAAGGCGTTCTGGGCCTCCGAGCCGGTCGGCGACCTGGCCGCCCGCTACTACGACGCCGAGGGTCACGAGGTGAGGGGCGCGGTGTCCGATCGCATCCTCGCGATCGACCTCGACGACCTGCGCAGCATCCCCAACGTCGTGGGAGTGGCACACGGACGTGCCAAGACTCCCGGGGTCCTGGGCGCCCTCCGCGGCCGCCTGATCGACTCGCTGGTCTGCGACGAGGTGCTCGCCCGCGCCCTGCTCAGCGAGCCGACGCCCGTCCCCCCCGAACGAAGGAAATCCTCATGACCCCACTGTTGCTCCTCGGCGCCGTCGTCGCCGGCTGGATGGTCCAGCTCTACCTCACCTACCTGCAGAGCATGGCCTTCAACCGCACCGTCGTGGACCTCCGCAAGGACGGGACCGTCAGCGTCGGCACGGGTGGGCGTCGCTACCGCGGAGGCCGCGCGTTCGTGGCGATCGCCGTCGACGACCACGGCGTCGTCCGCAACGCCATCACCCTCCAGGGCCTCACCACGTTCGCCCGCAGCCGTCCGCTGCCTGCGCTCTTCGACGTCAAGGTCAACCAGGTCCGCGGGGACCGTGAGCTCCCGGGGATCAGCCCGCAGCAGAGGGAAGCCGCCCGCCAGGCCGCGACCCTCCTCAAGAACCCGACGGCCGCACCAGCCTGAGGAAGCAGAGAACGGCGCCGGCCCGGGTTGCAGCCCATGACCGGCGCCACCATCGAGGGAAACCTCACCAACCATGAGTGCCGCGAGGCACCACGACGGCCAGAGTCCACGGCCCACCCGATGAGGAGTCATCATGCCACTGCTCCACACGGCGGCGAACCTCGTGTTCGCCTCCGAACCGCCCACCCTGGAGGACCCCGAGGGTTTCTTCGGCGTGCTCGCCCACGCAGCCGAGTGGTTCATCGGCCTGTTCCAGGCCGGCGGTGAGGTCTTCCTCGGCCTCGTCACCGGCATCATCCCGCTGCTCGTCGTGCTGCTGACGGCGGTGAACGCGCTCATCCGCCTGATCGGCCCCGAGCGCATCGACAAGCTGGGCGAGGCCGCCGGTCGGCCCGGTCTGGTCTGGTACCCGGTGCGCTACCTCGTGCTGCCGGTCCTGTCGGTGTTCTTCCTGACCAACCCGATGGCCTACACGATGGGTCGCTTCCTTCCCGAGCGCTACAAGCCGGCCTTCTACGACTCCGCGGTCAGCTTCGTGCACCCGATCACCGGGCTGTTCCCGCACGCCAACCCGGGTGAGCTCTTCGTCTACCTCGGGATCGCAGCCGGCATCACCACGCTGGGCGGCAACCTCGGCGACCTCGCCATCCGCTACCTGCTCGTCGGCATGGTCGTCATCCTCATCCGCGGCATCGTCACCGAGTTCATCACCGTCCGGATGATGGCTCGCCGCACCACCACCGAAGGAGTCACGGCATGAGCACCACGACCGCCACCAAGGGTTCGGCCATGGACGGCTTCAACAAGGTCCTGGTCACCATCGGCAAGAGCGTCGGCGGCGTCGTCGGCACGCTCTACCAGGCCGGCCGCGACTCCATCGACACGATCATCCGCAACATCCTGCCCTTCATGGCGTTCATCGCCGTGCTGATCGGCATCATCAACGAGACCGGCATCGGCGACTTCCTGGCCAACCTGGTCGCCCCCCTGGCCTCCAGCCTGATCGGCCTGCTGGCGATCAGCGTCTTCTGCGCGATCCCGGTGCTCTCGCCGGTGCTCGGCCCCGGTGCCGTCATCGCCCAGGTCGTCGGCGTGCTGCTCGGCACCCGGATCGGGGCCGGCGACATCCCGCCGCAGTACGCGCTGCCCGCCCTGTTCGCGATCAACCCCCAGGTGGGCTGCGACTTCATCCCGGTCGGTCTGGCACTCGGCGAGGCAGAGACCGAGACCGTCGAGGTCGGCGTACCGGCCGTGCTCTTCTCGCGGCTCATCACCGGTCCGCTGTCCGTGGTGATCGCCTACCTCGCCAGCTTCGGCCTGTACAGCTCCACCACCAGCTAGCCCACCACCACCAGAGACGAGGAGACACGCATGAGCGAGTACAAGTCGGTCAAGGTCACCCAGGGCCGAGGCGGTTGGGGCGGTCCACTGACCATCACGCCGACCGAGGACAAGCCACTGATCTACTCCGTCACCGGCGGTGGCATCCACCCGGTGGCCCAACGGATCGCCGACCTGACGGGAGGGCAGGCCTTCGACGGGTTCAAGAGCTCGGCTCCCTTCGAGAAGATCGCCGTCGCCGTCATCGACTGCGGGGGTACGGCCCGCGTCGGGGTCTACCCGATGAAGAAGGTCCTCACCGTCGACATCCACGCCACCTCCCCGGCCGGCCCCCTGGCGAACTTCATCACCGAGGAGCTCTTCGTCTCGGGCGTCAAGCCGGACAACGTGGAGGCAACCGGATGAGCGACACCGCAGAAGCAACACGTGTCCTCTACGAGAGCACGGTCACCGGCGTGGGCGGTCAGGTCGAGGCGTTCCTCGGCCACGGTCTGCTCATCTTCTTCGGCGAGGACTCTCCGGAGGAGCTGCACGAGATGTCCGTGCAGCACCGGCCCTCGGTGGCCGAGGAGGGTCCGCGTCCCGGTGACGCGATCGTGCTCGGCGCTCACTCCATGGAGATCCTCGCCGTCGGTGAGGTCGTCTCGGACAACCTGCTCAACCTCGGCCACCTCGACCTCAAGGCCGACGGCATGACCGAGCCCAAGCTGCCCGGTGATGTCTGTGTGGACCCGCAGACGCTCCCGCTCCTCAAGGAGGGCGACAGCTTCAAGATCGTCCGCGGCGGGTCGGCTGATGCGGGGGTGGCGTCATGACCTACCGCGCGAGGCTTGCGGCCCGTGAGGCCGAAGTCGGTCGTCCGCTCCGGGTGGGACTCGTCGGCGCCGGGCAGATGGGCCGCGGCTTCGCTGCCCAGCTGCTCCGGATGCCCGGCATCGCCTTGTCGGCCGTGCTCGATGTCGACCGTGCCCGGGCCGAGGAGGCGCTGACCCAGTCCGGGCTGACGCCGTCGAAGGCCGCCACCACCGACGAGGCGGTGCGCGCCATCGAGAACGGCGAGTCCGTCGCTCTCGCCGGTATCGACGAGCTCGGTGCGCTGCCGCTCGATGTCGTGGTCGAGGCCACCGGGGTGCCCGACGTGGGCGCGCGGGTGGCGCTGCAGTCGCTGCTCAGCGGCAAGGGCATCGCCACGCTCAACGTCGAGTCCGACGTGACCATCGGCAAGCTGATGGCCACGGTGGCCGAGAAGTCGGGCGCGGTCTACTCCGTGTGCCGCGGCGACGAGCCGGTGGAGACCAAGATCCTGGTCGACTACGCCCGGGACCTCTCCCTCGACGTGATCTGCGCCGGGAAGGGCAAGAACAACCCGCTCGACGTCTACGCCACCCCGGAGTCGCTCGCCGAGCGCGCCCGGACCAAGCAGATGAACCCCAAGATGCTCTGCAGCTTCGTCGACGGGTCCAAGGCCATGATCGAGATGGCGGCGCTGGCCAACACCACCGGCCTCGGCGTCAGCACGCGCGGTATGCACGGGCCGCCGTCGACGGTGCCGACCCTGCACCAGACGTTCGCGCTCAAGGAGGATGGCGGCGTGCTGGAGAAGGCCGGCGTCGTCGACTACTGCACCGGCCCGGTCGCGCCCGGGGTGTTCGTGGTGGTCCGCACCGAGGATCCCTACGTCCACCACGAGATGACCTACCTGCAGATGGGTGACGGGCCCTACTTCGCCCTCTACCGTCCCTATCACCTCGCGAGCATCGAGGCGCCGCTCACGGTCTACGAGATCGCGCTGGACAACCGGCCGTCCCTGGTGGCCGAGCACTGGACGGCGGAGGTGGGTGCGGTCAGCAAGCGTCCTCTCACCGCCGGCGAGAGCATCGACGGGGTCGGTGGCTCGATGGTCCGCGGCCTGATCGACGATGCGGATGACTTCGCACGCGACAACGCGGTGCCGTTGGGCGTCCTGGCGGGGGCGAAACTCCGGCACGACGTGCCGGTCGACCACCTGCTCACCTACGACGACGTGGAGCTCGACGAGGACTCCGTGATCGTCAAGCTCCGCCGCATGCAGGACGCCATGGCCGAGCACGGGGTGCCGTCCCTGGACGACCTGACGGCGCTGCTGCACGGCTGATGGACCTCACCACCTGGTACCGCCCCGGCTCGCCACCGCGAGCCGGGGCGGTGCCGTTACGCTCACCCGGTGTCTTCGCCTCTCTCGTCCTCGCCGCGCGCCGCGCTGGTGATGCTGGCCGCGGGCGACGGTCGGCGTGTGGGGCACGACACCAACAAGGTGCTGCTTCCCCTGGCCGGGCGCCGGGTGTTCACCTGGGCGGTGCGATGGGCGACCACGCTGCCGCAGGTCAGTCATGTCGTCCTGGTGATCCGCGACGGCGACCAGGAGTCTGTGGGTGCAGCCATCGCCCGCGAGCTGCCCGACGTCGACATCACTGTGGTCACGGGCGGCGCGTCCCGCCACGAGTCGGAGTGGAAGGCACTGTGCGCTCTCCGTCCGGCCATCGAGGCGGGTGAGACCGACGTGGTGGTGATCCACGACGCGGCCAGGCCACTCGCGTCCGCGGAGCTCTTCGGCGACGTGATCGGTGCAGCCGCGGCCTACGGCGGCGCGTTGCCGGTGATCGAGCAACCGGGGCTTACCCCGCTGGACGCGGGCGCGGCGTCGGTCGCCGACCGCATCGTGGCCGTCCAGACACCTCAAGCCTTCCTCGCGGCGCCGCTGCTCGCCGCCTACACCGCCGCAGACGCCGAAGGCTTCGTCGGCACCGACACGGCGAGCTGCGTCGAACGCTACACCGACGTACCGGTGCACTGCGTGAGCGGCGACGCCCGCAACATCAAGATCACCTTCCCCGAGGACCTCTTCCTCGCGGAGCGGCTGCTCGCCAAGGCCGACTACGACCTCTCGGACGCGGTCTCCCGCCCGGGGCGCCGGCGTCGACGCAGCGGAACGGCGGAGACCCGATGACGATCGAACACGCGGACCTCACCTGTGAGCGCTGCGACCTCGTGACCGAGCATGAGCTGCACTACGCCGGCCGCCTGCTCGAGTCAGTGCGCTGCACCCGCTGCGGCCACCAGTTCGCGATGACCCAGCGCGCCCTGGTGCCGGCCTACCTGCACGACCTCGAGCAGCGCGTGGTCAGCAAGCCGCAACGCCTCTACCACCGGGCGACGCGCGACCCGCGCGGCTTCCTGCTCTACCTCCCCCGGGCAGTGCTGCGGCAGCCCGCGAAGTTCGTGCGTGAGTTCTGGTCGCTCGTCCGGCGCTGAGCTCGACCGGGTCAGGCCTCATGCACCCGACGGCCGAGCTCGTCGAGACACTCGAGCACTCGCACAGCCGACTCGTCACCCACCCGGCGGGCCATCGAGGGCGCCTTGACCAGGGTCAGCCCGCCGCGCTCACGCAGCCAGGTTGCGAGCACGGCGAAGTCGTGGGTCGGCACGAGGTCGTCGCCACGGCAGAGCCGACCCGGGATCACGACCGGCGAGGTGACCACGGCCAGCGTGTCGCGGTCGAGCGTCCCCGCGATGCGCTGGTCCACGACGGTCTTGACGGTGTCCGTGACCGGCCGGTAGCCGGCCGCTGCCCCCGCACCTGCCTCGTCGAGCACGTGGGCGACGAACGACGGGGGCACCAGCGGGCACAGCGGGTCCGCCAGGACCACTCCCTCCGGGCGCGCGGCCGACCACCATGCGGGCGCGGCCACGACCTCCACGGGAGCCTTGCGGCGGGAGACCAGCGCCGCCACCCGGTCGACGTCGCCGGGCGCACAGGTGAGCACGACCCGCTCGACCCGGCCGCTGGCCAGCAGTGCGCGCGCAGGGTGCACGAACATCGGCTCGCCGTGCAGCTCGACGAGCGGCAGGGACCCGCGGCTCTCGAGGGGGACGATCCCGACGACACCACCCACGTCGACCGCTCCTCAATGCGCCCACCGAGACCCTCGGCGTGTGTCCCGGTCCCGCCGGGGTGTCGGTCAGGCTAGCAAGCGCGCGGCAACCCGCGGCGGCGGCTCGGCACGAGCCGGCGTGCCCCGCGGCTGACGATCCCGGCCGGAAAGACCGCACGCCCCGGACCGAGGTCCGGGGCGTGCGGTGATGCAGTCTGCGTGCTACGAGGCGAGCACCTCGTCGAGGAGGGCCTCGGCCTTGTCCTCGTTGGTGTGCTCGGCGAGCGCGAGCTCGGAGACCAGGATCTGACGCGCCTTGGCCAGCATCCGCTTCTCACCGGCGGAGAGGCCACGGTCACGCTCCCGGCGCCACAGGTCGCGCACGACCTCCGACACCTTCATCACATCGCCGGAGTGCAGCTTCTCGAGGTTCGCCTTGTAGCGACGGGACCAGTTGGTCGGCTCCTCGGTGTGCGCGGCACGGAGGACCTCGAAGACCCGGTCCAGGCCCTCCTTGTCGACGACGTCGCGGACGCCGACCAGGTCGAGGTTGCATGCGGGGACACGAACGACCAGATCTTGCTGGGCGACGATGCGCAGTACGAGGTACTGCCTATCTTCTCCCTTGATCTGCCGGGTCTCGATGTCCTCGATTACTGCTGCGCCGTGATTCGGGTAAACAACCGTTTCGCCCACGGTAAAAGTCATGTGCCAAGTACCCCTTCCTAGGTGACTAGGATAACACGTCCCCCGGACTGCTCCCGAAGCGTTTGCGCAGGTCAGAGGCCACATCGGGGCTTGACAGATGCGCAATTCGTGTGCAGATGAGAGGGTGGCCGCGGGTGGTACCACGCTCCCGCGAGGGCACTCCTGCGACGCAAACCCCCAGGTCGAACGGCCCGCCGCAGCCGGGTCGCCCCCACAGCTGGGACATACTCCGCGCATGAAGTTCCGCAAGCAGCGCGGCAGCGCGGCCGCACTCGCGCTGGCCTCTCATCCGGGGTCGGCCGGGGCGCTGACGGTCGCCCTCACGGCCACTGCGGCGTGGTCGGGGCGCCCTGCTCGCGAGTGCGCACTGGTCGCGGCCACGGTGCTCACCGGGCAGCTCACGGTGGGTTGGATGAGCGACCTGGCGGACAGGCACCGGGACCGCGAGGCCGGACGCCAGGACAAGCCTGTGGCGATGGGCTGGGTCGATCCGGGGACGGTTGCCTTCGCGATCGCGATCGCCACCCTGGTCGTCGTCCCGCTCTCGATCGCCAACGGCACTGTCGCCGGGCTGGCCCACCTCGGTGCTGTCGCCAGCGCATGGCTCGGCGCGCTCTGGTTGAAGCGGACCTGGCTGTCGTGGCTCCCCTGGGCCGTCGGCTTCGGCCTGTACCCCGCGTTCTTGTCCTACGGCGGCTGGGGAGGGGGCCTGCACGGCGCGCCCCCCACCCTGGTCGTCACCGGGCTGGCCGCCCTCCTCGGCGTCGGCGTCCACGTGCTCGTCGCCCTTCCCGACCTGGTGGAGGACAGAGCCACCGGTCTGCACCACCTGCCGCTGCGGATCGCGCTGCGCACCGGCGCACCCCGGCTGCTGTGGATCGCCGGCGCCTCCACCGCCTTGGTCGCCGTCGCTCTCGTCGTCGCGGGTCTCACGGTCGGGCTGCGTCAGTAGCCTCGGCGGCGCGCCGGGGGCGCGGCGCTGACGCACCCCGCAGCAGCCGATAGGATCCGGACCTCCAGGGCCGTGCAGGAGAGGACTCGAGTCGTGAACGTTCGTCGCAGCATCGCCACCGCAGCCGCTGTCATCGGGCTGCCGCTCGGTCTGTCCGGGTGCGGCTTCGACGCCCCCACGGATCAGGTCTACAACCCCGCCGTGGGAGTCAACAACCAGGACGGTCAGGTCGACGTCCTCAATGCGCTCGTCGTCTCCGCCGAGGACGGCAGCGGCACCCTGCTGGTGAGCCTCGCCAACAACGACCAGTCCGAGCCGGACGCACTCGCGGGTGTGAGTGGTGAAGGCATCACGGTCGACGTCTCCGGCGACACCTCGATCCCCGCGGGTCAGCTCCTCACGTTCTCCGACGGCAGCCTTGCCGTCACCGGTGAGGCCGTGCGCGCGGGCGCCTTCGTGACGCTGACCTTCAGCTTCGACGGAGCCGCCTCCGCGACGGTCGACGCGCCGGTGGTCGCCCGAGAGGGCGCCTACGCCGACGTACCCGTCTCCTGATCACCAGAGCGCCGCTCCCTTGAGCACCGCGGCTCTGCCCGCGCGGCAGTAGGGTTTCGGCCATGAGCGCTGACACCTCTGGAAACACGCTGGTCCTGCTCCGCCACGGCGAGAGCGACTGGAACGCCAAGAACCTCTTCACGGGCTGGGTCGACGTCGACCTCACCGACAAGGGGCGCGCGGAGGCCGAGCGCGGCGGTCGGCTGATGGCCGAGGCCGGGGTGCTTCCCGACGTGTTGCACACCTCGGTGCTGCGCCGCGCGATCGCGACGGCCCAGCTCGCGCTCGACGCCTGCGAGCGGCACTGGATCCCGGTGCAGCGCTCGTGGCGGCTCAACGAGCGTCACTACGGGGCCCTCCAGGGCAAGGACAAGAAGGCAACGCTCGAGGAGTACGGCGAGGAGCAGTTCATGCTCTGGCGGCGCTCCTACGACACCCCGCCGCCGCCGCTCGACGACGCCGACGAGTTCAGCCAGATCGGTGACGCGCGCTACGCGGCACTGCCCGACGAGGTGAAGCCTCGCACCGAGTGCCTGGCCGACGTGGTCGACCGCATGCTCCCCTACTGGTACGACGCCGTGGTGCCCGACCTGCGGGCCGGCCGCACCGTCTGCGTGGCCGCACACGGCAACTCGTTGCGTGCCCTGGTCAAGCACCTCGACGGCATCTCCGAGGAGGCCGTGGTCGGGCTCAACATCCCCACCGGGATCCCGCTGGTCTACCGCCTCGACGCGGACATGCGTCCCACGCAGCCCGGCGGGGAGTACCTGGACCCCGAGGCGGCCAAGGACGCCATCGCAGCGGTGGCCAACCAGGGACGCTGACCGCAGCGACGTGCGCCGAGGGGGCGGCCCCTCGCGAATAGTCCGGTCGGGTCATGGCGGATCCCCCCGGACCGGCGCAGGCTGGGCGTCGGGAGGTCAGCCATGAGGCAGTTCGCCGTCTGTCATGAGCCCGTCTTCGACGCCGACCCGGAGCCGGGTCATCCACCACTGCCGCAGCCGACCCCTCCTCCGGTGCTGGTGAGCCAGGGAGGCCCCCCGGACGCGGAGTCGCTGAGCGACCGGGCCGGCGACAGGGAACAGCCTGCCGACCGCCTGCCGCGGGGCTGAGCGCTACTGGATCTCCAGGGTCGCGCGCCGGCGGCCCTCCACCTCGAGCAGGCGGAGCGCGACCAGCCCGAGGACGCCGTAGAGCACACCGAGGCCGAGCTCCCGGCCGATGAGACCGGCTGACGAGCCGAGCGTGCCACCGGCCGCGACCTCCCGAGCGGCCTGGATCGCGTGGGTCAACGGCAGCCACCGGGACACGGCCTCCATCCAGGCGGGCAGGGCGTCGACGGGGATGTTGGCGCCGCAGAAGATCAGCAGCAGGCCGAAGAGCACGTTGGACATCACGGCCGTCTCCCGCACCCGCAACCCGAGCGCTGCGTTGGCCAACCCGAGGCCGGTGCACGACACCGCGGCGATCCCGACGACCAGGGCCAGCGGCAACCAGGAGGACGCCGGAAACCTGACACCCAGCAGGAGGGCGCCGACCACGAGGGAGAACATCGACACGATCGTGCCGTTCACCACGACCGGCAGGGACCGGCCGAGGAACAGCGCCACGCGGTTGGCGGGAGTGACCAGCACGATGCCCAGGGTCTGGGTGAATCGCTCGCCGGCGACGGTGTTGGCCATCGCGAACAGGCACGGGATGGCGGAGTACTGCACGGCGTTGCCGATCACGTAGAACCCGTCCGTCTCGACCCCCGCCGAGCGGCCCATGTAGGCGAACAGCAGGATCTGCACGATCGGTGCGACCAGCATCGAGGGCACGTAGATCCACGGACTGAGCCAGTTGAACAGCGCCCGGAAGCTGATCAGCCCACCGATGAAGAAGATCCGCACGCTGGTCATGTCAGGCTCAAGGTGGCGTGGCGGCGGGCCGAGCGAAGCACCGTCTCGGACATCAACGACCCCACCAGGCCGTACCCGAGGCCGACGACCAGGCACATCGCGATGTCGAGCCAGGGTGACTCACCGGCGGCCGAGGCGCGGATCGCCTGCATCCCCCACGTCGGCGGCAGTGCGTAGGCGATCCAGGTGACCCACCCGGGGAACAGCGTCAGCGGCACCAGGAAGCCGCAGAGCAGCCAGCCTGGGTACTCCAGCAGGTTGCCCATCGCCCAGGCGGTGCGATAGCGGACCACCGCCACGGAGAGCAGGAAGCCGAGCAGCGCGACGGAGAAGATCGAGACGACGATCGAGAGGGTGAAGGCCAACGGGCTCGCGATGGGCACGCTGATGCCGAACAGCAGCCGCGCCCACACCAAGGTCGAGACCAGGCTGAACAGGCCGAGCGAGGCCATCGCGGTCGTGATCGGCACCAGGATCATCGCGAACCGCGTCGGCGAGGCCACCAGCAGCTCCAGCGTGCCCAGCCAGCGCTCGCGCTGGAGCAGGCTGCTCGCCGTCGTGGTGACCACCGACCAGATGCCCATCACCGCAGCCCCGAGCCCGGCGTAGACCAGCACCCGCTCGTCGTCGGCCCGGCCGTAGAGCAAGAACGCCACGGTGGCGAAGTAGAGCGGCCAGACGACCTGGAAGATCCCGTCGAAGACCGACACGGCCAGCATCTTCAGGTGCAGCCAGTAGGAGATGGCGAAGAGCCGGAGCAGCCTCACCGGAGGCTCGCCGGGACCGGGTCGGCCGAGACCAGCTCGACGTAGGCATCCTCGAGACTGGGCTCTCGCGAGCTGACCCGGCCGACGTTGACGCCGCCCAGCAGCCCGAGGACCGCCGAGGTGATCTCGACGCCCGGGTCGACCTGCACGATCAAGACCTGGGCCTGACCGCGCTCCTCGACGGCTGCCGTGCGCACCCCGGCCAACCGGCGTACGGCGTCGACCGCCGTGTCGGGCACGCCGAAGGTCTCGACCTCCACCACGTGACCGTCGGTGACGCGACGCTTGAGGTCGGCAGGGGTGCCCTGGGCGACGATCTCACCGCCGCGGATGACCGCGATCCGGTCGCACAGCTCGTCGGCCTCGAACATGTAGTGCGTGGTGAGCAGGATCGTCTTGCCCTGCTCCTTGAGCGCGGCGATCGTGCCGCGCAGCTCACGGGCGCCGACCGGGTCGATGCCGATGGTGGGCTCGTCGAGGAAGAGCACCTCCGGGTCGTGCAGCAGCCCGCGCGCGATGTGCAGCCGTTGCCGCATGCCGCGCGAGAACCCCTCGACCCGCTCCTTCTCGCGGCCGGTGAGGCCGACCATCTCCAGCAGCATGCCGATGCGCTCGCGCTGCTCGCGCGGCGCGACGCCGTAGAGCTCGGCGAAGTAGCGCAGGTTGTCCAGCGCGCTGAGGCGTTCGTAGAGCCCGCGGTCGCCACCGAAGACGTAGCCGATGTGGCGGCGTACCTCACGGGCGTCGTCGACCACGTCATGGCCGAGCACCTCCGCCGACCCACCGGTCGGCAGCAACAGCGTGATCAACATCTTGATCGTGGTGGTCTTCCCCGCGCCGTTGGGGCCCAGCAGCCCGAACAGCTCGCCGGGGGCGATGTCGAAGCTGACTCCGCGGACAGCCTCGACCTCCTTGCGCTCCCGCCGGAACGTGCCGGTCCGGGTGCGATAGCTGCGACGTAGGTCCACGGCCCGCACGACAGGCCGATCCGAGAGGACTGGAGGCATGCCGGGCAACCTAGTAGGCGACGCCGACAGGAGCCACCTGATTTAGGCGGAACCTGTCCGGGCTCAGGACTGCGCGGACTCGATCTCGTCGGCCACCGACCGGACCTCGTCGGCCAGTGCGGTGCCGGCGGACTCCTGTTCCTGGAGGAAGTCGATGCGTCCGTCGTAGTCGTCCTCGCGGCCGGTGTCGGCCAGCCACTGCTCGTAGGACTCCGCACCCGAGTCCGCGCGGACCACGGCGAGGGCGACCTGTTTGCGGGGGCCGACCCACGGGTCGGTGCCGTCCCACCCGAACGCGGTCATCAGGGTCGCGACGTCGGAGACCGTCTTCGCGCGGGAGACACCTCCGCGTGCGGTGACGAGCGCGACGAGCGCGTCGGTCTTGGCCACGCGGGCCTCGTCAGCCGCCTCGTCGCCGCCCTCGTCGTCGGGGAAGGCGCGCTCCAGCACGCGCGGCATGCTCCTCCTCGGGCACCTGGCTCAGCACGCACTCCAGGGCCTCCGGCCGGGACAGGAACTCCCGCTCCTCCTGCTGCGACCAGTCCTCCGCCCCGTCGAGCGACAGGCCGGCGTCCTCCACACAAGCGGCGAAGGCGTCGTCGTCGGTCTGCTCGGCCACGCCGGCGCCACCGGTGCAGCCGGCCAGCAGCACGGTGGCGACCAGCGGTGCGGCCAGTCCCGAGATGGTCCGTCGCACGTGGGCTACTCCTCGTCCCTGCTCTCGTCGATGATGTCGACGAGGTTGTTGATCTCGTGGAACAGGTCGGTGCCCGCGGTCTTCTGCTCCTGGAGGAAGTCGACCATGGCGTCCTTGTCGTCGTCTCGGTGGTGCTCGGTGAGCCAGCGCTCGAACTCCGGCGGCTGACCGTAGATCCGGACGTAGAGTGCGAAACCGAGCTGGTTGTGCAGCTGGTTGTCGCCCATGGCGTCCTCCCAGGCCGCGATGTTGCCCTCCATCCGCTCGACCTCTGCCAGGAGGGCGTTGAAGACGCCCAGGACCGGGCCCGTGGCAGGGTTCTTGACCCCAGCGGAGATGCCGCTCTCGATCAGGCTCTTCAGCACTCCGCCGAGGCGGATCTTGTCGCCGAGGAGCTCGTCGGTGCGCAGCATGTAGCCGACGAACTCGGCTATCTCGTCCTCGTCAACTCCGGTGGACACCTGGTACTCGATGATGTCCTCCATCAGCTCGTCGGCGTTGCCGCCGGCGAAGCGGATGGCGTCGTTGAGCACCCGCGGGCTGGCACCGTCGTCGATGACGTCACGGATGTACCAGGTGAGGAGCTCCGGGTCGTTCACGACGTCGGCAACGTACTGCTGGTAGTGGTCGGAGTCGCCGGGATTGGAGGGGCCGTTGACGTACTTCAGCATCGTCTCGAGTGCCTCGGTGGGGAACTGCGCACCCTCGACCCCGACCGCGGCGTTGCCCTGGTCGCGCAGCGACTGGAGTGCCTCGCCGTAGAGGCGGGCCAGCGACTCCCAGTCATCGTCGCCGACCATGGGCGACATACCGTTGCGGCTGAAGATCATCAGGTTGTCCAGCAGATCCTCGCGATCCGCCTCGCTCATGTGCTGGAAGTAGGCCGCGAGGTCGTCGCCGTCGGCCACCTTGTCCCAGTCCTCCATCATGTTCACGTCGTTGATGCCGTAGGCGTAGTGGTAGACCTCGGGGTAGAGCCTCGGACCCATGCCGCCGGTGCCGTCGTCGTTGTAGACCTGGGAGTAGTAGGCCATCGCGGCCGAGCAGACCTGGCCGCCGGCGTACCCCGAGCCGGCGATCAGCGCCAGCTGACGCTGGAAGTAGTCGTTGTCGTTGAAGGTGCTGAGGAAGTCGGCGAACTCCTCCGCCGGCACCGTCTCCAGACCGTGGGCGACGGCGTCGTTGAGTCCCTTGAGGTGCGGCCACAGCGACTCGGTGTAGAGAGTGCCGTCCGCGACGAGCTCCTCGATCTGGCCGTAGAGGGCGTTGACCCCGTCGGGGCCGAGCTCGCGCACGAGCTCCTGGGAGTAGATCTCGTCGTCCGCACCCTCGCCGATCTCGTCGAGGGCGTCCTGGATCGCCTCCGGGTCGCCGTCGTCGAGGGCCTCGTCGAGGGCTTCGAGGTCCTGCTTGACCTCATCACGCGCGTCGTCCTGCAGCGCGCGGAGCTCGGCCTCGAGCTCCTCGGCACGCTCGGCGTCCTTGATCTGCTTGGTCAGGCTCATCCCGCCGAGCACCGCGTCGAGCGGTAGGTGGGGGTGCTCGCCCGCCTGCCACGTGTCGAGGTCGTCGGCGGAGATCGGGAACGGCACGGCGTCGGCGAGTGTCCCGCCCAGGGCGCGGGTCTGCTGGGCGAGCCACTGCTTCATGTAGCCGAAGTCGATCTCGAGGTTGTGCTGCGTCGTCTGCCGCTCGCTGTGCGCCGTCGAGGCGCCGTTGCTGCGCATCGTCTCGAGCTCGTGCTGGAGGGTCCGGTTGATCGGTCTCCCCTCGTCCAGCCACTGCTGCTTGAGGTTCGCCACAGCGGTGTCGCTGGCCTGGATGGCGTCCTGGTAGGCGCTCTGCGCGGCCTCCCACTTGTCGTTGAGCCCGGGAAGACGCGCGAGCGCGTCGTCGTAGTCACGGGCGAGCGCGCGCAGCGCCCCGATGGCGGGGTGGAGCTTGCCGGCATGGCGGGCCATCTGGGTGCCGAGGCCGGTCATCTCCTCCTTGATGGCGGTGGCGGCGGCACCGCTCCAGCTCTCGCCGATCTCAGCGGGGGTCCCCTTGACCCGTGCCGCCTTGGTCTCGAGGTGGCCCTCGAGCGTCCCCATCCGGGTCGCGACGTCGCGCAGACCATCGGGGTCGAGCTCGAGCGTGAAGTGCTTGTCGGTCATGTCACGGCCCTCACAGGGTCGGCGTGTGGCCGTAGTCCTGGTCGAGCCGGTCGAGCTCCACCTTGAACGTGTTGGTGTTGCCGGCGATCAGGGCGGCGCCCGTACGGCAGACGTCGAACGTCTCGCGCCAGGCCAGGGAGAAGGTGTCGGTGCCGTCGGCCACGGCGCCGGCGAACTCGCCGGTTGCTGCGTCGATCGATGCGGCCAGCCCCTGGATGGTCCGCCTGGTGTTGCCGAACTCGGCGCTCAGGTCGTTGAAGCGGTTCTTGATCCGCTCGGCCGCCTGGGCCGACATCGCGACGTCTGCCATCCCTCTCCCCCGTCATGTCTGCGTCCGAGTCTCTCCAGGACCAGGAGCCTCAAACCTACCAACCGTCCTCCCGGAGGGGGGCAGGGATGGTCACGGGACGAGCCGGGAGTCGAGGAAGGCCTCGATCCGGGCCCGGTCCCCCGTGAGGGTGAGCCCGTCGTGGGGAGCCCGCTTCCACAGCGCGAGGTAGAGCGCCACGGCGGTCCCCTGGAGCTGGTCGACGCCCTGGCCGCGCCGGTTCACGACGGCGGGGGGTCCGCCCTCCTCGCCGGGAGTCGCTCTCGGGGTCAGGGTCCATGCCCGCCCGGTGTCCTCGCAGATCACCGACAGCGGTGCGGTGAGGGTGGCCGGATGACCGCGACGGTGCATCCGGTGGAGCATCACCGTGAGCACCTCGTCGATCCCGTCGCCGGCGACGTCCGCCGCGATCGGGGGCGGAGGCATGGCCGCCACCGCTTCGAGGTCGACCCGGTGCACGGTGACCTCGTGGAGCTGTCGGCGCCGCCAGAAGCCGGCCTCCCCCTCGCCGAAGGCGAAGTTCCAGCAGGGACGTCCGGGGTCCGTCGTGCGGAGAACCTCGTAGAGATCCTCGGCCTTCCCCGCATACCACTCGGCGACCGCAGCGGCCCGCCGTGAGGACGGCTCGTCGTTCTGCGTGGCTGCCGCCTTGCCCGTCTCCACGATGGTGGCCGCCCAGGCGTGCGTGTTGCCGAGGTGGACGACCAGGTCGTAGGCGGTCCAGGACCCACACGCCGGCACCGCCCCCTCGAGGTCGACGTCGGGGATCCGGTTCGCGAACCTCTCGACCGTGGCAGCGAACAGGGCGAGCGGGTCGAGTCCCGCGGCCGTCCCAGAGGTCACCGGGCCATCATGACAGCCCGCCCGTGAGACCGGCGGATGCCTGCTCAGCCCAGGTCGGCGTTGAAGGTCTGCCCGGTCACGAGATAGACCACCCGCCGGGCCAACGACACCGCGTGGTCGGCGATGCGCTCGTAGTAGCGGCCGAGCAGGGCGATGTCGACGGCCGGCTCCACGCCGTGCGCCCAGTCGTCGGCCAGCATCCGGCGGAACGACGAGGCCCGCAGCTGGTCCATCTCCTCGTCACTCTCCTCCAACGCCAGGGCACCCTCGACGTCACGCTCGGCGATGATGGAGGCGGCCTCGCCCACCATCCGCTCGGCGACGGCAGCCATCCGCTCGATGGTCGGCACCAGCTCGTCAGGGATGGCCCGGTCCGGCACCCGCAGGCGCGCCACCTTGGCCACGTGGACCGACAGGTCGCCCATGCGCTCGAGGTCGGCGACCATGCGGAGGGCGGCGACGAGCATCCGGAGATCGCTGGCGACGGGCTGCTGGAGCGCCAGCAGCTCGAAGCAGCGGGCCTCCACCTTCTCCCGCGCCGCGTCCACGTCGGCGTCGTCGGAGATCACTCTCTCGGCCACCTCGGCGTCCGCCGTGAGCAGCGCCTTGGTGGAGCGGGAGACAGCCGTCTGCACCTCGTGGGTCATCGCCACGAGGTCGTCGACGATCGAGTCGAGCTGGTCGAAGTAGGCATCGCGCATGGGGTGAACGTTAGGCGCACCTGCTGACGAACAGGTGACCAGCCGGAGACGTGGCGTGAACGAAAGGTGAACAGTCGACGAAAGCGCAGGTCAGGGCGGTTCACGCGGGCGAACGCCCGGCATCGGCGTGCGTACGATCATCGGGTGGACATGTGGTCGCAGGCGCTGCTCTTCGCCGGTCTCGGCGGCGTCCTGGGTGCCGGCGTGGCGTTGGCCTGGGGTTTCTCCGACCGCCAGCTGACGACCGTCCCGGCCCAGGGTGAACCGGTCGTGCCGCCTGGGGTCGCCACGGTGCTCAGCGTGCTGCGCTCCAGCGCCGTCGTCGTCGACGAGGACGACCGGGTCGTGAAGGCCTCGGCGCCGGCGTACGTGATGGGACTCCTCAGCGGTGACACCCTCCACTCCCGCGAGCTGGCCGACCTGGTCCGCCAGGTGCGCCGCGACGGCCAGATCCGCGAGACGGAGCTGGTCATGGACCACGGGAGGAGCGCTCCGCCGGCGCACGTGACCGCGCGCGTCGCGCCTCTGTCGAGCCGGCTGGTGCTCGCACTCGTGGAGGACCGCACGCGGGAACGCCGGGTCGAGGCCATCCGCCGTGACTTCGTCGCCAACGTCTCCCACGAGCTCAAGACGCCCGTCGGCGCCCTCAACCTCCTGGCAGAGGCCGTGCAGGAGGCCGCCGACGACCCTGAGGCCGTCACCCGTTTCGCCGGCCGGATGCAGACCGAGAGCGCGCGGTTGACACGTCTGGTGCAGCAGATCATCGAGCTGTCCCGGCTCCAGGGCGACGACCCGCTCGAGGACCCCCAACCCCTCGATGTCGACACGGTGATCGCCAGGGCCATCGACCAGAGCCACATCGACGCCAGCTCGCGCGGCATCGAGGTCGTGCAGGACGGCGCTCGCGGCGTGCAGATCTTCGGCAACCTCGACGAGGTGACGCTGGCGCTGGGCAACCTCGTCTCCAACGCCGTGGCCTACTCGCCGGACCACAGCAAGGTGGTGGTCGCTGCGAGACCGGACGAGACCAGGGTCGACCTCAGCGTCACCGACCAGGGCATCGGCATCCCGGCGACGGAGATCGGCCGCATCTTCGAACGTTTCTACCGAGTCGATCCGGCCCGGCACCGCTCAACCGGCGGGACCGGCCTGGGCCTCTCGATCGTCAAGCACGTCGCTGCCTCCCATGGTGGCGACGTGCGGGTGTGGTCGGTCGAGGGACAGGGTTCGACGTTCACCCTCGAGCTGCCGCGACGTACGCCGAGCGCTGCCGCGACCATCCCCCCCAAGGAGAGCACCCCGTGACCCGAGTCCTGGTCGTCGAGGACGAGGAGTCCTACAGCGACGCGCTGGCCTACATGCTCCGCAAGGAGGGCTTCGAGGTCTCGCTCGCCAGCACCGGGCCCGACGCCCTGACCGAGTTCGAGAAGACCGGTGCCGACATCGTGCTGCTCGACCTGATGCTCCCCGGGCTCCCGGGCACCGAGGTGTGCCGCCGGATCCGCCAGGTGTCCAACGTCCCGGTGATCATGGTCAGCGCCAAGGACTCCGAGGTCGACAAGGTCGTCGGGCTCGAGCTCGGTGCGGACGACTACGTCACCAAGCCCTACGCCCCCCGCGAGCTGGTTGCCAGGATCCGCGCCGTGCTCCGCCGCGGCAACGAGGTCGAGGCCGCGCCCCCGTCCCTGGAGGCCGGACCCGTGCGAATGGACGTCGAGCGGCACGTGGTCAGCGTCAACGGCACCGACACCAAGCTGCCGCTCAAGGAGTTCGAGCTGCTCGAGATGTTCCTGCGCAACCCTGGTCGGGTGCTCACCCGGGGGCAGCTGATCGATCGCGTGTGGGGGTCGGACTACGTCGGGGACACCAAGACCCTCGACGTCCACGTGAAGCGGCTCCGCGCCAAGATCGAGCCCGATCCCGCAGTTCCGACCTTCCTCGTCACGGTGCGCGGGCTGGGGTACAAGCTCGAGACCTGACCCCGGTCACCGTCGGTGCGGTCCTGTCGGTGCCCACCAGTAGCGTGCTGCTGTGACCGATCGTCCCGCCCTGCTGCCGCTGCTCGCCGTCGGCACCACGCTGTTGTTCTGGGCGTCCGCGTTCGTCGCCATCCGTCATCTCGGCGACCACATCGGACCGGGCGCGCTCTCGCTCGGCCGGCTCGCGGTCGGGTCGGTGTGCCTGGGCGTCGTCCTGCTCGCTCGCCGTGCCTGGCGTCGGCCGAGCCGCGGTGACTGGGCCGGACTGGTCGCCATCGGGCTGCTGTGGTTCGGGGTCTACAACGTCGCGCTCAACGCCGGCGAGCGGCGGGTCGACGCCGGCACCGCGGCGATGCTGATCCAGGTCTCGCCCGTGCTGATCGCGGTGCTGGCCGTGCTGTTCCTGCGCGAGCGCGCCACGAGGTCACTGTGGCTCGGCCTGGCGATCGCCTTCGGTGGCGTCGCCGTGATCAGTCTCTCCAGCGACCGCACCGGCGACCGAGACGTGCTGGGCGTGGCCCTGTGCCTGCTCTCCGCGGCTGTCTACGCCGTGAGCGTGATCCTGCAGAAGCCGTTGATGGCACGCCTCTCCGCGATCCAGGTGACCTGGGTGGCGTGCACTGTCGGCGCGGTGGCGTGCCTGCCCTTCGCGCCGGGCCTCTTCGACGACCTCGCAGCCGCTTCCGGCTCCGACGTCGCCTGGGTTGTCTACCTCGGCGTCTTCCCCACCGCGATCGCCTTCACCACCTATGCGTTCGCGCTGACCCACATGAGCGCGAGCAACCTCGGGGTGACCACCTACCTGGTGCCGCCGATCACCGTGCTGATGGCATGGGTGCTGCTCTCGGAGACACCACCGATGCTGGCTTACGTCGGTGGCGCGCTGTGCCTGGTCGGGGTCGCGCTCGCCCGCCGCCGGCCGCGAGCCCCGGTCGTGGCCCCTGCCTAGTGTCCGGCCGGGTCACCTGCGGGGTCGCCTGCGGGCCGGTCCAGCAGACCCCGGAACGCCTCGAGGTTCTTGGTCGACTCACCGCGCGAGAGCCGCCACTCCCACTCCTTGCGGATCGAGGAGGCGAAGCCGAGCTCGAGGATGGTGTTGAACGACTCGTCGGCATAGGTGAGCACCGAACCGAGCAACCGGTCGACCTCGTCCGGCGTGACGGTGGTCAGCGGCAACCGCCCGTCGAGGTAGATGTCGCCGTGGTGATCCACCGCGAAGGCCACCCCGAAGAGTTTGAGGTTGCGCTCCAGGAGCCACCGGTAGACGCGTTCGTGGTTCTCGTCGGGCCGTCGCGCGACGAACGCATGCACCCCGAGCGCGTGCTTCCCCACGTCGAGACGCACCGGTGTCTGTAGCTTCTTCTCACCCGGGAGCACCACCGTGAAGACCCCTGCCGAGGGCTCGCTCCACTCGAGCTCGCTCCCACCCAGGGTCGCCCTGACGACGTCGAGGGCGGCTTGTCTCTCGTCGGCGAGCGCACTCATGTCCGGCCGCCCACCTCGGCGAGGTCGTCGCGCATCGCCCGGACGGCTTGGCGGTAGACCTCGACCGTGCGGTCCGCCGTGCGCTCCCACGCGAAGTCGGCCGCCTGGCTGACGGCCCCTCGGGCGAGCTGCTCGCGAAGGGCCGGCTGGTCGATGATGCGGCGCATCACGGTCGCGTAGTCGACCGGGTCGTGGCCCTCGACCAGCAGCCCGGAGTGACCGTCGCGGACGACGGTCGGCAGACCGCCCACGGCAGCCGCCACCACAGGAGTGCCGGTCGCCTGCGCCTCGACGGCGACGAGCCCGAACGACTCGTTGTAGGACGGCACGCACACCAGCGTCGAGGCGGCGTACCAGTCGACCAGGACGGACTGGGCGACCGGAGGCACGAAGCGGACGACGTCGTCGACGCCCAGCGTGGTCGCGAGCTGGGCCAGCGACTCGGGGTGCTCGAGTCCGCTGCCGGAGGGACCGCCGACGATCGGGACGACCAGGCGGCCCCGCAGGGCGGGGTCCCGCTCGATCAACAGCCGGACCGCACGCAGCAGCACGTCGGGTGCCTTCAACGGCTGGATGCGGCCGGCGAACATGAGCACGACCGCGTCCTCGGGGACGCCGAGTCGCCGGCGCGCGCCCTCGACCGGATGGAACACGTCGAGATCGACGCCCGGGTGCACGACCTCCACCCGGGAGGGCTCGGCGTCGTAGAGGTTGATCAGCTGCTTGGCCTCGATGTCGGTGTTGGCGATCAGCATGTCCGCTGCCTCGACCACCTGCTCCTCGCCGATCACCCGGCCCTCTGGCTCCGGCGTGTCACCCTCGGCGAGAGACTCGTTCTTGACCTTGGCCATGGTGTGCATCGAGTGGGCCAACGGGACGCCCCACCGGTCCCGGACCAGCGCGCCCACCTGGCCGGAGAGCCAGTAGTGGGAGTGGATGACGTCGTACCAGCCCTGGTCGTGCATCGCCTCGGTCCGGAGCACCTCCCGCGCGAAGGCGCACAGCTGACCCGGCAGCGCATCCTTCGACAATCCCTCGAACGGCCCGGCGTGGACGTGGTGGACGGTGACGCCGTCGAACGGCTTCACCGTCGGGGGCAGTGAGGACGAGGTGGCGCGCGTGTAGATCTCGACCGCGATGTCGCGGGCGGCGAGGCGCTTGGCGAGCTCGACGACGTAGACGTTCATGCCACCCGCGTCGCCGGTGCCGGGCTGGTCCAGCGGGGAGGTGTGCAGGCTGATCATCGCGACCCGTCCGTGCTCACGCTCCGCAGCACCGGGCCCACCACTGCCGTGCACCATGCATCGCTCCTGACGTCTGCGGGGACCCGGTCCACCCGGGAGAACCAGGCACCGGGTCGCCCTATTCCCGCCCACGGACGGACGTGACCTCGTCTTACCCGCCCACGGGGCGCGGCATACGTGCCGACGCCCATTCGGTCGCGCGCCAGAACGCGATCCCGGCAACGAGACTCAGTGCCGTGGCCAGGAGAGGAGCGTCGTCCTCGAGGTGGGGGTAGACCTGCCAGTGGGCCAGGTAGATGTACAGCGACGCCGAGGCGAGCACGCCGATGCCCCGGGCCAGGACGGCCGGGACCCTGACCGAACCCAGCCAGACCAGCAGCAAGATCCCGAGGACGACCACGCCCTCGCGCAGCGGATCGCCGAAGAACCCGGGCACGCTGGCCAGGACGAGCGCGGACACGACCACGCGGTGGGCCGGCCGGGTCGCCTTGACCGTCGCCCACCCCAGGGCGAACAGCCAGAAGACGACGCTCGCGCGATGGATCTCGTCGCCGCTCAGCACCGTGACCACGTCGTAGCGGGTGAGCAGGCCCGCCCCTGCCAGCCCGACCGGCAACCAGAACGGCCAGCGGCGCTCGAGACGGTCCACGCCTGGGATCGCCAGGAACGCGGTGAGCGCCACCAAGGTCCAGACCAGGGCCTCGACGAACCAGTACCACCACTGCGGCTCGGCCCAGGAGCGCGGGCCGAGCAGTCCGTTGAGCAGCAGCACGTTGGTCCAGCCCACGTCCCGCGTGAGCAGCGCGACCCCACCGAGCCAGACCACGGACGGCACCACGATGCGGGTGATGCTGCCGGCGAGGTGACGCACCCGCGCCGCTCGGGCGGAGTCGGTCAGGTGGAACCGGCCGAAGTTGAAGCCCGCCACGGCCAGGAGCACGTGGGCGCCGCCGACGAGCACGAAGAGGTTGGCGTGCGTGCCGACGATGGCGACGATCGCGAGCGCCCGCAGCAACACGTTGGTCTCCAACGTGCGCCCGCGGCGCGCAGGCGCCTCCACCCCGGCCAGCTCGCCGATCGAGAGGGTGTGCCAGCCGACGGGCAGTCGCCCCAGCACGTCCTCGACCCGGACCGCGGCCTCGACGTAGGACAGCGAGTCGCCCTCGAGGCCCACGAACGAGTCCGTGTCGGTGACCTCGGCGTGGCCGAGGACGGCTGCGAGTGCGGCGCGGAGCTCTGCGGCCCGGACCTCTGCGGCCCGGAGCTCGGCGGCGCGCCGAGCGGACCCCGCGGTCTCGGACGGTCCGGGCTCGACAGAGGCGCCGGAGTCGCGCGCCAGCGCGACCACGCGCCGGTAGTCCGGCTTGCCCGAGGGCAGCCGCGGCAGGGAGGTCAGCGCCACCACCTGCACGGCCCCTCGCGGCAGGCCGACGTGGTCCTTGGCCACCCGGAGGAGGTCCTCCTCCGGGGCGGTTCGCCCCGAGACGTCGGCGGCGAGCACGAGACGATCCCCCGCGTCGGCGCAGAGCACCAGGTGGCCCTGGTCGGCGTAGACCCGCTCCACCTGGTCGAGGTCGATGCGGACGCCGTACACCTTCGCGAAGCGGGTGCGCCGCCCGACGATCTCGAGCATGCCGTCGTCCCGGCGCCGGGCGACGTCGCCGGTGTGCAGCTCGCCCACCTCCCGACCGCGGGCCAGGTCGGCCGGGGAGGTCGCATAGCCCAGCATGACGTTGGGACCGTCGTAGACGAGCTCACCGGTGTCGCGGTCGGTGCTGCCTCCTTCGAGGGGCAGCTCGGGGATCGGCTCGAGCCGGAACGACCCTCCCGGCACCGGGAAGCCGATGCTGCCGGCGCACTCATGGGCGAGGTCGGGTGGCAGATAGGCCATCCGCGCCGTCGCCTCGGTCTGGCCGTACATGACGAACAGGTCCCAGCCACGGCTCTCTCCGAGCTCGGCGTAGCGCCGGATCCGGTCGGGCGCCAGGCGCCCGCCCGCTTGGGTCACGTAGCGCAGCGAGGGGAGGTCGAGGGCCGCGAAGTCGATCCGGTCGAGCAGGTCGAAGGTGTAGGGCACGGCCGCGAACGTGGTGACCTGGTGGGTGCGGACGGCCTCCCACAGGCACGGGTCCACCACCGACAGGTCGGTGAGCATGGTCGTCGCGCCCACGGCGAGGTGGCTGTTGAGCACGGACAGGCCGTAGCAGTAGTGCAGCGGCAAGGTGGTGGCCGCGACGTCACTGGGGCGGATGCCGAGGTAGCTCGCGATCGAGGAGGCGTTGGCCGCGAGGTTGTCCGGCGAGAGCCGCACGAGCTTCGGCGAACCGGTCGAGCCGGACGTCGACAGCAGCAGGGCCAGGTCGGGGTGCAGGTCGTGGCGGCTGCCGGGCCGGCGCTGGACCCGGTCCTCACCGGAGATGACGACGTCGGGATCGTAGACGTGCGCGACGGCCTCGAGATTCCTCGGACTGTCGCCGGGGACGAGCACCACCGGGTGCCCTCCCCGCAGCGCCGCGAGATACGCCACGACCGTCTCCACGTCGTTGGCTCCGGCCAGGAGCACCAGGCGCCGTGTCGGGCCGAGCCACGCGACGACGTCGTCGACCCTGTCGGCGAGCTCGCGGTAGCTCAGCGACCTGCCGTCGGCGAGCAGTGCGGTCCGGTCACCATGCCTGCGCAGCTCCTGCCAGAACGCGCCCGTAGCGACCGGGTCGCCGACGGGGGCGATCGGCTCGGGTCGGGTCAGGCTCACGGAAACAGAATATTAGGTAAGCCTTACCTGCGCCAATCGGGCTCTGCTCCGGGGCCTCAGCGGGCCGCGCGACGCCCGTGCACAGGACGCTCCCGCCGGGATGGCGAGCCCCGCCGCAAGGCGCGGATCAGACCGGTCGCGCCGACCACGAGCATTCCCGCCCCGGTGACGAAGACCGCCCCGTTGGCCTCCACGGCGTCGAGGACTGCCAGCCAGACCGTGTAGCCCAGGGCAGGCGTCGCGACCGTGACGACCGCGCGCAGCCAGAGCGGCGCGGTCGCGACGAGGGCGTAGCCGAGGGAGGCCAGAGACAGCACGAGAAGTCCCAGACCGACGACGTACAGCGTCGACTGGGGCTCTGCGCCCCAGTCCAGGACGGTCGACGCGAGCCAGGCCACGCCGACCAGGACCGCCAGCACCGATGCCACCCTGCTCGCCACCATGAACCTCAGTGTGCCGTGTCCTGGCCCGCCTGGCAGCCCGGCCCCGGCCCGGCGTGCTCCGGTCGACGGGACAGAATGGGGTGATGACGACGAAGACTGCTGTGGTGACGGGCGCCAGTAGTGGCATCGGGAGGGCGACCGCACGACACCTCGCCGCCGAGGGCTTCCACGTGTGGTGCGCCGCCCGCCGCGAGGACAGGATCGCTGCCCTCGCAGCGGAGATCGGTGGCACCGCAGTCCGCTGCGACGTCACCTCCGCCGAGGACGTCGCCGCGCTGGCTGCTCGGGTGGGGCCCTCGCTCGACGTCCTGGTCAACAACGCCGGCGGTGCCTTCGGAGCCGACCCTGTCGCCACGGCGAAAGCCGAGGACTGGCGCCAGATGTTCGAGGTCAACGTCATCGGGCTGATGCAGGTGACCCAGGCGCTGCTGCCAGCCCTGATCGCCTCGGGAGACGGCGTGATCGTGAACCTCGGGTCGACCGCCGGTCGGATCGCCTACGAAGGTGGCGGCGGCTACACGGCGGCGAAGCACGGCACGCAGGTCGTCTCCGAGACCTTGCGTCTGGAGCTCTACGACCAGCCCGTCCGGATCTGCGAGATCGCGCCCGGCATGGTCAAGACCGAGGAGTTCGCCTCCGTCCGCTTCGGAGGGGACGAGGACCGGGCCGAGGCCGTCTACGCAGGCGTGGAGGCTCCCCTGGTCGCCGACGACATCGCCGACGCCATCACCTGGGTGGTCACTCGTCCCGCCCACGTCAACGTCGACGAGCTGGTGATCCGGCCCCGCGCCCAGGCCGCCCAGCACAAGGTCCACCGCACCTCCTGACCGACCAACCCCCTCCCCGTTGAGACGTGGGTCAGGGGTCGAGCAGGAGGTGGGCGAGCTCGGCGAGCTCGGGCGTGAGGTCCTGCTCGCCGAGGACGACCTGGCGGCCCTGGACGGCGAAGGTGTAGACGTAGCGGTCCGGCTGCGGTCGCGAGCCACCGGCGACGCTGTGCAGGTCGATCATCGACAGGAGTCGCTCCACGTCCGAGGACCGTGGGTCGCCCAGGCGCAGCTCCGCCTGCTGGGTCAGGCCGGCGAACCCGCCACTGCGGGTGACGGCGACCAGCGGGTCCGGGGTGGGCAGCCCCGGCGCCGAGTCCGGTGACTGCCTGGACGCCTCGGACGTCACCCCGACCTGCCGCCAGGCGTCGACGACGACACGTCGAGCGGCTGGGGACACCGCCTCCGCAGCGACCACGGTGGCGTTCGCGAAGGTCGTGAAGTCGGTGGCCGGACCGATTCCGGACGTGAGTGCGTCGTACCAGATCCGACCGGCGCCTTCCCAGGCATTGCCACCGAGCCCGACGGCCGCGAGCTGGTAGGCACGGTTGGGGATGCCCGAGTTGAGGTGGACACCCCCGTTGTCCTGGGTCGTCTCGACGTAGTCGGCCATCGACCCGACCTGAGGGTCCTTGCCCAGCACCGGATCGTCGTAGGCCGTGCCCGGCTCGGCCATCGAGCGCAGGGCACGACCCCGCACCGAGGCGAGGAAGAGCCCCTCACCGATCAGCCAGTCGGCTTCGTCGGCAGCCTGACCGTTCAGTCGCTGCTTGAGGCAGGAGGCGAACACGTCCGACATCGACTCGTTGAGCGCCCCCGACTGACCCTGGTAGACGAATCCGGACGTCCGCTCGGTCACCGCGTGGGTGAACTCGTGCCCGAGCACGTCGACCGGCTTGGTGAAGCGGGTGAACACGCGCCCGTCGCCGTCGCCGAACACGAGCTGTCGACCGTCCCAGAACGCGTTGTCGTAGTTGCGGCCGAAGTGGACCGTTGCGAGGACCGGCGCCCCGGCATCGTCGAAGGAGTCCCGGCCGAACTCCTCGGCGAACAGCGCAAGGGAAGCCTCCACACCTGTGTAGGCCTCGTCGACCGCCACGTCCTCGCTCACGGCATCACCTGCCGACCGGACCAGGCGGCCGGGGAGCTCGCTGCCGTTGTCCGCGGAGTGCACTGCGAACGCCGCGTCCACCGCAGCGGTTTCCGGCCGGATCTCGCTGCCCTCCGAGAGCCTGGCCAGGTGCCGGCGCTCACGCAGCTCGGCGTCGAGCGCGAGGGTGCCGCGACACCGCCCACCGGTCGTGTCGTCAGGGTGGAGGGCGGCGACCCGCTCGAGGAGGTACGGCGGGACGAAGGTGCACGGGGTCATCTCGCAATGCCTACCTCACCGACCGACGCCGAGCAAGGACGAGCAGCGGGGCTCAGCTCGACCTGTCCTCGCGGCGCGCCCGGGCACGGGCGAACCATCCGGGCACCTCCGGCTCCTCGTCGAACCAGCGCGCGACCACGATGTCGGTCGAGGAGTGCGCCAGGATCGAGAGCACGATGGTCAGCGCCACCAGGTGGAAGACCTCGTCACCCGCGGCGATGCCGGCGTTGAGGACGATCAGGCCGTAGACGACAGAGGCGAACCCCTTGGGCCCGAACCACATCGCCGCCAGCTGCTCGCGAGGACCCAGCCGGGACCCCAGGAAGGCGAGCGCGAGCGCGAGGGGCCTGGCGACGACGAGTGCGAGCACCGCGAAGACCCAGCCCGTGAAGGAGATCTCGCCGAGGAACGACGGGGTGATCAAGATGCCGAACACCAGCAGGGCGGCGAGCTTCAGCAGCTCGGCGACGAGCTCCCCGAACTCCTCGAACGACTCACGCTGACGATGCCCGTAGGTCGCGACGGTGACGCCGGCGCTGAAGGCCGCGAGGAAGAGGTTGCCGTGGGTGGCGAGCGCGAGGGCGAGGACGACGAGCCCGATGGCCACCGCGTTCAGCGGCTCGTAGGCGACCGAGGCGCTGAACCAGCTGCTCCGCTCCAGCCGCAGGGCGACGTACGGCACCCCGATCCCGATCACGAGGCCGAGCAGGAGCTCCACGCCCAGCTCGCCGAGGTGCAGCTCGCCACCCCCGGACGCCAGGGCCAGGAGGACGATGACGAACGGGAGCGCCAGTCCGTCGTTGACCCCGGACTCGACGTTGAGCAGGTGCCGGAGCCTGCTCGGGACCTTGTCGTTGCCCACCAGGGCGGCGGCGAACACGGGGTCGGTCGGCGCCAGGACGGCGCCCAGGAGGAACGACTCCACCCAGCCGAGGCCCGTCAGCCAGTGGGCGAGCAGCGCGGTCACGAGCAGGGTGAGGGGGAGCCCGAGAGCCAGGGCCCTGCCGGGGAGCCGCCACGCGCTGCGCAGGTCGTTCCACCCCACCCGCATCCCGTCGGAGAAGAGCACCGAGAACAAGGCGAGCTCGGCGAGCGTGCCCACGACCTCGCTGTCGGGTGTCAGCGACACCACGCCGGTCACGCCCTCACCGAGCACGAACCCGGCGGCAAGGAAGATGACGGCCGTGGACAGCACCGTCCGGTTGGCGAGTCCGGAGAGGAGCACCGCCAGGAGAAGCACGAGGGCGAAGGCGAGCAGAAGGGACGTCACCAGCCGATCCTTCCAGAGACCATCCACGTGCGAGGACGCCCAGCTGTGGGAGACTCCTGAACGTGTTGACGATCGGCCTCGTCGGAGGCATGAGCTGGGAGAGCAGCCTCGAGTACTACCGGCTGCTCAACACCGGCGTCGAGGACCGTCTCGGTGGCTTGCACTCGGCCAAGGTCGTGATGGCCTCCGTCGAGTTCGCCGAGCTCACCGAGCTCCAGCAGGCCGACAGGTGGGACGACGTCGCCGAGGTCCTCTCGCAGGCTGCCCGCGGCGTCCAGGCAGCGGGGGCCGACGTCGTGCTGATGTGCACGACCTCCTTCCACGTCGTCGCCGACCAGGTGGAGAAGGCGATCGACGTGCCCCTCCTGCACCTCGCCGACGTCGTCGCCGCGGCGGCGCAGGCCAAGGGACTGACCAAGGTCGGCCTGCTCGGCACGTCGTTCACCATGGGCCGGACGTTCTTCTCCGACCGGATCGCCTCCCACGGCATCGAGGTCGTCGTGCCCGGCCAGGAGCACCACGAGACGGTCAACCGGATCGTGTACGACGAGCTGGTGCACGGCAAGGTGCTCGACACCAGCCGCTCGAAGGTCGTGTCCTTGATCGACGACCTGTGGGACGCAGGCGCGCAAGGGGTCATCCTCGGCTGCACCGAGCTCGAGCTGCTGGTCAAGCAGGCCGACGCCGACCTCCCGGTCTTCGGGTGCACGACGCTCCACGTCGAGGCCGCCCTCGACCGCGCTCTCGCCTGAGCAGCGCCTCGACCGCGGGTCCGGACCCCTCGCCTGCCCCCCGCTGACGCGCGGATTCGGCCCGTGGGCCGCCCGCCGATAGAATCGCCTTGCCCCCCGTCGTACGGCGCGTGCCGGGCTCCCCTAGCGAAAGCAGCACCGCACCGCCATGTCACAGGCAGCCCCCGAGAACCGTTCCAGCCGCAGCGACCTGCGCAACGTCGCGATCGTCGCGCACGTCGACCACGGCAAGACCACCCTGGTCGACGCCATGCTCTGGCAGGGCGGCGCCTTCGGCGAGCACCAGCACGTCGACGAGCGGGCGATGGACTCCGGTGACCTCGAGCGCGAGAAGGGCATCACGATCCTCGCGAAGAACACCGCGATCCGCTACACCGGCGAGGCCGCCGGCAACGAGCCGATGACCATCAACATCATCGACACCCCCGGCCACGCGGACTTCGGTGGCGAGGTCGAGCGTGGCCTGTCGATGGTCGACGGGATCGTCCTGCTGGTCGACGCCTCCGAGGGGCCGCTGCCGCAGACCCGCTTCGTGCTGCGCAAGGCGCTCAACGCCGACATGCCTGTCGTCCTCGTGGTCAACAAGGTCGACCGCTCGGACGCCCGGATCAGCGAGGTCGTCGACGAGACCTACGAGCTGTTCATGGACCTGCTCGACGACAGCCACAGCGCCACCGCCTTGGACTTCCCCGTCGTCTACGCCAGCGCCAAGGCCGGTCGGGCGTCGTTGGAGATGCCTGAGAACGGCGGCCTGCCGGACAGCGAGAACCTCGAGCCGCTGTTCAAGACGATCCTCGACACCATCCCGGCGCCGCTCTACACGCCCGACGCACCTCTCCAGGCCCACGTCACCAACCTCGACGCCAGCCCGTTCCTCGGCCGCCTCGCCCTCGTCCGCGTCAAGGAGGGCAACCTCAAGAAGGGGCAGCAGGTCGCGTGGATGAAGCGCGACGGCTCGGTCCAGAACGTCAAGGTCACCGAGCTCCTGATCACCCAGGGCCTCGAGCGCAAGCCCGGGGAGTCGGCCGGTCCCGGCGACATCGTCGCCATCGCCGGCATGCCGGACATCATGATCGGTGAGACCCTCGCCGACCCGGAGAACCCGGTGGCGCTGCCCCTGATCACCGTGGACGAGCCGGCCATCTCGATGACGATCGGCATCAACACCTCGCCGTTGGCGGGCCGCGGTCCGACCAAGAACACCAAGGTCACCGCGCGCCTGGTCAAGGACCGGCTCGACGCCGAGCTCGTCGGCAACGTGTCCATCAAGGTCGTCCCCACCGAACGTCCCGACGCATGGGAGGTGCAGGGCCGTGGCGAGCTGGCACTGGCCATCCTGGTCGAGCAGATGCGCCGCGAGGGCTACGAGCTCACCGTGGGCAAGCCGCAGGTGGTCACCCGCGAGATCAACGGCAAGGTCCACGAGCCGGTGGAGCGACTGACCATCGACGCCCCCGAGGAGTACCTGGGCACGATCACCCAGCTGCTCGCGGTGCGACGTGGACGCATGGAGCAGATGACGAACCATGGCACCGGCTGGGTGCGGATGGAGTTCCTGGTCCCCGCGCGCGGCCTGATCGGCTTCCGCACCGAGTTCCTCACCGACACCCGCGGCACGGGCATCGCCCACCACGTGTTCGAAGGCTACGAGCCCTGGGCCGGCGACATCCGCTCGCGCGCCTCCGGCTCTCTCGTCGCCGACCGCGCCGGTGCGGCCACGTCGTACGCCATGACCAACCTGCAGGAGCGCGGCACCATGTTCGTGGAGCCGACCACCGAGGTCTACGAAGGCATGATCGTGGGCGAGAACTCCCGCGAGGACGACATGGACGTCAACATCACCAAGGAGAAGAAGCAGACCAACGTGCGCGCCTCCAGCTCGGACAACTTCGAGAAGCTGGTGCCGCCGAAGAAGCTCTCGCTCGAGCAGTGCCTGGAGTTCTGCCGTGAGGACGAGTGCGTCGAGGTCACCCCCGACACCGCGCGCATCCGCAAGGTCGTCCTCGACCAGAACCTTCGCGGCCGGATGGCCTCGCGCGCCCGACGCAACTGAGTCCGCGGCGCGCACCGCTCACTGGGCGGGCGCACGTCCTTCCGGACGCTCGGCCGGGTCGCCGGCGCCACCGGACGTCGCCTCCCACTCGTAGGCCGCCTCGGCCATGCGGTGCTCGAGGCGGGCGAGCTGCTCGCGCAGGCACTGCTGACGTTCCGGGCCCACCACCTCCAGCAGGTCGCGCAGCATCTCGCGCATCCGTCGGTGCACGCGCACCGAGCCGGCGGCCCAGTGCCGAATCTCGTCGCACGAGAGCGCGACGTAGTCGTCCCAGCCCGGCACCGGCACCCGCACGCGAGCCACCCCGTCGACGACCGTCTCCCCCACGGCGAGGTCACGACGGGCGAGGTGACGTAGCAACGCATGCATCCTGTCCAGGCACTGGACGGCCGTCGTCGGGTCGTTGACACCGGGTGACAGGGCCCGCTCGGCGATGTCGACGAGCTGACGGAAGCCGTACGCCGGGTCGTGGGCCGTCTCCCGCTCGCGATCGAAGGCGAGCTGTCCGATGAGCGCCTCCGCGCTCGCGTCGTCGATCGGTCCGGTGACGGCGAGGACGGCCTGCCCTTCGCAGAGCCAGGCCCCGGTGGGCGCCAGGAGGTCGATCGTCACGTCGTCCTCGACGGCCCTCTCGGCGAGCGCCGACCGGCCGTACCAGGTCAGCACCCCGTTCACGGGGGCGGCGACCTCGCGACGCGGGCCGTCCACGACCCGTGCGCTGCCGACGGGGTCCCGGTCGTCGTCGTACCAGGAGTCGAGCGCCCGGCGGGTCTCGTGGTGGATCCGCTCGATGATCGTGACCACCCGGAGCGACTGCGCCATGTGATGGATGAAGCCCATCAGCGTCCCGATGCTCGCCAGCGCCAGGACCAAGGTCACGCTGACCGCGAGACCCGGCACGAAGGCGTCCGGCCCACCTCGGACCTCGCGCAGCGTGAGCAGCGCGAACACGAAGGTGCCCACGAACACCCCCAGCGCGCCCTGGGTCCAGCGATCGCGCAGCAGGGTGTTGAGGACCCGCGGGCTGAACTGGCTGGAGGCGAGCTGGAGGGCGATCATGGTGATCGAGAAGGTGAGCGCCGCGAAGGTCAGCACCGACGAGGCCACCACGCCGAGGATCGACCGAGCCGACTCGGGACCGCCGCCGTAGAGGACCCCGAAGCGGTCTCCCAGACCGTCGACGCGGATCAGCGCGAAAGCCAGCAGCGCCGCGATCAGCGCGCACGCCGCCGGGATGGCCCAGAAGGCCTTGGTCACGCGGGTGAGGAGCTGACGTAGGGCCACCCCGACACCGTAGTGCTCGCCACCTGGCGCGAGGGCCGGACCTCGCGCGCGCCGCGCGAGGCTCCATGGGCCGCGTGGCGACGTGCTTCCCGCAGCAAGCTGTCGCTTCCCGCGGGGAGTTCGCTACGGGGAGCCGATGATTACCACGGGACCGTGGTAATCATCGCGGTGCGCGGTCAGCCGGAAACCCCCCGGTCGCGATCGGGCCCCACGACTCCACCGTGATCCGGATCAGCGACTTGCCTTGCGTCCGCATCGCCTGGCGGTACTCCTCCCAGTCGGGGTGCTCCCCGGAGATGCAGCGGAAGTACTCCACCAGTCCGTCCTCGGCCTCCTGGGAGGGCATGTCGAGCACCTCGGCGCTGCCGTCGACCTGGACGTAGGGCCCGTTCCAGTCGTCGGAGTGCACGAGCACGGACACGGCCGGATTGCGGCGCAGGTTCACCGCCTTGGCCCGGTCGGGGTAGGTCGAGACGACGATCCGGCCGGACTCGTCGACACCACCGCTCACCGGCGACATCTGGGGACGGCCGTTGCGACGGGTGGTGACGAGAGTCAGCTGGTGGCGGGTGCGGGCGAAGTCGAGGAGCTGCTCACGGTCGACGCGGTCGGTGGTAGCGATGGTGGCCATGCCGACGTCCTACCCGAGCCGGGACACCGGGAACCGCCGGACTATTCACCTTGTGTATTCATGATGTGTATAGTGAGCCCATGAGTGTCTCCCACGTCCTGCTGGGCGTGCTGTCCGAGGGCCCGGCACACGGGTACGACCTCAAGCAGGCCCACGACAGCCGGTTCCCCGGCGCCCGCCCGCTGGCCTTCGGCCAGGTCTACGCCGCCTTGAGCACCCTGGAGAAGAACGGCTTGGTCGAGGCGATCGAGACCGGCCGCGAGAGTGGCCCCGACCGCACGACCTACGCCCTCACCGAATCCGGCGCGAGCGCACTCGCCTCCTGGCTGGGTGAGACCGAGCCGGCCGGCCCCTACGCCGCCGACGACCTCGTCCGCAAGACCGTGACGGCCCTGCGCCTGGGCCGTGACACCCATGGGTTCCTGTCCGCCCAACGGCAGGTCCACCTGGCGTCGATGAGACGGCTGCTGGCACTCCAGGAGTCGACCGACGCGCCCGGCGCACGCATCGTCATCGACCACGCGATCGAGCACCTCGACGCCGACCTCCGCTGGCTGGACACCGCGGTGTCCAGAGTGAGCCCCCACGCACCCGAGAAGAAGGCCTGAGAATGCCAAGCCTGCTGACTGCCCGCGCCCTGCACAAGTCGTTCGCACGCACCGAGGCCCTACGAGGGGTGGGCCTCGTGGTGGAGGCCGGTGAGACCGTGGCGATCACGGGGCCGTCGGGCAGCGGGAAGTCGACGCTGCTGCTGTGCCTGGCCGGGATCCTCCGTCCCGAGTCCGGGGAGGTCACCTTCGACGGGCGTCGGCTCGACCGGATGAAGGAGGCCGAGCGCACCCTGCTCAGACGTCGGGAGCTCGGGGTGGTGCTCCAGTTCGGGCAGCTCCTTCCCGAGCTCACGGCCGCCCAGAACGTCGCCTTGCCACTGCTGCTCGACGGGCACGCTCGCGACTCCTCGCGGCAGGCCGCTCGCTCCTGGCTGGAGCGACTCGGTGTGGACCACCTCGCCGATGCGGCACCGGCCGAGCTGTCCGGCGGCGAGCAGCAACGTGTCGCCGTCGCACGTGCGCTGGTCACGGGGCCGAGGATCGTCTTCGCAGACGAGCCGACGGGGGCACTGGACACCGTCGCCGGGGAGCAGGTGCTGGGTCAGCTCCTCGGCGCGGTCCGTGACAGCGGCGCGACGCTGGTGATGGTCACCCACGACAACCGGGTGGCGGCCCGCGCCGATCGCGAGCTGGCTGTGCGCGACGGGGTCCTCGAGTCGGCCGAGGCGGGTGTATGACCGCGCGACCGAGCACGAGCCTGTGGCTGCTGACCGCGTTCCTGCGTCACGGCGGCCGGACGCGCGCGCTGATGGTGACGACGTGCACGGCAGTGGTCTCGGGACTGCTGCTGGTGGCGGTGACGGTGCTCCAGCTGGAGTGGAGCGGAGAGCAGCGTGAGGTGCTCGCCAACACCGTGACCGATCCCGGCGTGCGCGGAGGCTATGTCTTCGGACTGGTGCTGATCTGTCTGGCCCCGTTGACGCTGCTGCGCCAGGTGGTGCGGCTCGGGTCGGCCGAGCGCGAGCAGCGACTGGCCGGGCTCCGCCTCGCCGGCGCCACCCCGGCCGACGTACGTCGCCTGGGCGCGCTGGAGGTCGGGATCCCCGCCACCGCAGGCGGCCTGGCCGGCATCGTGGTGTTCCTGGGCCTGCGGGCCGTGTTCGGCGGTCGGGTGATCAGCGCGACCGACCCTGGCTTCGGGGAGGGCCAGATCGCTCGGGAGCTGCGGCTCGTGCCCGTCTCCGTCGCGCCGGAGTGGTGGCAGGTCCTGCTCGTCGTCGCCGCTGTCGGTGCGTTGGGCGGCCTCGCCGGCGGCGCAGCCCTGCGCGGCGTGGTCGTCTCGCCTGTCGGTGTCTCGCGACGGACGCCGCGCGGCGCACCCCGACCGTGGGGTGTCCTGCTGATGCTGCTCGCGGTGGCTGTCCTCGCCTCGGGCTACGAGCCCCGGTCGAGCGGCATCGGTCTTGCCTTCCTCGTCACCTTCATCGGGCTTCTCGTCGCGGGGATCATGTGGTCGAGCCCCTGGGTCGCCTACCGCGTCGGCCGCTACGTCGAGGCCAGGGCCTCCACCCCCGCTGTCCTTGTGGCGGCCCGACGCCTCGTCGCGGACCCGCGTCCTGCCGGACGCGCCGCTGCGGCCATCGGCACCATCGGCCTGGTGGCCGGCGGCGGCGGCGCGCTGGTCTCCGACCTGCCCAGCTCCAGCGGCGGAGAAGGGTTCAGCGAGGTCGACGCCTTCTACACGGTCCCGATCGCCCTCGCCGGCGGGGTCCTGCTGGTGGCCCTGGCGATGGTTGTCTTCAGCCTCACCGTCCATGGCGTGGAGTCCCTCGTGGACCGGCGACGCGCCATCGCCTCGCTCGCCGCTCTCGGCACGAGCCACGAGGAGCTGCTCCGGATGCAGCGCTGGGAGGTGGGACTCGTCGCCGTCCCGGTCGCGGCCATCGGCGTGCTGGTGGGATCGGTGCCCTTCGTCGCCCTCCTCAACGGGCCGTGGGACTACGTGTGGGTGCCGCTGCTGGTGGATCTGCTCACCGTGGGACTCGCGTGGGTGGCGGTGCTGGCTTCGACCTCGCTGACTCGACGGCACCTGCGCGCGGTGTCGGCGCCCACGAGCCTGCGCACCCCCTGACCGGTCAGGTCGAGATGGCCCGCAGCCGGCTCCGCGCCGTCACGGCGCCCTCGGCTCCGAAGGCCTCGGCGGTCGGCTCCGAGTCGTCGGGCCGACCGGCGACCCTGAGTCGCTGAGCGCCGACCATCGGGGCGACCAGCCGGTAGGCGAACTCGCGGCCGAGCATCGTCACCTCGTGGCGCCGGAAGAGCTCGCCCATCATCAGCGCCTGGAGCGGGCCGTGCACGACGAGATCGTCATAGCCCTCGTCTGCGGCGAAGGCACGGTCGTAGTGGATCCGGTGCGCGTTGAGGGTCAGGGCCGAGAACCGGAACAGGAGCCGGCTGTCCACCTCGAGATCGAGGCCTGCTTCGGCGTTCTCGACGGGCGTCTCGCGCGTCGCCGACGTCGGCCGGGAGGGACCTGGAGGGCGGTAGACGATGTCCTGCTCGTCGACGACCGCGAGCCGACCGTCCTGCGTGATCTCGCTCCGCACCGTGACGAACCTCAGCTCTCCGGTGCGACCGGTCTTCGTGCGGGTCGCCACCACCGTGGTGTGCCGTGCCGCTGCCTGGCCGAGCACCAGCGGCGAGAGATGCACGACGCGGCCACCCGCGAACATCCGCCGGAACCCCTGGCCGGGCGGCGCCGGGATCCCCTGGGAGGGATGGCCGTCCGGACCGAGGTCTCGTTGAGGTCGCCGGTCGAGCAAGTAGACCCAGTGCCACAACGTCGGCAGCTCGGCCCCGGGCCGGACGTCCATGCCGGGTTCGAGGTCGAGCATGGCGGCCAGCCCCTCGGCAGGCTCGGGAGCGAGGACCTCCTCGCGGACGCTGACGCCTTCCCCGGTCATGGCGCGACGCTGCCGCGCTTGACCAGCTGGCGGGCGATCACGTTGCGCTGGATCTCGTTGGTGCCCTCCCCCACGATCATCAGCGGGGCATCGCGGAAGTAGCGCTCCACGTCGTACTCGGTGGAGTAGCCGTAGCCGCCATGGATCCGTACGGCGTCGAGCGCGATCTCCATGGCCGTCTCCGAGGCGAACAGCTTGGCCATCCCCGCCTCGAGATCGGCCCGTTCGCCCGCGTCGTAGCGTCTCGCTGCGGCCAGCGTGAGCTGGCGCGCCGCCGCGAGCTTGGTGGCCATGTCGGCGAGGTAGTTGCCGATCGACTGGTGCTGCCAGATCGGTACGCCGAAGCTCTCGCGCTGCTGTGCATAGGCGAGGCTGTCCTCGAGTGCGGCCCGCCCGACTCCCAGTGCGCGAGCCGCCACCTGCAGCCGGCCGACCTCCAGGCCCCGCATCATCTGTGCGAAGCCGCGGCCCTCCTCGTCGCCGAGCAGCGCCGTCGCCGGCACGTGGACGTCGTCGAAGGTGAGCTCGCAGCTCTCCACTCCCTTGTAGCCCAGCTTGGGCAGGTCGCGGGAGACCTCGAACCCGGCACCCTTCTCGACCAGCAGGATGCTCATCCCTGCGTGCGCCGGATCGGCGCGTGGATCGGTCTTGCACAGCAGGGCCACGAGGCCGGCGCGGCGGGCGTTGGTGATCCAGGTCTTGGAACCGTTGACGACGTACTCCTGCCCGTTGCGCCGAGCGTGGGTGCGCATCGCCTGCAGGTCGGAACCACCCCCGGGCTCGGTCAACGCCATCGTGGCGCGCAGCTCGCCGGTGGCCAGACGAGGAAGGTAGGACTGCTTCTGCTCCTCGGTCCCGTGGTCGAGGATCAGCTTGGCGACGACGGTGTGCCCACCCATCGCACCGGCCAGGCTCATCCAGCCGCGAGCGAGCTCCTCGGTGACCAGGACGTAGCAGGGCGCGCTGACGGCGGCCTCGCCCCACGGCTCCGGGATCGCCAACCCGAAGACCCCCATCTCCTTCATCGCCTCGATCAGCGCCTCGGGATAGGTGTTGGCGTGCTCGAGCTCCCGCACGACCGGCTTCACCGAGCCGTCGACCCAGGCGCGGACCAGCTCGACGATGGCCCGCTCCTCCTCAGGAAGTCCTTCCATGTCCTGCCTCCGATCTTGGTGCCAGGTGCGCCCGCAGGAGATCGGCAGCACCTGGCCAGGTGAGGTCGCCGGGCTCGACGGCCAGGCCGTCCAGGCAGTCGTCGAGCTTGCGGCGCAGCTCGGCATCGGTCGGTGGCCGCCCGGGCGAGCCGGGCGGCAGCTCCAGCGTGGCGTGGTGCACGGTGCCGGGCCTGCTGCGGTCGGCGATCTCCACCTCGGTGGAGCCGGCCAGCAGCCAGTCGCCGCCGGAGCTGAGGTCGACCTCCACCAGCTCGACGAGGCGTTGCGCCTCGGGCCGTCGCACCGCTTCGTCGGTGAAGCTGGTGAAGCCGGTGTGGTCGTCGAGCAGGGCCGCCACGACGGCGTACTCGAGGCTGAACTTGGCCTGGAGCCCCGTCAGCGGGCGTCGATGGATCAGCGGGGTCGTCGTCCCCACCGGTGCCCGCACGCGGATCCTTTCCACCGCATCGACGTCCACGTCGGCGCGCAGCGATGCGGCCGCGGCGATGGGACGTTGGAGGGCATAGCAGCAGGGGAAGATCTTGATCGCGAGTCCGCCCGGCACCGCGGCAGGTCCCGGTTCCGCACGGCCTGCCTGGTGGGCCCGGTCGCCACCGAGCAGTGAGATCCAGGTGTCCACCGCGTCGGGAGCCGCGCCCAGACCGGCCGCGGCCAGATCGGCCGCCCGCAGGCCCGCGTCGACGGCCAGTCCGACCTGCACGGACTTGGCGTCGCTGCCGAAGCTGCGCTGCACCCCACCCGCGGCGGGGACGGCGAAGGCGAGTGCGCGCGCGGTGGCGTCGACGTCAAGACCGTGCGCGACCGCGCCGACCGCAGCCGCGGCGAGGGCCCCTGACGTCGTCGTCGCGTGCCACCCGGCGGCGTAGTGCTGCCAGCCGAGGAGGGCGCCGAGACGAACCATCACCCCCGCCCCGACCAGGTACCCGCGAGCACCCGTGCCGGTGGCCAGCGCCGCGGAGACGCACACCGCGCTCACATGGGTGGTCGTGGGCATGTGCAGGTCGTCGAAATCGAGCACGTGAGCCGCCACCGCCCATCGCCCCGCCTCACCCAGCGTCCCCCGCGGTCCGTGGGCATGGAGGGCGGCGTGGATCGGCTCGTACCGCGAGGCCAGCGCCACCGCGACGGTGTCCTTCAGCGACCGGTCCGCGAGCGCAAGATCTTCCTGCGAGGGTTCGTAGGTCGCAGCCCAGGAGGCCAACCCTTCAGCGGCACTCATCGTGGGTCCTCGGGACCCAGGCCGAGCTCGGCCAGGATCGCCGCGGTGTGCTCCCCGGCCGCCGGCACCGGGCCCATCACGGGCTCGTCGCCGTCGAGGGTCGCGGGAGGGACCAGCGCCTGGAGCTCGCCGACCTCGGAGCCCACCGTGCGCCAGCGCTGCCGGGCCGCGAGCTGGGGATGGCCAGCGAGCTCGCTGACGTCACGGAGGCGGGCGTTCGCGATCCCGGCCGCGTCCAGCCGTTCGACGACGTCGTCGCTGGTCGATCGGTCGAAGGCCGCCGCGACGACCCGGCTGAGCTCGTCACGATGGGCCACTCGGAGGGTGTTGGTGGCGAACCGCTCGTCACCACTGAGTGCGGACTCGCCGAGGACGTCGGAGCAGAAGGTCACCCACTCCCGCTCGTTCTGCACGCCGAGGAAGACCGCGCGCCCGTCTCCGCACGTGAAGGGGCCGTACGGCGCGATCGCGGCATGCGCGGCGCCGCTGCGTGGCGGGGGTGTGCCGCCGTACATCGCGTAGTACATCGGAAAGCCGACCCACTCGGCGAGCGCCTCCAGCATGGACACCTCGAGCGTCGCGCCCTCGCCGGTGGAGTGCCGACGCAGCAGCGCCGTGAGGATCCCGGAGTAGGCATACATCCCCGCCGCGACGTCGGCCACCGGGATGCCGACCTTGGCCGGCGCCTCAGGGGTGCCCGTGACCGAGACGACGCCGGCCTCGCACTGCACGAGGAGGTCGTAGGCCTTCTTGCGCGTCACCGGGCCACCGCTGCCGTAGCCCGAGATGGAGCAGTGCACCAGACCCGGGTGCCGTCGGCGCAGCTCGGCGGCACCGAGGCCGAGCCGCTCGATCGCCCCCGGCGCGAGGTTCTGCACGAAGACGTCCGCCCGCTCGAGCAGCCGGTCGAGCACGCCACGGTCGCGTGCGTCCTTGAGGTCGAGGGCGAGGGACTCCTTGGACCGGTTGAGCCAGACGAAGTGGCTGGAGAGGCCGCGCACGACCTCGTCGTAGTGCCGGGCGAAGTCACCGGGACCGGGCCTCTCGACCTTGATCACCCGGGCACCGAGGTCGGCGAGCTGGCGGGTGGCGAACGGCGCGGCCACCGCCTGCTCCACGGAGACCACGGTGAGCCCCTCGAGTGGCCTCATGCTGCCCTTCCTGACGGTCGGCCTCAGCGGGCCGACGGGGGGTTGACCGATTTGTGCGGCCATATTAGAAATGAGCGCACAACGTGTCAACCGACCACCTCAGCCACACCGGGAGCACCCATGCACCACGCCGGGTCCACCCTCTTCGTCGGCCTCGGCCGGATGGGTGCGCCGATGGCCCGCCGGTACGCCGCGAGCCGGCGCACGCTGCTGCACGACACCGACCCGGCCGCAGCGGACCGAGTCGCCGACGTCACGACCGCGACCGTGCTGCGCGACCTGAGCGACCTGGTGACGAGGCGTCCTCTGATCGACCAGGTCGACGTGGTGGTGCTGATGCTGCCGACCAGCACCGCCGTCGAGAGCGTGCTCGAAGGTTGCGGGCTGCTCACGGACCTCGCCACCGGAAGCCTGGTGATCGACATGGGGTCCTCGGTGCCGGCCAGCACGCGCCGACTGGCGGAGGCGGCCGCAGCGCGGGGCATCGGCTACGTCGACGCCCCGGTCTCGGGCGGGGTGAGCCGGGCCGAGACCGGGGACCTCGCGATCATGGTGGGCGGCGAGCCACCCTGGGTGGCGGCGGCGCGGCCCCACCTCGACCCGCTGGGCGCCACCCTCGTGCACGTGGGCCCGTCCGGCGCCGGTCATGCCGCCAAGGCGCTGAACAACCTGCTCTCGGCCACCCACCTGACCGCGGCGGCGGAGGTGCTGTCGGTGGCGCAACTCGCGGGGATCGAACCGGAGGTGATGCTCGAGGTGCTCAACGCCTCGACGGGGCGGAGCCAGGCCACCGAGGTGAAGTACCCCCGTCAGGTGCTCACCGGCAGCTTCGCCTCCGGCTTCGAGCTCGACCTGATGGTCAAGGACCTCGACATCGCCACCGGACTTGCTGCGGAGGTGACGGCGAGCGTCCCGGTGACGGCAGCGGCGACGGCCTCGGCACGCGCGGCCAGCGACCACCTCGGCCGGTCCGGCGCCGACCACACCGAGCTGGTCCGCTGGGTCGAGCACATCAACCACACGTCGCTGAGAGCCCGACCCGCCCGGGAGCGGAGCCCCCGCCCCACCCCTGAGGAGAGGAACGACCGGTGACCGAGCAGGACCCAGAGAACCCACCTTCGGCCCAGGACTACATCGACGACATGGCCCGCACCCGGGGTTACGTGCTCGACTACCACAAGGTGATGGCGGCCGAGGACTTCGATGTGCTGCAGGCGACCAACGGACTGGTCAATGCCGCCTATCTCGACGAACGCACCCTCGACCGCCGCACCAAGGAGCTGATCTTCATCGTCAGCCTCACGGTGATGCGAGCCTCGAAAGCACACATCCAGAGCCACATCAGGGTGGCTCTGGATCTCGGGCTCAGCCCTCGGGAGATCCTCGAGGCCATCGAGATCTCCCTCCCCGAGGCTGGCATCGTCGCCTTCCAGACCGGGTTCGACGCCTGGTGCGACGTCACCGGCGCGAAGGGCCTCGAACCGTCGATCGAGGTGCACCAGGGTGGATCGGGCGCCTGACCGCGTCCGGGTCGCCAGCACGAACCGGCTGCGCCGTACGGTAGTCGGCGGACGGTCCGGGCCGTCCGGACGCCGCGGAGCCGCGCGGGCGTCCCGGCCGGAGCGAGGAGCGGCATGAACGAAGGTCCTGACCTGACGATGCGTGCGCCGTACCCCGGGGAGTCTCGCTACCGGTTGCTGGCCCGCTCGTTGCGCGAGGCGATCCTCGAGGACCGGTTCGCCGAAGGTCAGGCACTTCCGACCGAGGCCACCCTGGCGCAGCGGTTCTCCCTGAGCAGGCAGACCGTGCGTCGCGCCTTCCTCGAGCTCGTGTCGGAGGGGCTGGTGTTCCGGGTGCCGGGCCGGGGCACCTTCGTGACCCCGAAGGACTCCCGCTACCGGCGCCGCTTCAGCTCGGTGCAGGACCTGATGAACCTCACCTTGGACACCGACCTCGAGGTCGTCGACCCGCTGACGGGGATGTTCGACGAGGACGTCGCCGAGCGGCTGCAGCTGACGGGGCGATCGATGTACTCGGTGCTGGTGCGACGCCGTCACCGGGGCGAGGTGTTCTGCACCACGCAGGTCTACCTGCCGGCGGCGGTGGGAGCCTCCCTCGAGACGATGCCCGAGCTGGTCGAGCGGGGGCACGTCAGCGGGATCACGGTCATCGGTCTGCTGGAGTCACGCGGGGCGCGAATCGCCGAAGCCGAGCAGCTCACCACTGCGGTCGCGGCAACCGAGCGTCAGGCCGAGCTGCTCGGCTGCCCGCCTGCCTCACCGCTCCTGCACATCGAGCGGCTCTACATCGGCACGACCGGTCTTCCGATCGAGCTGGCGATCAGCGACTTCCTGCCCGAGCACTACTCCCACCGCCTCCGGCTGGGCCGCGGCGGCTCAGGCGACGACCCGGCAGGCCACTAGCCGGCGCTCAGCCCGTCACGAGGACGCGTCGCGGGCTCAGGTGGAAGGCGATCAGCAGCGCCAGCCCGAGCAGTGCGACCACGAAGGTCATCGCGCCTCCCCAGCTGCCGGCCTCGAAGGCGAGCCCTCCGCTGGTGCCGCCGATGCTGCTGCCCGCGTAGTAGCTGAACAGGTACAGCGCGGAGGCCTGTCCGGGCGCCCCCGTGGCGCGGCTGCTCAACCAGCTGCTCGCTGTCGAGTGGGCGGCGAAGAAGGCCATCGTGAAGAGCACCAGAGCCACCAGCACGACCAGGAGCTGGTCGGGGTAGGTCGCGAGCGCCGCCACAACGCCGAGGCCGATGCTTGCCCGAAGCACGACCAGCCGACCGACGCGATCCCCGAGCCTGCCGGCGAGGGTCGAGCTGACCGACCCCGCGAGATAGGCCAGGAAGATGCCACCGACCAGGGCAGGGGCGAGCTCGAACGGTGCGGCGAGCAACCGGTAGCCGAGGTAGTTGTAGACGGTCACGAAGGCCGACATCAACAAGAAGCTCACCGCACACACACGACGTACGCCGGGGTCGCGAAGGTGCGCCGCGATCTGCCCGCCGAGCCGACGCACCGGCACCCGGGGTGGTGGGTCGAACCGCGGCGCGGGCAGCAGCCTGCGAAACCCCACCAGGCACCCGAACGACACGACCGCCACGCCGGCCAGCCCGAGCCGCCAACCCCCGAAGTCCGCGAGGAGGGTGGCGATCACGCGACCGGAGAGCCCACCGACCGTGTTGCCCGCGATCAACACCCCCATGCCCTGTCCGAGCGCCCGACCGTCGACCTCCCGGGCGAGGTGGCCCATCGCGAGCGCCGGGACCCCCGCCATGGCCAGGCCTTGCAGCCCGCGCAGCACGAGAAGCACCTCGAAGGACGGGGCCAGCGGCGCCAGCACCCCGAGCAGTGCGGTCGCCGTCAGGGAGGCGGTCATCACCCGGTCGCGTCCCCAGGCCTCTGCCAGCACGCTCACCGGGATGATGCCCAGCGCGAGCATGCCGGTGGCCACGGACAGGCTCAGGCTCGACGTCGCGGGCGAGACGCCGTAGGTGTCGGAGAACGCGGGCAGCAGGCCCTGGACCGCATAGAGGAGGGTGAACGTGCCCGCGCCGGCAAACCAGAGCGCCGCATTGAGACGACGGAAGCCGGGCGTGCCCGCCTGGTGTCCACGCGCCTGCGCTGCCTCGAGGGTCACCCGACGACGGTACGGCGAGGTCATCTCATGCGTCCAATGCATGAATCACGTTAAACTCATGCAATGCAGCATGAGACAGGCGAGCGAGCCGGCCGGCTCGACCTCCGCGGTCTGGCCGAGTTCGTCGAGGTGGCCAGACTCGGCCACATCACCGCCGCCGCCAACGAGCTCGGCATCCCCCAGCCCACGCTCAGCAGGCGGCTGGCACGCCTGGAGGAGTCTGTGGGTACGGCGTTGATGAGACGACAGGGCCGCGGGATCGCGCTGACCCGGGCGGGACGGATCCTCGCAGAGACGGCCAGGAGCAGCCTGAGCGAGCTGGACCGGGCGGTCCGGGCCCTTGCCGCTGACGACGACGAACGCGGCGGCCTGGTGACGCTTGCGTTCCTGCACACGCTCGGCCCGGACGCCGTTCCCCGGCTCCTGAGCGAGTTCGCGCACGAGAGACCGGGCATCCGGTTCCGCCTGGTGCAAGACGGCCATGACGCGGTGATGCGCGGGGTGCGGTCGGGCGAGGTCGACCTCGCGCTCACTGCACCGCTGCCGGCGGCACCCGACGTGACCTGCGTCGCCCTGCGGCGACAACGGCTCTGTCTGACCGTGAGCCGCGGTCATCGCCTCGCGGGCCGGCACCGGGTGGCGTTGCCCGCCCTCTCGGCCGAGACGTTCATCGGCTTCAAGCCGGGCTACGGCATGCGGCAGATCGCCGAGGACTGGTGCCGTGCTGCGGGCTTCCGTGCCGAGCTGGCGTTCGAGGGCGAGGACATCGGGACGGTGCGAGGACTGGTCGCCGCTGGGCTGGGGGTCGCGCTCCTGCCGCGGGCCGACGGCACGCTCCCCCCAGGACTCGTCGAGATCGACGTGCACTCACCCAGCGCTCGCCGCACCATCGGCATGGTGCACCTCGCCCGTCCGCCGCTCTCGCCACCGGCGGCCGCCTTCGTCGGGTTCGTCCGGCGACATGGTGTCGCCCTCCTCGGGCCGGCCTCGGCCCGACGTGAGCCTTGACACACTTTGGTCTCTCCTTTTGAATATGGCCGTACCTATTGGCCAGACCCGACAGTCCGTCGCCCAGCGTGGCTCGGACCCAAGGGTCGCCGGAGGAGCTCGGGACCTCTGGCCTTGCCGTGCCCGAGCGTGCCATCCCCCGGCCAGGCGGCCCACCGCCGGAAGGGAAACGCACCATGCCGAACACTCCCCCAGTCCACGACACAGACAACGCCCAGGACCACCCGAGGAGCCACCTCAGGCCACGCTCCCGGGGTCGAGCCCGCGCCGGCACGGCGGTGCTGCTCTCGCTCGCCCTCGGGGCCGCCGCGTGCGGCGGCGCCCGCAGCTCGAGCGGCGGCGGCGACGACGAGAGCTTCACCATCAAGTTCTCCCACGTGGTCACCCCGGAGACCCCCAAGGGCCAGGCAGCAGAGAAGTTCAAGGAGGTGGTGGAGGAGAACTGTGGTGACCAGGTCACCGTCGAGCTCTACCCCAACTCCGAGCTGTACGGCGACGAGGACGAGCTTCAGGCCCTCCAGTCCGGGGCCGTTCAGATGCTCGCCCCGTCGAGCGCGAAGTTCACCACCATCGCGCCGACGCTCCAGGTGCTCGACCTGCCGTTCCTCTTCGACTCCGTGGACGACATCCCCGAGGTCGTCTCGAAGGACTCTGCCGCCGGCCAGGCGATCTATGAGAACGAGAAGCTTGCCGACCTCGGCATCCAGGTCCTCGGCCTCTGGGACAACGGCCTCAAGCAGCTGTCCTCGAACGACCTGATGAAGAAGCCCGACGACCTCAACGGGCTGCGCTTCCGCATCCAGCCGTCCAACGTGCTCAAGAGTCAGTTCGACAAGTGGGGCGCCCAGAGCACGCCGATGGCGTTCGCCGAGGTCTACAACGCTCTCCAGCAGGGCGTCATCGACGGCCAGGAGAATCCCTACTCCAACATCGAGTCACAGAACATGCACACGGTGCAGAAGCACATCACCGAGTCCGACCACGGCTACATCGGCTATGTGCACACCATCAACAAGGAGTTCTTCGACTCCTTGCCCGAGGACCTCCAGACCTGCGTCACGGATGCCTCAGAGGAGGCGGCGACGTACAACCGGGAGATCGCCGCCGACCTCAACGAGGAGGCCAAGCAGACGATCGTCGACGCCGGCACCACCGAGATCACCGAGCTCACGCCCCAGGAACGTCAGGCCTTCGAGGACGCCGTGGTCCCGTCTGTGTGGAACAAGTACGCCGACGTCATCGGTCAGGACCTCATCGACGAGCTGCTCGCCCAGCGCTGACTCGTGGCCGACGACCCCGCGGGGGCGGCCGGCACCGGTCGCCCCCCTCACCCCGGAGGACCCATGTCCGCCCTCGATGCCGCCCTGACCAAGGTCGAGAACGTCCTCGCCGCCGGCTCGCTGGCGGCAGCAGCACTGCTCGCCATCGTCGCGGTGATCCTGCGCAGCCTCTTCAACGAGATCATCTTCTGGTCCGAAGAGGCGATCATCTACCTGGTCATCTGCTCGACGTTCTTCGGTGCGGTGATCACGTTGCGCCACAACGAGCACGTCAACGTCGACATCATCGCCGTCTTCCTCCGGGAGCGCGGCAAGCGCGTGATGGGCATCATCGCCACCCTGGTGACCTTGGTCTACCTCGGTGTCATCGGCTGGCTGGCCTGGTTGCTCATCCTCGACCCGCGCTCGAGCGCGACCGCCACACCCGCCCTGGAGCTCCCCCTGTGGGTGGTCACGCTGCCTCTCCCGATCGGCTTCACCTTGATGTTCCTGCGCTCGCTCGAGGTGTTGGTGCGGCACCTCCGCGGGCGTGACCCCTACCCCCACGCGGCCAGCACGTTGCTCGAGGCGGAGGGCGGCAGCGCCCTGGAGCTCGCGGACCAGCAGGCCCCGCTCGACGACCGGCTCCCTCGCGCGCGCCCCGACAGCGACGAAGGACCCGAGGGTCGTCGTACCGACGGGGAGGAGCGCCCGTGAGTGAGGCAACGATCGCCCTGGTCGTCATGCTGTTCGCGCTGTTGTTCTCCTCGGCACCGATCGCGGTCGCGCTGGGCCTGACCACCTTCGGCTACTTCTTCTACTTCACGACCATCCCGCTCACGCAGGTGCCCGAGACGCTCTTCAACGCACTCAACACCTTCCCGCTGATGGCCATCCCCTTCTTCGTGCTCGCGGCGACCCTGATGAGCCGGGGCGGCATCAGCGAACGTCTCACCAAGGTGGGCATCGCCGCTGTCGGCGGCTTCCAGGGCGGGCTCGCCATGACCGCCGTGCTCTCCTGCGTCTTCTTCGCAGCCATCTCGGGGTCGAGCCCGGCGACGGTCGTCGCGGTCGGAACCCTGCTGATCCCGGCGATGATCCGCAATGGCTACAGCCGGGACTTCTCCACCGGTCTCGTCGCGACGTCAGGGTCCCTCGGCATCTTGATCCCCCCGTCGATCCCGCTGATCGTCTACGGCATCGCCACCGAGCAGTCCATCGGCGACCTCTTCATCGCGGGCATCGTGCCTGGCCTGTTCGCCGGCATCTTGCTGCTGGCGATGGTCGTGGTCGTCTCACGACGGCGCGGCTACGGCTCCGGCGAGGAGGCGTTCGTGATGGACCGCCGAGAGAAGGTGCGTGCCTTCCGTGACGCTGGCCTGAGCCTGCTGCTGCCCCTCTTCGTCCTCGGCGGAATCTACGGGGGCATCTTCACCCCGACCGAGGCAGCTGCGATGGCGGTGTTCTACGCGCTGGTCGTGTCGTTGTTCGTGTACCGCGAGATCACCGTCAAGGACCTCGGGTCGATCCTGCTCGCATCCGCGCGGACGTCGGCCATGGTGATGTTCATCATCGCCAACGGCATCTTGTTCTCCTTCGTGCTGACCTCCGAACGTGTGCCCGGCGATCTCACCGAGGCCCTCCTCGGGCTCGACCTGGCCCCCTGGAGCTTCCTGCTCATGGTCACGATCATCTTGCTGCTCGCCGGCTGCTTCATGGAGACCTCCAGTGCGATCCTGATCATCGCCCCCATCCTGTTCCCGATCGCCATGGAGCTCGGTGTCGATCCGATCCATCTGGGCATCATCATGGTGATGAACCTCGAGATCGGCATGATCACGCCACCGTTGGGCCTCAACCTCTTCGTCGCCAGCGGCCTCTCCGGGCTCAGCGTGCTGCGGGTCGCGAAGGCCTCACTGCCCTCAGCCGCGGTGCTGCTCGCGGCCCTGCTCGTCGTCACCTACGTGCCGTGGTTCACGCAGGTGCTGCTGGACTGACCCGTCCCTCAGATCGAGGGCTCGGCCACCCGCACCAGCTGCTTGCCGAAGTTCCTCCCGCTCAGCATGCCCACGAAGGCCTGGGGAGCGCGCTCCAGCCCCTCGGCGACGTCCTCGCGGTAACGCACGGAACCGTCCGCCACCCACCCGCTCATGTCACGCAGGAAGTCCGCGCCGTGCGAGGCGGTGAACTCGTCCTGGATGAAACCGCGCACGGTCAGGCTCCGCGTGAGGATCGAGCCGACCAGCTGCGGCAGCCGGTCCGGTCCGGAGGGCGCGGACGTGGCGTTGTAGTTGGCGACCAGTCCACACACCGGCACCCGGGCGTAGGTGTTCAGCCGGCGCCAGACGGCATCGAAGACAGCGCCGCCGACGTTCTCGAAATAGACGTCGATGCCGTCGGGCGTCGCGGCTGCCAGGTCGTCGGTGAACGTGGGCGAACGGTGATCCACAGCGGCATCGAAGCCGAACTCCTCAGTCAGCGCGCGGCACTTGTCCGGACCTCCGGCGATACCGACCGTCCGTGCGCCCCGGATCTTGGCGATCTGTCCGACAGCTGAACCGACCGGGCCGGTGGCGGCTGCCACGACCACGGTCTCGTCGGGCTGCGGGCGGCCGATCTCCAGCAGCCCCGCGTAGGCGGTGAACCCGGGCATCCCCATGACCCCGAGCGCCGTCGACACAGGGGCGGTGCCCGGATCGAGGTGTCGCAGGCCTCGCCCATCCGACACGGCGTGGGTCTGCCAACCCGTGTAGGCCAGGACCGTGGTGCCGACCGGGTGACGCTCGTGGCGCGACTCGACGACCTCGCACACCGTCCCGCCGACGATCACGTCGCCGATCTCCATGGGTGCGGCGTACGACTTGGCGGTGCTCATCCTCCCCCGGACGTAGGGGTCCAGGGAGAGCCACAGCGTGCGGAGCAGCACCTGCCCCTCGGTCAGCTCGGGGAGGTCGACCACGACCGTGTCGAAGGTGTCGGCGTCGGGCTCGCCGACCGGACGGGACGCGAGGCGGACCTGGGTGGACTTCATCTCGTCATCCTGCCCTGCACCCGACCGTCCCGCAACGTGAGGCCTGACACCGTCGGTGCTCGCTGGCAGGATCGATGCGTGACCAGGTCGAAGACGCTGTCGACCGCCGGCCTCGTCGAGCTGGCGGCCGCTCTCCCCGAGGTGGTGCTCAAGGAGAGGGACACCTGGACCAGCATCACCTTCAGGGGCAAAGGTTTCGCCTGGGTCAACCATCCCGAGGCACACGTCATGATCAAGGCCCACCGCGCTGAACGCGAGGCCCTCGTGGCGACGGCACCCGAGGTCTTCGAGGCCGGTTGGACCAGTAGCACCACCGCCTGGGTGCGGGTCCTCCTCGATCTCGCCGACCCGGAGGAGGTCGCCGAGCTGGTGGAGGAGGCCTGGCGGATGACCGCGACCCGACGTGCGGTCAAGGCGTTCGACGCGACGCGGTCACGGTAGGTGGCGAGTCCGCAGCCCCTTCCCTTCAGCTGCTGGCCCGGACGATCTGCCGGAAGGCGCGCTCGTGCGCAGACGCTGAGCGATCGGCCGTCGGCGGCGACACTCGGTGGGTGCCGGTGGTGTCGACGGTGAGGTGGTAGCCGTGTGGGGTTCGCCAGGTGTGGGTGCCTGGCTGGGGTTGTCGGTGTTGCCAGCCGGGGGCGTGGGTCTTGATCCGGTGTTCGGATCTGGTGAGGGGGCCGAGGTTGCCGATCCGGGTCTGCCCTGGTGGTCCGGTGCCTGTCTGGTTGCTTGCGTAGGGGGTGGTGTGGTCGATGTCCATTCGGCGGGTGCGGGAGGGGGACCAGGGGAAGGCGCTGGCGGGAGTTGCGGAGTCTGAGCTGGTCGCGGAGCCGGTCGGGGACCTCGTAGGCGTCGACGGGCATGTCGCTCTCGAGGTCGATGACGGGCTTGAGGGTGACGTGGCAGTGGCCCAGGAACTCGGCTGCCTGGCCGGCGGTGATCGGGCCGACGTCCTCCATCCGCGCCACACCCTGGCCGGTGAGCAGTCGCTTCGCGGGAGAGGTGCACGTAGAGCACCGCCCCCGGGCGCGGGTCGGCGCAGCGGTGCGGTGGTTGAGGAGCATCCGGTGGTTGAGGAGCGAACGGAGTGAGCGTCTCTCCCGGTGGTTGAGGAGCGAACGTCGATGTCGCCAGCGCTCTCGAAACCTCCGGCGCCCGGGTGCGGTGGTTTCGAGACGGGCTCGGCTGGCGCCTCGCCCTCCTCAACCACCGATTCCGGTGGTTGAGGAGCGAACGAAGTGAGCGTCTCGAAACCGCCCGGCCTGGTCTCCAACAGGGTGAGGGCTTGGTGGGGGCGGGCGAGCAGTCCGAGGGCTTTGGAGCGGCGGACGCCGACGGGGGAGGTGTCGCCGTGGGTGAGCAGGATGTCGGCGATCCGGTCGATGACGGCGACGAGGTAGATGATCTCCCCGGCGGTGGCCTTGGCGATCAGGGTCTTCAGTGCCGTGGTCGTTGGACTGTCCGGTGGTGACGAACCGGTCGAGTTCGGCCTCGGTGCGGCGGGCCTCGGCGGCGGTGGGGTCGGCGGTGATGATCCGGGCCTCGAGGAGGTCCAGGAACCGCCCCCACGACAGCGAGCTCAGGTACGGCGTCACGCAGTGGTCGACGTACGTCGCCTGGGTCAAGGTGAGACCGGTGGCGCGGGTGCGGGCGGCGATCTTGCGGGCCTGCCAGGCCCGCACCTGCCCGGCCTGCAGTCCCGCCCAGAGCTGGGGGTGCCGGTGGCGTAGGTCCAGGGCGTCGCGCGATCAGGGTCGAGGCCGATGTCAGGGAGCGGCCGGTGAGCACGGCGCAGCTCGGCGGCGGCGAACTCGCCGGCCTCGGGGGTGCCGTGGCCGCCGAAGCGGCGGGGGCGTTCCATCCCGGGCAGCACCGGGCGCGGTGCCAGCGCTTGGGTGGGGTGCAGGTCGGCCCAGGCGGCGGCGAGGACCAGCTCCCGGGCCTCGGCGGTGAGCAGGGTGGCGTGGTTGGCGACCAGGGCGTCGGCGAGTCCCTGCCCGTCGAGGTCCTCCACCGGTGTTGTCATGGGGTCAATCTAGGGCCGGGCACCGACAGTTTCTCGGGCTGGTTTCGCGTTGTGCACAACGCGATTCTTCCCCGAGTCCTGCCCGATCGGGTGCGGTGGTTTCGAGACGCCTCGCCTAGCGGCTCGGCTCCTCAACCACCGGACTCCCCACGGTGGTTGAGGAGGGCGGAGCGCTAGCGGAGCCCGTCTCGAAACCACCCCCACCCGGGCGCGGTGGTGCGGTGGTTTCGAGACGCCTCGCCCAGCGGCTCGGCTCCTCAACCACCGGGCTCCCCCACGGTGGTTGAGGAGGGCGGAGCGCCAGCGGAGCCCGTCTCGAAACCACCCCCACCCGAGCGCGATGGTGCGGTGGTTTCGAGACGCCTCGCCCAGCGGCTCGGCTCCTCAACCACCGGAATGGCTCGCCACGGTGGTTGAGGAGGGCGGAGCGCCAGCGGAGCCCGTCTCGAAACCACCCCGACCCGAGCGCGGTGGTGCGGTGGTTTCGAGACGCCTCGCCTAGCGGCTCGGCTCCTCAACCACCGAGTTTCCTCAACCACCCTGGGGGCGGGTGACCAGGACGACATGGAGGGTGCGCGGGCCGTGCACGCCCTCGACCCGGTCGAGCTCGATGTCGCTGGTCGCGGACGGGCCACTGATCCAGGTCTGCGGTCGCCCCTCTGCGAGGAGCGGCTCCAACAAGGCGACTGCCTCGGGTACGTCGGGGACGATCTGATCGCTCCGCACCACGCACACGTGCAGGTCGGGCACCAGCGAGAGCGCACGTCTGCCCTCGCCTGCCCCGTGAGTGAGCACGATGGTGCCGGTCTCGGCGATGCCCACGGTCGCGGTGGTGACGACCGCGTCATAGCCGTCGAGCTCGGACGCTGACTGGCCCGTGTCGGCGGTGCCCTCGACCGGCCAGGGCAGGTCGGGTGGCAGCAGCACGCGAGCCCCCTCGGGGATGACCGACGCGAGCATGCCGGCGAACTCCTCCTCCCTGCACCGGCTGACCGTGGCGCGGTAGTCGGCGACCCGCTCAGCGAAGAGGTCCACCAGCCCCTCCCGTTCGGGTCGGTCGCGGTAGCCGCGGGGGACGGTGACCTCGGACCGGTCGGCGTCCGCGAGCGCCGCGCGGATGCGGCCGAGGATGTCATCGCGGGCGCTCATGACCGTCCTCCGCCGGTGCGTCTCCACCAGGCGCGAAACGATTCCGCCGGTGGGACCGGCAGGTCGCGCGCGTCGGTCCAGGCGGCTCCGGGCCCGGGGAGGCGTGACAGCGCGCGACGACCACCCGGCGACGTACGCCGACCGAAACGGGAAGCGACGCGACCCGCCAGGCCGGACGCCTTCTCCCCGCGAGCCAGCCGAGCCGCGCTGGAGAGCAGCCACGCGGCCGAGCGCATCGCCACCGCCTCGGGCTTGCGCGGAGGACCGGACGCCGGACGATGGGCGTCGACGACCTGTGCCCGCAGGTCGACGAGCACGCTCGGGATGTCGATGCGCACCGGGCAGGCCTCGAAGCATGCGCCGCAGAGTGTGGAGGCGTAGGGCAGCGAGTCGGTCTGCTCATCGACCCCGACACCCTTGAGCAGCGGGTTGAGGATCGCGCCGATCGGACCGGGATAGACCGACCCGTAGGCGTGGCCGCCGGTGCGCTCGTAGACCGGGCAGACGTTGAGGCAGGCCGAGCAGCGGATGCAGCGCAGCGCCTGCCGGCCGACCTCGTCGGCGAGCGCACGGGTGCGACCGTTGTCGACGAGCACGACGTGGACCTGCTGGGGGCCGTCGCCGGGGGTCACCCCGGTCCACATGGAGGTGTACGGGTTCATCCGCTCGCCGGTGGACGAGCGCGGCAGCAGCTGCAGGAAGGTGTCGAGGTCGGCGTACGTCGGCACCACCTTCTCGATGCCGACCACGGACACCAGGATCTCGGGCAGCGTCAGGCACATCCGTCCGTTGCCCTCGGACTCCACGACCACGAGGGTGCCGGTCTCGGCGACGGCGAAGTTGGCGCCGGACACGGCCATCCGGGCACGCAGGAACTTCTCGCGCAGATGGAGCCGCGCGGCCTCCGCCAGCCGCTCCGGGTGGTCGGTCAGGTCGGCCGGCGCCGGTCGGCCGACCCCGGCCATCTCGCGCTCGAAGATCGCCTTGATCTCGGCCCGGTTGCGATGGATGGCAGGCACCAAGATGTGCGAGGGCAGGTCGTCACCGAGCTGGACGATGAGCTCGGCCAGGTCGGTCTCCCAGGCCGCGATCCCCTCCTCGGCGAGCGACTCGTTGAGCCCGATCTCCTGGGTCGCCATCGACTTGACCTTGACGACCTCGTCGACGTCGTTGTCCTTGGCGACGGCGGCGACGACGGCGCACGCCTCCTCCGCGTCACGCGCCCAGTGGACGTGCGCTCCGCGGGCGACCAGCGCCGCCTCCAGCGTCAGCAGGTGCTCGTCGAGGTGCAGCAGGGTGTTGTCCTTGATGGCGGCACCGGCCAGCCGGAGCGTCTCCCAGTCCCCCGCTGCCTCCAGCTCACCGACGACCGAGGCCCGCTTCGCCCGGATGATGCCCGTGGCGTGGGCCAGGTTGGCCCGCAGCTGCGTGTCGGCCAACGCTGTGCGCGCCGCGATCGGGAAGGCCGGCATGCCCACGAAGGTGGCGCTCACGAGACACCCTCCTCGGCCCGGGAGGTCGAGCCTGTCGAGACCACTACGAGACCCCCTCGGTCGCCGCCAGAACCTCGGCGAGGTGCAGGGTGCGCACGCCCGCTCGCTGACGGGAGAGCGTGCCACCGATGTGCATCAGGCAGGAGCTGTCACCGGCGACGAGCACCTCGGCCCCCGAGGCGATCACGTGGCGCGCCTTGTCGGAGCCCATCGCCACCGAGGTGTCGGCGTTCTTCACCGCGAAGGTGCCGCCGAAGCCGCAGCAGGAGTCGGCCTCCGGCAGGTCGAGGAGCCGGATCCCCCGCACCTCGCGCAGCAGCGACAGCGGTCGGTCTCCGACCCCGAGCATCCGCAGGGAGTGGCAGGTCGGGTGGTAGGTCACGGCGTGCGGGAACGACGCACCGACGTCGGTCACCCCGAGCACGTCGACGAGGAACTCGGAGAGCTCCAGCACCCGGGGCGCCACGTCAGCCACGGCCGCCTTGAGGCCGCTGTCACCGGAGCGGCGCGCAACAAGGGCGTGCTGGTGCCGCGCGGAGCCCGCACAGGAGCCGGACGGGGTGACGACGTGGTCGTAGCCCTCGAAGGCGGAGACGAAGTTGCGCACGACCGGCACGGCTTCGTCGAGATAGCCGGTGTTGACCATCGGCTGGGCACAGCACGTCTGTGCCGCAGGGAAGTGAACGTCGACGCCCAACCGACGCAGCAGGGTGACCACCGCCTTCCCGGCCTCCGGGAACAGCGCGTCGTTGAGGCACGTCACCATCAGGGCCACCCGCATGCGGATCAGCCTCGCACGGTGGGGGTGGTCGAGGCGGTCCCCCGGGTGGTCGAGGCGGTCCCCCGGGTGGTCGAGCCTGTCGAGACCACGCCCTCGCCCCCCGTCGAGCGACTGCTTAACGAGGCGACCGATCCCGGCCCGTCTCCGCTAACCGGGCCTTCCGGTCTAGACGCCAGACCAGGCCGGCTGGGCAATGTCCGATGCGGTCAGTCTCGGTGAGCGCTGCGACGGGGCGGAGCGCGAAAGTGACTATTGACCTGGAAAACAACAAACCACTAGACAGTGCGCCACCACCGGCGTTCCTCACACCTGTGAGGACTCCTCGGTGCGTCGGAGCAGAGCGCACATCACCGCACTCCTCCGGCCCGGCCGCGCGAGAGCGCACCCCACAAGGAGGCTATGCCTGATGTCGCACATGCAAAGACGACGAGTCGCAGGAGCATCGGCGGTCACGACCGCGCTCTTGGGGCTCCTGGTGGCGACGCTGTCGCCCGTGGGGACCGCGACGGGCTCGGAGGCTCTCCCGGAGCTGATGCGCAACGCGGATGAGCAGGCCAGTGTCATCGAGGTGGCCCTGCCGAACAGGGACGAGCTGGACCGTCTGGTCGACACGGGGGTGGACCTCGACCACGACGTCGACAGCAACCCCGACGGCACCATCACCGCGCACGCCGTCGTCAGCCCCAGTCAGGCGGCCGCTCTCAAGGCTCGCGGGTTCGCGCTCGGCCAGACGCTGATCACCCCGCAGGACACGGAGGACGCCCTCGCCGCGCGTGAGGCGACGATCGCCGCCCGGACTGCCGAGAACGAGGAGTTCGCTGCGGCCGCCGAGGCGGAAGCGGTCTCGGACGTCAAGATCATCCGCGCCGACTACTACACCTCGTACGGCGTGGGTTATCTCTCCGTCGAGGCGAAGTGGGCGCAGGGGCAGACCAGCAGCAGTCAGCTCGTGGTCTCGCGCGACAGCGGTCCCGGCACCGAGATGGGCACCGGAGGCACGCAGAACATCTCCCGCTTCGTCGACGCCAGCGTCTACCTCTACCACCGCGGTGCCGCCGTCGTGGCGACGCGCCCCGACTACATCAAGATCACGAGTCCGACCGGCGACAGCGCCACCGCGAAGGTGAACGACTGGCTCCCGATCGAAGGCGACTCCCACTGGGGCGACGGGTACGAGACCGACTTCATCAACTCGTACCTCACTCCGACCGAGCTGTACGACCGGATCAAGGCCCTCGCTGAGGAGTTCCCGAAGATCTCCGAGATCGTGACCCTGCCCCAGCGCACCAACGGCTACCGCCGGGTGGCTCAGGCAGTCCTCGGAACCTCCACCGCCAGTCGCGTCGGGATCGAGTCGCTGGCCTGGGGTCACGAGGGCGGCAACGACGTCACCGTCACCCTGACCGACCCCGGGGTCCCGAGCTCGCCGCTGTCGGTCTCCGTCACCGGCTCGAGCATCACTGTCTCGCTGGCCACGAACTCAGGCGGCGCGGTCACCAGCACGGCGGCGCAGGTGGTGCAGGCGCTCAACGCCTCGCCTGCAGCAGCGGCGCTGACCGTCGCCTACACCTACCGCGGCAGCACCGGCACCGGCGTGGTCGCACCGGCCACGACGACCGCTCTCACCGACGGCCTGAAGGCCCCCGACTCGGTCTCGCGCGACCCGCACCCGGTCTACGCGATCCGCATCGGCAAGACCCGGGACGGCTCGAAGCCCGGTGTCCTCGCCTACGCACAGGAGCACGCTCGCGAGTGGGTGCCGCCGTTGGTGGCACTCGAGGCGGCCGAGCGACTGCTGCACAACTACGCACACGACGGCAAGACCAAGCAGCTCGTCAACAACCTCGACATCTGGATCGCGCCTTCGGTCAACCCGGACGGCGGTCACTACTCGTTCTACGACTTCGCGTCGCAGCGCAAGAACATGACCCGCCACTGCCCCCTCACCGGGAACGCCGACTTCCTCGCCCGCAACAGCTGGGGCGTGGACAACAACCGCAACTACGACACCTACAGCCTGTTCGACGGCTACAACGGTGCCTCCTTCTCGTGCACGAGTGAGACGTACGCCGGACCCTCCGAGCTCAGCGAGCCGGAGAGCGCGAACATCGACTGGATCGCGGCGACCAACGACAACATCAAGTTCTCGATGAACCTGCACAGCTCCGGCAACTACTTCATGTGGTCGCCCGGGTCCTACAAGACGGCTGGTCGCATCTCGGCACCGCGGCCGACCCTCGAGCAGGAGTCGTTCTTCTGGGGCGCGTCGTCGCGGATCCTGACCGAGATCAAGAGGTACCGCGGGCTGTCGGTCACACCGGCGCGCACGGGCCCGATCTCCGACGTGCTGTACTCCGCCGCCGGCAACTCCGGCGACATGCTCTGGTACAAGCACGGAATCTACGCGTGGAACTTCGAGGTCGGATCGACCTTCCAGCCTCCGTTCACGAGCGAGAACCCGAACGTCGCCCAGGCGCACAGCGAGTCGCAGGAGTACGCCAACGGCCTCATCGAGCTGATGCGGGTGGCCTACGACTTCGACAAGGACGCGCAACGCCCGACGAGCACCGTCGTGGTGGCGAAGAGTGGTCAGCCGGGCATGGTCCGGGTGTCGTTCGACGTCACGGAGCCGGCGGCGGTGTTCTACACGCTCGACGGCCCCACGCCCACCTACGAGTCGACGTTGTATGCCGCCTCCGGACTGCGCGAGGGTGCCGAGGTGCTGACGGTCCCCGCCGGCACCCAGGTCAAGTGGTTCTCGGTCGACTCGGCCGGCAACGTCGAGAAGAACTACCGCCCCGATGGGAGTGGCAAGAACTTCAACAAGACGACGGTGAGGTGAGCTAGCCGTCAGCTCGACCGTGGCCGCGGCACCCTCGGGTGTCGCGGCCACAGTCGTGTCTCTGCGGATCATCGGCCCCTGGCAGGAATACCTGGACGTCCAACTAGAGTGCGGGGATGCCCGCAAACCGCGTGATGCCGACCGAGGAAGCCGCCGACCTGATCGGTCTGGTCCGAGACCTGGCGAACCGCGAGCTCGCCCCTCGCGTCGCCGAGGCCGAGGCGAGCGAGACCTTCCCACGTGACGTGTTCGCGTTGCTCGGCCGTGCTGGTCTCCTGGGGCTGCCCTACCCCGAGGAGTACGGCGGCGGTGGCCAGCCGTACGAGGTCTACCTCCAGGTCCTCGAGGAGCTCGGCGCCGTCTGGGGCAGCATCGGCGTCGGGGTCAGCGTGCACGCCCTGAGCTGCTTCGGCTTGTTCACCCGCGGCACCGACGACCAGAAGAACGCGTTGTTGCCCGCCATGCTGGGCGGCGACCTGCTCGGCGCCTACTGCCTCTCGGAGCCTCAGGCAGGATCCGACCCCGCCGCGATGACGACGAGGGCCAGGCGCGACGGCGACGACTACGTCCTCGACGGCGCGAAGGCCTGGACCACCCACGGCGGACATGCCGATTTCTACAAGGTGATGGCACGCACCGGCGACGGACGCAGCGACATCTCGTGCTTCCTCGTGCCGGCCGGGTCCGAGGGTCTCAGCGCCGATCCTCCGGAGAAGAAGATGGGCCTGACCGGGAGCGCGACCACGACCATGCGCTTCGAGGGCGTCCGGGTCTCCGCCGACAGACGGCTCGGCGAGGAGGGCGAGGGGCTCAAGATCGCACTTGCGGGTCTGGACTCCGGGCGCCTCGGTATCGCCGCCGTTGCCACCGGGCTGGCGCAGGCGGCGCTCGATCACGCCGTGGCCTACGCCCTGGAGCGCGAGACCTTCGGGAAGCGGATCATCGACCACCAGGGACTCGCCTTCCTGCTGGCGGACATGGCTGCGGCGGTCCAGTCCGCGCGCGCGACCTACCTTGCGGCTGCCCGTCTCAAGGACCAGGGCCTCCCGTTCTCGAGCGAGGCGTCGGTGGCCAAGCTCGTCGCGACAGACAACGCCATGAAGGTGACGACGGACGGGGTCCAGGTGCTCGGCGGCTACGGCTACACCCGCGACTTCCCCGTCGAGCGCCTGATGCGCGAGGCCAAGGTCATGCAGATCTTCGAGGGCACCAACCAGATCCAGCGCATGGTGATCGGCCGCTCGCTCGCCGCGACGGGCGTTCGAGGCGGCACCGTCACCGTGGCCAGCTGAATCCCCACCCAACAGGAGCACACCAGCATGAAGCTCGACAGCACCGCAGCCATCGTCACCGGCGGGGCCTCCGGTCTCGGAGCCGCCACGGCGCAGGCCCTGGCGTCGCGGGGCGTCGCGGTCTACGCCCTCGACCTCCAGGTGGAGGGGGCGCCGAGGATTGACGGGGTCACCTACGTCGCCACCGACGTCACCGACCCGGACCAGGTGCAGACCGCCGTCGCCCAGGCCGCCGACGACGCCGCACCGCTGCGCGTGGTCGTCAACTGCGCCGGGATCGGCCCGTCCATGCGGATCCTGGGCAAGAAGGGCGTGCACGACCTCGCTGCCTACGCCCACGTCATCAAGGTCAACCTGATCGGCACCTTCAACGTGCTGGCGCTGGCATCGGAGAGGATCGCCGCCAACGAGGCGCTCGAGGACGGCCAGCGAGGCGTCATCGTCAACACCGCCTCGATCGCCGCCTACGACGGCCAGGTCGGCCAGGCGGCGTACTCCTCCTCCAAGGGGGGCATCGTCGGCCTCAACCTGCCGGCGGCCCGTGACCTCGCGCAGTACGGCATCCGGGTGAACACCATCGCCCCCGGAATCGTGGAGACCCCCATGCTTGCCACTGTCTCCGAGGAGTTCCGCGCCGGTCTCGCGGCCGGCGTCCCCTTCCCTCAGCGTCTCGCGCGACCTGAGGAGTACGCCCAGCTGGCACTGGCGATCATCGACCACGACTACCTCAACGGCGAGGTCATCCGCATGGACGGCGCCCTCCGGATGGCCCCGCGCTGACCGACCCCGGTCGTCGTCGAGACAACCCCGACAGGGTGGCCACTCCCTCCGAGTGACCACCCTGTCGTGTCGTGCGTGCCGGTTCGGCGAGGGTCAGTCGCGCGACAGCTTCCGCTGGAGCACGAGCGTGGCAGCACCGGCGAGCAGCAGCAGCACGCCTCCCGCTCCGAGTGCGCCCATCAGACTGGAGGCGCCGGTGGCGGGCAGCACGCCCGCGGTCGGTGCAGCCGTCTGCTCGACGCCCGCGATCACCGCAGGCGGCCGGTTGTCACCTCGCGGTGCTGTCTCCTCCTCGCCGAGCACCTCCGCGCAGAAGTCGTTGGCCTCGGTGGGCTCGCACTGCGCGACGGGCGGTGGGGTGGTGCAGGAGTCGGTCGCCGACGGCACGCACTGGGGCGTGAGCGGTGGGTTGCCACAGTTGTTGTTCTGCGGCGTCGGCACGCACGGCGGCGGGTTGCCACAGTTGTTGTTCTGCGGCGTCGGGACGCACGGCGGCGGGTTGCCACAGTTGTTGTTCTGCGGCGTCGGGACGCACGGCGGCGGGTTGCCACAGTTGTTGTTCTGCGGCGTCGGCACGCACGGCGGCGGGTTGCCACAGTTGTTGTTCTGCGGCGTCGGCACGCACGGCGGCGTCACGGGGGCGGTGCAGCTCGTGTGAGCGGGGTTGCCCGCACTGAGGCCGTCCTTGCCCTTGCCGATGCCGTTGTTGGTGTCGCACTCGTAGCCGCTGTTGCCGTCACCCTCGGCGTTGGGCATCTGGCCCTTGGGGTTCTTGTTGTCGGCCTTGCCGACGCAGCCCGCGCACGGCCTGCCGACGGCCTTGCCCACGTCGTTGCCGTTGCCGGACGGCGCGCCGTCACGCGTCGAGCAGTAGACCCCACCCGGGCACTGCCCGTTGGCCCCGCCCGGGTTGTCATCGGCGCCACTGACCGGCTGCGGCTGGGTGGGAGTACCGGAGGTGCCGGCGTTGCCCGACGTGCCGTGGTCGGAGGCGGCGCCCCCACCACCCCCTCCCCCGGCAGCCTTGGCACCGGCGTTCCCGCGCGAGCTGCCCCGGGCCTTGCCGTTGTCGCTGCCCTGGGACTTGGGAGCAGAAGCCGCGGGTGCGGCAGCGGCTGCCGGTGCGGGTGCGGCTGCGGCCGGAGGCGCCTGTGACTTCGCCTTGCCGTTGTCGTTGCCGTTGTCGTTCCCTGGGCCGTTGCCGTTGTCGTTGCCTGGGCCGTTCCCGTTGTTTCGTGGAGCGGCGGGTGGTGGCGCCGCGGCGGCGGGCGCCGGATCCGCGGCAGCCGGCGGGTCGGCCACCTGGCCGGGCGGCTGGCCGCCGTTCCCGTTGCCGTTGCCGTTGCCCGGGTCGGCGCTGGCCTGACCGAGGCTGAACATGCTGAACGCGACCAGGATCAGTGCGAGCAGAACGGGTATGCGGCGCATCAGCGGCCGCCCCTTGTGAGACATGCGAACCTACTTCCCCCCGTCATCCGAGGATGACGGTCAGCGAGATGACCACGGACGCCGCCCCCCGGCGTCCTTGTGTGGGCCCTCCCATCCCGCCTCCCATCATGACCCTGCAACAGGCGGGCGTAAAGCACAGATCGGCACGGTCTGTCTTAGTTTCGCCTCAGATTTCACTGTGGTCACGCAGAAGACCGGCGATCCTGCTGTTGAACGCGACCAGTCGCACCTCGTCGACGTCCGTCGAGGTGGTGCGCACCGTCTCCACCGCCACCCGTACGGCGTCGTCCAGTGGCCAGCCGTAGATCCCCGCCGAGATCAGAGGGAACGCCACAGACCGGGCGGCCAGCTCGTCGGCGACCTCGAGCGCCCCCCGGTAGCAGGAGGTCAGGAGCGACCGGTCACGCTCCCCGGCCGTGTAGTTCGGCCCGACGACGTGGATCACCCAGCGGGCGGGCAGGGCGTGCCCGGTGGTCCAGCCGGCTGACCCGGTGTCGAGCCCTCGCGGGAAGCGCTCGACGCACTCCTCCAGCAGCCCCGGTCCCGCCGCTGCGTGGATGGCACCGTCGACGCCGCCGCCACCTCGCATCCGGCGGTTCGCCGCATTGACGATGGCCTCGACCGGCTGTTCGGTGATGTCTCCCTCGACGATGCTCAGACGCATGAGACGACGATGCCAGCCGCTGCCCTCGCACGCGACCCTTAGTAGGCCCCCGCGGACCCGATGACTGCCCGCACCGTCTTGGCGATGATCACCAGGTCCGACATCATCGACCAGTTGTCGACGTAGTAGAGGTCGAGGCGCACCGACTCCTCCCAGCTGAGCTCGGACCTCCCGGACACCTGCCACAACCCGGTGAGACCCGGCCGAACCAGGAGCCGCCGTTTGGTGTCGTCGTGGTAGCGGTCCACCTCGTCGGGAAGCGGTGGTCGCGGTCCCACCAGGCTCATGTCGCCCTTGAGCACATTGATGAGCTGGGGAAGCTCATCGAGGGAGAACCTCCGGAGGGTGCGCCCGATCCTCGTGATGCGCGGGTCCTTGCGAATCTTGAACAGCACCCCCGCGCCCTCGTTGCTGTCCACGAGTTCGCCACGGAGCTGCTCGGCGTCGACGACCATGGTGCGGAACTTCAACATGTCGAACTGCTCGCCGGTCCGACCGACCCGGTGCTGCCGGAAGAGGATGGGCCCACCGTCGGAGAGCTTGACCAGCACGGCCACGACCAGGAACAGCGGTGAGAGGACCAGCAGTCCGCCGCACGACGAAACCACGTCGAACGCCCGCTTCCCCAGGCCGCCGGCCTCTCCTGCCTGCGGCTCCTGGAGGTGGATCAGAGGCAACCCCGCAACCGGACGCATCCGGATCCGAGGGCCGGCGACGTCGGTCAGCGAGGGGACCACGACGAGCTCGACACCGGCGCCCTCGAGGGCCCAGCCGATCCGGCGCAGCTCACCGGCCGTGTTGTAGCCACCACGAGCGACCAGCACCGTGTCCGCGCCCTGCTCGACGCAGACCCTGCGGATGTCCTCGGGTCCACCGAACAACGGGACCGGGACGTCCTGGGCGAGCACGGCGCGCGGGGCGCAGGCACCGATGACGCGGTAGCCGAGGTATCTCTCGCGGTGCAGTACGTCGACGACCTCGCTGATCCCGCTGGCACCACCCACCGCGAGGACCCGATGGACGAGCTGGCCGCGCGCGCGCATGCGATGCATGAACCGGCGGATCGAGTAGCGGCTGATGAGCAGCAACGGCAGTCCCACCAAGAAGGTGAGCAGCAGGAAGCCCCGCGACAGGGGAATCTTGCCGAGATAGCACACGAGCCCCGACAAACCCGCCGCGATCACCGTGGCCATGAAGACCGACTGGTACTCCTCGACCCCGGCACCCAGGGCCTGTACGGAGTAGGCACGCTGGATGCCCAACATCGCCATCCAGCCGAGCACGATCCACGGTCCGGCGCCGAGGACTATCTCGCTGCTGCCCGACAGCGGGTCCAACCAGCCGTCGATGCCCAGGCGCAACCGCCAACCGATGAGGACGGCGGCCTCGATGACGATGAGGTCGAGGAAGACGATCCAGACGCGCAGCACCAGCAGGTCTCGAACGGTGCGGGACCTGTCGACCTCGGTCTTCTCACCGAGGTGCTGCACGGACGCCACGCGAGTGCCCCCTGACCGGATCCTCGAAGCCGACTCCCTCCCTAGGGCGTCCCTTCACGATAGAGACAAATTGAACGGCTCGCGGCGAGATGTGGGAAGTCAGCCGGCCGCCTCGTCAGCGTCTGGTGAGCCCCCGCAAAGCTGGGCGCGCGTCGACGATGTAGACGATGGCGGCCACGGTGCCGATCAGGTTCAGGAAGCTCATCGGGCTCCAGATGAGCATGTGAGCGGCCAACGCGATGCCCAAGATGATCAGCCAGGCGGGCTTGGTCAGCTTGGAAGCAGCGACGTACGCCTCCGGCTTGTGGGTGACCGCGTCGATGAACGCCCAGGCCTGCACGAAGAACATCGCGAGGGAGGCGGCGAGCATGAGGCCGTTCTGGAGGGCGAAGAGACCGAACACGCCTCCCAGGGTACAGAGCCGACGCGACCCCCGACTCGACAAGCGAGTCGGGGGTCGTGCCGCGGGCTGCGTGGGCGCGCCCTCAGAACAGCGTCAGCTGGTCAGGATCGCTTCACGCACCGGCCTTGCCGGCGGCGTCGGAGGTGGCCTGCTTCGCCGCGGAGGCGGTCTTCTTGGCCGCGGTGCCGGTGGCCTTGGCGGAGGACGACGTGGCCTTGCTGGTCTTCTTGGCCGTCTTCTTCGCCTGTGTCGTGGTCGTCTTCGCCTTCGTCACGGTGGTCTTGGCCGCGGCCACTGTCTCCTGGGTGGCCTCCTGCTTGCGCACCTTGGCCACGAAGACCTCGCCACGGGCGGCCAGCTCGGTGTAGCCCTTGGCCACCTCGGCGGCGTACTCGTTGACCAGCTTCTCCAGCTTGGTCGGCAGTGCCTTGGCGTCAGCCTGCACGGCGACGAGGCGGGCCTCGAGGGCGGCCTGGGCCTTCTTGGCGTCACCCTGGAACTCCTCGACCATGGTGGTGGCCTGGGTGCGGATCGCCTTGGGCTCGAGCTCGACCTTGGCCAGCGAGGCCTGGAGGTCGGTGGCCGCGGTGCGCGCAAAGGCGACCGCGAGGTCTCCCGCGCCGACCGCAGCGTAGAAGGAGCGGGTGGCGTCGAACTTGGTGTTCTTGGTCTGGGTCTTGGACTTGGTGTTGGTAGCCATGTCAGTTGTCTCCTGTGGGTTGGGCGTTCGCGGCGCGGAAGGACTGATAGACGTCCAACAGCGACTGCTTCTGTCGTTCGGTCAGGCCGGTGTCGGCGAGGACAGCCAGCTCCACGGAGCGGACCTCCCCGTCGTCCGGGTCGAGGATCCCTGCGCGGACATAGAGCGTCTCGGCGGAGATCCGGAGGGCCTTGGCGAGCTGCTGGAGCACCTCGGCCGAGGGCCGGCGCAGACCACGTTCGATCTGGCTGAGGTAGGGGTTGGACACACCCGCCTGCTCCGCGAGCTGACGGAGGGAGAGCTGAGCACCCGTGCGCTGCTCGCGCAGGTAGTCACCGAGCGTTCCCACGGTCTTTCCGACCCCGAACTTTGCCATGACCCCATGGTGCTAACTTTTGCAAGCAGAAGCAAGTTCCCGCGGAGTGAGTGAGGACACAGAGGCCTGTCAGGCCGCGCAGATCGGCGTTGTGGCAGCGCATGCTCTGGTTATCCTGACGCACCTCGCGGTGCGATGTTCGGCCTGATCGCCGCACCATGCTCGTGCCACCAGGCCGCTGCCACCCGCTGCCACTCGGGGGCCACGCTGGAGGTGGCGATCGTCGCCAGGCCGGGCGAGCCCGACATCCCGAGCGCATACATCTTTGCGCGGGACGCAGTGGTGAGATCGCGGCCAAGAGCGCTGCGCAGCACTTGATCGGACATCGCGCTGTACGGCATGTGGCCGATGCCCTGGGCGATCGGTGCCACGACGTCCTCGGACGCGTCCTCGAGCAGACCGATCATCCGGAGTCGGTGGGTCTCGTCGCTGAGGTAGCGGGCGAGGGTGGCGATCCGACTGCGCATGGCGGGCGGCTGAGCCGGGTCACGCAGGGCGAGCAGGAGGCAGTCGGTCACGGCCTGCTCGAACGGGGACGAGGCGATGAGCAGGGAGGCGAGGTGACGACGCTCCGAGTCGCGGTGGAAGAGCGCCTCGCGCACCAACCGGGAGAGCATCCGGTCCTCGGAGTAGTTGGGCTCCTGCGGCGCCAGCGCCCTCGCCTGGTCTGCGATCTGCGATGAGATCGCCCGTGCGCGGGTCGCGACGACCTCCTCCCCGTGCTCGACGGCATAGCCGAGACGGCGTCGTCCTGCGCGCTCCGCGGCATGGACGAGGGTCGCGCGCATCCCCTCGGACATTCCGGCGATGAGCTCGGCGAGGTCGTCGCTGGCCTGGGCAGGATTGCTACGCCAGAGCTGCAGGACGATCATGTCCAGGCGCGCACGCTCGGACTCGTCGAAGTGGCCGTGCGTCAGCTTCTGCGCTGCGAGCCACACGCCCACGTGGAAGACGCTCTTGGTCGGTGGTCGTTCGACCATGTCGAGCACCAAGGTGGCGGACTCACGGGTCGGGAGACGATCGAGGAGACCGACCGGGCTGGTGAGCACCTGCGCGCCCGGGTCGGCGACGTAGTCTGCGATCGAGTCCACGAGGTAGGCCTGGGCCCGTGGGACCTGCGCCAGGTTGAACGCGGCGGCGCTGTACTGCCGATAGGCGAGCTTGACGGTGCGCGGGAGCTCGTTGACCAGGCGACCGCACACAGTGGCCCACGTGCTCGACCGCAGGAACGCATGCGGCACCGCCGCGAGGTGCCAGCCGAGATCCTGCCAGTCGCTCGAGAGCGCCCCACCGTCCTCGGCCAGGGTGACCAGCTCGTCGAGACGGTCGGCGAAAGCAGGCTCGGCCGGGTTCAGCCGGGGCCGGGCGAGCCGGGCCTTGACGCCCGGCAGGATGGCGCCGACGTACGCCGTGATGGAGGAGATCCGTCCCGGCTCGAGACCGAGCACACGCTCGTAGCCCGCCATCGCCTCGTAGGAGACCGGGATCTCGCCCGACTCCCACCGCGAGAGCAGGCTCCGACTGGTCGGCATCCCCACGTCGGCCAGCGCTGCGATGAAGACGCGTCCGTCACGAAAGGTGGGATCGGGGTGGTGCAGTCGCGACATCGCCAGCAGCCAGCCGATCCTGGCCTCGACATCGACGAAGACCGAGTTGAGGGGCGTGGCGTCGTAGGCGATCTGCTGCACGCGTCCGGGCCGCTTCGCCGTCACTGACACCCCCTTGGTCAGCCCACAGCATAGGCGCCGGGACGGGCTCGGCACCTGGAGAGATCCTCAGCGTGCCGGTCTCAGAACGTCGGACGGAGGGCACCCACGGGGACGCCACCGCCCCACAGCTGCACGACACCGGTACGCCGCACCGCGTCAGCGTCGACGCCGTCCTCCTCGGGCACCCCCAGTCGCTCCAGCGCAGCCGCCATCAGGACCGGTCGGACCCGCACAGCACCGTCGTCGGTCTTCAGCGCGACCGCCCTGCCATCGGGCAGCGCGACCGCGTAGCAGGACTCAGCCCCCGCCTTGCCGATCGCCCCCGGCACCGCCCTCAGCAGCGCAGCCTCGTCACGATGGGACCCGGAGGTGTGCTCGGGGTGGGCGCGGATCGCCTCGGCCACCCGCCGTTCCGGGCCCTCCTCGGCGATCGCGAGGCTGCGGAAGGCACGCGCCAGTCCCACCAGGCTCGTGGAGAGCAACGGCGCACCACACCCGTCGACCGCCACCGCCTCGACAGGTTCGCCGGTCAGCTCCGCGAAGGTTTCCGCGATCACCCGCTGGAGCGGGTGGTCGGCGTCGAGGTAGGTGGAGAGGTCCCAGCCGTTGGCCACGCAGGTTGCCAGCATCGCGGCGTGCTTGCCGGAGCAGTTCATCGCGATCGGAGAACGCGAGTGCCCGGCACGGATGTAGGTCTCCTTGGCCGCGTCGTCGAGAGGGTAGTCCGGCGGAGTGAGGAGGGCCGACTCGTCGAGGCCCGCGCCGTCGAGGACGCGCCGCACGCCCTCGAGGTGGAACTGCTCACCCGAGTGCGAGGCGCACGCAAGCGCCAGCAGCTCACCATCGAGATCCAGCCCGGCCCGCAACATCCCCAGGGCCTGGATCGGCTTGTTGCACGAACGGGCGAACATCGGCGACGTCACGTCGCCCGCGGACCAGTCGACCGCGCCATCGGCGCCGAGTGTCACCACCGATCCGTAGTGGTGACCCTCGACGAAACCCGACCGGACGATCTCGGCGACGACCACAGGCGAAGACATGCCCGCGACTGTAGGGGACGGTCGATGCGGCAGACTGAGCCGGTGCCCGACTCCCCCGTGCCCCAACACTGTCCGAGCCCGAGGGAGCTCGACGACCTCGAGCTCCTGCTGCAGGGCGCTTTCGCCCCCGTCGCCGCCTTCAACGAGCCCGGCAGCGCGATCACGCTGACACTGCCGGACGACGTGCGTGCCACGGCGACGGAGGCGGGCGCTGTGGAGCTGGTGGACCCCGAAGGGCTCCCGTTGGCACGGGTGGCGCTCCCTGGCGGGACGGTCCAGCCCCTCGCCCATGCGGCGTACGGCGCCTTCCGGTCGTTGCGTCGCTCGCCGGCCGAGGTCCGCGCCGATCACGGCGCGCACACCCTGACCGTGCCGGTCACGGACGCCCTCACTCTCTCCGACCTCGATCGGATCCGGGAGCGGGCCGGCGGCGACCCCGTCCTCCTGCTCGCGCTCACCGGCGTCGGCACACCGTTGCTGTCCCCGCCGGCGCTGCTCCGGGCCAGCCTCGTCGCTGCACGCGAGCTCGGCGACGCCCACGTGGTCGCGGTGCCGCTGGCCAGTCGAGGCGACGCGGAGGCCGACCACCTCCTCGGTCAGCGCGTGGTCGAGGCCTATGCACCCGGCCCGGTTCTGGGGGTGACGGGGGAGGGCGACCTCGGAGACGAGATCGCCGCGATCGTCGAGCGGGACCAGCCCGCCCTCGACGAGCAGGGCCTCGTGCTCTTCTTCACCGGGCTGTCCGGATCCGGCAAGTCCACCCTGGCTCGCGCACTCCACGACCTGCTCCTCGAGTCGGGCCGGCGCACCGTGACGAGCCTCGACGGCGACGTGGTCCGGCGCAACCTGTCGGCCGGGCTGACCTTCTCCAAGACGGACCGCGAGACCAACATCCGTCGGATCGGCTGGGTCGCCGCCGAGATCTCCCGGCACGGCGGCGTGGCGATCTGCAGCCCGATCGCTCCCTTCGACGAGACCCGCCGACAAGTCCGGGCGATGGTCGAGGAAGCGGGCGGGGCGTTCGTGCTCATCCATGTCGCCACCCCGCTCGAGGAGTGCGAGCGACGAGACCGCAAGGGCCTCTACGCCAAGGCTCGGGCCGGCGTGATCCCCGAGTTCACCGGGATCTCCTCGCCCTACGAACAACCTGACGACGCGTCGGTGCGGGTCGACACCACCGGTCGCACGATCGAGGACGCTCTCGGCGACGTCCTGGACCACCTGCACGACGTCGGCTACCTGACCGGACCTGACGCCCCTGCCACCGAGGATGCCCGATGACCGACCTGCTCACCACCGCCGCGCTGTCCGTGCTGCTGGTCAGCTTCGGCGTCGGCATCGTCGTCGGGCTGACCGGCATGGGTGGCGGTGCCCTGATGACCCCTGCCCTGATCTTCCTCGGCGTGAACCCGTCCGCCGCCGTCGCCAACGACCTGGTGGCCGCCAGCGTCAACAAGTCCGTCGGCGCCGGGGTGCACTGGAGGCACGGCAAGCCCAACCTCAAGCTGGCCGGCATGCTCATGGTCACGTCGGTCCCCACCGCCTTCGCCGGGGCGTTCATCGTCAAGGCCGTCGGGGGCGGGGAGTCCGAGGGCACCGAGAGCTTCCTCACCACGGCGATCGGGATCGCGCTGCTGTTCACCGCGGCGACCTACGCACTCCGGATGTATCTGCAGCTCCGGCACGTCACCTCTGGCAACACCATCCCCGAGGACGAGCCGGCGATCCGTCCGGTCCCGACCCTGCTCGTCGGTGCTGTCGGCGGCCTGCTCGTCGGGATCACGTCGGTCGGGTCGGGCTCGCTGATCATGGTCGCGCTGCTCCTGCTCTACCCCACCCTCAGCGCCCTCAAGCTGGTCGGCACCGACCTGGTGCAGGCCGTGCCGCTGGTCCTGTCAGCGGCGATCAGTCACGTGCTGGTGACCGGTGTCGACTGGGCCGTGCTGATCCCGCTGATCGTGGGCGGCACCCCTGGCACGTTCCTGGGAGCCCGGTTGGCCAACTGGGTCTCCCAGTCGGTGATCCGGCGCGGCATCGTCATCGTGCTCAGCCTGACCGGACTGAAGATGCTCGGCCTGCCCCCGGAGCTGGTCGGCATCACCGGTGCCGCCTTCCTCCTGCTGGGCCCCCTCGCCTGGGGATTCCTCCGGCAGACCCGGGGCCTGCCCGCCTTCGACAACAACGCAGCGGCCTGGCGTCTGCCCGAGACCGGCACGACCGACGACGAAGGGCGCGACCGGCCTACGAGCACGCCGACGAGCTGACCTCGCCGACCCCGCTGGAGCGAGCACCCGGCGTGGTGTGCAGCTCGGGGTCACCGGTCTGGCCTGGCTCCGGCCTCGACCTCCCACACCACCCGTCTGGACTCTCCGGGAGCCAGCACGACGCTGCGGATCGTGACCGGGCGGTCGCCGTAGGATCCCGGCTGCGGGGTGACGTCCTGCCCGTCGACCCTCAGCGAGATCACCTTGCCGTCGATCGGGGCGGTGAGATACATGGTCTGCGCGATGCTGCCGCGGTCGAACGGTCCCCGCTCCGGGGCGACGTAGTCGGTGAGCCCGGAGGGGTCCGGCACCGACGACGAGAGGCGCACGGTCACCCTGAGCCGCTGGCGACCGCCCACACACCCGATCGCCTCGACGTCCGCCTCGTGGTCGAGGTAGAAGTCGAGCTTGTAGGCGAGGAAGGCGTTGAGGTAGACCCCGACCTGGGGGGCTCGCTCGGGCTCCTGGGGGAACGCACCGGCCAGCGTCGTAGGCGCGAGCAGCGCCTGCTCGTCGGCGTCGGCGGACCAGACCACCGTGCGCCGCTCGGTGACGCTGCGGGTCAACCCGTCGAGCAGCTGGCCGGCGTCACCGGCGCCGGTCACGACGGCCCCGAAGACGGCCCGGGCGACTCCGTTGAAGAAGCGGTTCTGCTTCCCCGTGTCCGAGATGTCGGCGTAGACGTCGCTGAGCAGGAGCTGGACGGCGTTGTCGGCGCCGATCGACACCCCGCCGACCTCCACGGGCCCGGTCCCCTGGAGGAAGTGGGACAGCGCCACCGGATCGGTCGACACCACGCCGTCGACCTCGAGTCCGTAGCGGCGTTGCCACATCGCCCGCACGAGCTCGCCGACGCGTGGGAAGTCGGGCGTGAGGGTCACGTCCTGGGGGAGCCGTCCGAGCTTGTCGCCGAACAAGCGGAGCTCGTCGTCGGTCAGGGGCAGGACGGGCTCCCGGCTGCGGCCGAGCTCGAAGGCGTCGGACTGCGGACCGAGGCGCAGGCGACCGTCGTCGGCCCGCAGGAGCGCGAATGCGCCCGGGATCCCTCCCATCGACCGGGTCTCGGCATTGTTCTGGAACATCAGGACATACGTGCGCGGGCCGTCCCCTCCGAGCATCGGCGGCAGCAGTCGCACGGCGCGCGAGGCACGGTCGGCCAGTGACGAGGCTTCGGCGATCCTGACCTGGAGGTCAGCGACCGGCCCTGCGACCGCGCCCATGAGCTCATCCGGTTCGAGCACGGCCGCCCGGGCGTCCAGGGACCGCATCGTCTCGGCGGCGCGCACCACCCCCGGGGCCACGTCCCGCAACGGGTCGAGGTCGACCCGGCCGTCCACCGGCCGCAGCCGGGCGGGGTCCAGGGCGCCCGCTGAGGTGACCACGTCCGGCAGAGCGTCCGCGGCCAGGCCGTCGGCCACTGCGGCGACCACGCGCACGGCGTCGACGTCGGCGCCGATCCCGGGCAGGTGGGCCGCGAGCCACCAGACGGGCCCGCGGGTCGACGCGTGCGCCCGGGCGGCGTGCTCCTGGGCGCCTGGCAGGGTGGCCTCTGCCGCCGGGAGGTCACGAGCGGTGAGCTGGGCACCGATCGTCTCGAAGTCGGAGGCCACCGCCAGCAGTGCCGTCCGAGCCCGCAGTCCCTGCCAGGCGGTGAAGGCGAGCACGACGACGAGAACGGCTCCGAGGAGCACAAGTGCTCGACGGAGCCGTCTGGGCCGTCTGGGCCGTCTGGGCCGTGGTTTGTGATCTGGTTCAGTCACGAGCGGCGGTGCGGTGCCTCTCGGCTCGGGTGCGTCAGGCGGTGATGCCGCCCCGGCGACGGATCACGAGGGTGGCCCCGCCGGCCAGCACGAGGCCTGCACCGGTCAGACCGATGAGCTGGATGAAGGGGGCGGCGCCGGTGTCGGCCAGGCCCTCGACTCCCGCCACGACAGGACGCTTGTTCGGACGCGGCGCCGTCGCCTCGACGCCGAGGATCTGGACGCCCTCGCTGCCGGCGATCTGGACCTGGCCGCCGAGGCAGGTGCCGCGGTAGCGAGCGGTGAGGTTCTGGTTGCCACGCCGTGCCACGTAGGTGGTGGACGCGGTGCCGTCACTCTCGACCGGGACGACCTTCTTGGTGCCTCGGTAGTTGAAGACGACCTCTCCACCGCTGACGGTGACCGAGTCGCTCGTGACGGTGGCGGTGACGGCGAAGGTCTCGCCGAAGTCGACGTTCTCGGTCGCCACCACGACGGTGGTGTCGCTCTGCGCAGTGCTGCTGTAGGAGTTGCAGTCCGGCGCCTGCAGCGCCGAAGCCGGAGCAGCCACGACGAGCGCACCGCCGGCAGAGACGGCGAGAGCAGCCAGGGTGGTGGCGACACGCTGAGAAATCGAGATCATGAAAGATCCCCCCAAATAGAGAAAACAACCGATGCAACGGTCGTGGCCCCCCACTTCCGCAAGAGAAAGGTAACCCGTCCAGCGGGGTCGCGTCGACAGATTGAAGGTGAAATGTCCAAAAGGATGACCTCGGGTGACGCCGGTCACGCGAGAACACCGGCCAGATCGCCTTGCCCGGCTGGTAGTCGGTAGCATGACGGCTGCTCTACGACGAGAGGTCCCCCCACACCCATGACGACTACCCATGCGGACTACCGCCTGAGCCAGCTCGACGAGCTGGAGGCGGAGTCGATCCACATCTTCCGCGAGGTCGCGGCCGAGTTCGAGAAGCCCGTCCTGATGTTCTCCGGCGGCAAGGACTCCATCGTCATGCTGCGGCTGGCGGAGAAGGCCTTCTTCCCGGCGAAGATCCCCTTCCCCGTGCTCCAGGTCGACACCGGCTTCGACTTCCCCGAGGTCCTGGAGACCCGGGACAACTGGGTCAGCCGGCTCGGCGTGAGGATGATCGTCGCCTCGGTGGACGAGGCGATCGCCAACGGCGTCGTCGTCGACGACGGCAAGACCAGCCGCAACCGGATGCAGATCGGCACCCTGCTCAACGCCATCGAGGAGGAGGGCTTCACCGCCGCCTTCGGCGGCGGTCGCCGCGACGAGGAGAAGGCCCGCGCCAAGGAGCGTGTCTACTCCCACCGCGACGAGTTCGGTCAGTGGGACCCCAAGATGCAGCGCCCGGAGCTGTGGAGCCTCTACAACGGTCGCATCCACGGCGGCGAGCACATGCGGATCTTCCCGCTGAGCAACTGGACCGAGCTCGACATCTGGGACTACATCCATCAGGAGCAGATCGAGATCCCCGCGATCTACTTCTCCCACCAGCGCCGGGTCATCCTGCGTGACGGCATGCTCCTCTCGGAGTCCGACAGCGTTCAGCCCAAGGGCAGCGAGAGGGTCGAGGAGAAGACGGTGCGCTTCCGCACCGTCGGCGACATGACCCAGACCGGCTGCGTGGAGAGCACCGCGAGCACCACCGCAGAGATCATCGAGGAGATCGCCGTCGCCCGGGTCACCGAGCGTGGCGCGACCCGTGGCGACGACCGCTTCTCCGAGGCAGCCATGGAAGACCGCAAGAAGGAAGGCTACTTCTGATGGACCTGCTTCGTTTCGCCACCGCCGGCTCGGTCGACGACGGCAAGTCGACACTCATCGGTCGCCTGCTCCTCGACGCCAAGGCGATCTTCGAGGACCAGCTCGAGGCCGTCGAGTCGACCTCGCAGTCCAAGGGCTACGACTACACCGACCTCGCGCTGCTGACCGACGGGCTCCGATCCGAGCGCGAGCAGGGCATCACGATCGACGTGGCCTACCGCTACTTCGCCACACCAGAGCGCAAGTTCATCATCGCCGACACCCCCGGCCACGTGCAGTACACCCGCAACATGGTCACCGGCGCCTCCACCGCCGACCTGGGCCTGGTGCTCGTCGACGCCCGCCAGGGCCTCACCGAGCAGTCGCGCCGCCACGCCGTGATCTTGTCGCTGCTCCGGGTCCCGCACCTCGTGCTCGCGGTCAACAAGATGGACCTCGTCGACTACGACGAGACGATCTACAACAAGATCTACGAGGAGTTCACCTCCTTCGCGACCAAGCTGTCGATCCCCGACCTCGAGATCATCCCGATCTCGGCGCTCAAGGGCGACAACGTGGTCAACCGCTCCGAGCACATGCCGTGGTACGACGGTCCGTCGCTGATGCACCACCTCGAGCACGTCCACGTCGCCTCCGACCGTGATCTCGTCGACACCCGCTTCCCGGTCCAGTACGTCGTCCGGCCCAAGTCCGACGAGTACCACGACTACCGCGGCTATGCCGGCATGGTCGCCGGCGGCGTCCTCAAGCCCGGCGACGAGGTCGTCGTGCTCCCCTCCGGCCTGACCAGCAAGATCGCCGGGATCGACCTGTTCGACCAGGAGGTCACCGAGGCATACCCGCCGATGTCGGTGACGGTCCGGCTCGAGGACGACGTCGACGTGAGCCGTGGCGACATGATCGCTCGCCCGCAGAACGCGCCGAAGCCGAGCCAGGACATCGACGCGATGATCTGCTGGATGACCAACGAGCCGCTGCGTCCGCGTCAGAAGCTCGCGATCAAGCACACCACCCGCGCGGGCCGCGCGCTGGTCAAGGACATCCAGTACCGCCTCGACGTCAACACGCTCCACCGCGACCAGGAGACGAAGGAGCTCGGGCTCAACGAGATCGGCCGCGTGCAGCTGCGCACGACGGTGCCGCTGCTGTGCGACCCGTACTCCAAGAACCGCACGACCGGCTCGTTCATCCTGATCGACGAGGCCACCGGCGTGACCGTCGGCGCCGGGATGATCAACTCCGGCAGCTGATCTCCCACACCGTGCATCGTCTCGAGAACCCCGTGCGTGACTACGCATGGGGTTCTCGCACCCACATCCCCAAGCTGCTGGGCGTCGCGCCCGACGGGCGGCCCTGGGCCGAGCTCTGGCTCGGCGCCCACCCGTCCGCCCCGTCCTGCCTCGAGAACGGCACGACCCTCCGCGACGCCATCCTCGCCGACCCTGCGGGGATGCTCGGCGACAAGGTCCGGGCCGACTTCGGGGCGCGGCTGCCCTTCCTGATGAAGCTCCTCGCCGCCGGTGAACCGCTCTCCCTCCAGGTGCACCCGACCAGTGACCGTGCCCGGATCAGGTGTGCCGAGCAGGATGCCGCGGGCCTCTCGATCGATGCCCCCGACCGCAGCTACCCCGACGCCTCCCACAAGCCCGAGCTGGTCTATGCACTGACTCGCTTCGAGGGCATGGCGGGCTTCCGCGACGCGACCAAGACCGCGGCCATCCTGCGCGGCCTGGAACTCGGGTGGCTGGCGGGGCTGGCCGATCGCATCGAGGCCACCGAGACGCCGTTCCAGACCTTGCGCCAGGTCGTCACCGAGCTGCTGGCGCTCGAGGGGCCGCAGCTGCACGATCGGTTGGCCGAGCTCCGAACGGCCGCCGCAGCAGCAGAGCTGCGGTCCCACGCCCTGCACGCCGGGCGTCGCGAACGTGGCTTCGCCGACCCCACCGCGATCGAGCGCGAGTCCGTGCGGGTGTACGCCGCCACCGCGCGGCTGGTCGACCGCTACCCCGACGACGCAGGAGTCCTGGTCACCCTGCTCCTCAACCACGTCGTGCTGGCCGCCGGGGAGTCGATGTTCATCGATGCCGGCGTGATCCACGCCTACACCTCAGGCTTCGGCGTGGAGATCATGGCCGCCTCCGACAACGTCCTGCGCGCGGGGCTCACCCCCAAGCACGTGGACGTCGCCGAGCTGCTCGAGGTCACCAACTTCACCCCGACTCCTCCGCCCCAGTGGGCACCCGCCTCCTGGGCAGGTGGCGTGACGGTCTTCAGCCCACCGGTCGACGAGTTCGAGCTCGCGCTCGTCGAGGTCGAGGCCGACGGGTCGGTGGAGGTGCCGACCCGGCCGCAGATCGCTCTGTGCCTCGAGGGGCGGGTGCGGGTGAGCAGCGCGCTCGGAGAGCTGGACCTCGCAGCCGGCCAGTCGGCGTACGTGAGCGGCACCGAACCCTCGGTGCACCTGACCGGTTGCGGTCGCGTGGCGCTCGGGCGGACTCCCTAGACGCGCAGCTCGTGCACGTGCTCGCGGTACCAGGCGTGGGTCGAGGCGATGCCCTCACGCAGGCCGATGCGCGCCGTCCAGCCGGCGCTCGCCAGCTTGCTGACGTCGAGGAGCTTCTGTGGCATCCCGTCGGGCCTGGTGGTGTCCCAGTGGGTTGCCCCCTCGAACCCGACGACCTCGGCCACGACCTCGGCGAGCTCCTTGATCGTGGCGTCCTTGCCGGTGCCGACGTTGACCTGCTGCGGGCCGTCGTAGTGCTCCAGCAGGTGCAGGCACGCCTCGGCCATGTCGTCGACGTGGAGCAGCTCGCGCCGCGGGGTGCCGGTGCCCCAGTTGGTGACCTCGTCGAGGCCGTCGCGCACGGCCTCGTCGTAGCGACGGATCAGGGCGGGCAACAGGTGCGACCCCTCGCGGGAGAAGTTGTCCCCGGGTCCGTAGAGATTGGTCGGCATCGCCGAGATCCAGGGCAGGCCGTACTGACGGCGGATCGCCTGGACGTGCAGGATGCCGGCGATCTTCGCGATCCCGTAGGCGTCGTTGGTGGGCTCGAGGTGCCCGGTCAGCAGCGCGTCCTCCGGGATCGGCTGCGGTGCCAACCGGGGATAGATGCACGAGGATCCCAGGAAGAGGACCCGCTCGGTCCGCTGCTCGAGCGCAGCGTCCAGCACGTTGAGCTGGACCTGGAGGTTCTCACTGAGGAAGTCGACGGGGTAGGTGTTGTTGGCCATGACCCCGCCGACCTTGGCGGCCGCGAGGACGACGTAGCGCGGCTTGTGCTCGGCGAAGAAGGCGAACACCGCCGCACGGTCACGCAGGTCGAGCTCCGCGGAGGAGCGCCCGATCAGGTCTTGGAAGCCCTCAGCCTCGAGCCGCCGCCAGATCGCGGAGCCGACCAGGCCGCGGTGTCCTGCGACATAGAACGTCGCGTCCCGGTCGAGTGGGCCGGGCGTGAAGGCTTCTGTCATCGCCCGGGGCCAAAGGTCGGCCAGTCATCCAGGGTGGGCTGGTCGATCCACTGCTTCCCTTCGTGCTTGAGCGCCTCGACGTCGGCGTCGACCATGATGCGCGCCAGCTGGTCGGTCTGCACCTTCGGCACCCAGCCGAGCTTCTCCCTGGCCTTGCTGGCGTCGCCGATGAGGGCGTCCACCTCGGTGGGGCGCAGGTAGCGCTCGTCGAACTTGACGTGCTTCTCCCAGTCGAGGCCGGCATGCTCGAACGCCGTGACCACGAAGTCCCGGACGGTGAAGTTGCCGCCGGTGGCGAGGACGAAGTCGTCGGGCTCGTCAGCCTGCAGCATCCGCCACATGCCCTCGACGTACTCCGGGGCGTAGCCCCAGTCGCGAATGGCGTCGAGGTTGCCCATGTAGACGTAGTCGGCGAGACCGGCCTGGATGCGTGCGACGGCCCGGGTGACCTTGCGGGTCACGAAGGTCTCGCCTCGTCGGGGCGACTCGTGGTTGAACAGGATGCCGTTCGCCGCGAACAGGCCGTAACCCTCGCGGTAGTTCCGGGTCACCCAGTAGGCGTAGACCTTCGCGGCGCCGTAGGGCGAGCGCGGGTAGAACGGGGTGTCCTCGTTCTGCGGAGGGGGCGTCGCTCCGAACATCTCCGAGCTCGATGCCTGGTAGTAGCGGCACTCGATGCCGGCCATCCGGACGGCCTCGAGCAGACGCATCGCACCGATCCCCGTCGTGTCACCGGTGTGCTCGGGCTCGTCGAAGCTCACGCGCACGTGGGACTGAGCGGCGAGGTTGTAGACCTCGTCGGGGTTGATCTCGTGCAGCAGGGTGACCAGGCGAGCACCGTCGGAGAGGTCTCCGTAGTGCAGGAAGAGCTTCGCCTCCGGGTCGTGCGGGTCCTGGTAGAGGTGGTCGATGCGCGAGGTGTTGAACGTGGACGCGCGCCGGATCAGGCCGTGGACCTCGTAGCCCTTGCCCAGCAGGAGCTCCGCGAGGTAGGAGCCATCCTGTCCGGTGATGCCGGTGACAAGTGCCTTCTTGGTCATGACTTTCTCGTACCCCTGGTCGGTCGACGGTGTGAGAAGTCAGTGTAGAAGACCCTCTCCCGCGCCTCTCGAGGAGGCGGTGAACCGTCAGGAGGCAGGCTCCAGGAAGCTCGATCGCGCGGTGTTCCAGTGCGTGTCCAGATAGCTGCCCGGTGCAGGAGCCGTGTTGAAGTAGTCGTCGTCACGGCAGTCGAGGAGTTGCTCCTGGGTGGTGGAGCAGGTCTGGTCTCATCACGACGCCCGGAGCGTCGGCGTAGCACATCAGGTCGCCGTCGTCGGAGCAGTGACCGGCCGGAGTCGAGTGCGGCGCCGAGCCCATGATGCCGCCGAGCATGTGGATCAGCTCGTGCGCCGGGGTGCTGGTCGACCCCGACCAGCATCCGGTGTCGATGCGCGCATAGCTCGAGGCGACGCCGTCGTTGAGGTTTCCGACGGCTGCGTCGGTGTTGTAGTAGGTGGCCACACCACACAGGCGGTAGGCGTCGACGAAGGCGAGGTTCTTGCGGGCGGGGTCCGAGAAACCCAGGGCCTGGAGGGCCTGGACGGTGGCTCCGAAGGAGGCAGTGGCGCCGTCCGGCACGACCACCTCGGAGATCACCGGCTCGCACTGGTCGAGCACCCACCGCACGCGCAGGTCGCCTCCGGTCTTGCGCGAGGACACGGCGATCACGTCGTCGACGTTGGCCAGCTCGTTGCGCAGCAGCGGCAGCACCTCCTCGTAACGGGACGGGGCGGACTGCTCACGCACGTAGAGCGGGCGGATCCGGTTGCCGTCCACGCCGGTCCCCGTGCAGGACGTCGAGACATGGGTGCGCAGACCCTTGAGGGTGGGCTTGGTCGACGCGCCGCGCCCGCCGGAGCCACCGGGCTTTCCGCCCCCCTTGGCGTAGGCGACGCCGGCCGCGCCGAACAGGGACTCGGTGGACAGCGGCGAGCCGACCACGGCGTCGAGCCGGAGCGTCGTCGTGGAGACGACCCAGCGCCCCGGCACGAGCCAGCACGTCGAGGGCGCCGTGCTTGGGCACCGCCCGTGCGTGTGCCTCGCGCGCCGCAGCGCCCTGGGGCGAGGCCTGGTCGCTCTTCGCCTCTGCCGACACGAGGCCGGCACCGGCCATGACGATCCCGAGGACGAGACCCACTGACATTCCGAGACGGACGACCGCCGACTTCTGCTGCATGCAACCACTCCCTTGGTCAGGGGGAGTAATCGGTCTAAAACGGACACACCTTGAGGGTCAGCCCGCGGAGGTCGGCAACGTCTCACATGGCGAGAGGACCGGCTCAGCGCAGCTTGGGTCGGACGTGCAGGCCCACCTCGGGATCCACCAGGGTCTCCTGGGCTGCGGCGATGCCATCGACCAGGAGCGGCGCGTCCAACGGGACCTGCCGCTTGATCACGGCCAGCGCGATCGGACCCAGCTCGTGGTGGCGGGCGCTGGTGCCCACGAAACCGGCCGCGCGACCGTCGTACTCGATCTCGGTGCCGCGTTCGGGCAGCCGGTTCTCCGAGCCGTCGAGGTGCAACAAGGTGAGCCGCCGGGGGATGCGGCCAAGGGTGTGCACCCGCGCCACGGTCTCCTGTCCGCGGTAGCACCCCTTGTCGAGGTGCACCGCCGGCCCGATCCAGCCCACCTCGTTGGGGATGGTCCGATGGTCGGTGTCGAGTCCCGACCGCGGCTCTCCCCGGGCGATCCTGAGGGCCTCGAACGCCCACATGCCGGCGGCCGGGCCGGCCGCCTCGGCGAACGTCTCGAGCTGGTCGCGCGCAACCAGCTGATAGCCGGAGTACGGCGCCGGGCCGGCCGCGGCCGGCCGCCACACCACGGCCAGCTGCTCGGTGAGGTCGGCCACCTCGACGCGCATCATGAACCGCATCCGGTCGAGCCAGTCCACGAGGGCCGGGGCCGCACCGGGCTCGACGTGGGCGGTGAACGCCTCGCCGTCATCACTGCCGAACAGCGCGTGCTCGACGTGACCCTGAGGGCTGAGCACGAGGGTCCCCGTGGTGAGACCGGGAGCAAGGTGCTCGAGGTGCTGGGTGGTCAACGAGTGCAACCACGTCAGCCGGTCCGGCCCGGCCACCCGGACCACACCCCGGTGCGACAGGTCGACGAACCCGTCACCCTGCTCCAGAGTGCGCTGCTCGTTGTTGAAAGATCCGTAATGAGCCGCGACGGGCGCATCGATCCCGTCACCGGCGACCGCACCGGGCAGGCTGAGCAAGGGGCTCGACATGGGACTCCTCTCGTCCTGCTGGGTCAACCGCGGTCGGCTTCGGCTCATTCCGCCGCGCAGGCCGCACAGGTGCCGAAGATCGTCAGGTGCCCGACATCGGTCTCGAAGCCGCGCTCGTCGCGCAGCCGGCTCACCAGCGGTTGGACCGTCCCGACCGGGACCTCGTCGACGGTGCCACACCGCCGGCACACGGTGTGCACGTGGGGCGGGGTGGCCGTGGAGTGGTAGGTCGGGGCCCGGTCCGAGATGTGCGCGTGCCGGACCAGGTCGAGCTCCTCGAGAAGCTCCAGCGTGCGGTAGACGGTGGAGATGTTGACCGCCGAGGACTCTCGCCGTACCTCACCGAAGACCTCGTCGGGGGTGGCGTGCCCCAGGTGCTCGACCGCGCGCAGCACCAGCTCCCGCTGGGGCGTCAATCGGTAACCCTGGGAGCGCAGCCTGGCCTGCCACAGCTCCGGAGGGGTGTGCACGTGATCGTGGGACACGCGCACAGTCTAGGAGCGCGGAGGGGCGGTCCCGGCCTCCACCTCGCGACGACTGCCTTCCCGTGGCCCGACGGCGCCGAACGGTGGACCGAGTCCTGCCCGAACGGCCGGTAACCGAAGCCGTCCTGCCTCGTTGAGGGTGGTACGTCTGCGCCCTGTCCCGGGGCGTGGGCGACACCGACGCAGTCGGGGGACGAGATGACAGACCGGTCAGCGGCCCGTACGGCGAGTGATGCCGCGCTGATCGCGCGCGTGCGCCTCGGGGACGCCGCGGCCTTCGATCTGGTGACCCGCCGCCACCGAGCAGCCCTCCACGACCTCGGCGTGATCCTGACACCGACCCCGGAGGCCCTGGTGGAGCGCACGCTGGCGACGGCCTATTCGGCGCTGCGACGAGCGCGCGGCCCTCGGACCTGGATGCGCGGCTACCTGCTTGACCTGACGATCCGGCTCCACACCACGTCGACGTCGCAGCCCCCACGAGCCGGCCACGCAGAGATCGGGAGGGCCTACGCCGGACTCGCCGACGCGTGGCAGGCCGTGCTGTGGCACCGCCTCGCCGAGCAGGAGACGAGCACCGAGGTCGCCACCGTCATCGGGGTGTCCCGAGACCAGGTCGATGCCCTGGTCGGGAGCGCGCGGACGGACCTGAGGCGGTCCCTGCTCGCGCGTCGGTGGCAGCAGGCCCTCCCCGCTCCGTGCCGCGCACACACCGGTCGGCTGCTGGAGGCTCGACCGGCCACGATCCCGCGGTCGATGCTGCGCCACGCAGCCCGCTGCTCATCGTGCTGCGACGTGGTCGAAGACCTCAACGCAGTGCAGGAGTCGCTGCCGGAGGTCCTGGCCGGGCACGTCCTCGCAGACGTGGGCGACGACTACCTCGCGACAAGACGTCTCTCGGCGCGTGAGCGGTTGAGCACCTTCTGACGCGTTGCCCGGTCGCTACTGCCGGACGAGCCGACCCCACAGGTGGGGCTGGAGCTCCTGCCCCATCGCCGCCATGTCGAAGGCCCACAGCAGGTCACCCTCGACCATGCCGTACATCCGATGACCGCCGGCGTAGTCCTTGGCGGTGTGGGTGCGCGCCACGGCGTCCGTGCTGAGCTCGAGACGGGGAGTCCCGATCTCCGCGTTGCCGTACCAGATCTCGACGAAGCCGGTGTGATGGGACAGCAACAGCTCGAACGAGCCATCAGCCTTCGGTCGCAGGAACCCGGTCTCGATCGCGGCATCCCGGACCTTGTCGCCGTTGTCGTCGACGATCCACGCGCGGCTCATGTAGTGGAAGAACGGCCGCCCGTCGTGGGTGAAGATGCACTCCTGCCCGAACTGGAAGCCGTCGATGGTGGGGTAGTCACCGTGGCCGTTGCCGCGCCAGGTGCCCAGCAGCCAGGCGACTGGCCCACAGTCCGGGTGCAGGTTGTCGGGGATCTCGAACGGCATTACCGCTGGTCGGCCTTGAAGAGGTGGACGAGGACCACGAAGGCGACATAGCCGGTCAGCAGCACGACCAGCGCCATCAGAGCAATGAACACGGCTTCCATGCGGGCGAGTCTAGTGTTCGGGACATGGCTCAACGACTCCTGGTCAAGGTGACCTGCGGCACCGACGATCCCGAACGCAGCAACCAGGCCCTCACCGTTGCCTCCGCAGCGGTCGCAGCCGGGGCCGAGGTGAGCCTGTGGCTGACTGGTGAGGCCTCCTGGCTCGCTGCCGCCGACCGCGTCGTCGACCTCGGGCTGCCCCAGGCGACACCGGCCGCGGAGCTGCTGGCCCTCGTGATCGGGGCGGGCCGGGTCACGTTGTGCACGCAGTGCGCCGCCCGCCGCGGCATCGGCGAGGATGCCGTGCGTGCCGGCATCCGGATCGCAGGCGCCGCCAGCTTCGTGGAGGAGGCGCTCGCCGGGGACACCCAGGCGCTCGTCTACTGACGGTCGAGCGGGTTGCGCATCATGGTGTCGATGCGGTGACCCCGAGCACCCCTGCCCAGAAGCGCGGCGCCGTGAACTGGCGGGCGCTCTCCACAGCCGCCTGTCCGAGCTGCTCGGCGAGCCGTGGGTCCTCAGCGACTCTCTGAACCGCCGACGCCAGAGCCCCCGCGTCTCCGGGGGGTACGACCAAGGCATCCACGCCGGGCTGGACGTAGTCACGGGCGCCGCCGACGTCACTGACGATCACGGCCTTGCCGTGGGCCATGGCGTCGAGGAGCACGAGCGGGCCGCTCGGTAGGTCGGTGTCGAGCAAGGGCAGCACCACCGCGCGGGACGAACGCATGAGCTCCGCGACCGTCAGCCGGGCTCATCGGTGGACGCAGGTCCACACAGTCGGGCATCGGGACGGAGGTGTCCGCCGCAACGACCGTGGCAGCAGAGAACCGACGGAGAGCCGCCGCGAGCGTGGGCCAGTCCCGATGCGCCCAGCCGGCGGAGTAGAACTCGTCACCCAGGGAGCCCTCCAGGACCGACGATGGATCCGGTGCGGGGAAGGGCACGAACTCGCAATGGTCGGAGTCGACGCGGAATCGTCGCGCCAAGGTCGCCACGTCGCTGGTGCGCACGACCACAAAGCGGTCGACCCCGCGGAGGGCCCGCCTGCCATCGAGTCTTCGCGAGGACGGCATCAGCCAATCGACAGCCACGAGCTCGGTACGTCGCACCAGCGCGGAGAGCAAGAAGAGCTCGAGGCCGGCCGTCATGACCACCAACCGGTCGTAGTGTCGGGAGCGCCACGCGAGCTGCACGCATTCCACGACGACCTGCCCCAGCTTTCGCGCGCGACTCGTCCCCCAGTCGCTGCGACGTCTCAGGACATCGACCGCGGGGTCGTCGGGCAGGCCGATATCGGTGGCATAGGCGAGGCTGACCAGCGTGCGCTTCACCCCGTCACCCGTCCTCGTCGCTGATCCGTCGTCGATGTTCGCGAGAGTAGGTGACGACATCGTGGAACCGCAGGGATTCCCTCATCTGGCCGGTCGACCGCCGCGTGACGACGGGAAGTTCAGCGGCGCTTGACCTGGAGCAGGTCGCGCGCCTCGGCCGGCGTCATCGGGGTGCGCTGCGCCAACCGCCCGAGCTCGACCGCCCGGGACACCAGCTGCTCGTTGTGCTCGACGGGCACGCCCTTGGCGAGGGTGAGCACGTCCTCCATCCCGACCCGCAGGTGGCCGCCCTTGCTGAGCGAGGCCAGCGCGACCGCGAGGGTCGACCGGCCGATGCCGGTTGCCGACCATGAGGTCACCTCGCGGGGCAGTGCCGCCACGGCGGCGACCAGCGCGTCCGCGGTGCCCGGCATGCCGCCGGGCACGCCCATCACGAGGTCGACGTGCACCCGGCCGCCGTAAGGCAGCCCGTGGGTGTCGAGCAGGCGCCGCAGCGAGGTGACGTGACCGAGGTCGAAGAGCTCGAACTCCGGCACGACCTCACGCGCCTGAGAGAGCCGGTAGAGCTCGGTGATGAACGGCCACGGGTTGGAGAAGACGTCGTCGCCGAAGTTGGTGGTCCCCATCGTCAGGCTGCACGAGTCCGGCTGGGCATCGAGCACCTCGAGCCGACGGTCGAGGGGGTCGTGGACGCTGCCTCCGGTGGAGAGCTGGACCACGAGGTCGGTCTCGGAGTGCAGGGCCTCCACCGTGTCCGTGAGGCGCCCCAGGTCGAGGCTCGGTCGGTGCTCGTCGTCGCGGATGTGCACGTGGATCATCGCGGCCCCGGCGCTCTCGCACCGGCGCGCGGTCTCGACGAGCTCCTCGAGGGTCGTCGGGAGGGCAGGGCAGTCCGCCTTGGTGGTCTCGGCTCCCGTGGGTGCCACGGTGACCAGGAGCTTGCTGGGGTCGGGCAGCACGCCGGCTGCGGCGTCGATCATGGCCGCATCGTGCCAGACTTCCCCACGACCGTCGAACCGCCCCCAGGAAGATATCCCGATGCGTGCCGTTGTTCAGCGAGTTCTCTCGGCCTCTGTCGCTGTTGACGACAAGATCGTCGGCGAGATCGTCCGACCCGGCCTGCTGGTCCTCGTGGGAGTGACCCACGACGACGCGGCCGAGGACGCGGCCTGGCTCGCCCGCAAGGTGTGGAGCCTCCGCATCCTGCGCGAGGAGCGGTCCGCCTCGGACCTGGACGCCCCGATCCTGGTGGTCAGCCAGTTCACGTTGTACGGCGACGCCCGCAAGGGCCGCCGGCCGACCTGGAACGCCGCCGCCCCTGCCTCGGTCTCCGAGCCTGCCTACGAGCGCGTGTGCGACGAGCTGGAGAAGCTGGGCGCGAGCGTGGCGCGCGGCTCGTTCGGGGCCGACATGCAGGTGGCGCTGGTCAACGACGGGCCGATCACGATGATCCTGGAGAGCCGATCATGAGCGAGTCGTTCCAGGTGCTCGTCGTGTGCGTAGGCAACGTCTGTCGCTCGCCCCTTGCCGCACGCCTGCTCGCCGACCGCCTCGCTGCCTCGCCCCGCCCCTTCCAGGTGACCAGCGCCGGCACCCGCGGCCTGGTCGGTGCGCCGATGGAGCCGGCCGCGGCCGCGGAGCTCCGCCGGCTCGGTGGAGACCCGGAGGGGTTCGTCGCCTCCCGCCTGCGTGCCGCGGAGGTGCACGACGCAGACCTGGTGCTCACCGCGACGCGCCGGCTCCGCAGCCAGGTGCTCGAGCTCGCGCCGGCCGCCCTGCGGCGCACGTTCACCCTGCGCGAGCTGGCCCTCCTGCTGTCCAGGGACGAGGTCACCGGTGCCGACCCGGCGGCCCTGGTGGCGTCGGCCTCCACGTGGCGCGGCTCCGTGGCGGGCGTCGATCCCGACGACCTCGACCTGCCTGACCCGATCGACCGTCCGGCCGACGTGCATCGCGCGGTGGCCGACCTGATCGACGCGGCCACCCGGTCCGTCGCCGACCGGCTGCTGGGGGCCGGGGACTAGCGGAGCAGGTCGTCGGCCTCGGCCCGGAGCCGGCGTACGAACGTCTCCTCGGAGAACAGGTGCGCGCGCCGCAGGATGGCCTCGGCGTCCCAGTCGCGGCCGAGCAGCTCGTCGAGAGCCGTCGCGATCCGGTCCGGCTCCGGCTCGTCGAAGAACACGGCCGTCTCGTCGGTCATGGTGTCGAGGAACCCGCCCGCGCGCAGCACCGCGCACGGGCGCCCGAACGAGGCCGCCTCGACGGGGGTCAGACCGAAGTCCTCATGGCTCGCGGCGACCAGCCCGGCGCTCTGCTCGTAGAGCCATCGCATCTGAGGGTCGGTGAGGCCCTCGTGGAAGACCACGTTGTCCGGGGCGTCGGCGACCAGCCGGTCCCGCTCGGGGCCGCTGCCGACCACGACCAGCCGGAGGCCGGGCCTGGAGCGGGCGGCCTCGACGACCTCCGCGACGTTCTTGTAGGGCAGCAGCCGCGAGACGCAGAGCACGAAGCCGGGCGCGAGCGGAGCCCCGGTGGGATCAGGCACCGGCTCGCCGCAGACCGCCGCCAACGCCGACTGGACCGGGGCGGGCACGACCTCGGCTCGGATGTCGTACGCCTCGCGGACCCGCTCCTGGACCACCGTGGAGTTGACCAGGTAGCGGTCGGCCTGGGCTGCGGCGGCGCCGTCCCACCGGCGCAGGGCGGGCGAGAGGGCCCGCAGCGCCAGGCGTACGGCGCGCGACCCGTCGGCGCCGAGGTAGACGTCGGGCTGGTAGAGCCAGCGGGCCGGGGCGTGGCAATAGACCAGGAGCTTGCCGGAGGCGCGGAAGCCGTGCGCCCAACCACTGCTGCTGGCCACGACGAGGTCGGCGTCGATGCGGGTCGAAGTCGCTGCCCACGGGAGCAGTGGCAGCGCCGCGCGGTGGTCGCGCCGCAGCGGCCCGACCCGGTTGAGCCACGAGGGTCGTACGTCGAGGTCGCGGAACTCGGGATAGGTGGTGCCCGGGTCGTACAGCGTGGTGTGGATCGGGGCACCCGGGAAGGCCTCGGCCAGGCTGAGCACGACCCGCTCCGCACCGCCGCGCTGGGTCAGGTAGTCGTGCGCGATCGCCACCCGCACTAGTCGGACACCCGGGCCACGCCGACCTCGCTGATGGCCATGGTGTTGCGCGACCCCCGGGTCGACCGCAGCACCTCGAGGACCACGGTGTCGCTGCGGACGGGACGGATCCGCATGGTCTGCAAGTCTCTGTTCGTCGGGGAGCCGTCGAGACGCTGCACCACCGACGATCCGTCGGCGAAGGTCCATCGGACCCGGGTGAGGCGGTTGTTCTCGGCATAGCGGTCCACGCCGTTGCGGGGATCCGTCTTGGCGTATCCGGGGACGAGCCCGACCTCGGCGATCCTGCCGGCCGACGACAACGTCAACGTCAGGGACTGGCCCTTGCCCGCGCCACGGCACCGCCACGCCGTGGTCAGGTCGCCGTCGTAGACGCTCTCCGGCGGGTAGTCGACGCGGTTGCCGGCGGCGTCGACGCTGCCGGGGGCCTGGCACGACGCCGTCGCCCCTCCGACCGTGACCGCTGCCACCGGCCCGTCGTAGGCGCCCTTGCGGGCCTTCGGGGATGCCTGCTCGCTCTGCCCGGCGTCGCTCTCGACACCGCCGTCCCCCAGGGAGACCCCATCCGGCTCCGGGGCCGCGACGTCCGCTCCGCCGACCGAGCTGGAGAGGACGCGGCCGATGCCGTAGGCGCCCAGCACCAGGATCAGGACGAGTCCCACGAACAGGACCGGCACGAACCAGCCGGGGCGTCGCTCCCGCGCATCGTCGCCCTCGTGGTCGAAGCCGTCTGCCTCGCCCCACGCGGCTCCGGGATCCTCGAGAGGGTCCGCGGCCTCACCCGAGGCCAACCTGTCGTGCAGGAACCCGGGTTGCTCGTCGTGCGACCCAGGCTGCGCGTCCGGCTGTTCCTCCGACTGCGCAGCCGGCTCCTCCCCGGACAGGTCGAGCGCGCGGGTCACTTCGGCGTCGCCGCCCGCGTCCCCGTCGTACTCGTCGACGAACAGCGGACCGCTCACCGGAGGCTGGTACTCCGGCTCGGGATCGGGCCGCGTCGGCGGCTCGGGGTCGACCGGCGCCGTGTCGCCCGCGGCCTCGCGATAGGCGCGCTCGTAGCCCCGGCGGTAGGCCTCGGCGTACTCCGGGGGCAGGTCCGGCGGGATGTCGCCGGGGGAACGCGGGTCAGACACAACGAGTCAGCCTACGGATCGGGGCGGAGCGGGCACAACGCAGCCGGGGCGCCAGCCGACGGGCCACAAGGCCCTCGGAGACCACGAGACCCCGGGCCACGTGGTGGCCCGGGGTCCTGCGGTGATGGCCGGACAAGGCTGCCAGCCGTGCGATCAGATCGGGATGGCGACCTCGGCCACGACGCCCTGTTGCGCGACGACCGTCTTGTCGACGGCGTCCGCCTGGGGCGCCAACGTCCGCAGGGTCCACTCCCCCGGAGCCGCGAAGAAGCGGAAGTGGCCCGTCGCGGAGGTCGGCACCTCGGCGGTGAACTCACCGGTGCGATCGAGCAGACGCACGTAGGCATTGCCGACAGGCTCGCTCTCGCCGTCCGGCCCGGTGCGGGTCACGATGCCCTGGATGACAGCTTCCTTGGCGACGTTGATCCCGTCGAGCGAGAGACCGCCCGTGGTGGCGCCGCACATCAGGCCTCACCCTTCTCGTCACCCAGCGCCACGGGGACGCCCACGAGCGAGCCGTACTCGGTCCACGACCCGTCGTAGTTCTTCACGTTCTGCTCACCGAGCAGCTCGCGAAGCACGAACCAGGTGTGGCTCGAGCGCTCGCCGATGCGGCAGTAGGCGATCGTGTCCTTGCTCCAGTCGACGCCCGCGTCGGTGTAGAGGGTCTTGAGGTCCTCGTCGGACTTGAAGGTGCCGTCGTCGTTGGCCGCCTTGCTCCACGGCACGTTGGCGGCGGTGGGGATGTGGCCGGCTCGCTGCGCCTGCTCCTGCGGCAGGTGTGCCGGGGCGAGCAGCCGGCCGGCGTACTCGTCCGGGCTGCGCACGTCGACGAGGTTCTTGACGCCGATCGCCTCGATGGTCTCGTCGCGGAACGCGCGGATCGAGAGGTCCTGCTCCTGCGCGGTGTAGCTGGTGGTCTCGCGGCTCGGCAGGTCCTCGGTCAGGTCACGGCTGTCCAGCTCCCACTTCTTCCGGCCGCCGTCGAGCAGCTTGACGTCCTGGTGGCCGTAGAGCTTGAAGTACCAGTAGGCGTAGGCGGCGAACCAGTTGTTGTTGCCGCCGTAGAGCACCACGGTGTCGTCGTTGGCCACTCCCTTCTCGGAGAGCAGCGCCTCGAACTGCGCCTTGTTGACGAAGTCGCGGCGGACCTGGTCCTGCAGGTCGGTGGTCCAGTCGAGCTTGATGGCGCCCTTGATGTGGCCCTTGTCGTAGGAGGTGGTGTCCTCGTCGACCTCGACCAGCACCACCTTCGGGTTGTCCAGGTTGTCCTGGACCCACTCAGCGGTGACGAGTGCGTTCTCGCGGCTCATGTGTGTCTCTTCCTGTGTGTCGTGGCGTGATCTGTGGTTGGTGTCGTTGTGGAGCCGAGCGGCCCCGGTGGTTGAGGAGCCGAGCCCCTTGTTGGTTGAGGAGCCGAGCCGCTAGGCGAGGCGTCTCGAAACCACCGCACCGACGCGCCCGGGTGGGGGTGGTTTCGAGACGGGCTCCGCTAGCGCTCCGCCCTCCTCAACCACCGTGAGGAGCCCGGTGGTTGAGGAGCCGAGCCGCTAGGCGAGGCGTCTCGAAACCACCGCACGGACGCGCCCGGGTGGGGGTGGTTTCGAGACGGGCTCCGCTAACGCTCCACCCTCCTCAACCCCCGGGGAGCCCGGTGGTTGAGGAGCCGAGCCGCTAGGCGAGGCGTCTCGAAACCACCGCACCGACGCGCCCGGGTGGGGGTGGTTTCGAGACGGGCTCCGCTAGCGCTCCGCCCTCCTCAACCCCCGTGGGGAGCCCGGTGGTTGAGGAGCCGAGCCGCTAGGCGAGGCGTCTCGAAACCACCCGCTTCCCCAGCAGGTACAGCTCGCAGCCCAGGCAGAACGCGAAGGCGGCATTGAGGAACGCCGCCGCGAGCGCGAAGCCGGTGGCGATCGACCCCAGCAGCGGCGCCCCGGCGACATACCCAGCGATCGCCACCACGGCGAAGGCGAGGCCGACGGCCTGCGCGAACCGCGGAGGGCCGGGGTCCTCCAGCTCCGTCGGTGCCGCGAGGCGCGGCCGGACCAGGGTGCGGAACAGCCACGAGTACGGCGTGTGCTGCACCCCGCGACCGGCGCCGATGCCGAACACGACCGCCTGGAACGCGAGCAGCCCCACGGCCAGCGGGGACGGCGCCACCAGCAGCACCACCGCGAGAAGCACGGCTGTGATGGTGGCGACGACGCGTGGTCCGCGGGGGTCGATCCCGCGAGCCGGCGGGTGACCCGCGAGGGCCGGGCTGGACGTGGAAAGGGTCTGGGTGGTCATGCATGTCTCCTGCGCCTGGTCGAGAAGCAGGCCGCGGCGCGGCCCGCAGGGGCACGGGACGTCGGCGACGCGCGAGCTCACCGGAGCCACGCGTCAGGGCAACCAAGGACTCGTGGACTACGAGCACCCGACCTGTGGTCGAGCCCGTCCGGGCCACCGGGCCTCACGGACAGAAGGGTTGCGACGTCCCGTCAGGACATTCGACACAGCGCCGAGCGCACGCGGCAGTGGTCCACTGCGCGGCGTCGGGTCAGCATGGTCGAGGACATGGGGGCAACTGTAGGGGTGCAGCCAACGGGACCACCATCCGTCGTCTCACATGGTGGCGATGCGTACCACATGATGGACGCGGTCAGAGGGCTGCGCGCCTCGGCCACGCCCCGGCCACCGGCTCCCTATCCTCGTACCCGTCAGCACACCCCGGTGCAGCAGCACCGGACAACCGGAGAATCGAGGCCTCGTGGAGCCGGTGTCGGCGCGCGCCTGGAGCGAGCTGCTCCATGCCGAGGTGGGCTACCTCCTCCGTCGGGCCGACATTCCCTGCCTGCACATCAAGGGACCGACCGTGGCGCAGTGGCTGTACGCCGAGGGCGAGCGCGACTGGGGCGACGTCGACATCCTCGTTCCCCCGAGCCGGATGGACGACGCGCTCGCCACCCTCGTGGCAGCGGGGATGACCGAGGCCTTCCCGGGGGTCAACCGACAGACCTGCGCCGACCACGCCGTCACGCTCGGCTACTCCCTCCGGCCGGGGCCTCCGCGAGGCCGAGGTGGACGTGCACGATCGCTTCGAGGGCATCGATCGCAATGCCGAAGCGCCTTCGAAGAGCTCTGGCGACGACGCGAGCCCACCAGCTCGCCCACCTCGACGTGTGGTTCCCGGACCTCGCCGACCCGTGCACTTCTGATCGCGCTCAACACCGCACGGGCCGCGACAGCCCTAAGGCGCGCGAGGACCTGCGCCGCCTGCTCCTGGGCCGCTGACGACGAGGACTGGGACTCGCTGATCTGGCTGGCCCGCCGCATCGAGGCCCTGCCGGCGCTGCGGGCCGGGCTCGAACTGGCCGACCCGGCGGGCGCGACGTGGTCGACCGACCGCGCTCGGCGACGTCCGGTCACCCCGGAGTGGCGGCTACGGGTGGCCAGGGCACCGCGCACGGCCCTGCGCCTCGACGAGGTGGCGCACCTCCCCTGGTCGCGACGGATTCCCGTGATCGCCCGCTGGCTGGTGCCCGTCTCCTGCGATCATTCGAATGCGTGACCCCCGCGCACGCGGGAATGCCGCACGCCTCCTCGGCGGTTACCTCCGACGGTGGCGTGACGGCGCCAATCCCTCGGACCGTCCGCTCGACCGCTCTGCGTCGGGCCAGGAGCCTGGGTCACTCGTCGACACCGCACACACCGGAGGATCCCCACCATGACTGAGCTCGTCGCTGCGCCACGACTCGTGCTCGCCGCCGTCTTCGTCATCTCGGCCATCGCCAAGCTGCGCGACCGCGAAGGATCGCGCGAAGCGGTCACCGGCTTCGGCGTGCCCGGCCCGCTCGTGGGTGTGGTCGCCGGCGGTCTTCCCGTTCGCGGAGCTGGCGTGTGCCGTGCTCCTCGTGCTGCCCGACCCGGCCTCGACCGCGGGCGCGATCGCCTCGCTCGTGCTGCTCGGCGCCTTCACCGTCGCCGTCGTGGTCAACCTGCTGCGCGACAACCGGGTGGACTGCCACTGCTTCGGCTCGGTCGGCGACCAGGGCGCCATCGGCTGGCACACCGTCGCCCGCAACGGTGTCTTCCTGCTGCTCGCCGCCCTGTCGTTGATCGGCTCAGGCGCCCAGCCTTCCGTGCCAGGTGCCGTTGCCGCAATGCCTGGCGTCGTGGCCCTGCTCTGGTTCGCGGGCCTGCTGCTCCTCGGCGTCCTCGTCGCGGGGGGCCTCGCCCTCCAGCAGCTGATCGGCAGCTACGGCGCCGCCCTCCTGCGGATCGAGGCACTCGAGCGGGCAACCGGCCTGGCCGAGCGGCCGACGCTGCCGCCTTCCGACTTCCCGACCTCGACGGCGAGCAGGTCTCGCTCGAGGAGACCTTGGCCGATGGCCGCCCGGATGTGATCGTCTTCGTCAGCCCGACGTGCGCCAACTGCACCGACCTGCTGCCGGACCTGGCTGCCTGGCAGCGCGACGACCACGGTCCCCACGTGCTGGTGCTCAGCGACGGCTCCGTCGAGGACAACCGCGCCAAGCTCGCCGACGTCGATCCGCTGCGCGTCCTGCTCCAGGCGGACCGCTCCCTCTCCGAAGAGCTCGGCCTGCTGGGCACGCCGGCCGCCATCCTCGTCGAGGTCGACGGACGGATCGCCGGCTCGGCCGTGCACGGGCCCGACCCGATCCGGCGGCTGACGAGACCACCCACGACACCTTGCTCGGCAGCACCGAGGAGAGCGACCACGACCTCCTCCACCAGATCGAGCACGGCCCCTCGGCGCCGGGGACGCGGCACCCGAGGTCAACCTGCGCTCGGAGACCGGCGAACCCGTCGACCTCGTGTCGAGCTTCCCCGACGACGGCACCGTCGCACTGTTCTGGCGCTTCGACTGCGGCTTCTGCCAGGGCATCCTGGACGACGTCCTGGCCCTCGAGACCACCCTCCCCATTCGCTGGTGACCGATTCCACCGTGGAGGAGATCCGCGCGACCGGCCTGACCAGCCCGATCCTCCGTGACGAGGGCAGCACTCTCGGAACTGGCTCGAGGTGCCCGGCACACCGTCGGCGGCTCGGTTCAGCGCCGGTGTCTCGACTCCGGTGTCGCGGTCGGGGGACCTCAGATTCTCGCGCTCCTGCGCGCGAGCCGTCGGACGAAGCGCTCGTCGACTAGGGCCGAATCACCCGTTTGGCAAAATCCTCCATTCCGGGTATCCCGGTAGCGTTCCGGATGTTAGCGTTCCGGGTGGGGTATCAATTGGGGCGATTCGATTCGGGGAGACCCGATCATTAGTTTGGGGGGCCACTGCTATGGCCGGCTGGTTTGACAAGTACGCCAAGAAGTCCGCTGCTTCGGCGACTGCGAGTGCAACGCCGGAGGACGGCGGCATCTCGCGACGCCGCGTCCTCGTCGGCGGCTCCGCTGCCGTCGCCGCCGCCTGGACCGCGCCGGTCCTGATGGCCTCGTCCGCTGCCGCGGCCGGGCTCTCCGTCTGCCCGCCGGACAAGATCACCACCTGTGACGACGGCTCGCAGACGTGCTGTCCGAACGCGACCGACACCTGCATCATCGTCGGCGGCCAGCAGACCTGCAATGCAGCGACCAACCCGGGTGGCTTCTGCGGCAACTGCGGTGAAGGTAGCTGTAAGGCGCGTTACAAGTGCAACGGCAACGAGGGCCAGTCCAGGGACGCCGAGATCACCACCATCTGCGGTGGTGAGGGTGCGCAGTGCTGCACCAACGCCGGCGACGGCGGGATGCTTCGGCGACAAGCTCGTACGTCTCAAGCGCAACGGCGACGACCCGGATGCAGCGTTCTGCCGCAAGCCATGCAACTCGTCCGCCGACTGCCGTACGACGGGGGTCACGCCGGGGAACAAGAACTGCAACGGGTCGAGGCCAGGCCCCCAGGTCTGCTCCTGTCGCGGTACTGCGCAACAACGTGCAGCAAGGACAGCGACTGCAGCGCGACAACTCGTCGTGCGTTGCTGCGTGCCCGGCGCTCGACCAAGGTCTGCAACTACAGCCCGACACTGCACTGACCGATCTGGGCCTCCTGACCCGTGCCTCAGGACGCTCGGCCTCGTCTTCACGTGTCGACGCCGCTTCGTCGTCCGGTGCGCCGACCCGGACGTGGAGGACCACCTCCACCTGCTGCTGGTCGGGCCTCCGACTCGAGCCGGTGGACGGCGAGACCGACCTCGCGGTCCCCGGCGATCCGGAGTCGGCCTCCACGCCAGGTGACCGGCGCTGATCGGCAACGTCAACCTTCACGCGGTCGACGCCGGTGAGGGCCACCTTCTGCTGCATCCGGGGCACTCGCCGACGCCGACGGCGCGACGACCCTGATCTGCGGCCCGTCCGGCAGCGGCAAGAGCACCCTGACCGCGGTCGCTCGGCAACGAGACAGCGGCTACCTCACCGACGAGACGACCTGTCTGCACCCGGTGTCGCTCGGATCACGCCATTTCGCAAGCCGGTCGCCCTCAAACCGGGTCGCACTCGGTGATGGGGCATCTCGGCCCAGCCGTGCCGCAGCCGAGAGCAGCACGGGATCGCCGCCTGGCTGGTCCCACCCGATGCCCTCGGCGGTCAGCACCCTCCAGACGGGCCGTTGTTCCCGTCGCTCGGCGTCTTCCCGACCCTCGTCAGGGATCCCCGACTCAGGTCGAGCCCTTTCCGTAGCGGAGGCGGCCTACGCGTTCGGCAGCAACGCCTCCGGCTGTGGGCTGTGGACCGGGGCGCCCTGCCGGCACTGGCCCGCTTGGCACGTCGATGCCCCTCGCTCCGGATGACGTACGGCGACGTCCAGGACGCCGTACGGCGGTCGAGAAGCGGTGGGACGCGGCGTGAGTCCGCCCTCTACGTCCCGGGCCGGGTCGACGCACTCGTCATGTACGAGCGAGGTGCTGGTCTTCGACGGAGCGACCCTGCACCTGATGTCGGGGACGGCCGCGGACGTGTGGGGTGCTTTCGACGGAGGACGCTCCGCGGAAGAGCATCGTCGCTCTCGTCGCACCGGAGACGGGGCAGTCCGAGCGCGCGCGACGAGGTGCGCTCGTTCCTGGGCGTCCTCGTCTCCCGGGGTCTGATCCTGTCGGCGCGCGCCTCGCTCCCGGGTCGTCTCCAGATCCCTCCGCACGTGGCATGGACCGAGAGCGAGGGCCTGGTCGTGGTGACCAACCTGCACCATGGCGAGCGCTTCACTCTGAGCGACACCGCGAGCCGCATCTGGACGCTCGTGGCCGCAGGCATCTCCCGGCAGGAGGCGATCACCGCCGTCGCCGAGGAGTTCCCGGACGCTCCCGCATCGTTCGCGACGGAGATCGCGTCCCTGCTCGACTCCCTGTGGCCCCGAGCGCGGCCTGCTCCTGTCCACCTAGTCCGAAGCCGGCTCAGCGGGCGCGGCGGCGAGGAGAGCGCTTCCCGTGGGTCTTCGCCTCCCGGCTTGGCCTTGGCGCCCTCGCCCCGCCGTCCGAACCGGCGTCTTCGCCGCCTCCTCGAGAACCGGAGCTCCTCGGGCCCCGGCCCCTGGAAGCGGTAGTAGCCGTAGCGGGCCGAGTCCGAGTCACCCAGCGACACCATGTTGAGCGCGAAGCCGGACACCTTGCCGCCCACAGTCTCCAGCGACTTCAAGCGCACTCACGACGTCGCGCTTCTTGGTGCGGTTGGAGGCGACCACCATCAGCGTGCCGCCGGTCAGCTTGTCGATCAGCACCGCGTCGATCACGGGCACCACCGGCGGGCTGTCCACGAGCACGAAGTCGTAGTCCTGGGTCATCTTGGCGAACAGGTCCTGCATCGGCTGGGAGCCCAGCAGCTCGCTCGGGTTGGGCGGGACCTGCCCGGCGGCGAGGACGAAGAGATCGGTGTCGCCCCAACGTTGGACGACGTCGTCGAGCTCGGCGTTGCCGAGGAGCACGGTGGTGAGGCCGACGCTTCCCTCGAGGCCCATGCGCCGGGCCACCGACGGGTTGCGCAGGTCGCCGTCAACGAGGAGCACCTTCCCGCCGGCCGTTGCCATGGCCACCGCCAGGTTGACCGCCGTGGTGGTCTTGCCCTCGCTGGGCACCGCCGAGGTCACCGCGAAGGAGTGTCGTCCGGTCGTGATGTCGACGAACATCAGGTTGGTGCGCAACCGACGGATCGCCTCGGAGTAGGCGCCATGGGGGTCGCGCTCGAGGGCGATCCCGCGGTCCTTGACACGATCGGCGGGGAGCGAGGCGAGCAGCGGGCTGGTCGAGAGCGACCTCAGGTCCGACTCGCTGCGCACCTTGGTGTCGAGCGCGTGCCGCACGAAGGCCAGCCCGAGTCCCAGGAAGAGCCCCGCCAGCCCGGCCAGCGCGAGGTTGCGCGGCACGTTGGGCGAGGTGGGGGTCGCGGCGGGACCGGCCGGAGAGATCGTGGTCGACTTGACCACCGCGTTGGAGGCAGTGAGCAGCACCGAGAACTGCCCGGCGACGTCTGCGAGCTGGGGGCCGACCGCGTTGGCGATGTCTGCGGCGAGCTGCGGGTCCGACGACCTGGCCGTGACGTCGAGGATCGAGGCCTGCCCGGACACCGCCGCGGACACGTCGATCGGGGTGCCCTGAGGAAGGTCGAGACGGCGACGCAACGGGTTCTGCACCGCAGGGGAGCCGAGCACCGCCACGTAGGTGTTCAGGTCCTCGGTGGTGACGACGTAGGTGCCGCGACTGTCGTCGCCCGTCGACAGGTCCTCCGCGGAGAGGAAGAAGCGAGCCTGCGAGGTGTAGACCGGGGTCTCCGTATAGGTGACCCACGCAGCCGCACCGACGACCACCAAGGCGCACGTGATCACGATCCGCCACCGCACGCGCAGCACGGTCAGGAAGTCACGAAGCTGCACGAGGCTCTCTCTCGGTCAGGAGGGTTGCTTCACCCCCGGCCTTTGAGCCGGCAAGGCACCCAAAACGGTCAAGCAGGCACACCTCTCACGATAGCCTTCGGGAAGAATTCTCGTCGGGGAGTGACAGATTGCGCGTGCTTCGGATCTTCCACAGCGCCGTCGTGGACTCCTGGCGGGGACGCGAGCGAGCGCTGCGCGAGCGCGGTCTCGAGATCGACGTGATGACTGCCCAGGTCTGGGACGAGGCCGGCACCGATGTTGCGCTGCAGCCGCGCCCCGGTGAGCCAGTCAGCGGGGTGCGCACCTGGGGTCGCCACCCGGCTCTGTTCCTGTACGCGCCGCGACCGCTGTGGCGGGCCCTCGGCGAGGAGTGGGACGTCATCGACATCCACGAGGAGCCCTTCGCCCTCGCCACGGCCGAGATCCTCCTGCTCCGGCGACTGCGCCGGCAACGAGCGCCCTACGTGCTCTACTCCGCGCAGAACATCGAGAAGCGCTACCCACTCCCGTTCAGATGGCTGGAACGTCGAGCGCTGCGCAATGCCGCGGGGATCAGTGTCTGCAATGCGGATGCCGGACGGATCTGTGTCCGCAAGGGCCTGTCCGCGCAGCCGCAGGTGATCCCCCTCGGGATCGAGACCGGCACGCTTCGAACGACTGGCCCTCGGGAGGCACCGCCGCCCGGACCGGTGGTGGTCGGCTACGCGGGACGTCTGGCCGACCACAAGGGCGTGCAGGTGCTGCTGGACGCCGCGGCTCGCGATGCCTCGATCAAGGTGCGGCTCGCAGGGGCCGGACCGGCCGAGGCGGCGCTGCGACGGCGTACCTCCGAGCTCGCGCTCGACGAGCGGGTGAGGTTCCTCGGGCCGCTCAGCGGAGATGCCCTGGCCGCCTTCTACGCCGACGTGGACGTCGTGGCTGTCCCCTCGCTCGTCACGCCCGGCTGGGTCGAGCAGTTCGGTCGCGTCGCGGTCGAGGCGATGGCAGCCGGGACGCCGGTCGTCGCGACGGCGACCGGCGCCCTGCCGGAGGTGGTCGGTGACGCCGGAGTGCTCGTCCCGGCGGGCGACGCCGAGGCCCTCGCCTCGGCCCTCGGCGCCGTCGTGTCCGACCCGGACCGCTACCGCTCGTTGTCTGCGGCCGCGATCACCCGGGCGTCCTCGTGCACGTGGGAGAGCATCGCCGCGGACTATGACGCCCTGTACCGCCGGGCAGCGCGCCAGCAAAATGGTCGGGCCCGACAGCTCGAGGTGGTCGTGGTCGCCTATGGCGCCCCGGACCTGCTCGACCGCACGTTGGCTCCGCTCGGCGACCTCCCCGTCACCGTGGTCGACAACTCGTCGTCCGCGGCCGTGGCAGCGGTCGTCGCGAGCCGCGGTGGCCGCTACCTCGACCCCGGCCACAACGGTGGGTTCGCGGCCGGGGTCAACATCGCGCTGCGCGACCGGCTCCTGCCCGGCGCGGACGTGCTCCTGCTCAACCCCGACGCCGTCGTCGAACCCGCCGCGGTGGCCACGCTGGTCGAAGCCCTCTCCGCAGACCCACGTCTGGCCAGCGTCGCGCCGACCCAGGTGGACCAGGACGGACGCCCCTCCCGGGTGGCGTGGCCGTTCCCGTCGCCGGCACGCTTCTGGCTCGAGGCGCTCGGCCTCGGACGGCTCGGACCTCAGGCTCAGTTCGTGATCGGGTCGGTGCTGCTGCTCCGCGACGAGGCCCTCGCCCAGGTCGGACCGTTCGACGAGTCCTTCTTCCTCTACGCCGAGGAGACCGACTGGGCCTACCGCGCCCACCAGCTGGGGTGGCGGCACGCAGAGGTGACCTCCGCCCGCGCGATCCACGTCGGTGCCGGGACGAGCACGGACGCCGCAGCGCGCGAGCGGCAGTTCCACTCCTCGGTCGAGAGGTACCTCCGCAAGCACTGGTCCGCCTGGGGCTGGACTGTCGCGCGGGCCGGTCAGCTGCTCGGCTCCGGCGCCCGGGCTGTTGTGCTTCCGGGCGAGCGCGGTGCTGCCGCCCGAGGACGCTTCGAGCTCTATCTGCACGGTCCCGTCCGGGAGCAGGCGCGACGGGCGGCCACCCCGCCGGCCCGCCGTGGGGAGCGTGCGGCGTGAGGACGCGGCTGCGCCGCGTCGTCGTCGTGATCGGCACGGCAGCCGTCCTGGTCGGCGTGCTGGGGGTGCTCGTGCTCGTCGGGACGGCGATCCCGACCAGGCCGACGATCGCCGTCGCCATCGCCGGGGCAGCCCTGGTGCTGGGCCTCACGGCGTACCGGCCCGTCCTGGTCCCGCTGGTCGCTGTGCCGTGTGCCCTGATCGTCCTGAGGGTGCCCGCCATTCCGGGTGGGGGCGTCTCGACGGCAGACGTGGTGACCTTCGCCGCCTTCTGGCCGGCGGTGTTCCTGGCGACCAAGCGCTACACAGAGCCGATGCGGACGATCATCTGGCTCGCGGTGTTCTACCAGGCCATGACCCTGTTCGCGGTGGTGGCGAACCCCTACCGCGCCAACGTCATCGACTGGTTCCACACGCTGTTCCTCGTCGTCGGGTCGCTGGCCGTCGGCTGGGCCGTGGCCCGGGAGGGGGCGGCCCGCACCGGCCTCACCCTGCTGCTCCTGACCGGCTCCGTCCTCGCGGTCAGCACCATCGCTCAGGGACTGCTGCAGTACGCCGGTGGTGATCTCTCCCCTGTCTTCACCCAGTGGCCGTTCCCGATGCACAAGAACTTCGTCGGGACGACGCTGTCCCTCGTGGCCACGATCGCCTTCGCCCACCCCCGGTGGCTGCACTGGTCCCACCGCTCGACCTCGGTCGTCTTCTGGCTCTCGACGGTCGGTGTGTTGATGACGCAGTCGCGTCAGGGGCTGATCGGTCTCGGCGCCGCGGTCGCGTTCATCGTCCTGGGGTCGGGGCAGGTCCGGACGCGGTCCAAGATCATCCTCGTGGCGGTGCCGCCCGTGGCAGCGATCGTGGCCCTGACCGTGCTGCAGCAGTACACCTCCGACAACCGTTTCAACTCGATCCAGCAGCGTCTGGACTGGTTCGGCGAGTCGATCGACATCTGGCTGCAGAGCCCGTGGTTCGGGGTGGGGCTGCGGTGGTGGTACACCGACCGGTTCGCGTCCCAGTTCCAGCCGCCCAATGCCGAGCTGGAGATCCTGACCACCGCGGGCGTCGTCGGGCTCCTCGGCTTCGTGGTCCTCATCGTCGGCACCTTCCGAGCCCTCGGCAGGCTCGACCGGGCCTATGGCACGTTGGCGATCGCGATCGTGCTCAACCGGGTGGTCCAGGGGCAGTTCGACCTCTTCTGGAGCTCGGTGGGATCGTCGTTGCCGTTCCTGGTCGCCGGCATCTGCTTGGGGGCGCAGGCCTATCGCGACGACGAGGCGGCGCAGCGTGCGCTGACGCCACGCGACGATGGACGGAAGGCGGGAGACGTTGCGGCGCATCGTGCAGATCGCCCCTGACATCGGCCCCGGCTCCGGAGTGGCCGGGGTCGCCTACAACCTCGAGCGGGAGTGGAAGGCCCAAGGCATCGACGTCTTCCGGTTCACCATGCGGGAGGCGGCGGGCGCCTGGATCCCCCAGGCCGGCAGCGGGATCGGCGGCAAGCTCGTGCTCCTCCTCCGCGTGGTGTGGTTCTCGACGGTCGGCACGCTGCGGTGCCGTCGTCTTCTCCGAAGCGACCCCGATCTCGTCTCGTTGTGCCACAACGACGTGATGATCGGACACGTCTACGTCAACCACGGCAACCTCGTGGCCGCGATGCGCTCACGCGGCAGCTTCGTGCTCCGGATGATGCGGAACCCGCTGCACCTCTTCACCGCGGTCAGGGACCGTCGGCGCTACGGCCCACGTGGCCCGCACCGGCTCGTGGTCAACCTGACCACCCTCGAGGACAGGCTCCTCGAGGAGACCTTCCCCCGGCTCTCCACGCCGACGACCGTGATCGGCAACGGCGTCGACCTGGAGGCCTTCGCCTGCCCGGACGACGCCCAGCGCCGCGAGGCGCGCGCCGCCCTCGGCCTGGCACCCGAGGCTCATGTCCTGCTCTTCATCGGTCACGAGTTCGACCGCAAGGGCCTCGACGTCGCGCTCGATGCGCTCGCCGGCCTGCCGTCGCACCACCGGCTGGTCGTGGTCGGTGGCACCGACGACCTGCTGGCCCGGGCCGCGAGCCGCGCGGACCGCGCGGGCGTCCGCGACCGGGTCGACCTGGCCGGCCAGCAGCCCGACCCACGTCCTTGGCTGCGCTCCGCAGACGTCTTCGTGCTGCCGACGGCGTACGAGTCCTACGGTCTGGTGGTCCTGGAGGCCCTCGCCTGCGGCGTACCGGTGGTCACGACGGCAACGGGGTGCGCGCCCGACGTGATCGTCGACGGAGTCAACGGGCACGTGGTGCAGCGAACCGCCGGCCCGGTCGCCGACGCCGTGCTCCGTCTGGCCGGCCAGGATCGCGAGGCGCTCGCGCTCGCGGCCCGGTCCAGCGCCGAGCAGCACGGGTGGTCGACCGTGGCCGCTCGCTACCTCGAAGCGCTGGACGTCGCCGCACCCGTCCCCCCAGGGCGACAGGCGTGAGGATCACCCACCTGATCCGCTCCGACGGCTGGGCGGGCGTGGAGCGGCACGTCGCAGCGCTCGCCCACCAGCAGTCGATCGAGGGCCACGACGTCGTCGTGATCGGTGGCGACCAGGGCAGGATGGCGGACTGGCTCGTCGACGGCTCCGTCCAGCACCGCGCTGCGGCCACCGTCTGGGAAGGCATCCGGGCGCTGCGCGGACGACGTCCCGACGTCCTCCACGTCCACATGACCGCCGCGGAGGTCGCCGCGGCCCTGTCCCCCTCGACGTACGGCGTCCCTATCGTGACCACGCGCCACTTCGCCGGTCCCCGCGGGAGCAACCGGCTCTCCCGCACCGTCGCGGCAGTGTGTGCACGTCGGCTGGACCGACAGATCGCGGTCTCCGACTACGTCGCCGGCATCGTGGAGGGCCCCAGCGTCGTCGTGCACGCCGGGGTGGAGGAGCGTGCCGACGCGCGCCCGGCAGGAGACCGCGAACGAGTCGTCCTGGTGGCGCAGCGGCTGGAGGCCGAGAAGCACACCGACGACGCACTCAGGGCCTTCGCCGGTTCGCGGCTCGCCGATCTCGACTGGCGCCTCGAGATCGCGGGCGCCGGGTCCCTCGACCACGAGCTGCACAGGCTCGCCGAGGACCTGGGCGTCGCGGCAGCGGTCGACTTCCTGGGGCACCGCGCCGACATCATCGCGCTCATGGAGCGTGCCGGGCTCCTGCTGGCGACCCGGATCGACGAGGCCTACGGCCTCTCGGTGGTCGAGGCGATGTCGGTCGGCCTCCCCGTGGTGGCCGCGGGCGCCGGTGGACACCTGGAAACCTTGGGACCGGTCGAGGGAGCGGCGCTCTACCCGCCCCGGGACCACGCGGCCGCCTCTCGGCTGGTGCGGAGTCTGGCGCAGGACCCCGCCCTTCGCGACGCCTACGGCGTCGCGCTCCAGGCGAGCCAGCGGCAACGCCTCACCCTGTCCGCGCAGAGCGCAGCGACGACGGCGGTCTATCAGGAGGCACTCGATGGCTGACCTGGTCGTCATCTCCCTGGAGCCATGGGACGACGTGTGGCGCCGCAACCAGCACCTCGTCGCCGGCCTGCTGCGGACCGACCCCGGGCTACGGGTGCTCTTCGTCGAGCCGGCCGCGGACCCCACCCACGCCCTGGCCAGCAGGGTCCGGTCACGGCGCGGACGCGGGCTCCGGCCTGGCCCGCGCGTGGACGGCATCGGCGCGGGTCGGCTCTGGTTGCACGAGCCCACGAAGTGGCTCCCCCGCCGGCTCGACAAGCGGACGGACGAGCGCCTCGTCTCGTCGGTGGAGCGCGCCTGCTCGCGGCTCGAGCTGGTCGACCCGGTGCTCTGGGTCAATGCCCCGTCCGGTGCGGGACTGCTTCGACGCACCCACTGGCGCTCGCTGTACGACGTGACCGACGACTGGCTCAGCGCGGACCGCACGCCCGAGGAGCACGCTCGGCTTGTCGCCGACGAGGCCTACCTGATGGAGCACTGCGAGGAGCTGGTGGTGTGCTCACCGCAGCTCGCCCTGACCAAGTCGTCCCGACCGCTCACCGTCGTGCCCAACGCCGTGGACCTCGACGCCTTCGACCGAGACACCCGCCGGCCCGACGACCTCCCCGCAGGCCCGGTGGTGCTCTACGTGGGCACGTTGCACGAGGACCGGCTCGACGTACCTCTGTGCGTGGACATCGCCCAGCAGCTCACAGGCCGGGCCAGCCTGGTACTCGTCGGACCGGACGCCCTCCAGCCGGGAGCGCGTCGCCGGCTCGAGGCGAGCGGGGCGGTGCGACTGGGCGCACGCCCGTTCGACCGCGTCCCCGACTACCTCAGAGCCGCCGACGTGCTCGTCGTGCCGCACGTCGTCGACGCCTTCACCGACAGCCTCGACCCGATCAAGGTCTACGAGTACGCCGCAGCCAGGAAGCCCGTCGTCAGCACGCCCGTCGCCGGCTTTCGCGACTGGTCGGCCGAGCACGTGCACGTCGCGGACTCGACCAGGTTCGTGCCCACGCTCCTCGACGTGCTGACCGCCGCGCGGGCCGACATCGAGCGGCCGTCGCTGCCCTCCTGGCGGGACCGGGTCGAGGAGATGCGCACCGTGCTCGACAGGCTGGTCTGACCCGAGGGCTCAGGAGCGCCGACGAGCCACGTCCAGCCACACACCGGTGACCAACTCGACCGTGCGCTCCAAGGAGAACGTGTCCAGCGCGAACGCCCGCGCATCGGCGGCCCTGGGCCTCGGCTGCGGCCGGGTCGTCCAGCAGCCCTTCGATCGCCTCGGCCAGCGCGCCCGACGTCACCGGGCGGGACCATCACCCCGAGTGGCCCGGCACGCGTCGTGGGCTCGACGATCTCGTCGGCACCACCGCCTCGCGTGGCGACCACGGGGACACCACGGACCATCGCCTCCACGATCACCTGGCCGAACGGCTCGGGCACCACCGACGCGTGCACGCACACGCTCATCGCGTCGAGCTCGACAGCGGTGTCGTCGACGAAGCCGACGAACGCGACGTGGTCGTCCAGGCCGAGGGCGAGCACCTCGGCGCGCACCCTCTCCTCGTAGTCCTCGTGCCCGAACATCGCCGAACCGACGACCCGGAACCGCACGTCCGGACGACGCTCCACGATCGTCGCCGCAGCCCGCACCAGCTCGAGCTGTCCCTTCGTCGGGCTGATCCGTCCGACGATCCCCACGACCGGCGGCTCCGCCCGCTGCCTGTCGCCCGCCAAAAGGATCTGCTCCTTCCCGATGCCGGGGTAGGCGACCACCAGCCGCTTGACACCCGGCAGGGTCGCAGCCGTGGCGCCGGAGTTGGCGATCACGGCGCGCGGGGCGCGCCGGGCAAGCGCACGGAAGACCCGGACCGTGGTGGCAGGCAGGTAGTCCGGCGCGATGCGATCGTGCACGTGCCAGACCAGCGGACGGCGAGTCCACCGAGCAGCGGGCACCGCGAGCAGGTCGGCCTTGAGCGAGGTCGCGTGCACCACGTCGGCGTCGACGGCGCGGATCGTCGCTGCCAGCGCTCGAACCGTCGGCAGTGCCGACCAGACCCGACGGGCGGAGTCGACGTACCCGAGCCGTTCGGTACGCCGGAAGCCACCGAGGTCGCCCGCCAGCGCGAGCACGTGCACGTCGACTCCACGCTCGCGCAGACGGCCCGCGAGCGGGCCGTCCTCCAGCAGGGCGACGGAGACCAGGAAGCGGTCGCCGGGCACCGCGGAGAGCAGCCGCTCCAGCGCCAGCTCGGCGCCACCGAGCGTGGCCGTGTGGTCCACCACGAGCACCCTGATGCGACCGTCCACGATCAGTCGCCGCACGACACGACTGCGCGGACCACGGGTGCGGACCGGGATGAGAGAGCCGACGGGTGCACGAGGACCAGACTGGACGAGCCGACCACGATGCCGTCGGAGCCACGCCCGCGACGAACGAGGGGAAGCGGTGCGATACTCCCCCAGTGTCCAGCGACGCTGCCGCGCCCGTGATCAGCGTCGCGATGACGACCTATCAGGCCGAACCCTTCCTCGCCGAGCAGCTCGCCTCCATCGAGGCCCAGCACCGGCCCCCCGATCAGGTCGTGGTCGTCGACGACGCGTCGAGCGACGCCACCTGGGAGATCCTCACCGCGGCAGCAGACCGATCGTCGCTGTCGTTCGTGCTCCACCGACAGGAGGTCAACGTCGGCCTGCGGCGCAACGTCGAGCGGGCGCTGCGCGAGTGCACCGGAAATGTGGTGGTGCTCGCCGACCAGGACGACCTCTGGGACCCCGCCAAGCTCACCGCCGTCGACGCCGCCTTCCGCGACCCCACGACGGCGCTCTGGTTCTCCGACGCCGACCTCGTGGACCAACGGGGCGCTTCGCTCGGGCGGCGGGTCTGGGAGGCCGTCCACCTCGACGAGTCGACCGCTGCGACCCTCGGGTGGCAGCGCCTGCTCCACGGCATGACCGTGACCGGCGCGACGATGGCCGTCTCCTCACGCGTGGTCGACCTTGCCCTGCCGCTGCCCGAGGCCCTGGATGGGCCCGGCCACCTCTACCTCCACGACGGCTGGCTGGCCGTGCTGGCCTCGGCGTGCGGACGTGTCGTGGCAGAACCGCGCCCGCTGACGTCCTACCGCCAGCACGCCGCCCAGGTCACCGACATGGAGATGGCCAGGCAACCGCTGACCCCGGACGAGGGAAGGACCAGCGACGTGCGCCTGCTCCTCGGACGACGCGATGCTCTGCGTGCCGATCGCGACCGACTTGCTCTCGTCACCGGTCGACTCCGCGACAGCGGCACCTGGGGGGAGTGCGACCCGTCGGTCACGGCCGCCATCGCCGACCTCGAACGGTTCCTCGACGTGCGGGCGGGCAGGGCCGAGTCCCGTCTCGGCCGGAGCAACGTCCTGCGTGAGCTGGCCCGTGGCGGCTACCGACGACACGCCCGCGGCTCGTGGACCGCCCTGCGCGACCTGCTCTGATCAACCGTCGGCAGGGGAGGCGACGAGCTCGCCCTCGGGGTCCCAGATCCGCCAGCGCAACGGGGTCCCCCGCACCATCGGCCCGGCGGCGTGCCAGCCCACCTCGTGGACGGCCGCCCCCGCCACCATGCGTCGCCAGAGCACGTCGAGCTCGTCCGTCCCCAGCTCCGCGCCCCGCCGCCAGTGCCAGCCCTCGTCGGGGGTCGCGGCGGCGGCGTCGAGAGCCCTCGCACCCTGCTCGAACTTGCGCCTGACCTGCTGCTGGGTCCGGTAGGGGACGTGTGCGATGTGCAACCCTCCGACCGTCGTCCCGACCCGGCCTGCCCCGTGGTTTCCCGGGCCCACTCGCACCAGGGGGTGGGACCGGAAGGCGACCTTGGCTGCCCCCGGGGCAGCATCCATCAGGTAGGTGCGTCCGCGAGGATCGGGCTCGGCGCTGAGCGGCACCATGTGCGTGGTGGCGGCCGTGACGACACCGACCTCCACCGGCAGGCCGGCAAGGTACTCCGCGACGGGGACGCCGTCGGCGTACCAGAACTCGTCGGCGTCGAAGGGGAGGACCCAGGCCGCGCCGTGCCGCCAGGCGGCGCGAGCCAGACGGGTGATCTTCTCCTTCTGGAAGTGCCCGGCCTCGCCGTCGAGTGCGACGTGGACCCGTGCGTCACTGGCGGCAAGATCCTGGAGTTGCTCGCGGGTGCCGTCGGTCGACTGGTGATCGGCGACCAGCACGTGGTCGACGCCCTGGTCCAGGAGATGCTGGATCGACGCGGTGACGACGTCCAGCTCGTCGCGCACGACCCCGACCGCCCAGACAGTGCGATGCCCACGTGCACGCGGGAGGGACGGGAGCCTGAGGTTGCGATTCACCCGGCGCTGGATGCGAGGTTCCCACTCGCGCCTCGCACGCTGCTGGAGGTAGAGCCTCGCCTGGCGGAGGTCACGTAGCCGAGGAGTGGTCGCGTCTTCCCCCATCACGCATCGAGACTAGCCTCCGCTCGCTATCCTGTTCGGGACAACCACGTGAGACTTCGAGAGGTGCTGGTGGCCGACGACCGCCCCTGCGTCACCGTGGTGATCCCGACCTACAACGGTTCCGCTCTCCTGCCGGAGACGCTGACCTCCGTGCAGCGCCAGACGCTCTCCGATGTCGAGGTCCTGGTCGTCGACGACGGGTCCGACGACGACAGCATCCGTGTCGTCCGGGAGCACGAGATCGAGGCGCGAGTGCTCGAGCAGGACCACCTCGGTGTGGCCGTTGCCCGCAACCGTGGACTGGCCGAGGCACGCGGCCGGTGGGTCTGCTTCCTCGACCAGGACGACCTGTGGCACCCCGAGCGACTCGCGCGGCTGGTCGCCTGGCTGGAGGCGCACCCCGACGAGCGTCTCGTCGCGACGACTGAGTCGGAGTTCTCGACGATCGAGGACATCGCGACCCTCACGGCACAGGACCCGATGGTCGGCAGCTGGGCGGCGAACCGCGTCCCGCAGGACTCCACCCTCACGACCCTCTGCGAGACGGTCGACGTCACCGGCACCGACCTCATCGAGCACTACGACGCCGGGGCGATGCTTCGGGGCCCGATCACCGCAACCACCAGCTTCATCGCCGATCCCGAGCTGCTCCGGCTGGCCGGCGGGTTCGCCCCCCACGGGCTCGCGCTGGACGACTACTGGCTGCTGGTCAACGCGTCGCGGATCGTGCCGATCGCCAAGATCGACCAACCGACCGCCTTCTACCGGATCCACGCCCGCGCGACGTCGCGAACGACCCGGCTGGCGCTGCCCTTCCTGGCTTCGGCCGTCGCGCTGCGCCTCGGCGGAGGCATCGTCGGAGCCGACCAGGGGCTTGCTCCCGGGACGACCGGCCCGTTGCACGCTCACCTGCTCCGAGAGCTGCGACAGTCCCCCGACTTCGCTGATCCGCGCGTGGCGGCCGCCGCGCGCCACCTCGGCGCTCTCCTCTTCGACGAAGGCAAGACCCAACATTGGAAGGCCGTGACCCGGATGCGTGCCCCGTGGCTCGTCCCAGCGGCCAGGCACCTCCGCGGGGTAGTGACACCTCGCCGCCGTCCCCATGGAGCCGCATGACGAGCAACCCATCGATCTCGGTCGCCGGCCTGGGCAAGACCTACCGGATCCGTCACCGGGACAACGCCCCCACCCGGGCCACCGAAGCCCTGGTGAGGCGGCTGCGGCACCCCCTCGAACGCCAGCAGGTCGAGTCCTTCGAAGCACTCCGGGACGTGAGCTTCGAGATCCCCAGAGGTGAGGCTGTCGGGATCGTCGGCCGCAACGGTGCCGGCAAGTCGACGCTGCTGAAGCTGCTGACCCGGGTCACCGCCCCCTCCCACGGACGCATCGAGCTGTACGGGCGAGTGGGCAGCCTTCTCGAGGTGGGCACCGGCTTCCACCCCGAGCTCACCGGGCGCGAGAACATCTTCCTCAACGGAACCCTCCTCGGCATGCGCGCCAAGGAGATCCGCCGCCGCTTCGACGAGATCGTGGACTTCTCAGGGGTCGAGAAGTTCCTCGACACGCCCGTGAAGCGCTACTCGTCCGGCATGTACGTCCGGCTGGCGTTCTCCGTCGCCGCACACCTCGAGACCGAGATCCTCGCCATCGACGAGGTGCTGGCCGTCGGGGACGCCGACTTCCAGGCCAAGTCGATCGCCAAGATGCGTGACGTCGCCAAGGACGGCCGGACGGTTCTGTTCGTCAGCCACCAGCTCCAGACCGTGGCGGCGTTCTGCACGTCCGCGCTCTACCTCCAAGCCGGTGAGCTCCGCTACCACGGTGACGTCGAGGAGGCTCTGCACCACTACCGTGCCGGTTTCGCCGACCACGCCGTCGTCCAGTCCGAGGCGGCACGTCGCCCTGGCACCGGTGAGGTGCGCGCGACCGACGTCGAGGTCACGGGCGGCGACACCGGTGCCGACCCCCGCGAGGTCCGCATCAGGGTGGGCAGTGCACCCGATCTGGTCGGGCGCTACTTCGTCTCGCTCCACCTCAACGACGCAGATGGCGTCACTGTCGCGCAGTGCGACTCCCGCATGCATGACGCCTGGTTCGACGGAGCCTCGGAGCAGACAGCCACCGTCACCTTGCGCTCGCCGTGGCTCAAACCGGGTCGCTACAGCGTCGACGTGTTCGTCTGTCAGATGGGCATCCTCGACGCCTGGGAGGGTGCCGCGTCGTTCGACGTGCCCGAGGTGCTGCCGTACCCCTCTCCCGTCGGGCTCGACGCCGTGACTCACGGCCTCGTCCTGGCGGACTTCAGCGTCGCGAAGGAACAGCCGTGAAGCCGACCGTGATCATCCCGCCCCGGCGCATCGACCGTCCGGCCTGGTCGGAGCTGTGGGAGGCACGTGAGGTCCTCTACCGGTTCGGCCAACGCGACGTCCTCCTCCGCTACCGGCAGACGGCGATCGGCGTCGCGTGGGTGGTGCTGCAACCGCTCGCCGCGGCTGGCATCTTCACCATCGTCTTCGGACGCGTGGCGGACCTGCCGAGCGACGGCGTGCCCTACTTCCTGTTCAGCTTCGTCGGCATGGTGGCCTGGACGATGCTGAGCAGCATCGTCACCCGGGCCTCAGGCTCACTCGTCGCCAACCAGGCCCTGGTGGCCAAGGTCTTCTTCCCGCGGGCACTCGTCCCGCTCTCCACCGCCCTCTCGGTTCTGCTCGACTTCGCAGTGGGGCTCGCGCTCACGGCTGTCCTCCTCGTGCTCTACGGCGTCAACCCGGGGTGGCCGATCCTCCTGCTTCCCTGGTGGGTCTTCCTGTTCCTCCTCTTCGGCCTGGGGATAGGACTCGGGGGCGCGGCGATCATGGTCAAGTACCGCGACGTCGCCTACGTTCTCCCGTGGCTGATCCAGACCCTGCTGTTCGCCTCACCGGTGGCCTACGCCGTCAGTGTCGTTCCCGCCGACATCCGGCCGTGGTACCTCGCGAACCCGCTGTCCTGGCTCCTCGAGGGCTTCCGGTGGTCGGTGCTGGGCACCCAGGTGCCGCCGCCGTGGATGTTGGTCGCGGCTCCGGTCGTCTGTCTCGCGGTGGCACTCGGCGGCGTGGTCGTCTTCCAACGTCACGAGCGCTCGTTCGCCGACCTGATCTGACTCATGCGCATCCTCTGGTTCAGCAACGAGACCCCCGACCTGCTCGGCCAGGGCGGCCAGCGCAGGCAGTACTTCCAGATCCAGGCGTGCCTGGACGCCGGCCATGACGTCTCTTTGATGGCACTCGCGGGCGACCAGGACTCCACGAGCGTCGACCGACTGACGGGCACGGCGACGACGCGGGTCACGCTCAGCCGGCGCTTCGGGCGACCGCACCGCGGCGGGATCTCGACGCTCCGCGACGCAACGACGTCCCCCGACTGGGACGCGGTCGTGGTGCCCCATCTCGACTCCTGGCTGACCCTGACCCACCACGAGGCTCTCCCCCGAGCGCGCTCACTGCTCGACGTGCAGAACGTCCTGAGCCGGTGGTACCGACTGCAGGGGTTGGCGACCGAGGCCGCCATGTGGGCGGAGCGGGAGCGGCGGATGGCCGGCCAGGCCTCAGCGCTCAGCGTCTGTTCGCAGCGCGAGCGGGAGGCGCTGCTCGCGTCGACCGGAGTTGACGCGATCGTCACTGCCAACGGCATCGACGTGGCCGAGTGGCCACTCGAACCCGCGCCGGCGGTGAGGCCCGTGGTCAAGCTGTTCGGCAACTGGGACTGGGACCCCAACCGCGCCGGCCTGGCCTGGTTCGTCAGCGAGGTCTGGCCCCGCATCGAGACGACGCACGACGTGGTCTGTGAGGTGGCCGGCAGCGGCGTCGACGGACCGCTCCCCCCGGGGTCCGGTCCGTCGGCCGGGTCCCCCGCATGGCTGACTTCCTGCACGATGCCTGGGCGGTCGCCGTCCCGGTGATCGACGGGGTGGGCGCACCGGTGAAGTACGCCGAGGCGCTCGTCACCGGCGTCCCCCTCGCCACCACCCTCGACGCCGCCGACGGCGAGGCCCCGTCGGGCGCGTTGGTCAGTGACGACGCAGACGCCTGGGTGGCCTGGCTCGACGAGGCCCTGACCCGACCCGTCGACCTCAGGACCGCCGCCGCCGACCGGCGTGGCCAGGCGCTCGAGAGGCTCACCTGGTCGCGCGCCTCCGCACCGCTGGTCGCGTGGGTCGAGACGGCAAGCGAGGTCGGCCCGGTTCAGGGACGGTAGAGCGTCTCGTACTGATCGACGACCCGCTGCAGATCGAAGACCTCGGACCGTCGCGTCGAGGACTCCCGGAGGCCGTCGCGCCGAGCCTCATCCGTGAGCACATCGACGAGGGCGTCGCCCAGATCGTCGAGCTCGGCCAGCACACCGGCTGAGCCTTCATCGGTGACGTAACGCGCGCCCACGTTGGGCGTGGACACCACGGGCAACCCCGACGACATCGCCTCGGCGTAGGGGATGCCGAAGCCCTCGTAGGTCGAGGGCAGGCAGAACACCCAGGCGCCCGCGTAGGCCAGGGCGAGGTCCTCGTCACTCAGCCGGCCGAGCACCCTCACGCCTTCACCGGGCTCCTCAGGTGCGTCCTGCGTGACCATCCAGAGCTCGGCACCCGGGACGGCCGGTCGGACCTGCTCGACGAAGATCGCCGCCAGGTCCCGACCACGCTTTCGACCCTCCCAGGTGCCGACGAAGAGCACCGTGGGGAGGTCGGACCGAGCATCTTCCCGCACATGAAACCTGGATCGGTCGACGCCGTTGGGAATGACCCCACGCACCCACGGCGTCCAGCGCCGGGTGCTCGGGGACACCACGACGGTGCGGTCGGCCACCAGGCTCGCCAACACCTCGCTGAACCCGAGCAGCACCATCCGTAGCCGCTCCCGAGCGCCACGGATCCGCAGTGCCTCCTCGAAGCAGGAGCCGTGCAGGGTGCGGACGTGCACCGGAACCCGACGCCGCCACATCCAGTAGTCGTCGCCGTGCGCATGCAGCACGTCGTAGCCGGCGAAGTCGAACCGGCGCAGCGCCGTGGCGAATCTGAACGTGCGCAGCGGGCCACGGAGCACCACGTGCTGGTGCCCGTAGAGAGCTCCGTCGACCGGCGGACAGTTGGAGAAGACGTCGACGTGGTGCCCGCGCCGAACGAGCTCGTTGGCGAGCTCGTGCACCTGGTATCCGACGCCGATCTTGCTCCCACTGGGCAGGTAGTAGGAGATCATCGCGATCCGAAGCGCGTCGGTGGTCACCCGGTGAGCCCTCTCGACAGGGCTTCGAGCCAACCTCGCCCCTCGACCAGGTCGGGCTCGAGGTGGTTGCCCTCGGCCCACTCGTTCCACGACTTCACCCACAGCAGCCGCTCCTGCTCCGGTCGGTCAGCAAGCCGGTCGACAGCGTCACGGACGTTGCGCTCGAAGCGCGCCGGGGTGGCTCCGGTGATCACCAGACCGCGCCGCCCTGAGCGCGGGGTGTTGTCCCAGTTGGGGTAGACGCACGGCTGCGCGGTGGGGCCGGTGCGCGACACATCCATGATGTCATCGGCGTACGGCCAGATCTCGGGGCCGCCCATCGACTTGCGGATCGCTCGCATCCGCAGCCGGGTCAGGCGGTTCACCTGCGCAGGCAGCCGCATGTAGACCTCCGCGTCGAAGCCGTCGGCGTGCGCGCGGGTGTAGCGGGGTCCGGCGCCGAGCAGGTCGCTGGCCTCGGCCACCAGGTAGAGACCCGGGAGCCCGGCAGCGCGGGCCATCGCCTGCCACCGGTCGACGAACGCCGCGGCGTCAGGAAGCTCTTCAGGTCGGAACACGTAGAAGACAGGACGGTCATCGACACGCAGATAACGCTCGTCACGGAAGGCCGCCACGATCGTGTCGAAGTGCGCCTGGTCGTCCTCGGGGCCGGGGTAGGTCTGTGCCTTGAGGACCTTGTCGTGGGCGCCGTGCCAGATCCCGCTCCAGGTCTGGTTTGCCCAGGCGAGACAGAAGCTGATGCTCGGGCTGCCGCTGGTGAGCACCTCGTTGAAGGGTCGCTCGAGAATGCGCTCTCCGCCCCCGAACCAGTAGTGCCAGTATGCGAAGGCCTCGACCCCGTGCTCCTGCGCGAGGTCGCTCTGTGCCTGCCGGGTCTCCGGGACGCGGAGGTCGTAGAAGCCGAGCTCAGAGGGCAGCGTGGGCTGCTGGTGGCCCGGAAACAGCCGTCGCGCCTTGGCGGTGTTGGTCCACTCCGTGAAGCCCGGCCCCCACCACTCGTCGTTCTCCGGGATGGGGAAGTACTGCGGGAGGTAGAAGGCCACCGCCCTGGCTCGCGACTTCATCGTAGGTCGGCGGGCGGTTCGGACTCACGACTCATGATCCCCCACCGCCCCGCTCCAGGATCTCGAGAGTCCGACCAACCACCCTGGCGCCACTCCGAACCGGCCGATGGCATAGTGCGCGATCGCAGTCGACAGCACCAGCGACCTCCTCGAGAACTCACGGTATCGACCCTCCCGCATGTCCTGCAGGATGTGGGTCAGGACGTGTCGACGGAGGAACCGCGCTGCCTGGACGAGGGATCCCCCGCAGGTGCCACGACCGAAGAGCAGGCCGTTGCGTGCGTAGTAGTAGAGCGAGAGGTAGGAGTACTCCCCTGTGAACGACGCGGAGACGGCGTGGTCGATGGTCACACCGGCGTCGACGGCAAGCCGGACACCCCCTGGCGAGCCCGAACGCTCCAGTCGGAGTCCTCGAAGGTGAGGAAGTAGCGCTCGTCGAACAGCCCGACGTGCCGCCAGACCTCAGCGCTCGCCGTGATGCAGGCCCCAGCCAGCACCTCCGTCGCCCGCTCACCGTTCTCGGCCGGCGTAGGTAGGTCGACCTCCGCGACGTGGCGAGCCAGATTGGTCTCAGGATCGATCACCCCGGCACCGAACCACACCCGCTCCCGCTCTGCCGCATACCGAACTTCAGGGCTGACCGCGACGCCTCGACGGGCGGTGGCAGTGAGACGTTCAAGCGTGCCGGCCGGTACGACAGTCGAGGACTCACCCTAGTGGCTCACGGACGATCGCCGGAGGCCAGGTTCGTGCCACCGCGAACCCGAGATTCCGGTCGTTCCTGATGAGCGTCACGCTCGGCCAAGATGTGCCGATCTCGGCCGCCAGCCCGTCATGGGACCCGTTGTCCACGAGCAGGACCTCGTGCGCTGAGCCCGTGACGAGCGAGTCAAGACATCGCTCGGTGTCTGCACGCCCGTTGAAGTTCAGGACCACGACGACATCGGCACCGCTCGGACCCTCCGGTTCAGCCTTCACCGAGCGTCTTCGACGAGCAGCAGACCCTCGGGCAACCGGGTCCGCCCCAACGCGGGCCACACGGACCCGAACAGAGGATGGAAGTCGTGGAGCAGGCGCCAGGTGACGGGCGCGGGCAGCCATGTGGCGACCAGGTAGTAGGTCATGCGCAGTCCATCGGCATGCCCCCACGTCCGGATCTTCCGCCAGGTCTGACCCACCCCTCGGGCCCAGCTGTTGTGCCAGGCGGCGTCGGCCAGCGACACAGCCGGGACGCCGTCGCCGGCATCATCCGCGTCGACCACTAGCACGCGCAGGCTCGGCGCCTCCGTTCGTCGGGAGTAGGCGAGCCTCGTGCCACGTCGTACCGCGACTGGACCGGGGTACTCGCAGCTGGGTGCTCCGTCCTTGCCCGTGACCTCCAGGTAGTCAGCCCCGCGTCGACGGAAGAGCACCCGCATCGGCCACTCGACGGAGGTGGCATCCGGCGCGTCCTCGAGCACCGCGAGCAGGCTCTCGATCCTGGGCAGCACCTCGTCGTTGTCGATCTGGAGGATCCACTCCACGTCCGACAGGGCGTCGACACCCGCCTGTCGCTGGCGGGTCTCGGCGTTCATCGGCTCGTCGCCGTCGACCCAGTCCCCTTCGATGAAGCGGGCGATGCCGCGACGATCGACGGCTCGCACGATGCTGCAGCACTCCTTCACGGGGAGGTCGCGCCCGGTCCAGCCACGACCGCTGGTCGGCACCATCACGACGAGATCATCGAGGTGGTCGTAGTAGCGGGCCAGGCTGGATCGCATCCACACCGGATCTCCGGGCAGCACGTATGCGCCGAGTCGCTTAGCCACAAGGCCAGATTCTGCCAGGACGGCCGCTCCACCGCGGCCAGACCGCGCAAGCAGCCCAGCCCAGGCAGCCGCTCAGGTGCGCTCGGCCAGAGTCGCCAACACGGAGTTCTCGATGGCGCGCCCTGGGCCCGGGTGAGCTCGCGCCCTGCACCGTCGAGCACCAGGGTCGTGGGCGTGCGCAGGATGCCGAGCCGGCGGACCAGCTCGAGGTGGTGCTCCGCGTCGACCTCGACGTGCACCACCCCTGGCACCAGGTCCGCCACCTCGCCCAAGACCCTGCGGGTCGCCCGGCACGGCGCGCAGAAGGCCGACGAGAACTGGAGCAGGGTCGCCCGATCACCCAGCTCGTGCTCGACCGCAGCCCCGTCGAGCACGCTGGGGGAGCTGTCGACAGGTTCGGCCACCTCGGCGCCGCGCACGGCATGCGTACCGCGGAACCGACCGTCCCTGGCCGCCCGGAAGACGCCGAAGGCGGTGGCGGCGACCAGCACCGCCACCAGGACCCAGGCTCCTTGACTCATGCGGGGCAGAACGCCTGCGAGGTGCATGGCATTCCCGGTCCGATGCGCCGCGTAGGGTCACCGCATGCTGGCTCCTGTCGTCCTCGCCCTGCTCGTCCTCGTCGCGGGGACGAGCGACCGCACCGGGCGCCCGGGGGCGGTCCTCCTCGCGGTGCTCGCCGTGGTGTGGACGAAGGTCAGCACGCCGATGGAGGGACCGTTGCTGCTGTTCCTCACCTGGGAGCACGGCATCACCGGCGCCGACCTGGCGTCCGCGGTGGCACTCGTGATCGCGGTCTACCGTTTCGTGACCGCTCCATCGAGGTCCTGACTGCCGCCGGCGAACGGCGGCAGCAGCTCGACGGTGTCGCCGGGCCGGATCGCGACCTCGCCCGGCTCCTTGGCACCGACCGGACGGTCGCCGACCAGCACTGAGCAGATCGCGATCACGTCGAACAGGCGTGGCCGGTCTGTGTGCAGCGCGCGCACCTCGTCGAACAGCGCGGCCAGCGTGGCCCCGTCACCGATCTCGATCTCGTCGGAATCCACTCCCGCGGCTGCCCTGGCCGCCGCCCAGTAGCGCACCGTCACACTCCGTGTGGCGGACAACTCGTGCCGCGTCTCGCCCATGTCGGATATCCTGCCGTACGACGGCGCGACGCCACCATGCCGCCCGTCGCCAACGAAACGGCTCAATGGCGAGCTGGTGCGAGACCTTGTCCGGGCGACCACCGGGAGGTGCGTTGAACCGCCCCACGAAAGCACTCGCTGCGCCCGCCCTGCCGCGGAGGCCCCGATGAGCACCCTGCTGCTGCTGACGAGCACGACACAACCTTCGGTTGACGTGCTCCCTGCGCTCGCTCTGCTGCCCCACCAGGTGCGCATCCTGCCCGCCGAGGGCAGCGCCCTGCTGGAGGCTCCCGACGTCGACGTCGTGCTCGTCGACGGCCGCAAGGAGCTCGCCCATGCCCGCGACCTCTGCCGGCTGATCCGCACCACCGGCTCCGACTCCCCCGTTCTCCTGATCGTCACCGAAGGCGGCCTGTCGGTGGTCAGTGCCGACTGGGGCATGGACGACGTGCTGCTGCACACCGTCGGGCCGGCCGAGGTCGAGGCTCGCCTCCGCCTGGCGATCGGCCGGATGAGCGCGCAGCGCGACGCCGACGACCCCGAGGCCCACGTCATCCGCTCCGGCGGGGTCAGCGTGGACGACGCCACCTACACCGCCAAGCTGGGTGGCCGTGCGCTCGACCTGACCTTCAAGGAGTTCGAGCTCCTGAAGTATCTCGTGCAGCACCCAGGCCGGGTCTACACCCGCGAGCAGCTGCTCCAGGAGGTCTGGGGCTACGACTACTTCGGCGGCACCCGCACGGTCGACGTGCACGTGCGTCGACTCCGAGCCAAGCTCGGCCCCGACAACGAGACCCTGATCGGCACCGTGCGCAACGTCGGCTACCGGTTCGTGCTGCCGCCGAAGGAGGGCTCGGTCGAGAGGGCCACGTCCGACGCCTGACGTTGGCCGGGGACGATCACACGCATCGTCTCGCCTGCTCGCGCACTCCTGACCGGGATGGTCAGGATCGGGGCCGGGTCCGGCCGACGCGCGGCACGCCGTACCGCCTCGGGCAGCGAGTCCTCCAGGCGGGCCATCCACAGCAGGAAGCCGAGTCCGAAGAACGGGAACAGGGCGACTCCAGCGAGCAGGGTCACGAGCTGCATGGGCGCGGCCTCCTAGGGTGAGTGGCATGACGCATGCCGTACGCCGGGTCCAGCCTGGCGAGTTCGACTGGGCCGAGCCTTCCGCTGTGGCCGCTGCCGTGCGCCACGTCGTCGAGGCGGCCACCGCGGCCGACGGTGCCGCACCCCTCGACGAGGCCGCCCTGCTGACGCTGCGTCACCGCGGCATCGTCGAGGGTGCGCTGCTGGTGTCGGACGACCCCGCCGTCGGCTTCGCCTGGGTGCACGAGGGCGATCTGGCTGTCGTGGTGACCCCCGACGCCCGACGCGAGGGACGCGGTCGCGACCTGGTCGAGATGGCCCTGGAGTCGGCGGACGTGGCGACCGCCTGGTCGCACGGCGACCATCCGGCGGCGGCCCGGCTGGGTGCTGCGTTCGGCTTCGAGCGGGCGCGTGACCTCTGGGTGATGCGCCGCGGGCTGAGAGACCTCCCGGCGCTGCCGCAGCCGGAGGGCTACGTCGTCCGACCGTTCGTGCCCGGCCAGGACGAGGAGGCGTTCCTCATGCTCAACGCCGAGGCCTTCGCCCACCACCCCGAGCAGGGACAGATGACCCGGGCCGACCTCGACGAGCGCCAGGCCGAGGCGTGGTTCGACCCCGCGGGGTTCTTCGTAGCGGCGTCCGCCGACGGACGCCTGCTCGGCTTCCACTGGACCAAGGTGCACGACACCGACCCCCCGGTCGGGGAGGTCTACGTCGTCGGAGTGTCGCCGGAAGCCCAGGGCGGGGGCCTCGGCCGGGTGCTGACGCTGACCGGGCTGCACCACCTGGCCTCGCGCGGGCTGGCCGAGGTGCTGCTCTACGTCGAGTCCGACAACGACCCGGCGGTGGCTGTCTACTCCCGGCTCGGCTTCACCCACGCCGATGCGGACACGCACGTCCAGTACCGCCGCCGATAGCGACCTCAGGCTGCCACGACCTGCCGATCGGTCGGGAAAGGCCGCGCCGCCACGCTCCGATGCGCGAGACTGACGCCAACCGAGACACTGCACCAGGGCCGAGGGACCGTGGACCGGCGAGTGCCACCGTGGGCGGTCACCGCCCTGCTCGGCTGGGCCATCGCTCGTGGCCGCCGCGTGGTTCGACCTACGGTCGCGCCGAGCTGTCCCTCGATGAGGGCTACACGCGGCTCGAGGCCGTCACTGCCGTTCCCGGAGCTCGCCGGACTGATCGACCCGGCGTAGCTCAACGGGTCTCTGCATACGCTCCTTCTCTGGGCTCTGCACCTGGGTGACGCGTCGCCCGCCGTCATGCGCGTGACCAGCAGCGTGCTGCGCCACCCTCGCTGCTGCGGTGCTGCTGCTCGCGCTTCGACGCTTCGGCGAGACGGCTGCCCTCGTCGGGGTCGCGGTCGCCGTGTTCCTCAACCCCGACGTGATGCTACAACGTGGTCGACGCCCGCGGCTACGTGCTGGCGATGCTGCTCGTGTCGTCTGCTCTGCTGGTTGCTGATGCGCACCGAGGCGACCGGGTCGTCGATGACGGCCGCCGGCTTCGGCCTCGTCGCCGGTCTCGCCCTGTACGCGCACTTCTTCACCGCTCCACCGCTCGGCGTCGCTCTGCTCTGGTTGGTGGCTGGCGCGCCGCCCGCCCGCGCGAGTCTCGCTCTGGGCGGCGCTTCCGTTCGCGGCCCTCGCCGCGCCGGTGGTGCCTGGTTCTTCCTGCTCCGGCGGCCCAGAGCAGGGACAGCTGCCCCACGGTCCCGACCTGGGGACACGCGACTACGTCAGCGTCGCGTTGCGCACCGTCGCCGGCGGCGCCGAGGGCTAACCGAGCTGCTTCCAGCTGGTCGACCGCTGGTCGTCCTCGCCGCACTGCTCGCCCGTGGAGCGGTCGGGCGGGAACGCTCATGGTGGCTGCTGGGGGTCGGCGCCACCTCGGTGCTGGGGCTGGTCGCTGTGGTCGCGTCGCAGTCGGAGCCCAGCATCTTCAGTGCGCGTTACCTCTCGGTCGCGCTGCCGTTCCTCGGCCTCGCGGTCGCGGCGTCGGTGGGGCCCGACTCTCCCGGCGCCAGGCCTGGCCGGCACTGGGACTCGTCGTCGTCGTGCTGGTCGTCGTCGAGCCTGGCCCTGTCGGCGGGTGGCGTCGACGCCGTGGGCGCAGGTGCGCTACTCCTGGACCGCGGCCGGCCACGGCATCGCCGCGCAAGACCCCGGCGCCCGCCTCACCACGACTGGTCGCCGTTCGAGGGCATCGTCGCGCGCCACGTCATGCTGCGTGCAGAGCCCGTCGCTGCGCTTCGACCCGTCGGCGCCGAGGTCGGCCGCCGCGTTCGCTGCAGCAGAGCCGATACGGGGAGAAGCGGTGTCTCCCCCGCAATCTCGAGTGGGTCCTCACCACCATGAGCCCGCGGTCGATACCTCGCTGCCGCTCGCCCTAGCCTGCGCCGGGCTCGACGTCGCGGAACGGAACGAGGTTCGGCACGGTGCGGGCCTTCCGCCTGGTACCGGTGGGCTAGACCCCCTCACGTCGGGACTCCCTTTCCCGCCGACCCCGAAGCAGCGGGCAACACTGCCCCACATGCCGGGAGGGCAAGCGCCGGCACGCTCGACGCGCGAGATGGGATGCCACACCGGGAAGCAGCATCTGAGCGGGGGGTGCTGGACCGGCACGTGCCACCGTGCCCAATCGCGACGGGCGGGTGATCTCGACAAGCTCGATCAACCGGTGGGCCAGCTCGATCAACCGGTGGCCCGGCTCGATCAACCGGTGGCCCAGCTCGACGGTCTCGGTCGATCGTTACCCGTCGTTCACCTGGTGGTGTCACGATGCAGGGGTGACCGTGGAGAGCAGCAGCCGCCCGTTGACGGTGGTGCCCGAGGAGTCGTACGACGTCGACCCGCCGTACGACGCCGACGCCGAGGACCTGCCCGGGGACCGATTCCTCGACAGGGAGCTCTCCTGGCTGCACTTCAACATCCGGGTCCTCGAGCTCGCGGAGGACGCGAGCCTGCCCCTTCTCGAGCGCGTTCGCTACCTCGCGATCTTCGCCTCCAACCTCGACGAGTTCTTCATGGTGCGGGTGGCCGGCCTCAAGCGCCGGATGGCTGCCGGGGTCGCCGTACCCTCGGCTGCCGGCCTGATGCCGCGCGAGGTCCTCGAGCGGATCTGGGCAGCGACCACCGACCTGATGCAGCGGCACGCCTCGCTGTTCCGCGACTCGATCATCCCCGCCCTCGGGGAGCAGGGCATCGAGATCCTGCGCTGGAGCGAGCTGACCCGCGACGAGCAGAAGCACAGCAAGAAGTTCTTCCGCGACCGGGTGTTCCCGGTGCTCACGCCCCTCGCCGTCGACCCGGCGCACCCGTTCCCCTACATCTCCGGCCTCTCGCTCAACCTCGCCGTGCTGGTCCGCAACCCCAAGACCGGCAAGGAGCACTTCGCGCGGGTGAAGGTGCCGCCGATCTTCAGCCGGTTCGTCCCGGTCGGCGAGCAGCGGTTCGTCCCCTTGGAGGACGTGATCGGGGAGCACCTCAAGCGGTTGTTCCCCGGCATGGAGGTGCACGGCGTGCACACCTTCCGGGTGACCCGCAACGAGGACCTGGAGGTCGAGGAGGACGACGCGGAGAACCTCCTGGCAGCCCTGGAGAAGGAGCTTCTGCGCCGCCGCTTCGGCCTCCCGGTGCGCCTCGAGGTCGAGGACACGATGGATGACCACATCCTCGAGCTGCTCGTCTCCGAGCTCGGGGTCTCCGACGCCGAGGTCGTCCGCCTCCCGGGCCCGCTGGACCTGCGCGGTCTGGGTGACATCGCCGACCTCGACCGGGCCGAGCTGAAGTTCCCCGCGTTCGTGCCCTCAACCCACGCGCAGCTCGCGGAGGTCGAGTCGGCATCTCCGGTCGACGTGTTCGCGGCGCTGCAGCGCAACGACGTGCTGCTGCACCACCCCTACGACTCCTTCGCCACCTCGGTGCAGCGGTTCCTCGAGCAGGCCGCTGCCGACCCGCAGGTGCTCGCCATCAAGCAGACGCTCTACCGCACGTCCGGCGACTCCCCGATCATCGACGCCCTGGTCGATGCCGCCGAGGCGGGCAAGCAGGTGCTCGTGCTGGTGGAGATCAAGGCGCGCTTCGACGAGCAGGCCAACATCAAGTGGGCCCGCAAGCTCGAGCACGCGGGCTGCCACGTCGTCTACGGCCTCGTCGGGCTCAAGACCCACTGCAAGCTCGCCATGGTGGTGCGCGACGAGCCCGAGGGCATCCGGCGGTACGTCCACATCGGCACCGGCAACTACAACCCCAAGACCGCACGCAGCTATGAGGACTACGGGCTGCTGACGTCCGACGAGACGATCGGCGAGGACGTCGCCCACCTCTTCAACAACCTCTCCGGGTTCTCCCGCAACGCCTCCTACGAGCGGCTGCTGGTCGCACCCGACTCCGTGCGGGACGGGCTCCTCGAACGGGTGCGGCGTGAGATCGAGCACCACCGGGCCGGTCGACCGGCCCGGATCAGGATCAAGGCCAACTCCATCGTCGACGAAGCGACGATCGACGCGCTCTACCTCGCCTCCCAGGCAGGCGTTCCCATCGACCTGCTGACGCGTGGCATCTGCACGCTGCGTCCTGGGGTGCCGGGGCTCTCGGAGACGATCCGGGTCCGTTCCGTCCTCGGCCGGTTCCTCGAGCACAGCAGGGTGTTCTGGTTCGACAACGGCGGCGAGCCGTCCGCCTGGATCGGGTCGGCCGACCTCATGCACCGCAACCTGGACCGCCGTGTGGAGTGCCTGGTCGCCCTGCCCGGCAGCGCCCCCACCGAGCAGGTCGGCAGGATGCTCGACCTGGCCTTCGACGACGGCACCTCGTCGTGGTGGCTGGAGGAGTCCGGCGAGTGGGTGCGGCACCACCTCGACGACTCCGGAGAACCACTGCGTGACCTTCACCAGTCGCTGATCGGCTCACGCCGCAAGCGGCGAGCGACAGTGTCCACGAAGGTGACATCGCCGCCGTCCAGCCTGTGAGGTCCGACGACGACGCATCCGCATCCCGGACCCACCGGGATGCGGCGGACGCCGGACCGCCGGGGTCCGTACGCTCGCTGACCATGGAGAAGACGTGCCCCGTGTGCGGTTCGACGGCCGCCGCGACCGGCCTCCGGGTCGAGACGGTCGACCGCTACGAGGTGTTCCGCTGCCCACGCTGTCGACTTGCGTTCACCCTCCCCCGACCGACCCCCGAGCAGCTCGGCGCCTACTACACGGAGAGCTACTTCGGTGAGGGCGAGGAGACCTCGCCCTTCGGGTACGGCGACTACGAGGGCGACAGCTGGGCCTCCCTCAACGCAAGCCGCACGTGGGACCTGCTCGACGAGTGGGCGCCGGAGGCCAAGGCCCGACGGGGTCGCCTCCTCGACGTGGGCGGCGCGACCGGCGACTTCGGAGCCCGTGCCGCCGCAGACGGCTGGGACGTCGTCGTGTGTGAGGTCGGCGACTCCGCCCGGGCGAAGGCAGGTGCCAAGGGACTGACCACCATCGCGAGCCTGGACGAGGCGACCGGGACCCACGACCTGGTCTCGATGTTCCACGTCCTCGAGCACCTCATCGACCCGCTCGGCGACCTGCGCCGCCTCCGGGACCTGACCGACCTCAGCGGGCACCTGGTGGTCGAGGTGCCGCAGTGGCGCAGTGCGGGACGCATCGTTCGCCGCGAGAAGTGGTCACAGCTCAAGCCGCCGGAGCACATCAACTTCTTCACCCCCCGCAGCCTCGACTTCGCGCTGAGCGAGTCGGGCTGGCGGCTGCTGCGTGCCTCGACCCCCTACCCGGAGGCGAAGCGGCAGTGCGTCGAGGCGATCCGTGCGCGGGACGTCCGCACCCTCGTGACCCAGTCGGTGCACTGGGCGGCCGGGGCCGCCGGCCTCGGGGGCTACCTGCGCGCGATCGCCGTACCGGCCTGAACCCTGTTCAACAGGTGGCGAAGAGGACCGGGCCGGACGTGAGGTCGCTGAAGACGTAGCCCGACCCGTCCGGCACCAGGTCGAGCAGCACGAGATCGCCCGACGCCTTCCCCGAGGCGACGGTGAACCGGTCCGCGAAGCTGCCGCCCTGTCCTGGCGCCTCGCCTCCGGCCAGGTCGACGCGGGGCTGCAGGTTGCCGGAGGCCTGCTCGTCGCTCTCGAACTCCAGCGCGAGCGTGATCACCCCGTCAGGTTGGCGCGCGGCGACCAGGCCGGTCAGCGGGCTGACCCCGCCTGCCCTGTCGATGAGCCGGTCGGCGACCCGCTGATCCTCCTCGTCGGCGGCCGACATCGACAGGTCCTCGCAGGCGAAGTCTGAGGCCCACAGGACGGCCGTCACCGGCTCCCGGGCAGCCGCGGCCAGGCCGTTCTCGTCGAGAGCCGGCTCGTCGCCGGCCACCACCTCGGCCGCCCGCGAGACGGCTGCCTCCCCGTCGGAGAGCAGCAGCATGCGCTCCTCGGGCAGCACGACCGCGTTCTGGAAGACCGGGGTCAGCGAGGGGTCGATCGTGGCCACGAGGTCAGCCGAGCCGACCCAGGTGCCGCCGCTGCCGAGGCCCCCGTCGGGAGCGCCGTACCCCAGCGAGCGGAGCGACTGCTCCACCCCCGCGAGGTCGACGTCGTCCTCGACGCCGAGCACCACGACCTGGCCGGACTCGTCCTGGCCCAAGGCCTCCCAGGCCACGTCGAGGGGTGAGAGCCCGTAGCGCTCGCCCATCGCGAGGGTGCTGTCCGCGACGGCCGACGTGCTGACCAGGTCGAGGTCGAACGCACGCCGCAGGAAGGCCGCCACCTGCTCCGGCGGCGACCCGGCATCGAGGCCGGAGCCGTCGGCCTCCTCCCGCACGGCCGCCCAGTCGGTGTAGGTCGCCCGCAGCGTGGACGCCGGCAGCGCACCCATCGCCTTCTCGAAGTCCGACGGCGGCTCGAGCACCCGCCATGCCACGAAGCCGGCCAGGGCGAGCACCAGCACGGCCGCAGCGACGGCGACGAGACGCCTGCTCACCCGCCTCCACCTGCCCTTCACCCGTCCCGGCCCCTGGTCGTGTGAGACTAGCCGGGTGGTCGACGTCGAGCCCCCGGAGATCCTCGCCGCCGGTGCGGTCGTTGCCCGCAAGGGCCCGCAGGTGCTGCTGATCCACCGACCGAAGTACGACGACTGGTCCTTCCCCAAGGGCAAGCTCGACCCTGGGGAGCACGCCACCACCGCGGCCGTCCGCGAGGTGCACGAGGAGACCGGGCTCGCCATCCGGCTGGGGCCGCCGCTGCCGCACCAGGACTACCTGACAGGGAACGGCACCCTGCGAAGCAAGCGCGTCTTCTACTGGGCCGGCCGCGTGCTCGGCGACGACGACGTCTCGGCCTACCTGCCCAACGCCGAGATCGACGACGTCCGCTGGCTCGACCTCGAGGACGCCCGGAGTGCGCTGACCCACGACTACGACCGGGCGACGCTCGAGTCGTTCACCAGGGTGCGCAAGCGCACCACCCCGCTGGTGGTGGTCCGGCACGGAGACGCCGAGTCACGCAAGACCTGGACCGGCGCCGACCTGGAGCGGCCGCTCACCGAGAGCGGCGTCCTCCAGTCCCGGGCGATCGTGCCCCTGCTCGCCGCCTACGGCGTCCGCCGGATCCTCAGCTCCAGCGCGCACCGCTGCTGGACCACCCTGGCGCCGTACGCCGAGGCCACCGGGCTCGACCTGCTGGTCACCGACGGCCTGGCAGAGGGAGCCGACGAGGACGTCGTGACCGAGGTGGTCCAAGGACTCCTCAACGACCCGACCCCCGCAGTGCTGTGCACCCACCGACCGGTGCTGCCGGCCCTCTGGGCGGCGCTGGGGCTGCCGAACACCCGGCTGGAGCCCGCCGAGGCGCTGGTCGTCCACCACCGGCGCGGCCGCGTCGTGACCACCGAGCAGCACACCGCCTGACCACCGGGTTCGCGCCGGTCAGCGGCGCGTCGATCACCCGACACGCCGTCATTCACGTGAGCGCCGTCTCACGGGCGGCCCGGTGTCGCCGAAACGGTCGCCACCGTTCACCTTCCGTTCACCCACACCCGAGGCTCGCTTCACCTCGGCTGCCTAACTTCACAGTCGTACTCAAAGACATCTCGGACGATCACAGGAGATCAGAAGTGACGATCACTTCCCTTCGCCGGCCCGCGGCCCTCGGGGCCGCCGTCGTCATCGGCCTGGGCCTCACCGCCTGTGGAGCCGCCAACGAGGAAGCCGGCGGCGCGGGCACGGGCGGCGCCGCCGCGAGCGACAGCAGCCTGTCCGGCACGCTCAACGGCGGGGGCGCCAGCTCCCAGGAGGCTGCCCAGGGCGCCTGGCGCGCAGGCTTCCAGCAGGCCAACCCCGACGTCACCGTCAACTACGACCCGATCGGGTCCGGCGGCGGCCGCGAGCAGTTCATCTCCGGCGGCTTCCCGTTCGCCGGCTCCGACTCCTACCTGACCGACGACGAGGGCGAGCTCACCTCGGCCACCGAGCGTTGTGACGGGGAGGCCCCGATCGAGGTTCCCAACTACGTCTCGCCGATCGCCGTCATCTACAACCTCGAGGGTGTGGACGACCTCCAGCTCAGCCCCGCCACGCTGGGCGGCATCTTCGCCGGCGAGATCACCAGCTGGGACGACGACGCGATCGCCGAGGACAACCCCGACGCCGACCTGCCCGCGGAGAGCATCAACCCGGTGCACCGCTCGGACGAGTCCGGCACCACCGGCAACTTCACCAACTACCTGGCGACCGTGGCCGAGGACAGCTGGACCTTCGGCGAGGTCGAGAAGTGGCCGGTCGACGGCGGCGAGGGCGCCAGCGGAACCTCCGGCGTCGTGGCCGCCGTGACCAACGGCGCCAACTCGATCGGCTACGCCGACGCGAGCCAGGCCGGCGACCTCGGCACCGCGGCGATCGGCGTCGGGGACGGCTTCGAGCTGCCCACCCCCGAGGCCGCTGCCAAGATCCTCGAGGTCTCCCCGAAGGCCGAGACCGACAGCGACAGCCAGCTCGTCTTCGACCTGGACTACACGACCGAGGAGGCAGGCGTCTACCCGATCGTCCTGAGCTCCTACCTGATCGCCTGCCCGTCGTACGCCGACGCGAGCGAGGGTGAGCTGGTCAAGGCCTACCTGTCCTACATCATCAGCAGCGAGGGCCAGCAGGCCGCGGCCGACAACGCCGGATCGGCACCCCTCCCCAGTGCCATCGCCGACGAGGCGCAGGGCATCGTGGACGGCATCACGGTCGGCTGACGCCGCGTCGAGCCAGGGGGTCCGTGTCGCGCAGCCGGGGGGTTGCGCGACACGGACTCACCCGCGTGGGGGGACACAGACACCGGGACCCGAGGGTCCCTGAAGAGCTGGACCAGGAGAGGGAGTCACCGTGACAGTGACCGATGCGGCACCCAAGCCGTCGGCACCGGTACGCCGCAAGGGGGACGTGGCGTTCGCGGGGCTCGCCCGCGGCGCAGGCATCGCGATCTTGGTGGCCCTCGCCGGCGTGGCCATCTTCTTGACGGTCGAGGGCTTCCCCGCGATCACCGCCGGCCCGGCCGCGATGGGCGGCAAGGAAGGCATCACCCTCTACGTCTGGCCGCTCCTGTTCGGGACGCTCCTCGCCGCCGCGATCGCGATGGTCATCGCCACCCCGCTGGCGATCGGGGTCGCCCTGGTGATCTCCCACTTCGCCCCGCGGCGGCTCGCCCGGACCCTGGGCTACCTCATCGACCTGCTCGCCGCCGTGCCGTCCGTGGTCTACGGCCTGTGGGGCATCGACTTCCTCGGCCGCCGCATGGGCGGGGTCTACGGCTGGCTCGAGGAGCACCTCGGATTCATCCCGCTGTTCGCCGGGCCGGCGTCCACCACCGGGCGCACCATCTTGACCGCCTCGCTCGTGCTCGCCGTGATGGCGCTGCCCATCATCACCGCGATCACCCGCGAGGTCTTCGCACAGACGCCGACCCTCCACCAGGAGGCCGCGCTCGCCCTCGGCGCCACCCGCTGGGAGATGATCCGGATGACGGTCTTCCCCTACGGCCGCTCAGGCATGATCTCGGCGACGATGCTGGGGCTCGGCCGCGCGCTCGGCGAGACGATGGCCGTCGCCATGGTGCTGAGCGCCACCGGGGTCATCACCATCAACCTGATCTCCACCACCAACCCCTCGACCATCGCCGCCAACATCGCCCTGCAGTTCGGCGAGGCGTCCGGCCTGAAGGTCAACGTGCTGATCTTCAGCGGCCTGGTGCTGTTCGTGGTGACGTTCGCGGTCAACTTCCTCGGCCGGGTGATCGCCGGCCGCGGCGTCCAGGGAGGCGAGCGATGAGCACCCCCACAGCAACCAGGCCCAGCGCCGACGAGCGCCCCCGCCGCCAGGACCTTCCCCTGACCCACCCGACGCTTCCGCGCTTCGCGCCCGCTCTCGTCGGGGCGATGGCCGTGGCCGCCGCGCTGCTCGTCGCCCTGCCGATGGGTTGGGGTCTCGGGCTCGTCTCGGTGACCGCGATCGTGCTCTACCTCGTGGCCCTGCCGCTCTGGTCGAGAGTCGTCGAAGGCTCGCGCGCTGCCACCAACCGGCTGGTGACCAGCCTGGTGTGGTCGGCCTTCGCCATCGCCATGCTGCCCCTGGTGACGTTGATCTACCAGGTCATCAGCAAGGGCGCCAAGATGATGACCGGCCAGTTCTTCACCTACTCGATGCGCAACATCATCGGTGAGGGTGGCGGCATCTACCACGCCATCATCGGCACGCTGCTGATCACGCTCTTCGCGGCCATCATCTCGGTGCCGGTCGGCATCATGGCCGCGATCTACCTCGTGGAGTACGGCGGCAAGAGCCGGATGGCCCGGTCGATCACCTTCCTCGTCGACGTGATGACGGGCATCCCCTCGATCGTCGCGGGGCTGTTCGCCTACGCGCTCTTCGTGATCATCTTCGGCCCCGGCGTCCGGATGGGCTTCGGCGGCTCGATCGCGCTGTCGGTGCTGATGATCCCGATCGTGGTCCGCTCCGCCGAGGAGATGCTCAAGCTGGTCCCGGACGAGCTCCGCGAGGCGGCGTACGCCCTCGGGGTGCCCAAGTGGCGCACGATCCTCAAGGTGGTCCTCCCCACCTCGCTCGCCGGGATCGTCACGGGCGTCATGCTCGCGGTGGCCCGGGTGGCCGGTGAGACCGCGCCGCTGCTGATCATCGCCGGGGACACCGACTCGGTGAACTTCAACGTCTTCTCCGAGCGGATGGCGACGTTGCCGGTGTTCATCTACTACTCGTTCACCCAGCCCGGCGTGCCGTCGGAGTTCGGCCAGGACCGCGCCTGGGGCGCGGCCCTCGTGCTGATCGCGATCGTGATGACGCTGAACTTCTCCGCTCGGGCGATCAGCAGCTTCTTCTCCCCCAAGACCGGTCGCTGAGGGCGACCACGAAGGAATCGACAAACACCATGGCCAAGAGCATCGACGTCTCAGACCTCGACATCTACTACGGCGACTTCAAGGCCGTCGAGGGTGTCTCCATGACCATCCGTGCCCGCTCGGTGACCGCGCTGATCGGTCCGTCCGGCTGCGGCAAGTCCACCTTCCTGCGGTCCCTGAACCGGATGCACGAGGTGATCCCCGGCGCGCGCGTCGAGGGCAAGATCGTGATCGACGGGCAGAACGTGTACGACGCCGACGTCGACCCGGTGCAGGTCCGCCGCAACGTCGGGATGGTCTTCCAGCGGCCCAACCCGTTCCCGACGATGACGATCGCCGACAACGTCCTGGCCGGCAACCGCCTCAACAGCAAGCGGATGGCCAAGTCGGAGGCCGAGGCCATCGTGGAGAAGTCGCTCCGCGGCGCCAACCTCTGGGAAGAGGTCAAGGACCGGCTCGGCAAGCCCGGCTCGAGCCTCTCCGGCGGCCAGCAGCAGCGGCTGTGCATCGCTCGCGCGATCGCCGTCGAGCCGCAGGTGCTGCTGATGGACGAGCCCTGCTCGGCGCTCGACCCGATCTCGACCTCCGCCATCGAGGACCTGATCCACGAGCTCAAGGCCGACTACACGATCGTGATCGTGACCCACAACATGCAGCAGGCCGCCCGGGTCTCGGAGGACACCGGCTTCTTCAACCTCGCGGGCGCCGGCAAGCCCGGCCGTCTGGTCGAGATGAACCCCACCAGGAAGATCTTCTCCAACCCCGACGAGTCCTCGACCGAGGCCTACATCTCCGGCCGCTTCGGCTGATCCCCCGGGGGCGCCACTCAGCGCCCGTAGGCACCTCTCAACCTGGGGTCAGGGGAGCTGGAAGACGTAGCGGGCGGCCCAGTAGACCAGGGCGGCGGCGAGACCGGCCATCGGGAAGGTCAGCACCCAGGCGGTGACGATGGAGCGGGCGACGCCCCAGCGGACGGCGGAGAAGCGCTTGGTGGCGCCGGCGCCCATGACCGCCGAGGTGATCGTGTGGGTCGTGGAGATCGGCGCCTCGAAGACGAACGCCGTCGTGTAGAGCACGCTGGCGGCGATGGTCTCGGAGGCGAAGCCGCGCGCGGGATCGAGGTGGATGATCCGGCGCCCGAGCGTGCGCATGATGCGCCAGCCGCCTGAGTAGGTGCCCAGCGAGATCGCGGCGGCCGCCGAGAGGATGACCCAGACCGGGAGGTCCTGATCGGCGGTGACATAGCCACCGGTGAGCAGGGCCAGGAAGATCACGCCCATCGTCTTCTGGGCGTCCTGGAGCCCGTGGCCGAGCGCCATCGCCGCTGCCGAGAGCGTCTGCGCCAGCCGGAACCCACGGTTGACCTTGTGGGGGTTGGCCCGGCGGAAGAGCCACATGATGCCGAGCATGAAGGCAAAGGCCGCGGCGAAGCCGAACAGTGGCGATGCCACCATCGGGATCACGATCTTGTCCACGATGACGTCCCACTTGACCAGCGAGCCGGACGCGATCGCCGCGCCGACGAGTCCACCGATCAGCGCGTGGGACGAGGAGGACGGCAGGCCGTAGTACCAGGTGATCAGGTTCCACGTGATCGCCCCGATGAGCCCGGCCATCACGACCACGAGGCCATGGGTGCCGACCTCGGGACTGATCACCTTGCCGACGGTGTCAGCGACCTCCTGGCCCAGGAAGGCACCGACGAAGTTCATCACCGCTGCCAGCAGCAGGGCCACCCGCGGGGTCAGCGCGCGGGTCGAGACGGACGTGGCAATGGCGTTGGCGGCATCGTGGAAGCCGTTGGTGTAGTCGAACACCAGGGCAACGACGACGACCGCGATGACGATCGCGAGTTCCACCGGTCAGGACTCCTTGACCGCGATCTGCTCCACGATGTTCGCGACGGTCTCGAACGCGTCGATCGCATCCTCGAGCGAGTCGACGATGTCCTTGAGCTTGAGCACCTCGAGGGCTTCGTACCTGCCACTGAACAGCTTGGCCAGGATCCGGCGGTAGCTCTTGTCCCCGGAGTTCTCCAGGCGGTTGATCTCGATCCAGAACTCCTCGAGATCCTTCATCGTGCGCAGCCGCGGCATCGCCTCGGCGGTGAGCTCCGAGCAGCGCTGGAGCACCTCGACCTGGTTGGCCAGCTCGGAGGGCAGCTTCTCGACCTCGTAGAGGAGCACCAGGTCGACCGCCTCCTCCATGTAGTCCATGACGTCGTCGAGACCGGAGGCGAGGGCGTAGATGTCCTCGCGGTCGAACGGGGTCACGAAGGTGGTGTTCACCCGGCGGATGATCGCGTGGGTGGACTCGTCGGCCGCATGCTCGGCATCGCGCATCCGCTGCGCGATCCCTTCGCGGTCGTTGCCATCACCGAGCATCTCCGCGAGCAGCCCGGCACCGTTGACCAGGTGCTGGGCTGACTGGGCGAAGAGATCGTAGAACGACGTGTCGGCAGGGCGGAAGCGCAGGGCCACAGCGAACTCCTGATAAACGGAACAGAACCGTGGGACATGCTAGGGGCATCGAGCAGAATCAGGTCAACCCGGACCCCTCAGCACCCTGACCGGCACACGCCACCTCGGGCGCCGTGGCCGGCGCACTCAGCTCTCGCGGCCCTTCTGGGTGGGGATGCCGGGCGTCTCGACGCCGAGGAGCCGATCGACCTCGTCCTGGCACAGCGGCGCTTCCGCCTCGCTGGCGGCGATGATCAGGTTGGTCGTCAGCTCCACCTCGGCGAGGAGCTCCACGTCCTCGAGCGGGACGTTCAGCTGGTCATCCACGACGCCGCTCCCTCCAGATCTCATGAGGTCATTGGCTCCTGTCGGCGGTGCGGTGCGGTTCCGATGGATCCATTGTCGCTGACCTCGGAAAACCTACCCATAGTCATTTGGGACAAACCAAAGGACCCCGACGGTAGTCCGCCGGGGTCCTTCGTTGGTCTGATTCAGCCGTGATGGCCGTTGCTTCTCAGCGCGGGCCCGGCTGCGCGATCAGAGTGCGCGGACGTTCTCAGCCTGGGGGCCCTTGGGCCCCTGGGTGACGTCGAACTCGACCTTCTGGTTCTCGTCCAGGGACTTGTAGCCCTGGGTCTGAATGGCCGAGTAGTGCACGAAGACGTCGTCGCCGCCGTCCTCCTGCGCAATGAAGCCGAAACCCTTCTCGGCGTTGAACCACTTAACGGTGCCCTGAGCCATGCGCGTTTTCTCCTACTGATGGGGCTTGGGACCGCCACTTCGGCGGCCCCGCGACAGATGCGGTGAAACGCCGTACCCCCTCAAGCTTTGACTCAAGAGAAAACGCCGTCGGATCACAAACTCCGCGGCAGTCAACCTTTGGAAGACCTGTGGAACTTTGCACCTGCTGCGGGACAGACCCTATCAACTCTGCGGCCCGATTCCGAGTGCGGATGAAGAAGCCGTGCACAAAGCCGGTCACGGCGTACGGCGCGGGCCCCTCCGCCGGTCAGCGGGTGACGCCGATCGGCCGGTAGACCAGACCCGGGAACACCGAGGTCGGGGAGCGGTCCGGGAAGCGTCTCGCGACCACTTCGCCGAGCACGTTGCGGTAGTCGGTGGTGACCGTGAGGTCCCCCTCGGTCAGCTGTCCGGCGCCGAGCCCCGGCCAGGCCGCGTGGTAGCCCCCGGCAACCCCGCCACCCATCAGCAGCATCATGTTGCCCCAGCCGTGGTCGAGTCCGTTGTTGCCGTTCTGGGCGACGCGGCGGCCGAACTCGCTGATCGTCACCACGGTGACGCGGCCCCGGGTCGGGCCGAGGTCGCGCAGGAACGCGTCCACCGCGCCGGCGAAACCGCGCACCATGTTCTGCATCTTGCCGGAGTCGAGGCGGCCGTAGTCGGCGTGCATGTCCCAGGTGCCGTAGTCGACCGAGACCACCTCGGTGCCGACGTCCGCCTTGATCAACCGCGCGGTGTCCTTCAGGGCCGCGGCGAGGCCTGCTGCCGGGAACGCCTTGGGATAGCTGACGTCGGGACGGTACGGCGTGTTGACCACCGGCCGCAGGTCGGCCGCCGTGCGCAGGGCGGCCCGGGTCGCGTCACCGAGCGCGCCGGGCGCGTGCTTCCAGGTCGTGCGCAGCTGGCGACGTCGCCGGTCGAGGAAGTCTCCGTCGGCCCCGGCGAGCGAGATGTCCTGGAGGCTCTCGGCGGTCAGCGTCAGCGACGGTCCGACCAGAGCGGTCGGTGTGATCGGGTCGCCCAGGCCGACCGCGTCGGAGGGCTGGGAGCCCCCGCCGAGGCCGACCATCCGGTTGACCCAGCCTCGGCGCACGCTGGAGGTGGGGTCGGCGTCCTCGATCTCCTCCATCGCCCGGAAGTGCGAGCGGTTCGGCACCTCCATCCCGACCGCGTGCACGGCGGCCATCTCGCCCGCCGCCCAGAGCCACGCCAGGGGCGCCATCGCGGGGTGCAGGCCGAACATCGCGTCCGGCGCGACCAGCGAGGCCGCCGGGATGCCGATCGTGGGACGAGCGGCGTAGTAGGCCGGGTCTCCGTGGGGGACGACGACCCCCATCCCGTCGATGCCGCCGCGCAGGCTGATCACGACCAGCACGTTGTTGCCGACGGCGCGGCGTGGGCTCGCGAACGAGACCTGCCGGAACGCGTCCCCGAACACCGACGTGGCGACGGCGGCGCCCGAGCCGGCGGCCATCCCGGCGAGGAAGCGGCGGCGGGAGACTCCGGAGGCGCGCTCGAACTCGGCACAGCAGCCGTCGACGACGGGTGCGGGTGGCCCGTGAGGCGTCATGGGAGGCGTCATGGGAGAGGTCATGGGTGGTCCTTCACCGGGTCAGGTGGGCCGGGGAGTCGAGCAGGACCGCCGCCACCCGCACGAAGTCGGCGCGGGCGAGGGGGTGCCGACGGTCGATCCGCTCGTCGGGGCGGTAGCCGGTGGCCTGGCAGACGGCCTTGAGCATCGTGCGGGTCGAGCGGCGGCCGAGCAGCGTGCGCGAGAGGTGGTCGACGTACCGGTCGAGGCGCAGCCGCCTGCGTGGCAGCCACCGCTGCGGCTTGCGGTAGCGGACGTCACGGGACGGGCGGGTGCCCGAGGCGAGGTCCCAGTGCATGCGGAACGAGCTGAGCATCCGGGCGGCAGAGGCCCAGTCGGCGTTGCGCTCGGGCGCCCCGTCGGGCCGCGGCCACTGGAAGAGCGGCAACCCGCCGTGCAGGCGGCTGATCTGGAGGGCGAACGAGCGGTTCCCGGTGGGCTTGCGCGCGCGCACCCGAAGGGCCCGGGCCGTGGCGACCAGGTCGTCGACGGGGGTGCGGTACTTCTGGCCGGCCGACGCCTGGAACTCGGGGCTGGCGACCAGCTGGCGCAGCACCGGCGCGATCGCGGTGCCGTGCGCGAGATAGGTGTCGGCGAGCTTGTCGACGAGCGCGGCCGAGGGGTAGTCGCCCACGAACCGGATCACCAGCTTGGTGGCGATGGTGCGCGCTGTCGCCGGGTGCCCGGCGAGGTAGCGGAGGTAGTCGACGGTGAGCTGGCGGGCGTCGGAGACCGGGTTGGGATGGGTGAAGCCGAGCACCTGCACCGGGCCCGTCGTGTGCTGTCGCGGGTTGTAGCGCTGCTCCCAGGTGGCGCGGAAGTCGACCCGCCACCCGCTGAGGATCACCGCTGAGTCGCGGACCATCTGCTCGGTGTAACCCGACGTCCGCCCGACCGTGTGCAGCTCGAGCAGCTCCCGTCCGTGGTTCTCGTTGGGGGCGTCCTTCACGGACCGGAAGTTGTCGAGGTACATCAGCATCGCCGGGTGCAGGGTGCAGGCGACGAGCAGGTCCTCGAAGCGGCCGAGGGCGTGCTGCCGGATGGTCTGGTCGTAGCCGACCCGCTGCGTCCACGCCGTACCCCCGACGGCTCCGACGTGCAGGTGGTTGGACCAGAAGTCGACCATCGTCTCCAGGACCTGGCGGCGGGAGTGGATCCGCCGCAGCATCGTCCAGCTCGAGAGCTGCTCGGCGTAGGCGTAGCCCACCTTGCTCTTGGTGAACTTGACCGCAGGCGTCTCGAAGAGCGCGGGGAACCAGCGGTCGAGATAGCCGACCTTCGGGTGCTCGGGCACCGTCCACGGCTCGAGCTGCTGGTCGAACCAGGCGGTCGGACCGCCCGCGGCGCGCATCTGCGCCCAGGTCTCGACCGACCACCCGCAACCCAGCCGGTTCATCAGGTGCAGTGCGTAGGCCGGCGGCACGGCGGTGGCGCGGTAGGGGTTCACCGCATAGCGGCGTCTGCGGCGCTCTCGCGTTGCCACCGGCATGACTCCTCCCCCGGAATCCTCTGCCTGCCGACCGCTTCCCGGACGGCAAGGAGGTGTGGTTCCGAGCCTAGATCGGGTCGCCGCGCATGTCCGGCGTTCTCAGGCTCGTGCCTGCCCCACATCGCACCGTCGGCTGCGGCACGCCGGTCGGACGTGGAAAAGAGCGGCTGCGCAGCCCGAGATGAGATGATTTGGGCGCTATGCTGGCCGGACGAGGTCGCCCGTGGGGGGCACCGCGCCCTGGGCGTGCAGACCTCAACCGAGGGGATATCTCATGAGGACTCCGGACGTGCCCGCGAGCGGGCGGCGGGGCGCCGTCGCGGTGGCTGTCGTGGGGGTCGCTGCCGTGGTCGTCGGCATCGCGGCGCTGACCCTGCCGCGCGACGACAGCAGCCAGCCACCACCGGCGGCTGCTCCTGGGGGCTCGTCGGGGTCGACGATCGAGGTCGACCTCGGACCTGCCGACCCTGCTGCTCTCCGCGGCTGCGCCGGCGAGGGGTTCGTGGCCGATCCGGCCCAGGCCGAGGTGTTGTACGGCGTCCTCCAGCGCGGCCAGGACGAGGACACCTCCGTGCTGGTCGTGCGCAACCCGGCCGGCGACGTACGCGTGTGCGACGCCGCGGAGACCGGCTCCCCCGCGGTCGAGCCGCTCCCGACGGCCAGCGCGGACCGGCCGGTCGTCTTCTTGACCAACGGCGGCGCCACCTGGGACTGCGACGGAGAAGCGCTCGACGGCTACCGGTCGGCCACCTGGCTGCTGGTGCACGACAGCGTGGCGCGCGTCGAGCAGCGCTTCGTCGTCGACGGCACCCCCGGGCCCTGGTTCAGCACCGCCGCCACCGGCGGGATCGCCCATCTGCCGAGCTGGCTCGGTCCGCAGCCGGCCGGCGTCGCGATCGTCTCCGAGCAGCGTGCGCTCGACGCCGAGGGCGTCGTGGTGCCGCAGGAGACCTGGCCGTCGAGCGAGAGGCTGGTCGGGTGCCCGGAGGGCGCCTCCGACGGCGAGGGCGACGCCCAGATCCTGTGAAGGACGGCAGCGGGAGGCCCTTCGGGATCCCCCGACCCGGAGGACCTCCCGCCACCAGCGATCCGCACGGTGCCATCCCCCTGGAGCGGCACCGGAGATGGATCGGCGGTCACCAGACCGCCGGTGCGGGTGCACCACTTGTCCCCGTTATCGTCGCGACGGCCGCCCCGCTTGAGTGCTGACCGGGACAGCTCCCGGGATTTAACGAAGCTCCGGGCAGGACCAAAATCGATTGCCGTCGCCCGCTCGCACCCGCCAGGATCGCCACCATGCCCGTTGCCGTGTGGTCGAGCCCTGCGTTCGTCGAGGAGGCCCGCGCCTGGGTCGCCGACCAGGTCCGGCCGCTGGGACTCAGGCTCACCGGCGATGGGGAGCAGCCGCACTGCCGGCCGTGGTCGAGCGCGATCAGCTTCGAGTCCGACGGCGGCCGGTTGTGGTTCAAGGTCAACGGCCCCGGCATCAGGCACGAAGCGGCGCTGGTGGACCTGCTCGGTGACGTGGTGCCCGACCTGGTCCCCGAGGTGGTCGCCGCCGATCACGACCGCGCCTGGAGCCTGACGCGAGACGCCGGGCCGGTGCTGCGCTCGGTCGTTCCCGTCGACGAGCAGTGGCCCGCGTGGGAGGGGATCCTGGCTCGCTACGCCCAGGCGCAGCTCGAGCTCGCCCGGCACCGCGACGCCGTGGCCGCGGCCGGCGTCCCGGAGGTCTCCCCCACGACCCTTCCCCGGCTGGCCCGCTCCCTCGTCGCCGAGCTCGCGGGCCGCGACCCCTCGGACGGTGGGCTCAGCAGCGAGGAGACCACCCGGCTCGAGGCGAGGCTGTCCTCCTACGACGGCTGGTGCGCGACGCTCGCCACCTCCGGCGTACCCGACTCGGTGCAGCATGACGACCTGCACTCCTCCAACGTGTGCTGGAACGGCTCGATCGGCGACGCCCGGATCATCGACTGGGGCGACGCGACCTGGGGGTCGCCGTTGGCCACGATGCTGTGCACGCTGAACTCGCTCGCCTTCCACGCCGACTGCGCCGACGACGACCCGCGGTTGGCGAGGGTCCGCGACGCCTACCTCGAGCCGTTCACGACGTTCGCCGACCGGGCCGAGCTCGTGGAGCTGGTGACCCTCGCCCGACGCACCGGCGCGGTCACCAGGGCGCTGTCCTACCAGCACGCGTTCGCCGGGGAGCCCCGCTCCGCGGAGGCGGAGGCCGACTGGCCGGTGCGAGGCTGGCTGCTGGAGGTCCTCGAGCCCTGAGAAGAAGGGCTGTGTCACCGACGGGCCCCCGGGGTACACCTGCGGTGCCCGCTCGCCCCGGAGCGTGCCGCTGACCGCAGGAGCACCCATGTCCTCGCTGACCGACCGCGTACCCCTGGGCCCCTTCGACGTCGAGTCCTCGGACAGTGTGTTCCGTCGTCTGCTGCTGCGCGCGGCCGTCCTGCTCGGCCTCGGGTGCGCCGTCCTGGTCTGGAGCGTCGTCGCGATCGTCGTCTCGGTCGGCTTCGTGGTCGCGGTCGCGATGTTGACCACGCTCGCCACGCTGCGTCAGGACGCGGACCGGGGCCGGCAGGCGACGATCCGGGTGGGCTGGCTGACCGGGAAGATCACCCTGACCGTGGTGGCGGCTGTGGCCGTGGCCGATCTCGCCGGGCTCAGCGGGGTGCTGCTGGTGGCGGTCTGCGCCCTGCTCGCCGACGGGGTGCGCGACCGGGTGCTCCACCTCGGCGACCACGTCCTACGACGGCCGCCCCTCGGCACGGCCTGAGCCCCCGGCGGGGCGTGCGTGACGACGTACCCATCTCGAAACGGCACGAACGGGCCATTGAGTCGCCGCCTCCCCCGCCCGACTCTCCAGGCGTGACCGCAGCCCCCACGCAGCACCTCAGGCCATGAAGCCCGTCCTCGGCTCCCGCGCCCCACGCCAGGTCGCCTTCGTCGGACCGTTCGGCGTCGGCAAGACCACCGCTGTCTTCACGCTGTGCGGAGCGGGGGTGTCTGCCACGGAGGTGCAGAGCTCCCTCGTGGGCGCGCGTGGTGGCCGGCACGTCAAGCCGAGCACGACCGTCGGCCTCGAGATGGGTGAGTGGACCGCCCCAGACGGCCGCTCCGTCTCCATCGTCGGTACGCCGGGGCAGGAGCGGTTCGACCTGGTCCGCCGCTCGGCGATGCCGCGGAGCTCCGGCGTCGTGCTCTGGCTCTTCGGCGACCACGTCGACGCCGGCCTCGACGCCGAGCTGTGGCTGGAGTTCATCGCCAAGGAGGTGCCGGTGCACAAGATCGTGGTCGCGATGACCCGCCTGGTCCACGACGAGGCGCTGGAGATCGAGGTGGAGGCGTTCCGCACCATCATCGACCGGCTCTCACCCTCGATCCCCCTGGTCGTCGCCGACCCGCGGGAGCGGGCCGACGTCGAGGCCGTGATGGCCGCGGCCCTGGACACCCCGATGGCCTTCCCCGTCGAGCAAGCCGGCTGACCCGGGTGCTCGCTCCCCTCGCGTCCGCCGGAGGCGCCACCACCTACGAGCTCGACCGCGTCGAGGCCGCGCGCTGGGGTCAGATCTCCGAGGAGGTCGGTGTGCAGCTGCTGCCCGCGCTCGAGCGGCTCGACCGGTCCCTCGCCTCGATGACCACCGCGATGGTGGCGACCGCCGACGGGCTCAACCTGGCCGCTCTCGGGCTGCGAGAGGACCAGGTCGAGCGGGTCTCGGCCATGGCCGGAGCGCTGCACTCGATGTCGACGGCGACCACGTCCGCCATCGTCGACCCGTCGGGCAGTGTGGCGTCGCCGGACCTGTTGACCATCTCTCACGGCGATGCGGCCACGGTGGTGCTCGCCATCAGCGGGCTCAGCCTGGGGCCGGCGCTGCTGTGGGTGACCGCGCGGCTCGACACCTTGGGTGCCGTGATCTACCACGCCCGCAATGCCGTCGCGGCGATCGAGCAGCTGCGCATCTGACGACCTTCGGGGGCGGCCTCAGTGCGCCCGGGTCACCTTGAGGTTGCCGTCGCCCTTGACCTTCAAGGTGGCGAGGTAGAGCCGTCGCTGGTTGCAGCCCGTCGCCGTGCCACGACACCCGGCGGGGTTCTGGTAGCCGACGCGGCCCGCGCGCCAGGCCGAGTAGGCCAGCCGGAGCCGGCCGCCGGCGTCGACCACCGGCGTCTGAGCGCCGGGTCCGTCGACGACGGAGTCGGAAGCGATCAGGGGGGTGCTGCGCACCCGCTGGCACGGGCCGAGCGGTGCGGCGCAGCGCGCGTAGCCGATGGCGTACTTCGAGGTGGAGTACTTGTGGCCGGAGTAGAAGAGATAGATCCGACCCTTGTAGGAGATCGGCGAGGGCGCCTCGATGACGTTGCCCTCCCAGCTGTGCGCGGTGGACAGCAGCACGCTCGGCGACGAGCCGGGCGCGAAGCCGAGGCCGTCCGCGGTCATCTCCTGCCCCACCACCTGGGTGGGCTTGCTGCCGGGGACGCCTGCGTTCTTCCAGATCAGGTAGACCCGCCCGCGCACGGTCAGCCAGGCCGGGTCGATGCTGCCCATCGGGTCGCTGGAGCAGTAGAGCGGTCGGGAGGTGACGTCGGCGAACGGGCCGGTGGGCAGGGCCGAGGTGGCCAGGGTGAGGCAGTGCCGGTTGCTGCCGGCAGTCAGCTGGACGGCGTAGGCGTTGACGAACTGGCCGCCGAGCTTGGCGACCGCGGGCGACCACACGCCCGGCTTCCCGTTCGGGGGCAGGCCCGCGGCCCACCTCGCCGGCCACGGCATCGCGTCGTTGTAGCCCCGCCAGGTGCCCAGCCCCGCTTCGGGTGGCCATGCGTCGCGGGCCCGCCAGGTGACCAGGTCGGTGGAGGTCATCAGCGGCAGGTTGTTGCCGTCGAGGTTGGTGGCGTAGGCGTAGTAGACGCCGCCCTCGCGGATGATCGAGGGTGCGCCGAACTCACCGGTGTAGGTCTGGCCGGCCCAGAACCGGTCCGAGCCGGGCGCTGCCACCGCCGTACCGCTGCCGACGCCCAGGGTGCCGATCGCCGTCGCCAGCACCGACGCCGCCACGGCCAGGCCGACGCCGACCCTGCGTGTTGCTCGCACTCCCGCACCCCTCGTGAGGCGGCCACCAGCGGGGGCCGCACAGCTCTCCAGGTGGGTTCATCGGCAGGGGGGTGCGCTCACCGAAGGAGTCCGGCCGACCTCAGCCGACCTCAGCCGGCGTCCTCCAGCTCAGGCTGGTCGACCCGTGACCCCGACGGCTGGGTGGGGACCCCGCCGGGGGCGGGCGGCGGCCCCGGACGCGGCGGCGGGACGGGCCGTGCGGCCTCGTGGGCGCGGAGGTCCTCCTCGGCCAGCTCCACGACCGCCTCCCGGGCACCGACGTGGTCCGACGCCGCGAGCGCGATGGCCAGCCGGGTGTGGTCGCCGTCCGCGTAGGTGACGCCGGACCAGTTCTTGCGCGCCGACACCTTCATCATCGTGCGGTCCGTGCCGCTGTGCTCGATGCCCTCGAGCTGGCTGAGCAGCCACTCGCGCTTCTTGAAGCCGTGGAAGACCACCCGCTCGCTGGTGACCGTCACGTCGCCGTCGTCGACCACCGCCACGTGGGTCATGCCCTGGCGGGTGCGCGGCTCCACCATCGAGCCGGGCACCGTGCAGTAGACCTGCTCCCACGGCCGCAGCTTCACCACGGAGAAGCCGGCAGGGGGGCGGATCCCCCGGTCCAGCCGGGCCCGCTGGACCAGGTCGGCGAGCTGGACCCGGCGCTTCTCCCAGGACTCGAGGTGCTGGTCGTGCAGCAGCATCGCCGCCTCGTGGTCCACCAGGCGGTCCTCGTGCGCGGCGACCGCCTCCCGGTGTGCGCGGGCGGCTTCCTCGAGACGGCGGGACTCCTCTCGCGCGGCCGCCCGCTCGCGCTGGGCGGAGACCACCAGGCTGAGCAGGCCGAGCCCGGCGATGAGGGCCAGCACCGACCCGCCGGCGGCGAACGCGTCGCCGAGGCCCGGGCCGCTCTCGGTGGCCGCGGCCGCGACCGTGCGACCACGGGTGGTGAGGTTGCCTGCGGCGTCGGCGGCGGTACACGGTGACGTCGTGTGCCTGCTCGCCGAGGTCGATCTCGAGCGTCGTGGTCGAGCCGTCGGCGACGAACGCACCGGACCGGACCTCCTCGCCCGCCCCGTTGCTCGCCGTCCAGTCGATCCGGCTGCCCGGCTCGGCGGTGACCCGGGTGGTCCATACGCCGGCCTCCTCCCCGGCGGCACGGCCGGCGTCGGTGAGGCGGAGGAGCGGGGCGGTCGTGTCGACGGTGAAGTCGGCCAGCCGCGTGGTGCCGACGCGGCCCAGGGCGTCGGTGAGCCGGACCCGGGGGGCGGCGTAGGAGCCGTCGGCGAGCGGGAAGCGCACCACCCCGCGGCCCTCGGTGAGCCGGACCCGCCGGACACCTTCACCTGGCACCTGGACCCTCGCGGTGGCCCCCGGGGTGCCCACGACGTGGATCTCCTGGGCGCTCTCGTCGGCGCCGGAGACCAACGTCGCCTCGACCCGCAGGCGCGGCACGGCGACGGTGAACGAGCGGGTCACGGTGCGCTGGTTGCCGGCGCGGTCGCTCAGCACGAGGACGAGGCCGTGCGGTCCGTCGGAGAGCTGCTGGGTGTGGCCGATGGTGCCGTCGCGGGCGGTGCCGCGCGCCACGGGCAGTCCGTCGAGGGAGAGCGCGTAGGTGGTGCCGGGCTCGGTGCGCAGCTCGACCGAGGTGCGGGAGTCGGCGGGCGACCCCGTGGTCACGCGCACCCTCCTCGCCGGCGGCGGCGTGGCGTCGGCGGTGACCCGGACGCGGGCAGCGGCACTGGCCACGCCGTACCCGTCGACGGTGGTCACCTGGTAGCGGTGCCGGCCGGTCGTCGCCTGGAAGGCCAGCGTCTGCGGCGCACCCGACCCATAGCCCGAGGCGACCGCGACGCCGCCCTCCTCGACGAGCACCACGGTGCCGACCGACGCGCTGATCGGGAGCTGCACGAGCCCCGCGGCTCCGGTCTCGGGCACACCGACCAGCGGTGCCGGCGCCACGTCGTCACCCGGCGGCAGGGTTGCCGCCGTGCTCGACGGCACGATCGTGCCGACCCCGAGCAGGCCCAGGCCGGCCACGGCCAGCGCCGTCCCGGCGATCCTTCGCCCCCAGCCCTCGACGGGCATCGTCTTCCCCACCTTCGCCCCACAAACCTCTACACGCCCCCGTGCAACCCGAGCGTCCGACGCTAGTACGCCGGGCGGCGCTGGCGCGCCATATCCGTCCCTCGGACGGCACGTGTCGCGGATCCCCGCACCGATTGGTCGGGACGCGCTACTCCTCGCTGCTGTTCCGGTCGGCGACGTAGCGCCTCAACGCGTCGTCGGCAGTGGCGAGGCGCCCCATCTCCTCACCACCGTCACAGCTGAACAGTCCCACCGTGACGCCGTCGACCTGCCGATCCAGCACCCGCCAGAGGGCCCCGGAGCGCTCCCAGCGCAGCAGCTCCTCGAGGGGCTCGGATGTCTCGGGGGTCTCCCGCTCAGCCGGCGTCACGGACCCATTCGACCTGCAGGTCCACCTTGGCGTCCACCAGCAGGTTCATCACCGGGCAGCGGGCCTCGGTCTCCTCCACGACGGCGGCGAACTTCTCCGCGGACTCCTCCGTGGCCACCACCGCCCGCACCCGGACCGTCTGGAAGTGCGGACGCACGGTGCGGTCGCCGAGACGTCCGCGGATGTCGATGGTGAAGGCGGCCTCGAAGTCCAGCGAGTCATAGCTGAAGCCGAGGTCGGCTGCGGTGCGGTTGAAGGTGACGGCCTCGCAGCCGCACAGCGCGCCGAGCACGGCCTGCAGGGGCGAGGGTCCTGCGCCCCCGCCGCCGTGCGGCACCGGCTCGTCGGTCACCAGGGTGCCGAACTCGCCGACGTCGATGACGGTGCGCATGGAGGCGTCGTTGTGGGCGGTCAGGGTCTTGCGGCGCAGGAAGTCTGCGCTGGCGTCGGCGCTCTCGACGATGCGGGTGGCCATGGTCACTCCTTTGATCTGCAATCGTTTGCAGCGACTCTGCCGGACCCTGCCGTCAAAGTCAACGCCCGGGTCGCACGGGGTCGGGCAGGGTCGGGACGTCGTCCCGGACTAGGCTGCTGGCCGACCGGGCCGCACCGTCGGAGTCAGCCGGCTCCCGGGCTTTCCACCCGGGCCTCTAGCTCAACTGGCAGAGCAGCGGACTTTTAATCCGCGGGTTGTGGGTTCGAGCCCCACGGGGCCCACGAACCTGCAGGTCAGCGACCTGACGCCCAGTGTTATGTCGCGCTGACCGGTCCTCGCGGTTACACAGCGGTTACGGTCCCGGACCGGCACGCCTCAGCTCACCGCGAAGAGGCCCGGCTGCGGGTCGTCGTCGGGACCACCGAACAGGGTGTCCAGCGCCGAGGCCGCGGCCGCGTCCACGGCGCGACGGCCCAGGTAGACGTCCTGGGTCATCGAGATCCTCGAGTGCCCCAGCTGGTCGGCGATCGTGCGCGCACTCAGCCCGCCGGCGTCCAGCAGCGTGGCGACGGTCTTGCGGTAGGTGTGCGGCACCACCCAGTCGTACGGCGTCCCGGCCCGCACCTTCCGGAAGTCCTTCTCGATGTTGTTCCGGTCGCGGTAGCCGCCCAGCACGTCCGGGAAGACCGGCGCGGTGTCGGGGGCGCTCCCCCGCCGCTCGCGCAGCATCGCGACCAGCCACAGCGGCAGCCGCAGGGTCCGCTGCCCCGCCCGGGACTTCGGCCGCTTGGCGATCAGCCCCTGCCCGGAGACGCGCAGGACGGTACGGCGCACGTGCAGCACCTGGCGCTCGAGGTCGACGTCCTCCCAGTGGACGCCGACCGCCTCACCGAGCCGGCAGCCGGTCCCGAGCAGGAACCGCGCCAGGTCCGGCAGGTCCTTGCGCCGTGCGAAGGCGTCGCTGTCCAGCAGCTCGAGCCAGCCATGGCACTCGGCGACCGTCAGCGCCCGGGCCTCCCGCTCACCGTGCGTCTCCAGGCTCGACACGTCGCGGACCGGGTTGACCCGGAGACCGTCCCGCCGCACCGCCAGGCCGCACACCCCGGAGAGGATGGCCCGGCAGAGCTTCGCGGTCGAGTAGCCCTTCTCGCTGCGCTTGAGGTGCAGGAAGTGGTCGAGCCGGGCCGGGGTCAGCTCGCCCAGCCGCAGCACGCCCACGCTGGGCAGCACGTGCCGTTCGAGCGCGTGCCGGTAGAGCGCGACGGTGCTCGGTGAGCGACGACCCGCCTCGACGAGCTCGTCCAGCTGGGTCAGCCAGTCGGCGGCCACCGTGGCGAACGTGGTCGTCGCGCCGTACCCGGTGCCCGAGCCGAGCGACATCCGCTCCTCCAGGACGGCGAGCACCTTGCGTCGTGCCCCGGTGCGGGTGTCGGCGGTCGCCTCGATCCGTCGGCGCCGGCCCTCGTGGTTGCGGTAGTAGAGCGACGCCGTGAGGCGGTCTCCGCTCGGCCGGTAGGCGATGTCGCCGTGCTCCCCGATCCCGAGCCGATGGCCGGGCATCAGGCCACCACCGGGATCGTCCAGCCGTCCAGGCCCTCGACCCAGGCCTTCACGTCCTCGGCCCGGTAGCGCAGGTGCCGGCCGACCCGTCGTGACGCGGGGCCCCTGCCCTCGCTACGCCACAGGTACAGCGTGCCCACCGGCACGCCCAGGTAGTACGACACCTCGCTGACCGACCAGAGCCGGTCGGTCGGGGTCGTGTTGTTCTCGTCCATGTCCACTCCGCTCCTTGGTGGCGGGGTTGCGGTCTCCCGCCAGGTGATGGTCCGGCCGCCTGTCAGCCCGTCAAGGGCACTGCGTGTCACTTCGTGATTCGCTTCGCTCTCCCTTGACCGGCTTCTCAGGCGACCTGGCTTGGCTGGCTGTCGGGAGGCCGCGGGGTTGTGGTTGCCGAACGGCTGTCCACAGGCCCCGACTCGTGTGTCGGGCTGGCTCGAGCGGAGTCGGCCACCCACCGCTTCGCGGCCTCGTACTGGGCGCGACGCTGCCGTGCCTCCACCACGGACAGCAGGACCGTCGTGGCGTAGTCCGCCTCGGTCACCGGCACCGCCTCCCACACGAACCGCGGCAGTCCGTCCTCGGCCAGCACACTGGCAGCCATCCGGTCCACGGCAGGCGCCTCGACGCCGGCAGCCGCCAGCACCTCACGCACCACAGCGGCACGGTCGGCCCGGTGCTCCGACAGCGTCTTCCCGGACCAGGCACGAGACACCTGCACCCGGCGTCCTCCGATCCCGAGGTTCTCCCGGTCGTGGGCGCGGTTCGGACACCAGCCGGGCATGAGGCCGGGCCCCGGGTTCCTCGGCTCGATGCCGTAGCGCAACCAGTTCGCGCACTCCGGGGAGCACGGCAGGTAGCGCACCTCGGCGTGCAGCCGGTCGATGTGCGTCTCGTACGCCGCCTCCGGCCGGTCCTCGTCGGCGTAGGTCTCCGAGACCGACTTGGTGAGGTACTTCGTCAGGTACCGGATCGACCGGTCGGCATCCGGGCTCGGAGCGATGACGCCCTGGATGTCCAGCTGACTGCCGAAGCGCATCACCAGGGCTGCCTCGGCGTCCGGCCGCCCGTCCACGTCGTCGAGCGCCTGCTCCCAGGTGCGCAGCGGGTCGCCCGTCTCGACAGCCCGGTAGCACTCGGTCACCGGATCCCACTCGGGCATCCGTTCCCCGTCTCGGTAGACGGGCTCGTCGAACCGCGGCCACCACAGCTGCAGGTACGTCGCCCGGGTCACCGCACGGATCACCCGCCGCGGGATCGCACCACGCATCGCCACATGGATGTGCGGCGCCAGCCTCCGTTGAGGCTCGATCGCGCCGAAGTACTGCACCCGGTAGCCGGCACAGCGCCGAAGGTTCTGCACCCACCGGTCGAACAACTTCGGGAAGTGCAGCGCCTCCAGTGCAGCTCGTCGGTAGTCGTATGCCTCTGGCTTCGCCGGGGTCCCGGCGCCCGGGACGATCCGGCCATACGAGCCCAGGGTCAGCGTGACGAACATCGACGGGCGGTACGCCGTCCCGTCCGGAGCAACGAACGGTCGGCCGATGCTGCGGTCCTCGATCGGCAGCCTCGGCAGGTCCACCGCGTCAGCGCGCCGGCGGGTCGACCGCACCCGACGCGACGTCACAACCGACCCGTCGCGTGCCTCGTCATCGCTGTCAGAGCCGGCCGCGGACTCACTGGCTCCGTCCAGCGGATCGGACTCGAGGTGCCACCCCTCGGCGCACTGCTGCATCCGAACGCGCCTGGCCTTCTCCGCGCACGCTCGGCACGACGACTCACGAGTGGAACCACACGGGATCACGAGCTGCTGGACCTCGCCGGACTCCCGATCGGTCACCCGGCGAACCACCGGCCGCACGCACACACCCTGGTCAGCGGCCAGGTCGCGCGCAGCATCGGCCGACAACACCCGACCTAGAGTCGCGGCACCGAACCGTCCCTGAGAGCCCATGCCAGCCACGGTGAACCCGGTTCAACTGCCTCGCAAGGGCACGGCGTCAGAGGCGCAGCCGTCTCAACTCGTCTCACGCAGTCTGTCTGGGTGCGCGACGTGCCTCGAGGCAGCCGGTCTCCTCTGAGGTTGTCTGGAGCCGTTGCAGTCACGAACCTCGAAAACAGCCAAGAATCTCGCGATCCGAGACACGCCCGGGCCTCGCGAGATCAGGCCTCGCCCATGTCCGCGGTCAGCGACGGACGCAGCCTGCAGGGGCAGCAGGTTACGATGACACGACATTGTCACCCCAATGCCGGGGTTCGCTCGCGTCGAGGACGGCTACCCGGCCAGGGCAAAAGACTAGAGCGAGCGGCGACGACGCTAGGCGGCCTACCCACGGTCGGCGTCGAGGAATCCGCGTGCGTCGAACAGGGCCGCACGTAGCAATGGGATGACCTCGGAAACGCCTGCCCCGTCGAACTCGCATCTGCCTCACGCATCCACCGCCAGCGCTCCACGCGGTGAGCGGGAGTGTCAGGGATATTCTCTGTGGTCACCGTGCCATGGAGTCGAACCTGCCCGCCGTCGAGCACCTGAAGGGCAATCGAAGCAAGGATGACGCGCACATTCGTTGGAATGGCGTCCACCACGAGCATGAATCCCTTTTCGATATGCACCCGCTCTCCCGCAACTCCCGGCCGTCGGGACCGCTGGGCCTCGGGCACGGCCTCGATTCGCGGGTGTACCCGCACGTCGGTTTCGGGCCAAGAAGTCACCTCTCGAGCGATCGCGGCGATGCCCAACGCCATGGACTCAACGAAGGGTTGGATAGCGATCTCGGCACCTGAGCGGAGGTCTGACGCCTGCCGTTCCGACTCGCGGAGCGCAGCGATCCGGTCCGCAAACGCACCGTCTCGCCTTGGAGTGCCCCAGAGGGATTCCCCGCCCGATTCACCTTCGCCAAGCTGGGACGCATCCTGCGGCCAGCAGGTCATCCGCCGGTTGTGGAAACCGAGTTAAAGACTTCGACGTCCGGATAGTCAAGAAGGACTTCTGTCAGTGCCGGGAGGCGTTGCGAGGGAAAAGCCTCACCCAGAAAGACGCCGGTCAGCGCCCGACGGATGTCGAAGTGAAAAGGCAGGAGCGATTTATCCATTCGAACGAGCCTGTACTCGACCTCATTCGACCAGTCTTTGTGCTTTCTAAAGAAGATGGCATTTGCATTCGCCTCGGCGTGGGCGGTAGCTACTGCGTCCACACCGAACTCTCTCACTTGGCCCACGTCGATGCCGTGTGGGCCGGCTCCTATTGAGACATTTCGGTAGACAACTGGCCCATGGAAGTTGCGCACGCCCGAGGGTTCTGAGGATACGAAGGACTCGAGCAGTTTGGATCGCTCGAATCGCAAGCAAACCCCGGAATGGCTCCCTCCGTAATGTGCCCACAAAGAGAGGTGGCTCCAACCACGCAGGGCGTCTCGGTCCATGACCGCGTCCGGCAAGTCCCAGTCCATCGTCAGACAAGCGACCTTCGAGTTACGCCTGATGTGGCGGTCTATCTCGTTCCAAAGGTCTAGCCCAGGAATCAGATCTCGGTCATCGACGTGGGTCGTGAGACTGGGATGGGTTGGTCGCGACTCCCAAAGGTCGTTCGTCGAATCAAAAGGGGACAGTCTCAGCGTGCCGGTGCTCAGAATGCCGAAGATCGCTGCATCCGTGTTCGTGTAGTGAAAGAGGTTCTCTGTCAGTGTCTTGGGTGCGGCCGAAATTTCGGCTTCCAGCCACTCATCAGAATCACTAGGCATTCCCCCAGTCAAGCATCACGACCGTCGAGTCCCCACTGCCGATCATCACTCGACTCTGCCCGAGGGCCTAGTGATACTGCCACGAGATCTACGGGCGGAGAGCAGCAGCGACGCGCGTGGTTTGATCACGCTGGGACTCTGGAGACATGAGTGCCGCTCGTGACCACATCTTCGACGATGGCAGGCGGACGGACGCCGCCCCTGCGAAGCACGGAGAATCCACCTACGAGTTCCTGAACCGGGTTGCGGGCGACTACTGGGAACACCCCCGTGCGCTCATGCAGACGTGGCTGAATCGCATCAGTGAAGACCAGGACCGCAAGGACCTGCGTCAACGATTTCGCTCGCGCGATGATGATCAGTTCCGCAGTGCCTTCTTGGAGGTGTATCTGCACGAGTGCCTGGTCAGCGCCGGGTACGCGGTGACGATCCATCCCGTCGTGCCGGGGAGTTCCCACCGGCCCGACTTCCGGGCAGAGGGCAATGGTCAGGTCATGTTCGTGGAAGCCATAGCTCCAGGCACGAGTGCCGAGGCGAAGGCCGCCGCGCAGCGTCGTGCCGTGCTTTTCGACACTGTGAACCAGTTGCGCGACCCGAACTTCATACTGTGGCTTGAGGATCTTGAAGAGGCAACATCGCCACCGGCTTCTGCTCGTCTCCGTTCGTACCTTCGCAACTGGGTTGCCGACCTTGACCCTGACTCCATCCCGGACATAGCCAATGCGCCAACGCGCCGCTGGCAGCACGACGGTTGGTCCGCTACCTTCCGAGCCATCCCCAAGAGGCCAGAGGCTCGAGGAACTCGGCCGAACGATCGAGCCATAGGCGTGTACGGACACGGCGAGGCGTCGTTCATCGATGACGTTCCGGCGATTATCAAGTCGCTGACAGCCAAGCACCATGCCTACGGAGACCTCGGAGCACCGTTCATCATCGCTGTCGGCACGTACATCTTCGACACGGATGGTTGGCAAACCACCAACGCGATGTACGGACGAGTAGCCGTCGAGCTCAGCGAGTCGCCAACTGGGGAACTGCTCACCCGTGAGATGCGCCAACCCGACGGCTACTTCGGGGTGCCGCCAACCTGGGCCAACGACCACGTGGCAGGTGTGCTACTAGTCAACCAACTCATGCCCTACTACGTGCAGCGCGCTGAGGTGACACTGTGGCGGCATCCCCTGCCGCTGCATCCGCTGCCAGAGGACCTCGGCCCGCCTTGGCGGTCAGTGGCCGTTCGCAACCACAACCTCACAGAGACCCTACCGGCAATGAAAGCCCATGAATTCTTGGGTCTGCCGGAGCCTTGGCCTCCTGGCGAGCCGTGGACTGACGAGTGAGGAATAACGCAGGCGTTCACGAAGTAGGGGTCCCCCGGGAGAGCTGAGCTTGTCCGACGCCAGTGCGCCGCGCATCGCTCGGTTCCCTGTGGTCAGGCTCTCAGATTGCTGGATTGACCTCTAATGGATCAAGGCGCCGGCTCCGCCGCCGCTACGGCCTGCGGGCGGCGCTGGCGCGCCGTCCTCGGCCGCCCGCTGACCTCGGCACACAGAAGGCCCGACTTAGCCGGACCCGGACGGGGCACCCCAGCACGTGAAGGGCCCCGGTTTCAGGGCTTCTCCGGTCCGCCCGTTCACGGTTACACAGCGGTTACGATCCCCCGCGGACATCGGCCGACACGTGACGCCCGGACCCTGCTCCTCAGGCGTGAATCGGACGTCCGAGACGGGACCAGACGTCCTCAGACAGCCCGGAAACAGTTCCGCGGGTTGTGGGTTCGAGCCCCACGGGGCCCACGAACCTGCAGGTCAGCGACCTGCCGCCCAGTGTTATGTCGCGCTGCCGGCCCAGGGCCCTCTGTCGTACGACGCACCTATCCCCGAGGCCCGCGACGACCGACGACGCCGTGCCGGTCGACCCCCGTCGACGGGCACGGCGTCGTGCTGGCGCGCCCTGGAACCGGGCGCCGTCCGGGATGCGGGACTACTCGGCCGGAGCGATGTTCTGGTTGATCCGGAAGAGGTTGCCCGGGTCGTAGGTCTTCTTGGTCGTGGCCAGGCGGTCGTAGTTGGCGCCGTAGTTGGCGCGGATGCGGCCCTGGTCGTCCTCGGCCATGAAGTTGATGTAGCCACCTTCGCTCGTGTGCGGCTCGAGCGCCGCGTGGTAGTCACGCACCCAGCGGATGTTGGCCTCGTTGTCGGCCGGGTCGGGCCACATGCCGGCGATCACCGGGGCGAAGTTCGCGCCCCGGTAGGCGAACGCGGTCGCGTCCGCCGCGACGTCGTGGACGGCGCCGTCGATCGGGTAGAGGTGCATGGTGGACTCCACCGCCGGCACCTTGGGGCCGTGCTCGACGTGGGCGGCGATGACACCGTCGGTGAGCTCGGGCAGGAAGGCGGCCTTCCAGTAGTGCTGCAGCCCCTTGGGCAGCAGACCGTCGAAGGCGCTGTTCAGCGCCGGGTAGGGCATCCGCCCGACATGCTCGGCGACGGGCTTCCCGACCGACCGCAGCTCCCCCAGCAACGCCTCGGCGTCCTCATCGCTGCCGTTGAAGCACGACACCAGCAGCGCGAGCGGCTCGCCGACCCGGTCCTCGGGGATGAACGGCAGCGGCGGGGCGATCTGGAAGGCCGGGAAGGCGCCCATCTCGCGTGGTGCCGAGGCGATCCACTTGCCGTAGGTGCGGAACAGCTCCTCCGCGACGTCGAGCTCGAAGAACATCGGCCCGCCGTAGATGGTGTCCACCGGGTGCAGGTCGAACTCGAGCTCGGTGACCACGCCGAAGTTCCCGCCACCCCCGCGCAGCGCCCAGAACAGGTCGGGGTGCTCCGTCTCGTTGGTGGTGACGAAGCTGCCATCGGCGAGGACGACGTCGGCCGACCGCAGGTTGTCGATGGACAACCCGTGCGCCCTGGCCAGGTAGCCGATGCCGCCGCCGAGGGTGAGCCCGGCGACCCCGGTGGTCGAGATGATCCCGCCCGTGGTGGCCAGCCCGAAGCTGTGCGCGGCATGGTCGAAGTCGCCCCAGTCGCAGCCGCCCTGGACGCGGGCGACCCGCTTCTCCGGGTCGATCCGGATCCCCTTCATCGAGCTGAGGTCCAACACGATGCCGTCGTCGACCGTCCCGAAGCCCGGGACGCTGTGCGCGCCGTCCCGGATGGCGAGGGGGAGCCCGCTCTCGCGGGCCGCGTTGACGGCGATACGTACGTCGGTGACATCCACCGCGCGCACGATCGCGAGAGGCCGCCGGTCGATCATCGCGTTGTAGACCGAGCGCGCCTCGTCGTACCCGGACGACTGGGAGGTGATCACGTCGCCGCGCGCGGCGTCGAGAATGGTGAGTGCTGGTGTGCCGTTCATGGTTGCCTTCCTGATTCTGCTCGCCCGAGTTCGATGGGATGGGAGGAGCGGGCGACGTCGCCCGACGGATCAGCCGAAGACCCGCAGCGCGTGCTCGTGGAACTCACGCATCGGCGCGACCGGGCCGACCTCGATGAAGACGGCGCCGTCCGAGGAGGTGGCTGTGTGCCCCAGGGGCCAGAAATAGACCTCGCCCGCACGGGCGGTCTCGACGGTTCCGTCCGCGTGCTCGAGGCGGAGTGAGCCCTCCAGCACGATCCCCCAGTGGGGGCTGGGGCAACGGTCGTTCGGGAGCCCCTGCAGGACCGGTCCGAAGTCGGTCCCGGCCGGAATCCGTGCGTGCCGGATGGCCATGTCGCCCAGCTCGACGTACCTGGTCTCCAGGTCGCCCTGGGCGACCTCGACGGGCAGATCCTCGATCGCTGTCGCCATGGGAATGCTCCTTCGCGGTGGATTGTCATTGCCACCGACGACGCTACGGAGCGGCGAGCCCGGGCGCCTGACCTGATGTGACCTAGTCGCCCGGGAGCCAGAGGGGTCAGATCTGACTATCTCGACGGGCGTGGGATCGGGCTAGGGTCGAGAAGTGAGGGAACCTGCTCCGGTGGGACCAGCCCCGGAGCCCGTGCGGAATCGGACCGCCTTCGTCGGGCGCCGGGCGGAGATCGAACGCCTCGAGACGACCTGGGCGGCCGTCGAGGACGACCGACGCCAGGTGGTCTTCGTGGGTGGCGAGCCCGGGGTCGGCAAGACCCGACTGGTCGCCGAGGTGGCCGGCGCCCTGCGCGACCACGGCGCCACCGTGCTGTGGGGTGCCTGCCGCGAGGAGTTCAACACCCCCTACCGGCCGTTCGTCGCCATCATCGAGCAGGCGCTGGAGCAGATGCCGCCGGAGACCCTGCGCGGCATCACGCCCGAGGCGGCGGCCCCGCTCCTGCGCCTCACCACCGCCGCTCTGAGGCCCTGGCCGAGCGCCGCGAGCCTTGCCGCCAACGAGGGTGACTCCCGGCCGATCCTGTTCGACGCCGTCCTGCGCGTGCTGCTGGCCGTGGCGGAGCAGAGGCCGACGGTGCTGGTCCTGGAGGACCTGCACTGGGCCCCGGAGCCGACCCTGGCGATGCTGTCCCACCTGGTCGAGTCCACGGCCGGAGAGCAGCTGCTCGTCCTGGCCACCCGCCGGACCACCGCCCCGGACCGCACCGACACCGTCAGCTTCGCCCTCGCCGACCTGCACCGCCTCGACGGCGTCGCCCGGATCGACCTCGTCGGACTGGCCACCGAGGACGTCGCCGAGTACCTCATCCGGGAGGCCGGGGTCTCGCTCGGTGCGGCCCGGGCCGCGGCACCGGTGCTGCGCGACCACACCGGCGGCAACCCCTTCTTCCTCCAGGAGTACTGGCACGATCTGGAGTCCCGGGGTGGTCTCGACGTCGTCCGCTCCGGAACCGCCCAGGCACCGAGGTCGGTGCAGGACGCCCTGGCCCGTCGACTGGCAGCCTTCGCCGCCACCCACACCCGGGTGATCGAGCTGGCCGCCGTCGCCGGAGACACCGTCGACCCCGGTCTCCTGGTCCAGGCCTGCGATCTCGAGCCGGACGCGGTCCTCGAAGGGATCGACCTCGCCGTCCGCGCCGGGCTGCTGGTGGCCGACACCGACACCGACGGCTACCGGTTCGCGCACTCACTGGCCCGTCAGGCGGTGCTCGACCGGATGACCGCCGCCGGCCTCGCGGGCGCGCACGCCCGGGTGGCCGAGGTCCTCGAGCCGCGCGTGGGCGAGGACGACCCAGGGCTCGTGGCCCAGCTGGCGCACCACTACGTCCAGGCCCGGGCCCTCGGCCACGGGGACAAGGCCGTCCGCTACCTGGTGCTGGCAGCCGTGCAGGCGGTCCGCGGCATCGCCCACAGCGAGGCGGCCGCGCTGTACGAGCGGGCGGCCCAGATCCGTGTCGCCCAGGGCCCCTCGCGGGTCGAGCTGCTCTTCGCCGCGGCCCGGTGCCACGTGCACGCAGGTCACTTCGCGACCGCCCGGCAGATCTACGAGGACCTGGGCGCGGACGAGGACCCCCGGGTCCGGGTGCAGGCCGCCATCGGCCACGAGGACGCGTCGTGGCGCCCGTCGGAGAACGGCCAGCGCTCCCTGGCGATGCTCAGCCATGCCCTGCGCGGCGCCGCGCTGGATCCTGACGATCCCCTGCACATCCGGGCCCTCGCCAGCATGGGCCGGGCCGCCTCGTTCACGGGTGACCGCACGCGAGCTCGCAGCCTCGGTGAGGACGCGCTGCAGCGGGCTCGCGCCAGCGGCGACGAGGCACTCGTCGCGCATGCCCTCGTCACCACGCTGTGGCAGGGCCTGACCCCGGAGCTGGCCCCCCAGTTGTTGGCCCGGGCCCTCGAGCTGCACGAGATCGGCTCGCGACTCGGCGACGACGACCGGCTCGGGCCGGCGGCCTTCCACCGGGGTGCCTTCGCCTACATCGTCGGCGACGAGCCCGCCTGGAGCGGCGCCCAACGGGACCTGACCGAGATGGCACTCTCGCGCGGGCAGCCGTTCTTCCGGTACGTCGCCGGGTGCTCCCGCTACACCCACCGGTACGCCGTCGGGGACTTCGCCGGCGCCGAGCACATCGTGGCGTGGCTCGACGACCAGTTCAGCCAGGAGTTCGGTGGCGCGACCGAGGGGTCGTGGGGGGTTCAGCAGTTCATGCTGCGACGGGTCACCGGTGGCCTCGAGCAGGTGCGTCCCCTCATCACCGGCGACGAGAGCCTCGACGACCACTGGTTGCCGGGTCTGCTGGCCCTCTACACGGACCTCGACATGCCGGGCCCCGCTGCCCGTCTGCTCCAGCACCTGTGCGACCGGCTCGACGACTATCGCGCCGGGGCGCAGTGGGCAGGTGTGCTGGCGTTCACGACCGAGGCTGCGGCGAAGCTGGACGACCCCGTGGCCGCGGCGGTGCTGCGGCCGCTCCTCACCGACTACGGAGGTCACAACCTCATGGCCGGTGCCAACGCTGCCGTCTTCGGCTCCGCCGACCGCTACCTCGCCCAGCTCGACTCCCTGCTCGGGGCTCCGACTGCAGACCAGCACTTCGAGCGCGCCCTCGAGATGGACCGGCGGATGGGCGCGGTCACCCACCAGGTGGAGACGCTCGCCGCGTGGAGCCGGCACCGGGCCCGCCACGGTGGCCCGGCAGACGGACAGGCGTCACCCTCGGCCACCCGGCTCGCCGACGAGGCGCGCGCCCTGGCCCGGCGCATCGGCCACCGCCGAGTGCTCCGGGACCTCGACGACGCGGGCCCCGCTCCCCGGGCCGAACGTGCGGCCCTGCCCAACGGCCTGACCGAGCGAGAGGTCGACGTACTCCGTCTGGTCGCGGACGGGCTGTCCAACCGGGAGATCGGCGAGCGGCTGTTCATCAGCGCCAACACCGCGGCCAACCACGTGCGCAGCATCCTGATCAAGACGGCCGCACCCAATCGCACCAAGGCCGCGGTCTTCGCCACGGAGCACGGCCTGCTCCGGCTCTGACCGCGCCTGGCCTACATCGGGGCGAACGAGCCGTCCGAGGCCAGCGTTCCTGACAGCTCCATCACAGCGTCGGCCGGGATGCCGGCGCGGACGGCCGCCGTACGGATCGCCTCGACGTCCTCGGCCTCGTAGAGGCAGAACGTCTTGCGCTTGTCCGAGGACAAGAAGGACTTGAGCCAGCGCACGCCGGCCTCGTCGTTGATCCGATTGATCGAGGCAGCCGTCTCCGGATCGACCTCCAGCTGCTCGGCGAATTGTCGCTCCACCATGAATATCGGCATCCGCGTCCTCTCCATCCATGACCGCGAGCGTCCTCGGGTGGGAACCGAGCAGAGCTCGTCGACTCCCCAACGTAGACGGCTGGGGCGTCATCAGGCCAGAGGGCAAGACGTGCAACAGCGGCGAACTGCGGGTGTCGGGGGCCGGGCATAGCCTGCCCAGCATGAAACGGTACGTGGACGAGGACCTGGAGGGCGCGGAGTTCCGTGAGTGCAACCTGGACAACACCCGTCTGATCGGCGTGATCATGCAGGACGCCGTGATCGACGGGCTGGTGACCAACCTCGTCGTGAACGGCGTCGAGGTGATGGAGTACGTCGAGGCCGAGCTCGACCGTCGTCACCCGGTCCGTCGGCTCATCCGCTCGGACGACGTGGCCGACGTTCACCGAGGGTGGCGGCAGCTGCGCACCGACTGGGCGGGGACCGTGGCGCGGTTGCGGCAGTCGCCCGGCATCGAGCACGAGAGCGTGAACGACGAGTGGTCGGCTGTGCAGACGCTGCGCCACCTGGTCTTCGTCCACGACTCGTGGTTCCGGCGCTGCTGCCTCGGGTCGACCGATCTGTTCACGCCGATGGGGCTGGGCATCGAGTCCGTGCCCGGCCGCGAGGAGCAGGGTCTCGACCCGTCGGCGGACCCGACGCTCGACGAGGTGCTGGTGATCCGGGATGAACAGGCGGCCGAGCTCGAGCGCTGGCTGGACGCGGTCACCTCCGAGCAGCTCCAGGAGCCGGCACCGATCCCCGACAACGACATGTGGCCGCCGTACGCTCGCGGACGATCGCTGCGGCAATGCCTGGGCACGGTGCTCGGCGAGGAGTTCGAGCACCACCAGTTCTGTGTGCGCGACCTCGACCTCATCGAGAGATCGGCTGCCGGTTGATGCCCCTCCGCAGTGGACACGCCGGGGTCACGATCCCTGACGGGTCAGCGTTCGGTCTGTGGGCTGTGGCAGGGTGTGATGACGCCACAGGTTGCCGCGAAAGGGCCGCCTGAAACCTCGGGAAAGGGGCGAGATGCCTCAGTTCGCCGTCCTCATCTACAGCGACGACTCCGCTCACGAGCCTGACGAGTCCGCTGCCACCTCGGATGAGATCGCCATCTGTGACGACCATGCGGTCGAGCTGACCGCGCAAGCCACCATGACCTCTGCATGGGCCTTCACGCCGCGGTCCATGGCCAAAGCGGTGCGGGCCGATGCGGTGTCGGACGGGCCCTTCGTCGACTCGCGCCAGGTGGTTGCCGGCGTCTACATCTTGGAAGCCCAGGACCTGGATGCGGCGCTCGCCACCGCGGCCACCAATCCGGTCGTCAGGCAGGGCGGTGGCGTTGAGGTCCGACCCATCCACAGTGGAGGTCCGGTAGACCCCTCGCAGCCTTGAGCAATGCGCGACGCGGCCGGCTCAGCTCGAAACCGCCGGACGCCCGTCGGGTGGTTACGAGGGGGGCGGAGCGCCAGCGGAGTTCCGCGCGGCGTCAAGGTGGCCGGCGTGGCGGGCGGTCTCCTCGATCATGTGCAGGACCACCCAGCGAAGATCGGTGATGGGCTCCTCTGGCCAGTCGATGCCGACCTCGCCCGGTGGTCGAGGAGGGCGGAGCGCCAGGATCTCGTCGAGACCTCGTCTACGGCAATACTGCTCGGCACCCCCCCGGTGGTTGAGGAGGGCGGAGCGCCGGATCGGAGCCGGTCTCGATTCCGTCGCCCTCACCCGCGGCGCGTCCCGAGGCGGTGCACTGGAACGCCTCGCCTCGGCGGCTCGGCTCCTCGACCACCAACCCTACGGGGGTCGAGCGAGGGCGGCACCGGCGCCAGCGGAGCCCGTCTCGACCCCACCCCTCACCCGGGCGCGCCGGTGCGGAGGTCTTCAGACGGTCTCGCCTAGCGGCTCGGATCCTCAACCACCGACGAGTGCTCGGCTCCTCCAACCACCGAGAGTGCTCGGCTCCTCACCCACCGGGGCGCATCGGTGGCAGGTGCGTCGACCTCCTGCAAGTGGTCCGCAAGTGCGGCGCAAGTCGGCTCCAACCAGTCGCGGGCACCGTTGCGGGACCACATCACCCGCCGGGGTCACCCGGCCGACCTCGACTGGAGCCCACGATGCAGCACCGTGTTCTGACCGCAGCCGCCACCGCGCTGGCCACCCTCTGTCTGGCGCCGACCGCGGCCAGCGCCGCCACCTCGACCGAGAACCTCAGCCGACGCACGTACGACAACGCTCCGGAGCTGACGGCCGGCACGTGGCGCATCGACGGGGCCACGGCCGGACCGCTCGGCGGTCACCTCGAGCTGATCGCCACCGCCGCCGACGGCACCTTGCCCACGGCTCCCGGTGAGTGCGAGCGCGTAGACGTCTCCGCCGCGCTCACCGTCTCGCCGGGCGAGGTCCTCACGGTCGACACCCGACTCGGTGAGGCGTGCGTCCATCCGTTCGGGAGCACGTTGTCGCTCAACGCGCCCTTCCGCAGTCGTCACCTGACGTACGACGGCACCGAGCACCGCATGGTCAAGGTGGTCGGCGACGGCCTGCTCTCCGCCGGCCAGCTGTTCACCGGCGCCCAGGCCTCGTTCGACGCGACCGTGCGCTGGTGAGGTAGCCGCGAGTGGTCCGGGCCCGCGATGCCCACCGGCAGGGTCGTCTCCGCGGGTCATGGTGTCCGAGCCCCACGGGGGTGGCCCTTCCGCCCACCAAGGACCATCGGCCCGGCCCGAGGGGCTCTCGGCCCCTGCCCCGACACCGCCCGCCCCGGCGAGTCTGGTGGGAGGAGGGACCCCTTCCCGTCCAGGACCGTGCATAGGAGAGTGTCATGAAGCGACTTCAAGGAAGGGTGGCCGTCGTCACCGGCGGCGCCAGCGGGATCGGCAGGGCCACGGCGTACCGGCTGGCCGAGGAAGGCGCCCGTGTCCTGATCACCGACATCCAGGACGAGGCGGGGCTCCTCGTAGAGAAACACCTGCGCGAGCTCGGGCACGAGGTCGCCTACCTGCACCACGATGTGTCTTCCGAGGCGGACTGGCAGGTCGTGGTCGAGGAGGCACTCGAGCGGTTCGGCTCGCTCGACATCCTGTTCAACAACGCGGGGATCGGTGACTTGGGCACGCTCGAGGACACCTCCCTCGAGGACTACCGGCACACGATCGCGGTCACCCAGGACAGCGTATTCCTGGGGATGAAGGCTGCGGCGCAGGCCCTCAAGGAGTCGAGGCACGCGTCGGTGATCAACACCAGCTCGATCTTCGGGGCCACCGGCGGCTTCGGCACGTCACCGGCCTACCACGCCGCCAAGGGAGCGGTGCGGCTGATCACGAAGAACGCCGCGTTGCACTGGGCCGGCGACGGCATCCGGGTCAACTCGGTGCACCCGGGCTTCATCGACACACCGATGCTCGAGCAGGCCAAGGGGACGGACTTCGAAGGCGCGATGGTCACCGCCACCCCGATGGGCCGGCTGGGCAGGCCGGACGAGATCGCCGCGGTGGTGGCCTTCCTGGCTAGCGACGACGCGTCGTTCATGACCGGTTCAGAGGTGTACGCCGACGGCGGGTACGTCGCCCGCTGACCACCCGGCGACTCGCGGGGGCAGTGCCAAAGGTCCCCTCCGCGGCGTCGTCGTTCGGGCACTCTGGTCAGGTGGATGTCTCATCGTCGAGAACGCACTCACCTGCTTCGGTGCCCCACGAGCAGGCTGACGTCGCCCGCGTCACCTACCGGCACCTGCGCTGGCTGATGGTTCTGCTGCCGGCGGTGCTGTTCGTGGTCACCGTGGTCACCGCGATCCAGCAGATGGAGCTGGAGCCGTCGATCAGTGACTACTACGGAGGACCCGTCCGCGACGTCTTCGTCGGAGTGATGATCGCGACGGCCGCGTGCATGATCGCCTACCAGGGCGCCTCCTTGCTGGAGGACTACACCTTGAACGGCGCAGGCTTCTATGCGGTGTTCGTCGCGCTCGTCCCGACGAACCTGAACGAGACCCTGAGCGCGCTGAGGGCGAACCCGACGCCGGACGGCGTGACCCCGGCCGACTACGTCTGGTTCCTGCGTACGGCGCTCACCACGGTGCTTGTGCTCTGCGCGCTCCTGCTGTGGATCGAGCTCAGGAGGACCGAGCCACTGACCAGGCTCTGGACCACCGGGACGTGGAACCTGCTCTTCGTGGTCGTCACGAGCCTGGTGCTGCTGGCCTTCCTGGTGGTTGCCATGGCTCAGCTGTGGGTGCCCGACCCCGACGACGTGACCATGGGCGGGCTCGCCCTCGGACCGGTGCGCCTGCGGGTCCATGACCTGGCTGCCATCCTCCTGATCGCGGCGCTCGCGGTCGCCGTGTGGAGTCACGCCTGGCCCACGGTCGTGACGGGGCACGAGGTGCACGCGACCGACCTGGAGGTCGCTGCCGGCTACAAGACGATCTTCGGCCTGATGCTGGTGGGCCCGCTGGTTGCGGTCCTCGTCCATGCGTTCGTGGCCCCCGACCACACGGTCATCTTCTTGGAGTGGTGGGAGATCGTGCTCTTCTGCGTGTTCTGGATCCTCGAGACCCGGCGGGTCGCGAAGGTCCGGTCTGCGACGGCGCGTGGAGAGTCAGCAGGATCGTGCTGACTCCGCCTGCCCGGACACCTTGGTCTCGAAGGGCCTGCGTGCGAGGCTGACCCGATGAGCGAGCAGACCGAACAGACACCCTCATCAGCCCTGAGCGGGATCACCACCGTGCTCTTCGACGTCAACGAGACGCTCTCGGACATGTCGCCGATCGGGGAGCGCTTCGAGCAGCTCGGGCTGGGACGCGCCCAGGCGGCCACCTGGTTCGCCGGTCTGCTGCGCGACGGGTTCGCCCTCACCGCCATCGGCGAGAACCCAGCGTTCGCGGAGCTGGCCACGGGGTCGCTCCGTGTCCTGCTCGCGCCGGGGCGCAGCGACGACGAGGTCGCCGAGGGCATCGAGGCGGTGATGGGTGAGTTCACCGGTCTCGGCGTCCATCCCGACGTGGCCGAGGGGATCCGCACCCTCAACGCCGCCGGGCTTCGCCTGGTGACCCTGAGCAACGGTGCTGCATCGGTCGCCGCTGCCCTGCTGGAGCGGGCAGGAGTGGCCGACGAGTTCGCCCAGCTGCTGTCGGTCCAGGACGCTCCGGCGTGGAAGCCGGCGGCCTCGTCCTATGAGTACGCCGTCGACACCCTCGGCGTGACCAAGGACGAGACCGTGCTCGTCGCGGTGCACCCGTGGGACATCGACGGCGCCGCGCGCGCGGGGCTCCGCACCGCGTGGATCAACCGGAGCGGGGGTGGCTACCCCGACTACTTCCGCCGCGCCGACGTCGAGGTGGCCGACCTGGCGGAGCTCGCTGCCGGGATGCGCGCCTAGCCCGGGAGCACCACGGCGAAGCGACAGCCCTGCTCGGTGTTGTCGACGCTGACCCGCCCGTCGTGGGCCTCGACGATCCCCTTGACGATCGCCAGGCCCAGCCCGGCACCGGGCGTGGCTGCGTCGTCCTGACCCCCGCCCCGCCCCGGGGTGGTCCCGGCCGGCGCCGGCGTCCTGGCCGGCTCTCCACGCCAGGCCACCTCCCAGACCTGTTCGAGGTGGTCCGGGTCGATCCCCCCGCACCCGTCGGTGACCGCGAGCTCGACGCCTCCGGACACCGCCCCGCCGTGGATCTCGACCGTGCCGCCCGGAGGGGTGTGCCGGATCGCATTGGTGACCAGGTTGCGCACCACCCGGGTCAGGCCGGACGGGTCGGCGGCGACCACGAGCCCCCGCTCGACCGATCCCCCCAGGTGCACGTCGCCGGCGCGCGCCATCATCTCGGCGCCGGCGATCGCCTCGCTCACGACGTCACCCACGGACACCGCCTCCGGCGCGATCCGCAGCACGCCGGCATGGATCCGGGAGAGCTCGAAGAGGTCGTCGACCATTCGCACCATCCGGTCGACCTCACCGCGCATCCGCTGGTGGTAGCGCTCCGGGTCGCCGAGTCCGTCCTCGAGCGCCTCTGTCATCGCGCGCAGCCCGGCCAGGGGCGTGCGCAGGTCGTGGGAGACCCAGGAGACCAGGTCACGGCGGGACGCCTCCAGGCGCGCCGCGATCTCGCGCGACTCCCGCAGCCGGTCACTGGTGCGGGAGAGCTCGTTCGAGAGTGCCTGGAACTCGGCAGGTCCGTGCACCTCGGCCTCGAACTGGCCGACCTCACCGAAGCGGCGAGCGTCCTCGCGCAGCCGCCGGGAGGAGCGCACCAGCCCGTTGCCCAGTGCCATCGCGAACACGACCGCGACCGCACCCGCGACCGCCGAGACCCACAGCACGACCGTGAAGTCGTGGCTGGACAAGAACATCGCACGCGCGGTGCCCACCACGCCGGCGATCACCGCTGCCACCGCCACCAGGGCCACCAACGGCGGCAGCCAGCGCACGGACCGGTGCCGCATCAGCCAGCCCACGAAGAGCCCGATGCCCCCGGCCGTCGCCGACCAGCCGACCGCGATCAGGATGATCGCCGCGGTGTCCGAGCTCATCCCTGGGCCTCCCACCGGTAGCCGACGCCCCACACGGTGACCAGGCGGCTCGGCGCGGTGGGGTCTGCCTCGACCTTCTCCCGCAGCCGGCGCACGTGCACGGTCACCGTCGACTGGTCGCCGAAGGTCCACCCCCACACCCGCGCAAGCAGGTCCTCGCGACTGTGCACGACGCCGGGGGCCGACACCAGGAACGACAACAGGTCGAACTCGCGCACGGTCAGGTGCAGCTCACGTCCGGCCAGGGTCGCCACCCGGGACGAGGCGTCCACGGTCAGGTCACCGTCGTGGACCGGACCCGCGGCCGGGGCCTCACGCCGGTCCGCCCGCCGCAGCACCGAGTCGACCCGGAGCACCAGCTCTCGCGGGCTGAACGGCTTGGTGACGTAGTCGTCGGCACCGCGCTCGAGTCCCACCACGCGGTCGGTCTCGTTGCCGAGCGCCGTCAGCATGATCACGGGTACGTCGGAGCGCTCGCGCAGCCGACGGCACACCTCGAGCCCGTCGATTCCCGGCAACATCAGGTCGAGGACGACCAGGTCGGCCGCATCCTTCGTCATCTGCTGCAACGCGGACTCCCCGTCACCCGCCTCGGACACCCGGTGGCCGCCGGCGCGCAGGTAGGAGACGACCACCTCGCGCACGGTGTGGTCGTCGTCGACGACGAGGACGTGGGCCACCACTCGATCCTAGGGAGCGGCCGTGCGGGCACCGGCACGGCTCAGGGCTCGACGCCCGCGCAGGGCGAATCCGACGGCGACGGCCACAGCGACGAGAGTGAGCAACAGCCACCACGCGCCGTAGGCCCGGTTGAGCAGGAAGGGATCGTCGCTCCTCGCACCGAAGCGACCCAGCGTCGGCACGAGCGCCAAGGTGATCGTCGCGACGACGACTCCCGCTGCGGCGACGGGGCCGCGCGCCCACGCGGGCAGGAATCGCGCCACACCGATTCCCAGCACCACGACGACCGGTGCGATCACCGCGTCGTGCACGAGGACGCCGCCGGCGAGCCACAGCCCCGCCGACAGGAGATCGGACAGGTCGAGCCCGAGCACGAGGCGGACTCCCCAGGCCACCATCAGCACGCCGACGGCTCCGAGCGCGATCCGGGTGCGCATCAGACCACCTCGATGCGATCGAGCCACTTGGTCTGCAGCACGCCCGGTCGTCCCGGGGCGATCAGGCGGCAAGGGAAGCCGTGGTCGAGGCTGAGCGGCTCCCCGTCGAGTCCGAGCGCCACCAGCGTCAGCGGGTCGTCGGCGACCCGGCCGTCGAGGACCGAGGAACGGAACGGCCCCTCCGTCTGCAACGAGACCACCCGCACCGCGGAGTCGGCCGGTGCGTCCACGAGGTCGAGCAGGTCGCGGAGCCGGACCCCGGCCCAGTCGCCGGAGGCGCTCCAGCCCTCCACGCAGGCGATCGGCAGCCGCTCGACCCGGGTGGGGAGGTCGCTCAGCGCGGCCAGGTCGAGGCTCCGCTCCCGCCCGGCGTGCGCGACCACGAGCGCCCACCCCGGGTCGGTCGCGGGCACCGTGACCCCGGCGCGGCGGGCGGTCTTGTTGATCGGGATCCCCCCGCCGGGGACGTAGTGGCTCTCGAAGACCGACACCCGGCGCAGCCACGGGACGGCGCCGCCGGCGACGGAGAGCACGAGGAGGCCGGTCGCGACGTACGTCGTGCGGAGCAGCCCGCGCCGGCTGAGCCCGCCGTCCTCGTCCCTCGGCGGGTCCAGCTCCTCACCCACGCCCGACGAATCACCGGGAGCTTCACCGCGATGTGGATGACCAGCGAGCCGATGGCGACCCAGGCGACGGCGTAGTGGGTCGACCGGAACGAGAACGCCCAGGGATACCACTGCGCAGAGTTGGCGATACCGCTCACCACCTGGAAGACCGCCGCCGCCACCAACGTCCCGATCGAGGCACGCTCGAGACCGTGCCGGATCAGCTCCCCGCGATCCCGCCACGGCGGCCTGGTGAACAGCTTGGGATAGACGGCGTACAGCTTCACCAGCAGCAGCGGGGCGCAGGCCGTGCCGGCGAGGTAGTGCAGGCCCTGGCTGGCCTGGTAGAACCACACCGGTCTCGTGACCGGGGAGAACCAGCCGGGCGGGCTCTGCAACCAGTGGCTGTAGAGCCCGGTCAGGAAAGCCAGGCCGAAGCAGATCCCGAGCCACATCCCCACCCGCGCGGCCACCCGCGGGTCGCGCAGCGGAGACCTGAGATCCGACTCCTGGGGTACGGCGAGCCGCATCTCAGCGCCGGCTCTCGAGGACCGTGAACCAACGGCCGTCGATGCTGTCGACGAGCGCCACCGTGAACCCGGAGTCGGCTGCCAGCTCCGCGAGGCGCTCGACCCCGACCAGCGCCCACGGGAACGGTCCGCTGCGGTTGCCGGCGCACTCCAGCGTCAGCTCGCGGGTGCGCAGCCCCACCCCGGGCGCACCCACGTCCGCCACGACGCGACCTCCGGGCGCCAGCAGCTCCCCCACCCGTCGCAGCAGCCGACGAGGGTCGCCGCCGATGCCGATGTTGCCGTCGGCCAGCAGCGCCGTCTCCCACCGGCCCTCCCCCGGCAGCGGGTCGAAGACGTCGCGTCGCAGCGCACTCGCACCTCGTGCACGGGTCTGGTGGACCGCCTCGGGGATCACGTCGATGCCCAGCACGCCGAAACCGCGCAGGGCGAGCTCCTGAGCCATCCGCCCCGGGCCGCAGCCGATGTCGAGGGTCTGGCCGCGGCAGTGGGCGAGCAGCATCCGGTCGGAGAGGCCGGCGCCTGCCCTCCAGGTCGCGACGGGCATGTCGACGGGGAGGACGTCGGCGCCGTGGACCAGGCACGGCTCCCCCCGGAGCGCCACGGGTGTAGACGTGCTCGAACGCGATCTCCGTCGTCATGACCGCTCCCCGGGCGACCGGGCCGAGGTCTCCGAGCACCGCGACGCCACCTGCGTCGCCCACAGCCGCGAGAAGCGCAGGTCCGGTGCCAGCGCCGCGACGTGGTCGGCGTCCTCGACCTCGTCGACGTCGCGCAAGGTCGCCGCCGTCGCGACGCGGGCGCCGGCCCCGACCAGCGCTGCGTGGGTGTCGGCGCCGGTGCGAGCGGTGGACATCGCGACCCCGGCCAGCCGACGGGCGAGGCGTGGGTCATTGAGGCCGAGCACCCACCAGCCACCGTCCTCCGCGGGGCCGAGCACCGCGTCGCAGGCAGGCAGCGCGTCCGCGACGTCGCGGAGATCCTGTGCGGTGGCCTGCGGAGTGTCCATCCCGATCTGGACGACGGCCGTGCGCCCGAGGGCGGCGACATCGAGGTGGGCGTGCGCGAGCCGGCGACCGAAGTCGCCACCCCGCTGCGACAGGGTCGTCCAGGCCCGCAGCCGACGAGTCAGCGCGCGTGCGTCGGTGGCCGCTGCGAGATCCCCGTCGACGGCGAGGTAGCAGCGGTCGGGCCCGAAGGCCAGCTCACAGGCGTCGATGCTGTCCATCAGCGCGGCCGCGGCCAGAGAGGCAGCCGCCTCCGCGCCGACCCGGGCACCGAGCCTCGTCTTGACCTGACCGGGCACGGGAGCCTTCGCCATGACCAGGGCGACGGCCTCGCTCACGAGAGCACCCGCGCGAAGTCACGGGCGGCGCGCACCGTGCCGCGGACCGAGCCCGACACCTTGGAGCGGGTGCCGGGGGCGCGCGGGTGATAGGCGACGTCGTGCTCGGTGATGGTCCAGCCGGCGCTCACGGCCGCCTGGAGCAGCTCCACCGGGTAGCCGAAGCGGCGGTCCTGCAGGTCCAGGGCGACGAGGTCGGCGGTGCGGCACACCCGCATCGGGGCGATGTCGTGCACCTCGGCGCCGAGCCGTCGCCGCAGCCACCACAGCACCAGGAGGTTCCCGGCCCGGGCGTGCCAGGGCCACACGCCTCGCCGCACCGGGCGGCGGCGGCCGGTCGCCATGGTGGCGCGACCTGCTCGCACGTCCGCGAGCAGCACCAGCAGGTCGTCCGGGTCGAACGAGCCGTCACCATCCATCACGGCCAGGAACTCCTGGTCTGCCGCAGCCACGCCTGCGTGCACGGCGGCGCCGTAGCCGGGGGTGTCCTCGTGCACCACGCGAGCGCCGTACGACGCGGCCACCGCTGCGGTGTCGTCGCGCGACCCGTTGTCGACCACGATCACGTGGAAGTCGCCGGGGATGCGCGGCAGCAGGTCGCGCAACGCGGGGCCCTCGTCCCTGCAGGGGAGCACGAGGTCGCAGCTGGCCATGGTCTGCACGCTATCCACCGGGCACCGCGTCGGTGCGGTCCAAGTCTTACGGAAGGCTCACGCCTGTCGCCGTTGCCCGGTCGGCCCGAGTCCGCTCCCTAGGGTGGGTCCATGACGTCGGCCAGCGGATCGCCTGCCGACGCCCGCGCCCGGGCCGGCGCCCTGCGGGGTCTGCTCGTCGCGGTCGTGCTCATGGTCGCCGCGATGGTGGTGCCGGCAGTCTCGGGGTGGAACGTCCGGGTCAACGACTTCCCGCCGCTGCACGCGGACTGGTCGCCCCGGGTCGGGTGGGGCACCCTGCCGGCGATCCTTCTCGCGGTCCTGCTGGTGCGCGGCTCCGCCGGTGCGGCCGGACGGCTGACGTGGCGCCGGCTGCTGGCCGCGACCTTCGTCGCGGGCCTGGCCTGGATGGTCGCGCTGGCGCTGGTCGACGGGCTCGACGGCATCGGGGAGATCCTCGACACCGACTACGAGTACCTGCAGACCGCTCGCGCCACGACCGATCTTCCGGCGACGCTCGCGGAGTACGTCTCCCGGATCCGCTACGACGCCGAGCCGGACAACTGGCCGGTCCACATCGCCGGTCACCCCCCGGGCGCGCTGGTCTTCTTCGTCGCGCTCGTCCGCATCGGGCTCGGGTCAGGGCTGGCGGCCGGTCTCGTGGTCACGACCCTCGCCGCGACCACCGCCGTCGCCGTCTTGGTGACGGTGCGCGAGCTCGGCACCGAGAGCCTTGCCCGTCGTGCCGCACCGTTCCTGGTCCTGGGTCCCGCGGCGATCTGGCAGGCGGTCTCGGGCGACGCGATGTTCGCAGCGGTGGCCGCGTGGGGGCTGGCCGCGCTGACCTTCGCCGCGACCCGTCGCAGCATCGTGCTGTCCGTGCTGGCGGGCGCGCTGCTGGGCTACTGCGTGATGCTCTCCTACGGCCTGCCGCTGCTGGGGGTGCTGGCCCTGACCGTGCTGTGGCTGGCGAGGTCGTGGCGGCCGCTCCCGCTCGCGGTGGTGGCCGCCCTCGCGGTCGTGGTGGTCTTCCACGCGTTCGGCTTCTCCTACCTCGAGGCGCTGCCCGCGATCCGCGACCGCTACTGGGAGGGCGTCGGCGGGCGCCGGCCCGCGGCGTACTGGCTGTGGGGCGGACCGGCCGCTCTCCTCTTCGCCACCGGTCCGCTGCTCGGCGCCGGGCTCGGGGCGCTGGTCACCCACGTCCGCGGGAGCCGCCTCGAACCGGGACGGCGGGCGGTCGCGGCGCTGGCCGCGGCGGCCGCGGCCAGCGTGCTGCTCGCCGACGCCTCCCAGATGAGCAAGGCCGAGGTCGAGCGCATCTGGTTGCCGTTCGTGCCGTGGCTGCTGCTCTCGTGCGCCCTGCTGCCCGAGCGGTGGCGCACGTGGGGGATCGTCCTGCAGGCGGTCTTCGCCCTGGCCGTCCAGCACCTGCTCTTCACCGGTTGGTGAGGCTCAGCCGGAGGCGCCCGCCGCGCGCAGCGGTGCGGTGGCGAACTCCGTCAATCCCGTGGCCGGGGAGACTGACGCGGTGAAGCCGAGCTCGGCAACGGCTCGCCGGGGCGAGGCGACCACATGGCGTACGTCGCCGTCGCGGTAGCCGCCGGTCACCTCGGGGCGGAGGTCCGACCCGGTGCCCTTCGCCACGAGTGCGGCCACCTCGGCGATCGTCACAGGCGTGCCGGAGCAGACGTTGTAGCTCCGCACCGATCCCGCCGGGTCGTCGGCAACCGCCTCGACCGCCAGCCTGTTGGCGCGGGCGACGTCCGCGACGTGGACGAAGTCACGCAGCTGGCCGCCGTCCTCGAAGACCTGCGGAGCGGTCCCCGCCTCGACCTGCGACCGGAAGATCGCCGCCACCCCGGAGTAGGGGGTGTCGCGAGGCATGTGCGGTCCGTAGACGTTGTGGTAGCGCAGCGCGATCGCCGCGGAGTCGGCCTGACGGGCCCAGGCCCTGGCGTAGTGCTCCTGGGCGACCTTGCTGGCCGCATAGCTGCTGCGCGGGTCGAGCGGTGCGTCCTCGGGGACCAGGGCCCAGGCCAGGTCGCGGCCGCAGACCGGGCAGGGGCACTCGAAGCGGCCTGCCTCGAGAGCGAGGCGCGGACGCACCGCCGGAAGCTGCGGTCCGTGATCGGCGCACAGATAGCGACCCTCGCCGTAGACGACCATCGACGAGGCGAGCACGAGACGGCGTACGCCGGACGCCGCCATCCCCGCGAGCAGGGCGGCAGTGCCGAGGTCGTTGTGCCCGGCGTAGAGCGGCAGGTCCGCCGCCGTCACGCCGGCACCGACCATCGCCGCCTGGTGACAGACGACGTCGACCCCGCGCAGCAGCTCCGCCCAGGCTGCGTCGTCGGCAGCCTCACGGACGTCGAGGAGCCGCACGTCGTCCGGTGCCGTGGCGTCGACGGGGTGTGCCTGGGGGATGAGGGCGTCGACCAGGACGACGTCGTGTCCGGCAGCCGCGAGGTCGGTGCGGATCGCGGTGCCGATGAAGCCGGCAGCGCCGGTGAGCAGGATCCTCATCAGCGTCCGGGGATCTTGTAGGACAGCTCGATGCCGTCGGCCCAGGATCCGCAGTCACACCGGTCCGTGGGCAGCGACGAGACCGTGTCGGCCAGAAGTGTCTTGAGCCGGTCGATGTTGCGCGCGAACATCGCGAAGACCTCCGCCTGGCCCACCCCGGAGCCTGCCTCGACGCCGGCGTCCATGTCGGTCACCAGCGCGATCGGGGCGTAGCAGAGGGTCAGCTCCCGCGCGAGGACCGCCTCGGGGTGGCCGGTCATGTTGATCAGGCTCCACCCCTGGGCGGCGAAGTGCTGGGACTCGGCACGCGTGGAGAAGCGTGGCCCCTCCACCACCACCATCGTGCCGCCCAGCGAGACGCCGTCCTGCCCTGCCAGCGCCCGGGACAACGTCGGGCAGTAGGGATCCGCGAAGGGCACGTGGGCGGCTCCCTCCTCGACGAAGGACTGCACCCGACCCGTGGTCCGGTCGACCAGCTGGTCGGGCACCACGAGGTCACCGGGGGCGACCTCGGGTCGGAGCCCGCCGACGGCGCAGGGCGCGAGCACCTGGCGCACGCCCAACGACGCGAGCGCCCACAGGTTGGCCCGGTAGTTGATCCGATGCGGCGGGAACGCGTGGCCGGCTCCGTGACGGGGCAGGAACGCGACCCGCCGCCCGGCGACCTCGCCGACCGCGACGGCGGCCGACGGGTCGCCGTACGGCGTGCTCACCGTGACCTCCTCGACGTCGTCGAGGAAGGTGTAGAAGCCCGAGCCGCCGACGATGGCGATCTCCACGGGTGCAGACGTCATGCGCCCGAGTCTGGCAGCCTGCGCTCACATGCCAGGGATGGGCTGCACCTCGTGCACCTCGATCTCGCAGCCACCGGGCATGTTCAGGTGCGGGTGGTCCTTCGCCAGGGCGAGGACCTCGTCCATGCTCTCCGCCTGAAGGATCGAGTAGCCGGCGACCTCGCGCGTGCTCGGCTCGGTGCCGCCGGTCGTCACCCGGACACCGCCGCCGAGCGGGGTGCCGAAGTCGACCAGGCCGTCGCCGACCTTGCCCGCCCAGGCGGTCCACTCGCCCATCACGGCCTCCATCTGCTCAGGCGTGGGGGGCGCGGCGTCGGCCGGGGTCATCGGGGCGTGGTAGATGAACACGTACTTGTTCATGGCAGTTGCTCCTGCTCTTCGTGATGGTGCCGAGGAAACGGGTTGACCCCGGCGGGGTGTGGGGTCCGCGGGTCAGGCCGCGGAGGGAGTACGACCGGCGAAGGCGGCGAGACGGTCGAGGGCGGGCAGCCCGGCGGCCGCGTGGACCTCGTCGGCGAAGGATCCGGCGGAGCGGCCACCGGGGACGACTGCGTCGGCCAGGCCGCGGACGTAGCCGACGAGCTCGTCGGAGGCATGGAGGCGCTGGCCGCTGCCCTCCGCGAGGTCCCAACCGTGCAGCAGCAGCTCGATCGGCAAGATGCTGGCCGCGAACGCGGCGGGCATCTCCGCGCCGCCCGGCCCGGGGACGGTGCCGTCGAGGTCGACCGAGCGCCACGCCTCGATCGCCTGCGCCGCCATCACGGAGAGCCGGTTCTCCAACGAGCCCTCCTGCGGGTTGACCACGGCCCCGCCGGCCATCGCTCCGAGCTGTGCCACGGATCCGAGCAGGTGCTCGGCGAGCTGGTGGCAGGTGAAGTCGGTGCAGGGGGTCGGCTTGGGCTGGTCCTCCGGAGTCAGGTTGCGCAACATCGGCTGGATGACCGCCAGGGCGGCCTCGGCAGCGATGACGGGGGTCAGCTCAGCGGGCACGAACGCCCACTCGTCGGGTCCCGCGTCACCGGTGGCGGCGACCCTCTCGAGACGCTCGAAGTAGTGGTCCCAGCCCTCGGCGTGGCTCGCGGCCTGCTCCTCGGTGAGGCCCTCGTGGACGAGGGTGACCAGCGAGCCACCCTCACCCGGCTCGACCGTGATCGTCACGGTCGAGGCGTCGGGCTTGAGGTCGTCGTTGCCCTCCCAGCCCCACCCGAACACGATCCGGCGCCCGGGCTCGATCTCGCGATAGGTGCCCGCGGCCACGTGCCCGGGCGTGACCGTCCAGCGGTAGTCGCCCCCGGCGCGGAGGTCGACGACGGCGGACACGGTCTGCCACCGGCGCAGCCGCTCGGGCTCGGTGATCAGGGCGAAGGCCTCGTCGGGTGGCACGGGCAGCATGGCGGACTTGGTGTAGCTCATGGCTTCTGACTCCTCAGGTGATGCGCGTCGGCGACGAGCAGGTCGAGTTCGTTGGTCCAGAACCGGTCGATCTCGGCCTGGAGCTTGCGCAGCCCCGAGGGTTGCGCGCTGTAGATGCGGTGGCGGCCGGCCTTTCGTGCGTCCACGAGCCCTGCCTCGGCCAGCACCAGGAGGTGCTGGGAGATCGCCGAACGGGTGGCGGTGAACTCGGCGGCGATCTCGGAGACGGTCCGTGGACGAGACGCCAGCAGCTGCAGGATCCGCCGACGAGTCGGCTCCGCTGCTGCTGAGAAGGCATCGACCACTCCGAATACGTTAGTGCTGACTAACGCATTTTGGCAAGCCCGATCCGGCACGAGCTGCCGAGCACACCAGGCGGCGTGACAGAATTCCGCTCGAAGTTCATCGCAGCGGAGGACGGATCAGGTGTCAGACCAGGACTTGGCCGACCCGTCCTTCGACCGGTACGCCCGGATGGTCCGCCGCTCCCTCGGCGTACCGGTGGCCCTGGTGACCCTGGTCGAAGAGCACCGCCAGGTCTTCCCTGGCGCCGTGGGCCTGCCCGAGGCCTATCAGGCGTCTCGCGAGACGCCGCTGTCCCACTCGTTCTGCCAGTACGTCGTCGAGGACGACCGTCCGCTGGTCATCACGGACGCGCGGGTGGACGCACGCCTGCACGACAACCTGGCCATCCCCGACCTCGGGGTCATCGCCTACGCCGGCTGGCCACTGGTCGATGTGGACGGGCGCACCATCGGCTCCCTGTGCGCCATCGACAACGAGCCTCACAGCTGGACCAAGAGCGAGCTCGACGCCCTCGCCGACCTGGCCGCGGCCTGCTCGGCCGAGCTCGCGCAGCGGACGCTTCGGCTCCGAGCCACCGATCAAGCGGCCGCGGCCGCACGCGCGGCGCACCGCAGCATGGCGCTTCTTGCGCTCAGCGAGGCTCTCGCGGCTACCCGCACACCCCGGGGCGTCTCCGTCGCCATCGACCGCGTGGCCAAGGACGCCCTGGGCTGCCTGCGTGCAGGCATCTGGCTGAGACACCTGCCCGAGATCGCCCCCGGGCTCGCGTCGCGGCACCAGGCCGGCGCGCGCACCGGCTCGAGCGCGCTCACGTTCTTGGCCAACGACGACACCGACTGGGACCCCGCCACCACGCGTTCCGCGGTACCGCTCGACGACGGCAACCCCCTCGGCCGAGCGCTGCTCACCGGCGAGCCGCTGTTCTTCGAGTCGTGCGCCCAGCGGAACGCGCACTTCCCGGACCAGGGCGGCGACGACCGGATCGGCGAAGCACGCGCCTTCCTGCCCCTCCGCGTCACCGACCACGACCTCGGCACTCTCGTGCTCCTCTGGGACACCGAGCGCGACTTCAGTCACGAGGACCGCGCCACGATGACGGCGCTCGCCCTCTACACCGCCCAGGCAGTCCAACGGGCGCTGCTCCACCAGGAGCGCGTCGAGGTCGCCCTGGTGCTGCAGGACGCGCTGCTCACCTGTCCATCCCACGCCCCGGAGCTCGAGGTCGTCGCGCGCTACCGCCCCGCGTCGGTGCGCGAGAAGGTGGGCGGCGACTGGTACGACGCCTTCCTCCTCCCCGACGGCTCGACGGCCCTGGTCGTGGGCGACGTGGTCGGCCACGACATGGCTGCCGCCGCCGTGATGGGCCGGTTGCGCAGCACGCTGACAGCCCTTGCCTGGACCCACCCCGAGGCGTCACCGGCGCAGGTGACGACCCGGCTCGACGTTGCCAACGAGGCACTCGGGCTGGACGGGCTCGGCACGCTCGTGCTGGCCCGGGTCGACCCACGGGGAGCCGGGCAGGGAGCCGGGCAGCCCGGCGACCATCGGATCACCTGGGCCAGTGCGGGGCACCCGCCTCCACTGCTGGTGCACCGTGACGGGACCACGAACGTGCTCGACGACGACCTGGTCAACGACTGCATGATCGGCGTCGACCCGACCCGGGACCGACGAGATCGTGTCGCCGACGTGCCTGCGGGCTCCACCCTCCTGCTGTACACCGACGGGTTGGTGGAGCGGCGCGGTGAGCACTACCAGATCGGGATCGACCGCCTGGCCAGCGCCGCCTCCCGGGCGACGTCGAGCGCGCAGGACCAGGACCTCGACACACTGGTCGACGCCGTGATCGATTCCCTCACCGGGGATCGTTCCGAGGACGACGTCGCAGTTCTCGCCGTCCGCTTTCCCTGAGCCGGGCCGGGTGCCGTCTCGGTCTCGACCCGTCAGCGGTGCGTGGGGTGCTCGTGCTCGCCGTGCGAGGCGGCCTCGAACTGGAGGGTCGAGTGCTCGACGTCGAAGTCGTCATCGAGGCAGGCCTGGAGCTCGTCCAGCATCGGGCCGAGGTGGCCGTCGAAGAAGCAGGAGTCGTCGACCACCAGATGTGCGGTCAGCACCGGCAGGCCGGTCGCCACCTGGGTGGCGTGCAGGTCGTGCACGTCGTGCACGTGCGGGTGCGCCAGCAGACGGGCGCGCACGTCAGCCAGCTCGAGTCCGGCGGGAGTCGACTCGAGCAGCACGTCGGTGGTGACCCTGAGCAGCACGATGGTGCGCGGGATGATCAGCGCGCCGATGACGAGGGAGGCGACCGCATCTGCTCGTTGCCAGCCGGTGGTCGCGATCACGACTGCCGCCACGATGACCGCCACGGAGCCGAGGGCGTCGTTGAGCACCTCGAGGAAGGCCGCCCGGAGATTGAGGTTGTCCTGCCGTTGCCGGGCCAGGATCGCGAGGCCCGCCAGGTTGCCCGCGAGCCCGATGACACCGAAGGCCAGGAGCAGTCCCGAGGTCATCTCGGGTGGATCGACGAGTCGTCGTACCGCCTCGATGAGCACGTAGACCCCCACAGCGAGCAGCACGGCCGCCTGGGCAGCGGCGCTCAGCACCTCGACGCGCCGGAAGCCCCACGTGCGCCGATCGGTCTCGGGACGACGTACGAGCACGGACGCGACGACGGCCAAGGACAGCCCGATCACGTCGGTGAGCATGTGGGCGGCATCGGCCAGCAGCGCAAGGCTCCCCGTCACCGCGGCGCCCACCACCTCGACGACGAGCACGGTGACCGTGATCGCGAGCACCGTGGCCAGCCGACCACGGTGGTCGGCCGACCCGGCACCGTGGTCGTGAGCGTGCGTCATGGGTCGATCATCCCCCGCCCGGCTCGATCGGCTCAAACGCCGCGGGCTCAGGTCGCGTAGACCGACACATCGGTCGCCTTGACCACGAACAGGACCTCGTCACCGACGGCGAGGTCCAGGTCGGCCACGGCGTGCGGCGTCACGTCGGCCATCAGGTCGAGCCCGTGCACCCTGATCAGGCCTTCGCGCGGTTCGAGATGGGCGATCCGGACGGCCAGCGCGTTGCGGGGGCTCCCCGAGCCGGGTCGCTCCCGGAACACCGAGACGGCATTGGGGCGGAACACTGCTGCGGCCTGACCCCCGGAGACGGGGGCTGTGCCCACCGACAGACCCTCGACCCGCAACCCCGCGTCTGAGTGCACCGCTCCCCCGCGCCAGGGGCCGCTGACCATGTTGAGTCCGGCGATGCGAGCGCCGAACGAGCTGCGCGGTTGAGCGAGCACGTGCCGACTCGGGCCCTCCTCCACCACTCGTCCCCCATCGACGATGACCACGCGGTCGGCGAGCAGCAGCGCATCCAGCACGTCGTGCGTGACGACGACGGCTGACTGGCCGGCAAGGACCCGCTTGAGCAGCTGGCGAAGTGCCGGTGCCACCGCGACGTCGAGTGCTGCCATCGGTTCGTCGAGCAGCAGGACGGCCGGCCGGGCTGCGAGAGCGCGGGCGATCGCGACGCGTTGGGCCTGACCGCCCGACAGCTCGGCGGGACGTCGGTCGGCGAGCTCCTCGGCTCCCACCTGTGCCAGCAAGCTGCCCGCGGCCGCACGCGCGGCGGCTCTGGCCGTCCCGGCAGAGCGCGGCCCGAAGGCGACGTTGTCCTGCACGGAGAGATGCGGGAACAGCAACGGCTCCTGGGCAAGGAGTGCGATCCGCCGTGCGTGGGGCGGGACCCAGGTCCGGACCCGGTCGGGTGAGACGTCGGTCAGGGTTCGTCCACCCAGCTCGACGCGGCCGCGCTCGGGCCGCAGCAGGCCCGCGGCCACCGAGAGCACGGTCGACTTGCCCGCGCCGTTGGGCCCCAGGAGTGCGACCACCTCTCCGTCGGCGACCTCCAGGTCGAGCTCGACGCCGCGCTCGGGCACCGCCATCGACATGATGAGGCTCATGCCGCCCGTCCCCGCGCCAGGCCGATGACGACCACCGCCACGACGACGAGCACGAGCGACAGCGCCACCGCGGCGTCCGCGTCCGTCTCGCGCTGCAGGTAGATCTCCAGCGGCAGCGTCCGGGTGACGCCCTGCAGGCTGCCTGCGAAGGTGATCGTCGCGCCGAACTCGCCCAGCGACCTCGCGAACGACAGCACAGCGCCCGACACCAACCCGGGAAGCACCAGTGGCAGGGTCACCCGACGGAACACCGTGGTCGGGGCCGCCCCCAAGGTCGCTGCGACCACCTCGTACTGCTGTCCCCCGGTGCGCAGGGCACCCTCGAGACTGACCACGAGGAACGGCAGGGCCACGAAGGTCTGGGCCAGCACGACCGCGGTGGTCGAGAAGGCGACCTGCACCCCGAGGACCTCCAAGGACTCACCGAGCAGCCCGCGACGACCGAACGTGTAGAGCAAGGCGATGCCGCCGACGACCGGGGGCAGCACGAGCGGCAGCAGGACCAACGACCGCAGCAGTCCCTGACCTCGGAAGCTTGTGCGGGCGAGCAGCACCGCCATCGGCACGCCGAAGAGGATGCAGAGCACGGTGCTCGTCGCCGACGTACGCAGGCTCAGCCGCAGCGCGGCCAGCGAGCCCTCCGAGGTGATCAGCCCGAAGAAGTTGGTCCAGTCGACCCTGGCCACGATCGCCGCGAGTGGCAGCACCACGAAGAGCACGCCGACCACGGCCGGGAGATACAGCCAGCCGGGCACCCCGACCTGGCGTTCCTGCCGCGCCATGCTCACCCGCCCGATCAGGGTCGGCCGAAGCCGGCGGACTCGAGGACCGACTGGCCGTCGGGGCCGAGCACCAGGTCCACGAACTCCTGGGCAAGGTCGGCATGGGCGCTCTCGGCGACGGTGGCGATCGGATAGACGTTGGCGACCTCGGCGGACTCCGCGAACTCGATGCCCTGCACGGCGTCGCCCGCGACGATCACGTCGGTGACGTAGACCAACCCCGCGTCGGCCTCACCACTGGTGACCTTGTTGAGCACGTCGGTCACGGACTGCTCCTCGCTGACCGGGTCGAGCGCGACCCCCGCGGACTCGGCCACGGTTCGCGCGGCCGCACCGCACGGGACCACCGGGGCGCAGATGACGAGGTTCAGGTCACCGGCCAGGTCCCCGAGGTCCTCCACGCCGGCGGGGTTGTCCGGCGGTACGGCGATCTCGAGGGTGTTGGTCGCGAACGGCTCCGGGTCGGACCCCTGGAGGCCGTCGGCGGTGAGCTTCTCCATGTTGGTCTCGTCCGCGGTGGCGAGCACGTCGACCGGAGCACCCTGCTGGATCTGGGCTACCAGGTCGGAGGAGCCGGCGAAGTTGAACTCCACCGCGACACCCGGGTGGGTGTCCTCGAACTCCTGGCCGATCTTCTCGAACGTCGAGGTGAGCGAGGCGGCGGCGTACACGGTCAGGGTCACCGGCTCGGCTCCGGCGTCACTGCTCGCGGCCCCGCCGCCGCCACAGCCGGCGAGCGCAAGCAGCGCCCCCGCCACCACGGCGGCGCGCGGGGGACGCCTCACGAGGTTCCCTCCACCGCGTCGACGATGACGTTGGTCGACTTGATCACCGCGACCGCCACCGAGCCCAGCTCGATGCCGAGGTCGTCGACCGCCTCGCTGCTCATCAGGGAGACCACCCGGAAGGGTCCGCACTGCAGCTCGACCTGAGCCATCACCGTGTCGGTCTTGATGTCGGTGACCAGCCCCACGAAGCGGTTGCGCGCCGAGCTCGCCATCCCGCCGGGGAGAGCGGGCGGATTGGCGTGGCTCCTGGCCACCCTGCGCGACCTCGAATCCGTCGACGACCTTGCGGCCGGCGGCGTCCGTCGACGCCTCGAGGACGCCGTTGTCGACCCACCGACGCACGGTGTCATCACTGACTCCCAGGTAGGTCGCGGCGTCTCTGATTCTCATGTGCGGCATCAGGAGCACTCTAGAGCCGCAGTCGCTGCTCTACAAGGCTCGGTCGGTCGCGTACGCGTCTTCGACCCTGTCGGGCCGCAGCGCGGACGTGGATACCGCGCTCGGCCCTCACGGTGGTGAGATGGCCGGGTGGCCCTCGACTTCACCAGCTCGCCGCGCCCGACCGTGGGCGTGGAGTGGGAGTTCGCACTCGTCGACCGGGACACCCGCGACCTCTCGAACACGGCCTCGGAGCTTTTCGAGACGGTGCACGACAGCGCATTCTCGGTCATCGACGAGTCCAAGCTGCACAAGGAGCTGCTCCGCAACACCGTCGAGGTGGTCACCGGCATCTGCGACAGCGTCCCCGAGGCAGTCGACGACCTCGCCGCCACGACCCGCCTGGTGCGCCGAGCGGCACGCTCCCTCGGGGTCGACCTCTACTCCGCCGGCACCCATCCCTTCGCCGAGTGGTCGGTGCAGCTGCTCACGCCCGGCGATCGGTATGAGGAGCTGATCGAGCGCACCCAGTGGTGGGGGCGGCAGATGCTGATCTGGGGGTTGCACGTCCACGTCGGGGTGAAGCGCCGGGAGCACGTGCTGCCGATCGTCTCGTCCTTGCTCAACCACTACCCGCACCTCCAGGCACTCAGCGCCTCGTCGCCGATCTGGAGCGGCACGGACACCGGCTATGCCAGCAACCGGGCGATGATGTTCCAGCAGCTGCCCACCGCCGGCCTGCCCTTCCAGTTCCGGACCTGGGAGGAGTACGAGGTCTTCGTCGACGACCAGTTCCGCACCGGTGTGATCGACCACCTCAACGACCTCCGCTGGGACGTGCGCCCCGCCCCGGGCCTGGGGACCGTCGAGGTCCGGATCTGCGACGGCGTCTCCAACCTGCACGAGCTGGGCGCCCTCACCGCACTCACCCACTGTCTCGTCGTCGACCTCGAACGGCGGCTCGAGGCCGGTGAGGACGTGCCGACGATGCCGCCGTGGCACGTGCAGGAGAACAAGTGGCGTGCCGCGCGCTACGGGCTCGACGCGGAGATCATCCTCGACGCCGCCGGCAACGAACGGTTGGTGACCGAGGATCTGGACGACCTCCTCGACCGGTTGTCACCACTCTCGCGTGAGCTCGAGTGTGAGGACGAGCTCCGCGCCGTGACCGACATCCCCAAGCTGGGCGCGTCCTACCAACGCCAGCGCCGCGTCCTCGCCGAGCACGGGGGCGACCTGGTGGCCGTCGTCGACTCCGTCGTGCAGGAGCTCGAGCCCTGAGCGAGGAGGAGAGGCGTCGTGGCGATCGCAGAGTCGAACATCCACTGGGCGCGGGCTGAGGAAGCCCACGGCACGGGGGTGGTCGTCCTGGCTGGCTCCAGCGGTCGGATGGACGTGGGACGTGCCGACATGCTCGCGTCGCACGGCGTGACCGCGCTGGCCCTGCGCTGGTTCGGTGGCGCCGCTCAGCCTGCGGTGCCGTGTGAGATTCCCTTGGAGACGTTCACCGAGGCGATCGACCTGCTTGCCGGAGAGTGCGAACGGGTCGTCCTGATGGGCCTGTCGTACGGCGCCGAAGCTGCGCTGCTGACGGCGAGCCTGGATAGCCGTGTCGACGCGGTCGTCGCTCTGGCGCCCACCGACGTCGCCTGGGAGGGGCAGCGCGAGCACGACGACGACCCTCCGCGCAGCAAGTGGACACATGAAGGACAGCCGGTCCCCTTCGTTCCGCTCGACAGAGCGTGGCGGTCCCCCTCGGCCGTGCCCGCATTCGTTGACCTCTATGAACACAGCCGGGAACTGGCTGGCAGGGAGGCCGTCGAGGCGGCGACCATCCCCGTCGAGAAGTTCCGAGGAGAACTGCTTCTCGTGGCAGGCGGCGACGACAAGGTATGGCCGAGCGCCCAGGCCGCCAAGAACATCGCCGCTCGCCGCACGCTCTCCGGCCTGGCGACGGTTGCCATCGACGATCCGAAGGCGGGACACCCCCTCGTGTTGCCGGGCGAGACAGCAGCCGCCCCAGGTCGCCCCTACCAGGTCGGAGGTGACGAGGAGGCGCCCCGGCGGTTGGGCGCACTGGCATGGCCATCCATCCAACGCGTCCTGCGACTCGAGAGCGACCACCGAGACGACGCACCCGGCGAAGCGGCTGCGAGATCCGCCTCGGCAGGCATCGCCGAGCGCCGGCGCCACTGAGCCCAAAGACGCATCGCGGGAGCACGCTCACTCTCGGCGTACGTCGCGGATCGACACGTCGGTAGGTCGAGCTTCTCCTGCGAGTGGTCGAGCTTGTCGAGACCACTCCGGTGGCCGGAACTCCGGTCGTCGGTCGAGGGGGTTGAGCCGGACCTGCCACGGGGTCGCATGCAAGAGGGTGTGGTGGGCGCGGCAGAGGAGTACGAGGTTGTCGAGGCTGGTGGGTCCGCCGTCGGCCCAGTGTTGAACGTGGTGGGCGTCGCAGGCCAGTGGCAGTCGCCGGCAGCCGGGGAAGCGGCAGTGCTGGTCGCGCAGGACGAGGGCTTTCCAGATCGCGGCGGTGACGAGTCGTCTGGGTGCGGCCGACGTCGAGGACCTCACCCAGGGAGCCGAGCACGGCGGGGATGACGTCGGCATCACACGCCAGCCGGCGGACCGTGGAGATGGAGAGCTGGTCGCCGGTGTCCAACGTCGCGGCACCCAACCCCTCGCGAAGCTGCTGCAGCGTGACCGTGACGGTGACCCGGGGTTTCGCGCCGTGCTGCTCCGGCAACAGCCCGTCGGCCTCGCTGGCCTTGAGGCAGGTCTCCACCAGCGCGTCCCAGGTCCGCGCGCCGTGATCGCGGAGGTCTCGTGCGGTCTCGCCGCAGTCCGGGTCCGTGCCGGGTAGCGGTGTCGAGAGTGCGTGCAGGGCGGTCTTGATGATCGCGGCGTCCTCGACCGTGCCGCGTCCTCGCACCCGGACGCCGCCGATGCCGTCCTCGGCGATGGTGAGGAACCGGCCCAGGTGCGCGGACCTCTCCAGCCGGTCCAACGCGGCCTCCTCGGCACGCCCGACCCCGTCGGGGTCGAGCACCTCGAGCAGGTGGTCGCCCGCCTTGCGCAGCTCACTCGCATTGAGGGAGGCGGCCTGGTCGAGCAGCAGCCGCTCGGCCTCGTCCCGCAGCTCGGGCTTTCCGGGCAGCCGGTCGATCGCTGCCACGATGACCTCGGCATGCTCGGGCGACACCTCGCCTGCCTGCAGGGCGAGCAGCGTCGTACGCCGCTCACCACACAACGGGCGGGCGGTGCGCAGCAACCGGGACCCGTGCCCGTGCCGGCCACCCGCGGTGTGGGTCAACCAGTCACCGGGAGAGACCCAGCCGGCGGTCTTGGCTGCCTCGGTGGCCTCGACCTCCGCAGCCACCTCGCACTGCACCGCGGCCAGCGCCGAACGGAGCCGCTCGATCTCCACATTCACCGCGAGCAGATCCTCCGGACGCGCCGCCGCCCAGAGTGTCTCCGCCAAGGACGCGACCTGCTCCCGTGCCGCGGCGAGCACGCCTGCGGGGTTGGTCGGTGAGTCCGGGAGCATCTCCATGACGACACTCAACCAGGGACCACCGACACTTTCCGCGCAGTTCGATTCCATGCTCCTCAGGGGGTTGAGGAGGGCGGAGCGCCAGCGGAGCCCGTCTCGAAACCACCCCCACCCGGCGCGTCCGTGCGGAGGTTTCGAGACGCCTCGCCCAGCGGCTCGGCTCCTCAACCACCGGACTCCCCCGGTGGTTGAGGAGGGCGGAGCGCCAGCGGAGCCCGTCTCGAAACCACCCCCACCCGAGCGCCTCCGTGCGGCGGTTTCGAGACGCCTCGCCCAGCGGCTCGGCTCCTCAACCACCGACTCCGGTGGTTGAGGAGGGCGGAGCGCCAGCGGAGCCCGTCTCGAAACCACCCCCACCCGAGCGCCTCCGTGCGGCGGTTTCGAGACGCCTCGCCCACCGGCTCCCCACGGTGGTTGAGGAGGGCGGAGCGCTAGCGGAGCCCGTCTCGAAACCACCCCACCCGGCGCCTCCGTGCGGTGGTTTCGAGACGCCTCGCCCAGCGGCTCGGCTCCAACCACCGGACTCCCACGGTGGTTGAGGAGGGCGGAGCGCCAGCGGAGCCCGTCTCGAAACCACCCCCACCCGAGCGCCTCCGTGCGGTGGTTTCGAGACGCCTCGCCCAGCGGCTCGTGCGGTGGTTTCGAGACGCCTCGCCCAGCGGCTCGGCTCCTCAACCACCGGACTCCCCACGGGGGTTGAGGAGGGCGGAGCGCCAGCGGAGCCCGTCTCGAAACCACCCCCACCCGAGCGCCTCGGTGCGGTGGTTTCGAGACGCCTCGCCTAGCGGCTCGGCTCCTCAACCACCGGGAAGGCTCGGCTCCTCAACCACCGGGGTGGCTCGGCTCCTCAACCAGGGACCCCGCCGTGGACGCCGTGGTCTCGACAGGCTCGACCACCCGAGGAGACCACCGGGCGTGGGCGGCGCCTCAGCCAGCGGTGCCGCGAGCGTCGTCGGCGTGAGCGGCGTCGCGGATCTCGCCGACCAGCTCCTCGAGCACGTCCTCGAGGGCGACCAGCCCGATGACCTCGCCCTCGTCGTCCACGACCCGGCCCATGTGCGCACCGCGCGCCTGCAGCGTGGTCAAGGAGTCATACAACACGTCGCCGGGGCGCAGAGTCGCGAACGACCGGATCCACTTGTCCTCGACCGGCCGCAACCGCTCCTCGGGGTCGGTCTCGAGGACGTCCTTGATGTGCAGGTAACCGATGAGATCCCCACCCCTGGAGGCCACCGGGAAGCGGGAGTAGCCGGTCTCGGCGCAGACCTCCTCGATGTCCGCGCCGGTCGCACCCTGGGTCACGGTGACCAGCTGGTGGCGAGGGAGCAGCACGTCGGTGACGGTGCGCTCGGTGAAGCCGAGAGCCCCGGTCAGGCGGCCGTACTCGTCCTCGTGGATCATGCCTTCGCCCCGCGACTCGTCGACCATGGAGGCCACCTCCTCGCGCGTGAAGGCAGAGGCGATCTCGTCTCTCGGCTCGACCCGGATCAGCCGAAGGATCCCGTTGGCGAATGCGTTGAGGACGACCACGACCGGCTTGAGCACCATCACCACGAGCATCATCGGCGGGCCGAGCAGCATCGCCGAGCGCTCCGGCCCCGCGATGGCGATGTTCTTCGGCACCATCTCGCCCAGGACCACGTGCAGCGAGACCACGACCGCGAGGGCGAGGGCGAACGCCACTGGGTGCACGAAGGCATCGGGCACGCCGAGCGTTTCGAAGACCGGTTCCAGCAGGTGGGCAACGGCCGGCTCCCCGATCGCGCCGAGACCCAGGGATGCCATCGTGATGCCGAGCTGGGCTCCGGCCATGACGAGCGAGACCTGCTCCATGGCACGCAGGGTGGTGCGGGCGGCGCGGGACCCTTCGGCGGCCCGCGGCTCGATCTGCGTGCGTCGTGCGGAGATCAGGGCGAACTCGGCCCCGACGAAGAACGCGTTGGCGGCGAGCAGGGCGAGGGCCACGAGGACGGCTGTGAGGTCGCTCATCGGCGCTCGCCCTTCGGGCCGTCAGCGGCGTTCGTGTGGTCGGCCGGCGGGACGAGCCGGGTGACGAGCGCGATTCGGTCGATGCGCAGACCGTCGAGTCGCTCCACACGCAACTCGGCCTCCCGCTCGGGCAGGGGTTCACCGGAGTCGTCGGTGTGGAGCGGGAGGGGTACGACGACCACGTCTCCGACCTCGGCCATCCGGCCCAGCCGCTGCATCACGAGACCGGCGACGGTGTCGTAGTCCTCGTGGCCGGGCAGGTCGATCCCGGTCGCTGACTCGACCTCGTCGGGGCGCAGCATCCCGGACACCGTCACGGTGCCGTCGCGGCGGCGACGGGCCATCGAGCCGTACCGGTCGTGCTCGTCGGCGATGTCCCCGACGATCTCCTCGACCACGTCCTCGAGCGTGACCACGCCGGCGGTGCCGCCGTACTCGTCGACCACGATCGCCATCTGGAAGCCCTCGTCGCGAAGCAGCTCCAGCAGGGGGTCGAGCCGGAGGCTCTCCGGCACCACCGTCGGCTCGACCATCACCGACGCGACCGTCACGGTGGCTCTCTGATCGGCGGGGACTGCCACGGCGTTCTTGACGTGGACAGCACCGACGACGTCGTCGTCGCCCTCACGGACCACTGGGAAGCGTGAGTGACCGGTACGCCGCGCGGCCTCGACGACGACGGCGACCGGGTCGGACTCGGTCACCGAGTCCATGCGGACCCGCGGCGTCATGATCTCGCCGGCCATCCGCTGGGCGAAGGTCACCGACCGCTCCATCAGCCGTGCTGTCCTGGCATCCAGCGTCCCCTGTGAGGCAGACCGTCGCACCAGCGAGGACAGCTCGTTGGAGTTGCGCGCCGACCGGAGCTCCTCCTGGGGCTCGACCCCGAGACGCCTCACGATCGTGTTGGCCGAACCGTTGAGGACCTTGATCGGCCAGGCCATCAGAGCGGTGAAGCCGCGCTGGAACGCCTGGGTCGCCTTGGCGACGGCGAGCGGCTTGGCGATCGCGAGGTTCTTGGGGACCAGCTCGCCGAAGAGCATCGTGAGCACGGTCGCCAACGCCAGCCCGATGCCGATGCTCACCGGTCGGACCCACGAGTCGGGCAGGCCGATCGACGCCAGCGGCTCGTCGACGACCTGGGCGATGGCGGGCTCGGCGAGGAAGCCGATGGCCAGATTCGTCACTGTGATGCCCACCTGGGCACCGGAGAGCTGCGTGGACAGGCTGCGCAGCGCCTTCTGCACTCCGTCGGCGCCCCGCTCGCCGGCCTCGACAGCACGCTCCACCGACGATCGGTCGACCGTGACGAAGGCGAACTCGGCCGCCACGAAGACTCCGCAGGCGGCGATGAGAAGGAGGGAGACGAGGAGGTAGACGATCTCGGTCACGATGCGTCACCACGAGGGAGACGGTGCCGAGGGGGACTGTGGCAGTCCATGACGGGCTCGATGCCCTTTCGATGGGGGTACGGCGTACTAGCCCGAGGGTACTGAACGGCTCCCCGACGCCGGACCCCGCAGGGGCGCGCAGACCTCAGCGCCCCCTTGAGGGGCGAAGCTCGTGCACTCCCGGTCCGTGGCGCCTGCAGGGGTGAGCACGCCGAAGACCGAGAGGAGCGCGAGCACGAAGAGCAGCCCGAACAGGATCAGGACAGGGCGAGGTGAGGACGACGGCAAGAATGTTCCCGGGATGTGTGTCAGTGGTGGCGGGGACGGCGCCGCTGCTGGTTCGGCGCGGGACCAACGTAGAACCGCACCGGTCCCGGGGCACCACGAACCGCAAGAGATGGCCCGGATGGACTACTGCGAGGCGGCGCGCGTGGTGAGGAACGTGTAACGGTCGCGGCCGGAGTTCTTGGCGACATACATCGCCGAGTCAGCCGCCGAGAGAAGCTCACTGGCGCTGACGTGGAACGACTCGACCGTGGCCCCACCCAGGCTGACACTGACGTGGCGGCGGGTGTCGTCGTGGCTGTGCACCTCCTGACGGACCCGGTCGACCACATCGGCGGCCACCAGCTCGGCGGTCTTGCGGTCCGCGTGAGGCAGCAGGATCGCGAACTCGTCGCCGCCCAAGCGGGCCACGAGGTCCGTCGAACGCATCCGGTGCGAGAGCACCCGGGCGATATCGATGAGGAGCTGGTCCCCCACGGCATGCCCGAGGGTGTCGTTGACCTCCTTGAAGCGGTCGAGGTCGAGCATCAGGACGGCGCCGCGCGCGCCGTAGCGCCGGCAGTCGTCCACGTGCCGCTCGAGCTGCTGGTCGAAGCGGCGCCGATTGGCAAGGCCCGTCAACGGGTCGTGCTCGGCCAGGAAGGCGAGCTGTCGTTCGTAGCGATACCGCTCGCTCACGTCGACCAGGTTGCTCAGCACGCTCTCGCCGGCGCCGTCCTCGCGCTGCCCCGAGGCGAGCAGCGTGCTGATCATCACGACGTGCCGCTCCTCACCGTCGGGTCCACGCACCGACCACTGGTTCTCGGCCCTGTTGCGTGGCGAGGTCCGCACCCGCAGCAGGTGCTGCTCCACGGTGGGGTCACCCTCCACGAACGATCGCAGGCGCAGAGGCCTCCCGACGAGGTCCTCTCCGCCGAACAGAGACTGCAGCGCGGGATTGGCCTGCAGCACCGTGCCCTCCAGGTCGAGCAGGGCGATGCCTTGCGGGGCATCGTCGAAGAGTCGTTCGGCACGCTGCAGAGCCTCGGTCAAGGTGCGCTCGCGAAGGCGGTCCTCACTGACGTCACGGATCACGACGATCGCCTGGGACTTGCCGGTCGGCGACGGGAGCGGGCTTGCCACCAGCTCGTGCTCGCGGTCACCGACCATCACCTGGACGGGATCGGGCTCCCGACCCGAGAACGCCGCAGCGAGGACGGCGTTCATCCGACCGGGACTGTCCTGGTCCACGATCTCGGTCAGGCGACGACCGGCACCGTCACGCAAGCGACGAGCGAGAACCCCGGCCCCGGTGACCACGGTGATGCCGGTGTCCTCCTCGACCATGACCACGGTGGTGTCGGGGAGGTGATCCATCAGGATCCGCCAGCGTTCCTCGGCGAACGTCAGTGACCGTTGCGAGCGGGTGGAGGAGGTGGCGTCGATCGCGACGCAGAGATAACCGGTGACGGCCTCCTCGTCGTCCCGCAGCACGGTCACGGCCATCCGCAGGTGGACCCGGTCACCGTTGGCGCGCACCAGGGTCCAGACCCGACTCGCCGACTGCTGGTGAGCCAGCCGGGACAGCACAGTGAAGCCGGCCTGCACGCCGAGCTCTCGGGCCGTCTCTCGCAGCTCGCTCGGGAGCATGAACGACGTGAGCTCGCGACCGACGACGTCGCTCTCGCGATAGCCGAGCTCGCGTTCCGCGCCAGGGCTGAAGGTCCGCACGACGCCGTCACGATCGGTGGTGATCAGGCTGCTCAAGGTCGCCCCGCGGATGATGCCCTTCGCGCGAGCGGAGTCGGCACGGGAGCGATCGGACTCCACGGCGAGCTGACGCACGACCCGCTGGATGACCGGGACGACGACCAAGCTCAACACTCCCCAGAGCACGGCCCGTCGCCACTCGGCGACGGGGTACTCAGGCGCGCCCACGAGCAGGATCGGGAGCACGAAGGTGAGCGAGGCGAGGACGGCCGCAGCCATCAGGTCGCGGCTGGTGCCGTAGAAGGCGAGCCAGAGGATCGGCACGAGGACCAGTGGTGCCAGGCCGGACGAGCCACCGCCGGTCGCGTCGCGAAGCACGAGGATCAGGGGGAACGACGCGAGCGAGGGTGCCGCATCGAGCAAGGTGCGGTCCAGGCTCCGCTGCAGCATCCGGTAGAGCACGAACAGCACACCCGAGAGCGCGGCCGCGAGAATCACGTGATGAGCGGCGTTCGGGTACGGCGGAACGGCCAGGACACCCATCCCGAGACATGCCACCACCACGAACGGAAGGCCGGCGCTCGCCGTGGGTCGCATGGCTGGTGGCGCGATCTCCAGAAGGCGTCGCCACACCATCCATCCACCTCCCCACGGCCTTCGGCGCGATTTCACGCCTAGACCCCCTCGGTTACGACCGAGGCTATGGCAAGACGCCGACCCGGATCGGGCTTTCACCGACGTCCCACCCACCGAGCAGGCTCAGTCCTCGTCGTCGACGACATGTACGGCGGCTTCCTCAGCACTCGCGCCGGCTCCGTCGATCCCCACATCCTCGGCGACCAGGTCCTTCTCCTCGTCGAGGCTGAGGCCCGCGTCCTCGGCCACGAGACGTCCGGCGCGCACCGAGCCGACCTCGCCACCGACGTGCTCCCCCTCGTTGGCGGCAGCCAGGTAGGGATCGGGCTCGGGCTCTTCCTGTGCGATTCGCTGCTCGAGGGTCTCACCCTCGCGCTCCTCCTCGGCCGTGGTGCCGAAGCGCTCCCCCGCCGACCACTTCTCGGGGGGCGAGTAACCCTCGTCCAAGGCGTCCTCCACGCCTCGGTCCACCAGTGTGTCCTCCGGCTGGAGCTGGTCCTCGTCGTCGACGCTGACGTCGTGGTAGGTCTCGGCAGCGTCGGGGTCGGGCATTCCGGCGGGTGTCTCAGTCATGGCCCAGGCATACCCGACGTGGTCGGATCGCACACGCGCCCCGGCCCGAGATCAAGCGTCCTGCTTGACCCCGCGCTGGTTCTCGTCGGTGAGACGCGTCTCCTCGGCGGCCTTGGCCTCAAGCTCCGCCCGTGTCGTCGCGATCAGATCTGCCGCTGCCTCGTAGGCGCCTGGGCGGGAGACGAGGTCGGAGGCGCCGCCCTTGAGTCTCTTGAGCGCCGCCCGGGCGAAGACCTGCTGCTCGGTGGAGGTCCGCTCGGAGCGACCGCGCCCGATGAAGCTGACCGCCCAGTGCAGCAGCGCGGTGATCTGGTTCTTGAAGCCGGTGATGTAGATCAGGTGGAGTCCCAGCCACATCAGCCACGCCACGAAGCCGGTGAACCGCAGCTTTCCGACCATCGCGACGGCGCTGAAGCGGGAGATGGTGGCCATCGACCCCTTGTCCCAGTAGCTGAACGGACCCTGGGACGGCTTGCCCTCGAGGCGGTGCCGGATCTCCTTGGCGGCGTGCTTGGCACCCTGGATGGCGACCTGCGCGACACCGGGGAGGTTGTCGAGGCTGATCATGTCGCCGACCACGAAGACCTCCGGGTGACCCGGCAAGGTGAGGTCCGGGTTGACTCCGATGCGACCGGCCCGGTCGAGCGGGGCTCCGCTCTGCTCAGCCAGGGTCTGCCCCAGAGAGCTCGCCTGGACACCGGCGGCCCACACCTTGGTGACCGCCTCGATCCGGCTGCGGCTGCCGTCCTTGGCCTGCAGCTCGATCCCGCGCTCGTCGACGTCGGTGACCATGGCACCGAGCAGCACCTCGACACCGAGCCCCTCGAGGTCCTTCTGCGCGCGCGCCCCCAGCTTGTGGCCGAACGGCGGCAGCACCTGGGGGGCCGCGTCGACCAGGATCACCCGCGCCTCTCGGGTGTTGATCCGGCGGAAGTCGCGCTTGAGGGTGCGGTGGGCCAGCTCGGCGATCTGTCCTGCCATCTCGACCCCCGTGGGCCCGGCACCGACCACGACGAAGGTGAGCAGCCGCTGGATCTCCTCCTCGACCTCGGAGATCTCTGCCAGCTCGAAGGCGCCGAAGATCCGCCCGCGCAGCTCGAGCGCGTCGTCGATGCTCTTCATGCCCGGCGCGAACTCCGAGAAGTGGTCGTTGCCGAAGTAGGACTGCCCGGCGCCGGCCGCCACGATGAGCGAGTCGTAGGGGGTCACCACTTCGTGGTGCAACACCCTCGAGGTCACGGTCCGCGCCTCGAGGTCGATCGCGGTGACGTCACCGAGGATGACCCGGGCGTTCTTCTGGTCCGAGAGCACCTCGCGGGTCGGAGGCGCGATCTCCCCCTCGGAGAGGATGCCCGTCGCCACCTGGTAGAGCAGCGGCTGGAACAGGTGGTGCGTGGTCTTGGCGACCATGGTCACGTCGACGTCGGCGCGCTTGAGGGCTTTGGTGCCGAAGAGGCCCCCGAAGCCGGACCCGACCACCACGACCTGGTGCCGGTCCGCGCGCGCGGCCTGCGGATTCGTCATGTTGCGCCTTCCTGACGTGGGAGCGGTCCACTCCATTTTCGCCCCTGTGCCGGTTCCAACGCATCCAGTGTCCACGCGCGTCCCCTCCACGGTCGCTCCGGGCCGTGGGTTGCCTCACACTTCGGCCGGGCAGGATGGCGTGGTGAGCACCCAGAACCCGTCCGGCTCGAGCCGTCACCACGACCTGGTCGTGATCGGATCCGGTTCGGGAAACACCATCGCCGACGACTCGTTCAGCGACTGGCAGGTCGCCATCGTGGAGGAGGGGGTCTTCGGCGGCACCTGCCTCAACGTGGGCTGCATCCCGACCAAGATGTTCGTCTACCCCGCCGACCTGGCCTACGGCGCTGCGCACGGGGGCCGCCTCGGCGTCGAGACACATCTTGACGGCGTGCGCTGGCGGGAGATCCGCGACCGGATCTTCGGCCGCATCGACCCGATCTCCGCTTCAGGGAAGAGGTGGCGCGCGAGCGGCCGTGACAACGTGCGCCTCTACCAGGGCCACGCTCGCTTCGTCGACGCGCACACGATCGACACCGGGACCGGCGAGAGGATCACCGCGGACCACATCGTGATCGCCACCGGATCCCGTCCGCTCCTTCCCGACATACCGGGACTCGACGACGTGCCGTTCCACACGAGTGACACCGTCATGCGTATCGACGAGGTGCCCGAACGCGTGCTGATCCTCGGTGGCGGTTTCGTGGGCGCGGAGTTCGCCCATGTCTTCTCCTCCTTCGGCGCGCAGGTCACGATCATCAACCGGTCCGACCGGCTGCTGCGTGCCGAGGACGACGACGTCTCCACGCTCTACACCGAGCTGGCGCGGGAGCGCTGGGCCCTTCGCCTCGACACCCTGGTGACACGGCTCGAGCCGGACGGCGACGGCGTCCGCGCTCATCTCGACGACGGCAGCACGGTCGCGGCCGACCTGCTCCTCGTCGCCGTCGGGCGTCGGTCCAACTCCGACCTTCTCGACCTCGACAGGGCGGGAGTCGAGGTCGATGCCCGTGGTCTCGTCGTCGTCGACGACCAGCAACGCACCAACGTCGAGGGGGTCTGGGCGCTCGGCGACGTCAGCAACACCTTCCAGCTCAAGCACGTCTCCAACGCCGAGGCGCGGACCATCCGGCACAACCTGCGTCACCCCGACGACCTGGTCGCCACCGACCACGTCAACGTGCCGAGCGCCGTCTTCAGCCATCCCCAGGTCGCGAGCATCGGGCTCAGCGAGGCCGATGCCCTCGCTCGCGGCATCCCGCACGTGGTCGGTCGGTACGACTACGGCGGCACCGCCTACGGCTGGGCGATGGAGGACGAGACCTCGTTCGCCAAGGTGCTGGCCGACCCGGTCACGGGCCTGATCCTCGGTGCCCACGTCCTCGGCCCGCAGGCCTCCGTGCTGCTGCAGCCGATCGTGCAGGCGATGAGCCTGGGCCAGCGCGCGCACGACGTGGCGCGCGGGCAGTACTGGATCCATCCGGCGCTCACCGAGGTGGTCGAGAACGCGTTGCTCGACCTGGAGAAGTAGGCGCCGGCCGATGATTACCACGGTCCCGTGGTAATCATCGGGTCCCCTGGGTGAGTTCTCTGCGGGAACCTGCAGAACCCTCCGGGAAGTACGGCGCCGTGCGGCACCGGATCGTCGTCAACGCCGACGAGCGATCACCCGCTCCTCGACCAGCTCGAGTCGCGATGCCTGCGGGTCGTCGTCGACGACCCCTTTATCCCAGCGCAGCAGCAGCCCGTCGTCCCGGTCCTCGAGCGTGGCGATCGCGTTGTCGAACCAGGGCCCGGCCAGACGCTTCCAGCGGAACGGCGGCCTCGGGACGTGGGCGGAGCGGGCTACCACCCGGCCCATCGGACCGGCGATGGCATAGGCCAGCACAGCGGTCAGGAACCGGAAGAATCGCGGCAACGGGTTGCGGATCGGCGAGCAGACCGCCTGGATGATCCGTGAGCCTCGCCGTCGCCTCACCTCACTGATGTAGGAGTGGTGCACGTCGCCCGAGAGGAACGTGACGGTCTGCGGCGCGGGACCACGCCGGCCATCGGCCACCTCGCTCGCGAGGTCGGCGACGTCGTGGAAGGTCTGTTGAAAGGCCGCCCAGTGCTCCAGGTCGACCGCCTGCCGCGACCACTCGCCGAACCGCGCCATCCGCTGCCCCCACGCACCCCCTGCCACGGCTTCGTTCCAGGCCTCGAGGTGGTGCAGCCCCGGGGGAAGGAGGAACGGCAGCGACGTGCCGATGAGCAGGTGCCGGAAGCCACCCTGCATCTTGTCGTCGAGCCAGGCGAGCTCCGCCGGGTCGAGCATGGCCCGGTCGGCCGGCTCCAGGACGCGCGCGGCCCGGGTGTCGAGCACGATCACCCGGACGCCGGCGAGATCGCGACTCCAGCTCCACCGGTATGCCCCGGGATCCGCATCCACCCGCTCGGAGAGGGCATCGATCGCTTCTGTCAGGTCGAGCTCGGTCTCGCCCTCGTGCGCGACCAGCTGCTTCCAGATGGCTTCGTCGCCGAGCTCGTCGGGCGAGAGGTTGCCGATGTGTTGGTAGACCCAGTAGGACGAGAGCGCGGAAACCAGTCGCTGGTGCCACCAGGTCGTGGTGTTGATCTCGTCCTTCCAGGCCTGCGAGGTGTTCCAGTCGTCGCGCACGTCGTGGTCGTCGAAGATCATCCCGGAAGGCAGCGTGGAGAGCAGCCAGCGATTGGCCGCGTCGGTCCACGCCAGCTTGTAGAGGTGCGCGTACTCCTCGAAGTCCTTCAACTCCTCGCCGGGCGGCTCCTCGATGCTGCGTCGTGACTCGATGAAGTCGTGCATCTCCTCGGTGGTCTCGTCGGCGTAGACCTGGTCACCGAGGAAGAGCACCAGGTCCGGCCAGCGTCCGACACCCGAGTCCTGTGCGAGCTCGCGCGCGAGTGCACGGAGGGCATCGACACCGTGCGTTCGGTTGCCCTTCTCGTCGTGGGCGACGCTGGTGCGGCAGGAGCCGAACATCAGCTTCAGGGGGCGTTCGGGACTCAGCGTGGGGATGACGCTCGGCGGGAAGGCCGAGTCCGCGAGCGGCCACACGAGTACGTCGCCCACCCTCACGTCGTACGCCGTGCGCGTGCCCGGGGCCAGGTCGTCGACGATGACGAGCGCGTAGTGGTGGCCGTGGACCCCGAAGGTGGCCGCCGACCACGATCGGGGCCCGGCGGACACCGTGACGGTCGCGGCCACGGCGGTCTCCACCCAGATCGTGGCCGTCGTGGTGGTGACGTGGCGCAGCACCGGTCCGAGCACGAGAGGATCGTCGGTCATGGAAGGAGTTCTACCCCTTCGAGGGCCTGACCGAGGCACTTGCGGGGTACCTTCCGCCCATGGATCAAGATGACGCGCTCGATGTCGGTGTCCGCGTAGGGCTCGTCAGCTATGGCGTGGTCCACGTGCTGATCGCCTGGCTCGGCGTCCAGCTCGCCCTGGGTGACCGCGAGGGCAGCGTCACCAGCAGCGGCGCGCTGCACCAATTGGCCGAGAACGACCTCGGCAAGATCTCACTCTTCGTCGTCGCTGCCGGCCTCGTCGCGCTGATGATCTGGCAGGGGCTGGAGGCCGCGATCGGCCACCGTGACGAGGACGGCGCCAAGCGTGCCTTCAAGCGGGCTGTCTCGGCGGGCAAGGTCGTCATCTACGGGTTGCTGGCCTGGTCGGCAGTCAAGACCGCGGCCGGCGACACCAAGTCGAAGAGCACCGACTCCTACACCTCACAGCTGATGGATCTCCCGTTCGGCGTCGTGCTCGTCGCCCTGGTCGGGGCCGGCGTCATCGTCTTCGCCGGCTTCCTGGCCCACCGCGGCTTGGCGGAGAAGTTCCTCAGCAAGTTGAGCGGCTCAGGCAAGACGGGGCACGACGGCAGGGCCTACCGCTACCTCGGCAAGGCCGGCTACCTGTCCAAGAGTGTCGCGTTCGCGATCATCGGCGGCCTCTTCGTGTACGCCGCCATCACGCACGACCCGGACAAGTCCGGGGGACTCGACCAGGCACTGCAGAAGGTCCTCCAGCAGCCGTTCGGCCCGTTCCTGCTCGCGGTCGTCGCTCTCGGGTTCGGCTGCTACGGCCTGTTCTGCTTCGCGTGGGCACGTCACCTTGACCGCTGACCGGCCCGTCCTCGAGACCGGGCGCACGCGGCTGCGTCCCTGGCGTGTCGAGGATGCCGACCGCTTCCTGGACACCTACTCCCGGTGGGAGGTCGCCCGGTGGCTCGGGTCGGCGCCCACGTTGCTGCGCAGCCGCGACGACGCGATCACCAGGATCGAGCGGTGGGCCGAGCGCACCAGCCCGACGCCCCTGCGGGGGTTGTGGGCCGTCGAACGCAAGGACGACGGGCGGGTGGCCGGCACGGTGCTTCTCGCGCCGCTGCCTGATGCCGACGGGGAGGTGGAGGTCGGCTGGCACCTGCATCCCGATTCCTGGGGCAGCGGTCTCGCCACGGAGTCCGCGGGTGCGTTGCTCGACGCGGCGTTCGCCGAGGGGCTGACCGAGGTGCTGGCCGTGGTCCTCCCCGGCAACGCCGCCTCGATGGCCGTCTGTGCCCGACTCGGCATGACGCACCACGGTCTGACCGATCGCTACTACGGCGCTGAGATGGAGCTGTTCCGACTCACCCGTCAGAGACGGGAAGACGAGCACCCCACCCACTAGGCTTCCCGCCATGCGGCAGTGGGTCAGGTTCGTGCGCAAGACGCCGTGCCTGACTCTCCTGTTCGTCCAGCTGGCAGGGGTCGTCATCTACCCGTTCCTCGGCGGGGAGAACAGCTACGTCGGCCGCACCGCCTTCGCCGGGCTCGGCATCCTGGTGCTGCTGCTGGTCATCCGTGCCCTCCGGGCGACCCCGTGGTTCAGCTGGTTCAGCGGCCTCGTCTTCGTGCCCGCCGTACTCCTGCTGGTGGCGTCGATCCTCACAGGCGAGCCGGTGCTGATCCCGATCTCCGCTGCGTTCGAGGCAGTCCTCTACGGCTACGCCGGGATCGCCCTTCTCGCCTACATGCTGCACGACAAGCGCGTCACCACCGACGAGCTCTTCGCGATACCGACGGTGTTCACACTCTTCGCGTGGGCCTTCGCGTTCACCTTCGTCGTCGTGCAGGCGCTCGATCCGGGCGCCTTCGGACCGGGCGAGCGCACCTGGATGGAACTGCTCTACGTGTCCTTCACCACCTTGTCCAGCGTCGGCCTCTCAGACATCGAACCCGCAACTGGTCACGCCAGAAGTGTCATCATGCTGGAGCAGGTGGTCGGCATCTTCTACATCGCGATGGTGGTCACCCGGCTCGTGTCGATGCGCGCCGAGAGGAGGTCGGTATGAGCGCCCTGCTGCTGGACCCGGAGCCGCAGGCCGTCAGACGCGCCCGCGCATGGGTGGTCGCCGAGCTCTCTGTCCTCGGTCGGCCCGATCTGGCGGACGCCGCCGAGCTCGGCGTGAGCGAGCTGGTCACCAACGCGATCCTGCACGCCGACCCCCCCATCACCGTCCAGCTCCTCGGCTCACGCGACCAACCGCGTGTCGAGGTGCACGACAACAGCACCCGGCCACCGCGCGTGGGGGCGGACATGACCGACGAGGACCACTTGATGAGCACCGTCGGACGGGGCATGTCGATCATCGCGCTGTACTCCCGCTCCTGGGGAGCCGACGTCTCCGCCGACGGCAAGGTTGTGTGGTTCGTCCCGAGCGGAGACCCCGGGGTCGACATCGCCGAGACCGGTGAGGTGTTCGACCTCGACGAGGTGCTGGCCGAGCGCGGCGCCGGGCTCACCGGTGACGCACCCCTCGTCCGGGTGAGCTTCCTCGGGATGCCGGCCCAGGTGTTCGCCTCGTTCCGGAGCTGGTACGTCGAGATCAGGCGCGAGCTTCGCCTGCTGGCGTTGGCTCATGAGGGCGAGGTGCCGGTGGCCACCGAGCTGGGCGAGGTCACCGTGCAGGTCGAGCTCGAGCGCCGTCAGGCCCGAGGCATCGACCGGCTCGACGCAGCCATCGAGGCCGGCCTGGAGGCTGTCGATCTCGACTACGAGGTGCCGACCACGGCGCCGGCGACGATGGCGCGGATGGGTGACCTGCTGGAGCGGGCCGACGCGTTCTGTCGCGACCAGAGCATGCTGACGATGCCGGCCACGCCCCAGCAGATCGCCTTGATGCGCTGGTATGTCGGCGAGTTCGTGCGACAGGGCGCCGGCTCGGAGCCACGCCCCTGGCCCGGATCGACCTCCGTCGAGCCCAGCAGATCGTGAGCGGGCGCCTCCTCCTGGCCGTGTCGATCGGGGGTGCGGTCGGGGCGATGGCGCGCGCGCTGCTCGGACAGGTGTTCCCCGACCCGTCCGACGGCTTCCCGTGGACCACGTTCACGGTCAACGTGCTCGGATCGTTCCTGCTGGCGCTGCTCCCCGCGGTCGCCGTCGTTCGCCGCTCCTCGCTGCTTCCACCACTGCTCGGCACCGGCGTGCTCGGGGGTTTCACGACCCTCTCGGCCTGGTCCGAGCAGACCCGCGCTCTGCTTGACGCCGGCCACCTCGCCACCGCAGCCGGCTACCTCCTCGGCACGCTGGGTGCCGCCTTGCTGGCTGTCGCACTGGCCGACCGGCTGTCGACCCGCGCCCAGCGTCGGGAGTTCGAGATCGAGGAGGGAGACCGATGAGCATGCTGCTCGTCGCCCTCGGGGCGGCCGTCGGTGCGCCACTGCGCTACGCCGTGGGCCACACGTTCGACCGGCACTGGCCGCGGGGCACGATCGCAGTCAACTGGGCAGGGTCGCTGCTGCTGGGCTGGTTCACCGGTCTCGGACTCGAAGGCGGAGCGCTGGCACTCCTGGGGACCGGCTTCTGCGGAGGACTGACGACCTACTCCGCCTTCGCCGTCCAATCCCACGACCGCGGACCTCGCCGGGGCACCGGGGTGGTGGTCGTGACCCTCGTCCCGGCGCTGCTGCTCTGCGCGGCCGGCTTCGGCCTCGCTGCCGGCTGAGCCATGTCGCCGGCCCGCGATCGGCGCTTCAGGCGTAGCCGAGGTCGTGCAGTCGCGCATCGTCGATCCCGAAGTGATGGGCGATCTCGTGCACGACGGTGATGTTGACCTCCTCGACGACCTGCTCCTCGCGGTCGCACATGTCCAGGGTCGGTCTGCGATAGATGGTGATCCGATCCGGGAGCACCCCGGCGTAGGCCGAGTCTCGTTCGGTCAGCGGGGTGCCGTCGTAGACCCCGAGCAGGTCGGGGTCGTCCCCCGGAGGGTCGTCCTCGACCAGGACGACGCAGTTGTCGATGAGCGCGGCGAGCGCCGGCGGGACGGCGTCGAGCGCCTCCGACACCAGCTCCTCGAAGCGGTCGCGACTCATCTCGATCATGGGGCCATCCTCCCCGAGCGGCGGTTGCCGCAGCCGTTCCGCACTCGATTTTGACCGTGCCTGGACGCCCCCTATGCTTGTCCGGTCCCCGGACGGCAGTCGTGCCCGATGGCCGCTCGAAGGGCAGTTTGCCCCCATCGTCTAGCGGCCTAGGACCCCGCCCTTTCACGGCGGTAGCACGGGTTCGAATCCCGTTGGGGGTGCTCGAAAAGAGAGTCGCGACGCTCCCGATTCGGGGGATGGCAACACCGTGGGTTAGCATTGCGCCGCCCGATGGGAAGCCATCGCAACACGTCGAGGCACACTGCACAGCAGCACAACCTGGCCCCGTAGCGCAGTTGGTTAGCGCGCCGCCCTGTCACGGCGGAGGCCGCGGGTTCGAGTCCCGTCGGGGTCGCCACCATCGAGTGCCCCGGACCACCTGGTCCGGGGCACCGTGCCGTTCCGGGCCGATTGCTCGACGCCCTTGTTGCTGTTGTAGAGTTTCCCGCGCTTGGGCAGGTAGCTCAGTTGGTACGAGCGTCCGCCTGAAAAGTGGAAGGTCGGCGGTTCGACCCCGCCCCTGCCCACAAGCACCGCAGGTCGTTGACCTGCGACCAGCACCCCCGCCATCACTGTGGCGGGGGTGTCTGCGTGCGGCACCTAGGTCAGGGGTGACGACCGGTGGTCCGACCCGCCTGCCGGCGTGGTCGACTCGTCCCGCACCGGCAGCACGTGGGCGACGACCAGCTCCGGGGAGCCGTCCCCACCGTCGACGGTCGCGGCCCACACCTCGACCGGGACCTCGCGTCCGGAGGAGTCGACGTAACGCTTGCGCACCCGGTGGCCGCGCTCGGCACCCGTCGCGAGGCGTTCGAGGTTCTCGACGTCCGCCGCGCGGTCCTCGGGAAGGGTGATGTCATCGACCGTGCGGCCGACCAGGTCCTCCGGGCGGTAGCCGATCAGGTCGGCGAGTGCTTCGTTGATCCGCACGATGCGCCCGGAGAGATCCGAGAGCGCCATCCCGATCGGCGATCCGTCGAAGGCGCCACGGAATCGCTCCTCCACGGCCTCGAGCTGCTTCTGGGTCTCGATCAGGTCGGTGATGTCACGGCTGGTGGTGACGTACTCACGGACGGCGCCCTGCTCGTCGCGCAGCTGGTGGACCGAGGAGGACATCCATCGGTAGTCCCCGTTCGCGTGCCGCACGCGCCGCACCTGTGAGGCGTCGGCCGGGCGGCCACCGTCGGCCCCGGGGGCCGCGTCGCCGGGGTGCAGCAGCTCGCGGAGGATCCGACCGACCAGGTCCTCGGGTCGCCGACCCAGCATCGCCATGGCAGCCGACGACGCATAGCGAATGCGTCCGTCGGGCGCGATCGCCATCACCAGGTCCGGCCGTGAGGCGTTGTCGAGGGCGAGGTAGCTGTCCTGCCCCGACTCCTGCGCGGCGATCGAGGCCAGACGCTCGGAGACGACGGTCAGCGCGACGGTGTCGGCCTGGGGCCGACCGAAGTACCACCCCTGGGCGCTGTCACAGCCCATTGCCACCAGCTGGCGGAGCTGCTCGACGTCCTCGACACCTTCCGCGCAGACGCGGTGGCCGAGGCGGTGAGCAGCATCGACGGCCAGCCGCACGACCACTGCGTCCTCGCTGCTCTCGTGCAGCCCGGCGATGAAGGATCGGTCGATCTTGACGAGGTCCAGGGGCAGCCGCCGCAGGAGCGTGAGCGAGGAGAAGCCCGTGCCGAAGTCATCGAGCGCGATCTGCACCCCGAGCTCCCGCAGCCGGGCGAGCCGGGCGCTGGTCACGTCGAGATCCAGGACGGCCGCGGTCTCGGTGATCTCCAGGCAGAGCCTGCCGGGCGTGAGACGAGACTCGGCGAGGGCTTCGGCGACGTGGACGATGATGTCCGGTCGCACCAGCTGCACCGGCGAGACGTTGACCGCGATGGTGGGGCCGTCGGGCTCGGCGCTCCATCTCATCGCCTCCGAGCAGGCCTCGCGCAGCACCCACCTGCCGAGCTCGTGCACCAGGCCACTCTCTTCGGCGACCGGGATGAAGACATCCGGCGGCACCACGCCGAGCACGGCGTCGGTCCACCGAGCCAACGCCTCCGCACCCGAGGGGTGGCCGGAGGGCAGGGACACGATGGGTTGATAGTTCAGCCGCAAGCCACCGGCACGGATCGTTGCGCGCAGGCGCGACTCCAGATCGCCGCCGCTCATGGCATGACCGTATCGATTCCTGCGCCTGTCGGTGCCGATTCCGGCCTATCCGCCCGCGCGCCGTCGCAGGTCGACGGTCGAGCGCCTCCTCGCGCTCACCCGGAAGCGGTGAACCTGGCCCACACCGACTTGCCTCCGGTGGTCTCCACACTGACTCCCCAGGAGACGCTGAGCGCGTCGAGGAGCTGCAGCCCGCGACCGTGTGTGGCCATCAGGTCGCGCAACGGCCCCGCCGGCACCTGCGGCGACCCGTCGGCGACCTTCACGGTCACCGTCAGGCCCGACCACTCCACGGTGACGGTGAACGGGGTCCGGGCATGCTCCACGGCATTGGTGGCGAGCTCGCTGACCACGACCAGCGCGCCCGCGGACACGTCCTCCGAGAGCCGGCCGGCGAGCCCTCGCGAGACGAACGCGCGCGCCGCGGCGACACTGGTCGGCTTCGGCGGCCACGTGCCGCTGACGGAGGTGAGCTCGCCCATGGGTTCCCTGACGCTCGATGCATGGATCGTCGTCGCGCAGGGTCTGGACGGAACGGCGTTGGCGGGAGCCTAGCGCCTGCACATCGCCGGACACGATCGGCTCGACGTGCCTTAGGCTGGTGGTGCATCGACGGCTCGAATGACACGGGCCGCCCACGAGTGGACAACGGCAGACGGGTGCATCATGGACATCGTCGCCACGGAAGCCTTCCCGGCTCCCCGCGAGGGGGATGTTCCGCGACTGTGCTCGACGTGTGTTCGTGCCACCGGCGTCAGCGGAGGGAGTGTCTCCCTGGTGTCCAGCGGAGGGACTGCGGTGCTCGCGCATGCCACTGACGGGGTCGCACGCGCGGTCGAAGACCTGCAGTTCACCCTCGGAGAGGGTCCGGCCATCGACGCACGAGTCGGTCGCACCCCGGTCCTGATCTCGAACCTCGCCGAGCCGTCGCACGTCGATCATCGGTGGCCGACGTTCCGGACCGAGGTCACCGCACTGGGAGTGCAGGCCCTCTTCGCCTTCCCGATCCGGATCGGGAACGTCTCGCTGGGCTCCTTGGGCCTCTACCGACGATCGCCGGGTGATCTCAGCACCGACGAGGTCCGTCAGGGCATCGCGAGCTCTCAAGCGCTCGGGGAGTCGTTGGTCGCCGAAGCGGACCCCGACTCCGACCGCGTCGCCGGCTATCCGATGAGCGTCCACCGTGCCGCCGGGATGGTGATGGTGCAGCTCGGCAGCTCCATCGACACAGCACTCATGCGTCTGCGCGCCACCGCCTACCTCGAGGGGCGGCCCATCAGCACCGTCGCCCTCGACGTACTGGATGGTCGGCAGCGCTTCCACAAGGAGGAGAAATGACCGACGACCACGGACCCAGTCGGGGCTCCCTGACCCGGGACGCGGCCCTCGCCCAGCACTTCGTGTCCCTGGCCGACACTCTGGTGGACGACTTCGACCTCGCCGAACTGCTCGACCGGCTGATGCTGAGCTGCGTCGAGCTGCTCGACGTGGGCGCTGCCGGGCTGCTCCTGGTGGATCGCCACGGCAAGCTCCAACCGATCGCCTCCTCGAGTGAGACGACTCGGTTGCTCGAGCTCTTCCAGCTCCAGAACGACGAAGGTCCCTGCCTCGACTGTGTGCGCGAGGCGGCTCCGGTGACCGCGCCGGACGTCGCCACGCTGCTCCGCAGGTGGCCTCGCTTCGCCGCGAAGGCCATCGACAGCGGCTTCACCTCGGTGCATGCGCTCCCGATGCGACTCCGCCAGGAGAGCATCGGGAGCCTCAACCTCTTCGTCACAGACCGTCCGCCCCTGGGTCTCAACGACCTCAGGGTCGCCCAGGCCCTCGCTGACGTCGCCACGATCGGCATCCTGCAGCAGCGGTCGCTCCGTCGGGCCTCAGAGCTGGCCGAGCAGCTCCAGGGCGCCCTCAACACACGCATCGTCATCGAGCAGGCCAAGGGCGTGCTGGCGGAGTACGGCGGCGTGGACATGGACACCGCGTTCTCGGCACTTCGCCAACATGCCCGCATGCAGAACAGCAAGATCGGGGAGGTCGCGCACCAGCTCGTCTCCGGCGAGAGCGACCCAGCGACCGTGATCGCGCGCAGACCTTCCTGACCGAGGGTTCCAGGGGCGACCGGTCACCGGACGATTCTCAGGACGCGGTCGAGCCACAGCTCGAGACGCGCGCGGGCCAGCTCGTCGGTGATCGCGATCCCCTGGTCACGCCAGGGCGCGACCACCTTGACCGGATCGGGGAGGTGGCCGACCACGTCCAGCACGTGCCAGTAGCCGCGCCCGGGCTCGAGCGGCTCCGGCAGGCACGCCGTCACGAAGCGTTCGGGGACGTCACCACCGTGGAGAAGGGCGAGGTAGGTGGCCGCATGGGCGATGTCGAGCTCGGCCGGACCCCATGAGGTCTCCACCCAGTCAACCAGGCCGGAGACCGCGTCACCTTGCCACAGCACGTTGCCGAGGTGGAAGTCACGGTGAAGGAAGCACGGGGCGTAGGGCGGGGGCGGTCCCGCGAGCACGTCGAACGCCGTCCTCCAGAGATCCGGCCGGCGGGACCAGGCCGGCACGACCCGCTTCGCCGGTGGCGCCCAGGACTGGTAGTCACGCGGTCGTTCCTCACCCGGGTCGACGGCGTGCACGTCGCGGAGCAGCCGAGCCAGGGCCTGGAGGATCTGGTCGTCGTGGCGGCGCAGCTCGAGGCGCCCCGGGAGCCGGCTCATCAGGTGAGCCGGGACGCCGGCCTCGTCGCCGGAGAGATCCACGGCAAGGCTGGTCGGCACCGGCAGCGGCGTCGCGGCCAGCAGGTCCTGCACCTTCGACTCCCGCGCCAGCAGCCCGGCGGCGTGGCGACGCCAGGGTTCTCGGGTCATCAATCGCAGGACGACGGCGTCCCCTCCCTCGTCGACCAGCTGCAGCATCGTCGAGGTCCAGCCGCCGCGCAGAGGTCGGATGTCGGCCACCGGTCGGCCCCAGTGCTCGCTCGCCCAAGCCACCCCCCTGTCGTGCACGCGTCCATCCTCGCAGGAGGCAACGCTCGGGGCCGGCCGCCTTGCCAGTGTCAGAGCCAGGCGTGCAGCCGGACCTGGGTGCCGCCGGAACCGGACCGCACCTGCACCAGGTCGCAGAGCTGGTTGGCCATCCAGATCCCCCGCCCGTGCTCGGAGTCCATGTCCAGGAGGGACCTGCCCACGAGCGGGTCATGGATGACACCCGCGTCTCGCACCTCGACGGCGAGCAGACCCGGCTCGTCCCACAGCCGGAGGATGCCGCTGCCTCCGGCGTGCTGAACGCTGTTGGCCGCGACCTCGTGGGCGGCGAGCACCAGGTCGTCCGCGGAGGACGGGTGCAACCGAGCCGCCTCGCAGGCCCGGCGCACCATCGCGCGGACGGTGGCCAGGTCGTCGGGGCCGAAACCGAGCTCAGAGACGGGGTGGAGCGGTTCGGGCAGGCTGCTGGAGAAGGCCCGGCGGGCGTGCTCGTGGCCGGCGTACTCGACGACTCCGGTGTCCACGTTCGTGACGGGGTGGTCGCGCAGGGCCTCGTCCAGGACAGGCTGCGGGAGCGAAGCGGTGTCGTAGGGGCAGACCAGCCGCCAGGCGGGGCCCTCGTCGAAGGCGACGTTGAGCAGCGCCTCGTGCAGCTGAGCCTCCGCGAGCTCGGCCTCGCGGCGTCCTGCCCAGATGGGCTCCCCGATGCCGCGCACCGATCCCTCGCCGGCGTGGTCGTGGAGGAAGGTGTTCCACGCCGGGATGATCCGGGCCGGGTTGGCGCCGACCGCCGCCATGTCGATCCACTCGACACGGTCGGCGTCCTGACCGAGTGCCTCGCGCAGCCGCTGCACCCGGTCGGCCAGCATGACGACCAAGGTGGGCTCTCCGCGGTCGATGCCCTCCAGCAGGAACGGGAGGAGGGCAGGCACGAGGTCTGTCGGACCGTCGTAGAACGCCCCCTCGTGGCTGAACCCGACACCCTCCTGGTCGAACGACTGAACCGTCATCAATCCCCACCAGCCCGACTGCTCCATGCGCGGGCTCGGACTCCTGTCCGCGCACGGACCACTGTGCGCCTCATGGCGCCACACCTCCACCCCTGGTACGGACCACCTTTCGAGACGTTCTGGTCCGATCTGGCAGGTCGAGACCCACGACACCCCGAGTCTCGACTGATCCGCTACGCCGCGGACCACCGCGGAGCACAATGACCCGCGAGGGCCGACGAAGGACGGGAGGACGCGCCGTGCAGGGCTTCGTCGACGAACTTCGGCTGCTCGACGCCGTTCGGCTCGCCGTCGTCGCGACCGACACCGCCGGAGTCGTCACCTTCGCCAACTCGGCGGCGGCTCGCGTGCACGGCACCGTCCCTGGCGGCCTGGCGGGCGTCCCGCTCTCGGAGCTGATCTCGGATCCGATGGCTGCCGGGGTCGTCCTCTCGACGGTGCTCGCCGGCCAGACCTGGCGCGGTCACCTGCAGCTACGCCGGTGCGACGGCGAGGTCTGGTCAGCCGCCGTGGTCGGGACGCCGATCCACCACGGCAACGGCGCTCCCGAAAGGGTGGTCGGCGCCGTCCTCGTGGCCGACGACCAGGAGACCGCGAACGGCCTCGAGCGGGCCTACGCCCAACAGCGGCTGGCCAGTGCGCGCAGCGAGCTGCTGCGCGAGATCATGTCCGAGCTCACCACAGCCGACACTCTCGTGGAGGTCGCCGCGGTGCTCGAGAGACACCTCGTCACCATCGAGGCACTCCTGCGCGGACAGGCCCGGCTGCGTGTCCCTCCCGACCTGATCGCGGTCAGCGACGGCTCCGCCTTCCTGCGCAAGCAGGTCGAGCTCCCCACCCACGAACGTCTCCTGCTCGACGACCTGGCCGCCCAGGTGGGGCTCGCGGCCGGGCGCGCGCACCATCAGACGCGCACGACCGAGATCGCCGATCATCTCCAGGCGAGCCTGGCAGCAAGCGCCCTGCCGGAGATCGCGGGAGTCGACCTCGCCGTCGCCTACGCTCCCGGCGGCGACGAGCTCGAGCACGTGGGCGGCGACTGGTACGACGTGATCGTCACCGCCGACGACGGGGTCGTCCTCGTGGTCGGCGACGTGATGGGTCGCGGCGTACCCGCAGCGACCACGATGATCCGGGTCCGCGCCGGCCTGCGCGCCTTGGTGACGGTCGATCCCGATCCGGGAGTGCTGCTCAGCCGTGCCGACGCGGTCGTGAGCCGCGACGCCGAGAGCCAGTTCGTCACCGCGATCGCCGCCTGGCTCGACCCGACCCGGCGGGTGTTGCGGCTGTGCAGTGCCGGGCACATCCCGCTGCTCGTGGTGCACTCCGACGGCTCCGTCGAGAGCTTCGGCGACGGCTCGGGCGTTCCGCTCGGCCTGCTCGACCATCTGACCCGCAGCGTGATCGAGGTCGCGGTCGAGCCGGGAGACACGATCGTGCTCGTGACCGACGGCGTCGTGGAAGGGCGCGACCACGACGTGGACGAGGGCATCGAGCGGCTCGCCCGCCAGATGAGCGCGGGCCGCCGGCATCATCTCCGGCGCGTCGTCGACGACGTCGCCGCGCTGGCCGATCCAGCCCTGCTCGACGACGTGACGGTGCTGGCCCTCCGGATCCGCTGAGCGCGGGCCGTCGCCGCGGATCCTTCCCGGAGCGATCTGACGCTGCCCGTGGCGAGTTCGCCCCGGGGAGCGGGTGATTACCACGGGACCGTGGTAATCACCCGCGACGCCTGAGCCCAGATACTCAGCGACCTGAGTGCCCGATCGGTGCCCAGCACCACCCCAGGTGTGGCCTGATGGAGCCATGACCAGATTCGCCGACCCGGAGCGCTGCCCCGACTGTGGGAGCGCGATCGTGCCCCGGGCTGCCTCCTGTGGCACCTGCGGGCTCCCTCTGCACGGCGTGGTGGCGCAGCGGCTGTTCCAGACGCTCACCCTCGCCGACACCCTGCTCGTCCAGCTCCGCGCCAGCGCCCTGCCCTCCGGGGATGCCGCGCCGACCAGCTCGGCGCCGGTCGGCGCCCTGTCGGAGACAGCGGCCGCTCCGCCGTACGCCGGTGCGGGCGCTCCTGTCCCTCCGGCACCGGCGCGCTCGAGGACGGCGCGCGCCCGGACCGGGTTGAGCGCCGCCTCCGTGCCGCAGATCCTGCTCGGGCTGGGCGCCTTGTGCGTGCTGGTCGCAGCCCTGGTGTTCCTCGCCGTCACCTGGTCCCTGATGGGCATCGGTGGACGCACCGCCACCCTCCTCCTCTTCACCGCGGCGTCGGCGGCACTGGCCTGGTGGCTGGCCCGCCGTGGGCTCCGGGCGGGGGCGGAGTCCTTGGCGCTCGTGTCGCTGGGGCTGTTGACCCTGGACACCTTCGGCGCCGACAACGCCGGCTGGATGGGCGACCCGGGGACCGAGGTCTTCCTGGTCGTGCTCGGCGCACTGCTGGCGGGGGCCGGAGTCGCCGGCTCGCTCACCACCCGTCGCACGCCCGTCGGCGCCCTGACCGGCACCCAGGTGGTGGCCGGAATCGGCGTGCTGCTCACGACCAGCGGCCTCTCCGACCTCGACCAGGGACGCAGCGACGCCGACCTGCTCGCCGCCGTGCTCGTCGCCGCCGCCCTCACGTCGGGTCTGCGACGGGTCCGGCTCGACGTCGCCACGGCCATCGGCGTCCTCGGGGTCGCGCTGTCCTGGCTGGCGCTGCTCGGGATCGGTGTCGCCCGCGTCATCGAGCACCCGACCTTCACCGAGCTCTGGCCGGGGCTGCACGCGTGGCCGGCCCTGGCCGCCGCCGTCCTCGCCGGCGCACCCGTCGCCCTGGGCCGCGTCCCGCTCGGCGCCCGGGTGGCGGCAGCGAGCACCGCGGCCGCGATCGTCGTCGGCACCGTGGTCGCGCCCGCCCTGGTCGACGCGTCGCTCACCGGCGCCACCCTTGCCGTCCTGGCGGTGCTCACCGTCGCCGGGCTGGCCGCGTGGGCGGCTCCCCGACCGTGGGGGCTGACCGCCGCCCTCACCCAGGTGATCGGGGTCGCCTGGGTCGGCGCAGTCGGCTCCGCGCTCGCGGTCGCCGGGATCGAGCGACTCGCGGACGTGGCGCGGGGGGTCGGCGACGCCGTCGACCGGATCCCTGCCTCCGCGCCCTCGCTGCCGGCCCCGTGGCTGCTCCCGCTCTGCCTGGCCGCGGTGCTCGGATCGGCGGTCTCGGTGACGCGTGCCGTGGGTCGTGCCGACGCCCTCCTGGCGGTTCTGAGCGATCTTCGCGTGGTCGTCGCCGGCCTCGCCGTGGTCGCGGTCGTCACCGCGCCGCTCCTGGCACCCCCGGTCTGGGCGCCGGTTGCGCTGCTGCTGGCGACCGGTTCCGTCTTCACCGCCTGGTGGTGGCGGCGCCCCTCCGGCGCCACGCTGCTCGGCGCCGCCGCCTTCCTGACGGCGGGAGTGGTCGTCGGCCAGTACGCCACAGTGCTGAGCGTCCTCGGGCTGGCCCTCGTGGTGGCTGCCACCACCGCGGTGCACCTCCTCGCGCGGCGGGCCTGGGTCCCCCAGCTCGCCGGGGTCGCGCTCGCCGTCTCGGTCGCGGCGCTCACCTGGTCGACGGGCGAGCTGGGTGGGGCCTCGGCAGCGCCTACCGCCCTCGTGGGACTGCTCCTGCTCGCCGCTCTCGGCACGCTCACGCACCTCCTCCCGCGCGCGTGGTGGTCTGCGGACGACGCCGTGGAGGCGCGCACCGGCCTCGAGGTCGGTGCCGCCGCGGCCGCGGTCCCCCTGGGTCTGCTCGGCGTCCTCCTCGCACCGTCGACGACCCAGGCCGGCTGGGCGGCCGGCTTCCTGACCCTCGCCGGGGTCGCGGTGACCGGCACCGCGCTGGCCCGCGCCGACCGGCGTCCGCTCGGCTGGCCGGGAGGGCTGTTGCTGGCGGCGGCGACCTGGGTGCGCCTGGAGGACCTCGGTGTCCGCGAGCCCGAGGCCTACACCCTGCCCAGCGCCCTCGCGCTGCTGGCGGTGGGTCTCTGGCAGCTGCATCGGCGCCCGGACGCCTCGACTCTCGCCGTGCTCACGCCGGGTCTCACACTCGCCCTGCTCCCCAGCCTCCTCTGGACACTGGCCGAGCCGACCGGCCTGCGCCCCCTGCTGCTGGGGCTGGGCTGCCTGGCGCTGATCGCGATCGGTGCCTGGTGGCAGTGGACGGCACCGGTGCTGGCCGGCGCCGCGGCCGGTGCCCTGCTGGTGCTTCGGCTGGCGGCGCCGTACCTCTCGGACGCCGTGCCCCGCTGGGTGCTCATCGGCACCGCCGGCGCCCTGCTCATCGCGGTCGGGGTGACCTGGGAGCAGCGGGTGCACGAAGCACGACGGTTGCGCCACTACGTCGCCGCGCTCCGCTGAGGGACGGCTCAGGACCGCCAGGCAGCACGGCGCCCCGGCCACCCGTGGGTGTGCCAGGGCACGATGGAACTCGAGACCCCGCCGCTCGGGCGAGGTCTTCGGCTCAGCTCAGCTCGAGTCGTCGGCGCGGCGCTGCTCGGGAACCATCCCGGTCAGCAGCTCACGGACCTCTGACTCGCGGTAGCGGCGGTGACCACCCAAGGTGCGGATGGAACTGAGCTTGCCAGCCTTCGCCCAGCGGGTGACCGTCTTCGGGTCTACCCGGAACATGGCTGCCACCTCCGCGGGGGTGAGCAGCGGCTCTGACTCTGGTGGCCGCGTGTCCATAAGCGAGCCTCCCTCATGTTGACTTGCGCCAACGGCACGTGGGCATGCCGTCAGACGTCCCTCCGGTCAAGTGTTGCACCACGCAGCCTAGGGCCGGGGGACATTTACGACAATGGCCTCTTTGAGTCACTGAGACGACCGAAGGCCAGCAATCGGACGCCGAGCACCGCTCAACACCCCCGCCGGGCCGCCGTTAGGCTGAGCACCGACGAGCCGCACCACCCCCGCGGACGTCCGCCACCAGCCCGCTCCACCCCCCGCGGGCCCGAACAGAAGGGTCACCACCGTGACCGGGAGCATCCATCCAGACCAGTCCACCGGAGCGCCGGGCGTGTTCGCCTCAGCCACCGGTCACGAGCAGGTCGTGTTCTGTCACGACGAGACGAGCGGGCTGCGGGCCATCGTCGCGATCCACTCCACCGCCCTCGGCCCGGCCCTGGGTGGCACCCGCTTCTACCCCTACGCCTCCGAGGCCGACGCGCTCGCGGACGTCTTGAACCTCTCCCGCGGGATGTCCTACAAGGCCGCGCTCGCCGGTCTCGACCTCGGCGGCGGCAAGGCCGTCATCATCGGTGACCCCAAGACCGACAAGACCGAGGCACTCTTGCGCGCCTACGGGCGGTTCGTCCAGTCGCTGAACGGGCGCTACTACACCGCGTGCGACGTCGGCACCTACTCCGCCGACATGGACGAGATCGCCCGCGAGTGCTCCTTCGTCACCGGCCGGACCGTCGCGCACGGCGGCGCCGGCGACTCCTCGGTGCTGACGGCGTACGGCGTCTTCCAGGGCATGCGCGCCGCAGCCGAGGTGACCTGGGGCGCCCCGACGCTGCACGGCCGCACCGTCGGTGTCGCCGGAGTCGGCAAGGTCGGCCATCACCTGGTCCGCCACCTCGTCGAGGACGGCGCCCGGGTGGTCATCACGGATGTGGACCCCGCTGCCGTCGCGTCGGTGCAGGGAGAGTTCCCCGACGTGGTCGCGGTGGCCGACACCAGCACGCTGGTGGCCACCGAGCTCGACGTCTACGCGCCCTGCGCCCTGGGCGGCGCGCTGAGCGACGAGGTCGTCGACGTGCTCACCGCCCGAGTCGTCTGCGGGGCCGCCAACAACCAGCTCGCCCACGAAGGCGTCGAGAAGCAGCTGGAGGACCGCGGGGTGCTCTACGCCCCCGACTACCTGGTCAACTCCGGTGGTCTGATCCAGGTCGCCGACGAGCTGGAGGGCTTCTCCTTCGACCGCGCCCAGGCGCGCGCAGCCGGCATCTTCGAGACTGCCCAGCAGGTGTTCGCGCTGGCCGCCACCGAGGGGGTGCCGCCAGCCGTGGCGGCTGACCGCCTCGCCGAGCGCCGGATGCGCGAGGTCGGTCGGCTCCGCGGCCTCTGGCTACCTCGCGGCTGAGGGCCCACTCGGGCCACTCGGGCTCACCTCGAGGCCACCGGGCCCGGGGGTCGGCACTGCCTTCGGACACGCTCGAGCCCCTCATCGACCGCCGGGTCGGTGAGGGGTGCGAGCGCGGTACAGCGCTCTCGGATGCTCCCCTACTCGCGGGAGGAACGAGTGCCGGAGTTGTCCGTCCACTCGTCCGCGTCGTCGGGCTCGTCGCCCGCCGGGCTCATCTGGTCACTCTCGCCGCCATGCAGCTCTCGCGCCAACGCGCCGAAGTCCGTCTCGTGGGAGCGGTACTTCAGGTCGCGGGCAACCTTGGTCTGCTTGGCCTTCGCACGGCCGCGCCCCATAGGGTCGACCCCCTCGCACACTTGGCCGGAGTCACGCCCACCCGTCCTCGAAGGCCTGGTGACCACAGAGGAGAAGTGACGGACGCGCGTCCGGTCTGTCCTGATGGTTTCTCGTGGGGCTAACAGTACCTACCAGGACAACCTCCGCGCACGTCAGGCCCACGAATCGGTCGTGAATTTCGCCGCCCGCGAACGGGCTTGCCCGGTCGCGACCGGGCGGCGAGGTCGAGGAGCGTCGTCCGGAGCGAGCCTGCGAGGGCCGGACGAGGCGTCACGAGACCCGCTCTCCGCGCGACGTCACCAGCCGGGGTGCTGCCCGACCAGGCAGACCGAGCCGCCGGCCGGAGCATCCGAGGCGCTGTCGGTCGCCGACACCTCGCCGCAGGGCCAGGCCGCGATCCCGTGACCTGCGAGCAGCTCGATCGCGGAGTCGACGTCTCCGGGGGCCGTGAGCGAGACCATCCCCACGCCGCAGTTCAAGGTGCGCTCGAGAGCGTCCTGCTCGACGGCGCCCACCCGGCGCACGAGGTCGAAGATCGGGGGCGGGGTCCAGGTCGCCCGGTCGAGGGTGGCGCCCTTGTCCTCGGGCATCACGCGCGCGAGGTTGGCGCCCAGGCCTCCTCCGGTCACGTGGGACATCGCGTGCGTCCGGGTCGACCGGGCCAGGTCGAGGCAGGCCTTGGCATAGATCCGGGTGGGTTCGAGCAGCTCCTCGCCGAGGGTGCGGCCGAGCTCGTCGACGTGCTTGTCCAAGGACCAGGCCGGCCCGGAGGCTCCCGAGAGCAACACGTGGCGCACCAGGGAGTAGCCGTTGGAGTGCAGGCCGCTCGCCGCCATCGCGATGACCACGTCGCCCTCCTCGACCCGACCGGGCCCGAGCAGGTCGGCGGCCTCCACGACCCCGGTGGTCGACCCGGCGACGTCGTACTCGTGGGGCTCGAGCAACCCCGGATGCTCCGCGGTCTCGCCGCCGACGAGCGCACAACCCGCCTGGATGCAGGCCTCGGCGATGCCCTGGACGATCGCGGCGATCCGCTCGGGGACGACGCGGCCGGTCGCGATGTAGTCGGTGAGGAAGAGCGGCTCCGCGCCGCACACGACGAGGTCGTCGACAAGCATGCCGACGAGGTCGAAGCCGATGGTGTGGTGGATGTCGAGTGCCTGCGCGATCGCCACCTTGGTGCCGACGCCGTCCGCGGACGTGGCCAGGAGCGGGTGGTCGAAGGCCTTGAGTGCGCTGGCGTCGAAGAGCCCGGCGAAACCGCCGATGCCCCCGACCATCTCGGGTCGCTTGGCCTTGTCGATCCACACCTTCATGAGCTCGACGGCCTTGTCACCGGCATCGATCGAGACGCCGGCAGACTCGTACGTCGCGCCGTGGGTGGCGGGCTGGGTCATCTCGGCCTCTCGGGGTCGTCAGGACGTCGGGCGTCGGTCACGGTCTGTCGAGCGAGTCACCGGCTCCACCGCCGGGCGTGAGGCTCATGCCGGGGAGGTCGAGGGACTCCAGGGGCAGCACCGGGTCGAGCTCGAGGAGGTGCTTGCCCAGCCGGGTCTGCTCGGGGAGGTCCACGGGGTAGACGCCGTCGAAGCAGGCCCGACAGAACGACTTCATCGGGACGTTGGTCGCCTCGACGAGCTGCTCGAGGGAGATGTAGTGCAGCGAGTCGGCGTCGATGGAGCGGCCGATCTCCTCGGAGTTGAGCCCGTTGGCGATCAGCTCGGCCCGGGTCGGGAAGTCGATGCCGTAGAAGCAGGGCCACTTCACCGGCGGGCTGGAGATCCGCACGTGCACCTCGCGTGCGCCCGCCTCGCGCAGCATCCTCACCAGCGCCCGTTGGGTGTTGCCGCGCACGATCGAGTCGTCGACCACGACCAGACGCTTGCCCTCGATGACGTCGCGCAGCGGGTTGAGCTTGAGCCGGATGCCGAGCTGCCGGATCGTCTGCGAGGGCTGGATGAAGGTGCGCCCGACGTAGGAGTTCTTCACCAGACCGGTGCCGTAGGGGATGCCGCTCTCCTCGGCGTACCCGATCGCGGCCGGCGTCCCGGACTCCGGGACCGGCATCACCAGGTCTGCGTCAGCGGGGAACTCGCGGGCGAGGCGACGGCCGATCTCGACGCGCACGCTGTGCATCCGCTGGTCGCTCATCAAGGTGTCGGGCCGCGCGAGATAGACGAACTCGAAGAGGCAGTGCTTGGGGTCAGCGGTCGCGAAGCGCCGGCTGCGCAGGCCGTCCTCGTCGACGGCGACCATCTCGCCCGGCTCGATCTCACGGATGAAGGAGGCGCCGACGATGTCGAGGGCGGCGGTCTCGGAGGCGATCACCCAGCCACGCTCGAGCCGGCCGAGCACCAGCGGCCGGATGCCTTGCGGGTCGCGGGCGGCGTAGAGCGTGTGCTCGTCCATCCAGACGAAGCTGAACGCGCCCTTGATCGTGGGCAGCAGCTCGGCTGCGTTCTCCTCCAGGCTGCGGTCGGGATGGTGTGCCAGCAGCGCCGTGACGAGGCTGGTGTCGTTGGTCGACGCCGGCGCGCTGCGTGGGGTCAGGTCGAGCGCCCCGGCGCCACCGAGGTCCGCCACCCGCGCCGCCAGCTCGTGGGTGTTGGTCAGGTTGCCGTTGTGGGCCAGCGCGATCGAGCCGGTCTCGGTGGGCCGGAACGTCGGCTGCGCGTTGTGCCAGGTGCTCGCGCCGGTCGTCGAGTAGCGGCAGTGACCGACGGCGAGGTGTCCCTGGAGGGAGGCCAGTGTCGACTCGTCGAAGACCTGGGAGACCAGGCCCATGTCCTTGTAGACGAGGATCTGACGGCCGTTGCCGACGGCGATGCCGGCCGACTCCTGGCCGCGGTGCTGCAGCGCATAGAGGCCGTAGTAGCTGAGCTTGGCGACCTCCTCGCCCGGAGCCCAGACGCCGAAGACGCCACAGGCATCCTGCGGTCCCGCGTCGTGGGGGTCCAGCTCGTGGGTCAGGCGGCCGTCTCCGCGGGTACCAGGCACGTTCCTCATCGTACGGGCTGGCCGCCCAGGCGTCGTAACGTGTCTGCGTGCCCGCACCGATCCCGGTCCCCCGCTCGTCGGAGGAGATCGCCGAGGACGACTACTGGTTCGCCCTCTTCGGCGACTGGGACGCGCTCGACCCCGAGGGCGTACGGGACTTCTTCGACGGCTTCGAGCGGCCCTGGTGGATCGTCGGCGGCTGGTCGATCGAGGCGTTCACGGGCGAGCAGCGCGAGCACGAGGACCTCGACGTGTCGATCCTCGCGTGCGACGTACCGGCACTGCGCGAGCACGTCCGCGGTCGCTGGCACCTGTGGAGCGTCGCCAAGCAGGCGTTGTCGCCGCTGACGGACCTGCACCCGGACGTCGAGCGCCCCGACAGCCAGCTGTGGGTACGGCGGGACGCCCGGTCGCCCTGGGCGCTCGACATCCCGCTGACACCCGACAGCGACGGCCGCTGGACGAACAAGCGGATCCCCGCCGACGTCCGCGACGTGGCCGACGCGACCTGGGTCGCCCCCGACGGCCTGGCCTATCTGCGCCCGGAGATCACGCTGCTGTTCAAGGCGAGGCTCGATCGCACCAAGGACCGCCACGATCTCGACGTCACCTGGCCGCTGCTCGCCGCACCCGCCCGGGCCTGGCTGGTCGATGCCATCGCCTCACGCGATGCCCACCATCCCTGGCTGCCGCGCCTGGTCTGAGTCAGGAGCCCTGCGAGAGGTTGTGCAGCAGCAGCGCCTCGGCCACGCAGACCCTCTCGAACTCGGCGAGGTGCAGGCCCTCGTTGGCGCCGTGCGCACGGGTGTCGGGGTCCTCGACGCCGGTGACCAGCACCGACGCGTCGGGGAACGCCTCGTGGAAGGCCGCGATGAAGGGGATCGACCCGCCCACGCCCATGTCGACGGGCTCCACGCCGTCCCAGGCCTCCTTGAACGCCGCCCGGGCGGCGTCGTAGGCCGGGCCGGTGGCATCGATCTTGGTCGGCTCGCCGAACTCGCCCGGGGTGAAGGTGAGCTGGGCACCCCAGGGGACGTGCTTGCGCAGGTGGTCCTCGAGGCACTGCATCGCGCGCTTGGAGCTGTCTCCCGGAGCCAACCGGACCGAGAGCTTGGCCTTGACCGACGGGATCAGGGTGTTGCTGGCCTGGGCCGTGCTGGTGGCGTCGAGACCGATGGTCGCGATCGCCGGCTTGGTCCACAGCCGCTCCACGACCGAGCCGGTGCCGATCAGCTCCAGACCGTCGACGAGGCCGGCCTCCGCGCGGACCCGGTCGAGCGGGTAGTCGACATCGGCAGCCGGACCCGAGACGAGTCCTTCCACGGCGACGTCACCCGTGTCGTCGTGGAGGGTGGCGAGCAGACGCATCATGGCGGTGAGGGCGTCGGGCACGGCGCCACCCCACATGCCGGAGTGCACGCCGTGGGTGAGCGTGCGCACCTCGACGAAGCAGTCGACCAGTCCGCGCAGGCTCGTGGTCAGGGCCGGCTCACCGATGTCCCAGTTGCCGGAGTCGGCGATCACGATCACGTCCGCGGCGAGCAGGTGCTTGTGCTCGGCGAGGAACTTCTCCAGCGTCGGCGACCCGACCTCCTCCTCGCCCTCGATGAGCAGCGTCACCCCGACGGGTAGCTCCTCGCCGAAGGCCCGGATCGCGGCGAGGTGGGCGGCGATCCCGGCCTTGTCATCAGCGGCACCTCGGCCATAGAGACGGTCTCCGCGCTCGGTCGGCTCGAACGGCTCGCTGTCCCAGTCGGCCGGGTCTCCGACCGGCTGGACGTCGTGGTGGGCATAGAGCAGCACGGTCGGGGCACCCGCTGGGGCCGGCTTGCGGGCGACCACCGCGGGAGCGCCCCCGGCAGCCGTCAGGATCTGCGTGTCCGCGAACCCCTCCGCACGGAACAGCTGCGCGGTCGCCTCGGCGGAGCGTCGCACGTCGTCCGCGCGAGCCGGGTCGGCACTCACGGACGGGATCCGGACGAGCGCTTCGAGGTCGGCGCGGACGGACGGCATCACCTCGCGCACGGCGGCGCGGATCTGGTCGGCGGAAGTCATGCGGGTCACGCTATCCGGCGCCACCGCGGAGCAACGGCAGCAGGGCACTGAGGTCACTGCGCTCTCCCGAGGCGAACACCCGGCCGGACCCGACGGCGTCGTCCCACAGCAGCGCGCCGACCGCCACCTCGATCCAGGTCGCCGGGTCGGTCTCGACGACAGCCGGCGGCGTCCCACGGGTGTGCCGGGTGCCTTCGACGCACTGCGCGACGGCGTACGGCGGCACCCGCACCTCGACCGCGCCACCCGGCGCACGCTCCACGAGCAGCGCCAGCAGGTGCTTGGTGAGCAGCCGCAGGTCTGCCCCCTCGCGGCCGCCGCTACGGAAGCGTCCCAGCGCTGCCGCCACCTCGGCGGGGTCGGCGGGGCGCAGGCGGATCGGCATGAGGGCAGTGTGCAGTGGTCTCGACGAGCTCGACCACCCGGATGGGCACTCGACCACCCGGAGGGGCCCTCGACCACCAGAGGGGTGCTCGACCGGCCACGGGGTGGGTAGGGTGTCGGCTCCAGATCCGATCTCGGGGGAGACCATGATGTCGCGGACGCCGCGCCTTTCACTCGTACGTCGCACCAGCACGACCGTCGTCGCCCTGGCGGTCGCGCTCGCCGGCACCGTCACGGCGGGAGTCCTGCTGAGACCGGCCGACGCGGCGACCCGGGCGATGCCGGGCTCGTTCACCGGCTTCGCCTTCGACACCTACACCGCGCCTCCGCAGGCGACGATGGACCTCTGGTGGGAAGGCTCGCCCTACGGTGCCGTCGGCATCTACACCTCCGGGGTCAATCGCTTCGACGAGGTCCAGCCCGAGCTCACCCCGACCTGGGTGTCCACCCAGGCCGCGCGTGGTTGGCGACTGCTGCCGATCCACGTGGGGCTGCAGGCCTCCTGCTCGGACCCGCGCCGCACGTGGGAGCGGATCGACGCCGACCCGACAGGCGGCTATGCCGCCGCTCGCGCCCAGGGAGCCGCCCAGGCCGACGAGGCCGCGACCGCCGCCACGTCGGTGGGGATCGGGTCGGCGGAGCACGCTCTGGTACGACCTCGAGCACTTCGACATCAACAATGTCGCCTGCCGTGACTCCGCCCTCGCGCTGGTGTCGGGGTGGACCGACCGGCTGCACGCGCTCGGCTTCAAGAGCGGCTTCTACTCCAGTGCGTCCTCGGGGATCACGATGATGGACAGGGCCCGGGTCGACAGCACCGACCCGTGGACGCTGCCGGACCGGATCTGGGTCGCGCACTACGTCAGCCGCACGGAGCCATGCGACCTCGACTGGGCGACGACGAGCTCCAGCTTCATCTCCGACGAGGGCTGGCAGCGCGGCCGGGTGCGTCAGTTCTGCGGCAGCCACACCGAGACCTACGGCGCGGCGCCGCTGAGCATCGACAGCAACTACCTCGACCTCGGCAAGGGCGCCGACCCCAAGGGACGCGTCAAGCAGTGCGGCGTGCAGGTGGACTTCCCCCGCTACCGCACCCTGCAGTCGCGGCGACCGCGGCGCCAAGGTCGGCGCGCTGCAGTGCTTCCTGAGGAAGAAGCACGTCTACGGCGGCCGGATCGACGAGAAGTTCGACGCCGGTCTCGCTCGTGTCGGTCAAGCGCTTCCAGCGCCGCTCCGCCTCCCTCCCGGTCACCGGCAGAGCCAGCAGCAAGACGTGGATCGCGCTGCTCTCGAAGGGATCACAGCCACTGCTCAAGCGCGGGTCGCGGGAGGTCGCCGTACGACGGCTGCAGCGCGCACTCAACGCGGCCGACCGCAAGCGCCTCGACGTCACCGGCGTCGTCGACCGCCGCACCGAGAAGGCCATCTCGCGCTACCAGCGTGCCCGCGGGCTGCCTCGCACCGGCGTGGTGACCGCGGTCATGTGGGAGCAGCTCCGAGCAGGGCGGCGTTGAGGGTCCCACAGGAAATCTTGGCGAATTACAGCGTTGTAATTCACAATCCTGTGGTGCATTGAGGGTAACTCCTGAGAATTTTGTGACTAGAGTGACTCGATCGCATCGACCGCTTCGGGAGTCACCTCATGTCGCACGCCTCCGTCCGCCTCCGACTCGCGGCCTTCGTGGCCGGCCTGGCCACGGTCGCGTCCGGCCTGGTCGCGGTGAGTCCCGCGCAGGCCGCCAACGTGGCCACCCCGGGCAACTTCACCGGCTACGGGTTCGACCAGTGCCTGGCCCCCAACCAGTCCGCCATGGACGCCTGGCTGCGCAGCTCGCCGTTCTGGGCGGTCGGCATCTACATCTCCGGCGACTCGCGCGCCTGTCCCTCCCAGCCCAACCTGACGCCCGCCTGGGTCTCCACCCAGCTCGCCAACGGGTGGCGGCTGCTGCCGATCACCTTGGGCCCTCAGGCCTGGTGCACGACGCGGGACCGCTACCTCAAGCAGGTCAGGATCAACCCTGCCCCCGCCGGGGGTTACGCCGCCGCCCTCTCGCAGGGTCGCGCCGAGGCCGACAAGTCCGTGCGGACCGCGGCGGCGCTGGGGCTCGCCGCGGGCAGCACGCTCTGGTACGACCTCGAAGGCGACTTCAGCACCAGCCGCACCGACTGCCGTGAGTCAGCGCTGACGTTCCTGTCGGGGTGGACCACCCGGCTGCACGAGCTGGGCTTCCTCTCCGGCTTCTACTCCAGCGCCGGCACCGGCATCAAGATGCTCGACGACGCCGCCACCTCGCGTCCTGGGGCCTTCGCGATGCCCGACCAGCTGTGGGTCGCACGCTGGAGCGGCACTCCCAACCGGATCAACGAGCCCGGCACGACCTACCTGCGCGAGAGCAGCTGGACCCCGCACAAGCGCGTGCATCAGTACCGCGGTGGGCACAACGAGACCCACGGCGGGGTCACGATCAACATCGACAGCAACTTCATCGATCTCGGCACCGGCTCGGTCGCGCGCCCCGCCAAGTCCTTCTGCGGTGGCATCGAGCTCGACCACCCCGTCTACGCAAAGCTCCGCCGGGGCGCAGAGGGCGACCAGGTCAAGGCCGCGCAGTGCCTGCTCCGCCAGAAGCGGAAGTACGACGGCCAGATCACCGGCGTCTACGACCGGTCGACGGCCAAGGCCACCAAGGCCTTCCGGACGAAGGTCGGTCTCCCCGCTCGCGGCGTCATGTCCAAGGGCGTCTGGACCGCGCTCCTGGCCCGCGGCCGCCACCCGTTGATGAAGTACGGCGCCGCCGGTCACGCCGTGCGCCGCCTGCAACGCTCCCTCAATGCTGCCGACCGGGCCGGGCTGGGCGTCACCGGCGTCTTCGAGGCGACCACCACGGCTGCGGTGAAGAAGTACCAGTCCGACAACCGTCTTCCGGTCACCGGCGTGGTCACCGACCAGACCTGGACCGAGCTCCGCAAGGGCAACAGGTAGCTGACGGCTCATCCGGTGGTTGAGGAGGCGGAGCGCCAGCGGAGCCCGTCTCGAAACCACCCCGCCATCCGGTGGTTGAGGAGGGCGAAGCGCCAGCGGAGCCCGTCTCGAAACCACCCCACACCACCCGGTGGTTGAGGAGGGCGGAGCGCCAGCGGAGCCCGTCTCGAAACCACCACCACCCGGTGGTTGAGGAGGGCGGAGCGCCAGCGGAGCCGGTCTCGAGACGCCCCTCGCTCGCCCGGTGGTTGAGGAGGGCGGAGCGCTAGCGGAGCCCGTCTCGAACCACCGCCCCGCCATCCGGGGGTTGAGGAGGGCGGAGCGCCAGCGGAGCCCGTCTCGAAACCACCCGCCACCCGGGCGCGCCGGTGCGGTGGTTTCGAGACGCCTCGCCTAGCGGCTCGGCTCCTCAACCACCGGAATGGCTCGGGCGGCTCGGCTCCTCAACCACCGGGCTCCCACGGTGGTTGAGGAGGGCGGAGCGCCAGCGGAGCCCGTCTCGAAACCACCCCCACCCGGGCGCGTCCGTGCGGTGGTTTCGAGACGCTCACTTCGTTCGCTCCTCAACCAGCGGGTGGCGGCTCGGCTCCTCAACCACCGGGCTCCCACGGTGGTTGAGGAGGGCGGAGCGCCAGCGGAGCCCGTCTCGAAACCACCCCCACCCGAGCGCGTCCGTGCGGTGGCTTCGAGACGCCTCGCCTAGCGGCTCGGCTCCTCAACCACCGGCTCCCCACGGGGGTTGAGGAGGGCGGAGCGCCAGCGGAGCCCGTCTCGAAACCACCCGCACCCGAGCGCTCCGTGCGGTGGTTTCGAGACGCCTCGCCCAGCGGCTCGGCTCCTCAACCACCGGACTCCCACGGTGGTTGAGGAGGGCGGAGCGCCAGCGGAGCCCGTCTCGAAACCACCCCCACCCGAGCGCGTCCGTGCGGTGGCTTCGAGACGCCTCGCCTAGCGGCTCGGCTCCTCAACCACCGGCTCCCCACGGGGGTTGAGGAGGGCGGAGCGCCAGCGGAGCCCGTCTCGAAACCACCACCACCCGGGCGCGTCCGTGCGGCGGTTTCGAGACGCTCACTTCGTTCGCTCCTCAACCACCGGGGCGGCTCGGCTCCTCAACCACCGGGGCGGCGGCTCGGCTCCTCAGGCTTTGAAGGCGGCCGGCAGTGTCGCCGACCACGCTGCCCGCAGCTCGGCAAGCGGGATGCTGAACTGGTCCTGCACATCGAGGAGGGCGTCGCCCCCGACCCCGTCGGTCACGCCGATCCGCGCGTGCGCGAACCCGCGGGCGCTGCACATGTCGGTGAAGCGCACCTCCTCCGAGCGCGGCACCGCCACGATCGCGCGGCCCGCAGACTCGCTGAACAGCGCCACGAACGGCTCGAGGTCCTCGGGCAGCCACACCCGCGCACCGATGTCGTTGCGCAGGCACGACTCCACCAACGCCTGGACGAGCCCGCCGTCGGAGAGATCGTGGGCGGTGTCGACGAGGCCGTCACGCGAGGCGTTGATCAAGATGTCGGCCAGCTCCTTCTCGCCCGCCAGGTCGACCTGGGGCGGAAGCCCGCCGAGGTGCCCGTGGACCACGTGCGCCCACTCCGACCCCGAGAGCTCCTCCCGAGTGGTTCCGAGCAGGTAGATCTGCTGACCCTCGGCCAGGAAGCCCGACGGGGTCCGCCGGGTCACGTCGTCGATCACGCCCAGCACCGCCACCACGGGGGTAGGCAGGATCGCCTGGTCGCCGGTCTGGTTGTAGAGGCTGACGTTCCCACCGGTCACCGGGATCCCGAGAAGCCGGCAGCCGTCGGCCAGCCCGCGAGTCGCCTCCGCGAACTGCCACATCACCGCGGGGTCCTCCGGAGAGCCGAAGTTCAGGCAGTCACTGATCGCGAGCGGCCGCGCCCCGGAGGTGGCGACGTTGCGGTACGACTCGGCCAGCGCGAGCTGCGCGCCGGCGTAGGGGTCGAGCCGGGCGAAGCGACCGTTGCAGTCGGTCGAGACCGCGACCCCGAGGTTGGTCCGCGCGTCCACACGCACCATGCCGGAGTCGTCGGGCTGAGCGAGCACGGTGTTGCCCTGGACGTAGCGGTCGTACTGATCGGTGATCCAGGACTTGTCGCAGAGGTTGGCGCTCGCGACCAGCCGCAGCACGGTGTCGCGGAGCTCGGCGCCGGAGGCCGGACGGGGCAGCTCCTCCGCCGCGTCGGCCTGGAGCACGTCCTGGCTTTCCGGGCGCGCCAGGGGCCGCTGGTAGGTCGGGCCGTCGTGTGCCACCGATCGGGGCGGTACGTCGACGACGGTCTCGCCGCGCCACTCGATCGTGAGCCGGCCCGAGTCGTTGACCTCGCCGACGACGGTGGCGTCGACCTCCCACCTGGCACAGATCTCCAGGAAGCGGTCGACGTGCGCCGGCTCGACGCAGGCCATCATGCGCTCCTGGGACTCGCTCATCAGGATCTCCTCGGGCGCCAGCGAGGAGTCCCGCAACGGCACCCGGTCCAGCCACACGTGCATGCCGCCGTCGCCGGCGCTGGCCAGCTCAGAGGTCGCGCACGACAACCCGGCACCCCCGAGGTCCTGGATGCCGACGACAAGGTCCTCGGCGAAGATCTCGAGCGTGCACTCGATGAGCAGCTTCTCCTGGAACGGGTCGCCGACCTGGACCGCCGGGCGCTTGGCCGGTCCGGTCGACTCGAAGGTCTCCGAGGCCAGCACGGAGACGCCCCCGATGCCGTCGCCGCCCGTGCGGGCGCCGTAGAGGATCACCTGATTCCCGGCCCCCGAGGCCTTCGCGAGGTGCAGCTGCTCGTGGCGCATCACGCCCACGCACAGGGCGTTGACCAAGGGGTTGCCGACGTAGGTCTGGTCGAAGACCACCTCGCCGCCGATGTTGGGCAGCCCGAGGCAGTTGCCGTAGCCACCGACCCCGGCGACGATGCCGGGCAGCACCCGGTGGGTGTCGCCTCGACGATCGGTGTCGAGCGGGCCGAACCTGAGGGAGTCCATCACCGCCACCGGGCGGGCGCCCATCGCGAGGATGTCGCGGACGATCCCGCCGACGCCGGTGGCGGCGCCCTGGTAGGGCTCGACGTAGGAGGGGTGGTTGTGCGACTCGACCTTGAAGGTCACCGCGTAGCCCTCACCGATGTCGACGACCCCGGCGTTCTCTCCGATGCCGACCATCAGGTGCGCGCGCATCTCGTCGGTCATCTTCTCGCCGAACTGGCGCAGGTGGACCTTGGAGGACTTGTAGGAGCAGTGCTCGCTCCACATCACCGAGTACATCGCCAGCTCCGAGGACGTCGGCCGTCGGCCGAGGATCTCGCGGATCTCGGCGTACTCGTCGGGCTTGAGGCCGAGCTCCGCCCATGGCTGCTGGCGGTCGGGATGGTCGACGGCGGTCTCGACGGTGTCGAGGGCGGAGAGGTGCAGGGTCTGGTCGGTCACCGAGCTCATGACTCCGAACGGAAGGGAGGGCGGGTGGCGCGCTCAATCTACTAGGGCGGGCCGATCCTTGATTCGTCGCGCCCGGAGTGTGACCGTGGTGCCTACCGCGCCCACCGCACGAGGAGCAACGATGTCGCGCTTGGACCGTCGCACGCTGCTCAAGGCCGGCGCAGCCGGCACCGGAGGGCTCGTCGCGAGCAGCGCCCTCGGCGGCGTCGCCGAGGCGGCCCCGCCCGTCGCGCGGGGGGTCGTCGCCTCCGGACTGACCCTGCCGTGGGGCTTGGCCTTCCTGCCCAACGGCAACGCGTTGGTCGGCGAGCGCGACAGCGCGATCATCCATCGGGTCTCCCGCCGGGGCGGCAGGCGGGCCGTCGGCCGGGTCGCTCACGTCCGCGCGGCCGGCGAAGGTGGCCTGCTGGGTCTCGCGCTGCACCCCGACTTCCGCCGCAACCGGTGGCTCTACGCCTACATCACCACCGCGGACGACAACCGAGTCGTGCGGATGAAGTACGCCGAGGGCCGGCTCAGCAGACAACGTCTCGTCCTCGCCGGCATCCCCAAGAACACCATCCACAACGGGGGTCGGCTGCGCTTCGGCCCGACCGGTCACCTCTTCGTCAGCACCGGCGACGCCGGCAGCACCGACCGCGCCCAGGACCTCGGCTCGCTGGGCGGCAAGATCCTCCGCGTGAGCGACACCGGCGACACCCCTGGGGACAATCCGTTCGGCAACAGCCCGGTGTGGACGCTCGGGCATCGAAACGTGCAGGGTCTCTCCTTCGACGGTCGCGGCCGTCTCTGGGCCACCGAGCTCGGGCAGAGCACCCGCGACGAGCTCAACCGGATCGTGCGCGGGCACAACTACGGCTGGCCCGTGGTCGAGGGCGGCGACGGACCGGGGGGCGACTTCCACGACCCGGTGGCCACCTGGCAGCCGACCTCGACGTGCTCGCCGTCCGGGCTCGCCGTCGTCGGACGGCACGGTTGGGTCGGCGCCCTGGCCGGGCAGTCGCTCTACCGGGTCACCCTGCGTGGTGAGCGCCGTGGTCGGACGCGCCGCTTCTTCCGGGGCACCTTCGGCCGGATCCGCACCGTGGAGCAGTCGCCGGACGGGTCGCTGTGGATCACCACCAGCAACGGGTCCGGCGACCGCGTGATCCGGGTCAAGCTCGCTTGAGATCCTTGGTCCCGCCCGGCCGCGTCGTCGGGCTCGATGTCGCGCGCTGCCTGGCGCTGGTCGGCATGATCGCCACGCACGCACTCGTCTCGAGCACGCCCGACGGCGGCGTCACACTGGTGCAGCAGATCGCCGGCGGGCGGGCCTCGGCGTTGTTCGCGGTGCTCGCGGGAGTCAGCCTGGCCCTGATGACCGGGGGACGCTCCCCGCTGACCGGACGTGCCCGGCTCGGTGGTGCTGCCGGGCTCGTCGTGCGGGCGGCGATCGTGTTCGTGATCGGCCTCTTCCTCGGATCTCTCGACACCACGATCGCGGTGATCCTGTCCTACTACGGCCTGCTCTTCCTGCTCGGCACCGCCTTCATCGGGTTCGGCGCGCGCAGCCTCGCCCTGCTGGCCGCAGCCTGGTGCGTGCTCGCCCCCGCCCTCTCCCATGTGCTGCGTGCCGACCTGCCACCGACGTCGTACGCGAGCCCGTCGCTGGCCGGCCTGTTCTCCGACCCGAGCGGTCTGCTCACCGAGCTGCTGTTCACCGGCTACTACCCCGCCGTGCCCTGGCTGACCTATCTGCTGGCGGGGATGGCCGTCGGCCGGCTCGACCTCCGCCGCGCCGGTACGGCGATCCGGCTCGTCGCACTGGGTGCCGTGCTCGCCGTCGCCGCCCCGCTGGTGTCGGGGGCGTTGACCGATCGGCCTGGCGTGCGCGCCATCCTGCGCGGCTCGCTGGACGCCATCCCGCACGAGGGCGGTCTCGCCGACACCTTGGAGCACGGCCTCTACGGCGTGACGCCCACGCAGTCGTGGTGGTGGCTGGCGACGGGCGCACCGCACTCCGCGACACCGTTCGACCTCGCCGCCACCGGAGGTGCCGCGCTGCTCGTCATCGGGGCCTGCCTGATGCTCACCCGGCTGCTGCCCTCGGTGTGGGCAGTGCTGTTCGGCGCCGGCACGATGACCCTGTCGCTGTACTCCCTGCACGTCGTCCTGCGCACGCCGTCGTTCTGGCCCGAGGACAACGTCGCGACGTTCACCCTCCACGTCGCCACGGTGCTGGTCATCGGCGCGATCTTCAGGCTCCTCGGGCGCTCCGGTCCCTTGGAGCAGGCCACCGCGGTCGCCGCCGGGGCGATGCGGCGGCGGGTGGCGGGATCCGACCGACAACGGTAGGTGGCGCGCCCGGATCCCCCGGCGCGTCGCCTACCGATGTCGGAGGTTTCAGCGCGAGGCGAGCGCCGTCAGCACGGAGGTGAAGAAGCCGAGCCCGTCGGTGCCGGGCCCGGTCAGGTCCTCCACGGCGTGCTCGGGGTGCGGCATCAGGCCGACCACGTTGCCGCGCTCGTTGGTGATGCCGGCGATGTCACGCAGGGAGCCGTTGGGATTGCCGCCGAGGTAGCGAGCCACGACCCGGCCCTCTCCCTCGAGCCGCTCGAGGGTGTCCTCCGCCGCGACGTAGGCGCCCTCGCCGTTCTTCAGGACGACGGTGATCTCCGCATCCTCGTCGTACGCCGAGGTCCACGCCGTCGACGCGTTCTCGATGCGCAGTCGCTGGTCGCGGCACACGAACTTCTGGTGGTCGTTGCGGATGAGCGCGCCCGGCAGCAGGTGGGACTCGCAGAGGACCTGGAAACCGTTGCAGATGCCGAGCACGGGCAGTCCGGCTCCGGCAGCGGCGATCACCTCGGTCATCACCGGGGAGAAGCGCGAGATGGCGCCACAACGCAGGTAGTCGCCGTAGGAGAAACCCCCTGGCAGCACCACCGCGTCGACGGAACGCAGGTCGTGGTCGCCGTGCCACAGCGGGATCGCCTCGCCACCGGCCAGGCCGACCGCACGCCTGGCATCGACGTCGTCGAGCGAGCCCGGGAAGGTGACGACCCCGATCCTCACGGCTGCGACCCCTCGTGCTCCTCGACGTGCACCGCGAAATCCTCGATCACGGGGTTGGAGAGCAGCTTCTCGGCGATCTCGTGCACCTCGGCGAGCCTGGCGGAGGTGAGCTCACCTGCCAGCTCCAGCTCGAAGCGCTTGCCCTGCCGGACCGCGGTCACGCCCTCGAAGCCGAGCCGGGGCAGTGCGCCGTGCACGGCCTTGCCCTGGGGGTCGAGGATCTCGGGCTTGAGCATGACGTCGACGACGACACGGGCCACGGGGTCTCCTTGGGAGAGGGGAGAGGCGGGAGAGACGCGCATGATTCTAGGCCGCGCCCCGGTCACGCCGGCGCGCGGTCCAGACCCTGCCGGGATCAGGTGAGCTCGCGCTTGAGGATCTTGCCGGTCGCGGTCATCGGCAAGCCGTCGACGACCTCGACCATGCGGGGGTACTTGTAGGCGGCCATCTGCTCCTTGCCCCAGGCGATGAGCTCGTCGCCGGTGACACTGGCACCCGGGTTCAAGATGACGAACGCCTTGATCTCCTCGCCGTGGCTCTCGTGGGGTACGCCGACCACGGCGGCCAACGACACGTCATCGTGGGTCATCAGGACTTCTTCGACCTCGCGCGGGTAGACGTTGTAGCCGCCGCGGATGATCATGTCCTTCGAGCGGTCGACGATGTAGTACCACCCGTCCTCGTCGCGCTTGCCGAGGTCGCCGGAACGGAACCAGCCGTCCCGGATCGACTCGTCGGTCGCCTCGGGCCGGCCGTAGTAGCCCTTCATCACGTTGTGGCCCTTGATCGCGATCTCGCCGATGGCATCGGGCCCTGCGCTCTCGGGGTCGATCTCGTCCCAGCTGCCTGGCTGGAGGAGCTTCATCTCCACCCCGGGGATCGGGACGCCGATCGACCCGGGCCGCACCGGTTTGCCGAACTCGGAGAAGCTGGCCACCGGCGAGGTCTCGGAGAGGCCGTAGCCCTCGAGGATGGTGACCCCGAACTTCTTCTCGAAGTCCTTGTGCACCTCGACCGGAAGGGCCGACCCGCCGGCGGCGGCGACCCTGAGGTTCTTGGCGAGCGCGGCGACGTCGACGCTGCCCTCACCCGACTCCGGGGCCTCGGCCAGCGCACCGAGCAGCCCCCAGTACATCGTCGGCACGCCGGCGAAGAAGGTGACCTTCTCCTTGCCCATCAGGGCAAGCGCCGGCCCTGCCTCGAAGCGCGGCAGCATCACCACGGTGCCGCCGAACGCGCAGGCCCCGTTCTGGATGACGGTCTGGCCGAAGGAGTGGAAGAGCGGCAGCACACACAGGTAGGTGTCGGGCCGCTCGGCATCGGCCCCGAAGAGGTCGGCGCCGCTGAGCGCGTTGTCGCGCATGTTGCGGTGCCTCAGCTCGGCGCCCTTGGGCTGGCCGGTCGTGCCGGAGGTGTAGAGGATCACCGCCGTGTCGTCGTCGTCGGTCTCCACCGTGTCGAACGTGGCCGGCTGCGAGGCCATCGCGCGACCCATCGTCTCCGTGCCCTCGATCGGTGACTCGGCGGCCGGGTCGGCGGTGATCACGAAGAAGTGCTCGCAGGCGTCGCTCTGGTCGAAGCCGGTCTTGCCCTCGGCGCCGATGGGCAGCTCGGGGGTGCCCTGGAAGCAGAAGTACGCCTTCGCATCGGAGTCGGCGAGGTGGTAGGCGACCTCGCGACCTTTGAGCAGCACGTTGAGCGGCACCACCGTCGCGCCGGCCTTGAGGATGCCGAAGTAGACGATCGTGAAGTAGGGCAGGTTGGGGCAGCTCAGCGCGACCTTGTCGCCGGGTTGGATCCCGCGCGCCGCGAGGAGGTTGGCTACCTGGTTGGCTGCACCGTTGACCTGGGCGTAGGTGAGCCGGTTCTCGCCGAAGATGATGGCGTCGCGGTCGGCGTACTGCTCGGCGGATCCCTCGAGGAGGGCAGCAAGGTTGGACATGCGTTCAACCTACTCATCGTGCGTGACGGGCGTCACCATCGTCCGCACGGTCCTCCGGTCAGAGAAAGTGCGCGATCCGGTGGACGCTCGGCACGCTTCCGGACACGTACGGGGAGACGACGCAATCATCGAGACCGAAGGAGCCATCAGTGGACTCTCGCCTGGACGAGCTCATCGTGTCGGCCGCGCCGCCTGTGGCGGAGCGCACCGACCACCTCCGCCGCGACCTCGCGACCCTCGTGGAGGAGAGCGAGGCCTTGGCGGGACCACGACGCCGGCGCCGGTTCGGTCGGCTCGGCATCCTCGCCGGCTGCGCTGCCGGGCTTGCCGCCCTCGGGACGGCGGCGAGCGCTGCCGGACTCCTGCCGATGCCTTGGTTCGACGACCCTCGCGCCGTTCACGTCCAGCCACCCGGCGCTCAATGCCGATGGACCTTTGCCGCGCGTGAATTCCAGGACGAGTCCCACCCGGTGGGAAGGGCAGAGCGCACGGAGACGATGGCGGCGGCCCGGCACTTCCTCGCTCAGCTCGATGTCAGCACCCTCTCCGTGCCGCAGGCCGTCGCCGACTACCGGCGGAGCGGTCAGGTCACTGGCGGCGAAGACCGCGCAGATCTCGAGCTCCTCGCCGTCTCCGCGGAGGTCGAGAAGAGGCTGTCGGCCGCGCTCGCCCGGCAAGGCCGCTCCCAGCACGCCGTGGGCCTCGCGACGGCCAGCGACTGCGCCAGCCCGGGTGGGACCCCGTGAGCCCACGGGCCCGCGCCGAGATCCGGATCGCGCTGCGCGCCCATGCAAGCGACCTGCTCGCTTACCACGAGCGGCGGGTCCCATGCCGGGAGGATGCGGCCGACCTGCTCGGCGAGACCCTGCTGCATGCCTGGCGTCGCACGGCCGCATTCCCGGTCGGCGATCCCACCCTTCAACGGATGTGGCTGTTCGGCATCGCCGTCAAGGTGCTGGCCAACCATCGGCGCACAGTGAGACGCCGCGCGGCCCTGGTCGACCGGCTACGGAGCCATCTCGCGCCGCCTCACGACGCCGATCCGGCCGAGGGCCACACCGTGAGGGGCGCGGTTCTGCAGCTGCCCCACACCCAGCGCGATCTCGTCACGCTGGTCCACTGGGAGGGATTCTCGCTCGTGGAGGCCGCGCAGGTCCTCGGTGTCAACGCCTCGACGGCGCGCAGTCGCTACGCCGCGGCGCGCGTGACTCTCCGCCGAGCGCTCGCGGACCACAGCCTGGCCTGACCGGCGTCAGAACCTGGAGCCGGTCAGGAGCTCGTAGGCCTCGACGTACCGCGCCCGGGTCCGCTCGACGACCTCGCCGGGGAGTGGCGGTGGCTTCTCGCCGGATGTCCGTTCCCAGCCACTCTCCTCGGAGAGCAGCCAGTTGCGGACGATCTGCTTGTCGTAGGAAGCCTGCTGTCGACCCGGCACCCAGTCGTCGGCCGGCCAGAAGCGTGAGGAGTCAGGGGTGAGCACCTCGTCGCCGAGCACCAGCTCTCCATCGGGACGCGCCCCGAACTCCAGCTTGGTGTCCGCGAGGATGATGCCGCGCTCGCGTGCGATGACGTCGGCTCGCCCGTAGACCGCCAGGGTGAGCTGGCGCAGCCTCGCTGCGACGTCGCTGCCGACGACGTCCACCACGTCGTCGTAGGACACGTTCACGTCGTGGTCCCCCACGGCTGCCTTCGTGGCGGGTGTGAAGACCGGCTCGGGCAGGCGGCTGCCGTCCTCGAGCCCGTCGGGCAGCGCGATGCCGCACACCTTGCCGGTGGCGCGGTAGTCGAGCAGACCGGACCCGGTGAGGTAGCCGCGCGCGACGCACTCGACGGGGTACATGTCCAAGGGCTCGCAGATGACTGCACGCCCTGCCACGGGCCCCGGCACGTCCGTGGAGACGACGTGATGCGGGACCAGGTCCGCGAGCTGGTCGAACCACCACAGCGACATCCGGGTGAGGATCGACCCCTTGTCCGGAATGGTGCTCTCGAGCACGAAGTCGAAGGCGCTGATCCGGTCGCTGGCGACCATCAGCAGCTGCCCCGAGTGCGGCCCGCCCGTCAACCGGTAGAGATCGCGCACCTTGCCCGAGTGCAGGTGCTCGGCCCCCTCGATCGGCGGGGCGGGCGGGATGCCGAGGTCCGAGTCAGTCACCCGCGCGAGTCTAGGGGGGACCCCTCCGGCGACACCGCGCCGTCCTAGCCTGGGGACATGCCGATGTCACCCGAAGAGGTCTATGCCTTGGTCGTCGAGCAGGTGGGCGAGGGCGGTCGACTGCCGATGCCGCCGGTCGCCACCTGGGACATCTTCCCGTGGGAGCAGGTCGGTGACGCGTGGCAGCCCAAGGTGGTGCAGCCGCCTCTCGACGCCGAGCCACCGCGGTGGGGCGAGAGCGACGACAAGCCGTGCGAATGTGCCGGCGGCGCGGAGCACCGCAACCAGATCTGGCGCAACGAGCGCTGGGTGGTGACCAGCCGAGACGCGCCCAGCGGGCTGCCGCTGATGCTGTTCCTGCACTCCCGGGAGCACCTGGACCTGACCGACCTCGACGACGAGATGGCGGCGGAGTACGGCCGGATCCAGGTGTGGCTGCACCGGATCATGAGCAACCTCCAGCACATCGGCCGCGTGCACGTGTGCAAGTGGGGCGACGGCGGTTCCCACCTCCACCTGTGGTTCCTCGCCCGCTACGAGCGACTGCCGAACATCCTCGGCTCGATGGCCGTGGAGTGGGATGAGATGCTGCCACCGCCTTCGGAGGAGATCTGGCGGGCCGACCTGGCGCACGTGGCCGAGCGGCTCGCCAACCACGACGGGACCGCCCTGGTCTGAGCCGCCCGGGTGGTCGAGCGCTCCGGGTGGTCGAGCGCTCCGGGTGGTCGAGCACTCCGGGTGGTCGAGCTTGTCGAGACCACAGTGATCTCGACAAGCTCGATCAGCCGGGTCCCTGGCTTGGACCACGCGGGCAGGCTGGAGCCGTGACGGACCGGGGGTACGAGCAGGCGCACGCCGACGCTCCGGACGGACCGGACCCGCGACGCTGGCGGATCCTCGCGGTCACCTTGGTGATCGGCTTCATGGCACTGCTCGACGTCACCATCGTCAACGTGGCCCTCCCCTCGATCCGCGAGGGCCTCGACGCGTCGCCGTCGAGTGTGCAGTGGGTGGTCTCGGGCTATGCCCTGACCTTCGGTCTCACCCTCGTGGCCGGGGGCCGGCTCGGGGACGCCTACGGCCGCCGGCGGATGATGCTCGTCGGCCTGACCGGCTTCATCCTCGCGAGCGCGGCCGTCGGGCTCGCACCCGGCGAGGAGACGGTGGTGCTCGCCAGGCTCGTGCAGGGCGTGGCAGCGGGACTGCTCACGCCGCAGAACTCGGGGCTGATCCAGCAGCTCTTCCGCGGCCCTGAGCGCGGCCGGGCGTTCGGGTACTTCGGGCTGACGGTGTCGATCTCCGCCGGTCTCGGGCCGATCCTCGGGGGTGCCATCATCGCGCTGGTGGGGCCGGACCTGGGCTGGCGCGTGATCTTCCTGGTGAACGTGCCGATCGGACTGGTCGCCCTGGTCGCTGTCGCCCGGCTGGTGCCGGGTCGGCCCGCCCCGACCGCTGGCACCGACGCTGGCACCGACGCTGGCACCGACGCTGACACCAGGCTCGACCTCGTCGGCGCGGCACTGCTGGGCGGTGCGGTGCTCTGCGTGCTGCTCCCGACCGTGCAGTCCATGGGTGGAGCGTCCCCTGTCCTCGTCGTGCTGGCCGGTGCCCCGGTGCTGATGCTCGCCTTCAACCGCTGGGAGCGGCGGGTCGTGGCGAGGGGCGGAGCCCCGCTGCTCGATGTCGCGCTGCTCTCGCAGGCGCCCGGCTACGCCTCCGGCATCGCCGTGGGCACGCTCTACTTCACCGGGTTCACCGGCGTCTTCCTGGTGCTCTCGGTGCACCTGCAAGAAGCCCTCGGCCTGTCCCCGCTCGAGACCGGGCTCGCGCTCACCCCGTTCGCGCTGGGCTCGGCCCTCACCGCGACCACCGCCGGCCGGTGGGTCTCGCGGATCGGCCGCCGGGTCACCGTGCTGGCCCTGGTCGTGGTGCTGGTCGGCATCGGCACCGTCGCGCTCCTCGTCCCCGGACACGACGGCGACGGGCTGTGGCCGCTGCTCGCGCTGCCCCTGCTGCTCGCGGGGCTCGGGGGCGGCGGGGTGGTCTCCCCCAACTTCACCCTCACCCTCGCCGACGTGCCACCTCGGATGGGAGGTGCCGCCGGTGGCGCCTTGCAGACCGGCCAACGGATCGGATCGGCACTGGGCGCGGCCCTGATCATGACCGCCTACCAGGTGACCTCGCGGCACACCGGCGACACCGGCACGGGGCTCGCCATGGCTCTCGGTGTCGCCCTCACGATCATCCTCATCGCGCTCGCGCTCGCCGTGCGCGACCTCCGGCTCGACGCGGGGCGCGAGCTCACCGCGCGCTGAAGGTGGCCGCGCCCGAGGGCTCTGCGGGTCTCGTCTCCACGGACTCGACGTCGGCGTAGGCGGGGCCGCGTCGGCACCACTCGACCAGAGCGTCGACTGCCTGCGCCGTACCTTCGAAGTGGCCGCGCACAGTGCCATCGGGCTCGTTGCCCACCCATCCCACGACGCCGAGACGCTCCGCCTCGCCGAGGCAGTAGAAGCGGAAACCCACGCCCTGCACGACGCCGCGCACCGTCACCTCACGCGCCGTGCGGTCGCCGTCCCGGCTCACGGCTCCAGCCTGCCATCGGCACCGATCCGGAGACCACCACAGGTCTGGACGACCGGCGCCCACCCTGGACGGATCCGCACCATTTTGGTTGAGTCGGTGGTTCTCGGGTCAGGACGAACAGCGTCCTCCCCTCAGGCAAGGGAGCCTCAGGGTGCACATCTCACGAATCAGGGCGGCCACACTCACCGCCACCGCCACCGCGCTCGTCGCCACCGGGCTCAGCGTCGGTGCCACCACCGCCACAGCCGCCCCCGGCGGTTCGTCGGACCAGTCGGCCAAGCTGCGCAAGGACGTCAGCGTCGGCAAGATCATGAACCACCTCGACGCGCTGCAGGACGTCGCCGACGCCAACGGCGGCACGCGCGCGTCGGGCACCCCCGGCTACGAGGCCAGCGGCGACTATGTCGAGGCCCGGCTGCAGAGGGCCGGCTACCAGACCGAACGCCAGTACTTCCCGTTCACCTACAGCGAGACTCTCGCAGAGGACGTCACGGAGAACTCCCCCACCAGCCGCAGCATCGAGAACAACGCGATGACCGGCAGTCCCAGTACTCCCGACGGCGGGGTGCGCGCCGACCTGGTCTCGCCCGCCAACGTGGGCTGCGCCCCCGGGGACTGGAGCGGTGTGGCCGCCACCGGCAAGATCGCGCTGATCTCGCGCGGCGGCTGCTCGTTCCTCATCAAGAGCCAGAACGCCGGTGTCGCGGGAGCGGCGGCCGCGATCATCTACAACAACGCACCGGGTGAGCTCAACGGCACTCTCGGCAACGACCCCACCGGGGCGATCCCGACCACCGGAATCCTCCAGACCGACGGCAGCGCACTGGTCTCGGAGATGGCACAGGGCCCGGTCAACATGACCGTCGACCTGCGCACGATCGTCGAGACCCGGACGACCTTCAACGTGATCGCGGAGACCCAGAAGGGCAGCAGCGACGACGTGGTCATGCTCGGCAGTCACCTCGACTCCGTCGTCGGTGGCCCCGGCATCAACGACAACGGTTCCGGCTCCGCGACCATCCTCTCGGTCGCCGAGGCAGTGGCGAGCCCGAAGTACAAGCTCGAGGGCAAGCTGCGTTTCGCGTGGTGGGGCGCCGAGGAGACCGGCCTGGTGGGCTCGACCTACTACGTCGACCAGCTCGCCGAGGAGCAGGGCGCGCTCGATGACATCGCGACCTACCTCAACTTCGACATGCTCGGCTCGCCGAACTTCCAGATCGGCGTCTACGACGCCGACCAGTCGACGATCCCGGCTCCCGCCGGCGTCGTCATCCCGGACGGCTCGATCGAGACCGAGGAGGTCTTCACCGACTACTTCGACTCCGTCGACCAGCCCTGGAACGACACCGCCTTCAGTGGTCGCTCCGACTACCAGGCGTTCATCAACAACGGTGTCGCGGCCGGTGGCCTGTTCAGCGGGGCCGACGGCGTCAAGACCGCTGAGCAGGTGGAGATGTACGGCGGCACCGCCGGCATCACCTACGACCCGAACTACCACTCGCCCGAGGACGACATCGACAACATCGACAAGGAGTCGCTCGACATCATGAGCGACGCCGTCGCGCACACCGCGATCACGCTGGCACGCAACCCCAGCCTGGTTCGCTGACCCACCACCGATATCGGTAGTCCTGGTGTGGCCTCGCGGTCGCGCTCGGGCTACCGATATCGGTGTCTCTAGAGGATGGCGCCGGGACTGTACGCAGCGGCTGCGGGATACCTCGCCTCGACCTTCTCGACCTGGGCGACCACGGCGCCGACCTGGGCGACGGCCGCGCCGGTGAAGGTGATCGGGTCGGCCACCAGGGACGCGAGCTGCTGCTCGGTCAGGCCCAGCCGCTCGTCGGCGGCGAGACGGGCGAAGACGTCGTTGTCGCTCTGGCCCTGGCGCATCGCGAGCGCGACGCCGACTGCCGCCTCCTTGATCGCCTCGTGGGCGCTCTCGCGACCCACGCCGTTGCGCACCGCGGCCATCAGCACCTTCGTGGTGGCCAGGAAGGGCAGGTAGCGGTCCAGCTCGCGCTGCACGACGGCCGGGAACGCCCCGAACTCGTCGAGCACCGTCAGGAACGTCTGGAACAAGCCGTCGGCGGCGAAGAACGCATCCGGGAGCGCCACCCGGCGTACGACGGAGCAGGAGACGTCGCCCTCGTTCCACTGGTCGCCGGCGAGCTCGCCCACCATCGACAGGTAGCCGCGCAGTACGACCGCGAGGCCGTTGACCCGTTCGCAGGAACGCGTGTTCATCTTGTGCGGCATCGCCGAGGAGCCGACCTGGCCCTCCTTGAAACCCTCGGTGACCAGCTCGACGCCGGCCATCAACCGGATCGTGGTGGCGAGGTTGGAGGGGGCGGCCACCACCTGCACCAGCGCGGAGAGCACGTCGAAGTCGAGGCTGCGGGGGTAGACCTGGCCGACGCTGGTCAGCACTCGATCGAAGCCGAGGTGTGCCGCGACCCGCTGCTCGAGGTCGGCGAGGTTGCCGGCGTCACCGTCGAGCAGGTCGAGCATGTCCTGGGAGGTGCCCACGGGCCCCTTGATGCCGCGCAGCGGGTAGCGGGTCAGCAGGTCCTCGAGCCGCTCGAGTGCCACCAGCAGCTCGTCGGCGATGGAGGCGAACCGCTTGCCCAAGGTGGTGGCCTGCGCGGCGACGTTGTGGGACCGGCCGGCCATCACCAGGCTCTGGTGCTCGGCGGCGAGCCGGGCCAGCCGGGCCAGCGTGGCGACGACCCGGTCGCGCACCAGCAGCAGCGACGAGCGCACCTGGAGCTGCTCGACGTTCTCGGTCAGGTCGCGCGAGGTCATCCCCTTGTGGATGTGCTCGTGCCCGGCGAGCGCGCAGAACTCCTCGATCCGTGCCTTCACGTCGTGCCGGGTGACCCGCTCCCGAGCCGCGATGGAGGCGAGGTCGACCCGGTCGACGACGGCCTCGTAGGCCTCGACCACGCCGTCGGGAACGACGATGCCGAGATCGCGCTGCGCCTTGAGCACCGCGATCCAGAGCTGGCGCTCCAGCACGATCTTGTGCTCGGGCGACCAGATCGCGGCCAGGTCGGCACCTGCGTAGCGGGTGGCCAGGACGTTGGGGACGGTCACGACGTTGGGCTCCTCAGCCTTCGATGCCGGCGGCGATGTCGGTGCGGTGGTGGGCCCCGTCGATGCGGATCAGGTCGACGCCTTCGTAGGCGCGGGCCCGGGCACCGGCGACGTCGGCGCCCACGGCGGTGACGGCCAGGACGCGACCGCCCGCGGTGACCAGGTCCCCGTCACGCAGTGCGGTGCCCGCATGGATCACGTCGACCCCGTCGACGGCGTCGGCCTCCGCCACGCCGGTGATCAGGTCACCGGTCCTCGGGGTACCCGGGTAGTTCTGCGAGGCCAGGACCACCGCGACCGCCGCCCCCTCCCGCCAGGTGAGCGGTCCGACCTCGTGGAGCCGGCCGTCGGCGGCGGCCTTGAGCACCACCCCGAGCGGGGAGGTCAGCAGGGCCAGCAACGGCTGGGTCTCGGGGTCGCCGAACCGCGCGTTGAACTCCACCACGCGCAGCCCGCGTCGGGTCAGTGCGAGCCCGGCGTAGAGCAGGCCGGAGAACGGGGTCCCACGACGTGCCATCTCCCGCACGGTGGGGATGAGCACCCGCTCGGTCACGTCGGCGACCAGGGCGGCATCGACCCACGGGAGCGGCGTGTAGGCGCCCATGCCGCCGGTGTTGGGGCCCTCGCCCCCGTCGTGGGCTCGCTTGAAGTCCTGGGCCGGCAGCATCGGCAGCACCGTGGTGCCGTCGGTGATGGCGAAGAGCGAGACCTCCGGACCGTCGAGGTACTCCTCGATCACGACCCGGTCGCAGGCGACGGCGTGCGCCAGCGCCTCCGCGCGGTCCGTGGTCACCACGACGCCCTTGCCCGCCGCGAGGCCGTCGTCCTTGACGACGTACGGCGCACCGAACGCGTCCAGCGCGTCGGCCGCCTCGGTCTCGGTGGTGCACACGTGCGCCAGTGCGGTCGGCACCTCCGCGGCGGCCATCACGTCCTTGGCGAAGGCCTTCGAGCCCTCGAGGACCGCCGCCTCGGCCGAGGGACCGAAGCAGGAGACCCCCGCGTCGCGGACAGCGTCGGCGACGCCGGCCACGAGCGGAGCCTCCGGGCCGACCACGACGAGGTCGATGCCGAGGTCCGTCGCCAACGCAGCGACAGCCTTGCCGTCGAGCTGGTCGACGGGGTGCAGCTCGGCGACCGCTGCCATGCCCGGGTTGCCGGGTGCCGCGTGCACCGCGGTGACCTCGGCGTCGCGGGACAGGGCCAGCGCGAGTGCGTGCTCACGCCCGCCGGCGCCGACGACCAGGACGTTCATGCGTGGACCGTGACGCGGTTCGGGAGCAGGGAGCGAGGTGCCGGGTTGGTCACGTCAGGATCACCGTCTGCTCCCGCTCGGGGCCGACCCCGACGGCCCAGAACGGCGCGCCCGACATCTCCTCGAGGGCGCGCACGTAGATCTGAGCGTTCTTGGGGAGGTCGTCGAAGGAGCGGCAGTCGGAGATGTCGCTGTTCCACCCCTCGAAGAACTCCAGCACCGGCTTGGCGTGGTGGAACTCCGACTGGGTCATCGGCATCTCGTCGTGGACGACACCATCCACCTCGTAGCCGACGCAGACCGGGATCCGCTCCCAGCCGCCGAGCACGTCGAGCTTGGTGAGGCAGAACTCGGTGAGGCCGTTGACCCGGGCGGCGTAGCGAGCGATGACCGCGTCGTACCAGCCACAGCGCCGCGGGCGCCCGGTCGTGACACCGAACTCGCCACCGATCGTGCGCAGCTTCTCGCCGTCCCCGTCGTGCAGCTCGGTCGGGAACGGTCCGGAGCCGACGCGGGTGGTGTAGGCCTTGATCACCCCGATGACCCGGTCGATCCGGGTCGGGCCCACCCCTGCCCCGGTGCAGACGCCGCCACTGACCGGGGACGAGGAGGTCACGAACGGATAGGTGCCGTGATCGACGTCGAGCATGGTCGCCTGGGCTCCCTCGAAGAGCACCGTCTTGTCGTCGTCGAGTGCCCGGTTGAGCAGCAGGCTGGTGTCGGCGACCATCGGACGGAGCCGGTCGACGTAGGTCAACAGCTCCTCGACGACCTCCTCGGCCGAGATGGCGCGCCGGTTGTAGACCTTGGCAAGCACCTGGTTCTTCAGCTCGAGTGCGCTCTCGACCTTCTGGCGCAGGATGCTCTCGTCGAACAGGTCGGCGACGCGGATGCCGGTCCGGTTGATCTTGTCGGCGTACGTCGGACCGATGCCGCGCCCGGTCGTCCCGATGAGGTTCTTGCCCAGGAACCGCTCGGTCACCTTGTCCAAGGTGGTGTGGTAGCCGGTGATCAGGTGGGCGTTGGCCGAGACCACGAGGTTGTCCACGTCGACTCCGCGGGCACGGAAGCCGTCGATCTCCCCGAAGAGCGCCGCGAGATCCACCACGACCCCGTTGGCGATCACCGGCACCACGTCCGGGCTCAGGATCGTGGAGGGCAGCAGGTGGGTGTCGAACTTCTCGCCCTTGACGACGATGGTGTGTCCGGCATTGTTTCCACCGGAAGTTCTCACGCAATAATCAATGGACGCGCCGAGCTGGTCGGTCGCCTTGCCCTTTCCTTCGTCGCCCCACTGGGCTCCGAGCACCACGATCGCGGGCATCAGGTCCTCCCTCACCAACGCGCGGCACACGCCGCAACAAAAGGGCCCCTGGGTGCAATCAGCACCGGGGCTCTTGCGGCCCAAGGCTAGCAAAGCCCCGGCCCGGGCCCCCTGGGTCGATCTCGCCCACCGGTCCGCGCCGCCGACGGGTACTGTCTCGCCACGTGGAACCCCTTCTGCTGATTGCCAACGCCGACGCCGGCAGCACCGACGCCGAACGCCTCGAGGAGGCCCTGCGCGTGCTGCGCGCGAGCACGTCCGTGGAGGTGGCCACGACGTCCGACGCGGGCGAGCTCGACAGCGTTCTGCACCGTCGCGGCCAGCGGATGATCGTCGTGGCCGGCGGCGACGGCAGCCTGCACGCCGTGATCGCCGCCCTGCACCGGCGCCACGAGCTGGACGACGCCGTGGTCGGGCTGCTGCCGCTGGGCACCGGCAACGACTTCGCGCGCGGCAACGACATCCCGCTCGATCCGGCCGCCGCGGCGGAGCTCATCGTCTCCGGCAACCTGCGCGCGGTCGACCTCATCGTCGACTGCGTCGGAGAGATCGTGGTCAACAACGTGCACGTCGGCGTCGGCGCGGAGGCCAGCCGCAAGTCGACGAAGTGGAAGGCGCGGCTCGGCCGGGCCGGGTATGTCGTGGGCGCCGTCCTCGCCTCGACGAACCCGCCGTTCTACCGCTTCCGGGTCGTGGTGGACGGTGAGGTGGTCGCCGATGTGGACCGGCACGTCGTCCAGGTCGCGATCGGCAACGGCACCACCGTGGGTGGCGGCACCGACCTGACCCCGCACGCCGACACCGGGGACGGCAAGCTCGACGTGATGATCTCTTTCGCCGTCGGCCCCCTGGCCCGGTTCGGCTACGTCGCCAAGCTCAAGGCCGGTCGTCATCCCGAGCGCGACGACGTGCTCTACACGCGCGGAAGCAGCGTCTCGGTGTCGGGAATGTCCTTCTGGTGCAGCGCGGACGGCGAGCTCTACGGCCCCGAGCGTCACCGCACCTGGCGGGTGGAGCCGGCCGCGTTCCGGATGCCGCTGCCCCCGCGCTGAACGTCGGCGCCCCGGGCCGATCGAACGCCCTGGCGCGCCTCAGAGCCAGCCGCGGCGTACTGCCTCCACACCCGCCTGGAAGCGGGAGTCGACTCCGAGCTGATCCATCAGCTCGGCCACCCGGCGACGCACGGTCCGCAGGCTCAACCCCAGCGTGCGGGCGATCTGCTCGTCCTTCGCACCGCGCGCCATCTGGTCGAGCAGCAGCCGCCGTGCGCTGGCGGCGGGCGCCAGGTCCTCCCCGCCACCGAGCCCGGGCACGACCAGGGCGCGCTCCCACAGGCTCTCGAACAGGAGTCCGAGTGAGTTGACCAGCGCCGGCTGCCGGACGACGAGCACGACGTCCTCGGCGAGGTCGAACCGGCTCGGGATCAGGGCGACGTGCTTCCCGACCAGTGCAAGACGTCCCGGCACCTCGCCGAGCACTCGCACGTGCTCGCCGAGGTCGGCGCGGCGTCGGACCGCCTCGGGGGCTTCCTCGAGCACCCGAGCGGGATAGATCACCCGCGACGAACGGCCCTCTGCGAGCAGCCGAGAGACCCAGCTGTCGGCCTTCTGGTCCTCGGGGAGTCGCCACTGGTCCGGTCGCAACCAGCGCAGCTCGCCTGCCTCCTCCAGGGCGAGCGTCTGCAGCGTCGAGACGAACTCGTGATTGCGGATCGCGCGGATCTGGACCGCCTCGCCCAGCGCCTCGCGGGCGAGTCGGTGCTCGGCCTCCAGGGCAGGGAGCAGGCCGCGGACCGCGGCGAGCTGCTCGCGGAGCGCCTGGATCCGCTGGTGCTCCTCGGCGACCAGGGAGGCCAGGGCACGCTCGGGTGGTGCGGCGACGAGGTCGTCGGCGGCTCGCTGCACGAGACCACGCCTCACCAGCGCGTCGACCACGTCGGCGAAGGTCGACGCCGCGGGACTGGTGTCCAGCACTCCTGCCGCCTGCGTGGTGGTCAGCGTCGGGGACCGGAGCAGGGCTCGATAGAGGCGCTCCTGGGGCTCGGTGAGTCCGAGCACCGACAGCGGGGTGGGGAACCGATCAGGCGTGACGGGCGGCGACACGATGGCAGTTTAGTGCCATTGGCACCGAGCGGACAGCAATCCGGGGCAGCGGCCTGGGAGCCTCGTCACTGAGGCCGACCGGGACCACCTCGATCGGGGGATTCGAGGACCCGGATCGGCCCCACCACGTCGGAGCGCCGGAATCGCAGCAGGGGACGATTCCGGCGCTTCGCTCTGTGTGGCGGGAGCGCTGGTCAGCCGAGCAGCTGCTCCGCGGCCGCCGGGCTCGAGTCGCGCAGGAAGTCGGCGCAGCGCTCGGCCTCGGGAGCCTCGCCGATCCGGTCGGCGGCGCGGGCCAGGGCCGCCAGGGCGCGCAGGAAGCCGCGGTTCGGCTCGTGCTCCCACGGCACCGGGCCGTTTCCCTTCCAGCCGTTGCGACGGAGCTGGTCGAGGCTGCGGTGGTAGCCGACCCGGGCATAGGCGTACGCCGTGACGTCGTCGGTGTCGCCGTCGGCCAACGCGGCCTCGGCAAGGACGGCCCACGCCAGGGGCGACTCGGGGTGCATGCGCACCACGGCGGCGACATCCGCGTCGGGCGCGGCGAGCAGCGCCGCCGCCGGGTCGACCGGCAGCTGCGTCGGGGGCGGGCCGGCCATCAGGTCCTGGAAGGTCATGGCGCCATTGTGCTCCCGGCGCCCGGTCGACTCGACGCCGGAGGGCGACCACCCCTGGATGACCACCGTCTCGTCGCGGTAGACAGGGACCATGGACCCCCTGACCCACGCGTGTTCCACCGAGGTGCGGCCGTGGCGGATCTCCTAGCCGGCGGCGTCCCCCGTCACCTGGTGTTCATGGGTGTCTCGGGCACGGGCAAGAGTGCGATCGGCTCGGCGGTCGCCGACGCGCTCGACTACGAGTTCGCCGAAGGCGACGCGTTCCACCCCCGGGCCAGCATCGACAAGATGGGCGACGGCACCCCGCTCACCGACGAGGACCGCTGGCCGTGGCTGGAGCAGCTCGCCTCGTGGACGCGTGAGCGCGCCGAGCAGGGCAGGTCGACCGCGCTGACGTGTTCGGCGCTTCGACGCGCCTACCGCGACGTGCTGCGCACCGGCGCCACCGACACCGTCTTCGTCCACCTCACCGGCGAGGAGGAGGTGATCCGTCGACGCATGGAGGGTCGCCGGCACTTCATGCCGCCGGCGTTGCTGCGCTCCCAGCTCGGGACCCTCGAGCCGCCCGGTCCCGACGAGCGCAGCCTGAGGGTCGACATCGACGCCCCGCTGGAGGAGATCGTGGCGAGGGTGGTGCGCGAGCTCAGCTGACGACGTAGACGTGAGCGCCGGCACCCGCCGGCAGCCGGACGTCCCCGCCGGACGTGGCCGCAGCCGATCCCGCCACGACACCGAGCGCTCCGAGATGGGCCAGCGGCAGCTCGACCGGTCCATGGTCGCCGCGTGCGACGTGCACCAGCAGCGTCTCGTCGGGATGCTCGCGCAGGAAGGTCATCGAGTCCTCCTGGACGTGCACCCAGCGCAGCCCTCCCCGGCGCAACGCGACGTGGTCGCGGCGCAGGCCCACCCAGGTGCGGTAGGCGTCGTAGGTGGCGGCGTCCCACTCGCCTCGCCGGTCCCACGGCATCGGCGTGCGGGAGTGCTCACCGTCGAGCCCGGTCAGGCCCAGCTCGTCGCCCATGAAGACGACCGGGACCCCCGGCATCGACATCTGCAGCGCGAGACCGAGAAGGTGTCGCTCACGCCCGTGGCCCTCGGCGTCGACCCACCCCGTCGTACCGCCACCGGCGACCGTGCGGAAGCGGGGCGTGTCGTGCGAGTCGAGATGGGAGGTCGAGCCGGCCCGGGACGTCCAGGGCATCGCGGCGTGGGCGGCACGCATGGACCCGACCGCAGCCTGCGCGGGGCGCACCGGGATGGGCGTCGGAAGGCCGAGGAACTGCAGACCGTGCGGCAGACCAGGACCCGCCTGGCCGCGGGCGCCTCCGTTGAGCCAGCTCCACACAGGCTTGGTGAAGCCGTGGTAGTCCATGGTCCCGTGCCAGCCGTCGCCCGCGAGGTCCAGACTCGCGTCGTGACCGTGCTCGGCGAGCAGCCAGGCGTCGGGGCGCTCGGCCGTCATCGTCCGGCGCAGCGCGCGGGCGACATCGTGGGCGAGGTCGTCTGCGCCGAGCCGACCGGTCATGTTGGCCACGTCGATCCGCCAGCCGTCCAGGCCGTTGCGCAGCCACGAGGCCACCACCGAGTCGGGCCCGTCGTAGAGCCGCCGCCGCAGCTCGGCGGACCCGTGGTCGAGCTTGGGCAGGGAAGGCACGCCCAGCCAGGACTCGTAGTCCCCGTCGTCGTGGATCCGGTAGAAGGCGCGCTCGGGCGAGGACGGGTCGGCCAGCGCCTTGAGGAACCAGGGGTGCGTCTCACCGGTGTGGTTGGTCGTCAGGTCACCGACCACGCGCAGGCCCACCGCGTGAGCGGCGTCGACGAGGCGCTGCAGGGCGGCGTCACCGCCGAGCACCGGGTCCACCTCGTCGAACGACTCGGCGTCGTAGCGGTGGTTGGAGCGGGCTCCGAAGAACGGCGTCAGGTAGAGCAGCGTCGCACCCACCCCGACCAGGTGGTCCAGGCGCTCACGCACCCCGTCGAGGGTGCCGCCGAACCATTGGTAGGGAACCTCCGGACCGCGGTGCACGACCGGGTCGTCCCACGACGCCGGCTTGGCCCACGCGGGCGTGTCGACCGCCGCCGCACCGGGCGCGAAGCGATCCGGGAACACCTGGTAGCCGACCTGGTCGAGGACCCAGTCGGGCAGCCGATGCTCCGTCGAGAGCCGGAAGTCCGCTGCGTCGGTGACGTCCTGGTCGTGGAGGCCGGTGCCGTTGAGCCAGCGATAGCTGTCGCCGTACCTCAGCAGGAAGCGGTACGACGTCACCGGGTTGCTCACCGGGACGTCGGCCGCCCACCAGCTCCCGGGGCCACGAGGTGCCATCGTGTGCTCGACCTGCGCCGGGGTGATGGCCGGCTCACCGTCTCGGACCGACCTCACCCAGACGCCCGCGAGAGCGGGACGCCCGGAGTCCTGAGGCTCAGGGACCCACGCGCGCACGCGCGTGGTGTCCCCGACCTCCGGCAGCCGGTTGTCCACGTAGAGAACCGACCCGTCGTGATGCGGGTCCCACAGGTGAGACGCACTCACCCCTTGACTCCTCCGGACGTCATGCCGCCGACGATGAACCGCTGGAGGAACAAGAAGAGCAGCACCACCGGTATCGCCGTGAGCAACGCGCCCGCGGCGAAGACGCCGAGGTTGTTGGAGCGGTCGGCGTCGATGAGGCCGAAGAGCCCCACCGCCAACGTCTTCTTCGATCCCGAGGTCAAGAAGATCGACGCGAGCAGGAACTCGGCGATCACCGACACGAAGACGAGCAGACCGCTCACCGCGAGGATCGGCCGCACGAGCGGGAGGATGATGCGGAAGTAGGTCTGCACGTGACTGGCGCCGTCGATCTTGGCTGCCTCGTCGAGCGAGCGCGGCACCGAGTCGAAGAAGCCCTTGATCAGCCAGACCTGGCCCAACGAGCCACCGAGCAGCACCAGGATGTAGCCACCGAGGGTGTTCAGCCCGATGGACGGGATCGCCTCGCCGATGTCGGTGAACAGGAAGTAGAGCGCCACGGCCGCGAGGATCTGGGGGAACATCTGGATCAGGAGCAGGGACAGCAACCCTCCGCGCCGACCCTTGAATCGGAAGCGGGAGAACGCATAGGCCGCCAGCGCGCTGCTGAAGATCTGGATGAAGGTCACCACGAAGCAGACGATCAGGGTGTTCATCGCCCAGCGGGGGAACTGGATCGACGGTGTGTTGAACAGCTGGTGGAAGTTCTCGAACGAGATGTCGCGCGGGATCACGGTCGTGGACACCACGGTGCCGAGAGGATTGAGCGAGGCAGAGATGATGTAGCTGATCGGGAACAGCGCCCACAGCACCGCGATGATGCCCACGACGTGGCGCCAGCCGATCTCGCGGAACCACCGCATCCCGGTGAGCTTGTGCTCCCGCGGCGGAGCGGCTGCGGGCCGCTTGGTCCTGCGCTTGCGTCCCTGCTCCGTGCTCGGGTCGAGGCTGACACCAGGGGCGGACAGGTCCGGAGTGCTCATGTCAGTTCACATCCTCGAGGGCGCGGGTGGCTCGGAACTGAATCGCGGCGATCACGCCGGTCAGGACGAACAGCACGACCGACACCGCTGAGGCGAAGCCGATCTGTGCACCTCCGGCACCGAAGGCCAGCCGGAGGATGTAGCTGATCAGGATGTCCGTGCCACCTGCTGTCGGGTTGTCGGGCGTGAACGGCCCACCCTCGGTCAGCAGGTAGATCGCGTTGTAGTTGTTGAAGTTGAAGGCGAACGACGAGACCAGCAGCGGGGCCACCGCGACGAGCAGGAGCGGGAAGGTCACCTTCCGGAAGCCGGCGAACCCGTTGGCCCCGTCGATGGCGGCCGCCTCCTTGAGATCCTCCGGGATCGAGGTCAGTGCTCCCGTGCAGACCAGGAACATGTAGGGGAAGCCCATCCAGAGGTTGGTGAGGAGCACCGCGATCTTGGCCATCGTCGCGTTGCCGAACCATTGGATGTCGAGACCCAGGGTGGTGTTGATCAGGCCGAAGTCACGGTTGAAGAAGCTGGCCCACAGCAGCAGCGAGATGAAGCCCGGGATCGCATAGGGAAGGATCAGGATCGCCCGATAGATCTTCTGTCCGCGCAGCCGCGGATCGCTCAGGGTCGCCGCGAGACCCAGGCCGAGCAGGAACGTGGTCCCGACCGAGAGGGTCGCGAAGACCAGCGTCCAGACGAAGATCCGCAGGAAGTCGCCGCTGATTCGCGAGTCGGTGAAGATCCGCGTGTAGTTGTCGAAGCCGATGTTGGCCTGCCAGGACTGGTCGGCGACGCGGTCCCCGGTCTCGTCGACGAAGTACTCCCGGTCGCCACTCAGCACCGGGGAGTAGACCGTGCCGGTGTCCGTGTCGGTGATCGTGTCGGCGTCCTCGTCGTAGGCGAGCTTCGTGCGGCCCTCGAACGCCTGCCGGATGCCGAGCTGGCGGATCGCGCCGTTGTCGGTCGGGACGGTGAAGTCGGCGAGAGCCGCCTGGGCGTCGTTGACCTGCACCGGGGTCAGCAGCGTGTAGCCGCTTGCCTCGGTCACGAATCCGTCGGTGACGGTCGCGTCCTCGAGCACCTGGAGGCCCTCGGCATCGCCGAGGAACGTCTCGTCGGTCTCGGGGTTGACCAGCAGGAAGACGAACGGCCCCTCGGTCACGGAGCCGGTGGTGCCGATGGCGAGGTTGTAGCGCGGCGCATCCGGGGTCTGCACGACCGACGACCCCACGATCTGCGCGATCGCCTCCTCCTTGGTGCCGCGAGTGCCGTCGCCGTAGTTGGTCGTCGAGAGCTGTGCGGTGAGAACGATCGGGTAGACCACGAAGCACGTCAGCAGGATCGTGCCGGGAACCAGGTACTTCGCGGGCATCCCGCGGCCGGTGGCGTACGTCGCCAGGAGCACGGCCGTGATCGTCCAGATCGCGATCAGGAGGACCCACTTCTCGAGTCCGAGCAGCGTGGGCGTGAGCGCAGCGGCGAGTCCGACCACCAGCCCGAGGGCGACGACCTTCAGCAGCAGCGGCAGGACGTGCATCTCCCGCTTCTCGCGCGGGGACCTTCGCGGGGTGGACGACCGCTTGTCGGTCAGCTGATCGGACACAGTGCACTCCTGCGGACGAGACGGGACTCGAGGTGGTGTCGTTCGTCCCGACCCGGACGCGATGCGCCGGGCCGGGACGAACTGATGACGGTCAGGAGCCCTTGATGGCTTCGGCGATCGTCTTGCCGGTGTCCTTCATCGTCTTGGCGGGGTCTGCGCCGCCGACAATGGCCGAGTAGGCCTTCCCGAGGGGCTCCCACACCGACGCCATCGCGGGGATGGCCGGCATCGGCTGGGCCGCGTTGGCGGCCTCGGCGAAGAGCGCCGTGTCGGGGTCCTCGGCCTGGATCGAGTCCTGCAGCGAGAGCAGGGCCGGGGGCAGCGAGGCGTCCTCGTACATCGTGGTCATCGCCTCCTCGTTGTTCACCCCGTTGCTGACGAACTCCTGCGCGAACGCGGCGTTCTCGGCGTTGGAGGCCACCATGAAGGCCTGCGCTCCCATGAAGGGCTGCGCCGGCTTCTGACCCGCGAAGCCGGGGATCGGCTGGATCGCGTAGTCCATGCCGCTGTCGCGGACGTCGGCGAGCGCCCAGGGGCCGGAGACCAGGAAGGCGGCCTTGCCCTCGGTGAAGAGCGCGATGGAGTTGTCGCCGCTGATGGAGCGACGCAGGACCTTGTCGCCCTTCTCACCGAGCGAGGCGATCTTCTGCGCGGCCTTGATCGAGCCAGGCTTGCCGACGCCGAGGTCGGTCGGGTCGTAGCTGCCGTCCTCGGTGGTGCCGAACATGTAGCCGCCCATCGAGGTGTAGAGCGGGTTCATGTGGTAGGCGTCGCCGAGCTCGCCGACGGGGAGGTTGAGGGCGGACTTGGCCTTGCCGGCCTTGACCGCGGCCTCGCCCGCCTTGATCGCGGCGTCGAGCGTCTTCGGCTCGTCGGGGGCGAGCTCGGTGTTGCGGTAGAGCGCCAGGGCCTCGATGCCGTAGGGGACGCCGTAGAGCTGGCCGTCGTAGGTCGTCGCCTGCACGGCCTTCGGTGAGTAGCCGGAGAGCTCGTCGGCGCTCAGCTGCAGCGGCTCGATGGAGCCGTTCTGCACCAGGTTGCCGATCCAGTCGTGTGCACCCACGACCACGTCGGGGCCGTTGTTCGCATCGTTGGCGGTCACGAAGTTGGTCTGCAGGTCGGTGGAGACGGCCTGGACCTCCACGCTGATCCCGTTGGCCTCACCGAACGGCTCCGCCACGGCCTTGATGGCGTCGAGCTTGAGGGCGTCGGTCCAGATGACCAGGTCCGCGTCGGCCCGGGTGGGAGCACCCTCCTCCTCGGACGCGGCCGTCTCGGAGGGAGTCTCCTCCGGCGTGCTGGGCTGGGCCTCGGTGTCGCCCCCCGCCGCCGCAGGCAGCCAGCAGGAAGGTGGCGGCCACGACAGGCGCGAGAGCCCGAGTGAACATGCGCATGTGGATCCTTGTGGTCGAGGGAAGGACTCCGACTGGCGCCCCTCAGACTGGTGTGATCGGCGACACGCTAGCAATGATTTCAGCGGTTGCAAAGAGTTGCAGAAACTTCTTGCAGAGTGAGTCCGTTCTCGGGCTAATCTGAGGCATGACCGTCCGCCTGTCGCACATCGCCGAGCGCGCGGGCGTCAGTATCGCCTCCGTCTCCCGGGTGCTCAACGACAAGCCCGGTGTCGCGGAGCCCACCCGACGCGCCGTGCTCACCGCGATCGACGTCCTCGGCTATGAACGCCCCAGCCGACTGCGCAGCCGGGACGCCGGGCTGATCGGCCTGATCGTGCCCGAGCTCGAGAACCCCATCTTCCCGCGGATGGCCCAGGCCATCGAGGTGGCGTTGGTCCGGCACGGCTACACGCCGGTGCTGTGCACCCAGAGTCTCGGCGGGGTGCACGAGGACGACTACGCCACCACCCTGATGGATCGTGGCGTCTCCGGCATCATCTTCGTCTCCGGCATCCACGCCATCCACGACACCGACCCGCAGCGCTACCAGCAGTACGTCGACGGTGGGTTGCCGATCGTCCTGGTCAACGGCTGCATCCCCGAGATCGGCGCGACCTGCATCTCCTCCGATGACCACGAGTCGGTCGACCTGGCCATCACTCACCTTGTTTCCTTGGGTCATCGGCGGATCGGACTGGCCACGGGTCAGCCGCGCTACCAGCCCGTCGTCCGCCGCATCGAAGGCTTCAAGCAAGGCATGCGGAGCCGGGTCGACGCCGACCTGAGCGAGGCCGACCTCGACGACCTGATCGACTGCACCGTGTTCACGATGGAGGGTGGGGCGAGCGCCGCCAACACCCTGCTCGACCGCGGCGCCACGGCCATCGTGTGCGGATCCGACCTGATGGCCATCGGGGCGATCACCACCGCTCGCAGGCGCGGTCTACGCGTCCCCGAGGACGTCTCGGTGGTGGGCAGCGACGACAGCACCCTGATCCAGTACACCGATCCCCCGTTGACCACCGTCAGGCAGCCCGCCGGCGCCATCGGCCGAGCCGCCGCCGCATCGCTCGTGGACCAGATCTCGGGGATGGCTCCGATGACCTCGGAGATGCTCTTCCGGCCCGAGCTGGTGGTCCGCTCGACGACCGCGGCGGCCCCTCGATCCACCCCCTGAGACGGCTGGCTCACCTGGTGGTCACGACGCCGCAAGAGTTTGCACTTGCAGCAACCATCGGGCATGGCTCACCATGGAGCAGTGACTTCTTCCGTCCTCGCTCCCCTCACCCGACTCCCGGACCCGGGCACCGCGACGCCGCTGTGGTGGCACACCGCGGTCGTCTACCAGGTCTACCCCCGATCGTTCGCCGACGGCAACGGTGACGGGGTCGGCGACCTGCCCGGGATCACCGCCCGGCTGCCCTACCTGCGCGACCTGGGTGTCGACGCGGTGTGGCTCTCGCCCTACTACGTCTCCCCGATGGCGGATGCCGGCTACGACGTGGCCGACTACCGCGACATCGACCCGCTCTTCGGCACCCTGGGCGACGCGGAGACGCTCATCGTCGAGGCCCACCGGCTCGGCATCCGGGTCATCGCCGACCTGGTGCCCAACCACACCTCCGACGAGCACGCCTGGTTCCAGGCCGCCCTCGCCGCCGCGCCGGGCTCGCCCGAGCGAGAGCGCTACATGTTCCGCGACGGCTCGGGACCCGACGGCGATGAGCCGCCCAACGACTGGCGCAGCGTCTTCGGGGGTCGCGCCTGGTCGCGGATCACCGAGGCCGACGGCAGCCCCGGCCAGTGGTACCTGCACATCTTCGACCCCAAGCAACCGGACCTGAACTGGGAGAACCCCGAGGTCCGCGAGGAGTTCCTGGACATCCTGCGCTTCTGGCTCGATCGCGGAATCGACGGCTTCCGGGTCGACGTCGCGCACGGCATGGTCAAGGCCGAGGGGCTCCCCGACTGGGACCACGACCAGGAGATGCTGGACGGAGCCAACCCGGAGGGCGCCCGTCCCCCGATGTGGGACCAGGACGGCGTGCACGAGATCTACCGCGCCTGGCGCGCGGTTCTCGACGAGTACGACGGCCGGATGCTGGTCGCCGAGGCCTGGGTGGAGCCTGCCGACCGGCTCGCCCGCTACCTGCGGCCCGACGAGATGCACCAGGCCTTCAACTTCCACTACCTCGGCTCCCTGTGGGCTCCCGCCGACATCCGGGAGGCGATCGAGACGTCGCTCGCGGCCAACGAGATCGTGGGAGCGCCGACGACGTGGGTGCTCAGCAACCACGACGTCGTGAGGCACACCAGCCGGCTCGGCCTCTCCGACCCCGGCAAGCACAACCACCACGGCCTGGGGCCCCGCGACACCCAGCCCGACGAGGAGCTCGGCCTGCACCGGGCCCGTGCCGCCACGGCGCTGATGCTCGCCCTGCCGGGCTCGGCGTACCTCTACCAGGGCGAGGAGCTGGGCCTTCCCGAGCACGGCACCCTCGAGGACAGCTACCGCCAGGATCCGTCGTGGTTCCGTCACGAGGGCGAGGTCGTCGGTCGTGACGGCTGCCGCGTGCCGATCCCGTGGAAGGCCGAGGGGCCGGCCTACGGGTTCAACGACACCGGAGCCAGCTGGCTCCCGCAGCCGGAGTCGTTCGCCCGCTACGCCGTCGACCAGCAGGACGGCGTCGACGGGTCGACGCTGGAGCTGTACCGCGCGCTGCTGGCTCTGCGCAAGGAGCACCAGCTCGGCACCGGATCCATCTCGGTCTCCGAGGCCTACGACGAGGACGTGCTGGCGCTGCACCGGATCACGCCCACGGGTGAGTTCCTGGTGCTGACCAACTTCGGTGAGGCCCCGGTGGCGCTGCCGGAGGGGGCGGAGGTTCTCGTCGCCTCGGCCGATCTGCTGGAGGGCGGCGTGCCGACTGACGTGACCGTGTGGGCTGTCCTGCGGGGTTGAGAGCTCGGGCTGGGTTTCAGGCGTTCCGTGGCTGAGTCCCGCCTATCCGTGCGGTCGGGCGCGGCTCTCGCCGCCGAGAGGTCAGTTCGCAATTCCCCCGCTGCGCTCCTCCTCGCGAACGGACCTCTCGGCTAGCAGCTCCCTCTCATGCGTTCCTCAGCACATGACGGAGGGCCGCCTCTAGCCCATGAGCTACGGGGTGGCCCTCGTCTGCGGGGTGGGTGCGGGCTACTGGCCCACGGACGTGCCGGTGGAACGCAGGTTCTCGCAGGCCTCCAGGACCCGGGCGGCCATGCCCGCCTCGCCGGCCTTGCCCCAGGCGCGGGGGTCGTACTGCTTCTTGTTGCCGACCTCGCCGTCGATCTTGAGCACGCCGTCGTAGTTGGCGAGCATGTGCGCGGCCACCGGTCGGGTGAAGGCGTACTGGGTGTCGGTATCGACATTCATCTTGATGACGCCGTAGTCGACGGCTGCGGCGATCTCCTCGGGCGAGGAGCCGGAGCCGCCGTGGAAGACCAGGTCGAACGGCAGGGCACCTGCGTCGAGACCGAGCTTCCCCACGACAGCCTCTTGGGCCTGCTTGAGGATCTCCGGGCGCAGCTTGACGTTCCCGGGCTTGTAGACGCCGTGCACGTTGCCGAACGTCAGCGCCGTCAGGTAACGGCCCTTCTCGCCGGTTCCGAGCGCCGCAACCGTCGCCAGCGCGTCGTCGGTGGTGCTGTAGAGCTTGTCGCCGGAGCCGCCCTCGACGCCGTCCTCCTCACCGCCGACCACACCCACCTCGATCTCGAGCACGATGTGCGCGGCGGCCGCCTTCTCCAACAGCTCCTCGGCGATGGCGAGGTTCTCCTCCAGCGGCACGGCCGATCCGTCCCACATGTGGGACTGGAAGAGGGGCTGCTCGCCGTTCTTCACCCGCTCCAGCGAGAGGTCGAGGAGCGGACGCACGAAGCCGTCGAGCTTGTCCTTGGGGCAGTGGTCGGTGTGCAGACCGACGTTGATCGGGTAGCCCTTGGCGACCTCGGCGGCGTAGGCCGCGAAGGCGACCGAGCCGGTGACCATGTTCTTCACCGTCGGGCCGGAGAGGTACTCCGCCCCACCGGTGGACACCTGGATGATGCCGTCGCTGCCCGCATCGGCGAAGCCCTTGAGCGCAGCGTTGAGCGTCTGGGAGGAGCTGACGTTGATGGCCGGGTAGGCGAAGGAATCGCGCTTCGCCTTGTCGAGCATCTCCGCGTACACCTCGGGAGTGGCGATCGGCATGTTCGTCTCCTGGTGAGTGCTAGGTCCGGGGCCTCCACCCTACGGCTCGCCCAGCAGCGCACGGCAAGTCTGCTCATCGGGTGGTCTGACGCTCTCCCTCGGCATCCTCGTCGCGTTCGCGACCTGGCGTGGGCAGGTCGAAGTGACGGATCGCGGCCCGGAAGACCACGTAGTAGAGGGCGGCGTACGCAAGGCCGAGCGGGATGATCAGCAACGGCCGGGTGGCGATGGTGAAGTTCAAGACGTAGTCGATCGCCCCCGCCGAGAACGCGAAGCCGTCCTGGATCCCGAGCGCGTTGGACACCGCCATCGAGGTTCCCGTCAAGAACGCGTGGATGAGGTAGAGCGGCCAGGCGACGAACATGAAGGCGAACTCGAGCGGTTCGGTGACGCCGGTGACGAACGACGTCAGCGCACCGGAGAGCATCACGCCGCCGACGATCCTGCGGCGGCCGGGCAGCGCCTCGTGGTAGATCGCCAGAGCCGCGGCCGGCAGGGCGAACATCATGATCGGGAAGAAGCCCGTCATGAAGGCGCCGGCTGTCGGGTCGCCGTTGAGGAAGCGGGCGATGTCACCTCGCACCATCTCTCCGGACGCCGTCTCATAGTCCCCGACGGCGAACCAGGGAACGCTGTTGACGATGTGGTGGAGCCCGAAGGGGACGGAGAGTCGGTTGACGAATCCGTAGAGCGCCGGACCGACGATGTCGTTGCCGACCAGCCACTCACCCAGGCTGGGTGAGACCGCGGTCGAAGGCGGGGTAGAGGAACGAGAGGAGTACGCCGACCACCAGGCTCACCATGGCAGCGACGATCGGCACGAACCGCCGGCCACCGAAGAAGGCGAGGTAGGTCGGCAGCTTGACCCGGTGGAAGCGTTGCCAGAGCACCGCGGAGAGCAGACCGATGACGATGCCGCCGAAGACGCCGTAGTCGATGAGGTCCGAGGACCCACGCGACTCCGGGGCGAGGACGTAGGACGACATCGCGATCGTGACCGCGTCGAAGACGAGATAACCCACGAGAGCGGCCACCGCCGTCGACCCGTCGGCCTTGCGGGCGAACCCGACCGCCACCCCGACCGCGAACAACAACCCCAGGTTGCTGAACAACGCATCTCCCGCGGCAGCCAGCACGTCGGCGACCGGCTCGAGCCAGGACCAGCGCGCCGCCAGGGCCAGCCCGCTGTCGCCGGCACCGAGCATGTCGGGCTGCCCGAGCCGCAGCAGCAGGGCGGCCACGGGGAGCGCCGCGATCGGCAGCATCAGGCTCCGCCCGAGTCGCTGCAGCACCCCGAGGCCTGAGCGCCTGGCGGGCGCGCCTGCTCCCGGGGTCGGCGCCTGCTCCCCCTGGACGTCCATCCGGCCTCCGTCCTCGTCCCGTCGAGGTCCCGTGCCAGAGCCCTGGGGCCGGCACCAAGTGGTTAGATCGAGCCATGTCTCCCGCCAAGAGCCAAGCCGAGCAGATCATCGCCGGTCTGGGAGGCAGCAGCAACATCGTAGAGATCGAAGCCTGCATCACCCGCCTCCGCACGGAGCTCGCCGACACGACCCTGGTCGACGAGGGGTTGCTCCGGGGCGCCGGCGCCCACGGTGTGATCCGCTCAGGGTCGGTCGTGCAGGTCGTGGTCGGGCCCGACGCCGACACGGTCGCGAGTGCGATCGAGGACCTGCTGTGAGCCGCCCCTGGAGGCGGCGCGTCGCGCTCAGGCTGTCTCGAGGGCCCCGCTGATGGTGCACATCCTCTCGCCCGTCTCCGGCATCCGGCAGGAGGTCAGCGCGATGCCCGACCCGGTGTTCGCCGCCGGCCTGGTCGGACCCGGGGCGGCGATCCTGCCCGGCCCGGGGAAGCACGCCGCCGTCGCGCCCGTGACCGGGGTCCTCGTGAAGGTGCACCCGCACGCCTTCGTCGTGCTCACGGACAAGGGGCCCAGCGTGCTGGTGCACCTCGGCATCGACACCGTCCACCTCGCCGGCGAGGGCTTCACGGTGCTGGTGGAGGAGCAGGCCCGGGTCCGGGCCGGCGACGACATCGTGCTGTGGGATCCGTCGTACGTCGAGCAGAGCGGTTTCTCCCCCATGTGTGCGGTCGTCGTCCTGGACTGCCCCTTCCCGGCGCACGCGCTCGGCGCTCCTGGGACCCTGATCGAGATCGCGGAACCACTCTTCGACGTGGACTGCTGAGGCTCAGCCCGACCACGAGTGCTCGCCGCCGAGGTCGGCGTGCTGCCGGACCCAGGTGTGCATCGCGATCGCGGCCGCAGCCGAGGCGTTGATCGAGCGCGTGGAGCCGAACTGGGTGATCGAGAAGGTGCCGTCGCACGCCTCCCGCGCCGCCTCCGAGAGGCCCGGCCCCTCCTGACCGAAGAGCAGGCACACCGCGCGCGGCAGCGCGAGCGTCTCGATCGGCTCGGACCCGGGCAGGTTGTCGATCCCCAGCAGCGTGATGCCGCGGTCGTGCAGGTCGTCGGCCAGCGTCGTCACGTCCTCGTGGTGACGCAGGTGCTGGTAGCGGTCGGTGACCATCGCTCCTCGCCTGTTCCACCGGCGGTTGCCCACGATGTGCACCTCGGCGGCGAGGAAGGCGTTGGCGGTCCGCACGATGGTCCCGATGTTGAAGTCGTGCTGCCAGTTCTCGATGGCGACGTGGAAGTCGTGCCGCCGCGTGTCCAGGTCGGCCACGATCGCTGCCATCGTCCAGTAGCGGTAGCGGTCCACCACGTTGCGTCGGTCACCCGCGGCGAGCAGGGTGGCGTCGTACTGCGCCCCCTCCGGCCAGGGACCGGTCCACGGGCCGACGCCGACCTCGGGCTGACCGTGCGGCATCGGGTCGTACGGCGCGCGGGGCTCCTCCGGCGGGACGGTGTCGGGCACCCGACGATGCTAGGCGTCCACGATCCCTCCCGCCGCGCCGGACGCCCGGTGAGGCGCTCCCGGTTAGGGTTCATCCGTGATCGACCTCGTGACTGCCGCACCCCTCCTGCTCGGGCTCGACTGGATGGACCCCGAGTGGCTGCTGCAGCAGTTCGGCGACCAGATGTTCTGGGTGAGCGTCGTGATCGTCTTCATCGAGTGCGGGCTGCTGTTCCCGATCCTGCCCGGCGACTCGCTGCTCTTCAGTGTCGGTCTGTTCGTCCACCGGGCCGCCGCCGGCGAGGCCGGGATCGACGTCGGGATCGTCACCGCGTGCGTGATCCTCAGCCTCGCGGCCTTCTTGGGCAACGTGGTCGGCTACGAGATCGGCCGTGCCCTGGGCGAGCCGTTGCAGGAGCGGGGCGGCCGCTTCTTGAAGAAGAGGTACTTCGACCAGACCCACGCCTTCTTCGAGCGGTACGGCGCCCGCGCCCTGGTGCTGGGACGGTTCGTCCCGATCGTGCGCACCTTCATCACCGTCGTCGCCGGGATCGGCAAGATGGATCGCCGGCACTTCTTCCTCTGGTCGTTCGTGGGCGCGGTCCTGTGGGCGACGGGGCTGACCCTGCTCGGCTACTTCCTCGGCGGCATCGAGCTGCTCCAGCACAACATCGAGGCCGCCGTGCTCGTGATCGTCTTCATCTCCGTGCTGCCGATGGTCGTGGAGTTCTGGAGACACCGGCGGGCCGCAGCGGGCGCCCGCCCGTGAACCCTCTCCCTCTGGCAGCCTGAGCGGGTGGACGCGCAGCAGACCCTCGACCGTGCGCTGCGGCGCGGTCGCACCTCCGTGCAGCATCGGCTGAGGCGACTCCACACCAACGCCTGGCACATCGCCCAGTGCGCCGTCGCGGCCGGTGTCGCCTGGTTCATCGCCGCCGACCTCCTGGGCCACCCCCGACCGTTCTTCGCGCCTGTGGCCGCGGTGCTCTGCCTGGGCACGTCCTACGGCCAGCGACTGCGGCGGGTCGTCGAGGTCACGCTCGGAGTCGCCATCGGGGTGTTCGTCGCCGACCTGTTCGTGCTGCTGTTCGGCTCCGGCGCCTGGCAGCTCGTCGTCGTCGTGGGCGTGGCCATGTCGCTCGCCTTCCTCCTCGACGCCGGCCGGCTCTTCATCACGCAGGCCGCCGTGCAGGCCATCGTGGTGACCGCGCTGGTGCCGGAGCCGGGTGCTGCCCTGACCCGGTGGAGCGACGCCGTCGTCGGGGGTGCCGTCGCGATCGTCGCCGCGACCGTCGTACCTCGGGCGCCGCTGCGCCGCCCGCGCGAGCAGGCCGCTGTCGTGGTCGGGAAGATCTCCGAGCTGCTGCGGGGCGCGTCGGGGGTCATGGTGGACGGCGACGTCGAGCGGGCTCTGTCCCTGCTGGCCGATGCCCGGTCCACCGACGTCTTGATCCGTGAGCTCCAGGACGCCTCCGACGAGGGCCTGTCAGTGGTGGCGTCCTCGCCTTTTCGAGTGCGCCACAAGGAACCGCTGCGGCGGATGGCCGACGTGGTGGAGCCCCTGGACCTCGCTCTGCGCAACACCCGCGTGCTCGTGAGACGAGCAGCGGTCGCCGCACACCGCCGCGAGCCGGTGCCTCGCGGCTACTCCGTGCTCTGCGCCGAGCTCGCCGACGCCGCCGACCTCGTCGCCACCGAGCTGGCGGCGGACAGGATGGCCGTGGCCGCCCGACCGGCGCTGCTCGAGCTGGCCGCGGCCAGCGCCCGAGTGGAGCGCAGCCACGACCTGTCAGCCGAGGTGATCCTCGCCCAGGTGCGGTCGGTTGTCGCCGACCTGCTGCGGATCACCGGCCTGGGCGTCCTCGAGGCATCGGACGCACTGCCGCCGATGGACTCCTGACCGGGTCAGAAGACGACGATGTTGCCGGCGCGCTCCGAGCGGGTCAGCGCCCGGAGCACGGCGCTCTGGCCATGGGTGTCGACGGCGAGCGAGGCGAGCAGGGTGAACACCTGCCGCTGCACGGTGCGGGGGAAGACCGGCGTCTCGATCCCGAGGCTCGCCGCGAGGTCGTCGGCGTGGACCATCATCTCCATCATCCGGGACAGCAGGAAGTCGTCCGCGCTCATCGACCAGTCCCACCACGGCATCCGCACCGTCGGCAGCGAGTCGGTCGGCCAGGGCTGCAGGTCGGCGAGCGCCCTCGTGACGCGCGTCACCACCGCGCTCGGGCCGTCGCCCGCGGAGCGCTCGGCACCGGCACGGATGCTGGCATTGGCATCGCCATCGATGTCCGCCCGCACCCACGCAGCCCGCCGGTAGTGCTCGACCAGGGCGACCGGGTCGTCGTCGCCGAGCAGCGCGCGGTCGACGGAGGCCGAGTGACCGGACACGACCTGGACGCCGAGGTGGTGCGCGAGACCCCCGATCGTCATCCCGCGCAACGCGCTCGGCTCGGTCCAGCGGCGGGCGACGTCGGGGAGGCGCAGCAGGTCGAGGGTGATCTCGCCGGCCTCCAGGAAGGCAGCCCTTCGGGTCATCGGAGCGCCGCCACCTCGTCGAGCTGGGCCTTGGTGAGCACCGGGAGCACCTCGAGGCCGACGTCCTGGAGCGGGTGGGACCCCGCCGGGCTGCGATCGATGGCGCAGACCACCACCTCGACCACCGCGCCGGCCTCCCGGAGCGCCCGGGTGGCGTCACGGACGGCGCCGCCGGTGGTGATCACGTCCTCGACCAGGGTGATCCGACGCCCCGCGACATCGGGCCCCTCGGCGAGCTTGCAGGTGCCGTACTCCTTGGCCTTCTTGCGCACGAAGATCGCGGGCAGGGCGGTCCGTGCGCTCAGCACGGTGGCGATCGGGATGCCGCCCAGCTCCAAGCCACCGAGCAGGTCGGTGCCGGCGGGGACCAGGTCGACCATCTCGTCGACCACCCGGGCCAGCAGCCCGGGGTCGGACTCGAAGAGGTACTTGTCGAAGTACTCCGAGGAGACCTGTCCGGATCTCAGGGTGAACGAGCCGGTCAGGCGACAGCAGGCGTCGATGTCGCGAGCCAGGGCGGTGTGATCGCTCATGCGCACCACCCTACGAGGCAGCGCCGGGCTTCTTCTCGGTGGACGTCAGGTGGCCGAACGCGATCATCCGGTTGTCGGTGTGGAACAGCTCCGAACATGTCGTCAAGGTGATCAGCCGCGGATCGTCGGCCGGCCCCACCCCGCCGCGCGGGTTGACCGGCTCCTCATCGACCACCCACACGTCGCGGAAGGTCACCACCAGCGCGTTGGGGTCGGTGTCGAGGACGTAGGTGTAGATCCGGTCGCGGGTCTCCACCTGCACCTCGTCGCCGGGTCGCAGCGAGGGCATGTCGCGCAGCGGCTCACCGTGCGTGACCCGGTGCGCAGCCAGGGCGTAGTTGCCCTTCTCGCCGGCCTGGGCCGCCTCTTCGAAGTGGCCGTAGCCACGAGCGAGCACGTCGTCAGCGACGCCCTCGAAGACGGGCATCACGTAGTCATCGCCGAAGCGGGGGATGCGGATCAACGCGGTCGCGGTCCCCAGCGTCACCGCAGCCGGCTCGGCGGCGGCGCGGCCGCCGTCACCCTTGTCGGTCCCAGTGTCGGTCCCAGTGTCGGTCCCGGTCTCGGTGTCGGTCTTCCCCACGGTGTCCGTCCCCGGGGGCAGCGTCTCGCGCCAGGTCTTCTCCAGCGCCTCGACGGCGTCGCGCTGTCGACGCTCCGCGACGAAGTTGGTGCCCCAGAGCTGCCAGCCCACGTAGCCCAGCATGGCCACCCCGGCCATGACGAGGCCGATGCCCAGCCAGAACGAGATGCCCCGGCGCTGCTGTCGGCCCCCACTCATGGTGTCCATCCTCCCTCATCGGTGGTCGACGGAGACGCCGAACCTGCAGACCCGGGCGCGACCGGGTGACCTCAGGCACTCGAGGAGGGTCGATGGGCACGCCCTAGAGTCGGGGCATGGCCGCACCCAGCACACGGACAGCCAAGCGCCTCCAGGGCGTGCCGCCCACGATCTTCGCCGAGATGTCGGCGCTCGCCCTGCGCACCGGCGCACTGAACCTCGGCCAGGGCTTTCCCGACGTCGACGGGCCCGGCAGCGTGGTCGAGGCGGCCGTGGCGGCGATGCGCGAGGGCCGCAACCAGTACGCCCCCGGCATCGGCGTCCCCGAGCTGCGGGCGGCGATCGCCGCCCACCAGCACCGGCACTACGGCATCGCGCTCGATGCGGACGAGGAGATCGTCGTCACCGCGGGCGCGACGGAGGCGATCGCGGCGACCCTGCTGGCGCTGGTGGACCCCGGCGACGAGGTGATCGTGCTCGAGCCCTTCTACGACTCCTACCTCGCCTGCATCGCGATGGCCGACGGCGTACGGCGCCCGGTGACCCTGCGCGCCCCGGACTTCCGTCTCGACGTCGACGAGTTGCGCGCGGCGGTGAGCGACCGCACGAAGCTGATCCTGCTCAACACCCCGCACAACCCGACGGGTGCCGTGCTGACCCGCGAGGAGCTCTCTGCGGTGGCGGACGTCGCGATCGAGCACGACCTGCTCGTGGTCGCCGACGAGGTCTACGAGCACCTCGTCTTCGACGAGCGCCGGCACGTGCCGATCTGCACGCTGCCGGGGATGTGGGAGAGGACGATCAGCATCTCCAGCGCCGGCAAGACCTTCTCCTTCACCGGCTGGAAGGTCGGCTGGGCCACCGGCCCCGCCGAGCTGGTCGCCACCGTCTATGCCGCCAAGCAGTGGCTCACCTTCAGCAATGCGGCTCCGCTCCAGCCGGCCGTGGCACACGCCCTGGACCAGGAGTCCGCCTTCTACGCCGAGCTGGCCGAAGGGCTGCAGGCCAAGCGGGACCTGCTGTGCGACGGTCTCGCCGGCCTCGACCTCGAGGTCTTCGTCCCCGAGGCGACCTACTTCGTCACCACCGACGTGCGGCGCTACGGCTACGACGACGCGCTGGCCTTCTGCCTGGCGCTGCCGGAGCGGGCCGGCGTGGTCGCGATCCCCTCGCAGGTGTTCTACGACAACCAGGACGAGGGTCGGCACAAGGTGCGCTGGGCGTTCTGCAAGGAGGCGTCCGTGATCGAGGAGGGACTGCGCCGGCTCACCTCGTCCACGCTGCACGCCTGAGCAGACGACTCACCAGACCGGCGGCTTGCCAGGCGGCGGGGGCGGCGGGGCCTGTGCAGGATTCGGCGGCAGGGCCTGCGCTGGACCCTGCGCTGGATCCTGCGCTGGATCCTGGGGTAGGCCCTGCGCTGGACCCTGGGGAGGTCCCTGCGAGGGCCGCTGGTCAGCGGGGCGAAGGAACCAGCGTCGACTCCGGCCACCCAGCAGCAGGCCGAGGGCCACCGAGGCGGGGAGCCCGAAGGTGAGCCCGACCGGAAGGGTGAGCAGCGAGCACAGCAGGGTCATCACGGCGGAGGCGACCAACAACCCCCAGGCCCAGGTGAGCCTGCGAAGGGCCAGGAAGCCCAGCACCGTCGCGGCCAGGCACCAGAACAACGCGATCGCCGCGCTCACCCACAAGATGGACAGCAGGTCCGAGCTGGTCAGCCCGAGATCGTCCAGGCCCGGGGCCTGGCGCGCGGCCTCGAGCAGGGTGTCCTGGGCGACCAGCAGCATCAGCACGAGCAGGGAGAACAGGAAGCCCACGAAACCGGCGCCCAGCCAGGTGAGCACGACCGCGACCGTCACGACACCGGGCCGCTTCTGCGACGCATCCGGGGCCGCGGGCTGCCCCGGCGCGGCCTGGGACGACGGCACGACGGCCGCCGGCTGCTCATCGCCCGGAGCCGGTCGCTGCTGACCGAAGGGGTAGGACGATGCGGGCGGCTGGCCGCCCTGGGCGGCCGGAGCGGACTCGCCGCTGCTCGGGGCGGGCGGCGGCCAGGACGAGGCCGGCGTCGGCCGTTCGGTCGACGCGCCGGCACGCTCGGTCTCACGGGACTGCTCGGCCGGGGCCCGCCCGGCGAACCAGTCACGAGCCGGTGGGCTCCACATCATCGACGCGGCGAACGCCACCACGACCACCACGCCGATGAGTACCCCCTGGACGAAGTCGGCGACGACCCACATCCCGACGAAGAGCAGCGCTGCGCTGATGGAGAATCCGAGGCGAGCGCCCTTGTGCCGTTGGAAGACGAAGACGCCGAGCACGGCGGCGATCGCGGCGAGAGCACCGTTGACCAGCACGACCACGTGGAGCGCATCGAGCATCCAGGCGGTGTCGACCCCGAGTCCCTTCCCCTGAGGGGTCGCGAGATAGGTGTCGATCCGCTCTCGGACGTCGACGGTGCGGAGGGTGGCCAAGGTGTCGAACAGCGAGAGGATGACCAGGACACTCCCGGCCACCCCCATCACTCCGGCCGTCGTCACCTGACGGGGTCGGGGCAGGTCAGTCATGTCGGCCATTCCACCACGGAGGCTCCCGGGTCCTTCAGGTAGCGGTGAGGACGAGACCTTCGTCTCCCTCGGCCACGTCGACGTGAACCGTCGCCCCGTCCGCGACCTCACCTGAGAGCAGCATCCGTGCGAGCGGGTCACCGATGGCGGTCTGCACGAGGCGACGCAGCGGCCGGGCGCCGTACGCCGGGTCGAAGCCGGTGTGAGCCAACCACGAGTGCGCGGCGGGGCTGACCTGCACCGAGATCCGACGCACCGCCAACCGACGGCCGAGCTCGGCCACCTGCAGGTCGACGATCACCGCGAGCTCGTCCGGGGTCAGGGCGTCGAAGAGCACGACCTCGTCGAGCCGGTTGAGGAACTCGGGCTTGAAGGCCTGCCGCACGACGCCCATCACCGACTCGCGCTTCTGGGCGTCCTCCAGGGTCGGGTCCACCAGGAAGGTCGAGCCGAGGTTGGAGGTGAGGATCAACACGACGTTGCGGAAGTCGACAGTGCGGCCCTGGCCGTCGGTGAGCCTGCCGTCGTCGAGCACCTGGAGCAGGATGTCGAAGACCTCCGGGTGGGCCTTCTCCACCTCGTCGAGCAGAACCACGCTGTAGGGCCGGCGGCGCACCGACTCCGTGAGCTGGCCGCCCTCCTCGTAGCCGACGTAGCCGGGAGGCGCACCGACCAGCCGCGCGACGCTGTGCTTCTCGGAGTACTCGCTCATGTCGATGCGGACGATCGCCCGCTCGTCGTCGAAGAGGAAGTCGGCCAGGGCCTTGGCCAGCTCGGTCTTGCCGACCCCGGTCGGGCCCAGGAACAAGAAGGTGCCGGTGGGACGGTCCGGGTCGGAGATGCCGGCCCGCGAGCGTCGTACGGCGTCGGAGACGGCCCCGACCGCCGCCTTCTGGCCGATCAGCCGCTCGCCGATCACGTCCTCCATGCGCAGCAGCTTGGCGGTCTCGCCCTCGAGGAGTCGACCGGTCGGGATGCCGGTCCAGGCCTCGACCACGTCGGCGATCTCCTCGGCCCCGACCTCCTCACGCACCATCGGCTCCTCACCGGCCCCGGCCTGCTCGGCCTCGGCGGCAGCCTCGATCTGCTTCTCGACGGCGGGGATCTGGCCGTAGAGGATCTCACTGGCCTTGGCCAGGTCGCCCTCACGCTGGAACCGCTCGGCCTCCATCCGCAGCTGGTCGATGCGCTTGCGCAGCTCTCCTGAGCCCTCGAGTGCGCTCTTCTCCCGCTCCCACCGGGCCTCGAGGCCGCGCAGGGTCTCCTCGCGGTCGGCGAGGTCGGCGCGGAGCCGCTCGAGCCGGTCTCGGGAGGCCTCGTCGGTCTCGCGGTCGAGCGCGAGCTCCTCCATCCGCATCCGGTCGACGGCCCGGCGCAGCTGGTCGACCTCCTCCGGCGACGACTCGATCTCCATCCGCAACCGGGACGCGGCCTCGTCGACGAGGTCGATCGCCTTGTCCGGCAGCTGCCGGCCCGTGATGTAGCGGTCGGAGAGCATCGCCGCGGCCACCAGCGCCTGGTCGGTGATCTTCACCCCGTGGTGGGCTTCGTACTTCTCCTGGAGCCCACGCAGGATGGCGACGGTGTCCTCGACCGAGGGCTCCCCCACGAAGATCTGCTGGAAGCGCCGCTCGAGGGCAGGGTCCTTCTCGATCCGTTCGCGGTACTCGTCGAGCGTGGTCGCTCCGATCATCCGCAGCTCACCGCGCGCGAGCATCGGCTTGAGCATGTTGCCGGCATCCATCGCGGAGTCGCCGCCGGCACCCGCTCCGACCACGGTGTGCAGCTCGTCGATGAAGGTGATGATCTGCCCCTCGGCGTCCTTGATCTCCTGCAGCACCGCCTTGAGCCGCTCCTCGAACTCCCCGCGATACTTGGCACCGGCCACCATGGCGGCCAGGTCGAGCGAGAGCACCTTGCGGCCCTTGAGCGAGTCGGGGACGTCGCCGTCGACCACCCGCTGGGCCAGTCCCTCGACGACGGCGGTCTTGCCGACGCCGGGCTCGCCGATGAGCACGGGGTTGTTCTTGGTGCGCCGCGAGAGCACCTGGACCACGCGGCGGATCTCCGCGTCGCGGCCGATCACCGGGTCGACCTTGCCGTCGGCGGCCTGCTCGGTGAGGTCGACGGCGTACTTCTCCAGCGCCTGGTAGGTGGACTCCGGGTCCTGGCTGGTGACCCGCTGTGACCCACGCACGCTCGACAGCGCGCCGCGCAGCGCCTCGGCGCTGGCGCCCACCCCGGTCAGCATCGTCTTCACCGGGCTGTCGACGCTCGCTGCCGCAATGAGGAGGTGCTCGGTGGAGACGAAGTCGTCCTTCATCTCCCCCGCGATGTCCTGGGAGGTGGTGAGGATCTGCAGCGCGGCGCGGGAGTAGGACGGGGCACCGACCGTTGCTCCGGAGGCGGCCGGCAGCTTGGTCAGCTCGGCCTGGACGCCTTCCAGCACCGCGGCGGGCTGCACCCCGGCCGCTTCGAAGAGCGGCCGCGCGATCCCGTCCGGCTGGGCGAGCAACGCGGCCAGCAGGTGGACCGCCTCGACCTGCGGGTGTCCGCCCGCGTTGGCCGTCTCGATGGCCGTGTTGATCGCCTGCTGGCTGCGAGTCGTGAACTTCGACGCGTCCATGTCTGCTACCTCCCTCTGATTGCCTGTCTACCTACTGACCCCGGCCACTCCTCGGACCCACTTCTCGACGCCCGCGAGGCACGTCTCGACACGAGTGGCATGCCTCCTCAGCGGGTGGAGCGGCGCCAGACCGTGACGGACTGGCCGGGGGTGGGGCGCAGGGCGGGCAGGTTTCGGGCCCCCCGCTCCTCGAGCGTGGCCCGGAGAGCCTGGTGGGCGGCGAGCAGCTCGGCCTCGAGCTCGGCCACGCGGTGACGCAACGCGTCGCTGGTGTGCTCCAGCTCGAGGATCCGCCGAACCCCCTCGAGCCCGATGCCGCTGCCGGTCAGCTCGGCGACCTCGCGCAGCAGCTCGATGTCACGCCAGGAGTATCGGCGCCCGCCACCACCGGTGCGTCCGGGGCTGACCAGACCGAGCCGGTCATAGCTGCGCAACGTCTGAGGGTGCAGACCGGTCAGCTCGGCGGCGACGCTGATGACATAGACCGGCACCTCCGGGCCCGGCTGGTGCCAGGAGCCCACCGGGCCGGTCACGGCCGGCCACCCTCGAAGAGCTTGCTGCGCAGGTCGGTGCCCGAGGTGGCCTCGCGGTAGGCCTGCACCGCCGCACGGGCAGAAGCGTCGAGCACGGCCGGCACCTGCACCTCCAAGGTGACCAGCAGGTCACCGCGGTGCCCACCCTTGCCGACGGCACCCTTGCCCCGCACCCGGAAGGTCCGGCCGTTGGGCGTGCCGGGGGGGATCTTCACCGTGACCGGAGCGCCACCGAGCGTGGGCACCTTGATGTCGGCGCCGAGAGCGGCCTCGTCGAAGGAGACCGGTACGTCGAGGGTGAGGTTGTCGCCCCGCCGGCCGAAGAGCTGGTGGGCTGCGACCTTGACGGTGACGTAGAGGTCGCCGGGTGGTCCGCCGCGCTCGCCACTGGCACCCTTTCCGCGCAGTCGGATCTTCTGACCGTCCTTGACCCCGGCCGGGATGCGCGCCGAGATGGTGCGGTTGGACAGCCCGCGACCCGAGCCGTGACAGGTCGGGCAGGGGTCGTCGACCACCAGGCCGCGGCCACCGCAGGCCGGGCACGTCTCGTTCATGGTGAACGCCCCACCGACCGACGCGGCCCTCATCCCGACGCCGTCGCAGTCGGGACAGACCCGCGGGACGGTGCCCGCCCTGGCGCCGGTGCCCGAGCAGTCGGGACACGGTGCGTCCGAGGTGAGCCGAAGCGACACCGTCACACCGTCGATGGAGTCGGCGAACCCGATCGTCGCCTCGGTCTCGATGTCGGCGCCCCGGCGCGGTTGGGTGCGGGTGGTGCGCTGGCCGCCGCCGCCGAACATGGTCCCGAAGATGTCGCCGAAGCCTCCGCCGCCACCACCGCCCCCGCCGCCACGGTTGGCGCCGAAGATGTCGTTGACGTCGAAGCCGCGACCACCGCCGGGCTGGCCGGTGGTGGTGAAGGGTCCGAAGCCGCCCGAGAAGGCCGAGCGCATCTCGTCGTACTGCGTTCGCTTCTCGGGATCGCCGACGACGTCGTAGGCCTCGGCGATCGACTTGAAGCGCTCCTCGGCCGCGGTGTCGCCTGGGTGGGAGTCGGGGTGATTGGCACGGGCCAGCTTGCGGTAGGCCTTCTTGATCTCGTCGGCCGGCGCATCCTTGGCCACGCCGAGCACCTTGTAGAAGTCCTTGTTGGCCCAGTCGGCACTGGTCATGTCCCCTCCTCCCTTCCCGTCGGCGGTGCTGGTCTCGTGATGGTGGTACGGCGGCGGCTCAGGCCTCGTCCGACGCGCCGTCGTCGCCTGAACCGGTCGGCTCGGGGTCGACGACGGTCACCCGCGCGGGACGCACGACGCGCTCACCGATCTGGTAGCCGGCGCTGACGATGTTCTGGCACGTCGTGGTGGTGACGTCGGCGGAGTGGGCGTGCATCAGTGCCTCGTGGAAGCGCGGGTCGAACGCGTCCCCGGGCGCCCCGAACTTGACCAGTCCCTGCGCCGCGACGATCCGCTCGAGGGTGTCGGCGACGGCCTTGAAGCCGCCCGACAGCTCACCGTGCTCACGGGCGCGGTCGAGGTCGTCGAGCACCGGCATCAGCGCCGAGAGCACCGAGAACTTGGCGTTCTCCTGCACCAGCTCCCGGTCGCGATCGACGCGGCGCTTGTAGTTGACGTACTCGGCCTGCAGCCGCTGGAGGTCGTTGGTGAGCCCGGCCACCGTCGCTTGAGCGAGCGCGAGGTCGTCCTCGACCGCCGCCTCGCCGGCGCCCGCAGTCTCCTGCGGGGCGCCGGCGGGCGACATGGTGGCGTCGTCGACGCCGGGGCCGGTCTCGGAGTCGAACGAGGTCTGACCCTCGTCCGGGAAGTGGCCCTGGGTCACTTGCTCTCACCCTCGGCGGCACCGTCGTCGGTCTCGTCGTCGACGATCTCGGCGTCGACCACGTCCTCGTCGGCGTCACCGGTGCCGGTGGTGCCACCTGCGGCGGCGGCGTCCGCCTCACCGGCGGCGTACATCGCGGCGCCCATCTTCTGGCTCGACTCGTTGAGCTTGGCCAGGGCGGCCTCGATCGCGGTGGAGGAGGCGTCCTCTCCGTCCTCTGAGCCGGCCAGTGCGGTCTTGAGCGCCTCGACGTCGGCGGTGACCTCGGTCTTGACCTCGTCGGGGACCTTGTCGCCGTTCTCCTCGAGGAACTTCTCGGTGGAGTAGACGACGCCCTCTGCCTGGTTGCGGGTCTCGACGGCCTCCTTGCGGAGACGGTCCTCCTCGGCGTACTGCTCGGCGTCCTTGATCATCTTGTCGATGTCGTCCTTGGACAGGGCCGAACCGCCGGTGATGGTCATGGACTGCTCGCGACCGGTGCCGCGGTCCTTGGCGGAGACGTGCACGATGCCGTTGGCGTCGATGTCGAAGGTGACCTCGACCTGCGGGACGCCGCGCGGGGCGGGCGGCAGGCCGGTGAGCTCGAAGTTGCCGAGCGGCTGGTTCTGGGCGGCCATCTGACGCTCGCCCTGGTAGACCTGGATCATCACCGACGGCTGGTTGTCATCAGCGGTGGTGAACACCTCGGACCGCTTGGTCGGGATGGTGGTGTTGCGCTCGATGAGGCGCGTCATCACCCCACCCTTGGTCTCGATGCCCAGGCTCAGGGGGGTGACGTCGAGGAGCAGCACGTCCTTGACCTCGCCCTTGAGCACGCCGGCCTGGAGCGCGGCGCCCACGGCGACGACCTCGTCGGGGTTGACGCCCTTGTTGGGCTCCTTGCCGCCGGTCAGCTCCTTGACGACGTCCGCGACGGCCGGCATCCGGGTCGAACCGCCGACCAGGATGACGTGGTCGATCTTGGAGACGTCGATGCCGGCGTCCTTGATGACCGACCGGAACGGCTGCTTGGTGCGGTCGAGCAGGTCCTGGGTCAGCCGCTGGAACTCACCACGGCCGATCTTCTCCTCGAAGTGCAGCGGGCCGGACTCGGAGTGGGTGATGTAGGGCAGGTGGATCGTGGTCTCGGTGGAGGAGGACAGCTCGATCTTCGCCTTCTCCGCAGCCTCCTGGAGACGCTGCTTGGCGATCTTGTCGGCACCGAGGTCGACGCCGTTGTTGTCCTTGAACTTCTTGATCATCCAGTCGACGAGGCGGGAGTCCCAGTCGTCGCCGCCGAGCAGGTTGTCACCGGAGGTCGCCTTGACCTCGACGACACCGTCGCCGATCTCGAGCAGGGAGACGTCGAACGTGCCGCCACCGAGGTCGAAGACGAGGATGGTCTGGTCGGACTCCTTGTCCAGGCCGTAGGCGAGCGCCGCAGCCGTGGGCTCGTTGACGATCCGGCTGACGTTGAGCCCGGCGATCTCGCCGGCCTCCTTGGTCGCCTGGCGCTGGGCGTCGGAGAAGTACGCCGGCACGGTGATCACCGCGTCGGTGACGGTCTCACCGAGGTAGGCCTCGGCGTCGCGCTTGAGCTTCTGCAGCACGAACGCGGAGATCTGCTGGGGGGTGAAGTCCTTGTCGTCGATCTTGGTCTTCCAGTCGGTGCCCATGTGGCGCTTGACCGAGCGGATGGTGCGGTCGACGTTCGTGACCGCCTGTCGCTTGGCGACCTCGCCCACGAGGACCTCGCCGTTCTTGGCGAACGCCACCACCGACGGGGTGGTGCGCGCGCCTTCGGCGTTGGCGATGACGGAGGGCTCACCGCCCTCGAGGACGGAGACGACGGAGTTGGTGGTACCGAGATCGATGCCGACCGCACGAGCCATGGGGAAATACCTCCTGTTGCGCCCCGCGGGTGCCGCAGGGTGGGTGTGCCTGGTGGGTGTGCCTGGTGGGTGTGCCAGGGAGTGTGCCTGGTGTCGTGGTGCTGGGGACGCCCCGATGCTGGACCGTCTGCCACGAGTCTGTCAAACAAGTTGAGCCCATACAACTCAACTTGTCTCATAGGCCTCAACGCAGAGGATCGGCGACATGTTCCCGCAGCATTCCCCGGGTTCCCGCGGCGTACTCCCCACGGGAGGGGCCGGATCACCACGGGACCGTGGTGATCCGCGCGCAGCCGAACCGTCAGCGGATGGTGATCCGGACCGGGTTGGAGGACTTGCCCGCCGCCTTGTCGGTGACCCGGAACCGGGTCTTCCCGGTGCGGCTGGTCAAGACGTACGTCGTGAAGGTGCCGCCACTGACGTTGACGGTCACCGGGAAGTCGCTCCACCCGCTCTCGAAGCGCTGCACCTGGAGGGTGGCACCCTCGCCCCCGGCGTAGATGCCGGTCAGGTTGATCCGCTCGCCGCCGGAGACCTGGGCCGGGAACCCCTGCAGGGTGATGGCCCGCGGCTTCTTCGTGGGCGAGGGCTCCTCGGTCGTGGGCTCGGCCGTGGGCGAGGGGTCCTCGACGTCGGGCGGATCCGGGTAGGCCTGGGGACTGGTGCTCGGCTCGCCGGTGGGGATGTACAGGCTCGGCTCGACGCTCCGGCCGCCACCGGCCTCGTCGATCCCGGACAGCTTGGCGGCACCGAAGACGACCACCCCGACCACCGCACCGACGAGCAGGGAGACCGCCGCGAGAGCGGCGACGCCGACCAGGAGCGTGCGGCTCCAGGGGGTCTCGTCATCGTCGTACCCGGTCATGCCACGATCATCCCGGACCCGGCCAAGCGCCCGTCGGGCACCCCGCCGGCCACTGCGGCCCGCCCGCTCCCCCGTCGCACCACCTCTGAGTCTTCCGCCCGCCTCAGCCGGTCCTCGTCGCGCCTGCCCCGGCGACCCCGGCGTCGCCGGGGGTGTTCTCCGGGAAGTGACAGGCCACGGCATGGTTCGGTGAGATCTCGAGCAGCGGCGGCTCCGTGGTCTTGCAGATGTCCTGCGCCTTCCAGCAGCGGGTGTGGAAGCGGCACGCCGGCGGCGGGTTGATCGGCGAGGGCACGTCCCCCTGGAGCCTGATCCGGTCGCGGTCGTGGCGGCGCTTGGTGTCGGGAATCGGTACGGCGGACATCAACGCCACCGTGTAGGGGTGCATCGGCTTGTCGTAGAGCGGGTCGCGGTCGGCGATCTCGACGATCTTGCCGAGATACATCACCGCCACCCGGTCCGAGACGTGCCGGACCACCGAGAGGTCGTGGGCGATCATCACGTAGGTCAGGCCGAGCTCCTCCTGGAGGTCCTCGAGGAGGTTGACGACCTGCGCCTGGATGGAGACGTCGAGCGCCGAGACCGGCTCGTCGGCGACGATGAGCCGAGGCTTCAGCGCGAGGGTGCGGGCGATCCCGATGCGCTGCCGCTGCCCGCCGGAGAACTCGTGCGGGTAGCGGTTGTAGTGCTCGGGGCTCAGCCCGACCAGCTCGAGCAGGTCCTGGACGGCCTTCTTGACCCCACCCTCGGGCGTGACGTTCTGGAGGCGGAACGGCGCCCCGACGATCTTGCCGACGGTATGACGCGGGTTCAGCGAGGAGTAGGGGTCCTGGAAGATCATCTGCACGTGGCGCCGGATCGGGCGCATCGCGCCGTCCTTGAGGTGGGTGATGTCCCTGCCCTCGAAGACGATCTGGCCCGCGGTGGGCTCCTCGAGGCGGGTCAGCAGGCGGCCGGTGGTGCTCTTGCCGCAGCCGGACTCACCCACGAGGGAGAGCGTCTCGCCCTCGCGCACGGAGAAGTCGAGGCCGTCGACCGCCTGCACGGCGGCGACCTGGCGCTGGAGCAGCCCCTTGCGGATCGGGAAGTGCTTGACCAGCCCGGTGACGCGGAGAAGCTCGGGCTTCTCGGGACCACTGGCGGGCGCCGCGCCCTCGGAGGTCGGGTCGGTGAGAGTCATGGGGTGATTCCCTCTACAGCTTCGGCTGGATCTCGTCGCGCCAGATCGCCTGGCGCTTGGTGATCGGCAGGTGGCAGGCGACCAGGTGACCTGGCGAGCTCTCGGTGAGGTCGGGGCGCTCCGTGGTGGACAGGTCACCGTTGAGCTCGGCGTAGGCGCAGCGCGGGTTGAACGCGCAGCCGCTCGGCACGTTGATCAGGCTCGGCGGTGACCCCTTGATCGGCAGCAGCCGCTCGGAGCGGGCCCGGTCGAAGCGTGGCATCGAGCCGAGCAGCCCCCAGGTGTAGGGGTGCTCGGGGGAGTTGAAGATGTGCTCGGCCGTGCCGTACTCCGCCGACCTGCCCGCATACATCACCATGATGTCGTCGGCCAGCTCGGCCACCACGCCGAGGTCGTGGGTGATCAGGATGACCGCGGAGTTGAACTCACGCTGCAGGTCGCGGATCAGGTCGAGGATCTGAGCCTGCACGGTGACGTCGAGCGCAGTGGTGGGCTCGTCCGCGATCAGCAGCTCCGGGTCGCAGGAGAGCGCCATCGCGATCATGGCCCGCTGCCGCATGCCGCCGGAGTACTGGTGCGGGTAGGAGTCCACCCGTTCGTGCGGCTCGGGGATGCCGACCCGATCGAGCATCTCGATGGCGTGCTTGCGCGCCTCGGCCTTCGAGACGTCGTTGTGCACGCGGTAGGCCTCGATGATCTGGTTGCCGACCGTGTAGTAGGGGTGCATGGCGGAGAGCGGGTCCTGGAAGATCATCGCCATCCGCTTGCCGCGCAGCTGCCGCACCGACTCGGGCGACGCCCCGACGAGATCCTTCCCGTCGACCAGGATCTGGCCGGAGATCTCGGCTGTGCCCCGCTTGTGCAGCCCCATCACGGACATGCTCGTCACGGACTTGCCTGATCCCGACTCCCCCACGATGCCGAGGGTCTTGCCCCGCTCGACGTGGAAGGACAGCCCGTCGACCGACTTGACCAGCCCGTCGTCGGTGGGGAAGTGCACCCGCAGGTCTCGTACGTCGAGGAAGGGCCCCTCACCAGGGGCCGGAGCCGGCGCCGGGTCGGACATCGTGGAGGTGTCGGCCGGTGTCATCGTGCCCTCACTCTCGGGTCGACGACGGCGTACAAGAGGTCGACCACCAGGTTCGCGAGCACCACGAAGACGGCCGCGAGCAGCACCACCCCGAGGATCTTGGGCAGGTCGCTGGCGAAGATGCCCTGGACGGCGTAGTTGCCGAGGCCGTTGAGCGAGAACACCCGCTCGGTGAGCACGGCTCCTCCGATGAGCAGTCCGAAGTCCAGCCCGAAGATGGTCACGATCGGGGTGAGCGCGCCACGCAAGCCGTGCTTCACCACCACGCGGGGCTCCTTGAGCCCCTTGGCGCGGGCGGTGCGGATGTAGTCCTCGTTCATGGTCTCGAGCATGCCCGCCCGGGTCAGTCGCGCGTACTGCGCGGAGAACAGCAGCGCCAGGGTCACCCAGGGCAGCAGCAGCGAGTAGGCCCACTGGGCAGGGTTGGTCGTGAACGGTACGTAGGACCCTCCGGGCGCGGTGATGTTGAGCTTGTAGCTCAGCAGGCTCAGCGCCATCAGGCCGGTCCAGAAGATCGGCATCGACACACCGGCCAACGCGATCGTCATGGCGGCACGGTCGAAGATCGAGCCCCGTTTGAGGGCCGAGAGCACGCCGGTGGCGACCCCGAAGACCACCCAGATCACCGCGGCCCCGATGGCCAGGCTGAAGGTGACCGGGGCTCTGTCGACCAGCTCGGGGAAGACTGGCTGGCGGGTCAGGAACGAGTAGCCCAGGCAGGGAGCAGGGCACTGGACGGTCGAGGAGCCCATGTCGTACTCGGCTCCGACGACGACGCCCTTGGCCCAGTTGCCGTACTGCACATGGATCGGGTCGTAGAAGCCGAGCCGCTCGGCGGTGATCTGCACCGTCTGGGCGGTGGCGGCACGCCCGACGTAGCGCGTGGCCAGCGACTCCGGCGTCGCGCCGGCCAGCCGGGGCACGAGGTAGAAGATCGCGAACGTGATGAAGCTGACGACGAAGAGCAGCGCGATCGCTGCGATCACGCGCCGGACGATGTAGGTGATCACTGGGGATTCTCCGGACGCGGTGCCCGGCCGGGGCTCTCCCCGGCCGGGCACCACATGCCTTGTTCGGTGTTGCTCCTTGTGTGACTAGGACCGGAGTGAGGTCACTCCACACCCATGGACATGTAGTCGTACATGCCGAAGGAGTTGTTGACGAACACGTTGGTCAGGCCATCACCACGCACGAGCACGCTCTTGGCGTAGACACCCGGGTAGATCACGGCCTCTTCCATCACGCGCTTGTCGATCGCGGTCCAGTCGGCCTCACGGGTGGCGTCGTCGAGCTCGAGCAGCGCCTCGTCGAGCATCTTGTCGACCTCGGGGATCCGGACGCTCGTGTTGGACGAGCCACCGGTCTCCCGGATGACCCGGCTGTCCACGATCTGCGAGAGGAAGCCGAAGCCGTCGTTCCAGTCAGCGCCCCACCCGTTGGTGCACAGGCCCAGGTCGTTCTTCACCACGAACGGCGGCAGGCCGCAGTTCTCGGAGAAGTACGTCGCGGCCGGGTAGCCCTTGAGGTTGACCTTGATGCCCACACGGTCCAGCGCCTGCTGGAACGCCTCGGCGGTCGCCTCCTCCTTGGGGCGGTCCGAGCGGAACGCCATCGAGGTCTCGAAGCCGTCGGGCTGGCCGCAGGCGTCGAGCGCCTCCTTGGCGGCGTCGAGGTCGCCGGTCTCGCCGGCCGGGTAGATGTCGAAGTCCTCGTAGCCCGGGATCTGCGGCGGCATGATCGTCGTCGCCAGGTCACCGCCGGCGAACTCGCCACCGTAGGCGGTCTGGTAGGACTTGTGGTCCATGGCGAACATGATCGCCTTGCGGCACTCGATGTTGTCCAGCGGCTTCACCGTCGGGTTGATCGAGGTGTACCAGAGCCGCGCGATCGTCGGGTTGTCGACGGTGGCCTTCTTGGCCGGGTCGCTGAGCACCTGGCTCATCGCGGCCGGCTGCACACCCGTGCCTGCGAGGTCGACCTGGAGGTCACCGGTCTGCAGGCGCTGGTCGATGTCGTCGGCGTTGACGTTGAGCTGGACGTCCCAGCCGTCCGGCAGCGCGGCGCGGTTGGGGTCGGTCTCGGCGTCCCACTGGTCGTTGCGGACCAGCTTGAAGCCCTTGCCCGGCTGCAGGTCCTCGAACTTGTAGGGACCCGTGGACACGATCTCGTCGCGGTACTCAGCACCGCTGTCCTTGTCCTCGGGGACCGGCATGGTCTGCGTGAGCTGGGCCATGTAGTCGAAGCCGGAGAACGGCTGCTTGAGGTGGAAGACGATGGTGTAGTCGTCGGGGGTCTCGATCGCCGAGTCGGTGTTCATGTCGGCCGACTTGTAGGGACCCTCGTAGCCCTCGGGCAGGTCGAGGAAGGCCTCGAAGTAGGCCGGCCCGTTGGGGAAGGTGGCCTTGTCGGTGGACCGGAGGACGGCGTACTTGACGTCCTTGGCGGTCACCTCGGTGCCGTCTTCGTACTTCACCCCCTGACGGATCTTGTAGGTCCAGGTCTTGCCGCCGTCGCTGGCCTCTCCGAGGTCCTCGGCGAGGTCGGGCACGAGCTCGTTGCTCTCGTCGCCGGGCGCCGCCTTGAACATCAGCAGCGAGCGACCGTAGAGACGGGCGAAGTTCCACGAGAAGCCGTAGTAGGTCTCACCCGGGTCGAGCGTGTCCCAGTCGCTCGAGTGAGCGGCCTTGATGATGCCGCCCGTCTTGTCGGACGGGTTGAAGACATCGTCCAGCGCGGCGTTGAACTCGGGCGTGGCAGCGGCTCCGCTGTCGCTCCCACTGTCCTCGCCGTCCCCGGACTCGCCGCCGCCGCATGCACTCAAGGTGAGTGCTGCGACCGCAGCAAGGGCACCGATTGCCCTCCAGCGGGTGTTCCTCATTAGCGTCAAGCTCCTTCTCTGAGGTGTGTGGTGCGGGTGGTTCTCGATCTCTACCGCGTCCGGGGATCGAGTGCGTCGCGCAGCCCGTCCCCGAACAGATTGAAGGCCAGCACGGTGGCGAAGATCGCCAAGCCGGGCCAGAGCATGAAGTGCGGGCTGGTGTAGAAGGTCACGGCGTCGGAGAGCATGCCGCCCCAGGTCGGCGTCGGCGGCCGGACGCCCACGCCGAGGAACGACAGGGCGGCCTCGAAGAGGATGTTGGTCGGGATCAGCAGCGTCGAGTAGACGAGGATCGGCGCGACCAGGTTGGGCAGCAGCTCGGTGAACAAGATGTAGGGCCGGCGCGCGCCCAGGCTGCGTGAGGCGTCGACGAACTCCCGCTGTCGCAGCGACATCGTCTGGCCTCGCACGATGCGTCCGATGTAGGGCCAGTTGAAGAAGCCGATGATGAAGATCAGCAGCACGATCCGCAGTGTGTTGCCGCGCAGGCCGAACGCCTGGTCCGGGAACACACCGGCCAGCGCGATGGCGAAGACCAGCAGCGGGAAGGCCAAGAACATGTCCATCAGCCTGCTGATGACCGCGTCGACCCAGCCACCGAAGAAACCCGCGACGATGCCCATGGTGGTGCCGATGGCGACCGAGAGGATGGTGGCGAAGAAGGCGATCAGCAGCGAGATCCGCGAGCCGTAGACCACCCGGCTGAAGATGTCGCGGCCGTTGACCGGCTCCACCCCCATCAGGTGGTCCCAGCTCATCCCGCCGAAGGTGCCGGTCGGGAGCAGGGTGCCGCCGGAGGTGTCGATGAGGTCCTGGTGGAACTGCGTGGGCGGGTCGCCGAGCACCTTGACGATGAGGGGGGCGAAGACCGCGACGAGCACCAGGAAGACGAGGAAGGCTGCGCCGATGATGGCGATCTTGTCGCGCTTGAGGCGACGCCAGGCGATCTCGCCGAGCGAGCGACCCTCGATCTTGTCACCCGCAGCGAGGACGGCCTCGTCGGCCGCGACACTTCCAGCCGGGCCGACTTCCAGGGGCGTGCTCACGCGTTGCTGCTCCTCATCGTGCCGGCATCGGCGCACGAGACAGTGCACCGATAGGACAACGTCGTCCTAGTTGACCCCCGAGTCAAGGATCGGCACACCCGCGTTGCCCAATCGTGACGCGCGGCGGTCCGCGGGTACCGCAATCCCGGCAGCTGGTCGGTGCCCGCGTCACGGGGGCGCCCCTGCCCGCGCCGCTGCTGCGCTACCTCCGATCGCGGGCGGTGACCACGACCCGGGCGCCATGCCGCGGCACACTGGTGATGTTGCGGACGCGGGGGACGTCGGCGCCTCCTTCGGGCAGCGTCACGTCGTACGCCGCCAGCACCTCGCGCAGCACGGCGACACCCTCCATCATCGAGAATCCGGCGCCGATGCAGCGTCGCACGCCTCCCCCGAAGGGGATCCAGGTGTGCGGCGCTACCTCGCCCTCGAGGAAGCGCTGGGGACGGAAGCGGGCGGGCTCGGGGAAGCTGTCCTCGCGGGCGTGACCCAGGAGGATGGACGGGCCCACGTCGGTGCCGCGGGGCAGGTCGACCCCGCCGATCGTGGCCGGCGCCATCAGGTGCCTGATCACCATCGGGATCACCGGGTGCAGCCTCATCGACTCCTTGACGACCGCCTCGAGGTAGGCGTCGTCGCCCCCGTCCGCGGCTGCGCGGGCGAGGGCGAGCTGCGCAGGGTCGCGGCCGAGCTCGTAGAGCGCCCAGGACAGCGCCGTGGCGGTGGTCTCGTGGCCGGCCAGGAGGAGGGTGACGAGCTGGTCGCGCAGCTCGGTGTCGCAGAGCGGCTCCTCCCCCTCCTGCTCACCGACCAGCAGCAGCCGGGAGAGCACGTCGGTGCGCTGCGCGAGGTCGGGAGCGGCACGCCGCTCGGCGATCTCGGCGTACATCACCTCGTCGAGGGCTCGCTGGTTCTCGACGGTGCGTCGCCACGGTCCGAAGCGCTGCAGCCAGGGGTAGCCCCAGCCCAGCAGGACGGCGGGGCTGAGGTCGACGGTGCGGTTGACCAGGGGACGCAGCCGGGCCAGCCGGGACTCGGCGGTGACCCCGAAGACCACGCGGAGGATCACCTCGAGGGTCAGGGCGTTCATCCGGTCCAACGAGCGGAAGGGTGCACCCGGTGTCCAACGGGCGACCTCCTCCCGCGTGATCCTGGTGACCAGGTCGGTGTAGCCGCGCAGAGCAGCACCGTTGAACGCGGGCATCAGCAGCCGGCGCGCGCGCTTGTGCTCGGAGGAGTCCTGCAGCAGCAGCGAGTGCTCGCCCATGATCGGTCCGAGGATGGCGTTGCCCTTGCCGGCGTGGAAGATCTCGGGGTCGCCGGCGAAGATCTCCTGGGCAGGCTCGGGCCCGGTGAAGAGCACCAGCGCCGAGCCGGCAGGCATGGCCCGCACGGTGAAGACGTCGCCGTAGATCCGGTGCATCCGCGGGACGAACCAGTGCCGGAAGCGGATCAGCGCGATGCTCTGCAGGAGGGCGGGCCAGCGCGGCCCGGGCGGCAACTGACCGGACTCGGCCGGCTTGGCGTCGGAGGTGGCGGGACGCATCCGGGCCAGCCGACGGTCGGTCATGCTCATGCCGGACTCCCCTGACGTCGACGAGAACCTGTTCTCGCATACTAGGGGTATGTGAGGCCGGATTCCCACGGTCCCGTGGGAATCTTCCGCCGCCGGGACGCCCGCCCACCTCACGTGCTTCCGGCCCACCCGCGCTCAGGCCTCGCCTGCCTCGCCGGCCCGCTGCCCACGTGCCTCGCGCTCGGCGATGGCGTGCTCGTCGGTCCGGTTGTCGTAGGACCAGAAGTCCCGCAGCCACAAGGCGGTAGCGGTGACGCCGACGACGCACGCCGCCCCGCCGCTGACGATCGAGCCCCGCACCGACCAGGCATCGGCGACCAGTCCCGCGCGCACCTGGCCACCGAGTGGACCGAGCGAGTAGGACAGCATCTCGATCCCGGCAAGGCGCCCGCGCATGTGGTCCGGGATGGTCTGGTTCCACACCGTCGAGCGGAAGATCCCGCTGATCATGTCGGCAGCCCCGGCGAACGCGAGGAACAGCGCGGCGGTGAGCAGGTCGGGTGCGAGCCCGACGAGGGCGATCGAGACGCCGTACGCCAAGGCGGCGATCACGATCGCGCGACCGTGGTGGTGCACCCGGCCGATCCAGCCCGACGTGGCGGTGGCGACCACAGCACCGACCGTCTCGGCGGAGTAGAGGAGCCCCAGCAGCTCGGGCCGGGAGAAGATGTCCTCGACGAGCGCCGGGAACAGCACCACCGGCATCGCGAGCAGCATCGCGGCGATGTCGACCAGGTAGGTGCCGAGGAGGTCGCGCCGCCGCGCGGCGTAGAGGACCCCCTCCTTGACCGCACGCAGGCTGGGCGGGGTGGTCTCGCCGGTGTGCGGGTAGGCACGCATCGCCGCGAAGAGCATCGAGGCGACCACCAGCCCGACCACGTCGACGACGAAGCACCAGCCGATCCCCACCGTCGCCAGCAGCACCCCGCCGATGGCCGGTCCGGCCAGCAGGCCGATCTGCGTGCCGAACGACGACAGGGCGCTGGCGGCGGCGATCTGGTCGTGGCGGACCGTGCGCGGCTCCAACGCCTCCTTCGAGGGGCGTTGCAGCGCACCCGCCGAGGCGAGCAGCGCGCCCAGCACATAGATCAGCCACACGTGCGGGTCGGCGAGGAACGCGTTCCACGCCAGCGCGGCAGTGAGCACGACCTGCGCGAACGCGGTGCTGATCAACAGCCTGCGCCGGTCCACGTGGTCCGCGAGCGCCCCGCCGTACAGGCCGAAGACGAGAAGCGGGACCAGCTCGGCGATCCCCAGTGCACCGACGGCGAAGTTGGAGCGGGTCAACGTGTAGAGCTGGTAGGGAACGGCGACGTAGGAGACCATGCCACCCAGGTAGAAGACCGTTCCGGCCGCGAACAGCAGCCTGAAGTCCCTGGACTCCCGCAGCGGGGTCGTGTCCAGCCTCATCGCCCGCAGCCGGTCGCGCATCCTCACAGAGGCGAAGTGTCCCAGCGCGGCAGGTGACGCGCACCTCGATTTCCGCCCTTCGTGGCTGCTTGGAGCTCAGGACCGACGCCTCGGCTGGGTGTCCGGGCGGTCAGGGGAGCAAGTCGTCGCGCCGAGCGATCGCGGCCGCCTCGGTGCGGGAGGAGGCACCGAGCTTGGCGAGGATGTTGCTGACGTGGACGCTGACCGTCTTGGCGCTGATGAAGAGCTGGCGGGCGATCTCCCCGTTGCTGCGGCCGTCGGCGACCAGCGCGAGGATCTCCCGCTCGCGAGCCGTCAGCGCCCCGGCCGGCTCCCTGCGCCCGCTCCGGGGGCCCCCGGCCGCGCCCGCGCCCCCGCCGACGGCCCTCAGCTCTGCCAACAACGGTTCCGCCTGGAGCCGGGTAGCGGTGTCGCGGGCGGACGCGAGCAGAGGACGGGCCTCCTCAGCGCGACCGGCGGCGCGGAGCACAGCGCCCATCCGTGCGCGCGAGCGTGCCGTCTCGAACACGTGGCCCATCTCCTCGAACGCCGCGACCGCCTGCGCCCAGGCGCCGACCAGCTCCTCCTCGCTCGGTGGGTCGACGTCGGCGAGCCAGCGCAGCCGCAGGTGCTCGGCGTGGACGCGGGCCGTCCACGCCAGACCCTCGGGCCCGAAGGGACGCTTGCGGCGCTTGACCCGGTGGTGCACGCCCTCGACGGCGGCGAGGAGCGCGGGCACACGCTCGAGGAGCGCTGCCCGCTCCGCCGTGGGCGCCCCGGCAGCGGCGGAGGCGAGCTGGCCGAGGGTGATCGCCACGAACCGGATCCGTGCCTGGAAGTGCTCGTGCCACATGCGGGCGAGCGTCGCCACGGCCTCGTCGTGCACGGCCAACGCCTGGTCGAGGTCACCGGCGTCGCCGAAGGCATCGATGGCGGCGGGCGCCGCGATGATCGCCACCAGGCCCTCGCGCTCCCAGAGCGGTCGCGAGCGCTCCAGGGATCGCCGGGCAACGGGCTCCCCCCGGGCGGCCGCGATCGTCATCCGCACCGCGTCGAGGGACCCCTCGGACACCGGCGGACCCGGGCTGTCGACCCGGTCAGTGGCAGCGAGCGCGGCCTCCCAGTCGCCGAGGAAGTAGTCGGTGAGCGCCTCCATCAGCCGGGCGTCGAAGCCGTACGGCGCCCAGGGGCGGCCGGCGTCGCGCGCAGCCCGGTCGGCCTCGCCGAACGCGTCGCGGGCGGCCCTCAGCGAGGCTCGCTCGAGGTGGTGGTTGCCGATGAGGAAGAGACTGCGCATCTCGCCGGCCAGGTCGTGGCTCTCGCGAGCCCGCACGACGATCCCCTCCAGTGCCGTGAGCGCGGCGTCGGGGTCTCCGACGCGCTGGTCGATGCCGGCCAGCGTCGTGGTCGCGTCGGCGACGAGCATCGGCAGGTCGAGCTGCTGCCCGAGTCCGAGCGCCTCGGAGGCGAACCGCGCTGCGCTCTCGTCCTCGCCGCACGCGGAGTGCGCACGGGCGTGCAGCGCCAGCAGCCTGCCTCGCAGCGCCGTGGGCTCGTCGGGCACCAGCTCCAGAGCCTCCGCGGTGGCCTCGAGGGTCCGCTCGTCGTCGTCGGTCAGGAGGGTCGCGGTCGCCCACGCCATCAGCAGGCGCGCCCGGTGGTGGGCGGGCGCGTCGCCAGGCAGGCGGGCGAGCTGGTCCTTGACGAGCTTGCGGGCCCGCCCGGGATGGCCGGAGGCGATCACCGCCTCCGAGGTGCGCATGACCAGCGACACCAGGTCGAGGTCGTCGGGAAGGGTCCTCCTCGGGTCGGCGAGCAGCTCGAGGGCGGTCTCGTAGTGCTGGGCGGCCTCGTCGGGGCCACCCACCGACATCGCGTCGTCGCCGGCCTCGATGCTGGCCCGCAGGGCGGTGTCGAGGTCATGGGCCGCGCGGGCGTGCCGTGCGAGCTCGGCGGCGGTGCCGTCGACGGTCTGGGCCGCGATCGCGGCAGCGTAGGACGCGTGCAGCCGGACCCGCTCGCCCGGCAGCAGGTCGTCGTAGACCGCCTCGGCGAGGAGAGCGTGCCGGAACGCGTAGCCGTCGTCGCCCACCCGGACCAGCACATGGGACTCCACGGCCGCCCGCAGCGCGCGCTCCAGCGGTTCCGGGTCGAGGTCGACCACCGCGCTCAGCATCGGGTGCGGCACCCGTCGCCCGGCAGCCGAGGCCGCTCGGACAACGCTGCGACCGTCGTCATCGAGGCGGTCGAGCCGCACCAGCAGCAGGTCGGCGAGATCGTCGGGCAAGCCCCTCGGCCCGAGCTCGGCCGCCACCAGCTCCTCGACGAAGAACGCGTTCCCCTCGGCCCGCGCGACGATGGCGAGCAGATCGGGCATCGAGAGGTCCCCGCCGTGCAGCGCCCGGATGAGCCGGCGTACGTCGTGCTCGCCCAGCGGCGGCAGACCGACGCGGACGATGCCGGGGACGCGCGCCCACTCCGCGACCGTGGAGCGCAGCGGGTGGCGTCGGTGCAGGTCGTCGGTGCGGTAGGAGACGACCACGGAGACCGGGTTGGCGAAGGGGCGGCCGAAGAGGAAGGAGAGCAGGTCGCGGGTGGACCGGTCGGCCCAGTGGGCGTCCTCCACGACCACGAGCAGGGGCGCGGCGGCGGCCAGGTCGTCGAGCGCACCATGCACCGACTCGAAGAGGTCGGCCCGGTCGAGTCCCGCATCCGAGGATCCGCCGGACGCGGCCGCTGTGGGGGTCGGGGTGCCGGAGAGGAGCCGGCGACCGGGCTGGAGGGTGTCGAGGGCGGGGTGGGCGTCGGCCAGCCGCCGCGAGGCCTCGGGGTCGGTGTGGGCGAGCCGGCCGAACAGCTCGCTGAAGGGGAGATAGGGCAGTGCGCTGTCGCCGAAGTCGAGGCAGTGCCCGACGGTCGTGCGCCAGCCGGCGACCTCGGCCCGGGCGATCAGCTCCCCGAGAACCCGGGTCTTGCCGACGCCGGCGTCGCCGGCGAGCAGCACGGCGCGCGAGCGTGGCTCGCCGCCGAGGCCGAGCTGTTCGGCGAGGTTGGCGAGCTCGTCGTCGCGCCCGAGGAAGGGGGCGGCGGTGCCGGCATCGGGGGCCACGGGACCCATCATCGCGCCAACGACCGACAGGGGGCGCGCGGGTTGCCCGGTGTCAGGCTCCGCGCTGCCCCCGGCGTCCGGCTCCCCGTCCTCCCCATCGGTCTTCGGCGCGGCGGCCACGCTCACGCGACGGCGAGGGGGCGGCGCCGCTGCTGGGGCAGGGTGAGGGTCGGCCGACGCCGCACCCTCCACCTGCGTCGGCTGCCGCCACCCCAGGCGCGCTGCGCGCGCTCCCGGCGGTAGTCGATCTCTGCGGCCCAGAACGGGTCCATGGCTGCGCTGGCGATCTCGGACATCATCATGACCTCTCCTTGGTTCCTCTGATGTCCTTGATCCTGCGCGTCTGAGGTAGGCCCGCACATCGGAAGGAATCCCTAGTCGCGAGGCGCTCGAGCGGGACCGCCTTAGGACGAGGGAAAGTCGCGCAGGTGCCTGATGGGGCTGGCCAGCAGGATCAGCGGAGAGAGCATGGTGAGGGCGGCGAGCACGACCAGGGCCTCGCGGGTGCCCAGCCAGGTGGCCAGCAGCCCGGCGGTCAGCCCGCCGACCGGGATCGCGCCCCACGAGACGAACCTGACCGTCGCCATCACCCGCGAGAGCAGCTCCGGTGGGCTGGCGATCTGCCGATAGGTGCGCGTGGTCGTCGAGAGCACCACCACGCCACTGGCGAAGACCACCGTGCCGACGGCGAAGGCGACGTAGCCGGTCAGTCCGTGCCCGACCGGCACGAGGAACGCGCCGACGACCGAGACGAAGCCGCCGACGATGCAGGCGCGCGCGGAGCCGAGACGGCGGACGGCGAAGGGCACGAGGGCGGCACCGATCAGCGAACCGATCCCCTCTGCCGCCAACAGGAAGCCGACCAGCCCGACGGGGGCGTCGAGGTCACGCACGAGGTAGAGCGCGAAGAGCGCCAGCTGCCCCCCACACACGAAGTTGGTCGCGGTCGCGTCCCACAGGCAGGGCCCCATGATCGGGTGTCGGGTCACGTAGTGCCAGCCCTCCCGGATCAGGTCCCGCATCGACGGTCGAGCGGCACTCGCGGGCAGCGGGAGCAGCCGGTCTGGCAGCCGGCCGAGCAGCAAGGCGGAGACGAGGTAGCTGACGGCATCGACGAGCAGCGTCGGCACTGCACCGAGGAGCTGGACGAAGACGCCCCCGAGCGACGGGCCGCCGAGCTGGCTGGCCGCGTGGGTTCCGCTCATCAGGCTGTTGCGCGCCTGGAGCTGGTCACGCGGCACCACGCTCGGCAGGAAGGTGGAGTTGGCGACGTCGAAGAGCACGCTGGCGAAGCTCGTCACGAGTGCGGTCACCACGAGGTGCGTGATGGTCAGCCGGTCGAGCCACCACGCCACCGGGACCGACGCGACCGCGAGCGCCCGGAGCAGGTCCATGCCGATCTGCAGGCGGCGCAGCGGCAGCCGCTGGGTGATGACCCCGGCCGGGAGGCCGATGACCAGCCAGGCGACATAGGCCGCGGCCGCGATCAGGCCCATCTCGAGCGGGGTCGCGTCGAGCACCAGCAGGGCGGTCAGTGGCAGCGCGACCGCGCCGACCGCGGAGCCCACCGACGAGGTGGCGCTGGCCGACCAGTAGGTCCAGAACGCGTGCGCACCGGCGCCGACCTGAGGGCTCGTGAAGGTGCTGCGCTCGTGCGACATCGGACTCCCCGTAATAAGTTCCATTTTGAAACGCACACTAGGGGTTCGCCAGGCGACGCTGCAACCGGGAGGATCGACCCCGTGAGACGAGAGGACCTGGCCGACGCGTCCTGCGGAATCGCGCAGGCTCTCGGCGTCGTCGGGGACTGGTGGACGCTGCTGGTGCTGCGCGAGGTGACCGGTGGGGTCACCCGCTTCGACGGGATCCAGGCTTCTCTCGGCATCAGCCGCCGCGCGCTCACGGATCGGCTCAACGCTCTGGTCGAGCACGGCGTGCTGGCGCGGTCGCCGTACTCCGAGCACCCGCCGCGCTACGACTACCTGCTGACCGTCAAGGGCGAGGGCCTCGTCCCGGTGCTGCTGGCGCTCCAGGAGTTCGGCGACCGGCACGTGATGGGTGACGGGTCGCTGACCGCGACGGCCGGCGTGGCCTCGGGCGAGGCGCAGCGGGTGCACGACCTCGTCGGCCGCCGGGTCGTCGAGGCGGCGCTCCCCTCCCACCGTGGCGCCGAGGTGTCGCTGAGGCCGCCCTCGGGCTGGCAGGTCGTCTACTTCTTCCCCGGCGCCTTCGCGCCCGGCGCGACGGGCTACCCCGTCGGGTGGGGGGACATCGCGGGTGCCGCGGGCTGCACCTTGGAGTCGACCACGTATGCCGCGCACCACGACGAGTTCGCGGCGACGGGCACCACCGTCGTCGGGGTGTCCTCGCAGCGCTCTGAGGAACAGGCGGCCTTCGCCGAGCACGCCCGGTTGCCCTTCGACCTGCTCTCCGACGTCGACCTGCGCGTCGGCGCGTCGCTGCGGCTGCCGGCCTTCCGAGTCGCGGGGACCAACCGCTACAAGCGACAGACGCTGCTGCTCGACGCCGAAGGCACCGTCCGGCATGTGCAGATGCCGATCACCGACCCTGCCGGTTCGGTGACCGAGATGCTGTCGTTCCTGCGCACGCTGGCCTCCTAGACGGCCTGCCGGCCGCCCACCAGCACCTCGCGCACGAGCGGCACGCCGGGCCGGTAGGCCAGGTGCACCGCCGAGGGCGCCTCGAGCACGACCAGATCGGCCCGCGCACCGGTGCGCAGGTGGCCGACGTCGTCGCGGTCGAGCGCCGCGGCGCCACCCAGCGTCGCGGCAGCGACCGCCTCCGCCGGCGACAGTCCCATCTCCCGCACGGCGAGCGCGATGCACAGCGGCATCGACGAGGTGTAGCAGGAGCCCGGGTTGCAGTCGCTGGCCAGTGCCACCCGGACGCCCGCGTCGACGAGCCGACGCGCATCGGGATAGGGCGAGCGTGTCGAGAACTCCACTCCGGGCAGCAGGGTCGCGATGGTGCCCGAGTCGGCCAGGGCGGCGACGTCGGCGTCGTCGAGGTAGGTGCAGTGGTCGACCGCGACCAGGCCGAGGTCGCAGGCGAGGCGCACTCCGGGACCGGGACCCAGCTGGTTGGCGTGCAGCCGACCCCGCAGCCCCGCGGCGGCGCCCGCGGCGAGCACCGTGCGCGCCTGGTCCTCGTCGAAGGCACCTCGCTCGCAGAACACGTCGATCCACCGGGCGTAGGGCGAGCAGGCCGCCAGCATCGGCCCGCTGACCAGGTCGACGTACTCCGCGGCCGTCGTCCCCTCCGGCACGACGTGGGCCCCCAGGAAGGTCGTCTCCTCGGTGAACTGCCGTGCCACGGCGAGGCTCCTCGCCTCGTCGCGCACGCTGAGGCCGTAGCCGCTCTTGATCTCCACCGTCGTCGTGCCCTGCCGCCGCATCTCCTCCACGAGGCGGGCGACGTTCGCGGTCAGCTGCTCGTCGGTGGCCGCCCGGGTGGCGGCGACGGTGGTGCGGATGCCGCCGGCGGAGTACGGCGTGCCCGTCATCCGCGCCGCGAACTCCTGCGCCCGGTCGCCGGCGAACACCAGGTGCGAGTGCGAGTCGACGAAGCCCGGGATCGCCGCCCGCCCCCCGACGTCGTACGACGAGTCGGCCGCGGGCGCACCCGCGGCGGGTCCGGTCCAGGCGACCCGCCCGTGCTCGATGACGAGCGCCCCCTCACGCAGCGGATCGGGCCCGTGGACGGGGTCGTGCGTGGTCAGCTCGCCGATCCCGGTGAGCAGCAACGAGGTCACGTCTCCCACACCTTCCTGATCACCCTGTCGAGCTCCGCCCCCACATCGTGCCGGTCGCCGGCCGTCGCCACCACGACCCCGTCGGCGACGACGTGCACGACGTCGGCGGCGGCGGCGGCGAAGACGGCTGTGGACTCGCCGGCACCGGTGCCCGCGGTTCGCGGGCTGGCGGGGTCCAAGGTGACCAGGTCGGCGCGCGCCCCGACCTCGATCCGACCGGCGTCGACCAGGCCCAGAGAGCGGTGCCCGTCGACGGTGGCCGCCGCGAGCAGGTCGGCGGCCGACCAGTGGCCGCGCTGCCGGGTGGCGAGCCGCTCGTCGAGCTCCACGGCACGCATCTCCTCGAAGAGATCGATGACCGCGTGGCTGTCGGAGCCCAACGTCAGCGGGGATCCGGCGCGGTGGAGGGCGCGCGAGGGCCCGATGCCGTCCCCGAGGTCTCGCTCGGTCGTGGGGCAGAAGCAGGCCGCCGTGCGCGAGCCGCCGAGCAGCGAGACGTCGTGGTCGGTGAGGTGGGTGGCGTGCACCGCCGTGGTCCGATCGCCCAGGGCGCCGGCCTCGGCGAGGAGCTCGGTGGGGGTCAGCCCGTGGGCGGCTCGGCACTCGTCGTTCTCCGCGACCTGCTCCGACAGGTGCACATGCAGGGGCGCCCTAGCCTCGTCAGCCCAGGCGGCCACGACCGGCAGCTGCTCGCGCGGCACGGCACGCACCGAGTGGATCGCGGCACCGACGTGGGGGGCCTCGAGGGAGCTGACCCGGTCGGCCCACCCGGAGGCCGTGCCGTCGCTGAAGCGCCGCTGCACCCCCTCCGGCTCGCGTCCGATGCCGGCCGCGAGGTAGCAGGTGTCGAGCAGCACCACCCGCACACCCGCCGCTCTGCCTGCCTCGACCAGAGCGAGGCCCATCTCGTTGGCGTCGTCGTACGGCGTCCCGTCGGGCCCGTGATGGAGGTAGTGGAACTCGCCGACCGAGGTGATCCCGGTCAGCGCCATCTCGCGGTAGGTCGCGCGGGCCAGGTCGAGATAGCTGTCGGGATCGAGCCGACCCGCGACGGCGTACATCTGCTCCCGCCACGTCCAGAAGGAGCCCGGCCCCACCCCCACGGCCTGCGTGCGGCCCCGCAGCGCGCGGTGGAAGGCGTGGCTGTGGCAGTTGGCCAGACCGGGAATCGTCAGTCCCGCAAGGCGATCCGCGTCGTCGACCGGGGCGTTCGCACTCACGGACGTGAAGCGACCCTCGACCACCTCGACCCGGACGCCCTCGGCGACCCCCTGCGGCAGCAGTGCACGTTCGAGCCACCAGGTGGTCACGACGCGACGCCGGGTCGCTCGGGCGTGAAGCCTCCGGCGATGGCCTGCAACGTGTCGGCCAGGGCGTCGACGCCGGCGAGGCAGTCCGCGGTGCTCGCGTGCTCCTCGGGCGAGTGCGAGATCCCGGTCGGGTTGCGCACGAAGATCATGGCACTGCGCACGCCGGCCGACGCGAGGACTCCCGCGTCGTGCCCGGCCATGGTCGGGATCACGGGCCAGGGCTCGTCGCCGGCGAGCGCGGCGATGTGCTGAGCAGCTTCGGGGTCGAAGCGCACCTCGGGCGAGACCGACTCCGCCGTCACGTTGATTCCGGTGCCGTCGCGGCCAGCCCGGTCACGGGCCTGCCGCTCGATGTCAGCCAGCATCCCCTCGAGCGCCACGCTCGACTCTGCCCGCGCGTCCAGCCAGGCGGTCACCCCTGACGGCACCGCGTTGGTGCCGTTGGGCCGCACCTCGACGCGTCCGAACGTCGCCCGCTGGCTGCTGAGCCTGGCCTGCTTGTTGGCGGCCAGCGCCGTCATCGCGTAGGTGAGCATCGGGTCGCGGCGGTCCTCCATCCTCGTGGTGCCGGCATGATTGGCCTCCCCGGTGAAGTCGAAGCGGTAGCGGCCGTGCGGCCAGATCGCGGAGGCGACCCCGACCGGCACCTCGCGGTGCACCAGGTCGCGACCCTGCTCCACGTGCAGCTCCACGAAGCAGGCGATTCCGTCGAGCAGCCCCGAGGGACCGAGGGCTGTCTCGACGTCCGCGCTGTCCATCGCGTCGAGCAGGTAGGTGCCGTCGCGGTCGCGGAGCTGCGCGGCCCGCTCCGGCGACAGCTGGCCGGTCATCAGGCGCGAGCCCAGGCAGGCGATCCCGAAGCGCGAACCCTCCTCCTCGACGAACACCGACACCCCGATCGGCGCAGCCGGCTCGAAGCCTCGCTCGCGCATCAGGTCGATCGCGGCCAGCGCCGACACCACGCCGAGCGGCCCGTCGTACGCGCCACCGTCGAGAACCGAATCAAGGTGCGACCCCGTGACCACGCCAGGGCGGGTGGCGCCGTCCGGACGCCACCAGGCGACGAGGTTGCCGTTGCCGTCGGCCTCGACCTCGAGGGCCCTCGCGTCGCACTGCTCGACGAACCAGGTCGTGCACTCGCGCTCCGCTGACGCGAACGGCTGCCGGTAGTAGCCGCCGCTCGATGCGGCCCGGCCCAGCGGCGCGAGGTCGCGCCACATCGACTCGAAGTCAGACATGATCGCTCCCATGGAGTTCCAGGATGTAGTACGGCGCCGGCGGATGGTGCGCAGCTATGACCCCGCTCGGCCGGTGGACCCCGCCGTGGTCGACCGGCTGCTCGACAACGCGGTGCGGGCGCCGAGCGCCGGCTTCAGCCAGGGCTGGGCGTTCCTGGTGCTGGACACCCCTGACGACGTGGCCCGATTCTGGGCAGCCACCGCCGACGACGAGGGCGAGGCGGACGGCTGGTTGCGAGGGATGCGGACGGCGCCGGTGATCGTGATCCCCCTGTCCTGCAAGGAGATCTACCTCGAGCGATATGCCCAGGCCGACAAGGGCTGGACCGACCGGGACGAGAGCAGGTGGCCGGTGCCCTACTGGGACATCGACACGGGGATGGCATCGCTGCTGATCCTGCAGACCGCCGTCGACGAGGGGCTCGGGGCCTGCTTCTTCGGGATCCCACCTCGGGCCATGGAGCGTTTCCGCGCGACCTTCGACGTGCCGGTGGCGTACACACCGATCGGAGCGATCAGCGTGGGCTACAAGCCTGCCGACCCCGGGCTGACGGGTGCGAAGGGCTCGCCCACCCGGCGCGCCCGGCGCAGCGCAGACGAGGTGGTGCATCGCGGCCGCTGGTGACTGCGAGGACATGGCCCCACCTTCGCGGACTCGGGCCCTGCCCACCAGCATGACGTGCCCGCCGGCGTCTCGGATCCGAGACGAAGCGGACGGTGGGTCCACCACGCCTCACGTATCGTGGGGGCACCCTTCGCACCGAGGAGGTCTGCGATGACCGCCCATCACGACCCCAGCAACCGGCTCGCGCGCTGGGAGGAGGAGCGTCGCCTGCGGGAGGCCGCTGTGACGAAGGCCATGGGTGCCCCGCCTCCGCCGGCCGCCGACTCCGAGGCCGACGCCGAGGACGGCGCCCGGGCCCGGATCGACCAGCAGACAGCCTGGGTGGACCGTCAGGTGCGTGCCGCCATCGCCCGCGGGGAGTTCGACAACCTGCCCGGCGCCGGCAAGCCGCTGCGACTTCCCGAGACCCACGACCCCGACTGGTGGGTCAAGGGGCTCGTCGAGCGCGAGAAGCTCTCCGGCGTGGCACCCCCGGCGATCGGCCTTCGCGCGGAGGACGCCGCCCTTGACGCAGAGCTCGACCGGATGGCGACCGAGGACGAGGTGCGACGCACACTCGCGGACTTCAACGAGCGGGTCGTGCACGCCCGACGCCAGCTCCAAGGGGGGCCGCCGGTGATCACCCCGACGCGCGAGGTGGAGGACGAGGTCAACGCCTGGCGACAGCGTCGCGCCGAACGCCGAGCGGTGGTCCGCACGGCCGAGCTGCGCGAGAAGGCGAAGGAGCCCCCGCGTCGCTGGTGGCGTCGTCGCCGCGGTCAGGCGTCGCGGTAACGCTTCGAGGACGCCGCCGCCTCGGCCAGCTCCGCACCCGCGACCGGGGCGGGCCCGGCGCTCCAGGCGCCGGGGTCCGCGGCGTAGACGGCGGCGTACGCCGCAGTGTCACGCTGGGTGCGCCAGCCCTCCGCGAGCGGACCGAGGTCGACGGTGTCGTAGCCGATCTCGTCGAGCAGTCCTGCCACCGTCTTCTTCGCCGACTCGTCGTCGCCCGCGATCGCGAGCGCGGAGCGGTCCGCGGCGCCCGAGGGCCGACCGAGGACGGCGAGATGCTCGAAATAGATGTTGTTGAAGGCCTTCACCACCGAGGACTCGGGCAGGTGGGCCTGCAGCAGCTCCGAGGTCGTGGTGCTCTCGTCCTCCAGCTCGGGGAACACGCCGTCGCGTTGCGGGTAGTAGTTCATCGTGTCGATGACGACCTTGCCCGTGAGTGGTCCGGCGGGCACCGCGCGGAAGGCCTTGAGCGGGATGGTGACCACGACGACGTCGGCCGTCGCGGCCTCGTCGGGCTCACCCGCGCGGGCGTGGTCCCCCAGCTCCGCGATCAGGTCGACGAGGGTCTCGGGCCCCCGGCTGTTGCTCATCACGACGTCATGACCGGCGTCGATCGCGAGCTGCGCGACCGTGCTGCCGATGTGGCCGCTGCCGATGAATCCCCAGGTGGTCATGGGGGTCCCAACCCGGCCGACGAGCTCGGCATTCCCGCGAGGTCGCGGTGCGCTCAGACCTCCTGCATCGGCACTCGCACACCGCGCTCCGCAGCCACCGCGGCAGCGTCGTCGTAGCCGGCGTCGACGTGCCGGATCACGCCCATGCCAGGGTCGTTGGTGAGCACCCGCTCGATCTTCTGCGCCGCCAGGTCGGTGCCGTCGGCAACGGTGACCTGGCCGGCGTGGATCGAGCGACCCATGCCGACGCCGCCGCCGTGGTGGATCGAGACCCAGGTCGCCCCTGACGCCGTGTTGACCAGGGCGTTGAGCAGCGGCCAGTCGGCGATCGCGTCGGACCCGTCCGCCATTGCCTCGGTCTCGCGGTACGGCGACGCCACGGACCCGCAGTCGAGGTGGTCGCGGCCGATGGCGATCGGGCCCTTGAGCTCGCCGGAGGCCACCATCTCGTTGAACTTCAGGCCGGCCAGGTGGCGCTCGCCGTAGCCCAACCAGCAGATCCTCGCCGGCAGCCCCTGGAACTGGACCCGCTCCCCGGCCATGGTGATCCACTTGTGCAGGCGCTCGTTGTCCGGGAAGAGCTCGAGGATCGCCTTGTCCGTCGCGGCGATGTCGGCCGGGTCTCCGGAGAGTGCGGCCCAGCGGAAGGGACCCTTGCCCTCGCAGAAGAGCGGCCTGATGTAGGCCGGGACGAAGCCGGGGAAGTCGAAGGCCCGGGCGAAGCCGCCCTTGCGTGCCTCGTCACGGATGGAGTTGCCGTAGTCGAAGACCTCGGCGCCCTTGTCCTGGAAGCCGACCATCGCGGCCACGTGACGGGCCATCGACTCGCGGGCGCGCTCGGTCAGCACCTCCGGGTCCTTGTCGCGCAGCGAGGCCCACTTCTCGACGTCGATGCCGGTCGGCAGGTAGTAGAGCGGGTCGTGCGCTGAGGTCTGGTCGGTCACGATGTCGATGGGCGCGCCCTGCGCGAGAAGGGCCGGGACCATGTCCGCCGCGTTGCCCAGGACCCCGATCGACAGCGGCTTGCGGGCGTCGCGGGCCTCGACGGCGAGCTGCACGGCGTGCTCCAGCGAGTCGGCCTGCACGTCGAGGTAGCGATGCTCGATGCGACGCGTGATCCGCGACTGGTCGCACTCGATGCAGATCACCACGCCGTCGTTCATCGTCACCGCCAGCGGCTGCGCGCCGCCCATGCCGCCGAGCCCGGCGGTCAGCGTGATGGTGCCGGCGAGCGTCCCGCGCTCCCCGGCGGTCGCGCCGCGCTCCGCGGCGAGCTTGTCCGCCACTGCCGCGAAGGTCTCGAAGGTGCCCTGGAGGATGCCCTGGGTGCCGATGTAGATCCACGATCCGGCGGTCATCTGGCCGTACATCGTCAGGCCGAGGTGCTCCAGGCGGCGGAACTCCTCCCAGTTGGCCCAGTCGCCGACGAGGTTGGAGTTGGCGATCAGCACGCGGGGTGCCCACTCGTGGGTGCGCATCACGCCGACCGGCTTGCCCGACTGGACCAGCAGCGTCTCGTCGGACTCGAGGTCGCGGAGCGCGTGCACGATGGCGTCGTACGCCGCCCAGGACCGCACCGCCTTGCCCGTGCCGCCGTAGACCACGAGGTCGTCGGGCCGCTCGGCATTGTCGGGGTCGAGGTTGTTCATCAGCATCCGCAGCGGCGCCTCGGTCTGCCAGCTCTTGGCGGACAGCTCGGGCCCGCGCGGGGCGCGCACCTCGCGGGGTCCCGACTTGTCGAGACCACCCGGCTGGTCGAGCTCGTCGAGACCACCCGGCTGGTCGAGCTTGTCGAGACCACTGTCCCTGGTCACGTCGTTCATGCGAGTTCTCCGATCGCGTCTTCGACCACCCGGACCAGGGCGCCACTGGCGACGTCCTCGACGGCGTGCTCGATCTCGGGGGCGAGGTGCCGGTCGGGTCCCGGCCCCTCGACGTTGCGCCGCAGCAGGGCCACGGCGGCGGCCGTCGCGGGTGACGGCTTGAGTGGGGCGCGCATGTCCAGCGCGCGGGCGGCGGTGAGGAGCTCGATGGCGATGACCCTCGAGAGCCCGTCGACCGACCGTCGCAGCTTGCGCGCGGCCGACCAGCCCATCGAGACGTGGTCCTCCTGCATCGCGCTGCTCGGGATGGAGTCGACGGACGCGGGAGCGGCGAGCCGCTTGAGCTCGGAGACGATCGCTGCCTGGGTGTACTGCGCGATCATGTGGCCCGAGTCGACGCCGGGGTCGTGGGCGAGGAACGGCGGCAGGCCGTGGTTGCGTGCCTTGTCGAGGAAGCGGTCGGTGCGCCGCTCGCTGATCGAGGCCACGTCGGCGGCGACGATGGCGAGGAAGTCGAGCACGTAGGCCACCGGCGCGCCGTGGAAGTTGCCGTTGGACTCGACGCGGCCGTCGTCGAGCACGACCGGGTTGTCGACCGCGCTCGCCAGCTCGCGCCCGGCGACGACGGTGGCGTGCTCGAGGGTGTCACGGGCGGCTCCGTGCACCTGGGGGGAGCAGCGCAACGAGTAGGCGTCCTGGACCCGGTTGCAGTCAGGCCCGCGGTGGCTGGCCACGATGCCGGAGTCGGCGAGGATCCGGCGCAGGTTGGCCGCCGAGGAACCCTGGCCCGGGTGCGGTCGCAACACCTGCAGGTCCTCGGCGAACACCCGGTCGGTGCCGAGCTGGCCCTCGACCGACATCGCTGCGGTGATGTCGGCAGCCTTGAGCAGCATCCGGAGGTCCGCGATCGCCATCACCAGCATCCCGAGCATGCCGTCGGTGCCGTTGATCAGGGCGAGACCCTCCTTGGCGGCGAGCTCGACCGGCGCCAGGCCGGCCTCGCTCAGCGCGACCGCCGCGGGGCGGCGTACGCCGTGCAGGTCGTGCACCTCGCCCTCGCCCATCAGCGCCAGCGCGCAGTGGGAGAGCGGCGCCAGGTCGCCGGAGCAGCCGAGGGAGCCGTACTCGTGCACGACCGGGGTGATCCCGTGGGTCAGCATCCCGGCCAGCGTCTGCACCGTGCCGAGACGGACGCCGGTGTGGCCGGTCGCCAGCGTCGAGAGCCGCAGCAGCATCAGGGCACGGACGACTTCGCGCTCGACCTCGGGACCGCTGCCGGCAGCGTGGGAGCGGATCAGGGAGCGCTGCAGCTGGGCTCGCATCTCGGTCGGGATGTGCCGGGTCGCGAGCGCGCCGAAGCCGGTGGAGATGCCGTAGGACGGCGTCGGGGCGGCGGCCAGCGTCTCCACCGCAGCTCGGGCGCGCTCGACGGCGGCGACCGCGTCGGGTGCGATCTCGACCCCGGCACCGTCACGGGCGACCGCGAGCACGTCGTCGAAGGAGAGCGGGCCGGTGCCGACCCGGACGGTGCGGGGGGTCGAGCCTGTCGTCCGGGGGGTCGAGCCTGTCGTCCGGGGGGTCGAGCCTGTCGAGACCATGCCGCCATCACACCGCACCCCCGGTCGCGAGACCATGCCCCACGACACCCGGCTGTCTCGGATCCGAGACGTGACTAGGCTGCCGGGATGCAGCTGAGATTCGCCACCCACGGCGCCGCCGCGGGATGGGCGCGCGTGCAGAGGTCGGCCAGCCCCTTCCTGGTCAGCTCTGCGGAGTCGGTGCTCCACGACATGACCCACCACCCCGGGACCCTGGCGAGGTACGTCGTCGTCGAGGACGGCGAGGTGCTCGGCCTGGCCAGGGTGCGCGACCAGGGCCCCGGCGAGGTTCGGGCGATGCTGCAGGTGCACGCCGCCCACCAGGGGCGCGGTGTCGGGCGGCTGCTGCTCGACCAGGTGCTGCGCGTGGCGGAGGGTCGCAGCATCGACGGGATCGTCAACGGCGACGAAAGATCGGTCGCCGTCAGCGACCACTGGGGGTTCGTCCGCGAGCGATCGCACCGGATCTCCTCGGTCGACCCGCGCCTGGTGCCGGCACCGCCGGCCACGCCGGACGGTCTGCGTGTCGTCTCGCTCGCGGACGTCCACCCCGCCCAGGTCTGGGCGTGCCTGCAGCAGGTCGCAGAGGACGACCCGTCCGGACTGACCCAGCAACTGCCGCTCACGGAGTTCCTCGCCAGCGAGTGGACCGACCCGCTGCACCGGCCCGACCTCGGGCGAGCCGTGCTGGACGGCGACACCGTGGCGGCCTACGCCGAGGTCACTGCCGCCGGCGACAGGGCGTGGAACGCCATGACCGGCACTGTGCCCCGCCACCGAGGCCGAGGGCTGGCGCGACTGGTCAAGGCGCACGCACTGGTCGCCTGCGCCGAGGCCGGGATCACCACCTGCGGGACCGGCAACGACGACGCCAACGCGCCGATGCTCGCGGTCAACGCCTGGCTCGGCTACCGCCCGACGGCGACGACCTGGAGCGCCCGACGAGCCGACGGTGGTTTCGAGACGGGCTCCGCTAGCGCTCCGCCCTCCTCAACCACCAACCTCGCTGGTTGAGGAGCGAACGAAGTGAGCGTCTCGAAACCACCGCACCCCGACACCCACAACGCTGGTTGAGGAGCGAACGAAGTGAGCGTCTCGAAACCGCCGCACCGGGCCGCCGACGAGCCCACGGTGGTTTCGAGACGGGCTCCGCTAGCGCTCCGCCCTCCTCAACCACCGAAACCACCGCACCCCGGCACCCACAACGCTGGTTGAGGAGCGAACGAAGTGAGCGTCTCGAAACCACCGCACCCCGACACCCACAACGCTGGTTGAGGAGCGAACGAAGTGAGCGTCTCGAAACCGCCGCACCCGGGCACCGGCCCCACCAACGTGCCCGCCGCGACGCGCGCGCTCCGGGTGCTGCGCTACCTCGCCAGCCAGCCCGACCCGGTGAGCCTGGACCGGCTGGCGGCGGCGGTGGGGCTGCCACGATCGACTGCCTATCACCTGATGCGGGCGATGGAGGCCGAAGGATTCGTCACCCACCTCCCCGACGAGCACCGCTACGGCCTGGGGGTCGCGGCCTTCGAGGTCGGAAGCGGATACAGCCGGCAGGCGCCGCTGCAGCGCATCGCCCGCCGTCCGCTGGCGGCGCTCGTCGACAGGCTCGGCCAGAGCGCCCACCTCGCGGTCCCGCACGGCCGCGACGTGCTCTACGTCGTGGAGGAGCGTGCACCCGGCCGGCCACCGCTGGTCACCGACGTGGGCGTGCGCCTGCCTGCCCACCTCACCGCGAGCGGCCGGGCGATCCTGGCGGCGCTGCCCGCCAACCAGGTGCGAGCGCTCTACCCCGACCGCGCGGCCTTCGTCGACCGGCACGGCTCCGGGCCGGCCTCCCCCAGCGCGCTGCGGTCCCTGCTCATCGAGACCCGCCAGCGCGGCCATGCCCTCGAGGACGGGGAGGTGACGCCGGGCTTCGCCTCCGTCGCCGCAGCCGTGCTCGACCACAACGGGCATCCGGTGGCCGGGGTCGCCGTCACCTACCCGGTCGAGGAGTCCCCCTCCCTGGACCGCATCGCGCTCCAGGTCCGGCGTACGGCGCAGGCGTTGACACGTCGGCTCGGCGGACCCGCCTAGCCCCCGCCGACAGGCCAATCCCCCACCCACATCCGCGGTGTGTCGCGTGCGAAGTGGCCTCTCGACCGGTCGGGCTCCAGCGGGCAGCAAGTTACCCATTGGTAGGCTCCGACCCGACCATTGTGACCTTGACCGCTGACGTGGCGGGCGGGCCCCACTAGGCTCAGCCGACGCTCGTGCCGCCCCGTGCCGGGACGGCCAGCCGCCGCAGAGGAGCATTGATGCAGATCTTCGCCATCGTGGTGTCCCTGACCATCGCCGCCGTCGGCATCGCCTTGTTCGTCAAGGCGATCCGGCACATCATCGCCGTGGTGAAGATCGGTCAGCCGACGGCGAGCCGGACCGATGACCCGAAGGCACGCACGATCACGCTGCTCAAGGAGTCGCTGGGTCACACCCGGATGTTGCAGTGGACGGCCGTCGGCGTGGGCCACTGGTTCGTCTTCGTGGGCTTCGGCCTGCTGTTCTTCACCCTGCTGACGGCGTTCGGCCAGCTCTTCGACGCCGAGTTCGCGCTCCCGCTGATCGGGCACTTCTTCCTCTACGAGTGGATCACCGAGCTGTTCACCTGGGCGATGCTGGTGGCCATCGTGGCCTTCATCGGCTATCGCGCAACCCGCCCCAAGGAGCGCACCCGCGGCACCGACGGCCGCTTCTACGGATCCACGATGTGGCAGGCCTACTTCGTCGAGGCGGTCATCCTGGGCGTCGGCCTGTGCATCATCACGCTGCGCGGGCTGGAGTACGCCCTCATGGAGGCCACCGCCGCAGGCGCCTCCGCACTGCACTTCCCGCTGACCTTCTGGCTCGGGGAGGCCTTCTCCGGCCTGTCGACGGGCGCGCTGGAGAACAGCATCTACCTGGTCGCGACCCTCAAGATCGTCATCTCCTTCACGTGGATGATCGTCATCTCGATGCACACCACGATGGGCGTCGCCTGGCACCGGTTCACTGCCTTCTTCAACATCTTCTTCAAGCGCAAGGCCGACGGCGGTACGTCGCTGGGCGGCCTCCAGCCGATGATGATCAAGGGCGAGCCGATCGACTTCGAGAACATCGAGGACCTCGACGAGGACGCCGTGATGGGCGTGGGCAACATCGAGGACTTCGCCTGGAAGGGCATCCTCGACTTCACCTCGTGCACGGAGTGTGGCCGCTGCCAGTCGCAGTGCCCGGCATGGAACACCGAGAAGCCGCTCTCCCCCAAGCTGCTGATCACCAACCTGCGTGACCACGCCTACGCCAAGGCCCCCTACCTGCTTGCCGACCCTGATGAGCGCGATGCACTGCCCGACTCGGTCAAGGCGGCTGCCGAGCGTGAGCTGGTCGGTGCGACCGAGGGCGACCCGACGCTCCCCTCGGGAGGTGCGGTGATCGACCCCGAGGTGCTGTGGAACTGCACGTCGTGCGGCGCCTGCGTCCAGCAGTGCCCCGTCGACATCGAGCACGTCGATCACATCATCGACATGCGCCGCTACCAGGTGCTCATCGAGTCCAACTTCCCCTCCGAGCTCAACGGCCTCTTCAAGGGCCTGGAGAACAAGGGCAACCCCTGGAACATGTCGCCCACCGCGCGGATGGACTGGGCCAAGGACCTCGACTTCCCCGTCAAGCAGGTCGGTGTCGAGGTCGAGGACCTCGACGAGGTCGAGTGGCTCTTCTGGGTCGGCTGCGCCGGCGCCTACGAGGACCGCGCCAAGAAGACCACCCGGGCGGTCGCCGAGCTGCTCGACCTTGCCGGCGTCTCCTTCGCCGTCCTCGGCAACGGTGAGACCTGCACCGGTGACCCTGCCCGCCGCGCGGGCAACGAGTTCGTCTTCCAGCAGCTGGCGATGCAGAACGCCGAGGTCTTCAAGGAGGCACGCGTCAAGAAGGTCGTCTCCACCTGCGCGCACTGCTTCAACACGTTGAAGAACGAGTACTCCCAGTTCGGGGTCGAGCTCGAGGTCACCCACCACACCCAGCTGCTCAACCGTCTCGTCCGCGAGGGCAAGCTGACCCCGGTCGCCGACCGCGGCGGATCGAGCGACGGGGCCGCCCCGGCGAAGCGGTCGATCACCTACCACGACCCCTGCTACCTGGGCCGGCACAACCAGGTCTACTCACCTCCGCGTGAGCTGATCGAGATCATTCCCAACGCCGAGCTGACCGAGATGCCGCGCAACAGCGAGCGCTCCTTCTGCTGTGGCGCCGGTGGAGCCCGGATGTGGATGGAGGAGAACACCGGCGAGCGGATCAACCTCAACCGCACGAACGAGGCGATCGAGACCGGCGCCGACCAGATCGCCACGGGATGCCCGTTCTGCCGGGTGATGCTCTCCGACGGACTCACCGCCAAGCAGGCCGACGGTTCGGCCCGCGAGGAGGTCGAGGTGCTCGACGTCGCCCAGTTGCTGCTGGCCTCGGTCAAGCGCGCTCCCGCCGCCGCGGCGACGCCCCCCGGCGGTACGGCGTCTGCCCCCGCCGAGAGCCCCGCCGCGAGCCCCGCCGCGAGCACCGCCGTGCTCGACCGCCCCGAGGAGTCAGCCCCGGACGAGCCGGTGGCGACGAAGGCCGAGCCCGAGCCCGGTGACGTCACCCAGACCGAGGAGACGGTGACCGAGCCCTACGAGGTCGGTCCCGCCGCCGAGGCATCCGCCGACGAGCCGGACGAGCCGAAGCACGAGACGAAGGGTGACGAGGGCACCCTCTTCTGACCGGGCTGGGTGTCGGTCACAGCATCCGCGACGACCCTGCCGGGGCCGGCCGCCGGGTCAAGGCGAGCCCGATCCGGAAGAAGCAGACAACCGCGGTCGCTCCGGCCAGGAACAGCACGAGGCCGCCGATCGCGTCGGTCGCATCGGAGCCGACCACGATCAGGAACGCGCCGATGAGCGCCACGCCGGCGGCGATCGAGAGCCCGCCGAGCGCCGTGCGGATGCCGTCAGTCATGGGCGACACGGTACCCCGGCACAGCGACGCGAGGTGACGTCACCGCGCGTCGTGACGATGTCAAGAATGACGTCACCAGGTGTTGACATGGCGTCATCGTGATGTCACAGTGGTGCGCATGGACATCACGCCGTACGTCGAGAGCCTCCGTCACGACCTGGCCGCCGCGGCCGAGGCCGGCGGCGAGGAGGCCAGGGCCTCCGCGGAGCGGCTCGCGCTGGCCCTCGACCCGGCCGTGCGCCTCGCTCTGATGGACGCGTTGAGCCAGGCCGCCGCCGAGATCACCGCTGACCTGCCGGCCGGCTCTGTCGACGTCCGCCTCCGGGGCCGCGAGCCCCAGTTCGTCGTCGACGTGCCCACGATGGCGATGCCGACCCCGCCCGCACCGCCCACTCCGCCGGCCCCGGCCAGCGCCGAGGAGCTCGAGGTCGAGGAGGACGACTCCGTCGCTCGCATCACGCTGCGCCTTCCCGAGTCGGTGAAGTACAAGGCCGAGGAGCTCGCTGCCAAGAGCGGCCACTCGCTCAACGCGTGGATCGTCAACGTCGTCCGCAACGCCACCCGCGACCGCGCGATCAACGTCGAGGTCGACCTCTCCAGCATCCCGTTCCTCGACTCCGGGCGCCCGCCCGGGCGCCGCGGCAGCAAGCGGATGACCGGCTGGGTCTGACCGCACCACCACCCCCTCCCACCCCCCGTCTCCGGCGGCCACCTGGCCGGTCGGCGGCCCCCGCACACCCTCGACCACCCAGGAGCGTCACCGTGCACTACGACTTCGAGACCCCCGACCAGCTCTCCCTCTACATCGAGATCGGCAGTGGCGACGTCCGCGTTCGCGCGGACGGGCACGACCGCTCCACCGTCGAGGTGCGCGGTGACGGCGAGGACGACGTCACCGTCGAGCACCGCGGCGATCGCCTCGTGGTGATCGGCCCCCAGCACCGAGCCGGCTTCTTGAGCCGCAGCAGCGATCTCGACGTGCGAGTCACCGTGCCGCACGGCACCAACCTCTCCACCCAGCTCGGGTCCGCCGACCTGGCCGTGGCCGGCGCCGTCGGGACGGCGTCCCTCAGGGCCGGGTCGGGGGACGTCAACCTGGAGACGGCCGACGGCGAGACGATGATCGAGACCGGCTCCGGGGACGTCCAGCTCGGACTCGTCGCGGGCGACCTGCGCGTCAAGGCCGGCTCCGGCGACGTGACCGTCCGCGAGATCACCGGGAGCGGGAGCATCTCCACCGGCTCCGGCGACGTGGAGATCACCACCGCGTCCGGCGACGTCCAGGTCAAGACCGGCTCCGGCAACCTGCGGGTGCGCAGGCCGAGCGCGGACGTCTCGCTCACCACTGCCTCCGGTGACCTGGCCGTCGACCTGATGGGGGCCGGCGAGCTCGCCGCCAAGAACGTCTCGGGTGACATCCGGGTCGGCGTCCCGGCGGGGCTCCCGGTCTGGACCGACATCAGCACCGTGACCGGCGACGTGCGCTCCACGCTGGAGGGTGCCGGCGAGCCCGCCGAGGGCCAGGAGTTCCTCGAGCTGCACGCGACGACCGTCAGCGGCGACATCTCCCTGGAGCAGCGATGAGGGACGCCCGGCATGTCCCGCCGCCGCCTCACGAGGAGCTGTCGCCGGGCCGCGAACGCGAAGCAGCGCAAGCACGATCAGGCCGACGGATGGTCGCCGGCGACAGTCTCGACGGCACGACTCCCCACCACCGCAGCACTCCCGAAGGGATCTCCGACCATGTCTGACTTCAGCGTCATGCTCGACGCACTCGCCACCCAGCAGATCCAGGAGCGAGTCGCCCGGAACCGGCAGGCGTTCCGGCCCGGACCGCGTCGCCCACGCGGCCGGCACGCCCTGGCCCACCGGCTCCACGCGATCGCGGAGCGCCTGGACGGTTGAGCCTCCCGACCGGTGCCGGGAGCCCGGGCCCGCTGCCTCTCCACCCACCGGCAGCGGGCCCGTTCGTCGTCCGGGCGGCTCGTAGGGACAATGGAGCCATGACTTTCCACCGCTTCCTCGCTCTCGGCGACTCGTTCACCGAGGGCGTGGGCGACCACGACGCCTCCCGTCCTAACGGGGTCCGCGGCTGGGCCGACCGGATGGCGGAGGCCCTGGCCGAGGGGACGGAGAACTTCGGCTACGCGAACCTGGCGATCCGCGGGCGCAAGCTGGTGCCGGTCCTCGAGGAACAGCTCGACGCCGGGCTCGCGCTGCAACCCGACCTGATCACGTTGTACGCCGGCGCCAACGACCTGCTCCGTCCCAAGGTGGACATCGACGCGATCATGGCGCGCTACGACGACGCGGTCGGGCGGCTCGTGGCCAGCGGCGCGACGGTGGCGCTGTTCACCGGCTTCGACCTCGGCTTCGCCCCGGTGTTCCGACACCTGCGCGGACGGGTGGCGACGTACAACGAGATCGTGCGCGAGATCGTCGACCGGCACGGCGCCGTGCTGGTCGACTACTGGCGGCGACGCGAGTATCGCGACTACCGGCTGTGGGACATCGACCGGATGCACATGTCGGCCGCCGGCCACCACCACATGGCCCGCGTCGTGCTGGAGGCCCTGGGCATCGACCACTCCCTGCCCCCGGTGGAGCTCGCCCCCCTGCCCGAGATGGACCGCAGGCAACGCCGCGACGCCGATCTCGCCTGGGCGCGCGGGCACTTCGGACCGTGGGTCGGCCGCCGCGTGCTCGGTGCCAGCTCCGGTGACGGGCTGCAGCCCAAGCACCCGACCTTCGTCCGCCCGGGCACCGCGGCGGTCCTCGGCTGAGGCAGGGCTAGATCTCGGTGCGGTGGAAGCTCAGGTGTGAGCGCGACGGCGTCGGGCCCCGCTGGCCCTGGTAGCGCGACCCGTACTTCTTCGAGCCGTAGGGGTTCTCCGAGGGCGAGGACAGCCGGAAGAAGCAGAACTGCCCGATCTTCATCCCCGGCCACAGCTTGATCGGCAGCGTCGCCACGTTGGACAGCTCCAGGGTCACGTGCCCGGAGAAGCCGGGGTCGATGAACCCTGCGGTGGAGTGGGTGAGCAGCCCGAGCCGGCCCAACGAGGACTTCCCCTCGAGCCGTGCGGCCACGTCGTCGGGCAGCGTGATGACCTCGTAGGTGGAGCCGAGCACGAACTCCCCCGGGTGCAGGATGAAGGGCTCGTCGCCCTCGGGCTCCACCTCGCGGGTGAGGTCGGGCTGGTCCTCGGCCGGGTCGATGTGGGGGTACTTGTGGTTCTCGAACACCCGGAAGAACCTGTCGAGCCGGACGTCGATGCTCGACGGCTGCACCATCGACGCGTCGAACGGGTCAAGGCCGACCCGGCCCGCGTCGACCTCGGCCAGGATGTCACGATCTGAGAGCAGCACAGGGAGAACCTACCCGCACCGCCGCCTCGGCCGGAGGTGGCGCCCGCGCGTTGCTCAGGTACGATCTGCGAGCGGTGGCCGAAGCGGTCGCCGATGCGGATGTAGCTCAGTTGGTAGAGCGCGACCTTCCCAAGGTCGATGTCGCGAGTTCGAATCTCGTCATCCGCTCCACGCAACACCGCAGGTCAGGTCCCCTCTACGCCGCGATCGGCGGTGAGGGTCCTTCTGCTTCCCGTTCAGATGCCCCCAGGATGCCCCGAGCCGCTTCGCGGAGTCCCACAGGTCCTGGTCGATCAGGTGGCCGTAGAGGTCCATCGTCATCGCCGCGGAGGCGTGCCCGAGGATCCGTTGGACCACCTTCGGGTCCGCCCCGGCACCCAGCCAGAGCGACGCACACGTGTGCCGGAGGTCGTGCACCCGCAGCGTCGGGCGACCGATCTTGCGCACCCGCCGCCCAGCCGACCGACCGCTTCCAGTTCGGCTCGCCCGCGACGACGACACCGGCTTTCGTTGCGTGGCGCTAACGGTCTGAGTATGCCGCGGGACGATGAGCAGTCGTGGGCCCACCTGGTCCACGTGCGGCGCCGCGGTTTCATCCAGGAGCGGTTGCCAGCGCCCGCGGCGGACGCCCGGGCCAGGTCGATCCACGGTCCTCTCGCACCTGGAGAGCAGCTGCTCCGGACTTCCGGCCAACGCCCAGTGAAGTCAACAGGCTTTCTCATAGGTCCGTGACCACCAATGCCGTCCGGACGTCTCTTGTCGACGCCACCCGTCCGCCACCAAGTCGCGGTCCAGGTCCGCCAACCGTAGTGCGATGTCGGTCGATGGGTTGGGCTCCTGCAGGGCGTTGAGGTCTCGAAAGCGCAGCATGGGGAAGGTGGCGCCTTCAAGCACGGTCGTCGCAGCGCCCGAGTCGTCGTCGCCTGAGCGGGCGACGAATCGGTACTCCCCGCCAGCGGCGCCCCCCAGGGCCTTGAGCGCTGCCGCGATCCAGGAGTCCCCCAGCAGTTCTTCCAGATGTACTTCGACGGTGCGGATGGTCATCACGGTCCCCTCCCTGCATCTCCGGTGGGCATGACGCCGTGCCTCGATGCTAGGTGACCTTCGAGGAGATGGACAGAGATGAGGCGCTCGTGAGCGCAAGCCCAAGTCACCAACCCTCACGGAATCGATCAGGTGCTGCGACCATCGCGAGAACCCGGGTATCCCGCTGTGGCACGCTCCGCCTGCCGATCGGTTTCCGGGACCTCGTTCGCTGAGCGATTTGGCGCCGACGCGTCCTCCGCGCTCAGCTCACCGGGACCCCCGCGCTCCGGGCCTTCGCGCACCCCCGCCCGCTGCGCGCTACGGACACGACTACGAGGGGCGCCGGGCGGAGAAGCCCAACGTCCCTCGATCACCACCACTCGATCCCGCAGCTGGTCACGCCCCGCAAACCTGCTCTCCACTGGCCACGTGCCCCTTTCCTGCTCCCGGAACCCCTAGGCGCGGCGAACCGTCCGAGCGCATTCCCAAGGTCGATGTCGCGAGTTCGAATCTCGTCATCCGCTCCGCGTCCCGATCTTCAGGTCGAGGACACCCAGGCGGCTTCGCTCCCCGTGCCCGGACCGGTGTGCAGCCGCACCCGGACCCGGTCGCGGCCGAGCTCCTTCGCCTCGAACAACGCCTTGTCCGCCTGCGCCATCGTGTCGACGAGCTCGAGGTCGCGCTGCTCCTGGCTCACCCCGGCGACTCCGACGCTGACCGTGACCGACCCACCGGACCCGGGCATGACCGCGGCCGCGACAGCCGCGCGCAGTCGCTCGGCGACGATGGCCGCCTCGTCGTACGGCGTCGCCGGGAGGAAGACGCAGAACTCCTCCCCGCCGAAGCGCGCCAGCAGGTCGCCGCCGCGCAGCTGACCGCGCAGCGTGTCGGCGACGACGACCAGCGCCTCGTCACCCACGAGGTGGCCCCACGCGTCGTTGTAGCGCTTGAACAGATCCAGGTCGACGAACGCGACGCTCCAGGGCTCGCGCCGGGCCTGGCACCGTTGCCGCGCAAGGAGAGCCAGCCGGCGCCAGGACTCGAAGCGCAGCAGCCCGGTCTTGTCGTCGACCTCGGCCTGCTCGCGCAACGAGTCGTGCAACGCGGCGCGTTGCGCCAACCCGTAGACGGGGACCACCAGGAGGACGAACCACGCACCGCCGGTCCAGATCGCGGCGAACAGCCCACCGAGCAGGAGCACCGCGCCCTCGGTCAGGTAGAACGACCAGCCCCGCAACGTGCGACGCAGCCACACCTCGTCCTCGGACCGGTTGAGGTAGGCACTGCCGTGGAAGAGCAGCGACTCCACGGCGAGGAACGCCAGCGCCGAGAGCAGGACAGCCAGCAGCCCGGTCCCTCCGGCGCCGTACATGAAGTTGCCCTCCTCGCCGGTCACCCAACGGGCGACGAGCCCCGCCGTGACTCCGGCGAGGACGACGTAGGCAGCGGAGCCCACCCACTTCCACAGCGGCACCCGCAGTCCGCGCCAGCGGGCGTGGGCGTAGCAGGCCAGGACCACGGGCAGCAGGTAGGGCAGCGGCAGCAGCAGCGCGGCGGTGAACGCCCAGGCCGACAGCGCCTTGTGCGGGCGCTGGCTGGTGATCAGCCCGCCCTCGTAGGACCGGGCGAGCTCGATGTTGAGTACAGAGAGGGCCACCAGCAGCAGCGCGGTCAGCTCCGGTTGGCGGGCCGCCTCCTCGCGACCCCACGGCGCCAGCGCGAACGGGAGCACGATCGCGGCCACGACGGCTGCCCCGATCCAGGCCCGCAGCACGACCGGGGTCGCGACGAAGGCGCTCCGGTCGGCCTCGGCCTCGGCGTCCGAGCTCCCAGCGGTGCGCACGAGAGGGATGCTCGCACACGAGGGCGTGCCGCGTCCCGATAGCGTCTGTTCCATGCCCACCCCGCCCGCGTTCACCGGCTTCCCGACGGCCGCGCTCGACTTCTACGACGACCTGGAGATGGACAACACCAAGTCGTTCTGGACCGCCCACAAGGAGACCTACGACACCGCGGTCAAGCAGCCGATGCTCGCCCTGACTGCGGCACTGCAGGACGAGTTCGGCCCCGCCAAGATCTTCCGGCCCTACCGCGACGTGCGCTTCGCCAAGGACAAGACGCCCTACAAGACCCACCAGGGAGCCTTCGTCCAGACCGGCCAGTCGACCGGGTGGTACGTGCAGATCTCCGCGCCCGGGGTGCGCGTGGGTGCCGGCTTCTACGAGTCGGAGTCCTCCCGGCTGGCGACCTTCCGCCGAGCCGTCGCTGACGACCGCACCGGCCCCGAGCTCGTGGCGATGCTCGACGCTCTCGCGGCGCAGGGCTGGGAGCTGGGTGGCGACACCCTGAAGACGGCACCTCGCGGCTTCGACAAGGACCATCCGCGCATCGACCTGCTCCGCCACAAGACGATGTCGCTGGGCAAGTCCTACGGCTTCGAGAAGGTCATCCACACCCCCGAGCTCGCCGACCGGGTCCGCGACGACTGGCGGGTGGCGCGGCCGTTCCTCGACTGGGTGGCCGACCACTCGGAGTGAGCGGCCAGCCCTGGGTGGTCGCGCCCTACCCCTGGGTGAACCAGCGGTCGAGCACGTCGCGTGCCGGCACGCCCGGGCAGAGCACGTTGTAGTCGCGGTCCTGGTCCCACCACTGGCCGATCACGGCAGCGCCACCCTGGAACCGCCCCGAGCCGCACATCGCGAGGGCCCGGCGCCGCGTGGTCGGCCCGGCGCTGCGCCACTCGGGCAGGCCGTAGCGGGCGTCGCCCATGATCTGCTGCCACAGCGTCGCGACCGAGTAGAACCCGACCCGCAACCCCTCGGCGCGATAGCCGGCGAGCACCCCGTCGACGACCGCCTTGTTGGCTCGTGGACGGCGCGACCAGGGGGCAGGAGGACTCACCGGCTCGACGTCGACCCACACCGCCGGCGACTCCAGCCCCACCGACCGCATCTCCTCGACGTTGATCTGGGCCTGGGCGTAGCCGGTGTTGAACAGTCGCCCTCGCGTGGTGTCGTCGGGACGCGGCCCGGCGTCGCCGTACCGGGTGAGCTGCCGTGGAGTCGGGTACGTCGCCACGGCGTACGCCGAGGTCCACAGCCGACGCTCGCGGGCGTACTCGACCTGCGCGGCCAGGCACGGGTTCGGGTGGAAGGCCGGGCCGTTGGTCAGGCCGATCACCACGAAGCGCGCTTCGCGACGGGGCAGCGGCTTGCCCGAGGGTCGGTCGCGAGGCGATCCCCAGGCCTCGCGGACAGTTCGGCCAGCTGATGTCGGCGCCGACGACCGGGCCGCGGCCGAGCCGTGGCTCCTCGGGTGAGGGCATCGGCGAGGCGCTCGTCGCGAGCGCGGCCGACGTGAGGGCGGCGAGCACCGCCCGGAGGACCTCACCGATCATGCGCCGAGCCTACGTGTCGCCCAGAGGCCTCCTGGCCCTCAGTGCGGCAGCCAGGCGTCCTCGGACCTGGTGCGCGAGGTGACCGCCCTGGGCAGCTTGCCGTCGGCGAGCGCGCGGATCGAGACCTGCTCGAAGACGTCGCGCAGGCTGCTGCGGGCTGCGATCCAGACGTGCTGGAGCACCTCGGCCGACTCGTTGTAGGAGACCGCCTCGGGACGCAGCCCGTAGACGCTGACCAACGGGCCGTCGACGGCGCGGATCACGTCGGCGACGCTGACGCTCGCGGCATCGCGGGCCAGCCGCCAGCCGCCGGCCTGTCCGCGCTGGCTCATCACCACGTCCGGCCCGGCGCAGGTCCGCCAGGATCGCCTGCAGGAAGCCGTGCGGGATGTCCTGCCTCCGGCCGATCTCCTCCGCACTCACCGGGGCACCCTCGGTCGCGGTGCGCGAGCTCGATCAGCGCCCGCAGGGCGTAGTCGGACTTGGCGGAGACGCGCATGAGCAAAGTCTCTCAGACAACTGCAGTTAGCGCGGTGTGCGGTGGGCGCTGCACGCAGCAGGGGACCCGGTGGCCGGTGCCGCACCACCGAGTCCCCTGCCGGGGGCGGCTCAGAGGCTCACCGTCTCCGGCTCGGCGACGGTGCGGGAGAGGCGCTCCTGCTTGACCGCCCACACGATGAGCGTGACCCAGGCCACGAAGAGGGCGGCGGCTGCCACGGCGACTGTCGTTCCGGTGGCACCGAGCGCCTCGAGGATGGTCTTGGAGTTCGTGAGGATGATCAGCCCACCGGCCGCGACCCCGAGCACCCGGGGCGCGATGCTCTTGACCAGCCATGCGGCGAGAGGCGCGGCGATCACGCCACCGACCAGCAGGGCCGCGGCGATCTCCCAGGGGATCCCCTGGCTGCCCAGGGCGAGCAGGAAGCCGACCGAGCCGCCGAGAGCGACCACGAACTCCGAGGTGTCGATCGATCCGATCACCTTGCGGGGCTCCATCCGCCCGGAGGCGAGCAGGGAGGGAGTGCCGACAGGTCCCCAGCCGCCTCCCCCGATGGCGTCCATCAGGCCGGCCACCAGCCCGAGCGGCACCAGGAAGGGCGCCGCGATCCGGCCGGGGAACTGCGGGCGACGGCCACCCAGACGGAGGAAGCGATACATCACGTAGGCACCCAGCGCGAGCAGCAGAGCGGCCACCCAGGGCTTGGCGGTGGCGCCGTCGATGTTGGAGAGGATGGTGGCACCGGCGAAGGCACCGATGCCGCCGGGGACGGCGATGATGGAGACGGTCCGCCAGTCGACGTTGCCCAGACGGTGATGGCTGATGCCCGAGACGAGGGTGGTGCCGATCTCGGAGAAGTGGACCGCGGCCGATGCCGCCGCCGGCGCCACCCCGGTGGCCAGCAGCAAGGTCGACGACGTGACGCCGTAGGCCATGCCGAGGGAACCGTCGACCAGCTGGGCCGCGAAGCCCACCAGGCCGAGCACGAGCAGACTGCGCATGAGAGGGAACCTTTCGAGGACGGCTCGAACGAGTGAACCGCGTTAGTTGAGTAACTTTGTATGTCTAGCGATTCAAGAGACTAAGAGCACGAGAGCATCAAAGTCAACTAAGTCAGTTGTATTGCGCGAGTCACGTCAGTCCCGCACCGGGGTCGCGCCTGCTGCCCTCCTATCCTTCAAGGCATGAGCAGCCAGTCCGCCCGGGCACGCGTCGTCCTGCACGTGGGCGTCCCCAAGAGCGGTACGTCGTTCCTCCAGGCGACGCTGCGGGAGAACGCGGACCGGCTGGCCGAGCAGGGCGTCTGGTACCCCACCCAGCAGCACCGCGGCCTCTTCCACGCCGCCCTCGAGCTGACCGGCAACCATCCCGGCTGGGGGGTGCCCCAGCAACGCGTCGAGGGCAGCTGGGCGGCACTGTGCCGCAGGGCGCTCAAGCGCGGCGGCACCTCGGTGTTCAGCAACGAGCTGTTGAGCAACGTCGACGCCGACGCCGTACCCGGCGTCCTGGCTCCCCTCGCGGACGCCGACGTCCACCTGGTCGTCACGGCCCGCGACCTGGCGCGGCAGCTGCCGGCGGAGTGGCAGGAGGGCGTCAAGCACGGCCGTGGGCTGCGCTTCGACCGGTTCCTCGCGCGCATCCTCGACCCGCGACGCAGCCACGTGCACGCCCGGAAGTTCTGGCGGCACCAGGACCTCGCCGACCTGCTCGAACGCTGGGCTGCCCACCTCCCCGCCGACCACGTGCACGTGGTGACCTGCCCGCCTGCGGGAGCGCCACGCGAGCTGCTCTGGCAGCGCTTCTGCTCGGTGGTCCAGGTCGATCCCGCGCTCGTCGACTTCCCCGCCGTGGGCGCCAACACGTCCTTGGGCGTCAACGCCGTCGACGTGCTGCGACGCGTGAACCGCCGGATCCGTCAGGGCGAGGCACCGCCCCAGCTGCGCCGCACCGTCAAGCAGGTGCTGGTCAACGAGGCGCTGCGGGCCGACGACTCCGACCGGGTCGGCACGCCGGTCGAGCTGCTGCCGCGGCTGCAGGAGATCACCGACGACTGGCGGGCCCGGATCACCGCGGCCGGCTACGACGTCGTCGGCGACCTCGACGACCTCACGCCCCTGCCCCCGCGCGGCGGAGCACCCGCCGACCACCGGGTCACCCCACGGGCCTCGCGAGACGTGGCTGTCGACGCCCTCGCCGTGCTGACCAGGGAGGTGGCCGCACTGCGCGCCGAGCTGCGCGAGCTCGAGGCGGGGACCACCCGACCCACCAAGACCCGCTCCCGGGGGCTCCTCGGCCGGGTCGCGCGTCGGTTCCGCCGGGGGTAGGCGCGCGCAGATTACCACGGTCCCGTGGTGATCTAGCGGTCCCCGGAGCGAACTCCCCACGGGAAGCGCGAGATCGCCCAGGGAAGCACGCGTCGAGCGCAGCCCGGTCCGGCACCGGCCAGCCGCGTCGACGCCGCGTCATCCCTGAGCCATCACCGGCCGTGGTGCACTGGAGCCATGAAGGTCGGCACCTGGAACCTGGAGAACCTCTTCACGCCCGAGGACCCGGACGGGCCGCCTGACCAGGAGACGTACGACGCCAAGCTCGCCGCCCTGGCGAGCGTGGTCGAGGCGATCAGCCCCGACGTGCTCGCCGTCCAGGAGGTCGGCAACCCCTCTGCGCTGGCCGACCTGGTCGCCCGCCTCGACGGCTCGTGGCAGCTGGCTCTCGCCGACCCGGACGCTCGGGGCATCCGGGTCGGCGTGATCGCCCGGCGCCCGATCGAGGAGGCCGAGCAGGTCCGCGACCTGCCGCGCCGGATCGGACCGGTGCGCGTCGACGACAGCGGCACGACGCTCTCGACGATGGGGCGTGCCGCGTTGCGCGCAAGGGTGCTCGACGACGCCGGGGAGCCCGTCGACGTGGTCAGCGTGCACCTGAAGTCCAAGCTGCTGTCGTACCCCGGCGGCCGCTTCAGCCCCCGCGACGAGGACGAGCGCGCCCGCTACGCCGTCTACGCCCTCCACCGCCGGGCCGCGGAGGCCGCCGCCGTCCGTACGTTCGTGACCGCCCAGCTCGACGACGGCGGTCGCACCCGGGCCCTCGTCGTCGCCGGCGACCTCAACGACGAGGCGCTCGCGGCGACCACCCAGATCCTCCTGGGCCCACCCGGATCCGAGATCGGCACCCGCGGCTTCGACACCCCCGACCGCGGCGACGGGTCGCGCCTGTGGAACCTGGAGTCCCTGATCCCCGAGGCAGACCGGTTCTCGCGCGTCTACCGCGGCCGGCGCGAGCTGATCGACCACCTGCTGGTCTCCCGCGACCTCGTCACCCGCGTGAGCGCCGTCGCGACGGCTGGACCGGTGCCTGCCTCCATCGCCGACGACCCCCGCGCCCGGCTCGACGCTCGCGGGTCCGACCATCGCCCGGTCATCGCGACGTTCAGCGGTTGAGCAGCTCGAAGTCCCAGACGATCAGCGCGGGGTCGTCCCGCTTGGCGGCGTTGACGGCCTCGGGCGCCCAGTCGTGCAGCTCCCAGATGTTCGGCGGGGACGACGGATTCTCGACCGCCTCGGGCAGCGGCTCTCCGACGTCGGCGGTGTCGCCCACCCGCAAGGGCTCCTCGACAGACCGTACGGCGAACCCGTGTGCCAAGGCGGCGTTGAGGTACTCCACCGTGGAGTGCCGCCAGCCGGGGATGTAGCCCACGTTCCCCTCCGGGTCCCACTCGACGAGTGGGTAGTGCCGCGAGCCGAGGTAGTGCCCCCGGGTGTCGCACAGCACGAATCGACCTCCGGGTCGCAGCACGCGGGCGACCTCGGCGAAGACAGGACCGAGGTCTCGGACGTGGGCGAGCGCCAAGGATGAGACCACGGAGTCGGCACTCGCGTCCTCGACCGGCAGCGTGCGCACGTCCGCGCACTCGAAGGGGATGTCGGGCAGCTTGTCGCGGGCGACGGCCAGCATCCCCTCGGAGATGTCGAACCCCCGCACCCGATGACCCCGCGCCGCGAGGTAGGACGCGTGCCGCCCGGTGCCGCAGGCCGCGTCGATCACGTCCCCCACCGCCAGCGTGTCGAGGAGGGGGCGAACGGCTGCTTGCTCCAGGAGGAAGATGCCGTTCTCGGGGTCGTCGTAGCTCGGCGCCCAGCCGTCATAGCCGGCGGCGGCGGACAGCGGGGTGAGGTCGACCGCTTGGCCGAGCGCGTCGCCCACCTCGAGGAGACGTCGCACCTCGGCGAGTCGGGCCTCGGTGAACTCCCTGTCGTACTCACCTGCGAAGGCCTTGAGGAGGGCGATTCCCTCGATACCGATCAGGTAGGCGAGCGGATGCTGATGGATCACAGCGCGCGGGTAGGCGTCCGCGGATGAGGTCACGAGATCAGTCCTCAGACGTCGGTTCGTGCGGGCGGAGCGACACCGGCGAACCAGTTTCCTGGCGGTACCGCGGGTCCCGGCAGCGGCGAGGATCTCCTCCGTCGGCAGGTCGATGACGGTGTCGGCGATGTGCCGGTCCGGCCAGGCGCAGACCAGCCGCGCCGGCCGCCGGCGTACTCCGCGCCGAGAAGGAGCTGCCGGCCGCTTCGGCCGTCGTCAGCGACTCGAGCAGCTGTTCGTCCATGCCGTGCCGGACTCGGGCCTCGACGCTGAAGCCGACCCCGTTGGAGTAGACGTCGAGCCCGCAGGCGTAGACCACGAGATCCTCGCTCTCGGCGAGCACCGCACGAAAGGCCACCGGCACGGGCATCTCGTTGCCCATCGGCTGCCGCCGCTGGAAAGCGCGTTCCTGCTCGACCGCCTCCTCGCCCGCTGTGTCTTCCATGTGGCCATCCTGCTCGCGACGAGCGGATCCGTCACCCGACATTCCCGGCCAGGTGTTCCAGTGGCCACGGATCTGCGGGAGACTCCGCGCATGGCCGGATGCTGCGACCCCCGAGGCTGCGACAAGTTCTTCAAGGCCGGGTTCGCCCGGCGGACGGCGCGCGCCTACCGCCGCCGGGGCCTCGACCCCGCGGCGACGTGGATGGTCGACTTCCTCGCCGACGGCGGGCTGGACGGCGCCACCGTGCTCGAGATCGGCGGTGGCGTCGGCGACGTCGGGATCGAGCTCGCGCGGCGCGGAGCCACCTCGGTCACCACGCTGGAGCTGACCAGCGCCTACGACGAGGAGGCCGCCCGGCTGGCATCGGAGGCCGGGGTCGGCGAGCGGATGCACCGGCGCATCGTCGACGTCGCCGCCGCATCACCGGGTGAGGTCGAGCAGGCCGACGTGGTCGTGCTGCACCGGGTGGTCTGCTGCTACCCGGACTACCCGCTCCTGCTCGGCGCGGCCGCAGACCTCGCCCGCACGCGCCTTGCCTTCAGCCACCCCCCGCGCAACGCCGTGAGCCGGGCGGTGATCGCCGCCCAGAACGCCGTGCAGGCCGTGGCCCGCCGGGAGTTCCGGACGTTCGCCCATCCGCCCCGGGCGATGCTGGACGTCGTCGAGCGCAGCGGAATGAGCCTCGTGAGCCGCCATCGAGGCCGCATCTGGCAGGCCGAGGCGCTCGCTCGCTGAGCGTGCGAGGCACCGCGCCACGAGAGCCCGGCGAGTGACGTCGGACGTAGGGGCTTGTCTTTGCTACTGGTCGGTAGCACAATTGGGTTACTGACGAGTAGCAACGGCGTCGTTGGGCGCCGCCGCACCCCACGGACCCCCGGGTCCCCCCGACGTGAAGGTGGAGCAGTGAGCCACTACAGGAGCAACATCCGCGACATCGAGTTCAACCTCTTCGAGGTGCTCGGACGCGACCAGGTGCTCGGCACCGGGCCTTTCGAGGAGGTCGACACCGACACCGCCCGCTCGATCCTCGTCGAGGTCGACCGGCTCGCCCGCGAGGATCTCGCCGCCTCCTACGAGGACAGCGACCGCAACCCGCCGGTGTTCGACCCCACGACGAGCTCCGCGCCCGTCCCCGAGGCCTTCAAGAAGAGCTACCAGGCCTGGATGGACGCCGAGTACTGGCGGCTCTCCCTCCCCGAGGCGCTCGGCGGCACGCCCGCACCCTCGAGTCTCGTCTGGGCGCTGGGGGAGCTGGTGCTCGGGGCCAACGCCCCGATCTGGATGTATGCCTGCGGCCCGAGCTTCGCCTCGATCGTGCACAGCAACGGCAACGAGCGCGACCAGCGGATCGCCCAGCTCATCGTCGACCGCCAGTGGGGCGCCACCATGGTCCTCACCGAGCCCGACGCCGGCTCCGACGTCGGCGCCGGCCGCACCAAGGCCACCCTGCAAGAGGATGGCTCGTGGCACATCGAGGGCGTGAAGCGCTTCATCACCTCCGGTGAGCACGACCTGAGCGAGAACATCATCCACCTCGTCCTCGCCCGCCCTGTCGGCGTCGAGGGTCACGGAGGTCCCGGCACCAAGGGACTCTCGCTCTTCGTGGTGCCCAAGCACCACTTCGACCTCGAGAGTGGCGAGCTCACCGGCGAGCGCAACGGCGCCTACGTCACCAACGTCGAGCACAAGATGGGCATCAAGGTCTCCAACACCTGCGAGGTCACCTTCGGTGACTCTGCCGTGGGCGGTGGCGAACCTGCCAAGGGCTGGCTGCTCGGTGAGGTCCACGACGGCATCGCCCAGATGTTCCAGGTCATCGAGAACGCCCGGATGATGGTGGGCACCAAGGCGATCGCCACCTTGTCGACCGGCTACCTCAACGCCCTCGACTACGCCAAGGAACGCATCCAGGGCGCCGACCTCACCCGCGCCTCGGACAAGACCGCGCCGCGCGTGACGATCACCCACCACCCCGACGTACGCCGCTCGCTGATGACGCAGAAGTCGTTCGCCGAGGCCATGCGGGCCCTGGTGCTCTACACGGCTTCGTGGCAGGACCGCGTGCAGGTGGCGGAGTTCAACGGTGAGAAGGACGAGCTGGCGGAGCGCGTCAACGACCTGCTGCTGCCGATCGTCAAGGGCTACGGCTCCGAGCGCTCCTGGGTCCTGCTCGGCACCGAGTCCCTGCAGACCTTCGGCGGGTCGGGCTTCCTGCAGGAGTACCCCATCGAGCAGTACGTCCGGGACGCGAAGATCGACACCCTCTACGAGGGCACCACGGCGATCCAGGGTCAGGACCTGTTCTTCCGCAAGATCGTGAAGGACCAGGCCAAGGCACTGGGCTTCATCGCGGGCGAGGTGGAGAAGTTCATCAAGTCCGAGGGCGGGTCCGCCGACTCGGATGGCCGGCTCAAGGTCGAGCGTGAGCTGCTCGCCGAGGGTCTCGAGAACGGTCAGGCCATCGTCGGGACGCTGATCGAGCAGCTGATGTCGGCCGATCCCAGCACCGAGGCCGGCGAGTCGGCCAACATCTACAAGGTGGGGCTCAACACGTCCCGCTTGTTGATGGCGCTCGGGGACATCGTGTGCGCGTGGCTGCTGCTGCGCCAGGCCGAGGTGGCACTGGAGAAGCTGTCAGGTGAGGTTTCTGCCGCCGACACGTCCTTCTACGAGGGCAAGGTCGCGGCAGCGCAGTTCTTCGCGCGCAACGTGCTCCCCAAGATCGCGGCGGAGCGGGTGATCGTCGAAGGCACCGACCTGTCGCTGATGGAGCTCGACGAGGCTGCGTTCTGATCGAGCACCGTCCTGTCTCATGACGAAGGGCCACTCCCAAGAGGGAGTGGCCCTTCGTGATGGCCTGCTGTCGCTTCGTGGTGCGCACGAATCAGAGCAGGAAGATCAGCAGAATGATGACCGCGATGACGAGAGCAGCGATGGCAATGGTCCGAGTGTTCACTGGAACCTCCTCCCCAGGGGTCGTTGAAGCGGACGTGGATGTGCCCCGACCGTAGCCGAGGCAGTTCCGCCCTGGTACCCAGGGCATGCGTTCTTCACACCCGCGTGGCGGATTGATTTCGCTGCGTTCGGGGTATCCCCTGGACGACAGCTACTCCTGCCGCACTCGGGCGGACTCGGTCGCCCCCAACACAAGGAGACATCATGGGTATCGGACTCGGCATCGTCCTGCTCGTCATCGGCCTCATCCTCGTCCTCGGCGTCGTCCAGGTCGACATCAGCTTCATCGACGACGGTGGCCTGGGCTGGATCCTGCTGATCGCCGGCGTGCTCGCGATCGTGCTGGCCCTGGTCATGAACCGTCAGCGGGCAGAGACCAAGCATGTGGAGGAGCGTCGCTACGACGGTCCGCCACGCTGACCCCCCGCGCCGAACGGCGCTGGCACCGGGCAGCAGCCGCTGTCACCGAACGACCGAACGAGAGTGATCTCGACAAGCTCGATCACCCGGTCGGAAGCTCGATCACCCGGTCGGGAGCTCGATCACCCGAGAGGGCCGCCCCACCACGGTGGGGCGGCCCTTCGTGCATGTCAGCCGCGCTTCTTGTCCGCCGACCAACGCGTCGTCGCGCCATCGGCGCGACGTGGTCGGTCCCTGTGGTCGCCGGACGCCGGTCGCCGGTCGCCCGCCGACCGCCCGCGGTAGCCGCCTTGACTGGGGCGAGCGCCGCTGCGGGGACCGCCGCGGCCGACGGGCCGCGAGCCGCCGCCGGCACGAGGGCCTCGCGACCCGCCGCCGGCGCGCACGGCCGGCGCCTCGGTGCCTGACTCGGCCAGGGTCTGGGCGGTGATGGGACGCGGAGTGGTGCGGATGTCGTGGTGGCGCGAGGCGACACCGGCCCGGGACTGCAGCCGCGCGATCTCGTCGAGCTGCCGGGGTGTCGTGATGGTCACCACCGTGCCGGACTCACCGGCCCGGGCCGTGCGACCGGACCGGTGCAGGTAGGCCTTCGGGTCGTTGGGCGCATCGAAGTGCACGACCAGACCGACGTTGTCGACGTGGATGCCGCGCGCGGCGACATCGGTGGCGACGACGACCTTGGCCTTGCCGGTGGAGAACTTGTGCAGGTTGCGCTCGCGCACGCGCTGGGAGAGGTTGCCGTGCAGGTCGACCGCCTCGATGCCGCCCTGGTCGAGGGCCTCGCGGAGCTCGGTGGCGCCCTCCCGGGTGCGGGTGAAGACGATCGAGCGGGCGTTGGCCTCGACGAGCGCGGTGACGGCAGCGACCTTGTCACGGAAGCCGCCGACCACCATCACGTGATGGTTCATCGTGCTGACCGAGCCGGCATTCGGGTCGAGCTCGTGCAGCCGCGGGTCACGCAGGTGCGCGCGCACCAATCGGTTGACGTCGCCGTCGAGCGTGGCCGAGAGCAGCATCCGCTGGCCCCCGGTCGGCGTCGCCTTCAGCAGAGCGTCGACAGCGGGGTAGAAGCCGAGGTCGCAGAGGTGGTCGGCCTCGTCGAGGACGGTCACCTGCACCTCGTCGGTGCGGCAGTGGCCCTTGTCGATCAGGTCCTGCAACCGACCAGGCGTCGCGACGACGATGTCTGCGCCGGCCCGCAGCTGCTTGATCTGTCGGTCGTAGGCGGTGCCGCCGTACACGGTCGTCAGCTTCAGGTGCGCGGCGAACGCGAGGGGTTCGAGCGAGCGTCGCACCTGGGTGGCGAGCTCACGTGTGGGCACGATGATCAGCGCGCGCGGGTGCTTGGGCCTGCTGCGGGTGCCCGCCAGCCGGTTGAGGATCGGCAGGCCGAACGCGAGCGTCTTGCCCGAGCCCGTCTGGGCGCGGCCGAGGACGTCGTTGCCTGCGAGGGCGTCAGGGATGACGGCTGCCTGCACGGGGGTGGGGTGGGTGATCTTCATGTCCGCCAGGGCGGACACGACCTCGCGGGGCAGGCCGAGCTCGGCGAAGCTCGGACCGTCGGTGCCCGCGGGCACGGTGGAAGGGGCGGCGTCGGAAGACGTCACGAAGGTAGCTCCAGAGATGGTGGGACGGGCGCGACCTGGCCCGGACCACAAGGTGTGGGACCGGCGAGCCAGCAGGACGCAATGCGTTCCTCGGGCCCGACTGCTGGTCTTGCGCCCACGAGATCGAGCGCACCACACCGGGCGACAAAGAAGGTCGAGGAGCAAGCGCGCCCCTCGGCCTCGGCTGACGACAAGTCTACCGGGCCGAGAGGCGCGCTCCGACCAACGAGGGCGAGACCTCCACCACGCGTGCAGGGAGAGGGACTACTGCGTGTTGATCCACCCGACGTGCCCGTCGGCGCCGGACGTCCAGCAGCGATCGGGGGCGCAGGCAATCGCGTGGTAGCCGATCTCACCCACCATGGTCCAGGAGCGGCCGCCGTTCGTGCTGACGTCGAGGCCGGTGGGACCGACCGCGGTGAAGGTACGGCGGCTGCCATCGACCCAGCTGCTGCCGGAGCGGTAGCCGCCCAGGTCGCCGCCGGCCTTCCAGGTGCGCCGGTCCATGGTGAAGCCGGAGGCGTCGGCGCCGTCGTCGGGTGCCAGGAAGTCCCCACCGACGGCAATGCCGCGGGCCGCCCGCTTGAAGGACAGCGAGAAGACCCCGCCCGCTGACGTCGCCGGGATCGGTGCGTCGGTCACCTTCCACGTGCGCCCGAAGTTGCGGCTGTGGAAGATCCGGGAGGCCGCGCCGCCTGAGCCCATGTAGGCGTGCCGCCCGACGACGGTCAGGCAGGTGCCGCTTGCGGCGAAGTTGAACTCCCCGTCGACGGCGGCCGGCATCCCCTTGCGCTTGGCGACCTTCCAGCTCTTCCCGTGGTCACGGGTCTTGATGATCCGGAACTTGCCGTTCACCGGGTCGCTGACACCCAGGCCCTTCTTTCCGCCCGCATAGAAGTCGATGCAGTTGAAGAAGGCCTTGGCGCTCTTGTTCTGGAACGTCTTGCTCCACGTCTTGCCCCCGTCGGTGGTGCGATAGATCCGGGAAGCGCGGCCCTCGCCGATGGCCAGCACGCTCGCCTCGCGCGCGCTGGCGGCTTCGATGTCGCGGAACGCGAGATCCCGACCGACCTCGGGACTGACGTCCTTCCAGGTCTTGCCACCGTTGACGGTGCGGTAGACCGTGCCCGGACCACCCTCGTCGGTGGCGTTCTCGCCGGCCACCCAGGCGACGCGGTCGTCGACGCCGTCCAGCCCGCGGAAGCTCTGGGTGTCGTCGATGATCTTGTCCGCGTAGGTCCACGTGGTGAAGTCCCCCGGGTCACCCGACGGGGCGGCGACAGCGGAGGCGGTGACGGGGAGGGGGACGGCGAGGCACAACGCCACGGTCCCGAGAAGGAGTTTTCGCATGGCTGGCACCCTGCCGCCCACGGCCCCCTGTGTCCAGTGTCCGGGCCGGGCGTTCAGGACCGGCCGGAGAGCGGCAGCACGAGGCGGGTGTCGCCGCCGTCCACGACGCGCACCGGGACCCCCCAGTCCTGCTGGTGCATGTGACAGGCAGCGCCCTCGCCACCGCCCTCGTCGCAGGACGCGGCACGCGCCGCAAGATGCAGGACACCGTGGCCGACCGCGGGGTCGAGGACGAGCGTGCGGACCAGGTCGGTGCCGCGTCCGCCGCCCTCCCTGAGCAGCGCCGGCGGCGATGCCTCGACAACCAGCTGCGACGGCGGGCCGAACCGGTCGTCGACCTTCTGACCCGGCGGCGGCTCGAACGCGACCACCAGCTCCAGCACTCCCGGCGCCACGTCGGTGACGGGACGCTCCGTGCTGTGCGTGGAGCCGGACGCCCGCGCCGACGCACCCAGCGGCACGCGGGTCAGCCGGTGGGCGGCGGACTCCACGACGACGAGCATGTCGCCCTCGACGTGCAGTCCGCTCGGCTCCGCGAGACCCGTCGCGACAGTGGTGAGCGTGCCGGCCGCCGGGTCGAAGCGGCGGACCGCGCCGTTGTAGGTGTCCGCGATCGCCACCGAGCCGTCAGGCAGTACGGCGACACCGAGTGGATGCTGGAGCAGGGCCCGGTCCGCCGGGCCGTCGGTGAAGCCGAAGTCGAACAACCCCCGGCCCAGCACCGAGTGGACTTCCCCCTGCTCGACGTAGCGCAGCGAGGAGGTCTCCGCATCGACGATCCACAGCCGGTCACCGGAGGAGGCCAGGCCGGAGGTCTGCGCGAACCACGCCTCGTCGAGGACCCCGTCGACGAGGCCCTCGTTGGTGGTGCCGGCCGCGACCCGGACCTGGCCGGTGCGCGGGTCGAAGGTCCACAGCTGGTGGATGCCGGCCATCGCCACCCAGACCAGGCCGTCGTGCCAGGTGACGTCCCACGGGCTGCTCAGCCGGTCGGTGCCCTCGCCCTGCCTCCACGGGGTGCCGTCACCCGCGAGCACGCGCACCTCACCGGTCTCGAGCGTGATCCCCCGCAGCCGGTGACCCACCGTCTCGGCGACCACGACGTCATAGCCGACCTCGGCCGCCACCTCCTCGGGCAGCAGGCACAGTCCGTTGGGCTCACGCAGGTCGCCGAAGCGGCGTACGACGGAGTCGCCGGCCAGCTCGACGACGCCACCGTGCCCGGCATCGGCGACCAGCAGAGTGCCACCGGGCAGGGCGACGGCCTTGGCGGGGAAGCGCAGGTCGCCCTCCGGCACCGCCGGCGCGACATAGGGCGAGTCGCCCGGCTGGAGAGTGCCCTTGGCGACGTGCTCCCCGCGCAGGTCGCCGAGCAGCGCCTCGATCGCGTGGGCATGACCCTCGCCGGCGTACTGCGCGACGACGTAGCCCTCCGGGTCGATCAGGACCAGCGTCGGCCAGGCCCGTGCCGTGTAGGCGCGCCAGGTCACCAGCTCCGGGTCGTCGAGCACCGGGTGGCGCACGTCGTAGCGCTCGACCGCCGCCGCGAGGGCGTCGGCATCGGCCTCGTGCTCGAACTTCGGGGAGTGCACCCCGATGACGACCAGCTCGCCGTCGTGGCGCTCCTCCACCTCGCGCAGCTCCTCGAGCACGTGCAGGCAGTTGATGCAGCAGAAGGTCCAGAAGTCGAGCAGCACGAAACGGCCGCGCAGGTCGGCGAGGCTCGTCGGCCCGTCGGTGTTGAGCCAGCCGCGTCCCCGCAGCTCGGGGGCGCGGACGCGTGGAGTGGTCGGCACGGCGTCCACTGTAGGCATCCCTGGGTGATCTCCCGGTTCCCGTGGCGAACTCTCCACGGGGAGTGCGTGATTACCACGGGACCGTGGTAATCACCGGACCGCCCTAGCCAGGGATGGACCACCCACCGCCGTCCGGACCATGATGGCGTCATGGCAGACACCCGCGCAGGACAGCTCGCCGGACCACAGGACCTCGTCGACGTCGCCCACCTCGTGACCGCGTACTACACCGGCGTCCCCGACCCCGAGGACGTCGACCAGCAGGTCGCGTTCGGCACCAGCGGCCATCGCGGCAGCAGCCTGAAGACCTCGTTCAACGAGACGCACATCGTGGCGACCACGCAGGCGATCTGCGACTACCGCCGCGACCAGGGCTACGACGGACCGCTGTTCATCGGCCGCGACACGCACGGCCTCTCCGAGCCGGCTTGGGCCTCGGCCCTGGAGGTGCTGGTCGCCAACGACGTGAGCGTGCTGGTGGACGACCGCCACGGCTACACCCCGACGCCGGCCGTGTCGCACGCGATCATCCGCGCCAACGGCGGCCGCTCGACCGGCTCCGGCCTGGCCGACGGCATCGTGGTGACGCCCTCGCACAACCCACCGGGCGACGGTGGCTTCAAGTACAACCCGCCGCACGGCGGTCCGGCCGACACCGACGCCACCTCGGTGATCGCAGGGCGGGCCAACGAGCTGATCAAGGACGGCCTCGCTGACGTGCGGCGGACCCCCTTCACGCGGGCCCGGGCGAGTGTCGGCAGCTATGACTTCCTGGGCACCTATGTCGACGACCTGCCCTCGGTGCTCGACCTCGACGCGATCCGGTCGGCCGGGGTGCGCATCGGCGCCGACCCGCTGGGCGGGGCGAGTGTGGACTATTGGGGAGAGATCGCCGAGCGGCACAGCATCGACCTGACCGTGGTCAACCCGCTGGTCGACCCGACGTGGCGCTTCATGACGCTCGACTGGGACGGCAAGATCCGGATGGACTGCTCGTCGCCGAGCGCGATGGCCTCGCTGATCGGCCGCAAGGACGACTACGACATCGCCACCGGCAACGACGCCGACGCCGACCGCCACGGGATCGTGACGCCTGACGGCGGGCTGATGAACCCCAACCACTTCCTCGCCGTCGCCATCGGCTACCTCTTCGGCGGCGCCCGGCCCGGCTGGCCCGCCTCCGCCCGGATCGGCAAGACGCTGGTGTCGTCCTCGATGATCGACCGGGTCGCGGACCAGGTTGGCCGGCCGATGAGCGAGGTGCCGGTCGGGTTCAAGTGGTTCGTGCCCGGGCTGATCGATGGCTCGTTCGGCTTCGGCGGCGAGGAGTCGGCCGGGGCCTCGTTCCTGCGGCGGGACGGCTCGACGTGGACGACGGACAAGGACGGACTGATCCTGGCGCTGCTCGCCTCGGAGATCCTCGCCACGACCGGCAGGTCGCCCAGCGAGCACTACGCCGACCTGGTCGCACAGCATGGCGACCCGGCGTACGCCCGGATCGACGCCCCCGCCGACCGCGCCCAGAAGGCCAAGCTCGCGGCGCTCTCCCCCGATGACGTGACCGCGAGCGAGCTCGCCGGCGAGCCGATCACGGCGAAGCTGACCGAGGCACCGGGCAACGGCGCCAAGATCGGCGGCCTCAAGGTCACCACGGCCTCAGCGTGGTTCGCGGCTCGTCCGTCGGGCACCGAGGACGTCTACAAGATCTACGCCGAGTCCTTTCAGGGCCCCGAGCACCTCGCCCGCGTCCAGGAGGAGGCGCGAGACGTGGTGTCCGCCGCGCTAGCGTGACCCCCCTGACCTACCGGCCACCAACCTCGGGAGAGACCGCATGATCGATCCGAGCAGTCGCACCGTCCTGGCATCCACTCTCCGCCCCGTCCTGGTGGCCGCCCTGGCGACCGCACTCCTGGTGCTGCCCATGGCAGCCGTCTCCCACGCCACCGGGAAGCGCACCCAGACCTGGAGCAACAAGCACTTCGACGCGGCGATGACCATCAACTGGGTCAGCAAGCGGAAGTTCACGGTGCGCGGCTGGGTGGAGGACACCGGCTGCGACCGTCGCAAGGTCTATGGCAACCTCCTCTTCGGATATCGCAAGAATGCGGAGGGTCGACTCGAGGGAATCGGCCTTCGGTCCATTCCCTTCCAGGACGCCAACGGGTGCGACAACGGCCGGAGGACGATGGCCAGGCGCACGGTTCGTTTCGATCAGCCGGTCGGGTACGTCAAGGAGCAGGTGTGCGCACAGAACGACGCCGGCGCGCGCTGCTACATCAAGCGGTGGAACAACCCGCTCGTCAGTCCGTGAACCGACCTGACGGACGCCAGCCCGGTCCCTAGCCCCCCGATGCTGCGGCCGATGTGGCGGCAGTGACCGCGGCCATCGTCGCCGCGTTCATCGCGTTGACCGCTGCCCGCACCGCGTCGGAGCCCCAGTCGCCCTCCGCGATCTCCTTGGCGCGGCGATCCAGCTCCCGGCGGCCGACAGCGTGGTGCCTGGGTGGGACCAGCTTGTGGACCACCCGCAGCGCCCGCAGTAGGGAGACCAGCGCGGCCGTGCGCGCCTGTGGCTGAAGCGTGGTCAGGAGCGCCTGCTCCAGCGCCGCACGGACCTGGCGCTCGTGGGCGGCGTCGTCGGCCGGCCAGCTGCGCGTCGGGAAGACGCCGAGCACCTTGCCGCGCTCGGCGCGGAGCACGCCCTGGTCGACGAGGCGTTCATAGAGGCGCTCACGCAGCTTCTTCCCGAGCGGCCCGACGACCGCCTGCGGCTTCTTGCCCTCGTGGGCGATCACGACCCCGAGCGCCTCCTCGAGCAACGGGTCGTCGAGCCGGGACCGGTCGCGGACCACGAGCCTGCCCTTGCGGCCCTCCCCCTCGCCGGTGACGTCGACGCGGCCGAGCAGGGTCAGCTCGACCAGGCGGGCACCACCGAGGGCCGCGTCCACCGCGGTGCCCTGCACGACCAGGCGCCCCGACGCGTCATCGGTCAGCAGGAGCAGCAGGTCCTCGGCGAGCAGCATGGGTCGAGGGTACGGCGCTCGCGCACGAGCAGGGGGGTAGCGCGATCAGCGCGGAGCAGGTGGAATCGAGGCCAGGCCGCGTCCGAACACCGGAGGAGCAAGCGTGTACTACCCGCTGACCGTGCGTGACTTCCTCGACCGTGCCGAGAGCGTCTATCCCGACCGGATCGCCGTCGTCGACGAGCCGGAGCAGCCCGCTCCGAGCCTGGGCAGCCTGACCTACCGGGAGCTCGCCACGCTGGCCCGGGCGCAAGCGGCCCGGCTCGACCAGCTCGGCGTGCCCACGGGCGGCCGGGTGGCGGTCATCTCGCAGAACTCGGCCCGGCTGCTCACCTCGTTCTTCGGCGTCAGCGGTTGGGGCCGGATCCTGGTGCCGGTGAACTTCCGGCTGAGCCTGGCCGAGATCCAGTACATCGTGGGCCACTGCGGGGCCGAGGTCGTCTACGCCGACCCCGAGCTCGAGGACAAGCTGGACGCCCTCGACGTCAAGCACAAGTTCCTGCTCGGCGAGGACGACCACCTCTTCCTCCGCGACACCGAGCCCGAGCCGTGGGCACAGCCCGACGAGGGCGCGACCGGCACCATCAACTACACCTCCGGCACGACCGCGCGACCCAAGGGCGTGCAGCTCACCCACCGCAACCTCTGGCTCAACGCGACCGTCTTCGGCCTGCACGCCGGCGTCACCGACCGTGACGTCTATCTGCACACACTCCCGATGTTCCACGCCAACGGGTGGGGGATGCCCTACGTGACGACAGGTCTCGGCGCCCGGCACATCGTGCTGCGCAAGGTCGACGGCGCCGAGATCCTGCGCAGGATCGAGCAGCACGGGGTCACGCTCATGTGCGCGGCCCCTGCGGTGGTCAGCGCCGCGCTCGACGCCGCCGCGACCTGGGACGGCGAGATCCCCGGACGCGACAAGGTCCGGATCATCGTCGCCGGGGCGCCGCCTCCGACCAGCACCATCGAGCAGGTGCTGGAGGAGCTCGGCTGGGAGTTCAACCAGATCTACGGGCTCACCGAGACCTCGCCGATCGTGACCGTCAACCGGATGCGAGCCGAGTGGGACGACCTGTCGGTGCGCGAACGGGCCCAGCGGCTCGGACGGGCCGGAGCTCCCGCTCTCGGCGTACGCGTCCAGATCGACCCCGAGGGTGAGGTGCTCACCTCGAGCAACCACAACCTGGACGGCTACTGGGACAACCCGGAGGAGACCGCGCGCGTGCAGGAGGGAAACACCTTCCACACCGGCGACGGCGGCTACCTCGATGACGAGGGATACCTGGTGATCTCGGACCGCAAGAAGGACGTGATCATCTCCGGCGGCGAGAACGTCTCCTCGATCGAGGTCGAGGACGCGCTGATGTCCCACGCAGCAGTCAAGGAGGTCGCAGTCATCGGCATCCCCGACGAGAAGTGGGGCGAGATGGTCACTGCCCTCGTGGTGACCGACGGCTCCGGCGTCACCCCCGAGGACCTGATCGCGCACTGCCGCACCGCCCTCGCGGGCTACAAGTGCCCCAAGCGGGTCGACTTCGTCGACGAGCTGCCCCGCACGGCGACCGGCAAGCTGCAGAAGTTCAAGCTGCGCGAGCCGTTCTGGCAGGGCCACGACCGCCTGGTCAACTGACCCTCCCTGCGCTCATCCACCCCATTGGCGAAGAGTCCGGTCGATGAACCTCGGCACGTCGGTGATGACCGCATCGGCGCCCCAGTCGACGGCTCGCCGCAGCTCCTCGGGGGTGTTCACGGTCCAGATGTCGATGCGGAGCCCGAGGAGTCGGGCGATCCTCAACGTCTCCGGGTCGACGACGCTCAGCGCGGGCACGATGTCGGACACCCAGGTGGATGCCAGTCGCAGCTCCTCAGGAGTCGGACGGTAGCCGTAGACGATGCCGACCGGAACCTCCGGCGCGACCCGGTGGAACCGTTGGACCCAGATCTGGTTGAACGACATGACGACGAGGCGGCCGTCCCGGAGCGCGCGCTGCAGGACCGGGCGGCTGCGCACCTCCGTCGCGAGCTGCGAGGCGATCCCGGGGTAGAGCTCCGGGGTCTTGGCCTCGATCAGCATGGCGGCCTCGTCGCCGACGGCGCGAGCCCACTGCCGCAGGGTCGGGATGCGCTCACCCTGGAACGCCGGGGAGAACCAGGAACCGGCGTCCAGCTGCCTGATCTCGGCGAGCGTGAAGTCCCCGACGTTCCACGGAGCCCGCGTGGGGAACACCTCCTCGACGTTCGTGGTGTTGGCCAACGACGTGTCGTGAAGCACCACGATCCGGCCGTCGGCCGTGCGCTGGAAGTCGTTCTCGACCACGTCGGCCCCCTGACTGACGGACAGTCGGACCGCGGCGGCGGTGTTCTGCGGAGCCGCGGCCAGCCCACCCGCATGAGCCACGACATCGACCTCGCGCACACCCGCAGCGGTGGCTGATCCGGCAGACGCGGACGTCCCCAGCCACACCAGGGCGGCGACGATCGGCAAGGCCGTCCGAACGGCACGACGAGCACGCATGGGCCCCCCTCAGAGCCGAGCCGGCCCGAGTCCGGGAGCCCAGCGTAGGTTCGCCGATCGGGAGAGGAACAGAGCCCCGATCGACCATCTTCGAGGTGCCAGTCGGGCCATGTCGGCGACTGTCGGGCGACCCTGCTTCGATGACGTCATGACGACCTACGACGGGGAGACCTTCACCGACGAGGACTGGTACGGCGAGGACCTCTCCGGCCGCACCTATCGCAACTGTGCCTTCCGCGACGTCGACCTGACCGAGGCGACGAGCAGGGGCGCCACGTTCGAGTCCTGCGAGCTGTCCAACTGCAGGCTCAACGCCTCGAGCCACGTGGGCACGGCCTTCGTCGCCTGCGACATCCGGCGGACCTCCTTCTTCGGCGCCACCCTCGACGGCTGCAAGCTCGACGGGTCCGTGTTCGTGGAGTGCACCCTGCGTCCGCTCACTGTGACCGGCGGGCGCTGGAACGGCGTGACCATGCGCGCCGCGATATTGACCGACCTGCGCCTCGACGGGGTGTCGATGGTCGAGGCCGACCTCGCCGACGCCAACCTGAAGGGCGCGTCCCTGAACGGCTGCGACCTCTCCCGGGCCACCCTGCGCAACGCCGACCTGACCGGCTGCGACCTGCGGGGCGCCCGGCTCGACGCCACGGACCTGGAGACGGCCCGACTCGCTGGCACCAGGCTCGACCTCGCCGGCGCCGTGCAGCTCGCCGAGCGGCACGGTGCCGTGGTCGAGGCCTGAGTCAGCTGCGCAGGTAGGACGCGCCGTTGACGTCGATGATCGTGCCCGAGGAGAAGGACGCCTCGGGCGAGGCGAGCCAGAGCACTGCGGCCGCGACCTCCTCGGGACGGGCCACCCGGCCGAACGGCGACTGACGGCGCACCGCGTCCCCACCCGGACCCTCGAGCACCTCACGCGCCATCTCGGTGTCCACGAATCCGGGAGCCACCGTCCCGACCGTGATCCGGTGGGGGGCCAGGACGAGTGCCATGGACTGGCCCAACGCGTTCATCCCGGCCTTGGAGGCCCCGTAGGCCGGACAGTCTGGTTCTCCTCGGAAGGCACCTCGACTCGACACGTTGACCACCGCTCCCCCACCGGCTGCCCGCAGGTGCGGGACCGCGCAGAACATGGCGTTGGCGGCTCCGGTCAGGTTGGTCGCCAGAGTCCGCGCCCAGCTGGTCTGCCAGTCCTCGTACGACGTCTCCAAGGGTGGGTGCGCGAGGAAGACGCCCGCGTTGTTGACGAGAACGTCGAGCCGGTCGAGCTGCTCGGCTGCGCCGTCGACCATCGCGCGGACCCCCTCAGGGTCGGCGATGTCGGCCTGCACGGCGACGTGTCCGTCTCCCGCCAGTGACGCCACCACCTCGTGGGCCAGGTCGGCCGACGACCCGTAGTGAACTGCGACGCGGTCGCCCAGGTCGGCGAAGGCGCGTGCGATCACCGCACCGATCCCGCGCGACGCACCGGTGACCAGGACGCCGCGGCGGGCCCGTCCCTCGCTCATCGGGCCAGCTCCGCGACCCCGGCGAGGAGCCGGTCGACATCCTCGGCGTTGGTGTAGGGCGCCAACCCGGCGCGGACGGCACCGCCGTCGCCGAGCCCGATCCAGCGCGAGGCCTCGATCGCGTAGAAGGAGCTGGCGGGGGCGTTGACCCCCAGGGAGGCGAGGTGCGCGTAGACCTCCGGTCCGGTGCGGCCCTCGACGGAGAAGAAGACCGTCGGGGTCCGTCGCCTGGGGGCACCGTGCATCGTCACCGCGCCGTGGGCGTGCAGGCCGTCGAGCAACCGGTCGAGGAGCCGTTCCTCGTGCTCCTCGACGGCCAGCATGGAGGCACGCACCCGCGCGCGCCGGTCGGTCGCGTCGGACGCCATCCCCGCGAGGTAGTCGACGGCCGCAGTGGTCCCCGCCAGCAGCTCATAGGGCAGCGTGCCGAGCTCGAAACGCTCGGGCACGTCGTCGGTGGAGGGCAGCAGCTTGTCCGGGTGGAGCTGCGCCCAGAGGTCGGGGGCCGCCACGACGACGCCGTGGTGCGGCCCGAGGAACTTGTACGGCGAGCACGCGAAGAAGTCGGCCCGGAGTTCCGCGACGTCGACCGGCGAGTGCGGGGTCAGGTGCACCCCGTCGACGTACAACAACGCGCCGGCCTCGTGCACCACGTCGGCGATCGCAGGGATGTCGGGACGCGTCCCGAGCACGTTCGAGGCGGCTGTGACGGCGACCAGGCGGGTTCGATCGGTCAGCACGGCGCGGACGTCGTCGACGGTGAGCTCGGCGCTCTCGCGGTCGAAGTCCACCCATTGGGCCTTGACGCCCACGGACTCGGCGGCCTGGAGCCACGGACGGATGTTGGCGTCGTGGTCGAGCCGGGTCACGACGACCTCGTCACCCGGGGCCCACCGCTTGGCGAGGCTGCGGGCGACGTCGTAGGTCGCCTGCGTCATGGACCGGGCGAACACCACCCCGCCCTGGTCGCAGCCGAGCAGGTCGGCGACAGCCTGCCGAGCCCCGGCGACGACCTCGTCGGCACGCTGCTCCGAGGTCGTGACGGTGCCGCGGTTGGAGAGGCCCGAGGTCATCGCCCCGGCGATCGCGCCCGCGACCTGCCGTGGCACCTGCGTGCCCCCCGGTCCGTCGAAGTAGGCGATGCCCTCCTGGAGAGCCGGGAAGTCGCTGCGCACGCGTTCGACGTCGAAGTCCATGGGCCCATCCTGCCCGCCTCCCCGCGCCGGGACCCACATCCCTGGTCGTCGCGTCATGACCGACGCAGTGGCTGCAACCCTCCATCGGCCACTCGTTAGTGTGTCGGCGTGACAGACGACAAGACGCCCACGACGGACGGCAAGCCGACCGCCACGACGGCTGAGGGCAAGCCCGCGGACCCCGTGGACGACCTGGTCACGAGCAAGCACCAGCTGAAGGTCGGCCGGAAGATCCTCGACTACACGGCCACCACCGGACGCATGGTGCTGCGCGACGAGGTCTACGAAGACGGCACCTTCACCGGCTTCAAGGCCAAGGCCGAGGTCTCGATCACCTCCTACGTCGCGGACGGCCCGGCTGATCCGGCACGGCCGGTGACCTTCGCCTTCAACGGGGGGCCGGGCTCCTCCTCGGTGTGGCTGCACCTGGGCCTGTTCGGTCCACGACGGGTCGTGATGGGTGACACCGGCTCGCTCCTGCCGCCGCCGTACGCCCTGACCGACAATGCCGAGTCACTCCTCGCCGACTCCGACCTGGTCTTCATCGACCCGGTGTCGACCGGCTACTCCCGCACGCTCGAGGGCACCAAGGCCGAGCCCTTCCACGGCTACCAGGGAGACATCGAGTCGGTCGGCGAGATCATCCGGATCTGGACCTCACGTCACCAGCGATGGATGTCGCCGAAGTTCGTCGCCGGCGAGTCCTACGGCACGCTGCGCGGCGCCGCGCTCGTCGAGCACCTGCAGTCGCGGCACGGGATGTACATCAACGGCCTGATCCTGATCTCCAGCGTCCTGGACCTCTCCTCGATCGACTTCGAGAGCCAGCGCAACGACCGCGCGCACGCGCTCTACCTGCCGACCTATGCCGCGATCGCGCACTACCACGGCAAGCTTCGCCGCGGCTCGCTGAAGTCGGCGATCAAGGCGGCCGAGGACTATGCCGCGCACGGCTACCCCTCGGTGCTCTCCCGAGGCGACCGCCTCACCCGCAAGGAGCGTGCTGACGCGGTCAGCAAGCTCGCCTCGCTGACCGGCCTCAGCGAGGACTACATCGACCGCGCCGACCTGCGCATCGAGCACTGGCGGTTCTTCGGTGAGCTGCTGCGCGAGGAGCGTCGCACGGCGGGGCGCCTGGACGGCCGGTTCAGCGGTCCGGCTGCCAGCGCCATCGCCGAGCACATGGACGCCGACCCGTCCCACGACGCCATCTCCGGTCCCTACGCGGCGGCCTTCAACCACTACGTGCGCGCCGAGCTCGGCTATGAGAACGACCTGCCCTACGAGCAGATCTCCCGTCGGGTCAGCCCGTGGTCCTACAAGGACTTCGAGGGCCGCCCGATCGACGTCACGCCGAAGCTCGAGCGAGCGATGCGACAGAACCCGCACCTGCGGGTGCACGTCGCCTACGGCTACTACGACGGAGCCACCCCGCACTTCGCCGCTGAGGACGTGATCGCCCACCTGCAGATCCCCGAGGAGCTGCGCGCCAACATCGAGCACTGCTACTACGAGGCCGGACACATGATGTATGTCCACGAACCGAGCCGTCTGCAGCAGAGCAAGGACATCGCCGCCTTCGTCAACCGCGCGGCTCGCCCCTGATGCGCGGCATCGCCGCATTCCTGGTGCTGCTGATCGCCGGGCTGATGATCCCCGCCGCGACGGCGGGGTGGTGGCTGCGCGACACCGTGGTGCCGCGCACGGCGTACGTCGACACCGTCGCCCCGCTCGCGGCCGACCCCGACGTCCAGGACGCTGTCGCCGCCACCTTGGTCAAGCAGACCGAGGACTCGCTGGGAGAGATCCCCGCGCCCATCGCGGACCGGGTCGAGCAGCTGGTGGGCCGAGCCGCCGCCGCCGTCGTCGAAGGACCGGCCTTCGCCGAGGCGTGGCGTGAGTCCAACAGGGCCGCTCACAAGCAGATCATCGGTGCGCTCGCCGGTCAGTCGGAGGCGGTCGACACCAAGGCCGGCTCGACCGTCGAGCTGCGACTCGGTCCGCTCAGTGCCGCGGTGCGCGAGGAGGTCGACAAGGCGGGTATCCCGTTCAGCGGCGCGATCCCGAGCACGGAGGCGACCTATCCGCTCGGCACCACCGACGACCTCGGCCGTGCGCGGGTCGGGTTCAGCCTGCTCCAGGACTACGGCCGCGCGCTGCCGGCGATGGCGGCAGTGCTGCTGGTCGTCGGTCTGGGCCTGGCCCGTCGGTTCGGGGCCGCGCTGGCCGGCACCGCGCTGGTCGCGCTGCTGGGTCTGGGTGGACTCTGGCTGGCCATGGCAGCCGGCCGCTCGGGCTACCTCGAGGCGTTGCCCGCCGCCGTCCCGAGAGCAGCGGGGGCGGCCTACTTCGACGTACTCACCGAAGGGCTCTACGACCTGATGGGCTATGTGGCCATCGGCTGCGCAGTGGCGCTCGTCGTCGGCGTGGTCGGATCGGCCGTCGGCGGTCGCCGCCACTGAGGTCCTAGGCTGGCCGGGTGCCCCTGCTGCGACCGATCACCACCGAGGACATCGACGACGTGCTCGCGCTCAACCACCGCAACGTCGTCAAGCTCGCCCCGCTCGACGCGCCGCGTCTCGATGAGATCCGTGGCTGGGCGGACCGGGTCGACGTGGTCGTCGTCGACGACCGGTTCGCGGGCTTCGTGGTCACCTTCCAGGCGGGCACGCCGTACGACTCGGACAAGTACGAGTTCTTCTCCGACCGCTTCGGCGACGACTTCTACTACCTCGATCGGATCGTCCTCCACGAGGACTTCCGGCGGCGGGGTCTGGGCAGCTTCGTCTACGACGAGGTCGAGCAGACCGCGCGGGAGGAGTCCGCCCGGATGGCTCTGGAGGTCAACCTGGTGCCGCGCAACGACGCGTCGCTCGCATTCCACCAGGGACGCGGTTATGTGGAGGTCGGACGTCTCGGCGACGCGGAGCACCTCGTGTCGATGATGACGAAGACCTGGTCCGGGGCGTGACGCCCGACGAGGTCGCCCAGGACCGGGCGCGGCGCAGCGCCGAGGCGATGTGGGCCGGCGACAGGGCCAGCCAGGCGCTCGGGATGCGGTTGACCGACATCGCCGTCGGCCGGGCGACCCTGGAGATGACCGTCCGCTCGGACATGCTCAACGGGCAGGCCATCGGGCACGGGGGCCTGACCTTCAGCCTCGCCGACTCGGCGTTCGCCTTCGCGTGCAACTCCTACAACCGCCGTACCGTCGCCGCTGCCGCCGACATCCGTTTCCTCGCACCCACCCGGGAGGGTGACCTGCTGGTCGCCTCGGCGGTGGAACGCAACCGGGAGGGACGCAACGGGGTCTACGACGTGACCGTGCGGTGCGGGAAGACGGTCGTCGCCGAGTTCGTCGGGCGCAGCGTGGAGGTCCGCGGAACGTTGTTCGAGGAGGGGTGATGGCCTCGCCGAGTGAGTTCACGATGCCGGAGCCTGACCCGGAGGAGCTGCGGGCGCGGCAGCTCCTCGACCTGCAGACCACGCTGACCAGGGTCTACGAGCAGGTGCCGCACTACCGCCGTGCCTTCGACGATGCCGGCGTGCACCCCGACGACTGCCGCTCGCTGGGGGACCTCGCCCGCTTCCCTTTCACCACCAAGGACGACCTGCGCGAGAACTACCCCTTCGGCATGTTCGCGGTGCCTCGCGAGCAGGTCACCCGCCTGCACGCCTCGAGCGGCACGACCGGCAAGCCGACCGTCGTCGGCTACACCGCGGAGGACGTGACGATGTGGGCCGACGTGGTGGCCCGCTCACTGTGGTCGGCCGGTGTGCGTCCGGGCGATGTCGTGCACGTCGCCTACGGCTACGGCCTGTTCACCGGTGGGTTGGGCGCGCACTACGGGGCCGAGCGGCTCGGGTGCACCGTCGTACCGGTCAGCGGCGGGATGACAGAACGACAGGTGCAGCTGATCCTCGACTTCCAGCCCCGGGTGATCATGGTGACCCCGTCCTACTTCCTCGCGATCCTCGAGGAGATGGAACGCCAAGGTGTGGACCCTCGGTCGACGTCGTTGGAGATCGGCGTGTTCGGCGCCGAGCCGTGGACCGACGAGATGCGCGACGATCTCCAGCGACGCGCCGACATCACGGCGGTCGACATCTACGGGCTCTCCGAGGTGATCGGCCCCGGGGTGTCGATGGAGGCGGCGGCCACACAGGACGGGCTCCATGTCTGGGAGGACCACTTCTACCCCGAGGTCATCGACCCGGTGACCCACGAGGTGCTGCCCGACGGCGAGGAGGGCGAGCTGGTCTTCACCAGCCTCACCAAGCAGGCGATGCCCGTCATCCGCTACCGCACCCGCGACCTGACCCGGCTGCTGCCCGGCACTGCCCACCCCGCCTTCCGTCGGATGCGACGCGTCACCGGCCGCACCGACGACCTGATGATCGTGCGCGGGGTCAACGTGTTCCCGACGCAGATCGAGGAGCTGATCCTCGGCATCGAGGGCCTGACGCCGCACTACCTCTGCGTGCTGACCCGGCCCGGTGCCCTCGACGAGCTGACGGTGCAGGTGGAGGCGCACACCTCGGTCGCCGCCGGCTCGCGGGGCGCCCTGGGCGCTCAGCTCGCCGGACGGGTCAAGGACCGGATCGGGGTGACGGCGACGGTCGAGGTGCTGGAGCCCGACGCGCTGCAACGGTCGTTGGGCAAGGCGGTCCGGATCAGCGACCGGCGTGCGACACGGTGAGCCCCACCGTGCTTCACCGCGGCTCGCTCCGCGACGGCGACCCGGCGCTCGAGCTCGCGGTCGCACACGCGATGGTGCGCCGCGCGGGGCTGGGGGAGATCGACAGCGCGCTACGGATCTATCGACCGACAGCGACGACGCTCACCTTCGGTCGCCGGGAGGTCAGGCTCGAGGGCTTCGGCGATGCCGTGCGGGCGGTGCGGGCAGCCGGTTTCGTGCCGACGATCCGCGCGACCGGCGGCCGCACCGTCGCCTACACCGAGCAGGCTGTGGTCGTCGACCACGTCGTCCACGACCCGCACGCGGCCGGCGCCCTGGACGGCCGCTTCGAGGACTTCGGGCGACGCTTCGCCGACGCGTTCCGCGGCCTGGGCGTCGACGCGCAGGTGGGGCCGGTGCCGGGTGAGTACTGCCCCGGTGCGCACAGCGTGAACGCCCGCGGGGTCGTCAAGCTCGTCGGCACGGCACAACGGGTGATCCGGAACGCCTGGCTGTTCAGCTCCCTCGTGGTCGTCGGCGACACGACGATGATCAAGCCGTTGCTGGGCGAGGTGTACGGCCTGCTGGGACAGGAGTTCGACGACGCCTCCGTGGGGGCGCTCAGCGACGAGGTGCCGTCGTTGGACGTGGCACGGGTCGAGCAGGCGGTGCTTGCGGCGTACGCCGAGACGGCCACGCTCGAGCCCGCCCCACTCGACGCGGCCACGCTCGAGCTGGCTCACGACCTGGTCGACCAGCACCGCGTGAGTGTGGACTGAGCGCGAGCCGACCGGACAGTGCGGGCGACGACCGGGAGTGTCGCGTGCTGCTAGCCGCCGCTGGCGCCGGCGCTGGTAATGAGGAGTGCGAAGGCGTGCTCGTGCGCGGAGTGTGTCGGTGGTGAGGTCCGCCGGGTGCCGGTGGTGTCGACGGTGAGGTGGTAGCCGTGTGGTGTTCGCCAGGTGTGGGTGCCTGGCTGGGGTTGTCGGTGTTGCCAGCCGGGGGCGTGGGTCTTGATCCGGTGTTCGGATCGGGTGAGGAAGCCGAGGTTGCCGATCCGGGTCTGCCCTGGTGGTCCGGTGCCTGTCTGGTTGCTTGCGTAGGGGGTGGTGTGGTCGATGTCCATTCGGCGGGTGCGGGAGGGGGACCAGGGGAAGACGCTGGCGGGAGCGCGGAGTCTGAGCTGGTCGCGGAGCCGGTCGGGGACCTCGTAGGCGTCGACGGGCATGTCGCTCTCGAGGTCGATGACGGGCTTGAGGGTGACGTGGCAGTGGCCCAGGAACTCGGCTGCCTGGCCGGCGGTGATCGGGCCGACGTCCTCCATCCGCGCCACGCCCACGCCGGTGAGGAGTGTGTCGCGGGAGAGGTGCACGTAGAGCACCGCCCCCGGGCGCGGGTCGGCGCAGCGGTGCGGTGGTTTCGAGACGGGCTCCGCTAACGCTCCGCCCTCCTCAACCACCGATTCCGGTGGTTGAGGAGCGAACGAAGCGAGCGTCTCGAAACCTCCGGCGCCCGGGTGCGGTGGTTTCGAGACGGGCTCGGCTGACGCCTCGCCCTCCTCAACCACCGGGGCTCGCGGTCCTCCGCCGGGGTTCAAGAGGGTGAGGGCTTGGTGGGGGCGGGCGAGCAGTCCGAGGGCTTTGGAGCGGCGGACGCCGACGGGGGAGGTGTCGCCGTGGGTGAGCAGGATGTCGGCGATCCGGTCGATGACGGCGACGAGGTAGATGATCTCCCCGGCGGTGGCTTTGGCGATCAGGGTCTTCAGGCCGTGGTCGTTGGACTGTCCGGTGGTGACGAACCGGTCGAGCTCGGCCTCGGTGCGGCGGGCCTCGGCAGCGGTGGGGTCGGCGGTGATGATCCGGGCCTCGAGGAGGTCCAGGAACCGCCCCCACGACAGCGAGCTCAGGTACGGCGTCACGCAGTGGTCGACGTACGTCGCCTGGGTCAAGGTGAGACCGGTGGCGCGGGTGCGGGCGGCGATCTTGCGGGCCTGCCAGGCCCGCACCTGCCCGGCCTGCAGTCCCGCCCACAGCTGGGGGTGCCGGTGGCGTAGGTCCAGGGCGTCCGCGATCAGGGTCGAGGCCGATGTCAGGGAGCGGCCGGTGAGCACGGCGAGCTCGGCGGCGGCGAACTCGCCGGCCTCGGGGGTGCCGTGGCCGCCGAAGCGTCGGGGGCGTTCCATCCCGGGAAGCACCGGGCGCGGTGCCAGCGCTTGGGTGGGGTGCAGGTCGGCCCAGGCGGCGGCGAGGACCAGCTCCCGGGCCTCGGCGGTGAGCAGGGTGGCGTGGTTGGCGACCAGGGCGTCGGCGAGTCCCTGCCCGTCGAGGTCCTCCACCGCTGCTGTCATGGGAGAGACTCTACGGAGGCCCACCGACAGTTTCTCGGGCTGGTTTCGCGTTGTGCACAACGAGATTCTTCCCCGGTCCTGCCCGATCGGGTGCGGTGGTTTCGAGACGCCTCGCCTAGCGGCTCGGCTCCTCAACCACCGGACTCCCCACGGTGGTTGAGGAGGGCGGAGCGCTAGCGGAGCCCGTCTCGAAACCACCCCCTACCCGGGGCGCGGTGGTGCGGTGGTTTCGAGACGCCTCGCCTAGCGGCTCGGCTCCTCAACCACCGGGCTCCCCGCGGTGGTTGAGGAGGGCGGAGCGCTAGCGGAGCCCGTCTCGAAACCACCCCTACCCGGGCGCGTGGTGCGGTGGTTTCGAGACGCCTCGCCTAGCGGCTCGGCTCCTCAACCACCGGGCTCCCCACGGTGGTTGAGGAGGGCGGAGCGCTAGCGGAGCCCGTCTCGAAACCACCCCTGACCCGGGCGCGGTGGTGCGGTGGTTTCGAGACGCCTCGCCTAGCGGCTCGGCTCCTCAACCACCGGGATGGCTCGCGCGGCTCGGCTCCTCAACCACCGGGATGGCTCGCACGGGTCGGCTCCTCAACCACCGGGATGGCTCGCACGGGTCGGCTCCTCAACCACCGGGATGGCTCGCGCGGGCCGAAACCAGCTCGATCGGCCGGGAGTGGGGTGCGCGAGAATCGGGTGCCTACGGACCTACACTCCACGGGTGCTCCGTCGTACCGCCGCCACCATGGCTCTCGCCCTCGCCTGCGCCACGCTGGTCACCCTCTCGGGTGGGGCAGCGACGGCCGCCGAGGACCGTTCCTACCCCACCAAGGGCAACCCGGCCCTCGACGTGGGGCGTTACAACCTCGACCTCACCTGGAAGCCGCGCACCAAGACGCTCTCCGGCCATGCCGAGGTGCGGCTGACCGTTTTTGAGGCGGCGAGCACGATCACCCTCGACCTGCACAAGCGGCTGGTGGTCTCCGCGGTCACGGTCAACGGTGTCGCCACGCCGTTCGCCCACGAGGGCCAGGACCTCATGGTGGGCACCCCCGTCGTGCCGGGGGTGCCGTACCTCGTCGAGGTGACCTACGCAGGCAAGCCCCGCTCCGTGAAGGCACCGACGTCGCGCGCCGACAGCGACGGCCTCGGCTGGCACACCACCGCCGGCGGCCAGGCCTGGACCATGCAGAAGCCCTACGGGGCGTTCACGTGGTTCCCCGTCAACGATCACCCCGCCGACAAGGCCTTCTTCGACGTCAGACTCACCGTGCCGGACACGTGGACCGGTGTCTCCAACGGACGGCTGGTCGACAAGACGGTCTCCAAGGGCCGGACCCGGACCCACTTCACCAACGCCAGCCCGATGGCGCCACACCTCCTGACCGTGGCCATCGGGCCCTACAAGCGCTACACCCAGCCCGGACCGCACGGGCTGCCGCTCACCTACTGGCTGCCCAAGGGCAGGCCCGAGCTGCTCGAGCCGCTGGCGAAGACGCCGGCCGCGTTGACCTTCCTGGAGTCGAAGCTCGGTCCCTACCCCTTCGACCGTGCGGGGGTCGTCGTCACGCCCGGCCTCGGGGCCGTCGAGTCACAGACCCTGACCACCTTGTCGATCGACAACTTCAAGCAGGGCCACAACGACGTCCGCGAACAGGTCGCGCACCGCCTCGCGCAGGCCTGGTACGGCGCCTCCGTGACGCCCAACGACTGGCGCGACCTCTGGATGAGCGAGGGCATCGCGACCTTCCTGCAGGCCAAGTTCGCCGTAGCGCAGGGGTGGGACTCGTGGCGCTACTGGAAGCGTGAGTTCTCGCGCAACGACGGGTACTACCGCGAGATCTACGGCCCGCCGGGCGCACCGTTGCCGCGCCAGTTCGGGCAGCGCAACGTCCTCTACGGCGGCGCTCTGCTGATGGAGCGGCTCAGGGCCAAGATCGGGACCGAGCTGTTCTACGCCACGCTGGCCGAGTGGCCGGCCCAGAACCCTGGCCGCAACCGCGGACGGCAGACCTACGTCGACTACCTCAGCGCACGCAGCGGGGCTGACCTCCGCCCCTGGTTCACCGCCTGGCTGGACTCCCCCACCACGCCGACCTCCTGACGACGGCGCGGCCCTAGAGTGGCCAGATGCTGAACGACATCGTCGTCGTCGACCTCACCCGGGCCCTCGCAGGACCTCATGCCGCGATGATGCTGGCCGATCTCGGGGCCCGCGTCATCAAGGTGGAGTCGCCGACGGGAGACGAGTCGCGATCGTGGGGTCCACCGTTCGTCGGGCCCGACGACGAGCCTGTCTCCACCTACTTCATGTCCTGCAACCGCAACAAGGAGTCGGTCACCGCCGACCTCAAGTCCCCCGACGGCAAGGACTTCCTGACCCGCCTGGTCGCCCGCGCCGACGTCCTGATGGAGAACTTCCGCCCCGGCGTGCTGGACCGGCTCGGCTTCTCGGTCGAGCAGCTCCACGAGATCAACCCGCGCCTGGTCATCCTCTCCATCACCGGCTTCGGCCACGACGGTCCCGAGGGTGGCCGGGCCGGCTACGACCAGATCGCCCAGGGCGAGGCCGGGCTGATGTCGATCACCGGCGCCGGTCCCGACGACCCCACCCGCGTCGGCGTACCGATCGCGGACCTGCTCAGCGGCATGTACGGCGCCTACGGCGTCGTCGCAGCGCTGCACGAGCGCGCCACCACCGGACGCGGTCGCGTGGTACGCACCAGCCTGCTCGCCTCGATCGTCGGTGTGCACGCCTTCCAGGGCACCCGGTGGACCGTCGCCGGCGAGGTGCCGCACGCCCTGGGCAACCACCACCCGTCGATCGCGCCGTACGGCCTCTTCCACACCGCCGACTCGCCGATCCAGATCGCCTGCGGCAACGACCGTCAGTGGGCGGCACTCGCCACGATGCTGGGCATCGCCGACGACCGATTCGCGACCAACAGGCAACGTGTCGGACATCGCGAGGAGCTCGTCGGCCTGCTCGAGGCAGCCCTCGCCGGCGACGCCGCCGAGGGCTGGCTGGTGCGGCTCGCGGAGCTGGGCATCCCGGCCGGCAAGGTGCGCACCATCGACGAGGTCTACGGCTGGGAACAGACCCGGTCCCAGGGTCTCGTCGTGAACGTCGACCACCCGACCCTGGGCCGGATCGAGCTGCCGGGGCCGGCTCTCCGCTTCGACGACCAGGCCCACTCCGGCGCCCGCGAGCGGCATCTGCCGCCGCCGCTCCTGGGGGAGCACGATGCCTCGGTCAGGGAGTGGCTCGACGAATCCCCGGCGCGCTGACCTGCACCGGTTGCGCACACCGGGCAGAATGGACCCACGGAGAGGACTGACCACCGGCCAGAGTGGGAAAGGAACCTCCTGACACGCCTCACCCGCGTGCCCAGGCCCCCGTGCCCCGACCCTGTCCCAGCGGGTCGGGGCACGGCCGTGTCCGCCCCGTGGCCGCCCCGTGACCACTCGTGTCCGCCCCGTGCCCGCCCCGTGCCCGCCCCGTGTCCGCTCTGGGGACGCCTGGTCCAGCCCGGTCAGCCCGCTCAGGCGTGACATTGTGCGATCCGGCTCGTTGGAGGGAACACGTTGGAATCGCCGTTCCCCAGGAGAGCCCCATGACCCGTCGCCCCCGCGCAGCGATCGCCGCTGCCACCACCTCCCTCGTGATGCTGGGGCTGCTCCCAGCCCTCACCGCCGGGTCGGCGCAGGCAGGGGACACCGCGTTCGCGCCACAGCTGGTGACCGTCGACACCCCGACCCGGGCCGACAAGCGGCTGCTGCAGACCCTGGGCCTCGACCTGACCGAGCACGCCGGCCACGACTACGTCGAGGTCGTGCTGCACAACCTGAACGACGCCGAGGTGCTCCGCGAGGCGGGCCTCGGCTACGACGTACGCATCGCCGACCTGACCCGCCGCGAGGCCGAGATCAACGCGGCGAACCGTGCGTACGCCGCCGCGACGCAGGAGTCGCCGCTGCCCTCGGGACGCGACAGCTACCGCACCCTCGCCGACTACAACGACGACCTGCGGGAGCTCGCCGCGATCAGGCCGGCGATCGCGAAGCGGATCACCCTCGCCCGGCCCTCGCTCGACGGACGCACGGTCCATGGCATCGAGATCGGCCGCGACGTCCAGGCCGCCGAGGACGGGCGCCCCACGTTCCTGCTCATGGGCGTGCACCACGCTCGCGAGTGGCCCTCCGGTGAGCTGGCGATGGAGTTCGCCTACGACCTGGTGAAGAACTACGGCACCGACGCCCGGATCACCGGCCTGCTCGACAAGGCCCGGGTGGTCGTCGTCCCCGTCGTCAACGTGGACGGCTTCGACCTCTCCCGCACCGACGGTGCGCTCGTCGACCTGCGCGACCTCAACGAGGCCGACCCGCTCGGCGGCACCACCGCGATCCTGGCAACCCCCGGCAACGCCTACAAGCGCAAGAACTGCCGCCTGGTCGACGGCCAGGACACCCCCGACGGCACCTGCCGCGTCGCCGCGACCAGCCCGGGCGGCTTCGGTGCCGGCGTCGACCTCAACCGCAACTACGGCGGCTTCTGGGGCGGTCCGGGCGCCTCGGACCTGTTCGCCGATCCGACCTACCGGGGTGCCGGCCCCTTCTCCGAGCCGGAGACCCAGAACGTCCGCGACCTGGTCAGCAGCCGTCAGGTCACCACGCTGATCTCCAACCACACCTTCTCCAACCTGGTGCTGCGGCCCAACGGCGTGCACCCGGACACCATCGGCCACGACGGGCTACCGGTCGGCGACGCCCCGGACGAGGCTGGCCTGAAGGCAGTCGGTGCCCGGATGACGGCGGCAAACGGCTACGCCAACATCCACGGCTGGGAGCTCTACGACACCACCGGAACGACCGAGGACTGGTCCTACAACGCGACGGGCGGCTACGGCTACACCTTCGAGATCGGGGCCGACGAGTTCCACCCGCCCTTCCCCGAGGTCGTCGACGAGTACGTCGGGGCCGGGGAGTACGCCGGCAAGGGAAACCGTGAGGCCTACCTCGTCGCGCTGGAGAACACCGTCGACACCGCCACCCACTCCGTGATCACCGGCAAGGCTCCCAAGGGTGCGACCCTGCGCCTGCGCAAGCAGTTCGCCTCGCCGACGTGGGAGGGCTCGTTCCAGGACACCCTCGACACGACGATGAAGGTCGGTGCCACCGGCAAGTACACCTGGCACGTCAACCAGTCCACCCGACCGGTGGTGCAGGAGAAGCTCGTCGAGATCACCGAGGACGAGCCGGTGCGCTCGCAGACCTTCGAGGGCGGCGCGACGACCGTCGGAGAGTCGGTGGACCACGAGTTCACCGTGACCGAGTCCGGGATGGACGTCCTCGGTGTCGAGCTCGACTGGCCGACGCCGGACGACCTCGACCTGGAGGTCTACCGCAAGAACGCGGACGGGTCGCTCACCCAGGTGGGCTCGTCGGGCAACTTCGTCGGGGAGAAGGAGTCCGCCCGGATCGCCGCGCCCACACCCGGCACCTACGTGCTGCGCGTGATCAACTTCGCCTCGACCACCCCGACGTACACCCTGACGGCGACCCTGTTCGACTCCGCCACCGTCGACTCCACGACCGTGCCGGGACTCATCGAGAACTGGACGCTCACCTGCGAGAAGGACGGCCAGGTGCTGCAGACCGTGCCGGTCGTCGTCGACCGGGGCCAGCAGGTGAAGGTGGACCTGGGCACGTGCGCCAGTCGGTGGAAGTCCGCCCGCTGACCCCGGTCGTGGTCGGATGGGTCCATGGCGACTGACGCAAGACCGACCCGACTCACCGCCACCGAGCTGATCGACCTGGTCCTCGACGAGGGGTCGTGGACCAGGTGGGACACCGAGCCGCGCCAGGCTCCGATGTCGCAGGCGTACGCCGCGGAGCTGGCGGCAGCGCGGGAGAGCACCGGTCTCGACGAGTCCGTGCTCACCGGCGAGGGGCTGATGCGGGGGCGGCGGGTGGCCGTGCTCGCCTGCGAGTTCGGCTTCCTGGCCGGCTCGATCGGCGTCGCGTCGGCCGAACGGCTGGTCGAGGCGATCGAGCGCGCCACCGCCGAGCGCCTCCCCCTCCTCGCGGCTCCGGTCTCCGGTGGCACCCGGATGCAGGAGGGCACGCTGGCCTTCGTCCAGATGGTGAAGATCTCCCAGGCGATCGCCACCCACAAGAGCGCCGGACTGCCCTACCTCGTCTACCTGCGGCACCCCACGACCGGCGGCGTGATGGCCTCGTGGGGGTCGCTGGGCCACGTGACGGTCGCGGAGCCGGGGGCGCTGGTCGGCTTCCTCGGGCCGCGCGTCTATGAAGCGCTCTACGGCAGGAAGTTCCCCAACGACGTCCAGACCTCGGAGAACCTCTTCGCCCACGGCCTGGTCGACGCCGTCGTGCCGCCCGACCAGATCGCTGACATCCTCGACCGCGCCCTGACGGTGCTGCTCTCCCCGCACCACGTCACCCCCGACCCGGCTGACCCGCCGCACGACGACATCGAGGACGTCGACACGTGGGAGTCGATCACCCGGTCGCGCCGACCCGATCGGCCCGGCGTACGACGGCTGCTGAAGTTCGCGGCCACCGACGTGATCCCGCTCAACGGCACCGGTCAGGGCGAGTCCGACCCGGGGTTGCTGATCGCGCTCGCGCGGTTCGGCGGGTCGCCGTGCGTCTTCTTGGGTCAGGACCGGCGCGGCCAGACCGAGGCACACCCGCTCGGCCCGGGCGCGCTGCGCGAAGCCCGCCGCGGGATGCGCCTGGCCGCCGAGCTCGACCTGCCGCTGATGACGGTGATCGACACGCCCGGCGCGGCGCTCTCGGTGGAGGCCGAGGAGGGCGGGCTCGCCGGCGAGATCGCCCGCTGCCTGGCAGACCTGGTCACGTTGTCCGCTCCGACGTTGTGCCTGCTGCTCGGTGAAGGCACCGGAGGCGGCGCACTCGCGCTGCTCCCTGCTGACCGCGTGATCGCGGCGCAGCACGGCTGGCTCTCGCCACTGCCCCCCGAAGGGGCGAGCGCCATCGTGCACCGAGACCTCACGCACGCACCGGAGATGGCTCGGTCGCAGAGGGTGCGCTCGCTCGACCTGCGCGCCGCGGGGGTGGTCGACCGGATCGTGGCCGAGCGTCCCGACGCGGCCGACGAGCCGGAGGAGTTCTGCAGGCGCCTCGGGGAGGTGCTGCGCTTCGAGCTGGCCACCCTGGTGCACGCCGACAGGGCGACGCTGGCGACCGAGCGGACCCGCCGCTACCGCGCGCTGGGGCTGTGAGCCGGGCCGGGCAGGTCAGCCACCTGTCATGTAGCGGAACGTCTCCGGCTGGGTCAGCGCGAGGTGTGCGCGCGCTCGTCGGCGGTAGCGCCAGATGAGCACCAGCCCCAGGAGCCAGCCGACGTACTGGACCGACATCGCACAGGTGTAGGCGCGAGGCGGGTAGTCGGTGCCGCTGCCGGGCGTGAGCACGTCGAGCAGGACGCCGATGACCAGGATCATCAGGAGCGAGGCAGCGAAGCCACCGACGTTGACGATGCCGGTGGCCGAGCCGAGACGCGTGGCGGGGTTGAAGGTGCGGGCCAGGTCGAAGCCGATCATCGAGCCCGGACCCCCCAGACCGGTCGTGACGACCATGACCGCGAGAAGCCAGACCGGTGCGTCCCCCGGCCACACCAGGACCACCGCCCAGCTCAGCATCATCGCGCCGATGATCGAGAGCACCAGGGTCGACCGCTGCCAGGGGTGCCGCGCGATGAAGCCGCCGATGGCCGGTCCGCCCACCATGAAGGTGACCACGAGCAGCGAGAGCAGCAGCCCGGCGACCGTCGTACCGGTGTGCTCGCTGTGCACGAAGAACGGGTAGCCCCACAGCAGGCCCAGCACGTTGGCGCCGAACTGGGCGGTGAAGTGCGACCAGAGCCCGAGCCTGGTGCCCGGGTCGCGCCAGGAGTCCTTCAGGTCGCGGCCGACGGCGCGGACGTCCTTGGGGTTGCGGGCGGAGGGCGCACCGGGCGGCACGTCGCGGACCACGAGCAGGACGAGCAGCCCGAGCACCAGCCCGACGCCGGCACTCACCGCGAACGTCGGCGTCCAGCCGAAGCGCGCCAACGACGCGGCCAGCGGTACGGCGGCGACCAGGGCGCCGCACTGGCCGAGCACCGAGGTCCACTGGGTCATCACCGGACTACGCATCGGTGGGAACCATGACGCCACCAGTCGCAGGACGCTGATGAACACCATCGCGTCCCCCATGCCGACGCACACGCGTGCCGCGATGGCGCCCGGGTAGGACCCGGTGACGGAGAACCCGAGCTGGGCGCCGGTCATGAGGACCGCGCCGGCGAAGAGCAGCCGCTGTGGGCCGAAGCGGTCGATCAGGACCCCGACGGGGATCTGCATGCCGGCGTAGACGAGCAGCTGGAGGACGGTGAAGGTGGAGAGCTGGGAGGCGGAGATGTCGAAGCGCTCCGCCGCGGTGATGCCGGCGACGCCGAGGGACGAGCGGTGGAAGATCGCGAGGAAGTAGACCGCGACCGCCGTCAGCCACACCACGACCGCGCGCCGGCCTCCGCGAGGCCCGGCGAACGGAGCCTGCTGGCTCAACGCGACTCCCGGGCAAGGGCGATCGACCACTCGAGGTGGGTGTTGACGGCCTCGGCGAAGGTGGGCGCGTCGTCGCCGTGGAGGGTCTCGATGATCCGGTCGTGCTCGGAGATCGCTGCGTCCATGCGGTCGGCGCGACCGCGCACCATCACGGAGGTGAACAACGTCTGGCGCTCGCGAAGCATCCGGTAGATCGACGACAGCACCGCGTTGTCGGCCGCGTCGACGATGAGCTCGTGGAAGCGGCGGTCGGCGTCGGTGAAGCGGGCGGTGTCGTGCTCCAGGCGCCGCTGCCGCATCTCCGCGTGCACCGCCTCCAGGGCGGGCAGCAGGGTGTGCCGCGCGGCGAACGACTTCGCGGCGGTGTGGTTCTCCACGAGCACCCGCGCCTCGAGCACGTCCTCGACGTCGTGCAGGGTGAAGGTCGCGACCACCGCGCCCTTCTTGGGCTTCAGCACGACCAGGCCCTCGACCTCGAGCCGCAGCAGCGCCTCCCGGACCGGCGTCCGGCTGACCCCGATCTCGTGGGCCAGGCCGCCCTCGGTCACGACATCGCCGGCGGCGTACACCGCGTTGAGGATCGCCCACTTGGTGAAGTCGTAGGCTCGGCGCGCCGCCGACCCGGGCGGCGGAAGGGACTCTCTCATGTGGCCCCCATGCTAGGCGGGCCGGGCCGGATCAGCCGCTGCGACCCCGGCTTCCCCCAGGAACCTCTCGCTTCCCTGGGAGACCTCGCTGCGGGGAGCGGGTGATTACCACGGGACCGTGGTAATCACCCGTCGCCTCAGTGCAGCAGCGCGTTCCCCGGATCCTCGATGATCGCGGCAACGTCGGCGAGGAAGCGCGAGCCCTTCTCGCCATCGATCAGCCGGTGGTCGAAGGACAGCGCCAGCGTGGTGATGTCACGGACCTTGATCTTGTCGCTGCCGGGACGGACCCAGGGCTGCTTGCGGATCGCGCCGAAGCACAAGATCGCCGACTCCCCGGGGTTGATGATCGGGGTGCCTGCGTCGACTCCGAAGACGCCGACGTTGGTGATGGTGAAGGTGCCCTCGCTCATCTCGGCCGGCTGGGTCTTGCCCTCGCGGGCGACCCGGGTGAGCTCGTTGAGCGCTCCGGCGAGGTCGACCAGCGACATCGCGTCGGCGTCCTTGACGTTGGGCACCACCAGGCCGCGCGGCGTGGCGGCGGCGATGCCGAGGTTGACGAAGTGCTTGAAGACGACCTCCTGGGCCGCCTCGTCCCATGCGGCGTTGATCTCCGGCGTACGGCGCATCGCGAGGAGCACCGCCTTGGCCAGGACCAGCAGCGGCGACACCTTCACGTCGCGGAAGTCACGGTGGGCCTTGAGCCGCTCGACCAGCTTCATCGTGCGGGTGGCATCGACGGTGACCCACTCGGTCACGTGCGGCGAGGTGAACGCGGAGTCGACCATCGCCTGGGCCATCATCTTGCGGACGCCCTTGATCGGCTCGCGAGTCTCCCGTTCGCCTGCTGCGCCCCTGGAGACCGCCGGGCGGGCAGTGGTCTCGGCGGGCGCGGCCACCGCGCCGGCGGCGGACTGCACGTCGTCACGGGTGATCGTGCCCTCGGGCCCGCTCGGTGTCAGCGTGTGCAGGTCGACGCCGAGGTCCTTGGCCAGCTTGCGCACCGGCGGCTTCGCGAGCACCCGGGTCGGCGCCGGGGAGTCGACATGGGCGGGCGTCACCGCCGGGACTGGGGTCTCCTCCGCCTCGACCACCTCGGGGCTGGCGGCACCGCCGGGCGCGAACGCGCCCTGCAGCTGGAGCTGCGCCGCGGCCCCGGCCTCGGACGACGGGCTCGCACCCCCACGCCGGGGACGCCGCTTGGCCGCCGCCTCGCGGGGCCCGTAGCCGACGAGGGTCTGGTTCTCGCCGCCTCCGGTGGCTGCCGGGTTGGACATGTCGATGTCGGTCGTCGCCTGCGGGGTGGCGGCGGCCGGCTCGGCGGGCGCATCGGCCGGGGCATCGGCGGGCGTATCGGCCGGGGCACCGTCTCCGATCCGGATCATCGGCGTGCCGACCGGGACGGTCTCGCCCTCGGGCACCAGCAGGGCCTGGATGGTGCCGGCGTACGGCGAGGGCAGCTCCACCAGCGACTTCGCGGTCTCGATCTCGACCACGATGTCGTTGATCTTGATGACGTCGCCGACCTTGACCTTCCAGGTCACGATCTCGGCCTCGGTGAGGCCTTCGCCGACGTCGGGCAGCTTGTACTCGTTCACGAGTGGTCTCCTGGCGTGCGTCAGTAGGCGAGGGAACGGTCAACGGCGTCGAGGACGCGGTCGAGGTCGGGCAGCCACTCCTCCTCGATGCGGCTCGGCGGGTACGGCGTGTCGAAGCCGCCGACCCGCAGCACCGGAGCCTCCAGGGAGTAGAAGCACTCCTCGGTGATCCGGGCCGCGACCTCGGAGCCGAGCCCCAGGTTGACGTGCGCCTCGTGGGCGACGACGGCGCGGCCGGTCTTGCGGACCGAGGCGAGGACGGGCCCCATGTCCAGCGGCGAGAGGGTGCGCAGGTCGATGACCTCGACGCTCTGCCCGTCCTGGGCGGCGGCCTCGGCCGAGGCCATGCAGGTCTTGACCATCGGGCCGTAGGACAACAGCGTCAGGTCGGTGCCCTCTCGCACCACCCGGGAGGTGTGCAGTGGCTGGACATCGGTCAGCGACATCGACTCGTCGAGCTCGGCCTTGTCGGCGTGGTACTGCCGCTTCGGCTCGAGGAAGACGACCGGGTCGTCGCTCTTGATGGCCTGCTGGATCATCCAGTAGCCGTCCACCGGGTTGGAGCAAGCGACCACCTTCAGGCCCGGCGTGTGCGCGAACTGCGCCTCGGGGCTCTCACTGTGGTGCTCGACCGCTCCGATGCCGCCGCCGAAGGGGATCCGGATGACGATGGGCATCTTGACCTTGCCCTGGCTGCGGAAGTGGATCTTGGCGACCTGGCTGACGATCTGGTCGTAGGCCGGGTAGACGAAGCCGTCGAACTGGATCTCGCACACCGGCCGGTAGCCGCGCATCGCGAGCCCGACGGCGGTGCCGAGGATGCCCGACTCGGCCAGCGGGGAGTCGATCACCCGGTCCTCGCCGAAGTCCTTCTGCAGCCCGTCGGTGATCCGGAAGACGCCGCCGAGCTTGCCGACGTCCTCGCCCATGAGGAGGACCTTGGAGTCGTCCTCCATGGCCTTGCGCAGGCCGGCGTTGAGACCTTTGGCCAGGGTGATCCGCCGGGTCGAGCCGGTCGTGGTCGTGGTCGCCATCAGTGGGCTCCTGCCGTGGTGTCGAAGCTGTCGAGGTAGGCCGCGTAGCCGTCGCGCTGCGCCTCGAGCTCGGCGGTGTTCTCGGCGAAGACCTGGTCGAAGACGTCGAGGATCCGCGGTTCGGGCAGCGCCTTGCAGCCCTCGCGCAGGTGGGCGCCGAGCGCCTCCGCCTCCTGGTCGAGCTCGTCGAAGAAGTCCTGGTCGACGAGGCCGTTGCGGGTCAGGTAGACCTTGACGCGCTGGATCGGGTCCTTCAGCTTCCAGCGCTCGAGGTCGTCGGAGAGCCGGTAGCGGGTGGGGTCGTCGGTCGTGGTGTGGGCACCCATCCGGTAGGTGTAGGCCTCCACGAAGGTGGGGCCCTGCCCGTCACGGGCCCGCTGCAGGGCCGCCTGGCTGACGGCGTACGTCGCCAGCACGTCGTTGCCGTCGACGCGGACGCCGGGGAAGCCGAAGCCCAGCGCGCGCTGGTAGAGCGGGATCCGGCTCTGCCGCTCGATCGGCTCGGAGATCGCCCACTGGTTGTTCTGGCAGAAGAAGACCACCGGAGCGTTGTAGGAGGCCGCGAAGATGAAGGCCTCGTTGACGTCACCCTGGCTGCTGGCGCCGTCGCCGAAGTAGGCCACGACAGCGGCGTCCCGCTCGGCGTCACCGGTGCCGACGACGCCGTCGCGCTGGAGGCCCATGGCGTAGCCGGTGGCGTGCAGGGTCTGCGCCCCGATCACGATCGTGTAGAGCCCGAAGTTGCCGTCGTTGGGGTCCCAGCCGCCCTGGTCGACGCCGCGGAAGAGCCCGAGCAGCCGCAGCGGGTCGACGCCGCGCGTGTAGGCGACACCGTGCTCGCGGTAGGTCGGGAAGACGAAGTCCTGGGTGCGCAGTGCGCGACCGGAGCCGATCTGCGCCGCCTCCTGGCCGAGCAGCTGGGCCCAGATGCCGAGCTCGCCGTGCCGCTGCAGCGCGGTGGCCTCGGTGTCGATGCGTCGGGTGAGCACCATGTCTCGGTAGAAGCCCTTGATCAGCTCGGCCTCGTCGGCCGCCGAGAGGCCCTCGCCGAAGGAGAACTCGGGGTGCTCGACCCGCTCGCCCTCAGGGGTCAGGAGCTGCACCAGCTCGGGGCCGCCGTCGGCCTGTCGGGGTCCGAAGACCTCACCGAGGCCCGGGCCGAACTCGCCGCCCGGATGGCCTTCCGCCTTTGAATGGCTCACCTGCACTCCTTCGTCTCGTCGGCCTCACGGGGTCTCCGGAAGCCGGCTCCTGGGAGCTGACGACTCGGACCGCGCGCCTTCGGGCCGGCGCGGGGGTGGTGCGCCGGACCTGACGGCGACGTGGCCGTGATCGGGCCGTCGCTGTGACCGGTGACACACCGGTCGCTCGTGCTCATAAGGTACCGGTCCCCCCCGGGTGGCGGGAAATCGAGGCCGACGCCCCGAGGGAAGTCCTCTCCCCCGGTCAGGAGCTGGTGACTGGCGGGTAACTTGGAGTGATGAGCGACAAGCTGATCTCTGCGACCACCACGATCGACGCGCCCCCGGAGGTCGTCTTCGCCATCGTGTCCAACCCTCACCAGCACGCGCGCATCGACGGATCCGGCTCGGTGCGGAACCTCATCGAGGGGCCCGACCACGTGACGAAGGGCGACACCTTCCACGTGTCGATGAAGCTGTTCGGGCTGCCCTACAAGATCACCAACAAGGTCGTCGAGTACGAACCGGCCCGGCGCATCGCCTGGCGGCACTTCGGCGGCCACCGCTGGCGCTACGAGCTCGAGCCCACCGGCGACGGGACCCGCGTCACCGAGACCTTCGACTACTCCCGCTACAACAAGCTGTGGAGCAGGGCCATCGAGGTGGCCGGCTTCCCCGGCCGCAACCGCCGGGGCATCGAGGGGACGCTGGTGCGCCTGAAGGAAGCAGCTGAGAAGGACGCGCAGGCCTCGCCCGCTTGAGCCGGGCGTCGTTACGGTGAGCCCATGAGCGACGCAAGCCTCGCGGCCCGGATCGATGCGGTGTGGCCCGACGTCGTCCGCCCGCTGCGAGGGTTGTACGGCGACCGGCCCGACTTCGACGCCCTCCTCGCCCGGCTGCGTGCCCAGGTCGAGGCAGCCCACGCCGAGCGACCCGGGGAGCTGCGCGCGCTCGACGAGCGCCGGCTGATGGCGCCCGACTGGTTCCAGCGCAGCGACATGCTCGGCTACGTCTGCTACACCGACCGGTTCGCCGGCACCCTGCGCGACCTGCCGCCACGGATCGACTACCTGCGCGACCTCGGCGTCACGCTCTTGCACCTGATGCCGCTGTTCAAGCCACGTCCCGGGCCCAACGACGGCGGGTACGCCGTGGCCGACTACCGCGCAGTCGACGAGCGCCTCGGGACCATCGACGACCTCCGCGCGGCTGCGGACGCCCTGCGCGAGCGCGGGATCAGCCTGGCGCTCGACCTGGTCTGCAACCACACCGCCCGCGAGCACGAGTGGGCCGCGAAGGCACGCGGTGGCGACCCGACGTACCTCGCCTACTTCCGCACCTATCCCGACAGGACCCAGCCCGACAGGTGGGAGGCGACGCTCCCGGAGGTCTTCCCCGACTTCGCGCCCGGCAACTTCACCTGGAACGACGAGTGCGCTCGATGGGTCTGGACGACGTTCAACGACTACCAGTGGGACCTCGACTACGCCAACCCCGACGTCTTCGCGGAGATGTTCGCGGTCATCTGTCACCTGGCCAACCTCGGCGTGGAGGTGCTGCGCCTGGACGCGGTGGCGTTCATGTGGAAGCGGCTGGGCACCAACTGCCAGAACCAGCCCGAGGTGCACCTGATCCTCCAGGCCTGGCGTGCTCTGACCCGGATCGTCGCGCCGGGAGTGATCCTGCTCGCCGAGGCGATCGTCGCGCCCGACGACCTGATCGGCTACCTCGGCCAGGGGGAGGGGGCCGGCAAGGAGTGCGAGCTGGCCTACCACAACGTCCTGATGGTGAGCCTGTGGAGCGCGCTCGCGGAGCGCAACGCGACCCTGCTCACCCACACCCTCCGGGCGATGCCGCCGATCCCGCCGTCGGCGGCGTGGCTCACCTACGCCCGGCTGCACGACGACATCGGCTGGGCAGTGACCGACGAGAACGCCGGGGCGGTCGGGCTGGCCGGCTTCGACCACCGGTCGTTCCTCTCCGACTTCTACTCCGGCGCGTTCCCCGACTCCTTCGCGCGGGGGGCGGTGTTCCAGGCCAATCCCCAGACCGGGGACCGGCGGATCAGCGGGTCACTGGCGTCGCTGGCGGGCCTGGAGCTGGCCCTCGAGAGGGACGACGACGAGCTGGCCGCGCTCGCGGTGCGGCGCATCATGTTGCTGCACCACCTGATCCTGACATTCGGGGGCATCCCGCTGGTCTACATGGGCGACGAGATCGGGCAGCGCAACGATCCGGCGTACGCCGAGGACCCCGAGCTCGCCGCCGACAACAGGTGGCTGCACCGCCCCCGGATGGACTGGGCCGCCGCCGGGCGGCGCACGGACCCCGCCACCATCGAGGCGCGGATCTACCAGGAGCTCCAGTCGCTGGTCCGCCTGCGCGCAGAGACACCCGCGCTGCACGCGCAGGCGGCAGCGCTGGCGCTGTGGAGCGATGACTCCCGGGTGTTCACGCTGCTGCGATCGAGCGCCCGCGGGGACCTGCTGGTGCTCGCCAACGTCTCCCACGAGGTCGTCGAGACCGCGCTGCCGATGCACTGGGGCAGCGTGCGCGACCTGGTCACCGGCGAGGAGGCCGACAGCCGGATCACCCTCGGGGAGTACCAGGTGCGCTGGCTCCGACGCCGCTGACACACCGATACCGGTAGGCGTTGCGGGGCGGTTGTGCCGCGCGCCGCCTACCGATATCGGAGGGCTGGATCAGGCCACGTCGAAGCGGTCGAGGTTCATCACCTTGTCCCAGGCCCCGACGAAGTCACGCACGAACTTCTCCCGGGCGTCGTCGCTGGCGTAGACCTCGGCCAGGGCACGCAGCTCGGAGTTGGATCCGAAGACGAGGTCGACGCGGCTGCCCGTCCAGGTCACGTTGCCCTGCGCGTCGAGCGCCTCGAACGTCTCCTGGGAGTCGTCGGTGGCGCGCCACGTGGTGTCGAGGCTGAGCAGGTTGACGAAGAAGTCGTTCGTCAGCGACCCCGGCGTGTCGGTGAGGACGCCGAGCGTGGACTGTCCGGTGTTGGCCCCCAGCACCCGCAGACCGCCCACGAGCACGGTCATCTCGGGTGCGCTGAGGGTCAGCAGGTTGGCCCGGTCGAGCAGGAGGTACTCCGCGGGCAGCCGCTGACCCTTGCCGAGGTAGTTGCGGAACCCGTCGACGGCAGGCTCCAGGGCGGCGAACGACTCCACGTCGGTCTCTTCCTGGGAGGCGTCCGTGCGCCCCGGGGTGAAGGGCACCTCGATCTCGACGCCTGCGTTGCGAGCAGCCTGCTCGACTCCGGCACAGCCGGCCAGCACGATCAGGTCGGCGAGGGAGACCTGCGACCCGTCGGCGTTGAACGACTCCGCGACCGATTCGAGGGTGCCGAGCACCGTCGCGAGCGCGTCGGGGTCGTTGACCGCCCAGCCGCTCTGCGGCTCGAGGCGCAGACGGGCACCGTTGGCGCCGCCACGCTTGTCGCTGCCGCGGAACGTCGAGGCGGATGCCCACGCGGTGGAGACCAGCTGCGCGACGGACAAGCCAGAGGCCAGCACCTGCCGCTTGAGCGCGGCGATGTCGTCGGCGCCGATCGGGTCGTGGGTGGGCGCCGGGACCGGGTCCTGCCACAGCAGCGTCTCCGAGGGCACCTCCGGCCCGAGGTAGCGCTGGATCGGGCCCATGTCGCGGTGGGTCAGCTTGAACCAGGCGCGGGCGAACGCGTCCGCGAACTCCTCCGGGTTCTCGTGGAAGCGCTTCGAGATCGGACCGTAGATCGGGTCGAACCGGAGCGCCAGGTCGGTGGTCAGCATCGTCGGGGTGCGCATCGCGCCGGCCTGGTCGGGGGCCGGGACGGTGCCGGCGCCGCCGCCGTCCTTGGGCTGCCACTGGTGGGCACCGGCCGGGCTCGAGGTGAGCTCCCACTCGAAGCCGAACAGGTTGTCGAAGAAGCCGTTGCTCCACTGCGTCGGCGTCGTGGTCCAGGTGACCTCGAGGCCGCTGGTGATCGCGTCCGCGCCCTTCCCGGAGCCGTAGGAGTTCTTCCAGCCCAGACCCATCTCCTCCAGCGGAGCAGCTTCGGGCTCGGGGCCGACGTACTCGTCGGGGTCCGCCGCGCCGTGGGTCTTGCCGAAGGTGTGGCCGCCGGCGATCAGGGCGACCGTCTCCTCGTCGTTCATCGCCATCCGGGCGAACGTCTCGCGGATGTCGCGGGCAGAGGCGATCGGGTCCGGGTTGCCGTTGGGGCCCTCGGGGTTGACGTAGATGAGCCCCATCTGGACCGCGGCGAGGGGGTTCTCCAGGTCGCGGTCACCGGTGTAGCGCTCGTCGCCGAGCCACTCGGTCTCCGGGCCCCAGTAGACGTCCTCGTCCGGCTCCCACACGTCGGCACGCCCCCCGGCGAAACCGAAGGTCTTGAAGCCCATCGACTCCAGGGCCACGTTGCCGGTGAGCACGATCAGGTCGGCCCAGGAGAGGTTGCTGCCGTACTTCTTCTTCACCGGCCACAGCAGCCGGCGGGCCTTGTCGAGGTTGCCGTTGTCCGGCCAGCTGTTGAGCGGGGCGAAACGCTGCTGCCCCGCGCCGGCGCCTCCACGCCCGTCCTTGATCCGGTAGGTGCCCGCACTGTGCCAGGCCATCCGGATCATGAAGGGGCCGTAATGGCCGAAGTCGGCCGGCCACCAGTCCTGGGAGGTGGTCAGCACCTCCGAGATGTCCTGCTTGACGGCGGCGAGGTCGAGCTCGTTGAAGGCAGCCGCATAGTCGAAGGCCTCCCCCAGAGGGTTCGAGACGGCGGGGTTCTTGGCGAGGATCTTCAGGTTCAGCCGCTCCGGCCACCAGCCTTGGTTGTCCCCGCCCTGGGTCGGGTGCGGCGCACGGTCGTGGACGACCGGGCACCGGCTGGCGGCAGGCTCGCCGGCTTCCTCGTTCATCTCGCCGACGACGGCATCGTGGTGCTCAGGCATGGCATTCCTTCCAGGGACGGGTTGCTGGGTCAGGGGTTGTCGGTGGAGCAGTCGGGGCACACGCCCCAGAAGACGACCTCGGCCTCGTCGATCGTGAAGCCGTGGCTCTCGGACACGGTCAGGCAGGGCCGCTCCGGTACGGCGCACTCCACGTCGACGATCGCGCCGCACGAGCGGCACACGAGGTGGTGGTGGTTGTCGGCGATGCGTGCCTCGTAGCGAGCCACCGAGCCCGAGGGCTGGATGCGTCGCAGGAGCCCGGCGGTGGTGAGCGCGCGCAGCACGTCGTACACCGCCTGGTGGGAGACCTCGCCGAGGTCGGCGCGGACGGCGCGGATGATCGAGTCCGTGTCCGCGTGCGGTTGGTCCCGGACCGCCCCCAGCACCGCCAGCCGCGGACGGGTCACCCGCAGGCCGACCGCACGCAGCGTGGGCTCGAACTCGGTGGGGGTGGGCACGCCCACGAGTCTCGTGCTTTTTCTGGAATGAGTCAAGAATCGGCCCCGTCCCTGTCAGACCAGGGAGTCGATCCAGGCCTCGTGGAGCGCAGCGAAGCGTCCCTGCTCCCCGTCGGCGCGGCCGGTGCCGGCGGCGATCAGGTCGGCCGGCGTCCCGTCCTCGACGATCCGGCCGTGCTCGAGCACCAACACCCGGTCGGCGATCTCGACGGTCGAGAGTCGGTGGGCGATGATCACCGCGGTCCGGTCGGCGAGGATCGTGCGCAGGGCTCGCTGCACCAGGCGTTCGGAGGGCACATCGAGTGAGCTGGTCGCCTCGTCCAGGATCAGCACGTCGGGGTCGGCGAGGAAGGCGCGGGCGAACGCGACCAGCTGGCGCTGGCCGGCAGAGAGCCGGCCACCCTTGTTGGCGACATCGGTGGCGTAGCCGTGCGGGAGCCGGGAGATGAACTCGTGCGCGCCGATGGCGGTCGCCGCCGCGACCACCTCGTCGTCGCTGGCGTCCGGCCGCCCGAAACGGATGTTGTCGGCGACGGTCCCGTTGAACATGTAGTTCTCCTGGGTGACCATCACCACCGACCGGCGCAGGGTCGTCTCGTCCAGCTCACGCAGGCCGACACCGTCCAGGCTGACCCGGCCGGCGACCGGGTCGTAGAACCGCGAGAGCAGCTTGGCGATCGTGGTCTTGCCGGCGCCCGTCGTGCCCACGAGTGCCAGCGTCTGTCCGGCCGGGACCTCCAGGTCGAGGTCCGGCAGCACCGGCACGCCGGGGACGTACTCGAACCGGACACCCTCGAACCGGACGTCGCCGCGCACGTGCTCGAGCGGCACCGGCCTGGCGGGCTCGGGGACGGACGGCTCCTCCTCGAGCACGCCGGAGAGCTTCTCCAGCGCGGCACTGGCGGACTGGAAGGTGTTGTAGAACTGCGAGATCTCCTGCATGGGCTCGAAGAACTGCCGCAGGTAGAGCAGGAACGCCGCGAGGACGCCGACCGTGACCTCGTCGTCGAAGGCGAGGTAGGCGCCGTAGAGCAGCGTGATCGCGATGGTGATGTTGCCGATCAGCTTGATGCCGGGCATGAACCATGCGACCAGACGGAAGGCCCGCAGGTTGGCGGCGCGGTACTGGTCGTTGACGTCGTCGAAGATCTCGGTGTTGCGCGGCTCGCGTCGGAAGGCCTGCACGGCGCGGATGCCCAGCATGGACTCCACGAAGTGCACGATCACCAGTGCGACCTTCTCCCGGGTGACCCGGTAGGTGCTGGCCGACTCCTTGCGGAACCAGTTGGTCAGCAAGGTCAGGAACGGGAAGCTGACCAGGGCGACGAGGGCGAGCTTGGCGTCGAGCACCAGCAGCAGGATCGCGGTCCCGGCGAGGGTCAGGACGGCGTTGACGAGCCCGTCGAACCCGGTCTCGAGCAGCTCGTAGATCGCGTCCACGTCGGAGGTCTGCCGCGAGATCACGCGACCGGAGGTGTAGTCGTCGTGGAAAGCAGGGCTGAGCTTCTGGAAGTGCCGGAAGACGCGCCGCCGGATCTCGAAGAGCATGTCCTGCCCGATCCGCCCGGAGAGCACCAAGAAGGTGCGGCGGGTGAGGGCCTGGAGGATCGTGGCGAACAGGGCGATGCCCACGATGGTGAACAAGACGCTGGTGTCGTCGGACTCCCGGATCGGCGGGATTCCCCGGTCGATGCCCTCCTTGACCAGGTAGGGGATCGACAGCCTGGAGGCGTTCTCGACGAGGACGATCGCGACGACGACCCACAACACCTTCTTGTGCGGACGCAGGAGCTCGCCCAGGAGGCGGCGCGACCGGGCGAGCAGCAGCCCGGACACCTCCGCACTGACCTCCTGACCGTCGGCGGCGACGCCGCGCCAGTGCCTGTCCCTGGCGGTCTCGGCCGTGGCCGCGTCGTCCGGCTGTGTCGAGGTGGTGCTCATGCCGACACCTCCTCGAGCTCGGCGTCGGTCTGGGCATCGGCGGCGAGCAGCTCGCGGTACGCCGGCACCTCGGCGAGCAGGTCGCTGTGCCGACCGACGTGGGTGATGGTGCCGTCCTGGAGCAGCGCGACCTTGTCGGCGAGCAGCACCGTGGACGCACGGTGGGCCACGACGATGCCGGTGGCGTCGGCCAGGACACGGCGCAGCGCATCCTCGACCAGCTTCTCCGTGTGCACGTCGAGGGCGGACAAGGTGTCGTCGAGCACCAGCACCTTCGGCCGCGCGAGCACGGCCCGGGCGAGGGCGAGGCGCTGACGCTGGCCACCCGACAGCGACATGCCCTGCTCGCCGATGCGGGTGTCGAGACCCCAGGGCAGGTCGTGCACGAACCCGGCTTGGGCGACCTCGATGGCCTCCAGCACGTCGTCCTCGGTCGCGTCGGCCCGGCCGAGCGTGAGGTTCTCCCGAGCGCTCATGGAGAACAAGGTGGGCTCCTCGAACGCGGTGGCGACCACCGAGCGAAGGCCGGCCAGGTCGAGGTCGCGCACGTCGACGCCGTCGATCGTGACCCTGCCTGCGGTGACGTCGTAGAGCCGCGGCACGAGCGCGGTCAGCGTGGTCTTGCCCGAGCCGGTCGCCCCGACGATCGCCACGGTCTCACCGGGGGCCACGTCGAGGTCGACGTCGTGCAGCACCGGCATCCCCGGCTCGTCGGGGAAGGCGAAGCCGACGCCCTCCAGGCGGAGGTGGCCGCGAGGTTCCTCGAGCGTGCGGGTGCCGGAGACGATCGACGGCGCGGTGTCGAAGATCTCGTTGATGCGGGCACCAGCGGTCATCGCCTCCTGAGCCATCGCGAGGATGTAGCCCAGGGCCGCGATCGGCCACACCAGCGAGAGCATCAAGGTGATGAAGGCGACCAGCGTCCCCGGGGTCAGGTCGCCTCGCCCCACCCCGATGGCGCCGAGCAGGAGCACCACGACGACGGCGATGTTGGGGATGACCTCGAGGAACGTCCAGAACTTCGCGGACAGCCGGACCTTGTCCATCGAGGTGCCGTAGAGCTTCTGCGCTGCTTCCTCGTAGTGCTCGGAGACGTGCTGGCTGCGGCCGAACGAGCGGATCACCCGGATGCCGACGGCACCCTCCTCGGCCAGCGTGGCGAGGTCACCCTGCTCGTCTTGGACCTGACGGGAGATGACGACGTAGCGGCGCTCGAACCGGTTGGAGAGCGCCACGATCGGGACGGCGGTGACCGCGACGACGAGGCCGAGCGGCCAGTACATGTTGAGCAGCACCACGGTCACGGTGACGAGCTGGACCACGTTGATGACCAGGAAGAGCATGCCGAACCCGAAGAACCGGCGGATGCTGCTCAGGTCGGTCGTGACGCGGGAGAGGAGCTGTCCGGACTGCCACTGACCGTGGAAGGCCATCGGCAGCTGCTGGAGCCGGACGTAGAGGTCGTGCCGCATGGCCGTCTCGACGCTGAGCACCGTCGTCGACTGCACCCACCGGCGCCAGAAGATCAGGGCCGCCTCGACCACCCCGAGCCCGAGGGCGAGCAGACCCAGCGGAAGCACCGGTCCGATCACCTTGTCGGTGATCGGGCCGTCGATCATCGCCTTGGTCACGAGTGGGATCGCGATCGAGAGCCCCACGCCCACCAGTGCGGTGCCGAGCATGACCGCGAGCGAGGCGACGTGCGGGCGCAGGTAGCCACGGAGTCGCCACAACGAGCGGACGCTGGCGGGAGGGTGGTCGTTCGGCCCGGTCATGGTCACGGCGTCAGTCATCTGCGGTGCGGGATCCCCTCGTCAGGCCCGTCGCACGCTGGGACGAGCGGGCGAACGGGTGTAAGACGCAGAATACTCGGTGCTCCTGACGGTTCCCAACTGGTTTTCGTCCGGGCGCGGCCGGGGCGACGGCTAGGGTGACCGCCATGACGTCCCCCGACCCGTCGGCTCCGCAGGTGCGCGCGGCCATCGCGAACATTCCCGCCTACGTCCCGGGGAAGCCACCGGCCGCCCGCCCCGGCGTGACGACCTACAAGCTCTCGTCCAACGAGAACCCCAACCCTCCGCTGCCGGAGGTGCTGCAAGCCGCTGTCGCCGCGGCGGAGTCGATGAACCGCTACCCGGACATGGGATGCACCGCCCTGTACGCCGCCCTCAGCGAGCGCCTCGGCGTGCCGACCGGCCACCTCGCCGCGGGCACCGGGTCGGTGGCCGTGCTCTACCACCTGCTGCAGGCCTTCTGCGAGAGCGGCGACGAGGTCGTCTACGCCTGGCGCTCCTTCGAGGCCTACCCGATCGCGGTGGCGGTCACCGGAGCGACGTCCGTGCGGGTTCCGCTCGGCTCAGCGGGCCGTCACGACCTCGACGCCATGGCGGCCGCGGTGACCGACCGCACCAAGGTGGTGATCATCTGCACGCCCAACAACCCGACGGGACCTGCCGTGACCCGGGCCGAGCTCGAGGCCTTCCTGGCGAGGGTCCCGCCGCGGGTGGTGGTGGTCGTCGACGAGGCCTACCGGGAGTTCGTCCGTCCGGGCACGTGGGGCGACCCGTTCGACGCGGTCGACCTCTATGCCGATCGCCCCAACGTCGCGGTGATGCGCACCTTCGCCAAGGCCTATGGTCTGGCCGGGTTCCGAGCCGGGTACGTCGTCGCCCCCGAGCCGATCGCGGCCGCCGTACGGGCCTGCGCCCTGCCCTTCGGCGTCTCCTCGATCGCGCAGGCGGCCGCTCTCGCGTCGCTCGAGCACGAGGAGGAGCTGCTCGACCGCGTCGAAGGGATCGTCGCCGAGAGAGGCCGGGTCGTCGCGGCTCTGCGCGACCAGGGCTTCGACCTGCCGGACGCGCAGGGGAACTTCGTCTGGCTCCCGCTCGGTGACAGGACAGTCGAGTTCGCGGCCGCCGCAGAGGCCGCCGGGGTCATGGTGCGCCCCTTCGCCGGCGAGGGCGCGCGGGTGTCGATCGGCGAACCCGCCGGGAACGACGTCCTGCTCACCGTCACCCCCACGTTCGCCCCCCTCGGCTGATCGAGCCACCCCGCCGGTCGAGGCTGAGACGACAGGAGCGTCAAGGCCTGAGAGGCCTTACGCTGTGGCGGTGTCGCACCGCAACCCCTCGTTCGGCCTGGGCCTCGTCGTGCTCGGAGCGACCCTCTTCATCGTCAATGCGGGGGTATCGCGGGTCGCCCTGCGGGCGGGCGTCGACCCGGTCGCGCTGACCACGATCCGGGTGACCGGAACGGCGGCGATCCTGCTGCTGATCGCCGCGCTCTTCCGGCGCAGTGCACTGCGACCACCGCGCGGCCGGCTCGCCGTGCTGCTGGTCGCGCACGGCCTGGTCGGCGTGGCCGCGCTGCAGTGGACCTACTTCGTGGCGATCGACCGGCTGCCGGTCGGGATGGCCCTGCTGCTGGAGTACCAGGCCCCGATCCTGGTCGCCATCTGGGCACGGGTGGTGCAGAAGGAGCACGTCCGCGGCCGGATGTGGGTCGGGCTGGCGCTGGCCATGGTCGGGCTGGCGGCAGCCACCGGCATCTGGCAGGGCCTGGCCTTCGACGCCGTCGGGATCGCCGCCGGACTCGGTGCGGCCGTCTGCTTCGCGGCCTACTTCTTGATCGGCGAGCACGGGGTCGCGCTGCTCGACCCGATGAGAGTGATCCTGTGGGCGTTCCTCGTGGCGGCCGTCGCGATGAACGTGGTCTCACCCATCACGGACTTCGACGCCAGCCTGCTCGGCGAGCCGGCGCCGTTGCTGGGGCGGCTCGACGACTGGTCCGCGCCGGTGTGGGTGCTGCTGGCCTGGGTGGTCGGGCTGGGCACCTTGGTGCCGTTCGGCGTCGAGCTGCTGGCGCTGCGACACCTGCGTGCCACGACCGTGACGATGATCGCGATGCTCGAGCCCGTGGGGGTCAGTGCGCTGGGCTGGTGGTGGTTCTTCGAGACGCTCGGCACCGTCGCGCTGATCGGCGGCGTCGCGGTGGTGGTCGGCATCGTGCTCGCCCAGTCGGCGCGTCGCGCCCCGGTGCTGGTGGAGCCGCCCCACCTGTGAGGGCGGTCAGGCGGCAGGAATCTGCTCCGTGGGGGCCTCGGCGCCGGCAGGCAGCTGGTCTGGCGCCTTCGCCGTCGGCGCCGGCAACGGACCGACCATGAAGGCCACGACCGCCAGCGCCATCCAGCAGAGCACCACGCTGATCAGGTAGCGGGTCAAGGCGACCTCGGGCGATGTCGTGCCCTGCAGGACGTTCCAGAGGGCTGGAGAGCTCGACCAACGCGGCTCCGACCAGGACGGGTGCGGAAAACGGGCTCACTGAGGGACTCCTCTGCTCGGGCGGGACACGGACGGGTCGGACGGTCGGCTCACAGAGCGACCGGCGTCGGGGCTGGAGCGGGTGCTTGACCGTCGACGACTCCGACGGACCTGATCTGGATCGGGCCGGTCAGCTCGCCGTAGGACAGCACCGGGAGGCGGTTGATCGAGGGCGCCACCATCCGCCGTACGGCGGCGCGGATCTGCGGGGCACAGACCAGGACCGGGGAGAGGTTCTGGTCCTCGGCGGTCGCCCCGATCTGCGCGAGCTGCGTGAGCAGCGCCTGGGTGAGGTCGGCGTCGAGGGCCAGGAAGCCGCCCGCGTCGGCGACGCGCAGGCCCTCGAGGAGGCGCTGCTCGAGCATGGGGTCGAAGCTGATCACGTTGATGCTGCCGTCCTGGACGTACGGCGCGACGACGGCGGGGCCGAGCGTCTCGCGGGCAGCCTCGACGAGGCCGTCGATGTCCTTGGCGATCCGGGCCCGCAGCGAGAGCGCCTCGAAGATGCGGGCGAGGTCGCGCACCGAGACCTGCTCCTCGAGCAGGACCTGCAGCACCCGGTGGATCTCTCCGAGGGACAGCTGCGCGGGCGTGAGCTCCTCGACCACGGCCGGGTGCATGCGTCGCACCACGTCGGTGAGCATCTTGACGTCCTCGCGACCGAGGAGGCGGGAGGCGTAGCCGCGGACGATCTCAGCGAGGTGGGTGGTGAGCACCGACGAACGGTCCACGACCGTCGCACCGGCCAGCTCTGCCTGGCTGCGCAGCTCGGCGGGCACCCACACGGCTGCGAGTCCGAAGACGGGCTCCTGCGTGCGGCGGCCGGGGAGTCCCTCGAGACCGTCGCCGATCGCGAGGACAGTGCCTGGCGGGGCCTCGCCGCGGGCGACCTCGACCCCGAAGAGGCGGATCGCGTAGGTGCCCATCGGGAGGTTGAGGTTGTCGCGGGTGCGCACCGGCGGGACGACCACGCCGAGGTCGGCGGCCACCTTGCGACGCAGCGCCTTGACCCGGTCGAGCAGGTCTCCCCCGGAGGACGCGTCGACGAGGTCGATGATGTCGCCGGAGAGCTCCAGCTCCAGTGGGTCGACGCGGATCTCGTCGAGCAGCGCCTCCATCGAGTCCGGAGCGGGTCCGGAGGCCGCCTCCTCGGCGGCATCGAACGCGATGGCCGCCTCGGCGTTCTCCTTCTCCGAGGAGACCCTCGTCGACATCAGCACCAACGTGCCGCCGGCGATCAGGAAGGGAAGCTTGGGGATGCCGGGGATGAGGCAGAGGCCGAGGGCGGCGAAGCCGGCGATGCGGAGCGGCTGCTGCTGGCGTGAGAGCTGACCGATGAGGTCCGAGCCCATGTCGGCGTCACCGGCGGCGCGGGTCACGATGATGCCGGTCGCGACCGAGAGCAGCAGCGCCGGGATCTGGGAGACCAGACCGTCACCGATGGTCAGCAGCGAGTAGGTCGAGACGGCGTCGCTGAAGGACATGTCGAGCTGGACGATGCCGATGGTGAAGCCGCCGACGAGGTTGACCACCGTGATGATGATCGCCGCGATCGCGTCGCCCTTGACGAACTTCGACGCTCCGTCCATCGCACCGTAGAAGTCGGCCTCGCCGGAGACCTCGGCGCGGCGTGCCCTCGCCTGGTCCTCCGTGATCAGGCCGGAGTTGAGATCGGCGTCGATCGCCATCTGCTTGCCGGGCATCGCGTCGAGCGTGAAGCGCGCCCCGACCTCGGCGACCCGGCCGGCACCGTTGGTGACGACCACGAACTGGATGATCACGAGGATGAAGAACACGATCATGCCGACGATGAGCGAACCGCCGATGACGAAGTGACCGAAGGTGTCGATCACCTTGCCGGCGTAGCCGTCGAGGAGCACCAGCCGGGTGGCGCTGACGTTGAGAGCGAGGCGGAAGAGCGTCGCGACCAGGATGAGAGCCGGGAAGGAGGAGAAGTCGAGGGGCTTGTGCACGAACATCGCGGTGAGCAGGATCAGCAGGGCACCGCTGATGTTGAAGGCGATCAGCACGTCGAGCAGGACCGGCGGCAACGGGACGACGAGCATGACCACGATCGCGACCACCGCGACGGGGACACCGATCTGCGCCATCCGCCGCTGGGGCGGCGGTGATGCCTGGTGTCGAGCCTGACTCTGGGCCACGGGACCTCATCGGTTGGATGTGTTGTCGTGGTGGTCTCTCGACCACCCGGAACAGCACCATCCGTGGTGCGCGCGTTACAGCCGCCGTCCTGGCAGGGGAGGTATCGGCACGAGGGATGCCCGACCTGAGGAAATCAGGCCTTCGCACCTGCGGCGGTCGACACCCGCCGGCGGTGCTTGGGCACGTCGGGCAGCGGAGCGGGGTCGCGGGGGGTCCGGTAACGCCCTGCCGGAGCGCCGACTGCCTTGCGGCTGAGGACGAACGCGAGCACCTGTGCCACCGCGTGGTAGAGCTCGGGCGGGATCTCCTGGCCCACCTCGCAGCTTGCGTAGAGCGCCCGGGCGAGCGGGACGTCCTCGACCATCGAGACCTTGCTCTCGTCGGCGAGCTCCCTGATCTTGGTGGCGATCACCCCGGCTCCCTTGGCGACGACCCGCGGCGTTCCCTTGGTGGGGTCGTAGCGAAGGGCGACGGCGACGTGCGTGGGGTTCACGAGCACGACGTCCGCCTCGGGGACGTCGGCCATCATCCGGTTGCGGGAGGCGGCGAGCTGGCGCGACCGGATGGCGCCCTTGAGCATCGGGTCACCGTCGGAGTTCTTGTGCTCGTCACGCACCTCCTTCTTGGTCATCCGCACCTCCTTGCCGGTGCGCCGACGAGCCATCGCGTAGTCGCCGACGGCGGCGACGAGGCCGGCCACGGCGACGTCGCGCATCAGTCCGGTCGCCGCGTCGGCGGCGACCTCGAGCGCGACCGAGAGCGGCACCATGCCCCCGAGCATCGGCATCAGCTCCTGGATCGCCCGATAGACGAACACCGCGACCATCGCGCTCTTGAGCAGCATCTTGGCGCCCTCCCAGAGGGCGTGCGGCCCGAAGAGACGCTTGGCGCCCTTGAGCGGGTTGAGCCGCGACCACTTGGGCTTGATCGCCTTGGGCGCGAAGAACAGACCGCCCTGGGCGATGGCACCGAAGACGGCGATCACCATGATGAAGGCCCCGAACCCGGCCGTGAGGATCAGGGCCGTCTGACCGGCTTCGCCCAGCAGCGCGACGGCTCGCTCGGCGGTGGCCTGCTCGGTGGCCACCAGGGTCTCCCCCATCAGCGACTGGATCTGGTCCATGCCCAGGCCGACGAGCCAGTGCAGGGACATGGCGACGGCCAGCACGGCGGACCAGGCTCCGAGCTCGGGCGTCCGGGCGACCTGTCCTTCCTTGCGACTGTCCTTGAGCTTCTTGGGAGTCGGCTTCTCGGACTTCTCCTCGGACCCACCGCCTGCGCTCATGTCCTCACCCCCCCAGAGCTCTCGTGGCGTCGGAGACCATCTCGACCAGGCGACCGACAGCGTCGGGGAGGACCGCGAACGACATCCCGACCACGAGCAGAGTCAGCCCGATCTTGGCGGGGAACATGATGCCGATCGCGTTGAGCTGCGGAGCCACTTTGGTCAGGAGGGCGAGCCCGAGGTCAGCCATGAAGAGCACCGCGATGAGCGGGAGCGCTATCTGGATGGCCGAGGTGAAGAACACGCTGAACGCGGTCGTGACGACCTCGGTGGCGTTCTCCGGGTGCCACATCGTGCCGACCGGCAGGTCCTCGAAGGTGTTCAGCAACCCACCGATGACCAGCAGATGGGCGTTGCTGGTGAAGAGCAGCATGGTGGCCAGCATCGAGAAGAGCTTGCCGTGGACGGAGTTGAAGGTCTGGTTGAGCGGGTCGAACGCTGAGGCCAGGGAGAAGCCACCGAACGTGTCGATCAGGTCGCCGGCAGCCTGGATGGCGGCGAAGATCATGTAGGTGACGAAGCCCATCGTGGCGCCGATGAGGACCTCCTGGACCGCGGTGACCACGATCGTGATCTCGTCCATCGGTGCGGGGTCCGCCTCGGCGAGCTGGGGTGCCACAGCCAGCGCGAGCCCGAAGGCGAGCAGGGTCTTGGCGGCCACCGGCACGGCCTTGGTCGAGAACGGCGGCACGATCACGAGCCAGGCGAGGATCCGGATCGAGGCGAGCACGTACGCGATCAGCGGGGCGCCATCGAGCGTCAGGACCACGGCGGGGTCAGCCCAACAGGCCGGGGATGCGCACGAACAGGTCCTGCGTGTAGGCGATCAGGGTGTGCAGCATCCAGTTGCCCGACACCAGGAGGGACACGCCCACGCCGACGAGCTTCGGGACGAACGCAAGGGTGAACTCCTGGATCTGGGTCATCGACTGGATCAAGGAGATGACGAATCCGATCACCAGCGCGGGGATCAGGATCGGCGCAGTGAGCTTCAGCGCCACGACCATCGTCTGGAGGGCGATCTCGATGACGGCGGAGTCGGTCATGGCGATCAACCCCCGCCGTAGGACTGGACGAGGGACCGGACGATCATTCCCCAGCCGTCGACGAGCACGAACAGGAGCAGCTTGAACGGCAACGACACCATCACCGGCGGCATCATCATCATGCCGAGTGACATCAGCCCGGCGGAGACGACGATGTCGATCACCAGGAAGGGGATGAAGATCATGAAGCCGATGATGAAGGCCTGCTTGAGCTCGCTCAGCACGAAGGCGGGGATCAGCGTGGTCATCGCGACGTCCTCGGCCGACTCGGGCTTGTCCTCGCCGGCGACCTCCGTGAGCAGGGCGACCTCTTTGTCCCCTGCCTGCTTGATCATGAAGCCGCGCAGCGGGGCGATGCCGTCGTCGAAGGCCTGGGTCTGCGTCTTGCTGCCGTCCAGGTAGGGCTGCAGGCCGGTCTCGTTCATCTCGCTCAGCACCGGGCCCATGATGAAGATGCTCAGGAAGAGCGCGAGCCCGGCGAGCACCTGGTTGGGCGGGATCTGCTGCAGGCCGAGGGCGTTGCGGGTCAGGCCCAGCACCACGAGGATCTTGGTGAAGCTGGTGCACGTGAGCAGGATCGCGGGGGCCAGGGAGAGCAGCGTGAGACCGAGCAGCGCCACGATCGGCGTGCTGGGCTTGGACGTGATGTCCTCGAGCTGGATGGTGATGTCGCCGGAGTTGCCCGCGTCGCCGACGCTGGGTCCGTTCGGGCCTTGCGGTCCTTGGAGCCCGTCGGCCGTGGACGGAGGACGACCGGTGGAGGGCGGCGTCTCCTCTGACAGCGGCGTGATCTCCTGCACGGGCTGGAGGTCTGCGGCCGGGACGATCGCGTCCTGGGCGGGGATCGAGACCGTCTCACCCGGGGTCGTCGGGTCGGGCAGGTCGAGGGCCTGGGCGGGCGCACCGAGCAGCAGCTGGGCGCCGACCAGGCAGGCGAGGACGGCAGCAGCGCCGAGGGCGCGCCGCAGGGGGGACTCAGTCATGGAGCGGTTCGCCGAGGCTGCTGCGGGCGGCGTGCCCGGCGAGAGGCTTGCTCGTCGCCGCGGCCCACGCGCTCTTCCACGTGTCCGGTGCCAGGATCGAGCCGCCGAGGGCCGGTGTGGCTGCTGCGGGGGTCGCGCGGCGCTTGCCCGCCACCGTGAGGACCGGGCGGATGCTCTCGACCTCGTCCTCGTCGGCACGGACCACCTGGCCGTTGACCGTGTCGTCCACGTCCCCGGGGTCGAGCTCGGTGAGCAGCCGGACACCGCCGTCGCTCACCCCCACGACCAGGACGCGATTGCCGACCTCGACGATCGCGATGCTCGACGTACGGCTCAGGGACTGGCGACCTCGCACCTTCAGCAGTGACCGGTTCCCGGACATCCGCCGGGAGCTGGTCCGGGCCACGACCCAGAACAGTCCCAGAACGATGGCGAGGGAGAGTCCCACTCGCAGGGCGAGTTCGAGCATCGAGGTCAGACCGCGGCCGACTGGGCGACGATCTCGGTCACCCGGAGCGCGAAGTTCTCGTCCAGCACGACGACCTCGCCGCGCGCGATGAGCCGGCCGTTCACGAGCAGGTCGGCGGGGCTGCCGGCGGCACGGTCGAGCTCGATGACGTCACCAGGGGACAGGGCGAGCAGATCGCGGACGGAGAGGCGGGTGCGGCCGAGCTCGACCGTGACCTCCATGGCCACGCCGTGCAGGAGCTCCACGCCGCGAGCTGCCGTCACGCCGGCCACGACCGGCGCACCGGCGCCGGACACGTTCGAGCCGAGCGTCGCCACCACGACCGCGGCGGGGACACCGTCGGACTCCAGGGGGACCGCGACGTCGCCGGCCTTCAGCACTGAGCCCAGGTCTTCGGGGGCAAGGGTCCGAGCGGCCCCGGCCGCGCAGCCGAGCGCGGCGGCAGCGGCGTCCAACGCCGGCTGCAGGGCGGCCCCGAGGTCGAGCGCACCGCCGGGGGCGGAAGCAAGGGCGTCCACCAGCTCAGGTCCGACCAGGACCGCGACCTGGGCCCCCGGGCCTCCCGCGTTGAGGTCGGCGACCGCGCCCGCAGCCCAGGACGAGGCATCGAGGGCAGCCGCGTCCACCGGGGTGGCCCCGGTGAGCGCAACGGCCGCGGGCACCAGGGCCAGGGCGGCCTCGGCAGCCTGGGCCACGCGCTCGACGGTCGCGGGGTGCAGCTCGGTCGTGGGCGTGGTCATCGGTTCTCCTGAGTGGGTGGGGCCACCACGAGTGCGGCGAGACGGGGGCCTTGCGCGCCCGGGCTGGCATGGGCGAAGACGACGTCGGCGGCGACGACGTCGAGCGGAGCCGCGGCGGGGTGACGAAGCTTGACCACGTCGCCGACCTGCAGTCCGGAGAGCTCCATCGGGTCGGCGGCGGTGTTGCGGAACCGGACCGCGACGTCGACCGGGACCAGCTGCATGCCGGCCGCAAGGTGGTGCGAGCTCTGCTCACGCTCGAGCCGCTCCCGCTCGCTGACCACGTCGCTGCCGTCGGCGGCGGAGAGGAACGGGAGGAGCCCGGCGAAGGACAGGCACACCGAGACGGGGTGCTCGACCTCGCCCATGCGCAGCAGGAACCTGGCCACCACCATGGCGTCGGAGGATCCGGCCAGCTGGGCGAGCTGGGGGTTGTACTCGACGCCCTTGACCACGGGCTCGAGCGTGACGATGGAGGCGAAGGCGTAGCGGACCTCGGCGACGAGGCGCTCGTAGAGTCCGGAGACGACAGCCGTCTCGAGCTCGGTCAGCTGTCGTTGCGGCTGGCCGCCGGTGCCGGGACCGCCGAGGAGCTTGTCGACCAGGGTCATCACGACAGCGAGCGGCATCTCGAGCGCCCCCGGCTGCTGGAGCGGCTCGGCGTTGAAGACGGTCAGGTAGGTCAGCTCGTCGAGCGTGTCGACGTACTCGTTGTAGGTCTGCTGCTCGACCTCGATGAGATCGATGAAGCAGACCGACCGCAGCGCCGAGGTCATCAGGGTGCCGGTCTGGCGACCGAAGGTCTCGAACGCCAGCTGCAGCGTGCGCAGGTGCTCGCGGGACAGCTTGAGCGGACGACGGAAGTCGTAGGCAGCGAGCGTCTCCGGCGTGCGTCGGACCCGCCCGGCTGTGGGCAGCACACGACTGCGCACGGTGCGGGAGGCGGTGTTCACGGCAGACGTATCGGCGTCCGGCCGTGCTACATGAGGGAATTGCCCCATCTGCCCATCGGCCGGCTCGGTGAGCGATCCACCGACGCCGCCCGGCGGACCGTGGCGGAGGGAGCTACTGGGTGACGAAGTCGGTGAAGTACACCTCCATGATGTCGCCGTGGTAGAGCTCCTCGAGCTCGTGCTCGAGCTTCTTCTTCAGCTTCAGGCGGTACTCGGTCTCGGCCAGGTGCTCCTGGCTCTCCCCGGAGAAGATCTCGATGGTCGCGTCGAGGGCCTTGCTGCCGTCGAAGTCGCCGTGACCGCCGCCCTCGACCGCCTGGAGTGCCAGTCCGATGCGCAGGTAGTGGCTGTCCTGGAGATTGATCTGGATCGCCTCGAGGGCGTGCACCTCGCCCGGCACCGGCTCCTCCTCCTCGGCGGAGGCCGGGCGCAGCATGAACCACCAGGCCGCGCCGCCACCGAGCAGCAGCACCACCAAGATGATCATCAGCTTCTTCTTGCCACCCTTCTTCTTCTCGGGGGCCTCGGCCTCGTCAGGCGCCATAGTCGTCGTGCTCATGTCCCAGTCCTCAGCTCGTCGTCGCGATTCGGTTGCGCAGCACCTCGCCGAAGAGGGCGCGCACGTCGTCCTGTGCGGTCGACAGCACGAGGATGTCGACCCGCTTGTTCAGCTCCTGTGACCCCGGCTTGCTGGGGTCGATGAGCGGCTGCTCGTGTCCGTAGGCGGCCGCAAGCATGTGGTCACCCGGCACGCCGCCTCGCTCCTTGAGGTGCCGCAGCACCGTCACCGCGCGGGCGGCGGAGAGCTCCCAGTCGCTGGGGTAGTACTTCGGCTTGACCTTCACCTGGTTGGTGTGACCGGCCACCTCGATCTGGTTGGGCAGGTCGTCGATGACCGGTGCGAGCACCTTGAGGACCCGCTCACCCCGGGGGCTGAGGTCGGCCAGGTTGGCCTGGAACACGATGTGTCGCGAGACCAGGCTGATCCGCAGGCCACGCTCGTCGATGCGCATCGAGACGTCGTTGGCCAGGCCCTCCTTGCGCAACGCCGCGTCGATCTTGCGGCGCAGGCTGTCGAGCCGGTCGACCTCCTTCTCGGCCTCCGCCAGCTTGCTCGCCTTCTCCTCGGCCGCGTCCTGCACGTCCTGCGAGACTGCTTGAGCCCCCTCCAGTCCGGTCTGCTCGGCCTCGGTCGTGACCTGGCCGGGCGCGACCGGCGCCATCGGGGCGATGCCCGCTTCCGAGAGCACCGACCGGTCGCCCTGGAACGGTGAGGGCTGTTGGCCGAAGCCGGCCGCCATCCCCTCACGCAGCTGGTTGAACTTCTTCTGGTCGACCTGGCTGATCGCGAACAGCACGATGAACAGCACCATCAGCAGGGTCATCATGTCGGCGTACGACACCAGCCACCGCTCGTGGTTGGAGTGCTCCTCGTGCTCCTCGTGCTTCTTCCTCTTGGACATCTCAGGCCGCCTTGGCCTCGCCGGAGGAGCCGGAGTCGGCGAGGAGCGACTGGAGCCGCTGCGCCACGACGCGCGGGTTGGAGCCCGACTGGACGGCCAGCACGCCCTCGATGATGATCTCCATCCGGGCGGCCTCCAGGTCGCCGATGCGGGTGATCCGGCTGCCGATCGGCAGCCACATGATGTTGGACGTCATGACCCCCCAGAGCGTGGCCACGAAGGCACCCGCGATCAGGTGACCCAGCTTGTCCGGCTCGGAGAGGTTCTCCAGCACGTGCACCAGGCCCATGACGGTGCCGATGATGCCGATGGTCGGCGCATAGCCGCCCATGTCGTTGTAGAACTTCGCGTCCTGCTTGGCCTTCTTCTTCTTGACCGCAGCCTCGGCCTCCAGGATCTCGCGGATCTCCTCGGCGTCGATGCCGTCGACCGCCAGGCTGACGCCCTTCTTGAGGAACTGGTCGTCCATGTCGGCGACGGCGTCCTCGAGGGTCAACAGGCCACCGCGTCGCGCCTTGTCGGCCAGGTCCACCACCACAGGGACCAGGTCTGCAGGCGGCGTCGCCTTGTAGCCCATTGCCGTCTTGAGCGCGGCGACCGAGCTCTTCAGGTCCGCGATCGTGCAGCCGGCGATCGCGGCACCGAGCGTGCCGAAGATGACCAGGATCATCGGCGGGATCAGGATCAGCGACATCGGGTTGCCGCCCTCCATGATGTTGGCCCCGACGATCGCCACCAGCGCCAGGCCGATGCCGATCGGTGTCGCGCGGTCCATCACAGGCTCCTGGGGGCGATCGGACGCACGGGACCGTCGTCCTCGGCGCCGCCGTCGGCCACCGAGTCGACGTCGGGCACGGCGCTGAGCCGGTTGCGGGGGGTCAGGTCCTCGGGGGAGCGCTCGAAGGCGCTCGCCGCGCCGATCACCTGGGCCCGGTAGTCGCGCACCGCGGCCACGACCTCGTCGAGGGACTCCAGCACGATGTACTTGGTGCCGTCGACGAGGGAGATGACGGTGTCAGGGGTGCAGTCGACGCGCTCGATGAGATCGGGGTTGAGCGCGAACTGCGCCCCGGTCATACGGGTGAGCGTGACCATCGGTTGCACCATCCTTGGCGGGTCGAGCATGCGGGCCATCCTTGGCCGGCACTAGGTTCATCGGCTGTCTTGCGGGGTACCTGAGCCCCCCAGCAGGAAGATTTGTCCGTTTTTCCGTTTGGCGGACGGGAGCGGGGCGGACTCGCGCGGGCGACCAGCAGACCGACGACGTGATGCCCCGACCCTGGGGCCGGGGCATCACGGGATCATCAGCGCTTGATGTTGACGAGCTCCTCGAGCACCTGGTCCGAGGTGGTGATCACGCGCGAGGTGGCCTGGAAGCCACGCTGGGCGATGATCAGGTTGGTGAACTCCTGAGCGAGGTCGACGTTGGACATCTCCAGCGAGCCGCCGAGCAGCTCGCCGCGACGGCCGGAACCGGGCGCGCCGAGCTGCGCCGTACCGGAGTTGGTGCCGACTCGGAACGCCGTGTCGCCGATCTTCTCCAGCCCCTCCGGGTTGACGAAGTTGGCCATCGCGATCTGGAAGAGCGGCTTCTTGGTGCCATCGGCATAGATGCCGGTGATGATGCCGTCGCCACCGATGTTGTAGGAGCGCATCGCCGGGACGATGGTCTCGTCGACCATGTCCGGGATGTTGATGTTGATGGGCGCGCCCGTGGTGTCGATGGTGCCGTCGGGGGCGGCCTCGTAACCGCGGACGACGTCACCGTCGACGGTCACCAGGTTGCCGGTGTTGTCGAAGTTGAAGGCACCGGCCCGGGTGAACATGTTCTCCCCGAGGCGGTTGACCACGAAGAATCCGTCTCCGGAGATCATCAGGTTGGTCGGCTTGTTGGTCACCTGCGCCGAGCCCTGGCCGAAGTTGGTGGTGATCCCACCGACCTGGACGCCCAGGCCGATCTGGACCGGGTTCTTGCCGCCGCTGGACGCCGAGGGAGCGGCCCCGGCGGTCAGCATCTGGCTGAGGGAGTCCTGGAACATGATGTTGCTGGCCTTGAAGCCCACCGTGTTGGCGTTGGCGATGTTGTTGCCGGTCACGTCGAGCATGGTCTGGTTGGCGCGGAGGCCGGAGATGGCGGAGAAGAGCGAGCGAAGCATGGTGGTGGTTCCCATCTGTTGGTCGGGGGCGAGGCCCCGGCAGGGCGGTGGTGGTGGTGTGCTGCTGGCTGGTCTGATCTGGCTGGGCTGTCTGGTGGGGCCGGTCGTGCGAGAGGTCAGGTGGCGACTGTGACGACGTTGGCGATCGGGACGTCCTTGCCGCCGATGGACAGCATCGGTCCGGCCGCGCCGAAGCGGACCGAGTCGACCTTTCCTGAGATCTCGCTCAGGCCGTCGTCGCCGAGATAGGTGACCGCGCGTCCGGCGAGGGTGCTGGCACCGAAGGCCATCTGGGCGGCGAGGGCCTGCGAGCTCTGCTCGGCGACCGCCTCGAGCTTCTCCAGTGAGGTGAACTGGGCAGTCTGGGCCAGGAACTCCGCGGAGTCCTGGGGGTTCATCGGGTCCTGGTTGCGCAGCTGGGCGACCATCAGCTTGAGGAACAGGTCCTTGTCCATCTGGGTGGAGGAGGACTTCCCGGTCGGGGTCGCCGAGGTGGCGGTGCCCAGGGATTCGATGGCGGAGACGGACATGGGTGCTACATCCTCACGTCGAGGCCGCCACGGACGAGTCCGTGGGCGGGGTTGGTCGGGGTTGTCCCGCGGGCGTTGGTCGGGAGGCGGACGTCGCCGAGACGGCCCCGTCTCGGGGTGGTCGGAGCGGCCGGACCGGCTGTTGGGGTCGTGGCCGTGGCGGTCTGCTCCGCTCCCGGCCTGACCGGGATCGCCGTAGGAGGAGCCGGAGTGAGCGTCGGATCCGGCTCCGGCGTTGGTCGTGATGATCTGTACGCCGCTACCGGTTCCGGGGAGGTCGCGGAACACGATCCGGTCGGCCGTGCGTCCGACCGAGTCGAGCAGCTGCCGAAGCTGGCTGGAGCCCTCGGCGAGCATCGCGCGCGCCTCGGGACGGGCCGAGACGGTCACGTCCACCGAGCCTCCCTTGACGGTGACGGTCAGGTGGATCTCGCCGAGGTCCGCCGGGTGCAGCCGCAGCGTCATCCGGTGCTGGCCCTCGGGACCGCTGACCATGCGAGTGAGGACCGGGGTCACCTGGTCGAGCACCGGGTTGCCGGGGGCCGCAGCGACCGTGGCAGGAGCAGGATCGACCCCCACGACAGGGGAGGTCGCGGCGGTCGTGACCGGGACAGCGCTGGTCACCGGAGCCGGAGCAGGAGCGCGGTCCCCCAGGTCGAGGGACGAGGCGTCCGACGGCGGGTCGAGCGGGACGGTCCGCTGACTCGGGCCAGTCTCCGCATCGGTGACCGGCACCGGTCCGGGGGCCAGCGGGGCATGCTTGCCGGCGGGCTGGGCATGTGCCTGGGCTGCGGCGGCTGCATGGGCCGGCAGCTCCCCGGTGTGGCCAGGCGCCTGGGCCGAGCGCCCGCGGGACGTGCCGGCGGGTGGGGCGGTGACGAGGCCTGCCTCGGCCTCCTCATTTCCCCCGGTCGTGGGGGCCGTCGCCGTGCTCGCCGCGGTCGCCGTCTCGGGGACGAGCGGGCTGGGCACGGGTGCAGGCACCGGCCCGGCGGCGACGGCGGCAGCCGCTAGCGCGGGCGAGGCGATGGCCGGGGCCGGCTGGAGACCGGGAGTGGCGATGACCTCTGGCAACGACTCGTCGCTCACGTCGGCGCCCCCACCCGAGGGGGCGGTGCCGTCCTTCGCGCCCAACACGGTGGCACCGGAGCCCCCAGTGTCAGTGGCTGGGTCAGTCGCAGTGTCGGTGGCTGGGTCGGTCGCCGTGTCAATGGCTGGGTCGGTCGCGGTGTCGGCGGGGTCGGCGGCGGGATCCGCCGCGGCTGCGCCGAGCTGGCCGAGCTGGGCGGCGATGAGGACGCTGAACATGTCCGCACCGTTGCCACCGGTCGTGGTGGCGCCCCCGGAGTCGACCGGGACGGTCGGCACGGGCGGTGCCATCGGGGTGATCGTCATGCTGCTCCTTCCAGGGCGCGCTGGATGCCCAGCACGGCCGGGACATAGGCCTTGGTCTCGGCATAGGGCGGGATGCCGCCGTAGCGGATCACCGCACCCGGTCCTGCGTTGTACGCCGCGAGCGCGTGGTCGACCCGTCCGAACCGGGCGATGAGGTCCTTGAGCAGGCGGGCGGCGCCGTCGACCGCCTGGGTCGGCTGCATCGGGTCGACACCGAGACCCTTCGCGGTGGCGGGCATGATCTGCATCAGGCCCCGGGCACCGGCCGGGCTCACCGCGGTGGGGTTGTAGCCGGACTCCTGCTTGGCGACCGCTGCCAGCAGCGTCGCGGGGACGCCGTACTTGCTCTCCGCCGCCGCGAACAGCCCGGAGAAGGGGGTCCCCGTGGAGGTCGTCCCCATGGACGCGACTCCTGCCGGGGCCGTCACCCGTGCCGCCGAGGAGTCCGCGGGAAGGATCCGCCGGATCGCGACCGGCGTCGCGTAGACGTCGGAGACCTCGACCTTCTGACCGGGTCGCGGCGCGTGGATCATCTTGTCGCCGCCGATGTAGATCGCGATGTGGTTGACCGAGGGACTCCCGAACGCGAGCAGGTCGCCCGGACGCGCCGCGGCGAGGTTGGGGACCTTCTGGCCCTGCGTGGCCTGCTGGTAGGAGACCCGGGGGAGGTCGATGCCGAGGTTCTTGTAGACCAGCTGCACCAGTCCGGAGCAGTCCAGCCCGCTCTTGGGGTCGGTGCCGCCCCAGACGTAGGGGATGCCGAGGTACTTGCGCGCCTCGGCGACGACCGCCGGCTCGTTCGCGCTGCCGCCGGCGGCGACACCATCGGTGGACAGCGGGACGGTGGTGGTCCCGGCCGCGCCCGCGATCCCGGCGAGGGCGGCGCCGAAGTCGGTGCTGGTCCCCGCGCCGGAGGCGCCGGCGGTGGTCATCGCCTGGGCGAAGGCCTCTTGCCCGGCGACACCCGTTGTCGAGCTGGTCCGACCGCCGCTCAGCGCGGCGAACTGGCTCTGGAGCTGCTGGATCCGGGCAGCGACGTCGGTGACGCTCATGCGGGATCCTTCCCGTCGGCCTGCTCCTGCGTCGTACGACGCAGCCAGCCTGCGGAGGCGAGGTCATCGAGCTCGGCGGCCTCCCGGCGGGCTCGCTCGTCGGCACGCACGTCGGCGCGTCGCTCCAGGAGCTGGTCGGCCACGCGCACGGCCGTGCGGTCGGCGATCCAGTGGATCCGGGCCTCGTCGGCGATCCGGGTGCTCGTCGCCGCTGCCTGCTCGGTGACGATCGTGGTCTGGACCCGCGCCGCCATCAGCATCCGGTGCATCTGGAAGTCGGCCAGCATCCCGGTCCCGAACCCGGGTGCCGAGGAGAGGGCCAGCTGGGCCCGGCCGGCCGCGAGTGCGGTGGTGCGGCTCTCCGCGAGGGCCTGCTGGAGCCCGACGCGGCTGTCGTTCTCGCGGGCGACCCGCACCCGGCGCACGGCGGAGAGGCCGCGGTCGTCGTCATGGACGCGAGTGATCATGTGAGCCCCAGGAGGTCGTGGAGACGGGTCCAGGTCTCGACGGCCCTGCTGGGCTCGTCGATGTCCTGGCGCAGGAAGTCGTTGATCAGTGGCATCAGCGCCAGAGCGCGGTCGGCGTCCGGGTTCCCCCCGGCGACGTACGCGCCGATCTCGACGAGCTCACGCACGTCGCGGTGGGCTGCGAGCAGCCGGCGCAGGCTGATGGCATCACCACGCTGCTCCGGGGTGGTCACGGCGGTGACGACGCGCGAGACCGACTCGAGGACGTCGATGCTCGGGAAGTGACCGCTGGTCGCCAGCCGGCGCGAGAGCACGATGTGGCCGTCGAGGATGGAGCGGGCGGTGTCGCCGATGGGGTCCTGCATGTCGTCGCCCTCGACGAGGACGGTGTAGAGACCGGTGATGCTGCCGACCTCGCCCGGGCCCGCGCGCTCGAGGAGGCGGGGCAGCAGGCCGAAGACGCTCGGCGGGTAGCCGCGGGTGGCGGGGGGCTCGCCGGCGGAGAGTCCGATCTCGCGCTGGGCCATGGCGACGCGGGTCAGGCTGTCCATCATCAGCACGACGTCCTCACCCTCGTCCCGGAACCACTCGGCGATCCTGGTGGCGACGAAGGCTGCGCGCAGACGCTCGACGGGCGGGGCGTCGGAGGTCGCGACGATCACCACGGAGCGGGCAAGGCCCTCGGGTCCGAGGTCGTTCTCGAGGAACTCGCGCACCTCTCGACCACGCTCCCCGACCAGCGCGATCACCGAGATGGCCGCCTCGCTCCCGCGCGCGACCATGGAGAGGAGAGTCGACTTTCCCACGCCCGAGCCGGCCATGATCCCCACGCGCTGCCCGCGACCGGCCGGCACGAGCGCATCCAGCGCCCGGACGCCGAGGCTGAGCTGCTGCTCGACCCGTCCGCGGAGCAGCGCGTTGGGGGTCTTGTTCTCGACCGACACCTGCTCGAGCGCGTCCAGCGAGGGGCCACCGTCGATGGGGCGGCCGAGACCGTCGAGCACGCGGCCGGTGAGCGCGCGGCCGACCGGGACGGTCAGGGGGTGACCGGTGGCGCGCACCCGAGCCCCGGCGCGAAGACCGTGGGTGCTGCCGAGAGGCACGCCGACCAGGCCGGCCGGTGTGCTGGCGACGACCTCGGCGAGGACCGTGTCGTGCTCGCCCTCGATCTCGAGAAGCTCGCCGACGGCCGCCTCGACGCCGCGGCTGAGCAGGTGCAGGCCGCGCAGCTCGGTCAGCCGACCCCGCACTGCCGGACGGGCGGCGTCCAGGGCACGGGACAGGACGGTGTCGTCGATCATCGTGGGCATCGCTCACGCGTCCCTGGGTGTGGTCAGGGCGGCGCGGACCCGGTCGAGCGCGGCCTCGAGGGTGGCGTCGACGGAGGAGATCTCGGTGTCGAGCAGGGCGCCGCCACGGGGGACGCCCGCGTCGGCGAGGACCGTGAGGGGGCGACCCTCGATCGTGGTCGGGTCGAGGGCTGCTTTGTCCTCGGGGTGCAGCCGCACCGTCGCGGCCGCGGTGGCGGGGACCTCGGCGACGGCCCGGCGGATCGCTTCCGCCCCCGCGTCGGTCATCGTCGCCAGCTCACGGCCAAGGACGGCCTCGGCGATGCGCAGCGCGAGCTCGGTCGCCTCCGCCCCGAGGAGCTCGGCGCGGACGGCCAGCTCGGCCTGGCACTGCTCGACCGTGGCGGCGGCGGCGTCGAGCAACGACTGCTGACCGGCGCGGAGCGTGCGGGTCGCCTCGGTGTCGGCGGCGGCGCGCACGGCGGAGGCCCGGTCGGCCTCGTCCTGCGCGCGTCGACGTCCCTCGGCCCAGCCGGCGGCATAGCCCTGAGCCATCCCGGCGGCACGGCTGCGGTCAGCCAGGGCGCCGAGCGTCGCCTCGGTGGCGGTGTCGCCGAGGACGTTGGCGGCACCGAGCCTGGTCCAGGTGCCGGCACGCAGCTCGGTGTCGGCCGTGGCGAGCGCGGTCGCGGCGCTGCCGAGGTCGCCCCGCAGGACGACGCCCTCAGACGACGTACTCATCATCGGAGCCCCTCCTCAGCGTGACCTCGCCGGAGTCCTCGAGACGGCGGATGGCGAGAATGACCTTCTGCTGGGCCTCCTCGACCTGACGGAGCAGGACCGGGCCGAGCAGCTCGACGTCCTCGAGCAGCGTGGTCGCGGCACGTTCGGACATGTTGGAGGTGACCTTGATCCGGACCTCATCGGTGACGCCCTTGAGCGCCACGGCCAGCTCGGCGGTGTCGACCTGGCGCAGCACCAGCTGCACGTCCTTGTCCTCGAGGAGGGTGATGTCCTCGAACATGAACATCCGGCTCTTGACCTCTTCGGCGAGCTCCGGGTCGCGCTCGACGAGGCCTTCGACGATGAGTCGCTCGGTGGCGCGGTCGGAGCGGTTGATGATCTGGATGAGCGGGTCGAGGCCGCCGACCCGGGCCATCTCGGTCGGCTGCAGCACCGAGGACATCTTGCGCTCGAGGCGCTCCTCGAGCTGGGAGAGCAGCTCGGGCGAGGTCCGGTCCATGACGGCGATGCGGTGTGCGACATCGGCCTGGAGCAGCGGGTCCAGACCTGAGAGCACCAGCGTGGCCTTCTCGCTGGTCAGGTGGGCGAGCACCACCGCGATCACCTGGGGGTGCTCACCGTGGATGAAGGAGACCAGCTGACGAGGGTCGGCACGGTGCAGGAACTGGAACGGCAGCTTCATCGCCGTCGCAGCCAGCCGGCTCATGATCGCGTCGGCGCGCTCGGCCCCGAGTGAGTCGACCAGCAGTGCGCGGGCGAAGTCGGGGCCGCCGCGCATGATGTTGAGCTGAGCAGTCGAGAGGTCGCGGAACTCTGCCAGCACGGACTCGGTCTCGCCCGCACTGAGGGAGTCGAGCCGGGCGATCTCGGCGGAGACCGCCTCGACCTCGGCCTCCCCCATGTAGGAGAGCACCTTGGCCGCCGATTCCTGGCCGAGCTGCACCAGCAGCACGGCGGTCTTCCGCAGGCCGTCGGCCTGGATCGTGGCGACGGTCATGTCAGCGATCCGACTCCACGAGCCAGCCGCGCAGCAGCTGGGCTACCTCTTCGGGCTGACGCTCGACGAGGGCAGCGATCTCGTCGCGAGCGGCCATCCTCAGGTCGGAGTGACCGGAGTCCAGGGCGGCGTGGGCCGACAGGGGCGAGGGGGCGACGGCGACGGGTTCGTTGCGACGCAGCTGCTCGACGACATAGCTGGTGGCCTGCTCGCGGGCCTTCATCCGCTTCTTGCTCTGCCTCCAGGCGAGCAGCAGCACCAGCAGGACCAGGACCACGAGTCCCCCGGTCTTGCCCATCGACATCATCTCGGCGCGGGAGTCGGCCTTCTCGGCAGCAGCGAGCGCGGCAGCGGCGTCCTCCTCGGCGGTGCGGTCGAACGGCATGCTGGTCACCTCGACGGTGTCACCACGCTTCTTGTCGATGCCGAGCGACGACGCCACCAGCGTCTCCACCTGGTTGATGTCGATGGCCCCCATCGCCTGGGTGTCCAGGACCACACCGACGTGCAGGCTCTCGACGTTGCCCGGAGCCGCCTGCCGCTGCTCGATCTCGCTGTTGACGGCGTTGTCGGAGGTGCGCTGCTCCTTGCTGTAGCTGGTCCCGCTGCCTTCACTCGTCGTGGCGTCGAGCTGTCCGTCGGGCCCGACCACCCCGCCGGTCGTGCCGCCGACGGTGGAGCCGTCGGGTGTCGTGTAGGTCTCGGTCATCACCGAGTCGGTCAGCGGGGTGGATTCCGGGTCGCTGAAGTAGCGCGTGGTCTGGGTGGTGGTCTCGTCGAAGTTGAGGTCGGCGGTCACCTGCACCGCGGAGTTGCCCGGGCCGAGCACCCGGTCCAAGACCGTGCCGACCGAGACCCCGAGGCGGTCCTCGAAGGACTGGACCTGCTGGGCGCGGGCGTCGCCGACGGTGCCGGCGGCGTCCCCGGCGGCGGAGAGCACCCGGCCGGTGGAGTCCGTGACGGTGACCTGCTTGGGGTCGAGCCCCTCGACGCTGGAGGCGACGAGGTGGACCACGGCCTGCACCTGGCCCGAGTCCAGGGTCGCCCCCGGACCGGTGGAGACCAGGACGGATGCGGTGGTCGGCTTGACGTCGCTCTCGAAGAGCTCCTCCTGGGGCAGTGCCACGTGCACGACGGCGGTCTGCACCGGGTCGAGTGCCTCGATGGTGCGCTCGAGCTCTCCCTCGATGGCCCGCTTGTAGCTGGTCTGCTCCTGGAACTGGGAGGTGGAGAGGCTCTGGTTGTCCAGCAGGGAGTAGCCCTCGCCGCTGGAGCTGGGCAGGCCTTCGCCGCTGAGCTGGATGCGCGTGTCGTAGACCGCGTCGCGGGGCACCATGATCGTGTTGCCGCCGTCGGCGAGCTGGTACGGCGTACCGCTGGCGTCGAGCTGGTCGACGACGGCCGAGGCGTCCGAAGCAGCCATGTTGGTGAAGAGCGGGGCGTAGGCAGGCGTCGAGGCCCACCGGAACACCATGACGCCGGCCAGCACGAGGGCGAGGCCCCCGATGATGGCCACCGTCTTCTGACCGGCGGTGAACGCCGCGAAGGAGCGCTGGAAGCTCTGCAGGCCTCCCGTGAGCTGTTGACGCATCAGACGGCCATCCGCATGATCTCCTGGAAGGCCTCGACAGCCTTGTTGCGGACGGCGGTGGTGAGCTGGGTGGCGACCGAGGCCTCGGTCGCGGTGATCGTGTAGTCGTGCAGCGCACTGAGGTCACCGGTCGCGGCCTGGACGGCCAGCCCGTCGGCGCGGTCGTGCAGCCCCTCGAGGTTCTGCAGCCCCTGGCTGAGCAGGTTGCCGAACTCCGCGGTGCGGGCACCGGAGACGGCTGCCGCTTCCGAGAGCGGGGACACCGTGCCGGCGCCTCCCGGGGTCGGGGTGCGAAGGGTGAGCGGAACCATCGGCTGGAAGCCGCCGATGGACTCGATCCCGTTGATGCTCATCGCGGGTCTCCAGTCACGACACTGTGGCGGGAGTGGAGCGAGTGCTCCACTGTCAGCGTGTTCATGCGTTGCGTCCGATCGAGAGGGCGGAGGAGTAGACGTCCTGTGCGTTCTTGATGACCGACGACTGGGCCTGGAAGCCTCGCTGCGCCATGATCAGCTGGCTCATCTGGGAGCCGAGGTCGATGTCAGGCATCCGGATGTAGCCGTTGTCGTCGGCCAGCGGGTGGTCAGGCTGGAAGACCATGCGGCCCTCGGGGTCGCCCAGGGCGATGCCGGAGACGTTCACGCCGGCACCGTCGGCCGAGCGGGCCATGACGTACTGGGCCTGGAAGGCGCTCTCGTTCGTCGAGCGGGCCGTGTTCACGTTGGAGATGTTGAAGGACAGCGTGTCCAACCAGGTCTGATGCATCGACAGGCCTGAGCCTGCGATGTTCATCATGTCGAACGCGCCCATCACCGGGCCCCGATCGCCGTGGACATCAGTGCGGCCCGGTCGCCCACAGCGCGGGAGAGGAGCTGGTAGCGGAAGGTCGACTGCATCGCGTTGAGCGTCTCGGTGCCCAGGTCGACGTTGTTGCCGTCGGCGCCGGGGGTGGCGGTGGAGGCGGAGACACCGGGGGTGACGCCCGCCGCGGAGATCGTCCCGTCGGCGAGAGCAGTGCGCAGGGAGCCCTCGAAGTCGACCGTGGAGGCGATGAACCCGGGGGTGTCCATGTTCGCGATGTTGTCCGCGATCACCCGCTGGCGCAGGGCGAGACCGTCCAGCGCGCTGCCCAGGGCAGCGGCGACGGGGTCCGACGCAGAGATGAGCATGACCGGTGTCTCCGTGATCTCGTCACAGGGGCGCCGGTCCGTCGGCAGGGGGTGAGCAATCCGTGCTCACGGGTGTTTTCGGCTGCGCGGTCGTGGACCTGAGCAGAACTTGGTGCTCTTTTTGTCCGAAATCGTCAGGCGGAGACGTCGACGTAGATCGGCGAGCGGTGACTGGACCGGGTGTCGGCAAGCCGGTCGACGAAGCTCGCGTTGGTCCGCGCGCTGGTCGCCGCCTGGGCTGTCCGGACGATCAGGTCCTGCTGGCGGGCGAGGAGCTCGCGGGCCCGGTCGGCCATCTCGGCGGGCAGCGGGCCGGGAAGCACAGGCGGGGTCCAGCCGGACGGCGTGGTGGCGGGATCGGGATGCCCACCTTGGAGGAGGTGCTCTGTCTCCTCCAAGGTGAGCTCGAGGTCGTCGAGCGCCGACTCCCAGGCAGCGCTCCACGTCTCGGTCCCGGATGAGCCCGATGAGGGGCTCATGTGCTCACCCCGCCACGGCCGCGAGTGCCGCCTCGCGCCACGTCTCGACCAGAGGGTCGATGAGGCGCTGGCAGTCCCGTGTGGCCGTGGCGTCCCGGGTGGTGTTGGCCCGCACCAGTTCCTGGTGCAGCCACCCGTAGATCGAGGCGAGCTGCTCGGCGCCCTCCCAGACGTCGAGACGAAGTGAGGTCAAGAGCTCCAGGACGATCTCCTGGGCGTGCAGCAGGTGCGGTCCGGCGGCGGTGTGGTCGCCGGCCTCCTGGGCGTCGGCAGCCTGGGCCACGTCGCGGACGAGCCGCTCCAGCAGCATGATCAGCAGCCGCGACGGACTCGCGGTCTGGACCGACGACGTGACGTAGGCATTGCGGGCGTTCATCTCATGGCTCCTAGCTGCCGCTCGAGTAGCTCGGCAGCGAGTTGATCTGACCGGCCAGCCACGAGGACTGGCTCTGCAGCTTGCCCAGCGCGACCTCGAGGGCGCCGTACTGGCGCTCCAGGATGGTCCGGCGCGTCTCCAGCCGGACGTCCCAGTTGGCGATGTCGTCCTCGAGCCGGTCGATCAGCTGGTTGCGACCCTGGATCGCCACGCTGATCTGGCCGTCGGTGCTGTTGCTGAAGGACTTCGCGAGGACTTCGACCTTGGTGGCCAACCCGGCGGACACGTTGCCGGCGGTGTCGGCGGGGGCCGTGAAGCGTTGTGCGACCCCGGCAGGGTCGGCCGCGTAGGCGGCCTTGAACTTCGACTCGTCGAAGACGAGCTTGCCGGTTCGGTCGCTCTGGATGCCCAGGTCTGCCAGCGACTTGCCGTCGACGCCTGCGGTGACCGTCTCGAGGAGGCGCGTGGAGACGCTGCGCACGGCCGCGTCCCCTGCGAGCAGCCCGGCCGACTTCGACACCGCGTCGTACTTGGTCAGGCTCTGCGCCTCGCTCAGCGTGGCGTTCAGGGCGTCCATGAAGCCCTTGACCTTGGCTGTGACGCCCGCCTCGTCGAGTGCCACGGAAATCCGGGCGGCCCCTTCGGCACCGGCAGCGAGGGTCACGTCGACTCCCGGGACAAGGCCCTTGATGGAGTTGGTCGCCGAGGTGAACGGTGTGGACTGGCCCTCGATGGTGATACTGGCGTCGGTTCCCGCAGCCGGGGCGCCGGTGGTCGGCACGAACGGGTCGGTGTTGGGCTCCGCCGGGTCGATGGAGAACCCGGAGCCGGCACCGGTGGCAGTCGAGCGCACCTGGAGCTGGTACGTCGGCGTCACACCGTCTGAGTCCGTGCCCACACGGATCAAGGTGGCGCGCAGACCGGAGGACTTGTTGATGCCTTCAGCGAGGCCGGACAGGGTGCCATCACCGGTCTCGAACGTCTCGGTGGCGCGCCCGTCGTCGTAGCTGACCTGATAGCCGGCGCCTGGAGTGAGGAGCACCGTTGCCGCCGCGTCACCCTGAGCCGACCCGTAGGTGTTGCGGGCTGCGGTCGCGACGCTGTTGACCGTGAAGGACAGGCTGGCCGAGGGGGTGCCCGCGGCGGCACTGACGCTGACCTTCGCGTTGTCGCTGGTCGCCTTCACCGCGCCCCAGGTGCCTGCCTTGGCGAGCTCGGCGGCTTGGGTGGCGATCGAGGCCAGCTTGGCGTTGAACGTCTGCAGCGCCGTCACCGCGCGCTGGTTGGTCGTCACCTTGGTCTGCAGGTTGGTCCGCGGCCGAGCCTCCAGCTGCATCAGCTGGGTGATGATGCTGGCCGTGTCGAGGCCGCTGACGAGACCGCCGATGCTGGTGTTCGCCATGACGTCCTCCTTCGCGACTCGAGCTGGGCACTGACGGCCCATTTGATGGGCCCGGTGGAGACGGGTGAATCCCGCCCCCACCGGGCCTGGTCGAGGTCCGGGTCACCGGGCCTCTGGGGACATGCTCACCGGTGCCGGAGCACCGGGTGGTTCATCACTGGAGCAGGCGGAGGACGCCCTGGGGCGCCTGGTTGGCCTGGGCCAGCATGGCCGTGCCCGCCTGCGAGAGGATCTGCGCGCGGGTGAAGTTCACCATCTCGGACGCCATGTCGGTGTCGCGGATCCGGCTCTCCGACGCGGACAGGTTCTCCACCGCGACGTTGAGGTTGTTGATGGTGTGGTCGAACCGGTTCTGCACGGCACCGAGGTTCGCCCGGGTCGTCGAAACGGTCTGGATGGCCGTGTCGAGCAGGTTGATCGCCACCGACGCACCGGAAGCCTGCGCCCCGGTCAACGAGTTGTCGGCCGTTGCGGTGGCCGGTGCGGCCGCCTGGGTGAAGGTCAGGCCGGTGCCCGATCCTGCAACCGTCACAGCACCGGCGCCGAGCTTCTCGTCCGCCGCAGCCTGAACGGCTGCCACGCGCTGGGCAGCGGTGGAACCCTCAGCGAACCTCACGGTCGAGAGGTCCAGTGACTTGGTCCCGAGCGCCACGGTGCCGTTGAGGCCATCGAAGCTCTCAGAGAGCGCGAAGTCCTTGGAGCCGGCCACGGTCACCACACCGGCCACGCCGTCAGCGGTGGCGGTGGTCTGGGCGACGGTCACGCCGGCAGCCGTCGACGTGACGTCGAGACCTGCCAGACCGAGGCCGGAGGCGCTGGTGCCCGCCCCGACCGCGACCGAGATGGTCTCACCGGAGTTGGCGCCCACCTGGAAGGTGCCGGTGTAGTTGCCGTCGAGCAGCTTGGTGCCGTTGTACTTCGTGGTGTCCGCGATCCGGGTCAGCTCATCCTTCAGCTGGCCCATCTCGGACTGGATGTTGCCCTTGGCGTCCGCGTTCAGACCACCGTCGTTGGCGGACTGGACAGCCAGGTCACGCATCCGCTGAAGGATGGCGTGCGTCTCGGTGAGCGCACCTTCAGCGGTCTGGACGACGGAGACGCCGTCCTGGGCGTTGCGGACAGCAACCTTGAGACCGCCGATCTGAGAGCGCAGGCCCTCGGAGATCGCCAGGCCCGCGGCGTCGTCAGCAGCACGGTTGATGCGGAAACCGCTGGACAGCTTCTCCAGCGACTTGGACATCTGTCCCTCGGTGACGGACAGGTTGCGGTACGAGTTCATCGCCGCGATGTTCTGATTAATGCGGAGACCCATGATCGTTTCCTCCTTGAAGTGGGTCGACGGCTCTTCCATGAGCCGTGCTGGGGGTGACTTCGGCCATCGGGTCGGTGACCTGAAGAGTTCTGGATGGTTTTTTTGTCCGGTTTGCTCTGGCCGGGTCCGGCGCGGGCGGCGACCCTGGAGGGAGCCGACTCAGTGAGCGGGCGTGGGGGGTTCGAGAGGCTTGCTCGTCGGCCACCGCGGGGTGGTCTCGACAAGCTCGACCAGCCGGGCTCTCGACCAGCCGGTCCCTCGACCAGCCGGGGGGTGGTCTCGACGAGCTCGACCAGCCGTAGCTCGACGAGCCGGAGGATCAGGCGGTGGCGGACTCGGGCACCGGCTGGGTGAGCCGCGAGGTGAAGGAGCGGTGCGCGGCGACGCTCGCGTAGTAGGACTCCTTGCGGCGGGTCGCACAGCCCTCGGGGTTGCGCGGCTCCTGGTGCAGCTCGGTGTCCAGGGACGCCGTCATCGCTCCGCGGAGCAGGGCGACCGCCTCGGCGCGCAGTTGCGAGATGCGGGAGTCGGTCACGCCGAGCTCGGCGGCGATCTCGGCCATCGGCCGCTCGGCGAAGAAGTAGGCGCGCACGACGATCTGCAGGCGCTCGGGGAGCTGCTCGACCGCGTCGTGCAGGTAGGCGATCCGCTCGCGGTCCTCGAGGACGTCGAGCGGGGTGGGACCGGAGGCCGGCAGGAGGTCGTCGGCGCTGCCGTCCTCGAAGCCGTCCAGGGACATGACCGAGGCGCGGGAGAGGTCGTCACGGTGCGCTGCGAGCTCGGAGGTGCCGATCCCCATGGCTCCGGCCACCTCGGCATCGCTGGCCACCCGACCCAGTGTCACCGCGAGGGTGTTGCGTGCCTCGTCGACCTGACGGGCGCGGCGACGCACCGAGCGGGAGGCCCAGTCGAGGCTTCGCAGCTCGTCGACGATCGCGCCCCGGATGCGGGTCGCGGCATAGCTGGAGAACTTGACGCCTCGAGCCGGGTCGAAGGCCTGGGCTGACTGGGCCAGGGCCATCATGCCGGCGGACATCAGATCCTCGCGGGCCACGTGACCGGGGACGCGGGAAGCCATGTCGCGGACGATGTGTCCGACCAGGGGAAGGGTCTGGCGCACGAGCTCGTCGGTATCGACGGCTGGAGCGGCAGCGGCGGGGGAGTTAGCAGGGAGCACGAGGATGTTCTCGGGCTCCGGCGTGTCTGGCTTTACCTCGCGGCCTGTTTTTAGTACGAAGCAGCAAACAAATGGCCGAGCGGTGTCACCCCCCTAGTAGTCCCTCTGGGCCATGCGGGACTCGGCCGTTCAGAAAACTGGACGAAATTTCTGGCGGCGGAACGCTCAGGCGCCCGCACACCGGGCCGATGGAGGCGGCGTAGCACCACCACCGTCTGAGCACCACCTCTGCCCGAAGGGCCGGCACCATGTCGATGGAAGACCTCTCCTCCGTTCTCTGGCGTGAGCGTGAGCTTCTCGAGACCCTCCTGTACAAGCTGGAGGTCGAGCAGCTGGTGCTGGCCGGAGGCCGCAGCCACTGGCTGGCCACCGCCGCGCGCGAGGTCGAGCGCGTGCTCGACCGCATCCGCGAGATCGAGGTGCTGCGAGCACTCGAGCTCGATGCCCTCGCCGAGGAGCTCGGCCTCGAGCCCAACCCGAGCCTGCACGAGATCGCCGCCGCGAGCGAGGAGCCGTGGAGCAGCATCTGGCTCGACCACCGCGAGGCCTTCACCACCGTCGCCACCGAGATCAGCAAGATGGCCGAGAGCAACCGGGACCTGTTGACGGCCGGCTACCACGCCGCGCAGGCCACCATGCTCTCGCTCTCCGAGGGCTCAGGGACCTACGGGGCCGATGGCGCCCTCGACTCCCGTCGCCGGTCGTCCCTGCTCGATCGGAGCCTGTGACGACATGTCCGGCACCTTCTCGTCCTTCAGCACCGCACTGTCCGCGTTGCGGTACAACCGGGTGGCGATGGATGTCGCGAGTGGCAACGTCGCCAACGCCGGCACGGAGGGATACGCCCGCCGCCAGGTGATCGGTCAGGCGACCGGCGCCCCCGCGATCCCGGCGATGTGGTCGCGGTGGCAGACCAACATGGGCGACGGAGTCCAGACCGGCGGCATCACCCGGATGGTCGACCCGCTGCTGGACTCACGCGCGCGGCTGGAGCACGCCGCGTCGTCGTTCCTCGACAGCCGGGTCTCCTCCCTGAGCCGGTTCGAGACCTCCCTGTCCGAGCCCGGTGAGAACGGCGTCGCCGCCGCGCTCTCCGCGTTCCAGGCAGGCTGGCACGACGTCGCCAACAACCCCGGTGACGGCGCCGCCCGCAGCCAGGTGCTCGCACTCGGGGAGACCCTGCGCACCGCCATCAAGTCGCAGGACAACGCCGTCCGCACGGAGTGGGCCGACCAGCGCTCGCGCCTGAGCGCCCTCGGCAACGAGGTCAACCAGGTGGCGGCCGAGCTGGCCAAGCTCAACGACGGGCTGCGCAGCGCCTACGTCGGCGGCACCGACGCCGGGGTCCTCCTCGACCAGCGCGACCTCCTCACGATGCGCCTCTCCGAGCTGACCGGCTCCAAGATCACCATCAACCAGGACAGCACGGTCGACGTCGCCGTCGCCGGCCAGGCACTGGTGACCGGCAACATGTCGGCCGCGGTGACGGTCACGGGCGCGAGCGACCTCGCCGGCGCCGGCACCGACCCGGTGGTCTTCGCGATCGGCGGGACCCCCCTCACCCTCACCTCCGGCGCCGTGGGCGGCATCCAGACGGTGATGGACAACGACCTGCCGGGCTACCTCACCAAGCTCGACGCCTTCGTCTCCCAGCTCGTCGGCCAGACCAACACCCAGCACGCGCTCGGTGCGGACCAGTCCGGTGCGGCCGGCGGCGCCTTCTTCAGCGGTACGACGGCCGCCACCATGACCCTCGCGATCACCGACCCCAGCAAGCTCGCGGCCGGCGACCCGGCCAAGGGTCGAATCGACGGCAGCAACGCCGCAGCCATGGGTGGGCTCGACATGGGCAGCCGCTCCTACCGCGAGATGATCACCGGCTTCGGGGTCACGATCTCCTCCGCCCAGCGAGGTGCGGTCAACCAGTCGGTCCTCGCCGGCCAGGTCGACGCGTCCCGCGAGGCACTCTCGGGCATCAGCATCGACGAGGAGATGGTCAACCTGCTCGCCGCCCAGCGCGGCTACGAGGGCGCGTCGCGCGTCCTCACCACGATCGACTCCATGCTCGACACCCTGATCAACCGGACGGGCCTGCTGCGATGATCACACCCCGCGTGACCCAACGACTCATGGTCGAGCGCTCCCTCACCGCCATGAACATCGGGATGAGCCGGCTCGCTCGCAGCCAGGAGCAGCTCTCGACGGGGCGGCTGATCAACCGGCCCTCCGACTCCCCGACCGGGACCAACGACGCCATGCGCCTTCGCGCCCAGCTCACCGCCGACAGCCAGCACGCGCGCAACGGCTCCGACGGCCTGAGCGCTCTCGGCCAGACCGACAGCACCCTCACCTCGATGAGCGACCAGGTGCGCCGCGCCCGCGACCTGATCGTCCAGGGTGCCTCGACAGGCTCCGCCGGACCGGAGGCCCGTGCAGCTCTCGCCGCAGAGATGACCCAGATCCGCGAGTCACTGCTGAGCCTGGCCAACACCCAGCACCAGGGCCGCTCGTTGTTCGCCGGCACGTCGGACAGCCCGGTCGCCTACCAGCCCGACGGCACCTACGTCGGGGACGCGTTCGCGATCGAGCGCACGGTCGGCACCGGCATCACGGTCCGTGCCAACACGACAGGGCCCGAGGCGTTCTCCGTCGGCGCCGACGACCTGTTCACGGTGCTCAGCGACACCATCACCCGCCTGACCGCAGCCCCCGACCAGCTCGGGGACAGCCTGACCCGGCTCGACGCCGTCGCCGGCCAGATGCGCACGTCCCTCGCTGATGTCGGCACCCGCTATGGTCGGATCGAACGTGCCATGAGCACACTCACCGACGTGACCCTGAACAACACGGCGAGCCTCTCCGAGGTGGAGAACGTCGACATCGCCAAGGCGGTCGTCGAGCTCCAGATGCAGGAGGTCGCCTACCAAGCCGCCCTCGGCGCCACCGCGCGGGTGCTCCAGCCCTCACTCCTGGACTTCCTGCGATGACGACGATGACGGCCCCGACCACGCTCACCCCCGAGACCGGAGCGACGACCGCAGTGACGACGCAGCAGGCCACCGAAGGCACTCCGGACGTCCCCGTGCTGGAGATGGTCCACCCCTTCATCGGTTTCCCCGAGCACCTGCGCTTTGCGCTGGCACGGCTCGACGACGACGGCACGGTGTGCGACCTGCGCTCGATCGACGACCCGACGGTCAGCTTCATCGTCGTGCCGCCGCACGTCTTCTTCCCCGACTACGGCCCCGAGGTCGACGACGCTGCCATCGCCGAGCTCGGCGTGGAGAGCGAGGACGACCTGCTCACGCTCGTCGTGGTCACCCTCGGTGACAGCGCCGAGGACGCGACCGCGAACCTCCTTGCGCCGGTGCTGGTCAACCACCGGACCCGTCGCGCCGCCCAGATCGTCCTGGACGACCTCGACCTGCCGATCAAGGCGCAGCTGACCGGTCGCTGATCCCGAGCGCACGACCCGGCGCGGTCCGAGGACGCGCCGGAGGCGGTGCGGGTACCGTTGCTGACTCGCACCCCTGCAGCGTCCAGGAGGATCCCCCATGCTGGTGCTGAGCCGACGCCTCGGCGAGAGCATCGTGATCGGCGACGATGTCGTCATCACCGTGCTCGAGGTGCGCGGAGACGTGGTGCGCATCGGTGTCGACGCCCCACGCAGCGTCCCGGTGCGCCGCCAGGAGCTCCTCGAGGAGGTGGCGGCCACCAACAAGCAGGCCGCCTCCCCCGACCCTCAGGCCGTGGCAGACCTCTCCCGTCTCGTCCGCGCACCCAAGCGCGAGGCCGACTAGCGCCTCGCGCAACCGGCCTCTTGGGTCCGCTCGCCTGACCCAACCGGGCCAGGCCGCACCGCCGAACCGGTGGTTTTGCCAGCCAGATGTCCGATTTAGCCGTTTTGCGCTATTCGTCGGCGCGCCCGTCGGCCACCATGGACCTGTCGGCGACCGGAGTGATCCGGAGACCGACCCACCCGGTGGGGGGCACATGGTGGGGGGACATAGACGGACCCGCACGGCCTCCGGTCGAGCGGGTCCGTCGTCGTCTCGCCTTCTCCGGTGACCGAGGGACCTGGCAGTATCGAGCCCGTGAAGTACCTGATCAGGATCGCGGTCAACGCCCTCGCCCTCGCCGCCGCGACGGGCCTGCTCGACGGCATCCGGCTGACCAGCCGCTCGACGCAGGATCAGGTCCTCACCCTGCTCCTCGTGGCCGCGATCTTCGGCCTGGTCAACGCGATCGTGCGTCCCGTGGTCGCGCTGCTGTCGCTGCCGTTCATCATCGTGACCCTCGGGTTGATGATCTTCGTCATCAACGCGTTGATGCTGCTGCTCACCGAGTGGTTGGCGCAGGCCTTCAGCCTGGGCTTCCGGGTCGACGGCTTCTGGACCGCCGTCCTCGGCGCGATCATCATCACCATCGCCACCTGGGCACTCGAGCTGGTCATCGGCGAGCGGGACTGAGGTGAGCGGACCCGGGCGAGACCGACCCGCGCTCCCGCCTGGCCGCGGCCCGGGCGGGCCGTACCGCGTGGCCGTGGTCTGCCTGGGCAACATCTGCCGCTCCCCCATGGCCGACGTGGTGCTCACCGAGAAGCTGGCGGCTGCCGGCCTCGACCGGCTCGTCGACGTGGTCAGCGCCGGCACCGGAGACTGGCACGTCGGCCACCCCATGGACCGGCGCGCGGCCGCCCTGCTCACCAGCCACGGCTACGACGCCAGCCGGCACCGCGCGAGCACCTTCGAGACCGGCTGGTTCGACACCTTGGACCTCGTGCTGGCCATGGACGGGAACAACCTCACCGATCTCGAGGGAATGCGGTCCGCCGACGACGACGTCGACCGGCTGCGGATGTTCCGCGACTTCGACCCCCGGGCCACCGACGGGGACCGCGACGTGCCCGACCCGTACTACGGCGGCGACGACGGCTTCGAGGCCGTGCTCGCGATGGTCGAGCGCACGGCTGATGCGCTCGTGGGAGCCCTCAGCGAGGTCCTCCACGAGGGCGTCGAGTCGGCGGGCGGCTGAGGTGGCCCGGATGGCAGCGATCGCCCAACGCGCCGAGGCCCTCCTCGGCACGGCGGTCTCGGCGACCTCCCCGGTCGCCGGCGGCGACGTCTGCACCGCCACCCGGCTGCGCCTGGCCGACGGCCGTTCGGCGCTGGTCAAGACGCGCCCGCACGCGCCGAGCGGATTCTTCGCCGCGGAGGCCGACGGGCTCCGCTGGCTCGGCGAGGCCGGCGGCGTCGACGTGCCCGAGGTGCTGGCGGCCGAGGACGACTGCCTGGTGCTGGCCTGGGTCGAGGGCGCCAAGCCGAGCGCCGAGGCGGCCGAGAGGTTCGGTCGGTCGCTGGCCGCCACCCACGCCGCGGGGGCTCCCTGCCTCGGCACCGACTCGGGCGCGGACACGTTCATCGCCACCCTGCCGCTCCCCCAGCGCACCGCGGCCACCTGGGCCGAGTTCTTCGCGACCAGGCGCCTGCTGCCCTACCTCAAGCTCGCCAGGGACCGGGACCGGATCTCTCCCGCGGACGCTGAGGCGGTCGACTCCGTCGTACGCCGGCTCACCGAGCTGGCCGGCCCGGAGGAGGCGGTGGCGCGGCTGCACGGAGACCTGTGGGCGGGCAACCTCATCTGGGGCGCCGACGCCCGCACCTGGGTGGTCGACCCCGCAGCCCACGGCGGCCACCGGGAGAGCGATCTCGCGATGCTCGCCCTGTTCGGCTGCCCGCAGCTACCCCGGGTCCTGGACGCCTACGCCGAGGCGACCCCGCTCGCGGACGGCTGGGAGGACCGGGTGGGCCTGCATCAGCTCTTCCCGCTGCTGGTGCACGCGTGCCTGTTCGGCGGCAGCTACGGCCAGCGCGCCGGCGAGGCTGCCCGCGCCCTGCTCTGAGCACGGCCCCGCGGAGGACTCCCCCCAAGGGGAGCAACCCGGACAATTGATGCCAATGGTCTACATAGTCGCGCGCTCGGTGCCACCATGGACGGGGCGCGGAGAGCACTCCCGCCACACACCCTGTCCGGACGTGAGGAGGAGCAGCCTGTGTCGAGCGCCGCGAGCCTCCGCCCGCTGCCCCGGCTCGAGGGTCACCGTGGGCAGGACTGGCCACGCTCACTCGCTCGCGCCCTGCGCGGCGAGGGCGTCGCAGTGCACTTCCAGCCCATCGTCGACCTCGCCCTGGGCCGGGTGGCCGGCTACGAGGCCCTGCTGCGGTTCCCCGGCCACGCGGTCGCCTCGCCGGCCGACTGGTTCGAGGCCGCTCACCAGCACGGCTGTGGTGCCCACCTCGAGGCGATCGCGATCCGGCTCGCCCTGGAGGCCCGCACGACGATGCCGGCCGACGCCTTCTTGTCGGTCAACGTCGCGCCGGGGGTGTTGCGCCACGGCGCCATCCGGGAGGCGTTCCTGACCGTGCCCGACCTCGACGGCGTCGTGGTCGAGCTGACCGAGCACTCGCGCGTCGAGCACTACGACACCTTGGCCGGCGAGCTCGATCGGCTCCGCTCCGCCGGCGCCGCCATCGCCGTCGACGACACCGGGGCCGGGTACGCCGGGCTGCACCACCTGATCAGCGTTCGACCGGAGATCATCAAGCTCGACCGGACCCTGGTGGCGGGAATCGACACCGACCGGCCGCGGCGTGCCCTGGTGGAGATGTTCGGCAGCTTCGCCAACCGCTTCGACTCCTGGGTGCTGGCCGAGGGAGTCGAGACGGAGGCCGAGCTGGCCACGTTGCACCGGATCGGCGTACCTCTGGCCCAGGGCTACCTCCTCGGCTCCCCCGGGCCCGCGCTGCTGCCGGTGACCGACCAGGCGCGGGAGCACCTGCGCGCACTGGACCGCCAGCGCGCGGGGGCCACACTGCGCGTCCTCGTCGAGCCGGGGAGTGCCACGTCCGTGACACCCGTCGGCGGGCGCAGCGCTCTCGAGATCCCGGTGGACACCTCGCTCTCCGAGGCCGCCCACCGCGCGCTCAACCGCGATCCGGCCCATCGCTTCGACCCGCTGGTCTGCATCGACGAGGACGGCGAGGTCCTGGGGGTGGTCTCGATGGTGCGCTTGGTCGAGCAGCTCGCGGTCGCCGCCGCGACCACCACCTGAGGCGCGCCTGCCCCCCGGGCCGGCGCTCGGTTCTCAGCCGTGACTCAGGTCCGGATGGCACAGTGGGAGTCGTGCCTGCCGACCGCCCCGAGACCCCCGCACGTGTGCTCGTCGTCGACGACGACCGCTCCGTGCGGGAGTCGTTGCGCCGGTCGCTGGAGTTCAACGGCTACCAGGTGGCACTCGCCAACGACGGCGCCGAAGCCTTGGCCAGCATCGCCGGCCGCGCCCCCGACGCCCTCGTGATCGACGTGATGATGCCGCGACTCGACGGGATCGAGGCGACCCGGGCGCTGCGCACGGCAGGCAACGACCTGCCGATCCTCGTGCTCACCGCCCGCGACTCCGTCGGCGACCGGGTCGAGGGGCTCGACGCAGGCGCCGACGACTACCTGACCAAGCCGTTCGCCCTCGAGGAGCTGCTCGCCCGCCTCCGCGCCCTGCTGCGGCGCGCCCACAGCCCGGCTGAGGACGACCTCGAGGACGCACAGCTGACCTTCTCCGACCTGTCCCTCAACGTCGCCACCCGCGACGTCCGCCGTGGCGAGCGCCCGATCGAGCTGACCCGCACGGAGTTCGCTCTCCTCGAGATGTTCCTGCAGCGACCGCGGCGCGTGCTCGACCGTGCGTTCATCCTCGAGGAGGTGTGGGGCTACGACTTCCCGACGACGGCCAACTCCCTCGAGGTCTACGTCGGCTACCTCCGGCGCAAGACCGAGGCCGAGGGCGAGCGCCGGCTGATCCACACCGTGCGCGGCGTCGGGTACGTCCTCAAGGAGTCCTGATGCCGGATCCTCGGACCTGGAAGTACCGGCGGTCCCTGGCCGGCCGGGTCACCCTCCTCGCCACGCTGGCCGTCGGACTCTCCGTGGCGTTGGTCGCTGCCGCGGCGTACTTCACCGTGCGCCACCAGCTGCTCGACACCCTCGACCACTCGTTGAAGAACCGGGCTTACGCCGCCGCCCAGTCCAGCACCATCAACGCGCTCACCCGCGAGCAGGTGCCGTCGTGGGTGGTGGGTGCCGCCGACGTGCGGATCGGCACGATCAGCGCGACCGGGCAGATCAACGGCACCCGCGCCGACAGCGGCCAGCCGATCCCGTTGGGCGGCGCGGAGATCGCGGTCGCCCGCGGTGGCCGCGGCTACACCTGCCGGACCATCACGACCGCGGAGGGGGACTTCCGGGTCGCCGCCGTGCCGAGCAACGAGCCAGGCGTCGCGCTGGTGCTGGCGCAGTCACTGGACAGCAACTACTACACGCTCGAGAAGCTCGGCTACGTCCTCTTCGTCTTCGGCGCCCTGGGCGTGATCGGCGCAGCGCTGGCCGGTTGGGGCGTGGCCCGCAACGGGCTGCGGCCGGTGCGCCGGCTCACCCATGCCGCCGAGGACATCGCCCGCACCGAGAAGCTCGACCCCATCTCCGTCGAGGGCAACGACGAGATCGCCCGGTTGGCGTCCGCCTTCAACGCGATGCTCGCCGCACTCTCGGCCTCCCGCGACCGTCAACGTCAGCTCGTCGCCGACGCCGGCCACGAGCTGCGTACTCCGCTGACCTCGCTGCGCACGAACCTCGACCTGCTCACCCAGGCCGACCAGCGTGGCGGCCTCTCGCCGGAGTCGCGCCAGGAGCTGATGGACGACGTACGGTTCCAGATCGGCGAGCTGACCACGCTCATCGGCGACCTCACCGAGCTCGCCCGGGAGGACGTCGCTCCGGTCACCGTCGAGGCCGTCGATCTGGCCGACACCGTGACCCGGGCCGTGGAGAGGGTGCGACGCCGCGCGTCCAGCCTCCACTTCGAGGTGTCCGTCACGCCCTGGTGGGTGACCGGCGAGGCCGGCGCCCTCGAGCGCGCCGTGACCAACCTGCTCGACAATGCCGCCAAGTGGAGCCCCCCGCTCGGCACCGTCGACGTCCGGCTCGACCAGGGTGTGCTGCGCATCGCCGACCAGGGCCACGGGATCCCCGAGGACGACCTGCCCCACGTGTTCGACCGCTTCTACCGCTCGGCCGAGTCGCGCACGATGCCCGGGTCGGGCCTCGGCCTCGCGATCGTGCGGCAGATCGCCGAGCGGCACGGCGGAACGGTGCGCGCCGACCGGGCCGAGCCCGAGGGCGGGGCGGCCTTCTGGCTGTCCCTGCCGGGGACGGTGGACCCGGCCGATGGTGCCCACCCCGACGAGGCCCACGCCCAGGACACGGCCCCGGCCTCCTCCTGACCTCCCCTGGACTGCCGCGGGGCGCAGCACCCGGGTCACGGTCAGGTCAAAGCCGACTCTCAGTTCCGGTTAAGCCAAGCCGGGCATGGTGGTGCCCATGACCGAGAACTCCCGCCCCGAGACCGGCCCCGAGACCGGCGACACGATGCAGCTGGACACAGACCCGCACGGGTCGGTGCATCGCTACGAGCAGCCGGGGTTTGCAGCGCCCCCAGCCGGGGGAAGGTCTCGACCGAGCAAGGGGGTCGTCGCGGGACTTCTCGCCGCCTCGCTCGTCGTGGGAGGGCTCAGCGGGCTGGCTGGCGCTGCTGGGTACTCCGCCGTGGATGGCCTCGTCGGAGGTGACGCACAGCAGACGTCACCTCCGACGGGTCCGGCAACCTCCACCGTGGCCGACGGTTCCGACATCCCCGCGGTCAACGGCTCGGTCGAGCAGGTCGCGGCCTCCGTGCTCCCCTCGGTGGTGAAGATCAACGTCAGCGGTGCCCAGGCGTCCGGGTCCGGCTCGGGCATCATCTTGAGCGGCGACGGCGAGATCCTCACGAACAACCACGTCGTCGAGGTCGCCGCCAACGGGGGGCGGATCTCGGTCAACTTCTCAGACGGCAGCTCAGCCCCTGCCGAGATCGTCGGCACCGATCCGCTCACCGACCTCGCCGTGATCCAGGCCCAGGACGTGAGCGGGCTGACTCCGGCGACCCTGGGCAAGTCCGGCCAGCTCGACGTGGGTGAGGAGGTCGTCGCGATCGGCTCGCCGTTCGGCCTCGAGGCCACCGTGACCAGCGGCATCGTGAGCGCCCTGAACCGGCCGGTCTCGGCCGGCGAGAGCGGCAACGACACCACCTACCCCGCCGTACAGACCGACGCCGCGATCAACCCCGGCAACTCCGGCGGGCCACTGGTGAACATGCGCGGCGAGGTCGTCGGCATCAACTCCTCCATCCGCTCGGTCTCGAGCAGCGTGGCAGGTGAGGCGGGCTCGATCGGTCTCGGCTTCGCGATCCCGATGGACAACGTGCTCCCGATCGTCGACCAGCTGCGCAACGGCGAGACGCCCACCCACGCTCGTCTCGGGGTGTCGGTGGTGGACGCCAACAGCAGCGACGGGCTGCTCACCGGCGCCGGCATCGGCGAGGTCTCCCCCGGTTCGGCCGCCGAGGAGGCCGGCCTCGAGCAGGGCGACGTGATCACCAAGGTCGACGACCAGGTGATCAGCGACAGCGAGTCGCTCGTGGCCACCATCCGCGGCCACCGCCCCGGCGACGAGGTCACCCTGACCGTCGTCCGCGGAGCGGCCGGCAGCGGACGGCTCAGGCGGCTCAGGCGGCTCCGGCTCGGCCGACACCCGGACCGAGACGCTCACCGTCACCCTCAACAGCGACGAGGGCCAGGCCTCCTCCTAGGCGAGAGGCCACCTTCCCACCGCATTCGTCGGCGTGTCGGGGGCCAAGTGGCCTCTCGGTCGCCGCGACGAGAGGCCACTTCGCGCACGACACGCCGACAGACCTGGTGGGAAGGTGGCCTCTCGGCGTCACAGGGGGGAGCGGAGCCGGGCGGCCTTCCAGCGGGTCTCGGCCCACTCCTCGTCGACGTCGGAGCGCACCGTGATGCCGCCGCCGGTGCCCAGCGTGTAGCGCCAGCCGGCACCGGCTTCCCCGTCTTGCTGGGTCCCGTCTTGCGGTCCCGTCTTGCTGGTCCCGTCCTGCGGTCCCGTCCTGCGGGTCCCGCCCCGGTGGGCGACCAGGCTGCGGATCACCACGCCGAGGTCGGCGCGCCCGTCGCCGGCGATCCAGCCGAAGGCACCGGCGTAGACCCCCGCGGGGACCCCTCCACCCGGTCGATGATCTCCATCGTGCGGCGCTTGGGGGCGCCGGTCATCGAGCCGGCCGGGAACAGCGCGCGCAGCGCCTCGACGGTGCCGATGCCCTCACGCAGCCGGCCGCGCACCGTCGAGACCAGCTGGTGCACCGACGGATAGGACTCCACCTGCATCAGCGCCGGCACCTCGACGGTGCCAGGCGCGCAGACCATCGACAGGTCGTTGCGCAGCAGGTCGACGATCATCAGGTTCTCGGCGCGGCACTTGGGGTCGCCGGCAAGCAGGTCGCGCAGCGTCGCGTCCTCGGCCTCCGTCTCCCCCCGCGGCGTGGTGCCCTTGATCGGCTTGGTCTCCAGCCAGCGGTGCCGGTCGATCGTCGCGTAGCGCTCGGGGCTCGAGCTGAGCAGCGCGACGTCGTCGTGGCGCAGGAAGCCGGCGTACGGCGCGGGGTTGGCGGCGCGCAGCCTGGTGTAGGCCGTCACCGGGTCGACGGGCGAGGCGAGCTCCTCCCGGTAGGTCAGGTTGACCTCGTAGCTGTTGCCGCGGTGCAGCTCGTCCTGGACGGCGGCGAACGCCGCGGCATACCACTGCGGCGTCGACCTCCCGCCCCGCCCGCGGGCCCTCGGCAGGGCTCGCCGTCGCGCTCCGTGCTCGACCACGAGTGGGTCGCGTACCCGCATCCACACCGCATCCGGTACGGCGTCCGCCGGTCGTGCCGGCAGGTCCGGTCGGCACGCATAGCCGAGGTAGCCGACCCAGGACACGTCCGGCGCCCCGCCGTCGCGGGCGAGCTCGCCGGCCAGCACCGTGAAGATGTCGTCCCCGACGACGCTGCTGCGGCCGCCTTGATGCCGACGCACCTCTCGGGCGCCGGCGTCGTAGGTCAAGGACACGTCGTCGGGCTCGAGGAAGCCGAGGATCGAACGGCGTCCCGACCAGGGCCGCGCGCCGCCGCCGTCGAGCCAGAACATCCGGTCGTGCTCGCGCGGCGCGCTCGACGAACACGGCCGCCGCGTCGTCGGGGTCGGGTCACCGCGTCGCCAGGAAGGTCGCGAGCAGCCGGTCGCCGTGCTCGGTGAGGATCGACTCCGGGTGGAACTGCACGCCCCACAGCGGCCGGGTCCGGTGCTCGACGCCCATCACGACCCGGCCGGCCGGGCCCTCGCACCACGCGTTGACCCGCAGCTCGTCAGGAACCTCCAGGGCGGCCAGCGAGTGGTAGCGCACCGCCTCGAACGGCGTGGGCAGCCCCGCGAACGCACCGGTCCCGTCGTGGTGCACGGCCGCGACGTCTCCGTGGGCCGGCGCGACCTGGCCGACCCGTCCGCCGTACGCACTGACCAGGCCCTGCATGCCCAGGCACACCCCGAGCACGGGCACGGGTGCCTCCCGCAGCAGCTGCCGGCCGACCGTGAAGTCGGCGACGTCCTCGGGGCTGCCCGGACCGGGCGAGAGCACCAGGTGGGTCCAGTCGCCGTCGAGCACGGACTCCGCCGACACCTCGTCGTGCTCGACGACCTCGGGCAGCACGCCGGTCACGCCCGCGACGAGGTGCACGAGGTTCCAGGTGTAGGAGTCGTGGTGGTCCACCACCAGCACCCGGCGAGAGGCCCCTTCGAGACGCTCACTGCGTTCGCTCCTCAGGACAGGCACCTCACGCACGACACGCCGCGGATCCTGGTGGGAGATCGGCCTCTCGGCGCTCACGCCAGGAGCTCGAGGACCAGGTCGTGGACGAGGTCGTAGCCGTGCTCGCTCAGGATCGACTCGGCGTGGAACTGGATGCCCCGGTAGTGCGGTCCGCGGACCACGTGGATGTCGTGGGTCCGCGGGTCGGCTGCCACCGTGACTCCCTCGGGCAGCGCCCCGGTGGCCCGGCCGACGAAGGTGTTGTAGAAGCCCACGTTCTCGATCCGGCCCCCGACCCCGGCCCCCAGACCCGGACCGAGGTCGATGCTCGACTGGGTGCCCTGGAAGACGATGTCCTTGTAGCCCACCTCGATCCCGAGCCGCCCGCAGAGCACCTGGTGCCCCAGGCACACCGCGAGGAAGGGCGACTTCGCGGCGAGCAGCCCGTCGAGCGCCCGCCCGAACGACGCGATCTTGGGATGGTCGGCGTCGCGCGGGTCACCCGGGCCCGGGCCCGACGATCACCAGGTCCCAGGGGTCGAAGAAGCCGTCGAGGTCGACCGGGATGTCCTCGTGGCGTACGACGGTGGAGGTCATCCCCATGACCGACAAGAGGTGACGCAGCATGTTCACGAAGTCGTCCTCGCCGTCGAGGATCACCACCGACTTCCCCTGGAGCTCTGCCGCCGGCGGCGACCCGCCCTGGTCGGTGAGCCAGAACCTGGAGAGCCGCTGGTTGCGGAGGTTGAGCGTCAGCAGCACGTCCTCGTCGTTGACCAGCTCGGCCAGGTTGACCGTCGGTGTGGGTGCGGGCGGCACCAACCCGAAGGCGCTGAGGATCCCGCCGGCCTTGGCGTGCGTCTCGGCCACCTCGTGGCTCGCGTCGGAGTCACGCACCAGGGTGGCGCCTGCGGTGACCGTGAGCCGACCGTCCAGGCCGACGTCGGCGGTGCGGATGACGATCGGGCTGTCGACCATCGGGCCGCCCTCGTCGTCACGCCCCAGGATCGCCAGGGCGGCGCCGTAGTAGCCGCGTCCGGAGTGCTCGTACTTCTTGATCAACCGGCAGGCGTTCTCCACCGGCGAGCCGGTCACGGTGGCGGCGTACATCGTGTCGCGCAGCACCTCGCGCGGATCCCGGTCGGTGCGGCCGGCGAGGAGGTACTCGGTGTGCACCAGACGGCTCATCGGCTTGAGGAACGGACCGAGCACCTGGCCGCCCTGGTTGCAGATGTCGCACATCATCTTCAGCTCTTCGTCCACGACCATGAAGAGCTCGTAGATCTCCTTCTCGTCGTGCAGGAAGTCCAGCAGCTGGCGGCGCAGGTCTCCCTCGGCCGGGATCCGGAAGGTGCCGCTGATCGGGTTCATCCGGACGTCGCCGCCGTGGACGGAGACGTGCCGCTCGGGGCTGGCGCCGATCAGGTAGCGGTCGCCGGTGAAGAACACGAAGGTCCAGTAGGCGCCGCGCTCGCGCTCGAGGAGCCGCTTGAAGACGGTCAGCGCCTTGTCCGGGCCCCAGTCCGCGACGGTCGCGCGGTAATGCCGCCCGACGACGAGGTTGGCACCCTCGCCCTGGCCGATCTCGTCGCGGATGATCGTCTCCACGAGCTTGCCGTAGTCCTCGTCGTCGGTCTCGAAGCCGCCACGGTCGGTGAACTCCACCCCCGTGTCGTCGATCGCCTCGATCACCTCGGCGACGGAGAACTCGCGTTCGGTCTCGACGTCGACGACGACGAGCGGGGTGCCGTCGTCGTGGGCCTCGAAGCCGCGCTCGGCGATCTGGCGGAACGGCACCGCGAGCAGCCGGTCGGCGATGTGGCCCGCGTCCGGTCGGCCGTCCTCGAGGGGTACGTCGAGCAGCGACTCGACGACGCGGCGTCGGCCGCCCACCATGCCGACAGTGTCCCGGTCACCGGCCCGCGTGGAGCGCCGGATGATCGCCCAGGCCTCGTGCTCCTGCAGCGCGTCGAGCGCGGCCCGGGCAGTCGGTGAGGGGTCTGTCATGCGCCGAACTCTACGGCGTGCGGCACTCCGGCGACCGGGCGTGCCCGACGCTCAGACCCTCGACTCCTGGGCGACAAACCTGGTGCACGCCGGCCGACGTGACGCGTAGGTTCCGGGGCATGGACGAGCGCTTGGTGCGTAGGGCGGTGGAGGATGCCTTCGCCGCTCTGCGCAGCGTGCCCGACTGGCCGGACCCGCGCCCCGGCGGCGAGGCCCCGCCCGACGAGGCCTACTCGCGGGTGACCGACCCCGGCCGCTACCTGCTGGTGGTGGAGCGGGCGGAGGCGTGGGCGACCGCCCTCGTCACGCTGGGCCTGGCCGACCTCGAGGACGTCCCTCCCGGAGCGGCAGGGCTCCGGCGCGACGACCCGCGGTCGGGAACGCCCAGCCGCGTGACCCGGCTGGTCCCCGTCGCCGCGGGGGCGCTGCCCCTGGTGCTGGTCACCTGGCTGCCTCCGGAGGGCGCCGTGGACCGGACCGCCTGCGTGGAGATCGGCGCGGGAGCACCGGCTGTCGTCGTCCTGGAGTGCGACTGCGGCTGCGACGCCTGCGACTCCGGCTCGGCCCCGCTGTTGCGCCAGGTCGACGACACCGTGCTGCACGTGCTGTCGGGTGCCTTCGTGCATGTCACCACCCCCGCGCTGACCGTGATGACCACTCACGACGGCGGGTACAGCGCCCGGGGACGAGGCGGCGGCCGCGAGAGGTCCAGGCGGCTGCTCGCCGACGCGGCGGCGGGCAGGAGCCGGCACCCGGTGGTGACGGGGGCGTCCTGGTGGTGAGGCTGGGGCGTGGTCAGGAGCTGATGGTCAGCATCCGCTGCGTCGCCCGGGTCAGCACGACGTAGAGGGTGCCCCGTCCGGTCACGGACTCCTGCTCGATCTCGTCGGGCTGCACGACCACGATGCCGTCGAACTCCAGCCCCTTGGTGTCCAGGCCGGTGAGCACCGCGATCCGGGCGTCGTGGCTGCGGTCGCCCTTGATCGAGTCGGCGTGCTCGGGCCAGGACGCCAGCCAGCCGGCGACCTCCTCACGGCGGGCGACCGGGACGACGATCGCGACGGTGCCCTCGACGGCGTCGGCCAGCTCGCCCACGGCGGCGCGCACGCCCTCGTGCAGGTCGTCGACCTGGCGCTCCTCGGGGTCGAGGCCGGTGGAGCGCACCGCGTTGGGCAGGTCGGCGTCGAGCCCGACCCGCTCGGCGTACCGGGCGGCGAAGTCGTAGATCTCCTTGCTGTTGCGGTAGTTCGTGGAGAGGTGGAAGTCGTGGCGCGCCTTGTCGCCGAGTGCCTCCTCGCGGGAGCGCATCGCCTCGGCCGGCACCGGCCACGAGGACTGCGCCGGGTCGCCCACGATCGTCCAGGTGGCCGACCGGCCGCGCCGTCCGACCATCCGCCACTGCATCGGGGTCAGGTCCTGGGCCTCGTCGACCAGGACGTGGGCATAGCCGTCGTCCTCGGTGCGGGCCAGCCTCGGGCCGCGGGTGTACTCGCGATCGGTGACGGTGGTGAGCTCGGGCATGTTCTCGTCGACGAGGTGCGCGAGCGGGTCGTCGTCGTGGGCGACCTCGGGGGCGTCCCCGAGCAGGTAGCGAAGCTCGTCGAGCAGCGCGATGTCCTCGACCGACCAGTCATCCGGCTCCCGGTCACGCCAGGACGTGGCGAGCAGCGCGTGGTCCTCGTGGGGTACGACGCCCTCGCCGATGCGCGCGAGCAGCTCGGGGTCGCGCAGCCAGCCGAGCACCTCGGGCGCCTCGAGCCGCGGCCACCAGGTGAGGGCGAACTCCACGAAGGCCGAGGTGTCCAGCATCGTGTCGATGAAGTCGTCCTTGCCGCGGTCCCGGCCGCGCTCGCCACGCACCTGCCGCCAGAGCGCGTCGAGCAGCGTGGACGCGACCCGTGGGATCTGCCGGTTGCGCTTGCCCTGGGAGAGCAGCTGGCGCCGGATGCGGTTGAGGTCGCGGCCCGTCAGCAGCAGCGTGTCGTCGCGGTAGAAGATCTTGAACTCGCGCGGGGAGCCGGGCACCGCCTGCCGTGCGAGCCGGCGCATCAGCTCGGCCATCTGCACGCGACCCTTGATGTCGGCGACGGCCGGGGCGTCGTGGCGGGAGCCCTTGATGCCGTCGACGACCTCGCCGAGGGAGCGCAGCGCGACGGCGGTCTCGCCCAGCGAGGGCAGCACCCGCTCGATGTAGCGCATGAAGACGCCGGAGGGACCGACGACGAGCACGCCGCCGGTCTCGTAGCGGCGACGATCGGAGTAGAGCAGGTAGGCCGCCCGGTGCAGGGCCACCACGGTCTTGCCCGTGCCGGGGCCCCCGGTGATCGTCACGACGCCCTTGCTGGGCGCCCGGATCGCGCGGTCCTGCTCGGCCTGGATGGTGGCCACGATGGAGTGCATGGTGCGGTCGCGGGCGCGGGAGAGCTGGGCCATCAGGGCGCCCTCGCCGACGATGGGCAGCTCGGCGGCACTCTCGGCGTCGGGGTCGAGCAGGTCGTCCTCGACCCCGGTGACGGTGGCGCCGACGCAGCGCAGCACCCGACGCCGTACGACGCCTTGGGGCTCGGCCGCCGTCGCCTGGTAGAACACCGCGGCCGCGGGGGCTCGCCAGTCGATCAGCAGCGAGTCGCGGCGCTCGTCACGCAGCCCGATCCGGCCGACGTAGCGGGGCCCGTCGCCCCGGCTGACGGACTCGTCGAGATCGAGGCGACCGAAGACGAGGCCCTCGTGGGCGGCGTTGAGGGTGGCGATGCGCTTTGCGGCCTGGAAGACCATCGCGTCGCGCTCGACGAGGCCGCCCTCGTGGCCGAGGCTGCCGCGGCCGTAGCCCTCCTTGGCGATGGCCTCCGCGTTGCGGGTCGACAGCTCGAGCTGACGATAGACGCGGTCGACGAACTGCTGCTCGTGTGCGATCTCCTGTCCCGCCACGTCATCGGTGGCAGGGGCGATCTGGTCGACTGACCCGTGATTCACGCTACCCCTGGCTGGCTCGTGCTGTGCACTGCGGCGCCCGTCCCGGTGCTGGATCAGGCGAGTCCGAGAGTCTACCCGCGCCAGGGGGCCGTTATCTGCCGGATCGGGCGGACGGCCGCTCAGCGACCTCTGGCGGTGCGGGCGCGGGCCGCCTCGTAGCCAGCGACATAGGTGTCGGGCGGCACCCTGCGCACCACCTCGCCGATCACGTCGAGCGGCACCTGGTCGAGGCGGCGGAAGCGCACGCAGGACTTGCCCATGTCGAGCGTGAGGCCGCGCTCGGCGTACTGGGCGCGGAACCACTCCTCCAGTCCCTCGTCGGCATAGAGACCCATCAGGTAGAGCGCCATGTGGTTCTTCTGCGAGGCCAGTGCGACGACGCCGAGCGGCTCACCGTTGTAGGTGTCGGGATAGTCGGCCAGCGGGATCGCCCACCCGATCATCCCGAAGGTCATCATCTCCTCGTAGCCGTCAGGCAGGTGATCGTTGATCACGTCGCGGATCGTGCTGATCGCCTCGCGACGGCCCTCGGGCAGCTCGTCGAGGTACTCCTCCACCAGGGTCGCGTCGCTTCTCATCCGGCCAGTATCACAGCGAGGGTCCGCCGGCTCCTCCTGTGCGTGTGCCCGCGGCCGGCGGGTACCGACCGAGAGGACCCCTCCGATGCGGCTCACCCTCCCCCGTCTCGCAGCGAGCGTCACCGCCGCCGCCTGTCTCCTGGTCACGGCCGCGCCGGCGACCGCGCAGGAGTTCGTGCGTCTCGACCAGCGCGGCGACCTCGCCAAGGTCGGTGAGGACTCCACCGTCGTCGTCCCCCTGCCTGGACGGAGGTACGCCGACGTCACCCGGGTGCGCTTCGCCCACCGCGCCACGCGGGTGGTCGTCCGGTCCACGTTCGTCGAGCTGAACCCCACGGGGACGCTCTTCGGCGGGATCGACGTGCGGACCCCGAGGTCTCGCCGGTTCTTCACCGTGATGGCGACTGAGGGCGCTCGCGGCGGCTTCCTCTTCAAGGACAACCAGCACCCTTGCCGGGTCGGCATCCGCATCTCCTACGCCGAGGAGCTCATGCGGGTGGCGATCCCACGGACCTGCCTGGGCGATCCCGCCTGGGTGCGGGTGCGGTACGGCGCCTCGGTGCTGCAAGGAGACGGCGACGAGATCATCGACAACGCAGGCGCGCCGCGCTTCGGTGGGCGGTCGCCGTTCCCGTGGAGCCCGCGCCTGCGGCGGGGCTGACCCGGTCTCAACCCTGGCGAGGGCGTCTCGTGTCGCCGGGGAGCCCGAACTCGGCATGCACCCCGCTGCTGAAGGCCAGGTGGTCGGGCGCACGGCGGGCGAGGTCGCCGAAGCCGGCCACGCCGAGGAGGTTGCCCTCGAGGGCGAGCAGCTCGGCGGCTCGGAGCGGCCACGGCTCATGCTGGTTGGGCACGTACAGGGAGCGGCCTGCCCACCGCGTGTGCAGCCCCCAACGCGCGCTCACGAAGTGGTCGAGAGGGGTTGCCTCCCGAGGCTCACCCACCCGGACCACGACCCGGCTCGTGACCGGACGCCTCCGGGCACGCAGCCGACTGGCGTAGACGTGCTCCTCGCGTCCGGCGACGACGCGTCGGCGGTGCGCCATGGCGGCCCAGCGGTAGGGGACGCCGAAGGCCGCGCGGGCGCCCACCACGATCGGGAGCCGGTCACAGTCCAGGCTGAGGAAGACCACGCCCCGCCGTCCTGTGGCGTCGACGGAGTAGAGCCGGACGTTGGTCTCCAAGAAGCTGCCCACCCATGGCAGCGCGCCGGAGCGACCGGGGGCCGCATCGACCATCCGGAACGGCACCAGCCCCACGTAGGTCCGCCCGTCCAGCTCGTCGGGTCGCACGCCGGCCGGCATCAGGTGGGCGATCCGCTCGGGGTCGACGGCCCAGTGCACGAACGTCAGGTCACGCCAGTCCTGATGCATCAGCACCGGCCCGTGCAGGGGTGGCGCGATCGGCGTCAGGGGCTCGGGGCGCATCCGCTGGGGCATCGGGCTCACCCGACCAGGGTCCCTCGGCGGGGCCCAGCACTCCAGCGAGCACAGCGAATCGTGCCGGCTACTTCTTCCGGCTCAGGAAGGCGAGCATCGCGGCTTTGGCCTCCTCCGAGCCGAACAGCCGGGCCGACAGCGCCGCGAGGTCGGCACCCTGCTCGTCGATGCGTGCCACCAGGTGGCGGCCGATGAGCTGCTTGGTCTCGCGCAGGCCCTGCGGGTTGCCCTTCGCGAGCGCACCGCAGACCTCGCGCACCCGGGTGTCGAGCTCGTCCTCCGGGACCGCCTCGGTGACCAGTCCGGTGGACGCCGCCGTGGCACCGTCGAAGACCTCGCCACCGAGGAAGGTCAGCGCCACCGAGCGGTCGCTCATCCGCGGCACGACGGTCAGCGAGATCGCGGCCGGGGTGAGGCCGAGTCGGACCTCGGTGAAGGCGTAGGTGGCGTCGGCGGCGCTGAGGGCGATGTCGGAGGCGGCGACGATGCCGATCCCGCCGGCCCGCACCGTGCCGTGCACGCGGGTGACGACCGGCTTGGCCAACGTGACGATCCGGCGCTGGAGCTCGACCAGCACGCCGGCGGCCTTCTCCATCCCGCCCCCCCCTCGCCGCCCGGCCTTCACCGCTCGCCTCGGACAGGTCGGCGCCGGAGCAGAACGTGCGCCCCTCGGCCCGGATCAGCACCACCTTGACGTCGGCGTCGTCCTCGGCGCGGCCCAGCCCGTCGTACAGCTCGGAGACCAGCTGCTTGGACAGCGCGTTGCGGTTGGCCGGTGAGTCGAGCGTCAACGTCGCGACCCCGGTGTCGGCGTCGGTGGCGTAGTGGACGAGATCGGTCACGTCGTGCTCCTTGTCCGCTCCGATATCGGTAGGTGTCGCGCCGGACATCGTCGGCGCGTCGCCTACCGATATCGGAGGTAGTTCGTCTGAAGGACTCGGCAGGTCGGGCGACTGCAGGCCGGCCACACCGTACTCCCGGGTGACAGGATGGCGGGCGTGCCGACACAGCTCAGGGAGGCCACGACCGCGGACCTGGCCGCGCTGCGCGACCTCGAGCGCGCCGCCAACCTCGCGGCGCTGGGTCACGTGTTCCCGCCCGACCGGTTCCCGTTCCCCGACGACGCCGTGCTGGCGCGCTGGTCGCTGGTGCTCGACGAGCCCGGCGTGACGACCCTGGTCTCGCAGGACGACGACGGGTCGCTGGTGCTCTTCGCGGCGTACGACGACGAGACCCTGCGCCACCTCGCCGTGCACCCCGACCACTGGGGGCGGGGCCTGGCCTCGGCGGCCATCGCGGCGGCGCTGCACGACATGGACGAGCGTGGCAGCGTCCAGGCGTCCCTGTGGTGCCTGGAGGAGAACCACCGGGCCCGCCGGCTCTATGAGCACCTCGGCTGGCGGGAGGAGCCCGACCGGCGTGAGGCGCCGTGGCCGCCGCACCCGATCGAGATGCGCTACTCGCGCCTGATCGTCGCCTCGGAGCGCTGATGCCCTCGCCCGGGTCGGCCGACGGGGGTCAGGGCACGTGCCAGGGCACCGGTGAGCCCTTCGTCCGGGCCGGTACGCCGGCCGGTCGATGGGTGCTGCTCGTGGCGGTGCTCGGCTCCGGGATGGCCTTCCTCGACGGCTCGATCGTCAACGTCGCGCTGCCGCGGATCGGCGCCGAGCTCGACGCGGACGTGACCGGGCTGCAGTGGGTCGTCAACGCCTACCTGCTCTCCCTGGCGTCGCTGATCCTCGTCGGCGGCGGGCTCGGCGACCGGTTCGGCCGGCGACGGGTCTTCCACATCGGCATCGGCTGGTTCGGCGCGGCCTCGCTGCTCTGCGCGGTCGCCCAGACCGCCGACCAGCTGGTGATCGCGCGTCTCGTGCAGGGCGTCGGCGCCGCCCTGCTGACCCCCGGCAGCCTGGCGATCATCCAGGGATCCTTCCGGCCCGCGGACCGCGGCCGGGTGATCGGCCAGTGGGCCGGGCTCGGCGGCATCGCGGCCGCGATCGGTCCGCCGCTGGGGGGCTGGGTGATCGAGGTGGCCAGCTGGCGCTGGATCTTCCTGGCCAACGTGCCCCTGGCCGTCGCTGATCGTGCTGATCGGTCTGCGGCACGTGCCCGAGAGCCTGGATCCCGACGCCGACCGCGGCTTCGACCTGCTCGGTTCGGCCCTCGGGGTGATCGGGCTGGGTGGGGTCACCTTCGCGCTGATCGAGGTGTCCTCGTCTGCGGCACTTCCCTTCGGCGTGGTCGGGGTGGCCGCGCTGGTGGGCTTCCTGGTCGTCGAGGCGCGCAGCTCCCACCCGTTGATGCCGCTGCACCTGTTCCGCTCGCGTGTCTTCAGCGTCGCCAACGCGATGACGCTGGTGGTCTACGGCGCGCTCGGGGCGATGTTGTTCTTCCTGGTGATCCAGCTGCAGGTGGTGGTCGGCTACTCGCCGTGGCAGGCCGGGCTGTCCACCGCTGCCGATGACCGTGGTGATGGCGCTGCTCTCGGCCCGGTCGGGCGCGCTCGCCGCCCGGATCGGCCCGCGGCTGCAGATGTCGGTGGGACCGGTGCTGGCCGGCTCCGGCACGCTTCTGCTCGCCGGCGTCGGTGAGGGCAGCAGCTATCCGCTGCACGTGCTGCCCGGGCTCATCCTGTTCTCCCTCGGTCTGGTCGCCCTGGTCGCTCCGCTTGACCACGAGCGTGCTGGCGGCGGCTCCGGACCGCTTCGCCGGGGTGGCGAGCGGGATCAACAACGCCATCGCCCGCACCGGCTCGCTGCTCGCGGTCGCCGCGCTCCCCGGCCTGGTGGGTCTGACCGGCGCCGACTACGCCCAGCCCGCGGTGTTCGACGGGGGGTTCGAGCGGGCCATGCTCGTGTGCGCCGCGCTGCTGTTCGCCGGCGGCGTGGTCAGCTTCGTCGGGCTGCCCCGGCACGCGCTCGCAGCCGAGCCCACGCCGAGCTGACGTCGGTCGGCTCGGCTGCGAGCCTTGCCCGGCCGGCACGGCGCTCGCGGGCGATCTCGGCGCGGTACTTGTGGAAGTCGACCTGCAGGGTGTGCCGCCTGGAGGTCACGTAGCGCCGGCGCAGGGCCTCGTCGAACTGCCGGATCTGCCGGCGCATCTCGTCGTACGACGGCAGCGCGGCCTCGCCGGTCACCAGGTCGGCCACCCACTCGGCCTGGGCCTCGGCGAGCGGCATCACCGAACCGAGCGGCTGGATCAGGCCCACGAAGTAGAGCCCCGGATTGTCCGGGTCGACGACGCGTCGGTAGAGGTCGACGCGGTTGTCGTCAGCGCGCACGACGCGCTTGTCGAGGAAGGGGAAGGTGACCTTGTAGCCGGTGCAGTAGACGACCGCGTCGATCTCGTGGGCGGAACCGTCGACGAAGAAGACCTTGGACCCCTCGAAGCGGTCGATGGCGGGCAGCACCGTGAGGTCACCGTGGCCGAGGCGGGTCAGCAGGTCGTCGCTGACGGTGGGGTGCGCGTGCAGCACCCGGTGGTCGGGCTTGGGAAGTCCGTAGTCGGTGATCCGGCCCTGCGTGAGACGGAGCAGACCACCCATCACGACCTGCTGGACGAGCGTCGGCGCACGGGCCATGACGGAGTCGGTGAGGTGGTCGGTGGGCATCCCGAACACGAACTTCGGCACGATGTGCGCACCGCGCCGCATCGCCAGGTAGGTCCGCTCGGCGACCCGGGAGCACTCCACCGCGATGTCGGTCGCGGAGTTGCCGATCCCCAGCACCAGCACGCGTTTGCCCTCGAACGCGTCGGGTGTCTTGTAGTAGTGCGCGTGGATCTGGGTGCCGGGGAAGGTCTCGCTCCCGGGGAAGGACGGCTCGGGCCAGCGCGGGTCCCAGTGGTGGCCGTTGGCGACCACGACGCTCTCGTAGGACGACGTCTCCGGCTCGCTGATCTCGCCGTGCTCGTTGCGGCTACGCACCGTGACGTCGTACCCCGCGGCACCGGGTGCCACCTTCACCACCTCCGTGCGGAATCTGATCCGCTCCCGGAGCCCGAAGTGGTCCACGAAGTCGTCGAAGTAGCGCGCGATCTGCCAGTGGCTCGGGTAGTCGGGCAGATGTGCGGGCATCGGGTAGGCGGCGTACTCCGTCAACCGGCGCGAGGTGTTGATGTGCAGCGACCGGTAGGCGGAGGAGAGCCCGTTGTCGTTGTCGTAGCGCCAGTTGCCTCCGACCTCGCTGCCGATCTCGAAGACGTCGACCTCGACGCCGCGGGACCGCAGGACCTGGCCGGCGGTGATGCCCGACGACCCTGCCCCGATGATCGCGACACGTGCGGGCGTCGTCATGGCAGCCGGGTCCCCCTGGACAGTGGCGGGTCGAAAGAGCCCACCTTGCCAGAAGCGCGCCTGCGTGGCGATGGCCCGAACGTCGTAGTCTGCGAGGGTGCCGTTTCCCTCCCCACCGTGGGACCTTTCCGCGCAGGCGTGGCTCTCGGTGATCCGGCTGCCCTCCGCCGCGGGCGTCGCCCACCCGGCGGGGTTGTACGGCGTCGCGTTCGTCTCCTACGAGGAGCCCGGGCCGCTGACCTACCGCGAGCTGGTCGTGGCCCGGCTGCTCGACACCAGGGCTCGACGGGTCCGGGTCACCCACAGCTGGGTCGACTCGACGACCTCGCGTGCGGGTGGCCGGGTGCTGTGGGCGATCCCCAAGGAGCTGGCCGAGCTCGACCTGGAGGAGACCCGGGTCGGCCCGACCGCGCACACCGCGTTCGCGGCCCGCGTCGACGGCACCGAGGTCGCTTCGGGACAGTTCGCCTCGACCCCCGGCGCGGCCCTGCTGCGGACACCGTTCGGCGCCACCGTCTCGCAGCTGCGAGACCGGCCCGGCGAGGGACCGGACCAGGAGGTGGTGACGCCGCTGCGCGGCTCGGCACGCACGCTGCCGGCCCTCGCCACCTGGGACTTCGCGCCCGAGGGCCCGCTGGGCTTCCTGCACGGACGTCGGCCGCTGGTGTCCTTCCGGCTGGACGACGTACGCCTGCGCTTCGGTTGAGGACCGGGGCGCCGGCCGGGTCGGGTCGGGCCGTCACCCCCGGCGACGGCTCCGCAGCTGACCGCTGACACCTGCCTGCGAGGGGTTCCGTCCTCACAGCCACGCGCTCGACCAGCCCAGCTGTCCTGGAAGCGGTCTACAGTCAGATTCCCCCGTCCGAACGAGGTGTGCAATGGACAGACGCGACGATCGAAGTGCCGAGTTCCACCGACTGCACGCCTCGGGGTGCTTCGTGATGCCGAACCCGTGGGACGCGGGCAGCGCCCGGGTCCTGGAGCAGCTGGGATTCAAGGCCCTGGCCACGACGAGTGCCGGACTGGCATGGACGTTGGGTCGCTCGGACACCCGGGTGCCCCGCGACCTGGTGATCGCCCATCTCCGTCTCATCGCCGGCGCCGTGTCGGTGCCCGTGAACGCCGACTTCGAGCGCGGCTACGCGGTGGATCCTGCCGGTGTCGCCGAGAACGTGAGGATGGCTGCGGACACGGGGATCGCCGGGCTCTCGATCGAGGACTCGTCCGGTGACGAGGCCGAGCCACTGTTCGACTTCGACCTGTCCGTCGAACGTGTTGCCGCCGCGCGGCGAGCGATCGACGAGAGCGGCACGGGCATCCTTCTCACGGGACGCTCCGAAGGCTTCGTGGTCGGACGACCCGACATCGACGAGACGATCCGCCGACTTCGCGCGTACGCCGAAGCCGGTGCCGACTGCCTCTACGCTCCTCGACTCGACAAGCTCGAGCATGTCTCGGCGATCGTGTCCGCGGTGTCACCGAAACCGGTGAACCTGTTGATCAATGCTCCGTTCACCACCGTTGCGGAGGCGGCGCAGCTCGGCGTGCGGCGGATCAGCGTGGGGGGCACTCTCGCGCGAACCGCGTGGGACGGCTTCCTGGAGGCGGCCGCAGAGATCGCCGATGCCGGGACGTTCTCGCGGTTCGAGGGCCTGCCCAACGTGGACGCGCTGCTCGCCGACGCGCTTGACTAGCACCATGTCGTCCGATCCCTGGCAGACCGACCTTCTGGACCTCGACGGCTATCTGGGCCGACTCGGCGTCGCCGCGCGTGAGCCCGGTGCGGAAGCGCTCGCCGAGCTGCACGAGGCGCACGTGAGGACGTTCACCTTCGACAACATCGACGTCCTGCTCGGCCGGCACCCCGGTGTCTCCCTCGACTCCATCCAGGAGAAGTTCGTGGTCCGCGGCCGAGGTGGCTACTGCTTCGAGCACTCCACGATCGTGGCGGCCGCCCTGGAGCGGCTCGGCTACCAGGTCCGTCGGCACCTGGGCCGGGTCGGTGACCCTGACGCGGGAACCCAGCAGGGGCGAACCCACATGGTCGTCGAGGTGGTCCTCGACGGGCAGCGGTTGCTGTGCGACCCCGGCTTCGGGATGAGCCTGCTGCGCCCGATCCCGATGACCGATGGTGCGGAGGACGACCACCCTCCGGGCTGGCGCCACCGACTGCGCCGTACCTACGCGGGCGACTGGGCTCTCCACCGCTGGCGCGAGGAGGGCTGGGAGGTCGCGCACACCACCGACGAGCTGGAGGTGAAGCCGGTCGACGTCGTGATCGGGCACCACTTCACGAGCACCTTCCCTGGCTCGCACTTCAGCACCGGGCTCATGGTCACCAAGCACCTGCCCGGCCGCCACGTCACGGTGACCCACGAGTCGCTGACGGTGCGCACCCCCGGCGAGCCCACCGAGCACAGGCCGCTGCGCAAGGGGGAGATCGAGGAATGGCTGGTGACTCTCGGGGTGCCACTCACCTCCGATGAGCACACCCGGCTCCTGGCGAGACTTCGGGAGCTGACCGCGTAGATCGACTGCTACCGAAGGGGACGTGGCAGCTGCCCGCGCGGCCTCATGACGTCGGGTCAGGCTTCCTCGAGTCGTGGCGCCCGAGGAGAGGTGAGCGCGACGGCGCCCAGCACCAGGGCACCCGAGGCCGCGAGTGCGGCTCCGGCCACGAAGCCGCCGCCTATTCCGTAGCCGGCGGCGACGAACCCGACCAGCATCGGACCGCCACCGAGACCGAGGTCGATGAAGACGCTCAAGGTTCCGGCTGCAGCGCCCCGCTCGGACGGACTCGTCACCGCGAACACGGCCGCGAAGATCGCGGGGGTCAAGAAGGCGACACCGACGGCGGCCACCGCGGTGCCGACCAGCAGGCCGGGCACGGTAGGTGCCACGCCGAGCAGGGCGGCCCCCGCCGCCAACGTGCCCAGAGCGGCCACCGCCAGACCGCTCGAGGGCACTCTGTCCGGAAGATCCGCGAACACCACGCGGCAGAGCACGATCACCGCGCCGAACAGCAGCAGCACGAGACTCCATCGGTCCAACCCGACCTGTTGGGCTCGCAGGACCGCGAACGCGAAGAATCCGGCCATCGTGGCGACCCCCGTGAACAGCGCGAGGCCGGGCACCAGGGCAGCGCGATGCACGAGCCGGCCCGGCCCGGTGACCCCGGCGGTCCGGTCGAGCGTCTCCGGTACCCGCATCGCCAGGACGGTCGCCAGCGCGGCGAATGCGACGGCCCCGAGCCAGCCGGCCGTGAATCCCCCCAGACGCAGCAGCAGCTGCGCGATGACCGGCCCGAGCGCCACTCCGGCGTACAGGGCGAGCGAGTTGAAGCTGAGCGCAGCGCCGGTGCGTCCGGGTGGGGCCAGGTCCGCCAGCGTCGCGACCGAGGCCACGAAGAACAACGCCTCCGCGGCACCGAGCAGCATCCGCAGGGCCACCAGCCCCACCAAGCCGGTGACGGCGAGATGGCCGACCACGACAACGGTGAACATCAGGGCCCCACCGACCAGCAGTGACCGCCGGCCCCGCTGGTCCACCCATCGCCCGGTCCACGGGCGGAGCACCAGGGTGGTCACGCTGAACGCACCCATGGCCACGCCGACCGCGGCCTTCCCCGACCCCAACGGTCCGGTGACGAACAGTGGAGTCAGCGCCAGCAGGATCCCGGTGGCGGTGAAGTAGGCCAGGTCCGCAAAGGTGAGAGCCACGAACGCCGGTGAGAACAGCCTGGCACCTGAACCCTGGGCCATCTTGTGCACTCTACGCCTGGGAAACTCACCTGGCGTCTCGGTTCAGCTCACCCGTTGCTCTGTGTGGGCCGGGCCGAAGGGTGTTCACTGTCGTGATGGCACAGCTTCCTGATGGCGAGGCGACCGGGGTCCTGGCCGCCATCGGCAGGACCCCCATGGTGGAGCTCCACCGTGTGGCGCCGCAGTCCGGGGCCCGCATCTTCGTGAAGTGGGAGCCGGCCAACCCCACCGGCTCGATGAAGGACCGGATGGCGATCGAGGTGATCCGATCGGCTGCTGCCGACGGCCGGCTGCCACCCGGCGGCACCGTCGTGGAGTACACGGCGGGAACCACCGGTATCTCGCTCGCCCTCGTCTGTGCGGCCCTCGGGTACCGGCTGCACGTGGTGTTCTCGGATGCGTTCAGCGTCGAGAAGCGCAAGACCATGCTCGCCCTCGGCGCGGAGATCACCGAGGAGCCCAGTGACGGTGGCCGCATCACCGAGGAGCTCATCAAGCGGATGATCGACAAGGCAGCGGAGATCAGCACACGTCCGGGTCACTGGTGGGCCGACCAGCTCAACAACCACGACGCCGTACGCGGCTACCTGCCTCTCGGCGAGGAGATCTGGAGGCAGACCGGCGGACAGGTCGACGCGTTCGTGCACGCGGTGGGCACCGCACACTCGATCCACGGGGCCCCCCGCGGGTTCGGAGACTCCTCCGCACCCGTGCGGGTGGTCGCGGTCGAGCCCGCTGAGTCGGCGGTCCTGTCGGGTGCGCCCACCGGGGCACACCGCATCGAAGGGATCGGCATCGGATTCCTCCCGCCGTTGTGGCGGCCGGACCTGGTGGACTCGATCGAGCAGGTCCGCAGCGCCGACGCCCAGCAGATGGCCCGCCGGCTCGCGGCCGAGGAAGGGATCTTCGCCGGTACGTCGACGGGGGCCAACGTGATCGCGGCCCTGCGCGTCGCCGAGACGCTTCCCGCCGGCGCCCGGGTGGTGACGATCGCCGTCGACTCCGGTCTCCGCTATCTCAGCAACGCGCCGTACGCCTGAGCGGGACGCACCTGCCCTGACCGCGCCGAGCGTGCCTGCCTCATCGAGTTGCCTGGAGGGGATCCGTCGTCCATCGGCCCCACGCCGGTCCGTAGCGCCGCTCACTGCTGGGGAGCATGATCGGGGCATGACCCCTGCAACCGGCTACTCGCTTGCGCGTGACGCGGCGCTCGAGGATCTGAGCACGGGCGGCGGTAGCGCCTGTCGCTCGAGGTCACCGCTGAGCAGTCCCATGGGCTCCTGACCGTCCTCGAGGGCATCGTCCACTCCGGTGGGCCGCCGCTTCATGTGCACGAGGTTGAGGACGAGGTGGTCATCGTGCTGGAGGGAGCGCTCGACTACCAGGTCGGCGACGAGCGGGGCGTGCTCGAGGCGGGTGGACTCCTGTGGTTCCCACGCAGGGTTCCGCATGCAGTGGCCAACCTCGCGGGCCGCCGTGCAGATTCGTCACCGTGGTGACGCCGAGCGGCATCGAGGACTTCTTCCGCGCCCAGCGGGACTACATCGCGACCCTTCCCGCCGGCACTCTCCCGGACCCGGTGGCCGGCCTCGGCGAGGGCTTCGTCGAGGATCCGCAGGGCCCGCGGGCCGAAGCCGTGCACCGCGAGCAGATCGCTCCGGGTCCAAGCGCCGAGCCCGTCCAGCGAGGTGACTCCGATGCCCGCGAGAGCGCGGGTGGCCGGGGCGCCGATCCGGGGCAGCGGGGTCACCGGACGACCCGGTAGCGGACGTGGGTCGCGCGCGGGGAGTCCCAGACCTGGAGCTTCTCCAGGTCGAGATCCAGGGCGAGGTCCTCGAAGAGTCGTTTCCCCCGGCCGAGCAGCAGCGGTGCCGTCGAGATCACCAGCTCGTCGACGACGCCCGCGGCGAGCGCCTCGTGGATGATGCCGCCGCCCCCCATCACGTTGACCGCGCGCTCCCCCGCCTCGTCGCGAGCGCGTGCCAGCGCCGCCGCGAGGTCTGGCACGAAGAGGAAGCCGTGCTCCGGATCGGGCTGGTCCTCCACCCGATGGGTCACCACGAGCAGCGGCACGTCCCAGGGGTTGCTGCCGCCCCAGGCACCCGCGGCGTCGTAGGTCCCGCGGCCGCAGATGACCGCCCCGGCGCGCGCGAGGGACTCGTCCAAGAAGGCGGCGTCGGCCGGGTCGGCGGCACCGGTCGGCCGCTCCTCGTCGTAGGACCACGGCCCACCGAAGACCCAGTAGTGCAGCCGCTCACCACCCACGCCGAGGCCGCAGCCGGGACCGTCGCCGGGTCCGACGTAGAAGCCGTCGACCGAGACGGTCAGCCCCGCGGACACCGTGCCTGTGCTCATCGCTCCTCCTAGGTCGTCGCCCCTCCCTTCGTGTCGACCTGGCCGGCTAGGAGAAGTCATCGATCCGTCGACGGCACCGAAGTCAGGCGAGGAAGCCGCGTGGCAAGGGCGCCCAGCCGGCGAGGTGCTCGTCGCGGTGCGCGATGTTGCGCGGCTGCCGAGGGATCGCCGTGACCGGTCAGGCGTTCTGCCAGAGCCCGACGACGTTGCCCTCGGGGTCGCTGAAGTAGGCGGAGAAGCCCATCGGGCCCACCGGGGTGCTGCCCATCAACGTGGTGCCCCCGAGCTCCTCGATCCTGGCCAGTGCCGCGCCGATGTCCTCGACGTCGACGACGACGGTGGGGGCGGTGAGCGGCGCACCACGCTGGGCCATGCCGCCGTTGACGTAGCCGGCCTCGTTGGGCCCGGTCTCGCTCGACGGTCCGGTCGTGACGAGCGTGTAGTCCATCTCGGGCATGCCGGAGAGCTCCCACCCGAAGGCGTCGGCATAGAAGGCGCGCGCCCGGTCGCCGTTGTCGAAAGGAATCTCGAAGTGCACCACGCGACCAGTCATGCCTTCGACTATCCCATCAGTCGGCGGGCGAGAGGAAGGGGCAGGTGCCGCAACGCGAAGCCGACCGGCACCCACGGCCACGCCGGCACGCGGGCGTGCGCCTTCTCCTTCTCCACCGCCTCGACGATGGCGGCAACGCCCTTCTCGGTGGAGGCGATGAACGGCGCCCGCAGGCCTTCGTTCATCTCCGAGCGGATGTAGCCGGGGTAGATCACGCTGACCTTGATCGGCGACCCGTAGAGCTCGGCGCGGACCCCCTCGGCGAGGTGGGCGACCCCGGCCTTGGTGGCGGCGTACGTCGTGACCGCCTTCGGCATCCCCCGCTCAGCCGAGAGCGAGGAGACCATCACCAGGTGGCCGGAGCCCTGCTCGCGGAAGATGCCGACCGCGGCCTCGGTCTGGGCGAGCGCGGAGACGAAGTTGGTCATCGCGGTCTCGCGGTTGACGTCGAAGTGGCCGGTGCCGAGGGGCGCGCCCTTGCCGAGGCCCGCGTTGACGATCACCCGGTCGAGGCTGCCGAAGTCGTCACGGAAGGCGGTGAAGACCTCGAACACCGCCTCGTGGTCGTCGACATCGAGGCCTCGCACCTCCACCCGTCGTCCGGGGTGCGTGGCGAGGATCTCGGCACGGAGCGCGACGAGCCGGTCCCGGCGGCGGGCGCACAGCGCAAGGTCGTGGCCGCGGGCGGCGAGCTGTCGGGCCATCTCGGCGCCGAGTCCGCCGGACGCTCCGGTGATCAAGGTGGTGGGCATGGTCGATCCTTGCGTGGTCTCGACAAGCTCGACCACCCGGGGGACGGCTCGACGACCGGGGCGTGGTCTCGACAAGCTCGACCACCCGGGGGACGGCTCGACCACCCCGGAGGTCAGCGGTAGGTGAGCAGGTCGGGGGCCCCCTCCAGGTGGCTGTGGTCGTTGAAGGACACCAGGGTGCGGCCACGGGCGCCGAGGACCACCTTGGTGACCGAGGCGTTGACGACGACCGGGGCCAGCAGGCTGTGCAGGTCGACATCCCCGCCGAGGAGGCCCGCGGTCAGCCGGGCGATCGGGCCTCCGGAGGTCACCACGATCGCCGTGGCCGAGTCGGGCAGCGTGGCGGCGACCCGATCCAGCGCCGTCCCGACGCGCTCGCCGAATGCGGCGAACGACTCGTCGTACTCGTGGTCGTGGTCCCCCGCGGTCCACCGGGAGGTCGCCGCCTCGAACCAGGCCTGGAACTCCTGGCGGGTCGGCCGGTCGCCGGCGAAGGTGTGTGGCTGGCGCGCGAGCACCTGGTGGTGGTCCATCTCGTCCCAGTCGCGGTCCTCATCGAGCGGGTCGGTCCAGCCGGCGGCGTCGGCGAGCAGCCGGGCTGTCTCGCGCTGCCGGCGCAACGACCCGTGCACCACGCGGTCCGGGGCGAGGCCACGCTCGGCGAGCGAACGTCCTAGCGCACGTGCCTGGGCGACTCCGACGTCGGAGAGCACGTCGTAGTCCTCGGCACCCCAGGAGGCCTGGCCGTGACGCACCAGCAGGAGCACGCTCACGCCCGCACCAGCCGGGTGCATCGCGTGTCGAGGAGGCGCACCACGTCGAGGAAGGCGCCGTAGGCGGGGTTGCTGGTCTGGCCGGCGTGGAAGCGGTAGTAGATCTGCTGGGCGATCACCGCGAGCCGGAACAGCCCGAAGACCTCGTAGAAGCGCCACTGCTCCGGGGTCACCTCCCGGCCGGTGCGGGCGGCATAGCCGGCGACCATCTCGGCGCGGGTCAGCATGCCGGGCAGGTGGCTGGGCTGGCGGCGGATGGCGAGGTATCCGGGCTCGTCGTCGGACTGGACCCAGTAGGCAAGTGCCCCGGCGAGGTCCATCAGGGGGTCGCCGACAGTGGCCATCTCCCAGTCGAGCACGCCGCTGATCCGCGGCCCGTCGGGGCCGGCATCGAGGACGACGTTGTCGAGGCGGTAGTCGTTGTGGATCACGCAGGTGGCCACGTCGTCGGGCCGGTGGGCGTCGAGCCAGCCCATCACCGCCTCGAAGTCGCCGACGTCGTCGGTGCGGGCCCGGCGGAAGCGCTCGGACCAGCCGCCGACCTGGCGGGCGACGTAGCCGGCACCCTTGCCGAGGTCGTCGAGCCCGGCCGCCTCGACGTCGACGGCGTGCAGCTCCGCGAGCACGTCGAGGAAGCGCTCGCACAGGGCGCGGGCCTCGTCCTCGTCGAGCGTCATCCCCTGAGGCAGCTCGGCGCGCAGGATCGTGCCGGGGAGCCGCTCCATGACGTAGAACTCCGAGCCGATCACCGTCTCGTCCGCGCAGAAGGCGACCATGCCCGGCACGTAGGGGAAGACCGGTCCGAGCCGTGACTGGATGGAGTGCTCCCGGCCCATGTCGTGGGCGCCACGGGCCTTGGCCCCCGTCGGCGGTCGGCGCAGGATCAGCTCGCGGTCGGGGTAGGTGAGCAGGTAGGTGAGGTTGGAGGCGCCGCCGGCGAACTGGTGTACGCCGGGGGTGCCGTCGAGCCCGCGGGTGTCGACGCCGTCGTGGACCTGGTCGCGCAGCCAGGCCGCCATCGCGACCACGTCGAAGGCGTCCTCGTCGCGGACCGCCCCGGCGGGGTCGGCTGCGGTCGGGAGGTGACCTGCTGACTCAGTCATGACGTCGCTCTCTCAGCCGATCCGCAACTCTGCGCATCTCGCGGTCGTAGGCCGCGCGGTCACCCGCCTTCAGGGCGACCGCGGCTCGAGCCGGTTGGTCCGGGACGATCACGTCGGGGCCGTCGTCAGGGCCGTCGTCGAGGCCTTGCAGGACCGCCGCGGCGATGTCGTCGGCGCTGATCGGCGACTGCTCGACCATCGCGGCGACCTTGGCCGCCACGTCGGCGTCGGCGGTGCCGGGGCCGGTGTGCATCGAGGTCATCAGGCCGGTGCGGAAGTAGGACGGGCACACCGCCGTGCAGCGGACGCCGTAGGGCGCGAGCTCGTGGCCGACCGTCTCGGACAGCGCGACGACCGCGGCCTTGACCGCGTTGTAGGCCGCCATCCCGGGCGGATGCACCAGCCCGGCCAGCGAGGCGATGTTGACGATGGTGCCGGAGCGCTGGGCCTTGAGCATCGGGGTGAACGTGCGGGTGCCGCGGACGACGCCGAAGAGGTTGATGTCGGTGAGCCGCTGCCACTCCTCCAGGGTGCAGACGTCGACCCGGCCGCCGCCGGCGATGCCGGCGTTGTTGACCAGCACGTCGAGGCCGCCCCACAGCTCTGCGACCCGGTCGCGTGCAGCGGCCCAGTCGTCCTCGGAGCGGACGTCGAGCTTCATCAGTCGGTCGAGCTCCCTCGGGTGGTCGAGCTCCCTCGGGCTGGTCGAGCTCCCCCGGGTGGTCGAGTTCCCTCGGGTGGTCGAGCTCCCCCGGGTGGTCGAGCTTGTCGAGACCACTCCCCCCGCCAGAGCCGGTCAGGTCGGTGGCGATGACCTCGTCACCCCGGGCGCGGAACGCCGCGGTCAGCGCCGCGCCGAGACCAGAGGCCGCGCCGGTGACCAGGACGCGACGGCTCACGTGTACTTCCCGAGCTCGAGCTTGGCGATCACGCCGCGGTGCACCTCGTCGGGGCCGTCGGCGAGCCGCAGCGAACGGGCGCTGGTCCAGGCCGCGGCGAGCGGCAGGTCCTCGGACAGGCCGCCGCCGCCGTGCAGCTGGATCGCCATGTCGATGACCTGCTGGGCCATCAGCGGCACCGCGACCTTGATCTGGCTGACCTCCGAGAGCGCGCCGCGCGGCCCGGCGGTGTCGAGCTTCCAGGCGGCGTGCAGGACGAGGAGGCGGGCCTGGTCGATGGCGATCCGGGCGTCGGCGATGCGCTCGGCGTTGCCGCCGAGCTTGGCCAGCGGCCGGCCGAAGGCGACCCGGCTGGTCGCGCGACGGCAGGCGAGCTCGAGCGCCTTCTCCGCCAGTCCGACCAACCGCATGCAGTGGTGCACGCGGCCCGGCCCGAGCCTGCCCTGGGCGATCTCGAAGGCACGGCCGGGGCCGAGGAGCACGTTGTCGAGCGGGACGCGGACGTCGTCGAAGTCGATCTCGGCGTGGCCCAGCGGCTCGTCGTACATCGACATCGCGCTGAGCCGGCGTACGACGGTGACCCCGGGCGTCTCGCGCGGGACGAGCACCATCGTGTGCCGGGCGTGCCGGTCGGCGTCGGGGTCGGAGAGCCCCATGAACACGAGGATCTTGCAGTCGGGGTTGCCCGCGCCGGTCGACCACCACTTGCGGCCGTTGACCACCACCTCGTCACCCGCGACGACCGCGGTGGCGGCCATGTTGGTGGCGTCCGAGGAAGCGACGTCGGGCTCGGTCATCGTGAACGCCGAGCGGATCCGGCCGTCCAGCAGCGGCTCGAGCCAGTCCTGCTTCTGCTGCTCGGTGCCGTACTTCAGCAGCACCTCCATGTTGCCGGTGTCGGGGGCGTTGCAGTTGAGCACCAGAGGCGCGATGAAGGAGCGGCCGGTCTCCTCGGCGACGGAGGCGTAGTCGACGTTGCTCAGCCCGGCGCCGCCGTCGGTGCCGAACCGCTCGGCGTAGTCGCCCTCGTGGCCGGCGGGAAGGAAGAGGTTCCACAGGCCCTGCGCACGGGCCTTGGCCTTGAGCTCCTCGAGCACCGGCAGCGGCGTCCAGGCGTCACCGCCGGACTCGCGCAGCCGGGTGATCTCGCGGTGGTAGTCGTGCTCGATCGGCTCGACCTCGGTGTCGACGAAGGCCCGGACGCGGGCGGCGAGGTCGGCAGCACGGGCCGAGGGGCTGAAGTCCATGCGGTCGACCCTAGAGGGCGAGTCCCGATCCACGCCCTGCCTGGACGAGCAGGCGAGCAGGTCGCTGACCGCACCGAGCCCTCCGGTCCCGCGTGTGCCTGAGAGCCGTCTACCCTCGTGGCCATGACCAAGACCCGCGCCGCCGTGCTCGCCGGACTCCTGCTTCCCCTCGCCGCGTGCGGTGGCGGGTCCGGTGACGACGAGGAGGCCGCGACCGCGATCGCCGACTCGATCATGGCCGAGCAGGAGGCCGGCTCCGAGAGTGTCTTCACCATGGAGCGGAGCGAGGCCGACTGCATCGGCGAGGGCTTCGTCGACGAGGTCGGCGTCGCCCAGCTCCAGGAGTACGGCTTCCTCAGCGAGGACCTGGAGGCCAAGGCGATGACCAACGTGACCATGGGCGCGGAGGACGCGCAGGCAGCCACCGACGTGCTCTTCGACTGCGCCGACGTGACGTCGCTGATGTCGGAGGCACTCGCTGCCGGTGGCGAGGTCGACGAGGAGACGCAGGCCTGCCTCGATGAGGTGATCACCGAGGACAAGCTCAAGACGATGTTCACGCTGATGTTCAGTGGCAAGCAGGACGAGGCCAGCCAGCAGGTCATCGGCCCGATGATGGAGTGCGCCGCCGGCGGCGCGACCCAGTAGCGGCTCGACGCAGCTAGCTCGCCACCACGGCCACCACGCGCGAGCGCACGTCCGGCTGGCTCCAGGCCATGGCGGTCCCGGCGAGCTTGCGCGCGGAGAACAGCAGGAACGGCAGCATCAGCAGCAACGAGAACTGCCACGGCGCATAGGTGGCGGCCCCGAACAGCATGCCGGTCATCGTCGTGGAGAACGCCAGCCGCGCGGAGTAGCCGACCATCACGACCGGCGGCGCCGGCGTCGCGCGCGCGCTGCGCAGGTCGACGGCGAACGGCGAGCGCACCGACCACCGCAGCGACGTGGCGACCACCTGCACGGTGACCACCACCGCACAGCACAGCACGGCGAGGACGCGCGAGGTGGTGGGCGGGCCGGCCCGCACCGCCCCCATGATCAAGGTCAGCGTGGTGACCACGAGCAGCACCTCGACGAGCACGATCGCCCGCGAGGTGAAGACCAGCCGTGGGGAGACCGGGAGACTGTCACGCCACAGCGCGCCGCGACCGTCCAGGCACCACGAGTTGACCCCGAACAGCAGGGCGCCGCCGGAGGCGACCAGGCCCGGCATGATGGCGAGCATCACCCAGTCGAGGCCGCCGGCGAGGGCGACCAGACCGGGCAGCAACCCGAGGACGGCCAGGCCACGGCGTAGCGGCACCGACCGCCAGATCGCGGTCCGGTCGGTGCGCAGCAGCGCGACCAGGTCGCTGGCGGGGTTCACCCGGGCCGGGCGCGACGAGCTCTCCTCACGCAGCTCGTCGCGGGCGGGACGACGTACGACCGCGGCCGCCATCGCGGCACCCACGAGGATCGCGACCAGGGCGATCGCGAGCAGCACCACCACGACTCCTCCCCAGCGCACCAGCTGCCCCTCCATGCCGAAGAGCACGCCCAGGAGGATCCGCACGGTCGGGCTCCGGTCGAGAACGACCACCAGGGTGTCGGTCACGATGAGCAGCGCCAGGCCGAGGGCGAGCGCGATGGTGATCAGCCGCACGGTGAGGACGCCTCGGTCTCCGCGCCGGATCCACTCCACCGACCAGGCGACGGCCTGGGCGAGCGCCGTCGCCGCGACGAGCCAGACCACCACCGGCGTCAGCGCGAGCGGCAGGGTCCAGCGGGGACCCACGACGTACGCCGTGGCGCCCAGCAGCGTCCACGCCTGCACGATCCAGGCGATGTTGAGCGGCGCCATCAGCAGGGCACCGAGGTGGTCGGTCGTGGAGCTGACCGGGAAGGCGATCGCCTGCTCACGCGGGAGGAGCTCGCGACCACCACCGGACGCGGCGGCCGACACCATCGAGATCAGCAGCACGCCGATGAATCCCGAGGGCAGGAGCAGGAGGACGTCGCTGCGGCGGTCGTCGCCGGTGGGCAGGTAGGCCGGCAGCCAGCTCGCGGCGACAGTCAGGCCCAGCATCACCGCGGAGACGAGCACGAGGGTCGTCCGCGATCGTCCGCGGGCCCCGGCGGCGCGGAACTTCAGCAACGGGCCCACGTCGGCGAAGGCCCGGCGCTGGTCGCGCACCCAGCCGGGCGCGCGGGAGCCGGCGGCGGTCTCAGTCGAGGAGGGCGCGGTAGGCACCGGCACCTGCCTCTCCCGACATCTCCACGGCAGGGAGCTGGGCCACGGCGCGACCGCCCCGCAGGACGTAGGCCTCCTGGCAGGCCTCGACGGCAAGCTCACGCAGGTGGGTGGAGACGATCACGGCGGAGCCCTCCGCCCGGGCGTCGGCGATGACCTCCATCGTCGCCTCGACACCGAGCGGGTCGACGCCGTCGAAGGGCTCGTCGAGGAGCAGCACCTTGGGCCGGTGGAAGGCCGCGAGGATGACCGACATCCGCCGGCCCATGCCGTGGCTGAAGCCGGCGGTGACCCGGTGGGTCGCGGCCCCCAGGTCGAACCGCTCCAGCATGTCGCGGCCGCGCGCCTCCCACCCGGCGTCCATCCGGCGGAGGCGGGCGGCGAGCTGGAGATGCTCCCAGGGCGTCGCGCGCGGCACCAGGCCGCCGACGTCCGGGCAGTAGCCGGTGATCCTCTTCACCCCCAGCGTGTCCCTGCGGATGTCGCGGCCGTCGACGGTCACCACTCCCCCGGTGGGCGGGATGACCCCGGCCAGGACGCGCATCGTCGTCGACTTGCCGGCGCCGTTGCGGCCGAGCAGCGCGGTCGCCGTACCGGCGGCAACGGACAGGTCGATGCCCTGGACGGCGTCGACCGGCCCGAAGCGGACCCACAGGTCATCGACGTGGACGAGAGGGAGGTTCACCGCTCCATTGTCCCCGGCCCGCGTCAGCCGCGCTGGGGGAACAGTGGATTGGGCGGTGGGCCCCTCCGATATCGGTAGGCGACGCGCCGGGGAATCGCTGCGCAGCACCTACCGATATCGGTGGCTTCCACCGGTCAGGCGGTACGACGGTCCCCGGCGCGACGCAGCAGCTGCTCGACCTGGTCCATGAAGAGATCCGGGCACAGGCGCAGGCCGAGCAGCGGGATCCGCAGCACCGCCTCCCGCTCGAGCGTGAACGCGTTCTGCCGCAAGGTGTCCTCGACGACGTTCTCTGGCGCATCGTGGTGGATTCCCTCGATCTCCACCACGGCGCCGACGTCGCTCCACTCTGCATCGCGGTACCACCGGCCGGTCTCGTTGCGGCGCACACTCTGGCGGGTCGGTTCGGGCAGGTTGCGCCCGCGGCACAGCCGCGCGAAGTCGAGCTCACCGAGAGCCTCGGCGCCGTCGTGGATGTCCTTGGCGATCCGCACGATGAAGGGTCTGCGACGGTGCCGGTTGACCCGCAACGCCTGGACGAGGAGTCGTTCGGCCGGCACCAGCCGCTGCTGCACGGCCATGCTCATCACCAGCGCGGCGGCACGGTCGGAGCGGGCATACATCGCAGCCCGCACGGCAGCGACCTCGGAGCGGGTGCGCCGTACCCCACCGGCGTCGACGAAGTCCTCGACGTCCCACAGCCGCGAGTTGTGCACCTTGGCGCCGTCGTAGCGGTGACCCCCGTCAGGCCAGCGGCACAGCACGTCGATGCCGTCCTCGAATCGCTGGAGTCCGGCCAGCCGCAGCGACGCTGCCCCGTCGACGACTCCGGTTGTCGACGCCTCCCAGGCCGCCACCCGCGCACGAGCGGCGAACCCGAGCTCGAGCCGGTGCAGCGCCAGCGACCGGCTGCCGAGCGCGACCCACCGCCTCGCCACCACCTCGCGGGCGACGCGGTCACGGGTGATGCCGTGGTCGCTGGGCCTGGGCTCGCGAGACCACCCCGCCCTGCGTCGAGGCGAGCGCGTGAAGGCCCTCGAGATCCGATCCGCTCATCCCGCGACGATCCCGCCGGAAGGCGCCGCGTGGCCAGAGCGAGTTCGCGCGGGTTGTGGATGACGCCGGCATCCTCCGTTATCGGTAGGCGACGCGCCGGGGAATCGCTGCGCAGCACCTACCGATATCGGTGGCTGCCGCTCAGGCCGGGAACGACCCACCCGCGTCGGCGAGGTCGACGAGGTAGGCAGGCGGCTCGAACCGGTCACCGTACGCCGCCGCGAGGGCCCGCGCCCGCGCCACGAAGCCGGAGAGCCCACCCTCGTAGCCCTGCATGAACTGCACGCATCCGCCGGTGTTGGGGGGGTAGCCGATGCCCATGGTCGAGCCGATGTTGGCGGCCGCCGCCGACTCGATGACCCCCTCGGCGAAGCAGCGGGCGGTCTCGACGGCCTCGATGAACAGCATCCGGTCCTTGAGGTCGACCAGGTCGTCGAACGCGGGAGCGCGGTCGCTCACGGGGAAGGTGTCGGCCAGGCCCTTCCACAGGCCGAGCCGCGTGCCGGACTCGTCGTAGTCGTAGAACCCGGCTCCGCGCAGCCTGCCGGGCCGGCCCGCGTCGATCATCGTGGTGACCACCCGGTCGGCCGGGTGTGCGGGCACGTCGCGCCCGGCGGCGGTCAACGCCTCGGCCGTCGCCGCGCGGATCTTGGCCATCAGCTCGAGGTTGAGCTCGTCGGAGAGCTGCAGCGGCCCGACCGGGTAGCCCGCCTGGGTCGCGGCCCGCTCGACACTGATCGGGTGGAAGCCCTCCGCCAGCATGGCGAGGCCCTCGTTGACGAACGTGCCGATGACCCGGGAGGTGTAGAAGCCGCGGCTGTCGTTGACCACGATCGGCGTCTTCTTGATCAGCTGCACCACGTCGACGGCCTTGGCGACGCTCGCGTCGGAGGTCTGCTCGCCGCGGATGATCTCGACCAGCGGCATCTTGTCGACGGGCGAGAAGAAGTGCAGCCCGACGAAGTCGGCGGGCCGGTCCACGGCTTCGGCGAGGCCGGTGATCGGCAGCGTGCTGGTGTTGGAGCAGAGCAGAGTGGTGTCGTCGACGACGGCCAGCACCTCGGCGTACACCTCGGCCTTGAGCTCCGGGTCCTCGAAGACGGCCTCGATCACCAGGTCGCAGCCGGCGAGGTCGGCGTAGTCGGCGGTCGGGGTGATCCTCTCGAGCACCCCGGCGGCAGCGTCGTCGTCGAGCTTCCCGCGCGAGACCTGCTTGTCGAGGACAGAGGCCGAGTAGGCCTTGCCCTTCTCGGCGTTGGCGATCTCGACGTCCTTGAGCACCACCTCCAGGCCGGCGCGTGCACACGCGTAGGCGATGCCGGCACCCATCATCCCGGCGCCCAGCACCGCGACCTTGGTCGGGGTGAATCGCTCGAACCCGTCGGGTCGCAGCGAGCCGGAGCCGATCGCCTGCAGGTCGAAGAAGAACGCCTGGATCATGTTCTTGGAGTTCTGCCCGACCACGAGGCCGGCGAAGTAGCGGCTCTCGATCCGAGAGGCGGTGTCGAAGTCGACCTGGGCGCCCTCGACCGCCGCGGACAGGATCGCCTTGGGAGCGGGATAGTCGGCACCCTTGAGCTGCTTGCGCAGGTTGGCCGGGAAGGCCGGGAGGTAGGCGGCGAGCTTGGGCGTCGAGGGGGTGCCGCCGGGCATCCGGTAGCCGGGGCGGTCCCACGGTTGGCTCGCCGCCTCCACGTCGTCGCGGTGGGCGTTGACCCAGCCCTTGGCTGCGGGGATCAGCTCGTCGAGGTCATGCACCAACGCATCGAGGAGACCCTTGTCCTTGGCGTCGGCCGGCTTCATCCGCGGGCCGAGGAGCAGCACGTTCATCAGCGCGTCGGAGAGACCGAGCATCCTCACGGTGCGGGTCACGCCGCCTCCGCCCGGCAGCAGGCCGAGCGTCACCTCGGGCAGCCCGATCTGTACGCCGGGGGCGTCCCACGCGATCCGGTGGTGGCAGGCCAGCGCGATCTCGAGGCCGCCGCCCAGTGCCGTGCCGTTGATCGCGGCGACCACCGGCCGGCCGATCGTCTCGAGCCGCCGCAGCTGCGCCTTGATCTCCATGCCCGTGGCGAAGACCGCCTCCGCGTCGTCCGGTCCAGACGTCGACATCGACCGCAGGTCACCGCCGGCGAAGAAGGTCTTCTTGGCGCTGGTCACCACGACTCCGGCCACGGCGCCCGCGGCCACGTCGGCCTCGAGGCGGTCGATCGCCGCCCCCATGGACTCCTGGTAGAGGGCGTTCATGGTGTTGGCGCTCGAGGTCGGGTCGTCGAGGGTGAGCACGACGATCCCGTCGTCGTCCTGGGCGTAGCGGACGGCGGACTGCTGCTCGGTCGTCTGGGTCATGAAGGTGAGTCCTCTGGGAGTGCGGACGGAGGGAGAGCGTGGTCTCGACAAGCTCGACCACCCGGGGCGGCTCGACCACCCGGGGCGGCTCGACCACCCGGAGCTCGACCACCCGGCGGCTCGACCACCGGGGCTAGAGCCGTTCGACGACTGTGGCGATGCCCATGCCACCACCGACGCACAGCGTGGCCACGCCGTAGCGCTGGTCGCGCCGCTCGAGCTCGTCGAGGAGGGTGCCGAGGATCATCGCGCCGGTGGCGCCGAGGGGGTGGCCCATCGCGATGGCGCCACCGTTGACGTTGACGTTGTCGTGGGAGAGGCCCAGGTCGCGCATGAAGCGCATCGCGACCGCGGCGAAGGCCTCGTTCATCTCCCACAGGTCGATGTCGTCGACCTCGAGGCCCGCCTTGGCCAGGGCCTTGCGGGAGGCCGGTGCGGGACCGGTGAGCATGATCGTCGGGTCGGCCCCGGACACCGCGGCCGAGAGGATGCGGGCGCGCGGGGTGAGGCCGAGGTCGGTGCCGACCTGCTCGGTGCCGATCGCGACGAGGGCGGCGCCGTCGACGATGCCCGAGGAGTTGCCGGCGTGGTGCACGTGGTCGATGCGCTCGATCCAGTGGTACTTCTCGAGCGCCACGGCGTCGAAGCCGCCTTGGTCGCCGATCCCCGCGAACGACGACGGCAGGCCGGCGAGCGACTCGACGGTCGTCCCGGGGCGGATGAACTCGTCGCGGTCGAGGACGGTGAGCCCGTTGCCGTCGCGCACCGGCACGATGGACCCGTCGAAGTAGCCGTTGGCCTGCGCCTTGGCCGCCCGCGCCTGCGACTCGGCGGCATAGGCGTCGACGTCCTCGCGGGACCAGCCCTCGATCGTCGCGATCAGGTCGGCGCCGATGCCCTGGGGCACGAACGACGTGGTGAGCGCGGTGGCCGGGTCCATCGCCCAGGCGCCTCCGTCGGCGCCCATCGGCACCCGCGACATCGACTCGACCCCACCGGCGAGGATCAGATCCTCGAAGCCGGAGCGCACCCGGGCCGCCGCCTGGTTGACGGCCTCCAACCCCGACGCACAGAAGCGGTTGAGCTGCACCCCGGCGACGGTCTCGGGGTAGCCGGCCGCGAGCGCCGCCGTCTTGGCGATGTCGCCGCCCTGGTCGCCGAGGGGAGTCACCACACCGAGCACGACGTCATCGACGCGGGCCGGGTCGAGGCCGGGATTGCGGCTGCGGACCTCGTCGAGGAGCCCCACCACCAGGTCGACCGGCTTCACCTCGTGCAGCGACCCGGTCTTCTTCCCACGGCCGCGCGGCGTGCGCAGGGCGTCGTACACGAACGCCTGGGGTGCCTGGGTGTCGAGCGCCATGTCGCGCCTCTTTCGGAGGTCGGGGGACTGTCCATCGATTGTGACACTGCTGCTGTTAGCGTCGTCAACCGTCAGGAGGTGTGGTGCACGTCTCCGTCAAACACACTTCACCCCCGAGGGAGGAGCACGCATGTCGGTCGCCGAGCCGTTCAGCGATGCCGACCCGACGCGTGGGCTGATCACGCTCGACGAGCTCACCCGCCGCACCGGGATGAGCGTGCGCAACGTGCGGTTCTACGCGACCCGGGGCCTGGTGCCGCCGCCGATCAAGCGTGGCCGCTCCGGCTACTACTCCGCGGACCACCTGGCCCGTCTCGAGCTGGTCCGCGAGCTGCAGGCCCACGGCTTCACCCTGGCGGCGATCGAGAAGTACGTCGCCAAGATCCCCGCCGACGCGACGCCGGAGACGATCGCGCTGCACCGGACCCTGCTCGCGCCCTGGATGGCCGAGCTGCCCGAGACGATGTCGCGCCGCGAGCTGGTGCGCCGGGCCGGACGCACCCTGAGCGACGAGCACCTGGACACCCTCAACGCGCTCGGCATCGTGTTCCCCACCAAGCAGGGGAAATACCAGGTCGCCGTCGCGCACCTCTCCGTCGGGCTGAGCCTGCTCGAGCTCGGGATGCCGCACGACGCCGCGCTCGCCGCCCAGGACATCTTCCTCGCCCACGGCCGTGCCGTCGCCGACGAGCTGACCGAGCTCTTCCGCACCAGGGTGTGGCCGGCGTACGTCGAGGACGGTGCGACGCCCGACCAGATCCGGGAGGTCGTGGAGAAGTTCAAGCCGGTGACCGTCGCGGCCCTCGTCACCGCCTACGAGTCCGCGGTCAACGAGACCAAGCGCGAGACGGTCGCGCGTCGGGCGCGATGACCCCGCCCACCGAGCTGCGCCTCGGCGAGGGCACCGGCCCGCTGCGCGGGGTGCGGGTCGTCGAGCTCGCCGGCATCGGCCCGGGACCGCACGCCGCGACCCTCCTGGCCGACCTGGGCGCCGACGTCATCCGGGTCGAGCGACCCGGCGGCGCGACCAGCGCCGGACCCCGCGCCAGCGACCTGCTCACCCGGGGACGGCCCAGTGTCGCGCTCGACCTCAAGCATCCCGACGCCGTCGCGACCGTGCTCAGCCTGGTGGAGGGCGCCGACGTCCTGCTGGAGGGGATGCGACCGGGCACCGCCGAGCGCCTCGGACTCGGCCCCGACCAGGCCCTCGAGCGCAACCCGCGCCTGGTCTACGGCCGGATGACCGGCTGGGGCCAGGAGGGACCCCTGGCAGGAGCTGCGGGGCACGACCTGAACTACATCGGACTCTCCGGCGCCCTGCACGGCCTCGGTCAGCAGCCGGGCCGCCCGCACTTCCCCAGCAACCTCCTCGGCGACTTCGGCGGCGGTTCGACCTACCTCGTGATCGGCGTCCTGGCCGCGCTGCTCGAGGCCAGGGCCGGCGGCTCCGGACAGGTCGTCGACGCCGCGATCCTCGACGGAACCGCCCACCTGACGGCGATGCAGGCCTCGATGCTGGCCGGCGGGGCCGCCCAGGAGGAGCGGGCGGCCGGCCTCCTCGACGGCGGCGCACCCTTCTACGACGTCTACGAGACAGCCGACGGTCGGCACATGTCCGTGGCCGCGCTCGAGCCACGGTTCTACGCCGAGCTGGTGCGGCTGCTGGAGCTCGACGACGCCCCGGGCCAGGACGATCCCGAGCGGTGGGGCGAGCTGCGTGAGCGGCTGACCGCGCGGTTCCTCGACCGCACCCAGGCCGAGTGGACTGCGCTCTTCGACGGCACCGACGCCTGCGTCGCGCCGGTGCTGCCGATCAGCGAGGCGGCCGACCACCCGCACGTCGTCGCCCGGGGCACCTGGGTCGAGCGCGGCGGCGTGACCCAGCCGGCGCCCGCGCCACGCTTCTCCCGGACCCGGGCAGGCCTCGGCTCCGGTCCGAGCGTGCCCGGAGGAGACACCCGGGACGCCTTGGCTGCCTGGGGCATCACCGACGTCGGGGCCCTGATCGCCTCCGGTGCCGCGGTCCAGGCCTGAGCCCGGGACACCTACCGATATCGGTAGGTGACGCGCTGAGGATCCCCGGCGCGCCACCTACCGACGTCGGTAGGTCCGGGTTCGGGTCATCGACCTAGAGTCGGAGCATGACGGGCCTGCTGCGTGCCGCACATCCCGGTCCCGCGCTGGCGGTGACCGGGCTGGTGGCGCTGCTGGCCCTCAGCGTCGACCTCGGCCCCGGACGCTTCGTGCTCCTGGTCGCCGCGGTCCTCACCGGGCAGCTCTCGATCGGCTGGTCCAACGACCTGATCGACGCGGCCCGCGACCGCCGGGTCGGACGCAGCGACAAGCCCCTGGCCACCGGCTCGGTCGACACCCGCACCGTCACCCTCGCCTGCGGGACCGCGCTGGCCGCCACGGTGCCGCTCTCGCTCGCCCTCGGTCCCGCCGCAGGCGCGGTCAACCTGCTGCTGCACGTCGGCGGCGGGTGGGCCTACAACCTCGGCCTGAAGGCGACGGCCTGGTCCTGGGCGCCGTACGCCGTCGCGTTCGGCTCGCTGCCTGCCGTGGTCGCCCTCGCGGCGGGAGCACCGGTGTCCTGGTCCTCGTGTGCCGCGGGGGCGCTGCTCGGGGTCGGTGCGCACCTGCTCAACGCCCTGCCCGACCTCGCCGACGACGCGGCCACCGGGGTCCGTGGCCTGCCGCACCGGCTCGGCGCCCGCTGGGCCGCGCCGGTCGCGGTCCTCGTGCTCGCGGTCGCGACGCTGGTCGTCGTGGGCGCCGCACCCGCCTCCGGCACCCGGCGACCTGGCCGGCCACGTGGCTGCCGCTCGCGGCGGTCGCGCTGCTCTCGGCCGTCGCCGTCGGGTCGACGGGGCGCACGGCGTTCCGCGCCGCCGTCGGGATCGCGCTGGTCGACGTGCTCGTCCTCGTGGCGGCGCCGTGACACCACACTCCCCCCACCCCCGCACCCACGACTCCCCCCACCCCCGCACCCACGACTCCCCCCACCCCCGCACCCACGACTCCCCCCACCCCCGCACCCACGACTCCCCCCACCCCCGCACCCACGACTCCCCCCACCCCCGCACCCACGATTCCCCCACCCCCGCACCCACGAGGAGCCCCCATGGAGATCCTGAGCGTCCGGGGCGCGCTGCCCGAGCATCGCTACGAGCAGCAGGAGATCACCGACGCGTTCGTGGAGGTGCTGACGAAGTCCTCCCTCGACGAGGCGCTGCTGCGCCGCTTCCACGCCAACGCCGGCGTCGAGTCGCGCCACCTGGTGCTGCCGCTGGAGGAGTACGCCGGGCTCACCGACTTCGGCCAGGCCAACGACGCCTTCATCGAGCACGCCGTCCGGCTCGGCTCCCAGGCCCTCGTGGACGCGCTCAAGGCCGCCGGTCTCACCCCCGCCGACGTCGACCTGATCATCTCCACGACCGTGACCGGCGTGGCGGCGCCGTCGCTGGAGGCGCGGATCGCGGCGGCGGTCGGCCTGCGTCCCGACGTACGACGCGTGCCCCTGTTCGGGCTCGGCTGCGTGGCCGGTGCCGCCGGGATCGCCCGGCTGCACGACTACCTGCTCGGCCGGCCCGACGACGTGGCGGTGCTGGTGTCGATGGAGCTGTGCTCCCTGACCGTCCAACGCGACGACACCTCGGTGCCCAACCTGGTGGCCAGCGGGCTCTTCGGCGACGGCGCCTCGGCGGTGGTGGCACGGGGAGGCCCTCCCCGCAGCGAGCCCGGCGACGAGTTCGGCGGCGTGGAGGTGCTCGCCTCCCGCAGCCGGCTCTACCCCGACTCCGAGCGCACCATGGGCTGGGACATCGGCTCGACGGGGCTGCGGATCGTGCTCGACGCCGCCGTGCCCGCGATGGTGGAGCACTACCTCCGCGGCGACGTGGAGGACTTCCTCGCCGACCACGACCTCACCCTCGACGACGTCGACTGGTGGGCCTGCCACCCCGGCGGGCCCAAGGTGATCGAGGCCATCGAGACCACTCTCGGGCTGCCGCGCGAGGCGGTGCAGCTGACCTGGGACTCGCTGGCCCGGATCGGCAACCTGTCGTCGTCCTCGGTCCTGCACGTCCTGGAGGACACCCTGCGCGAGCGGCCTCCCGCCCCGGGCTCCTACGGCATCGTGATGGCCATGGGGCCCGGCTTCTGCTCCGAGCTGGTGCTGGTGCGCGGGGTCGTGCGATGACCACGGTGGGCTTCTTCACCGCGCTGGTGGTGCTGGTGGCGCTCGAACGCCTGGCCGAGCTGGTCGTCTCCACCCGCAACGCCCGCTGGAGCCTGGCGCAGGGTGGCGTCGAGACCGGACAGCGGCACTACCTGGTGATGGTGGTGCTGCACATCGGCCTGCTCGTCGGCGCGCTGGTGGAGGTCTGGTGGCGACGGCCCGAGGTGGGGGTCGGGCTGGCCGGCACGATGCTGGCGCTGGTCGTCGCGTCGCAGGCCTTGCGGTGGTGGTGCATCACCTCGCTCGGCCGGCAGTGGAACACCCGGGTGATCGTCGTGCCAGGCCTGACGCTGGTGCGCTCGGGTCCCTACCGGCTGATCCCGCACCCCAACTACGTCGCCGTCGTCGTCGAGGGGTTCGCCCTCCCCCTCGTGCACGCCGCCTGGTGGACCGCGGTGCTGTTCACCCTCGCCAACGCCGCCCTGCTGACCGTGCGTATCCGTGTGGAGAACGCCGCCCTCGCGACCGCCGAGCAGGAGCCGGCGTGCGCGACCTCGTGATCGCCGGCGGTGGCCCCGTCGGGCTGGCCACCGCGTTGTACGCCGCCAGGGCGGGCCTCGACGTGGAGGTCCGCGAGCCCCGCAACGGCAGCATCGACAAGGCCTGCGGCGAGGGCCTGATGCCGGGAGCGCTGAGCGCCCTGCTCGACCTCGGCGTGGATCCCCCGGGGCAGCCGCTGTCCGGGATCCGCTACCTCGACGGGCGCCACCAGGTCGAGTCGCGCTTCCGGCACGGCCCCGGCCGCGGCGTACGACGCACCGCCCTGCACGACGCCCTGCGGGCCGCGATCGACGCCGCCGGGGTGCCGGTCCTCGAGCGAGCCGTCGACAGGGTCGAGGCGCACCCCGACCACCTCGACGTCGACACCACCGCGACCCGCTACCTCGTCGCCGCTGACGGGCTGCACTCGCCGTTGCGGCGCCGGCTCGGTCTCGATGCGGGCACCGCGGGCGCGACGCGGCCGGCACGTCGCTTCGGGCTGCGTGCCCACGCCGACATCGCCCCCTGGACGTCGTTCGTCGAGGTGCACTGGTCCTCGATCGGCGAGGCCTACGTGACCCCTGTCGGCCCGGACCGCGTCGGCGTCGCCGTGCTGAGCGCGAGCCGCCGACCGCTTCCGGAGCTGCTGGCCGCCTTCCCCGGACTGCTCGAGCGGCTCGGTGGCACGCCACCGGGCAGCGTCCGTGGAGCCGGCCCGCTGCGGCAGCGCTCGCGACGACGGGTGGACGGACGGGTGCTGCTGGTCGGTGACGCGGCAGGCTATGTCGACGCCCTCACCGGCGAGGGCATCGCGGTGGGGCTCGCCCAGGCACGCGAGGCCGTGACGGCCATCGTGCACGGCCGGCCGCAGGACTACGAGAGGACATGGACCCAGGTGACCCGAAGGCACGACCTGATGACGGCGACGCTGCTGGCCGCGACGAGGAGGGCGCCGCTGCGCCGGAGCCTGGTGGCCGCCGCGACGAGGCTTCCGCGCGTCTTCGACGCGGCGGTCAACACCCTGGCCCGGCCGGCATGAGCGCCGGGCCCGAGGCGGGCACGCAGGAGCAGGTGGTGCTGCTCGACGAAGCCGGCGCCCGGGTCGGCACCGCCGCCAAGCGCGACGTGCACCACGCGGAGACGCCGCTGCACCTGGCCTTCTCCTGCTACGTCCTCGACGCCGAGGGCCGGCTGCTGGTGACCCGCCGGGCGTGGCACAAGCAGACCTGGCCGGGCGTGTGGACCAACAGCGCGTGCGGCCATCCGGGCCCCGACGAGAGCCTCCTCGACGCCGTACGACGCCGGGTCGGCGAGGAGCTCGGCATCGGGCTCGACGACCTGCGCCTGGTGCTGCCGGCCTTCCGCTACCGCGCGGTGATGCCCGACGGGACGGTGGAGAACGAGATGTGCCCGGTGCTCGTCGCCGGCACCACCGACACCGTCGCCCCCGATCCGGCCGAGGTCGCCGACGCCACCTGGGTGCCCTGGGTCGACTTCCGCCGGTCGGTGCTCGAGGGCAGCCGCGAGGTGAGCCCGTGGTGCGTCGAGCAGGTCGCCGCGCTGCCCGAGGACCTGGCCGGCGCCGCCGCGGCCGACCCTGCGTCGCTGCCGCCGGCCCTGCGCTGACCCTGCGCCGGCCCTGCGCTGACCCTGCGCTGCCTGGACCCTGGGCTGATCCTGGGCGGCCCGCGACCTCGGGGCCGCGCCCGCTCACAGCACCCGGCGGAGGAACTGCCGGGTCTGCTCCTCGACCGGGTCGGCCAGCACCTGTGCCGGTGGCCCCTGCTCGAGGATCGTGCCCTCGTGCAGGTAGCAGACGCTGGTCGCCACCTCCCGCGCGAAGCCCATCTCGTGGGTGGCCAGCACCAAGGTGGTGCCGCCGTCGGCCATCTCCCGCACGATGTCGAGGACCTCCCCGACCAGCTCCGGGTCGAGTGCGGAGGTGATCTCGTCGAGCAGCACCAGGTCCGGCTCGGTCGCCAGCGCCCGGACCATCGCGGCGCGCTGCTGCTGGCCACCCGAGAGCCGGTCGGGGTGCTCGTCGGCCTTGTCGGCGAGGCCGAAGCGAGCGAGCAGCGCGCGCGCCCGCTGCTCGGCCTCCGGGCGGCCCAGGCCGTGCACCCTGCGCGGGGCGAGCGTGATGTTGTCGAGCACCGACATGTGCGGGAAGAGGTTGTAGGCCTGGAAGACCATGCCCATCCGGCTGCGCACCAGCCGGGCATCGACGCGCGGGTCGGTGATCTCCTCACCGTGCAGCCAGATCTCGCCGTCGTCGACGGGTTCGAGCAGGTTCAGGCAGCGCAGCAACGTGGACTTGCCGCTGCCGGACGCGCCGATCAGGCAGACCACGTCGTGCTGCGCGACGGTCAGGTCGACGTCGTGCAGCACCAGCTTGTCGCCGTACGCCTTGCGGAGGTTCTCCACCCTGAGCAGCTCGGTGCTCATCGTGCTCCGGCCTGCTCGCGCCGCGCGTATCGCCGGCCCAGCCAGTCGGTGTAGCGCGCGAGCGGCACCGTGAGCGCGACGAAGAACGCCGCCGTCACGACGTAGGGGGTGAAGTTGAAGTTGAAGTTGGCGTAGTCGCGCGCCGCCCACAGTGCGTCGAAGGCCGCGACAGCACCGACGAGCGCGGTGTCCTTCTGCAGCGAGGCGAAGTCGTTGAGCAGCGGCGGTACCACGCGGCGCACGGCCTGCGGCAGCACGACGTAGCGCATCGACTGCGCCGACGACAGCCCGAGCGCGTCGGCGCTGGCCAGCTGGGAGGGGTGGATCGACTCGATGCCGGACCGGAACACCTCGGCGACGTAGGCGCCGTAGGACATCACCAGCGCCGTCACCCCCAGCCAGAGCAGGCTGGTCGGCACACCCTGGAGCCGCAGCGCCGGGATGCCGAAGCAGAACACGAAGATCAGCAGGATCGTCGGGATGCCCCGGAACACGTCGGTGTAGAGCGTCGCGAGCAGGCGCACGGGGAACAGCGCCGGAGCCGTCGTGCTGCGGGTGATCGCGACCAGCGCGCCGAGCAGCAGGATCACCGGCTCGGCGACGAGGAACATCAGCACGTTCCAGCCGAAGCCCCGCAGGATCGCCGGGAACGACGCCTTGGCGTCCTCCCAGGACAAGAAGGTCTCGCGGAAGGTCGGCCATCCCGGTGACGCCGTCACCGCGACGAGGGCACCGCCGAGGAGGACGACGGTCGCGACGGTGGCGACCAGCGCGCGGCGCGAGCGCAGCCTTCGGCGTACGGCGTCCCGCTCGACCTGGCGCGGGCTGGGGGTCCAGCCGTCGACCCGGTCTGCTGCGGGGCCGGCTGCAGGACCGGTCACTGCAGCACGGGCACGTCGACCACGTCGGAGAGCCACTGCTGCTCGATGTCGGCGAGGCCGCCGGACTCCTCGAGCGAGGCCAACGCCTCGTTGACACAGGGCACCAGCTCGCTGCCCTTCTCGAAGAGCATCCCGAACTCCTCGGGCTCGCCGCCGGGGGGCGCGAACTGGCCGACGATGGTGGCCTTCGGGATCTCCACCGCGGTGATGAAGAAGGCGGTCGGCAGGTCGACGAGGAAGCCGTCGATCTGGCCGTTGTTGAGGGCCTGCTTGGCCTGGTTGGTGTCCTCGAACGGGGTGACTGTCTTGTCGGGCTGGATCACCTCGCGCAGGACGGTCAACGAAGTGGTGCCGGTCTGCGCGCTCAGGTTGTAGTCAGCCAGGTCGGCCACCGCGGTCGCGTCGGCCACGGGTGAGTCCTTCAGCGCGACGATCGCCTGCGACGCGGTGTAGTAGCCGTCGGAGAAGTCCACGACCTCCGCACGCTTGGGCGTGATCGAGATCTGGTTGATGTCGAAGTCGAAGGTCTTGGGACCCGGAGCGTAGGAGTTGTTGAAGGGCACCTTGACCCACGTCACCTGGTCGTCGGAGAAGCCGAGCTCGTCGGCGACCGCGTAGGCCACCGCGGACTCGAAGCCCTCGTGGTTGGTGGGGTCGTTGTCGGCGAACCACGGCTCGTATGCCGGGGAGTCGGTGCCGATCGTGAGCGTTCCCGGGGTGCGCACCGGGAGGGAGTCGGTCGCGCAGGCGTCGGGCGTCTCACTCTCCTCGGCGCTCGGGTCGGGAGAGGCGGAGGCGGTCGACTCCTCGGCGGTGTCGCCCTCCTCGACCGGCGCGCACGCTGCGAGCAGCAGGGCCGGGACGGCGAGCAGGGTCAGGGCACGGTGTCGAGGCAGGCGCATGCGTCGATGCTAGAGCCGCGGGCGCTCCGCCGACCCGCATTCTCACGGGTGAGGCAGACCACCTCTGCAACTCGTTGCATAGGTGGTCGATCTCCGGCACAGTGGCGGTCATGGCCCTCGACCACGCGCTGCTCGTCTCGCTGCGCGAGCGTCCGGCGTCCGGCCTGGACCTGACCCGGCGGTTCGACCGCTCGATCGGCTTCTTCTGGAGTGCCACCCACCAGCAGATCTACCGCGTGCTGGCCCGGATGGAGAGCGCCGGCTGGGTCCGCTCGGAGGTGGTGGCCCAGACCGGTCGGCCCGACAAGAAGGTCTACGCCGTGGCCGCTGCCGGCGAGGCCGAGCTGCGCCGCTGGCTGGCCGAGCCCGGGCCGGTCGAGGCGTTCCGCAGCGAGGTCGCGGTCCGGCTCCGCGGGGCGTCGTACGGCGACCGGCAGGCGGTCCTCGACCAGGTCGCCGAGCACCTCGCCGACCACCACGCCCGGCTCGCGCACTACGAAGGCCTGGCTGCCCGCGACTTCCCGCACCCCGACCGGCTGCGCGACCACCAGCTGGACGTCTACCTGGTGCTGCGCGGCGGGATCCGGCTCGAGGAGTTCTGGGTCGGCTGGCTCAGCGAGTACCTCGCCGCCCACGGAGTGGTCTCGACAAGCTCGACCACCCGGAAGCCCTCCGAGACCACCCGGAAGCCCGCCGAGACCACCCGGATGGTCGAGCCCGCCGAGACCACCCGGATGGTCGAGCCTGTCGAGACCACCTCGCAAGGAGCACACCGATGACCCCGACGTACCCCCACCTGCTCGCCCCGCTCGAGGTCGGTGGCCTCACCCTGCGCAACCGCGTGGTGATGGGGTCGATGCACACCGGCATGGAGGATCGCGCCAAGCACCTCCCCGAGCTCGCGGCCTACTTCGCGGAGCGTGCCCGCGGCGGGGTGGGCCTGATCGTGACCGGTGGCTACTCCCCCAACGTGCGCGGCTGGCTGCTCCCCTTCGGCTCGATGATGACCCGCAACCGGCATGCCGAGGGCCACCGGCAGGTCACCGACGCGGTGCACGCCGAGGGTGGCGCGATCGCGCTGCAGATCCTGCACGCCGGCCGCTACGGCTACACACCCCTCAATGTCAGCGCCTCGGCCACGAAGAGCCCGATCACCCCGTTCAAGGCCCGGGCGCTGAGCAGCCGGGGGGTCGAGCGGACCATCGGCGACTACGTCGACGCCGCCCGGTTGGCCCGGCGCGGCGGCTACGACGGCATCGAGATCATGGGCTCCGAGGGCTACCTGATCAACCAGTTCCTCAGCCCGCACACCAACCACCGCACCGACCGGTGGGGCGGCAGCGCCGAGGCCCGGATGCGCTTCCCCGTCGAGATCGTCCGGCGCACCCGTGAGGCCCTGGGCGAGGACTTCCTGGTGATGTTCCGGATGTCGCTGCTCGACCTGATCCCCGCCGGCCAGACCTGGGACGAGACCGTCGCGCTCGCCAAGGCACTGGAGGAGGCCGGGGCCTCGGTGATCAACACCGGCATCGGCTGGCACGAGGCCCGGGTGCCGACGATCCTCACCCAGGTGCCGCGCGCGGCGTGGACGTGGACGACCGCGCGACTCCGGCCCGAGGTCGGCATCCCGGTCTGCGCCTCCAACCGGATCAACACCCCCGAGGTCGCGGAGCGGATCCTCGCCGAGGGCCAGGCCGACCTCGTGTCGATGGCGCGGCCCTTCCTGGCCGACCCCGACTTCGTCGCCAAGGCGGCCGCGGGCCGCGCCGACGAGATCAACACCTGCATCGGCTGCAACCAGGCCTGCCTGGACCACACCTTCGCCAACGAACGTGCCTCCTGCCTGGTCAACCCGCGGGCCGGCCGTGAGACCACGTTGGTGCTCTCCCCCACCCGCGCCGCGCGGACGGTCGCGGTCGTCGGCGCCGGCCCCGCCGGGCTGTCGGCCGCGGTCACCGCCGCCGAGCGGGGACACCGCGTCACGCTGTTCGAGGCCGGCGACGAGATCGGTGGCCAGTTCCGGCTGGCGATGCTGATCCCCGGCAAGGAGGAGTTCGCCGAGACGCTGCGCTACTACACCCGCCGCCTCGAGGTTCTCGGCGTCGACGTACGCCTCTCCACCCGCGCCGGGGTTGCCGACCTGCGCGACTTCGACACCGTCGTGGTCGCCACCGGCGTCGCGCCTCGCGCCCTCGACCTGCCCGGCATCGACCACGCCAAGGTGGTCTCCTACCCCGACGCGATCACCGGTGCCGTCCCGGTGGGCGCCCGGGTCGCCGTCATCGGGGCCGGCGGCATCGGCGTGGACGTCAGCCACCTGCTCTCCCACGACGAGGGCGCGACCGAGCAGGACTGGTACGCCGAGTGGGGCGTCGGCGACCCGTCGGTCGACCGCGGCGGCCTGAAGGAGAAGAAGCCCCGCACGTCGCCCCGCGAGGTGCACCTCCTCCAGCGCAAGACGACCACGATCGGCAAGGGCCTGGGCAAGACCTCGGGCTGGGCGCACCGTGCGGTGCTCAAGGACTCCGGGGTGCATCTCGTGCCCGGCGTCCGCTACGACCGGATCGACGACGCCGGCCTGCACGTCAGCCTGGGCGAGGAGGACGCGGCCGAGACCCGGGTGCTCGACGTCGACCACGTGGTCGTCTGCGCCGGGCAGGTCTCGGTGCGCGACCTCTACGACGACCTGGTCACCGACGGGGTCGAGGCCCACCTGATCGGCGGGGCCGACGTGGCTGCCGAGCTCGACGCCAAGCGCGCGATCCGGCAGGGCACCGAGGTGGCGGCCGCGCTCTGAGTGCGGTGGCTCACTGCCTGGCCAGCTTTGCGCCCCGGTGCGGTATGCATAGGCCATGGCGCACTCCGTGGTGATGATCCCGGTGCCGGACCTCGAGGGAGTGGTCCGACCTCGGCTGGAGCGCCTGATGCCCGAGGTCGTCCCGGCCGACCCGGACGACACGGTCGCGCACATCACCGTGCTCGGGCCGTTCATGGCCCTCGGCGACCTCACCGAGGGCGTCCTCGACGAGCTCGAGCGCTTCTTCGCCGACGTGACGCCCTTCGACTTCCAGCTCACCGGGCTCCACACCTTCCCCGGCGGCAAGGTCTACCTCGCACCCAGCCCTGCGGCGCCGTTCCGGAACCTCACCCACCAGCTGGCCCACCTGTTCCCCGAGCACCCGCCCTCCGGCGGCGCCTTCGACGAGGTCGTGCCCCACCTGTCGGTGCCGATCCCGCCGGGCGAGGGCACCGAGGCACTGGAGTTCGAGCTCGCGCCGCGCTTCCCGATGACGACCTACGCCCGCGAGGCGACGTTGTTCTGGCACGAGCCCGGCAACTGCCACACGGTGGCCCGCTTCCCGTTCGGTACGTCGGCCGCATGACCAACGTCGACCTGCGCGACTGGCTGACGGTGCTCGGCATCGGGCTGGCCGTGCTCGCGGTCAGCTATGCCGTGCTGGCGGTGCTGGCGCGACGGCTGCCCCCGGGGCTGCTCCGCGACCTGGTCGCCTTCATCCCCGCCTGCCTCACCACGGCCCGCCGGCTGCGCAACCATCCCGATGTGCCGCGGCGCGCCAGGGTCGCCCTGCTGGTCGCGATCATCTGGACGGTCTCCCCGATCGACCTGATCCCGGAGTTCCTGCCGGTGATCGGCCCCCTCGACGACATCGTCGTGATCGCGCTGGCGATCCGTTATGCCGCGCGGGCGGTGCCGCGGGAGGTGCTGCTCGAGGCCTGGCCCGAGGAGACACGGCTGCTGGAGAAGCTGCTCGGTCCCGGCCGCGGAGCCGTGAGCACCGACCACGAGAAGCCCGCCGACCAGCGTCCCGGGTCCGGGGCCGCCTGATCAGCGACCGCGCTTGAGCCCGGCGAGGAGGAAGCCGAGGCCGAGGCCGGCGATCATCGGTCCGACGATGGCCCAGATCGACGACCCTGTCATCGGGCTGCCCTCGAGGTAGCCGAGCCCCTGGAAGGTGAACACGGTGCCGATCACGAACATCACGGCGCCGAGGGTGACGGGCAGGGTGCGTGTCATGTCCTGATTCTCCCGGATCTCTCAAGCAATCACCACTGCCTGCCGATGACCCCTAGGACGCACTCGCACCACAGCCCCGGGGATCCGCATGCCTGCCGCACCACGTCCTGCTCGTCCGCGACGACTGGGCCGAGCCCGGCTCCGGCGGCTGGTCGGCCTGGTCGTCGCGCTGGTCGTGCTGGCGCCGGCGGTCGCGAGCGCCGTACCGCTCGAGGACTTCTCCGGCTATCAGCCCCAGACCAAGTGCAGTCCCACGGCCAAGTCCGGGACCGTGGCGCTGTCCCAGTGGCTGATGGACCGGTATCCGGGCAGCGGCTCGCTGGGCATCTCGCGCGCCTGCGGTCACGGCGGTACGTCGGAGCACAAGGAGGGGCGCGCCTTCGACTGGGCGGTGAGTGCCACGTCGAAGCGCGACCGCGGCTACGTCAAGGACCTGTTCGCGAGCCTGTTCGCGGCCGACGCCGAGGGCAACCCCGCCGCACTGGCCCGCCGGATGGGCATCATGTACCTGATCTGGGACGACCACATCTACGCGTCCTACCGCGGCTTCGAGAAGAAGGCCTACCTCAACTCGGGCTGCCGCTCGGTCAAGAAGTGCTCGGTGACCCTGCGGCACCGCAACCACGTGCACATCTCGCTCTCCCGCCCCGGCGGGAAGGGCGACACGAGCTGGTACCACCGAGACGACCCCACGTGGGTCTCCCCGATCCCGGAGACGCCGGTCCCGGCCACGCCGGTCCCCCCGCCGCCGGTCGACCCCACGACGCCGGCGCCATCCCCGACCACCCCGGTCGTGCCCACCCCGATCCCGCCGGCGCCCACCAAGCATCAGGTGAAGCTCGGCAAGAAGACCAAGGGCCAGCTCCGGCTCAGCCGGAAGAAGCGTTGGGCCACCGTGCGCGTGCCCTCGGACGGCTCGACCTCCAAGAGCCGGTGGAAGCTGCGCAAGGGCAAGACCTACAAGCTCACTGTGGGCGGAGTCGTCTCGCACGGCTCCCCTGACCAGGTCTCCGACGCCGCGTGCGCCTGGTCGAGCCAGACGCGCAGCTGGATCGGGGCCCCGGTGCTGAAGGTCAACGGGCACAGACGCTTCGGTACCACCTGCGCCGACGGGCACGTCTATGCAGCCACGTTCGTCCCGCGCACGTCGGGCCGCCTCAGGGTCAAGCTGGCCACCCCTGCTGCCGTGGGTGCGGGGCGCCTGGTGCTCACGGTGTCCAAGCGGCGCACCGATGTCGCCGCGGCGATGCCACGCTTCCCGACCTTCGCCCCGCCTCCGGCGCTGCAGGCCTCGACGCGCGGCACCGGGCTGCTCGCGGAGACCCTCGCGGTCCCCGCCGGCGCGTCCGGGCCGGTCTCGACCGTGCAGGAGGTGGCCGCCGGCGCGCGATACCGGCTGACCGTCTCCGGTGTCGTCGACCTCGGTGACGGCGTCCAGTCCGACGGTCAGTGCCTCGGGATCGACGGCGCCTGGTATGCCGCCGCCTCCCTGGACCCGCGCAGGCCCGACCTCGACCACGGCAACCTCTACGTCAACGCTCAGCCCTTCGCCGGAGAGCCGACCGACTGCACCACCCACACGCACGTCATGGAGTTCACCGCCGGGGCGACCCGCCGGCTCCAGCTCGCGCTCTGGGACCCGCTGGGCCCGGCCGGCAACACCGGCGACCTGACCGTGACCGTCCAACGGCTCAGCGACCTGGCAGAACCCGCCGCCGGCGGCACCGAGACGGCCCGCTCCGACGGGCCGTGGGCATGGGGTGTCGACACCCTGCAGGTCCAGCTGACCAGTCGCACCGGCACGCTCTCGACCATGCGGGTCCGGCGCGGCGAGCGGGTCACCGTCGACGTGAGCGGGACCTTCACCTCCCACGGCCTCACCGCCGACGCCACCTGCGTGGCGACGGCTTCGGGGTGGAGCCCGCGCGACCCGGCGCTGGCGCTGGCCCAGGACCCGCTCGAGCTGTGGGTCGACGGTGCGCCGCGACCCTGGACGCCCTCCGGGGCCTCCGCCGGGGGCTGCGCCGCGGGTCACGGCTACACCACGTCCTACGTCGCCACGAAGAGCGGTCCGCTCGCCCTGGCCGTGCTCGACCTCGACCACCGCGACAACGCCGGGACCCTCCAGGTGACGATCACCCGCTCCTGATCCTCGAATGGGCTGGAACGGCAGGGAGCGGCGGTGAGCCGGAGCGCTGAGCGGGGCTATTCTGTCGGCCGGGGTGGGGGTCGAACGAGCAGCACACGTCGCGGGGGTTCCGGGCGAATGGTCAAATCTCGCCCGATTTGTCGCGTTGAATGAGCGGGTTTGTCACAATCATCCCGGGGTTGGCCACAGCAGGGGGGTCTGCATGCGCCGAATGGATGACGAGGTTCGCATCCGGAGTCTCGCCGCGCTGGCGCGCGTCCTCAGCCGGCCGGACACGTTGCACCGTCTTCTCGAGCTGAGTGCCGAGGAGGCGTTGCGGACTCTGCGCGCCGCCAGCATCTCGATCTCGCGGGTGCAGGCCGACGGCGTGTCCGTGCGCACGATCGTCAACGTCGGCGACCTGGGTCCTCGCGAGGTGCGCTGGCCCGACAACGAGGTGCACAAGATCGAGGAGTTCGCCGACTTCGACGTGACCACCGACGAGCTGCTGACCTGGTCCTGGCACCTGGACGACCCGGCCACGCCGGCGGGGAAGAAAGCCCAGCTCCGTGCGGTCGGCAAGGGCAGCTCGGTGTCGACCCCCCTGGTCGTCGAGGGCGAGCTCTGGGGCGAGCTCTACGCCACCCGGCACCGCTTCGACGACCCCTTCAACAGCGACGACATCGCCTACTTGGAGGCCCTGGTCGCCATCCTGGCCGGCTCGCTGGCCCGCTCGAGCCGCGAGGAGTCGCTGGCCCAGCTCGCCTACCACGACCCGCTGACCGGTCTGCTCAACCGCCGGGCGATCGACGATCACGCCCGGATCGCCTTCGACGTACCCCCAGGGATGCGGCGCCGGGTCGGCGTCGTGGCGCTGGACATCAACGGGCTCAAGCTGACCAACGACCAGCACGGCCACCAGGCCGGGGACGAGCTGATCCGCAGGGTGGCCGGCGACCTGGTGCGCTCGTTCGCCGTCCTGTCCGCCTGCGTGGTCGGGCGGGTCGGCGGCGACGAGTTCACCGTGCTCTCGGTGGACCGCTCGGTCGACCCGCTGGTCGAGGTGACCGACCAGGTCATCGCGAGGAGCTGGGAGCGGGGTCCGACCACCGCGCTCTCGGGCGGGGTCGCACACGCGGAGCTCTCCGACGACCTGCGCCTGACGCCCACGGACATGTTCGCCGCCGCCGACCGTGCGTTGTACGTCGCCAAGCGGGAGCGACGCCGCACGTCGGTCGCCGCCGAGCCGTTTCGATGATTCGTCGCCGGTGAGCCCTCAGCCGCCGGGCCCCACCTGCCGATGATCCATCCAAGCCAGCAGATCCATGCCTCGGGGCGGGACGAAGACCTCAACGGAGCCCCTGTGCTGCCCATGCTTCCGAAGGACGAGTTCACCCGGATCCGGAGCCTCGCCTCCTTGGCGCGGGCTACCGGACGGTCCGGCACGCTCGAGGAGCACCTGGAGCGTGCCGCCGAGGGTGCCCGGGCAGCCCTGGGCGCGGCGAGCGTGTCGGTCAGCCGCTTGGAGCCGGGCACCGGCCAGGTCCGCACCCTGCTCAACGTCGGCGACCTCGGGCCCAGCGAGCAACGCTGGCCCGAGGACGAGGTCTACGCGACCAGTGACTTCCCCTGCCTGAGCCTGGTCAGGGACGCGGTCCAGACCTGGACCGTCCAGGTGGACGACCCCGAGGGGGACGCGCGCGAGCGGCAGCTGCTCACCGAGCTGGGCAAGGGGAGCTCGGTCGGCGCCCCTCTCGTCGTGGACGGCGTCCTGTGGGGCGAGCTCTACGCCACCCGGCACCTCGGGGACGAGCCCTTCGGCCAGGACGAGACGGCCTACCTGGAGGCGTTGACCGCGATCCTGGCCGGCGCCGTGTCCCGTGCCCTGCGTGAGGAGTCGCTCGAGGAGCTGGCCTACCTCGACCCGCTCACCGGACTGGCCAACCGGCGTGCGCTCGACGAGCGCGCCGCATCGGCCTTCCACCACAGCGAGCCCGCGCCGCGGCCGGTGACCGTGGTGGTGGCCGACATCAACGGCCTCAAGCGGGTCAACGACACCGCGGGCCATCTCGTCGGCGACCAGCTCATCAAGGCGGTGGCCGGGGCGATGCGCCGGCACTTCTCCCGCCTGCCCGGTGCGCTCGTGGCTCGCGTCGGCGGCGACGAGTTCACCGTGCTGGTCGTCGGCCACGAGCCGGCCGCCGTGCTCGAGGTCTCCGACGGGCTGTGCAACCTCACCTGGAACCTGGGCTTCCCCGCCGACCTGTCCTGCGGTGCCGCGAGCGTGCTGGTCGAGCCGGGGCAGACCTACGACCCGCGGCGGCTCTTCGCGGCCGCCGACCGGGCGCAGTACGCCGCCAAGCGCGGCCGCGTTCGCCGGACCCTCCTGGCCGACGAGGGCGAGGAGGGCGACCCCGACGACTGGGGCAGCGACGCTCCCGATGAGGGCATCTCCCGGGCGCATCCCGCCTGAGCGACACCACCGGTGCCCCTCGCCGCGGCACGATGGACCCCATGGCCTACGAGGTGCGTCGCGCCGCGACCCGGATGACCACGAGCGCCGACGGGCTGGTCTCGCGGCACTCGTTCTCCTTCGGGCCGCACTACGACCCCGACGATGTCCGCCACGCCCTGCTCGTGGCACACAACGAGGACACCATCGAGGGGGGACACGGCTACGCAGAGCACCCTCACCGCAACGTCGAGATCCTCACCTGGGTCTTCCAGGGCGGACTGCGCCACCAGGACACCCGTGGGCACGTCGGGCTGGTCACGCCCGGCCGGCTGCAACGGCTCAGCGCGGGAGCCGGGGTGCGTCACGCCGAGCACCACGACCCGGAGTCGGGCCCGGTGGTGCGCCTGGTGCAGATGTGGATCCCTCCCGACGAGCCGGGCGGCGAGCCCGACTACGCCGAGCGCGACGTCGGGAAGGACCTCTTCGGTGACGCCCTCGTCGCGGTGGCCTCGGGCCGACCCCGCGACCGGGCCGACGTCGCGCTCACCCTCGCCAACCGCGACGCCACCCTGCACGTCGGACGACTCGGGCCGGGGACCGCGGTCCTCCTGCCGGACGCGCCCTACCTCCACCTCTTCGTGGGCTCCGGCGCCGCTGACCTCGAGGCCGCAGGAGCGCTCGTGGAGGGCGACGCCGTGCGGCTGGCCGGGGCCGGGTCAGCCCGGCTGACGGCGGGACCGGCAGGGTGCGAGGTGCTGGTCTGGGAGATGCACCGATCTCGCTGAACGGCGCCGCCGCGTCGCTGCGGCCGGGGGGCTCATTGCCGGATGGTGGCCACCTCGGCGCCGGGGAGCTGGGCCAGCAGGCGTCCCGGGAGCAGCAGCTTGGAACGACGTACGCCGCTGCCCAGGACCGCCACGTCGACGCCGACCGCAGCGTCGTCGACCAGGAGCCGCCACCGAGGCGGCAGGCCCAGTGGCGTGATCCCGCCGTGCTCCATCCCGGTCTCCGCCACCGCGCGGTCCATCGGGTGGAAGGAGCACTTGCGGACATCCAGGGCGCGCTTGACGACGTTGTTCACGTCGGCGCGCGTGTCCGCGCGCACCACGCAGGCAGCGAGCCGCTCCTCGCCGGCCCGCTTGCCCGAGACCACCACGCAGTTGGCGCCGGTCTCCATCGGGAGGTCGTAGGCCTCGCTCAGCGCGGCCGTGTCGGCGAGCTCCGGGTCGATCTCCACCACGCCGACCTCGCCGACCCCCGCCCAGGCGGCGAGTGCCGCGTGCACGGCCGGGGCGAGCAGGTCGGGCCGGTCCAGAGCGGGGACGCTGTGCAGGGCGCCGAGCGAGGGGGCCGTCATCCCCCCAGAGTAGAGAGTCGGCAACGACTCTCCGGCCCGCACCCGCACACCCTTCAACATCGTCCCGGTTCTGGGCTAAGGTGCCGAAATATCTGGCTCGAGGGGACGGGAGGCGCATGTTCGGTGCCCCTTCGTGCGCCGTCCACGCCCCCGACGTCTCGGGTCCGACTCTCACCGACACCCTGGTGACCCGGTCCATCCACGCATCGGGCCTCTCGGGCAACGAATCGAAGGGAAATCCCTTGCCAGCCACACCCAGAAGACGAGGCGCAGCCCTCGTCGCCGCCGCGGCCGGACTCGGCCTGGTGGCCAGCCCGCTCGCGCTCTCGTCCGCGATGGCGGATGACACGGCCAGCAACGCCTCGGCAGCCAAGCACAAGCCGAAGCACCACAACGCGCGCAACATCAAGGTCGACCTGTTCGCGCTCAACGACTTCCACGGCCAGCTCGAGTCGGTCCCCTCCACCTCCTCGGGCGGCCGGGTCGGCACCGTGGCGGCCGGCGGCGCCGAGTACCTCGCCACCCACCTCAAGGCGCTGCGCGCCAACTCGGAGGCCCGGGGCGTCAACCGCACCTTCACCGTCGCCGCCGGCGACCTCGTCGGAGCCACGCCGCTGCTGTCGGCCGCCTTCCACGACGAGCCCACGATCGAGGCGATGAACGAGATCGGTCTCGACGTGTCCTCCGTGGGCAACCACGAGTTCGACGAGGGCTACCGCGAGCTGCGGCGTCTCAAGCGCGGCGGCTGCCTCAACGACGGTGCCGGAGCAGACAACCAGAACTCCTGCCCCGACCCTGCCATGCCGTTCGAGGGCGCCGACTTCAAGTACCTCGCGGCCAACGTGAAGTTCGAGAACACGCGCAAGCCGATCCTGGCGCCGTACAGCATCAAGAGGGTCTCCGGCCAGAAGGTCGCCTTCATCGGGATGACCCTGAAGGACACCCCCAACATCGTCACCAAGGCCGGTGTCCAGGGACTCTTCTTCAAGGACGAGATCAAGACCGTCGACAAGCTGGTCCCCAAGCTCAAGGACAAGGGCATCAAGGCGATGGTCGTGCTGCTCCACCAGGGCGCCACCCCCGGCCCGGCCAGCGGCTACAACGAGTGTGAGGACGTCAGCGGTCCCGGCCTCGAGATCGCCAAGAAGCTGCACCCGGCGATCGACGTGGTCATCACCGGACACACCCACCAGCCCTACAACTGCACCGTGAAGGACCCGAAGGGCAAGAAGCGCCTGGTCACCAGCGCCTACTCCACCGGCCGGATCGTCACCGAGGTGCGGCTCAAGCTGCGCGGCAACAACGGGCAGGTCATCCGCTCCAAGTCGCGGGCGATCAACCACGTGGTCACCAACAGCGACGGCACCGCCGCCGACTCAGCGATCACGTCCCTGATCAGCCGCTACAGCGCCCTGGTCGCACCGATCCGCGACAAGGTCCTCGGCAAGCTCAAGGACGCGGCGACTCCCAACGAGAGCCTTCCGCGCCCGAGCAGCGTCACCGAGGACTACGAGCTCGGCAACCTGATCGCGGACAGCCAGAAGACCGACCCGAGCGCTGTCACCGGTGGGAAGACGCCGGTGATCGCGTTCATGAACCCCGGCGGCATCCGTGCCGACCTGACGGAGAACGCAGCGGGTGACGTCACCTACGGTGCCGCCTTCTCGGTGCAGCCGTTCAACAACTACGTCGTCTCGATGGACCTGACCGGCGCCCAGGTGCTGGCCGTGCTCAACGAGCAGTGGAACGGACGCAACGAGGCCTCGCGCAAGATCCTGCAGGTCTCGGGGATCAAGTACACCTACGACGACTCCGATGCCTCCGGCACCGGCAGCGCCGTCGCGGGTACGCCGATGGTCGACCTGGACCGCAACGGCAGCTACGAGAGCGCGCTCGACCCGGCCGCGACCTACCGGGTCGTGGTGAACTCGTTCCTCTCCGACGGCGGCGACGGCTTCGGCACGCTGGCCGCGGGGACCGACAAGTTCTTCGGTGGGCTCGACATCGACGCGCTGGCCCGCACCCTGGCCTCCGTGCCGGCCTACGTGCCGCCGGCCACGGACCGGATCACGGTCCAGCCCTGAGGTAGCAACCGCACCACCTGAGAAGTTCGACGACGCCCGCCCCTCGGCAACGAGGGGCGGGCGTCGTGTCGTCGTGACCTGCAGCGGCTCAGCTCTCGGTGACCTCCTGCCGAAGCCGCAGCCCGGCGAGAGCCGCGAGCAGCAGCGTGACGCCGGTCGCGAGCAGCACCCCGGCGGCGCCGAGCGCCCCGTCGAACCAGTCGCTGAGCGCCTCGGGCACTGCCAGCGTGATCGCGACCACGCCGGTCGCGAGGTAGGGCCAGGCCCGGCTCACGACGTAGAGCCAGAAGGCGAGCACGCCGACCACCGCGGTCGCCAGATAGGCCACCCAGGCCGTGTCGTCGAAGAGCGGGATCTGGGCGCCGATGAGCGTCGTCGCGGCGCCGATCACGCGGGCGGGCAGCACCTCGTGCCACAGGCCGAGCTCGGCCAGCACCAGCCATCCGGCACCGAGGAGCAGCACCAGCAGGCCCAGCGGGACCGAGCTCGAGGACTCCGTGTTGAGCGAGGCGAGGCCACTGGGGATGCTGACGAAGGCCGCCACCATCATCCCGAGCTGCCCGACCGTGCTCGAGGCGAGGACGTAGCCGATGAGCGCAGCGACGAAGCCGACGATCGCGGAGAGCAGGATGACGAGCTCGACGTTGTCCATCCGGGACTCCAGCAGGAGGCCGACGCCGAAGGCGGTGCACACGGCGGCGCCGGTGAGCAGGACGGAGGTCAGCCGACGCCGGACCGCCTCGGACTCGGCGGCCAGCCGGCGCGGTCCCCCGGCGGTGGCGACGAACCCCAGGCCGACCACCACGAGCACTGCGGCGCTGCCCAGCAGCACGCTGACCTGCCCGGCCAGACCGAGGTCGACCCAGGTGGTGCCGAAGAAGAGAGCGGCCGCGCCCACCACGAAGGCGCCGCCGACGTAGCCGGCGACCTCGGCCATCCGGCGCCGCATCGAGGAGCCGGCACCGCTGGGCGCGGCCTCCGTGGTGTGGTCCTCGTCGAGGACGGTCCGTACGACGTTCTCGGCCTCGGCCCGGCGCGTGGGCTCGAGGAGCCCGGCTGCTTCGAGTCCCGCGACGACCGCGTGGGACCTGTTCGGTGTGTTCATGGCACCAGCGTGACTGCTGGACGCGGGGCTCGGACAGAGTTTCCCTACTCAGATTGCGCGTGGTAGTGCGCCGGCCGGTCGCGCTAGAGGACGTGCTCGCCGTACATCTCACCCAGCGGGTCTGCGATCAGCTCGATGCGAGCGCCGTCGGGGTCGGTGAAGTAGACCGAGACGTCGCTGTGCACCTCGTGCGCGACCCCGGCAGCCTCGAGCCGACGGCACGCCGCGTCCCACTGCTCGGGGGCGACGGAGATGGCGAGGTGGTGCAGGCCGCCGAGGACCTCGGCGTAGGGACCGAGGTCGAGGCCGGGGAAGTCGAAGAAGGCCAGCAGGTTGTCGTGGCCGATGTCGAAGAAGAAGTGGGTGGAGCCCGGGTAGTCCCGGTTGTCGATCATCTCGGTGAGCGGGAAGCCGAGGACATCCTGGTAGAAGCGCACCGTGCGCTCGACGTCACCGGACACCAGCGCGGTGTGGTGCAGCCCGCGCGCCGTCGAGGCGGGCCGGTCGGCCGCGGGCGTGAGGTGCTCGCTGCGGATCCGGTCGCGCTCACGCAGCACCTGCGCGAGCGCAGCCTGGTCGAGGCCCTGCGATGCCATGCCGCCATGGTGACGGAACGTCGTTAAATCTTCAACGGGCTGCGCGCAGCAACGCTTCGAGCAGTGGCCCGGCCGTGCCCGACCCGGAGTCGCCGACCTCGACGAAGGCGGCGACGGCCAGGTCCCCTTGCGCCGCGATCATCCAGGCGTGGGTCCTCAGCGGTTCGGCGTCCCCGAACTCCGCCGTGCCCGTCTTGGCCAGCACCGGTGGTCCCGGCACGTCGCCGAGCCCGGCTCCGCTGCCGCGCGTGACGACCCCGCGCAGGAGCCCTTGCAGCGCGGCGGCCTCGCCGCGACCGAGCCGCTTGCCCGGCCCCGCCGACCTGTCGGGGGTCTGCTCCGGCAGCAGCAGGGGTACGACGGTGCGCCCCTCGGCGATGGACGCGGCAACCGCCGCCATCGCCATGGGCGAGGCCAGCACCTGGCCCTGACCGATCATCGAGGCGGCCCGCGACGTCTCGGAGGCGGGCTCCGGCACCTGGCCGAAGTAGGCCGGGAAGCCGAGGTCGTGGTCGACCCCGAGGCCCAGCGAGGCGGCCGCCCCGGCGAGGTCCTCGGCGCGGTCGCGCTCGTCGATGAAGGCGGTGTTGCACGAGTTGGCCACCGCGTCGGCGAAGCTGATCTGCCCGTTGGCGCCGGCGGGATAGTCGTCGTAGTTCTCGAACCTCTTGCCGTCGACGATGGTGCTGACCGGGCAGGAGACGGTGCTGCGCGGGGTGAGCCCGGCACGCAGCAGCGCCAGGCTGCTCACCGCCTTGAAGGTGGAGCCCGGCGCGTACTGCCCGACCGTCGCGGTGGAGTAGCCCTCGGACCCGGGGCCGCTGGCGGCCGCCAGGATGTCGCCGGTCGAGGGTTGCAGCGCGACCAGCGCCGAGGCCGGTGCCACGTCGGCGAGGATCTGCTCGGCCTCCGCCTGCAGGTCGAGGTCGAGAGTGGTGACCAGGGCGGTGCCGGGCACGGCGTCGCTGCGGAACAGGGTGCGCTGGTCGTCGCCCTTGACCGCGACCACGCGCACGCCCGGGGTGCCGCGCAGCTGCTGGTCGTAGCGAGCCTGCAGGCCGGAGAGGCCGGCCTCGTCGCCGGCTGCGTAGGCGCCCTCGGACTCCTTCACGATCTCGGCCGTCACCGGACCGACGCTGCCGAGCAGCGGGCGGGCGAACTCGCGCGTGGGCGCCAGCGGGAGGGTGTCGGCCACGGCTGCGAGGCCCTCGACTCCCTCGATCGCGGCGAGCGGCCGCTGTGCCTCCTCTGCGCGAAGCACGATGGCCTCGACGAAGGCCTTGTCACCTGCCTTCTCCACGCGGGCGACGTACGGGGCAGGGTCCACCTCGACGACCTCCGCCAGGGTCTGCGCCACCTCGGTCAGCTCGCCCTCGGCGACCCGGGTCTTGTCGACCCCGAAGCGGACCACCGGGCGGTCCGTGACGATCTCGGCGCCGCCGGCGCCGAGGATGGGGGCGCGGTCGGGCAGCGAGGTGCGCAGCTCGAGACGCTCCTTGGCCTTGAGGCCGAACACGCCCGGCTCGAGGCGGACCTTCCAGGTGGCCGGCCCCTCCTCGGTCTCGACGCGCACCAGCCTGGCCGACGCCTTCTGGGTCCAGGTCTCGTCGGTCTGGGGCAGGTCCCAGGTGTAGGTCAGCGGCACCGTGGCGGTCTCGCCCTCGTCGGCCTCGGTGGCCTCCCCGGCCGACACCTCGGTGCTGGCACCGCTCAACCCGCCCAGGGCCTTCTTCAAGGCGCGTTGCGGAGCCCGTCCGGACTCCCCGTCGAAGAGGTCGGTGTCGAGCTTGCCGGCGGTGAGCCCGTCGGCCAGGGCCTCGGCCGCGACCGAGGGCGGCTCACCGTCGTCCGACGTACACGCGGCGAGCGAGCCCGCCAGCACGGCCGCGACGGCGAGCAGGACTCGCGCGCGGGGTCGTCGATGGACTGCGGATCTGGCTCCCCCGAGGATGTTCACCGCACGATCCGACCATGCCGGGGGCGCGCTGGCAAAGCCGACACGACCCGACCCGAGCCGATGCCGGCTGGAGCGATGAGTTTCGGGGCCGTCTCCGGTCTCACCCATCGACGCGAGACGAAGGCGTTCCGCCCGGGCCGCGGCAGACCTAGGCTGGCGGTCGGAGAGCGGGCCTACGGAGGGGAGCATCCGATGACGACGATCCCGGTGGCCGGCGCGGCGCAGCGGCCGGCGCCGCCGACCAGTGAGGACTTTCCCCGGTCCAGCGACCAGTACCGCCGCGAGCTGTTCGCGCACTGCTACCGGATGACCGGCTCGGTGCACGACGCCGAGGACCTGGTGCAGGAGACCTACCTGCGGGCGTGGCGCGCCTACGACTCGTTCGAGGGCCGGTCCTCGGTGCGCACCTGGCTCTATCGGATCGCCACCAACGTCTGCTTGACCTCGCTCGAGGGCAAGGACCGCCGCCCCTTGCCGACCGGCCTGGGTCAGCCGGGCAGCACTGCCGGCGACCCGCTCGACGAGCGCGGCGAGGTGCCGTGGCTGCAACCGGTGCCTGACGCCCTCGTGTCCGGCCCCGAGGTGGCTGCGGAGGAGCGCGAGAGCATCCGGCTGGCCTTCGTCGCGGCCCTGCAGCACCTCCCGGCCCGCCAGCGCGCGGTGCTCATCCTGCGCGACGTGCTCCGCTGGAAGGCAGCCGAGGTCGCCGAGGCCCTCGAGACCACCACCGCCGCGGTCAACAGTGCCCTGCAGCGGGCGCACGCACAGATGGAGAAGGTCCGCACCACCGGCGAAGCCGTCGGCGAGCCCACCCGGGAGCAGAAGGCGCTGCTGGAGCGCTACGTGCAGGCGTTCTGGGACAAGGACATCGACGCGATCGTCTCCATGCTCACCCGCGACGCGATCTGGGAGATGCCGCCGTTCGCAGGCTGGTACCAGGGCGCCGACAACATCGGCCGCCTGATCGACACCCAGTGTCCGGGCGGAGTCAACGACATGCGGATGGTGCAGACCCAGGCGAACGGTCAGCCCGCCTTCGGCTTGTACATGCGTCACCACGAGGGCGGCTTCGCGCCGTTCCACCTCCAGGTGCTCACCCTCGCGGGCACCAGGGTCGCGCACGTGGGGGCGTTCTTCGACGAGGACATGTTCGCTGTGTTCGGCTTGCCACAGCGGCTGCCCGCCGACACCGACCAGGCAACCGCCGCACCGCTCTGATGTCCGTCCCCCCTGCCGGCGCGGGTGCCGGTGGTGCGGGCGGGGCGTCGGGCCGTGTCCCGGAGGCGGCCCTGCGGGAGGCACCAGCGCTGCTCGAGCGTGCCGTGGCCTACAACCGCGCCTGCCTCGGCCTGCTGCCGCGAGCCGCCGTGGACGCACCGACCCCGTGTGCGGGCTGGTCGTTGGTGCGGCTGCTGCAGCACCTGGACGACTCCTTGGCAGCGTTCACCGAGGCGGCCGAGACCGGGTACGTCGCCCCGGCCGGGCCGACGGAGCCGCACCCGGCGATGCTCGCCACCTCGCTGCGCGACCGCTCCGGCCGGCTCCTCGGCGCCTGGGCCCACGAGCCGGGCCGCAGCCACGTCCATGTCGGAGCCGGGCAGATCGACACCTCCCTGCTCGCCGCGACCGGCGCCCTCGAGATCACGGTGCACGGATGGGACGTCGCCCGCGCCTGCAGGGAGGACCGACCGATCCCCGAGGAGCTGGCGACCGCCCTCCTGGCGATGGCCACGCTGCTGGTCGGCACGGCGCCGCCGGCCAGCTTCGCCCCGCCGTACGACGTCCCCGGCACCGCCGACGCCTCCGTGCGACTCCTCGCCCTCCTCGGTCGACGCTAGGCCGCGAGGCCCCCGTCAGCCGACCAGGACCCCGAGCGGGCCGGGTGGGACGCCTGGGGCTGGTGAGACGCCTCGTACCACCCTGGCCCTCTCGACCCCTCAGGTGCGTGCCCCGGATGCCGACAAGGATTGGGTAAGCGCACCGAGTGAGGGGTACCGTATTTTAGTGATGAGGATGCCCAGCCGCGTGAGCATGCTCGCTTACGCCTGCCTCGCCACGGCTGTCGTGGTGGCTCTCGGCATCGCCTTCCACCCGGTCCCCTCCGGCGGCCAGGACGCCCAGCTCGCCGCGGCGCAGCTCGCGGAGCCTCGAGGACTGGACGGCGTCCCCGTCGGGGTCGACGAGGACGGCGACGGCTTCACCGACGACGAGGTGGCGACCACCCCCGTCCCCAAGCTGCCCACTCCGCAGCAGGTCGCCCGCGAGGTGACGATCAAGCAGATGTCGAAGAAGCAGCTGCTCGCCGTCGCCCGCGAGAAGGCCGAGCGTGAGGCAGCCGCCCGGATCGTCCCCGCCGCCAGCTTCCGGATCTCCTCGTTCAACGTGCTCGGCAGCAGCCACACCTCCGGCGGCGGAAAGAACGCCCGGATGGCCTCGGGTGCGAGCCGGATCCGCAACGCCGCGGTGCTGCTCAACCAGCACGGCGTCGACGTCGTCGGCTTCCAGGAGCTCCAGGGCGACCAGTACCGCTCGTTCCTCGGTGTCGCCGGTGGCGCGTTCGACGTCTACCCCGGCCTCGCCTCCGGGCCGCTCGGCATCGAGAACTCCATCGCCTGGCGGACGTCGGTGTGGACCCTGCAGCACGCGGAGACCGTGCAGATCCCCTACTTCAACGGCCGGCTCCGCCCGATGCCGGTGGTGCTGCTCCAGCACAACGCGACCGGTCGGATGATCTGGGTCGCCAACTTCCACAACCCCGCCTCCAACTCCAAGCGCGGCAACAACGACGGCCACCGGGCACGCGCCACCGCGATCGAGGTCGCGCTGGTCAACCGCCTCGTCGCGGAGTCCGGCTATCCCGTCTTCATCACCGGCGACATGAACGACCGTGAGGTCTACTTCTGCCGGATGACCGGCGGGGCACCGATGGTGGCGGCCAACGGCGGCAGCAACAACGGCGGCTGCCGTCCGCCGCCGTACCCGATGCCGGTGGACTGGATCTTCGGCCACGAGATGGTCACCTTCAGCGGCTACGTCCGTGACGAGGGCCCGCTCGTGCGACGCACGACGGACCACCCGATGATCGTCGCGACCGCGACCTTGGACAACCAGGACGGCGTGCCGGCGGCGCCGTGAGGCAGCGATGATTACCACGGTCCCGTGGTAATCATCACCTCCCCCGAGCGAACTCTCCCCGGGAAGCGCCAGATCACCCCGGGAAGCCCGGCCGCGCGGCCCGCACCTCGGCACCCGTCTCGACTCCAGGCGGCGCGGGCCAGGTCCAGGCGGCGCGGGCGAGTACGCCGAGCAGCACCACCTCGACGGCGCTGCCGAGCAGGTAGTAGGCCCACTCCTCGCCCACGCAGGACACCAGGATGCTCGACGCGTAGACGGGGCTGAGGACGAGGTTCAGGATCCGGTTCAGCCGCGCGTGCAGCGCGAGACTCAGCACCACCATCAGGCTGGGGATCGTGATGTAGACCGTCGTCGCGGCCAGGAACACCTGGTCGACGGCCAGACCGGTCGCGGCGACCTGGCCGTCGAGCGCGGCCTCGAGGACGTCGGCGCGGAACAGGCCGAAGATGTCGACGTAGGCGAACACGAACAGCATCGCGGCCCACAGCCCCGCGAGCCTGACCTTCACGTCGATCCGGGTGTCCTGGAAGTGCCGGGGTGTCCTCGACATGCTCTGCTCCTGGGGGTTGCGGCGGAGCCCCAGTCTGCTGAGCGACCTGCGCCTGCGTCACCGTCAGAAGGGTCGGCACCTGCCTGGCCGATGGACCACCCGAGCGATCATCCTTTCGGCCCGTCCGCCGACGGCTGGGCTGCCGGGGCTCCGCGGCTGCGGAGCTTCCCGTCAGATTCGGGCCGCCTCGACGGTGGTCACCACGTCCGTCACCGACGGCCGGCGCGGCGTCGAGGAGAAGCCGAACCGGCACGGCGGGTCGACCGGTGCCAGCCGACCGAGGTCGGTGCCGTCGAAGCGTCCTGCCATCCGGACCACGGCGTGCACGTCGGTGGCGCCGTACCACTCCCGCCGACCCTCCTGCGCGACGCCGCGGGTGCGTACGCCGCGCAGCACCACCCGACTGATCGGGTCCGCTGCGCTCGCCCACGCCGGATGTGTGGCGACCGAGGCAGGCAGCAGGCGCAGCATCCGGCCGAGCGCGGTGCGTCCACCCAGGCCGAGGGTCAGCGACAACGACGGCGACTCGACCTGCCACACCCAGGCGGTGTCCGCGACCGTGAGCGGCTCGAGGCGGATCTCGTCGAAGGTGTAGGTCGCCGCGACGAAGTCGGCCACCTCCTGGGTCGGTGCGAGCAGCACCCGGTGGCCCGAGGCTGACTCCACCATGGCGTCGGCGAAGTCCCCCAGCGGACTCGACTCCCAGCGGCCCACGACGACCCGGACGCCGCTGGTCGAGCCGACGCCGGCGATGCGGCCCTCGAAGCGATAGCGCGTCACCGCTCCATCCTGCCGCTGGCCCGGTGAGACAGCACCCCGACCACCTTGTCCGATACGGAGAGGGGGTATATGGTCGCTCTCGCATGGATACCCAGGCAGGGTATGGACCGCAGGAGGACCGATGGACGATCACCAGCACGGCTACATCCACCGCAAGGACGACTATCTCAAGCGGTTGCGCCGGATCGAGGGCCAGGCCCGTGGCTTGCAGCGGATGGTCGAGGACGAGAAGTACTGCATCGACATCCTCACCCAGGTCTCCGCGATGACCAGCGCCCTGCAGAGCGTCGCCCTGGGCCTGCTCGACGAGCACCTCAACCACTGCGTCCTCGACGCCGCCCGCGCCGGCGGTCCCGAGGCCGACGCCAAGATCGCCGAGGCCTCGGCCGCCATCGCCCGGCTCGTCAAGGCCTGACCCCCCGACCCTTCCCAGGAGGACCCCATGAGCAGCGCCAGCACCTACACCGTCACCGGGATGACCTGCGGCCACTGCGTCGCCTCCGTGACCGAGGAGGTCCAGGAGATCGCCGGCGTCGAGGACGTCGAGGTGACCTTGGAGACCGGTGCCCTGACGGTGACCAGTGCCCAGCCTCTCGACGACGCGACCGTGCGCGCAGCCGTCGAGGAGGCCGGGTACACCCTCGCCACGTGAGCTCCGCGACGACGACCGCGGCGCGGGTGGGCGGCTTCCTGGCCGGCCTGGCCGTGCTCTTCACCCTCGCCCTCGGCGCCGGGACCCTCTGGGGTCCGAGCACGGCAGCACCGCCGACGCATGACGGCGACGCGGGACACGCGGCGGAGGGTCACGACGAGCCCGGCACTGCCGAACGGCTGCCCGGCGGTCTGGCGCGCAGCCAGGACGGCTACACCCTTGCCCTCGACCGGACCTCGGCCACCGCCGGTGACGACGTACCGGTCGGCTTCACGATCACCGGCCCCGACGGCGAGCCGGTCACGGAGTACGACGTCGAGCACGCGAAGCAGCTCCACCTCGTCGTCGTACGACGCGACCTGGCCGGCTTCCAACACGTCCACCCGACCCTCGATGCGGGCACCGGCCGCTGGACCACCGCGGTGACGCTGACGCCCGGCAGCTGGCGTGTCTACGCCGACTTCACCGCCACCGACGGTCCCTCGCTGATCCTGGGCACCGACCTGAGCGTCGCCGGCGACGTCCCGGTGTCCGCTCCGGTTGCCGAGGACGTCCGCACCGACGAGGTCGACGGTTACACCGCGGAGCTCACCGGTGACCTGGTCGCCGGCAACGACTCCGAGGTCAGCGTGGCTGTGTCCCGCGACGGCAGGCCCGTCACCGACCTCGAGCCGTACCTCGGCGCCCTCGGCCACCTGGTCGCGCTCCGGGAGGGAGACCTCGCCTACCTGCACGTGCACCCACACGACAGCGAGAGCGCCGGCCCCGACATCGACTTCACCGCGGAGGTGCCCAGCGAGGGCCGCTACCGGCTGTTCCTCGACTTCCAGCACGCCGGCACCGTCCGGACCGCAACCTTCGACCTGACAGCGGTGCGACCATGACCGACACGAGCCAGACCACCGGAGCGACCGCCACCCAGCAGGTCGACCTCGACATCACCGGGATGACCTGCGCGTCCTGCGCCAACCGCATCGAGCGCAAGCTCAACAAGCTCGAAGGCGTCACGGCGACGGTCAACTACTCCACCGAGAAGGCCCGGGTGGAGTTCCCGTACGACCTGGCGCCCACCTCGCTGCTCGACACCGTCGCCGCGGCCGGCTACCAGGCGGCCCTCCCTGCTCCGCCGCCGGAGCCCGGCGCGGGCACGGACCTGGAGCAGCCCGAGGACCCGCACGCCCGCAGCCTGCGACAGCGCGTGATCGTCTCGACCCTGCTGTCGGTCCCGGTCATCGCGCTGGCGATGGTGCCTGCGTGGCAGTTCGACTACTGGCAGTGGCTCTCCCTCACCCTGGCCGCGCCGGTGGTCGTGTGGGGCGGCCTCCCCTTCCACCGCGCTGCCTGGGTGAACCTCCGGCACGGCGCGACCACGATGGACACCCTGGTCTCGGTGGGCACGCTCGCGGCGTTCGGCTGGTCGCTCTACGCCCTGTTCCTCGGCACCGCCGGCGTGCCCGGCATGACCCACCCGTTCGAGCTGACCATCCAGCGCAGTGACGGTGCCGGCAACCTCTACCTCGAGGCCGCCGCCGGGGTGACCACGTTCCTTCTTGCCGGGCGCTGGTTCGAGGTCCGCTCCAAGCGTCAGGCCGGGGCCGCGCTCCGGGCGTTGATGAAGATGGGTGCCAAGGACGTCGCGGTGCTCCGAGACGGGGTCGAGCGCCGGGTCCCGGTGGCCGAGCTCGCCGTCGACGACCTCTTCGTCGTACGTCCCGGAGAGACGATCGCCACCGACGGCGTGGTCACCGAGGGCACCTCCGCCGTCGACGCCTCGATGCTGACCGGGGAGTCGGTGCCGGTCGAGGTGGGACCAGGTGCGTCGGTCGCGGGCGCCTGCGTCAACGTGGGCGGCCGGCTGGTGGTCCGCGCCCGCCGGATCGGCAGCGAGACCCAGCTCGCCCGGATGGCCCGGATGGTCGAGGACGCCCAGAACGGCAAGGCCGAGGCGCAGCGGCTCGCCGACCGGATCTCGGGCGTCTTCGTGCCGGTCGTGATCGCGCTCTCGGTGGCCACACTCGGCTTCTGGGTGGGCTCGGGCAACGGCTGGCCGGCGGCCTTCACCGCTGCCGTCGCCGTGCTCATCATCGCCTGCCCGTGTGCCCTGGGACTGGCCACACCGACCGCGTTGATGGTCGGCACCGGGCGTGGAGCCCAGCTGGGCATCCTGATCAAGGGGCCCGAGGTGCTGGAGACCACCCGCACCATCGACACCGTGCTGCTCGACAAGACCGGCACCGTGACCGAGGGCACGATGTCCCTGGTCGAGGTGATCACCGCTGACGGCACCGACGCCGAGGAGGTGCTCCGTCTCGCGGGAGCCCTCGAGCACGCCTCCGAGCATCCGATCGCCCGTGCCGTGGCCGCCGCTGCGGCCGAGCGGGTCGGCCCCCACCCACCGGTCGAGGACTTCACCAACATCGAGGGCCTGGGGGTGCAGGGCGTCGTCGACGGCCACGAAGTGCTGGTCGGCCGACCCCGCCTGCTGGCCGACCGATCGCTGCGACTGCCCGAGGAGCTCCAGGGCGCCCACGTCGCGGCCGAGGAGGAGGGCCGCACGGTGGTCGCCGTCGGGTGGGACGGTGCCGTCCGTGGCCTGCTTGCCATCTCCGACACCGTGAAGCCGACCTCCGCCGCTGCCATCGCCACCCTGCGCTCGCTGGGCCTCCGGCCGGTGCTGCTGACCGGTGACAACGCCGTCGTGGCCCGCGCGATCGCCCGCGAGGTCGGCATCGACGAGGCCGACGTGCTGGCCGAGGTGCTGCCCCGCGACAAGGTCGAGGAGGTCAAGCGCCTGCAGGCGCAGGGCCGGGTGGTGGCGATGGTGGGCGACGGGGTCAACGACGCCCCCGCACTGGCCCAGGCCGACCTCGGGCTCGCGATGGGCACCGGGACCGACGCGGCGATCGAGGCCGGTGACCTGACGCTGGTGCGGGGGGACCTCCGGGTCGCAGCCGACGCGATCCGGCTCGCCCGGCGCACCCTGGTCACCATCAAGGGCAACCTGTTCTGGGCGTTCGCCTACAACGTGGCGGCACTGCCGCTGGCCGCCTCGGGCCTGCTCAACCCGATGCTGGCCGGCGCCGCGATGGCGTTCAGCTCGGTGTTCGTGGTCAGCAACAGCCTCCGGCTGCGCGGCTTCCGGCCGCTGACCGACGAGACGGCGCGCGAACCGGTCCCGCAGCCTGCCTAGGCCTGGACGAGATCGGCACGCCGGGCGTCCAGGGCGGCGCGGGCCGCCTGCTCGACGAAGAACGGGTTCGCCTCCCGGCACGCATCCGCACAGTCACACACCGCGTCGACGACGACGGTCCAGGGCAGTGCACTGAACTCCTGCACCAGGCGCTCGGCGATGCCGGCTACTTCCCGCTCCATGACAGCTCCGTAGGTCTGTCCCCGTGCTCACAAGGCTTCCCCGCTCGGCCGTCCCCAACCCGATGTCGCAGGTCGGTCTGGACCAGTCGGTCCCTGGTCAGGCCTCCGGCTGCGTGACGAGCTTCTCCAGCCTGGCCCGCAGCAGCTCCTCGCGATGAGCATTGCCGTGCAGCGCCACGTAGCGCTCGCCGAAGACGGCCAGCAGCGCGTCGTCGAGGCGACGAACGGCGCCGGCTGGGTACTTGTAGCCCATCCGCTGGTCGATGGCCGCGCTGTCGACAGTGCTGAGCAGCACCGCCAGCTCACCGAGCGAGGCGATCCCCAGCTCGAGCAGCAGCCCCGAGATCCAGGTGTAGTGATCGGTGCGTGACCAACCGGCGTCGGCGTACTGCCCGGCCAGGAAGGCGGCGAGGTCCTGGCCACTGATCCGCGGGTCGGTGACGTCGACCGGCGGACGCTGCTCGGTCTGGTCGGTCATGGACTCCTGGAGACGGTCACGGATCTGGGTGAACTCCCGGTCGGCGAGCTCGAGCAGCCCGGCGGCGAGGGTGAAGCGGCGGTCCAGGTCGGGGGCGTGCTCCTCGGGGACGGTGCCCTTGTAACGGATGTCGTGCTCGAACTCCGCCCAGGCGTGCTGGAGCACTGTGCGGATCTGCACCTGCGCGCTCCGGGAGCCAAGAGACACGGGTGCGCCCTCGCGTGGGGGTACGGCGACGAGCAGGTGCCGGCTCGCGTAGCCCCAGCGGCCCTCGCTGGCGGTCTCCTGGCCCATGTCGCGGTCGTCGAGCACCAGCAGCTGGTCGGCGAGCAGGTCGGCCACCGCCGTCACGTCGGGATGCAGGTAGGTGATCACCCGGATGCCGATCTGGTCGGTGATCTGCTCCATCGGGTCGGAGTAGACCGGCTTGCCCTCCACCGTGCGGTCGGCCTTGGCCGCGAACGAGCCGACCGTCTTGGTGCGGCCCACGACGCTCAGGTAGTTGATACCGGCGTCGTCGAGCAGGGTGGTCACCAAGGTGAGGTAGCCCTGGGTCGCCTCCTGCAGAGCGGGCTGCAACGCGGCGTAGTGCTGCACCGCGCGCTGCACCGGATCCGTGCGCGGCGCCCTCGGGCTGGGCCGGTGCCCCACCGGGAGCATCGGGGTGACGATGTAGCCGGTGGCGAGATCGCCGTACGTCGTGGTCAGCTCGGGGCGACGCACCGCGAACAGCGCGACGTAGGCGCAGACCACCGCGTCGACCTGGTCCTCGGCCCGCCGCAGGTCGCTCTTGCGCTCCGCGGTCTCCACCAGCTCCACCAGCGCCCGCCAGCCGGCGTGGTGGCTGACCTCCAGCGGCGCCGGCGCGTCGGTGAGGCCCTCGAGCCGGCGCATCAGGTCGAGCAGGGCGCCACGCAGCTGGGTCAGGGTGCGGCCGGGCTTGTTCTTGTACTTCAGCGTCCGGCCCAGACGGAACAGTGCGACCGTCGCCGGGTGCGGGTAGACCTCGATCGCCCGGCGGGGAGCGTGTGACCGGGGGTCGATGTCGAGATCGAGCCGGGCGGCGAGCCGGGCGCCGCGGGGGATGTCGCTGAACTCGGGCTTGCCGGTGTTGGACGGGTGTGCGCCGGCGTCGAAGCGGGCGTAGTCCTTGTTGAGGTCTGCCTCGCACGGCCGGTTGCCGGTCGCGTTGACGACCACGAGGGGGGCGTCGATGGCGACGAGGCAGTCACCTGCGACGTACTCCTCGACAGCGGCGGCGATCTCGTCGTCGTCGCGGGCCGCGCTGACCGTGACCAGCCGACCGTCGTCGTCGAGGACAGCGATGCCAGTGGGCTTGTTGGGACCCCAGGCCAGGTCCACGCCGACGAAGTGCATGGCGTCACCCTGCCGCATCGGAAGGCTGCCTGACGACAACCGGTCCCTGGAGCGCCCCGGCTGGAGTGTCCCTGGACGTGCGGGGGCGTGAGTGACAGCGTGGGAGCGAGGACACAGACACCGCCCAGGAGGCACCGTGGCGGAGCAACCGACCACCGTGGACGGCTATCTCGCGACCTTCGACCAGCCGCGTCGAGCGCGACTCGAGGAGCTGCGCGCCCTGATCCAGGACTGCCTTCCGGGCTCCGCCGACAAGATCAGCTACCAGATCCCCACGGTGACGCTCGGCGGCGGCGCAGTGCTCTACTTCGCCGGCTGGAAGCGCCACCTGAGCATCTACCCGGTGCCCCGCGGCGAGGAGGACTTCGAGACCGCAGTCGCGCCGTATCGCGCAGCCAAGGACGCCGTGCACTTCTCCTACGACCAGCCGCTGCCCCGCGAGCTGGTCACCCGCATCGTGGCACTCCTGCACGAGCGCCACGCCAGATCCACGGGCTGACCGCCCACCGCTCACCCACCACCGGAGGCACCTGATGGCACTTCTCAACCCCTACCTCAGCTTCACCGACAACGCGCGCCAGGCGATGGAGTTCTACACGTCGGTCTTCGGCGGCGAGCTGGACATGAACACCTTCGAGGAGTTCGGCGCCGCCAGCGGCCCCGACGGCGCCAAGATCATGCACGCCCGGCTCGAGACGCCCGACGGGTTCGTGCTGATGGCCGCCGACACCCCGGAGGGCATGGAGCACCGCCCCGGCAACACCGTGTCGGTGAGCCTGAGCGGCGCCGAGGGCGACGGCCTGGAGGGCTACTTCGCCGGGCTCGCCGAGGGCGGCACGGTGACGATGCCGTTGGAGAAGCAGGTGTGGGGTGACGTGTTCGGGATGTGCACCGACCAGTTCGGCACGTCCTGGATGGTCAACATCGCCGGCCCCGCCGCCCCCGCCTGAGGGGGCGGGATGAGCGAGAACCGGAACCCCGAGGTGGACGCCTGGTTCGACGCCTACGTCAATCCGCAGAAGGAGCTGGTCCAGGCGGTGCGTGAGGTGGTGCTGTCCACCGACGAACGCGTCGGCGAGACCATCAAGTGGAAGGCGCCGACGTTCGTCTACGCCGGCAACATCGCGTCCTTCTACCCCAGGACCACCAAGCACGTCTCGCTGATGTTCCACACCGGCGCGGCACTGCCCGACCCCGGCGGAATCCTCGAGGGCGACGGGGACACCGCACGCGTGGCACGCTTCCTCGACGCGGACGACCTCGCGGCCAAGACCGAGCACCTGCGTGGCCTCGTGCGTGCCTGGATCGACCAGCATCCCGGGCGCTGATCCCGGAGGGTCGGGTCCTCGATGTGACATTCGCGGGGGTCCTGCCTAGCCTGGCTCGATGATCTCGCGCACCCTTGCTCGCCGTCTGACCGCCATCGCCGGCGCCGCCGCGCTCACGCTCGGCCTGGCGCCCGCCTCGCTCGCCGACCATGCCCGGCCGCCGGGTCCGGTCAACGCTCAGACGACCTACGACTGGGGCAAGCCGATCTGGCAGGACGACTACATCGGACCGCTGAAGAAGATCTGGCGCACCAAGGGGCGCGGCGCCGTGCGCAACCAGCACGGGATGCTCACCCTCAACACCGCCCGCCGCGGGAGCGTGAGCGCCACCCTCAAGGGGACCGGGCACAAGGTCGGCCGCTGGGAGATCCGGCTGCGCTCGCGTGAGTACGGCCGCTCGCACCGCTCCTACAAGGTGCGCACCGAGCTGATCCCCGCCGCCAAGCGCGCCCAGCACTGCGGTGCGCGCAACGTCGCCCTCAACAGCTATCGCCTCGGCGGCAACCGGGTGCACCACTACATCCGCTCGCTCCCCGACGACCAGGCCGTCGCTCACACCGGCGTCAACCTCGGCAACGACCGCTGGCACACCTTCGCCGTCGAGGTCACCAAGAAGCGGATCTCGTGGTTCGTCGACGGTCACGTGCTCAGCACCGAGAACCGCCGCGAGGCGCTCTCCGACGTTCCCTACACCGTGCGCTTCACGATGCTCGGCCAGGGCAGCAAGCGGATGAACAAGGCACGCATGCAGATGGACTGGCTGCGCTACTACACCCTGCGCAAGCCCAACTCCAAGTCGGTCAAGGCGCCGCTGCCCCGGTCGGGCTCGTACGCCAACGCCTGCTGATCGCCGACCGGTCCGACCGACCCTGACCGACTCCTCAGCCGGCCTCCGGGACCTCGATCTCCACCGTGGCCCCGCCGTAGCCGTTGGCCAGGTCACGCCCTTCCACGACGACCGTGGCGACGTCAGCGGGGATCTCCAGCCCGGTCTGGGTGCGCGTGAACGGCTGCTCGGTCGCATGGTCGTGCGTCAGCGTCATCGTGCCGAGCTCGGTGCCGTCGGGAGCGAGCACGCGCCACCCGTCGGCGTACCGCTGCGGGGTGTCGTACTCGGAGCTCAAGGTGACCTCGAGCGAGTAGCTGCCCGCACCCTCGGCGCGGAGCTCCGCCTCGAGCACGTCGGGGAAGCGCGCGGCACCGGTCGATCCCCCGTCAGCCCCGGCCGTTGCCCCGGCCGTTGCCCCGGCCGTAGCACCGGGGTCCGGCGGGTTCCCGGGCCCGCCGGAACAACCGGCAGCGAGGACGACGAGCAGCGCCGCCACCACGATCGCTCTGTGCATGCCTGCTCCGTCTGAGATCGAGCCCCCGTCGTGGGGCTGCTCCTGGCCAGCCTAGGAGGGGCGTGCCCGGCCGTGCGGATCAGCCGGCATGCGTCGTCGCCGCCGGTTCACCAACCCGTGCCGAGGCGGCCGCACGCCACCACCGCACGGTCTCGGTGGCAGCGATGTCGACCGGCGTGGGCGACTGGCCCAGGAGCTCCTCGCTGCGGCTGGAGTCCAGCACGAACGGTGCGGTGAACTGGTAGGACGTCTCGGCCAGCTCGCGGGCGTCCGCGGACACCAGCCCGGCGGCCTTCAGCACCCAGGCGGGCAGCACGCGCAGGCGAGGGGTGGGGACGCCGGCCGCACGGGCGAGGGCCTCGGCGAGCTCCCGCTGCGTGGGAGCCGGCGCGGTCGGCGCGTGCAGGAGGCTGCCCCACAGCTCGGGCGTCTGCGCAGCCCTGATCATCGCACGGGCGAGGTCGGGGACGTAGGTGAAGGAGTGCGGCTGGTCGAGGCTGCCGACCATGGACACCGCGCGACCCTCCAGGAGCGCGGGGACCAGACGCTCGCCGGCGTGGGCCGCCTTGACCCGTGGGCCGTAGAAGTCCGACGCCGCCACGCTGACGTTCGGGGTCGACGAGGCCGCCCTCGCCCGCAGCAGGTCGGTACGGACGCCCAGCTTGCCGCGGGTGGCGTCGCGCGCGAGGTCCTCGGTGAGGGGACCGTCGACGGCACCGTAGGAGTAGAGGCTCTCGGGGAAGGTGACCACCGCACCCGCCCGGCCTGCGGCCGCGAGCACGATCTGCTCGACGCCCGGGAGCTCGGTGCGCCAGGCCTTCGCGGAGTAGGCGGAGGCGTGGATGCAGTGGTGCACCGCCGCCGCCCCGACGAGCTGCTCGGCCAGGCCGCGCTCGTCGGAGACGTCGACCCGGCGGCGCTCGATCGAGGGGTGCTCGGGACCGCTGCCTGACCGGGTCAGCAGCCGCACCGGATGTCCCAGCTGTGCGAGCTGGAGCGCGATCGTGGACCCGACGGGTCCGGCTCCGGTGACGACGTGAAGCTCTCGTTCGGGGGAGGTGGTCATGGTGTTGGCCTTCCGGGGAGTCGAAGTGAGAGCACTGCTCTCGTTTCTAGGATGACTCCCCGGCGCCGTCGTGTCAAGAGCACTGCTCTCTAGAGTGCCGCCTGCTCACATCTCTGTCAGGATGGGCCGATGTCAGAGCACCAGACCCCCCGCGAGCGTGCCCGGGCGCGGACCTTGGCCGACATCACCCGGATCGGCCGGCGCCATCTCGCCACCGAAGGCGCCGCTGCGCTGTCGGTGCGCGCCGTCGCCCGCGACCTCGGCGTGGTCTCCTCGGCGATCTACCGCTACGTCCGCAGCCGCGACGACCTGCTCACCTTGCTGGTCGTCGACGGCTACGACGAGCTCGGTGACGCCGTCGACGCGGCGCTCGACGCCGTACCAGCCCACCAGCACCGCGGCCGCTTCCTCGCGCTGGGACGCGCCGTGAGGGACTGGGCCCTGCGTGAACCGGCCACCTATGCGCTGCTCTTCGGCAGTCCCGTCCCCGGCTACCAGGCGCCCGCGGAACGCACCACCGCGCCGGGCACCCGGGTGATCACCGCACTGGTCAGTCTGTGGGGGGACGCCCACCGCACGGGCACCCTGGCGCCCCTCGACGACGCGGACCCCGCGCTGCCCCCGACGCTGTCAGCCGACCTGCGCAGGATCCTGGACGGATTCTCACTCGAGCTGCCCGAGGGCGTGGTCGCGCGCGGCGTGCTCGCCTGGGCCGCTCTGTTCGGCTGCGTCAGCTTCGAGGTCTTCGGACAGTACGGCCCCGACACCTTCACCGACCCCGGGGAGCTGTTCGAGATCCAGCTCCGGCAGCTGGCCGACCTGTCCGGGCTCCCCGACCGGCGCTGACCCGTTTCGGGGAGGTCGTGGCCCGAGCTACCGGGTGTCGGCCAACACGCAGTCCCCGGTGGCCGGGCTGCACCGCGTCATCCGATCCCTGCCTCGCTCGTCGATCACCGGGGCCACCAGGTAGTCGTCGTCCTCCCAGGTCCAGCTGCCCGAGCGGAACAGCCAGCCGGTCGGGGGCCTGAGGGTGCCCCGTCCGCTGCCGTCGAGGCGCTGCACCTGCAGCTGCGAGATCGCCGGGACCTCGCCGCCGATCGTCCCCGGCGGGGCCCACGCCAGCCACCCCCTGCTGGCGACCAGGTCGTCGTGCGGGGGCAGCTCTTCGAGACGGGTGAGCTCCCCGTCCGGGGAGATCTCAGCGAGGTAGACCTCACCCTGGGTCGCGTCGGTGAAACCCCCGCTTCCGTCGACCACCACCAACCCGGCCGGGCTGTTGCCGAGCACCAGCTGGTCGGGGGCGGTCTGGGAGAGGTCGATGACCTTCCCGTCGACGAGCGGCCGCCACAGGAGGGAGACGCCGTCCCCCTTGGTGATCACCAGGCCGCCGTCGGTGACCGCACTGACGTAGGTGTAGGCGCCGTTGCCGTCGGTCAGGTCGATCGGCACGCCACCGAAACCCTCGCCGCCGTACGCGGTGCTCGCGCCGATCAGCAGGCCCTGTCCGTCCTGCTCGATGATGCTGGCCTGGTAGTGCCCGTTGGGCGACACCTCCGGCGGTTGGTTCCTCGGGCCCTCGAGGCGTTGCGGCTCGGCGTCGTACCCCCACCAGTCGGTGCCGTCCAGGCGTTGGGCGACCCAGCCGTCCTCGACCCCCTCGACGTAGGCCCAGCCACCGGGCAGCTGCTTGCCTGCGACGAAGAGGCTGGTCCCGAGCACGTAGGGCACGGTCGGGCGGGAGGTGGGGATCGAGCCGGCGTCCTCGGTGGGCACCTCGGTCGGACCCTCGGTGGTCCGCGTCGGCGAGGGTGCGGGCATCGGCTGGACCTGCTGACCCCCGCCCAGGAGGCCGAGGGTGGCGGCCGTCGCGAGCGCGACCAGGACGACGACGGCCGCGACCAGCAACGGCTGCCAGGCCGGACGCGCGACCGGCCCGCGCGGCAGCGCCGGCATCACCGGGACGTCCACCCTTGACGCCACCTCGCGCAGCTCGCGGGACAGGGTCTCCTCGATATCGCGGTGCATCTCAGCCCTCCGTCCCTTCGGTGTCGTCGGTGCCCTCGGAGGTCACGGCGGCTCGCAGCGCCTTGAGCGCGCGGTGGGCCGTCGACTTCACGGTGCCGCGGGAGCAGCCGAGAGCCTCGGCGATCTCGGCCTCGCTCAGGTCCTCGTAGTAGCGGAGCACGATCACCGCGCGCTGCCGCGGCGGCAGCTGCCCCACATGGGGCCACAGGACCATCCGGTGCTCGTCGTCGCCCGTCGTCTGGTGGGCCGGCTCCGGTGGTGTGTCGGTGAGGACTTCCAGCTGTCTGCGCCGAGGTCGGCGATCGGAGAGGAACGTGTTGGTCAGGATCCGCCGCACGTAGGCGTCCGGGGAGTCCGAGCCGCTCACGCGCGACCAGGAACGGTGCGCCTTGATCAGAGTCTGCTGGGCGACGTCCTCGGAGTCGGCGTGGTTGCCGGTCAGCAGGTAGGCCGAGCGGTAGAGCCGCGGCCAGGCCGCCCCGGCGTACTCCTCGAACGTCGGCGCATCGCTGCTCGTCCTGGTGAAGCTCATCCGGATGACCCCCTCGCCCCTGTTGACGCCGGGCATCGGCAGAAGGTTGCCCCGGGACACCTACCGATATCGGTACGCGGCGCGCCGGAGATCCGCTGCGCGCGACCTACCGTTGTCGGTGGCACCCGGGAAGCGCGTTGCCGCCGCACCCCCGCCGCATGGGCACGGGTACGGGTACGGGTACGGCGGCAACGGGGTGGATCAGAGGAAGCCGTTCTCCGACAGCCAGTCCTCGGCCACGTCCTCCCGATCTGCGACTCGGCCCGGCCGGTGCCCCAGGTCGCCGCCCGCTGATCTCCTCGCGCTTCCACCTGTCGGGCAGACCCGGATTCACCAGGGGCTTCCTTCGGTCCAGCTGCCCAGCGTGACCTCCCCGACGGAGCCCAAGGATCCGGTGTACGTCGGGTCGTTCCACCGGATCTTGATCGCGCAGGGGCCTGTGTTGCTGTACCAGTGGAGCAGGGGTGGACGGCCACCGGGACTGCCCAGCAAGTAGGGCGGGCGCCACCAGTGGTTGTAGAGGTACTTCGTCATGAAGCCCAACAGCAGCTCGGAGGCGGTCTGCCATCCCACCGGGCATCCTGGGCGCGGAGCGCCGGGATCGCAGGGCTCGATGCCACCGAACTCGCTGAACCAGTCCCAGTGGTCGAGTCCTTCGAGAGACGCCTGGTGCTTGGGGACGGCGAGGTTGTTCCACATCGCCGCCAGATAGCTGGCTCGGAAGAAGTCGTCGGAGCCGACCATCATCACCGTGGGGAGCCCCGAGCCGGTGAGAGCCGTGATCGAGGCGTTCTCGTCCCAGGTGCCGGCGACCGAGCCGATCGCCGCAACCTTCGCCTGGCCACGAGCGGCGACCCGGGCCGCCGCCCTCGCCCCCCAGCTGTGGCCCGCCACCCCCAAGGCGGTCGGCGGTCCGAGCGGGGCAAGCAGGTCGGGGCTCACACCGATGCCCAGGCGAGCCACATCGGCGCGGTCGAAGCGGGAGAGCAAGTCCGTCGCGCGATCGTGCTCCTTCTCCTGTTTCGGGTAGGACTCATCTGCCGACCTGGTCATCAGGTCCGGGTCCATGTAGACGAGTGGCTCGTGATGCAGCACGGAGCGGTTCAGCCATGACCGGCGGATCCAGGAGATGGCCTTCTCCATGCGGATGGCCGAGGCCTCGGAGTCATGGATGACGTCGTGCATCGCAGGGGATATGACCACGAATCCGCACCGCGCCAGCAGGTGCAGCACGGCCCCCCACCGTTTGTGGTCCGCCGTCTTGTCAGCAGGGCACAAGCCTGCCTCGAAGCTGCGGTCCCCGTGCGCAAAGGCCACGAGCGGGTAGGTGCCCCGGAGGATCGCGACGTCCCGCACCTCTACTTCCTCCGAGGGGTAGTAGATCCTCGCCTCGAAGCTGGAGTCCCCCTCGGGGATGGTGACGTCGTTGATTCCGTACATCACCGGGCTGTGGTAGCTGCTCATCGCTGCTCCAGAGGTAGGGACCGCCTCGTGTGCACTCCGCGTTGCTCGAGCCCACGGCGTCACCGCACACGTTGCCTTCCTGAACCTAGTGGAAGACGTGGGCTACCGCGATGGGGTGCCGGGTGCGGATCCGCGCCGGTGCGCGCCCGCTCAGCCTGATGCGGCGAGGCTGGGTCCGGTCATGGTGACCCGGTCGCGTCCGGAGCGCTTGGACACATAGAGGGCCTCGTCCGACCGGGACACCAGCTCGTCGGGGCTCACGATGGAGCTGTCGGTCGTCGAGGCTCCGCCCAGGCTCGCGGTCACGCTGATCCACCCGTCGCCGAGCGGAATGCGGATGGCCGCGACCGACAGGCGGATCCGCTCGCCGAGCTGGCGGACGTCGTCGCCGCTGGCACCGGGAAGGAGCACCAGGAACTCCTCGCCGCCGGTGCGGATGAGCACGTCACCCTCGCGCAGGGTGGCGCGAGCCACGGTGGCGACCTCGTGAAGGACTCGGTCGCCGACGAGGTGACCGTGGTCGTCGTTGACGGACTTGAAGTGGTCCAGGTCGAGTGAGAGGACCCCCACGGGGCTGTCACCCCGCGCGGCACGCGCCCACTCCTCGTGCAGCCGCTGGGTGCCGAAGCGCCGGTTGTAGGCGCCGGTCAGGGGGTCGATGGCGGCCAGCCGCTGGAAGCGCTCGTGGGTCAGCACGTTGTTGAGAGCCACCGCGACCGGGTCCGCGAACGATCGCAGCAGGCGGGTGGCCTCCGGGGAGGGCGTGACGTCGAAGGCCAGCACCGCCACCCCCACGGGGGTGCTGCGGAAGCGCAGCGGCTGGACCACGACGAGCGCAGGTCGGAAGTCCAGCAAGGTGGCGTCGACGTGCACGCTCTCGCTCACGTCGAGGGTGACCAGCTCGTCCCTGGTCATCGCGGCGAGCACGGCGTCGTCCTGGGCGAGCGAGAGGCCGGTGAGCCGGTGGGACGCGGCGACGTCGAGCTGCCCGTCGCGTACGACGGCGATGGCACCGGCCACGGCCCCCACATGACCCAGCAGAGCAGCCAGCGTCTCGGGCGCGAACTCCTCCAGCTCGAGGTGGCTCGACAGGCTCCGGGACATGTTCGAGGTCGCCTGCTGCACCTTGCGAGAGGTCGCCAGGGAGACGACGAGATCGTTGAACGACGACGCCGCAGCCCCGAGCTCGTCGTCGGAGTCGACGGGAAGGCTGCACTCCTCCGGGGTGCAGCGACCCCAGTCCCCGGTCCAGGCAGCCTCCTGGATGACGCCACCGACGTACTGCATCTGCTGAGAGAGCCCCGCGAGACGACTGCCCACCACGCGACGCGCGAGCAGATGGTTCGCCAGGGCCAGCAACACCCCCGCCCACACGCACGCCAGCACGAACTGGGGACGCATGGCGAGAGCAGCCGGCACTCCGAGGAGGATCATGACCGGGGGGAAAAGCAGCCCCACGAGCACGCCGAGCCCGAGCATCCACAGGGCAAGGTCGGTGAAGACCTTGCGCGTCATCCGGGGCATCTGAGGGCCTTCCACGAGGGGCGTGTCCCCTCTCGATCGGCCGGCGCGAGGGAATTCTTAGTCCCTGAGACTCGGAATCGTTGGGCGAGCGTTCTTCGGGTCACGCGTCTCCGCAGGACTTGACCTCAAGCTTGGTTCAGGTCGGATAGTCGCTGTGGCCGTCCGCTCACAGTCCCTCCGAGGAGATTCCGTGCCGCAGCCGCTCCTGCTCTCCGATGACGACATCCGGCGCGATCTGAGTGCCGCCGACGCCCTCCGGTGGACCGAGGAGGCCCTCCTGCGCCGGACAGCCGGGCAGCTGCAGTCCCCGCCGCGCTCCAGGGTCACCCTGGACGGCGGCTCCTTGGTGTTCACCGTGGGAGCCAGCGGACAGGACTGGTTCGGGTTCCGCGCCTACGACACGCTCGAGACGAGCCACGGTCAAGGTCTGGTCGTGGCCTACGGCGCCGACACGGGTCAGGTCGTCGCCGTGGCAGTGGGCAACGAGCTCGGCGCCAGGAGGACGGGAGCCCTGGGGGGCGTGGCAGCCAAGCACCTCCTGCCAGGACACGCGCGAACCGTCGGCGTGATCGGCGCGGGGGATCAGGCCTGGACACAGATCTGGGCCTTGGGAGGCTTTGCCCGGCCAGGGGACCTCCGGGTCTACTCCCGCACCCCGAGCTCCCGAGCGAGGTTCGCGCAACGCGCCGTCGAGGAGCTCGGCCTCGATGCTCGCGCCGTCGACCACGCCGAGGGTGCCGTCGACGGAGCCGACCTGGTGATCGTCGCGACGAGCAGCGACACTCCGGTGCTCGACACGGCATGGCTGAAGGAGGACGTCGTGGTCACCACCCTGGGACCCAAACAGGTCGGCCGTGCGGAGTTCCCCGCGGATCTGGCAACTCAGGCGGCCTTCGTCGTCACCGACTCTCCCGCCCAGCTCCGGTCCTACGACCCGCCGGCCCTCGTGGCCGACACCATGGACCCCGCCGACCCCGCCGACCTCGCCGACGTGGTGGCGGGGGCTGTCGAGGCTCCCCTCAGGGGTCGCCGGGTCTATCTGTCGGTGGGGCTCTCTGGGACCGAGGTCCATCTGCTGGGGCGCCTTGCGGAGCACCACGCGTAGGCGGGGCTGGCCCTGACCGACGCTAGTCGATGGTCTCGATGAGGGCGCCGGTGGTGATCTCGGCGTCGTTCAGCACGTCTGCTCGCAGGCCGCCGCGGTGGATCAGCTCTCGCAGGGCGCCTTTGGTGGTCAGGCGTTCCAGGTGGGAGCACGGTTCACAGAGTCGCTGGCCCAGGCACTCGACGTCGCCCACGCGGAAGCGTCGGCCGACCAGGGCGTTGAGGTCGATACCGCGGGTCACGACGTTGCGGCGTGCGTCGGCGTACTCCAGCCGTGCCCCGCCGGGCAGGGTGAGGTCGTCGAGGACCTCGGCCTCGATGAGGGTGAGGTCGTAGCCGCGGGCGGTGTCGTTGGCCGGTGTGAAGGTTCCGGCCTTGGCGGCGTAGCGGTCACCCTCCAAGCCCCTTCCAGCGCGAGCCTGCGCCCGGTCGACCGTGCGCATCGGTCCGGTGGCGTCCGCCGCGAGGGCGATCACCTCGACCCTGCCGCGGCGGTGTGGCAGCGGCGAGGGGGCGGCGGCGGTCGCCGGGTCCAGTGCACACACGACGTACCCCTCGCGGATCGGTAGGTCCGTCGCGGCCCGCCCGACGAGGTCAGGGTGCTGAGGGCTCAGGACGACGCCCGACGGCGTGCCGAACATCAGCACCGCCATCCCCTCACCAGCCCGCCCGACGCGGCTGGTCTCATCCAGCACCGCGAGCCAGTAGCCGGGCCAGTTGAAGTGCGCGGGTTTCGCGATGGCGACGAGGCCGGCACCTCGACCGGCCAGCCAGCTGCGCCAGTGCGCGATCGATCCCGCCAGGTCGGCGTGCGGCTGCGGGACGTCTGCGAGGGGTGTCTCGAGCACCGACGCGAGGCACGCGGCGAAGGACCGGGCGAGCGCGGGAACCGCCTCGTCGTCGGGCAGATCGACGTCGATCATGGAGCGATCCTCACACGTCGGCAGCGGGGATGGGGCAAGCGGCAGGCATATCGACGGTGTGCAGCGGGAAAGGACTGGGTGATACCCGCCGCTACGGTCGTGGGACCAGAGCCCGGCGTCGACACGGAGGACCGCATGGAGCATCACGAGGTGTTGATCGTCGGAGGCGGCAACGCCGGGATCTCGCTGGCCGCCAAGCTGCTCCGCGACGGCGCGCAGGACGTTGCCGTCGTGGAGAGCGAGTCCGTCCACCGCTACCGTCCACTGCTCAACTACGTCGGTGCCGGCGAGGCGACGATGGCCGCGCTTGAGCGGCCCGCGGCCACGGTGATGCCGGACGACTGCACGTGGATCCAGGACCAGGTGGTGGCCGTCGAGGCCGACGACCTGAGCGTGCTGACGCGGGACGGCCGGCGAATCGGCTGCACCACCCTGGTCCTCTGCCCCGGCCTCGAGGAGGACTGGGACGCGACCCCCGGCCTGGCGGACGCCTATGCGGCCGGCTGGGCCGGGTCGACCTTCGTCGTGGAGAGCGCGCCGCTGGTGTGGCCGGCGCTGCGGGACCTGGCCGGAGGCCGCGTGGTCTTCTCGATGCCGCCCGAGCCGGCTCCTTGCGGCGCGACCGCCCTCAAACCGCTCTTCATGGCGTGCGACCACTGGCGGCGCGCTGGCGTGCTGGAGGACCTCGACGTGCACCTGCTCCTGCCGGGTCACTCACCTCTCGGAGTGCCGAAGGCCGACCGGTTGCTCGAGCAGCGGCTGGCGTCGTACGGCGTGCAGGTGCTGCGAGGGGCCCGGGTCACCGACGTCGACGCAAGAAGGATCACGGTGTCGACCCCCGACGGCGACCACGAGCTGGACGACCTCTCCTATGCCCATGTCGTCCCGCACTACCGGGCGCCTCGCTGGATCGCCGAGAGCGACCTGGCCGGCGCGACCGAGGCCGGCCTGGTGGACGTCGACCCCCTCACGCTGCGTCATCGGCGCCATCCCACGGTCTGGTCGCTGGGCGACGTCGCCGACCTCGGCATCAAGCCCTCGGGTGGTGCTTTGCGCAAGCAGGTCGCGGTCCTGGCCCACAACATCGCTGTCGCCGACACGGCTCCCCTGCAGCACTACGACGGCTACACGGTCATGCCGATCACGGTTGCTCGACATCAGCTCATGCTCGTCGAGGTGGACCGCGACGGCCGGCCGGCGCCGACGGTGCCCTTTCCCGACCTCGTGCGCCCCCGGCGGGCCACGTGGTTGGCGGACCGCTACGCCCTGCCCGTCACCTACTTCAAGCGCATCCTGCGCGGCAAGGTCTGACGGCCACGACGTCTGGCGCCCGACCCGTCACGACGGCCCGTCACGGCGCCCCGCCGAGTCGGTGACGCACCACCCTCCGGCGCAGGGTCGGCGAGGCCGCCACCTCGTAGCCGGCGTCGAGGAAGACTTGGACCAGCCCGACCGACGCCTCGTCCCAGATCACGGTCTTGCCGGGAGGTGGCTCGGTCGGATAGCCCTCCAGGACGCGGGCGCCGACCTGCCTCCCGTACTCGACGGTGGCGGCAGCCAGCTCGTACATCAGCCCCTGCCGGCGGAAGCCCTTGCGTACGACGAAGCAGGTGACCGACCAGACGCCGTCGAGCTCAGGGTCCATCCGCATCCACGTCTTCTTCCGGCTCCACACCCGGGGGTAGTTCTCCCGCGGCTCGACCGCGACCCAGCCTGCCGGCTCGCCGTCGAGATACCCGATCAGGCCGGACGTGGGTCCGTCGGTGCCGCATCCGGTCTGCTCCAGCAGGGCGGCGTCCCGCTGCTCCTGGGTGGTGTCGCGCCAGATCCAGCCTGGGCACTTCAGCGCCTGGCAGCGACACTTGCGGGCGCCGCCGGTGTCGAACACCGCCTCGACGTCCTCGGGCGTTGCGTGGTTGGCCGGTCGCCAGGTGAACTCGGGCACACCGCAGCCTAGCCAGAGCGCGGCCGTGCGGGCAGCACGCAGGCGACGAGATCACGTCGGCTGCTGGGCGCCAGCTCATGGAGCGGACGCGAGGATTTGAACCTCGACTCCTTCCCTGGAAGGGAAGCGTGCTGCAACTACACCACGTCCGCGGAGCCAGCCTCAGACGAGGCTGACACGTTCGAAGTATGAACCACCTCCCGGAGTATCCGGGCACCAGGGTGCGACTCCGGGAGTTCGTCTCCGAGCACACCGCGCGCCAGGTTGGTGCACGCATGCGACCCGGGTAGAAACCTGTCATGCCCGAATCGGTGACCCCTGCCCCTGCTGCTGACTACGACGGTTTCGCGGCGGCGTACTCGGCCAGGAACGAGAACAGCCTCTTCAACGCCTACTACGAGCGTCCGGAGATGATTCGTCTCGCCGGCGACGTCGCCGGTCTGCAGATCCTCGACGCCGGGTGCGGGTCGGGCCCCCTGGCGGAAGCTCTGCGCGCCAAGGATGCGGTCGTCTCCGGCTTCGACCTGAGTCCTGCCATGGTCGAGCTGGCCCGCGAAAGGCTGGGCGAGGACGCGGACGTGCGAGTCGCAGACCTCGGTGCGCCGCTGCCCTATCCCGACGACAGGTTCGACCTCGTCGTTGCATCGCTGTCGCTGCACTACGTGGAGGACTGGGCCTCGGCCCTGGCCGAGCTGCGGCGGGTGCTCAAGCCCGGCGGTCGGCTCACCGTCTCGATCATCCACCCCATGGTCTACGCGATCGTCTACCCGGAGGCCGACTACTTCGCCCTCACCCGGTACTCCGAGGACTACGACTACGGCGAGGAGACGATATGGATGACCTACTGGCACCGGCCCCTGCAGGACGTCATCAACACGTTCATCGAGGCGGGGTTCCGCATCAAGACGGTCACTGAGCCGCCGCCCTCAGCAGACACTCCAGCGGAGCTGCTGCCCAAAGCGGACGGCAGCTCCTTCATCTGCTTCCTGTTCTTCGAGCTCGAAGTGCCCTGAGCAGGGGTGGAAGGTGGCAGCCACGGGCTCTGAGCATGACGGACCCGGCGCGGTCACGGAACATTGGTCACGTGCGAGCCGTTGAGAAGGAGGCCATCACGCGACCGGAGGTCACCCCATGCCCGCAGAAATCGACCTTCCCTCCCTTCACGACCAAGCTGAACGACTCATCGCACTCGGCGTAGCGGATCTCGCCGGCATCACCCACGAGGACCTTCGAGCGGCCGCCCTCGCCGACCGCCCCGATGCGCTGCTCGTCATCTCCTCCGACCGAGCGCCCGCCTCCGCACTCGCGCCGCTCCTCATGCACCGCGCCAAGGCAGGCTTCGTCGTCGCCGACATGCCGGACGTCGACGAGTTCACCCCGATCCCCGAGGCTGCCGTCCCCACCACCAGCACCTATCTCGTCGAGGGTGTCGACCGCGGTGATCACCTGGCCAACTGGAGCCCCGACGAAGCCCTCCCAGCGATGGTGGCCGAAGGACGCACCCCGCTCACTCTCGGCGAGGGCATCCAATGGTTGCTGCAACAGCCCGCGGCCCTGGAACGCAACCAGTGCTTCATGACGATCGGCTCGCGTCGACGCAGGGATGAGAAGCGCCTCGATTCTCGAACACCCGCCATCTGGATCAGCAACGGGACCGGCCGAGACGGCATTGCCCATCGTGACGCGCCCAAGATCGGCTGGTGCTGGGCCGGCAACAGGCACACCTGGCTGGGTTTCGCCTCGGCGACTCAGCGCCACCTGCCGGCGGCGAGTGCCGGTCCGCGTCGTTGATCTCGAGCTCGTGTCCCTCGGGATCGATCAGCGCCACCACGTCGTGGTTCGTGCCCTTCCCGGCAATCGCGCGCTGGCCCCGCCGACGTCCACCCGTGACTGTCAGCGATGGCAAGTGTGCCGGTGCTCTTGCTCACCGACAGACCCCCCGCCACAGTGATAGCACCGACTTCGGAGGGGTGAGATTCATGGGAAAGCTACTGGTCCACATCACGCACGGCCCCGAGGCTCCGACCCGAGCCGCACTTGGCCTGTTGGTGGCACGGGCGGCGATGGACGAAGGTCATGAGGTCAGCATCTTCCTGGCTGCCGACGCGGTCCAACTCGTCCGCGACGCGGTCCTTGATTCGCTGACCGGTCTGGGGACGGGCTCGTTGCGCGAGTCCTTCGATGCGATCGCGGGGGGAGGGGGACGGTTCTACGTCTCCGGCATGTCGAGCAAGGCCCGTGGGGTGACCGACGGCGACCTGGAGGGGAAGCCTGCCGAGTTTGCGCTTCCCAAGCGGCTGGTGGACCTCACCTTCGAGGCAGATCGAGTTCTCACCTACTAGGTCGAGAACGGCCCGGCCCGGGGCCAGCCGCGCTATGCGGTGGTGGTTGCTCATCACTGTCGAGCGGGTTCCCGACCGGTTGTCACACGGTGGACCCGGCCGGTGTCTCGATGTCGACAGCACGTTCGACGCCTAGGAGGAGTCATGACGACCCGGATCCCGGCCACAGAGATCACTGGCCTGTACGGAGCAGTCATCAAGACGTTCAGCAAGAGAATGTTCGGGCGGGTTCCGGCGTCGCTCGGAGTGATGTGGCACAACGTTCCGGTCATGAAGGCCTCGATGGGCTTCGGCCAGAAGCTTCAGAAGTGGGACGCGTGCGACGACACGTTGAAGTCGTACGCACACATGGCTGTGGCGTCGTACATCGGCTGCTCGTGGTGCCTGGACTACAACTACTTCATGGCGTTCCACGAGGGACTCGACGTCGACCGGGCGCGGGAGATCCCGCGGTGGCGGGAGTCTGAGGTGTTCACGCCGCTGGAGCGAGAGGTCTTCGCCTACGCCGAGGCGATCAGCAACACACCGCCTACGGTCACCGACGAGATGGTTTCCGGCTTGCTCGATCAACTGGGCCCGGCGGCGCTCGTCGAGCTCACCTCGGTGATCGGGTTCGCGAACCTCACCACCCGTGGCAACGTCGCGCTCGGGATCGAGTCGGAAGGCTTCGCGGCCGCCTGCGACCTCAAGCCACTCGCGGAGCGGCCCGACGTATCGTCCCCCGCATGAGCGTCGACCCGTTCGTCGTCCACCGCAGCCTCCTCTTCACGGTCGCCTACGAGATGCTCGGCTCCGCCGCCGACGCGGAGGACGTCGTCCAGGAGACCTGGCTGCGGTGGGCGGCGGTCGACCAGGCCGAGGTGCAGCACCCGCGCGCCTACCTGGTCCGCTCGGTCACCCGTCAGTCGCTCAACCGGCTCCGGACGCTCACCCGCCGGCGCGAGGAGTATGTCGGCGAGTGGCTGCCCGAGCCGCTGCTCACCAGTCCCGACGTGGCCGAGGACGTCGAGCTGTCCGAGGGCGTCTCGATCGCGATGCTCACCGTGCTCGAGACCCTGACGCCGACCGAGCGCGCCGTGTTCGTGTTGCGCGAGGTGTTCGACGTCCCCTACGACGAGATCGCGGCCGCCGTGGACAAGTCGCAGGCGGCGGTCCGCCAGGTGGCGCACCGGGCCAGGGAGCACGTGGCCGCGCGACGGCCACGAATGCAGGTCGACCGCACTGAGCAACAGCAGGTCGTGGCACGGTTCGTCGCCGCCGTGACGGCTGGCGACGTGCAGGGCCTGATGGACGTGCTGGCACCGGAGGTGGTGCTCCTCGCGGACGGCGGCGGGATCGCGCAGGCCGTGCGGGTGCCTGTGGTCGGTGTGAAGAAGGTGGTGAACCTGCTGCGGCCGTTCCCAGCGGTGTCTGTCAATCCTGCGATCGGGACCATCAGACTCAACGGTGGGGTCGGCGTACGGATCGTGGACGAGGTGGGCGGTACGACGATCGTGAGCGTGGTCGTCGAGGACGGCCGGATCACGCGGATCTTCGCGATGCGCAACCCGGACAAGCTCACCCGCCTGGACGGGGAGGCCGAGCTCACCCGTTGAGCGACCACGTCAGTCCAGTCCGTCTCGACATCCTCGAACTGCCACCAGGGGAGGTCCGACCAGGCATCCACGGGGCGCGTGACTCTCGCCGCTAGACGATCTCGGCGGCCAGCAGCACAGCCCGAGGCCCTGGCGAGGGGAGCTAGGTGAGGCCTTCGAAGAGGTCGGTCAGCATGGGTCCGGCGTGCTCGCGCTCGGGCCAGGCGATCGCGTACCACTCCCGCCCGACGCGCCGTTCCCACTGAGCGGTGTTCGTCGGGTCGTCGGACATGACGTGCAGTTGACTCTTGTGCTCGCGAAGACCGGCCACGATGCGGCTGGCGACCTCACGACAGTCGACGGTGACCCGGATCTGCTCGTCCGGGACGCCGCGCATGTGGTACGGCTGTGCCGGGTCGAAGGTGTACAGCCCGAGCTCGGCCCGTTGGCGGTTCCACCGTTCGAAAACCGACTGTGGGATCGCGCCATGCGCAAGCCGCTGGAAGCCCGACCTGTCGGCGGAGCGCAAACGCGCGAAGGCTTCGTCGGTGGCTGCACCGATCGCGGTGTGGTCGGGATGCCCGAAGATGCCATCGGGGCCGAACGTGACGACAACGGCGGGATCCTCCTCGTCGAGGATCCGCGCGACCGACGAGACAACGTCATCGAAGGGAACCTCCGCGACGCCACCGTCGGGAAGACCAAGCCACTCGTGACGGTCCGGAACGTAGCCGAGTGCTCGCCACGCGGCTTGATCCTCGCCCTGACGAATGGACCCCAGCGTCTCGCGCGTGGCCGGGAATCCCTCTCGGATGTCCCCCCGCTCGCCGAACGTGGCGTGGACCAGGACAAACCTGAAGTCTGCTTCATCGGCGTGCAGCGCCACGCTGCCCGCAACCCCGTACGCGTCGTCGTCCGGGTGCGCGATGACGCAAGCAACGGTCCGGTTGCGAGTCACGAATCGACGATATCGGCTGCGGGACACGCCTCGGCGAGACCAACCTGTGGGGACAGCCCTGGCGGTGGCCAGACCCGAATCCCCAGTGACCCGAACTGCGGGGAATCCCGCAATGCGTAGGGGCTCGCGTCTCGGCGACCCTGGCAGGTCCCACCGCTCGTCCGCCGTCGTTGAGCCCCCGACGATGGCTCATGCGCGAGACCCAAGTCCGTCAGGACGAGCCCCGGTCGCACGCTGGCGGTCCTCTCGTGTCCCTACGCGAATCAGGTGATGGGTGTGTCGGAGACAATCTCGATGACAGAGGAGGAGCTGAAGGGTGGCCCGGTGGTGGTGATGACCGTGTCGTAAAGCACGGCATGGACATGCCCATTCGCGTCCATGTACGTCCCGTGATCGACATGGTGACTCACGGTGGTGGTGCTGACATCGCCCGCGGGCTTCGGATCGACGACAATGACTGTCCCGTTCCCGGTGCCGAGGAGCCTGCCCTTGTCGCCGAGCAATCCTTGGATCTGATCGAAGTCGGAGACTGTAGCCGTCATCACGACCCCTCCTCTCGCGCTAGCCAGACCCCGATCGCCACGGTAGCCACGGTGAGCCACGATGACCATGAGTAAAGATGGCTATGCTTTCGCCGCCTGTTCGGGTCCTGACTCTCGTCCAGCGTGTGCACCGAGACGCTCGCTCGGAGCTGGCTCAGCCGTGGGCCATGTCGACGAAGCGGGAGTAGTGGCCCTGGAAGGCTACGACGACGTCGCGGGTCGGGCCGTTGCGGTGCTTGGCCACGATCAGGTCTGCCTCACCGGGGCGGGTGGACTCCTTCTCATAGACGTCCTCGCGGTGCAGCAGGATCACCATGTCGGCGTCCTGCTCGATGGAGCCGGACTCACGCAGGTCAGACATCATCGGGCGCTTGTCGGAGCGCTGCTCGGGGCCACGGTTGAGCTGGGAGAGCGCGATGATCGGGACGTCGAGCTCCTTGGCGAGCAGCTTGATCTGGCGGGAGAACTCCGAGACCTCGAGCTGGCGCGACTCGACCTTCTTGCCCGAGCTCATCAGCTGGAGGTAGTCGATGACGATCAGACGGAGGTCGTGGCGCTGCTTGAGCCGGCGGGCCTTGGCGCGGATCTCCATCATCGTCATGTTGGGCGAGTCGTCGATGAACATCGGCGCCGAGGAGACCTCGCCCATCTTGCGGGCGAGCTTGGCCCAGTCCTCGTCGTTCATGTTGCCGTTGCGCATGTGGTTGAGCGGGATCCGCGCCTCGGCCGAGAGCATCCTCATGGTGATCTCGTTGCGCGTCATCTCCAGGGAGAAGATCACGCTGCTCATCCCGTGGTGGATCGAGGCCGAGCGGCAGATGTCGAGGCCCAGCGTCGACTTGCCGACCGCGGGACGCGCCGCGACGATGATCATCTGACCGCCGTGCAGGCCGTTGGTGAGCTCGTCGAGGTCGACGAAGCCGGTGGGTACGCCGTTGAACTCGCCGTCGCGGTTGGAGATCGCCTCGATCTCGTCGAGGGTGGCCTCCATGATGTCGCTCAGGGGCGCATAGTCCTCCGACGCCCGCCGGTCGGTCACGCCGTAGACCTCGGCCTGGGCCCGGTCGACCACGTCGTCGACCTGGCCCTCCCCGGCGTAGCCCATCTGGGCGATCCGGGTGCCGGCGTCGACCAGGCGCCGCAGGATGGCCTTCTCCCGGACGATCTCGGCGTAGTAGCCCGCGTTGGCGGCGATCGGCACGCTGGCCGAGAGGGTGTGCAGGTAGGGAGCGCCACCGACCCGGACCAGGTCGCCCCGGCGCTGCAGCTCGGCAGCGATGGTGACCGGGTCGACCGGCTCGCCGCGGCCGTAGAGGTCGACCATCGCGTCGTAGATGGTCTCGTGGGCCGGGCGGTAGAAGTCGGTGCCGCGCACCGACTCGATCACGTCGGCGATCGCGTCCTTGGAGAGCAACATCGAGCCGAGCACGCTCTGCTCGGCGTCGTTGTCCTGGGGCGGGGTGCGGTCGACGTAGCCGGAGCCGCCGGACCGTCCGGGCTGCTGTGCGTCACCCAGCGCGGCCCAGTCGTCCGGGGGCGCAAGATCGGGGCCGTAGCCACCCGAGGGGACGGTGCTCACGAAACGAGACTTCTTTCTTCGATGGTGTCCTACCACGGTCCCAGCGGGCACCGACAGGCGGAGAATCCGCCGCGAGCGTCGCCCGGCCGGGCCCGTCCTGCGCACCGACCGCGTCGACAACCCTGACTGCGCGAGGGCCGACGTTACGGCGCCCGGAGCCGCCGACGGTAGTCCGTTGTCCACAGGACCTGTGGACAACTGGGCCGACGGTGTGGAACACGCCCGCCGAACATGTGCACAGGGTGTTGACGCCACTGTGGACGGCTACCGCATGTGATCGATCCACACCGCGCTGACCTGCGCAAACGTGGCGGGCGGGGTGTGCACGAAAGAAACTTCTCGGTGATCTCAAACACCTGGTGGTAACCCCCCGTTGGTGCGTCCACTCGACGGATGGCGCGGACCGTCACAATGGTGTATGCACAGACGAGGCCCAGTTACACACAGCGCCAGTCAGGGGCGCCGGCCCCGCGAAGCGTCAGGGCCAGAAGTGTCGTCTGCCTCTTACGGACGGTAGGATCGGCGGGTGACCACCACGGAGGATCCCGCCGGGCAGCCCCCGCCGGCTGGACGGAGCGCCGCCGGGCGGCAGCAGGACCGGGAGATCCTCCGGCTGGCCGTCCCCGCGTTCCTGGCGCTGGTCGCCGAGCCCGTCTTCCTGCTCTCCGACGCCGCCATCGTCGGGCACCTCGGCACCCCCGAGCTGGCCGGGCTGGGCATCGCCGGGGCCGTGGTCCAGACTGCGGTCGGGCTCTGCGTCTTCCTCGCCTACGGCACCACCGCGTCCGTGGCCCGCCGGATCGGCGCCGGCGACGTCCGCGGCGCCCTGACCCAGGGGATCGACGGCGTCTGGCTCGCGGTCCTGATCGGCGTTCCCGTCTCGGTGGTCGGGGTGCTCACCACCGGCCCCCTCGTCGGACTCTTCGGCCCCGACCCGGCGGTGGCGGAGCAGGCCACCAGCTACCTGCGCTGGGCGATCCTGGGCGTCCCCGCGCTGCTGGTCATGCTCGCCACCACCGGGATCCTCCGCGGCCTCCAGGACACCCGCACCCCGCTCGTCGTGGCCGTGGTCGGCAACCTGCTCAACATCGCCCTCAACGTGGCCCTCGTCTACGGCCTCGACCTGGGCATCGCCGGCTCCGCGATCGGCACCGTCTTGGCACAGCTCGCCTCGGCGGCCGCGCTGGTCCTCGTCGTGGTCCGGGCCGCCCGCCGCGCGGGCGCCACCCTGCGCCCCGACCTGCCCGGCGTCCGCCGTGCAGCCCACGCCGGGATCGCCCTCGTCGTGCGCACGCTCACCCTGCGCGCCTCCCTGCTGGTGATGACGTACGGCGCCGCCACCCTCGGCGCCACCGCGACGGCCACCCAGCAGCTCGCCCTGACCCTGTGGACGTTCCTGGCGTTCGCGCTCGACGCCATCGCCATCGCCGCCCAGGCCATCACCGGGCGCTACCTGGGCGCCACCGACGTGGCCGGCACCCGCTCGGTCACCCGTCGGATGATCCAGTGGGGCTGGTGGTCCGGGCTGGCGACCGGGATCGCCCTGGCGGCTCTGGCGGGCCTGCTCGGACCGCTGTTCACCCCCGACCCCGCCGTCCACGACCTGCTCTGGCCGGTGCTGCTGGTCGCCGCCCTCTTCCAGCCCCTCGCCGGCGTCGTCTTCGTGCTGGACGGGGTGCTGATCGGCGCCGGCGACGGCCGCTACCTCGCCTGGGGCGGGGTCGTCGTCCTGGCCGTCTTCGCCCCGCTGGCCTGGCTCGCCGTCCACCTCGCCGCCTCGGTCGGCGCCGGGGACGTCGCCCTGGTGTGGCTGTGGGGAGCGTTCGGGATCGGCTTCATCGGCAGCCGGGCCGTCATCTTGCTGCACCGCGCCCGCGGCGACGCGTGGATGGTCACCGGGGCCTGAGCCCCGCACCCTAGGGTTCGCATGTGTTGCCGCTGCAGAGGATCGCGATGGGGCTGGTCATCGTGCTGGTCGACGCGTTCTTCGGCGGCTGGGACGGGGTGCCGGACCCGCTCGGCTGGCTGCTGGTCCTGAGCGGCGTCGTCGGGCTGCGCGGGACCGTGGACGTGCGGGCGCTGCTGGGGGCGAGCGTGGTGTCGCTGCTGGTCTCGCTGGCGACGTACCCGCCGGCGGTCGGCACCCGTCTCGACGACAGCACCGGCTGGGTGGCCTCGCTGCCAGCGCTCGCCGTCAGCTTCCTGCTCTGCAGCGTCCTCGTCGAGCAGGACCCGCCCCTGGCCGGGCGGTTCCGGCTCCTGCGCCGGCTCGTCGTGGTGCTGGCGCTCGGCCCGGTGGTCGTCCTCGGCGCCGACCTCGAGGTGCTGCGCGAGCCGCTCGGCGTGCTCGTCGTCGCGGTCCAGGCGTACCTGATCTATCTGCTCTTCGCGGCGTCCGGCCGGGTGCCGGCACGGGCGGAGACGACGGAGACTTCTGGGGACGACTGAGGGCCGCTCCCGTGGGGAGCGGCCCTCAGCGTGCGGTCTGGATCAGTAGCTGGTCTCGACAGGCTCGACCAACCGGACCGTGGTCTCGACAGGCTCGACCAACCGGACCGTGGTCCGTGGCTACGCGGAGACGACGTCGATGTTGACCGTCGCGTCGACCTCGTCGTGGACCTTCACCGTCACCTGGTGCGAACCCAGGGACTTGATCGGGTTGCCGACGATGATCTTGCGCTTGTCGACCTCGGCGCCCGCGGAGGTGATCGCCGAGGCGATGTCACCGACCGTGACCGCACCGAAGAGCCGGCCACCCTCGCCGGCGCGGACGGGCAGCTGGAAGGTGGTGCCCTCCAGCGTGGCCTTGACCTGCTGGGCGTGGTCGAGGTCGCGGACCTCGCGGGTGGACCGCGCGGCCTTGATCGAGTCGATGGTGCGCTCGCCGCCCTTGGTCCAGCGCATCGCGAAACCACGCGGGATCAAGAAGTTGCGGCCGTAGCCGTCCTTGACGTCGACGATGTCGCCGGGGGCACCGAGGCCACCGACCTCCTGGGTCAGAATGAGCTTCATCTTGTCCTCAGCCCTTCTCAGCGAGCGGTCGACGTGTAGGGCAGCAGAGCGACCTCACGGGCGTTCTTGACCGCGATGGCGACGTCGCGCTGGTGCTGCACGCAGTTGCCGGTCACCCGACGGGCGCGGATCTTGCCGCGGTCGGAGATGAACTTGCGCAGCAGCGTGGTGTCCTTGTAGTCGACATAGGACACCTTCTCCTTGCAGAACTGGCAAACCTTCTTCTTCGGCTTGCGGAGTACTGGCTTGGCCATTGTGGTGCTTCCCTTCGTGAAGCCCGGCGTGGAGCCGGAATGGTCGTCAGTGGATGGATGTGTTCAGTTGTGGAGCAGTGGTCTCGACAAGCTCGACCACCCGAGATGGTCTCGACAAGCTCGACCACCCGTGTGGGTCACGCTCGACCACCCGTGGGTCACGCTCGACCACCCGGGGCGTGGGTCAGAACGGGGGCTCGTCGTTGGATCCGCCGGCCGGGGCCCACGGGTCGTTGGCCGGCTGGCCGCCACCCGAGGAGGCGCCGCCCGACTGGCCGCCACCCTGGTTGCCACCCCAGCTTCCGCCGGAGCCACCACCCTGGTTGTCGGCAGCCTGCGCCGCCCTGGCCGCCACCCTGCTGGCCACCCGAGGACCACGGGTCGTTGCCGCCGCCCCCGCTGCCGCCGCCGGAGTAGCCGCCCGAGCCACCACTGCGGGTGGTCTTGGTGACCTTGGCCGTCGCCATCTTCAGGCTCGGGCCGACCTCCTCGACGTCGATCTCGAAGACGGTGCGCTTCTCGCCCTCGCGGGTCTCGTAGGAGCGCGCCTTGAGGCGACCCTGCACGATGACGCGCATCCCCCGCTGGAGCGACTCGGCGGCGTTCTCCGCCGCCTGTCGCCAGACCGAGCAGTTGAGGAACAGGGTCTCCTGGTCCTTCCACTCGTTGGTCTGCTTGTCGAACTGACGTGGCGTCGACGCAACGGTGAAGTTGGCCACCGCCGCCCCCGAGGGGGTGAAGCGGAGCTCGGGGTCGCCGGTCAGGTTGCCGACGACGGTGATCGAAGTTTCGCCTGCCATGTCAGGCCTCCAGTCTCGAGTAGCTACTCAGGTGGGTGACCGGGCGAAACGGTCTTGTGGTCTCGACAAGCTCGACCACCCGGTGGGAGGTCGACCACCCGGTGGGGAGGTCGACCACCCGGGAGGGAGCGGTCAGCGGATGTCGGGACGCAGGACCTTGGTGCGCAGCACGGACTCGTTGAGTCCGAGCTGGCGGTCGAGCTCCTTGACGGTGGCGGGCTCGGCCTGGAGCTCGACGATGGCGTAGATGCCTTCGGCGTTCTTGTCGATCTCGTAGGCCAGGCGGCGACGTCCCCAGACGTCGACCTTCTCCACCGTGCCGCCGTCCTGACGGACGACGTTGAGGTAGGTGTCAAGCGAAGGCGCAACAGTGCGCTCTTCAAGATCAGGGTCGAGGATGACCATTACTTCGTAGGCACGCAAAGCGGTCTCCACCTCCTTCGGACTCAAACGGCCACGGCGTTTCCGTGGCAGGAGGGCTGTGCGTCACCGGGCACCACGTCGAGGACGGGGCCCGGCACGTCGACGGCCCGACACCCAGTCATGTCCTGGAGTCGAGCCGGATCGACTCACGCAGGGTATCAGCGGCGTACGGCGCCCGCGTAATCGTCGTCCACAGGCCATGATCCGACGCCTGAATCGGGTACCAGCGGCGTCCGAGCACACCCACATCCCAGGAGGACGCCGATGAGTCCCGACGCCGCGACCAAGGTCGCCGACCTGATGAACGACATCCGGATCGCGATGCTCACCACCCGCGACGAGCAGGGCCGGCTGGTCAGCCGCCCGATGGCCACCCAGGACGTCGAGTTCGACGGCGACCTGTGGTTCATCACCGAGCGGTCGGCGGCCGCGGTCGCACACCTCGCGGTCCACCCGAGCGTCAACGTCGCCTTCTCCGGCAGCAGCTCCTGGGTGTCCCTGGCCGGCACCGCCCGCGTCGTCGACGACCCGGAGAAGCTCGCCGAGCTCTGGGACACCTTCACCGGTGCCTGGATGGAGGGCGGGCCGGAGAACCCCGAGAACGTGCTGATCCACGTCTCCGCGGACACGGCCGAGTACTGGGACTCCCCGGGAAGCAAGGTCACCCAGGTGGTCAACCTGGTCAAGGCCAAGGTCACCGGCGAGCGCTTCGAGGGCGACAACGAGGTCGTCGACCTCTAGCCTCCCCGGCGACCGGGAGCGGGTCGGTGGCGCGGCCTAGGCTGGGCGCCATGAAGATCGGAGCGCACGTCGACCAGACCGACCCGATCGCCGAGGCCGCGGCCCGCGGGGCCGACCTGGTCCAGTTCTTCCTCGGCGACCCGCAGGGCTACAAGGGCCCCGAGATCCGGTACGCCGCGGCGCCCGGAGGCCCTGCGCGACGACGCCGCTGCGGCGGGGATCGACCTCTACGTCCACGCCCCCTACATCGTCAACGTCGCCACGACCAACAACCGGATCCGCATCCCCAGCCGCAAGCTGCTCCAGAAGCACGTCGACGCCGCTGCCGCGCATCGGCGCGAAGGGCCTGATCGTGCACGGCGGACACGTCAACAAGGACGACGACCCTACCACCGGCTTCGACAACTGGCGCAAGGCCATCGAGGCGACCGACCTCGCGCTGCCGCTGCTGATCGAGAACACCGCCGGCGGCGACAACGCGATGACCCGCTACCTCGAGCGGATCAGCGGCGTGTGGGAGGCGATCTCCGCGCGCCGAGGGGTTCGAGCAGGTCGGCTTCTGCCTCGACACCTGCCACGCCCACGCCGGCGGCAACGCGCTCGAGAGCGTGGTCGAGGAGGTCCGCAAGATCACCGGGTCGATCGCGCTGGTCCACTGCAACGACTCCCGCGACGCCTTCGACTCCGGGGCCGACCGGCACGCCAACCTCGGCGCCGGGCAGGTCGACCCCGGGCTGCTCGCCGCGATCGTCCGTGACGCCGACGCCCCCGTCGTGCTGGAGACCCCCGGAGGCGCCGCAGAGCACCAGGCCGACTCGGCCTGGCTGCGTGAGCGGCTCTGACGCGCCGGACCCGACCCGTGGCATGGGGTCCGTCGGACCAGGCTCGATGAGACGCCGGGCCGTCCTCGGTCTGGGTGCGACTGCGCTGGCGGTCGGCGGCCTGACCTGGCTGGGACGCTCGCAGGCGCCGCCGCCAGCCCGGCGGCCCACCGCCGCGCCGACTGCCCTACGGCCGGCACCCGCGCCAGGTCGGTGACCTCTACCTCCCCACCCGGAGCGCGGTCGGGGTGGTCGTCATGCTGCACGGCGGCTTCTGGCGCGCCGGCTACGACCTGGGCCTGCAGGACGACGTGGCCGCCGACCTCGCGGGCCGCGGGTGGGTGGTGTGGAACCTCGACTACCGTCCGCTCGGCGACGGCGGCGGGTGGCCGGCCACCTTCGACGACGTCCGCGCCGGGGTCACCCACCTCGCCGACCTGGACGCTGCCCGAGCTTCCCGGCCGGCCCGCCGCCGAGCCCGTGCTGCTCGGCCACTCCGCCGGGCGGTCACCTCGCGGTCTGGGCCGCCGGAGCCGACACGGGGGCGGTGCGCGTCCGGGCGGCGATCTCGATGGCCGGGGTGCTCGACCTCACCGCGGCGGCACGGCAGGGCCTCGGGGGCGGGGTGGTGGGCGAGCTGATGGGCGGAGCGCCCGAGCAGGTCCCGCGCCGCTACGCCGAGGGCGACCCGGCCCGACGTCTCCCTCTCGGGGTGCCTGTCCGCGCCGTGCACGGTCGCGAGGACACCGTCGTACCCCTCTCGCAGAGCAGCGCCTACGTCGAGGCCGCGACCGCGGCCGGCGACGACGCGGTGCTGATCGAGACCGACGGCGGCCACTTCGACGCCCTGGACCCGGCGAGCCGGATGTGGCGGCGGACCCTGGGGGCACTCGACGCGCTCTGAGCCGGCACGCACCGGGCACCGGCGGTGGCGGCGGACGACCACGGGTCACCCAGGCGGATCACGGGTCGGTAGCCTCGGTCCCTGTGACCACCCACGCTCTGACCGTCCGCGCGATCACCCCCGACGAGCACCTCGCGCACGTCCGGGAGCAGCGTTCCGCCAGCTTCCTGCAGACCCCCGCCTGGGGCCAGGTGAAGAACGAGTGGCGCAGCGAGTCGATCGGCTGGTTCCGCGGGTCCGCGGGCGGCGAGCTCCTCGGCAGCGCCCTGGTGCTCTACCGGCAGCTGCCCAAGGTCAAGCGCTACCTCGCCTACCTCCCCGAGGGCCCGGTCATCGACTGGTCCAGCGACGACCTCGCCGGCTGGCTCGCTCCGCTGACCCGGCACCTCAAGCGGGCCGGCGCGTTCGGGGTGCGGATGGGCCCACCGGTCGCCGTCGCGCGGTGGTCGGCCGAGGACCTCAAGGCAGGCATCGCCGACGACGCCGTACCACGACTGGGCGAGGTGCCGCCGACCGAGCGGTCCGTCGAGGGGGCCCGCGTCGTCTCCCAGCTCCAGGAGCTCGGCTGGCGGCTCCAGGCGGCCGAGGGCGGTTTCGCCGCCGGGCAGCCGCGCTTCAACTTCCAGATCCCGCTGGTGCAGACCGAGGGTCGGGAGGCCGGCGAGCCGCGCACCGAGGAGGACGTGCTGGCCGGGATGAACCAGCAGTGGCGGCGCAACATCAAGAAGGCCGCGAAGGCCGGGGTGGTGGTCTCGACAAGCTCGACCACCCGGGACGCCTCGACCACCCGGGACGCCTCGACCACCCGGGACGCCTCGACCACCCGGGACGCCTCGACCACCCGGGACGCGACGACCTCGCGGCGTTCCACGAGCTCTACGCGCACACCGCCGAGCGCGACGGCTTCACCCCCCGGCCGCTGGGCTACTTCCAGACGATGTTCCGGGCCCTGGGTGCTGAGGAGGACGACCGGATCCGGCTCTACCTGGCCCACCACGAGGGCGACCTGGTCGCGGCCACCGTCGCGATCCGGGTCGGTGCCCACGTCTGGTACTCCTACGGCGCCTCCTCCACCGCAGAAGCGCGACGTGCGCGGCTCCAACGCCGTCCAGTGGCGGATGATCCAGGACGCCCTGGCCGCCGGCGCCGACACCTACGACCTGCGCGGCATCACCGACACCCTCGACAGCGACGACCCGCACGTCGGCCTGATCCAGTTCAAGGTCGGCACCGGCGGCGAAGCCGTGGAGTACGCCGGGGAGTGGGACCTTCCGCTCAACGCCCCGCTGTACAAGGCGTTCAGCCTCTACATGTCCCGTCGGTCCGGAGGACGCTGACCGTGGCACTGACCTTGTACGTCAACGGTCGAGCGCTGGCGCAGGCATCTGCAGACCGTGTGCGAGACCCACCCCGGGATCGTCCCCGTCGCCAAGGGCAACGGCTACGGCTTCGGCCTGGCCCGGTTGGGCGAGGTCGCCACCTGGCTCGGGGTCGACACCGTCGCGGTCGGCACCTACGCCGAGGTCGCCGAGATCTCCTCGACCTTCAGCGGCACCGTCCTGGTGCTCACCCCGTGGCGACCGCACGACGACACCCCCGTCTACGACGAGCACGTCGTGCACACGGTCGGACGTCTCGACGACCTGCGTGCGCTGACCCGCAGGACCGAGCGGCCACGGGTGATCCTCGAGCGGATGACCTCGATGCGCCGGCACGGCTTCTCGGCCAGCGAGCTGCGCGAGGCGGTGCAGCTGTGGGCCGAGGTCGGCGGCGTCCGCCTCGACGGGGTCGCCTTCCACCTGCCGATCGGCCAGGGCTCCCACCTCAGCGAGGTCGACCGGCTGATGACCGACGTGGTCGCGGCCGGGATGCCCGCCAAGCGGGTCTGGGTCTCCCACCTCACCGACGCCGAGCTCGCGGACCTCCGGCATCGCTACGCCGACTTCGAGTTCCGTCCCCGGATCGGCACGTCGCTGTGGCTCGGCGATCGTGGTGCCCTGCAGGTGCGGGCCACCGTGACTCGACGCGCACGCCGTCGAGCGGGGTGACGTCTTCGGCTACCGCGGCCGCTCCGCGCCCAAGAGCGGCCACATCCTGGTCGTCTCCGGCGGCACCGCCCACGGCATCGGGCTGGAGGCCCCCACCGGCAGCACCTCGCTGAAGGACCGGGCGGCCCGGGTGGCGAAGGGCGGTCTCGACGCGGCCGGCTTCGTGCGTTCGCCGTACACGATCGACGGCAAGCAGCGCCTCTTCGCCGAGCCACCGCACATGCAGGCCTCGATGCTGTTTCTCCCCACCGGCGCCCACGTGCCCGAGGTCGGCGACGAGGTCGACGTCCGGGTGCGGTTCACCGCCACCGACTTCGACCGGACCGTCATCTCCTAGAGACGACGATCGCCCGGCAGGGGGTCAGGAGGGGTCGGGGCCGGTGCGGTCCAGCGGGCGACGCGTTTGGGTCGCATCCTGGCGGTCGGCTCCATCGGGTCGTCGGTGACTCCGTCGGCGCGCACCGGGTCCTGGCGGGTGACCAGGATGTCGCGGACCACGACCCCGGCCAGCCAGAGCTCGGCGACCACCCGCACCACGATCGCCCACCAGTAGGCGTGGTCGGCCTGTCCTGACGACGCCGACGCGGTGAAGCCACCGAGGTAGAACCAGACCGCCACGAAGTAGAACGCCTCCCCCGCCTGCCACAGCAGCAGGTCGCGCCACCGCGGCCGGGCCAGCACCGCCAGCGGCAGGATCCACAGGACGTACTGCGGGGAGTAGACCTTGTTGACCAGCAGGAACCCGATCACGATCAGCAGCGCCAGCTGGGGGATGCGCGGGATCCGGGGTGCCAGCAGCCCGAGCGCGGCCACTCCGACGCAGACCGCGCCGAACCAGATCCAGGAGGCGAGGTTGATGCCCGACGCGCTGATCGCGTGGCCGCTCTGCTGCCAGATCAGCCACAGCGAGCCGAGGTCGGCACCCCGCTCGTCGTTGAACGCCCAGAAGACCTTCCACTGGTCGAAGCCGTAGAGCAGGGGCGGCAGGTTGACCAGCACCCAGGTGCCGACGGCGGCGAGCGTCGCCACCCCGAACGCCGCGAGCCGGCCGCGGCGCACGCAGACCACGAGGAGCGCCCCGAGCAGGAACAGCGGGTAGAGCTTGGTGGCCGTGCCCAGACCGATCAGCACTCCGGTGAGCAGCGGCCGGTCGCGGGACCACGCCCACAGGGCGCCCGCGACGGCGGTGACGGCGAGGACGTCCCAGTTGACCAGTGCGGTGAGGACGAGCGCGGGACTGAGCGCGAACGCGGCGGCGTCCCAGGGCCGTCCCGGATGCGCGCGCGCCAGGAACCATCCCGCGAGCAGCACGAAGGGGGCCAGCAGCACCGCGGTGACCTGGAAGTAGAGCCACGACTCACCCAGCACGCCGGGGAGCCCCCCGACCGAGTCGGCGGGTGCCGCCCGGCGTACGTCGAGGTCCGGGGACCCGCTCAGGGTCTGGGTGAGGAAGGCGGTGCCGTAGGCGAAGTAGCCGATCACCACCGGATACTCCAGGGTCTGCCAGCGCTCCCCGGTGTCGGAGTAGGGGACGCTGAGCTCGGCGAACCCGCGCGGGATGTAGAGGTAGGGGACGTCGGAGTAGCACAGGGCGGCGTAGCGGAAGTCGTCACCGGTCCAGTCCTCGCGCACGCACGGCGACTTCTGCACCATCGCGAGCACGAAGGCCACACACGTCAAGGCCAGCACGACCCGGATCGGGGTCCACCACGGGTGCCCTGACGACCTGCTCCCGGACGGACCGCCGATGCCCTCGCTGGCGGCCCGCGCCAGCGGGTCGTCGTGGGTGGGTCGGGCTGGTCCCCCACCGCCGGTGCCGTCGCTCACCCGACGAACCCTACTGAGGGCCCGCCGGTGGCCCACCGGTGGCGGGGCGGTGGCCAGTGGTGGCGGGCTACTGCGGTGGCGGGGGGCTCGGGGACGGCGCCGGGGACTGCCCGCCGCCGTTGCCGCCGCCACCGCCGCCGCCACCCGGCGGGCAGAGCACTCCGGTGCACGGCTCGGACGGGAGGGGTTCTGTCGGTGAGGGCGTCTCGGTCGGGGTGGGCGTCTCTGACGGGGTCGGTGAGGGCGTCTTGGTGGGCTTCTTCGTGGGCGTCGGCGTGGCGGTCCGGGTCGGGGCGGGCGCCGGGGAGGCCACGGGCTCGTGGTCCTCCTTGGTCGCCTCGAGCCTCGCCGGCTCCGGGAAGTCCATCACCGGCGCACCCTCGAGAGCGCCCTTGGTGATCGCCGCCCAGGTCCGCGCCGGGTACTCACCGCCGTAGAAGGTCGGGAGGTAGTCGTCGAGGGGAGCCTGGCCTTTGCCGCGGACATACATCACCGCGGTGGAGAGCTGGGGGGTGAAGCCCACGAACCACGAGGACCTGATCCGCCCGTCGTCGTTGGTCGCGGTGCCGGTCTTGCCGGCGATCGGCCGGTCGATGACGTTCGCGTTGCGGCCGCTGCCCACGGCGGCGACCTGCTGGAGGGCATAGCTGACGTCGGAGCTGATGTCGGCCGACACGGCCCGGCGCGCCTGGTCCTGGTGGGTGTAGCGGACCTCCCCGTCGGCGGCGCGGACCCGGTTGATCACGAACCACTGCTTGGCCCGGCCGGCGTCGGCGATGGTGCCGTAGGAGTTGGCCATGTCGATCGGGTTGACGATGGCCGAGCCGAGGGCGACTCCCGCCTCGGGGCGCAGGTCGGTGGAGTTCTTCGGGATGCCCATGTCGACAGCCGTGTCGACCACGGCCTGGGGGCCGTCGCTGAGCGAGAGGGTCAGGTCGACGTAGGCGGTGTTGATGGAGTCCTCGGTGGCCTTGAGCATCGTCACGGCAGAGCCGTAGTCGGAGCCGCCGTCCTCGCCCTGGTTCTCGAACTCGCTGTCGCCCACCTCGAGCGGCGAGTTGCCCTCGAAGGTGCTCTCCAAGGAGTAGCCGTCCTTGAGCCCGGCGGTGAGCGCGAAGGGCTTGAAGCTGGAGCCGGGCGCTCCACCGGCCCGCGCCCAGTTGGTGCCACCGTTGCTGCGCAGGTAGTCCTGTCCGGCGAAGAAGCCGCGCAGGGCACCCGAGCGCGGGTCGACCGACGCGCTGGCGACGTGCAGCTCCTTGAGCCCCTTGGGCCGGTTGGCCAGCACGCCACGTGTCGAGGCGCGCATCGCCTTGCGGGTGAACGTGGTGGTCACCCGGAGGCCACCGCCCTGGATCTCGGCGTCACCGAACCCCTGGTCGCGCAGCTCGGACTTGACCATCTCGAGCATGTAGCCCCGCTGGCCGCCGAGAGAGTCGTTGTCGACGACCTCCGGGAACGCCGGCAGCTTCTCGCGGAGCTGCTGGCCCTCGTCGGCGTCGAGCTCGCCCATGTCGACCATGCCGTCGATGACGTACTGGTAGCGACCGAGCAGGCGCTGCTTGGTCTCCTTGCCGTTGGCCGGGTCGTAGTTGTTGGGCGAGTTGAGGATGGCCGCGAGGGTGGCCCCCTCCTTGACCGAGAGGTCCTTGGCGTCCTTGTCGAAGTAGGCCTCCGCCGCGGCCTGGATGCCGTAGGCGCCGCGTCCGAAGTAGATGGTGTTGAGGTAGCCCTGGAGGATCTTGTTCTTGCTCTGGGTGCGCTGCAGCTTCAGCGAGACGAAGGCCTCCCGGGCCTTGCGCACCAGGGTGCGCTCGGTGGAGAGGTAGAAGATCTTCACGTACTGCTGGGTGATGGTCGAGGCACCCTGGGTGGCGTTGCCCTGGGCGTTGCTGAAGGCCGCTCGAAGGATGCCCTTGGGGTCGATCCCACGGTTGGTGTAGAACGTGCGGTCCTCGGCGGCGATCACGGCCGACTGCACGTGCGGGGGTACGTCGGACAGCGAGACGCTGGTGCGGTCCTGGTCGGCGAACTGGCCCAGCTCGGTCTTGCCGTTCGCGTAGTAGACGATCGTCGTCTCGGTCTGGAAGTCCGCGTTGGGGTCGGGGATGTCGGTGGAGATGTAGCCGTAGGCGAACGCGGCGGTGCCGAGCACCAGGCCGGCGAGCATCGCGAGCAGGCCCCACTTCACGATGCCGCGTCCGATCCGGCGGCCCCGGCTGCCCTCGTCCTTGCCGCCGGCCCTGCTGCCTGCGCCGCCGCCCTTGCGACCGCCCTTGCCGGAGGTCGCGCCTTTCGTGGCGCGGCGGCCCTTGGAGGTGGCCGGGCCGGTGCCCTTGCGGTGTGCGCTCAACTGAGGTTCTCCGGTACGGACGGCGACATGACAGTGCGAGGTGCCCGCGCGTGCGGGCGGAACCCGGACCCAGGGTACGGGCGGTGCCCGGCGGCATGAAAAAGCCCAGGTCAGGACCCGCTGTCCCAGCTCCGGCAGACGCTTTAGGCGTGTCCTCGATATATCGCTACGATAGGTGTCTCCGATAGGAGTTCGCGTGCGCCAGCCGGGAGCCCGATCGGGGACGACGACCCGACAGGAGGTGCGACGCGTGACCCGACGAAGCGACACCCTCGAGCTCGCCGTGCTCGGCCTGCTGCACGAGTCGCCGTTGCACGGCTATGAGCTGCGCAAGCGGGTCAACACCGTGCTCGGCTGGGGGCGTGTGCTGTCCTACGGCACGCTCTACCCGGCACTGAAGAAGCTGCTCCGGGCCGGCTACATCGCCGAGGACCTCGCCGGCGGCCTCGGGGGCGGTGAGCCGACGGACTCCTCCGGGGCGCCCACCTCTCGCCGTCGCAGGATCACCTACGCGCTGACCCCGGCCGGGCAGACCCGGTTCGCAGAGCTGATGGCCGAGGCCGGGCCGGCGTCGTGGGAGGACGACAACTTCGACGTCCGGTTCGCGTTCTTCAGCCGTACCGACATGGAGATCCGCCTGCGCATCCTCGAAGGTCGCCGTTCGCGGCTCGAGGAACGCCTCTCCCGCGTCCAGTCCCAGCTGGACCGCACCCAGGAGCAGGTCGACCGCTACGCCACCGAGCTCCAGCGCCACGGCGTGGAGTCCGTGGAGCGGGAGGTCCGCTGGCTCTCCGACCTGATCAACGCCGAGCGCGACGGCGCGGCCGGCGAGCAGGACAGCACCACCACGTCCAGTCCCTCGCACGAGAAGACGACCAGCAGCACCACCCCAGCGCCCAACCGACGCCCGGCCTGACGGGCTCGTCGGTGAGCGAGAGAACAGAACGAAGAGGAGAGGGCCCGATGGGTTCGGTACGAGTAGCAATCGTGGGGGTCGGCAACTGCGCGACCTCCCTCATCCAGGGCGTCCACTACTACCGCGACGCCAACCCCGCTGAGTCGGTGCCGGGCCTCATGCACGTCGAGTTCGGGCCCTACCACGTCTCCGACGTGGAGTTCGTGGCCGCGTTCGACGTCGACGACAAGAAGGTCGGCAAGGACCTGTCCGAGGCGATCAACGCCTCCGAGAACAACACCATCAAGATCTGCGACGTCCCCACGCTCGGCATCGAGGTGCAGCGCGGCCCGACCATGGACGGGCTCGGGAAGTACTACCGCGAGACCATCGAGGAGTCGGCGGCCGAGCCGGTCGACATCGTCGAGGCCCTGCGCGAGTCGGGCGCCGACGTGATGGTGTCCTACCTGCCGGTGGGCTCGGAGGAGGCCGACAAGTTCTACGCCCAGTGCGCCATCGACGCGGGCGTCGGCTTCGTCAACGCGCTCCCCGTCTTCATCGCCTCCGACCCGGTCTGGGCCAAGAAGTTCGAGGACGCCGGCGTCCCGATCGTCGGCGACGACATCAAGAGCCAGGTCGGCGCGACCATCACCCACCGGGTGATGGCCAAGCTGTTCGAGGACCGCGGCGTGGCGCTGGATCGCACCTACCAGCTCAACGTCGGCGGCAACATGGACTTCAAGAACATGCTCGAGCGCGACCGCCTCGAGTCCAAGAAGGTCTCCAAGACCCAGGCCGTGACCTCCAACCTGCACGGCGAGCTCGCCAACAAGATCAGCGACCGCAACGTGCACATCGGCCCGTCCGACTACGTCCAGTGGCTCGACGACCGCAAGTGGGCCTACGTCCGTCTCGAGGGTCGCGCGTTCGGCGACGTACCGCTGAGCCTGGAGTACAAGCTCGAGGTCTGGGACTCGCCCAACAGCGCCGGCATCATCATCGACGCGATCCGGGCGGCGAAGATCGCCAAGGACCGCGGCATCGGCGGACCGATCCTCTCTGCCTCGACCTACCTGATGAAGTCCCCGCCCGTGCAGATGGCCGACGACCTCGGCCGCGAGCAGGTCGAGAAGTTCATCCGCGGCGAGGTCGAGCGCTAGACCCGGTCGCGGGCCTCGTCGATGTAGTTCACGCGGGCCGCGTTGGACTGACCCAGGTAGGGCCGGCTCTCCAGCACGGCCAGTGCCCAGCACCACCGCCGCAGCGCCTCCAGGTCGACCTGGGGGCGCTGCGCGGCCAGGTCGCAGATGCAGTCGGACAGCGTCTTGTCCTGGCCGCACTTGACCACCCAGAGGGCGAGGTCGAAGATCTCCGGGCCCACGACCGGCAGCGGGTCGACGACCCGGAGGCCCTCGGGGCTGACGATGAGGTTCTTGGGCTGGTAGTCCCCGTGCAGCAGCACCCGGGAAGAGTCGTCGGCGATCAGCTCGCCGAGCAGCTTCTCGGCCGCGACCAGGTCGCGAGCCGCGTCGTCGTCGCCGCTCTCGGCGAACCGGGCGGCCGCCCAGGTCACCCGTCGGGCGAGGTTGGCCTCGAGCGCGGCGAAGGGGTAGCCCGAGACCGGAGCGGCGTGCAACCGGTCCGCCAGGGACACCACGTCGGCGCAGCTCCTGGGCGCCTTCCCCGACCCACCCCAGGAAGTTCATCAGCATCGCGTTCTGCTCGGTCTCCGTGCGCAACACGCGGGCGGCACCCTCCCCGCCCCAGGCGCGCAGTGCCGCGATCTCGGCCGCCCCGCCGGTGACGTTGGCCGGAAGCTTGAGCACCGTCTCGAGCCCGTGCTCGTCGAGGCACTTCACGCACAACGACTCCGACCCACCCGAGAGCACCTGCTGCGGGGTGAGCTGCCAGTCGACGAAGAGCCGCTCCGCCCGAGCGACGGCGTCGCCCAACCACCGCTCGGCCTCCGCCTCGCCGAGACCGTAGGCAAGATTCTCGCGGAGCGAGTCGGGGATCGCCGGAACGACGTGTGTCATGTGGTCGTCCCCCAGACGCGATGCTGTCGTAGTCCTCGACCCTGCTCGGAGCGGCGGACCTATCGGTGCAAGCATGCACAGTATGCAAGCGGCCCGCCACCTGACGCACCTCTTGCGAGGTCAAGCATTCCGGAAGTTGTTCACCGTGCGGGTGGCCAGCCAGATGACGGACGGCGTTTTCCAGGTCGCCCTCGCGGCGTACGTCATCTTCTCTCCGGAGCAGCAGCCCTCACCGACGGCGATCGCCGGCGCCCTGGCGGTGGTGCTGCTGCCGTTCAGCGTCCTGGGCCCGTTCGTCGGGGTGTTCCTGGACCGATGGTCGCGCCGGCAGGTGCTGGCCTGGTCGAACTTCGTCCGGGTGGGCCTCGTCGCGGTGCTGGCCGCCGCTGTCGCCGCTGACGTGCGGGGCCCTGCGCTGTTCGGGCTCATCCTGGTCTGCTTGTCGGTCAACCGCTTCCTCCTGGCCGGACTGTCCGCCGCCCTGCCGCACGTGGTGGTGCGCGAGGACCTGATCACCGCCAACGCCGTCACCCCCACGGCCGGGACGATGGCCTTCCTGGTGGGGCTGGGCCTCGGCACGGTGACCCGGGACGTCTGGTCGGCCGTCCTCGGCCCGTTGTCCGACCAGGGGGCCTTCGACGCCGATGTGGGGGTGCTGTTGACCGCGGCGCTGTTCTACGGCGTCGCCGGTCTGCTCGCGCTGCGGATCCCGCGGGACGCGCTCGGCCCCGACTTCGACCCGGCACGGCCCGCGGTGCGCGAGGCCGCCCGACACGTCGCGGCGGGTCTGGTCGACGGGCTCAGACACCTCAAGGCGCGCCGGCCGGCGGCGTACGGGCTGGCGGCGATCGGGGCGCACCGGTTCTTCTACGGGATCTCGACGGTGTCGCTGATCCTGCTCTACCGCAACTACTTCCACTCCGCCGACGAGAGCGACGCCGCCTTCGCCGGCCTCTCCGTCGCGGTCCTGGTCAGCGGGATCGGCTTCCTCTCCGCCGCCGTGCTGACGCCGATCGTGACTGAACGGGTCTCGGCGCGCACCTGGGTGCTCGGCCTGCTCGTCGGGGCAGCGGTGACCCAGCTCTTCCCGGGGACCTTGTTCACCGAGCCGGCGATCCTGGTGACCGCCTTCTTCCTGGGGCTGGCCTCGCAGGGCATCAAGATCTGCGTCGACACGCTGGTGCAGACGCACGTCGAGGACGCCTACCGCGGGCGGGTGTTCGCGCTCTACGACGTGATCTTCAACGTCGCCTTCGTCGCCGCCGCCGCGGTGGCCGCGCTCGTCCTCCCCGCCAACGGGAGGTCCTACGGGGTGGTGGCCGCCATCGCGGCCGGCTACCTCCTGACCGCGGCGGGGTACGCCCGGGTGACGCCGTCGGGGTCGGTCGTCCGGGGATTACCACGGTCCCGTGGTAATCCCCCGGTTCCCGGAGAGAACTCGCCCCGGTAACCGTCAGGTTTCCCCGGGAAGCGCGAGCGGCGCGGCCACCTCCGGAGCAGCCGCGACACGGCCCGTAAAAATCGAGCGAACCCGGACGTATCACGCCGAGGACCTCCGACTCCTCCCTGTCGTGACCACCTCCCAGGAGCACGTCGCCCTCCCTCAGGGGGCGCACCCGCTCGAGGTCACGCGGCGTCGTGGGGGCACGACGACGCCAGCGGATGCGGCTGTGCCAGGTCCAGGGGGACGGCACGGCCGGCGCTCGCCGGAGCCCGCACGGGGGTGGGGCTCCGGCGAGCACACCGTGGGCGAGGGCCTGACGTAGCGGCTCGGGTCTCACTATCCTCCGAGGACGACGTACGACGAGAGAGAGCAGATCGACGATGCAGGAGCCCCGCGGTCCCCGTCCCTCCTCGCCATTGTCGAGCACTCCGTCCTACCTGCGGGAGTATCCGCGGCAATACCTCAACGTCCGGATCCTCGACCCGCTGACCGCCTACCAGGTCAAGGACCAGCCGCAGGTGCAGCCGGCGGCCTTCGTCGCGGACTCGCTGCTCGTGCGCGGGTTCGAGGAGGAGACCCTCTCTGCGCTGCGCGACGTCGCCGCCGAGGCCGGGTTCGCCCTGGAGTGGGACGACCGCTCGGGGGCCGAGGAGGGCGTCCTCGACGGCGCCGAGGTCACCGACGAACAGCGCGCCGAGCTGCGGGCCGTCTGGGTACGCCGGGTGCGCCTCGTGCCCGCGGACCCCCGCGACCCCGTCTTCAAACCGATCGACACCTGGCGCCTGATGCAGGCCTACCGGATCCGGGTCGGCGGTCGCACCTCGCCGCGACACGGTGACGTGAGCCTGGACCACCCCGCCGTCGCCGATCCCGTCACCGGCGGACACCCCGTCACCGGCGGGCACCCCGTCACCGGCGGGCACCCCGTCACCGGCGGGCACCCCGTCACCGGCGGGCACCCCGTCACGGGCGGGCACGGAGTCGACCAGTACGCGCTCCCCGGCTACGGCGGTCGCCAGCCGGTCACCTGGCTGGGCGCGGCACCCACCCCGCGCTATGACCTCGGCGGGGACACGCCGCGCCCTGTCGTCGCCGTCCTCGACACCGGGATCGGCACCCACCCCTGGCTGGAGGACCCGTTCGTGGTCCACGACCTCGAGGTGCTCGGGCTGCCCATCGGGGTGGAGCCGGAGTCCGCCCTCGGGGACCTCCTCGGCGTCAGCGACGAGCTCGTCGGCGAGCTCGACCCCGACTCTGGCCACGGCACCTTCATCGCCGGCCTGATCCGGCAGGCCTGCCCCGAGGCTCAGCTGCTGGACGTGCGCACCTACGGCAACGACGGCCAGGTCGCCGAGTCCGACCTGCTCATGTGCCTGCAGCGGCTCGCCCTGCGCCAGGTGCTCGCGCGCAGCGGCGTCGCCGGCTACCAGCCCGTGGACGTGGTCACCCTCTCCCTGGGCTACTACCACGAGCAGCCGGCCGACGAGGCCTTCGACAGCCTCCTGCTCGGCCCGCTGCGTCTGCTGGGTCGCTACGGCGCGGCGGTCGTCGTCTCCGCCGGCAACGACGCGACCTCCCGACCCAGCTATCCCGCGGCCTTCGCGCCGCACGACGGCGGGTCGGTGCCCGAGGATGAGGATGTCGTACCCGTCAGCACGGTGGGTGCGCTCAACCCCGAAGGCACCATCGCGATGTTCTCCAACGACGGTCCCTGGGTCGGCTACCTCCGTCCTGGCGCCTCGTTGGTGAGCACCTTCCCGATCACCTACGACGCCTCGGGCAACCCCAGCCACGAGGTGGTCACCGCCAACGGCGAGGTGCGCGCGTCGATGGATCCCGACGACTTCCGCTCCGGCTTCGGGGTGTGGAGCGGTACGTCGTTCGCCGCCCCGGTCCTGGCCGGCGAGGTCGCCGCTGCCCTCGCCGCCGCCTACGAGAGTGGCGAGGGCGACCTCTCCACCAGGGCTGCCGTCGAGCGGATGCGTCTCCTGCTCCGCGGACTGAAGGGACGTGACCAGTGACCGTCACCGCCCATCCCGACGGGTCGACGCTGGTCGGCCGGGCCACCACTGCCTTCGCCGCCTACTGCGACGGCGACCGACTCGCGCTCGACACGCTGGTCGAGACCGTGACGCCGCTGCTGTGGCGCACCGTGCGCGGAGCCGGCCTCGACAGCGCCAGCGCCGAGGACGTCCTCCAGACCGTGTGGTTGTCGTTGCTGCGCAAGGCAGACACCATCCGCGACCCGGCCACGATCGTGAAGTGGCTGCTCACGACCACCCGCCGAGAGGCCTGGCGGGTCTCCAAGCGGGTGCGCGACGACGCCGCCCACACCGGCGGGGTGCTCGGTGTCGACACCGAGGAGACGCTCGACCTGCCCCAACAACGCGAGGCACTCCCCGACGAGGTGGTCCTGCGCGCCTCGGACCAGCAGCGGCTGTGGGAGCACGTGCAGCTGCTGTCGGCCCGCTGCCGCCAGCTGATCTGCGTGATCGCGTTCGCCGACCGGCCCGACTACTCCCACATCGCGGAGTCCCTCGGCATGCCGGTCGGCAGCATCGGGCCGACCCGGGGCCGATGCCTGGCCAAGCTGCGCGACCAACTAGCCAACGACACCGAGTGGGAAGGAAGCCAGTCATGAACGACGACGTCTCGGGGACGGGCGGTCCCGACACCGCCGACGCCCCACTCGACCACACCGACGAGCGCCTCCTGCGGGACGTCGCTGCGATGCTCGAGGTCGCTGACCCGATGCCTGCCGACCTGGTCGGGCGGGTGCAGTTCGCGCTGGCCCTCGACGAGGTCTTCGAGGAGGTCGCCTCGATGACCCGCGTGCTCGACGACGCCCTCGCCGTGCGCGCCGACCTGGCGAGCGCGACCCGCACCGAGACGGTGACCTTCTCGGCCGACCGGCTCACCTCGATGGTGACGCTCACGACCTCCGCTCCGGGACGGGTGCGCATCGACGGCTGGGTGACTCCGAGCGGCGTACGCCGGATCGGCCTGCGGATGCAAGGATCCGACCGCGAGGTCACCACCGACGAGAGTGGTCGCTTCGTCGCCGACGACCTGCGAGAGGGCTTCGTGCAGCTGGTCTTCCACCCGTTGGCGTCCGACAGCGAGGGCCTGGTGGTCACCCCACTGTTCAAGCTGTAGTTTCACGGGATGGCCGCGGTCGTGGACGGCGCTCCCGGCCCGGCGGCCCGAGCACTGCCCGGCGCCGGGCTCGACGTCGAGGCGTGGGAGGCAGAGGTCGAGCGGGCGCACGCCCTCTTCCTCCACGGGCGGCCCGCTGCTGCGACCAGGCTGCTGCGCAGCACCCGACGCCGCGCCGAACGTCTCGGCGACCTGCCGGGCGCACTCGTCGTCGTGGCCCGCACCCTGGTCTCCGAGGCCGCCCCCCACTTCGACATGACCGGGGACCTCCCCGGTGCCCTGGCCCTCATCGAGAAGGCGGAGAAGATCGCCGACCGGGTGGACGCACCCTTCCTCGCTGCCAAGGTGGCCGGGCAACGCGCGCTGGTCGTGCTCCGCTCGGGCGACACCCAGGCCGCCTTCGAGCTCTTCGACGTCGCTGTCACCCACGTGGCGCACGCCCTGCCCCGCGACCAGGCCCTGATCATGCTCAACCGCGGCGTGCTCCACCTCGAGCACGCCCACCTCGCCCAGGCCGGGCAGGACCTGGTCCTATCGACCAGCTATGCCGAGAACGCGGGCGACGACAGGCTCGCGGCGATGGCTCGGCACAACCTGGGCTTCGTCGACTTCCTGGCCGGGCGGATCCCGCGTGCGCTGGCTGCTTTCGAGGAGGCGGCTCGCACCATCCCCGGCGGGTCGCACCCGGCGATGGTGCTCGACCACGCCCGGGCCTTGCGTGAGGCAGGGTTGCTCCCCGAGGCCGAGTCGATCCTCTCGGCCGCTGCGGCCCGGGTCCGCGAGGCCCGGCTCTTCCAGGATCTCGGCGAGACCGAGCTGGTCCGGGCCGAGTGCGCTCTCGCGGACGGTCGCCCCGCGGAGGCCCGCAGGCTGGCCGCCGCGGCCGGACGCCGGTTCACCCGCCGCAAGAACCTGCGCTGGCAGCGCAAGGCCGAGCTCCTCGTGCTGCGGTGCGAGCGTGCCGGCGTGGGCGCGGGGCGCGGACGTCGTGCGGCGCTGCTTCGGATCGCCCAACGCGCCACCGAGCTGGCCCAGGCGTGCCGTCTCGAGAGCCGCACCGACCTTGCTCGCGCGGCCGAGCTGCTCGCGGCCGGGTCACGCCTGCGTGCGGGCGAGCCGACCACGGCGGACACCCGGCTCCGGCGCGGCGACCCGCTCGCGATGCGCCTGCAGCTGCGTGAGGTGCGGGCGCTCCAGGAGCAGCAGGCGGGGCACGAGAGCCGGGCCATGGCCGAGGTGCGGCGAGGGCTCGACGAGCTCGGCTCCTTCCAGGGCGCGCTCGGCTCCCTCGACCTCCGCACCGGCGGCGCCGTTCACGGGGTCGCCCTGGCCAGACTCGGCGTCGACCTGGCCGTGCGCCGCGGTCGCGGCTCCGGACTCCTGGACATGGTCGAGCAGTCCCGCGCCGTCTCGACCCGGCTGCCACTGCTCCGGCCTCCCCGCGACGAGCGGACGGCGAGGCTGATCGCGGAGCTGCGCCAGGTGGAGGAGGAGTCCCGGGGACGCGAGGGTGACGACACCGCCCTCGCCGAGGTCACGCGGCTGCGGAACCGCTCAGCGGCCCTCCAGCGCGACCTCCGGGCCCGGGCGTGGGAGCTCGAGGGCGACGGCCGGGCGCGGACGACCCACGGGCCCCGGGCCGGAGAGGTCCGCGCCGCAGCACGTGAGCGCGACACGACGTTCGTGTGCGTGGTCGAGCACGCGGGCGCCTTCGTGGCAGCAGTCGTGACCGGGGACGGGGTGCTGCTCGAGACCCTGGCGCCGGTGTCCGTGGTGGCGGAGCTGGTGCGCCGGGTGCGTGCCGACCTCGACGCCGCGGCCAACCCGCACCTGCCGGCGGCGATCGCCGCGACGGTCCGGACCAGCCTTCGGCACGGGCTCGCCCGGCTCGACGCGCTGCTCCTGGAGCCCCTGCACGTCGACGGTCAGCTGGCGCTGTCGTGCAGCGGCTCGCTGGCCGTGCTGCCCTGGACGCTGCTGCCCTCCCGTTTCGGGTTGCCCACGGTCGTCACCCCGGGCGCCGGCACCTGGCTGCGCGGGCTGGCAGCACCGCGGCCCGACCGTCCGGTCGTGGCCACCCTCGCCGGTCCCGGTCTCCACGAGTCGGAGAAGGAGGCCCGTGACGTCGCCTCGACCTGGAGGAGCGACAGCCTCCTCGTGGGTGAGCAGGCGACCACGGCCGCGGCCCGAGCCACGCTGGCCCGTGCCGACCTCCTGCACGTCGCCGCCCACGGCACCCATCGCGGCGACAGTCCGCTGTTCAGCTCCGTGCGGTTGGCCGACGGGGCGCTCTACGCCTACGAGCTCGACGCCGAGGACGGGATGCCCGGCTGCGTCACCCTCTCGGCGTGCGAGGCCGGGCTGGTCACGCTGCGCGCTGGTGACGAAGGCCTCGGCCTGACGCACGTGCTGCTCCACCTGGGCGTGGTCTCGGTGGTGGCCGGCGTCGCCCGGGTGCGCGATGACGTCGCCGCAACGACGATGCGGCACGTGCACCAGGAGATGGCGTCGGGTGCCACTTCCGCGCAGGCCCTCGCCACCGCCCAGCTCGCCGGTGGCACCGACGCACTGCCCGCCCCCTTCGTCACCTTCGGCGCCCCCTGGTGAGGGGTCGCCTGGTCGGGCTCTTCGATGGGGTGCCGTCCGGGGCTTGACGGACGGAGCACGCTGGATCCATGAGGATCGCGGTGCTGGGGACAGGGACGGCCGGTCGCACGCTCGCCGGCCGGTTGGCCGAGCTCGACCACGAGGTGAGCCTCGGCACGCGTGACCCGGTGGCGACGCGCGCCCGGGAGGACTGGTCCGACGTACCCGGGGTGGCACTGGCTGCTTTCGCCGACGCCGCCGGCGGCGCCGACCTGGTGGTCAACGCGAGCAGCGGTACGGCGAGCCTGGCCGTGCTCGAGCTCGCGGGCGCCGACCAGCTCGCCGGGAAGGTCCTGCTCGACCTGGCCAACCCGCTGGACTTCTCCGGCGGCTTCCCGCCCACCTTGAGCGTCAAGGACACCGACTCCCTGGCCGAGCAGATCCAGCGGGCTCATCCACGAGCGCGTGTGGTGAAGTCGCTCAACACCATGAACGCCGCGCTGATGGCACACCCCGAGACACTGGCCGACGCCGACCACACCGTCTTCGTGGCCGGCGAGGACGCCGAGGCCAAGGCGGTGGTCACCGCGCTGCTGACCGAGCTCGGTCACACCGACGTGCTCGACCTCGGCGGCCTGAGCGCCGCGCGAGGCCTGGAGATGCTGCTGCCGCTGTGGATCCGGCTGATGGGCACCTTGGGCAGCGCGCACTTCCAGTTCAAGATCGTCCGCTGAGAGGCCACTTCACGCACGACACGCCGCCGAACCTGGTGGGAGATTGGCCTCTCGCCGGTCAGTCGCTGAAGAGTCCGCCGATGCCGCCGGAGCTGCCGGAGCCGCCCGAGCTCTTGGTGGGCGGCACGAACTCGTAGGGCTGGACGACGACGAAGCCGGGCCCCTCGAAGGCGTACTGGAAGGCCTCCCCGGAACCGCCACGCAGCAGCGACTTGAAGTTCATGCTCGAGACCACCCGGGGGACCAGGTTGCCCGACCACGCCACCGCCGCCTGGACGTCGACGAAGGTCGGCTGCTGGGAGCAGTCGAGCACCACCGGCTTGCCGACCGTGCACAGCGCCACCGTGCCGGTGCCGGAGATCGTGGTGTTGAACAGGCCGCCGGCCATCATCCCGGCCCCTTTGACCCGGTTGATGTCCCACTGCAGCGCGGAGTCGAAGGTGAGCAGGTTGCGGCCGTTGACGCTGATCGAGTCGCCGGCGAGCTCGACCAGGTAGACGTAGCCGCCCTCGTTGGCGAAGAAGACCTCGCCCTGCCCGGACACCCGCATCAGCGGCATGTCCTCGCTGGTCAGCACCTTCTTCAGCAGCTTGCCCATGCTGCCGGCCTTCTCGTGGTGGAACTGCACCTGGCCCTGGAAGGCGACCATCGCGCCCTTGACCGCGAGCACGTCGTCACCGAGGGCGACGCGCAGCATCTGGGAGTTCTGCAACCCGAACCGGCGCTCGCCCTGCGCCTCGAGGTTGGACTGGTCGAAAAGCTCGCTCTCCATGGGGCGATCCTAAGGCGGGCAGGCGCTGGGCATCCGCCGTACGGCGAGGGATGCTGGAGTCGTCATGGAGCTCGTCGACAACCCGGCCTCACCGGGACACCCCCGGCTGACGATCGCGGCAGCCGCGCTGGCGGTGCTGGCCGTGCTCGTGATCCCGCCGGTGGTGATCGGCCTCGTCGATCTCGCCGCCCCCGTCGCCCCCGTCGAGCGCTTCCCGACGTTCTCGCTGACCGACCGGGCCCGGCAGGTCGCCGAGCTGCCCGGTGCCAACGTCCTGGCCGACTCGGTGGTGCTCACCCTCACCCCCGAGATGAACGCCCCGGTGATGCAGCCGTCGCAGATCGTGCTCCCCGACGAGTCCACCGGCCAGCTCGTGCCGCTCGGCGTGAGCGGTCTGCTGCCGATGACCCCGGACCTCGCCCCCGCCGGCACCGGCGGCCTGATGAGCGGACTGGTGCCCGGCGACAAGGTCTTCGCCAACCTCGGACCACTGGTCGCCTCCTGCCTCGTCGGCCCCGGCGACACGGCCGGCTCGTGCACCCCGACCCTGCTCACCCAGCACTCGACCGGCTACTACCGCTATCCCGGCGCCTGGGGCACCGCCACGTTCCTCGACGACGGCTCGCCGATGCAGGCCGACCTGCTCGACGTCCTGGGCTCGCGGCTGGTGGCCGGCGGACTCCCCGGCACCGAGCGCCGACAAGATCGTCGTGGTGCTCGCCGACGGCTCGGAGGTCACCGCCTTCACCACCGGGTCGGCCTCACCAGGCGACACGATCTGGTGGGCCTCGGTGCAGCGCCTGCCGCTGCTGGCCAGGGCGTACGACGCGGCCGGCCACGAGATCGCCGACGTCGACCTGTCCCCGTGAGGGGCGGTAGTGCAGCAATCCGTCAGGCGTCTGGTTCGCCCGCCCCACGCCCCTCCCACCAGGCGAGCAGGGCGGCGGTCACCTGCTCCTCCGACATCGGGCCGTGGTCCATCCGCAGCTCGAGCAGGTGCCGGTAGGCCTCACCCACCTCGCGACCCGGTCCGATCCCGAGGATGGTCATGATCTGGTTGCCGTCCAGGTCGGGCCGTACCGAGGCGATCTCCTCCTCCTCGGCGAGCCGGTCGATCCGCGCCTCGAGGTCGTCGTAGGTGCGTCGGAGCCGGTCGGCCTTGCGCCTGTTGCGGGTGGTGCAGTCGGCCCGGGTCAGCACGTGCAGCCTGGCGAGCTGGTCGCCGGCGTCGCGGACGTAGCGGCGCACGGCGGAGTCGGTCCACTCCCCCGAGCCGTAGCCGTGGAAGCGGAGGTGCAGCTCGACCAGGTGCGTGACCGCGGCGATCTCGTCGTTGGAGAAGCGCAGCGCCTTCATCCGCTTGCGGGTGAGCTTGGCGCCGACCACGTCGTGGTGGTGGAAGGTCACGGTGCCGTCGTCCTGGAACTTCCGGGTGCGCGGCTTGCCGACGTCGTGCATCAGCGCGGCGAACCGGGAGACGAAGTCGGGGCCGTCGAGACGGTCCTCGAGGTCGATCGACTGCTCGAGCACGGTCAGGGTGTGCTCGAAGACGTCCTTGTGCCGGTGGTGCTCGTCGCGCTCGAGAGCCAGCGCCGGAAGCTCGGGCAGCACCCGGTCGGCCAGACCGGTGCGGACCAGCAGCGTGAGCCCGCGGCGGGGGTACGGCGCGCAGATCAGCTTGACCAGCTCGTCGCGGACGCGCTCGGCCGACACGATCTCGATCCTGTCGGCCATCGCGGTCATCGCCTCGACCGCCGCCGGGTCGACGTCGAAGCCGAGCTGGGCGGAGAACCGGGCGGCGCGCATCATCCTCAGCGGGTCGTCCGAGAAGGAGTCCTCCGGTCGGCCGGGGGTCCGCAGCAGCCCGTGGGCCAGGTCCACCACACCGCCGTACGGGTCCTCGACGGCCTGACCCGGCAGCGTCACCGCCATCGCGTTGACCGTGAAGTCCCGGCGGCCCAGGTCACCCTCGAGCGAGTCGCCGAAGTCGACGGTGGGCTTGCGGGAGCCCGGGTCGTAGTGCTCGGCGCGGTAGGTGGTGATCTCCACCTGGTAGCCGCCCTTGCGGGCGCCGATGGTGCCGAACGCGCGGCCCATGTCCCAGGTGGCCTCGGCCCAGCCCTTGAGCAGCCGCTCGGTCACCTCGGGTCGCGCGGAGGTGGTGAAGTCGAGGTCGTTGTGCAGCCGTCCGAGCATCGCGTCACGCACGGGGCCGCCGACCAGCGCGATCTCCTCTCCCGCTGCCGCGAAGCGCCGGCCGAGCTCGGCGGTCACCTCGTCGAGGAGACCGAGGGCGTGGGCGACCCGCTGCTGCATCTCGGGCACGCTCGGAGGCGACCCCGAGTCGGGGCCGGAGAGGGGCGGGAGCGGCTCGGGCACGGGAGGCAACTGTAGTGGAGGTGCTGTCGTTAGCCTTGCCCGTGTGACCCACCCCCAGATCGGCCGCGCTGCAGCCTGCCTGCGCCTCGGCCTGGTCCTGGCGGCGGCGCTCGCGGTGGCGGGTGTGCTGATCCCCGTCTCCGGGGCCCCGGCGTACGCCGCCCGCAAGGCGCGGGAGGACACCTCCCCGCTGGGTGTCACGCTCGGCTCGATCAGTCCGTCGGCCCTCCCCGCGCGTGGTCGGATCACCCTCACCGGCACGGTCACCAACCGCAGCGAGGACGTGTGGACCGACCTTCAGGTCTACCTTTTCCACTCCGACAACCCGATCACCACCCGCGACGGGCTCACCCAGGCCGCCCAGAGCGACCCCGGCTCCGACGTGGGCGCCCGGGTCACCGACGAGGGGCTCTTCGACGAGATCGGCGACCTGGCACCGGGCGAGACCACCCCCTACGCGGTCTCGGTCCGCCGCCGGGACCTGACCGGCCTGAGCGGGGAGCCGGGCGTCTACTGGATCGGCACGCACGTGCTCGGTGCCGTGGACGGGGTCCGTGACGGGTTCGCGGCCGGGAGAGCCCGCTCCTTCATCCCGCTGATGGACAAGACCGCGCCCGAAGCCGACGTCTCCGTCGTGCTCCCGGTGCGCGCGCTCGTGCGCCGAGACAGCGACGGTCGCCTGCTGGGTCTCGCCCGGTGGCAGCATCGGATCAGTGGGAAGGGTCGCCTCGGCCGGCTGGCGGCGTTCGGGGCGCCTGCGGACTCCTTGACGTGGCTGGTCGACCCCGCGGTCCTCGACGCGGTCGGTTCGGTGGCCCAGGACAACCCGGCGCTGTCCACCGCCGCCGACGGTTCCGGTCCCGACGGTGGCGGCGCCGAGCCGGACCCGTCAGCGGGGACCGCGCCGGACCCTGACGTCGCGGAGCCGGACGGCGAGGACGCGGCCGCGGAGCTGTCCGCGGAGGCGGCGCAGGCAGCCAGCTGGCTCGACCCGGTTCGTCGCCGAGGCCTCGGACGGTGCCGTGATGGGCCTCCCCTACGGCGACCTCGACGTACCCGCGGTGACCAGCAACCGGCTCGGCGACCTGCTCGAGGAGGCCCAACGCCTCGGCGCCGAGGCGTTGGTGAGGCACGGGCTGAGCGCCGACCCGGCCGTCGCGCCGCCGCGTGGCTTCCTCCCCTCGTTCGCCCTGGACGAGCTCGACCCCGACACGACCGTGGTGATGACCGACAAGGCCTTCCCGGGCATCGACGCCACCGTCCTCGGACGCTCCGACGGCACCCGGGTGGCGCTCAGCGACAGCGCTGCACTCGCCGGTGGCCCGGGTCCCGATGCCCGCAGGTCCCAGCTCGCGCTGCGGCAACGGCTGCTCTCCGAGGCTGCCCTGCACGCCCTGTCCCCCCAGGGGGCCAGGCCCCTGGTCGTCTCCCTGCCGGCCGGTTTCAGCCCCGCGGCGGGCAGCGGGCCGGACTTCTTCGAGGGCCTCGACGTGCCGTGGCTGCGCCAGGTCGAGCTCGACGAGGTCGTCGCCGCCGGGCCGGAGCTGACCTCCACCCAGAAGCCCCTCTACCCCGCCGGCCAGCGCGCCGTCCAGATCCCGCTCGGCAACCAGCTCGCCGCCCAGGAGCTCGGTGAGGTGGGCAGGACCTACGCCGAGCTGCTCACCAGCAACGACAGCGTCGGCGACGATCTGGCCAGGATGGGAATGCTGGCCGCGTCCTACCAGGTGCGGAGCCGTCCCGGCGCCGCCCTGAGCCGCACCCGTGAGGCCGCGCTGCAGGTACGTCGTGACCTCCGGCAGGTGGTCATCGACGGGCCGTCGTTCGTCAGCATGACCAACGAGGTGGGACCGATCGCCGTGACGGTGGAGAACCGTCTCGACCAGACGGTCACGGTGCGACTCGAAGCGCTGACGGCCGACCCCGAGCTGACCATCTCGGTTCCCGACGCGATCACCCTCGGGCCGGGGCAGCGCACGCCGGTGCGGATGCGCGCCCGCTCCTCACGCATCGGGGTGCACAGCGTGCGGCTGGTCGCCACCACCGAGAGCGGCACCCCGATCGGGAGCGAGGACCAGTTCAACGTCCGCTCCAGCAACATCGGCACCGTGATCTGGTTCGTGATGGGGGGCGGGCTCACGATGCTCGGGCTGGCGATCGTCGTCCGGCTGGTCCGTCGGGTGCGCGCGCATCGACGGGCGCCGGCCGCGCAGGAGGCGCGGGCGTGACCCGCCCCGACGAGAGGTCGGCGGACTCGGACGCGCCGAGCGCCGCCGAGGTGGAGGCCGCCGAGGACCGCTCCATGCTGACCTCCAGCGCGGTGATGGCGGCCGGCACCGTGGTCTCTCGCGCCAGCGGCTTCGTGCGCACGGCGCTGCTGGGCGCCGCCTTGGGTCTGGGCCTGCACGCCGAGCTCTTCAACGTGGCCAACACCGTGCCCAACATGCTCTACATCCTCTTGGCCGGTGGGCTCTTCAACGCCGTCCTCGTCCCCCAGCTCGTGCGCGCGATGAAGAACGACCCCGACGGCGGCGAGGCCTACGCGCAGCGCATCATGACGCTGGCCGCGCTGTTCCTGGCTGTCGTGACGATCCTGCTGGTCATCGCGGCACCGCTGCTCATGCGGGTGTTCCTGGCGCCGTCGTACTTCGCGCCGGACCTGGTCGAGCAACGGGAATCGGCCATCGCGTTCGCCCGCTACTGCCTGCCCCAGGTGTTCTTCTACGGCATGTTCGTGCTGGTCGGCCAGGTGCTCAACTCACGCGGCAGCTTCGGGCCGATGATGTGGGCGCCGATCGCCAACAACGTGATCACCGTGCTGGTCCTCGTCGGCTACCTGCTCGTGTTCGGACCGGCCGTCGGCCCCGAGCTGGAGGGTGGCTACTCCTCGGGCCAGGAGCTGCTGCTCGGGCTCGGCTCGACCGCCGGGATCGCCGCGCAGCTGCTGATCCTGGCGCCCTACCTGCGACGTGCGGGCTTCCGGCTGCGGCTGCGCTTCGACTTCCGCGGTGCCGGCCTCGGGCACACCCTGCGCCTGGGGATCTGGACGGTCCTGTTCGTCGTGGTCAACCAGGTCGCCTACACGATCGTGGTCCGGATCGCGTCGGCGGGAGCCGCCGACGACGGCACCGGCTACACCGTCTACTCCCTGGCCTTCCTCACCATCATGGTGCCGCACTCGATCGCGACGGTGTCGCTGGCGACGGCGATGCTGCCGAGGCTCTCGCGGCACGCCGCCGAGGGCGACCTCCGCGGCGTCGCACGCAACATCGCCGCGACGCTGCGCCAGGTGCTGGCCCTGATCGTCCCGGTGGCGGCGGTGATCCCGCTGATCTCCGACGACCTGAGCAACCTGGTCTGGGGCTACGGGGCCGCCTCGCAGACCTACGCCACCGTCGGGCTGGCGCTTGCCCTGTTCGCCCCGGGACTGGTGCTGTTCACCAGCCACTACCTGATGCTGCGGGGCTTCTACGCCCTCGAGCGCACCCGCACGGTGTTCTGGGTGCAGTGCGTCATCGCCGCCACCAACGTGGGTCTCGCCGTGGTGCTCACCCGCAGCACGCCGCCCGAACACACCGCGGCCGCGCTGGTCGTCGCCTACGGCGGCGCCTACCTCGTGGGGGCGATCGGGTCCTACCTGCTGCTGCGTCACGTGCTCGGTGGTCTCGACACCCGCACCCTGGTGCGCTTCCTGGTGCGTCTGGCCGTCGCGGTCGGGGTCGCCGTCGTCATCGGGTGGACGGTCAGGGCCGGCCTCGACGCGATCACCCCCGACGACAGCAAGCCGTTCGCACTGCTCACCATCGCCGTGGTCACCGTGGCGGGCGCGGGTGTGTACCTGGCGCTGAGCCGGGTACTGAGGATCGCGGAGGTCACCACGGTGCTCGGCCTGTTCACCGGTCGCCGCTCTCGCTGAGGCGCCCGGGCTGCCCCGTCTCGGCGGGGGGATCGGGTGGTGAAGCACCCGTAGCATGGCCGGCAGGGACGAGACGAGCGCGAGGGAGGCACGTGGCGAAGACACCGATCGGTCACGGGACCGTGCTCGCCGGCCGGTTCGTGCTCGAAGATCTCCTCGACGACTCCGAGGGTGCGCGCTTCTGGCGTGCCACCGACAAGATCCTGGCCCGCGACGTCGGGGTGCACGTGATCAGCTCCGACGACCAGCGGGCGACCGCGTTGCTCACCGCGGCGCGCACCTCCGCCACCGTGACCGACGGGCACCTGCTCCGGGTGCTCGACGCAGCCACGGAGGGCGACATCACCTACGTCGTCAACGAGTGGGGCCAGGGCGTCTCCCTCGACCGGCTGGTGGCCGAGGGGCCGCTGAGCCCGCGCCGGGCCGCGTGGGTGGTCCAGGAGGTGGCCGAGGCGATCAGCACCGCCCACCGGCACGGCATCGCCCACGGCCGGCTGCTGCCCGAGAGCGTGATGATCACCGACTCCGGCTCGGTCAAGCTGATCGGCTTCGTCGTCGACGCGGTGCTCCGCGGACGCGAGTCTGTGCGGGTCACCGGTGGTGAGCCCCTCGGCGAGCACGAGGCAGACCTGGTCAACCTGGGCGCACTGCTCTATGCCGGCCTCACGGGACGGTGGGCTGGCACCGAGGGATCGACGATGCCCACCGCGCCACAGGAGCACGGCCGGCCGTTGCGGCCACGCCAGGTGCGCGCCGGCGTACCCCGCCCCCTCGACGGGATCTGTGAGCGAGTGCTGGGCGGTGGGCACGCGCACAGCCTGCCGATCGAGACCGCCCACGAGGTGTACGCCGCACTCTGCGACTACGTGGGCGACCCCACCGCCACCCCCGCCCTGGGCGAGCCGACCAGCCTCTTCGACCTCAACGAGCTGGCCGGCGGCCTGCCCGGTCCCGAGATCGAGACCCCGGGCGAGGAGACCCAGCTGTCCTCCCGGGCCGTGCCCGTGCCTCGCGCCTCCGAGGGGCTGGCGGCGGAGGCGGTCGGCAACATCGACTCGATCGACGGTGACCCCGACAGCACCCAGGTGGGGGCACCGGTCTTCGACCACCCCCAAGATCGCCCGGGCAGCGGGTCGGCGCGGGTCGCGCCACCCCCTCCGCCCCCGCTGCTGGACCCCGAGCCGCGTCCCCTGTTCGCTTCGGACCACCCCCGGCCGGACCGTCCGGAAACCGGGAGACCCCGCAGCACCGGCGCGGGTGCCGGCGCGGTGCCCGACACCTGGGGTCCCGACGCCGACACGCCACCGCCGATGAGCCGTGCCCGCCACGCCGCCTACGACGACGAGCCGCCCGGACGCAGCTGGTTGCGCCTGGCCGCGGCCCTCGCCGGCGTCCTGGTCCTGGTGCTGGCGATCATCTTCGCCTTCAACCTGGGCCGGGGCTCGATCGCCCCCGGAGAGGAGGAGAGCGCTGCGGCCAGTCCCTCCGAGAGCGCCGAGCAGGAGGCCCCGAAGCGGGTGCAGATCGCGGCGGTCTCCGACTTCGACCCGCCCCCTGGTGACGGTGAGGAGAATCCCGACACTGCCGGCCTGGCCGCCGACGGTGACCCCGCCACGAGCTGGACGACCCTGACCTACCGGCGGGTGCCCGAGCTGGGCAACCTCAAGCCCGGCGTCGGCCTGATGGTCGACCTCGGCGAGCAGGTCGAGGTCGACGACGTCCGGCTCACGCTGGTCGGCGCCGACACGGACGTCTCCTTGTTCGCCGCCCCCGACGCCGAGGAGGCCCCCACCGAGACCGGCCAGATGCAACGCGTCGCCACCCAGAGCGGCGCGAGCATCGACGTGACGCTGGCGCCCGACGAGCCGGTGACCACCCGCTTCCTCCTCGTGTGGTTGACCAAGCTGCCGCCGGTCTCCGGAGGCTTCCGGGGCGAGGTCTCGGAGATCGTCGTCCGCTCGTGAGGCGGCCGCGATGAGCCAGACGCCGTACGACGCCGACGGGCCCCTCGACGACCGGGCCCTGCTGGCAGCACACCTGGACGGCGACGCCGACGCGTTCGGCGTGCTGTTCGGGCGGCACCGCAACCGGCTCTGGGCGGTCGCGCTGCGCACCACCGGCGACCCGGAGGAAGCCGCGGACGCGCTCCAGGACGCGATGATCGCCGCGTTCCGGCGCGCCGGGTCCTACCGTGGCGACGCCGCAGTGACGACGTGGCTGCACCGCATCGTGGTCAATGCCTGCCTGGACCGGCTGCGGCGTCACAAGGTGCGGGCCGCAGACCCGTTGCCCGACGACCTCGCCGACCGCGGCGCGGGCACACCGTCGGGCACCGGCCTGGTCGCGGGCGGCAGCCATGGCACCGACGACCCCGCCGAGATGGTCACCCGCGACGAGCGACGCGACGCCGTCCTGGCTGCGCTGGCGACCCTCCCGTCCGAGCAGCGGGCAGCGTTGGTGCTGGTCGACATGGAGGGCTACTCGGTGGAGGAGACCGCCGGCATCCTGGAGTGTGCGCCCGGCACGGTCAAGAGCAGGTGCTCGCGCGGGCGGGCCCGGCTGTTGCCGCTGGTCTCGGACCTGGGCCCGCAGTCCACACGGAACCCGGCGACGTCCTCCCGCGTCCCACCCCCAGACCCCACGACGATGCCGGTCCACCGGCCGGACCCGCACGCGCACGAAGGATGAGGTGAGCAAACCGTGACCCGCCCCGACGCCGACGGGCCCGACGAGGCCTCGCGCGCGCCGATCTCCGCCGAGGAGGACGCGCAGGTGCGCGACCTCCTGGGCTCGCTGCCGCCCGCCGGTGAGCTGCCCGCCGACGTCGCCAGGCGTCTCGACGCCCAGCTGGCCACGCTGGTCGCCGAGCGCCCGCCGGTCACCGGCGCCGCCGACGTGCTGTCTGCCCGCCGCCGGCGGGCCCGGACAGCGCTGCTCGTCGCGGCGAGCGTCGCCGCTGTCGGTCTCGGTCTCGGCACCGTGCTCGACGACCTCTCCCTGGGTGGGGGGGCCTCCGACAGCGCGAGCGGGCCGAGCGCCGAGGACGAGGTGGCCGCAGGGTCGGCCCCCGAGTCGGCGGGTGGGGCGGCGAAGGGGGGAGCGGACGGTGAGACGGATGGGGGGACGGACGGTGAGCCCGAGTTCTATCTGGCGACCGTGCCGCAGCGGCTCTCCCGGGCGACCCTGGAGGCCGACGTACGCCGGCTCGAGGCGCGTTCGGCCCGGGTGGCGGCCGGCCGCGAGGGAGAGGAGGGCGACCCCGACAGCACCGACACCGGCGGACCCACCCTGCTCGGCGACGACGCGGACACGGCTGCCGAGATCCTCGACCCGTGCGCGGTGCCGGCCGTGCGACCCGGCGACAACGTGGCGCCGGTCACGCTCGACGGCTCACGGGCCACCTTGGTTCTCCGGGCAGCGCAGGCTGGGACGCGGGAGGCGGAGATCTACGCGTGCGACAGCAGTGACGACGTGATCGCCCGCACCGTGGTGCCCGCCGGCTGAGCCGCCCCGGGACCGCCTGAGGGTGGCGCCCGGGCCGCGCGCGCCGGGGTGCGGGCGGGAATGTCGGCCACCTAGGATTCGTTGACACGATCGGACGCGGCCGCACCACGACCCGCCCGTCCGCCATCCGTCACACCGCAGGGAGCTTGAGCCCAGATGCACTCAGAGATCCGCAATGTCATCGTCGTCGGATCCGGCCCGGCCGGTTACACCGCCGCCGTCTACGCCGCCCGCGCCAACCTGGCGCCGCTCGTCTTCGAGGGTTCCGTCACGGCCGGCGGCGCGTTGATGAACACCACCGAGGTGGAGAACTTCCCCGGCTTCCGGGACGGCATCATGGGTCCGGAGCTGATGGACAACATGCGCGGCCAGGCCGAGCGCTTCGGGGCTGAGCTCATCGCCGACGACATCATCGAGATGGACCTGACCGGACCGGTCAAGGTGGTCAAGGACTCCGCCGGCACCGAGCACCGCGCCCGCGCAGTGATCCTCGCCATGGGCTCGGGCTACCGCAAGCTCGGCATCCCCGACGAGGACCGGCTCTCCGGTCACGGCGTGAGCTGGTGCGCGACCTGCGACGGCTTCTTCTTCCGCGACCAGCACATCGCTGTCGTCGGGGGCGGTGACTCCGCGATCGAGGAGGCGACCTTCCTCTCGCGGTTCGGCTCCAAGGTCACCCTCGTGCACCGCCGCGGCGAGTTGCGCGCCTCGAAGATCATGCAGGAGCGGGCGTTCGCGGACCCCAAGATCGAGTTCGCCTGGAACTCCTCGGTGCAGGCGATCCACGGCGAGGACAAGCTCACCGGCCTGACCCTGGTCGACACCGAGTCCGGCGACACCCGTGAGCTCGACGCGACGGGGCTGTTCATCGCGATCGGTCACGACCCGCGCTCGGAGCTGCTCGGCGGCCAGGTGGACCTCGACGACGAGGGGTACGTGCTCGTCGATCAGCCCTCCACGCGCACCAACGTCGACGGCGTCTTCGCCTGCGGCGACCTGGTCGACCACCACTACCGGCAGGCGATCACCGCGGCCGGCACGGGCTGCGCGGCGGCGCTCGACGCCGAGCGCTTCCTCGCCGCGCTGGACCACGAGGCCTCCACGGCCGGCGCCCCCGACGCGACCGCCGAGGAGGCCGCCGGAGTGATCCTGGAGCAGGCCCAGACCGCCGGCGCCTGAGTCCCGGTCGCACCACCGCACCATCCACCCGGAGGGAAGAAACGTCCCCCCGTCGCTGTTCACTTCAACAGACGTCCCGTCGATGACAACACAAGGAGCTCCCGTGGCGAACATGCAAGCCGTGACCGATGCCGACTTCGAGACCGAGGTGCTGAAGTCCGACAAGCCAGTGCTGGTCGACTTCTGGGCCGAGTGGTGTGGTCCGTGCCGCCAGGTCGCTCCGATCCTCGACGAGATCAAGGCCGCCCACGGCGACAAGATCACGTTCGTGAAGATGAACGTCGATGAGAACCCGGTCACGCCGGCCACCTACCGGGTCACCGGCATCCCGACCCTCAACGTCTACCAGAACGGCGAGGTCGTGAAGCAGATCGTCGGCGCCAAGCCCAAGGCGGCGCTGCTCAAGGAGCTCAACGACTTCATCGCCTGAGCAGCCTCGACGACGCCCGGCCCTGCACGTTGCAGGGCCGGGCGTCGCGTCGTACCAGGCTCTTGACGACCGGGTGGGCGGCGGGCAACCGTAGGGGCCCTGGTGTTCGTTTCAGCAGCTCGGCCGTCGGGGTAGGACCGAGTGGTCGCGCTCGTCCCCGTCCGCCGCGCACACCGAGGAGGTCCCGTGACCGAACCGCCGACGCCCGATGCCGCGTCCCGGCCTGCCGTCGCGCCGTCGGGTCGCCTCTACCGACGCGGTGACAGCGCGGCGGCCGTCCGGGAGATCCGCGCACGGCTGGCCCTGCTCGCACTGGCAGAGGCGGACGCGACCACCCCCGACCTCTTCGACGAGGCACTCGACCAGGCGGTGCGCGCCTTCCAGCAGCAGCGCGGACTCTCCGTGGACGGCATCGTCGGCCCCCTCACCTACCGGATGCTCGAGGAGGCCCGTTGGCGGCTCGGGGACCGCCTGCTGACCCACGTGCCCTCGGCGGTCCTGTCCGGCGACGACGTGGTCTCGCTCCAGCAGCGCCTGCTCGACCTCGGCTTCCAGGTCGGCCGGATCGACGGTCGGTTCGGGCGCCAGACCGAGATCGCCGTCCGCGAGTTCCAGCGCAACGTCGGCGTCCCCCCCGACGGCACCTGCGGTCCAGCCACCTTGAAGGCCATCTCGCGCCTGGCCCCGTTGGTGCGGGGCGGGCGACCCAACGCGATGCGGACCGAGGAACGACTGCGCAACGCCGGCCCGCAGCTGACCGGCAAGATCGTGGTGATCGACCCCTGCGTGGCGCGGATGCCCGCCGAGCTCGACGCGGACCGTGCCGTCGAGGCGGAGGCGATCATCTCCGACCTCGCCAAGCGGGTCGAGGGGCGGCTGGTCGCCACCGGCGTGCAGGCCTACCTGACCAAGCGGGCCGGCGCAGACGAAGCCGCGGAGGTCGAGCGGGCCGAGTTCGCCAACCGCACCCAGGCCAACCTGTGCATCTCGTTGCAGGTCGACGCCTCGGTCAACGTCGACGCCGCCGGCGTGTCGACGTACTTCTTCGGCCTCGACTCCCATGGGGCCTGGTCCTCTGCCGGCGAGCGCTTCGCCAGCCTGGTGCAGCGCGAGATCGTGGCCCGCACCGACCTGGTCGACCTGCGGTCCCACGCCAAGACCTGGGACCTGCTGCGTCGCACGACGATGCCGGCGGTCCGCATCGACGTCGGCTACCTCACCAACCCCGGTGACGCCGCCCGACTGGCCGACCCCGCCTTCCGGGACGTGGTCGCCGAAGCCGTCGTCGTCGCCGTCCAGCGGATGTACCTCTCCCCCGAGACCGACACCCGCACCGGGCTGCTCCGCCTCGATGAGCTCCGGGCCGCCGTGCTGGGGTGACTTCCCGTCCGGGGATTACCACGGTCCCGTGGTAATCATCACCTCCCCACAGCGAACTCCCTCGGGGAACCGCCAGGTTGCTCGGGGAACCCTGAGAGGCCGGCGGGCCGCCACGCGGCCGGTGCATCGCGGCAACGAGCAGGGGACCGACCGGGACTCAGCGGCCGTTGCGGCTGTGCCGCTCGGCCGCAGGCGCGGGAACCCGTCCGGGACGGACCGCGCCCAACAGCTTCTCCAGGGCCGTCTCCACCTCGCTGCGCCAGGTCACAGCCGACTTCACCTCGAGTCGCATCCGGGGATAGCGCGGATGCGCCCGCTGGGTCTTGAAGCCGACCCGCAGCAGGTAGTCGGCCGGCAGCACGCACGAGTGGTGGTGGACGCCGCCCTGCCGGGCCGCTCGGGTGTCGCCGAAGGCCTCGACCGCGCGGATCCCGCCGCGGTTGATCAGGTCGCGCACCACGCTCTGCATCAGCATCCGGCCGATCCCTCCACCGGCGTAGCCGGGCAGCACCAGCGCCGTCGACAGCAGCACCGCGTCCTCGCTGACCGGCGCTGTGGGGAGCGCTTCCGCGCCCGGGAGGTACGACGCCGGGGCGAACGCCACGAAGCCGACCGCGATGTCGTCGACGTAGGCCACCCGGCCGCACGAACCCCACTCCAGCAGCACCTGGGAGAGCCACGCCTCCTTCTCGTTCTGTGCCGCCCCGGCCTTGACCGCGCGCTCACGGCGGACCGGGTCGAGCTCCCAGAACAGGCAGGACCGGACGTCCTCGGGGAGGTCGGCCAGGGTGTCGAGGGTGAGACGGGCGAGCTGGCGGCCCGGACGAGCGAGTGGAAGTCCCATGTCGTGGCCCCTGTCCTACGGCTTCCCGGGAGATGCTTCATCCTAGAGGTGAGGAGTCAGGAGGGACATGGCACGCGAAGTGAGCCCGCGCGGCTCCGGAACGACCCGACTCGACAACTACGTCGACCGCTATGCCGCACGCACCAAGGAGATGACGGCCTCGGAGATCCGGGCGCTCTTCTCGGTGGCCAGCCGTCCCGAGGTGGTCTCCCTCGCCGGCGGGATGCCCAACATCTCCGGCCTGCCGCTCGACGTCGTCGCCCAGGCGATCAACGAGCTCGTCGAGCGCAACGGGGCGACCGCGATGCAGTACAGCTCCGGACAGGGCGACCCGACGCTGCGTGAGCAGATCTGTGACGTGATGCGCCTGGAGGGGATCGAGGCACACCCGGACGACGTGGTGGTCACGGTCGGCTCGCAGCAGGCCGTCGACCTGGTCACCCGGATCTTCTGCGACCCCGGCGACGTGGTCATCTGCGAGGCGCCGTCCTACGTCGGTGCCCTCGGCGTCTTCCGGGCCTACGAGACCGACGTGGTGCACGTCGAGATGGACGGCGAGGGACTGGTTCCCTCGGCGCTGCGCGAGGCGATCGCGACGGTGCAGGCCCAGGGCCGCCGGATCAAGTTCCTCTACACGATCCCGAACTACCACAACCCCGCCGGAGTGACGCTGAGCGCGGCCCGGCGCACCGAGATCCTCGAGATCTGCGCCGAGGCAGACGTGCTGGTGCTGGAGGACAACCCGTACGGCCTGCTCGGCTTCGACGGCGAGCCGATCCGGGCGATGCGTGCCGACGAGTCCGACGGGGTGATCTACCTCGGGTCGTTCTCCAAGACCTTCGCACCCGGGTTCCGGGTGGGCTGGGTGCTCGCTCCGCACGCCGTCCGCGAGAAGCTGGTGCTCGCGCAGGAGTCGGCGACGCTGTGCCCGCCGGCGTTCTCCCAGATGGCGGTCTCGGCGTACCTGACCAACCACGACTGGTTCGGCCAGGTCAAGGCCTTCCGCGAGATGTACCGGGAGCGTCGCGACGCGATGATCGAGTCCCTTGACGACCTGATGCCGGCGGCTGCCCGCTGGAACGTGCCCGGCGGGGGGTTCTACGTCTGGGTGACGCTGCCCGACGGGCTCGACTCGAAGGCGATGCTGCCCCGGGCGGTCACGGCCCGGGTCGCCTACGTGCCCGGCACGGCATTCTTCGCCGACGGCTACGGAGCGCAGAGCATGCGGCTCTCCTACTGCTACCCCACGCCGGAGCGGATCCGTGAGGGCGTACGCCGTCTCACGGGTGTGATCGAGGACGAGCTCGAGCTGCGTGAGACGTTCGGCGCCACCGCCCGCGGCCTTCACCGCGGCTACGAAGCTCCCCACACGAACCTCAGCTAGGAGCCCACGCGTGAGCACTCGAGTCCTCGTCCTGGCCGGCGGACTGTCCCACGAGCGGGATGTGTCCCTGCGTTCGGGCCGTCGCGTCGCTGAAGCGCTGCGCGACGCGGGTCTCGAGGTCGACGAGCGCGACGTCGACGCCGGGCTGCTGCCCTGGCTGCGCGAGCACACCCCCGACTGCGTCATCCCGCTCCTGCACGGGGAGACCGGTGAGGACGGTGCCTTGCGGGAGATCCTCGAGCTCGTCGGGGTCCCCTACGTCGGGGCCGGACCGGCCGCCTCCCGGGTGGCCTTCGACAAGCCGGTCGCCAAGGTGGTGGCCACCGGATGCGGGCTGCACACGCCGGACTCCGTCACCCTGCCCCAGGAGACGTTCCGCGAGCTGGGCGCCGCGGCGGTGATGGCCGCCCTGGTCGAGGCCGCCGGTCTGCCGCTGTTCGTCAAGCCGGCGAAGGGCGGCTCAGCCCTGGGTTGCTCGGTGGTGCGGACCGCCGATGCCCTGCCGGGCGCGATGGTCGATGCCTTCGCCTACGGCGACACCGCCCTGGTGGAGCGGTTCGTCGACGGGATCGAGGTCGCGGTGCCGGTCATCGACACCGGGGAGGGGGCTCGAGCCCTCCCCGCGGTCGCGATCCAGCCCGACGGCGGGATCTACGACTACTCCGCGCGCTACACCGCCGGCAGCACCGAGTTCGTGGTCCCCGCCGAGCTCGACGACGCCCTGGCCGCCGAGTGCGCCCGGGTCGCGGTCGCCGCCCACGAGGCGCTCGGGTTGCGGCACCTCTCCCGCAGTGACCTGATCATCGACGCCGAGGGGACCGTGTGGTTCCTCGAGGTCAATGTCGCCCCCGGGCTGACCGAGACCTCCACGGTGCCATTGTCCGTGCAGGCCGCCGGCCTCGAGCTCGGCGCGCTGATGGCCGACCTGGTGCGTGCCGCCATGTCCGCCTCGGGCGTGCCCCTCGACCACACCACCGCCTGACTGCGAGGATCGCGGGATGCGCGACATCACCTACCCGCCGATCATCGCGACCGCCAAGCTCGGCTTCCGGGCGATGGGGCTGCACTTCGACATGACCGGCACCGAGAACGTCCCCCGCACCGGTGGCGCGTTGCTGGTCTACAACCACATCTCCTACGTCGACTTCGTCCTGGGGGGCTATGCCGCCCACCCGTCGCGCCGGCTGGTCCGGTTCATGGCCAAGCGGGAGCTGTTCGACCACAAGCTGGCCGGCCCGTTGATGCGGTCCCTGCACCACATCAACGTCGACCGCGCCGACGGCCTGGCGTCCTACGAGGTGGCTGTGCGCTACCTGCGCGACGGCGAGATCGTCGGGATCTTCCCCGAGGCGACGATCTCGCGGTCGTTCGAGGTGAAGTCGATCAAGACCGGCGCGGTGAGGCTTGCCGCCGAGGCCGGGGTGCCCCTGATCCCGGTGATCCTGTGGGGCACCCAGCGGATGATGACCAAGGACCACGAGCGCGACTTCTCCCGTGGGAAGACCATCTCGATCCGTGTCGGCAGCCCGATGCACCCCACCGGCACCGATGCCGCCGCCGAGACCGCCGAGCTGCGCTCGAGGATGGCGACGATGCTCGAGGAGACCATCCGCAGCTATCCCGCGGCCGAGCAGCCGCCTGGCTCGTGGTGGCTGCCTGCCTCCCACGGCGGCTCCGCCCCCACCCCCGAGGAGGCGACCAGCCTCGACAACGAGGAGCGGCGCGTCCGCGCCGAGAAGCGTCGGGCCGCACGCAAGAACGGCCCCGCCGAGGTCTGAGCCGACGTTCAGCCCTGGGTGAACCGCACTGGCGGGGGTTTCGCCGGTCGTGCTCTGCTGCCGGCATGTCGAATCCGCTCTCCGTCCTCGTCCTCGGCGGCACCTCCTGGCTCGGCGGTGCCTTCGCCCGGCACGCCCGGGCCGGCGGCCACGCCGTCACCGCCCTGGCACGCGGCGTCTCCGGCCCCACCCCCGCGGAGGTTGCCTGGGTGCGGGCCGACCGCGACGACCCCTCGGCGGCGTACGGCGGGGTCGCGAACCGTGACTGGGACGTGGTCCTCGACCTTGCCCGTCAGCCGCTGCACGTCCGGGGCGCGCTCGAGGGGCTCGCCGACCGGGCGAGGCATTGGATCTTCGTCTCCACCTGCAGCGTCTACGCCGACGACGGCACGCCCGGCCAGGACGAGTCGGCTCCCCTCCACGAGCCGTGGGCGGGGGAAGGGCTCGCCCCCGAGGAGGAGTACGGCGCCGCCAAGGTCGCCTGCGAGCGCGCGGTGCTGGCCGCTCGCCCAGACGCCCTGGTCGTCCGGTCCGGACTCATCGTGGGCGCCGGCGACCGCAGCGACCGGTTCGGCTACTGGCCCGGCCGGTTCGCGCGGGCCGACGACGGGGAGCCGATCCTGCTCCCTCCCCGCGACCACCCTCTCCAGGTGATCGACGTCGGGGACCTCGTGGTCTGGTTGCTCCGCTGCGCGCAGGAGCGCGTCGGCGGCGTGCTCAACGCCATGGGTCCGCCGACGACGCTCGGCAGCCTGTTCGAGGTCTGCGCCGAGGCAGCGTCGCCCCCGACCGGGCTCGTCGAGGCGACTGACGCCTGGCTCCAGGAGGTCGGGGTGAAGCCCTGGATGGGGACGGACTCGCTGCCGCTGTGGCTCCCCCGACCGGAGTACGCCGGATTCATGACCAGGGACACCCGCGCAGCGGGCGCCGCCGGGCTCGAGCACCGTCCGCTGGCCCGGATCGTGGCCGACTCGCTCGCCTGGGAGCGCGCGCAAGGACTCCTCCGGAGCCGGCGGGCCGGGCTCTCTCCCGCGGTCGAGCAGGAGCTCCTCGCACAGCTGGCGAGCCTGTGACCTGCGGTTTTACCGTTGCGAGGGTTATCCACCGGGTCGACGGATCGACATGTCGCTTTGTCGACAAATCGATCTAGCTACTTGCTGACCCGCGTTCTGGGTCCATGATCGCGACGATCCGCTCGAGGTCCGGGATCGAGGCGAACTCCACGGTGATCTTGCCCTTGGATCGCCCCAGGTCGACCTTGACCCTGGTCTCCAGCCGGTCGGAGAGCCGCTCGGCCAGGTCCGCCAGGGCCGGCGCCGTCGGCTTGTTGCGGCGGGCCGAAGGCTTGGTGCCGGAGCCCAGGTCACCGACCGTGACGATCTCCTCCAGGGCCCGCACCGAGATGCCTTCGGCGACCACGCGTCCGGCCAGGCGATCTTGGATGTCGGGGTTCTCGACCGTGAGCAACGCCCGGGCGTGGCCTGCGGAGAGGACCCCGGCGGCAACCCGGCGCTGGACGGCCGGGGAGAGCCGGAGGAGCCGGATCGTGTTGCTGATCTGCGGCCTGCTCCGTCCGATCCGGCTGGCCAGCTCGTCGTGGGTGCACCCGAAGTCGTCGAGCAGCTGCTGGTAGGCGGCGGCCTCCTCGAGGGGGTTGAGCTGGGAGCGGTGCAGGTTCTCCAGCAACGCGTCCCGGAGCAGGTCGTCATCCCCGGTCTCGCGCACGATGGCGGGGATGGAGTCCATCCCGGCCTGTTGGGTGGCACGCCAGCGGCGCTCACCCATGATCAGCTCGTAGCGGTCCTCACCCAGTGAGCGCACCACCACGGGCTGCAGCAGGCCCACCTCGGTCACCGAGTGCACCAGCTCGGCCATCGCGTCCTCGTCGAAGACCTGGCGTGGCTGGCGCGGGTTCGGTGTGATCGAGGTCACCGGCAGCTCGGCGAAGTAGGCACCGGCCACCGGGGCCAGCCCGCTGGTCGGATCCGTCACCCGCGCGGGGCCGGTCCCCTCCGAGCTCGGCGCGGCGGGGGCCGCCCAGTCACCGGCCGGCGCACTCGACCCGTCCGGCGACCCGTTCGCGAGCGCCTCGCCGGGCGGCTCGACACCCTCCTCCCGTGGAGCCGTCGGGATCAACGAGCCCAGCCCACGGCCGAGTCCACGTCGCTGCGGGGGCTTCTGGGTCATCGCACTCCTTCGTCGTCCACCGCGAGGGCCATCTCACGCGCAGCCTCCAGATAGCTGAGCGCGCCCGGGGAACCGGGGTCGTAGGTCATCACCGTCTGGCCATAGCTGGGCGCCTCCGAGATCCGCACCGACCGGGGGATCGCGGTGCGCAGGACCTGGCCGCCGAAGTGACTGCGCACCTCGTCGGCCACTCCGGCCGAGAGGCGCGTCCGGGCGTCATACATCGTGAGCACGATCGTGGACACCTCGAGAGTCTGGTTGAGGTGCGCCTTGACCATCTCGACGGTCTCCAGCAGCTGACCCAGTCCCTCCAGCGCGTAGTACTCGGCCTGGATCGGGATCAGCATCTCCTCACCCGCGACCAGGGCATTCAAGGTGAGCAGCCCCAGCGAGGGTGGGCAGTCGATCAGGACATAGTCGAACCGGTCCTCCCCCTCGCCGAAGATCAGCGGATGCGCCTCCAGCGCCCTGCGGAGCCGGGACTCGCGGGCCACCATGCTGACCAGCTCGATCTCGGCACCCGCCAGGTCGATGGTCGCCGGCACCACGAACAGGCCGCTGACCTCGGGGCTCTCCTGGACGATCTCGGTGAGCGGCACCCCGTCCACGACCGCGTCGTACGTCGACGGCGTGCCGCGGTGGTGGTCGATCGACAGGGCCGTCGAGGCGTTGCCCTGGGGATCCAGGTCCACCACCAACACCCGCAACCCGCCCTGAGCCAACGCCGCCGCCATGTTCACCGTGGTGGTCGTCTTGCCGACGCCACCCTTCTGGTTGGCCACCACCATGACCCGCGTGCGGTTCGGACGTGGCAACGGGCCGCGAAGTCGCAGGCCCTCGCGGACCAGCAGCTCCTGCTCCACCGAACGCGCGAGGGGCGTGGAGTCGTCGATCGCGGATCCGGCGGCCACGAAGTCGGCGGCGGTGCGGTACGGCGCGCCCGGCGCGGGATGTGGTCCGAACCGGGAGGGAGCCGCTGCCGGCTTCTGGGGGTTGGTCACAGGGTCCTCCCTGACTGGGGACGGTGATGTTTCACGTGAAACCGGAGGCGACGTTGTTTCACGTGAAACCTCCGCGGGCGGGGTGACCACCCGTTGTGGATGGGGTTGTGGATTCTGTGGGTATCTCGGCCATCCGAGCGCGGGAACGGTCCGTCGCGACTCCTGGGGTGCGTCCGCGCCCGGTCCGGCTCCGCGCGGGGCCACCGACTGCACGTCATCCCCACCTGGCCAGCCGAGACCGGCCAGGGTCGAGATCGCCTGGGTCACGCGGAGGCCTTTCCAACGAGAGCTGCCCGCACCGGGAGGAAGCCCGGGGGCATGAGGGTCCTAACCTACGCGGGAGGCACGGGTGGCTTCCACCCGGATGATCGTCGTCGGTGGATCAACCACCCCCGCACCGAGCCGCTGCACCGCGACAGCCCCGGCGCCCAGCTCCGAGAGGAGCGACCGCGCGTCCGCCACCTCCGCCTCGGCCGAGGCTCCCTTCATCGCCACCAGCCACCCACCCTGCTTCACCAGGGGCAGCGACCAGCGCGCGAGCTTCGGCAGCGGCGCCACGGCACGGGAGGTCACCACGTCGAACGTCCGGGAGCCGTGCATCTCCTCGGCCCGTGCGCGGATCACCTCGACCTGCTCGAGTCCGAGCCTGTGCACGGCCTCCTCCAGGAAGGTCGTGCGCCGGAGCAACGGCTCGACGAGGCAGATCCGGAGGTCCGGTCGCGCGATCGCCAGGACCAGCCCCGGGAGCCCGGCGCCGCTGCCGATGTCGCAGACGGCCGCCCCCTGCGGCACGGCCTCCCCGAGGACGGCACAGTTCAGGAGGTGCCGCTCCCACAACCGCGGCGTCTCGCGGGGCCCGATCAGTCCTCGCACGACACCGTCGTGCGCGAGCATGGCTGCGAACTGCTCGGCCTGGGGAAGGGTCTCAGCAAACACCCCCCGCGCCTCGGCCGGAGCCGGAGGGGCGGGGGGTGTTTCACGTGAAACATCGCTCACGAGATCAGCCGCTGTGTCATTCGGGGAGCACGACGACGTACCGTCGCGGCTCGACACCCTCGGACTCCGAGGAGAGTCCAGCGGCGGCGACCGCGTCGTGCACCACCTTGCGCTCGAAGGGCGACATCGCCTTCAGTGCCTGCCTCTCGCCGGTCTCCTTGACCACATCGACCGTCTCCGCGGCCAGCTTCTCCAGCCGGGCGCGCTTATCGGCACGGTGACCGCCGATGTCGAGCATCAGCCGTGAGCGCTCGCCGGTCTCGCGGTAGACGGCCAGCCGGGTCAGCTCCTGGAGGGCCTCGAGGACCTCGCCATCCCGCCCGACCAGCTGGTCGAGGTCCGCGCCGACGATGGACACCGAGGCGCGATCCCCCTCCACGTCCATGTCGAGGTCCCCGTCGAGGTCCGCGATGTCGAGGAGCTCCTCGAGGTAGTCCGCGGCGATGTCGCCCTCGTTCTCGAGCTCGGCGTGCAGGTCCGAGGGTTCGTCCTCGGACATCTCGTCACCGGCGTCGTCCGTGGCACCCTCCGAGGGCGGGGCGGCTTCTGCGGACGTCTCCGCGTCCACGACGTCGACGCGGTCGGTCTCGCTGTTCAGTTCGCTCTGGTCGGTCTGGCTCTCGCTCATGGGACGGCATCTCCTCGTGCTGGGTCAGGTCGGGGGGTGCGCGGCGTCAGGCGCCCGCGGTACCGGCTTCGGGGTCCGGGTCGTTCCCGGGTTCGTCCGGCTTGCGTTGGGGTGGCCCCTGCTTCTTGCGCTGGCTGCGGGACTGCTTCCTGGGCTGCTGACGCGGCGCGGGCGGTGGTGGCGTCTCCTCGGGCACCTCGGGCTCCGGTGCGGCCTCGGGAGCCGGCAGGCCCTTGCGTTCGGCCCTGCGCTCCGCCTTGCGGATGTCGCGCTCGTCCTTGGCCGCCTGGGCGGGTGTCCCCGGGGCCGGGTTGTTCCGGATCACGTAGAACTGCTGGGACATCGTCCACAGGTTCGAGGTGGTCCAGTAGAAGAGCACCCCGATCGGGAAGGCGATGCCACCGACGGCGAAGACCAACGGCAGCACGTAGAGCAGCATCTTCTGCTGCTGGGCATAGGGACCGGAGAGGGCGTCCGCCGGCATGTTCTTGCTCATCAGCTGACGCTGGGTGAGGAAGGTGGTCGCGGTCATCAGCACGACCAGCACGGCGGCGACGATCCGCACGCTGAACATGTCCGTGCCGATGAAGGTGTCGGAGACCTTCGCGCCCAGGAAGACCGACGAGCCGAACTGCTCGTTGAGCGTCTCGGTCATGAAGCCGCGCTCGCTGGCCGGATCCTTCGCGGCCTGGTCGATCAGCCGGAACAGCGACAGGAAGATCGGCATCTGCAACAGGATCGGCAGGCAGGACGCGAACGGGTTGGTCCCGGTGTCCTTGTAGAGCTTCATCGTCTCCTGGGCGAGACGCTCCCGGTCGTGGCCGTACTTCTTCTGCAGCTCCCGCACCTTGGGCTGGATCAGCTGCATGTTGCGGCTGGACTTGATCTGCTTGACGAACAACGGGATCAGCGCCGCCCGGATCACCAGCGTGAGCCCGATGATCGAGAACACCCAGGCGACCCCGCTGGCCGGGCCGAACAGGTCACCGAAGAGGCGGTGGAAGGCCAGCAGCACGAACGACGTCGCGTAGTACAGCGGCGTCATGATGAAACCGCCGACGTCTTGGAAGAACTCGATCACTCAGGCTCCCTGATTCGGGGTGGACGTGGGCGGGACGGGGTCGTAGCCCCCGGCGGCCCACGGGTGGCAACGGGTGAGCCGGCGGACCGCGAGCCAGGACCCGCGCATGCTGCCATGCCGGGTCACCGCCTCCAGGGCGTAGGCCGAGCAGGAAGGGTGGTAGCGGCAGACCTGGCCGTACAGCGGGCTGATCAGCAGCCGGTACGCCTTCAGGAAGCCGATGAGCAGGTACTTCACGGTGTCGCTCCCGCACCGGATCGTTCCGCGCTCCGGAAGAGCGCCCGCTCGAGAGCCCGGTCCAGGTCGGCCGCGAGCTCACCGGAGGTGGCCGCTGCGGCCGCCGGGAGCGCCCGGACCACCAGCACAGAACCGCCCGGCAGCGACGTGAGTCGCTCCCGGGCGAGATGCCGGAGCCGGCGCTTCACCTGGTTGCGGACCACCGCACCACCGACCGCCTTGCTCACCACAAAACCGACGACTGCCTCGGCCGGCTCCCTGCTCGGGCTCGGGTCAGGACTCGGCCCGGGGCTCGCAGGAGGGGGGATCACCAGGTGGACCACGAGGGTCCGGGTGCCGGACCGCTGCCCGTGCCTGACCGCCCGGGCGAACTCAGCGCTCACGGTGAGCCGCTGGGCCCGGGTCAGCACCGGTCGGGCAGCACGGTCGACAGCTCAGTCCGGCGTCAGACCGACAGGGCCTTGCGGCCCTTGCGGCGGCGCGCCGAGAGGATGCTGCGCCCCGCCCGGGTGCGCATCCGCAGGCGGAAGCCGTGGACCTTGTGACGGCGACGGTTGTTCGGCTGGTACGTGCGCTTGCTCACGAGCTTGTCTCCGAAATGTCGGGAGTGGTCAGGTCTGCGGTCACCACCACGTGGGCTACAGTCACCGCGGCCGAACACGGTCCTCGACCGCACCGCTCACCCGCGAGGAACGCCTGCGCACCCCCGGCCACCGCGTGAACGGGGGCCCTACGGGGACGGCGGGGACGTGGGCATGCGGCACCGGTCGATCCGGTTCGACCTCCCAACGGTACGGGTGGCCCGTGAACCGGTCAAACCGACCGTCGTTCGCCGGTCCAGCCCCTGTGGACAACGGGTTGATCCACAGGCTGCCGCCTTGTTAGCGTGCGGGGTCCCGAGTTCCCCACGGTGGACGCCCCGCGACCCGGTGCCGCATGTCTCCTCACGCGTGCCGGATCATTCGCGTGCGGCGCGCTCACACCGGCCTCGGCCCGGCACCGCCCTCATCGGGCCCGGATGCACAACCTGTGGACAAAGGTGTGGACCACTAGGAAACCGAACTGGGGAGGCCCCCTCGTGGACGACTCATCCACCCGATCCGACGGCTCCGGCGGGACGACCGCCGCGGCGGATCTCGGGACCGTCTGGCGCACGCTGATCGACGACCTCCCGCCCAGCCAACGAGCCTGGCTGGCGGCGAGCCGACCGGTGACGCTGCACGAGCACACCGCGATCGTCGCGGTGGCCGACGAGTTCACCCGCAACCAGCTCGAGGGCCGGCTGCGGACCCGCCTCGAGGACGCCCTCGGCCATGCCTTCGGCACCCAGGTGCGGATCGCGGTCACGGTCGACCCCGAGCTGGAGGGGTCCGGCGGCGGAGCCGATCCGATCTCCGGCCGCCCGACGGGCGAGCCGCGTTTCGACGACGGCGACCAGGGCTCGGTCGGTCACGCGTCGATAAATCCATCCATCGACTTGTCGACAAATCCCCTCGAGGTCCCCACGCCCTTCGGCGCCCCTCCGTCGACCAAGCACAGCGGCACCGCCCTGGAGACCCGGCTCAACCCCAAGTACGTCTTCGAGACCTTCGTGATCGGCTCGTCCAACCGCTTCGCCCACGCCGCCGCGGTCGCCGTCGCCGAGGCACCCGGCAAGGCGTACAACCCGTTGCTGATCTACGGCGACTCGGGCCTGGGCAAGACCCACCTGCTGCACGCCATCGGCCACTACGTCCGCAGCCTGTTCAACGGCGCCCGGGTCCGTTACGTCAGCTCCGAGGAGTTCACCAACGAGTTCATCAACGCGATCCGCGACGACAAGGCCGCGATGTTCCAGCGGCGCTACCGCGACGTCGACGTGCTGCTGATCGACGACATCCAGTTCCTCGAGGGGAAGATCCAGACGCAGGAGGAGTTCTTCCACACCTTCAACACGCTCCACAACGCCAACAAGCAGATCGTGATCACCTCCGACCGTGCCCCCAAGCGGCTCGAGGCGCTCGAGGACCGGCTCCGCAACCGGTTCGAGTGGGGTCTGATCACCGACGTGCAGCCGCCCGACCTGGAGACCCGGATCGCGATCCTGCGCAAGAAGGCCGCGACCGAGCGGATGACGGCGCCGCCCGACGTCCTGGAGTTCATCGCCAGCAAGATCCAGACCAACATCCGCGAGCTCGAGGGCGCCCTGATCCGGGTCACCGCCTTCGCCAGCCTCAACCGCCAGCCCGTCGACCTGACCCTGGCCGAGATCGTGCTGAAGGACCTGATCCCCGAGGGCGGCGAGCCCGAGATCAGCGCCGCCCTGATCATCGCCCAGACGGCCGCCTACTTCGGTCTGTCCATCGACGACCTGTGCGGAGCGAGCCGGAGCCGGGTCCTGGTGACCGGGCGGCAGATCGCGATGTACCTGTGCCGTGAGCTGACGGACCTGTCCCTGCCCAAGATCGGACAGCAGTTCGGTGGACGCGACCACACCACCGTGATGCACGCCGACAAGAAGATCCGCACCCTGCTCGCCGAGCGACGCTCGGTCTACAACCAGGTCACCGAGCTGACCAACCGGATCAAGCAGCAGGCCCGTCAGTCGTGACGCGAGGCTCGAGCGCGACCTGGGGAGTGCGTTGTGCGGAAATGTCATTCGCCCGTGCACGGGGTGTGGACAAGCAGGTGCACGCCGGTGCGTCGTCGCCGACGAACCACAGGCACCCGTTACTCGTCCACCGGTCGTCCACACCCCGACGGAACAACAATTCGGGTGCTGACCTGCACAAAGAGTGGTTATCCACAGTATCCACCGTGCCTGTGAACACGATGAGACCAGACATGGATCAGATCTCCGGCAACGTCTGGACCCGGCCCGATCTGGGGACAACCCGCCGCTCCAGCCTGGTGCGGAACGACATCTTCAGGACTCCCGCTGTGCGGCGCTCCCCGGGCGTGGCAGGATGCTCACCCCTGGCTCGGTGCCCCCGTGGTGCCGTGCGCAGCCAGGAGCCCGCGCCGGGCCCCGGCCCGGCCGTTGTCCTTGCAGGAGGCGATCACTCGTGAAGTTCCGCGTCGAGCGCGACGTCCTGGCCGACGCCGTCGCCTGGGCCGCCCGCAGCCTGCCCGTCCGTCCCAGTGCGCCGGTGCTCGCCGGCCTGCTGATCGAGACCACGGGCGACGGTCTGCGGCTGAGCACGTTCGACTACGAGACGTCGGCGCGTGCCACCGTGCCGGCCGACGTCACCGAGGAGGGCACCGCGCTCGTCTCCGGCCGGCTGCTCGCCGACATCTGCCGGAGCCTGCCTGCCAAGCCGGTGGAGATGACCATCGAGGGCGCCAAGGTGTCCCTGGTCTGCGGCAGCGCCCGGTTCAGCCTGCAGACCATGCCGGTCGAGGAGTACCCGACGCTGCCCGACATGCCGCAGGCCACCGGCACCGTGCGCAGCGACCTGTTCGCCGCGGCGGTGGCCCAGGCAGTGACGGCCGCCGGCCGTGACGACATGCTCCCCGTGCTGACCGGTGTCAGGATCGAGATCGACGGCTCCGAGCTGGCCCTGCTGGCCACCGACCGGTTCCGGCTCTCGCTGCGCGAGCTGGGCTGGGACCCCGGCTCCACCGACGTCAGCACCGCGGCCCTGGTGCCGGCCAAGGTGCTCGCCGACACCGCCAAGTCGCTCACCGCCGGCGCCGAGGTGACGATCGCGCTGTCGATGGCCGGGGCGGCCTCGGGTGCGGGTGAGGGCATCATCGGCTTCGAGGGCGCGGCCGGCGGCGGCGTACGACGCACCACCACGCGGCTTCTCGACGGGGAGTTCCCGAAGGTCCGCACGCTGTTCCCCAGCGAGCAGCAGACGATCGCGCGCGTCGACCGGGCCACCCTGGTCGAGGCGGTCAAGCGGGTCTCGCTGGTCGCCGAGCGCAACACCGCCGTCCAGCTCGCGTTCAGCGCCGGCCAGCTGACCCTCGATGCCGGCAGCGGCGACGAGGCGTTGGCCACCGAGCAGATCGATGCCGAGGTCAAGGGCGCCGACATCACCACCGGATTCAACCCGCAGTTCCTGCTCGACGGGCTCACCGCCCTGGAGGCGCCGGTGGTCGAGCTGGCGTTCACCCAGGCATCCAAGCCGGCCGTCATGGTGGGTGTCGACGGCATGGAGGGAGAGGCCGACCTGGCCTTCCGCTACCTCCTGATGCCTCGCCGCCTGCTCTCCTGACGCCCCGCACCACCCGGCGTGGACCCGGGCGTAGGCTCGGCGGACCAGACCCAGCGGGAGGAGCACCATGGAGATCGGCCTCATCGGACTCGGCAAGATGGGCGGCAACATGCGTGAGCGGATTCGCCGCGCAGGCCACACGGTGGTCGGCTTCGACCGCAACCCCGACGTCAGCGATGTCGACAGCCTCGCGGCCCTCGTCGAGGCGCTCCCGTCCCCCAAGGTCGTGTGGGTGATGGTCCCCGCGGGTGAACCGACCCGCGACACGGTCACCGAGCTCGAGGGTCTGCTCTCCGAGGGCGACGTCGTCATCGACGGCGGCAACTCCCGCTGGACCGACGACCTGCGTCACGGCGAGCAGCTGGGCGCCAAGGGCATCGGCTTCGTCGACTGCGGTGTCTCCGGCGGTGTCTGGGGCCTGGAGAACGGCTACGCCCTGATGGCCGGCGGGGCGCCGGAGCACGTCGAGCTGGTCCGGCCGATCTTCGACGCCCTCAAGCCCGAGGGCGAGTTCGGGTGGGTGCACGCCGGCAAGGTGGGCGCCGGGCACTTCTCCAAGATGGTGCACAACGGCATCGAGTACGCCGTCATGCAGGCCTACGCCGAGGGTTGGGAGCTGCTCGGAGCCGTCGACATGGTCGACAACGTGACCGAGGTGATGCGCTCCTGGCGTGAGGGAACCGTCATCCGCTCCTGGCTGCTCGACCTGCTCGTCGCCGCCCTCGACGAGGACGAGGGCCTGAGCAAGATCAGTGGCTACGCCGACGACTCGGGCGAGGGCCGGTGGACCGTCGAGGCGGGCATCGAGAACGCCGTCGCCACCCCCGCGATCACCGCCGCCCTCTATGCCCGCTTCGTCTCCCGCCAGGACGACAGTCCTGCGATGAAGGCGGTCGCCGCGATGCGCAACCAGTTCGGTGGCCACGCCACCAGGACCAGCGCCCCTCCCGGCGGCGACGCCTGAGGGCGACGGCCACTCCCCCGTGCACGTCGTCCGCCTCTCCTTGCACGACTTCCGGTCGTACGCCGCCGCGGAGGTCGTCCTCGCGCCCGGCGTCACCTGGTTCGTGGGCCGCAACGGTCAGGGCAAGACCAACCTGGTCGAGGCGGTCGACTACGTCGCCCGGCTGTCCTCCCACCGCGTGGCCAGTGACGCCCCGCTGGTGCGGCTGGGCGCCGAGCAGGCGGTGATCCGCGTGGCCGTCGTGCGCGACGGGCGGGAGGCGCTGCTGGAGGTGGAGATCAACCCCGGCAGGTCCAACCGGGCGCGGATCAACAAGTCCCCCCTCCCCCGCTCGCGCGACATGCTCGGACTGGTCCGCACGGTGCTGTTCAGCCCCGAGGACCTGACCCTGGTCAAGGGCGATCCCTCCGACCGGCGCCGGTTCCTCGACGACCTCCTGGTGCAGCGAGCGCCGCGCTACGCGGGGATCCGGGCGGACTACGACCGGGTGCTGCGCCAGCGCAACGCCCTGCTCAAGACGGCGCGCGACCGAGGCCGCCGGGCGCCCGACGAGCACTTCGCCAGCACGCTGGAGGTCTGGAACCAGCAGCTGGCGACCGTCGGCACCGAGCTGCTCGCCGCGCGCCTGGCCCTGGTCGCCGACCTGGAACCGCTGGTGGGCCGCGCCTACGAGACGGTCGCGCTCCGCGAGGGTTCGTCGCCGGCTCACCCGGGGTTCGACGGCGACGCGGCCGGTCACGATGCGTCGCTGGTCTACAGGCCGTCCTTCAACCTTCCCCCAGCCGACCACGACGCTGGCCACCACCGCGAGACGCTGCGCGACGCGTTCCTCCTCGAGCTCGAGCGGCGCCGTGCCGAGGAGGTCCAACGAGGGGTCAGCCTCGTCGGGCCGCACCGCGACGAGCTGGTGCTGGCGCTGGGACCGCTGCCGGTGAAGGGCTACGCCTCCCACGGGGAGTCCTGGTCGTTCGCGTTGGCGCTGCGGTTGGCCTCCTACGACCTGCTCCGCTCCGACGGCGACGACCCGATCCTCATCCTCGACGACGTGTTCGCCGAGCTGGACGCCGAGCGCCGCGAACGGCTCGCCGAGCTCGTCGCCGGCGCCGAGCAGGTGCTGGTCACCGCTGCGGTCGCCGCCGACGTGCCCGAGGCGCTGCGTGGCCGGCGCATCGACGTCGTCGACGGGCAGGTGGCCGTCCATGCCGACTGACCACCCCGACGAGCCGGTTCCCGCACCGGAGGAGCGCGCCCAGGAGCGCGCCCAGGAGCGCGCCCAGGAGCAGACTCCGGAGCAGGTGCCGCACGACGACACCGGGCTCGACCTGGCCCGGAGCATCGCCCGCGGGTTGGCGGGTGCCGGCGGCGCTGCGAAGCGACGCTCACCGCTGCGCCGAGGCAGCCGCCCTCGGCGTACCGACCCGAGCGCTTCGGGGGCGCATCCGGACGACCGCGACCCGCAGCTCCTCGACAACACCATCGGTCGGCTGATCGCCGACCAGGGCTGGGGCACCGACGTGCGCGTGCACGGCGTCTTCAGCCGCTGGGACCACCTCGTCGGTCGCGACGTCGCCCAGCACTGCCGGCCGGAGGCCTTCCGTCCCGGCACCGGTCCCGACGAGGGCGGCACCCTGGTCGTGCGCACCGATTCCACGGCCTGGGCCACCCAGATGAAGCTGCTCGCACCGACCACCCTGCGGCGGCTCAACGAGGAGCTCGGCGACGGCACGGTGACTCTCGTCGAGGTGTTGGGGCCGCACCTGCCGAGCTGGAAGAAGGGGCTCCGCTCGGTGCGCGGTGGCCGCGGTCCGCGCGACACCTACGGCTGACCCGGCCCCCGTGGCGGGGCGTCGCTCAGGGTCGATCTGCGGGGTCAGGGAACGTACAGGGACCCGGAGAGGCCCCCGGCAGCGCGTCCTATGGGGGTTGTGAGGCCGAGAATCGACCTTTCCTCGCCTCGATCCCCCCATCTGTCGGGTCGCCGTGCCTCGAATCACGCCCTGGCGGGTATATTGGAGGGCGAGGTCGAGTCCCCCCAGGAGTCGACCTTCGTCATGGGCGAAGCCCGCGTGACCGGCCGGCGAACGCCGGTGGACGACCCAAGTGCAAAGGATGGCTCGTGGCCGACCAGCCCACCCCCGTGGGGGATCCATCGACCGACGCGTCGACCCCTCCCGACCTGACCGGCTCACACTCCGAGGACACGGTGGCGGAGACCGCCGCCGCCCTCGCTCCGTCGGGCAGCGGGCACGCGGTCGAGGACGGCAAGTACGACGCCTCGGCGATCCAGGTCCTCGAAGGCCTGGAGGCGGTGCGCAAGCGGCCCGGGATGTACATCGGGTCGACCGGCGAGCGCGGCCTGCACCACCTGATCTGGGAGATCGTCGACAACGCGGTCGACGAGGCCCTGGCCGGCCACTGCGACCGGATCGTGCTCACCCTGCGCGCCGACGGAGCCATCGAGGTCCGCGACAACGGCCGCGGCATCCCCACCGACACCGCCCCCGGTCAGGACATGCCCGCGGTGACGATGGCGCTGACGATGCTGCACGCCGGCGGAAAGTTCGGCGGTGGCGGCTACAAGGTGTCCGGCGGGCTGCACGGCGTGGGTGTCTCGGTGGTCAACGCCCTGAGCAGCACCCTCCACGTCGACGTACGCAACCGAGGACACCACTGGCGCCAGACCTTCAGCCTGGGCGTGCCCGACGGGCCGCTCGAGCAGCTGGAGGAGCTCGGTCCCGACGAGGAGACCGGCACCATGGTCACCTTCTGGCCCAGCGCCGACATCTTCGAGACCACGACGTTCTCGCTCGAGACGATCACCCACCGCATCCGCGAGATGGCCTTCCTCAACAAGGGTCTCGAGATCGTCGTCCGTGACGAGCGTCCCCAGGCCGAGCTGCTCGCCGAGGCCGTCGCCGACGACACGGTCTCCGAGCTGGTCGACGGCGGACACGACGGGATCAAGGGCGACGGCCACGCGCTGGAGCAGCGGTTCTGCTACCAGCGTGGCCTGATCGACTACGTCGAGCACCTCAACCGGCGCAAGGACAAGGCCAACCCCAGCGTCATCTCCTTCGAGGCCGAGCAGGCCGACAAGGGCATGAGCCTGGAGATCGCGATGCAGTGGAACACCTCGTTCCAGGAGTCGGTGCACACCTTCGCCAACACGATCAACACCCACGAGGGCGGCACCCACGAAGAGGGGTTCCGCGCCGCCCTCACCACCTTGGTCAACAACTGGGGTGAGGAGTGGAGCCTGATCAAGAAGAAGGAGGACCGGGTCTCCGGCGACGACGTCCGCGAGGGCCTGACCGCCATCATCTCGATCAAGCTCGGCGATCCTCAGTTCGAGGGTCAGACCAAGACCAAGCTCGGCAACACCGAGGCGAAGAGCTTCGTGCAGCGGCTGGTCAACGAGCAGCTCGGCGACTGGCTGGAGAAGAACCCCGCCGAGGGCAAGGACATCGTGCGCAAGGCGCAGGCGGCCGCCTCCGCCAGGATCGCCGCACGCAAGGCGCGCGACCTGGCCCGCTCCCGCAAGGGCCTCCTCGGTGGCGGCGGGCTGCCCGGCAAGCTGTCGGACTGCCAGTCGACCAACCCCAGCGAGTGCGAGGTCTTCATCGTCGAGGGCGACTCGGCCGGCGGCTCCGCGCGTCAGGGCCGCGACCCCCGCATCCAGGCGATCCTCCCGATCCGCGGCAAGATCCTCAACGTCGAGAAGGCCCGCCTCGACAAGGTGCTCGGGAACACCGAGGTGCAGTCGATCATCTCCGCGCTCGGCACCGGCATCCACGAAGAGTTCAACATCGACAAGCTGCGCTACCACAAGGTGGTGCTGATGGCCGACGCCGACGTCGACGGCCACCACATCAACACCCTGCTGCTCACCTTGCTGTTCCGGTTCATGCGGCCGCTGATCGAGGGCGGCTACGTCTACATGGCCCAGCCGCCCCTCTACCGGCTGCGGTGGAACAAGCCGGCCGAGCACGAGTTCGTCTACTCCGACGCCGAGCGCGACGCACTGCTGCGCGACGGACAGGCGGCCGGCAAGAAGCTGCCCAAGGAGAACCCCGTCCAGCGCTACAAGGGTCTCGGGGAGATGAACGCCAAGGAGCTGTGGGAGACCACGATGGACCCTGACCAGCGGCTGATGCTCCAGGTCACCCTGGACGACGCCGCCCAGGCCGACGAGATCTTCTCGATCCTGATGGGCGAGGACGTCGAGCAGCGTCGGTCGTTCATCCAGCGCAACGCCAAGGACGTCCGCTTCCTCGACATCTAGCGACCCGGTGGTTGAGGAGCGTCGCGAGCCTGCGAGTGACGCGTCTCGAAACCTCGCTGCCCCACCCGTTGACCCGTCGTACGACGACTGAGAGAGACAGCACGTGACTGACAACGTGATCGAAGGCCCCGGCCCCGGCGGACGCATCGAGCCGGTGGAGCTGCAGACCTCCATGCAGCGCGCCTACATCGACTACGCGATGGCCGTGATCGTCGGACGCGCCCTGCCCGACGTACGCGACGGGCTCAAGCCCGTGCACCGTCGCGTGCTCTACGCGATGTACGACGGTGGCTACCGCCCCGACCGCGGCTTCTCCAAGTGCTCACGCGTCGTCGGCGACGTGATGGGTCAGTACCACCCGCACGGCGACACGGCCATCTACGACACCCTGGTCCGGCTGGCACAGCCGTGGGTGATGCGCGCGCCGCTGATCAACGGCCAAGGCAACTTCGGCTCACCGGGCAACGACTCGGCGGCCGCGATGCGCTACACCGAGTGCCGGATGGCACCGCTGGCGCTCGAGATGGTCCGCGACATCGACGAGGACACCGTCGACTTCCAGCCCAACTACGACGGTCGCTCCGCCGAGCCCGTCGTGCTGCCGGCGCGGTTCCCGAACCTGCTGGTCAACGGATCCGCCGGCATCGCGGTCGGCATGGCCACCAGCATCCCGCCGCACAACCTCGTCGAGGTCGCCGCCGGCGCGACCTGGGCGCTCCAGCACCCAGACGCCACCCGCGAGGAGCTGCAGGACGCCCTCCTCGAGCGGATCAAGGGCCCCGACTTCCCCAACGGGGCGTTGATCGTGGGCCACCAGGGCATCGAGCAGGCCTACCGCACCGGCCGCGGCTCGGTGACCCAGCGCGCGGTCATCGAGATCGACGAGGACTCCAAGGGCCGCACCTGCCTGGTCATCACCGAGCTGCCCTACATGGTCAACCCCGACAACCTCGCGCTCAAGATCGCCGAGCTGGCCGACAGCGCCCGGGTCCAGGGGATCGCCGACGTCCGCGACGACACCTCCGACCGCACGGGCCAACGCCTGGTCGTGGTGCTCAAGCGCGACGCCGTCGCCCGGGTGGTGCTCAACAACCTGCTCAAGCACACCGAGCTGCAGACCAACTTCTCGGCCAACATGCTGGCGCTGGTCGACGGGGTGCCTCGCACGCTGACCCTCGACCAGTTCATCAGCAACTGGGTCACCCACCAGATCGACGTGATCCGGCGTCGCACCGCCTTCCGGCTGCGCAAGGCCGAGGAGCGAGCCCACATCCTGCGCGGGCTGGTCAAGGCGCTCGACCTGCTCGACGAGGTGATCGCCCTGATCCGCCGCTCTCCCGAGGTCGACGACGCCCGCCGCGGCCTGATCGAGCTGCTCGACATCGACGAGCTCCAGGCCAACGCCATCCTCGACATGCAGCTGCGCCGGCTGGCCGCCCTGGAGCGGCAGAAGATCGTCGACGACCTGGTCAAGATCGAGGCCGAGATCGCCGACCTCGAGGACATCTTGGCCAACGACGCCCGGCAGCGGCAGATCATCGCCGACGAGCTCACCGAGGTCGTGGACAAGTACGGCACCGAGCGCCGCACCCAGATCATCCCCGCCGACGGCGACCTCTCGATGGAGGACCTGATCCCCGACGAGGAGCTCGTCGTGACGATCACCCGCGGCGGCTACGCGAAGCGCACCCGCGCCGACCTGTACCGCACCCAGAAGCGGGGCGGCAAGGGCGTGCGCGGCGCGACGCTGCGCGGCGACGACGTGGTCGAGCACTTCATGGCGACCAGCAACCACCACTGGCTGCTGTTCTTCACCACCGCCGGCCGGGTCTACCGCACCAAGGCCTACAACCTCCCCGAGGCGTCCCGCGACGCCAAGGGCGGTCACGTCGCCGGGCTGCTGTCGTTCCAGCCCGATGAGGAGATCGCGCAGGTGTTGGCGATCCGCGACTACGACCAGGCGCCGTACCTCGTGCTGGCCACGCGCAACGGCCTGGTCAAGAAGACCAGCCTCGGCGACTACAACAGCCCACGGCAGGCCGGTGTGATCGCGATCAACTTCCGCGAGACCGACGGCGAGGGTGCGACCGACGAGCTGATCGGCGCCGAGCTCGTCGGCGACGACGACCACGTGCTGCTCGTCTCCCGCAACGCCCAGGCGATCCGCTTCCCCTCCACCGACCTGCGGCCGATGGGGCGGGCGACCTCCGGCGTCACCGGCATGAAGTTCCGCGACGGCGACGAGCTGCTCTCGATGTCCGTGATCCGCGCCGAGCAGATCGCCGCCGAGGCCCTCCGCGGCGCCGCGGGAGCCGGCGCCGCGGGAGCCGACTCCTCGGGAGCCGGCGACGAGGAATCCGTCCCCAGCCCGTCGGTCGACCCCTCGGTCGACCCCTCGATCGACCTGTCCGAGGTCGTCGAGCAGTTCGTCTTCACCCTCACCGACGGCGGCTTCGCCAAGCGGACCCCGATCTCGGCGTACCGCCTGCAGTCGCGCGGTGGTCTGGGCATCAAGGCGATGAAGTCCGATGACGAGCGCGGCCACCTGGTCGGCGCGTTCATCGTGGTCGAGGGCGACGAGGTGCTCGCGATCAAGCAGTCGGGTCAGGTCACCCGCAGCGCGATCGACGACAACTTGCGCGCGACCGGCCGCGACACCAAGGGCGTGCGCTTCGTCGGCGTCAAGGACGGTGACACCGTCGCCCAGGTCGCGCGCAGTGTCGAGCGGGCTCCGGAGATCGAGGAGGCCGTCGACGAGGCGGTCGAGGACGCCCTTGCCCAGGATGATGCGACAATCGAGAGCGACACGGGACCCCAGACCGGTTCCGACGAGATCGACAACCCTGCCGCCGACACCGCCACGCCTGGTGAGACCGAGGAGTCCTGATGGCTGACCGCCGACCCGACGAGACGCCGCTCGCGCCGCGCCGCTCGCTGGGAGCGCCTGGTCACAGCGACGACGACGACGCCGCTCGCCGGCCACTGAGCGAGCGGGTCTCCGCCGCCGTGTCCGCGGCCGGCAGTGCCGTCCAGCAGGCCGCGTCCCCGTCCGGTCCGCGCACCGGATCGGGGTCGACGTCCCTGCCCGGCCGCCAGGGACCTGCGTCCGCGGGCCGGGCCGCGCCGCGGGGTCGCACCCGCCGCGCCCGGCTGCGGTTGGTGCACCTCGACCCCTGGTCGGTGATGAAGACGTCGTTCCTGCTGGCCATCGCCTTCGGCATCGTGACGGTCGTCTCCGTCGCGGTGGTCTGGGCGGTGCTCGGTGCTGCCGGGGTGTGGGACTCCATCAACTCCACCGTCACCGACGTCCTCGGCGGGGAGTCGTCGAACACCTTCGACATCGAGGATTACGTGGGCACGTCCCGGGTGCTCGGTTTCACGATGATCGTGGCCGTCGTCGACGTCATCTTGATCACCGCGATCGCCACCTTGGGTGCCTTCCTCTACAACCTCGCGGCTGCTCTGCTCGGTGGTCTCGAGGTCACCCTGGCCGAGGACGAGCGCTGACCCGGCGCTGATCCGGGGGGCGCCACTCGGTTTGGGTGGCGCCGATCAGATGGGGTAATCTCTCCCGTCGGCGGCGGCTCACCCGAGACTCCCTCAGCACGATGGAGGAGGGCTCCCGAGCAGCCGCCAGCAGCACGATCCCGGGCCTATAGCTCAGACGGTTAGAGCGCTTCCCTGATAAGGAAGAGGTCAGAGGTTCAAGTCCTCTTAGGCCCACCCACGATGTCGATGTCCCCCTCGGCCGGAGCCATGGCCGGGAACGCAGGCCGCGGCCGGTCCCCGGAGCCGAGCGCGCCCGCCAGCACGGCGCGTGCCTTGCCCGACGTCTTCGCGGTGTACATCGCCTGGTCGGCATCACGCAGCAGCCAGTGCGCGACGGCGCCGCGGTCGGTGCCGGTCGGCGCCTCGGGCCGGGTGAACACCGGCGGGGCGAGCTGGTCCTCGGCGCGCAGGTGGGGCAGCTCCTCGGCGACCGGGGTCGCCCAGTGCTGGGTGACCCCGACGCTCATCGAGACCTGGACCTCGTGACCGGACAGGAAGAACGGGCGCCGCATCTGGTCGACCACCCGGGTCGCGATGCCCTCGGCGTCGTTCGGGTTCTCCAGCAGCATCGCGAACTCGTCGCCGCCGAGCCGGGCAACGGTGTCCTCGGCGCGCACGCAGCCGAGCAGCCGCTCGGCGACGAGCTGGAGCAGCAGGTCGCCGGCGTCGTGACCGTGCCGGTCGTTGACCTGCTTGAAGTCGTCGAGGTCGCAGAAGAGCAGCCCCAGCTCGGCGTTCGGCCGCTGCAGCGCGTGGTCGAGGCGGTCGGTGAACAGCGCGCGGTTGGGCAGGCCGGTGAGGTGGTCGTGCAGTGCCTGGTGCTCGAGGAGGTCGTGGGCGCGACCGAGCTCGCCGTACAACCGCTGGTTCTCGGCCATGGCCAGGAACTGGCGCGCGAGCACGAAGAAGACGAGGGTGACGCCGAGCAGGACGTCGACGAGTGGCTCCTCGGCATGGGCGACCAGGTCGTAGGAGACGGCCAGGCCGGCGGCGGCGAACGGCACGTAGGGCAGCGCGGCCGACAGCAGGCTCTGGGTGTGGTCGTCGGCCGCGGGCCCCGCGGCCTCGTGGGCGCTGTGGTGTGCCCCCAGAGCCGCGGCACCGACGAGGAGGAAGCCGAAGACCCAGCCGCTGCTGACGATGTCCGCGGAGGTGTAGGAGCCGATCGCGACGAGGTAGAGGTATGCGCTGTCGGCCAGGGCGAGGGCACCGAGGCCCAGGGCGAGAACGATCAGGACGGCTCGCTCGTCGCGGCGGCCCCTCGCCACGGCCATCAGGACGAGCGTGCCCAAGATGACGTCGCCGATCGGGTAGGCCATCGACAAGCCCGCGGAGAACCACCCGGTGCCGCCCTCGGCGACGACGGAGCCGAGGCTGGTCACCCACGAGAGCACCAGCAGCGACAGCGCGATGATCGCGCCGTCGAGGACGTCACGGGCCCGGGCAGCCATCGTGCTCTGGCTGCTCAACCACAGCAGCAGCCCGACCCCGGAGGCGATCGGGAAGATCAGGAAGCCGACGTCTGACAGCGAGGGGAACGGTACGGCGGTGCCTTCGACGACCTCGTACCACGTCCACACGACCTGGCCGGCCGCCCACGCGCCGACACCGAGCGCCAGCCACTGCCAGGCGCGTGGATGCCGGTCGTCGGAGCGTGACGCAACCCAGCAGAGCACGGCTGCGGCGGTCACCGCGGCGAGCTGCCCGAGGTTGCTGATCAGGGTGATCGCCGGGTCGCTGAGTCCGGGGATCCGCAAGGACCCCACGAACAGCAGCCCGAGCGCGCCCGCCAGGGCGGCATAGGTCCAGGTGCGCATCGGCTTTCCTCCCCGTCCGCCGGTGCAGGGGGCGGACGGGTGAACGCCGACCCGGTGGTGCATGTCAGGAACTCGAGAGTAGGGCGAACCGGCCCCCGGTGGGGGTGGAATCGTGGTACTCCCCCGCGGAGCCGCCGGCGCTCAGGTTGCTAGGCTGCTCGCTCGGCAGGGCCGTGCCCGGGTGCACAGTCCGGGTGCACAGTCCGGGCGGCTCCCCGGGGGCACTCTCCTGGGGCAGGGCCCAGCTGCACCCTCCGGGGGCAAACGAAAGGAAACACTCGTGAAGAAGCTCATCGTGATCGCACTCGCGGCTGCCGGCGCCATCTTCGCCAACAAGAAGATGAAGGCCGGTCAGCAGGAGCAGGCACTGTGGGCCGAGGCGACCGACTCGGTCACCAAGACCTCCTGACACCCCGGCGGGCTCACGCCCGCCGGACACCAGGGGCCATGGCGCAATTGGTAGCGCACCTGCTTTGCAAGCAGGGGGTTAGGGGTTCGAGTCCCCTTGGCTCCACCCAGATCAGCGCCCCTCCGGTCCCGGAGGTGGGGCGACCTGACGGCCTGGGTGCCCGAGCGACCCGTCGCCGCCGCTGCCCGTAGCAAACTGGCCCTCCCCGTGGCGAGTTCGCTGCGGGGACCCGATGATTACCACGGGACCGTGGTAATCACCCGTAGGGTCCCCACCCACCCGACCAGGAAGCGCTGACCGTGCCCGACACCCCAGCCCACGGGGGCTTCGTCCCTCCGGCCGACTTCACCACGAGGCCGACCCTGCGCGGCAGCTTCGGCATGTGTGCCTCGACCCACTGGCTGGCGAGCTCGAGCGCGCAGGCCGTCCTCGAGCGGGGCGGCAACGCCTTCGACGCCGCAGTCGCTGCCGGCTTCGTGCTGCACGTGGTCGAGCCGCACCTCAACGGTCCCGGCGGCGACCTGACCGGCCTCTTCGCGACCGCTGCCGATCCGCGCCCGACGGTGCTGGTCGGTCAGGGGCCGGCCCCCGCGGGGGCGACCATCGAGCACCTGCGCGGCGAGGGCCTCACCCTGGTGCCGGGAGCGGGCGCCCTGGCGGCCGCCGTGCCCGGCTCGGTCGACGCGTGGCTGCTGCTGCTGCGCGATCACGGCACCTGGGAGCTCGCCGACGTGCTCGCCTTCGCGATCAGCTACGCCGAGGACGGCCACGAGATCCGGCCGCAGGTCGCCGACACCATCGCCGCCGTCGCGGACCTCTTCGCCGACCACTGGCCGACCTCGGCCGAGCTCTGGATGCCCGACGGGGTGCCCCCGCGGGCGGGCACCGTGCTCCGGCTCGAGCAGTACGCCGCCACCCTGCGCCGCCTCCTCGCTGCCGGTCGTGCGGCGACGACCCGCACGTCGCGCATCGACGCCGCGCGTGAGGCGTGGAGCAGCGGCTTCGTCGCCGACGCCGTCGAGGCCTTCGTGCAGACGCCCCACCGGCACTCCACCGGCACCGATCACGCCGGCGTCATCACCGCGGCTGACCTGGCTGCGTGGAGTGCTGGCTACGAGCCGGCCGTGACTCTCGACTTCCACGACGTGAGCGTCGCCAAGACCGGCCCCTGGGGACAGGGGCCGGTGCTGCTCCAGGCGCTGGCGATCCTCGCGGGCTATGCGCCGCACGAGATCGACCCGTCCACCGCTGACGGTGCCCACCGGGTGCTGGAGGCGTTGAAGCTCGCGCTGGCCGACCGCGACGCCCACTACGGCGATCCCGAGGACGACGCGGTTCCCCTCGATCGGCTGCTGTCCGAGGAGTACGCCGCGGGCAGACGCGCGCTGATCGACGACGCCGTCGCCTCGCACGACTTCCGTCCCGGCGATCTCGGCGGCACACCGGCGTACCGGCCGCCGCTCCGGACCGACCACGAGGGTGGCCCCGGCGCCGGCGAACCGACGGTCTCGGTGACCGGACGCACCCGCGGTGACACCTGCCACCTCGACGTCGTCGACCGGTGGGGCAACTTCGTCGCGGTCACGCCGTCAGGGGGTTGGCTGCAGTCCTCACCGACGATCCCCGAGCTGGGCTTCTGCCTCGGCTCGCGGCTGCAGATGACCTGGCTCGACGAGGACTCACCCTCGGCGCTGCGGCCAGGCCGTCGGCCGCGCACCACGCTGACCCCGACGCTGCTGCTGCGCGACGGGGTGCCCTTCAGCGCGCTCGGCACCCCGGGCGGCGACCAGCAGGACCAGTGGCAGCTGCTCTACCTGTTGCGCACGATCGTCGGCGGCTACACCCCCCAGCAGGCGATCGATGCCCCGGCGCTGCACACCACGTCGATGCCGGGGTCGTTCTGGCCGCGCACGTGGACACCCGGCGGGGCCGTCGTCGAGGACCGCCTCGGCGAGGAGGTGATCACCGAGCTGGAACGGCGCGGTCACGTCGTCACCCGCGCAGGTGAGTGGTCCCTGGGCCGGCTCTCGGCGGTCACGCGAGATCCCGCCACCGGCCTGATGTCGGCCGCAGCCAATCCCCGGGGGGCCCAGGGCTACGCCGTCGGACGGTGAAGCGAGTCGGGGGACGAACGGCTCACAGTGCCGCGTGGACCCGGTCGCGACCAGAGCGCTTGGCCTCGTAGAGCGCCGCGTCCGCTGCCGCCACCAGTTCGGTGTGGTGGCCCATCGAGGCATGCCTCTCCGCCACCCCCGCCGAGGCCGAGACGAGGAGGCCGGAGGTCGCGATGGTCACGCCGGCGACCGCGTGCCGCATCCGCTCGGCGACGGCGGCCGCCTCCTCGATCCCGGTCTCGCGCAGCATCACGACGAACTCCTCGCCGCCGTAGCGGTAGGCGGTGTCGCTGCTGCGCAGCACCCCTGCCAACGCGGCGGAGGCGGCGCGCAGCACCTCGTCGCCGAGCTGGTGGCCGTGCTCGTCGTTGAGCCGCTTGAAGTGGTCGAGGTCGACCATGACCACGCTGAGGGGGCGGCCGTAGCGACGGCAGCGCTGCCACTCGTCGTCCACGTCGACCTCGAAGCGACGGCGGTTCGCGAGCCCGGTCAGCCCGTCCTGGTCCGCCTGCTCGCGGGCGGTGCTGTGCAGGTGGGCCGACTCGAGGGCCGCTGCGGCCGTGGAGAGCAACGCGCTGAGGACCTGCTCGGTGTCCTCGTCGACCTCGGTGTCGGCGATCGCCTCGGTCTCGAGCACACCCACGACCATGCCCGCCAGCACGAGGGGGTAGGCGCGACGCCCCTCGAGGGAGGCAACCTGGGCCTCGGTGGCGACCACGGCCACCACGGGTGGCGCCACGAGGTCGTCGGGCGGCCAGGCCCCGTGAGCATCCTGGCTGCGCGAGCTGGCGTGGAAGTGACCGTCCTCCCCCCGCACCCACAACGTGGTCGGCTTCAGGAGCAGATCGGCCGCGGAGGAGGTCACGGCCTGCGAGACGTAGCCGACGTTGAGGCTGCCGGAGATCTCCCGTCCGACCCGGACGACCATCCGGAACCGCTCGGCGAGCAGGGCGAGGCGTGCCTCGCGGGCAGCCGCCTCGGAGCGTGCCACGCCGAGGTCACTGGCCAGACTCTGCAGCTGGGCGCCGATCGCGTCGATCTCCTGGACCCCGCTGGGCTGGGTGCGCAGGGTGAGGTCCCCGGCACGCATGCCGTCGATACTCTCCAGGAGGGTGTCGAAGGGCTCCACGTAGCGGGAGCGCACCGTCCTTCGCCGGTGCAGCAACCACAGTGCCATGCCGAGCAGGACCACCAGGTTGACGAGCAGCGTGAGGACCAGGGCCTGCTGCTGGGCACCGACGGCTCCGTCGCGTCGGCTGATGATGAGGTCGGTCGCCGGCTCCTCGCTCACGCGGTAGCTGTCGAAGAGGCTTTTGCCCTCGAGGAGGAAGGCGGTCAGGTCGCCACCGTCCCGCTCGATGGAGTTGAACGTCGTCGTCGAGGCCTCGCTCGCCCATCGCTGCCAGGACTGGCGGGCCAGCAGCATCTCGAGGACGGGCTCGGCCAACTCGGCTGTGCTCTGCTCGGCCACCGCAGCCAGGAGGGCCTGGGACTCGACCTCGGACTCCTCGAGCCCCGCGTCGTACGGCTCCAGGAAGACCAGGTTCCCGGTAGCCAGCCAGCCGCGCAGGCCGGTCTCCTGGTCGAGCATGGACCGGTGCACGTTGCGCACGTGGAAGCTCAGGTCGATGTAGCCCGCCAGCCGTGACTGCGAGGCGAGCAGCAGGTAGCCGGACGAGCCGAGGCTGACCAGGAGCATGACGAGCAGCACCAGGGCGGCGACCCGCTGGGTGTGCAGCAGCTCTCGCACCAGGCCCCGGGAGGTGTCCTTCGCGTGCGCCACACTCGTCCTCACCACTAAGGGCCGGCAACCGTCCTGCGCCGGGATACCCCTGTGCCTATCGGCAGGAAGTGAGCCGTGCTGAGCCGTCGCCGGGTGGCGCAGGGCACAACGTGGCCCGGACGCGGGTGGCACCGGTGTGCTGCGCCGTAGGCTCGCTGCGTGCCTTCGCCCGCCCTGCGGTCCGTGCTCAGCACGCTGACCTCACCCCGGATGCTGGTCCTGCATGCCGCGGGCGTCGCGGCGGTGACGATCGCGCTGCTCCTCAGCGCGTGGCAGTACGGCGCCTGGCAGAGCGGGCGCGACCTGGCCGCCCGCGACCTCGCCGACCAGCCCGCGCTCCCACTCCACGAGGTGCTGGGTGCTGACGACGCCTTCCCCAACGACCGGGTCGGTCAGCCCGTCCACGTGGCAGGCACCTGGTTGCCCGCCGGCACGGTCGAGGTGTCCGGCCGCCGACTGGACGGCTCCCCGGGACGCTGGGTGGTCACGCCGGTCGCGGTGTGCGACGACGGCGAGTGCGCCGGTGACCCGGCCATCCTCGTCGTGCGTGGCTTCCTCGCGGACGGGACCGGAGCACCCGACCCCCCGGCGGGCCGCGTCGAGCTGACCGGCTGGCTCCAGCCGGGAGAGGGCTCCGGCCTCCCCGACCCGGACCCGGACGACGACGTCCTGCCCGAGCTGAGGATCGCGAGCGCCGTGCAGCACGTCGACACCGACCTCTACGGCGGCTACCTCATCGCCGAGTCGCCGGACTCGGTCAAAGCCGGCCTGGAGCCGGTGACCCCCGCCGCGCTGCCGGAGCCGGACACCTCGACGTCGTTGCGCAACCTGCTCTACGCCGGGGAGTGGGTGGTGTTCGGTGGCTTCGCGCTCTTCCTCTGGTGGCGTTGGGCCCGCGACGAGATCGACCGGGTGAACGCAGCCGAGGCGGCTCCCGACGACGACGCACCGGCCGGCGAGCAGGCATCCAGCGCTGAGATAGCGTCGTCCTCGTGAAGGCTGCCCTCCTGCGCTACCAGGTCATGGCCACCATCGTCGGCGTGCTGCTGGTGGTGCTCGTGCTGGTCGGCGTCCCGCTCGCCAACTTCGACGGCACCCCGATGTGGCACGTGTTCTCGAGCACCCCCGCACTCTGGCTCGAAGGCAGCGCCGCCCACGGCGTCGGCGAGGCGATCACGACGTACCTCGGCGTGGCGCACGGCTGGCTCTACATGATCTTCCTGGTCGCGGCCTTCCTGCTCTCGCGCAAGGCCGGCTGGTCGCTGTCCTTCACGCTGACCACGCTGGCGCTCGGCACCGTACCGGTGCTGTCGTTCTGGGCCGAGCGGCGTGCGACCCGGCAGGTGAAGGCACAGCTGGCCGCCCCCGGCGGCACCTCGGTGTCGACGGACTCGCTCAGCCAGACATGACGGGCCAGACATGACGGGCCAGACATGACGGGCCAGTCCGTGACCGGCAGGACCGCCTTCGTCCTCGGCGGCGGTGGTCTGCTCGGTGCCGTGGAGGTCGGGATGCTGCGCGCCCTCTTCGAGGCCGACATCCGGCCTGACCTGGTGCTGGGCACGTCTGTGGGCGCGCTCAACGGCGCCCTGATCGCTGCCGACCCCGGTGCGGGGGTGATCGACCGGCTCGTCGGCCTCTGGGAGAGCGCGGTGTCCAACCGGGAGGTCTACGGCGACGGCGCCATGCGACAGATGAGCCGGGCGGTCCGCACCGGCACCCACCTGCACTCCGCACGGCCGCTGCGGGAGCGGTTGCACCAAGAGCTCGGCGATCGCAGGTTCGACGACCTCGCGATCGAGCTGCAGGTCTGTGCCGCGTCCATCGAGCGGGCCGCCGAGCACTGGTTCACCACCGGACGCGTGGTCGACGCGGTGGTCGCCAGCGCCGCCGTGCCAGGACTGCTGCGCCCGGCCGTCGTCGACGGCGAGCACTACCTCGACGGCGGCATCGTCAACTCCGTCCCGGTCGGTCGGGCGCTCGAGTGCGGGGCGGACCGGATCTTCGTCCTCCAGGTCGGCCGCATCGACCGGCCCCTGCAGCCTCCCCGCAAGCCGTGGGAAGTGGCCCGGGTGTCGTTCGAGATCGCCCGCCGGCACCGGTTCCACCGTGAGATGGCGGCGATGCCCGACCACGTCACCACCCACGTCCTGCCGACCGGGGGAAGCAGCCCCAAGGACGACAGCCTGTTGTCCTACCGGGACTTCCGGGCCGTCGTACGTCGGATCGATCGAGCCTACGCGGCGACCACGGACTACCTCGAGCAGCTCGACCGGGGCGATCGGCTCCCCCGGTGAGGGCGTTGTTCCGGCGCGCCGTGCTGGCGCCACTCGTGATCGCGGTGACCGTGCTGCTGCTCACCACGATCCCGCTGTGGCTGCTCGCTGCCGCGGTCCTCTCCCCGATCGTGCCCGGCCGGCTGCGGCCGCTGCGGCTGCTCTGGCTGATGGTGCTACACCTGATGGCGGAGAGCCTGATCCTGGTCGAGCTCTTCGGGCTCTGGATCGCCTCCGGTTTCGGCCTGTTCCTGCGGCACCCGTTCTTCGAGCGGATCCACTACGACCTCGTGCAGACCTACCTGGTGCTCTTCTTCCGGGAGTCGCGACGTGTGCTGAGGCTCAAGATCCTCACCGAGGGACCGGCCCCTGATGCCCACCCCGGTGAGCCGCTGCTGGTGTGCTGTCGGCACGCCGGCCCCGGAGACTCGTTCATCTTGATGTACGCCCTGATGCACTGGTACCACCGGGAGCCGCGGGTGGTGCTCAAGGACACCCTGGCCTGGGACCCGATGATCGACGTGATCCTCAACCGGCTGCCCAACCGGTTCGTCTCGCCGGGAGGCGGACGCACCGGGGGGCCGAGCCTGGAGGAGCAGGTCGGTGCGCTGGCCAGCAACCTCGACCACAACGACGCCTTCGTGATCTTCCCCGAGGGTGGCAACTTCACCCCCGCCCGGCGACAGCGCTCGATCGACAAGCTGCGCCGGCTCGGGATGGAGGCGATGGCGCAGCGTGCCGAGCGGATGGAGAACGTGCTCGCGCCGCGGCCGGGTGGTCTGCTCGCCGCCCTCGACGCCGCACCGGAGGCCGACGTGGTCCTGGTGGCGCACACCGGGCTGGATCACCTGCTCACCGTGACCGACATCTGGCGCGAGCTGCCGATGGACAAGCAGATCGTGATGCGGTGGTGGCGGGTGCCTCGCGAGGAGATCCCCGTCGGCCGGGACGAGCGGATCGACTGGCTGTTCTCCCGGTGGGAGGAGATCGACGCCTGGATCGAGGAGCACCGGCCGGTGGACCTGCCGCCGCTTCGCCGACGTGCCGCGGGCCCGACCACCGCGAGGTGACCGGGCCCGGAGACGGCTGCTGCTGCCGGCGTCAGTCGTGCTTGACGTCGATGGTCTCGGCAGGGTTGTCAGGGGTGGTCGCGGCGTGCGGCTCGGCGGCCGCGTCGGCGGCGGCCACGTCGGGTGAGGCGCCACCGGCGTCGTCACCCCCGTCGTCGGGGTCGGCCTTGTGGGAGCCGACGGGGTTCGCCGCCGTCGGCGCGGCCGGGGCCGGGCTCGGCGTGTAGTTGGACTCCCACGTCGTCGTCGAGGGCCGGTCGGAGAGCTTCCTGGCGACGAAGGCCGCCGCGCCACCGAGGCCGAGCACGAGCAGGAACTTGCGGAACCGGTGCTTCTTCTTCGGCTCCGCGACCGCGACCTCGCCCTTGAGTGCCGCGACGGCGGCCTTGCCACGCTTGGCGGTCTCGCCACGGACGTCCTCGGTCGCCTCGTTGGCTGCGGCCAGCGCAGCAGCGAGCGCCGGGATCACGTCGGCGTTGATGCGGTCGCGCGCGTCCTGGACGGCCGGGGCCGCCTTGCCGCGGGCGTCGGCGATGATCGGACCGGCCTTGTCGCGGGCGTCGGCGATCACCGGTCCGGCCTTCTCACGCGCCGCGTCGACCGCGTGCTCGACCTGAGGGCCGATCTTGTCGGCCAGGTCGGCCGCCAAGTCGTTCGCGTGGTCAAGGAGTGTCTTCGACTTCTTCGGCATCGGGTTGTGCCCCTCTCATCTCACGCAACGATGTTCCCGTCTAGGTCCCCGATCATGCCCGGTCGCCGCGGTGAGTCAAACCCCGGGCCGACCGCTCCCACGGTGGGCTGGGCCAGGCGTGGGAGGATCGGGGACGTTCGACGTACCAGACTGCCCATCAGAAAGGGTCCCTGAGAACTCATGGCGACCGAGACCTACGCAACCCTGAAGACCAACAACGGCGACATCGTCGTGCAGCTCTTCCCCAACCACGCACCCAAGACCGTGGAGAACTTCGTCGGCCTCGCCGACGGCTCCAAGGAGTACGAGGACCCCCAGACGGGGCAGAAGACCACCGGTCGCTTCTACGACGGGCTCGGCTTCCACCGGATCATCCCCAACTTCATGATCCAGGGTGGCTGCCCGCTCGGCACCGGCACCGGTGGCCCGGGCTACACCTTCAAGGACGAGTTCCACCCCGAGCTGCAGTTCGACCGGCCCTACCTGCTCGCGATGGCCAACGCCGGCCCGGGCACCAACGGCTCGCAGTTCTTCATCACCACCGCGGCCACCGACTGGCTGAACAACCGGCACACCATCTTCGGTGAGGTCGCCGACGACGCCAGCCGTCAGGTCGTCGACAAGATCGGCACCGCCGCCACGGGTCCCGGCGACCGTCCGGTCGAGCCCATCGTGATCGAGACCGTCGAGGTGGAGCAGCGCTGAGCACGCCCGACCAGGCCGGGGCCCCCGAGGAGGCGGCCCCGGTCTGCTACCGACACACCGACCGCGAGGCGCACATCCGGTGCCAGCGGTGTGACCGGCCGATCTGCCCGGACTGCATGCGTTCGGCGGCCGTGGGCTTCCAGTGCCCGGCATGCGTGAACGAAGGCGCCAAGTCGACCCGCGCCGGCCGGACGGCGTACGGCGGCAAGCGCCCGACCAACCCCGCACTCACCTCGCAGGTGCTGATCGCGCTCAACGTCGCGGTCTACCTGCTCATCCAGATCACCGGTGGCCGCACCAGCCCCTGGCTCGAGCGCCTCGCGCTGATCCCGGCCGGACGGTGCGACCTGGTCGACGGCACCGGCTTCCTGCCCGGCTACCCGCAGTCGCAGTGCGTCCTGGAGCCCGGTCAGCTGAACTACGTGCCCGGCGTCGCCGACGGGGCGCTGTGGCAGCTGCTCACCTCCGCCTTCACGCACCTCGACCTGTGGCACATCGGCTTCAACATGGTGGCGCTCTGGGTCCTCGGGCCGCAGCTGGAGATGATGTTCGGCCGGCTGCGCTTCCTGGGGGTCTACTTCCTCTCCGCGTTCGCCGGCAGCGCGATGGTCTACTGGTTCAGCGGGCTCTACGGCCCGACGATCGGCGCGTCCGGCGCGCTCTTCGGCCTGATGGGTGCGTTGCTCGTCGCCGCCTACAAAGTGCGCGGCAACGTCCAACCCCTCTTGATGTGGATCGGACTGAACTTCGTCATCACCGTCGTCGGCCGCTCGTTCATCTCCTGGCAGGGCCACCTCGGCGGCTTCCTGGGCGGCCTGGCCGTGGCCCTGGCCTTCGTCTACGCGCCCCGCGCCCGGCGCTCCCGGTGGCAGCTGGTCGCTGCCGTGGTGATCGGCATCCTGATTGCGGTGGCGATCGTGGCTCGGTCGTTGGTGCTGGCGTAGGGGGGCGATGATTACCACGGTCCCGTGGTAATCATCCGGTTCCCGGAGAGAACTCGCTACGGGGAGGGTCAGATCCCTGCGGGAACCCCCGCCGGTGAGACGGTCGCGCAACCGGCCCGGTCGGTGTGGCGGCGCCACGGGAGCGTGCTCAGGCTGCGCGGATGAGCAGGCGCCGGATCCGGGCCGCGGTAGCAGGCCCGTCGGCGAGGTCGGGCCAGGTCAGCCGGATCATCGACCACCCGGTCACTTCCCGTAGCAGGTCCTCGCGGCGCTTCTCGCGGAACACCGCGTCCTGGGGCGTCTCGCCGGCACGGAGCAACCGCCCGTATTTCGACCGACCGTCGAACTCGCCAAGAAGGGCGTGGTCGGGCCAGGCGAAGTCGCTGCGGCCGAGCAGGACGCCGCTCCCGGTGTAGACCTCGAACTGCAGGACGGGTGCCGGCAGGTTGAAGCGGTAGCACAGGTAGCGCGAGCGGGACTCCCCCACCGACTCCGATCCGCCGTCGGCGAGCCGGGTGGTCACCTCGAGGCGACGCGAGCCGGGCCACCAGAGCAGCTCGCGACGTGCCTTCTCCAACTCTGCCTCGGTGCAGTGGTCGTGCAGTGCGGAGTCGAGCAGCACCACCGCCGATTCCTGGGAGACGAGCATCGCGGTCTCCAGGGCGGCCCGGGCCGGCGCAGTGACCGGCACCCCGTCGCGCTCGACGAGCTCGTCGGGGCGCCAGGTGCCCTCGTGGTGGACGATGCCGGCCTCGGTGTGGCCGGCCGCGCCGTCGAGGCGGGTGACATGGATGGCGCCGAGATCGACGTCCCACAGCGCGAGACCATGCATCACCGCCGCGCTGGTGTGGCTCAACATCACGTTTGGCCCGAGCCGGCGGGCGACCGCGTGCGCCTCGATGCGGTGCCGGGTGAGTGGATCGGCCAACGCCCACAGGTCGGTGTAGGTGTAGACGCCCTGGCGGATCCGGGTCCACACCCGACCGGCCCGGGCCCGCGCGATCAGTCGGTCGTCGTAGCCGGCTCGCAGCACGTCGGGGCGGGTGAAGTAGCCCTGGCTGATCGCCAGTGTCCTGAAGGTGTCCACGCCGAGATGGTGCGCCGGACGTGCCGACACCGCCGGGCCGGTGCTGCGTCCTGTGGGCGGCCACGGTGTTGCCACTCTTGTGGATCGGTTCGGGCCGCCGCGTGCGCCGTACGCCGCCGGCGCACCACCCGCCTCCCCGGAGGGATCTGACGCTCCCCGGGGAGACCTTGCTGCGGGGAGCCGATGATTACCACGGGACCGTGGTAATCATCGCCCCCCACCCAGCCCGGCTATCCACACTGGGGACAACTCCTGTGGACAAATACCACCGTTGTGATTCACCGCCGTCCGAGCCGCTGGGGACGGGTCGATCGCAGCGCCACCGGCGGGGGTCCGGACAGGACACGACAACGGCCCGCCGTGGGACGGCGGGCCGTGAGGGGTCGAACCGCGCTGAGGGGTCGGCGGGGTCGCCGGGCGGGCTACTCCCAGCGGGTGGCGTAGACGAACCCGACGGCCATGAATCCGATGCCGACGACGAGGTTGTACTGGCCGAGGTTCTTCATCAGCGGGACCGCGAGGCTCTGGCCGGTGATGTAGTAGACGACGATCCAGATCAGGCCGATGAGGAAGCAGCCGAGCATCCCGATGACGACGCCGCGGCCCTGGCCCAGCGGGGTCCCCGGGTTGGCGGCGACCGCGAGACCGAGGAAGACCAGGCCGAAGCCGATCAGGAAGTTCCAGCGCTCCAGGTCGCCCATCCACAGCAGGTTCTCGCCGTCCTGGGCCACGTTGATGTAGACGACCATCCACGCGATGCCGAGGGCCACCAGGAGCGCCGCGGCGGCCGTGCGCGCCACGGAGACACCGCCGCCGTCCGAGCCCGAACCGATCTTGTTGCGAGTGGGGTGCTGCGACACGCGGGTGCTCCTCGTTCATCGACTGGTGCGGCGCCGGATGGTGCGCACGGACGCCGCCGCTCGCCGTCACGGCGAGCTTGCTGCCTGGGCTAGCGTAGTCGGCAACCCGTCCACCGCACGAAAGCACACTCACCGATGCCGCCCACCGACCCCGATCGGGACACCGAGCCGGTCGCCGACCCCATCGGGGCGGAGCGTGCCTGGGCGGCCTGGGTCTCTCGGCGCCGAGCGAGCTCCACGGGCCGGCGCCGGTTGTGGCGCGTCGCCGCTCCGCTGTCCTTCGGGCTCGTGGGTGCCCTCTTCGTGACCAGCTGGGTGAGCTCGGGCGGAGCGGACCTGCGCGGCGGGCGGTACGACGACCTGCCGGGCCTGGCCGCGGCCGAGGCCCGCCAGCTGGAGAAGCTGCGGGCCGAGCAGGAGGAGCTGACCGCCGACGTCGACCGACTCACCGAGCGCCTCTCCGTCTCGATCGGGGCCAAGGAGGCCCAGGCGGCCGCACGCGTGGCCCAGGGACCCGCCGGCCTCGAGCCGATGCGCGGGCAGGGTGTCACGATCACCCTGGACGACGCCCCCGACGCGGTGGCGGACACCGTCACCGACGACGTCACCAACCTCGTCGTCCACCAGCAAGACATCCAGGCCGTGGCCAACGCCCTCTGGGCCGGTGGCGCCCGGGCGATGACCATCCAGGGTCAACGGGTGGTCTCCACCACCGGCATCCGGTGCGTCGGCAACACCGTGGTGCTGCACGACGTCCCCTACGCGCCGCCGTACGTCATCACGGCCATCGGCCCGCCCGACCAGCTGCTCGACAGCGTCAACGTCAGCCCCTACATCGGGTTCTACCTCCAGGCCGTGGCCGCCTTCCAGCTCGGCTGGGAGGTCACCATCGAGCCCGACCTGGAGATGCCCGGCTACACCGGCTCCGTCGAGCTCGACTACGCCCAGCCGGCCGGCGGCGACAGCGACCTCGCCGACGACCGGACCTAGGCCCGCCCTCAGGAAGGCGGCGGCGTCACCGGCGTCTCGGTGGGCACCGGAGGCTCGGTGGTCGGCTCCTCCGTCGGTGTCGGCTCGGGAGACGGGGTCGGCTCGGGCGGCTCGTAGGTCGAGACGGTGATCGTGACAGTGGCGCCCTGGTCGAGCCTGGTGCCGGAGGGCGGGTCCTGGGAGAGCACCTGCCCCTTCTCGGCCTGGGTGTCCGGGTCCTCGTCCACCGAGACGCTGAAGCCGGCGCGCTCGAGCTGCCTGGTCGCCTTGGCCTTGTTGATGCCGACCACGTTGGGCACCTCGCTCGGCCCGGTGGCCCAGTAGATCGTGACCGTGCTGCCCGAGCTCACGCTGGTGGCCGCCTCCGGGTCGGTGCGGATCACGGTGTCGGCCTCGTCGTCGGACTTCTCCTTGCGCAGCTGCGGCTCGAGGCCGAGCGCACGGATCTGGTCGGCGGCCTCGTCCTTGTTGTCCCCGAGCACCGACGGCACGATCACGTCGGGCTTGCCGGTCGAGACGGTGAGGTCGACCTCCGCACCGGGATCGAGCATGGTCTGAGGATCGGGATCCTGGGCCATCACCTGGCCCTTGCGGTAGTCGGTGGACGCCTCGCGATCGACCTCGCCGACCACGAAGCCGGCGTCCTCGAGGCGCCGCTCGGCCTGGGCCAGGCGCATGTCGATCACCGAGGGCACGGAGCTCTGCTGCGGCGCGGAGCTGAGCAGCATCGGGCCGAAGACGGCGGCTCCCACCAGCAGCGCGAGGATCGCCAGGGCCGCCACCCACAGCGGCCAGCGCTTCTTGCGCTCGTCCTCCTCTTCGTCGGCGCCGGCGCCGGCGAAGATCGAGGTCTCCTCGTGGTCGGGCTGGTCGTACGCCGAGGCGGCTGCGGCGGCGACGACAGGAGCGGCCACGTTCTGCCCGTTGAGGTAACGCTCGATGTCCGCCCGCATCGCCGCTGCGCTCTGGTAGCGGTCCTCGATGCGCTTGGCCAGCGCGTGCATCACGATCCGGTCGATCTCGGGCGGGAGGTCGGGGTCCAGCGACGACGGCGGCGCGGCGATCTCGCGCACGTGCTGGTAGGCCACCGAGACGGGGCTCTCCCCGACGAAAGGAGGCCGCCCGGTGAGCAGCTCGTAGAGCAGGCAGCCGGTGGAGTAGACGTCACTGCGTGAGTCGACGGTCTCACCGCGAGCCTGCTCCGGCGAGAGGTACTGCGCGGTGCCGACGACGGCGGCGGTCTGGGTCATCGTCGAGGTCGAGTCGGCCAGCGCCCGGGCGATGCCGAAGTCCATCACCTTCACGTCGCCGGCCGGGGTGAGCATCACGTTGGCGGGCTTGATGTCCCGGTGCACGATCCCGGCACGGTGGCTGTAGTCCAGGGCCGACAGCACGCCGGAGGTGATCTCCAGGGCGCGTTCCGGCAGGATCTTGCGACCCTCACGCAGGATCTCGCGCAAGGTGCGCCCGGCGACGTACTCCATCACGATGTAGGGCTGAGGAACCCCGTCGTTGCCCGGACCGTCGGCAGCGGTGCCGACCTCCTCGCCGGTGTCGTAGACCGACACGACCGCGGGGTGGTTGAGCGAGGCCGCGGACTGCGCCTCGCGGCGGAAGCGGGCCTGGAAGGTGGGGTCGGCGGCCAGGTCGGTGCGCAACCGCTTGATCGCGACGATCCGGCCGAGACGGGTGTCGGTGCCCTTGCGCACCTCGGCCATCCCGCCACGCCCGAGCATCTCGCCGACCTCGTAACGGCCGCCGATCGTGGGCTTGCCCTCGGACCCGTTGGTCATCGCTTGCTCACAGCCTTCTAACCCTTGTCCTTCGTCGGTCCCTTGTCCTCGGACTTCCCGGGCTCGTCCTCGGGGTCCGGCGGTGCGTCGGCGACGAAGATCGTCACTTCATCCCCCTCCGCGAGAGTGCCGGCCGGCACCACGTCGGTGACGGTGTCCTCGACGAGGCTGCCGTCGTTGTCCACCGACTCGTCCTTGACCTTGAGTCCGAGCGCCTCGAGCCGCGCCGTGGCCTCGTCCTTGTCCATCCCGACGTAGTCCGCGGCGACCACCTCGATGCCGGTCGGCTCCTCGCTCGCGGTCGGGTCCTCGCTCGCGGTCGGCTCCTCACTCGGGCTCGACTGGTCGGTGGCCGTCGGGTTCTGCGAGGCCGACTTCTCGGGGGGAGGGGTGGTCTCGGCGGGCTGGTCGGGGTTGTCCCCCGCGGGGGCGCCGGCGTCCTCGCCTCCGAGCAACGAGATCGCCAGCACCACCAGGAGTACGGCGACCGCCGCACCGACCCAGGGCAGCCAGGCCGGCCGGCGACGCTCCCCGGTGGTGACCGCACGGGTCGCCGACGTCGGGACCACCGGCGGCCCGTCGAACACCCTGGTGGCGTCGGGCTGGTCCGCCAGGGCGGCGGCTCCGGCCGCTCCGGCCGCTCCCGCCAACCCGGCCGCGACGGGGCCGCCGCGGAGCGCGTGGGCCATCGCCGCCATCGAGTCGAACCGCTCGGAAGGGTCCTTGGCCAGGGCCGTTGCCACCACGGCGCGGAGCTGCTCGGGGACGTCGGCCGGCAGCGGCGGCGGCTCGTCGCGCAGGTGCGCGAGCGCCGTGCTCACCGGGGTGTCGCGCACGAACGGGCGCACCCCGGCCAGGCACTCGTAGAGCACCACACCGAGGGCGTAGACGTCACTGGCGGCGGTGGCCTCGCGGCCCTCGGCCTGCTCGGGGGCCAGGTAGGCCGGGGTGCCCAGCACCTGGCCGGTCTGGGTGATCCCGGCGACGTCGGCGGCCCGTGCGATGCCGAAGTCGGTGATCTTGACCTGCCCCTGGGGGGTGACCAGCAGGTTGCCGGGCTTGACGTCGCGGTGCACGATGCCCATCGCGTGGGCGGCCGCGATCGCGTCGGCGGCCTGGGCGACCAGGTCGGCGGCGGTGTCGGGTGGCATCGGCTCGCCCCCGCGCAGCAGTGCCGAGAGCGGCTGCCCGGGCACCAGCTCCATCACGAGGTAGGGACGTGGGTGGCCGGACCCGTCGTCGTCGGGGAACTCGCCGGCGTCGAAGACCGAGGCCACACCGGGGTGGTGCAGGGAGGCCGCGTGCCGCGCCTCGGAGCTGAAGCGGGAGCGGAAGGTGGGGTCGTCGGCGTACTCGTGCTTGAGGATCTTGACCGCGACCTCCCGGCCGAGCACCGTGTCGGTGGCTCGCCAGACCTCGCCCATGCCGCCGGTGGCGATCCGGCTCTCGAGGCGGTAGCGGGGCTCGGACCCGGGTCCGGCGTTCACTCCTGCAACACCGCCTCCATGACCGACTTGGCGATCGGTGCGGCCAGGCCGCCGCCGGAGATCAGGTCGTTGGCCACGCCGGCGTCCTCGACCAGCACGGCGACGGCGACCTCGGGGTTGTCGGCCGGTGCGAAGGAGACGAACCACGCGTAGTTGGGGCGGTCGGCCTGGCTCTGGGCGGTGCCCGTCTTGCCGGCGACCTTGATGCCCTCGATGGCGGCCGGGGCTGCGGTGCCGTTGTCGACCGTCTCCACCAGCATCTGGGTCAGGTTGCGGGCCACGGTCGAGCTGACCGCGTCACGGAACGGCTCCGGGTCGGTCTTGTCCAGGACGGAGAAGTCGGGAGCCCGCACCTCGTCGACGAGGTAGGGGCGCATCACGGTGCCGCCGTTGGCCACGCCCGCGACCACCATCGCCATCTGCAGCGGGGTCGCGGCCACTTCGTACTGTCCGATGGAGGAGTAGGCGGTCAGCGGGTCGTCGACGTCGCCCGGCGGGAAGCGGCTCTCGGCCTGCCGGTTCAGGTCGTCGAGGTAGGTGTCGCCGAACCCGAACTTCTCGGCCTGCTCGCGCAACGCCTCGTCGCCGAGCTGCATGCCGATGGCGCCGAAGGAGGTGTTGCAGGACTGGGTCATCGCCTGGGTCAGCGTGATCCGGCCGGTGCCACAGACACCGGTGGCGTAGTTGGGCAGGTCGTTGTCCGTCTGGGGCAGGTCGAGGGTGTCGCCGCCCTTGACCAGCGAGTCGGGCTGGTACTGCCCGCTCTCGAGTGCCGCCGCGGCGGTGACGATCTTGAACGTCGAACCGGGCGGGTAGACCTCCTGGGTCGCCCGGTTGACCAGCGGCTTGTTCTCGGCGGCGAGAAGGCGCTCCCGGTTGTCCTGGACCTTCCCGAAGCTGTGCGACGACAGCGCGTCGGGGTCGTAGGTCGGGTTCGACACCATCGCCAGGATCTTCCCGGTGGCGGGGTCGAGCGCCACCACGGCCCCCTCGACCTGGGCGCCGAGCCGACGAAGGCCGGCGAACGCCGCATCCTGGGCCGCCGGGTTGATCGTCAGCTTGACCGAGCCGCCCTCGGGCTGGCTGTTGCCGATCATGTCGACCACCCGGTTGACGAACAGTCGCGGGTCGCTGCCGGAGAGGATGTCGTTCTGCGTGGCCTCCACGGCGTCACGGCCGTAGGTGTAGGAGAAGTAGCCGGTGAGGTGGGCGTACTTCAACGGCTGCGGGTAGACCCGCTGGTACTCGAACTGGTCGTCGGAGCGGACGCTCTGCGCGACCGCCTGGCCGGCGACCAGGATCGCGCCGCGCTTGCGGGAGTACTCCGCGTCCCGGACGCGTTTGTTGTCGTCGCGGGAGTTGAGGTCGCCTGCTTGGACGTACTGGAGGAACGTGGAGTTCAGCAGCAGCGCCACGAAGAGCAGCATGCACACGATCGACATGGTGCGGATGGGCTTGTTCACAGTCGCACCACCTGGGTGGCGTCGTCGTCGTCGCCGGCTCCCTCGGAGTCACCGGTGAGCTCGGGCAGCGGTCGGCGGGCCTGGTCGGAGATGCGCAGCAACAGCCCGATGATGAACCAGTTGGCGATCAGCGACGACCCGCCGTAGGACAGGAAGGGCGTGGTCAGCCCGGTCAGCGGGATCAGCTTGGTGACGCCGCCGATCACGACGAACACCTGGAGCGCGAAGACGACACCGAGACCGGTGGCGACGAGCTTGCCGAAGGCGTCGCGGCAGACCAGGGCGGTGCGCAGCGCCCGCTCGACGATGATCCCGTAGAGCACGATCAGCGCCATCACGCCGGTGAGTCCGAGCTCCTCGCCCACGGAGGCGACGATGAAGTCGGAGTAGGAGAAGGGGATCAGGGTGGGGTCGCCCTGGCCGAGACCGCGCCCGACCAGCCCGCCCCACGCCATGCCGTACATCCCCTGCACGATCTGATAGCCGTTGACGTCGGGGTCGAACGGGTCGATCCAGGCGTTCACACGCGTCTGCACGTGGGAGAAGAACAGGAAGCCGGCGTAGGCGCCGGCGACGAACATCGTCGAGCCGACCACCAGCCAGCCGGGCCGCTCGGTGGCGACGTACAGCATCACGAGGAACAGGCCGAAGAACAGCAGCGAGGAGCCCAGGTCGCGCTGGAAGACCAGCACACCGAGGCTGACCAGCCACATCACCAGGATCGGGCCCAGGTCGCGCCCACGGGGCAGGTCGATGCCGAGGATCCGTCGACCTGCCAGCGCCAAGGCGTCGCGGTGCAGCACCAGGTAGCCGGCGAAGAAGATCACCAGCATCACCTTGGCGATCTCGCCGGGCTGGAAGCTCAGCGGTCCGAGCCGGATCCAGATGCGCGCGCCGTTGATGGTGGTGCCGAGCACGGGCAGCAGCGGCATCACGAGCAGCGCGATCGCGGCGAGGCCGGAGGTGTAGGTGAAGGCCTGCAGCCGTCGGTGGTCGCGCACCACGAAGAGGACGCCGACGAACAGCACCACACCAAGGGTCATCCAGATCAGCTGGTCGCGGGCGAAGGTGTTGGCGTCCTCGTCGGCGGCGAGGTTGGCCAGGTCGATGCGATAGATCACCGCGAGCCCGAGCCCGTTGAGGGCGGCCACGATGGGCAGCAGCACCGGGTCGGCGTACGGCGCGAGGAAGCGGACCGCGACGTGGCCGGCGATGCACAGGCCGGCGAGCCAGCCGCCGTAGCCGATGATGTCGACGGGCACTGATCCCTCGACGCCCACCCCGACGGCGGCATAGGCGCCGATGCCGACGACGAGGCTCAACAGCAGCAAGAAGAGCTCGGCGCCACGGCGGCGGCGATGGGTGAAGCCGGCCGGCAGCGCGTTGAGGGGGTTGAGGACACTCATGGTGTCGGTTCCGCCCCGGCGGAGGCCGACGGTGAGGCATCCGGTGACGCGACGAGGGCCTCGATGCAGTCCGGGGGCGCGATGGTCGGCGACGGGGTCGGCTCGGCCGAGGGTGACGGCGACGCCTCGTTGCCCGTCTTGTCGCCCTTGTCGGGGGACGGCTCGGCACTGGGGGTGGGCTCCGGCTCGGGGCACACCTTCGCCATCATCGTCAGCTCCGCGACGATGTCGTCGGCATGGTCGCGGTCGTCGGCCGGGATGCCGGAGCGGACCTGCTCGGCCTGGTAGGTGGGCAGCGACTCGACGGTCACGTCGGTGCTCTCGGCGACCGATTGCAGCTCGATGCCGGGAAGGTCGGCCTGGATGCCGCGGAAGATGGTCACCCGCCCGTTGTCGACGGCGACGAAGAACTGCTTCTGCGACCAGTCGAAGGCGAACATCGCGGCGGCGACGAGGAAGGCGAGCACGACGGCGAGCACCACGATCCGGCGGAACCAGAGGAACCGTCGCGGCGCCCGGGGCGCGTAGCGCAGGGCCTCGGGATCCACGGGCCGGTCGTCGGCCTCGCCGGCGACGGGCTCGAGCTCCCCGGTGTCGCCGCTGCGGTGCCCACGGAAGAAGCTGCGGCCTGCGCCCCCGGCCGCGCCGACAGCGCCCTTGCGGGGTTGCTCGGCGGCGGCGCCGACGAGCATCGGCCCGATGGCGGCGGCCGAGGACTCCTCGTCGACGGGGGCGTCGGCGTCGACGACATCGGCGACGACGGCGGTGATGTTGTCGGTGCTGCCCGCCTCGAGCGAGGCCCGGATCAACTCCACCGTGGCGTAGTCGACCGAGCCGGTGCCGAGGATGTCGGCCAGGCGTGCCGCGTCGAGCGAGCCGGAGCAGCCGTCGCTGCAGAGCAGGATCCGGTCACCGAGCGCGAGCTCGACGTCGAAGAGGTCGGGCTCTGTGTCGTGCACGCCGTCGACCGCGCGCAGGATCAGGTTGCGGTGCGGGTGGGTGCGCGACTCCTCCTCGGTGATCCGGCCCTCGTCGATGAGGCTCTGCACGAAGGTGTGGTCCTTCGTGAGCTGGGAGAGCGCTCCCTCTCTGAGGAGGTAGCCGCGGCTGTCGCCGACGTGGCCGACGGTGATCCGGTCCCCGTCGAAGAGCGCGGCGGTCACGGTGGTGCTGGTGCCGTCGAGCTCCGGGTCCTGCTCGACGAGCTCGGCCAGCCGGTCGTGGGTGCGGTGGATGGCTCCCGCCAGGGCCTCGTGGGTGTTGTCGGGCGCCGGACCATCCAGACGGCGCATGATCTGCACCGCCGTGCTGCTGGCGATGTCACCGCGGGCGGCGCCGCCGACGCCGTCGGCGATCATCAGCAGGTGCTCGCTGGCGAAGCCGGAGTCCTGGTTGTCCTTGCGGACCCGGCCGACGTCGGACAGGGCGGCGTAGCGGAGCCGGAAGGCCCCCGTGCCGGTCGAGTCGGCCCTGGAGTCGGCCCTGGAGTCGGCCCTGGAGTCGGCCCTGGAGTCGGGTGGCGTGGCGTCGTCGGTCATCGGGGCGGCTACTTGCGGAGCTCGAGGGTCGTCTTGCCGATGCGGACCTGGGTCCCGAGCTGGAGGGTCGTGGGCTGGGTGAGGCGCGAGGAGCCGATGTAGGTGCCGTTGGTCGAGCCCAGGTCCTCCACGAACCAGGTGTCCCCGGAGCTGGCGATCCTGGCGTGCCGGGTCGAGACGTAGTCGTCGTCGAGCCGGATGGCGGCGTCGCTGCCGCGTCCGATGAGCAACGGGGCCAGGTCGAGCGAGATGTTCTCGCCGGCGTTGGCCCCCTCGGTGATCGCGACGTGGGTGGGAGCTCCGCGTGGTCGGCGGGCGGGCTTGGCCTTGGCCTGCTTCCGCTGCTGCTTCTCCGCGCGGCGGTCGGCGCGCGGCGTGGCCTCGACACGGGCGCCGAACATGTCGGAGCGCACCACGGAGATCGCGGAGAGCACGAAGATCCACAGGATCGCCAGGTAGGCGAAGCGGATCAGCATCAGCGTCAGCTCAGACACCCTGGTCACCGGCACCTTCACTCGGGAGGACATGGCGGATCGTCATGGTGGTGTTGCCGATCTTGACCGTCGCGCCGTCGTCGAGCGTCGCCTGGGTGACCTTGTGCCCGTTGACGAGCATCCCGTTGGTCGAGCCGAGGTCGACGACGCTGACCTGCGGGCCCGACGGCGCCGTCCCGCCAGGGCTGCCGGCATAGACCCTGATCTCGGCGTGCCGGCGGGAGACGCCGGGGTCGTTGATCCGCAGGTCGGCCTCGTTGCCGCGGCCGATGACGATTCCCGGGGGGTCGAGGGGGTGCCTCATCCCGTTGACCTCGAGGATCACCGTGGCCCGGCGTACGGCGGTGTCGGTGACGGAGGAGTCGGAGAGGGGGGTGACCTTCGCCAGCGCGGCACTGCGCACCCGGAAGCGTCCGGTGGAGAGCTCCTCCTTCTCGTCGAAGGAGATCGTGACCGGGCCGGTGAACACGTAGGACTGCTCGTGGGCGTGGTCGCGCAGCATCTCGACGAGCTCGTCGGTGAGTGTGGAGGAGTACGGCGCCAGCCGTTGGTGGTCCTGCGGGGAGAGCTCGACGTGGAACTGGTTGGGCACCAGCCTGCGGTCCCGGGAGAGGATCTGTGCGGAGTTGTCGACCTCGCGCTGCAGCGCGGCCGCGACCTCGACGGGCTGGACGGCGGAGCGGAAGGCCTTGGCGAACGCGCCGGAGACGACCTGTTCGAGTCGGTTCTCGAATCGCTGCAGGATGCCCATCGCCACCTCCTCGTCCGTGTCAGATCGGTCGTCGGGCCCGGCGTACGGCCCACCATGATGTACCCCCGTCCAGCGGAGGCGAACCGGCCCCCGCCGCTCGGCGGGCATGGCGCAGGTCACCCTGGCGTGACGGCGTCGGGTACGGCTTGTCGGCATCGTATCGGGCAGGGGTGCGGCGGCTGTGGTCCCCGGGTGTGTCCGGCCCTGCCGGTTTTGTCGGCGTCTGAGCGTTGGGCTACCCTGAGCAGGCTTCACGCGCGAGTGGCGGAATAGGCAGACGCGCACGGTTCAGGTCCGTGTGCCCGAAAGGGCGTGGGGGTTCAACTCCCCCCTCGCGCACCACCGGAGCCCCAGGTCTGACCTGGGGCTCCGTCCAGTTCCGGGCGTCGCCTGAGTGCTCGAGATGTGCTCGTTGACCTGCAGGCGACCTGTCGCCACGTCACGGTCCAGGCAGCCGACAACTCCTCCTTCGAGGAGTGGGTGCCCGGCGTCAGGGACCTGTTGAGGTCACAGGACCTTGGACAGGAACGACTGGGTGCGTTCGTGCTGGGGGTTGGCCAGGACCTCGGCCGGATCCCCTTCCTCGAGGATGACGCCGCCGTCCATGAACACCAGCTTGTCGCCGACCTCGCGGGCAAATCCCATCTCGTGGGTCACCACCATCATCGTCATGCCCTCGGATGCCAGGTCCTTCATCACGGCCAGCACGTCACCGACCAGCTCGGGGTCCAGCGCGGACGTCGGCTCGTCGAAGAGCATCATGTCGGGCTGCATCGAGAGTGCCCGCGCGATTGCCACGCGCTGCATCTGGCCACCGGAGAGATGCGCGGGGTAGGCGGACTCCTTCTCGGCGAGTCCGACCTTCTCGAGGTTCGCCCGAGCGATCTCGACGGCCTCCGTCTTGTCGCGACGCGCCACCTTCTCCTGCGCGATCGTCAGGTTGCGCAGCACTGTCATGTGCGGGAACAGGTTGAACTGCTGGAAGACGATGCCGATGCGGGAGCGCAGCTTGTCGACGTCGGCGTCGGGATCGGTGATCTCGACACCCTCGACGAAGATCTTGCCCTTGGTGGGGATCTCCAGGAGGTTGACGCAGCGCAGCAGCGTCGACTTCCCCGAGCCCGACGGACCGACGACACACACCACCTGACCGTTGCTGACGTGGAAGTCGATGCCCTTGAGCACCTCGTTGTCGCCGAAGTACTTGTGCAGCTGCTGGACGTCGATCGCTGCGTCGCTGCGCTTGGTGCTCGTGGTGTCCTGCTCGACGGTCATCAGCGGGCCCTCTCCGCGCGGCTCTCCATGTGGCGTACGACGATCGACAGCGGCACCGTGATCAAGAGATAGCACAGGCCGATCACGATGATCGGGGTCAGGTTGGCGGCACTGTTCATGCCTTCGCGTCCGAACTTCGTGAGCTCGTAGCCGCTCAACGAGAGCCCCAGGATGTACACCAGCGAGGAGTCCTTGGTGAGCAGGATCAGCTCGTTGGTCAGCGGCGGCAGGATGATCCGGAACGCCTGGGGGACGACCACGCTGAGCATCGCGCGGCCATGTGACATGCCCAGCGACCGGGCCGCCTCCATCTGGCCCTTGGGGACCGCCTGGATGCCGGCACGGATCGTCTCGGCCATGTAGGCACCGCCGACCAGGCCCAGCGCCAGGGTGACGACACCGAGGTTGCCGAACGGGATCTCGTAGTCGGGGAAGGCCAACCTGAAACCAACGCTGAGCGCGATGAAGACCACCAGGGCCGGGAGACCGCGGAAGATCTCGATGATCGCTGTCGCGATCCACCGGTACGGCCCCACGCTCGAGAGGCGCATCAGGGCCAGGACCAGCCCGAGCGCCAACCCGAACGCGAAGCCGCACGCGGTGTAGATCAGCGTGTTCTTCAGCGCGATCGTCAGAACGCGGGGGAACTGCTCCTTGACGATCTCCCAGTTCCAGAAAGCCCGTTGGATCTGGCCCCAGTCGGCGAGGAAGAAGACCGCCACGACAGCGGCCACCAGGACGGCGTACTGGACGTAGCGCCACCTGGCAGCGCGCTTGCGTGGACTCACCATGTGTCAGTTCACCTTGCTTCTGGGTCGGCGAGGAGGGTGGAGGTCAGCTGGGTGCGTCGCCGAACCACTTCTCGTAGACCGCGTCGTACTCGGAGCTGGCGATCGCGTCGTTGATGATCGCGAGCAGCTCGTCGTTGGAGTCCTTCTTGACCGAGAAGCCATAGCTCTCGCCGGTCTTGAACTCGGTGGACACCTCGACCTCGGGGTTCTGGCTCACGAAGTAGTTGAGCAGCCCGTTGTCGTTGACACCCGCGTCGGTCTTGCCGGTCCGGACGGCCTGCTGCATCAGGGCGGCGTCCTCGAAGGAGACGATCTTGGTGTCCTCGGGGGCGTTCTCGCGCACGAAGTCGGCGCCCGTCGTGCCGTCCTGCACGGCGACGGACTTGCCGGCGAGGTCCTCCAGGGAGGCGATCGGGGAGCCGGCCTTGACCAGGAGTGCCTGGGTGGCCTCGAAGTAGGGATCGGTGAAGTCCATGACGGCTTCGCGCTCATCGGTGATGGTCATCGCGCCGGCCGAGACGTCGCACTGATCGGTGTTGAGGGCTTCGCCCGAGGAGATGGTCTCCCACCCGATGTCGACGACCTCGGTCTCCAGACCCTCGGCGTCGGCCGCGATCTTGAGCACGTCGGGGTCGAAGCCGACGACCTCGCCGCCGTCGGTGAACTCGAACGGCTCGTAGGGCAGGTGGGTGCAGATGGTGAGCGTCCCCTCGGAGATGAGCTCGGCGCCGGAGGCGCTGGTCGAGGTCGTGTCGTCCTTCGCGCAGCCGGCGGCGCTCAGGACGAGGGCGGCGGCGCCGAGGCCGAGGACAAAGTGTCGACTGTTCATGGCTGCACCGTATCCGTCCCGCTGGGTGGCACAGTCGAACCCTTGCCTGAGGCCCTGCGCGCCGACTCACGGTGGTGGAGGAGGCTGCCCTGGCAACCGTTCTGAAACCACCCCACCCGGTCTCGACGACCCTCGCTGGCGCTGGCTGCTCGACCACCGGTTCGCCGCGCCATCAAGCCCGCGCACGCCGCTGCCACAACGCGGCCGAGGCGCCGTTTCGTAGGTGGCTGTAGTACGGGGCCGCGCCTGGGCCGCGCCTGGGCCGCGCCTGGGCCACACAGGCCCGCATGCAAGGTCCGCGAGGCAGTCGGATTCCATCCGAGCCATCCCAGGGCAGGGCTTACCCTGCACGCGACGAAACTCTCAGCCCGGCCACCGCCCCCGACCTCGCCACCGAGAGCATTCGTCGGTGGGATCCATGGGTGTGCGCACCCGGCGCCAGAGGGTGTGGGAGGGACGGGAACACGATGACCAAGGTGGTGCGGCGGGTTCCGCTGCTGGTCACACACCTGGCGCTGCTGCCGGCCGGGGCGCTGCTGGTGTGGTGGTGGGCGTCGCCGGTGCAGTCGAGCGGGTGGGCCTCGCAGCTGCCGTCGTTCTCCTGGCCCTCCATGGCGCTCCTCGCCCTCGCACCGGGCGCAGTGGCCGGGGTGATGGAGGCACGGCTCCTGCGGTGGCGTCCAGCCGCCGGGGTGATGTTCGTGCTGGCGGCGAGCGTGGTCGGATTGTGGCTGCCGCTGCTCTACGTGTCGCACTCGACGGCGGACGTCGTGCCGGTGGAGACCGGGGACGTCGTCGCCTCGGTGCTGCTGTGGGGGTTGTTCTGGGTGGCCACGACGACGACCTCGTACGCCTCGCTGGGCCGCGCCGGCCTCGTGCGGTCCTGACCCGACGTCGCGCTCGATCCGGCCAGTCATTCTTGACGATGGCGGACGACAGTCGCGGTGATTAGCATGCGTGAGCATCAGCGTCACCTGCGTTCTCCCACGGAGGAAAGGGGGCTCTCCATGCGTGAGCCGAGGCGTGAGCTGAGGCGTGAGGGGTTGGTCGGCAACGGATGGGTGCTGGCCGGTGGCGTCCTCTACCTGCTGGAGTGGGTGGCGATCATCTGGGCCGGCATCGCCGGCCTGGGGGTCCAGGTCGTGCGGGGTGCGTCGACCTCGGAGGTGATGGGGAGCTACCCGGGCAACGAGAACGCCGTCTACGCGATGGCGGGCTGGTTCGCCGTCGTGCTGCTCGGTCGCATCCTGGTGTTCATCGGCCTGCGCCACGCGCTGGTCGACTCGGGACACGGCCACCCGCTGCTGGACTTCGCCGTGGTGGCATCGACGGTCAGCGTCACCTTGGAGATCGCCTCCTACGGATTGGCCGCCACGGCCGTGGCGCCGGCCGATGCGGGCGAGGAGTCGTTGGCCGTCCTCGTCGACCAGGCGGGAGCGGGGCTCAACCTGATGATCGGCGGTGGGCTCGGGGTCGCGATCGTGTGCACGACCTACGTGATGTGGCGATCCGGACTCTTCGGTCTTCCTCTTGTCCTGCTGGGCGCCGTCTCGGGAGTCGCGATCATCGGGGCACAGCTCACGACCGCGCCGTCGCTGCAGACGCTCTTCGACATCTTCTACGTCTTCCCGCTCGTCTTCTGGATCTGGATGCTGTGGGCAGGTGTGGTGTGCCTGCGCGCCAGACCACGCCGCGGCGTCCGCCCTCCGTCCGGTCAGGACGCGCCGGGGCGGACCAGCCCCGTCTCGTAGGCCAGCACCACCGCCTGAACCCTCGTGGGGACGCCGAGCTTGGCGAGGATCCGGTTGACGTGCGTCTTCACCGTCGTCTGCGCCACGACGAGCTCGCCGGCGATGTCGTCGTTGGACAAGCCGCGCGCCATCAGGACCAGCACCTGCCGTTCGCGATCGGTCAGCTCCTCCAGCGGGCACGGCTCGTCCTCGGCGGGGGGCGGGTGGCGCAGATACTCCACGATCAGCCGCCGGGTCAGGCTCGGTGCGAGCAGCGCCTCCCCAGCGCACACGATCCGGATCCCCTCCACGAGCCGGTCCGGTGGTGTCGCCTTCAGCAGGAATCCGGAGGCTCCGGCGCGGAGCGCGTCGTACACGTAGCGGTCCAGGTCGTACGTCGTGAGCACCAGCACCTTGGTGGGCCCACCGAGGGTCGTCAGCTCGCGGGTCGCGGCGATCCCGTCGAGCACCGGCATCCGGATGTCCATCAGCACCACGTCCGGCTCGGTCCGCCGGACGACCTCGATCGCCTCCCGGCCGTCGCCGGCAGTGCCGACCACCTCGCAGCCGCGCGCTTCGAGCACGAGCTGCAGCCCGGAGCGCACCAGCTCCTGGTCGTCCGCGACCACGACGCGGGTCACAGCCGCCCCCCGGGGGCCAACGGGATCTCGACCTCCACCTCGAAACGTCCGTCCGCGAGACCGTGCCGGAGAGTCCCGCCGATCAGGGACACCCGTTCGGCCATCCCGCGCAGGCCGAGCCCCGACCCGTTCGAGTGGGCAGCCGCCACCCCGTTCACGCACGAGATGCGGAGCACGTCCTCGGCGCGGGAAACCTCCAGCGACACCGGCCCGGCGCCGTACTTCAGCGCGTTGGTGAGCGCCTCCTGCACCACGCGGTACGCCGACACATCCACGCCACCGGGCAACGGTTCCGTCGGCAGCCGCAGCTCCGACTCGACGTCCAGTCCGCTCTCGCGGAACGCCGACACCAACGCACCCACGTCGGCCAGTCCGGGCGCCGGGAGCAGACCCAGCTCATCGGCGTCATCGCGGATCAGGTGTAAGAGCCGCCCGGTCTCCTCCAGGGTCCGGCGGCCGGTCTCCGCGACGGACTCCAGCAGCCCCGCCGCCCGTTCCGGCGAGGACCGGAGCAGATCCTGCGCGGCCGCGGTCTGCACCACCATCGCGCTCACCGAGTGGGCGATGACGTCGTGCAGCTCGCGGGCGATGCGGTCCCGCTCCTCGCGGACCGCCTGGTCGCGGATCAGGTCCTGCTGCTCGGCCAGCTGTGCTGACTGGAGAGCGAGCTTGCGGGAGATCCGCCCGAAGACGTACGGCGGGATCGCCAGCGACAGCACGAACATCACGTCGGTCACGTCGGCGTCGGAGGAGCCGGCGAAGGACAGGCTGGCCAGGATCAGCAGCAGGGTCAGCACCAGCGTCACCACGCCACCACGCGCGGCGGCGTACCGGCCGAGGCTGTAGATCGCGAGCACGTAGAACAAGATCGGCGCCGCCGGCTCATCCATCCGGGTCCCGGTGAGAGGAATCGCCATGAGGGCGAGTGCTGCCACAGGCGCCGCGGCCAGCGGGTGCCTCCGGCGAAGGGTGAGGGCCGCCGCAGACACCGCCTCCAGGCCGACGGCCGCGACCCACCCCGCGGTGCCCAGGAGAGCCAGCTCGGTGGCGCCGATGGCCAGCAACCCCGCCGGCAGGGCGGCATCTCGCCAGTCGACTCGCGAGCTCGCGTCCACGAGTCGAGGGTACGGCGCGGGCTGCGCTCGTGCGTCCACCTCAGGGTGGAGCGGATGTTCGGCGCCAGGGCTGACGATTCCGACCCCGCCTCCGGCGACGCTCGAGTCCCGACGACCAAGGAGGAGCAATGCTGGAAGGACGCGACGCACAGATCGGCCGTTTCGCCTGGGCGATGGCCTGGGTCGGCCTGGTGGTGGGGCAGCTGCACGCGCTGTCACGGTTCGCGACGAAGGACGGGAAGGCCGACTTGGAGCTTCCACTCACTGCGGCCTGGGCCGAGCCGGCGGCGGAGCGGTTGAGCCCGCTGCTCGACTGGGCGAACCCCGACATCGTCTACGTCACCTACGGGAAGGTCTGGTTCCCGGTGTTCGTCGCGTTCACCCTTTGCGCGTACGTCGTCTACCGGCGACGGCGGCCGGACGGCTTCGAGAAGTGGGCCTGGCGCCTGGCGATCGGCGCCTACACGCTGGCGTGCTTCAGCGTCTTCCTCGACTACTGGACCCAGTGGACCGGCAACTACAACGGTGACGGGATCGAGGGCACGCTGTTCGCGGTTGCCTGGATCTTCACGCTGCCCGGCTTCCTCGGCCTGCTGCTCTTGTCGACGATGCTCGGGGCGACCCTGCTGGTGAAACGCTTCCGGCCCACGCTTCCGGCCGCGCTGCTGGCGCTGACGATCCCCCTGGCCTTCGGCATCTTGCAGGTCACCTCGATGGGCAGCGCGGCACTGCCCGTGATGTTCGCGTTCGGGCTGCTGGGCCGGCGTATCGCGCGGTCGGAGTCGGCGCGCACGGCAGCACCGCAGCGCGTGCCGGCCTGACCAGTCGGTCGAGGGTGTCTTTGCGGATCAGGTGGCGGTCATGGTGGTCCCTCCGTGGTCGTGGCTGCACGCTGTCGCGCCCGGCGTGTGACCTGCCGTGTGAGGGCCGGGCGGCACGGATCCCTTGACAGCGCCCCGGTGGCGGTAGACCATCGGCAACCACATGGTTAGACCAGGGGTCTAGCGGGATTCCGCGGCGACCCCGGGCCAGGCCAACAGCGCCCAGTCGACCTCTCGGAGTCCTGATGCACCTGATCGACCTGTTGGTGATCGTCGTCTACCTGGCCGCCTCCGCGTGGCTCGGCCTGCGCCTCTCGGGCAAGCAACGCAGCCTGAAGGGCTACTTCCTCGGCAACCGCGACCTGCCGTGGTGGGCGGTGTGCCTCTCGGTCGTCGCCACGGAGACCAGCGCCCTGACGGTGATCAGCGTGCCGACGGTCGCCTACCTCGGCACGCTCACGTTCCTCCAGGTCGCCCTGGGCTACCTGGTCGGGCGAGTCGTGGTCGCCCTGGTGCTGCTGCCGAGGTACTACCGCGGAGAGATGACGACGGCCTACGCCTACCTCGGCCTTCGCTTCGGGCGCGGGATGCAGGGCCTGGCCTCGGTCGCCTTCCTCTTCACCCGGCTGCTCGCCGATGGCGTGCGGCTCTTCGCCGCCGCGATCCCGATGAAGGTGATCTTCGCCGGCCTCGGCATCGACCTGTCCTACTTCGTGATCATCGCCGTGCTCGGCCTGGTGACCGTGGTCTACACCCTCGTCGGAGGGATCCGGGCCGTGGTCTGGGTCGACGTGATGCAGATGGTCCTCTACGTCGCCGGCGGTCTGTTGGCGCTGGCGTTCCTGGCCTCCGGCACCGACGGCAACTTCCTGGCCGCGGCGGCCGACGCGGGCAAGACCCAGATCCTCGACTTCACCAGCAACCCGGTGTCGACGCCGTACGCCTTCGTCACCGCCGTCGTCGGCGGCGCCCTGCTCTCGACCGCCTCGCACGGCGCGGACCAGATCGTCGTGCAGCGGTTGCTCGCCTGCCGGACGCTGCGCGACGCCCAGCGAGCGGTCGTGGTGAGCGCGCTCGTGGTCTTCGTGCAGTTCTCGCTGTTCCTCGTCGTGGGCCTCGGGCTCTGGTCCTACTACGACGGCCGCAGCCCCGAGGAGCTCGGTCTCGCCACGGGCGACGAGATCTTCCCGACCTACATCGTCGACGTGCTGCCGACCGGCCTCTCCGGGCTGCTGCTCGCCGGCATCATGGCGGCGGCGATGAGCACGCTCTCCTCGTCGCTGTCCGCGCTGTCGTCCTCGACGATGGCCGACCTGTACGAGCGGTTCACCTCCCGGACCCTCGGCGACGCCGAGGGCCTGCGACTGGGCCGGATCTTCACCCTCGGGTGGGGTCTGGTGTTCATCGCCGCGGCCGCGCTCTTCACCGGCACCGACAACCCCGTCGTCGAGCTCGGCCTCAGCGTGGCCGGGCTGACCTACGGCGGCCTGCTCGGCTCCTTCTTCCTCGGACTCGGGGTGCGCAAGGCCCGGCAGCTCGACGCGATGGTCGGCTTCGGGATCGCGGTCGTCACCATGGGCTATCTCTTCCTCTTCGAGCGAGAGCTGATCGGCTTCACCTGGTACACCGCGATCGGCGTCGTGATCACCCTCGTCGTGGGCTGGTTGATGTCTCGTCGGCACCGCGAGGACTCGCCCCTGGCCGAGCGCAGCGCCGTCGAGGAGGCCCCGGTGGGCGCAGATCGTCCGTAGCCGCGCCGGCTTCCGGGCAGGGGTGGCGCAGCGCGGCCCGTCCCGCGAAGTACTCGTGCGTAACCTCCGGCACTGCGGTGCGTTGAGCACGCGAAGGCCCAGGAGGCCGGGCGATGGTTCCGGCGGAGGGATGGGTCCCGTCGGCCTTCCTCGGGGACCACTGGGAGCACCTCGTGAGCCGACCGATGACCCGGGGCGCGGCGCTGACCGCTGCCTCCCTGATGATCCTCGGGCTGACCGGGGCCGTGGCCGCCGCAACAGAAGGCCCGTCGGTGGCACGGGCCGAGGCGACCGCCGTCCGCGGAGCCCTTGCGGGGACACCGACCGACTCCGGGACCGTGACCGCGGTCCACGACGGCACCACCAGCTCGTCCACGGGCACCCCCCACCCACAGGTCGGTGTGCTGGGCAACCAGCGGCTGCTCAACGCCGGCATCCTCGCCCAGGAGGCGACCGTCTCCTTCGTCGACGGGGCGGGTGAGTCGGCCGCCTGCGCGGGCGTCGCCGGCAACGGTGGCTCCCTCGCGCAGGTCGGCAGCTCACGGTGCCTCACTCCTGGCCGGCCCGTGGGGATCTCGGTCGCCAACCTCGACCTCTCCGGAGCCGTCGTCGCGGATCCGGCCACCGCCCTGGAACCCCTCAACGCACTGCAGCCGGTCATCGACGAGCTGGTCGGCCCGGTCTCACAGGCGATCAGCCAGGGGCTGGCCCCCCTCGGCGAGACCGGCCTCGCCGGCACCGTCGGAGCAGTCGAGGCCCGCTGCACCGCCGGGCCGACCGGTGTCACCGGTGAGAGCCACATCGTCGATGGCCGGCTCACCGTGGCCGTCGGCGGCAAGCAGGTGGACCTGATCGACCTGCCGGTCCACCCGGCTCCCAACACCGAGCTCTTCGTCAACCTCGACGCCGTCGCCACGACCGTCCTGGACGCAGTGCGCACCCAGCTCGACGAGGGGCTCGACGGCCAGGCCGCGCCACTCGCCGCCGCCATCGACCCGGTCCAGCAGGAGATCGTCGAGGGTGTGCTCGCCCAGATCGGCCCACAGCTCGCACCGCTGAGCGACAACGTCCTGAAGGTCGTGCTGAACAAGCAGGTGCGCACCGAGGACCGCATCGATGTCACCGCCATGAGTCTCGAGCTGCTCCCGGCCGCCAGGGAGATGGCCGACGCCCCGTTGGTGGCCGCAGACCTCGGCACCGTCGGCTGCGGACCGACCGCTCGGGTCGCAGGTGTCCAGCAGACCTCACCGGCTGCGGCGCCGCCCGCCGCCAAGCGACCTCAGGCCAAGCTGCCCAAGGTGCCGTCGGTGGTCGCTGCCGGCGTGGCCGGTGAGAGGCCCTGGTACGACGGCCTCGCCGGACCGGCGCTGGTCGTCGTGATCGCGGCCGGTGTGGCCACGCTCGGTGGCTTCCGGAGCAGCACACGATGACCGACTCGTCGACGGGGTCGGGGCCCGGCGCGTTCAGCCCGCTGTCGATGCTGGTCGCCGTCGCCCTCGTCGTCGGGCTGGTGGCGTGGCTGCGTCCGGACGCCCAGCCCGCCGAGGCGAGCGTCGCCCCGGCCGCCCCGACGCGACTGGTGGTGCCCTCCCTCGACCTCCGCGCTCCCGTCGTACCCATCGAGGTCGACCCCCAGGGAGTGCTCTACCCCCCGGACGACGTCGCCGAGGTGGGCTGGTGGAGGCGCAGCGCCCGGCCCGGGAGCGACCGCGGCCCGGCCGTGCTGACCGGACACACCGTCAGCACCGGAGGCGGCGTGATGGGCCGGCTCGGTGAGCTGCGTCGCGGCGACCGCGTCGTCGTGCGCACCCCCGAGGGACCGATCGCCTACGAGACCGCCGACGTGCGCGTCTACTCCCGCGCCCAGCTCGCCTCGGCCAAGGAGGAGCTGTTCGCCCGCCGCGGCGACTCCCGGCTGGTGCTGATCACCTGCACCGACTGGGACGGCCGGGAGTACCGCCGCAACGTGGTGGTGCTGGCGACGCCGGCATGAGTCTCGGGGGTCCCGCGATTACCACGGTCCCGTGGTGATCAGGACCTCCCCGCAGGGACCTTGCTGCGGGAACCGCCAGATCGCTGCGGGAAGCGCGACCGCGGCCCGGCGATCCCGTGCCGGTCGGCCAGCACGTCAGCCCAGCCGGGCGAGCTCGGCCTCCTGGTGCCTGTGGCCGACGGTCTCGAAACCGATGATCGTCACGAGGGGCGCCAGCGCCAGCACGAGCAGGCAGAGTGCCATCGAGACCCCCGAAGCGGCGAGCAGGACGGCGGCCACCAGCACGGCACCGGTGCCGACGAGAAGCCACAGGTGGAAGGGGTCCTTCTGCCTCACCAGCGCCGAGTAGAGGAGGAACAGCGTGAGCACGAACACCGCGACCGGTACGGCGACACTCAGCACCGTGCCGAGTGGGCCGATCTCGGTGTGGTCCTCGAGATAGTAGGCCGCCACGTGCAGACCGGCGCCGACCGCGGCCAGGGATCCGAAGATCACCATGTGGCCGTAGCCCCAGGCGAACGATCGCTCCGGGTGCCGCTGCAGCACCGCCCCTGACGGCATCGTGAAGTACACCCACCACAGGCCGAACGTAAGCCCGGTGCCGGCGATCGTGACAAGGACCGCGTCCAGGCTCCACCCGGCCGGACCGTGGACCACCGCTGACAGCGACGCCACCGTCCCGATGATCCCCTCGCCGAGCGTGATGATCACGAGAAGGCCGTAGCGCTCGGCGATGTGGTGCGGGTGCCACGGCGTTCCACCCTTGCGCCGCTGGGCGATGACCGGGCCGGAGAGCTCGATCAGGTACAGCACAACCATGCAGGCGAACGTCGCGCCCAAGGACAACGGTAGGAAGACCAGCACCGTCCAACCGAGCTGGGCGACCAGGATCGCCCAGACGTAGGTGAGGTGCGCCTGCCGCCGGGCAGGGTCGTGTCGGGCGGCTCGCAGCCACTGGAACGCCATCGGCACGCGCATCACGACGTAGCCGGCGACGACCACTCCGTTGTCGAGCCGGGCGCCCTCCTCGAGCGAGGTGAACACCTCTGGGAGGCCCAACGCCAAGATGACCACGCCGACCATCTGCACCATGGTCGTGAGCCGGCAGACCCAGTCGTCCTCGTCGTACGCCGAGGCGAACCACGAATAGCTGATCCAGGCCCATGAGATCGCGAAGACCGCGAACGCGAAGCCGACCAGCCCAGTCCTGACGTGGTCCTCGGCCACGTGGTGAGCCAGCTCGTTGGCGGCCTGACCGAAAGCGACGACGAAGACCAGGTCGTAGAGCAGCTCCAGCGGCGTCGCGGACCGGTGCGGTTCCTGCGGGTCTCGCCCGGTCAGCCGCCGGCGCCGGTGTCCGGCAGTGCGAACCGAGCCGGGATCCGGGCCGGGGGGAGCCGCGTCGCCATGGGGGGCAGGAGTGCTCACCGCGACGATGATGCCAGGGAATCGAGGGGAATCCCTGTCAGGTCAGCGGACGGGACGTTCGTAGAGCAGCTCGAGGCCGTCCTCGTCGTCCCACTGCTCGCCGACGTGGTCGAAGCCCAGTGGTGCGATCGTGGCCAGCGAGGCCGTGTTGTCGGGACTGATGCTCGCCCGCACCACGCTCACCTGATGGGTCGACGCGGCCCAGTGCAGCGCCGCGGAGAGCAGCCGGCGGGCGTGGCCGCGCCGGCGCAGGTCGGGATCGACGGCGTAGGACACCTCGACCATGCCGCGCTCGTCCGGCGGCCCGTGGAAGCCGACGAGCCCGACGACGGCGCCGTCGACGAGGGCGACCCGAGCCACCCACTCCGCGGCGGCCGGGTCGGCCAGGAGCTGGTCGTGCCGGATCCGCCACAGCCAGTTCTGGGTGAGCAGGTACGGCGTCAGCGTGACGCCGGCCAGCGCGGAGGCGCTCGCGAGATCGTCGTCGAGCAGGGCCGCCATCGTGCCGAGGTCGAGCCGGACCAGCCTGACCTCGCCGACGTCGTCGGGATCTCTCACCGGCGCTCGCCGGTCACCGCGAGGGCCGGCCTGGTGAAGGTGTCCGGCCTCTCGAGGCGGTCGAAGCGACTGATCGGCCAGACCACCGCCCAGACCTTGCCCACCACCAGCGACTCGGGAACGGTGCCGCCGCCGGGGAGATCCTGGTGGAAGCGGGAGTCCTCGCTGTTGGGACGGTTGTCGCCCATCACCCAGAGGCGGTCCGTGGGCACGATCACCTCGAACTTGCGGACCGAGGGCTTCGCGCCGGCGGCGAGGTAATCCTCTTCCTCGAGGGGCACGTCGTTGACGTTGACCCGGCCGGCCTTGTCGCAGCACATCACCTCGTCGCCGCCGACAGCGACGACCCGCTTCACGAGGTGGCCGCCGGCGGGGTAGAGGCCCACCCGGGTGAGCACGCGCTGCACCATCGTCGGATCGCTCGCGAGCGGGCCGAGCCACTTGCCGTCCGGATCCTCGAAGACCACCACGTCGCCGCGCTCGACCCGCGCGTCGCCCCAGTAGGAGATCTTCTCGACCAGGATCCGGTCGTCCTCGACCAGCAGTGGCTTCATCGAGCCCGAGGGCACGAAGAACATCTGCACGAAGAACGTCTTGATGACCGCCGACACCACCAGTGCGACGGCGACCAGCACGATCGTCTCGGCCCAGACGGGGACATGGCGCCGCTTCTTCGGCTCGGCGGCCGCCCCGGAACTCATGGCGACGAGCCTAGGGTGTCTCGACGAGGCCCGCTGCAGGACCCGGGGGTTGGCTGCTGCGGACCTCGAGGACCGGGAGCAGGGCGTGGGCGATGGGTCCGATCGCGACGGCGTACAGCACGGTGCCGACGCCCACGGTGCCGCCGAGCAGCCAGCCGACGGCCAGCACCAGCACCTCGATGCTGGTGCGGACCAGACGGACCGAGCGACCGGTCCGTCGCACCAGACCGGTCATCAGACCGTCCCGCGGTCCGGCGCCGAGCCGGGCACCGATGTAGAGCGCGGTCGCGATGCCGTTGAGGGCGACCCCCGCGAGGAGCAGCGCGAGGCGCAGCGGCCACCCGGCGGCATCCTCGAGGACGAGGAGGGTCAGGTCGACGAAGACGCCGACGAGCACGGCATTGGCGATGGTGCCGAACCCCGGCCGCTCCCGCAGCGGGATCCACAGCAGCAGCACCACGAAGCTGACCGCGATCAGCACCTGACCGATCGACACGTCGAGCTGTGCGGCGATGCCTTGGTGGAGCACGTCCCACGGGGCGAGGCCGAGCCCGGCGCGCACCAGCATGGCCAGGCTGACGCCGTACAGCGCGAGCCCGAGGAACAGCTGCACCAGGCGTCGGGGCAGTCGGCGCGGCACGGCCGGGTTCGCTGTGGTGGGCACATGGAGCCCAAGCGTCTGCGGGCGCGGACTATTCCGGTTGCTGCGACGACGACCCTTGACGCTGTCGGTTTACAGAAACTAGTGTTTTGTAAACACGCGGATCTGGAGGTAGCCGATGACCGCGAACCAGACGATCCCCGCCGGCTCGACGGCGAGGTGGCACGACAAGAAACGGCATCTGTGGCTGCTCGGGCTCGTGGTGCCGTCCCTGGCCTTCCTCGCCTGGGGCCTGGTCACGCTGTCCGGCTGGAGCCTCTTCTGGTTCCTCGGGCCGATCGTGGTCTTCGTGGTGATCCCGCTGATCGACCTGGTGGCCGGGCTCGACCGGAGCAACCCGCCCGACGACGTGATCGAGGCGCTGGAGAACGACAGGTACTACCGCTGGATCACCTATCTCTTCCTGCCGATCCAGTACGCAGCCCTGGTGTGGGCGTGCTGGATGTTCACCCAGCCGACACTCGGCATCGTCGACAAGGTCGGCCTCGCGATGACGATCGGCACCATCGCCGGCATCGGGATCAACACGGCCCACGAGCTCGGACACAAGAAGGAATCGCACGAGCGGTGGCTGGCGAAGATCGCCCTGGCGCAGAGCTTCTACGGACACTTCTACATCGAGCACAACCGCGGCCACCACGTCCGCGTCGCGACCCCCGAGGACCCGGCCAGCAGCCGGGTCGGCGAGACGTTCTACGCCTTCTGGCCACGCACCGTCATCGGCTCGCTGCGCTCGGCGTGGAGGCTGGAGGAACGACGGATCACCCGTCGCAGGAAGCACGCCTGGACACTCGGCAACGACGTGCTCAACGCCTGGCTGATGTCGGTGGTGCTGTGGGGCACGCTGGTCGCCGTGTTCGGCCCGGGCATCCTGCCGTTCCTGCTGATCCAGGCCGTCATCGGCTTCTCTCTCCTCGAGGCCGTCAACTACCTCGAGCACTACGGGATGCTGCGCCAACGAACCGGCGCTGACGGGACCGGTCGCTACGAGCGTGTCGACCCCAGTCACTCGTGGAACAGCAACAACATCGCGACCAACGTGCTGCTCTACCACCTGCAGCGCCACAGCGACCACCACGCGAACCCGACCCGGCGCTACCAGACCCTGCGCGACTTCGAGGAGTCACCGGTGCTGCCGACCGGCTACGCAGGGCTGATCCTCCTGGCCCTGGTACCGCCGCTGTGGTTCGCCGTGATGGACAAGCGGGTCCTGCGGCACTTCGCCGGCGACATCACCCGGGCCAACATCGCGCCGTCACGACGCGAGCGCATCCTGAGCAGGTACGGCGCGGCATCCCTCGACCCGCAGGACGCGGTGGCATGAGCCGCCCGGCCGACCGCCGCTACGTGTGCCCCGGGTGCGGCTTCACCTACGACGAGGCGGCCGGGGACCAGCGGGAGGGGTTTGCGGCCGGGACGCCCTGGTGCGACGTACCCGAGGACTGGTGCTGCCCGGACTGCGGCGTCCGGGACAAGGTGGACTTCGAGGCCGGGCCGTGACGTCGCCTCCGTAGGGTGGCTCCATGACCGCGTCGGCGACCACCGGTGTCCGCGAACGACTGCTGGCGAGCGCGGCAGAGATCACCTGCGAGGCCGGCTGGGCTGCGGTGACCATGGGGAAGGTGGCCGCGCGGGCCGGGGTGTCGCGCCAGACCCTCTACAACGAGCTGGGGACCAAGTCGGGTCTCGGGCAGGCGATGGTGCTGCGTGAGCTGGAGCAGTTCCTCGCGATCGTGGAGCGCGAGCTCGACGCGCACGACGACCTGGTGGAGGCGATCCGCTCCGCGGCCGAGGCGATCTTGGTGATGGCCGGGGACAACCCGCTGCTGCACGCCCTGCTGACCTCGGCGCACAGCGTCACCCGGGGGAACGAGCCGGCCTCGAACACCGAGCTGCTGCCGTTCCTGACCACCGACGCCCAGCCTCTCCTCGAGGCCGCGACGGCTGTGGTCGAGGCCCGTGTCGGGCGGTTCCCGGAGCTCGACCTCGACGTGGACGAGCGGGCTGTCGCGATCGACGCCATCGTCCGGCTCGTGCTCAGCCACGTGATGCAGCCCGGTGCGGACCCGGCCCGGACCGCGACCGACCTCGCCTGGATCGCGAGCCGGCTGCTGCACCGCTGAGGCTGGGCTCAGGCGCCGGGCTCGCCCATGTCGGGCATCCCCTCGACCTTCTGGTCGCCGGATGACGATCCCTCGCCGTCGCCGCCCGAGTCGTCATCCGCGTCGGGGTCCTTGGCCAGCGGGTTGTCGTCGCCGGGCTGCAGGTCCTCGGGCAGCTCCTCGTCGCTGATCAGGCCGACCTCGGGCGTCTCGCCCTCCGTGCTGTTCTCGCTCATGCTCTCGTCGTACCCCATTTGCACGTGACTCATCCGGGACGACCCTTCCGCACGACGATGGCCCCGACCTGTGCAGGTCGGGGCCATCGGCGGGAGCGATCAGGAGGTCGGCATCATCACCGAGTCGATGAGGTACACGGTGGCGTTGGCAGTCTGCACGCCGCCGCAGATGACGTTGGCGTCGTTGACCATGAGCTCGTCGCCGGAGCCGGTGATCTCGACGTCGCCACCCTGGACCGTGGTCTGGGTGGTGTCGGCGAGCTCGTCCGGGGTGATCTGGCCGGGGACGACGTGGTAGGTCAGCACGGTCGACAGCGTCTCGGCGCCCTTGGGGGTGCCCAGCAGCTTGACGGTCTTCTTCGGCAGCTTGGCGAAGGCGTCGTCGACCGGCGCGAAGACGGTGAACTCGTCGCCGTTCAGCGTGTCGACGAGGTCGACCTTGGGGTTGAGCTGACCGGACACCGCGGCGGTGAGGGTCGTCAGGATCGGGTTGTTCGAGGCGGCGACCGCGACCGGGTCGGCGGCCATGCCCTCGACGGAGCCGGCGCCGTCAGGAACCTGCTCGGCGTAGTCGGCGCAGCCGGGGCCCACCAGGTTCGCGGCCGGGTCGGCGGCGTCCTCGGTGGGGGTCTCCTCCTCCACCGGGGTCTCTTCCTCGGCGGGAGCCTGGGAGGTGGCCTCGTTGCTGGCGGTGTCGGTGGGCTCGTCGCTTCCACAGGCGGCGGTCAGGGCGATGGTCGAGACGACGGCGACCGAGGCGGCGATCTTCTTCATGGTGCGCATGATTGGGTGGTTCCCTTCGTAGGTGAGCGATTCCCTTGCTCTCACAGGGGGTTCGGTGCTCGTGGTGGCGTGGATTGGTTGCGTTGTGCTGAATCGCGGGGTGTTACGCGACCGTGACGTTGACGTTGTGCCAACCGGTCGAGCCGTCGGGTGCGATGGGCGCCCGTTCGGCGGTCTGGGTGGTGCCGGACTTGTCGGTGGCACGGACTTCGATCTTGTAGCTGCCCGGCTCGGCGTCCCAGCGGTAGACCCACTGGCGCCAGGTGTTGAGGTTGTCCTCCGCGGCGAGCTCGGCCTCTCGCCACTGGCCGCCGCCGATGCGCACCTCGACCTTGTCGATGCCGCGGTCCTGCGACCAGGCGACACCGGCAATGGCGTTCATGCCGGCGTCGAGTTGGGCGAAGGAGCGGGGTACGTCGATCCGTGAGGACGTCTTGATCGGCGCCTGCTCCGCGTAGCCGCGGGTTGTCCAGTAGGCCTTGAAGTCCGCGAACCTCGTGACCTCGATGTCGATGAGCCACTTCGTGGCCGAGACGTAGCCGTAGAGACCGGGGGTGACCATCCGGACCGGGAAGCCGTGCTCGAGCGGCAGCGGCTCGCCGTTCATCGCGACCGCCACGAGGGCGTTGCGCTTCTCGTCCTGCAGCACGTCGAGCGGCGTGCCCACGGTGAAGTCGTCGGCGCTGGTGGACTTGATGGCGTCGGCACCCTCCTGGACCCCGGCCTCCTTGAGGAGCTCGTGCATCGGGACGCCGATCCAGGTCGCGTTGCCGACGTACTCGCCGCCGACCTCGTTGGACACGCAGGTGAGGGTGATCCGCTCCTCGACGAGCCGGCGGGACAGCAGGTCCTCGAAGCTCAGCTCGAGCTCCTTGTCGACCATGCCGTGGATGCGCAGGGTGTAGCCGTCGATCGGCACGTCGGGCACCCGCAGCGCGTTGTCGACGCGGTAGAAGTCCTTGTTGGACGTCACGTGCGGGGTGATCCCCTTGACGTCGAGCGTCGCGCCCCCCGGCACGGGCGGGGCCGGCATGGCGGGCTTGGGAGCGGCGAGGTCGGCGCGGGCCTCGGCGGCGACGGAGCCGCCGAGCGCGCGGGCGGCGATGCCGCCGGCACCCGCCACGACGGCGACGGCCGCGGCGGCCTTGAGGAAGGAGCGCCGGTCGAACGACGCGGGCAGCTCGTCGCCGGGCACGGTCGCCGGGAGCAGGTCGGAGACGAGCAGGCGCGGCTTGGGGCCCTCGGACGCGTCCTTGGTGGTGACGCGGGGCGAGGCGACGACGTCGCGTACCGGCGTGGCCGGCGCGCCCGCTGCCGGATCTGCACCGGAGCCGCCGACGGCGTCCGAGACCGGGGTCCGCACGGCCCGCAGGAGGACGGTCAACGCCGCCAGGCCCACGACGAGGAGCACCACGACGGGCACGAGTCGCAGGAAGGGGCCCGCCGTTGCCGAGCGGTCGGTCAGCGCGGCCACGCCGGCCACGACGGTCAGCGCGACGAAGGCGCCTGCCGCCAGGCGCGGACGTCGTACGCCCAGGGCGCCGGCCACGATGGCGAGCAGCGCGACGGTGCCGATCACGCTCCCGATGAGCACGGCCTTGTCGGCGGTGCCGAAGGTCTCGATCGCGAACTCCTTCAACGGCCTCGGTGCGGCGTCCACCGCCCGGTTGGCCACGGACAGCACCGGCGAGGAGACGCCCGACATCACCGCGGTGACCGCCTCCGAGACGGCCACGGCGGCGGCCCCCGACAGCAGCCCGGCAGCGCCTCCGGCAAGGAGGTGTCGCGGCGCGGAACGGTGTCGGTCGCGTCTGGGAGTCATGTCAGGTGTTCGACGCGGAGCTCGACCGGGATGGGTCGGCGCGTGTGTGATGGCGTGATCCGGGGCACACTCCGGATGAGCCAGGAGGGGGTTCGATGGGGAGGACAGGCGGTTCCCGGCGCGCCGTCGCGGTCGTTGCCGTGGCGCTTGCCTGCGCCGTGACGGCCTGCGCGAATCCCGCGCCGGGAGACGGCCCGGACGCGACGTCACCCAGGGGTGACGCCTCGGCTGCCTCCGGGGAGGTGCCGCACTCCGGGGTGGCCGAAGCGGCGTACGCCGTGGAGCCCCCGGGTCAGGTGAGGACACCGCTGCTGCGCCCCGACGTGCTGATCAGCTCCACCGAGCCGATCCCCGTCGGCGTGCAGGAGCGCATCCGCGACCTGAGCGGGGTACGCGCCGCGATGTCGCTGTCGTTGGCCGCGCTGTCCGCACAGGGACGCACCTTGTCGCTCGCGTCGGTCGACGTCGACACGTTCCGTCGGTGGACGCCGGCGACCACCGCGATGGCGCAGGAGGTGTGGGAGCGTCTCGCCGGCGGCGAGGTGATGGTCGACCAGGTGATCGGGCGAAGGCTCGAGGAGCCCGAGGGCTACCTCACCCTCGGCTCCGGGGAGGACGCGCCGCAGGTGCACGTCGGCGCCTACGCCGCCCTCGTCAAGCGGATCGACGCCGTCGTGACTCGCCCGCTGGGAGAGCATCTCGGGATGCCCAGCGACAACGCCATGCTCGTCTCGACCGGTGATCTCACCCCGTCGGTGCTCACCGACAAGATGCAGCGGATCCTCGGTGCGAGCGCCTCGCTGCAGGTGCTGGCGCTCGAGTTCGACACCGACGTCGAGCAGACCGCCGTGCTCACGGGCACCTCGGCCGCGGAGGCTGTCGGCTCCTTCACCTACACCGCCCACCCCAGCGGTCGGGTGACGCCCGACCCGGCCTGGGTCTCGGCCAACATCCGCACCGAGGAGGTGCCGCTGCTCGGCCAGGTCACCTGCCACCGGGTGATGTTGCCGCAGCTGCGGGCGGCGCTGAGCGAGATCGTCGACGACGGGCTGGCCGGCTCGATCCACCCTGACGAGTTCGCCGGCTGCTACTACCCGCGGTTCATCGCCTACGACCCCGCCAAGGGCCTGTCCCTGCACTCGTGGGGAATCGCGGTGGACCTCAACGTGCCCGGCAACCAGCGCGGCACCGTCGGTGAGATGGACCGGCGCGTGGTGGCCGTCTTCAAGAAGTGGGGCTTCAGCTGGGGCGGCGACTGGAACTACACCGACCCCATGCACTTCGAGCTCGCCACCATCGTCCGACCCGGCTGAGCGACGTCCGCGGCGTATTCTGGTGCAAGGAGGCGCGCCATGGACGACACCGCGGCCGTACGACGCACAGCGAGAGCGGCAAGTACTCCCGGCTGCCGGATCCGATCCGTCCCGAGGACATGATCACCTCGTCCGAGGCGTCCTCCGTGCCCGAGGAGAAGGACGACTACTGGCGCGAGGTCGAGTGGATGCTCCGCGTCTCCGGCGGCGGCTGACCCCCTGCGTCGGAACGCTGAGGTCCTGACCCCGATCAGACGCGGGGCCCGGTGGCTAGGGTCGGCTCATGCGCGCCCTCCACGTCACCCGGCTCGACGGTCCCGACGGCGTGGAGGTCGTCGACGTACCCGAGCCGACAGCACGCAACGGCGAGGTCGTCGTCGAGGTCAGGAGCGTCGGCATCAGCTTCCCCGACCTGCTGCTCTCACGTGGGGACTACCAGCTCAAGCCCGAAACGCCCTTCCAGCTCGGGATCGACTTCGCCGGCACGGTCCGCTCGGCCCCGGACGGTTCCGGCTTCGCGACCGGTGACCGGGTCGCCTGCGTTCTTCCCCATGGAGGCGGCGCCGAGCTTGTCTCGCTCGGGCCCGAGAGTGTCTTTCCCCTGCCGGACAACGTCTCCTGGGAGAAGGCCGCGGCCCTGCCGATGAACTACCTCACCGCCCAGTTCGCGCTGGCCACGCGTGCCGGACTGCGCGAGGGTGAGACGGTGCTCGTGCACGGCGGCGCCGGTGGGGTCGGCACGGCGACCATCCAGGTGGCCAACGGCTACGGCGCACGCACGATCGCTGTCGTCTCCAGTGAGGCCAAGGGCGAGGTAGCCCGTGCAGCCGGGGCCGACGAGGTGGTGCTGGTCGAGGACTTCCTCGCCTCGGTGAAGGAGCTGACCGGTGGCATCGGGCGTCGACGTCGTGATGGACGTGGTCGGCGCCGACCTGATGACCGACTCGTTGCGCGCGCTCGCGCCGCTGGGCCGCCTGCTCGTGGTCGGCTTCGCCGGCGGCGCCGTCCCCGAGGTGAGGGTCAATCGGCTGCTGCTCAACAACATCGACGTGCGCGGTGTGGGGTGGGGCGCCTACGCGATGGTCCGTCCCGGCTTCATGCGGGAGCAGTGGGCCGAGCTGGTGCCGATGCTCGAGAGCGGCGTCATCGACCCTCCGATCGGTCGCACCGGCACGCTGGAGGAGGCCGGCGCCGTCCTGGCCGAGATGGCGGATCGCCGTACTCTCGGCAAGTCGGTGCTGGTGCTCTAGCCCGTCGCAGCCGCCTTCGGGGCAGACCGGTCGTGGCCGCGGCTGCCTTCCCGCAGCGGTCTGGCGGTTCCCGCAGGGAGTTCTCTCGGGGGACCCGATGATTACCACGGGACCGTGGTAATCCCCGCCGGGCCCGCCCGCGCCTGACCCCCGAATCCCCCGATAGTCAAGCGGCCGCGCCCAATTCGTGCCAGCATTTTGCTGATCGGCCCCGCAGGGTGTCTGCAGCGCCCTCGGGGAAGGACGGCATCGATCAGCCCTGGGAGCCCGATGAGCCAAGAGTCTTCGCCCCGCCGCGGCGGCGAGAGGACGTTCGCGGTGTCCTCGTGGTCGCTGCGCCGCAAGGTCGCGCTGGCGCTCGCGATCCCCCTCGTGCTGGCCGCGACCCTGGGCGCGTTGCGGGTCTCCGCCGACCTCACCGAGTCCACCAACTCCTCGGCGAGCGCGCGCCAGGTGACGGTGCTGCGCCCGGCCGTCGACTACCTCACTGCCTCCTCACGGGCGATGGTCGCCGCCCAGCTCGACACCCGCCAGGGGGCCGACGCCCTGAAGAGGGCGGTCACCGACCTGGAGGGGGCAGCCGAGGAGATCGCCGGCACCCGGGAGGCTGCCGACCTGACCGACGAGCAGTCGCGCCAGGTCGAGGTGATCCTCGACCTGAGCCGCGCGCTGCGCGAGCAGAGCGACACCTTGAGCCCCGGCACCTGGGTCGCCCAGGTCCGGCAGCTCCAGACGGGTGTCACGCGGCTGATCGCCACGATCGAGAACGCGCAGCTCGAGCCCGAACCGCGCCTCCAGCAGCTCTCGCAGGCGTTGGCCGGCCGGTTCTCGCTGGCCATCCAGCAGGCGCTGGTCGCCACCGAACGCACCGGTGAGACCGGCTCGCTGGAGCTGTTCGCCGAGCTCGGCGCCGAGGGAGCCGCGATCGACAGGCTCACCAGCGACCTCGGCGACACCGAGCCGGCGGTGACCCAGCTGCTGATCGACAACGCTCAGCGCGCGCGCACGGTGCGCACCGGTGGCGCCGATCTCGGTGGCGAGGAGGCCTACGCCGACTACGACCTTCTCGTCGGCTCACTGCTCGACGACATCGACTCCGAGCTGGCCGGCTCGGCCCAGGCCGCGCGCAGCCGGGCGCTGCTCAACGGCATCATCACGCTGGCCGCGCTGCTCGCCGCGATCGTCTTGGCCCTGCTGGTCTCGCGCATGCTGATCGCGCCGATCCGCCGTGTTCGCGAGGGCGCGCTCGCGGTCGCCCACCAACGTCTCCCCGAGGCCGTCGCGCGGGTGCGCGCCGGTGAGGACCCGGGCCCGATCACCCCGATCGATGTCACCACCGAGGAGGAGGTCGGCCAGCTCGCCCGGGCGGTCGACGACCTCCACCGTCAGGCGGTCACCCTCGCCGCGGGAGAGGCGGGCCTGCGTGCGCAGGTCAGCGACATGTTCGTGACGCTGTCGCGCCGCAATACCTCACTGGTCAACCAGCAGCTGGGCCTGATCGATCGGCTGGAGAAGGACGAGGAGGACCCGGCCCGCCTGGAGAGCCTCTTCCGGCTCGACCACCTCGCCTCGCGGATGCGTCGTACGGCGGACAGCCTGCTCATCCTCGCCGACGCCTCCTCTCCCTCGGAGCAGGCCGGACTCACCGTCGGTGACGCCATGCAGGCCGCCACGGCGGGCGTGCAGGACTACCAGCGCGTGCAGGTGGGCTCCAACATGGCCACCCCGCTGAGCGCCGCCGCAGCTGCCGACGTCGTGCACCTGCTCACCGAGCTGGTCGACAACGCATTGTCCTACTCAGCACCCACCACGCCGGTGCTGATCGGGTCGTCGGCCCGCCTCGAGGGCGTGATCATCGACATCACCGATGCGGGGCTCGGAATCCCCCCGGACGAGCTCGAGGAGATCAACAGCCGACTGCGCTCCGGTGGCGAGGTCACCGCCGACACCGCGCGCCGGATGGGCCTCTTCGTGGTCAGCCGGCTCGCACGACGTCACGGAGTGGAAGTGGAGCTGCGTCGCAATCCGCGCGGTGGCACCACCGCCACGGTGCTGCTCCCGACCACGATCCTGCCCGAGCTCGCGGGCCCGACGGTCGAGTCCCCGGTCACGGCCGTGGAGCAGCCTGCGACGACCCCGGTCGTCCGTCCGGTCCCGGCTCTCGCGCCCGAGGCGGACGGGGGCGACCCCCACGAGCCCCGGCACGAGCCCCGTCACGAGCCCCGTCACGAGCCCCGTCACGAGCCCCGTCACGAGCCACTGGGCGTGCCCGCGGTCGCGTCGTTGGTCGAGGCCTCGACCACGCTGCCCACGCGCACCCCGGGGGTGCACCTGCCCCAGACCACGCCGGGCCTGCCCCAGCGCACCCCGGCTGCCCAGGTGACGGCGGCCGCGCCGGCCGTCGAGCCCGAGCCGGTGACCGAGCAGCCGAAGGAGCAGTTCGACCCGTTGCTGGGGCCGCTGCGCCTGGTCAGCAACGAGATCGACGCCGCTGGCGAGGGCGACACACCGATCTTCCGGCAGATGCGCTCGGCCTGGCTGAGCTCGGGTGGCGCCGACCAGCCGTGGACCTCCAGCGAGGTCGAGGCCGGCTGGGAGGTCGCCGACAGGGTCGCCGAGACTCCCGCGCAGCCCACCCTGAGCCCGGCCGGTCTGCCGATGCGTCGGCCCGGAGCCAACCTCGTGCCAGGCGGCGTCAGCAAGCCCACCAGCGCCGTGGCGCGCGACCCCGAAGCGGTCCGGGCACGCCTGGCGGCACACGCCGCAGGCGTCACCCGCGGCCGGCGCGCCGCGACCAGCACCGACACCGCCCCGGAGGCAGACCACCGATGAACAACCCCAGCGCCAGCAACCTCGACCAGCAGGCCGTCCAGGACGACCAGCGCAACCTCGACTGGCTGGTCAGCCGCTTCGTGGACGAGGTCGCCGACGCCGCGCACGCGATCCTGCTCTCCGCCGACGGCCTGCTGATGGCCGCCAGCGCGAGCATCCCCGGCGAGCGCGCCGAACAGGTCGCCGCCGTGTCGTCGGGTCTTGCCAGCCTGTCGGTGGGCGCCTCCCGCCTCTTCGACGGTGGCGCGGTCCTGCAGACGATCGTCGAGATGGAGCACGGCTACCTGATGCTGATGAGCGTCGGCGACGGCTCCAACCTCGCCGTGCTGACCGTGGAGTCCGCCGACATCGGGCAGGTGGGCTACGAGATGGCGCTCCTCGTCGACCGGGTCGGCCGCACCATCCAGGCACAGGCCCGGGTCCCGGCCGCGGGTGACTGAGTGGTGACGACGTGACTACCCAGGACTCTCACGGCGAGCCGGCTCCCGCGCGGCTGGTCCGCTCCTACACGATCACCTCGGGGCGCACCCGGGCCACCGTCGATCTCCCGTTGGAGGCGACGCTGCGGGTGCCGCCGCGTGATGCCGGCCTGGCACTGAGCGCTACCGCCGTACAGATCCTCGACGTCGGCGACAAGCGTTCCGTCGCCGAGGTGTCAGCCCTGATCTCCCTGCCGATCGGAGTCGTGCGCGTGCTGCTCAGTGACCTCGTCGAGCAGGGTCTCGTCCGGGTCCAGGCCACCATCACGGAGAGCTCGTCGAAGGACGAGCGGCTCGAACTGATCGAAAGGACCTTGCGTGGACTCCGCAGCTACTAGCGCCAAGCGCCGGGCGGCGTCGACGAAGATCGTCATCGCCGGCGGCTTCGGCGTGGGCAAGACGACCTTGGTCGGTTCGGTCTCCGAGATCGTGCCGTTGCGCACCGAGGCGCTGGTGACCAACGAGTCCGACGGTGTCGACGACCTTGCATCGACGCCGTCCAAGGCGACCACCACGGTGGCCATGGACTTCGGCCGGCTCACCCTGGCCGAGGACATCGTCCTCTACCTGTTCGGTACGCCGGGGCAACGCCGCTTCTGGTTCATGTGGGACGACCTGTGCCTGGGAGCGATCGGAGCGATCGTCCTGGTCGACACCGCACGGCTCGACGAGTCGTTCGCGCCGCTGGACTACTTCGAGTCCAAGGGCCTCCCGTTCATCGTCGCGGTCAACGAGTTCGACGCGGCACCCCGGCACCCTCTTCACGAGATCGCGGAGGCGCTCGCGCTGCCACCGCACGTGCCGATCATGTCGCGTGGACGCTCGCGAGCGGGAGTCCGCGAAGAGCGCGCTCATCAGGGTGACCGAATATGCCCTCGAGCGCCTCACCGAGTCGATCTCCGCGAATGCGAACTGACATGTCCCGCACCCCACAGTCCCGCCTGCTCCTGGCTGCCCTCGTCCTCGCCGCGACCACGGCGTGTGCGAGCGAGGCGGACACCGGCGCTGCGGCGACCCCGGACCCGCAACCGCTGGAGGACGGTGTCCTGCAGGTCTGTACGGACATGCCCTACCGCCCCTTCGAGTTCACGAGGAAGGGCGAGCCCGCCGGGTTCGACGTCGAGCTCGTCGAGGCGGTTGCCGACCGGCTCGGTCTGGAGCTCTCCATGGTGGATACCGCGTTCGACGACATCACCTCCGGCGTGGCGCTCAACGAGAACACCTGCGACATGGCGATCTCGGCCATGACGATCACCGGTGAGCGCGCGCGGGTGCTCGACTTCTCCAGTCCCTACTTCAACGCCTCCCAGGCCATGGTGGTCGGCAAGGGCTCTGGCGTGACCTCGTTGGCCGACCTCGACGGGCAACGCATCGCCGTGCAGGCAGGAACCACCGGAGAGCTCTACCTCACCGACAACGCACCCGGCCTGGCCGAGATCGTGCCGTTCGAGGACGCCACCGCCATGGACAAGGCCATGCGTGGCGGCGAGGTGGATGCTGCCGTCTACGACAACACCGTCGTCGGGGACGTCGTGGAGAGCAACCCGTCCCTGGAGGTGGTGGCCGAGTTCGACACCGGCGAGCAGTACGGCATGGCCGTGCGTCGCAACGGCAACGACGACCTGTTGCGGGTCGTCAACGACGTGCTTGCCACCCTGCGCACCGACGGCGGCTACGACGAGATCTTCGAGAGATGGTTCGGGTCGGCCGGGGCCTGACTCATGTCGCGGGAGTCCCCACCGGATCGTTGCGTGAGGCTTAGAAGCGCCGAGGCGGTGTCGACCGAGGCTCGTCGGCGGGCCTAGCCAGACGATCGCATGCGGAGGCGGCGGAGGTCAGCATCGTCGATGGACGCCGCAGCCAGCGTCGAGAGGTCGTCGTCGACGACCACGACACGACCGGAGAGCGCGTCGGCCTCACCGGCCAGGATGCGGCGCATCAGATGGTGCGCACTCCTACCGTCGCCCCAATGGTCGGGCGCGCGGTCACCGAACGTGGGGAGCCACTGGCGACCGTCGGTGCTGGACGCCAGGTGCTGCGTCATCGGTGTTCGCACGAAACCAGGGTGCATGGAGACGGCGATCACGCCCGTGCCTTCAAGCTCCTTCGCCAGTGTCTCGGTGAATCGTGCGACACCAGCCTTGGCGGACGCGAACGCGGAGACGTGCTCGCGCCCGTCGTCGCCCAGGTTGCCGTAGATCGTCACGATGCGGCCAGCCCTCCGCGGGATCATCGTCGAGAGTGCGGCTCGGGCGCACAACATGGTGCCGCGCAGGTCGACGGTGACCGCTCGCCACCAGCGCTCGGGGTCGACTCCTGCGATCGGTCCCAATCCGTCGATGCTGCCGGCACAGGTGACCACCACGGTGGGATCCCCCAGCTCTTCGCGTGCTCTGTCGAAACCCGACCTGACCGAGGCGGGATCGCTCACGTCCATCGGGATCGCTACCGGGGAGCCTGGATGGCTGGTCAACGACTCCAGGTCGGCACTGGCTCGGGCGAACCCGGCGACGCGTGCGCCGTCAGCGGCGAGCGAAGTGGCGAGCAGACGTCCGATCCCTCGGCTCGCTCCCGTGACATAGGCCACCGTCGTCGCTTCGTCGTGCATCGTCGCATGATGACAGGCGCCGTCCGCTGCGCGCTCGATGCCCTCACCGGCCGAATGCGGTCGTGGCGCTGATCGGAGCGAGCAGCAGAGATCAGCCGAGGGTGACCTTGTCGGCGTAGTCGGGGTGTCGCCCGATCCACTCGACGAGGAACGGACAGGTCACCCGCAGCGACAAGCCGGAAGCGAGAGCCTGGTCGAGCGCCTCGCGCGCCAGCGTGCTGCCGATGCCCCGCTCCTCGATGGCCGGGTCGACCTCGGTGTGGAAGAGCACGCGGGTGCCGCGGTGGTCGACGTACTCCAGGAACCCGGCAACGGCGCCCTCGGCGCCGACGGCCTCGTATCGGTGCCGCTCTGCGTTCTCCCGCACTGTCACGTTCATGGGCGCGATCATGACACCGGGGTGGTTAAGGTGTGGCGCGTGACCATGCTTGATGACGCCCGCCCGGGCATGAACCCTGACATCCGTCCCCAGGACGACCTCTTCGGCCACGTGAACGGCCGCTGGCTCGACGAGACCGAGATCCCCTCGGATCGATCAGCGTGGGGATCCTTCACCTCTCTCGCCGACGCGGCCGAGGAGCACGTGCGGCAGATCATCGAGGAGCTCGCACAGAGCAGCCACGAGCCGGGCTCCAACGAGCAGAAGATCGGAGACCTCTTCGCCAGCTTCATGGACGAGGAGCGGGTCGAGGCGCTCGGCGCCGAGCCGATCCGGGCCGACCTGGAGAAGGTGGCTGCCCTCGCCGACAAGGAGGCGCTCGCCGGCTTCGTCGGGTCGCTCGAGCGGCAGGGCGGCGGTGGCTTCTTCGGCGCCTACGTCGACTCCGACGACCGCAACTCCGACCGCTACCTGGTCAACGTGCTGCAGGGTGGGCTCGGCCTGCCCGACGAGTCCTACTACCGCGAGGACAAGTTCGCCGAGATCCGCACCGCCTACGTCGCCCACCTGGAGCGGATGTTCGCGCTGGCCGGGCTCGACGACGCTGCGGGGGCCGCCGGACGGGTCTTCTCCGTCGAGACCCGTCTGGCCCAGGGCCACTGGGAGCGCGCGGCCACCCGCGACGTGATCAAGACCTACAACCTGCGCAGCCTCGAGGAGCTCAAGCAGTCGGCGCCGTCCTTCGCCTGGGACGCGTGGGCCAGTGGGCTCGGCGCCGGCGAGCACACGCTGGCCGAGGTGAACGTCCGGCAGCCGTCCTACTTCGAGCACCTCTCGACGGTGATCGACGAGGTCGACCTCGAGGACTGGAAGGCCTGGGCCGCGATCCGGGTCATCCGCGCGGCCGCGTCGTACCTCTCCTCCGACTTCGTCGCGGAGAGCTTCGCCTTCTACGGGCACACCCTCAACGGGACCCCTGAGCTGCGCGCGCGGTGGAAGCGGGGAGTGAGCTTCGTGGAGGGCGCGATCGGGGAGGCCGTCGGCGAGCAGTACGTCGCCCGGCACTTCCCCCCGCGTGCCAAGGAGATGATGGACGAGCTGGTCGCCAACCTCCTCGAGGCCTACCGGCGCAGCATCGCCGCGCTCGACTGGATGGGTGAGGAGACCAAGGCACGGGCCTACCGCAAGCTCGAGACCTTCCGCCCCAAGATCGGCTATCCCGAGAAGTTCCGCGACTACTCCGCACTCGAGGTGAAGCCCGACGACCTGATCGGCAACGCCCGCGCCGCCGCGGCGTTCGACACCGACCGCGAGCTGCGCAAGATCGGCTCGCCGGTCGACCGCGACGAATGGTTCATGCTGCCGCAGACGGTCAACGCCTACTACAACCCAGGCACCAACGAGATCTGCTTCCCGGCCGGCATCTTGCAGCCGCCGTTCTTCGACGCCGACGCCGACCCGGCCGAGAACTACGGCGGCATCGGGGCGGTGATCGGGCACGAGGTCGGCCACGGCTTCGACGACCAGGGCTCGCAGTTCGACGAGTTCGGCAACCTCAACGAGTGGTGGACCGAGGCCGACCGGGCCGCGTTCAAGGAGCGCTCCGACAAGCTGATCGCGCAGTACGACGCCTTCGAGCCCCGCGACCTCCCCGGCGAGCACGTCAACGGCGCGCTGACGGTCGGCGAGAACATCGGCGACCTCGGCGGCGTGACGATCGCGCTGAAGGCCTACGAGATCAGCCTCGAGGGCGAGCCGTCCCCCGAGGTCGGCGGTCTGTCCGGCGCCCAGCGGGTGATGATGAGCTTCGCCCACGTCTGGCGCACCAAGCGGCGCAAGGAGCAGATGCTCCAACTGATCACGACCGACCCGCACAGCCCCTCGGAGTTCCGGGCCAACATCGTGCGCAACCTCGACGAGTTCCACGCCGCGTTCGCCACCGAGCCGGGTGACGGGTTGTGGCTCGACCCGGAGGATCGCGTCCGGATCTGGTGAGCCGGGGGGCAGCGATGATTACCACGGTCCCGTGGTAATCATCGCCTCCCCCGAGCGAACTCCCCACGGGAAGCGTCAGATCTCCCCGGGAAGCAGGGCGGTACGACGGGCGCGGCCTCCCGGTCCGGCCGGAACCGCTCAGTGCATGATCAGCGGTGCCGGGGCGTCGGCGTCGAGGCCACTGGTCAGCCCGGGCCGCTTGCGCGGAAGCAGCAGGGCCGGCACCAGGCAGAGCGCCACCAGGATGGTCGCGACCACGAACACCTCGGCGAACGCACCGGACATGTCGGCGAAGGCCTGCGGGACGATCGCCGGATCCGGCTGCTCCCCCGCCTCGGACGCGCCGCGAAGCGCGAGGACCGCGTCGCTGTCGTTGAAGCCGTTGGTCAGCAGCACCGAGAACAACGCGGTGCCGATCGAGGCCGCCACCTGCTGGGTGATGTTCATCAGCGTCGAGCCACGCGCGATCTCGGCGTCCTTCAGCGTCTGCAGCGCCGAGGTCATGATCGGCATCATCGTGCCGCCCATGCCCAGACCCATCACGAACAGCGCGCCCAGCAGGAACAGGTAGGACGGCTCGCCGACGGTGATCCCGTCCGCACCGAGCGCGACGGCCGAGGGGTCGATCGCGACCCGGGTGAACATCGCCATCCCGACCACGATCAGGGCGATTCCGGACAGCACGATCTTGCCTGGGCCGATCTTGTCGGTGAGCACACCGGCGATCGGCATCGTGAGCATCGCCCCGACGCCCTGCGGCGCGAGCAGGAGGCCGGCCTGGAGCGTGGTCTCGCCGCGCACCTGGAGGAAGTACGACGGGAACAGCAGGCTCGCGCCGAAGAACGCGATGGCGAACAGCGACATCGCGACGACAGCGACGCTCAGCGCGCGGTTCTTGAACAGGTGCAGGTCCATCAGCGGGTGCTCGGGCGCCCGGAAGAGCGTCCGCAGCACGAAGAGCGCCACCAGGGCGAGCCCGATGACGGCCGTGGTGAGCACCTTGGCGTCCATCACGGTGCCCGCCTCGGGGATCGAGGAGACGCCGTACAGGAAGAGCGCGAGGCCCGGGGACAGCAGCAGCATGCCGGTGAAGTCGAAGGTCTCCGACGGCGCCGGGCTGTCCTTCTCCAGGACGAGCGCGGCATAGACCAGGGCGATCGCGCCGATGGGCAGGTTGATCAGGAAGATCCAGTGCCAGCTGGCGATGTCGATCAGCCAGCCCCCGAGGATGGGGCCGAAGATGGGGCCGAGCAGCATGGGTACGCCGAGCACGGCCATCACGCGGCCGATCCTCTCGGGGCCGGCGGCCCGGGTCATGATCGTCATGCCGAGCGGCATCAGCATGCCGCCGCCGAGTCCCTGCAGCACCCGGAAGAAGGTCAGCATCTCCACGCTCGTCGCGGCCGCACACAGCACCGACCCGGCGGTGAACAGGCCGAGCGCCAGCATGTAGAGCCGCTTGGTCCCGAACCGGTCGGCTGCCCAGCCGGTGAGCGGGATCACCGAGGCGAGCGCCAACGTGTAGCCCGTCATCGTCCACGCCGCCTGCGCCGGTGAGGCGTTGAAGTCGACCTGGAACGTGGGCTGCGCGACGCTGACCACGGTGATGTCGAGGATGGACATGATCGCGCCGAGCACCACGACCCCGGCGACGAGGAGGACGTCCTTGTCGAGCTTCTGGGGCGCCGTGTCGGTGAGGGGAGTCTGGCTGGTCACCGAACCAGAGTAGGGACCAACGAGACTGGCAGCACCCGAATTTAGCGGGCGCAACCTGTGCCGCTGGACACGCCCCGGACGCGGGGAGCAGGGACGGCCCGGCTCTGCCGGTCAGCAGTGGTCGTGGTCGCTGCCGAGCAGCGAGAGCAGCACCCGGGCGTAGGCGCTCTCGGCATCGACGTCGAGCTCACGCAGGGTCGTCCCGTCGGCAGTGGTCGCCTCGACCGCCCAGCCGTCGCCGGCGCGCTCGAGGAGGCGGAAGGCGTCACCGAGGAGGCCGCGCAGCTGGGCCTCGTGAGGCAGCCAGATCACCTCACGCTCGTCGATGCTGTCCAGCGCCCACTCCGTCGTCCCGTTGAAGCGCATCACCACCCCCGAGGGCAGCCTCTGGGCGTCGATGGTCATCTCGCTCACCACGAACACCTCGCCGTCGAGGTCCCGGTCGGGGATCGCGAACCTGTCTCCCGACGTCGGCGCCCAACGCAGGCCGGTCTCGCGCAACCTGGTGGCGAGCTCGACGCTGATCACCTGTCCGAGTCTGGCACGCTGCACCCCATGCGCCTGCTGGTGATCTTCGGCCCGCCGGCCGTCGGCAAGATGACGGTCGGACGCGCCGTCGCGGCCCGCAGCAGCTTCCGCCTCTTCCACAACCACGCCGTGATCGAGCCGCTGCTCGAGGTCTTCGACTTCGGGACGCCGCCGTTCATGACGCTGATGGGCGAGTGGCGGCGGCGCGTGGTGGAAGAGGCGGCGGACTCGGGGACCGACCTGCTCGTCACGTTCGTCTGGGGCCTCGAGCTGGACAGCGACGCCGACTTCATGGCGGAGCTGCTGTCGCCGTACGTCGAGCGAGGCGCCGAGGTCGCCTTCGTCGAGCTGGCCGCCGACCTGGACACCCGGCTGGCCCGCAACCGCACCGAGCACCGGCTGGCGGAGAAGCGGTCCAAGCGCGACGTGGACTGGTCCGACGGCAACGTCCGCGAGCTGGAGCGCCACGTCATGAACACGCGCCCCGGCCTCGAGGGTCCCGGTGCGCGGCTCCTTGCGAGGCACCGGCACCTGCGGCTGGACAACGCCGACCTGTCGGCCGAGGACGCCGCCGAGGAGATCCTGCGCTGGCTCGGCTGACCCGTGAGGCCTGGACCGGCTGCCGAGAGGCCCCTTCGAGACGCTCACTGCGTTCGCTCCTCAGGACAGGCACTTCGCGCACGGCACGCCGCGGATCCTGGTGGGGGATTGGCCTCTCAGCCCTTGTCGGCGCCGGCGTTGGCACCGGTGACGAAGTAGCGCTGGAACAGCACGAACACCAGGGCGACCGGGATCGTCATGACCAGGGCGGCGGCCATGGTGAGGGGGTACTGCTTGCCGGACCCGAGCTGGCCGCTGGTCAGCGTCGCGACGCCCTTGGTCAGCGTGTAGAGGTCGGTGTCCTGCGAGGCCACGATGAAGTGAGGCAGCTCGTTCCAGGACCCTTGGAACGACAGGATCGTCAGCGTGATCAGGGCGGGTCGCGCCATCGGCAGCGCGATCGACCAGAAGATCCGGAAGGTGCTGGCGCCGTCGACGCGGGCGGCTTCCTCGACCGACGCCGGGATGTTCTCGAAGAACTGCTTCATGATGAAGACACCCGCGGCATCGACGAGGAGCGGGATCACCAGCGCCTGGTAGGTGTCGTAGATCTGGAGCTGGTTGAGCACCAGGAACTTCGGGATCAGCAAGATCACGCCGGGCACGGCGAGGACTGCGAGGATCGCGGTGAAGACCGCCTCGCGACCCACGAACTTGATCCGCGCGAGCGCGTAGCCGGCCAGCGAGTCGAGGAAGACCCGACCGGCAGTGACCAGCACCGTGACCACGACGGAGTTGCCGAACCACAGCGGGAAGTCGGTGCGGAAGAGCCGCTGGAAGGCCGCCGTCGTGCCGCCGTCCGGCAGCAGCGAGAGGGGGTTGCCGACGGCGTCGGGACTGGTCTTGAACGACGTCGCGATCTGGATGAAGAACGGGTAGAGGTAGATCAACGAGAAGAACACCAGCACCGCGTAGCCGAGGAACAGCCCGAGGGCGGTGCCGTTGCCGATCCGCTGGGTCCGCGGCGGTCCGCCCGACTTCTGGGCACCGTCGGAGCCGGTCACTGTCGACGCGGTGGTCGGGGTCGTGCTCATCGGTCGGCTCCTTCGGCGAGGGCCCGCTTGCGGCGCTTCTCCCGGGCCCTGGTGGCCCGCTTCTCCGCGATCGCGTCCTTGTCGCGGAACAGCCAGCGTTGCGCTCCGGTGAGCACGAAGATGATCGCGAACAGCACGAAGGCCATCGCCGCGGCGACGCCCCAGTCCTGGCCCTCGAAGGCATAGAAGTAGGAGAGGTACGCCGGGGTCGAGGTGGTCTTGCTCGGCCCGCCTGACGTCATCACGAACACCTGGTCGAACACCTGCCAGGTGCCGATCAGACCGAGGGTCAGCACCAGCAGAAGGGTCGGGCGCAGGTGCGGCAGGGTCACCGCCTTGAACGACTGCCAGCGGTTGGCGCCGTCGATGCGCGCAGCCTCCTCGACCGCTGTCGGCAGGTCCTGGAGTGCGGCGAGGAACATCAGCATGAACGTCCCGGTCGTCGTCCAGACGACCAGGATGATCACCACGGACAGAGCCACGCTCGGGCCGGAGAACCAGTCCCACAAGGTCAGGCTCAGCAGCGAGTGGTCGGTGAGCACGGCGGGTGGCGACCCGATGTCCCACACCCCGAGCCTGTCGCCGAGGAGGTGCAGCAGCCCACGCGCGTCGGCGAACCAGGTCGGACCGTCGATCCCGACGTACCCGAGCAGGGTGTTGACCGCGCCCGACCCGGTGAAGAGGAACAGGAACGTCAGGCTGATCGCGACCGAGCTGGTGACGGAGGGGAAGTAGAACGCGCTGCGGAAGAACCCTCGGGCCTTGAGCAGCTGCTGGTTGAGGATGATCGCGAGCAGCAGCGCCAGCACGGTCTGGACGGGCACGACGAGCAGGACGTAGTAGAAGTTGTTGCGCAGTGACGTCATGAAGTCCTGCCGCGTCAGTCCCGGCTCGGTGAAGAGCTTCTGGTAGTTGTCGGTGCCCACGAAGGCGGCACTGCCCGAGAACGGGCTGCCCTTGCCCGACCAGTCGGTGAACGAGACCCACAGCGCCATCAGGATCGGCACCAGCAAGAACACGCCGAGCACGAGGACGGTGGGTGCGACGAAGAGCCAACCGGTCAGGTTGAGGTCGCCGTGTCGACCACGAGGTGTGCGGCCGCCGGTGCTGTCCGACGTACGACGTGCGGCGCGTGATGACTTGGTCGTGCTCATGGGGGTCTCCTCACGTCTCGCGGCACCGGGTGGTGCGCCGGGCCGCCCCGAGGAGGAGGTGGGGCGGCCCGGCGACCGGTTCGGACGCCACGAGTCCGCCGCCTACTGCTTGGCGGCCTCGGCGTTGGTCTGGAACGAGCCGAGGATCTTGCTGACGTCGGCCGTCTCGAGCTGCTCGAGCTGGGAGTCGAGGTCGGCCAGCGGGGCTGCCATGTCGGGCAGGTTGACCGGGCCCTGCCCGTAGTCGCCACCGGCGATGAACGGCGCGTCGTCGGGGAACTGGTCGACGTAGTCGGCCTGCGCGGACTCGCGGCTGGGCATCACGCCGAACGCGTCGGCGAAGGTGAGCTGCTGGTCGGGAGCGGTGAGGGCGTCGACCAGGTCGACCGCGGCCTCCTGGTTCTCCGACTCGGCGGAGATGCCCCAGCACTGCGTGAACAGCAAGGTGCCCTTGCCGGCGGGACCCTCCGGGAGCTCGGCGACGGTGTAGTCCACGTCGGGGTAGTCGTTCTGCATCGCGCCGCGGATCCAGTTGCCCTCCATGGTCATGGCGGCCCGTTCGGTGCCGAACGCCTCACCGCCCCAGCCTGAGTCGACGGCTGCCGGGAAGGCCGCGTCGCCGCTCTTGAGCAGGTCCTGGACGTACTGGAGCGCCTCCGCGTTCGACTCGCTGTCTGCGGTGACGTCGCCGGACTCGCTGTCGATCCAGAACCCGCCGTTCTGGACGAGGAAGGCACCGGCTCGATCGCGACCGGGCCCGATCGCGAAGCCCACCTGGTCGTCGGTGGTGAGCTTGGCGGCAACGTCCGCGAGCTCGTCCCACGTGGTCGGGATGTCGGTGTCGGTGAGGCCCGCGGCCTTCCAGGACTTGGTGTTGATCTGAAGGGCCAGCGTCGAGAAGTCCTTCGGGACGCAGTACTCCGTGCCATCGAGGGTGAAGGTCTCGCGCAGCGAGGGGTAGAAGTCGTCGACGTTCTCGACCTGGTCGGCGTAGGCGTAGAGGTTGTCGTTGACGGCGTAGTCGGGGAAGAGGCTCGCGTCGAGGTAGAAGATGTCCGGCGGGTTGCCGCCGGCGAACCCCTGCGAGAGCTGCTGGGCCATGTCCTGGGCGACGGTGACCTTGACCTCGTTGCCGCTCTCCTGCGCCCACGTGTCCGCGGCGGCCTGGACGGCCTCGGTCTCCGCGTCGCCGCTGGAGGCGATGAGCATCTTCAGCTGGACGGGGCCGTCGCCGGAGGTCGCCGTGTCGTCGTCGGCGCCGCTGCCCTCCTCGAACCCGCCTCCGCCCCCGCAGGCTGCGAGGACGGCTGCTGAGGTCAGCGCGAGGGCGGCGAGGCCGGCCCTGCGGTGAGCCGGGCGGCGAGAGCGGAGGGGGCGGGGACTGGTCATGACGTGCACTCCTTGTTGAGGGGGCGAGGTATCCGAGTGGAGCGATCAGGTGGGCAGGGTCAGGGAGGGGGCCAGCAGGACCCCCTGGGCGGGGGGATCTCCACCGGCCAGCCGGGGCAGCAGCAGGTCGAGGCACGCGTGCGCCGCCTGCCGGATGGGCTGGGCGACGCTGGCCAGGCCGAGGGCAGCGGCAACCGGAGTGGCGTCGAAACCGATGATCAGCGGACGGTCCTCGGGAGGTCGCGTCTGCGCGGCGCGGTGGGCGCCGAAGGCGAGCGTGTCGCTGACACAGACGATCGCGTCGGGCGGCTCGGGCAGAGCGAGGAGCCGGGCCGCGGCCGCCTCCGCGCCGTCGGCGAAGTTCAGGGCGACGTCCTCGAGCCGGTCGCCGGGGACCCCGGCGGCGTCGAGGGCCTCGGACCAGCCGCGGCGGCGGTCGGAGCCGGTGCCGCCGTCCTCGGGCCAGCCCAGGAAGGCGATCCTGCGGGCACCGAGCCGGAGCGCGTGCTCGACGGCGAGCGCCGTCCCGGCCGCGCCGTCGACGTCGACCCAGTCATGGGGTGCGTGGGTGTGACCCCAGGGTCGACCGAACGCGCAGAAGGTGAGCCCCTGAGCGGCCAGGTGGGTCGGGCGGGCGTCGGTGGCGCTGGTGGCGGTGAGCACCAGGGCATCGGCCGCCCGGCTGTGCAGCAGGTCGTCGACGAGAGCCAGTTCGGCCGCCTCGTCCTCCTGGGCCGGGTAGAGCACCACCCGGAGGTCGCTGCGGTGGCCGGCCTCGGCGAGACCGTGGAAGAAGGTGTCCAGGACCAGGCCGGAGATGCCGTCCTGCTGAGGGTCCGCCCGGACCGCGATCGCGTGCGCGCGCCTGGTGGCGAGCTGACGCGCCGGCAGCGAGGGCCGGTAGCCCGACGCGCGCACCGCAGCGAGCACCCGGTCCCGCGTGGTGGTGGCGAGCCGGTCGGGGTGGTGCAGTGCGTTGGAGACGGTCTGACGCGAGACCCCGGCCAGCGCAGCGACGGAGTCCAGCGTCGGCGGCAGCGACGGCATCTGAACCTCCTCGGCGAGGACTGGCGGGACGACGTGTACGTCACCTAGGGTTTGAGCGCTCAAACTCGAGCGCTCAAAATGTAGCGCCCGTCACACACTTTCGACAAGAGTGGGATCCATGACCAGTGCACCAGAGCAGACCACCAGCGACGCCGGGCAGGTTCGGGAGCCGGGCCGACAGCCGTGGCTGCACGACCTGACCCTCGTCGTCGCGGCCCCGACCCAGGTCTGGTCGGGTGCCGACGGGCAGATCCGGGGCGAGGGCCTGCAAGGGATGCTGCACTCCGATCGCAGGCTGTTCGACCAGCTCGTGCTCACCGTCGACGACCAGGAGCCCGACCCGGTGGCCCACCACGACGTCGGCGGCGACACGCACGTCTTCGTCGGGGTGCCCCGCCACCTCGGCGACCCCGGGCCCGATCCCACCGTGCGGGTCACCCGGCGCCGCGAGGTCGAGCCCGGACTCGTGCGCGAGCGGGTCACCGTCACCTCCACCGCGCGCACGGCGTTCGCGTGCACCCTGGCGCTTCGCGTGGGCGCAGACCTGGCCGCGATGGACGACCTCAAGGCCGGGGTGCGGCAGCCCGGCGTCGCCCCCGACCCAGCTCGGCGGCGGGGAGGTGTCCTGGCAGCGCGACGGCTTCCGCGGGGTCGTGCGTGCGCACGGCGCCGACCTGCGCGCCGCCGCAGACGGCGTGGGGGTCGAGGTGTCCTGGTCGTTGCACGTCGAGCCCGGGTCCTCGGTCACCCACGAGCTGCTGGTGACCCTCGACGACACCGCGGCCGTCGTGACGACGCCCGACCGCCCGGCCGCCTGGGCACGGCCCGTCGTCACCAGCGCCGATCGGAGGCTCGGACCCGGTCCTCGACCGGTCCCTCGCCGACCTGCGCCTGCTGCGCCTGGCGATGGCGGACGCGCCGGGTGAGGAGTTCCTCGGCGCCGGCGTGCCGTGGTTCCTCACCCTGTTCGGCCGCGACAGCCTGTGGGCCGCCCGGATGCTGCTGCCGGTCTCCACCGACCTGGCCGGGTCGACGCTGCGGGTGCTGGCCGCGCGCCAAGGCGTCCGTCGCGACCCGGCGACCGGTGAGCAGCCAGGCAAGATCCTGCACGAGGTGCGCGGCCAGGCCTTCGACGTCCGCGACGAGGCCAGGGACTTCTCGCTGCCGCCGGTCTACTACGGCACCATCGACGCGACGCCGCTGTGGGCTGCTGACCCTCCACGACGCGTGGCGTTGGGGGCTGTCCGCCGATCAGGTCGAGCCGCTGCTGCCCGCCCTGGAGCGGGCACTGACCTGGCAGGTCGAGCACGGCGACGCCGACGGCGACCACCTGCTGGAGTATCACGACGAGTCCGGTCAGGGGCTCTCCAACCAGGGCTGGAAGGACTCCGGCGACGCGGTACGTCGCATCGACGGCTCCCTGGCCGGCGGCCCGGTGGCGCTGTGCGAGGTGCAGGGCTACGCCTATGCGGCCGCGACCCGCGGCGCCGACCTGCTCGAGGCCTTCGGCGTCGCCGGCACCGACCGGTGGCGCGAGTGGGCGGCCACCTTGCAGGAGCGCTTCCGCTCGCGCTTCTGGGTCGAGGACGCCCGCGGACCGTTCCCGGCGATCGCCCTCGACGGGGACAAGCGGCCCGTGGTGTCGCTGACCAGCAACATCGGCCACCTGCTCGGCACCGGTCTGCTCGACGGCGCCGAGGTCGACGCCGTGGCCAGGCGGCTGGTGCTGCCCGACATGCTCTCCGGCTTCGGCATCCGCACCATGTCACGCGACGCGGCCGGCTACTCCGCGACCGGCTACCACGTCGGCTCGGTGTGGCCGCACGACACCGCGATCTGCCTGGCCGGTCTGGCCGCGGAGGGCCGTCCCGAGGTGGCACCCGTGGGTGAGGCGCTGCTCGCGGCGTTGCACGCCTTCGACGGACGTCCTCCCGAGCTGTTCGCCGGCGACGACCGCCGAGAGCACCCGGTGCCGGTCCCCTACCCGGCAGCCTGCCGACCACAGGCCTGGTCCGCCGCGGCCGCCGTCTCGCTGGTGGCCTCGTTGACCGGACTGCGCGCCGACGTACCCGGCAACGCGGTGACGGCAGCGCCGGCGACCCCCTGGCCGTGGGGTGACACCCGGATCGGAGGGCTCCGCGCCGGCGACCGTGACCTGGCCGTCGAGGTCGACCAGGACGGCACCGCCACCCTCACCTGGTGAGGTCGTCACCGTCGAGCCGGTAACCTCGGGCGGGTCCACGAGCAGCCAGGAGCCCCGCCCGTCGACGACCGGACACCACCACTGCAGGAGCGCGAGCGATGCCCACCCCCCGACGTGACCTCGGCACCGTGCCCTACTCGTTCTCCATCGTCGGCGTGCAGAAGGCCGGCACCTCGACGCTGATGGCGATGATCCACCGCCACCGCGAGGTGGCCAGGTCGCCGCGCAAGGAGCTGCACTACTTCGACGACGAGTCGCGCGACTGGAGCGACCCCGACCACTCCGACTACGTCTGTCCCAAGGGTCGGGCGGCGCACCTGGTGGCCGGTGACTCCACGCCGCTCTACATCTTCTGGCCCCACGCGCTCCAGCGCATGCACGACCACAACCCCGACATGCGCCTGATCGCGATCTACCGGGACCCGCTCGAGCGGGTGTTCTCGCAGTGGTCGATGAACCGGGGCCGGCGACCGCGCCGTACGGCGGACTGGCCCGACTACATCCACGAGGTGCGGCCCGACTCGCTTCCCGACGAGCTGCCCACGGGGGAGCTCCTGGAGCGGTACCCCCTCGCCAGCGGTGTCGTGCGCGGCTACTACGGCCAGCAGCTCGAGCGCGGGCTCGGGGTGTTCCCGCGCGAGCAGTGGCTGCTCCTGGACTTCCGGACGATGCTCGCCGACCACGTGAGCACCATGCATCAGGTCACCGACCACCTCGGGCTCAGCCGGTTCAACAAGGATCCCCAGCTGCTGCACAAGATGGGGGTCCCGCCGCGGGTCGAGGGCACCGCACCCACGGGCGCGGACCTCCAAGGGCTCGCCGAGCTGTACGCCGAGGACCTCAGCCTGTTCGAGCGGCTCTCCGGTCTCGACGTCTCGGCGTGGCCGACCACGAGGATCCTGGCGGGCGACCTCGACCCGGCCGAGCTTGCCGACAAGCTGGGCCGCAAGGTGGCGACACCGGACTGACCGGCCTAGCGCCGTCAGCCGAGCAGCGCCAGGTCGTCGGCGTCGAGCTCGAGGTGGACCGCGGCTGTCGAGTCCGCCACCGACTCGGGGCGGCTCGCGCCCGGGATCGGGATGATCGTGTCGGAGAGCGTCAGCTCCCAGGCCAGGCAGACCTGCTGCGGGCTCACCCCGTGCTTGTCCGCGACCTGCCCGAACGCCGACCACGCGTCCCCGAGGTCGGCAGCCTTCGCCATCCCGCCGAGCGGGCTCCACGCCAGGAAGGCGATCCCGAGCTCGGCGCACAGGTCGATCTCGGGCTGCGAGGACCGGAACGCGGGTGAGAACTGGTTCTGCACCGCGACCAGGCCGTCGCCGAGGATGTCGTGGGCGAGCCGGATCTGGTCGGGGTCGGCGTTGGAGAGGCCCGCGGTGGCGATCAGGCCCTCGTCCAGCAGCGCCTTGAGACCGCCGATCGTCTCGGCGTAGTCGACGCCCGGGTCGGGCCGGTGGTGCTGGTAGAGCGCGATCTGCTCGACGCCGAGGCGCTCCATCGAGCCCAGGCAGGCGCGGCGCAGGTAGTCAGCGGAGCCGTCGAGCTCCCAGTCGGTGCCCCGACGGGTGTGGCCGCCCTTGGTGGCGACCAGGACGTCGTCCGGGCCGGCGCCGTACTCCTGGAGGCCCTTGGCGACCAGCACCTCGTTGTGCCCGAAGGTCGCCTCGTCGGGGGAGTAGGCATCGGCGGTGTCGATGAGGGTCACCCCCTCGTCGAGGGCGCGGCGGATGGTGGCGAGTGCCCTCTCCTCGTCGTTGTGCTCGCGCACGGACATGGGCATGGCACCCAGTCCGAGGGCGCTGACGGGGCGGTGGCCGAGAGTTCGCTGCTGCATGCGACCCAGCCTACGAACGCGTGGTGAGCCGCGCCGCTCAGCGGGCTCGGAGCCGGTCGAGGACCAGGCGCAACGGGGGCCAGGCCGACCGCCCCCGACGGGTCACGGCATAGGACCGAAGCCGGACGTCGGGATCGCGCAGGGCCAGCAGCCGCACGCCGGGGCGCACGGCGGTGTCGGCGGGGAGCAGTCCCACGCCGAGCCCGGCGACCACCAGGTCCTGCACCAGGTCCAGGCTGTCGACGCGGTGCGCGACGGCGGGCTCGAAGCCGGCCAGCGACGCCACCGTCCGCACCACCTCCTCGTCAGCGGTGTTGCGCGAGTTCACCACCCAGTCGGCGTGGGCGTAGCGGGCGAACACCTCGACCGCGCGGGCACCCCGGGCTGCCGGCCCGTCCGTCGCGGGGACCCCGAGGCTCCAGGGCGCCGACCAGAGCGGGGTCGCCTCCAGCGTGCGGTCGAAGGCCGCGGGGGCCAGGTCGTAGTCGTAGGTGAGCGCCAGGTCGATGTCGTCGCGGGCGAGCAGGTCGTAGGCCTCGAGGGGTTCGTGCTCGTGGATGAGCAGCCGCACGGCGGGGTGCGTCGTGGCCAGGTCGGCGAACACCGGCATCAGCGAGCGCCGTACGGCGGTGGCGAAGCCGGCCACCCGCACCGTGCCTGCCGGATCGGCGTTCGGGTCGAGGTCGAGCCGGGCTGCGTCGACGGCCGCGAGGATCCGCACCGCGTGGTCCGCGAGCCGCCTCCCGGCCGGGGTGAGCCGGACCCGGCGCCCGTCGGGCTCGATGAGTGCGGTGCCGGTCTCGCGGGCGAGCGTGGCGATCTGCTGGGACACGGTGGAGGTGGTGGTGCCGAGCTCCGCGGCGACCTCGCGCATCGAGCCGAGGCGCGACAGCTCGAGCAGCATCTCGAGTCGACGAACGTCCATGGCGCTGATTGTCCGTGAATCGTGAACGGTATGTCCATCGTTGCCACGTGGACGCAAACAATGAGGATGTGGCCTCATGGAGCCATGACCACCGAGACCACCCGGCCCACGGCCCCGGCCACCGGTTCTCCCGCGCGCACAGGCACCGCGATGACGGTCGTCTCGATGCTCACCGTCCAGCTCGGCATCGCCGCCGCTGTCGGGCTCTTCGACGAGGTGGGTCCCGAAGGGGCGGCGTTCCTGCGGCTGGCCTGGGCCGGCGTCCTGCTCCTGGTGATCGTGCGTCCGCGGCGCTCGAGCTTCACCCGCGCGTCCTTCGCCGCCGCTGTCGCGCTCGGCGTGGCGACGGCCGGGGTCACGATGCTGTTCATGGCGGCCGTGGAGCGGCTGCCGATGGGCACGGCGAGCGCGTTGGAGTTCCTCGGGCCGCTCGGTGTCGCGGTGCTGCGCAGCCGCGGCCGCGGCCGTTCCTACGCCGCCCTCGCTGCGATCGGTGTGCTGCTGCTCACCGAGCCCTGGCAGGGCGGCACCGACCTGGTCGGCGTCGCCTTCGCGTTGGGCGCTGCCGCATGCTGGGCGGCCTACATCCTGCTCACCCAGACGGTCGGCGACCAGGTCAGCGGCCTCCAGGGCCTCGCCGTCTCCATGCCCGTGGCCGGACTGGTCGCGACGGTGGTCGTCGGTCCGTCCGTGATCGGCGACCTCACCTGGCAGATCGTGCTGGCCGGGCTGGGCCTGGCGCTCCTGCTGCCGGTGGTGCCGTTCACTCTCGAGCTGCTGGCCCTGCGTCGGCTCACCACGGCGGCCTTCGGGACGCTGATGGCGCTGGAGCCGGCCTTCGCGGTCCTGGTCGGGCTGCTGGTGCTGCGCCAGGTGCCCGGGGTGCTGCCGCTGGTGGGGATCGTGCTGGTGGTGCTGGCCGGGATCGGCGCGGAGCGCACGGGTGGACGAGAGGCCCGGCACATCGGCTGAGGGCTCCCTGGGGTCGGGTGAGCCGGCGGACGCCTGAGCCCGTCGGGTCTGGTTGGCTGGGCCGATGGACGTGATCCGCACCCCCGACGACCGCTTCGCGACGCTCCCCGACTTCGCCCACGAGCCGCGCTACGTCGAGGTGCCGGACGGCGACGGCGGCAGCCTGCGGATGGCCTACGTCGAGGACGGCCCGGCCGACGGGCCGGTGGCGCTGCTGCTCCACGGTGAGCCGTCGTGGTCGTTCCTCTACCGCCACGTCATCACCGCCCTCGCCGAGGCCGGGGTGCGCAGCATCGCGCCCGACCTGGTCGGCTTCGGCCGCTCCGACAAGCCGACCGAGCAGTCCGACCACTCCTACGCCCGCCACGTGGGCTGGGTGCGTGCCCTGGTGGTGGACGCGCTCGACCTGCACGACGTGACCCTCGTCGGGCAGGACTGGGGCGGCCTGATCGGTCTGCGTCTGGTCGCCGAGGAGCCGGCACGCTTCGCCCGGGTGGTCGCGGCCAACACCGGCCTGCCGACCGGGGACCACCCGATGCCCGACGTGTGGTGGGCCTTCCACGACGCCGTCCAGGCAGCCGAGCAGCTCGACGTGGCGCGGCTGGTGCAGTCCGGGTGCCGGACCCGGCTGTCGGCCGACGTGCGGGCGGCGTACGACGCACCCTTCGCCGACGAGGCCGGCAAGGCGGGGCCGCGTGTGATGCCGACCTTGGTGCCGACCAGCCCCGACGACCCCGCTGCCGTCGCCAACCGGAGTGCTTGGGAGGCCCTGACCCGCTGGGACAAGCCGTTCCTGTGCGCGTTCAGCGACGGCGACCCGATCACAGGCGCGATGGCACCGATCCTGCAGCGCGCGGTTCCCGGTGCCCGCGGCCGCGAGCACCCGGTCGTCGACGGTGCCGGCCACTTCCTCCAGGAGGATGCCGGCCGTCGTCTCGGCGAGATCGTCGCCGACTTCATCGTCAACGGTTGAGAGGAGCCTCCCGGGCCCCCAAGCGCACGTTTCGGCGGCCGGGAGGCACGTCTCAACCTCCGGGAGGCACCTCTCAACGGGCGGGGTGGCGGGATGGTTGAGTGTGCGACATGAGCGACCAGGCCGCACTCGCAGAGCTGACCGCCGCCCTGCCCGACGGGGTGGTGATCACCGACCCGGACTCGATGGAGAAGTACCGCCGCGACTGGTCCAAGGACGCCTCCGCCGGCACGCCCGTGGCGGTGGTGCGGGCCGAGGACGCGGAGCAGGTCCAGATCGCCGTCCGCTGGGCCGCCGCCCACGAGGTGCCGGTCGTGCCGCGGGGTGCCGGCAGCGGTCTCAGCGGCGGTTCCTCAGCCGTCGAGGGAGGTCTCGTGCTCGCCCTGGAGCGGATGCGGGCCATCGAGATCGACACCGAGTGCCAGGTCGCCGTGGTGGAGCCGGGCGCGTTCAACGCGGCGGTCAAGAAGGCCGCCGGTGAGCACGGCCTGTGGTACCCGCCGGACCCGTCGTCCTACGAGATCTGCTCCATCGGCGGCAACATCGCCACCAACGCGGGCGGGCTGTGCTGCGTGAAGTACGGCGTCACCACCGACTACGTCCTCGGCCTCGACGTCGTGCTCGCCGACGGCACCCTGATCACTCTCGGCGGCAAGCGGATCAAGGACGTCGCCGGCCTCTCGCTGATGAAGCTCTTCGTCGGCTCGGAGGGCACGCTGGGCATCGTCACCCGGGCGATCCTCCGGCTGGTGCCCGCGCAGGCCGCCCGCTCGACGATGGTGGCGTCATTCCCCACCGTCGACGCCGCGGCCCGGGCCGTCGTCGCCCTACGACGCTCGATCCGGCCCTCGATGCTGGAGCTGATGGACCAGGCCTCGATCAACGCCGTGGAGGACTTCCGCTCGATGGGGCTGGACCGGTCCGCCGGTGCGTTGCTGGTCGCGCAGTCGGACGCCCCCGGAGCGGCCCGCGGCGACGAGGTGGAGCTGATGCGGACCGCCTGCGTCGTGGCCGGTGCGACGGAGGTCTTCGTCACCGACGACGCCGACGAGGGCGAGATGTTCGTGGAGGCCAGGCGGATCGCCTTCCCGGCCATCGAGCGCTGGGGATCGCTGCTGCTGGAGGACGTGGGCGTACCGATCCCGTTGCTCCCCGAGCTGCTCGCCGGCATCGTGGAGGTGGCGCAGGCGCATGACGTGCGGATCCCGGTCGTGGCGCACGCCGGCGACGGCAACACCCACCCGATCATCGTCTACGACGCCGGCGACCCGGACTCGGAGAAACGAGCTCGCGAGGCCTTCGCCGAGGTGATGCAGCGCGCGATCGACCTCGGCGGCACCATCACCGGCGAGCACGGCGTCGGACGCTCCAAGAAGCACGCCCTCCCCGCGCAGCTCGGGCCCGACGTGATGGCACTGAGCAGGCGGATCAAGCACGCGCTCGACCCGGACGGCATCCTCAACCCCGGCGCCGTCCTCTGACCGCCCTGTGACCGTGCCGTGCGCTCGAGAACGTCCCAGCGGTCCGTCAGGGAAGGGCGAGCGTGGCGCGGACCATGTTGTGGTCCGAGGGGATCACGCCGTTGACCTGCCAGGTGGACGGGTCGTAGTTGACGACCACCTTGTACTCCCGCACCGGCAGCTCGTTGCTGGCGAAGATCCAGTCGATGTTGTTGCCGGGCTTCTCCGGCTTCTCATAGAAGCTCCACGAGCGGACGTCGCGGTTGAAGTGGTTGGCGGTGTTCATGAAGCCGTTGACCATGCTCTCGGCGCGACGGTTCACCAGCAGGTACTCGCCCGGGTCCTGGCCGAGTGAGTCGCCGTAGCCGGCCGACCTCATCGCGGGCAGGAACCGCTCGGCCAGGGGAGCGTGCTTGTGGGTGTTGAAGTCACCGGTGGCCACCACCGGGCGGGTGCCCTTGATCTTGTTGATCTTGGCGATCATCTGGGTCCACTGGGATGCCCGGACGCTCTCGTTCTTCGGTGAGAGGTGGGTGGTGGTGAAGAGGAACTCCTGGCCACCGGCCAGGCTCCGCAGCACCGCCCAGGCGAGGTAGTTGGGACTGGTCTTCCCGGTCTGCGCGCGGTACTTCAGCTTGCCCTGCTTGACCAGTGCCAGCGTGCGGGTGTTGTAGAGGATCCGCTCGGCGTGCGAGGCGCCGCGGTTGCGCTTCTTGCAGCGGTACTGGGTGCTGGGCTTCTTGCAGTTGAACGCGTAGGCGTTGGTCAGCGCGAAGCTGCCACCGGCGGCGTTGAGCCCGGCCCGCAGGTCCTGGAACTGGTTCTTCCCGGTCACCAGCTGGGGCTTGAAGGACTTGCTGGGATTGACCTCCTGGACGCCGAGAACGTCGAGGTTCTCGCCGATCACGTTGGCGACGACGCCGGCCCGACGCTCGCGCCACGGGCGCTCCTCGCCGGCGGTCTTGTCGAGGCTGACGCTGCGGACGTTGTAGGTCGCCACCCGGATGTCCACCGGGACGCGGGCCGCGGCCGCGGCCTCCTCGGCCGGCATCGTCGAGACGGTGAGACCCGCCACGACGCCCAGGGTCACGACAGCGGCGACAGCTTTCCCGATCAGCATGGAACGACGTCCTCCAGACGTTGTGTGGGGGCGCGCTCGCGATCTCCCCGGAAATACGTGTGTCCTTGCAGTATCGGCAGGCCCGGCCGAGACCTGAACCTCCGACCCCCTACCCACGCCCGTCCCGGTCACTCCTGGGTTAGTTTCGGGGGCATGCCAGCACTTCACGAGCGCCACCTCTTCGGTCCCGGACCCTCCAACCCCTACGCGGAGGCGACGGCGGCTCTGGCCCTGCCCTTGCTGGGCCACCTCGACCCCGAGTTCCTCCGGATCATGGACGAGACCTGTGACCGGCTCCGCGTGGTGTGGGGCACCTCGAACGCCCGCACCCTGCCCCTCAGTGCCACCGGCTCGGCGGGGATGGAGGCGGCGTTCGTCAACACCGTCTCCGAGGGTGACGTGGTCGTGGTCGCGGTCAACGGCCTCTTCGGGCAGCGGATGTGTGACGTCGCCGCCCGCTGCGGTGCCGAGGTCGTCGCCGTCGAGCACACGTGGGGGGCGCCGGTCGACGTCGAGCGGGTGCTCGCCGCGCACCCCGCTCCGAAGGTCATCGCCGCGGTCCACGCCGAGACCTCGACCGGTGCCCGCTCCGACATCGCCGCCCTAGCCGCGGGCAAGGGGGACGCGTTGCTCCTCGCCGACGCGGTGACGTCGATCGGCGGCATCGAGCTGCGTGCGGACGACTGGGGCATCGACGTGGGCTACGCCGGCACCCAGAAGTGCCTGGGCGTCGCGCCCGGCCTCGCGCCGTTCACGATCAATGACCGCGCCTTCGAGCGTCGGGTGGAGAAGCCCCGCTCGTGGTACCTCGACCTGGGTCTGCTCGGCGGCTACGTCGGCGAGGCGAGCGGCTCCGGCGGGCGCACCTACCACCACACGGCTCCCACCGCGATGGTCGCCAGCCTGCACGCCGGACTGGGTCGCATCCTCGACGAGGGCCTCGAGCAGGTCTGGGCGCGGCACGCCGAGGCCGGTCGGCTGCTGCAGGACGGCCTGGAGGAGCGAGGCCTCGAGCTGTTCGCGGAGGAGGGCTCGCGGCTGCCCGAGCTGACCACGGTGAAGGTGCCGGAGGGCATCGACTCGGCCGACGTACGCCGGCGCCTGCTGGAGCGCTTCGACCTGGAGATCGGTTCGGGAGCAGGGCCCTACGCCGCGAGCGTCTGGCGGATCGGGCTGATGGGCCGCAACGCCCGTCCCGACGCCGCCGTGCTGGTTCTCGCTGCCCTCGACGAGGTGCTGGCCGACGTCGGCTGGAAGGCATGAGCGTGTCGGCCTCGTTGTCCTCGCAGACCCTGACGGCGCCGGGGCTGGTGCTGGTCGAGCACGAGCTCGAGGTGCCGGTCGACCACGCCGACCCCGGTGGAGACACCTTGACGGTCTTCGCCCGGGAGGTCGCCGACCCGGCCGGGCGGGACCGGCCGTTCCTGGTCTTCCTCCAGGGTGGTCCGGGCCAGGAGGCGCCGCGTCCGACGCGCCAGCCGACCAGCCCCGCCTGGCTGGACCGCGCGCTGGTCGACTTCCGGGTGCTGATGGTGGACCAGCGCGGCACCGGACGGTCGACACCCGTCGGGACGCTCGCGGGCCTCACGCCGCAGGAGCAGGCCGACTACCTCGTGCACTTCCGCGCCGACGCGATCGTGCGTGACTGCGAGGCGCTGCGCGAGGCGTTGGGGGTGGAGCGGTGGAGCGTGCTCGGCCAGTCCTTCGGCGGGTTCTGCGCGCTCAACTACCTCTCCGCGGCGCCGGGGTCACTGCGGGAGGTGCTGTTCACCGGTGGCGTGCCACCTGTGGGGCGGCCGGTCGACGAGATCTATGCGACGACGTACTCGACCATGCGCGTGCGCAACGAGCGCTACCACCGCACCTTCCCCGGCGACCGGGCCCGCCTGCGGGCGGTGCTCGACCGCTGCGCCGCCGGCGAGGTCGTCCTGCCCAGCGGCGACGTGATGACGCCACGGTGGTTCCGGCAGGTCGGCAACATGCTCGGCATGAGTGACGGCGCCCCGCACCTGCACTACCTGCTCGAGCGCGACCCGGACTCGCCCGCCTTCGCCCACGACCTCGCCGCAGCGCTGCCCTTCGTGGGCCGAAACCCGTTGTACGTCGCCATCCACGAGGCGTGCTACGCCGACGGCGAGGCGACGCGGTGGTCGGCCGAGCGGGTGCTGCCCGAGGACTTCCGTGACGACGAGACCCTGCTGACCGGCGAGCACGTCTTCTCGTCGATCTTCGAGGACGACAGCGCGTTGCGACCCCTGCGGGAGGCGGCCGACCTGCTCGCCGAGCATGCCTGGCCGCGGCTCTACGACTCCGACGTGCTGGCCGGCGTCGACGTACCTGCGGCCGCCGCGGTCTATGCCGACGACCCCTATGTCGACTGCGCCTACTCGCTCGAGACCGCCGCCCTGGTGCCGACCCTGCGGCCCTGGGTCACCAACGAGTACGAGCACAACGGTCTCCGGGTCGGTGGCGACAAGGTGATCGACCGCCTGCTCGCGATGACCCGTGGCCAGGTGTAGGCCGCCGCGCCCCGGTGGTTGAGGAGCCGAGCCGCCCCGGTGGTTGAGGAGCCGAGCCGCCCCGGTGGTTGAGGAGCCGAGCCGCCCCGGTGGTTGAGGAGCCGAGCCGCTAGGCGAGGCGTCTCGAAACCACCGCACGGTCGCGCTCGGGTGGGGGTGGTTTCGAGACGGGCTCCGCTGGCGCTCCGCCCTCCTCAACCACCGTGGGGAGTCCGGTGGTTGAGGAGCCGAGCCGCTAGGCGAGGCGTCTCGAAACCACCGCACGGTCGCGCTCGGGTGGGGGTGGTTTCGAGACGGGCTCCGCTGGCGCTCCGCCCTCCTCAACCACCGTGGGGAGTCCGGTGGGCGAGGCGTCTCGAAACCGCCGCACGGTCGCGCTCGGGTGGGGGTGGTTTCGAGACGGGCTCCGCTGGCGCTCCGCCCTCCTCAACCACCGGGGGAGCCGGTGGGCGAGGCGTCTCGAAGCCACCGCACGGTCGCGCTCGGGTCGGGGGTGGTTTCGAGACGGGCTCCGCTGGCGCTCCGCCCTCCTCAACCACCGTGGGCAGTCCGGTGGGCGAGGGGTCTCGAAGCCACCGCACGGTCGCGCTCGGGTGGGGGGTGGTTTCGAGACGGGCTCCGCTGGCGCTCCGCCCTCCTCAACCACCGTGGGCCCGGCTGGGCGCGCCGCCCTCCTCGAACCACCGGGGCGGTCGCGCTCGGCGCTCCGCCCTGTCTCAACCACCGTGGGCCCGCTGGCGCTCCGCCCTCCTCAACCACCGTGGGAGTCCGGTGGGCGAGGCGTCTCCGAAGGAGAAGCTCGACCAGCCGAGTGCAGATGTCGGAGTAGATCCGGAAGCTGGGCGACGCCCAGAGCGCGGGTCGCCATCTCGGTGAGCATCGCCTGCATCGCGGGCTCGGGGAGAACCGCGCTGTGCGGCGTGGAGTTGATCAGGCCGAAGCAGGCGTGGGCACGCGCCCGGGCCTCGGCCACGGCGAGCCCCGGGGTGACCTCACGCAGGCGGCCCGCCCACAGGTCGACGTAGCGGCGCTGGAGCGAGCGCACCTTCTCCCGCGCGTCAGGCGGCAGGGAGGCCCAGTCACGGTCCTGGACCACGATCAGCGGCTTGTTGTGCAGCGCGAACTCCACATGCCACTCGACCAGTCGGACCAATGCCCGGCGCGGGTCTGCCTCGTGACGAGAGCGTTCCCGCCCCACCCGGAGCAGCTCCTCGCTGATGCTGACCAGCATCTCTGCGAGCATCGCGTCCTTCGACGGGAAGTGCTTGTAGAGAGCCGGGCCGGAGATGCCGCACGCAGCGCCCAGGTCGACCACCGAGACGCCGTGAAACCCACGCTCGGCGAACAACCGGGCCGCCGTGGCCAGGATCTCCTCGCGCCGGCTCGTCATGCACCGAGCGTAGCGGCTCGGTTAACGATCGCTCACCCTGTGAGGCGATTCCCGTTGCTCCTGGTCGAACCCACCATCCGGGCCATTGACCGGGACGTGGGCGCGCACGAGCATCGCAGTGTCGGCACGCAGAAACGAGGCAGACCCATGGAGACCGACTCTCTCGCCGAGTACGTGTTCACCTCCGCCCTCGGCGCCTTCGAGACCCTTGCCATCCACCTGGGCGACCAGCTGGGCACCTATCGCTTCCTCCACGAGCACGGCCCCGTCACCGAGTCCGAGCTGGCGAGTGGGTGCGACATGCACGTCCGCTACGCGCGAGAGTGGCTCGAGCAGCAGACGGTCGCAGGGCTCCTCGTGGTCGACGACGCCTCGCTCCCGGCCGGCGACCGTCGCTACGCCCTCCCGGTCGAGCACGTCCCGGTGCTCGTCGACGGCGACAGCCTCGCGTTCAGCGCCCCCTTCGCCCGCATGGCCGGTGCCGCGGCCACCCAGCTTCCGGCTCTTCTCGCTGCCTACAGGAACGGGGGCGGGGTCGGCTGGAGCGAGTACGGCGCCGCGATGCGCACGGCCCAGGCGGAGGCGAACCGACCACTGTTCCTGGGTCCTCTCGGCAGCCAGCTGATCCCGTCCGTCCCGGACCTCCACGAACGGCTCCAGGCCGGCGGCACCGTTGCCGACATCGGCTGCGGTGACGGCTGGTCGTCGATCGGCCTCGCGCGGGCCTATCCGACCGCGAGGGTGGACGGTTTCGATGTGGACGCGAGCTCGGTGGAGCAGGCTCGGCTCAACGCGGCGGCGTTCGACGTCGCCGACCGGGTCACCTTCACCTTGGTCGACGGGGCGCTCGCCGATGGTGGCGGCTATGACGTGGTGACGTTCTTCGAGTGCGTCCACGACATGCCCGACCCGGTGTCGGTGCTGGCCGGTGCGCGACGGCTCGTGGCCGACGACGGCACGGTCGTGGTGATGGACGAGAAGGTCGCCGAGACCTTCTCGGGGTCAGGTGACGAGGTCGAGCGGCTCATGTACGGCTTCTCGCTGCTGGTGTGCCTGCCCGACGGGCTCTCCACGCCCGGCTCGGTCGGCACCGGCACCGTGATGCGGCCCAGCACGCTCGAGTCCTACGCCCGAGCGGCCGGCTTCTCGGGGGTGGAGGTCCTTCCGATCGAGCATGACGTGTTTCGCTTCTACCGCCTGCTGCTCTGAGCCGGCCACCCTGGACGCCAGGGTTAACGATTGCTAACCTCGCCCCATGGCTTCTGACATGCGCGGCCTCGTCGCGGACCTGCGGGAGCGGCTCGCGCTCGCCCGGCGCGGCGGGAGCGAGGCCGCGCGAGCCAAGCACCTGGCTCGCGGCAAGCTGCTCGCCCGAGATCGGGTCGACCGGCTGCTCGACCCGGGCAGCCCCTTCCTCGAGCTCAGTCCCCTGGCCGCGACGGGGATGTACGGCGAGCCAGGCGCCCCCGACACGGTCCCCTCCGCAGGGATCGTCACCGGCATCGGGCTGGTCAACGGCCGAGCGGTCGTCGTGGTCGCCAACGACGCCACCGTCAAGGGCGGCACCTACTACCCGGTCACGGTCAAGAAGCACCTGCGCGCCCAGGAGGTCGCTCGCGCCAACCGGTTGCCGTGCATCTACCTCGTCGACAGCGGCGGCGCCTTCTTGCCGATGCAGGACGAGGTGTTCCCCGACAAGGAGCACTTCGGCCGGATCTTCTTCAACCAGGCCAACCTCTCCGCCCAGGGGATCCCGCAGATCGCCGCCGTGATGGGCTCCTGCACCGCCGGGGGTGCCTATGTGCCGGCCATGTCCGACGAGACGGTGATCGTCAAGGAGCAGGGCACGATCTTCCTCGGCGGTCCACCGCTGGTGAAGGCCGCCACCGGCGAGGTCGTCACGGCCGAGGACCTCGGCGGCGGTGACGTGCACGCCCGCAAGTCCGGGGTGGTCGACCACCTCGCTGACGACGACGCCCACGCGTTGCGGATCGTGCGCAGCATCGTCGACACGTTCGGGCGGGACATGGTCTCGGCCACCGGAGGAGCGGGGTCGGTGACGCCGCACCCGGTGGAGGAGCCGGTCGAGGACCCCGACGGTCTCTACGACGTGGTGCCGACCGACTCGCGCACGCCGTACGACGTGCGCGACGTGATCCGCCGCATCGTCGACGCCAGCCGGTTCCACGAGTTCAAGCAGCTCTACGGCGAGACCCTGGTCTGCGGCTTCGCCCGGATCTGGGGCCACGACGTCGGAATCGTGGCCAACAACGGCATCCTGTTCAGCCAGTCGTCGCTCAAGGGCGCCCACTTCATCGAGCTGTGCAACCAGCGCGGCATCCCGCTGGTGTTCCTGCAGAACATCACCGGCTTCATGGTCGGTCGTGAGTACGAGAACGGCGGCATCGCCCGCGACGGCGCCAAGCTCGTCACCGCGGTCGCCTGCTCGGTGGTGCCGAAGTTCACCGTCGTCATCGGCGGCTCGTTCGGCGCCGGCAACTACGGCATGTGCGGTCGTGCCTACGACCCCCGCTTCCTGTGGATGTGGCCCAATGCACGGATCTCCGTCATGGGCGGCGAGCAGGCAGCCTCGGTGCTGGCGACCGTCCGCCGGGACGGCCTCGAAGCCCGCGGTGAGGAGTGGTCGGCCGAGGACGAGGAGTCCTTCAAGGCGCCGATCCGGGACACCTACGAGCTGCAGGGTTCGCCCTACTACTCGACCGCCCGACTCTGGGACGACGGCGTGATCGACCCGGTCGACACCCGCCGCGTGCTCGGCATGGGCCTCGCGGCCGCCGCGCACGCCCCCGTCCCCGAGCCGTCCTACGGCATCTTCCGGATGTAGGCGAGGAGCCCACATGTTCGAGTCCGTCCTCGTCGCCAACCGCGGCGAGATCGCCCTCCGGGTGATCCGCACCTGTCGCCGGCTGGGCATCCGCAGCATCGCGCTGTTCACCGACCTCGACGCCACCGCACCGCACGTCCGCGAGGCCGACGATGCGGTCCGGGTGTCCAGCTATCTCGACGTCGACGCGGTCGTGCAGGCCGCGCGGGAGACGGAGGCGCAGGCGGTGCACCCGGGCTATGGCTTCCTCTCCGAGCGGGCACCGTTCGCGCGCGCCCTGGAGGAGGCCGGGATCGTCCTGGTCGGGCCGTCGGCCGAGGTGATGGACCAGATGGGCCGCAAGGACGCCGCGCGCGAGATCGCCGTCGCCGCCGGCGTGCCCGTGGTTCCGTCGTACTCCCTGGAGGACCCGGCCGGCTCCCTGACCTATCCCGTGCTGGTGAAGGCGGCAGCCGGCGGCGGCGGCAAGGGCATGCGGGTCGTCCGCACGCCGGCCGACCTCGCCGACGCGGTCGCCGCGGCGGGCCGCGAGGCGACCAGCGCGTTCGGCGACGGCACCCTCCTGATCGAGAGGTACGTCGAGCGCGGTCGGCACATCGAGGTGCAGGTGCTCGGCGACGCCCACGGCACCGTGATCCACCTCTTCGAGCGCGACTGCTCCACCCAGCGACGGCACCAGAAGGTCCTCGAGGAGGCCCCCGCGCCGACGATCGACGCCGAGACCCGGCAGCGCGTCACGACCGCCGCGGTCGACCTCGCCCGGCACGTCGGCTACACCAACGCCGGCACCGTCGAGTTCCTCCTCGACAGCGACACCGGTGAGGTCTTCTTCCTGGAGATGAACACCCGGCTCCAGGTCGAGCACCCGGTGACGGAGATGGTGGTGGTCTCGACAGGGTCGACCAGCCGGCTGGACCTGGTCGAGCACCAGCTGCGGGTCGCCGCCGGGGAGCCGCTCTCGATCTCGCAGGACGACCTCCGGATCCACGGGCACGCGATCGAGGCCCGGGTCTATGCCGAGGACTCCTTCGGAGGCTTCCTTCCCCAGGCCGGCACCGCCCTCCGGGTGTGGTGGCCGCAGAGCGGTGAGGGAGCGGGGAACGCGGTGCGCGTGGACCACGCCCTGGAGAGCGGCCAGGTGGTGAGCACGTCCTACGACCCGATGCTCGGCAAGGTCATCGTGCACGGCGAGACCCGCGAGGCTGCCCGGAAGGCGCTGATCAGGGCGCTCGACCGCACCGCCGTCCTCGGGCTGACCACCAACACGGGCTTCCTGCGGGCGCTCGTGGCCAGCGAGGAGTTCCGCGACGCGACGATCCACACGGCCTGGCTGGACACGGCCGTCGTCGAGCCGCCCAGCGAGGAGGTCGCCCGGGTGCTCGGTGCCTGGGTCGACGCCGTCGTCCTGACCGACAGCGCACCACACCCCTTCCAGTCCGACAGCTGGCGGACGACCGGCCCGCCCGCACCAGTCGTGGTCGAGCTCGACCGGCCCGTCGTCGTCGACCGGGTCGCCGGGGCCGTGGACGGGCACGTGGTGTCCCAGGTGTCCGCCGAGATGCACGTGCTGACCGCCTTCGTCGACGGGACCCGGCAGGTGGCGATGGTCAACGCCTCGGCGCACGCGGTCGAGGTCGTCCACCGGGGTCAGCGGCACGTCTTCACCCGGCCCGACCCCTTTGCCGACCCGGCTGCCCAGGCCGGCGACGGCACGATCGTGGCGCCGATGCCCGGCACCGTGCTCGACGTGCGCGTCAGCGAAGGGCAGGAGGTCGCCGAGGGCGACGTGCTGGGGATGATGGAGGCGATGAAGATGGAGCTCTCGCTCAAGGCTCCGTTCGCCGGCGTCGTGTCGGAGGTCGGTGCCCAGGCCGGGCAGCAGGTCGTGCTGGGGGCCACGTTGTTCGTGGTCTCGGCGGACCCGACGAACGGAGACGACGATGCGTAGCCCGCAGCTCGTCCGAGACCCCGGACTCCCCGAACGGGTCACGATCTACGAGGTCGGGCCGCGCGACGGGCTGCAGAACGAGGCGGCCGTGGTGCCGGTCGCGACCAAGGCCGCCTTCGTCACCCGCCTCCTCGCAGCAGGCCTGCCGATCATCGAGGCGACCAGCTTCGTGCACCCGCGATGGGTGCCCCAGCTCGCCGACGCCGCGGAGCTGCTCGAGCTCCTCCTCACCGACCTCGGTGACGTCGCCCGGGACATGCCGGTGCTGGTGCCCAACGAACGCGGCCTCGACCGCGCACTCGAGCTCGGGTCCAGGCACGTCGCGATCTTCGGCAGCGCCACCGAGACCTTCGCCCGGCGCAACCTCAACAGGGGCCTCGACGAGCAGTTCGCGATGTTCGAGCCCACCGTCGCCCGCGCCCGCGACGCCGGGCTCGACGTACGGGCCTACATCTCGATGTGCTTCGGCGACCCGTGGGAGGGGGACGTCCCGATCGACCAGGTCGTCGAGGTCGGCAAGCGACTCTTCGACCTCGGCGCTTCCCAGCTCTCCCTCGGCGACACGATCGGTGTCGGTACGCCGGGTCACGTGGTCGCGCTGCTCGACGCGTTCAACGCCGCCGGCCTGCCCGACGAGGTCCTGGCCCTGCACGCCCACGACACCTATGGGCAGGCGCTCTCCAACGCCGCCGCCGCGCTGCGTCACGGTGTCACCACCTTCGACGCCTCGGCGGGCGGGCTCGGTGGCTGCCCCTACGCCGAGAGCGCCACCGGCAACCTCGCGACCGAGGACCTCGTCTGGATGCTCCACGGCCTCGGCATCGAGACCGGGGTCGACCTGGACGGCCTGGTCGCCACCAGCGCCTGGATGGCCGGGGAGCTCGGTCGGCCCAGCCCGTCGCGGGTGGTGCAGGCCCTGGGGCCCGCCGCCGGGCCGTGAGGCGCGCTCACCTGTCCTAAGGCACAATCGCGACATGACTCGTCGCGTGTACCTGCATGTCGGTGCGCCGAAGACGGGCACGACGTACCTCCAGGACCGGCTCGCGGCCAACCGCGCAGAGCTCGCCCGCCACGACGTCCACTACCCGCTCGGGCTCCTCGCCAGCCACTTCCGGCCGGCCCTGGACCTGCTCGACCTGTCCTGGGGCGGTCAGCGCGACGACGCCCGCGGCGAGTGGGACAAGCTCGTCGACCGGGTCAAGCGCCACGACGGCACCGTGATCATCTCCCACGAGATCCTCGCCGGCGCGCGACCGACGCAGATCCGTCACGCCATGCGAGCCTTCGAGGGCGACGAGGTGCACCTGGTCTACTCCGCCCGCGACCTCGCCCGGCAGATCCCTGCCGAGTGGCAGGAGGGAGTCAAGCACCGGCGGCGGCGCTCGTTCGCGCGGTTCCTCACCCAGGTGCAGTCCTCCCGGCGCACCAAGCCGACCCTGTGGTTCTGGAAGGCGCAGGGGCTGCCCGACGTGCTCACCCGATGGAGCGAGGGCCTCTCCCCCGACCGGATCCACGTGGTGACCGTGCCGCAGGCCGGCGCGCCGCGCGACCTGCTGTGGGAGCGTTACTGCACCGCCTTCGGCATCGATCCGGCGTGGGCACCGGAGGAGTCCTCGCGGGAGAACGTGTCCATCGGTACGGCGGAGACCGCCGTCCTGCGCAAGCTCAACCGACGCCTGAAGAAGGCCGGCCTGCCCGGCGACGACTACCGCCGGATCGTGCGCCAGCTGATGGTCCACGAGACGCTCGCCCATCGTTCGGACATGGTGCGGGCGACCCTGCCGCCGGTGGCGTTCCCCTGGGCGGAGGAGGTCGCCGAGGAGTGGATCGAGTGGATCGAAGGCGCCGGCGTGCACCTCGTCGGTGACGTCGCCGACCTGCGGCCGGTGCGTCCGCCCGAGGACGAGGTCTGGAAGAACCCGGACCGGCCACGGCGCGGCGACATGGTCGACGCCGCTCTCGACGCGCTCGTGGCAGTGACGCTCGAGGCGGCCGGTCGGCCGGATCCCCACGCCCAGATCTCCGCCCGGCTCGGCCGCGCCGCCCGGCGGCTCCGGGGCCAGTGAGCCCCGACCCGGGCGCGATCGACGACGGGGTCGCACGGGCCTGGATCGACCACCTCCGGGCCGGTGGCACCGCGACGTGGCACGACTGGTGCGCCGCCCCCCGGACCGCCGGCTCCTGGAGCGGTCCCGTCCCGGGCGCAGCCCAGCTCGAGCTGGTCCGACGACTGGCGATGCGCCGCGAGCGGAGGGGGACTGTCGTCGCCGGGCCGGCCTTCACCGACCTCGCCGACCGTGCCCTGCGCCGGTCCGGGCCGGGTCGGGGGCAACCCGATCGTCCCCTGCCCCTCCCGCCACCATCTGCGCCGCGTCCACGCCTGGAGGCGGCGCCGGGGCAGCCGGTGGGTCCGGCTCCGCTCGACCCGTCGGAGGTCTCCCGCAGCACGCTCGTGCGCCTCGGCATCGGCCTGCTGGCCGACCTCGTCCTCGACGCTGGCCCGCTGCCCGAGGCGCCGGTGCGACGGCACCGGCCCTGGCCCAGGCCGCGCCTGCAGCTCGTCGGTGCCCCCGTCAGCGTCGACGCAGTCCGGGCATCGCTGGCGGCTGCCGGGCACCGCGAGGGTGGCCGCGCGCCCGAGGTGCTGCTCCTGGCGCAACCCCTCGACGAGCACCTGGCCCAGGTGTGGAGCACCCGCGTGCAACACGGAGCGCCCGTCCGCTGGGACACCTTCGCGGGACGGTGGGCCCGACGGGACGCGCTGCCGCCCTCGGCCGACCTGCCCCGCCTCGCCGGCTTCTGGGCCGAGCAGGTCGGCGCTTCCCGCGTGCACGTGCTCGTGGAGCCGGCGATCCATGACGTCGCGTCGGTGCTGGGGCTGCGACGCGTGCCGTCGGCGGCGGCTGCCCGCGACGTACACGACCTGTCGGCGGAGGCCCTCGACGTCTTGCGACGTCTCAACCGGGTGCTCAACGTGCGAGCCGTCGCCGACGAGCGTGAGGGCCTGCTGCGGCGGGCGCGCACGCTGTTGCCGAGTCGCACGCCACGCCCGATCGCGCTGCCCGAGTCCGGGCGAGAGTGGGCCGAGAGGCGTGCCCGGCGGGTGCAGGAGCAGATCCGCACAGGTGGCTACGCTGTGCACGGCGACCTGGCCGCCCTGGCTCCCCGACACCGGGGGGCAGTGGCGCCGCGGCGCCCGGAGGTGCTCACCCTCGTGCTCGAGGCGTGCCTGCGGACGGCATCTGCTGGCGATCGAGGCGTGGGAGGGTGAGCCGGTGACGCAGCGCACGGTCATCGTGCACGTCGGGGCCCCCAAGACCGGAACGTCCTACGTGCAGGACCTCCTCTTCACCCACCGGGAGAAGCTGGCCGAGGAGGGGACCCTCTATCCGGCGGATCGCTTCGACGCCCACTTCCTGGCTGCGCTCGACCTGATGGAGCTGCAGTGGGGCGGCCTGGAGAAGCAGGCCGTCGGTGCCTGGGACCGGCTGGCCGCGCAGGTGCGCGCCTGGTCCGGGACGGTGATCATCTCGCACGAGATCCTGGCCACGGCCACGCCGGCACAGGTGCAGCGTGCCTTCGCCTCTTTCGGTGAGGACACCGAGGTCCATGTCCTGATCTCCGCGCGCGACCTCGTGCGCCAGGTGCCCGCGGAGTGGCAGGAGAACATCAAGCACCGCCGCGTGGTGGGTTACCGCGACTACCTCGACAAGGTCACCGACCCCTCGCGCCGGGGCACCCTCGCCTCATGGTTCTGGGGGGTGCAGGAGGTCCCCGACATCCTCGAGCGGTGGGGCGCCACGCTGCCTCCGGAGCAGGTGCACGTGGTCACGGTGCCGCCCCCGGACGCGCCCCGCGGGCTGCTCTGGGATCGCTTCGCCCAGGTCTTCGGCCTCGACGCCGCCACTTACGCCACCGACACCGGTCGACACAACCCGTCCCTGGGCGTGCCGGAGACGGCGCTGATCCGGCGGATCAACGCGCGGGTCAACAACGGCGTCCTCGCCAACGAGGACTATCGCCAGTTCGTCCGCGAGCTGCTCGCCCACCAGCGGCTCAGTGCCCGGGCCGACAGCCCGCGGCTCACCCTGCCTCCCGATGTGCGCGCCTGGGCGACCGAGCTGTCAGAGACCTGGATCGAGGTGCTCTCCAGCAAGGGGTACGACGTGGTCGGCAGCCTCGACGACTTGCGGCCCGCCGACCCGGTCCGCGAGGCACCGTTCGCGGATCCTGACGCGCCGGACGAGCAGCTGGTCGCCGAGGCCTCGATCGACGTGATCGTGACGCTGCTGCAGGAGGCGGCGAGGCTGCAGGCCATCGAGCACGCGCTGCGGGAGGACCTGCACGCAGCCGCGCGCGAGCTGGACCACTCTCGTGGCCTGTGGTTCCGGGTCAAGCGGAAGCTGGTGCGCTCCGCGGAGACCAGCGGGCTCGCGGCGACCGGTCTCGCTGCCTACCGGCGGTTGCGCGGGAGGAGCTCGCGGTCGGCGTAGCGGCCGATCTGCCCATGGCCGATCGACGGTGCGTGATCTATCGGTGCCGGGGGAGGAGCTCGCGGTCGGCGTAGCGGCCGATCTGCCCATGGCCGATCGACGGTGCGTGATCTATCGGTGCCGGGAGGAGCTCGCGGTCGGCGTAGCGGCCGATCTGCCACGTGGCGTAGCCGTCGGTGCCGGCGCCGATCATGCCGCCCACCACGGGGATCCGGCGTCCGACCATCGTGGCGGCGCGCTTGCCGGCGACGCGGGTGAGCAGCTCGCTGGTGACCTCGGCGGCCATCAGCCGATCGAGCTCGGGGTCGTAGGTCGGCGCGGTCGCGATCGCCATCGGCGGTGCCGGCATCATCCGCTTCCTGATCAGCCGCTGCACGTCGTCCTCGCCGAGGATCACGGCCAAGATGGCGTTGCGGACGCGCCGGTCGGCGAGGTCGTAGCCGCGCAGGTGTGCGATGGCCGCGACCATCCGGCACTGGATCAGCGCCAGGCCCGCGATGTTGGCCGGCACGGTGAGTGCGGCGGTCACCAGACCGCCGATGTTGGTCGCGAAGCCCTGCGCCCCGGCGTACCGGACGTGCTGCTCGATGATCGACTTCACCGCCTCGGCGGAGTCCCCGCGCGCCTCGCTGAGCCTCTTGTCGGCCAGGGCTGCCGCACCGGGAAGCGGGCCAGTGCCGCTGATCGCGCGCGAGAGCGCCTCGTGGACGAAGCTCGTGGTCAGCTCGGGTGCGAGCTTGTGGGCCTGCGGCCCTAGCCGGCGGCCGACTTCCTTGCCGATGCCCATCTGTCCTCCTGGAGTGCGGTGCTGCCACCGAGACTAGGGCGCGCCGGCAAACCCGGCGCCCCGGGGGCGTGCCGGTTCGTGCGGCCTCGCAGGCACAATGGCGGGCGTGCCAGCTGAGCCGCCGCCGTCCCCGTGGGTCTTCCCTGACCTGCGTGCGCTGGCCGGCTCCCGCGCGCGGGACTCTCCCGACGACCTGGTGGCGATGGGGGCGGATCTCGAGCCGGGGACGCTGCTGGCGGCCTACCGGTGCGGCCTCTTCCCGATGCCCGACTCCGGGACCGGGCCGATGCTGTGGTGGTCGCCGGTCGAGCGTGGGGTGTTGCCGCTCGACGAGCTGCGCGTCGCGCGGTCGTTGCGCCGGGCTGTCCGCGACTTCGAGATCAGGGTCGACACCGCCTTCGTCGACGTGCTGACTGCGTGTGCCGACCCCGCGCGCGAGAGCGGCTGGATCGATCGCGACATCGCCGCGGCCTACACCCGGCTGTACGAGCTCGGCTGGGCGCACTCGGTCGAGACCTGGCGGGACGGGGAGCTGGTCGGTGGGTTGTACGGCGTCGCGATCGGCGGCCTGTTCGCCGGGGAGTCGATGTTCCACGCGGTGCGCGACGCCTCGAAGGTCGCGCTCGTGGGACTGGTCGACCTGCTGCGCGCCGACGGGACCGACGGAAGGCTGCTCGACGTGCAGTGGTGCACGCCGCACCTGGCCTCACTCGGCGCGGTGGAGGTGGCGAGGTCGACCTACCTCGACCGGCTCGACGTCGCGCTCACCCTGCCGCTGCCACCCGACTTCGGCTGACCGGGCCACTGCGAAGATGAGTATCTCGACTCTGGTCGGGTGCGCGGTCCGGGGCGACACTTGAGTCATGACAACCTCGATCCGAACCGTCGACGGCGACCGGGTCCTCGGCCTCACCTGGCTGGTCGCAGCCGTCCCCACCGCGGTGGTGGCATTCTTTCTCCTGGTCCTCTCCGAACGGACCGACGACCGGGTCGCGGGCTACGTGCTCGCCGCCCTGGCCCTCTCAGGCGCCGCACTCGGCGGCTGGCTCCTGACCGCCGGTCGCGACGTCCGCTGGACCGTCTCCCTCGGCCTCAGCGCGGTCTGGGCGGTCGCCGCGGTGGCGGTGTACCCGACCATGGACTTCGCGGCCGACGCCCTCTGGGTCACCGGTGTTCCTCTCCTCGCTGCAGCGGTGACCGCCGCCCTCGCCTGGCGGTCGCGCCACTGACCTCGTACTCGATTCCGGCTGTCACGCGCGGCCGGGCTCATGGGCCCGGGGCGTTCGAGCAACGGTGCCACGTGAGGGGGAGCCTCCCGCGGGCGTGGGGCTGTAGGTCAGCCGGTCAGACCACCCGCGGGGGCGAACCGTTCTCGCTCACCATCGGCCGACCGGCCGCCTCCCAGTCGAGCATCCCGCCGTCGAGGTTGACCACGTCGTGGCCCGACTGCGTGAGATAGCCGACAGCCCGAGCCGAGCGACCGCCCACCCTGCAGACCACGAGCACCTGCCCCTCGGGGATGTCGGCGATCCGCTCGGTCAGCGAGCCGAGCGGGATGTGCACAGCGCCCTCGATGTGGCCGTGCGACCACTCGACGTCCTCGCGGACGTCGAGGACGGAGAGGTCCTCGGGCAGTGGGTCGGGGACCCCGGAGACGGCGACTGTCGGAACGTGCATCACCAGCAACCTACTTCAAAAGCTTCGACATCCGCCGGTCGGCGAGCAGCTTGCCACCGGTCTGGCAGGTCGGGCAGTACTGCAGCGCCGAGTCGGCGAAGGACACCTCGCGCACCGTGTCGCCGCAGACCGGGCACGTCAGGCCGGTGCGGCCGTGCACGGCCATGTTGCTCTTCTTCTCACCCTTGAGGTCGGCGGCAGCCAGGCCTCGTGAGCGCTCGACGGCGTCGCCGAGCACGGTGCGGATCGCGTCGTAGAGCGTCTGCAGGCGTTCGCCGTCGATGCTCGACGACGGCGCGAACGGCGAGAGTCGGGCGGCGTGCAGCAGTTCATCGGAGTAGGCGTTGCCGATCCCGGCGATGTTGCTCTGCTGCCGGAGCACGCCCTTGATCTGCGCGCGCCCCGCGCCCTGCAGGATTTCTGCGAGCACCTCGATGGTGAAGGCGCTGTCGAGCGGGTCGGGCCCGAGCCGTGCTATCCCGGGCACCTCCTGCGGGTCGCGTACGACGTAGATCGCGAGCCCCTTCTTGGTGCCGGCCTCGGTGATGTCGAGCCCTGAGTCGTCGTCGAGGACGACCCTCGCCGCCAATGGCGACTTGTTGCTCGGGCGCGGAGGTGTCGCCGGCACCTGCTCCTTCCACCGGATCCACCCGGCCCGAGCCAGGTGAATCACCAGGTGCAGGCCGGAGGCGCTGACGTCGAGGAACTTGCCGTGCCGGGTGACCCCGTCGACCATCAAGCCGTGGAGCGCCGACAACGGCGGGTCGAAGGTCTTCAGCGCACTGAAGGCCGCGATGTCCACACGCACGATCGCCCGGTGGGCGAGCCGGCCGGTCAGGTCCAGCGTCAGGCCTTCGACCTCGGGTAGCTCGGGCACGACGTCAGCCTACGGGGATCAGCCGGCCAGCGAGCCGTCGTCGGAGCGGTCGTCGGTGATCGCGCGGAGCTCGTCCGGGTCGTCGGCGAACGCGGCCTCCAGCAGACCCCGGTGCCGGTCGTAGGACGACCGCAGTCCGCCGCGCAGCACCGCGATCAGCTCGGGCACCTCGTCGACGGCGAGCCGGAACGTTCCCGAGCAGGTGCCGCCGCGCCACAGGGACAGCACCACCAGGTCGACCTCGGGGTGCCAGGAGACCCGCAACCCGCGTCCGTCCCCCCGCGCGTCGAGGAAGACCTCGCCGGTCGCTGGGAGGGGAGAGGGGCGCCACATGGATACATTCTGGTCATCTCCGGCCCTGCTGTCACCGGGTACGGCCGATACGGGCAGGTCGCTACGACTCGCTAGCCGAATCTACGGATTCTGCTAGATGACCAGATATCTTCCTCAGGTGGACCCGGTACGCAATCCCTACGCCCCCGGCGCCGGACAGCGCCCGCCCGAGCTGGCCGGTCGTGACCGGGAGCTGCAGCAGTTCGAGGTGACCTTGGAGCGCGTCGCCGCGGGCCGCCCCGAGCGCTCCATGGTCCTCTCCGGCCTGCGGGGCGTCGGCAAGACGGTGCTGCTCAACGCCCTGCGCGGGCAGGCGGTCAAACGGGCGTGGGGGACCGGCAAGATCGAGGCCCGCCCGGAGCAGTCGGTCCGGCTGCCGCTGGCCCAGGCGGTGCACGCCGCCGTACGCGACATGGCTCACCGCCACCGCGACCCCGACCGGGTCGATGCGGTCGCGGGTGTCCTCAAGTCCTTCGCGCTCCGCACGCCGCTGGAGGACCGCAAGGGCATCCGCTGGTCGCCACCGGTCGACGTGCCCGCCGTCAAGGGCCGCGCCGATTCCGGCGACCTGGAGCTCGACCTCATCGAGCTGTTCACCGACGTGGCCGACCTCGCCGCCGACCTGGGCGTGGGGGCGGGCATCTTCATCGACGAGATGCAGGACATCTCCACCGCCGAGCTCGCCGCGCTGTGCGGCGCCGTCCACGAGATCAGCCAGCAGGGAGCCCCGCTGGTGGTCGTCGGGGCGGGACTGCCACACCTGCCGGTCGCTCTGGCCGCGAGCAAGTCCTATGCGGAACGGCTCTTCCGCTACGTCGTCGTCGACCGGCTGCCCCGGGAGATGGCCGACCGTGCGCTGCTCGTGCCGGCCGGCACCGAGGACGTCGGCTACGAGCCCGACGCGCTCGACGAGCTCTACCGGCTCACCGACGGCTACCCGTACTTCGTCCAGGCCTACGGCAAGGTCACCTGGGACGCCGCCCTGGACACCCCGATCCGGGTGAGTGACGTCGACGAGGCGGCACCAGAGGCGGAGCGCGAGCTGGCGGTCGGGTTCTTCGGCGCCCGCTACGACCGGGCGACCCCCGCCGAGCGGGACTACATGCGTGCGATGGCCGGGCTCGGCGCCGACAACGACGACGGCTCGGTCACGACGGCCGACATCGCCGCGGCGCTGAACCGCAAACCGCAGAGCCTGTCCCCGGCGCGCGACGGGCTGATCAAGAAGGGCCTCGTCTACTCCTCCGAGCGTGGCACGGTGGCCTTCACGGTGCCGCACTTCGGCAAGTTCCTGCGCGCCCAGCACACCTGAGCCGCCTCTGGTTGCCGCCGCTGCCCACCTCCCCGTAGGGACCTGACGCTTCCCGGGGTGAACTCCCCACGGGGACCCGATGATTACCACGGGACCGTGGTAATCATCGCGCCGGCCCCGCAAACCCCGTTGTCGCCCGGCGCGGCCCGGCCGATGATGGCGGGATGCACCCGGACCTGTCGCCCACGAGCGGGGGCGGCATCGTCGAGATCGCCTGCGACGAGTCGGGCTCGGAGGGCGACAAGCTCATCGGGGGCACCACGGACGTGTTCGCCCATGCCAGCATCGACGTACCCGTCGACCTGGCCGCCTCCTGGCTCGACGAGGTACGCCGCCGGTGCCGCTCGCCTGCCGACGAGATCAAGGCGAGTGTGGTCCTGCGAGAGCAGAACCGAGCGGTGCTCCGTGACCTGATCGGGCCTGCCGGTCCCTATGCGCCGGGCCAGGGCGCCGCCCTGGTGCAGCTGGTCGACAAGCGTCAGCATCTGGCCGGACGTCTGCTCGCCCTCCTCGGCGACGGCGAGGACGCACACCCGCTCGAGCCTGCAGGTCTGCCCGACGTTGCCGACCCCCTGCTCATCGCCTTCAACGCGTTGATGCGGGCGCGCTCACTCGAGGAGGCGCAGGGTCACGCCACGTCCGTGCGCCGGGAGGCGGAGGTGCTCTCCGGCCAGGTCAGGGCGGCGACACCCGCCGCTCTCGTGGCGCGGGCAGGCGCGGCGGTCCCCACGTCGGAGGCCGCCTTGCTCCACCTCCTCGACCGGGGGCGCCCCGAGGCGGTGCTCGACCCGCTCGTGCCCGTGGTCGCGGCTGCCGTCGGGCACTGGGCCTCGGGTGGCAGCCGCGTGCGGGTCGTCCACGACGAGCAGCGCACCCTGCGCGGGAGCGGCCTGGTCCAGCTGCATCAGCTCTGTGCGGAGACAGCCTTCGACGGCGTCCGGTTCGTCGACTCCCGCGACGACCCGCGGGTCCAGCTCGCCGACTTCCTCGCCGGTGCCGCTCGCCGCGTCGCCTCCGAGGCGTTGGCCGGGCGACGCGATGTGGAGCTCTGGGACCTGCTCGAGGTCCACATGTCCGGTCCGGTGTCGGGGTGGGCCGATACGCCGCGCGGCGTCGTACTGCCCTGATATCCGACGCTCTACATCGTGCTGCTGACACCATGTGCGTCATGCACCGCGTCGCCGGCCGCCCACAGGTCGTCGCCCATCGAGGCTCCAGCCACACCAACGCCGAGCACACGCTCGGCGCCTACGTCCGGGCGCTCGACGAGGGAGCCGAGGGGCTCGAGTGCGACGTCCGGCTGACCGCGGACGGGCACCTCGTGTGCGTGCACGACCGCACCCTGCAGCGCGTGGCCAACAGTCGTGGCGTCGTCTCCACCATGCAGCTCGCCCAGCTCGACGAGCTGGACTTCGCCTCCTGGAAGAACCCCTGGGCCGACCTCGATGACGAAGCGCCCGAGATCGACGAGGACGCCCGCCGGGTGCTGACGATGCGACGGCTGCTGGAGACCGCCCGGGACTACGACCGTCCTCTCGACCTGGCGGTGGAGACCAAGCACCCGACCCGGTACGCCGGGTTGGTCGAACGCCGCCTCGTCGGGCTCCTCGACGAGTTCGGCTGGGCCGGGAAGGACTCGCCCGCGCGCATCATGAGCTTCTCGTGGCTCGCGCTGACCCGGATCAAGAAGCTGGCTCCCGAGCTCGAGGTGGTCTTCCTGCTCGACCGGCAGCACTCCTGGCTGTTGGCCCGCGAGCTCACGGCGGAGGACTGGATCGCCGGTCCCGGGATCGCCTTCCTGCGGGAGAACCCGAAGATCGGCCGCACGCTGGGCCGGCTGGGCCGACGGATCCACGTCTGGACGGTCAACACGGAGGCCGACCTCGATCTGTGCCAGGAGCTGGGGGTGGAGGCCGTCATCACCGACCGGCCGGCCTTCGCGCTCAGCCACCTCGGAGGGAGCGGAGCGGGCTCGGCCGCGACGGGAGGCGCGCCATGACCACCCTCCCAGGACACACGCGGGGTTTGTGCCGGGGGGAGCACGGGCAGGATGGGCACATCACGTGAGAAGTCGATGCCGTCGATGCCAGAGGAAACCGCTGTGAACACGAGTCCGTTGCGACCAGGGTGCGCGCCGGTGACCTTGCGCGTTCCCTTCGCGGCGTCCTCCGTCTCCGTCGCGCGCTCCGAGCTGAAGGACTGGCTGCTCCAGGCCGGTTTGACGGCAGAGGGCACCGACGACGCCCGCATCGTCATCTCCGAGCTGGTCGGCAACTCCGTGCGGCACGCGCGCCCGCTCCCCGCCGGCGACCTCGTGATCACGTGGCAGCTCATCGACTCCGGGCTCGACATCAGCGTCACCGACGGCGGTAGCGGCACCCGCCCGCGCACGCTGCAGGCCTCCGCCTCGGCGCTCGCCGGGCGGGGGATGGCCATCGTCGAGGGACTCGCGGTGGAGTGGTGGGCCGACACCAGGAGAGCCCGCCAGACCGTGCACGCCATCGTCGCCGTCTGAGCCCCGCTCCTGGGCCGTTAGGGTCGGGCGCATGGGTAAGAAGTCGCGGGTCAAGAACCGTTCTCAGCAGGCCACCGTCGTTCAGGGCGAGGTGGGTCCGCGCCAGCCGTGTCCGTGCGGCTCGGGTCGTCGCTACAAGGCCTGCCACGGCAGCGCCGACGGCCCCGCGCCGACGTACGTCGCCCGACCTTTCGCCGGCCTGGCCGGTGAGGCCGACCTGATCGCGATGCGAGAGATCGTGCCCGCGGCGACCGCGCCGGTGAAGCTCAAGGCGTCCGACCGCGACGTCGTGCTCTGCTCGCTCCTGCCCGGGGCTGCCCCGGCCCTGGTCCGCCAGGACGGCACGATCTGGCTCGGGCTGCAGGTGCAGCACTCGTTCGGCGACCCGAGCCGCGACCTCGGCGCCGTCCTCGAGAAGGCTCTCGAGGCCGACCACGGAGAGATCGTCGGGCTGACCAGCGTGCCGGCCGACGGCAACCGCCTCCAGGACCTTCTGGTGGACCAGCCGCTCGACGTCACCGTCCACGACGGATTCGACTTCTGGGTCGCGGATGTCGACGACCCCACCGGCGCGATCGCCGCATCGCTCGAGGCCGCCAACGCGGCCGCCCACCCGAGCGTCCGCCTCGAATCGGTCGACTCGGCCTACTGGACGGACGTGACCACCAAGGAGCACCTGCGCTGGGTGATGCCGCACGACGACGAGGAGCTGCTGCTCACCGCCCTCGCGCGCGTGCATGCGGCCGGTGACGACTCCTTGGTCGAGGGCTCCAGGCTCGTCGGCATGTTCCGCACGTCGGGGGTCCTGGTCCCGGTCTGGGACCTCCCGCTCGGCACCGGGGCAGAGGCGCTGGAGAAGCCTGCGGTGGCCTTCCGGGCCGCTCTCGATGCCGCCCTGGTCGCCGGGTCCCCGCTCACGCCCGAGGAGCGGTCCGCTCGCAGCGGACTGGCGAACCGGCAGCTGACCATCCGCTGATCTCGTCACCGAAGCGCGGGCTCGGCCCTCAACTGACTAGACCGGAAAAGGAACATTGGCGTGACCCGTGCCATATTCACCCGATTCAGTTGATCCGGAGCCCTCAGCGTCGTAGTTTTCTCTCTGCCCGGTCGTTGTTGTATCCCCCGTCAGCAACGGCCGGGCCTTTTCTTTGTCCGGACCCGGCCGAGTCGGGGCTCCCCATGTTGATGACCGGGCTGCTCACCGGCTGGCCGGGGGGTCACGCGGGTCAGGCAGGCAGCGGTTCGCGGCTGATCGGGCACGACATGCAGCGCGGACCGCCTCGACCCGAGCCGAGCTCGGAGCCGGCGATGGCGACGACCTCGATGCCTGACTCCTCGAGCCGGGTGTTCGTCTCGATGTTGCGCTCGTAGGCGACGGCCACCCGCGGGGAGATCGCCAGCGTGTTGTTCCCGTCGTCCCACTGCTCCCGCTCGGCGGTGACCGGGTCGAGACCCGTGTCGATCTGGTGCAACGTGTCGATGCTCATCGCCTTGGCGGCCGCGACGAGGAACGGCTCGGCCGTCGCCGTACGCAGCACGAGGTTCGAGTCCCCCTCGCCGTCGCGCCCGACGCAGGTCACGGCGTACGCCGTCAGGCTGTCGGCGACATTGGGGTACATCACGATCTTGTCCACGTCGACCATCGTGCAGACGGTGTCCAGGTGCATGGTGGCGCGTTCCTGGGCGATGGGTACGGCGAGCACGGTGTGCGCCAGGTCGGCTGCGAAGACCTGGCGCGCGAGGCGCTCGGCCCCGGCCGGGGTGGTGCGCTCGCCGACGCCGATCGCGACGACACCGTCAGCGAGCAGCAGCACGTCGCCGCCCTCGACGTGCTCGCGCTGCCAGCCGTGGATCTTCGGCGTGCCGGCGAACCGGGGATGGTCGGTGTAGATCAGCTCGGTCAGCTGGGTCTCGCGCTCCCGGGCGGGCATCGCCAGGGAGGTGATCGCCACCCGGTCGCGCACCCACACGCTGGAGTCCCGGGTGAAGAGCAGGTTGGGCAGCGGATCGATGAGGAAGTCGTCGCTCGCGAGCAGGCTGGTGACCAGGCCGAATCCGCCGCGCACCTCGTCGTTGCGGACGCCGGCGGTGAGGAAGGTGGCGAGCTCCTCGGCCGACTGGTCGTGCAGGGCGGTCGTCAGGTAGCCGCGCAGCGTGTCGCCGAGGTGCAGGCTGGCCATCGCGCCGGCGATGGCGTGCTCGCGCGCGTCCGCGCTCTGCAACGTCTCCGTCAGCAGGTCCATCAGGTAGAGCACCTCGACGTCGCGCACGCGCAGCGCGTCGGCGAATGCGTCGTGCTCGTCCTGCGCCCGGCTGATCCACGGGATGCCGTCGAAGAGCAGCTTGTCGTTGTTGCGGGGGGTCAGTCGCTTCAGCTCTGGCCCGGGCCGGTGCAGCATCACTGTCCGGAGCCGACCGACCTCGCTGGCGGCGAAGTGTGGTCGGTCCGCGGGCTCGGTGGGGTTGCTCATGGCCCGAAGCGTACGACTCCTGCGACGGCCGGGGGCCGGCCCCTCGTGTCCACGATGTGACCTACGCGCCACGCACCGATGTCGGGTTGTCCTTCGAATCGGACAAAAGCGGCCGATTCACTCCTACCCTGGACGTGGGGGTCAGGGCAACACAGGAGACCGCATGCACCGAACGTTGCGGACGTTGATCGGGGTCCTCCTCGTGGCAACCGTGGTGTATCCGTTCGTCGACGCGCCCGCCGGCCGCGAGGTGATCCGGGTCGTGGTGGAAGCCGCCGCCCTGACATCGGCCTGGATCCACCTGTATCGACACCCCGAGCTGGCGCGGCTCGGCTGGGGCACGTTCGCGATGTCGCTGACCCTGCAGGCGCTCGCCAACTACGCCAGCGCGTTCGACCGCTTCGTCGTCGGCGGCGACCTCGGCAGCACCCCGGCGGGCGTGCTCAGCTCCGTGGGCTATCTGCTGCTCGCCGTGGGCGCCTGGCAGTTCGAACGCAACCGCAGCCGGCGCCGTACGGTTGACGGCTACCCCGAGGTCGGGATCTTCGCGGTCGGTGCCCTGGTCCCGCTGCTGGTCTTCGTGGTCCTGCCGATCGTCTCCGATGAGCGGTTCAGCGTCGCGGGGAAGGTCGGCGCGACGGCGCAGTCCGTCGCCGACCTTGCGGTCCTCGTCGTGGTCGCGCGGTTGTTCGTCACCGTCGACCGGCAGCCTCCGGCGTTCTTCTTCATGACCGGGGCAGTCCTCGTCACCGTGATGGGCGACTTCTGGTGGGCCGCAGACGTCGCCATCGCGGGCCCGGACCCGGCGATGGTCCCTGGGGTCGAGGCGCTCTGGCTCGCCTCCTTCGTCCTGTTCGCAGGTGGGGTGCTGCACCCGTCCCTGCGCCGGCTCACGCACTCACCGGACGGGCACGTCGTGGTCTCGTCGAAGATGCGGGTCTGGATCATGGCCGTGGGCCAAGGGCTGCCGGCGCTCACGCTCGCCGTCGCCCTCCTGACCGGGATCGCGCGCGACTCGTGGATGGTGATCGCCGTGGGTGGCTTCATCGTCACGCTCCTCAACGCCGCCAGGGTCACCTCCCTCCTCGGCCGCATCGGGGAGCAGTCCCGGCAGCTCGCGGAGCTCGCCAGGTCCGACGACCTCACCGGCCTGCACAACCGGAGGTCCTGGAAGTTCGAGCTGGACCGGGCCACCGCGGAGGCACGCCGCCGACGGCGGCCGCTCACGATCGCGCTGCTCGATCTCGATCACTTCAAGGCCTTCAACGACAGCTTCGGCCACCCGGCCGGCGACGCCCTCCTCCGCGAGGCTGCGAGAACCTGGCGGGAAGCACTCGGCCCGCACGACGTGCTCGCACGATACGGAGGGGAGGAGTTCTCCGTGATCCTGCCCAACACCACCCTCAGCGAGGGGGTGGCACGGATCGACGCATTGCGCGCGTGCACCCCTGGAGGGCAGACCTTCTCCGCCGGCGTGGCCGCCTGGACGCCGGGCACCGACCCCGAGGTCGCCGTGGCCTGTGCGGACGAGACGATGTACCGCGCCAAGCACGCCGGTCGCAACCGGGTCCTCGCGGCCTCCCTCGACGACACGAGCGACATGCCGCTGATCGCCGAGCTCGGGCTGAGCATGGTGCTCCAGCCGGTGCGCCGCAGCCCCGGTCTGCGGGTGGTCGGCTACGAGGCGCTGAGCCGCTTCGCGCGTGACCCCGACGTGGTGGCCGTCTTCGCGGCCGCGCACGACGAGGGGTATGGCGACCTGGTCGAGGTGGCCGCCATCCAGGAAGCCGTCGCGATGCCCGGTCGGCCCCCGGGCTGCGCGCTCTTCGTCAACGTCTCCGAACGCGCGATGCGCTCCGACCGGTTCTGGGCCGGGCTGCCGAAGGACCTCACCGGGGTGGTCGTCGAGCTCCACGAGGACCGCGACGGTCTCGACGACGACGCCGTGGCACGGTTGCTGAGCAGGTTCCGCGAGCGCGGCGCGATGATCGCGCTGGACGACGTCGGCGTCACCGCCCACGAGCTCGCCCGGGTGGTGACCCTCGGCCCGGACATCCTCAAGATCGACCGGAGCCTCATCGCAGGGTGTGACGTGAGCGAGGGCCAGGCCGACGTGGTGCGGATGCTGGTGGAGTTCGGCGCCGCCCACGATCTCGAGGTCTGCGTCGAGGGGGTGGAGACCCTCGGCGAGCTCGAGGTCGTCATCGCGGTGGGTGCGACGTACATCCAGGGCTATCTGACCGGCCGGCCCGTGCCCGGATGGTCCGACCCGCCGGTCCCCGCCGGGCCCCGGATGGTCGAGCTTGTCGAGACCACTCCGCGGAGCCGCTCCCATCCAGGGGAGGGGATCAGGCCGCGACGATCTCGTAGAGCGTGAAGGAGGCGAGCAGCAGGCAGACCACGGCGCCGACGTAGTGCAGCATCGAGAGGCGCAGGTGGCGCAGCAGCACCCGTCCCGCGAGCACGGCCAGGCCGGACACCGCCAGCAGCGCGGCCCACGCGCCCAGGAACACGCTCACGTGGTCGTGGTAACGCGTGACCAGGCTGATCGTGAGCAGCTGGGAGAGGTCACCCCACTCGGCGGCGAAGAGGATCAGGAACGACGTCACGCCGGCCTTGAGGAACGACCGTGTCTCGCCAACGGTCTTGGCGGCGTACTCCTCCTCCTGCTCCTTCTCACTCTCGTCCGCCCCCGGTGCGGTGCGCAGCAGCACGAACGCACCGCCGAGGAAGATGAGCAGGGCCACGCTCTTGAGCAGCGTGTCCGGCAGCAACGTGGCCAGCGCGCCGGCGGTGACGGCGACCAGTGTCTGCACGCCGAAGGCCAGACCGACCCCGATCCAGACGGCGAGCGGCCGGAAGCGGGTGGAGAGCACCAGCGCGGCGATGAAGGTCTTGTCGGGCAGCTCGACCAGGAAGATCGTGCCGAAGGTGACGGCGGCGACCGTCAGGTCCATCCGTGCTCCTCGATGGCGGCCACCGCTGCGGCCATCACGTCCTTGACCGGTCGGCCGGTGGCGGCGGCCGCGCGGGCGACATCCTCGTACTCCGGCTGGGCGTTCATCAGCTCCCGGCCGAGTCTGGCGAGCTTCACCGCGATGGCGTGGCCGTCGACGGTGACGGCACGCATCTCGCGGTCGAGCGCGGTCTTGCCCACCGACACCTCGCGGACGCCGATGGTCGAGGTGTGCCGGAACACCTCGCGACGCAGGGCCTCGACGCGGTCGGCGCGTGCCAGCACGTGGAGCGTGTGTGCCGGTCGGCCCTTCTTCATCAGGATCGGCGTGAGCCAGGCGTCGCTCGCGCCCGCCTCGAGGAGGGTGGCGATGACCTGCGGCCACAACCGCGGGTCGAGGTCGTCGACGTTGGTCTCCAGGACGACCGGTCCGCCGGCCGGACGGGACCCGGCCGCGACGAAGGGCTCACCGACCAGCAGCCGGAGGACGTTGGCGTGACCGGCCGGGTCGCGCCCCCCGGCGCCGATGCCGGTCGCGGTCACGGTCATCGCCGGCTGCGGACCGTAGGAGCCGGCATGGGTGACCAGCAGTGCGGCGCCGGTGGGGGTGCAGAGCTCCATGGCGGGCGCACCCTCGGCTCCGGCGTACGACGGCACCCCGCGGAGCAGCTCGACGACGGCCGGCGGTGGCACCGGCATCGTGCCGTGGGCACCGCGGACCGAGCCCGAGCCGACCGCGACCGGGGAGACGACCAGGTCGCTGAGGCCGAGGTGGACGAGTCCCGCGCAGACACCGACCACGTCGGCGATGGCGTCGAGAGCACCGACTTCATGGAAGTGGACGTCGTCGGGGTCGGTGCCGTGCACCGCAGCCTCGGCGACCGCGAGCCGGTCGAAGGTGTCGTAGGCCCGCACCCGGACGTCCTCGTGCAGACCGGCCGAGCCGAGCAGCTCGCGCACGTCGGCCCAGGTGCGATGGGTGGCGCTGTCGGCGACCTCGACATGGCAGCGAGTGGCCGCGAAACCGTTGCGGGACACGGTCTCCGGCACGATCGCGACGTGCTCCGGAGCGACGTGCTCGACGGCCTCGGCGATCACGCCGACCGGGACGCCCGCGCCCACGAGCGCGCCGAGCAGCATGTCGCCGCTGGCTCCCGAGGACGCGTCGACCCAACCGATCACGAGGCCGCCCCCGGTGCGGCGTTGCGCGCGACCCGTGCGGCGAAGACGCCCGCACCGAAGCCGTTGTCGATGTTGACCACCGTGACGCCGGGGGCGCAGGAGTTGAGCATCGCGAGCAGTGCGGCGACGCCGCCGAAGGAGGCCCCGTAGCCGACGCTGGTGGGGCACGCGACGAGCGGCGTTCCGGTCAGCCCGCCCACGACGCTGGGCAGGGCTCCCTCCATGCCGGCCACGACGATGAGGCAGTCGGCGGCGTCGAGCTCGTCGCGCACGGCCATGACCCGGTGCAGGCCGGAGACGCCGACGTCGTTGACCCGGGTCACGCCTGCGCCGTACACACGGGCGGTCAGCGCCGCCTCCGCGGCCACCGGCGCATCCGACGTGCCCGCCGAGATGACGGCCACCGTGCCCCGCCCCTGCGGCAGCGGACCCAGCGTGACGGCGCGGGCCTCGACGTCCAGCACCGCCTCCGGTACGGCGGCGGCAACCGCGGCCAGCCCGGCCTCCTCGACCCGCGTCGCGAGCACTGCACGCTCGGGATGGGCGCCCTGCAGCGCCCGGAGGATGCCGACCAGCTGCTCGGGTGTCTTGCCGGCGCCGTAGACGACCTCGGGGTCACCGGTCCGGGCCGCGCGGTCGGTGTCGAGCCGGGCGAAGCCCAGGTCGTGGATGCGGTCGGACACGTCGAGAATCTATCCCGCGTCCGTTCGCGCGAGGAGAGGCGGCCCGAGACGTGCGCACGACGGGCCGTTCCCTCCTCGACCACCGGGGAGCACGCTCTAGGCTGAGCGCCATGCCTGGAGTCCCGCCCGCCCGCTACGCCTACCTCGGCCCGGAGGGGACGTTCACCGAGCAGGCGCTGCGCACCCTGCCGGCCGCCGCGCGCGCGGAGCTGCAGCCGTGCTCGACGGTGACCCTCGCTCTGGACGCCGTCCGTGACGGCGAAGCAGATGGTGCTGTGGTCCCGATCGAGAACTCCGTCGAGGGCTCGGTGCCCGTCACGCTCGACGAGCTGGCCACCGGCGACCCGCTGATGATCACGCGCGAGATGACGGTGCCGATCGCGTTCAGCCTGCTGGTGCGACCCGGCACCATGCCCGAGAGCATCCGCCGGATCGCGACCCACCCCCACGCCGCCGCACAGACCCGGCGCTGGGTGGCGCTGCACCACCCCGACGCCGACGTCGTGCACACGACCTCGACGGCGCAGGCAGCCTTCATGCTGACCCGCGACGACGCCGAGTGGGATGCCGCCATCTCCGCCCCCGTGGCAGGTGAGCACTATCGGCTCGTCACCTTGGCCGAGGGCATCGCCGACAACCACGACGCACTGACCCGCTTCGTGCTGGTGTCCCGGCCCGGGTCGCCGCCACCGCCCACGGGGCGGGACAAGACCTCGCTGGTCGCGTTCATGCGCGAGGACCATCCCGGCGCGCTGATGGAGATCCTCGAGCAGCTCACGATGCGTGGAGTCAACCTGACCCGGATCGAGTCGCGACCGACCGGCGCGGCCCTGGGCAACTACTGCTTCTCGATCGACTGCGAGGGCCACGTCGAGGATGCCCGTGTCGGCGAGGCACTGATGGGGCTCCGCCGGGTCTGCGCCGACGTTCGGTTCCTCGGCTCCTACGAGCGGCACGACGGCGTCGCCGCGCAGATCCGGGCGGGCACGTCCGACCGTGAGTTCCTCGACGCCGCTGCCTGGCTCGCGCGCCTCCGCAACGGCGGCTGACACCCCACCTACGATCGCCCTCGATGAACGACTCGTTGCTGCTCGTCCTGGTGCTGCTCACCCTGCTCGTCTCGGTGGCGGCCCTCGTCGTCGCGCTCTCCGCCTCTCGTGCGGTCAAGCGTCGCGGTCGACGGGCGCGCAAGGCTCCCGAGCTGCCCACCGACGTACAAGGTCTGCGCGGCGAGGTGCATGCGCTGCGGGCCGAGGTCTCCGACGCGTTGCGGCACCTCTCGGTCGTCCGCTACGACGCCTTCGGTGACATGGGCGGCCACCTCTCCTGGTCCCTCGCGCTGCTCGACGACGGCGGCAACGGCGTCGTGCTCACCTCGATCCACGGGCGCAGCGACGCCCGCACCTACGCCAAGGGCGTCGCCGAGTGGACCTGCGACCAGCAGCTCTCGCCGGAGGAGGAAGAGGCGATCAAGTTCGCCCGCACCGCCTGAGCCACCCTCGAGCCGAGCGCCGCTTCCCGGGCGAGCCAGGCAACCTTCGTCGTGCCGGTGCGTCTAGGACAGTGAGAGCACCGGCAACGGCGGGGGAGAGATGACAGTGACGCAGGTGGTGCCACCCGATGCGGTGGCCCTCTATGCCGCCCACCGACTGGGCCTGACCCGGCTGGCGCTGCTGCTCGTCGACGACCTGGCCAGTGCCGAGGACGTCGTGCAGGACGCGTTCGCCGGGTTCCTGCGCCGGTCGGGTCGCCTCGACGACCCCGACCGGGCGCTCGGCTACCTCCGCACCGCCGTCGTCAACAACGCCCGCTCGGCCCTTCGCCGACGGCGTACGGCGCGGGCCTACGTCCCCCCGCGCGAGGTGCCCGTCGAGGACCCGGCCGGCCGGGCCGTCCTCGCCGAGGAGCACCGGGAGGTCGTCGCGGCCCTGCGGCTGCTGCCCGAACGGCAGCGCGAGGTGCTGGTCCTGCGCTACTGGTCCGACCTGTCCGAGGCGCAGATCGCCGACGCGATGGGGGTCAGCCGCGGCACTGTGAAGTCGACCGCCAGCCGGGCGCTGGCCGCGTTGGAGAAGCAGATGGAGGGTGTGCGATGAGCAGCCTTGTCGAGGACCGGCTCCGCGACGCGCTCGCCGCCCGGGCCGACCAGGTCACCCCGGAGGACCTCGGCCCCCTGGTCGTCCCTCCGCCGGTGCACCATCGGCGCCGCACGGCGGTGCTCGCCGGTCTCGCCGCGGCCGCGGTCGTCGCCGCCCTGGTCGCCGTGCCGCTGCTGAACGACAGGCCGGAGGCGCCCGAGCCCGTCGCGCCGTCCCCCTCGCCCGCGCCGTCCCCCTCGTTGGACGCAACCCCCGACCCGCAGGCGCGCGCCGAGCTCAGCGTCGACGTCGACATCGACGGTGAGGACGACGATGTGCGCGTCGTGGGCGCCAACCTCGAGGTCGCGCTGGCCTCCGGCACCACCGCGACGATCCCCGTCGGAGAGGGTGCGCAGCTGTTGCCCTGGGTCGACCTGGGCACGGGCGGCCCCGGCCTGGTCGTGGTGCCACCGCCCGGAGTCGAGGGAGGCGGCGCGGTGGTGGCCTGGATAGACGACACCCTCACTCAGGTCGACACCCCCGGGCTGCTCGTGCAGCGACCCGGCCGGGTCGTGTGGGTCGACGACCTCCGTGGTCTGCACACCGGCGACTACGACGCGGCCATGCCGCAGGACCAGCGGGTGCTCGTCGAGGCGACGTCGTACTTCTGGGCGCGGGGCAAGCTCCGGCTCACCCGGGCCGGCCATGAGTGCTGGGACAGGGTTGCTCGGGACCGCCCGGTGCTCTGCGACGAGCTGAACGAGCAGGACGCCGACGCGTCGCTGATGTTCCCGGTGGTCCAGGAGCGCTACGACGTGGGCGAGCGACACCGCGACTACCGCGACCCCTACAGCGAGATCGTGCTGCGCGAGGCCGGCGACGGCTACCAGCTGAGCTACACGTGGGACGCGGTGAAGACCATCGCGCCCGTCCCCACGGAGGCGGCGCCGGAGCTGCTGGGCGGCGCGATCAGCTCGAGCCTGGACGCGCCGGCCTTCGTCGTCGCCTACCCGGACGGGGACGTGACCGCGATGAGCGTCTTCGCCCCGACGAGCGACCTGGGCTTCCGCGCCCTGGAGACCCAGGACGGACGGTTCCTCGGCGACACCACGACCGGCGACCTCGAGCAGCGCACCTGGATCTCGGAGAACGCGGGCTTGTGGACCGCCCAGCAGGTCTCGCCCGCCGAGCCGCTCCGCTGGGCGGTGACGCGCTGGAGTGTCGAGGACAACGAGCTCGTCGCCGAGGAGCAGGGCCAGGCCTGCCTCGACCTCGAAGCAGCAATCAGGCTGCCCGACGCAACCTGCGGGGCCTCCTGAGACGTCTGGTAGTCAGACCCCTGCGGTCACAGTGGCTGCTGGGTGCTGCCTGTGGCCGCAGGGTCCGTCCGTTCGTGCGTCGAGCGTGGAGGTGCGGACGTCGATCGCGACGGTGGCGAGCGTTCGGTGCCAGAGCACCGGGTCCGTCGTGGTGTCGGGATGGCAGCAGATCCCGCCCACCTCGCCCTCGGGTTCGTGGTCGGTCATCGCCGCGAACACCTGCGCCGGCGACGCCGGTGGGGTGCCGTCGAACGTCTTGAGCAGCTTGTCATGCCGGGTCCTGCTCGAGGCGCTGATCGTGTCGGCCAGGCAGCCCGCCTCACCCTCGGGGGAGACGAAGTGGTTGGTGCGCACCAGCAGGCCGTCCTCGGCGTCGAGCCGGCCCGGACCACGGGGGAAGAGCTCGAAGGTCGCCCCGGCTCCACTGCGGTCGACGACGCTCAACGACGTCGAGGCGGAGGTCGGCGCCTGCACCATCTGCCAGGCGTCCTCGAGCGAGCGGGCGTCGTCGAGGATCCGGCGGCTGAGCAGGTGGACGGGGTGGCCGATCGTGCCCTCGGCGACGCGCTCGGCGTCGCTGGCGTGGTGGAGCATGTTGAGCATCACGCCGACGCCGTGGCCGTTGACACCGATCTTGCCCAGCAGGCCGTACTCCGTGACGGTCTCCACCGTGCGACCGTCCGGGTGCTCGAAGCTCCAGTGGAACCAACCCTCCGACATCGCGTCGTACCAGTCCCAGGTCTGCACCGCGAACGGCGCGCGTCCGGGCGGCGCGGAGATCACCGACGAGCACTCGTTGACACCGCTCGGGTTGGCCGCCACCAGCAGCTCGGTGCGCGCATTGATCGAGGCCAGCTCGCGCACGGGCCGACCGGCACCCTCGGCGATGCCCGCGATCTCCTCCGCGTGGGCGGGGGCGAGCCGGGCGATCGACTCCCAGGCCCGCTCCGACCAGAGGTCGACGTCGAAGTCTCGGCCGCCCGCCCGGGCCACGAAGAGCCGGCGGTAGGACGCCACCGTCGCAGCGATCTCGGCGGCGAACCGCTCCCCGAGCTCGAGGCCGCGCTCGCGCGCCGGCAGGACTGAGGAGGTGAATCTGACGGGTGCGCTCACGCCCTCACGGTAACCCCCACCGACATCGGTAGGCGGCGCGCCGCGGATCCCCTGCGCTGCACCTACCGACAACGGGGGTTCAGCGCGGGACGCGGACGAGCAGCCGCCCGTGCAGCACCTCGCAGTGCATCTCCCGGCCCGATCCGATCGAGTCGCCGTCGAGCTGGCGCGGGGTGTCGCCGGTGGCGCGGATGGACACGGTCCGGCCGGTCATCCGGTTGATCAGCTCATCGGTCCGCTTGCCCTTGCTCAGCACCCGGAGCGCGAGCGGGATCCAGGAGAGGAAGCGGCTGGGGTGCAGGAGCACGATGTCGAGGATGCCGTCGTCGATGGAGGCGTCCGGCAGCAGCGGCATCCCCGCGGTCAGGTAGCCGACGTTGCCGACCATCACGGTGCGCGCCCGGTGCTTGGTCCAGGGTCCGTCGTCGACGGAGAGCTCGAGTCGTACGGCGGGGTACCTCAGGTTGCGCAGCCCCGAGACGACGTAGGCCAGCCATCCGACCTTGGCCTTGGTCTCCTCGCTGGTCCCTTCCATGATCGCGGCGTCGAAGCCCATCCCGGCCATCACCATGAAGTGGGAGTCGGGCGGGATGCCGTCGCCGCTGATCCTGACCAGGTCGATGGCCCGGTCCTGGCCGTTGAGCGCGACGTTGATCGCCGCCTCCAGATAGAGCGGGATGCCGAGGTTGCGCGCGAGCAGGTTGCCGGTGCCGGCCGGGAGCACCCCGACCGGAATACCGGTGCCGGCCAGCTCGGCGCACACGGTGCGCACGGTCCCGTCACCCCCGCACACCATCACCAGGTCGGCGCCGTCGACGGCAGCCTGCTCGGCCATCGCGCGGCCCGGGTCCGCCACCGTCGTCTCGTGCCAGGTCGGACGGCTCCACCCGTTCTCGGCCGCGGTCTTCTCGACCATCGCCTTGAACACCGCGACGTCCTCGACCTTGATCGGGTTCAGGACCACGGCGAGCTGACGCGTCGAGGGCACCGGGCTGGCGAAGGCCTCCACCTGCTTCGAGCGCGGTGTCGGGGCGTAGGACACGGCCCCGCCGAGCACCCAGGCGGCACCCACGGCGAACCCGGCGATCACGTCGGAGAGGTTGTGCACGCCGAGCAGGATCCGGTCCGCACCGACGACGAGCGCGACGGCGACAGCCGAGAGCACCAGCACCCTGCGCACCGAGCGTCGGCGGACCAGCACGACGCTCAGCATCACCACGACGCCCGCCGCTGCACTGATCCCGGTGGCGTGGCCCGAGGGGAACGAATAGCTCGTGAGCAGGTGCAACGGATCGTCGAGGACCGGGCGGTCGCGCTCGATGAACCGCTTGAGGACCCAGGTCGTGGTCGACGCGCCGAGCATCACCCCGACGGTCCAGAAGGCCGCGCGAGAATGCTTGCGGGTGAGCAGCACGACCGCGGCGATCGCGGTGTAGATCGTCATCGCGATGGTCCCGAACGCGTGCTCGACGACGATCAGGACGTCGAAGATCCAGGCCGGGCCGGCGGCCCAGCGGTAGGCGACGTCGCCGATCCTCTCGTCCATCCGACCGAGCAGGTCCAGGCGCACCAGGACGGCGAGCACGACGACGACGAGCACGCAGAGCACCGCCCAGAGCGTCAGGGCGCGTCGGGTTCTGCGGGGGAAGGTCAACGTGGCTCCTGGTCGTGGGCGAGGCCGGCGACAAGTATGACCGCGGTGCCGGGGGGCGGCCCCGCCGCGGGACGAGAACGTATCCTCGGCAGTGCCCAGCCGCGCTCGCGGTCAATCGTCCCCCGGGGGTGTTCTGCGTGCCGCTCCTGAGCGCCCTCGGCGCCCTGCTCGCACTCGGACCCAAGGTCGGGCTCGGGGTCGCTCTCGCCGGCCCGGCGATGCTGCTGGGCGGGCTCTACCCGGGCTTCGGAACTCTGGAGGGCACCTCGTTGCCTGCGCCGATCGCGCGGTCGCAGGTGCGTGCCGACCCCGCGCCGGAGACAGGAGGGCTGGTGCGGTTCAACGACCCGAGTGGCCCCAGGCGAGCCCAGTTCTCCCTCGTCCGCCGGATCGACCGGGCCATCGACGGTGCCGACGCCGACGCGACGGTGCGGTTGGCGGCGTACTCCTTCGCGATGCCTTCCACCTCCCGCGCCCTGCTCCGTGCCCACGAGCGCGGTGCCGACGTACGGGTCGTCGTCGACGACCACTCCGCGCACTGGGGTGCGGTCAAGCGGCTCCGTGCCGCCCTGGGGACGGACACGTCGGCGGACAGCTTCGTGAAGGTGTGTCGGTTGTCCTGCCGCGGCGGACGGGGCAACCAGCACGCGAAGTTCGTGACGATCTCGTCCGGCACCTGGGGCCGGCTCCACGACGACCTGGTGATGGTGGGCTCCCTCAACCTCACCAACTACAGCTCGCTGCGCCAGTGGAACGACCTCTACGTCGCCTCCGATCCCGGCGCCCACGACCAGCTGGTCCACGTCTTCGCCAGGCTGGCGGACGACCGCCCCCAGTCGCGGCTCCGTCTCGAGGAGACCGGGGCGGGCTTCGTCACCGACCTGGCCCCCTACTCCTCGGACGACCCCGCTGACACCGTCGCCCAGACCCTCTCCCGGGTGCGGTGCCGTGGCGCCTCCCTGGTCTCCGGCAGCGGCGACCGGACGGTTCTGCGGATCGCGATGCACGCCTGGAACGGCGACCGCGGCATCGACCTCGCCCGCCAGGTCGCCCGGTTGCACCGCCGCGGCTGCGACGTCCGGGTCCTGTACGGCGTCGGGATGGGTCGCGTCGTCGCCACCGTCCTGCGCGAGGCCGGCGTGCCGGTGCGCGACAGCAACGACGGCGGCCGACGCGTGCACCAGAAGGTGATGCTGATCTCCGGGGTGCTGGGCACGCAGGTAGACGCCAACTACGTCTGGACCGGATCCCACAACTGGTCGGACCGCTCGCTGCGCAATGACGAGATCCTCTTCCGGATCAGCGGTCGACACCTCGTGCAGTCCTACCTGCACAACTTCCGCACCATGTGGCGTGCCGCCGGCTGATCCCCGCAGCCACGTCGGGTGGCTTGGGGTGGGGTTGTCCGAGCGCCGTGTCTGGGGAGCGTCAAGTGGCTTGGCCGCGGCGGCCGCAGCGAGAGCGAGCCAGGCAGGGGGTATCCGGTCGACGCGCCGCCGCAGCGACCCGGGCACGGTGAGCGGACGAGCCCGGGCCGGTGCGGGTGGTTTCGAGACGCTCACTTCGTTCGCTCCTCAACCACCGGGGGCGGACGAGCCCGGGCCGGTGCGGGTGGTTTCGAGACGCTCACTTCGTTCGCTCCTCAACCACCGGGCGGCCGGGCGGCGAGCGACTCCTTCCGCCCCGGGCCGGTGCGGGTGGTTTCGAGACGCTCACTTCGTTCGCTCCTCAACCACCGGGGGCGGACGAGCCCGGGCCGGTGCGGGTGGTTTCGAGACGCTCACTTCGTTCGCTCCTGGGCGGACGACCCGACCGGCGCGAGCGCTGTCGTCGCTCCTCAACCACCGGATGCGATATCGACTGGCGGGCCGCCGATAGGCTACGGGCGTGATCGACCCACGGCTCCTCCGCGACGACCCCGACCGCATCCGCGCAGCCCAGGCCAAGCGCGGGCTCTCCGGGGACGTGGTCGACGTCGCGCTCGACGCCGACGCGAAGCGCCGCGCGGCCATCGCCGAGTTCGAGCAGCTGCGCGGGGAGCAGAAGCAGCTCGGGGCCCGGATCCCGAAGGCCCAGGGCGAGGAGAAGCAGACCCTGCTCGCGCAGACCAAGGAGCTCTCGGCTCGGGTCAAGAGCGCCGAGGCCGCCCAAGGGGTGGCCGAGGAGGCCTACAAGGCCGCCATGATGGCGATCCCCAACCCCGCCGCCGACGAGGCGCCGGCCGGGGGCGAGGACGACTTCGTGGTGCTCGAGCACGTCGGCACCCCGCGCGACTTCGCCGCTGAGGGTTTCGAGCCGCGCGACCACGTCGAGCTGGGCCGGATGCTGGGTGCCATCGACATCGACCGCGGCGCCAAGGTGTCCGGCGCGCGGTTCTACTACCTCACCGGGCCCGGCGCCGATCTCGAGCTGGCCCTGGTCAACCTGGCGATGGACCAGGCCCGCGCGGCCGGGTTCACGACCGTCATCCCACCGGCCCTGGTCAAGCCGCGCGCCATGGACGGCACCGGGTTCCTCGGCCAGGCAGCCGACGACGTCTATCGCATCGAGGGCGAGGACCTCTACCTCGTCGGCACGTCGGAGGTGCCGCTCGCGGCGTACCACTCCGACGAGATCCTCGACGGGGAGACTCTGCCGCGCCGTTACGCAGCGTTCAGCCCGTGCTTCCGCAAGGAGGCTGGCTCCTACGGCAAGGACACCCGGGGGATCATCCGGGTGCACTGGTTCGACAAGGTCGAGATGTTCACCTACACCACGATCGAGGAGTCCTTCGCCGAGCACCAGCGACTGCTGGAGTGGGAGAAGGAGTTCCTCGGCAAGCTCGGACTGGCCTACCGCGTCATCGACGTGGCCGCCGGCGACCTCGGCCTGTCAGCGCAGCGCAAGTTCGACTGCGAGGCGTGGATCCCGACGCAGGGCAAGTACCGCGAGCTCACCTCGACGTCGAACTGCACCGAGTTCCAGACCCGTCGCCTCGACATCCGCGGCCGCTTCGAGGACGGCACCCGGCCGTTGGCGACCCTCAACGGCACGCTGTGCGCGATCCCGCGCACGATCGTGGCGATCCTCGAGACCCACCAGCAGGCCGACGGCTCGGTCACCGTGCCCGAGGCGCTGCGGCCCTACCTGCAGGGCCGTGAGGTCCTCAAGCCGGTGGCCCAGTGAGCCGACCCGACCCCGGCTGGACACCCAAGCTGGTCGCGCTCGACATCGACGGCACCCTGTACGCCAACGTGCCCTCGACCGGCGCTGTCGAGGAGGTGATCTCCGACGCGGTGCGCGACGCGGTCCACCGAGCCGTCGACGCGGGTGCCCACGTGGTGCTCTCGACGGGGCGGTCGACGTTCGGGATCACCCAGGTCTGGGAGCAGCTCGGCCTTCCCCGCGACGGCGCCGATTCCGTGCTGACGGTGGCGAGCAACGGGTCGGTCGTCTTCTCCTACCCGCCGGTGGAGGTGCTCAGCGCGATCACGTTCGACGCGAGCCAGCTGGTCACCATGTTGATGGAGCACGTGCCCGACGCGGCGGTCGCGGTCGAGGAGATCGGCGTCGGCTACCGGATCAACAGGCCCTTCCCCGAGGGCGAGATCACCGGTGAGATGACCCTGCAGACTGTCGAGGAACTCGTGGCCGAGCCGGTCACCCGCGTCATCATCCGTGACCCGCACTCCTCGGAGGAGGAGTTCGTCGCCCTCGCGGAGAAGCTCGGCCTGCAAGGCACCAACTACTTCATCGGCTGGACCGCCTGGCTCGACCTCGCGCCCGAGGGCGTCTCCAAGGCATCCGCACTTGCTGACGTCTGTCAGCGTCTCGGCGTCGCGCAGGCCGACGTGCTCGCGATCGGCGACGGCCGCAATGACGAGGAGATGCTGCGGTGGGCCGGTCGCGGCGTGGCGATGGGGCAGGCGCCCCTCGCTGTCCAGGAGGCGGCCGACGACGTGACGGCGACCGTGCGCGACGACGGCGTCGCCCACGAGCTGGCGCGCTGGTTCTAGGGTGAGCCCGGACGCGCGCCCTGCCCTGGTTGCCACCGACCTCGACGGCACCCTGCTGCACAGCGACGGCTCGGTCGCCGAGCGCACCCGTCGAGTGCTCACCGCGATAGAGGCGCAGGGCGTCACGGTCGTCTTCGTGACCGGGCGGCCGACCCGCTGGATGGACGACCTGTGGCAACACGTCGGCGGGCACGGCCTCGCTGTCTGCTCCAACGGCGGCATCGTCTACGACGTCCACCAGCACCAGGTCCAGCGGGCACGCACGATCCCCGCCGAGGTCGGCCTCGCGGTCGGCAGCATCCTCCGCGCGGCCATCCCCGGCACCACGTTCGCGGTCGAACGAGTCCACGGGTTCGCCAAGGAGCCCGGCTTCCTGCCGCGGCTCCCGCCCCCGCCGGACCTGGTGGTCGGCCCGCTCGGGCAGATCCTCGACGACACCACCGTGAAGCTCCTGGCTCGGCACGAGGAGATGGCGCCGGAGCGCTTCTGGTCCGAGGCCGAGGCGCACATCGGGGACCTGGTCACCACCACCTGGTCCTCGGCCGGTGCTCTGGTGGAGATGAGCGCCGCCGGCGTCACCAAGGCGAGCACACTCGCCCTGCTGTGCGAGGAGCGCGGCATCGACCCTGCCGACGTCGTCGCGTTCGGGGACATGCCGAACGACCTACCGATGCTCGCCTGGGCGGGAACGTCCTACGCGATGGGCAACGGCCATCCCTCGGTGCGCGAGCTTGCCGACCATGTCGCGCCCGGCAACGACGACGACGGAGTGGCACGCGTGCTGGCCGAGCTGTTCGGACTGGCCGAGCTGTTCGGACCCGGGAACCGGACGGACCGCGGTAGCGTCTGACCGGCATGACCCAGATCCGTCTCCTCCTCGCCGCGCTCGTCGGCGCCCTGGCGGTGGTCGTCCTGGCGCCCGGGCCGGCCTTCGCCTGCTCGTGCGTGCAGGCGAGCCTCGCCGAGCACGTCGACGACGCGGACGTCGTGGTCGTCGCGACGGTCGATGGGGTGGACCGGCCGGGCCTGCTCGCCTTCTCGGCCGACCAGGCGCGCTACGCGCTCACCGTCGAGCAGGCGCTCAAGGGCGAGGTGAGCGTTCGGACCGAGGTGCACAGCGCGGTGTCCGGCGCCTCCTGCGGGCTCGAGGGCGTCGAGGAGGGGGGTCGCTACGTCGTCTTCGCCCACCGAGAGGCCTCCGGGACGCTCAGCGCCTCCCTGTGCGGCGGCACCAGGCCGGTCACCTCGGAGGTGCTGGCCGAGACCACCGCCGCGGCGGGCGGCGCAGGCGAGCTGTTCGACGCGTCCCCCTATGAGTCGACCCTCACGATGACCTTCGACGAGCCACTCGCAGCCGGCCTCGCGGCTCCACTGGCCGTGCTCGCCGGTGCAGCCCTCCTGCTGATCACCGGGGGTCTCTGGCTGCGCCTCGTGCGCTCCTGACCCGGAGGAGCGACGCTCACCTGTTGGGCGTGCCCCCTTCCGATATCGCCACATCCGGTGACAGAGTGGAGCCTCCAGTCGGTGTGACTGCGGTCACCACTTCGTCTCATGGAGGTCCCCGGATGTCTTCGAACGACGCGGTCGGCGCCACGCGCGAGGCGCTCACCACGCTGGCGGCAGCGGCACTGAGGGTCCGCAACGAGTACGGCGACACCCTCGGCGTCCGTCGGCTGACCTCCGACATCGACCGACTGCAGGCCGATCTCGACGAGCTCGGCGACCCCAAGCCGGGGCACACGCCGGGACCCCGCAAGGACGAGCTCCTCGAGATCCCTGACGACCCCTACGACGAGAGCATGTGGCACGACGCCCAGTCCGAGGCGCAACACGCCCTCTGAGCATCGACGTCCGTCACCGCACCCAGCGTTCACCGAGAGGCCGCACATGTCGTCAGGCGTCCGTAGTCCGAGCCGCGCACACATCGAGGAGCGGACGCTCCGACAGGACCGGTGGTGGCTCTACCCCGCGGTGACGTTCGTGATCTTCACCGCCTTCGTCGTCTACGCGACATGGCGGGCCTTCGTCGGTGCCGACTACTACGCCGCGCCGTACCTCTCGCCGTTCTACTCGCCGTGCCTCGGCGGCACCTGCGTCGAGGGCTCGGCCGACTTCGGCACGCCGTTCGAGTTCTGGCGGCTCTCCCCGGCGCTGATCATCTTGATCTTCCCGCTCGGCTTCCGGATGAGCTGCTACTACTACCGCAAGGCCTACTACCGCGCGTTCTGGTTGAGCCCACCGGCCTGCGGGGTGGCCGAGCCGCACGGCGGCTACTCCGGTGAGACCCGCCTCCCGCTGATCCTGAACAACGTCCACCGCTACTTCTTCTACGCCGCGGTGGTGGTCGCGCTGATCCTCAGCCTCGACACCGTCCTCGCCTTCCGCGACGAGACCGGTGCGTGGGGTCACATGGGCCTGGGCACGCTGATCTTCCTGGTCAACATCGTGCTGATCTGGGCCTACACCCTGGGCTGCCACTCGTGCCGGCACGCGGTGGGCGGGCGGCTGCGGCACTTCTCCAAGCACCCGATGCGCTACAAGGCGTGGACGCTGGTGTCCAAGCTCAACGCCAACCACGCGCGATACGCCTGGCTGTCGCTGTTCTCCGTCGCGATCGCCGACCTGTACGTCTATCTGCTCGCAACGGGCACCATCACTGATCTGAGGTTCTTCTGACGTGGTCTCGACTGACTCGACCGACGCAGGCGCACGCCACCCGATGACCGGCAACCGCATGGACTCCGACGTCGCAGGTTCCCAGGGCGGCATGGAGCGGCACTCGTACGACGTCGTGGTGATCGGCGCGGGCGGCGCCGGCCTGCGCGCCGCGATCGCGGCCCACGACGCCGGCGCCAAGGTCGCCATCGTCTGCAAGTCGCTGCTGGGCAAGGCCCACACCGTCATGGCGGAGGGTGGCATCGCCGCTGCCATGGGCAACGTCTACGAGGACGACAACTGGCAGGTGCACTTCCGCGACACCATGCGCGGGGGCAAGATGCTCAACAACTGGCGGATGGCCCAGCTGCACGCCCAGGAGGCGCCCGAGAGGGTGCTCGAGCTCGAGGAGTGGGGTGCCCTCTTCGACCGCACCAAGGACGGGCTGATCTCCCAGCGCGACTTCGGTGGCCACCGTTACGCCCGGCTCGCCCACGTCGGTGACCGCACCGGCCTGGAGATGATCCGCACCCTCCAGCAGCGCGCGGTCGACCTCGGCATCGACGTGTTCATGGAGTGCACGGTCACCGAGGTCTTCAAGGACCCTTCGACAGGCTCAGGACGAGGTGGCCAGCGGGTCTCCGGTGCGTTCGCCTACTGGCGTGAGACCGGCCGGTTCGTCGTCTTCGAGGCGCCGACCGTCGTGCTGGCCACGGGCGGCATCGGCAAGTCCTACCAGGTGACCTCCAACTCGTGGGAGTACACCGGCGACGGCCATGCCCTCGCCATGCGCACCGGCGCCAGCCTGATCAACATGGAGTTCGTGCAGTTCCACCCCACCGGGATGGTCTGGCCCCCGTCGGTGAAGGGGATCCTCGTCACCGAGTCGGTGCGCGGCGACGGCGGCGTGCTGAAGAACTCCGAGGGCGAGCGCTTCATGTTCGACTACATCCCCGAGTTCTTCAAGACCGAGACCGCCGACACGATCGAGGAGGCGGAGGGCTGGTACGAGGACAAGAAGAACAACCGCCGCCCGCCCGAGCTGTTGCCCCGCGACGAGGTCGCCCGGGCGATCAACTCCGAGATCAAGGCCGGCCGCGGGTCACCGCACGGTGGTGTCTACCTCGACATCGCCTCCCGCCGCACCGCGGAGTTCATCCGGCGCCGGCTGCCCTCGATGTATCACCAGTTCAAGGAGCTCGCCGACGTCGACATCACCGCCGAGCCCATGGAGGTCGGGCCCACCTGTCACTACGTGATGGGTGGTGTCGAGGTCGATGCCGACACCGAGCAGAGCATCGTGGAGGGCCTGTACGCCGCCGGTGAGGTGGCCGGCGGCATGCACGGGTCCAACCGCCTCGGCGGCAACTCGCTGTCCGACCTGCTGGTGTTCGGTCGACGGGCCGGCCACAACGCGGCGTACCAGTCCATGCGTGTGCAGGACCACCGGCCGAAGGTCACCGACGAGCAGGTCAAGGCGGCGGCCGCGGCGGCCCTGCACCCCTTCGAGGTCGAGGGCGGGGAGAACCCCTACACGATCCAGAAGGACCTGCAGGAGATCATGCAGCGACTGGTCGGGATCATCCGCAGCGCGGACGAGCTGCGGGAGTCGCTCGGCGAGATCGCCAAGCTCAAGGAGCGGGCGAGCCGGCTCAGCGTCGAGGGGCACCGGCAGTACAACCCCGGCTGGCACCTCGCGCTCGACCTGCCCAACATGCTGGTCGTCTCCGAGTGCATCGCCAAGGCGGCGCTCGAGCGCGAGGAGTCGCGCGGCGGTCACACCCGCGACGACTTCCCCAAGCCAGACCCCGCCTGGGGCGCGCTCAACCTGGTGCTCACGCTCGACGAGATCGCGCCGGGCAACCCGCTCGGCGACGTCCAGCTCGAGCACCAGCCGCTGCCGGTGATGCCCGACGACCTGAAGACCCTGTTCGACGAGTGAGCGACCCGGATGGTCGAGCTTGTCGAGACCATGCCCCGAAGGAGAACCGATGGGCTACAACCTGAAGATGCGGATCTGGCGCGGCGACGCGTCCGGCGGCGACCTCGGTGACTACAACGTCGCGGTCGAGGAGGGCGAGGTCGTCCTCGACGCGATCCACCGGCTGCAGGCGACCCAGGCCGGGGACCTCGCGGTGCGCTGGAACTGCAAGGCCGGCAAGTGCGGGTCGTGCAGTGCCGAGATCAACGGGCGCCCCCGGCTGATGTGCATGACCCGGCTCTCCGACTTCGAGGAGTCCGAGACGATCACGGTCACCCCGATGCGCGCCTTCCCGGTCATCCGCGACCTCGTCACGGACGTCTCCTACAACTACGAGAAGGCCAAGCAGATCCCCTCGGCCCGGCTCACCCCCCGCGATGCCGACGGCAAGCGCAGGATGATGCAGGAGGACGTCGAGCGCGGCCAGGAGTTCCGCAAGTGCATCGAGTGCTTCTTGTGCCAGGACACCTGCCACGTCGTGCGTGACCACGAGGACAACAAGGAGTCCTTCGCGGGCCCGCGCTTCTTCCTGCGCTACGCCGAGCTCGACATGCACCCCCTCGACACCCACGACCGCCGTGCGCTCGCCCAGGAGGCGGCCGGCCTCGGGATGTGCAACATCACCAAGTGCTGCACCGAGGTCTGCCCCGAGGGCATCAAGATCACCGACAACGCGATCATCCCGATGAAGGAACGCGTCGTGGACCGCAAGTACGACCCGGTCGTCTGGCTCGGCGAGAAGATCTTCCACCGTTCCTCCGACCGCGGCACCCGCGAGGCCCCCTGACCCGAGAGGCCAGGGGCCGGGCCAGGGGCCGAGAGGCCACCATCCCACCAGGTCTGTCGGCGTGTCGTGCGTGAAGTGGCCTCTCGCGAGGAGCCCGGCTGCGGCGTACGGTCGCACCCATGGCACTTCTCGAGCAGCAGGAGATCGACAGCGCCCTCACGGGCGACCTCAGCGCGTGGTCCCAGGAGGGCGACGCGATCCTCCGGTCGGTGGAGGCGGAGTCGTTCCTGGCCGGCATCGAGGCCGTACGCCGGGTGGCCGAGGCCGCCGAGCAGGCCGACCACCACCCCGACATCGACATCCGCTGGCGCACCGTGACGTTCCGACTCTCGACCCACTCCGAGGGCGGCCTGACCGCTGCGGACCTTGCGATGGCGGGGACGATCGACGCGCTGGTGTGAGGGTTTTGCGAGGCGTGATCAGAGGTACATGCCGCCGCGGCCGTGGTCGTCCCCGTCGTCGGGGGCCATCCCGGCGCGGGCTGCCTGGGCCTGCGCGGCCTGGAGCGCCTCGTCGGAGGGGACCATGCCGGGGGGCAGCGCCCGGCGCATCTGCTCCAGCTGGGCACGGGCTGCGACCTGCTGGGCATAGATCGCGGTCTGGATGCCATGGAAGAGGCCCTCGAGCCAGCCGACGAGCTGCGCCTGCGCGATCCGCAGCTCGGCCTCGGAGGGCGTGTCGGAGCTGAACGGCAGCGAGAGCCGCTCGAGCTCCTCCACCAGCTCCGGCGCGAGACCGGCCTCGAGCTCCTTGATGGACGAGCGGTGGATGCCGGCGAGCCGGGCGCGGCTGGCCTCGTCGAGCGGGGCCGCCTTCACCTCTTCCAGGAGCTGGCGGATCATGCTGCCGATCCGCATCACCTTGGCGGGCTGCTCCACGAGGTCGGTGATCTTCTGCTCGGCCTGCTCGACGTCCTCGGACCCGTCGCCGGCGCGGGGCTCACCACCGGCGGCTGCCATCCCGTCGGGTCCGACGACCACGACGCGCGGGGCACTCTCATCGGAGCCGGGGCGTGCTTCAGGGCGTTCGCTCATTGCCCCACCCTACGAGCAGGCTCCCGACGACTCACGCACGAGGCGTCAGCACGATCTTGCCGGAGTGGCTGCCCTCCTCCATCACCTGGTGGGCGTCGCCGGCCCGCTCCAACGGCAGCGTCGTGTGCACCAGCACCTGGACGGTCCCATCGGCGACCAGGGGCCACACGTGCTCGACGACGGCCGCGCAGATCGCCGCCTTCTCCTCGCTCGGGCGGGCGCGCAGCGACGTGGCGATCACGGCGCCGCGCTTTGACAGCAGCTTGGCGATGTCCAGCTCGCCCTTGGTCCCACCCTGCATGCCGATGATGACCAGACGGCCCTCGAGCGCGAGCGCGTCGAGGTTGCGGTCGAGGTACTTCGCGCCCATGTTGTCGAGGATCACGTCGACGCCGCGACCGTCGGTGGCCGCACGCACCTCCTCGACGAAGTCCTGCTCGCGGTAGTTCACGACCACGTCGGCGCCGAGCGACCTGCACAGCTCCAGCTTCTCCGCCGAGCCGGCGGTGGTGATCACGCGGGCACCGAGAGCGTGCCCGAGCTGGATCGCCATCGTGCCGATGCCTCCGGCACCGCCGTGCACCAGGAGCGTCTCCTCGGCGCGCAGGCCGGCGACCATGAACACGTTGGACCACACGGTGCTGGCCACCTCGGGGAGGGCCCCGGCACTCACCAGGTCGACCCCGTCGGGGACAGGCATCACCTGGCCGGCCGGCACGGCGACGTGCGTGGCGTAGCCGCCGGCCGCGAGGAGGGCGCAGACCTGGTCGCCGACCGCCCAGGTCGTCACGCCGGAGCCGACAGCCGCGACGGTCCCGGAGCACTCGAGCCCGAGCACGTCGGAGGCACCGGCAGGAGGCGGGTAGAACCCCTTGCGCTGCATCAGGTCGGCGCGGTTCACCGCAGTGGCGGCCACCTCGATCACGACCTGGCCCGGTCCGGGCTGGGGGTCGGGCAGGTCGGTCAGGGTGAGGACCTCGGGCCCTCCGGGCTCGGTGGCGATGACGGCGCGCATGCCACCGACGCTAGCCGAGCCCGTGGTCCGCGCCTCGAGCGGTCAGTCGGCCTCGACGAGCCCGTCCTCGATGTCGACCTCCACCGCAGCGAGGTCGTCCTTCTCGCCACCCCACTTCCCAGCAAGCTCGGAGGCGCGGGCGGCCAGCGACTCCACCTTCTCGGGGCTGCCGCCGCCCAGTGCCGCGGCATAGCCGAGGAGGTACGTCGTGATGGGGGCGGCCGGACGCGCGACCGCGTGTGCGGCGTCGCGGGCGAGGTCCAAGATGATGCCCTCGTCGACCTCGGTCTCGATGTCCAGGGCGTCGCAGAGCTCGTCGATCCAGTCGTGCAGGTTCACGAGTCCAAGCGTGGTACGCGATGGCCGATCTGGCAACCCACCGATACCGGCCGGCCTCGCTCAGTCGGCCCCGGTCAGGACGCCGCGCACGACACCCGGCAACCTCAGCCGCCGAGGTCGCGCAGGTCCGCCCACGTATCGACGTCGCGCGACTCCTCTCCGACCGTCGCGACGTCGAGGAGCGCCAACCCACCGGTCAGGGCCCGCATCGAGAGCCCGTGCTCGTCGTGCCTCGAGACCGGCCTGGCCGCGCGCAGGGCCGCGGTCCGGTAGAGGGCGGCGAGGGGCTGTCGCCGGCCGCCGGGATCGACCAGACAGGCACCGTCCACGGTGTCGTCGCCCTCGACGGCCCAGGTGAGCCGGGCGATGGTCCCGGCCTCGATCTTGGGCATGTCGACGGCGAGGACGCAGACCAGGTCCGGCTCACCCCGGAGCGCGTCCAACCCGGCAAGGAGCCCGGCTGCCGGGCCGCCACCCGCCGGGTCCTCCCGGGTCCAGGTCACCGGTCGGGTCGTGTGCACCTCCGTACCGACCACGACCACCTCGGGCGCCGCCATCGTCGCGGCCAGGGCCCGCTCGAGCAGGCTCACCCCGGCCAGCTCGATCGAGGCCTTGTCGACGCCGTCCATCCGGGCCGCGGTCCCGCCGGTGAGGATCACCGCCGCCCACCGCAGCGGCGGCCCCGCCGCGGTCGTCTCGCCCATCAGGTCAGTCTGGCAGGCTGGACCCATGGCCCAGGATCACGGCACGGAGATCACCGTCAGTCTGGCGCAGTGCGCCTCCAGCCTCGACCCGGCCGACAACCGGGCGGCCCTCTCTCTCGTCGGTGACCTCGTCGGGCAGGACCCGCGGCCGGACCTCGTCGTCTTCCCCGAGGTGTTCGCCCGTGACTTCGGCCAGCCGGGCTCCGATGTCGCGGGCTACGCCGAGACGTTGGACGGACCGTTCGTCTCCGCCGTGGCGAGCGAGGCCCGTGCCCACGCCGTCACGATCGTGGCGGGCATGTTCGAGGTCAGCGAGGACCCGGAGCGTCCCTACAACACGCTGGTCGTGGTGGCCCCTGACGGGCTGGCGGCGACGTACCGCAAGATCCACCTGTACGACTCCTTCGGCTTCCGCGAGTCCGACCGTCTGCTCGCGGGCCCGGTCGACCCCGTCGTCGTCGAGGTCGCGGGGGTGCAGGTGGGACTCATGACCTGTTATGACCTGCGCTTCCCCGAGCTGGCCCGCTCGCTGGTGGACCGCGGCGCAGAGCTGCTGCTCGTCCCGGCCGCCTGGGTGGCCGGAGACCGGAAGGTCGAGCACTGGCGCACGCTGGTGGCGGCCCGGGCGATCGAGAACACCGTGTACGTCGCTGCAGCCGGCCAGCCCGGGCCCCGCTACACCGGCCACTCCCTGGTCGTCGCGCCCACCGGGGACGTGCTCGCCGAGACCGACGACGGGGACGGCCGTGTCATCACGGCAACGCTCGGCCTCGAGGCACTCGAAGAGGCACGCCGGATCAACCCGTCCCTGGTCAACCGACGACTGTGAGCCGCGGGGCCACCCGGGATCGACTCTCGTCGCGGGCGCTATCCTGCCGACGTCCCCAACGGGCGCTCGCCGCACCTGCGAGCACCCACGACAACCGACTTCTCGAGGGGTCCTGTGGCGCGTCCTGACCAGAAGCCTGGTCGTCGACGCGCGACTCCGCGGGCGCGCCGACGATCCCCCCGCCAGCGCGTCGAGACGGCGCCGCTGACACCGCGCGCCGAGCCCATGCCGGCCGGCGCCTCCCCGGCGCCGCCGATCCGGATCGCCGACCCCACCGTGCCCCTGGTCCCCGGCCCGACCGCGACCTCACCGGAGGTGCCGGACCTCAGCCAGCAGCGCAGTCGCTGGCAGCGCTTCTCCCGGGGGAGCCTGGCGGTCGGCTGGCTGCTGCTCAGCGCCACCGCCGTCGCCGCGGTGCTGACCGGCTGGTTCTCCCTGGGGCTCCCGGCGGGGTGGGCGCCGTGGCTGCCACTGGCCGGCGCCGTCACCCTCTCCACGACCTTCGCCTTCGCCTTCGGGGTGCGCACCGGCGGCCGGCCGCTGCTCACCGCGAGCCTCGCGGCCCTGCTCTCCTGCGGCGCCGCGATCAGCGGTGTCCCGGTGCTGCTGGCCGCCGCCACCATCACCACTGCCACCACGGGGGCGGTCCTCGGTGTGCTCATCACCGTGCCCGCGGCCCGGTTCCTGGGGGTGATCCGGGAGTGCCTGATCGCCGCGGTGGTCGCGGCCGCCGCGGCGTTCGCTGCCAACGCCTACGACGCCCAGCTCTCGGTGGAGCGCGCGGAATATCTCACCTTGACCCTGGCGCTCCTCGGCGCGCTGGTGCTCGTCTACCGACTCGGTGCGGGCTTCCAGGGCCTGGGCACCCGCGGCGCCGTCGTGGTCGTCGGTGGGCTGGCCCTGCTGGCGGTCACGCTCGCCTACACCGAGGCCCTGACCCGGTGGGGCTCGCCGGGGATGATCGACTCGCTCGAGCAGTCCTTCCGCGATGCCCGGGCCGCCTTCGGCGCCGTACCGCGCCCGCTCGAGGCGCTCCTCGGCTTCCCCGCCCTGGCCTGGGGGATCTCCACGCGGGCGCGGCGCCGTCAGGGGTGGTGGCCCTCCGCCTTCGGTGCCGCCGGACTCGCCGGCGTGACCACCAGCCTGCTGGACGGGCGGATGACTCTGCTCGAAGCCGGGATCACGGTCGGTTACGGCGTGGCCATCGGCCTCGTGCTCGGCTACCTCGTGGTCCGCGGCGACGCGTTCCTCTCCGGCACCCGAGGCCGGCGCGCCCGGCGTGCGGAAGAGGCGACCGCCCACCGTCCCGAGCCACGCCGCACGGCCGCTCTGCTGTAGGTTCCGAGCCATGGCGCGTGAAGCACTGACAGCAGACATCGTGGCGGAGATGGTGGCGAACGTGATCGCGGTGACGGTCGCCCGGGGGGACGCCGTCGCCGTCGGCGAGACCGTCGTGCTCCTGGAGTCGATGAAGATGGAGATCCCGGTGCTCTCGGACAGGGCCGGCACCGTCTCGGCGATCAAGGTCGCCGCCGGTGACGTCGTCCAAGAGGGCGACATCCTGGTCAGCCTCGATCTGGTCTGAGTGCTCTCTCCGCGAAGGCGGGGCATACACTCCCCTGCGTGCGCCGGGCAACCGGTGTCACGGAGGGGTGCCGGAGTGGCCGATCGGAACCGCCTTGAAAGCGGTCGCTGGCAGTGATGTCAGCCGCGGGTTCGAATCCCGCCCCCTCTGCGCAGCCGCCCGACCCGACGCTCCGGTGAGCACGGGCGTGACGGAGGCTGTGGCGACGGCGGCTCGGGGGAGTGCGCCTGGAAAGGACCAGATGGCACGGCGCCGGATCTTCGCACTCGGCGGGGGCGGCTTCTCGATGGAGCCCGAGAACCCCGTCCTCGACGACTACCTGCTCAAGCTCGCCGGGGCCGCCCGGCCCAAGGTCTGCTTCGTGCCGACCGCCAGCGGCGATGCGAGCGACTACGTGGCGAAGTTCGAGGAGTCCCTGGCCGGCCGGGCCGAGACCAGTGTGTTGCGGCTCTTCACCCGGGAGCACGCGGACCTCCGGTCCTTCCTGACTGCTCAGGACATCGTGTACGTCGGGGGCGGGAGCACCGCCAACCTGCTCGCCGTCTGGCGCGCCCATGGGCTGCCCGAGATCCTGACCGAGGCCGCCGAGAGCGGCACCGTCCTGGCCGGCATCAGTGCCGGGATGAACTGCTGGTTCGAGGCCTCCGTGACCGACTCGTTCGGTCCCGGTCTCGCGCCGCTGCACGACGGGCTCGGCCTCGTGGCGGGCTCGGCCTGCCCCCACTACGACGGGGAGGAGCTGCGCGCCGGCACCTACCGCGGGCTCGTGGCCGACGGCTTCCCGCCCGGCTTCGCAGCCGACGACGGCTGCGGCCTGCTCTTCGAGGACGGTGAGCTCGCCGACGTGGTTGCCTCCCGTCCGGGCGCCGACGGCTACCGCGTCGACGTGGTGGATGGTGCGGTCGTGGAGCGGCCGCTGGAGGCGACGTTCCTCGGCGTGGGCTGAGAGGACGCTACTCCGAGCCGCCGAGCTCCAAGGAGACGCTGTCGTAGACCAGGTCGTTGAGCCGCTGACGGTAACGCTCGAGGTCGGCGACGGTCCTGAGCAGCTCGGTGCGCACCTGCTCGGCATCGGCGGAGTCCAGCACCTCGGCGCCCAGCTCGGTGAGCCTCCGGAGCAGCGCGTCCCGGTCGCGGAGCAGGGTGAGCTCGCGCGCCGCCAGCCAGGCATCTCCCCCGCGGGCCCGGTCGGGTGCCAACGCATCCTTGACCGTGGCCAGCCGGTGCCGCACCAACCAGCGCCACATGTGCTGGCGGCGGGGCGAGTCCAGGGCCTGTTGCAGGCCACGGATCGAGTGCTCGAGACCGGGCATCGCGACCACCTCACGGGGGCTCGGGTGGACTTCTGAGTGTGCGCCCGGCCGTGGCCCTGTGACAAGAGCCATCCGGCGACCATTTGGCGCCCGCGGTCACCGGCTGGTTCGATCGGCTCATGATCCCCTCCCCGGTCTCCGACTATCGGCTCGCTCTGCCCGTCGCCGTCCGGATGCTGGGTCTCCTCGTCGCGGTCGCCGGCGGCGCGATCGTCCTCGCCGCTGTCCTGGTGGCGATCGCCGGCCTGCCTCGGGCGGTGCTCACGACCGCCGTGCTGGTCGGCACCGTCGCGGTGGCGGCGGCGGGCGCCCTCGCCGTACGACGGGCCACGGTGGTGCGTCTGGACGAGCAGGGCTACCGGGTGCGCTTCGTGCGGGGAGCCGGTGTCACGCGAGGTCGCTGGAAGGACGTCGAGGACGTCGTCGCGACGAGTGTGGGCGGCGCCCGGTGCGTGGTGCTGCGGCGTCGCGACGGGGGGACGACGACGATCCCGGTCGGCATCCTCGACACCGGGTCGAACGAGTTCGTGCAGGACCTCCAGCAGCACCTCAACCACGGGCACGGCTATCGCCCGGTGCGGTGAGCGCCCGGCGGGACCCGCCCGATCACGGGCCGGCCACCGGCAGGGCGGAGCCGATTGGCTCCCGCCCGCAGCCGCCCGGTAGCCTGTGCAGCGCTGTCTGGAGGTGTCGCCTAGTCCGGTTTATGGCGCCCGCCTGCTAAGCGGGTTGAGGGTAATCCCCTCTCGCGGGTTCAAATCCCGCCACCTCCGCCAGACCACGACGCGGCCTCGCACCTCCTGGTGCGGGGCCGCGCTCATTCGGAGGGCGCTGCGTCGGCTCCGGGCTCGTCGTCGCCGGACACCGCCGCGCTCTCCGGGTCGTCCAGTGTCAGCGGCTGCCACTCACCGACGACGAAGTCGCCGGTGGTCTGCACGAACACCGGCTGGATGCCGAGGGGTCGACCCTCGCGGTAGGTGACCAGAGACACCTGCGCCTCGCGCCTGAGCTTGCTGCCGATGGCCACGGCGTAGGCAGCGCCGCCCGTGGTGCCCGTGGTGTAGCTGTAGCCGCGGCGACCGTTGTCGCCGACGACCTCGGTGGGTCCCACCTGCACGTGCAGGTGGCCGGCCAGCACCAGGTCGACGCAGCCGCGCTCGAGCGCAGCCCGACCGCTGTTGGCATCGTGGACCAGCAGGGTCGCGATCCGGTCGCCGTCGGCGTCGTGCTCGCAGGCGAGGTCGGCGAGCAACGCGCTCTGGTCGGCGAAGGAGACCTCGCGCTCGTCCCGCCAGCTGCCGAGGCCGCTGCTGCGGACGTCGCCGGCGCCGAGGATCCGGATCCCCTCGGGTCCGTCGACCACCTCGCCGGCGAGGGTGGTGAACCCGAGGTCGTCGAAGCGGTCGTTCACGAAGTCGCCGTTGTCGTGGTTGCCGGCGACCGAGTAACGGTCGTCGAAGTCGGCGAAGGCCTCGTCGAGGGACTCCAGGCTGAAGGACTCCCAGGAGCTGCCGGTCGAGGTGTCGTCACCGGCGTCGAGCAGGAACGTCGCACCGGCGGCGTCGGCCACGGCGCGCGCCACCGGGTCCATCCCGATGTTGTCGTGCCGGTCGCTGACCAGGAGGCCGACGACCTCGCCGTCCTCGGGCTGACGCAGCTGGTCGGCGAGGGCCGGCGCGGTGTCGACCAGCTCCCGGTAGAAGTCCAGGCTCTTGCGGTAGGTAGACAGGGTGCTCTCCACCAGGCGCTGGCTGCCACTGGTGAGCAACCCGGACTCGATCTCCAGCGCCGCGGCCTCGTCGGGGATGTCGAGGTCGGGCAGAGCCTCGGGGAGTGCGACCCAGTCGCCGGACTCGACGGGGGGCACCTGGTCGTCGTGCACCCACATGAGCAGACCGGCGACCACGAACAGCGAGACGCCGGCTGCCGCCGCCCGCCGTACCGTCCACGGGTGGGCGAGCTGTGCCCACCGCTGCCGGCCGACCAGAAGCACGAGCGCCGGTCCGGCCAGGCCGACCAACGCCCCGAGCACCACGCTGTCCGAGCCGAGGTCGGCGATCGTGGCCTGCACCTTGGCGACCTGACCCTCCGGTTGGCTGGCGAGGAACGCGTAGCGCTCGATGAGCGCCTCATAGCTCTCCAGCTCGGTGGCGCCGAGGTCGATGTCGGCGCCGAGCCGGCCGCCGCTGGACAGGCGGAAGCTCGGGATGTACGGGCCGAGGTCGAGGGTGGCGTAGCCGTCGAAGGTCGGGCGCACCACCGCGTCGTGACCGGCGAGGACGGTGTCCCGGGAGCCGTTGGCGAAGAGGAGGGCGGCCGTGGGCGCGGCCACCAGCAGCCACGCTCCGAGCAGGACCAGCGTGCGTCGTAGCGTCCCCGGTGGGGGACGAAAGGGACGCCGGGGCCGCATTCGTCCACCCTAGGCGGCCGGAGCGCTCGCCCCTGGAAGGGGGCCGCGAGGGGTGGCGTTGGTTGCACAAGTACGCAACCATGGAAAACTCGAATGTGACCGGTCAAGACCACTCCGAGGGCGTTTTGAGCCCGAGGATCCTGATTGTCGCCGGTCCCGGGGCGCTCGCGGCATTATCCTCCTCATGGGTCCGAAGTGTCTCGGTTTCTGCGGTTTTGCAGGATCGTGCAGTGCACACTCCTGCGGCTCGATTGGGTAGCCGGGGTCGTGCACGGTGGCCGACACTGGAGTCGGGACGGGCAACCGTCGACCCCTGGGACAGAGAACACGAGGTATGCAGATGACCAAGCGCACCGTGGCCAAGATCGCGGCTGGCTTCCTGCTGGCGTCGAGTGGCGTCGTGGTCGGACTCGCCGCCCCGGCAAACGCGGCGGACAGTGGTTGGAACGGCACGCGCGTCGGCACCACGGCCGACTCGGGCTGGAACGGGACCAAGGTCACCAAGACGTCCAAGGTCAAGCGGACCCTCAAGACCGACTCCGACAGCGGCTGGAACGGCACCCGCGTCGCCAACACCTCCGACTCCGGCTGGAACGGCACCTAGACCCGGCACCCCGCGCAGGGGTTCCCCCACAAACGCGAGCGACCCACTCCCCGGGTCGGATCGCCATAAAGGCTGAGACGAGGATCAACGAGTCATCCCCCCGGCAGTTCGATCCAAGCGCCATCCCCCCGGCCCGTCTCAACCGCACACGCGAGGGCAGTTCATCGTCAGGGTGACTGCCCTCGCAGTGTTTTCTGGAGGTCGGGGTCGCGGGGGGCGCGGGCCGGTGATTACCACGGTCCCGTGGTAATCACCGGGTCCCCGTAGAGAACTCGCTCCGGGAACCGTCAGGACGCTGCGGGAAGCCGTCGTGGCTCGGGCCTCAGCGCTCCCCGTCGGGACCGTCGTCGAGGTCGTCGACCGCCTCGCCGGGTGACTGCGTCGAGGGCGCGGAGCGCTTGCTGGTGTCCCGGCCCATCGCATAGCCGAGCTGGAAGCGCGTCTGTACGTCGTACTCGTCCTTGAGCGCCGCGATGTAGCCCGCGTACGTCCGCGTGCTGACACCGAGCCGCTTGGCGCTCGCGGGGTCGCTGTGACCCTCGACGAGCAGCCGGATGGTCATCGCGCGCACGTCCTCGGCGATGTGCCGCTCGGCCTGGCTGCCACTGACGTTGAAGGGCTGGGCGCGCTCCCACGCACGCTCGAAGATGTCGACGAGATAGGCGATCAGCGACTTCTCGTAGATCGCGATCGCCACGTGGTGGTTGTCCGAGGCCGGCACCACCGCGACCTGCCGGTCACAGACGATGAGCCGGCGGAAGAACTCATCGAGCGTGCGCACCTCGGCACCGTGGGAGCTGATGTCGGCGACGTACTCCCGCGTGGCCGGGCTGTGCCGCGCGGAGTGCTGGTAGAGGGTGCGCATCCGCGCACCACGGTTGAGCAGCTTGACGTCGCGGTCCTCGGCGACGGCCAGCGTGCTGGCAGGTCGCCGCCCGTGCGGCTGCGCGGTGAGCATCTCGCTGCGGGTGTCGTTGACCGCAGCGGCGATGAAGTTGTTGATGTTCTCCAGACCGTGGATCTCGGTGATCGGATTGACCGTCGCGCGCGGCGAGGTGCGGAAGACCTGGCCGAGGTCGCTGAAGGTGTCAGCCCACCGCGCGGACTCGGTCAGCAGGTCGGCGCCCTGCTGACCGAGGGGCACCACGATCTGCGCCTGCACGGCCGCGGGATCGGTCGGTACGTAGCGGTTGCCGGCCTCGTCGTGGCGCAGCAGTCCGATGTCGAGCAGCAGGTCCAGGGCAGGCCGGCGACTCTCCTCGTGCAGGCGAGGGTCGTCAGCCGGGAGCCAGCCGTGCTGGACGGCGTTGGAGTAGATCCGCGACGCAACGGTCTCGAGCAGGTTCCTGTCCTCGGGGCCGTAGCTGCCTCGCTCGCCGCCCTGCTCGGTCGTCACCGCGTCAGTATGCCCAATCTGCTCGGGACCCGAGCCAGTGCCTCGGACCTAGACCCCGAGCCGTGCCTTGAGCCCGTCGAGCTCGGTCCACAGCACCGCCGGGAGGGTCTCTCCGAACTTCTCGAACCACTCGGTGATCTGCGGGATCTCGGCCTTCCACTCCTCGACGTCGACGTCGAGGGCAGCCGTCAGGGCTGCCTCGCTCATGTCGAGGCCGTCGGTGTCGAGCGAGCCCGGCGTCGGCACGTGACCGATCGGCGTCTCGATGGCCTCGGCCTGGCCCTCGATCCGCTCGACGACCCACTTCAGCACGCGACTGTTCTCGCCGAACCCGGGCCAGAGGAAGCCGCCCTCGTCGTCACGGCGGAACCAGTTGACGTAGAAGATCCGCGGCAGCTTGGCCTCGTCGTTCTCCTTGCCGACGGTGATCCAGTGGTTGAAGTAGTCGCCGGCGTTGTAGCCGATGAAGGGCAGCATCGCCATCGGGTCACGGCGTACGACGCCCACGGCGCCGGTGGCGGCGGCTGTCGTCTCGGAGGAGAGGGTGGCGCCCATGAAGGTGCCGTGCGCCCAGTCGCGGGCCTCGGTCACGAGAGGGATCGTCGTCTTGCGGCGCCCGCCGAAGAGGATCGCGTCGATCGGGACGCCCTGCGGGTCGTCGTACTCGTCGGCGAGGATCGGGCACTGCTTGATCGGCGTGCAGTAGCGGCTGTTGGCGTGGCTGGACACCTCGTCGCTGTCGGGCGTCCAGTCCTCGCCCTTCCAGGAGCGCGCGTGGGCGGGGGTGTTCTCCATGCCCTCCCACCAGATGTCGCCGTCATCGGTGAGGGCGACGTTGGTGAAGACAGAGTTGCCCTTCTCGATCGTGCGCATCGCGTTGGGGTTGGTCAGCTCGTTGGTGCCCGGCGCGACGCCGAACAGGCCGAACTCGGGGTTGACGGCGTAGAGCCGGCCGTCGTCTCCGATGCGCATCCAGGCGATGTCGTCGCCCAGCGTCTCGACCTTCCAGCCAGGGATGGTCGGCGCCAGCATGGCGAGGTTGGTCTTGCCGCACGCGCTCGGGAAAGCGGCCGCGATGTACTTCCGCACGCCCTCGGGGCTGGTCAGCTTGAGGATCAGCATGTGCTCGGCCAGCCAGCCCTCGTCGCGGGCCATCACGCTGGCGATGCGCAGGGCGTAGCACTTCTTGCCGAGCAGGGCGTTGCCGCCGTAGCCGGAGCCGTAGGACCAGATCGCGCGCTCCTCGGGGAACTGCACGATGTACTTGGTGTCGTTGCAGGGCCAGGAGATGTCCTCCTGTCCGGGCTCGAGAGGCATCCCGACGGAGTGCATCGCCGGCACGAAGGCGGCGTCGGTCTCCTCCATCTTGCGCAGCACCTCGGTGCCCATGCGGGCCATCACCTTCATCGAGACGACGACGTACGCCGAGTCGGTGAGCTCCACGCCGAACATGGGCTTGTCGGCCTCGAGGTGACCCATCACGAAGGGGACGACGTACATCGTCCGGCCGCGCATGCAGCCGCGGTAGAGGTCCGTCATGATCTGCTTCATCTCGTCGGGGGCCATCCAGTTGTTCGTGGGCCCCGCGTCTCTCTCGTCGACCGAGCAGATGAAGGTGCGGTCCTCGACGCGCGCGACGTCGGTGGGGTCGGACTGGGCGAGGAACGAGTTGGGCTTCTTCTCCTCGTCGAGACGGGTGAACGTGCCCGAGGCGACGAGGGCGCTGGTGAGCTCCTCCCACTCCGCGTCGTCACCGGTGCACCAGCGGATCTGGTCGGGCTGGGTCAGCGCGGCCACCTCGGCGACCCAGGAGGCGATGCCCTGGTGAGTCGTCGGGGCATCGCTGGTGCTCGTCGTCATCGAGGTCTCCTGGGTGGTGCTGGTGTCGGTGGTCATGGCCAGCCGGTCCTCTCGCGCCTTCGCCGTCCGCCGGAAACGACGGAGGTCCTCCGCTGACGCCTGACGGCGCCGCGGTGGTGCTGTCGGGGAGTCGTGTGTGGCTCGCCGCGCCCTTGCAGCGAGTGAAGTGCTGGTGAATGTACGCACAATCTCCGAGCCCCGGCTATTGGACCGATCCAAGGTGTGAGGGGTGACAAGGAGGTTGTGTTGCCTTGCATTCGTCCGTGCGGGAATGACTGTGGCTGTGTGGGAAATCCGCGGCATCTGCCCAGGTCACGTCACCGACGCGGAAGCCTGATCGCGCGATTCCCACGCAACGTCACATGGGGTCAGCCGCCCTCCGGCCTGGTGATGGTCGAGGAGTGAACGGGTCCGAGTCCTCCGCTGGTTGAGGAGCGAACGGGGTCCGGCCTTCCGGTGGTTGAGGAGCGAACGGGGCCCCGGCCTTCCGGTGGTTGAGGAGCGAACGGGGTCCCGGCCTTCCGGTGGTTGAGGAGCGAACGAAGTCCCGGCCTTCCGGTGGTTGAGGAGCGAACGAAGTGAGTGTCTCGAAACCACCACGCCCGGACGCCCGAGCGGCCCACCGGACCCCCTCCCCGGCCGATTTCGTGACCGGCGAGGCCGCACGCTAAAGTGTCCGAGGCCTTCACGGCCACGCGCCCGTAGCTCAACGGATAGAGCATCTGACTACGGATCAGAAGGTTAGGGGTTCGAATCCCTTCGGGCGCGCTAACGGAAGCCCAGGTCTTTCTCGCCATTGACCTGGGCTTTCGTGTTCCCAGCCGAGCTAGGCGACTCATCCGCCGCGCTTCAGCCGAAGTGTGGACACCAACGGCTGAGAGCAGCAGGTCATCACGCGCAGGGCTCTTCGCGGTATGAGCCGCCGGCGTTCTGCACCACGACGGAGGCCACCGCGAGCACGTCTGGAACGTCGTCGCGCCAACCGAGCGCCACGACGCCGGGCCGAGCGCGTGCTCACGACGAGGTCGGCGCCCGCCGTGACCCGCAGCACCCGCGCCCCGGCCAGACCGAGGAACCAGCGGGTGAGGCGGAGCATCCGGCTGCCCGGCTGCAGGCGGACAAACACCACCTCCCACGAGCCGGGGAGGTGTCGCAGCTGCGCGAGGTAGCCCGCCTTGAGCAGCCGACCGGTCCGGGCCGGCAACAGGTCGACGACGTCGTGCACCTCGACCTGGCAACCGATCGCCTGGAGCCGCAGGGCGATCTCACGCGCCGCCGCGTCATGGCCGGCGCCGTAGCTGCCGGACACCACGACGACCCGGGAGCCGGGGACCAGGTCGACCAGCGGCGCGGTGCTGCGGTGGAGGGGATCGCGGTCTCGTCCATGGGCCCAGGCTGCGCCGGCGAACCTGCCGACAACCTGAACGAGATCGTCCACACCCCTCACAGCGCATGTGTGACGGGCCACAGCCGGCGCGTGGGCGGAATGTCCTGCTCAGCGAGCGGGGTTCCCGGTGAGTCAGCAGGTTCCACGATCTCGGAGGACGACATGCCCCGCATTCCCGTACACACCGTCGACAACGCGCCCGAGGCGAGCCGGGACGCCCTGAAGCAGCTGGAGGCGAAGTACGGCAAGGTGCTCAACATCCACGGTGGGATGGCGCACTCGCCCGCGGTGCTGCACTCGTACGTCGCCCTGCAGGACGTGATCCGCGAGCACGCCCTGCTCGACCCGCGCACTCGCGAGGCGATCGCCCTGGCGGTCGGGAACCAGGACGAGTGCACCTACTGCCAGTCGGCCCACACCGGCGGCGGCAAGGCAGCGGGCCTCAGCGACGACGAGATGATCGCCATCCGTCGCGGTGAGGCCGACTTCGACCCGACCCTCGACGCCCTGCTCCACCTGGCCCGCGACTACACCGCGAACGTCGGCAGCACCAGCGACGACGCCTGGCAGGCGGCACTGGACGCCGGGTGGAGCGTCGAGCAGCTGACCGAGCTCTCGACGCACGTGACTCTCAACCTGTTCACGAACTACTTCAACCATCACGTCCACACCGAGCTCGACGTGCCCGAGGCCCCGCCGCTCTGAGCGGCGTCGTCCCAGGGGTCGCGTGGCAGGCTGAGTGCGTGTGGTCGACGTGCGTTCTCCTCGGTCCGGGTCCGGTGCCGGGAAGAGATTCGCTGCGTCGACGGGTTCCCCCGGCATGAGTGGTCAGGGCACGCGCGCCGACGTGGAGCGCCGACGGGCGTTCCGTGACGTGGTCGAGCCCGAGATCGAGGTGATGCTCCGGGTGGCCCGCAGCATCACGGGCAACGACGCCGACGCCGAGGACCTCGTGCAGGAGTCGCTGGTGCGAGCCTTCCGGGGGTTGGACCGGTTCGACGGCCGCTACCCACGCGCCTGGCTGCTCACGATCGTGCGCAACACCAACGCCAACATGCACCGCCGGCGCCGCCCGATCACGGTCGACGACTGGGAGCTGATCCACACCTCGCGGCCGGCGTTCGGCACGACCGAGGCGCCCGCCGCCGAAGACGTCTTCGTCAACGAGGAGCTGGACGCCGCGCTGCACGAGGCCGTGGTGGCCCTCGACCCCAAGTTCCGTTCTGCGTTGGTGCTGGTCGACGTCCACGACCTGTCCTACGCGGAGGCCGCAGCAGTGCTCGACGTGCCCGTGGGCACCGTGATGTCCCGCCTCAGTCGAGCCCGCCAGCGGATCCGGACGGCGCTGGGTCCCACCTTCACCCCACGAGGAGAGCCGTCATGAGCGGAGCCTTCCGACAGATGCTGACGTGTCACTGGTCGGCACGTCGCATCCAGCGCTACCTCGACGCCGATCCGTCAGCGCCCCTGACCCCGGGCGAGGTCGCACGCCTCGAGGAGCACGTCGCCACCTGCGAGAAGTGCGGGGAGGTGCTGCGCCAGCACCGCACCCTCCACCGTGCGCTGTCGCTGTGGTCGGGCCGGCGCCCGGTGGACCCGGACGCCGTGGGTCGCATGCAGAGCCTGCTGGACGACCTCACCGACGGACGTCGCGGATGAGCAGTCCGGCCCCGTGGGACCTGCTGGTCCTCGGCGGCGGCACCGCGGGCATCGTGGCGGCCAAGACCGCGGCAGGCTTCGGCTCCCGGGTGCTCCTCGTCGAGAGCCATCGCACCGGTGGTGACTGCCTGTGGACGGGGTGTGTCCCGTCGAAGGCACTGATCGCCGCGGCTGACGCGGCCGCCGGGGCGCGCGGCGCCACCCGCTTCGGGGTGAGCGTGGAAGGCGTCGAGGTGGACTTCGGTCGGGTGATGGAACGGGTGCGTGCCGCTGTCGCCCGGATCGCCCCCGTCGACTCGCCCGAGGCTCTCACCGAGGCCGGGGTCACCGTCCTGTCCGGCAGGGGCCGCTTCGTGGGCGAGGGCCTCGCGGAGGTCGACGGCGAGCGGGTGCACTTCTCGCAGGCTGTGATCGCGACGGGCGCCGCGCCTGCGATGCCGCCCATCCCCGGGCTGGACCGGGTGGACGCGTTGACCAGTGAGACGGTGTGGGACCTGACCTCGGCCCCTCGCCGCCTCACCATCCTTGGCGGCGGCAGCATCGGCTGCGAGCTGGGCCAGGCGATGACGCGCCTCGGCGTCGAGGTCACCGTGGTGGAGGGGGCCCCGCGGCTGCTGCCGCGCGAGGACCCTGATGCAGCGGCTGCGGTCGACCGTGCGCTGCGCGCCGACGGGATCGACGTCCGAGTGGGTGAGTCGGTGGTGTCCGTCGACCCGTGCCAGGGCGATGCGAGCGCCGGACGGCTCCACCTCGCCGACGGCACGACCGTCGACTTCGACCGGCTTCTCGTGGCCGTCGGTCGTACGCCGCGCACGCGCGACCTCGGCCTGAGCGAGGTCGGTGTCGACGTGGACGAGCGGGGCTTCGTCGTGGTCGACGCCCGCCTGCGGACCTCCAACCCCCGGGTCTGGGCTGCCGGCGACCTGACCGGCCATCCGCAGTTCACGCACACAGCCGGGGTCCACGGCAGCCTCGCCGCCGGCAACGCCGTCCTCGGAGTGCGTCGATCCGTGGAGACGACCGCGATCCCTCGGGTCACCTACACCCAGCCCGAGCTCGCGGCCGTCGGCATCGACACCGGCCGGGACCGGGACGGGATCAGGATCCTCACCGTGAGCCACGAGCACGTCGACCGCGCCGTGACCGAGGACCAGACCGGCGGCCTCACCAGGCTCGCCGTCGACCGCAAGGGGAGGATCCTCGGAGCCGTCGTCGTCGGCCCCCGGGCCGGCGAGACCCTCGGCGAGCTCGTGGTCGCCGTACGGCGGGGGTTGCGCACCCGGGACCTCGCCGGGATCACCCACGCCTACCCGACCTGGAACGACGGACCGTGGAACGCCGCCATCGCCGACGTCCGCGAGCAGCTGCAGCGCCCGGCGACCCGGCGGGCGGTGCACGCGGTCGCCCGCACCCGTCGGTGGTGGCTCGGTCGACGTGCGGCCTGAGCGCCGCCTGGTGCTGGTGGGGGCCGGTCACGCCCATCTGCACCTGGTCAGGAACGCGCACCGTCTCCAGCGGGCCGGCTACCAGGTCACCCTGGTCGCGCCCCGATGGTTCGACTACAGCGGGGTCGCCTCGGCAAGCGCAGCCGGTGACGCCGACCCCGTGGCGGGCAGGATCGACGTCGCCGCCCTGACCCGAGGGCGCCTGGGTCACGTCGAGAACCTCGTTACCGACGCGGACCTCGCTGACCGCACCGTCGCCACCGACGACGGGACCTCGCTCGCCTGGGACGTGCTCTCGGTCAATGTGGGCAGCGTCGCCAGGGTCCCCCCGGAGGTGCAGCGAGGCGACTGGGTCGTGAAGGTCAAGCCACTGAGCGACCTCACCTGCCTGCGCACCCGCCTCGAGGAGGGTCCGGCCGGGCGTGGACACCACGTCACCGTCGTGGGCGGCGGCGCCAGTGGTGTCGAGCTGGCTGCGCAGCTCGCGCTGCGACCCGACACCGAGCGGGTCGTCCTGCTCGAGGCCGGGCCTCGAGTGGTGCCCTCGCTGCCGCCGAGGGCCGCGCGCCGTCTCGCCGGCCTGCTGCGACGACGCGGGGTCGATGTCCACGTCCGGGCCAGGATCGCCGAGATCACCGAGCGCGACGTCGTCCTCGCCGAGGGCGCCCGGATCCCGCACGACACCGTGGTCCTGGCCTCGGGTCTCGAAGCTCCGCCGCTCGCGACCCGGGCCGGTCTGGGTGGACCGCACGGCATCCCGATCACGGCCGCACTCCGGCACCGCGACCATGACGACGTGTACGCCGTCGGCGACTGCGCCGACTTCCTCCCCGGGCGACTCGACCGGATCGGCGTGCACGGAGTGCGGCAGGGCCCGGTGCTGCTGGCTGCCCTCGAGGCTCGCGCGGCGGGCGCCGAGGCCCCGACCTACCGTCCGGCGCGCACCGCCCTCTCGATCCTCGACCTCGGCGGCGGGACAGCTCTGGCCGCGCGCGGCCGGTGGTGGTGGCTCGGACGGTCCAGCTTCGTCCTCAAGCGCTGGATCGACCGGCGCTGGCTCGCCGGGTACCGCGACGGCGACCGGTGAGCGCAGGACTCTCTCCTGGTCCCGACGTGCGTCTGAGCAGCCGACGACCCACCGCTCCACCGAGCACGGCCAACGCCACCAGGCCGCCGACGCCCACCGCGATGCCGCGCGGGTCGGCGCCCGACGCTCCCACCGCGGCGTAGGCCAGCGCGCCGGGCACGATCCCGACCGCCGTCCCCACCCCGTAGTCACGCAGCCGGACACCCAGCAGACCGGCCGCGTAGTTGAGCGGGGTGAACGGGAACAGCGGCAACAGGCGCACCGTGAGCACGGCGACCAGCCCATGGTCGGACAGCACCGCGTCCGCCTGCCGCAGGCGCCCGCGCAGCAACCGGTCGACCGCCGGCCTGCCGAGGCGCCGTCCCACCAGGAAGCCGCCGGTGGCTCCGAGCAGTGCGCCCGACCAGGCGAGCAGCGTCCCCCACCACAGTCCGAACAGTGCCCCGCCGAGGATCGTCAAGACCGAGGCAGGCGTGGGCACCAGCACCAGGACGGCGTAGCCCAGCACGAAGACCACCACCCCGGCCCATCCGGCGGACCTCACGGCCTCCTGCAGCTGCTGGGGTCCGCTCCAGCCGCTCAGGTGAAGAGCAGCCGAGGCGGCCACGAGGGCCAGCACCAGCGCCACGAGGCGGGTCCGGGCCCGCCACACCTGCGCACGCGTCTGCTGGGGGAACGGCTCGCGCGTCACGGTCACGTCGGTCAGGGGGCTCACACACGTGGAAACCCGGTGGCACCGTCGCTGCCTTCCGCGACCAGGGAACGCGCTCGTGCCTGGGCCCCAGGTGTGGTGCTCGGGTGTGGTGCTCAGGTGGGGGGCGCCCGAAGCGTCCGGTAGCCCGTCACCATCCGGTGCGTCGCGCTGAGGCCGACGACGATCGCCCACACGGTCGCGATCAGCGGTGCGTGCATCGGCAGCAGCAGCCACAGCGAGTGCACGGCGATCGTCTCGGCTCCCTCTGCCAGACCGCCCAGGAAGCTCAAGGAGCGCCCGTCGTCGATCCGGCGCCCGGTGCGCTCTGCGATGGACGAGAACGCGAGGAAGGCGGTGCCGTTGACGTAGTAGCCGAGGAGCACAGCCGCGAAGGGCAACCAGGAGCCGACCCCCGAGGAGTCGGCGGAGCCGATGGCGACCCCGACGACGGCGGCGCCGTAGACCACGAAGTCCGCGGTGATGTCCAAGAAGCCGCCGGCGCCGTCGTCGCGAGCACGCCCGTCGGCGATCCGGCGCCGTGCGAGGGGGCCGTCGAGCCCATCCATCGCCCGGGAGGACAGCCAGGTGACCAGCGCCCATGTCCACCACTGGTTCGCAGCGAGCAGCGCGCTGGCGAGCCCGAGGGCGAGTCCGAGGAGCGTCAGCCGGTCCGGTGAGATCCCCGGCCGGTCCAGGTGGCCGGCGATCCGGTCCAGCGGCCGTTCGAGATGCCGGCGCAGCACGGTGTCGAACATCAGTCGTCCCCTTCGAGGTCCAGCCCGCTCCTCGGCGCTGGCTCGTGCGAGGTGAGCAGACGCCGCCCGAACAGGCCCCCGACGAGCACGAGCACGACCAGCGCAGCCAGTCCCGCGAAGAGACCCCAGGGCTCGGTTCCCCACGCCCCCAGGGCGGCATAGGCCAGGCTTCCCGGCACCATGCCGAGGGCGGAGCCCAGCACGTAGTCGCGGGTCCGCACCCCGGTGAGTCCGGCGGCGTAGTTGATGGCCGTGAACGGGATGACCGGCACCAGCCGCACCGCCGCCACGGCCCCCAATCCGTGCTCGGTGAGGAGCCGGTCAGCGTCCTCCAGGCGCCCCCGGCTGAGCCGGGCCACTGCCTCTCTGCCCAACAGCCGTCCCAGTCCGAAGGCGACACAGGCGCCGATCACGGCCGCCGCCCACGAGAGCAGGGCGCCCAGCCACAACCCGTAGAGCACCCCGCCGAGAGCGGTCAGCAGGGCCTTGGGGGCCGGCAACAGGCACAGGACCAGGTAGCCGCCGACGAAGGCCAGCGCCCCGACCGGGCCCGCCGCCTCGACGCGGTCCTGGAGCAGCTGGACGTCGGGCCACCCACGCGACCGCTCGACGAGCACGACCCCGAGCAGCAGAAGCAGGAGGACGGCGAGCTTCGTCCAGGCCCAGCCCCCCGTCGCGTGCTTCTTCACACTGTGGGAAGTCCTGTTGACCCTCACCGTGTTCCCGAAGGGACAAGGAGTTGCCCGTCACCCGCCCGGGTCCGGCGAGCGACCGTCGACCTTGCGTCCCGTCGCGTCCAGGAGACTTGCTTCGTCATGAACCCACGCCCCCTCGCCGCCTCGGCCCTGGTCGTCGGAGCGGCCCTGCTCGCCGCGGCGTGTGCCGCTCCCGCTGCGGAGAACCCGACCACGAGCGAGAACCGCCCCTGGAGCGAGATCCTCGCAGAGGCCGAGGGGCAGACGGTGGACCTGTGGATGTACGGCGGTGACGACCGGGGCAACGCCTACGTCGACGACGTACTCGCCCCCGCGGCGGCGAAGGTGGGTGTCGACCTGCGCCGGGTGCCGGTCGGCGACACCAAGGACGCCCTGCGGCGCGTGCTCGCCGAACGCGCGGCGGGGTCCGAGGACGGCTCGGTCGACCTCGTCTGGGTCAACGGGGACAACTTCGCCACCGGGCGGGAGGCCGACGCCTGGCTGTGCGGCTGGTCGGACCAGCTGCCGGGCATGGCCTTCGTCGCCGAGGACGACCCCTTGGTCAGCGAGGACTTCGGGGTGGCGGTCGACGGCTGCGAGGCGCCGTGGCACAAGGCACAGTTCACGTTCGTCTACGACGAGGCACGGGTCAGCGACCCGCCCACCACGGTCGAGGGCCTGCTCGACTGGGCAGAGGAGCACCCCGGACGGTTCACCTATCCGGCCCCGCCGGACTTCACCGGCTCGGTCTTCATCCGCCAGGCGCTCTACGCGGTCTCCGGTGGGGCGCAGGTCGTTCCGGCGACGTTCGACCAGTCGGCGTTCGAGGGACTCACCCCGGCCCTGTGGGAACGGCTGCGTGAGGTGGCGCCGGACCTGTGGCGCGAGGGTCGCACCTACCCCCGCGACACGGTCGCGCTGGACCGCCTGTTCGCCGACGGTCAGGTCGACTTCACCATGACCTACGGGCCCGCCACGCTCACCGAGCTCGTCGACAACGGCACCTTCCCCGACACCACGAAGGTGCTGGTTCCGGACGACGGCACCGTCGGCAACGCCAGCTTCCTGGCCATCCCGAGGACCTCCCCGGACCAGGAGGGGGCGATGGTGGTCGCCGATCTGGCGCTCTCACCCGAGCAGCAGGCCGCGAAGGCCGACCCGTCCGTGTGGGGCCAGTTCACCGTCCTCGACCACGACCTGCTCCCGACCGCCGATGCCGCGCTGTTCGACCAGCTCCCCGACTCCCCGGTGGTGCCGCCGTACGAGGAGCTCTCTCGCAACGCCCAACCCGAGCTGTCCTCGACCTGGGTCACCCCCCTCGACGATGCCTGGCGGCGCGACGTGCTCGGGCAGCGATGACCCCACGGCGGCTCCGGGCCTCTCCGGCCACTCCCAGCGTGGTCGTCGTCACCGCGGTGGCGGGCACCGGCATGGTGGCCGTGGTGGCGACCTCGTGGGGTCTGATTCCGCTCTACGGGCAGCCGCGGGTCGGCGGCCAGGGCTGGAGCCAGGTCGCACCCGACCTGGTCCCGGCAGTCCGGGAGTCGTTGACCATCGCCTTCCCGGCCACCGTCGTCGCTGCCGTCGCCGGAATGCTCCTGGCCGGCCTGATGCTCTCCGGAGGCCGGGGCGCACCAGTGATCCGGGGGGCTTCCCTGGCAGTGCTCGCCGTGCCCCACCTGGTCGGGGCCACGTCGATCGGACTTCTCCTGTCCCCAGGGGGCGTGGGGGCCCGAGTCGGTGGCGTGGCCGCCGGCTCCTGGCCGGCCCTCGTGGGCGGGCCGCTCCCGATCGCGACCGTCGCAGAGCTGGCCTGGAAGGAGTCGGCCTTCGTGGCCCTCGTGGTGCTGAGCGCGGTCGGCCCCGGGCACCGGCGCCGGGGCGAGGTCGCCGCCGGCCTGGGCGCGGGCCCCTGGCAGCGTTGGTGGCGGGTGCTGCTGCCGACCGCGACCCCTGCCCTGGCGGCCTCCTCGCTGGTCACGTTCGTCTACGCGATCGGCTCCTACGAGGTCGCCTGGCTGCTGGGACGAGCAGTCCCGGAGCCGCTGCCGGTGCTGGCCTTCCGCCTCTTCGGGTCCATCGAGCTCGCGGACCGGCCGGCAGCGGCGGCGGCCGCGACCGTCGGGGCCGTGCTGTCCGCGGGCATCGCCACCTCGATCCTGGTGGCGCTGCCGAGGCTTCGCAGGGCGTTCACCTCCGTCCCGGCCGTCGCCACCTGGGCACCCGGGGACGCCGACCGACCGCAGCCTGCAGCCGCGTCGAGGACGGGCCGATGAGACGGATCCTGCTCGGCGCCGCCGTTGCCACCGCTCTGGCGTGGCTGCTGCTCCCCCTCGTCCCGATCCTGCTCTGGGCGGGGGCCGACAGGTGGACCTTTCCCGCGACTCTGCCTGGGCAGTGGGGGGTGCGGGGGTGGCGGGACGCACAGGCGGCGGGGCTGGTGGGGGCGCTGGCGCGTTCGCTGGCGCTGGGGCTCGCGGTGGCCGCGGTGGCCACGCCGCTGGGTGCCATGGTGGGCCGTGTCCTCGGGTGGAGGCTCGCGCGGTATCCGAGGGCGGTGGTGGGCGTGCTGCTGGTCCCGCTGCTGCTGCCTGCGTTCGCGGTGTCGATGGGCCTGGACGTGATCGCGCTGCGACTGCGGGTGCCGGAGCTGGCGTCCGTGGTCCTGGTCCTCGTGGTGCTCGCCCTTCCCTACACCGCCTACACCTGCGCCGCCGGCTACGTCCGGTGCTCCCCGGGGCTCGAGGAGCAGGCGCGGGCGCTGGGTGCCAGCGAACGGCAGGCCCGGCTCCGGGTCACGCTTCCGGCCGTGCGCTCGAGCCTCGTCGTCGCCGCGCTGCTCGCATTCCTGGTGGGGTGGAGCGACTACGTGGTCACCATCCTTCTCGGCGGTGGCCAGCTGGTGACCGCCCCGGTGCTGCTGGGAGCGGCGGCCAGCGGGTCCGGCAACGAACCCGCCGTCGCCGCCCTGGCGGTCGCCACGGTCGTGCCCCCGATGGTGCTCGTGACGGCGATCGTGGGCCGCGAGGGCCTACGCTCGCGACGCCGGACCGCGAGGAGCGCGACGTACGTCGAGATGCCCGCCGTCGAGAGGACCCTTCCGTGAGCGACCTCGAGCTGCGTGGCGTCTCCCACCGCTATCCGGGCGAGGACCGGGACGCGGTCAGTCAGGTGAGCATCCCGGTCCCGGACGGGCGGATGGTGTCGATCGTCGGCCCCTCCGGCTCCGGCAAGACCACCCTGCTCCGGATCGCGGCCGGGCTGGAGGTCCCGCGCCGTGGCCACGTCCTGATCGGCGGCGCCGACGTGAGCGCGCTGCCCACGGAACGGCGAGACCTCACAGTCATGTTCCAGCAACCGCACCTCTTCGAGCACCTCGACGTCGCAGGCAACGTCGGCTTCTCGCCCCGGCTGGCCGGAAGCAGCCGCCGCGAGGCGCGCCGATGTGCGGAGCGCTACCTGCGACTGGTCCACCTCGACGGGTTCGCACGCCGCAGCGTCACCGCGCTGTCCGGCGGACAGCAGCAACGCGTGGCGCTGGCGCGTGCGCTGGCGGCGGAGCGAGGCGTGCTGCTGCTCGACGAACCCTTCAGCTCGCTGGATCGGGAGCTGCGGGCCTCCATGCATGACCTCCTCGGCGAGGTGCGCGCCGCCCTCTCGCCCACCATCATGATGATCACCCACGACCTCGACGAAGCGGGTCTGGCCGACTCGACAGTGGTCCTCATCGACGGGGTCGTCCATCAGCAGGCGCAGGCGGCGGTGCTCTATCGCGAGCCGGCGACTCTCGAGGTGGCCCGGCTGGTGGGCGGCTTCAACGAGATCGCCGGGCGTGTCGACGACGGCGCGCACGAGTCGGCGTGGGGGCGGTTGCCCGTCTCGGACCGGTGCCGCAGTGACGGGCCCGGCACACTCCTGCTGCGACGCGAGGACCTGGACCTGCGCGCGGTCGGCGAGCCGGGCCTGACCGCGCCGCCCGGCGTCACGGGCAGGGTCACCCGGGTCCGCCCGTCCGGTGCCCGCCACATCGTGAGCGTGACCACTACCGACGCGCAGGAGCTCACGGTCGAGCTGCTCCCGGAGCGCGACGTCGGTCTCGGCGCCGAGGTGGAGGTCAGCGTGCGGCCGGGGCGACGAGGGTGGGTGCTGCCGTCCCTCGATGTGGGGGCGTCCGCTCGCTCAGCCTCCGGCGACGCGGGTGGAGGAGTCGGGGTCGGCGTCAGTGGGTCGACTGGTTGACTCCGCCTCGCTTGACTCCGCGCGGCGCTCCTGCAGCACGGCGTTGAGCTCACCACCCATGAGCAGGGCGAAGGTCAGCAGGTACGCCCACAGCATCACGATCGCGCCACCGCCGAACGCACCGAGGACCGGGCTGCTCTCCCCGGCCACCCGCAGGTAGAGGTGGAAACCGGCGGTGGCGAGCAACCAGCTCGCCGTGGTGGCGACCGCACCGGGGAAGCCGGCTCGCCACGGGCTGCGCCGGTTGGGCGCATAGCGGTAGACGACCGACAACCACGCCATCACCCCGAGCGCGACCAGGGGCCAGCGGAGGTAGGTCCACGAGGCGACGAACAGGGGTCCGAGCCCGACGAGATCGGCCACCTGCTGGCCCCGTCCCAGCAGCGGCCCGGCCACCAGCAGGGCTGCGGTGAGGGCGACGACGAGCAGGGTGGCCGCGCCGAGCCCGAGACCCACGAGCCGCCGCCGCAGCCAGGGTCGGTCCTCACCGGTGTCGTAGGCCTGGTTGAGTGCCCCCACGACGGCGGCCCAGGCTCCTGAGACGGAGAGCAGCGCCGCGACCGCGGCGACCGTGAGCAGGCCGCCGTTCCCGCCCTCGAGGAACGAGCTGACCGACTCGACGACCGAGGAGGCCTGGTCCGTGAGGACGGCCTCGAGCGTCGTGGTGACGCGGTCTCGGACCTGAGAGGTCACGTCCTCCTGCGCGACCGCGTCCACGACCCCGATGAGGCCCGTGAGCAGGAGCAGCGTGGGAAAGATGCTGAGCACCCCGAAGAAGGCCGTGGCGGCCGCGACCTGGGCGATCCGGTCGTCGACAGTCTCGGCTGCCAGGCGCCGGACCAGGCCGGGCACCCGGGCAGAGACGCGCTGCCTGGCCTCGGCCAGGAAGCTCCGCATCGCACGCACCCGGCCCGTCCTACCCTCGCCGACCGCGATTACGCCACCGGCTCCTGGTCCGCGATCCCCTGGGCGGCCGGCGGGTTCTGGGAGACGCTCGCCGTCATTGCGCGCAGGGCGGACTGGATGGCGGCCATGCCGGCCTCGTCGAGACCGAGCGCATCCCTCATGTCGCAGTGGATGCGTTCGGCGTGGACCCGTAACGAGTCGCCTTGCGCGGTCAGTCCGACCTCGACGAACCGCTCGTCCGTGTCGGCGCGTCGGCGGGTGAGCAGACCGTTGACCTCCATCCTGCGCAGCAGCGGGGTCAGGGTGCCGTGGTCCAGCTGAAGACGGTCCGCGAGCTCCCGGACGGTGCGGGTGCCCTCGTCCCAGAGCACGACCATCACCAGGTACTGCGGGTAGGTGAGCCCCAGCTCGCCGAGCACCGGACGGTACCCGTTGACGACGGCTCGAGAGGCTGCGTAGAGGTCGAAGCACACCTGCTGGGAGAGCGGCGGAGTCTGGGCTTGCATGCCCGTCAGTGTGCCACGTTTGCGCTGATGACTTGTGGGCAAGTTACCTGTGCACTAGTTACGTCACGTGCCTTGATTCTCCGACAGCAAGGATGGGCATGCCCCCGACGCACGTCTCCCGCTCCCCGATCACGGCTCCCGTCCGGAGGTCAGGACCACTGCCGTCGGACGCCGGGTCCTGGCACATAGGTAGAGGGGAGGAGGCAGACGACGAGCTGGGGACCACGCTGGCGGCGGCCGATCACGGGGACCCGCTGGCCTTCGCGGACCTCTATGCCTCCACCGCCCCCCGGATCTTCGGTCAGGTCCTTCGAGTCCTCGGGGACGCCCACCAGGCCGAGGAGGTCACCCAAGAGGTCTTCCTGCAGGTGTGGCTGAGCCGAGCTCGTTTCGATCCCGCGCGCGGAACGGCCGTGTCCTGGCTGCTCACCATCGCTCATCGCCGCGCGGTGGACCGGGTCCGCCACAGCGAGGCGGCCCGCCGACGCGATGCGGCGGACGTGGATCGCAGCCAGGGCACCTCCTACGACGAGACGGTCGCCGGAGTGCTTGCCTCGCTGGATGCACAGACGGTCCGAGTGGCTCTCGCCGCGCTGTCCCCGCTCCAGCGGCAGGCCGTGACGCTGGCCCACCTCGAGGGCTACACCCACCGCGAGGTCGCTGCCCTCCTCCGCGTCCCCCTGGGGACGGCGAAGTGCCGGATCAGGGACGGGCTGGTCAAGCTCCGCGCCATGTCTTCGGCACCGGTGCCCCACCCAGGAGGCAGGCTGTCGCTCGGGGCCGACCTCGGGGCCGACCCCGGGGAGCACCTCGTCGCAACGCCGCGCGTGGCCTGATGCAACCAGATCGGTCCCGGATGCGTCCTGACAGCGTGACCACCGCGGTCACGAACCAGACCCCAGGATCGAGAAGCGCCATGCACACCACCACCGCACGCGTCGCCGCCATGGCGAGCGCGCTGTCCCTCGGGCTCACCCTCGGACTCTCGGGCTCCGCCGCGGCCGATGCTGTCGCGGTCAAGGACCCGAGCGACACCTCCCACGGCTCGGACCTCCGTGCCGTGCGCGTCAAGCACACAGACCGCTCCATCGTCGTCACCACCCGTCACACCAACCTGCGGCGCAGCTGGAGATCCGGCTCCGCGGGCGCGGTCTACCTGGACACCGATCCGGCTGACCCGGGGCCGGAGTTCGTCTTCGTCGGCGGCTACTTCGTGGGCACCGACTACCAGCTGGTCCACACCGAGGGGTTCGGCCACAAGCGCTGGGGCGCGCGGGTCGACGGCTCCTACGAGATGAAGGTCGACTACGCCAAGGAGCGAGTCCGGATGCGGATGTCGCGCAAGGCGCTCGACAGGCCAGACGCGGTGCGCGTCTCCGTGCGCGTGGCCGGCACCCGCTCCGACGGCTCCAGCGACGGGCTGGTCGACTGGCTGGGCGAGCCGCGCAGCTTCACGCCCTGGGTCGACCGCGGCTGAGTCGAGTGGGAAGAATGTCTCCGGAGCACTGGAGGAGACCCGATGACCCTGGCGACGCCGCCCACGAGCCGGCCACGGTTGCACTTCACACCTCGCCAGGGGTGGATCAACGACCCCTACGGCGTGACCTGGCGAGAGGGGAAGTACCACCTGTTCTTCCAACACGTCCCGGGCGCGGCGACCTGGGTCGTCGGGCAGCACTGGGGCCATGCGGTCAGCGCTGACCTCGTGCACTGGACCGAGCAGCCGGTCGCGCTCTCACCCGACGAGACGGATGGCGGCATCTGGTCGGGCAGCGTGGTCGACGCCGACGGCGGCCGGATCTTCTACACCGCGGTCGACGCGCAGACTCCCGCGCTGGGCACCGTCCGGGTGGCGCGGCCGGTCGACACGACCTGGTCCGTCTGGGAGAAGCAGGTCGGCCGGGTCGTCGTCGCACCGGAGGACCTCGAGGTGGTGCAGTTCCGCGACCCGTTCGTCCTGCACGACGGCACCGGGTGGCGGATGCTCGTCGGGGCCGGCCTGGCCGACGGGACCGGGGCTGCGCTGACGTGGACGTCGCCGGACCTGGAGACCTGGAGCTATGGGGGGGTGCTCGCTTCGCGACACGGCGAGGCGGCCGGGGTGTGGACCGGCACCACGTGGGAGTGCCCGCAGCTTGTCCGCCTCGACGACGCGTGGGTGCTGGTCGTGTCGGTCTGGGCCGACGGCGAGACCGCCCACGAGGTGTGCGCCGTGGGCGACCTCGTGGACGGGCGGTTCGAGGCCCGGTCATGGCAGCGGCTGACCCACGGAGCGCACTACGCCGGGTCCGCCTTCACCGATGCCGAGGGCCGGTCGTGCCTGGTGCACTGGTTGCGCGACGTGGCGAGCCCCACGGGCGGCTGGGCCGGTGCCCACTCCGTGGTGCACGTGCTGCGCCTCGAGGGCGACCGGGTCGTCCTCGAGCCGCACCCGGCGGTCGCCGACCAGGTGTCGACCATCGGGGACCTCCAGGTACTGGTGGACGGACCGGTCGTCGAGGTCTTCGGGCCGGACGGTGTTGCCGGCTACGTTCTGAGGCCTTGACGGGTCCGGCTCAGGTCGTCAGTACGCTCGACTCGCTCGCGAGCCTGGCGATCCGGTCCCAGTCCTTCGTCGCCAGCGCGTCACCTGGCGTGAGCCAGGAGCCGCCGACGCAGCCGACGTTGGGCAGCGCGAGGTAGCTCGGTGCCGTCGCAGGCGTGATTCCCCCGGTGGGGCAGAAGCGAGCCGCTGGCACCACGGTCGCGACGCTCTTGAGGAACGCCACCCCTCCCGAGGCCTCGGCGGGGAACAGCTTGAGCTCGGTGCAGCCGGCCTCGAGCGCCGCCAGCACCTCCGACACCGTCGCCGTGCCGGGCAGGAACGGCAGTCCTGTGTCGCGCATGGCAGAGAGCAACGAGGGGGTCGCCCCCGGGGAGACCAGGAACGAGGCCCCCGCGGCTCGGGCCGCCTCGGCCTGCCCCGGCTCGACCACGGTCCCGGCGCCGACGCGGATCTCCGGCACCTCGCCGGCGATGGCCCGGATCGCGTCGAGCGCGACCGGAGTGCGCAGGGTCAGCTCGATGACGGGCACCCCGCCCTCGAGAAGCGCACGTGCGATGGGGACGGCGTCCCCGACCGACTCGACCACGACCACCGGGATCACCGGGACGAGGTCGAGCAGGGATGCCGCGGGCGGGAGCAGGGCGGACTCAGACACGCTGGGCAACGGGGATCTCCTGGGAGGTGGGGGCATAGGGCTGCAGGCCGGGGAAGACGCTGGCACCGGTCTCGGCCGGACCGACGGTGGCGCGGAAGCCTGCGAACAGCTCGCGTCCGGTGCCGACCCACTCGGCACCGGATGGTGCCCGGCCGGTCGAGTCCCGGGCGGCCAGTGCCGACTCGTCGACGTGGAGGTCGAGGCGGCCGTTGTCCGCATCCACGGTCACGAGGTCGCCGTCGCGGATCTTGGCCAGCGGGCCGCCGAGGGCAGCCTCGGGGGTCACGTGGATGGCCGCCGGCACCTTGCCGCTCGCGCCGGACATCCGGCCATCGGTCACGATCGCGACCCGGTGGCCGCGGTCCTGCAGCACGCCGAGGGCAGGGGTGAGCTTGTGCAGCTCCGGCATCCCGTTGGCTGCCGGGCCCTGGTAGCGGATCACCGCGACGAGGTCGCGGCCCTCCAGCCGGCCGTCGGCGAAGGCCGTGAGGAAGTCGGCCTGGTCGTCGAAGACGACGGCAGGTGCGGAGACCAGCCGGTGCTCCGGTTCGACCGCCGAGGTCTTGATGACCGCTGTGCCGAGGGGGCCGGTGAGCACGCGGAGGCCTCCGTCGACCGCGAACGGGTCGTCGGCGCCACGCAGCACGCTCGTGTCGAGGGACGCCTTGGGACCCTCGTCCCAACCGAGGCCGGGCTGGTGGGGCGTCGAGCCGAGGCCGTCGGAGGCCAGTCGTGGGTCGGTGGCGTAGCGCCACAGGCCCCTGCCCATGACGGTCTGGACGTCGTCGTGCAGGAGGCCCGCGCGCAGCAGCGTCTGCACCAGGAACGCGATGCCGCCGGCGGCGTGGAAGTGGTTCACGTCGGCAGCACCGTTGGGGTAGACCCGCGCGAGCAGCGGCGCGACAGCGGAGAGGTCGGCAAGGTCCTGCCAGGTCAGCACGATCCCTGCCGCGCGCGCGATCGCGACCAGGTGCAGCGTGTGGTTGGTCGACCCACCGCTGGCGAGCAGCGCCACGCAGGCATTGACGATCGCCTTCTCGTCGACGATGTGCCCGATCGGGGTCGGCTCGCCACCCTGGCGGGTGATCTCGGTGACGCGGGCCCCCGCCGCCCGGGTGAGTGCCTCGCGCACCGTGGTGCCCGGATTGGCGAAGGAGGCGCCGGGCAGGTGCAGACCGAGCACCTCCATCAGCAGCTGGTTGGAGTTGGCGGTGCCGTAGAACGTGCAGGTGCCTGCCGAGTGGTACGACGCGGACTCCGCGGCGAGCAGCTCCTCGCGGCCCACCTTGCCCTCGGCGTACAGCTGCCGCACCCGGGCCTTCTCGCCGTTGGGCAGGCCGGAGGCCATCGGGCCGGCCGGCACGAACACCGTCGGGAGGTGTCCGAAGGAGAGTGCGCCGATCAGCAGCCCCGGGACGATCTTGTCGCACACCCCGAGCATCAGGGCGCCGTCGAACATGTCGTGAGAGAGCGCCACCGCGGTGGCCATCGCGATGAGGTCGCGGCTGAACAGCGAGAGCTGCATGCCGTCGCGGCCCTGCGTGATGCCGTCACACATGGCCGGCACGCCGCCGGCGACCTGGGCGATGCCACCGGCACGCAGCACCGCCTTCTTGAGCTGCACGGGGTAGTCGGCGTAGGGCTGGTGGGCCGAGAGCATGTCGTTGTAGGCGGTGACGATGGCGATGTTGGGCTTGACGCGCCCGCGCAGCGCCTGCTTCTCCGAAGGCTCCGACGCGGCGAACCCGTGCGCGAGGTTGGCGCAGGCGAGCTTGGTGCGGGCAGGGCCACGGTCGGCGGCCCCGTCGATGCGGGCGAGGTAGGCGGTGCGGTGCGGGGTGCTCCGCTCGACGATGCGAGAGGTCACCTCGGCGAGCACGGGATGGAGGCTGCGGTGAGAGCTGGTCATTGGTCTGACTCCTGCCAGGCTCGGCCGTCGCGCTCGAGGAGCGTCGCGGCTGCGGTCGGGCCGGGGGTGCCGGCCGGATACTTGCGCGGCCGATCGGGCGACGCTGCCCAACGGCTGAGGATCGGCTCGACCCAGGTCCAGGCGGTCTCGACCTCGTCACGGCGCATGAAGAGGGTCGGGTTGCCGCGGATCACGTCCATCAGCAGTCGCTCGTAGGCGTCCGGGAGGCGCTGGTCGAAGGTGGTGGCGTAGGACAGGTCGAGAGAGACAGGACGCAGCCGGATGCCGCCCGGGCCGGGCTCCTTGGCCGTCATGTGCATGCGCATGCCCTCGTCGGGCTGCAGGTGGATGTGCAGACGGTTGGGCTCCACCGTGCCCTCGCTGTGCGGGAACATCGTGTGCGGCGGCGGCTTGAAGACCACCACGATCTCCGAGACACGGCGGTCCATCCGCTTGCCCGTGCGCAGGTAGAACGGAACGCCGGACCAGCGCCAGTTGTTCACCTCGGCCCGGAGTGCCACGAACGTCTCGGTCTGGCTGCCGGGGCGGCCGAGGTCATCGGCGTACGACGCGACCGGTGCGCCGTCGACCAGCCCCTGGGAGTAGACGCCGCGCACGGTGTCCCGGTCGACGCTCTCGGCAGTCATCGGCTTGAGGGCCTTGAGCACCTTGAGCTTCTCGTCGCGCACGTCCTCGCGGGAGGCGACCGTCGGTGGCTCCATCGCCACGAGGCAGAGCAGCTGGAGCAGGTGGTTCTGCACCATGTCGCGCAGGGCGCCGGCCGTGTCGTAGTAGCCACCGCGCTCGCCGACCCCGAGCGACTCGGCGACGGTGATCTGGACGTGGTCGATCCAGTGGGCGTTCCACACCGGCTCGAGGAAGGTGTTGGCGAACCGCGTGACGAGGAGGTTCTGGACGCTCTCCTTCCCCAGGTAGTGGTCGATGCGGAAGATCTGCGACTCGTCGAACACGCGGCCAACGGCATCGTTGATCTGCTGCGCCGTGGCCAGGTCGCGTCCGATCGGCTTCTCCATGACCACGCGTGCCCGCTCGTCGACGACCCCGATCTCCTCGAGGCGTTGGCAGATGGCGCCGAACAGGCCGGGAGCGACCGCCAGGTAGAAGACCCGCACCGCCTCACTGTCCTCGGCCCGGTCCTTGAGCAGCCCGTGCAGCAGGTGCCAGTCGCTGGCGTCGGTGAAGTCGAGCGAGACGTGGTGCAGGCGGTCGAGGAGACGGTCCACGGCTGCCTCGTCGAAGCTGCCGGTCGGGACGTGCGCGAGCAGTGCGCCACGGACCTCGGAGCGGTAGGCCTGGTCGGTGAGGTCGCTGTGGGAGACGCCCAGGATCCGGGTGTCGTCGGTGAGCTGCCCCTCGAGGTCGCGCAGGTACAGCGCCGGGAGCAGCTTGCGCAGGGCGAGGTCGCCGGTGCCGCCGAAGACGACGAAGTCGCAGGCACCCGGGGCGAGAGCAGATGTGTTCTCCACTCGTCGAAGGTACGGCGACATTTGCGTCGCGGCAACCACATCATGCGATTTTCTAGGACGGAAGTCGGCGCGCTACGGTCCTCTCAGGTCGGACCGAGCGAGGAGAAGTGATGTCGAGCACGTCAGGTGTCGAGCGCGACGGCGGCGCCGCAGCGGGGGCTCCCTCGACCGCCGGCGACCTCCTGGAGCTGGTGCGCACCGGTCAGGCGGTCACGCGGGCCGAGCTCGCCCGGCTCACCGGCCTCTCGCGCACCGCCGTGCTGGCCCGCGTCGGCACCCTGGTCGAGGCAGGCCTGCTCGCCCCCGGTGAGGAGCTCGCCTCCAGCGGCGGCCGCCCGGCCGGATCGCTGGTGCTCAAGCGCGATGCGGCGGTCGTGGTCGGCGTCGCCCTCGGACGCTCGCGCAGCCAGCTCGGCGTCTTCGACCTGGACGGCGGGACCCTCGCGATGCACTCCGAGGACCACGTGGTCGGCATCGGGCCCGATGACCTGATGCCCCGCGTGGCCCGGCGGCTGACCCGGCTGCTGGAGGGTGTCACCGCCCCGATCGCCGCCGTGGGCATGGGTCTGCCCGGCACGGTCGACACCCTCGCGGGGGTGAGCATCGACTCGCCGGTGATGCGGGGATGGGACGGCGTACCGCTCGCGGCGTACCTCTCGGGGGTCACCACGGCCCCGCTCCACCTCGCCAACGATGCGGTGACGCTGGCGTCCTCGGAGCTGTTCGGCAGACCCGACGCACCGCGCGAGGCCCTCGTGGTGAAGGCCTCGACCGGCCTCGGGCTCGGGATCGTCTCCGATGGCCGGGTGCTCACCGGGGCGCACGGCGCGACGGGGGAGATCGGGCACAGCAAGCACTCGGCCGCCGAGGGGCTGGTGTGCCGCTGCGGTGCCACCGGTTGCCTGGAGGCGCTCGCCGGGGGATGGGCACTGGTGGCGCGCCTCAACGAGCAGGGTCGGCGAGCCGGTCACATCCGCGACCTCGTCGCACTGGCTCTCGACGGTGACCCCGACGCTCGCGGGCTCCTGCGGCACAGCGGTCGCCTGCTCGGGGACCTCCTTGCGGTCGCGATCAACCTGCTCAACCCCGACGAGGTGGTCATCGGTGGCGACATGGCCTCGGCGTTCGACCTCTACGTCGCAGGCGTACGCGAGGGCGTCTATGCCCAAGGCACCGCGTTGAGCACGCGTGAGCTGACCTTCCGACCGGCCGTGCACGGGGACCGCGCCGGGCTGGTCGGATGTGCGGCCCTGGCCATCGACGCGGTGCTCGCACCCGGGTCCGTCGACGCGATGCTGCGCGAGGGCACCCCCTGGTCCTGACCGGCCCGCTCAGACCGGGGAGGCGAACCAGACGGTGCGCTTCTCCCAGTTGCCGGGCCCGAGCCGACGCCCCGAGCAGGCCAGGATCGCGAGCTGGTTCGGGCCCTCGAGGTCGTAGTAGCGAGCCAGACCATCGGAGGCGAGCACCTCGACCCGCTCGTTGACCTCGTAGCAGAGCCGGACGCCCGCACCCTCGACGACGATCCGGTCGCCGATGAAGAGGTGGGCGAGCATGCGGTTGCCGAGCGCGCTGCCGTCAGGCCACGTGTGCGCGTTGATCAGGACGTTGCCGGTGTCGTCGCCCGGCCGCGTGCCCTGCGCGGTGTCCCACGCGAACAGATACTTGCCGGCTGTGCTCAACGGCGCGACGCCCGGGATGTTGTTGCGGTCACGAGGAGGTGTCACGACCGAGGCGCCCTCCGTGACCTCGGGGATCGAGATCGAGGTGGGGGTGATGCCACCGGCCGGCCGGTCGCACACCGGGGCGGGGGCGGCCGCAGCGAGGGTCGTCGCCGGTTCCACGCGCATGGGTGCCGGCCGGGTGGGCCTCGGGACCGGCTCGCTCGACGGGCTCGGTGACTGCGCGGCAGCAGACGGAGCAGACCGCGTGGCTGGGGCGGTCGGACCGGGCACCTGGTCCGGACGTGCCAGGAACACGCCCGCGAGGGCGACGGCGGACAGCAGGGCACCGGCGACCAGGAGGGCGAGCACCCCCCGCCGCTTGCCTCCACCCCGCTCCGACATGAGCTGAGCCTACGACGTCCAGCCAGCGCGGCGGTCCTCGTCCTCTGCGGCCTGGAATGCCAAAGCGACTGTGCCGGGACGCTCCCCACCGCATAATCGGAGACGTGCTCGGTGACACGGAGGAGGCAGCCCGCCTGCGCGCCTATGAGCTGATGGAGCTCGCGCAGGGTGACCGGCATGCCGACGCGCTGGACGAGCTGCTGGCTCTCGAGCTGAGGGCCGAGGCCCATGACTGGCCCGAGGTCGGGCTCCTCGCCGCGGCCGGCCAGGCGCTCTACGACCTCGTGCACGGCGAGGATCGGGCCGAGGTGCAGCGCACCCTCACGGCCCTCGTCGGCCGGGCCGAGACGCTCGGCTCACCGTCGCTGACCGCGGTGGCGCTGTCCCTGCGCGCGGTCGGCGCCGGGGGACTCGGGGACACGGAGGCGTTGCTCACCGATGCGGGCCGTGCGGTGGCGCTGGCCGAGGACACGGCGTTGCCGGCGCTGGACCGCTGCACCGTGCTGGTGGTCTGCGGGGCGGCGTACAACTCCTTGAGCCTGTGGGAGCTCGCGCACGAGCTCTACGACGAGGCAGCCGAGCTCGCCCCCCAGTGCGAGCGTCCCGTGCAGGATCCCGCCCTGGCCCTCAACCGCATCCTCATCCACATCGAGTGGGGCGCCGCGCTGTTCGAGCTGGACGACGAGCCGGAGGCGCTGCGTCACCTCGGGTACGCCGCCACGGCAGTCCAGGCAGCGCTCACCACCCCCGACGTCCCCCCGCTGTGGCAGCTCGATGCCGCGGCCTGCGGCGAGGTGCTCGGGCTCGTCCGCGACGCCTTCGCAGTCACCCCCCAGGCAGGCGCGACCCCCGACACGGGCGCCCGTCTGGAGCGGGTGAGCCGGCACCGGGACGCGCTGGCGGCGGCCGCGGACATCGAGGTGCTGCCGTTGCTGGACGCCCTTGTCGTGCTCAGCCTGCACCGCCTCGGACGGATCGAGGAGGCCGTCGACCTCTCGACAGGGCTGCTCGAGCCCGGTTCCTCCTCCACCGGGGCGCGTTCCTTCCCGGGGTGGGTGCGCGCGCACGTGCTGACCGGGGACCAGCCCGACGAGACGGTCCGGGCGCACCTGTCCTACGGGCTGATGATGGCTCGCTCACGCTGGACCGCGCGCCTGGGAGCCCTGTCCGCCGCCCGCTCCAAGATCGCCGGTGAGCGGTTGGGTGTGGAGAACGCCCGGCTCTCGCGCGACGTGCACCTCGATCCGCTGACCGGGCTGGCGAACCGGCGCGACTTCGACGCCTGGCTGGTGCGGCAGCCCACGGTGTCCTCGCTGGCCGCGGTCCTGCTCGTCGACCTCGACGACTTCAAGGTCGTCAACGACGCCCATGGCCATGCGGTGGGTGACGAGGTCCTGCGCCAGGTCGCGCGGCTGGTCGCGGGCCACGTGCGGGCCGGGGACATGGCGCTGCGCCTGGGCGGCGACGAGTTCGCGATGGTGATGACCGAGGACCTCGAGCCAGGTGGCGGCACCCGCGCCGGGGTCTCGGCGGACCTCGGTGAGCTGGCGCGCACCCGGGCGCGCTCCCTGCGAGAGGCGGTCGCCACGGCCGACTGGGAGCGGGTCGCCCCCGGTCTTCGCGTGGGTGTGAGCGTGGGGGTGGCGACCGGGGTCATCGGGCCCGACGAGCCCGGCGGGATGGAGCTGCTCTACCGCCGCGCCGATGCCCAGCTCTACAGGGCGAAGTCCGACCGTTCGCTGGCCTCAGCCCCGAGGTGACACCTCACGCGTGGCTGGCCTCCACCACCCGACCGCGCCCGGCGTCCTTGGCCTCGTACAACGCCGTGTCAGCGGACCGCAGGACCGCGGCGTAGTCGCTGCCCTCCTCGGGGAACCGAACCACTCCGATGCTGGTGCCGATGTGGACCGTGACCGGGAGGTCAACCACGCCTGGCGGTAGAAAGGGCCCATGACTCCCGCCGCTCGCCGCCTCCGCGTCGCCGTCCTCGACGACTACCAGCAGGTGGCCAGGTCGGTCGCCGACTGGGGGACGCTCGATGCCCGCGCCGACGTCACGGTGTTCCATGAGCACCTCGGCGGGGAGGACTCCGTCGTGGAGGCGCTGAACGACTTCGACGTGGTGATCGCGATGCGAGAGCGGACGCCCTTCCCGCGCACGATCCTGGAGCGGCTTCCGCGACTCGCCCTGCTCGTGACGACGGGCATGCGCAACGCTGCCATCGATCTCGACGCGGCGCGCGATGCAGGGGTCGCTGTCTGCGGGACCGGCGCGGGTGCGGCGTACGACGCGGCAGAGCTCACCTGGGCGTTGCTGCTCGCCGCGGCCAAGCGCCTCGACGTCGAGCTCGTCAACGTGCGCGAGGGCCGCTGGATGTCGACGCTGGGCACCTCACTCGAGGGGCGCACGTTGGGGGTGGTCGGTCTGGGTCGGCTCGGCGGACGGGTGGCTGCCTACGGCCGGGCCTTCGGGATGGACGTGGTCGCCTGGAGCGCGAACCTCACCGACGAGCGTTGTGCCGAGGTGGGGGTCCGCCGCGCCGCCGACCTCGACGACCTCCTCGCGGCGTCGGACTTCGTGTCCTTGCACCTCGTGCTCAGCGACCGTTCGCGCGGGCTGATCGGGCGGCGCGAGCTGGCCCTGATGAAGCCGACCGCCTGGTTGGTCAACACCAGTCGCGGCCCGCTGTGCGACGAGGAGGCCCTGCTCGAAGCGGTGCGCACGCGGGTCATCGGCGGCGCCGCTCTCGACGTCTACGGCGACGAACCCTTGCCGGCAGCCCACCCGGTGCGCTCCGAGCCCCGCGTCATCGCCACCCCGCACATCGGCTACGTCACTGCCGAGGCCTACGCCGTGCGCTACACCGAGGCCGTCGAGGACGTGCTCGCATTCCTCGAGGGCAGCCCGGTCCGGCTGCTCACCTGAGGCCGCCCGATCACCCGCCGGCCGGTCAGGCCGGGTGGCCTGCGTCGGGGCGCGGTCGGTGCAGTCGGGCCAGGAGCGGCACCAGGAGCAGGGACGCGAAGAGCCGGAGCACCTGCAGGCTGAACACCAGCCCCGTGTCGGCACCGGTCGAGATCGCGACGGCGATGACGGCGTAGAGCCCGCCCGGGGTGGTGGCGAGGTAGGCGTCGATCGGGTGGATGTCGGTGAGCTCGGCCATCAACCACCCGATGCCGGCGCACGTCACGATCGTCCCGGCGATCTGGACGAACGCGAGGGGAAGCAGCCGGGCGATGATGCGGAGGGTGGCGCGGGTGAACTTCAGTCCGACCTGCACCCCGATGATCACGTAGCCCGCGTTGAGGATCGGGGCCGGGACGACGGCGTCGGCGAACCACCCGCTCGCGACCAGCCCGGCCGTGATCAGCATCGGCAGCAGCACGGCAGCGCCGGGGAAGTCGAGCACGCGGAGCACCAGCAACCCGGTCGCCAGCGCCACCAGGGCGAAGAGGTAGGCCTGCCAGCTGTCGCCGCCGTCGGACATGCCAGGCCCGGATGCCGAGGCGGCCGGGTCGTAGAGCTTGGCCACGATCGGCATCGTGAACAGCACCACGAGCACGCGGAGGTACTGGATCGTGGCGACGATCGGCTCGTCCGCCCCCACCTCCCGCGCGGTGGCCACGACACCGGACGCGCCACCGGCGATGGAGGAGAAGCTGGCCGTCACCGGCGTGACGCCCGGCTGGAAGCGCAGCACCTGGCCCCATGCCAGGCTGGTGACCATCGTGGTCACGAGGGCGAACGCGATGATCCAGCCGTGCCGTGCCAGGGTGTCGAGCAGCTCGATGGAGACCAGCGTCCCGACCGAGGCGCCGATGGTGGCCTGTCCGACCGTGCCGGCGTACGTCGGGATGGCAGGTCCGGGCGCGAGCAGCGCGACCACGAGCGCGCCGACCAGGGCGCCGAGCAGGAACGCGGCAGGTGCGTCCACCGCGATGAGGACGCCCGTCGCGACAGCGACCGACGCGGCCAGGATCCCCCATCGCTTCATCGTCGCCACCCTAGGTGGCGGCACCGGTGCCGAGAGCGGCCGGCTCCCTGATGAGACCAGCCCGGTGAGAGCAGTCTGACCGCTAGACCCGCGGCGGCGCCGTCGACCCGCGCTCGGACAGCGAGAGGGGCAGCAGCACCGAGCGGGTGCCACGGTCCTGCTCGTCGATCGACTCCAGCAGCATCCGGGCGGCCTCGACGCCGATCTGGTGGTGGGGGATCGCCACCGACGTGAGTGGCGGACGCAGCTTGTCGAGGAACGGCATGTCGTTGAAGCCGACGACGCTGATGTCGCCGGGACAGTCGATCCCACGCAGCGCGAACACGTCGTAGCAGCCCAGGGCGATCAGGTCGTTGCCGGCGACGACGGCGGTGAACTCCACGCCGGCGTCGAGCAGCCGGGTCAGCGCCTGGGCGCCGTCCTCCTCGTTCCAGTAGTCACAGCTGGTCACCAGCGCCGGGTCGTCGTCGAGCTCGAGGTCTCGTACGGCGTTGCGGAAGGCGCGCGAGCGGGTGACGCCGGTCGAGGTGGTCAACGGTCCCGCCAGGTGGGCGATCCGGCGGTGCCCCAGCTCGGCCAGGTGGTTGACGGCCAGGGCGACGCCCGCGGCGTCGTCGGGGATGATCGAGGGAGCATCGACACCGTCGGCTCGGCGGTTGACCATCACCATCTTCACGCCGTCGCGGTGCAGCTGCTCGAGGAAGGGGTGGTCGAGCAGCGCCGTTGCCACGATCAGGCCCTCGACCTGGCGGGAGCGGAGCAGCTCTATCTGGGCTCGCTCGCGGCCGGGGTCGTTGTCGGTGTTGACGATGAGCCCGCTGTAGCCCGCAGGCTCGAGCACGTCCTCGATGCCGCGGACGATCGGTGGGAACAACGGGTTGGTGAGATCGGGGATGACCAGTCCGACGGTGCCCGACTTGGAGGTCTTCAGACCGCGCGCGATCGGGTTGGGGCGGTAGCCGAGCGACTCCGCGACCTTCATCACGCGACGTGCGGTGTCGGCGTTGACCAGGCCTCGCGTCGCCGGGTTGAGCGCACGGGAGGCGGTGGCCGCGTGCACCCCGGCTGCTTCGGCTACGTCACGCAGGGTCGGGGTCGGCACACGCGGCAGCCTAGTGCCTGCGACGCCGGCCACGCCTGCCGCGGCGCCGGTCAGTCCTCGACGTGAGGGCGTTGCCATCGCCATCTCCCCAAGCTGGCTGCGAAGGCAAGAGGAACGGCGAGGACACCGCCGATGAGGTAGATCAAGGAGTAGCGCCCGCCCTCGGCGAGGTCGGCGACGAGGACGGCGCCCAGGGCGCTGCCGACGAAGAGTGCCCCGGCGAACAGCGACACGAGGTTGGCGCGTGCGGAGGGGAGCAGCTCGGTCGCCCAGGTCTGCAACGAGGAGTGCATGGACGTCCACGCGAGACCGAGGAGCACGGCGGCGGCGATCGCCGCGACCGGCTGCCGCGACAGGGCCAGAACGGTGCAGGCGGCCAGGGCGGCCACGCCGCCTCCGGCGATCAGCACCGAGGGGTGTCGCCGTTGGGAGAGCACCCCCACAAGGCGCGACCCGGCATAGACCGCCACGCCGTAGACGCCGGTGACAGCGCCTGCCACGGCGGCGGTGGCGCCCGCGCTCTCGACGGCGGGTGGCATCAGGGTCAGGGCACCGAGCAGCACGACGCCCTCGGTGAAGGCCAGGCACAGCACGAAGAGCGCGACCCGCGACCGCATGATCTCTCCCAGCGGCGCCCAGACCGACCGACCGCGACGATCCACGGGCGGCTCGGCCAGCCGGCCGAGCAGTCCCGCGAGCAGAACGGCGGCGGAGCCCGTGAGCACGAACGCCACCCGCCAGGTCGTGAGGTCGGCGAGCGCTCCCGCCCCCACGGAGGCCAGGGCGGTGCCGAGCGCGACCCCCACCATCAGCCGGGCGATCTCGCGTTGCCGGACCGCCGGCGGCACGGTGTCGCCGACGTAGATCAGTGTGGCTGGATAGGCGGCGCCGAAGAATCCACCCGCCAGGGCACGGGCGATGCCCAGCGCGAGTGGGGTCAAGGCGAAGGCCGAGCCGATGCTGCACAACCCGGCCAGCAGCAGGGTGAGCCGCATCGTGCGCACCCGTCCGAGCCGGTCCGAGACGGTGCCCCAGACCGGCTGCATCAGTCCGTAGACCAGGAAGTAGGCGCCGGCGGCGTGCACGATGTCGGACAGGGGCACCTCCAGGCTCACCGCGATGGCGAGGAGCATCGGCGGCATCGCGAACCGGTCGAGCGTGCTGACCACCGTGGTCAGCTGCAGCAGTCGGATCGCCGATCCACCCTTGCGTGGTGCCCGGCTCATCCGGTGTGCACGAGCCCGGGGTCGTCCAGGGCGGCCTCGAGCACGTCGGCCCCCCCGACCAGCTCGGGGAGGTAGCGACGGCGAAGGTCGACCAGGGTCTGCAGCGAGGCGCGGTCGACGTGGCCGTCGGCCACGAGCCCCTCCGCCCGGTCGCGCATGCGCGCGACGTAGCGAAGGGCGAGGGCGTCGTCGAGGCCGAGCCGCCGGCCCGCAGAGTCGGCCACCTCGTCGGTGAGGTCGCCGGCCAGGATCCTGTCGCCCGTCGCGTGCAGCGCGCCGGCCAGCTGCCGGGCGACCTCGACACGCTGCTCCCCGGTCACGGCGAGCACCGTGCCGAGGTAGGGAGCACACACGTCGGTGGCGCCGACGAGTCGCGGGCACCCGGCCGCCTCGGCGACCAGCTCGTTGCCGGCGTTGAGCATGGTGGCGTCGCAGTCCCCGGCCAGCAGCGCTTCGAGACGGCGTGGCGTGGAACCCAAGGTGACCAGCTCGTAGGCCTCACGTGGCACGCCCACCGAGTCGGCGAGCGCGTACATGGCCAGCGCGAAACCCGAGGTCGGTACGTCGACGCCGACGCGAGCCCCGCGCAGGTCCTCGGCGCGCAGCCCGGGCCGGCCGTAGAGGCCCAGGCCCATGCCACGGTCGACCGCGCCGACCATCGAGACGTCGGCCAGCCCGCCCAGGGGATTGGTCGGGCTGTAGCGGTAGGCGAGGACGTTGTCAGGGCTGGTCAGGGCCACGTCGAGCGAGCCTGCCAACAGGGAGCGGAACTGGCCCGGAGACGAGGTGACCGCCACCTCGGTCACCGACAGGCCGGCCTCGTCGAGATGTCCGGTCGCGCGGGCGACGTCGAGCAGCACCGACGGGGTGAACGAGCCGACCACGATCTGGGTGGGCTCGGCAGGACCGGCGGCCATGGGGACTCCTCTGACGTCGACGCAGGATCGAGTGCAGGCTAGCGCATCTGCATTCGTTTGCAGAGAGTTGCCGACCAGGCGTTTCGTGCCGCTGGCAGGGCATTCGGCCCGGCGACGGTACTTGACACGGACGCCTCTGATGGTCAAGGCTGCACTCGTTTGCAGTCCACACGCGGGAGTTCCCGCGCCACGTCGGAGGAAGGTTCGACCGATGGCCCAGCACGATCCGCTCGTCGCGTCCGCCGTAGCCCACTGGGGGCCGCGCTTCACGGTGAACGGCGTCACCGTGGCCGACTTCGAGCGTGTCACCGGCGGTCTGGAGCGCTGGGAGGACTGGTGCGCCGCCTGGGTCGCGGTGGCAGCGGAGCACGAGGAGCTCGGTCGTGCGGCGTTGGCGGAGGGCCGGCACCGCTCCGCCGGCGAGCACCTTGCGCAGGCAGCGGTCTACTACCACTTCGCGAAGTTCGTCTTCGTCGTCGACCCGGATCAGATGAAGGCCGCGCACCAGCGCGCCGTGACGTGCCTCGACGACGCGTTGCCGCACCTCGATCCACCCGGTCGCCGGGTCGCGATCCCCTTCGAGGGCACCGAGCTCGCGGCGATCCTCCGGCTGCCTGAGGGGGACGGGCCGCACCCGGTGGTGGTGATGCTCCCCGGGCTCGACTCGACCAAGGAGGAGCTGCGCACCACCGAGCAGACCTTCCTGGTCCGCGGCCTGGCGACGCTGAGCGTCGACGGCCCGGGCCAGGGTGAGGCGGAGTACGACGTGCCGATCCGCGGCGACTGGGCACCCGTGGCCGAAGCGATCTGGTCCGCGCTCGGCGACCTCGACGGCGTCGACCGTTCCCGGCTCGGGGTGTGGGGGGTCAGTCTCGGCGGCTACTACGCACCGCGGGTCGCCGCGGCGCTCGGCGACCGGGTCGCGGCGTGCGTGGCGCTGGCCGGCCCCTTCAACTTCGGCGAGTGCTGGGACGGCCTGCCACCGCTGACCCGGCACACCTTCCAGGTCCGCTCCGGAGCGGCCGACGACGACGAGGCCCGAGCGATCGCGCACACCCTCGGGCTCGACGACGTCGGTGGCGACATCGTCGCGCCCCTGTTGCTGGTCTTCGGGCGCCTGGACCGGCTGATCCCGTGGGAGCAGGCCGAGAAGGTCCGGCAGGCCGCCGCGGGACCCGTCGAGCTGCTCATGCTCGAGAACGGCAACCACGGTTGCGCCAACGTCGCTCCCTGGCACCGCCCGCGGACGGCCGACTGGCTGGCCGGTCGCCTGCTTGACCCCGCCCGAACCTGACGTCTACCGTATTACAAACGATTGCAAAGGTTGTCGCATGAATGACTCTGTCGCCTCCGCAGCACCTCGTGTCGGCTGGATCGGCACCGGCCGGATGGGTGCCGCCATGGCCGCCCGGCTGGCGCGGGCGGGCACCGACATGACCGTGTGGAACCGCACCAAGGCCAAGGCCGAGCCGCTCGCCGAGCTCGGCTGCACCGTCGCTGACACCATCAGCGAGCTGCGCGACCTGGACGTGGTCTTCACCATGGTGTCGACGCCGAGCGACCTCGAGCAGGTGCTGCTCGGTGAGGGCGGGCTGATCGCCGACCCCGACCACGTGCCGGCGGCCGTGGTCGACTGCTCGACGGTCTCGACCGAGTCGTCAGCGGCGATGCGCGAGGCCTGTGAGGCCCGTGGCGTCGACTTCCTCTCCGCGCCGGTCAGCGGCAACGGCAAGGTCGTGCGGTCCGGTGGACTCACCCTGGTGGTGTCGGGCCCCGAGGAGACCTACCAGCGGTTCGCCCCGCTCCTGGACCACATCGGCAAGTCGGTCACCTACGTCGGCGAGGGAGACCTGGCCCGGCTGGTCAAGATCTGCCACAACCTGATGCTGGGCGTCGTGACCCAGAACCTGGCCGAGATCACCGTGCTGGCCGAGAAGGGTGGCGTGCCCCGGCACCTCTTCCTGGAGTTCCTCAACAACTCGGTGATGGGGTCGGTGTTCACGCGCTACAAGTCGCCGGCGTTCGTCAACCTCGACTACACCCCCACGTTCACCCCGATCCTGCTGCGCAAGGACTTCGACCTCGGCCTGGCCGCAGCCCGCCGGCTCGACGTACCGATGCCGATCTCCGCCGCGACCGCCCAGCTGGTGCAGGCCAGCGTCGGCAGCGGGCGGATCGAGGAGGACTTCGCCATCCTGCTCGACCTCCAGGCGGCGGCCTCGGGTCTGGAGCTCAAGCCCGAGAACGTCGAGGTCGACGACGGGCTCGGCGCTGCCGACCAGGCAGGCTGAGCCGTGACCAGCACCGGCGGACAGACCCGAGGGAGAGCGCCGTTGCCGGCGCCGGGTCACATGGGGGTCGACTACGAGGAGCGGGTCGACTTCGCGCGGCTGCGCGACTACCGGATCGGCCGGGCCAAGGAGGCCCTCGAGACCAGCGAGTGCGGAGCCTTCCTGCTCTTCGACTTCTACAACATCCGCTACACCACGCAGACCTGGATCGGTGGCGCCCTCGGCGACAAGATGATCCGCTACGCCCTGCTCGCTCGTGACAGGGACCCGGTGCTCTGGGACTTCGGATCGGCGGTCAAGCACCACAAGAAGTACTCCCAGTGGGTGCCGGAGGAGAACTATCGCGCCGGCTTCCTCGGCTTCCGAGGTGCCGTGGCGCCGTCGGTGGGGTTGATGGCCGAGGCTGTCACCGAGATCAAGTCGATGCTCGTCGAGGCCGGCGTGGCCGACCTGCCCGTCGGCGTGGACCTCATCGAGCCGCCGTTCCTCTTCGAGATGGAGCGACAGGGGCTGCGTGTGGTCGATGCCCAGCAGCTCATGCTGGACGCGCGCTGCATCAAGTCCGCCGACGAGATCATGCTGCTCAACCAGGCGGCCGCGATGGTCGACGGCGTCTACCAGGACATCGTCGAGATGCTCAAGCCCGGCATCCGGGAGAACCAGATCGTCGCGCACGCCAACAAGCGCCTCTACGAGATGGGCTCGGACCAGGTCGAGGCCGTCAACGCGATCTCCGGTGACCGGTGCAACCCGCACCCGCACAACTTCACCGACCGGCTGATCCGACCGGGGGACCAGGCGTTCTTCGACATCATCCACTCCTTCAACGGCTACCGCACCTGCTACTACCGCACCTTCGCCGTCGGCAGCTCGACGCCGGCGCAGCGCGACGCCTACACCAAGGCGCGGGAGTGGATGGACCGCGGTCTCGACGGGATCAAGGCCGGTGTCGGCACCGACGAGATCGCGGCCCTGCTGCCGAAGGCGGAGGAGTTCGGCTTCGACAGCGAGATGGAGGCGTTCGGGCTCCAGTTCGCCCACGGTCTCGGTCTCGGGCTGCACGAGCGGCCGATCATCTCCCGCCTCAACTCGATGAAGGAGCCGGTCGAGCTCAAGCCGGGCATGGTGTTCGCGCTCGAGACCTACTGCCCGGCCACAGACGGCTTCTCCGCAGCCCGGATCGAGGAGGAGGTCGTGGTCACCGAGGACGGCCCTCGCATCCTCACCCTGTTCCCGGCGCAGGACCTGGTCGTCACCAACCCGTACTGACCGCGCGGCGGTCGAGAGTGTCGAGACCCCGCAACCACGAGGAGACACCCATGGGCGACTTCAGCCTGGACCTGATCGGCGACCTCTCGACCGACCTCTACGTCGGGGGCAAGGCGATCCCTGCCACCGACGGCGGCCGCTTCGACGTGCTCGACCCCGCGACGGGAAGGGTGTTGACCACCGTCGCCGACGGCACCGTCGAGGACGCGATGGCAGCGGTCGACGCAGCAGCTGCGGCGGCGGCAGACTGGGCCGCGACAGCCCCGCGCGAGCGCTCGGAGATCCTGCGTCGCGCCTTCGAGCTGATGACCTCGCGTGCCGACGAGCTCGCGCACCTGATCTCCCTGGAGAACGGCAAGGCGCTTGCCGACGCGCGCGGTGAGGTCGCCTACGCCGCGGAGTTCTTCCGCTGGTACGCCGAGGAGGCCGTGCGCGGCGCCGGCAGCGTGATGACCGCCCCCGCGGGCGCCAACAAGATCGTGGTGCTGCACCAGCCGGTCGGCATCTGCGTGCTGGTCACGCCCTGGAACTTCCCGGCGGCGATGGCCACCCGCAAGATCGGGCCCGCCCTGGCGGCAGGGTGCACCGTCATCCTCAAGCCGGCCAGCGACACACCACTGACCGCCTTGCTGATGGCCACGATCCTGACCGACGCAGGGGTGCCGCCGGGGGTCGTCAACGTGCTCCCCGCTCGACGCTCGGGCGCGGTCGTCTCCGCCATGCTGCACGACCCGCGGGTGCGCAAGCTGTCCTTCACCGGCAGCACCGAGGTCGGCCGGATCCTGCTGAAGGAGGCGGCCGACCAGGTGATCAACTGCTCGATGGAGCTCGGCGGCAACGCGCCGTTCCTGGTCTTCGCCGACGCCGACCTCGACGCGGCGATCGAGGGAGCGATGATCGCCAAGATGCGCAACGCGGGCGAGGCCTGCACCGCGGCCAACCGGTTCTACGTCGAGGCGTCCGTGGCCGAGGAGTTCGGCCGACGTCTCGCCGAGCGGATGGCAGCGCTGAGGGTCGGCCCCGGGACGTCGGACGACACCCAGGTGGGTCCGCTCGTCAACGAGGAGGCCGCCGCGAAGGTGCACCAGCTCGTGTCCGGCACGGTCGAGGCCGGAGGGCGAGTGGTCACCGGGGGCGTCCGTCCCGAGCGCGAGGGCTACTACTACGAGCCGACCGTGCTGATCGACGTACCCGACGGCGCCTCGATCCTCGGGGAGGAGATCTTCGGCCCCGTCGCCCCCATCGTCACCTTCACCGACGAGGCGGAGGCGGTCCGGATGGCCAACGACACCGAGTACGGCCTGGTCTCCTACGTCTACACCGGTGACCTCGCCCGCGGCCTGAGGCTCAGTGAGGCCCTCGACGCCGGGATGATCGGACTCAACCGCGGGCTGGTCAGTGACCCGGCCGCGCCGTTCGGTGGCACCAAGCAGAGCGGCCTGGGCCGCGAGGGCGGCCATGAGGGAATGCTCGACTACCTGGAGTCCAAGTACGTCGCCGTCACCTGGTGACGGCAGGGACACCTCGGGCGTAACGTCGCGACGTGAGCTTCGACGTCGCGGCAGAGGCCTACGACCAGTTCATGGGTCGGTTCTCGCAACCACTGGCGACTCCGTTCCTCGACCTGGCCGAGCTGGCTCCCGGTGACCGGGCCCTCGACGTGGGCTGTGGACCCGGGGCCCTGACCACTCCGCTCGTCGGCCTGCTCGGCACCGACGGGGTCTCGGCCATCGACCCGTCGGCCCCCTTCGTGGCAGCGGTCCGGGCGCGGCTGCCCGGCGTGGACGTGCGTCAGGGCCCGGCCGAGGAGCTTCCCTTCGACGACGACTCCTTCGACGCGGCCCTCGCGCAGCTCGTCGTGCACTTCATGAGCGATCCGGTGGTCGGGCTGCGCGAGATGGCGCGGGTGACCCGCCCGGGGGGCCGGGTGCTCGCGTCGGTGTGGAACCACGCGGGCGAGGACGGCCCCCTCTCGACGTACTGGAGAGCAGTGCGCGACCTCGACCCCGGCGCTCGCGACGAGTCCGGGCTGGCGGGGGCGGAGGAGGGCGACCTGGTGAGCCTGGCCGAGCGGGCCGGTCTGCGAGGTGTGGAGCCGCACCGGCTCACCGTGCACGTCGGCTTCGCCTCGGTCGAGGAGTGGTGGCAGCCCTACACGCTCGGGGTCGGTCCGGCCGGAGCCTACGTCGCCCGCCTCGACGAGTCCGGGCGTGAGCGACTGCTGGAGCGTTGCCGCGAGCTGCTGCCGGAGCCGCCGTTCGAGCTGGCCGCGACCGCGTGGTGCATGCGCGGCCGCGTGTGACCGCGGGTCACTGGGTGGCCCAGTAGTCCTCCTTGGCCTTGGACTCGGCGAGCTCCTCGGCCGACTCGAAGCCGGGGGCCATCGAGGCGGAGGTGCCGGCCATGTACTGGTGGTGGTCGATGTCGAGCAACCGGATCCAGCTCTGCTGGCCGAAGGTCAAGGCGATGCAGCAGCCGAGCTCGACCAGCTCCGGCTCGGTGAAGTGGGCGTGCAGGCGCGACCAGAGGCCATCGCGGTCGTCCTCGTTCCACGCGATCGCCTGGGCGTAGGCCAGCGCCGCCTTCTGGCGGTCGTCGTAGCGGTCGGACTTCTCGAAGTTGAGCAGGTCGTCGTACTGCTGCTCCACGAGTCCTTCGGTGCTGCCCTTGACCGAGCGCTGGTTGCCGCAGAACTCGCACTTCACCGTGCGCGAGATGTAGACCCGGCACAGCTCCTTGATGGCGTGGTCGAGCACGCCGTTGCGGAACATCTTGTCCCACGGGTCGGCGAAGGCCCAGAACGCCTCCGGCACGTGGGCGCGCACCGCACTGCTCTCCGGTCGCGGCGTGCCCTCACGCGCGCAGCGGTGCATCTCGGCCTGCATGCGCTCGTCCATCTGCTCGAGGGGGACGTAGGAGATCCGGGGACCTGTCATGTTCGTTTCCTTCCGCTGGTGTCACTGGGTTGAGTCGATGGCACGGACGACGGACTCGGCCGTCAGGGGGAGGTCGCGCACCCGCACCCCGAGGGCGGCGTGCACGGCGTTGGCGATGGCGGCGGCGGTCGGTCCTTGGGCGGCCTCGCCGGCTCCGAGAGAGGGCAGGTCGGGCCGATCGAGGAGGTGCACGTCGAGCAACGGGGCCTCGGCGAAGCGCAGGATCGGGTAGGACTCCCAGTCGTCACTGGTGATCCGGCGTCGGTCGAAGCGGACCCGTTCCTTGGTGGTCCACGACGTCGCCTGGGTGGCGCCGCCCTCGATCTGGTTGCGCACGCCGTCAGGGTTGACGACCAGTCCGACGTCGACGGCGATGGTCAGGCGGCGGACGTGGACCTCGTGGTCGACGCAGACCTCGGCGACGACCGCGCAGTAGGCGCCCTTGTCCTTGTAGCGGGCGAACCCCAGGCCGCGGCCGGTGTCCTCGGGCAGGTCGGTGCCCCATGCCGAGACCTCGCGCACCCGCTCGAGGAGGGCCACCGCGCGCGGGTCGCTCAGGTGCGAGAGCCGGAAGTCGAGCGGGTCGGTGCCGGCGACCTCGGCGAGCTCGTCCATGAACGACTCGATCGCGAACACGTTGGTGAACGCGCCCAGGGCACGCATCGCCGAGGTGCGCAGCGGGGTCACGCTCAGCCGGTGGCCGGTGACACGGCGAGGGCCGACGTCATAGATCGGCACGGCGTTGCGGGTGGTGCCGCCACCGGCAGCGGGAGGAGGGTCGGAGGCGGCCGGCGCGAGCAGCGGCTCGGCGAGGTGGTGGCCGGCGAGGAGTCCCGGGACCCCGGAGTAGCCGGGTCGCGAGGTGTGCCCCTGGCTCCACACCGCGTGCCCCCAGCCGGTGATGCGTCCGTCCGTGAGGGTGGCCGCCAGGTCGACCGACATCGCCGAGGCGAGCGGACCCCAGGCCAGCTCGTCACGCCGGCTCCACCGCACCTGCACCGGACGCCCGGGCACCTCCCGGGCCAGCAGCACTGCGTCGAAAGCGGCGTCGTCAGCGGCGTTGTGGCCGTAGCAGCCGGCGTTCTCCGCGTGCTCGACCGTGACCGAGGAGGGGTCGAGGGCGAGGGCCTGCGCGATGGCGTCACGCAGCTTGTGGATGCCCTGGCTGTGGCTCCACACGTGCACGGAGGTCCCGTCCTGCGACCACTGGGCGACGCCGCAGCTCGGCGCGATCGAACCGTGGACCAGGAACGGACGGGTGTAGGAGGCCCGCGTGGTGGTGCCGTCGGTGGTGCCCAGGGGCGGGGGCGCGCCCGGCTCGTCGAGGAGGTCCAGGTCGACGTGGGGCCCGGCCCTCAGGAAGGAGTCGAGGTCGTCCTCGTCGGGCAGCAGGTCCCGCTCCTCCCAGCTGGCGGCGGCGCGGAGCCTGGCCGTCGTGGCGTCGGCTGCCGCCTCGCTCGCACACAGAACACCGAGGAAGGAGCCGTCGCGCACGACCTGCCCGTCGAATGGAGCTGCGTCGACCGCGATGAGTCGCGCGCCCACCGACGGTGGCCGGACGACGCGGCCGAAGAGCAGACCCGCGGGCCGCAGGTCCCCGATGTAGCGCGGACGGCCCAGCACCTTGTCGGGCAGGTCGAGTCGCGCCAGGTCGGTGCCGACGACCCGGCGTACCGGCGCCGAGGTGGAGGTGGAGGGGGTCCAGGTGGTGAGGTCGGTGTCGAGGTCGATGCGGCCGGCCAGGTCGAGGAACGACGCCTCTGGACGGTCTACGGCCTCCCTGGCGACGAGGTCACGCACGACGGTCCCGACGTGGCGCAGGGCCGGACCGGACTGGGCCGTCGACAGGCTGCCCGCCGTCAGGCCCTCGTCGGGACCCAGACCCGTGTGGGCGGCGTGCATCACGATCGCGTCGGCCGGGACGCCGAGGGCGTCGGCTGCTATCTGGGCGAGCGCCGTGAGGATGCCCTGCCCGAGCTCGACCTTCCCGACGCGCACCCCGATCCGGCCGTCGTCGGTGAACGAGATCCACGAGCCCAGCCGTGGGTTGGCCGCGATGTGGGCGGGCACGTCGAGGGACTGCGCCGTGGTCATGGGTGCTCGGCTCCCGCGGCCACGACCGCCTCGACGATCCGGCGCTGGACCCCGCAGCGGCACAGGTTGCCGTCGAGCGCCTCCACCACGGCCGCCTCGTCGGGTCGGGGATCGTCCTGGAGCAGGGCGGCCGCGCGGACGACGATGCCGGAGATGCAGAAGCCGCACTGGGCGGCCTGGCGGTCCAGGAGCGACTGCTGCACGGGGTGGGGGCGACCCTCGCTGGAGAGACCCTCGACAGTGACGACCTGCTTTCCCTCCGCCTGCCACAGGGGGGTGTCGCAGGAAGGGACGACGGTGCCGTCGAGATTGACGAAGCAGGCGCCGCACAGCCCGAGTCCGCAACCGAAGCGACTGCCGAGCAGTCCCAGGTCCTCGCGCAGCACCGTCAGCAGCGGGGTGTCGGGATCGGCGTCGACCGAGACGCGGAGGCCGTTGACGCTCAGGTCGGTCATCGGCGTGCTCCGGGGACGTCGAAGACCTCGGGGTGCTGGGCCAGGGCGGTGCGGGTGCGGCGGATGTGGCCGGTCAGGTGCCGCTCGGCGTCGACCGGGTCGTGCCGCTCGACCGCGTCCAGGATCAGGCGGTGCTCGGCGTTGACCACCCACATCCGACCCGGGCCGGAGAGCTGCACGAACGCCCGGCGGTAGTGCTGGGTGGAGTTCCACAGTCGCCGCACCATCGACATCAGCGGATCGATCGTGCAGGCCGTGTAGGTGAGCAGGTGGAACTCGCGGTCGAGCTCGAGGAACCGGTCCACGTCGTCGTCGGCCTCGATCTGGCGTTGGACGTCCTCGATCCGGGCCAGGTCGGCGGTGGTGAGGCCGGACAGGCTCTCGATGATGGCGAGGGGCTCGAGCCGCTCCCTCATCTGGTAGATCACCTCGACCTCGTGCTGCGAGAGCCTCGGCACCCGAGCGCCCTTGTGGGTCTCGTGCTCGGTGAGCCCCTCCGCCTCCAGCATCCGCAACGCTTCGCGCACCGGCAGCCGGCTGGCCCCGAAGCGTTCGGCGACCTCCTCCTGCCGGATCCGGTCACCGGGGCGCAGGTCCCCTCGCAGGATCGCCTCCCGCAGGTGATCGGCGATCCGCGCGCTCGCGGCGCCGACGACAGGCTCGGGGGTGGTGATCGAGGTGGTCATGAGGGCGATCCTCCTCCGGTCACGGAGGTGCCGCCTGATGTGGTCTCGACAGGCTCGACCACCCGGGACGCGCGGTCGAAGGCCTTGCCGCCGGGGTAGGAGACCAGCTCGAACTGCATGCCCCACGGGCTGAGGAAGTAGATCCAGCGGTTGCCCTCTGCCGGCCCTCTGCTCGCGGTCGGGCCATCGAGGACCTCCACGTCGTGTGCGCGCAGGTGCGTGATCGCGGCGTCGAGGTCGTCGACGTACAGCGCGAGGTGGTGGCCACCGACGTCGCTGTTGCGGGGCATCGCCTCGCGCTGGTCGGGGGAGCGGTAGTGGAAGACCTCGAGGACGGCCTGGTCGCCGAGCCGGAACCAGCGGTTCTCCACCATCTCGGCGCGCGGGTGCACGTGCAGGTGCCGGGCCATCCAGTCGTCGTCGGCGCTGAACGGGCCGAGGGAGTAGAGGTACTCGCAGCCGATCACGTCGACAAGGAAGGCGTGCGCCGCGTCGAGGTCGGGGACCGTGAAGCCGACGTGGTCGAGCCGGCGCAGCCCGGGCAGTCCCATCCGTGGTCCTCCAGGAGTGGTCGATCGGTACGTCCCGCCTGACGACGGTCTGGATCCAACAACTCAACCACATCAGGCGCGCCTATGTCGACGGTCACGCCGGATCTCTCGACATTGGATCCAAAGCTGTGTCATCGTGAGGGCGGGACCCCCACTCATCCGTGCCATCGACCAGGGAGATCGCCATGCCCGAGCACCGCCGGCTCGAACCCGCCGCGCCCTGGATCGAGGTCGTCGCCACCCAGGCCGACTGGGACGCCGCCGACCCCGACCTGCTCCGCACGATCTACGCCCAGCTGGTGTGGGTGCGCACGTTCGAGGAGTACGTCCTCGAGCTGGCAGGCGCAGGGCTGATCCACGGTCCCGCCCACTCCAGCATCGGTCAGGAGGCCGGAGCCGTCGGGTCGGTGCTCGCGCTGACCAGCGACGACTCGGTCAACGGATCGCACCGCGGCCACCACCAGTTCCTGGCCAAGGCACTGCACCACGTCGAGCCCAAGGCGCTCGACCCGCTCGCCGAGCCGACCGACCAGGTGCGCGAGGTGCTGCTGCGCACGCTCGCCGAGATCTGCGGCCTCGACCGCGGCTGGAGCCATGGTCGCGGAGGCTCGATGCACCTGCAGTGGAAGGAAGCCGGCGCGATGGGCACCAACGCCATCGTCGGCGGAGGCGTCCCGCAGGCGGCGGGCTTCGGCTGGGCGCACCGGCAGGCCGGCACCGACGCGGTCTCGGTGACCTACTTCGGGGACGGTGCGATCAACATCGGCTCGACGTTGGAGTCCTTCAACCTCGCGGCCGCCTGGAAGCTGCCGGTCTGCTTCTTCGTCGAGAACAACCGCTACGCCGTGTCCACATCGGTGGAGGAGGCCACCGGCGAGCCTCGGCTCTCCGGTCGCGGCCCCGGCTTCGGCATCGCGAGCTGGAAGGTCGACGGCATGGACCCACTCGCGACCTACCTGGCCATGTCCGAGGCCGTCGCCCACATGCGCGCCGGCAACGGACCCGCCGTCGTCGAGGCCGACACCTACCGCTTCTTCCACCAGAACGGCGGCTTCCCCGGGTCGGCGTTCGGCTACCGCGACAAGGCGGAGGAGCGGGAGTGGCGGGCCCGGGACCCGCTCACCCAGACCGCCGGCCACCTGGAGCGGCGCGGTCTGATGAGCTCGGCCGAGCTGGCCAGGAGCGTCGAGATCGCGAAGGCCACGATGACCTCCCTGGGCGAGGTGCTGCTCGAGCCGGTGCCCGACGGCAAGCCCGGCCAGCGCCGGATCCGCGCCGAGGAGTGGCCCGACCCTTCCTACGCCGACGTGGGTGTGCGCGGCGACCTCAGCGAGTTCGACGACGCGCCGGTCGTCTCACCGGTCGGCCACGCCGTCGAGGTCGAGGAGCAGAAGTTCATCGAGGCCGTCGCGGCCGTGATGGGCCGTCGGATGGAGACCGACGACGGCGTCGTCGTGATGGGCGAGGACGTCCACCGGCTCAACGGCGGCACCAACGGCGCCACCCGGGGACTGCCAGACCGGTTCCCTGGCCGCATCCTCGGCACCCCGATCGCCGAGAACGCCTTCGCCGGCCTGGCCGGTGGCATCGCGCTGGACGGACGCTTCACCCCCGTCGTCGAGTTCATGTACGCCGACTTCATGTGGGTCGCGGCCGACCAGCTGTTCAACCAGATCGGCAAGGCGCGGCACATGTTCGGCGGTGACGGCGCCGTACCCCTGGTGCTGCGCAGCAAGGTCGCCATGGGCACCGGCTACGGTTCCCAGCACTCGATGGATCCGGCCGGGGTCTTCGCCACGTCGGCCGGCTGGCGGATCGTCGCCCCGACGACTCCCTACGACTACGTCGGCCTGATGAACAGCGCCTTGCGCTGCCAGGATCCCGTCGTCGTCCTGGAGCACGTCGACCTCTACAACACCTCGGGTCCCGGACCGGTCGAGGACCTCGACTACTGCCTGCCCGTCGGCAAGGCAGCCGTCCGTCGCGAGGGCTCGCAGGTCACCGTCATCAGCTACCTGGCGATGGTGCCCTACGTGCTCGAGGCCGTGGAGCGGTACGGCCAGCTCGACGCGGAGGTGATCGACCTCCGCTGGCTCGACCGCGCCAGCATCGACTGGGAGACGATCGAGGCGAGCATCACCAAGACCAACCGGGTGCTCGTCGCCGAGCAAGGTGCTGTCGGCACCTCCTACGGCGGCTGGCTCGCGGACGAGATCACCCGACGATTCTTCGACCTGCTCGATGCGCCCGTGTGGCGGGTCACCGGCGGTGAGGCCTCGCCCAGCATCAGCAAGGTGCTCGAGCGGGCTGCCATCGCGCAGACCGACGAGGTCGTCGCGGCCCTCGCCGAGATCAAGGAGTACTGAGATGGCCCGCCTGCTCCGGATGCCCGAGGTCGCGGCCAACGCCTCCGAGGCCGTCCTCTCGGACTGGTCCGTCGCAGAGAACGTCGACTTCGCCGCAGCGGACACCCTGGCCACCGTCGAGACCGAGAAGGCGGTCGTGGACGTCGAGGCCGAGGGTGCCGGTGTGGTCCTGAAGACCCTGGTCCCGCCCGGCTCCCAGGTCGAGGTCGGCGCGCCGATCGCCGTGATCGGTGACCCCGGCGAGCAGGTCTCGGACCTTGCCGCGCTGCTGGCCGAGCTGGGTGTCTCGGAGACGGTCGCCACCGCCGCGCCTGCTCGACGAGACGTCCCCGAGCCGGTGCCCGATCCCGAAGGTGGCACCGCGTCGACCGGTCCGTCCGCGCCCTCCGTCGAGCCGTCCCGGGTGGTCGAGCCGTCCCGGGTGGTCGAGCCGTCCCGGGTGGTCGAGCCTGTCGAGACCACCGCCAACGGCCGCGTCTTCGCCAGCCCGCTGGCGCGCAAGCTCGCCAAGGAGGCCGGGATCCCGGTCGAGGAGATCGACGGCACCGGGCCGCGGCAGCGGATCCTGCGCCGTGACGTGGAGCGCGTCGTCGCCGGCCGCGGCTCCCGGCCGGTCGAGCCCGAGCGCACTCGGGACACGCCCGACGCCGGCCTGCCTGCGGCGTACGAGGACGTGCCGCACTCCAGGATCCGTCGGATCACCGCGGCCCGGTTGACCCAGAGCAAGCAGAGCGCGCCCCACTTCTACGTCCGCGCGCGCATCCGTGCCGAGCCTCTGCTGGCGCTCCGGTCCGAGCTCAACGACGGCGCCGAGGTCGTGGTCAGCCTCAACGACCTCATCGTGAAGGCGGTCGCGGCGGCCCACCTCGCGGTGCCGGAGATGAACGTGGTGTGGACCGACGATGCCGTCCGGCGTTTCGCGTCGGTCGACGTCGCCGTCGCCGTGGCCACCGACCGCGGTCTGCTCACCCCTGTCGTGCGTGACGTCGGGAACCTCTCGGTCACCGCGCTGGCGACGACGTCCCGCGACCTGGTCGAGCGTGCCCGGGCGGGCCGGCTCCGTCAGGAGGAGCTGGTGGGTGGCTCTGTCAGCGTGACCAACCTCGGCATGTTCGGCACCGAGGAGTTCTCGGCGATCATCAACCCCCCACAGGCCTCGATCCTCGCGGTCGGAGCGGTCACCGAGGAGCCGGTCGTCGAGGCGGGCTCCGTGGTGCCCGGCAAGGTCCTGCGGGTCACGTTGTCGGTCGACCACCGCCCGGTCGACGGGGTCGTGGCCGCGCGCTGGATGCGGGTCCTCGTCACGCTCCTGGAGCACCCGGTGCGGATCCTCGCCTGAGCAGGGACCTCCGATATCGGTAGGTGGCGCGCCGGCGATCGTCCGCGCGCCACCTACCGATATCGGGGGCTACCCGGGACCCATCACCGTCAGCGGGTCCAGCCCCAGATCGGTGAGCACGACCCGGGCGGTGTTGCGTCCGGGGCGCCCCGAGACGGAGCCGCCCGGATGGGTGGTCGCGCCGGTGAGGAACAGTCCCGGCACCTCGGTGCGGTAGGTCGGCCAGCCGGGGATCACGTCGCCGTCGACGAGGAACTCCCCGCCGTGGCAGGAGCCGCCCAGGTTGAACGGGTTGTGCGCCGCCACGTCGAGCGGGGACTCGGCGCGCCACGAGAGGATGTCGGCCTCACCGAGCCCGCCCGCCCTGGCACGGACGATGTCGAGCAGCCGTTCGCCGTGCTCCTGCTTGGCCTCGGCCCAGTCGCGACCGTCGGCGCGCGTGTACGGCGCGATGGTGAGGATCTTGAACGTCGCCCCACCGGCCGCTGGTGCGCGGGACGGGTCCACGACCGCCTGGTCGACCACGAGAAGCCAGGGGTCGGTCGTGTCGGTCTCGCCGCGCTGGTGGGCGTCGATCTGGGCGGCGTAGCCGGCCGCGGTGCCGAAGCCGGCGGCGGCGCTGCGGATCCCGGACGACCCGAAGGTCGGGTTGTCGGCGAGCGCGGCGTGCAGGGCGAAGACCGAGAGGCCCGGCCGCCAGGTATCGCGAGCGCGACCCAGGTCGTCGGGCACCTCGATGCCCTCGAGCATGCCGGGCAGCTGGGCGAGGTGGTTCCCCGCGACGACGGCCCGCGTCGCCCGCACGGAGCGCCCGTCGGTCGTCCGCACTGATCGGACGCCGTCGGCGGATGCCTCGATCGACGCGACGGGCGCGGAGCAGACCACCCGCCCGTCGTGGTCCTCGACGAGCCGGACCAGCGCGTCGGGCAGGGCCTGGCTGCCGCCGACCGGGGTGGTCCAGCCGAAGGAGAGACGACCACCGGTCAGCGACGACGGCAGGAAGCCCGTGCCCGGCCGGCGCGGATCCTGGATGGTGGCCATCGCCAGCCACAGCACGAAGTTGCGCACCACCGGGTGCTCGAACCTCTCGTGTACGACGTCCCACGCGCTGCGGGCACGGAGCGCGAGGTAGCGAGCGGTGGCCTCGTCCCGACGTGGCGGCAGCGCCGAGCTCCAGCGGCCGTGCGCACCTGCGAGTCCGTCCTGCCACTCGCCCATGAGGCTGCGCAGTGCCGAGGCGTCGCGGGCGGAGAACCGGCCCACCTCGTCGCAGGTCGCCTCCAGGTCGGGGCGCATCACCAGGGTGTCGCCGTCGGGCAGCGGCATCACGACGGCTGGGTCGGTGGTGAGGTAGGTCAGACCGTAGCGGCCGACCAGACCGAGCTCGTCGTCGCGGATGAGCGGGTTGTTCTGGATGAGCACGTGCGCGCTCGAGCAGGAGTCGTGAGCGAACCCCGGGAGGGTCAGCGGCTCGGTGCGGGTGTTTCCGCCCACGGCCGCCGACGCCTCGAGCACCAGCACCTGCAGGCCGGCGGCGGCGAGATAGCCGGCGCACACGAGGGAGTTGTGACCCGCGCCGATCACCACGACCTCCACCTCGTCGGGGAGGGCGCCTCGGCTGAGGGTGGTGGGCTCGGGCATGGCTTCCTCCTGGGGTCGCGCTCAGGCTGCCGCACGATGCACTCGTTTGCAAGAGGTGGCCCGGCTGGCGCGCGCCGAATCCTTGAGCGGTCGAGCCGTCGCCCTGCTCGCCAGAGGCGGCTCGGGCGGTCCCGGCGAGCCGATCCGTGCGTCCTGACGAGGCTTTGCACAAAACGTTGCCCCGATGTGCTTGACAGACTGTGTCGTGCTTCACAAGACTGCGAGGAACCGCAATCGATTGCGGATCACCGAGGAGGAAGTATGTCGCAAGTCTCCATCGGTCGTGGCTGGAAAGCCGCGGCCCTGTCCAGTGCCCTCGTGCTCGCGCTGGCTGCCTGCGGCGGCAGCTCGGATGACGGCGGAAGTGCCGGCGGCGGCGGCGACGAGGGCGGCTCGTCCGAGCCGATCCGCATCGGCACGTCGCTGCCCCTGACCGGCGAGTTCTCCCAGCCCGGCAAGGCGGCCGAGGAGGGCTACAAGGTCTGGCAGGAGATGGTCAACGCGGACGGCGGCCTGCTCGGCCGTGACGTCGAGCTCGTGATCAAGGACGACGCGTCCAACCAGAACACCATCGTCGCCGACTACAACGCGCTGATCAGCCAGGACAAGGTGGACCTCCTCCTCGGGACCTTCTCCTCGTTGCTCAACCTGCCCGCGTCCGCGGTCGCCGAGCGCAACCAGATGCTCTACGTCGAGCCGGCCGGTGGCTCCCCGGAGATGTTCAGCCGCGGCTTCGAGTATCTCTTCTTCGCCCAGCAGGCCACCGCCGACAAGCAGGGCAAGCTGTTCGGTGAGTACATCGCGGGACTGCCCGAGGGTGAGCGCCCGACGACCGCCGCCTACCCGACGATCGACGACCCGTTCGCCGCGCCCAACGTCGCCGGCGTGCAGGCAATCCTCGAGGAGGCCGGCATCGAGACGGTCTACGAGGAGACCTACGCGATCGACACGAAGAACTTCGACACCATCGTCAACGCGATGAAGGCAAAGAACCCCGACGTGGTCGTCCACGGTGCGGTCTTCGAGGACGGCGTCGGCCTGGTCCGCTCCATGCTCAAGGCCGACTTCACGCCCGCGTGGCTCTACCAGACGACGGCCCCGTCCCTCGGCGGGCAGTACGCCGAGGCCATCGGCGCCGAGAACACCGAAGGCATCATGTTCGGCATCAGCCACGCGCCCTCCGCAGACACCCCGGGCAACGCCGAGTTCGTGGCGAAGTACGAGGAGATGTACGGCACCGCCGAGGTGCCCGAGGACGCCGCCGACGCCTTCGCAGCCGGCCAGGTGCTCCAGGCCGCGGTCGAGGAGGTCGGCAGTGTCGACGACCAAGAGGCGATGGCGCAGTTCCTGCGCGACACCACCGTCGAGACCATCCTCGGTGAGCTGGACTGGAACGAGGACGGCTCACCCAACGGTGACTTCCTGATCGGCCAGTGGCAAGGTGACGGCGTGGAGTTCGTCCTCCCGGAGGAGTTCGCAACCTCCGACGAGCTGGTCAAGGGCTGGATGCCGGGCGGCGCCGGCTGATGACCCAGCTGGTCCAGAACCTGATCCTCGGCCTGCTCCTCGGCGGCGTCTACGCCCTGGTGGCCGGCGGGCTGACCCTGATCTTCGGGGTCATGCGGGTGATCAACATCGCCCACGGAGCATTCCTGATGCTCGCCGCCTTCATCACCTACTCGCTGTGGAGCGGGCTGGGGATCGACCCCCTGCTGGCCATCGTGATCACCACCCCGGTGATCTTCGGTATCGGATGGGTGACCTACAAGCTGGTGGTCGCTCCGATCCGCACCGCACCGATGTCCTCGACGGTGCTGCTCACGTTCGGCCTCGCGCTCGTGCTCGAGGCGACCATGGGCGTCATCTGGGGGAACAACTCGACCGCCATCCGTCCCTCCTACGCCGACGAGTCGTTCCTGCTCGGTGGGCTGTTCCTGCCCAAGGCTCAGGTGTTCGGTGGCGTGGTCGCGGTTCTGGTCCTGACCATCCTCTGGGTGATCCTCACCAAGACCTGGCTCGGCCGGGCGATCCGCGCTTCCGCGGTGAACCCGGCCGGGGCGGAGCTGGTCGGGATCAAGATCGCGGCCGTCTCGGCGCTGGTGTTCGCGATCGGCATCGCTGCCGCCGGCGCCGGCGGTTCCATCGTCGGCGTGCTCTATCCCTTCGTCCCCGGTGCCCACTACCAGTGGATCGCCCGGCTGCTCGCCATCGTCGTTCTCGGCGGCATGGGCAGCCTCAACGGAGCCATCCTGGGAGCCTTGATGTTCGGCGTCGCCGAGACCCTGACAGCCGCCTACGTCTCACCCTCGTGGGCGACGGCGGTCCCCTACGCCATCGTCTTCGCCGTGCTGCTGATCCGGCCCCAGGGCCTGCTCGGCTCCCGCCTGCGAGAGGACACGGTGGCAGCATGAGTGCGGCCACCCCCGAAGCCGCGCCCGCAGACGAGGCCGCGGTCGTGACGTCGAGATGGCCCTCGCCTCTCTGGATCGGACGTGGCTTCGCCCTGCTCGGCGCGGTGCTGCTGGTGCTCTTCCCGCTGCTCAACGACGACGCCTACTACCAGAACATGGTGATCCTCTCCCTGGTCTTCGCCGTCGGGGCGAGCGGGCTCAACGTGATCACCGGCTTCGCCGGCTACGTGTCACTGGGGCAGGGCGCCTTCGTCGGCATCGGCGGCTACACCGTCGGGGTGCTCGCCGCCCGGATGCCCGACGTGACTGCGTGGGTGTGGGTGCCGGTCGCGGGCCTGGTCACCGCCGTGGTGGCGCTCGTGCTCGGGTTCGTGTCGCTGCGGTCGCGCGGTCCGTCCTTCGTCATCATCACGGTCGCGTTCTTGTTCCTGGTGCAGGTGATCGCGGTCAACTGGGTCTCGGTCACCAACGGTACGGCGGGGCTCACGCTGCCGCTGCCGAGCTGGGACCGCGACTTCATCAACTGGCCGTTCTACTACGCACTCGTGGCGATCCTGGCCGCTCAGGTGCTGATGACGTGGTGGATCCGGCGCACCAAGCTCGGGATGGGCCTGATCGCGATCCGCGAGGACGAGACCAAGGCCGCCACGATCGGCATCAACCTGCCGGTCGACAAGATCATCGCCTTCGTGGCCAGCACGATCTTCGTCGGCATGGCCGGCGCGGTCTACGGCTACTACCTGACCTTCATCGACCCGCGTGGCATGTTCTCGATCCTGATCAGCGTGCAGATCGTGCTGTCGCTGCTCATCGGCGGCAAGGCCACCTTGTGGGGCCCGGTCGTCGGCGCGTTCCTGATCGAGCCGCTCAACGAGATCGCCAACAACAACCTGGGCGGTGGAAACACGCGCCTGTTCCTCTTCGGCGGCCTCCTCGTCCTGGTCGTGATCTTCCTGCCCAAGGGTCTGCTGCCCGCGATCGAGTCCTTCCTCGAGGGGCGCCGCACCCGCGGCAAGGCCGGTCTCGTCGGTGCCCGGATCGGCACCGGTGGCAGCCTCGCCTCCCTGACCGACCGGGTCCAGCTGGTCGACCGGTCGGCGCTGCCGGACCGGGCCTTGCTCGAGGTCAAGGGACTGACCAAGCACTTCGGCGGACTCAAGGCGGTCGATGACTGCTCGTTCGTCGTACCTGACGGCTCCATCACCGGGCTCATCGGACCCAACGGGTCGGGCAAGACCACCGTGTTCAACCTGCTGACCGACACGATCCGCGCGGACGCCGGCGAGATCCACTTCGACGGTCGTCGCCTCGACGGCACCTCGCCGTGGAACCGCGCCCACGCCGGTCTCGGACGCACCTTCCAGATCACCCGGCTCTTCGGCGAGATGACCGTGCTGGAGAACGTCGTCGCCGTCCAGCGCACGTTCAGCCTGGCCCAGCTCGGCCGCATCGCGGTCAGCGGCAAGGAGGCCTCGGATGCCGAGGAGCTCTTGGAGTTCGTCGGGATGCGTGCCTTCCGCGACCAGAAGGCCGAGGCGCTCTCCTTCGGTCAGCAGAAGCTCGTCGAGCTCGCACAGGTGCTGATGCTCGACCCCAAGCTGATCCTGCTCGACGAGCCGGCCGGCGGCATCAACCCGGTGCTCATCGAGCGGATGGGCGACATCATTCGCGAGCTCAACTCCTACGGGAAGACCTTCCTCATCGTCGAGCACAACATGCCCTTCGTGCTGGGCCTGTGCGACCCGATCCACGTGCTGGCACGCGGTCGCACGATGGCGACCGGGACGCCTGACGCGATCCAGAACGACCCGGCCGTGATCGACGCCTACCTCGGTGACGACTTCACACTCGAGCCCAAGGTGGTGCGCTGATGCTCACGATGACCGGAGTGGTGGCCGGCTACGGCGGTGGTGATGTCCTCCAGGGCGTCGACATCACCGTCGAGAAGGGCTCGATCGCCTGCATCGTCGGGCCCAACGGCGCCGGCAAGTCCACCGTGCTGCGCACGGTGAGCGGGCTGCTCACCCCGCGTCTGGGCGAGGTGCACCTGCTCGGTGAGCGCATCGACACCTGCGACGCCGCTCAGATCCTGGAGAAGGGCATCTCCCAGGTGCCGCAGGCCAACGCGCTCTTCCCCAACATGACCGTGCGGGAGAACGTCCTGCTCGGTGCCTACATCAAGCGACGCGACAAGACCCTGGTCACCAAGCGCTACGACGAGGTCGCCGAGCTGTTCCCGATCGTCGCCGATCGTGCCAACGACAGCGCAGGCAACCTGTCGGGCGGGCAGCGCCGGATGGTGGAGTTCGCCCGGTCGCTGATGCTCGACCCGGTGCTTCTCCTTCTCGACGAGCCGTCGCTGGGACTGGACCCCAAGGCCCTGCAGACGCTCTACGACTCGGTGATGCTGCTGCGCGAGAGCGGCAAGACGATCTTGATCGTCGAGCAGAACGTGCGGTTCGGGATGCGGATGGCCACCGACGGCATCGTCATGGAGAGCGGGCGGGTGATCACCCAGCGCGACGCCCAGTCGATCCTCGACGACCCCGACATCGCCCAGATGTACTTCGGCGGCACCGTCACCAGCGCATCGTCCGCGAGCGTCGAGGACTGATCCGCCGAGCGGCGCCGACCACTCAGACGAAGGAGACGTCGACCTGGCCCAGGCCGACGACGTCGACAAGGAGCCGTTCGCCGGCCGCCACGTCGAGGGGAGGGACCATCGACCCGGTGATGACCACGTCGCCTGCGCGCAGCTGCTCCCCCACGGCGGCCAGACGAACCGCGAGCGCAGCCAGCACGTCGTGAAGCCGGCCGGTCAGGGCCTCGGGGTCGTGGGCGTGGGCGACCTCGACATCGTCACGCATCACCCGGGCCGCGAGACCGTCCAGGTCGTCGCGCCCGGCTCTCAGGTCGCCGAGGATCACGTGCCTGTGGAAGATGTTGCCGCCCAGGATGACCTCCACGTCGGTCGGTGGCGGGTCCACGTCGGCGACCTCGATGGCGGCGGAGAGTCCGCCGATGGCCGCCCGGATCTCCGTCCGGGTCGCCCCGGCCGGCAGGTCGTCGGCGAGGTGCACGGCCACCTCTGCCTCCAGCACCGGACGGGTCCAGCCCTCCAGCAGGATCGACGTGCCCGGGTCGATCCGGCGGCTCTCGGTCAGGTAGCCCACGAGCGGGTGGTCGAGCCCGAGCGCCGCCATGCCGCTCGGCGAGCCGAAGGCCGCCTTCCACCCCAGGGGGCGGTCACCACGGGAGATGTCCTGGTCGCGCAGCGCCAACATCGCTCGGGTGCCCCGCAGCACGCGCGGGTCGACCGGGTGCTCGCGTGGCAGGCTCATTCGTCCTCGAAGGTGTCTCCGGGGGCGGGCAGGGCATAGCCGGCGGCCGCGAGCGAGCCGGCCCCGCCCCAGCCCCAGATCAGCACGACGTCCTCCTCGCCGGTGTTGACGAATCCGTGCCAGTTGCCGCGCGGGGTGAAGATGACGTCACCTGCTTGCGAGGGCTCACGTCCGGTGTTGGTGTGGATCTCGCCACGCCCCGACATCACCACCAGGAACTCGTCGCCGTCGGTGTGGAGGTGCCGGTCGTGCCGGGCGCCCGGCGGGAGGACCGTGCGACCCACGGTGAGGTCCTTCGAGCCGGCCGTCCGCTCGTTGATGAGGTACTGGACCTGCATGTCGATCCAGCCTTCGTCCTCGCGCAGGTTCTGCTCGAGCGGGACGTCCTCGATGCGGGTGCGGTACGGCGGGGACGGCCGGTCCATCCGGGACGCCTCGCCCCCCGGCTCCTCGAGGCCGGCGTTCATGCGCGGACACCTGCCATCCGCCGGTAGGCGTCGGCCACGCTGACCAGGAAGTCGCGTTGGTGGCTCGGGCTGCTGCGGGCCGCGTTCAGCATCTCGCTGGTCGCCGCGCAGGTCGGCAGCGAGACTCCGAGCTTGCGGGCAAGATCCTGCGCGAGCACGAGATCCTTCTGCTGGAGCTCCACGTCGGCGTACACGGCGTCGTCCTCCACGAGCAGCGGGGCACGATAGCCCACGACAGGTGAGGCGATCACGCTCTTGAGCATCGCGTCGACGACCGCGCTCCGGTCGACGCCTGCCTTCTCGGCGAGGGTGATGCCCTCGGCGACGGCCGTGATCGAGACGACGAGGGCGAGGTTGATCGCGACCTTGGTCAAGATCGCGTGGCCGTTGGGGCCGATGTAGGTAACCTTCGGACCGATCGCGCCGAGCAGGGCCTCGACGTGGTCGAAGGCTGCCCGCTCGCCGCCCACCATCACCGACATGCTCCCGGCCGCCAGGGTGGCCGGGCTGCCGGAGACAGGGCAGTCCAAGAACGCGGCCCCGAGGGGTCGCACCTGCTCGGCCATGGCGACACTGGCGTCCGGGGAGATGGTGCTCAGGTCAGCCCAGACCATCCCTGGGGAGAGCCCGGCGAGCACGCCGTCGGGGCCCTGCGCCGCTCCGGTGACGGCAGCGGTGTCGGTGAGCATCGAGAAGAGCACGTCCACCGACTCGGCCAGCTCGCGCGGGGTGTCCGCCCAGCCCATGCCGGCCCCGAGGAGGTCCTCGGCCTTGGCCCGGGTGCGGTTCCACCCGACCACCTGGTGGCCGGCGTCCATCAAGCGGCGGGTGATCCCGCTCCCCATCGCGCCGAGGCCGAGAAAGCCGACGCGTTCAATGTCATTGAACATGTGGGCGACCGTACCGCACCCCGGCTCACCTGGCCACGTTGAACCACACGGCGCGTGCAGGCTCCTCGCCGAGGGCGAAGAAGCGGTGCGGGCGACTCGAGTCGAAGCTCACCGCGTCGCCCGGCCCGACCTCGATCCGCCCGTCATCGATCTCGATCGCGAGCCGGCCGCTGACCAGATAGCCGTACTCCCGGCCGCGGTGCCGGGCGTGCGGGCGCCCGCTGACCTCCCCGCCGGGGTCGTAGGTCACGAAGGCGAAGACCACGTCGGGGTCGTGGGCTGCGTCGAGCTGCTCCCAGCGCACCCCACCGGAGAGCTCGATGACCGGTCGCTGCTCGGCCCGTTGCACCGCAGGCCCCTCGGGAGCGGTCGTCGGACGCTCCGGTGTCGCCCCCTCGAAAACCTGGTCGAGCGAGACGCCGAGCTCGCTGACCAGCGCCCACAAGGTCCCGACGGAGGGCCGGGCCAGCCCGTTCTCGATCTGTGAGAGCAGGCTGGGGGAGACCGCGATCGCCTGCGCGAGTGCGCGCAGGGAGAGGCCACGCTCCTCGCGGGCCGTGCGGAGCCGGGCGCCGACCTCGCGGGTCAGGTGCGCCTCGGGATCGGGGTCGGCAGGGGGCATGCGCGGATGCTACTCAGGGGTGGCCCCCCGGGCCTGGGTCAGGCAATCCTGGAGCCGGCCCGGCGGCTCGCACGGCGGTCGCGGATCAGGGCCAGCGCGTTGAGCGCGGCCCAGCCGAACGTGACCCCGAGGATCTTCTGACGGGTCTCGTCGTCCTGGGCGCGCGCGGAGAGGAGCAACCCGTCCGACACGTCACAGACGATGCGGATCACCATGGCGGCGGAGACCGCGCGCTCTGATCGGCCCAGCAGGGCCACCGAGCTGATCGCCAGGTCCCGGGCGCCGTAGGTGGTGGCGAGCAGGTCGTAGTCGGCCTGGTCGCCCTTCTTGCTCGTCACGAAGCGGCCGAGGTGCCGGGGCTCGGCAAGGGCGTAGACGCCGTACGACGCGGTAGCGGTGGACATCATCCTGCTCAGGGTCATCGTCATGTCCTTGTTGTACCCCGAGGCCGGTCGGACCCGTCCTCGGCCTCGTCGAACATGCCACTGGGTGCGTCCGCCCCTTGCCCCGGACGTGATCGGCATCACAAGATCGGCACAGCAGGTCGGACGTCCGGCCGAGGAGGGAAACCCATGAGAGCACGCAGCAAGGCGTCACTGGTGGCGGTCGCCGCCATGGTCGCGATCGCACTCCTCGGGGCGGGGGCTGGGAGTGTGGCGAGCGCGAAGCCGATCAACCCGGACACGCCGCTGACGGTGATGACCCGCAACCTGTATCTGGGCGGCAACCTGATGCGCCCGGTGCTGGCCGCACTGAGTCAGCCGAACAACCCGCTGGCGCTGCCCAACGCCACCGACGTCACCTGGCAGATCGTCGAGGGCACCGACTTCCCGACGCGCGCCGGCCTGCTCGCCGAGGAGGTGGTCGCGCACCGCCCCGACCTCATCGGGCTCCAAGAGGTGGCGCTGTGGCGCAGCGGCGCGCTCGAGACCACGGGCCCGAACGTAGCCACGCCCAACTCCCTGACAGTGCGCTACGACTTCTTGCAGATCCTCCTCGACGCCCTCGCCCAGCGCGGCCAGCACTACACGGCGGTCAGCGTCCAGGAGGAGGCGGACGTCGAGTCACCGAGCTTCGGCGGGGTGCCGGGGACGGCGTCCTTCGCCCGCCCCCAGGACATCCGGCTCACCATGCGTGACGTGATCCTGATGCGCGTCGACGGCAACGCCCGTCTCGTGCGGGCCGGGAGCGGACAGTACGACCACCGGCTCTCGCTGCAGGTCGGACCGGCGCAGATGGACTTCACCCGCGGCTACAACTGGGCCGACGTGAAGGTCGGCGGCAAGAAGGTGCGCTTCCTCAACACCCACTTCGAGGCTTTCGGCTCCGACCACTCGCTCGCGCAGGCACGTGAGCTGCTGGCCGGACCGGCGGCGGTGCGTGGCACCACGACGGTGATCGGTTGTGACTGCAACTCCGATCCGCTCGACACGAGGCTGTCCAACGGCGTCGAGCACCGGGCGCCGTACGACCTGCTCACCGGCGCCGGCGGGTTCACCGACCAGTGGCTGCAGTGGGCGCCCGCCGAGCAGGGGTGGACCTCGGGGCTCAGCGAGGGGGTCCGGGACACGGTCGCGACGGGCTTCGACCACCGGATCGACCTGATCCTGGCGCGCACCCCCAGTGGCAAGCCCCTCGCCGTGACGGCCGGAGCCGTGACGGGCACGAGACTCTCCGACCGCGACCCGGCGACGGGGCTGTGGCCCTCCGACCACGGGGGCGTGGTGCTGACACTCTTCGGGAAGGGCTGATCCGGGATGCCGCCCCAGGCGGCGCGAGGGTGGGGCGTCAGGCGCGCGCGTGGCCGACGTCACGCCGCTTTTGCGACGTGTGCGCGTCTTTGCCAAGGTAGGTCCTGCGACCAGACATCGAAACCGAGGCTGGCCCGCCGAGTCGAGCCTGGGGGGCCGACGTCGGTGTGTGGCCGGTCGGGAGGAATACAGTCATGCGCACGTATCTGAAGGAGCACACCAACCCACCCGTCTTCGTGGCCTCGGCCATCGTGGTGGTGGGGTTCGTCCTGTGGGGGGTGGTCTCGCCCGGCAGCGTCAACACGGTGGCATCCGCGGCCAACTCCTTCATCACCCGGCAGTTCGAGTGGCTCTACATCTTCGGCGCCTCGGGGTTCGTGATCTTCGTGCTGTGGTTGATGTTCAGCCGTTTCGGATCGATCCGCCTCGGTCCGAACGACTCCACGCCGGAGTACTCCAACCTGTCCTGGTTCGCGATGCTCTTCACCGCTGGCATGGGCATCGGCCTGGTCTACTACGCCGTCAGCGAGCCCGTGTTCCACTTCCTGAACCCGCCGACTGGCGATGGCGGTACGGCGGCAGCGGCGACCAACGCGATGAACTACACGTTCTTCCACTGGGGCTTCCACCCGTGGGCGATCTACATCGTGCTCGGGCTCTCCCTCGGCTACTTCTCCTTCCGTCGTGGGCTGCCGATGCGACCGGCCTCCGCGCTCTACCCGCTCATCGGGGACCGGATCTACGGGTGGCCCGGCCACGTCGTCGACGTGCTCGCGGTGTTCGGCACCCTGTTCGGCCTGGCCACCTCGCTGGGCCTCGGCGGGCAGCAGGTCGGGGCGGGACTCGAGGTCCTCTTCGGCATCCCCAACACCACCACGCTGCAGGTCATCATCATCTTGGCCATCACCTCGGTGGCCGTCGTCTCGGTGATGCTCGGGATCGACAAGGGCATCCGCAACCTGTCGCTGCTGAACCTGTGGCTGGCCTTCGGGCTGATGCTGTTCGTGTTCTTCTTCGGCCCGACGCGCGACCTGCTCAACGTGTTCGCCGCCAACGTCGGCAACTACATCCAGACGCTGCCGAGCACAGGCCTCGAGACGTTCCCCAACGGCGGGGCCCAGGCCCAGGAGTGGCAGGCCGGCTGGACGCTCTTCTACTGGGGCTGGTGGATCTCCTGGTCGCCGTTCGTCGGGATGTTCATCGCGCGCATCTCCTTCGGTCGCACGATCCGGCAGTTCATCACCGGCGCCCTCTTCGCGCCTGTGGGCGCCTCGTTCGTCTGGCTGACCATCTTCGGCGACTCGGCCCTGCGCACGCTCCTCGCCGACCCGGGCAACGAGCTCGCGGAGGCGCCGGCCGACTCGGCGCTGTTCTCCCTGCTCGACCAGCTCCCCGTGGCGAGCATCTTCTCCACGCTGGCGGCGGTGCTCGCGATCGTGGTGGTGGTGCTCTTCTTCGCCACCTCTTCCGACTCCGGTTCGCTGGTGGTGGACATCCTCACCAACGGCGGTGACCCCAACCCGGTCTGGCAACAGCGGCTGTTCTGGGCGGTGCTGGAGGGAGTGGTGGCAGCCGTGCTGCTGGTGGCCGGCGCTGCCAGCGGGGAGGATGCGCTCTCCGCGCTGCAGACCGCCTCGATCGTGGCCGGTCTGCCGTTCATCTTCGTGCTGATCCTGATGGCCTTCGGGCTGACCAAGGGCCTCGCGACAGAGAACGTCGACACGCCCCGGATCCGCAGGGCCGACCCGCTGGGAGACCTGCGCGAGTCCAGCAAGCGCAGGCCCGTGCCGCACAAGGAGGACCACGCCTCCAACGGCGATGATCTGGCCGAATCGGAGGCGGAGTCCACCTCCTGACCCAGGTCACGAGATCGGCCACAGCGCCGTCGGCAGCCACTGGCTGCCGGCGGCGCTGCTGGTTACGGTCGGGACGTGCGGATGTTCGTCGCCCTGGTGCCTCCCCCGGGTGTGGTCGAGGACCTCGAGGACTTCCTCCTTCCGAGGCAGGAGGCCGGTGCGGAGCTGCGCTGGACCCTGCCGGAACAGTGGCACCTGACCCTGGCGTTCTTCGGTGACGTCGCCGAGCGGCACCTCGACGACCTCGTCGAGCGGCTCGGTCGCGCCGCGGCCCGGCGTACGCCGGTCGACCTCCGCGTCGCCGGTGCCGGCGCGTTCCCTGACGCGGCGCGGGCGAAGGTCGTGTGGGCCGGAGTCGACCCGGCTGGAGGCGACGAGGAGCTGCGTCGGATGGCGACCGGTGCCCGCGCCGCGGGAGCGAAGTCGGGGGCCGGCGGGGACGGTGGTCGGTTCCACCCGCACGTCACGCTCGCGCGCACGAGGCGCCCCGTCGAGGCGACCCGGTGGCTCCGCGTGCTCGAGGGCTATGCGGGGCCGGCGTGGCGCACCGACCAGTTCAGCCTGATCGAGTCCCACCTGGGCGAGGGTCCCCGGCGTCGACCCCGCTACACGGTGGTCGAAACATTTCCGGTGGGTCGGGGAAACGTCGCCGTCACCGCACCGTGAGAGGGTCGTGCGGTGCAGGTCGAGCGGATCGGGTTCACCCCCCTCAAGGGTGGCCGCCACGTCGAGCGCCGGTGTGTCGAGCTGGGTCCCGAAGGTCCTGTCGGCGACCGGGTGTTCTGCCTGGTCGACCGTGACCGCGCCCGCGTGTTGCGCACCGTCGAGCACCCCGCTTCCCTGCGAGCGGTGGCGTCCTTCGAGGCCGGCCGCCTCGCCGTCACCCTGGACGGCACCACGATCGAAGGGCTCCCCGAACCCACCGATGAGCGGCGAACGGTTGACTACTGGGGCCGCCGGGTCGACGTCGCCGTGCTTGCCGGGCCGTGGGCAGAGGCTCTCTCCGCGCTGCTCGGTCAGCCGGTGGCGCTGGCGCGCCCGGTGCGGGTGGGCGAGGTCGTCTACGGCGGCTCGGTCAGCCTGGTGGCCACCGCCTCGCTCGGGGAGCTCGCGCGCCGGGTCGGCCGCCCGGTCGAGTCCGCGCGTTTCCGGCCCACGTGCGTGGTCCACACCATGACTCCCGGCGAGGAGGCCGGCTGGATCGGGCGCGAGCTGAGGATCGGGTCGGCCGTGGTGGGGGTGCGCGGAGTCGTGCCCCGCTGCGCCGTGGTGGACCTGGATCCGGTCTCAGGGGAGCGAGATCTTCCGGTCCTCCGCTCCCTCGCGGGTTATTGTCGAGGTCAGGGAGAAGTCAGCTTCGGCGTGGATGCGGTAGTCGTGCATCCGGGCCGTGTGGCCACGGGCGACGCGCTCGTGGTGGGAGGAGTCGGGGACTGACCATGCCTTTCCTCCTGCGAGTCGAGCTGCCCGACGTACCCGGTTCACTGGGCCGTGTCGCCACCACGATCGGTGAGGCCGGTGGCGACATCGAAGCCATCGAGATCGTCGAGCACCGCAACGACGGCAGCGCAGTCGACGACGTGCTCCTCGAGACCGCACCCGGCGTGATGCCGGACTCGATCGTCTCGGCGTGCAACCAGCTCGACGGCGTGCAGGTCGTGTGGATCTCGCGGTACGCCGCCGGTGGCAACCTGTTCCTCGACCTGGAGGCCGTCGAGACGCTCACCCAGAGCCCCAGCACTGCCTGCGACGAGCTCGTCGACCTGCTGCCGATCACCTTCCGCGCCGACTGGGCCCTACGGGTGCGCAACAGCGAGGCCGGCCCGAAGGTGCTGCACAGCACGTCGGCGGCACCCGACCTGCTCATCGGCGACGCCAGCTGGTTCCCCCGCGCGCACGCCGCGCGGCTGCCGCTGCCGGAGGAGTGGAAGCACCTCGAGAGCGTGCTGGTGGCCGGTGCGCCCCTCAACGACGCCGAGGAGATGATCGTCTTCGGTCGTCGCGGCGGCCCCGACGTTCTCGACTCCGAGCTCGCCCGGCTGGAGCACCTGGCCGCGCTGGCGGTGACGATCACCCGGGCGGGGTGAGGTGGCGATGATTACCACGGTCCCGTGGTAATCATCCGCTCCCCGTAGCGAGTTCCCCCCGGGAACCGCAAGGACACTGCGGGAAGCGCGACCGGCCCCACCGGCGACGCGACCCGGCCGGGCCCGTCGTCAGGAGCCGGCGGTGCTCTCGCCGGCGATGAGGTAGCGCTCGCCGTTCCAGGCCAGCTGGAGCACCGTGGGACGCTCCCCGGTCCCGAAGTTCTCGAACCGCACCCGGTAGCTGACGACCAGGGTGGCGGGGTCGGCGTTGACCTCGAGCACCTCGCCGTTGCCGACGCCCTCCCAGAAGTCCCGGTACTGGTCGATGCCGCCGCTCTCGCGCTGGAACCGGGGAGTCAGCATCTCGAACGACGTGTTCGGGTCCTGCGAGATGGCGGCCACGTAGTCACGGACGAACGCGTCCATCCCCTCGGCGGTCGGTGCTGCGGGCTCGGCGCTCGGACTCGGCGACGACTCCGACGCCTCGTCGGAGGCGGCGCCGGAGGGGCTCTGCCCGGCGGTGTCGGCCGGTTCGTCGCCGGGCAGCAAGGACAGCAGCAACAGGCCCAGGGCGACGGCGGCGGCCACCCCCGCCAGTCCGAGCAGCCACGCGCGCTCGCGCGAGCTCGTCCCCTGTCGCCGGCGGGGCAGCACCCGGGTGGAGCTGCCGGGGTCTGTCGGCGTGGGGGCGAGCACGGGGGGTGCCACCGGCCGGGTCCGGGAGGAGGGGTCGGCGAGGAAGTCGCTGACCTGCCTCATCGACCACCGGCGTGCCGGGTCCTTCTCCATCGTCCCCTCGAGGAGCGGCGCCAGCCAGCCGGCGTCGCGCAGCCGCGGTGGCTCCTCGTTGACCAGCCGGACGAGCCCGCTGAGCACGTGGTCGCCCATGTCGTACGGCGGCTGCCCGGAGAGCAGGTGGAACAGCGTGGCGCCCAGCGACCAGACGTCCGAGGCCGCGGTGGCGCGCTGACCGGAGGCCACCTCAGGGGCCAGGTAGGCCGGCGAGCCCGAGACCAGGCCGGTCTGGGTGAGCGAGGCGTCGGTCTCCACGTGGGCGATCCCGAAGTCGGTGAGCTTCACCACGCCGGCACGGTCGAGGAGGATGTTGGAGGGCTTCACGTCGCGGTGGATGACGCCGGCCTCGTGCGCGGCGAGGAGGCCCACCGCGGCCTGCTGGAGCAGTCGGGCGGCGTCGTCCGGGGTCAACGACCCCTCGCGTCTGACCCGCTCGGCGAGGGTGACGCCGTCGACGTACTCCATCACCAACCACCGCTCGTCGGCCTCGACGACGAGGTTGAAGACCGCGACGACGTTGGGGTGGTTGAGTCGTGCGGCGAGCCGAGCCTCTCGCTCGGCCCGGGCCAGGTCGGTGCTGCTGGCGCCGGGGAGCAGGCCGATCCGTTTCAGCGCGACCTGCCGGCCGAGGACCTCGTCGCGCGCGAGCCAGACCGAGCCCATCCCGCCGCGGCCGATCTCTCGGTCGAGGGAGTACCTCTCTGCGATCACGTGGGCCCCTCGTCGCCTGGTGCTGTCGGGACTGATCGTAGGCAGACGCGGAAGTGCACTGCCCCGAGGGCGGCGGTGCACGTCACCCGGCTACTGGCCGAGCGCTGACGCGAGCGGCGCAGGCGGAGTCAGGCGGGTCCGGCGACGAAGACCGGGATCTCGCGCGCGGTCTTCTCCTGGTAGGCCGCGTAGTTGGGGAACGCCGCGACGGCCCGCTCCCACCACTGGCGTGCGCTCGTCACCCTCGACCTGCCGCGCGACCATGTCCTGCCGCACGGGGCCGTCCTGGAGCTCGATGGAGGGGTGAGAGAGCAGGTTGAAGTACCACGTCGGGTGCTTCGGCGCTCCGCCCTGCGACGCGACCAGGGCGTACTGGCCGTCGTGCTCCACGCGCATCAGCGGCGTCTTGCGGATCTTGCCGCTGCGCGCACCGAGCGACGTCACGATCACGACAGGCAGACCGGTGTCGCGCAGCGTCAGGCCACGAGTTCCGCCGGAGGACTCATAGAGCGCGACCTGGTCGCGCACCCACTGCTCGGGACTCGGGACGTACTCACCTGTCAGCGCCATGTCGTGCCAACCCCCTGTCGCCCGCGGATGTTCCTGACCACCGTCCCACGAGCACCGGGGACATGACCATGAAGATGGACGGGTCGGTAGCCTCACGCCCATGGCCGAGCAGCGTGACAGCGTCTCCGAGATCTTCGACCCGACCGCGTGGCGGGAGGTCCCGGGCTTCGAGGACCTCACGGACCTGACCTACCACCGCGCTCTCGACCACGGCACGGTGCGCATCGCGTTCGACCGCCCCGAGGTGCGCAACGCGTTCCGGCCGCACACCGTCGACGAGCTGCTCCGGGTGCTCGAGCACGCGCGGATCAGCAGTGACGTCGGCTGCGTGATCCTCACGGGCAACGGCCCCTCGCCCAAGGACGGCGGCTGGGCGTTCTGCTCCGGCGGCGACCAGCGGATCCGAGGACGGGCGGGGTACCAGTACACGCGGCCTGAGGGAGAGGACGGCGTGGCGGGCGAGACCGCCGAGTCGGTCGACAAGGCTCGCCTGGGCAGGCTGCACATCCTCGAGTGCCAGCGGCTGATCCGCTTCATGCCCAAGATCGTGCTCTGCGTCGTGCCCGGCTGGGCCGCCGGCGGCGGGCACTCGCTGCACGTCGTCGCCGACCTGACGCTGGCCTCGCGCGAGCACGCACGCTTCAAGCAGACCGATGCCGACGTCGGGTCGTTCGACGGCGGTTTCGGCTCGGCCTACCTCGCCCGCCAGGTCGGGCAGAAGTTCGCGCGCGAGATCTTCTTCCTCGGCGACGACTACTCCGCCGACGACGCCTTCCGGATGGGCATGGTCAACAAGGTGGTCGACCATGCCGACCTCGAGCGGGAGGCCCTCGAGTGGGGTCGCAAGATCAACGGCAAGTCGCCGACGGCACAGCGGATGCTGAAGTACTCCTTCAACATGATCGACGACGGTCTCGTCGGCCAGCAGCTCTTCGCCGGGGAGACGACTCGACTGGCCTACATGACCGACGAGGCCGTCGAGGGTCGCGACTCCTTCCTCGAGAAGCGCGAGCCCGACTGGTCGGAATTCCCCTGGTACTACTGATCCGGACGATGTGCGCAGGTCGGACGAGGTGCATCGGCCGCCGGTCCGCATACGGGTCGCACGTCCGGCCAAGGCCCCGCGACGCCCCAGGAACGCCGGGATCAGTCCCGCCCCTCGGTCATGAGTCGGCCCCGGCAGGCCAGCTGGAGTGCGAACCGCTGGTCGGGGTCGTCGAGGTCCATGGGCAGAGCCTGCGAGATCTGGGACATCCGGTAGACGACAGCGTTGCGGTGCAGGTTCAGCCGGGCCGCAGCCCGCTTCAGGGAGCCCC
>CAWIAY010000009.1:0-212443 GCA_963834315.1 uncultured Actinomycetota bacterium | reverse complement strand
TGCCTGTTCTTCGTTGAATTTTCGGCGTATTGCTCACGGCCTCCCCGGCGGACTCCGCGGCCAGGTCGGCCGGTGCCGGCCACCGCTCGAGCCATGCCGACCACGCGGGCAGCACCCGCGCGACCGGGATCTGCTGAAGCATGTACTCGCTCACCATCACCGCCCACGGGGAGGCTGACGGCTCCCTCCAGGGCAGCTGCCGTGCGTGCGCGGCGTACCACGCGACCACACGTCCAGGCAGGGAGGCGTCGTCGCCCACGGGTGCGCTCATGGTTCGGCCAACCTGGCCAGGCGACGGGATCGGGAGAGATCCGGGGCCCGTCGGAGTGGCGTACCGGGACGGACCGGGCAGCGAAGTTACGGTTCCCCCATGACGTCGACGGTGCGCCCCAGGAGACCGTTGCCGGCCCGCGTCTACTGGGTACGACGGACCTTGGTCATCGTGCTCGCGCTGGGCCTGGTCTTCGGCATCGCACGCCTGCTCGGTGGCACGGCCGGCGAAGACGGCAGCGAGCAGGCCCAGGTCGTCGGCGGCGATCAGTCTCCACCCGGCGGTTCCGCCCTGTCGACCGAGGAGGCCGATCCGAGTCCGTCGGCGAAGCCGGCCGGCAAGCGCAGCAAGGCCGGGAAGGCCGAGAACGGCAAGCCGAAGAAGACCGAGACGCCGCTGGCGCAGCCCACCGGCCCGTGCCGCAACGACGAGGTCGTCGTCACGCCCAAGCTGCGCGACGCCGCCTACGCCGGCAGTCCGGTGCGGTTCAGGCTCAAGCTCACCACGGCGAAGACGCCCGCATGCATGTGGACGGTGTCGCCGGAGACGCTGGTCGTCAAGATCACCTCGGGCCAGGACCGGATCTGGTCGAGCCAGGACTGTCCCGCGGCGGTTCCTCAGGTCGACGTGGTGGTCCGCAAGGACGTGCCGGCCAAGGTCGACATGGGCTGGCGTGGGCAGCGATCGGACAGCACGTGCTCGCGGCAGCCGGGCTGGGCGCAGCCGGGCTTCTACTACGTCGCGACCGCGGCCTACGGCGCCGAGCCCACGGCTGTGCAGTTCGAGCTCGAGCCGCCGGTCGCTCCCACCCGGACCGCCAAGCCCAAGCCCGAGAAGGACTCCTCCGGCAAGGGCGAGCAGAAGAGCGGGAAGAAGACGAAGAAGCAGCAGGACGGCGGCGAGGAGTCGGGCGCACCCGACGAGGGTTAGACGTAGCGCTCGAGGATGCTCGACTCGGCGAGTCGGGAGAGCCCCTCGCGGACACTGCGGGCACGCAGCTCGCCGACGCCCTCGACGGCCTGGAGATCGTCGATGCTCGCCGAGAGCAGCTTCTGCAGGCTGCCGAAGTGACCGACCAGGCGATCGACGACGGCGCCAGGCAGCCGCGGCACCTTGGCCAGCAGGCGATAGCCACGCGGCGTCACCGCACCGTCGAGGTGCTCACTGGCGCCGAGGCCGACCGCTCGCGCGACGGCGGCGACGTCGACGAGATCGGCCGGGCTGAGGCCTTCGAGATCGGTGAGGACGTCCGCTGCCGTCCGGCGCCGCCGGGTGAGCGGGAGGTAGTCCCGGATCACCAGCTCGCGCTCCAGGTCGACCCCTGTGACGAGCTCGTCGAGCTGCAGCGACAGCAGCCGGCCGTCGCTGCCGAGCTCGAGCACGTAGTCCTCGATCTCGCGCGCGATGCGGGTGACCATCTCGAGGCGTTGGGCGACCACGGCGACGTCGCGCACCGTCACGAGGTCCTCGATCTCGAGGGCCGAGAGGGTGCTGGACACCTCGTCGAGGCGCAGCTTGTAGCGCTCCAGCGTGGCCAGTGCCTGGTTGGCGCGGGAGAGGATCGCTCCGGAGGCCTCCAGCACATAACGCAGCTCACCCACGTAGACCGCGATGATCTGCATCGACTGGGACACCGAGATGACGGGGAAGCCGGTCTGTCGGGCGACCCGGTCGGCGGTGCGGTGCCGGGTGCCGGTCTCGTCGGAGTAGATCGACGGGTCCGGCATCAGGTGAACCGCGGAGTTGATGATCCGGTTGGCGTCACGGTCGAGGATGAGCGCCCCATCCATCTTGGCCAGCTCCCGGAGCCCGGTGGAGGTGAAGGGTACGTCGAGGGCGAAGCCGCCGGTGGAGATCGACTCCACGGTGCGGTCGGACCCGAGCACGATCAGGGCGCCGGTGCGTCCGCGGAGGATGCGCTCGAGGCCGTCCCGCAGCGCGGTGCCCGGGGCGATGCTCGCCAAGGTCGTGCGCAGGCGTAGCGCGTCGTCCGCCCGGTCGGTGCCTGCCACAGGTCTCCTACGTCGCCGTGCTCGTCCGCATCGAGCGGAACCTTGCTGCGCGAGTCTAGTGCCGTGGGCCCCGCGGACCGGCACAATCGGCACCATGAGGTTGCTGGTGCTGGGCGGGACCTCGTTCGTCGGGGGAGCCGTGGTCGATGCTGCGCTCGCGCGCGGTTGGACGGTGACGACCTTCAACCGCGGACGTCGGCAGGTTCCCCGCCCGGGGGTGGAACACATCCGGGGCGACCGCACCCGACCGTTCGACGTCGCCGAGCTCGGATCCGGCCGCTGGGACGTCGCTGTCGACACCTGGGCCAAGGCGCCGGTCGTCGTGCGTACGAGTGCAGAGCTGCTGTCGGACGTGGTCGGTCGCTACGTGTACGTGTCGAGCCGTGCCGTCTACGCGCCGCCGTACCCGGTCGGCCTCGACGAGTCCGCGGTGACGGTGGCGGCCGCTGCGGGTGCTCCTTCCGTCGGCTACGCGGAGGACAAGCGCGGTGGCGAGCTCGCCGTCGAGGAGGTCTTCGGCGAACGGGCCCTGCTGGCCCGCGCGGGTGTCATCCTCGGGCCGGGGGAGAACCTGGGCGTGATGCGCTGCTGGCTGGCTCATGTCGATCGGCACGCGTCGGTGCTGGCCCCGGGGGACCCGGACCAGCCCTGGAGGGTCATCGATGTCCGTGACCTGGCCGACTGGCTGTTGCGTGCGGCCGAGGACGGCTGCGGCGGTCCGTTCAACCTCGTGAACCGCCTGGGGGACGCCACCACCGGGTCGTTCCTCGATGCCTGCCGCCGGTCGGTGCTGAGCACTGCGCGCCTCCAGTGGGTCAGTGCTGAGACGCTCACCCGTGCCGGCGTCGACCGCTACGAGGCTCTTCCCGGCTGGATCCCACCGGACCCGGCCTTCGCCGGGTTCCTGCGCACGAGCACCGAGCGGGCCACCGCAGCAGGGCTGCGGTGTCGGCCCGTCGCGGAGACGGTCGCGGACACCCTCGACTGGCTGCGCGCCACCGGCGGCCTGGTCCACGATCCGGCGCGGGACGGTGAGGTCCTCGGGCTCGACCCGGAGATCGAGAGTCGAGCCCTCTCCGGCTGAGTCAGACGAGCCCGAGAGCGGGCGGCAGGTGCGGCCCGGGCCCGGCGTTGAACAGGGGCACGCTGTCCTCGCGGGCGAGGTCGAGCACGCGCAGGGCGGCGTCGAGGTCGGGGACCCCCACCACCTCCATCCCGTCGACGGTGCGGACGGCGCCGGGCTTGCCTCCCTGCTCGAGCGGCACGATCGCGGCCCCGAAACCGAGCCGGGCAGCCTCGGCGATGCGCAACGGGGTGTCGCGCACCCGGCGCAGCTCGCCGGCCAGGCCGATCTCCCCGATCGCCACGACATCGGTGGGCACCTCGCGGGTCTTCCACGCGGACGCGATCGCGATCGCCGTGGCCAGGTCGGCGGCCGGCTCACCGATCCGCACCCCGCCCACGGTCGAGGCGAAGACGTCCTGGGTGTGCAGGCTGATCCGGCAGCGCTGCTGGAGCACCGCCACGATCATCGCTGCGCGGGCGGAGTCGATCCCCGACGTGGTGCGGCGGGGTCGCTCGGCGGCGGACGGCGTGACCAGCGCCTGGACCTCGGCCAGGATCGGGCGGCGGCCCTCCAGGACCACGCTCACACAGGTGCCGGCCACCGGCTGGTGGTGGCGGGCCACGAAGAGGCCCGTGGGGTCGGTGACCGCGACGATGCCGGTGCCGGACAGGTCGAAGCAGCCCACCTCGTCGACCGGGCCGAAGCGGTTCTTGACTGCGCGCACCATCCGCAGCCGCGACTCGCGCTCGCCCTCGAAGTGAAGCACCACGTCGACGAGGTGCTCGAGCACCCGGGGTCCGGCGATCGAGCCGTCCTTGGTGACGTGGCCGACCATCACCGTCGCGATGTTCTGGGTCTTCGCGACCCGGACCAGGGCGGCCGCCACCTCACGCACCTGGGTGACACCGCCGGGCACGCCTTCGACGTCGGCGGCACCGATCGTCTGCACCGAGTCGATGACCAGCAGCTGGGGCTTCACCTCGTGGATATGGGTGAGCACGGCTCCCAGGTCTGTCTCGGCTGCCAGGAACAGCTCGTGGTGGACACCACGGGTGCGATCGGCCCGGAGCCGGACCTGGGAGGCGGACTCCTCGCCGGTGACGTAGAGGGTGCGCAAGCCCGATCGCGCGGTCTGGGCGGCGACCTCGAGAAGCAGCGTGGACTTGCCGACACCCGGCTCGCCGGCCAGCAGCACGGCCGCTCCGGGGACGAGGCCGCCACCGAGCACGCGGTCGAGCTCGGGGACGCCGCTGCTGCGCGAGCGTGAGTCCTCGATCGACACCTGGCCGATGGGGATCGCCGGCGAGGACACCGGTCCGGACGGAGTCCGACCGGCCGGGCCGCCCTGGCTGCCCGCCTCGACGACGCTGCCCCACGCCTGGCACTCTCCGCATCGGCCGACCCACTTGGGGGTCTCCCAGCCGCACTCCGCGCAGCGGTGGGAGGTGCGGTTGCGGGTGCGCGAGGTCGATCGGGAGCTGCTCATGGCAGCGACGGTAGGGGAGCCCACCGACAGTCCGGACCAGGCGCTCCGGGCGGCGGCATGGGTATCCTTGGATCGATCCAGCCGAAGCAGAGGTCGCCGACACGACGACCGGGGGACACGCGATGAACCGACGCACCGAGAACGGACGTACCGACCAGGCGGCCCTCACGCTCGCGCCGGCGGGCGCGGGTCGTCCAGGCATGCCCACGCCCACCCTGGCCACGGTCGCGGCCGAGGCCGGAGTCTCGCGGCAGACGGTGTCGAACGCGCTCAACAGCCCCGAGCTCCTCCGTCCGGAGACGCTCGAGCGGGTCCAGGAGGCGATCCTCCGGCTCGGGTACTCGCCCAACCGGGCCGCGCGCAACCTGCGCACCCGTGCCTCCCGGCTCATCGGCCTGCGGGTCGAGGCTGCTGTCGAGGACTCGGCCAACGCCCTGATGGACCGCTTCTTGCACTCCCTGGTCGAGAGCACCCGCGATGCCGGCTACCACGTGCTGCTCTTCACCGGCGGTCCGGACGACGCCGAGGTGACCGCTGCACCGGGCGAGGCCGACGCGGCTCTCGACCCGCTCGCCGGCTACGACGAGCTCCTACGCTCCGCGGCTGTTGATGCGTTCCTGGTCACCGACACCTACCGCGGCAACCCCCAGGCCGCCTGGCTGGAGGAACGCGGGGTGCCGTTCGTGGCGTTCGGACGCCCGTGGGGCGACCCACGCGCGCGCCACCCGTGGGTGGACGTCGACGGGCGGGCCGGTGTCATGCTCGCGGTGGACCACCTCGTCGAGGGCGGGCACCAACGCATCGCCTGGGTGGGCTGGCAGAAGGGCTCCTACATCGGCGAGGACCGGCGCAGTGGCTGGACAGACCGCATGCACGACCACTCGCTGGCCACCAGCAGGCTCAGCGCCCGGGGGGACGACACGATCGACTTCGGCCGCCGTGCCGCGCACGCGCTGCTCGACTCCGAGGAGCCGAGCGCGTTCGTCTGCGCCAGCGACACCTTGGCGATGGGCGTGCTGAGGGCCCTCCACGAGCGACACCTTCGGCCGGGCCGGGAGCTCGCGGTCGTCGGATTCGACGACTCGCTCGCTGCCCAGGTGTGCACACCCGGTCTCACCTCCGTGCGCCAGCCCCTCGAGGACGTGGCAGTCGAGATCGTCAAGCACCTCGGCGACCTCCTCGCCCACCGGCCGATCGCCGAGCCCGGACGCACGCTCACGCCGACGCTGTCGGTGCGCGACAGCACTGCCTAGGCCATCGGCCGGCCCTGGTGGCCCCGCCGCCACCAGAGGTTCACGGCGTAGTCGATCTCCAGGCCGTCCTCGGGACCGTGCTCGACGAGCAGCTCCTCGGCGAGGTCGGTGGGGAACTCGATCCGCACCACCGCTTCGAGGTCCTCTCGCGACCCGAACCGCCATGCCATGTCGACCGGGCGGCGCTGCCAACCGTGCCGCGACCAGAATCGCTCCACCTCGACCGGGTCGACCGTGGGGTAGCCACGCCGGAACCAGCCACCGACCGTGGACCGGGTGGCGTCGTTGTCGATCACGAACGCCGTCCCGCCCGGACGCAGCACGCGGCCGACCTCGGCCAGACCCGGCTCACAGCCGGGGCCGAAGAAGTAGGACCAACGCGCGTGCACGACATCGACCGAGGCGTCGGGCAGCGGGAGCTCCTGGGCGGTGCCGAGACGGACCTCCACATTCGCCAGGCGTGAGGTGCGACGGGCCGCCACAGCCGCCAGGTCCGGGTGCGGCTCGACCCCGACGACGGAGCGAGCCTCGCCCGCGAAGCGTGGCAGGTGGAAACCCGTGCCGCAGCCGAGGTCCAACACGTCACGGCCGGCCCACTGCGTCACCGACCGCATGGCGGCCTCCAGGGTCCCCTCCGGATCCACCGCGCGGTTCTCGATCTCGTAGACCTGGGGGTGGTGCCAGATGTTCGGGCTCGGGACGGCGCCTGCCAGCGGACTCGTCACGATCGACCCGCAGGACTCAGATGCGGACGAGGCCTGAGGTGGTGTTGAACTTCGCGGCCACCACACCCGGCGTGCCGTGAGGAGCGACCCACTCGACCTTGACGTCCTCGAGCGGGTCGGAGACGGGGTCGCCGAGCCAGTCGTTGACCCGTTGGGAGTCCCCGGCGATCTCCAGGGTGTCGAGGTGCAGGCCACCGCTGGCCCCGGAGGAGGGGTGCTCGGTCTCGGGCGACTGCCACTGCACGAAGAACGGCAGCTGCGGGTCGGCCTGGAGCCCGGTGACTCCGATCTGCCTCCACCGAAGCTCGACGCCGTCGGGCCGGTGCCGGTTGCCAGGAGCGGACTGACGACCGAGTCGCTCCTCGACCCTGCCGATGTCATCGACGCACACGACCCAGCCCAGCCAACCGCCGCCGAGCGCGGAGCGCGCTCGAACGGCCTGGCCGAACGGGGCCTTGTCAGAGGCGGGGTGGTCGAGAACCTCCACGACTTCGAGGTAGGTGCCCTGGCTCAGTGGCAGCACCATGTTGCGCGTGCCGAACCTCGGGTGGATCCCCCCGTCGCGGAACTCCTCTCCCAACAGCTCGCCGATGCGGCGGGCGGTCCCCGCCAACCCGTCAGGTCCGGCGGCGTACGAGAGATGGTCCAAACGCATACCCAGCATTGTCGCCATGGCCCTCCTCGTCGCAGACACTGGGGTCCATCGGACCCTTGTGCAGCACGTCGTCGGGGGTGTTTGGTGAGATTCTCAGACGAGCCAGGAGGCGGCGACGTGCCAGGGAAGCAGGGGTCCGCAGCAGCAGGCAAGGAAGGCATCCCGGTCGCCGACCGGGCTGATGCGATCCGCAACGTGGCCCTCGTCGGCCCGGCGGGATCAGGCAAGACCACACTGGTCGAGACCCTCTTGGTCTCGGCCGGTGTGCTGAACCGGCCGGGGTCCGTGGCGGACGGTACGACGGTGTGCGACTTCGACGAGGCCGAGCATCGGCAGCAGCGCTCCACAGGGCTGGCGCTCGCCCCGCTCATGCACGGGAACGTCAAGATCAACCTGCTCGACACCCCGGGCTACGCCGACTTCGTGGGCGAGCTCCGTGCCGGCCTGCGCGCCGCGGACTGTGCGCTCTTCGTGATCGCCGCCAACGAGGGCATCGACGAACCGACCCGGTCGTTGTGGCGTGAGTGCGCCGAGGTGGACATGCCGCGGGCCGTGGTGATCACCAAGCTCGACCACGCCCGGGCCGACTACGACGGAGTCGTGGCCCAGGCGCGGCAGGCCTTCGGCGACAGGGTGGTCCCGGTCTACCTGCGCGAGGGCACCGAGCTGGTGGGGCTGCTCGGGGACGATCCCGCGGACCAAGGCGCCCACGACAAGCAGCGTGCGACGTTGATCGAGGCGGTCATCGAGGAGTCCGAGGACGAGACGTTGATGGAGCGTTTCCTCGAAGGTGAGGAGATCGACCGCACTCTGCTCCTGGCCGATCTCGAACGAGCGGTCGCGCGAGGCTCCTTCCACCCGGTGCTCCCGGTCGACTCCTCGTCCGCCCTCGGTGCCACCGAGCTGCTCGACCTGGTGGTGGCCGGCTTCCCCTCGCCCCTCGAGCACCCCATGCCCGAGGTCTTCACGCCCGAGGGCAGGACTGGGCCGGCTCTGACCTGTGACGCAGACGGCCCCCTGGTCGCCGAGGTCGTGAAGACCGCGTCGGACCCCTACGTCGGTCGGGTCAGCCTGGTGCGGGTCTTCTCCGGCACGATCCGACCCGACGAGACCGTGCACGTCTCGGGCCACTTCACGTCCTTCTTCGAGCTGTCCGGTGACGATGACACCTCCTTGGGTCACGAGGACCACGACGAGGACGAGCGCATCGGCGCGCTGTCGATGCCGTTGGGCAAGACGCAGCGCCCGGGCGAGCGCGCCATCGCGGGGGACCTCTGCGCCATCGGCCGGCTCAGCCGCGCCGAGACCGGCGACACGCTGTCGAGCAAGGAGACGCCCTACGTCCTCAAGCCGTGGTCGATGCCGGAGCCCCTGCTTCCTCTGGCCGTGGAGGCGCGGGCGAAGGCCGACGAGGACAAGCTCGGGCAGGGCCTGCAGAGGCTGGCCGCCGAGGACCCGACGCTGCGCATCGAGCACAACCCCGAGACCCACCAGATCGTCTTGTGGTGCATGGGAGAGGCCCACGCCGACGTCGTCCTGGACCGTCTCGAGCGGAGGCACGGTGTCGGCGTCGACCAGGTCGAGCTGCGGGTGCCGCTGCGCGAGACGTTCGCGACGCCAGGTCGCGGCAAGGGCCGGCACGTGAAGCAGTCCGGCGGTCACGGCCAGTACGCCGTGTGTGACATCTCCGTCGAGCCCCTCCCCCCGGGCAGCGGCTTCGAGTTCGTCGACGACGTGGTCGGGGGCGCCGTACCCCGACAGTTCATCGCGTCGGTCGAGAAGGGCGTGCGAGCCCAGATGGTCAAGGGTGTCGCCGCCGGGTGTCCCCTGGTGGACGTGCGGGTCACGCTGCACGACGGGAAGTCGCACAGTGTCGACTCCTCCGACATGGCGTTCCAGACGGCGGGGGCGCTCGCGCTGAAGGAGGCCGCCGCAGCAGCGACCCTGGCGATGCTGGAGCCGGTCGACGAGGTCCACGTGCTCGTGCCCGACGACCTCGTGGGCACCGTGATGGGCGACCTCTCCGGCCGGCGCGGTCACGTGCTCGGTTCCGAACCGGTCGCGGGGGAGCGAACGCTGGTGCGGGCGGAGGTTCCGCAGACCGAGATGGTCCGCTACTCCATCGACCTCCGCGCCGCCAGCCACGGCGCTGCCAGCTTCACCCGGAGGTTCGCGCGCTACGAGCCGATGCCGGAGAACCTTGCCGCCAAGATGCGTGGGTGACCAGGCTCAGTCGCGCGGGTCGGCAGGGTGGAGGGCGAGCAGGCTGCGTGAGGCCATGTGTCGCTCGCAGTGGTCCACCAGTTCGTCATAGCCGCCCTGCCCCATCAGCTCGATCAGCTCGCGCTCGTTGGTGACGTAGAGCGCATCCTGCGCGATGTGGGCCTCGGTGTTCCCCGAGCAGTACCAGTCGAGGTCGTGTCCTCCAGGGCCCCAACCTCGCCGGTCGTACTCACCGATCGAGACCTCGGTGTAGGCGGTGCCGTCGGGCAGCTCCACGTCGCGGAAGGTGCGGCGCAGCGGCAGCTGCCAGCAGACGTCCGGCTTGGTGTCGACGAAGTGCCGGCCCTCGCGAAGTGCGAGGCCGTGGAGGGCGCAGCCCTCGCCGCCGGCGAAACCGGGCCTGTTGAGGAAGATGCACGCACCCTCGAGGACAGCGGTCTTGCGGTCGCCGTCCTCATCGACCTCGACCCAGTTGTTGCCTTGGCCCTCGTCGTGGAACTGCCAGTGCTCCTTGTCGAGCCTCTTCTTCCACTTCTTGACACGCTTCTCGTCGTCCTTGTCGGAGAAGTGCGCGCCGAGGGTGCAGCAGCCGTCGTCCGGCCGGTCCGCGTAGATGCCGCAACAGCCGGCGCCGAAGATGCACGTCCACGTCGATGTCAGCCAGGTGAGGTCGCACTTGAAGACCTGCGAGTCGTCCGCCGGATCGGCGAACTCCACCCAAGCGCGAGGAAAGACGAGATCGACTTCGGGCACGCGGGCAAGAGTACGTGCCTGAAGTAGCCTCGTCGCATGAGGTTGGGCGTCCTGGACATCGGCTCGAACACGGGCCACCTGCTCGTGGTCGACGCGCACGGCGGTGCGGCGCCCCTGCCCGCCTTCTCCTACAAGGAGCCGTTGCGTCTCGCCGAGCACCTCGATGCAGACGGGGCGGTCGACCAGAGCGGTGTCGACGCGCTGACCAGCTTCGTCGCCGACGCGCTGCTCGTGGCCGGCGACAAGGGTTGTGAGGAGATGCTCGGCTTCGCGACCTCGGCGGTGCGCGATGCGACCAACAGCCACGCGGTGCTCGACCACGTCAAGCAGGAGACCGGCGTCGACATCGAGGTGCTCCCGGGCGAGGACGAGGCGCGGCTGACGTTCCTCGCTGTGCGTCGATGGTTCGGCTGGTCGTCGGGACGGATGGCTGTCTTCGACATCGGTGGCGGCTCGCTCGAGATCGCCGTCGGGTCGGACGAGGCCCCGGACGTCGCCCACTCCTTGCCCCTGGGTGCCGGGAGGCTGACCCGCGACTGGTTGTCCAAGGCCCCTGCCGAGGACCTCGACAGCGTCCGGAGCCTGCGGCTCAAGATCCGCGCGGAGATCGCTCGCGAAGCCGGCTCCGTCCTGCGCTCCGGCGCGCCTGACCACGCCGTGGCGACGTCGAAGACGTTCCGTTCCCTGGCGCGCATCTCCGGTGCGCCGGCGTCCGGGGAGGGGCCGCTGGTGCGGCGGGTGCTCCCCGCCAAGGAGCTGGCCGGCCTGATCCCGAACCTCATGGCCATGTCACCGGCGGAGCTGGCCGACCTTCCGGGCGTGTCGCCGAGCCGCTCCCACCAGGTCGTCGCCGGGGCCCTGGTGGCCGACGCGGTGATGGACATCTTCGACCTCGAAGAGCTCGAGATCTGTCCGTGGGCCCTGCGCGAGGGACTCATCCTCGAGCGACTCGACCAGATCGGCGTACGCCCCGGCCGCTGACCCCCGCGCGTCCCCGCGCTGGCTAGGCTGGCCGTGTGATCGCCCTGTCCACCGCCTCGGTCTATCCCGAGACGACGGCGCAGGGTTTCGAGCTCGCCGCCCGGCTCGGCTACGACGCCGTCGAGGTGATGGTCGGGATCGACCCGATCAGCCAGGAGGTCGACGCCGTGCGCCACCTCTCGGACTACCACGATCTCCCCGTCTGCGCGATCCACGCGCCGTGCCTGCTCATCACCCAACGCGTCTGGGGCACCGAGCCCTGGGGCAAGCTCGAGCGGAGCGCCGAGATGGCCCGAGCGGTCGGCGCCGACGTGGTGGTGGTGCATCCGCCGTTCCGCTGGCAGCGCGACTACGCGCGGACGTTCGTCGATGGCATCGCCGAGCTGGAGGAACGCACGGGAGTGGCCTTCGCCGTCGAGAACATGTATCCGTGGCGCGCCTCTCGGCGCCAGATGGAGGTCTACCTCCCCGGCTGGGATCCCTCCGACCAGGGGTACGCCAACGCGACCATCGACCTCTCACACACGGCGACCGCTCGCTCGGACCCCCTCGAGATGGCCAAGCGCCTGGGCAGCCGGTTGCGGCACATCCACCTGACCGACGGCACCGGGTCGGCGAAGGACGAGCACCTGGTGCCCGGGCGGGGCGCCGAGCCGGTGGCAGAGCTGCTCGAGCATCTGGCCGATGTCGGCTTCGAGGGCCACATCGTGGTGGAGATCAACACCCGCAAGGCCGGCAACCGGGAGGCGCGCGAGATCGACCTGGTGGAGTCGCTGGCCTTCACCAAGCTCAACTTCGTCTCCGCCTCGGGGTGAACGACGACATGACGACGTCCTCCACCGGTCCCCGCGGTCGCCGTCCCGGAGGCCCCGACACCAGGGGTCAGATCCTTGGCGCGGCTCGGGAGGCGTTTGCTCACAAGGGCTTCGGGGGCACGACGATCCGGGGGGTGGCAGCGGCTGCCGGCGTCGACGCGTCCCTGGTGCACCACTACTTCGGCAGCAAGGACGACCTGTTCATCGCGGCCCTGGAGATGCCGGCCGACCCGCGCAGCGTCGTGCCGATGGTGTTCGCCGACGGGGTCGACGGCGCGGGCGAGCGACTGCTGCGGGTGTTCCTCTCGGTCTGGGAGGATCCCGAGGCGCGGCTGCCACTCGTCGCCCTGGTGCGGACCTCCCTGGGGGAGGCAGGGCCGGTCAATCTCCTGCGTGAGGGCGTGCTGCGGATGGTCTTCGGCTCCCTGCGTGAGGTGCTGACCGGCGACGACGCGGAGGAGCGGGTGCAGCTGGTCGCCACCCAGCTGATCGGGCTGGTGGTGGGGCGCTACGTGCTGCGACTCGAGCCGCTGGCGTCGATGGACCCGGAGGACGTGGTGGCGTGGGTGGCCCCGACGGTCCAGCGCTACCTCGACGGAGAGCGCTGACCCCGCGGTGCTTGACCGGGGCGAGAACCCGGGAGCATAATTCAACACATGGTGAATAACATGGTGGTGGTCGACGGCCTGACTGTCGTCCGGGGAGCGCAGAGGGCCGTGGACGACGTGTCGTTCTCGACCGAGCCGGGGAAGGTCACCGGTCTGCTCGGACCGTCCGGGTGTGGCAAGACGACCTTGTTGCGCTCCATCGTGGGGGTGCAGGTCGTCCGCAGCGGGAGCATCGACGTGCTGGGCCATCCTGCCGGCAGCCCGGAGCTGCGGAACCGGATCGGCTACGTGACCCAGGCGCCCAGCGTCTACGACGACCTCACGGTCGCTGAGAACGTGCGCTTCTTCTCACGCGTCCTGGGTGCCGCGCCCAGTGAGGTGGACCGGTGCATCGAGGCGGTCGATCTGGCCGAGCGACGAGACTCCGTCGTCAGCCGACTCTCGGGCGGCCAGCGCTCGCGGGCCTCGCTGGCGGTGGCGCTGCTGGGCCGGCCCGAGCTGCTCGTCCTCGACGAGCCGACGGTCGGACTCGACCCGGTGCTGCGGCGTGACCTGTGGGCGATGTTCCACCGGCTCGCGGACGACGGCGCGACCGTGCTCGTCTCCAGCCACGTCATGGACGAGGCCGAGCGGTGCGACCGGCTGCTGCTGATGCGCGAAGGGCGCCTCCTGGCTGACGACTCGCCCGATGCCCTTCTTGTCCGGACCGGTGCGCGCGACGTGGAGTCGGCCTTCCTCGCGCTCGTGGAAGGACAACCGGCATGAACGCGCGGATCTTGACCGCGGTGGCGGGACGGGTGCTGCAGCAGCTTCGGCGCGACCACCGCACCCTGGCGATGCTGCTGGTGATGCCCATGCTGATCCTCGCCGTGGTCTGGTGGATGTTCGGCGACCTGCCCGCAGGCTCGACCGGCTTCGACCGCCTCGGTCCGGCCCTGCTGGCGCTCATCCCGTTCGTGGTGATGTTCCTGGTCACTTCGGTCACCACGTTGCGGGAGCGGTCCAGCGGCACGCTCGAGCGGTTGCTCACGATGCCCACCGGCAAGCTCGACCTGCTGGGTGGCTATGCCCTGGCGTTCGGCCTGGTGGCGGCGGTCCAGGCGACCTTGGCGGTCCTGCTGTGCGTCACGCTGCTCGACCTGAACGTCGCCGGCTCCGTGTGGATGCTGGTGGTCGTCGCCGTGTGCGACGCAGTGCTCGGCACCGCCCTGGGGTTGTTCGTCTCGGCCTTCGCCCAGACCGAGTTCCAGGCGGTGCAGTTCATGCCGGCCGTGGTCATTCCTCAGCTCCTGCTCTGCGGGCTGTTCGTGCCGCGCGAGGCGATGCCCCGGGTGCTGGAGGCGATCAGCGACGCCCTGCCGCTGTCCTACGCCGTCGACGCGATGAGCAGCCTGGCGAGCACGTCCGGCACCGCGCTCGGAGGCGTCGAGGCCGCGGTCTGGGGCGACGTCGGCATCGTGCTGGCCTTCGCCCTGGCCGGTCTGGCCCTCGGCGCAGCGACGCTGCGGCGCCGTACGGCGTGAGCTTGCGCGGTGATGGTGCCCGGGTCGCGCCGGGGCCCGTCTGCCTGCGGCGTACCCTGGCCAGCATGCTGGGGCCATCAGGTCCCGGCTCACACGGACGCTCTGGAGGACGTCAGGTGCTTCGTCAGCCCCTGCTCATGCTCGCGCGCAGCGAGAAGGTCAAGAAGGCCGTCACGGCCATGCCGGTCTCGAGCGGCATCGTGCACAACTACGTGCCCGGCGAGAGCACCGAGGCAGCGGTCGAGGCGACCGCCGACCTGGTCGCCCGTGGTCTGCACGTGACCTTGGACTTCCTCGGCGAGGACACCCTCGACCGGGAGCAGGCCGATGCCACCGTGACCGCCTACGTCGAGCTGCTGCGCACGCTCTCCGACAACGCCCTCTCGCGCAACGCGGAGGTGTCGGTGAAGCTGTCCGCCGTCGGCCAGGCGCTGCCCGATCGCGGCGAGAAGGTCGCCCTCGACAATGCGCGCATCATCTGCCAGGCCGCCCGCAACGCCGGCACCACGGTGACCCTCGACATGGAGGACCACACCACCACGGACTCCACGCTGACCATCCTTCGAGAGCTCCGCAAGGACTTCCCCGAGACCGGTGCGGTGCTTCAGGCCTACCTGCACCGGACGGAGGCGGACTGCCGCGACCTCGCCTACGAGGGCTCGCGGGTCCGGCTGTGCAAGGGCGCCTACAACGAGCCCGAGTCCGTCGCCTTCCAGGACAAGCACGAGGTCGACAAGGCCTACGTCCGGGCACTGAAGGTCCTGATGGCCGGTCAGGGCTACCCGATGGTGGCCTCCCACGACCCTCGCATGGTCGACATCGCCGGCGCCCTGGCCACCCGCAACGGCCGCGCCCAGGGCAGCTACGAGTTCCAGATGCTCTACGGCATCCGCCCCGACGAGCAGCGTCGCCTCGCCGAGGCGGGCGAGAAGGTGCGGGTCTACCTGCCCTACGGCCAGGAGTGGTACGGCTACCTGATGAGGCGTCTCGCGGAGCGTCCGAGCAACCTGACGTTCTTCCTGCACTCGCTCGTGTCGAAGAAGTAGGAGGCGAGGGCGTGGGTCAGGTCGCGATCATCGGCGCCGGGGTGATGGGGGAGACCCTGCTCTCCGGCCTCCTGCGCGCGGGCCGCGCCACCGGGGAGCTCCTGGTGGGTGAGAAGCGTCGTGATCGCGCCGCCGAGCTCACCGAACGCTACGGCGTGGCGGTCGTCGGCAACATCGAGGCCGCTGAGAAGGCGGACACCCTGGCGCTCGTGGTCAAGCCTCAGGACATGGGTGACCTGCTGGCCGAGATCGCGCCGAGCGTGCGGCCGGGGCAGCTCGTCGTCTCGCTGGCCGCCGGCATCACCACCGCGTTCATCGAGGCTCGACTGCCCGACGGCGTCGCCGTGGTCCGGGTGATGCCCAACACCCCCGCACTGGTCGACGAAGGCATGGCGGCGATCTCCCGTGGCTCCCACTGCGACGAGTCCCACCTGAGCGAGGCCGAAGCCCTGATGGCCTCGACCGGTCGCGTGGTGCGGGTGCCGGAGAGGCAGCAGGACGCCGTGACCGCGATCAGCGGATCGGGCCCGGCCTACCTCTTCTTCGTCGTCGAGGCGATGGTCGAGGCCGGGGTCCACCTGGGCCTGCCACGCGGCATCGCCTCCGAGCTCGTCGTGCAGACCATGGTCGGGTCCGCCAAGCTCCTGCGCGAGACCGGCGAGCACCCCACCGTCCTGCGCGAACGTGTCACGTCCCCCGGCGGCACCACGGCGGCGGCGATCCGCAAGCTGGAGGACCACAAGGTGCGCGCAGCCTTCCTCACCGCGCTCGAGGCCGCCCGGGACCGGTCCCGCGCGCTCGCCGAGGGTCTGGACTAGAGGCCCATCGCCGCGCGAGCAGCGGCGAGCACGGGGGCGGTCACCTCGCGACAGTGGGCTGCCCCGGCCTCGAACGTCTCCTCCACGTGGACCGGGTCCTTCGCCAGCTCGCGATGGCGCCGCTGCACCGGCTCGATCACCTCGAGGGCCGCATCGGTGGCGAGCTTCTTCAGGGCGCCGTACGTCGGCGCTCGGGAGACGACCTCCTCCGTCGAGGTCCCGGTGCAGGCCGACACCAGGTCCAGCAGGTTGCTCACACCCGGCTTGGCCGCCCGGTCGAAGCGGACGGCGGTCGGACCGGTGTCCGAGTCGGTGACCGCGCGCGCGATCTTGCGACGCACCGCGTCGGCGTCGTCGAGCAGCCGGATCACCCCGGCGCCTGCCTGGGCCGTGGCCGACTTGCTCATCTTGCGGGTCGGTTCGGCAAGGTCCATCAACCGAGCGCCGGCCGGCGGCACCGTCACCTCGGGAACGGTGAACACCGGGCCGTAGGCGAGGTTGAAACGTTGCGCGACATCGCGGGTGAGCTCCACGTGCTGGCGCTGGTCGTCCCCGACCGGCACGCGGGTAGGGCGGTAGAGCAGGATGTCGGCGGCCATCAGGACCGGGTAGGTGAACAACGACGCCCGGGTCATCGGCCGACCGCGTCCCTTCTCCTTGAACTGGATCATCCGGTTCAGCTCGCCCACGTACGTCGTGCACTCGAGCAGGTAGGCGAGCTCGCTGTGCGCCGGCACCCGGCTCTGCTGGAAGAGGGTCGATCGTCGCGGGTCGAGGCCGACGGCCAGCATCAGCGTCCGGAACTCCGAGGTGAGTGAGCGCAGGGTGCGAGGGTCGTGCGCGGTGGTCATGGCGTGCAGGTCGGAGATCCCGAAGAAGCAGGTGGATCGATCCTGCTGGGCGACCATCGGCCGCAGCGCGCCGAGGTAGTTGCCGAGGGTGAGGTGCCCGCTGGGGGTCAGCAGGCTGAGGTGGATGTCGGGCATGTCGTCTCCTGGGGGTCGGTTCGATTCGAAGGTGGTCTCACCCCAGGAGAGGGGCCCTGACGTGCAGGACGGCCGCCCGTGGGGCGGCCGTGGTCAGTGCTTGCGCGTGCTGAGGGGTCCGCCTAGTCGGCGGGCCACCACGAGGTCACGTTGCTGCGCACCCGCTGAGGATATACCCGAGGTGAATCTCCTCCGCGGCGTGAGCGTCGACACGTCGATCCGTGCGAGCCGGGTAGGGTCCACTCCCATGAGCGGCGAGGGATGCGTGGTGTTCGACCCGAGTCTCACCGACTACGACTTCGGCCCCACCCACCCGATGTCACCTCTGCGGGTCGACCTCACCATGCGCCTTGCGGAGCAGCTCGGTGTGCTGGCCAACGGGCTGCCGACGGTTCCCGCGCCGGTGGCCGCCGACGAGCTGATCGCCACCGTGCACACCGCCGACTACGTCGCCGCCGTACGACGCATGAGCGAGGACCCGCACCACGTCGAGGAGGACTTCGGCCTCGGCTCGGAGGACAACCCCACGTTCGCCGGGATGCACCAGGCCGCCGCACACGTCGTCGGCGCCACGGTCGAGGCGTGCCGCCGGGTCTGGGAGGGCGAGGCCGTCCATGCTGCGAACCTGACAGGGGGTCTGCACCACGCCCTTGCCGGCAAGGCCAGCGGCTTCTGTGTCTACAACGACGTGGCGGTGGGCATCCGCTGGCTGCTCGCCCACGGCGCCGAACGGGTCGTCTACGTCGACGTCGACGTGCACCACGGCGACGGAGTCGAGCAACTCTTCTACGACGACCCGCGGGTGCTCACCATCAGCCTGCACGAGACGGGCCAGATGCTGTTCCCGGGCACAGGGTTCCCGACCGACACCGGTGGTCCGGGCGCGGAGGGCTCCGCCGCCAACCTGGCGCTGCCGCCCGGCACCGCTGACGCGGGCTGGCTGCGGGCCTTCCACGCCTTCGTCCCACCGCTGGTCCGTGAGTTCAAGCCCGACGTGCTCGTCACCCAGCACGGGTGCGACTCCCACATCGAAGACCCCCTGGCCCACCTGATGCTGACCGTGGACGGGCAGCGGGCCAGCTACCTCGCGCTGCACGACCTCGCCCACGAGGTCTGCGACGGCAGATGGGTGGCGACCGGAGGCGGCGGGTACGCCGTGGTCGACGTGGTCCCGCGCGCCTGGACCCACCTGCTCGCGATCGTGGGCGGTCGGCCACTGGACCCGCAGACGCCGACGCCCGAGGGCTGGCGCGCCCATGTGCAGACGCTGCTGGGACGCACGGCGCCCCACCGGATGACCGATGGTCGGACGCCGGCCTACAGGGACTGGGCCGACGGCTACGACCCGGCGAGCTGGCTCGACCGGGCGATCAAGGCCAGTCGGGATGCGGTGTTCCCGCTCCACGGCCTCGACCCGCTGCCCTGAGCCAGGCTCGGGGCGCTCCGGTCACTGTCCAGCCGACACGCTGCAGACAAAGTAAAAACCTCGCGGAAGAGTAACCCCTTCCCCATGGGCCACACTAGGCTCTATTCTCACGAGAAGCACATACGCCTGGTCTCCGGCGGGGAAGCCGGAGGCGGAATGTGCTGCGAGAAAGCGGTGCATGATGGCTTCCAACCCCTCCTCCGGGGATATCTCGGAGGTGAAGTTCCTGACCGTCGCCGAAGTGGCGACGGTCATGCGCGTGTCCAAGATGACGGTCTACCGTCTCGTCCACTCCGGAGAGCTGCCCGCCGTGCGGGTCGGTCGCTCCTTCCGCGTTCCTGAGGACGCGGTCAACGAATACCTTCGCAAGAGCTTCTTCCAGACCGGCTGACCCGAGGTCTTCACGCGAACGCCAAGAGCCGCCCCCGCTTCTGCGGGGGCGGCTCTTGACGTGGGTGCGAGTCGTGGAGGGGTCGGTGCCGACTCGGACCGGTGAGACCAGCGAGGGACCAGCGAGCGCCGGGCCCGGGATGGACCCTGGCGCTCAGAACTTGGTGAAGTTCGCTGCGGTGACCCAGGCGCCGGAGGAGTCGACGAACGAACCGACGCCGATGCGCTTGGCGGCCCTGCTCAGCAGCACGTGACGGTGTGCCGGGGAGTTCATCCAGAGCCGGACCAGGCGGTTCGGGCTGATGGCGCCCTTGCCCAGGGTCTCGCCGGCGTAGTAGGCGCGGCAGGTGCTCAGGATGTTGCCCATGCTCTGGTGGTAGAACGAGTGACTCGAGGCGAGCTTCTTGGCCCAGCGCTCGGCGGTCCCGTCGGTGCAACGCTCGAAGCTCAACCGGCTCAGGCCGTGACGGGCTCGTTGCTTGTTGATGTAGTACTGGACCTTCTGCTCGTAGCGCTCGCTGCTCATCGACATGACGCGGCTCGAGGCGCCGGAGGCGGCCTGGGCCGGCACGGCGACGATGGACAGGCCGATGATGGCGACGAAGGCCACCGCGGCGGCCATGACTGCGTGGACCAGGGGTCGCACGACGATACTCGAAGAGTTCATGTCTAAGACCCCTCCCAAGGCCTCAAACAGTGACCACCCGGCTCATCCCAGAACCGTTGCGGCGATCACCGAATAGTGGTGACATCCATGTCGCCGGGCCCCCCAGTGGTGCAGTGGAACAGAAGCCGACAACAGAAGTGTCGGAACCGGGGGAGGGCGACTTGAGGCCCGATCTGCAGGTTTTCACCGGGGCTGCCCCGGTGGAGCGCATCCACATTCGTAGATGACGGGGTGGCCGGTTAGGCTGGTCCCTCCGTGCCGGCAGGCGTTCTCGCCTGCAGCACCCGTCCACCTCGCTCGAGAAAAAGGTCCACTGTGGGTTCCGTCATCAAGAAGCGTCGCAAGCGCATGGCCAAGAAGAAGCACCGCAAGCTGCTCAAGAAGACGCGCATCCAGCGTCGTCGTCAGGGCAAGTAGCCCCGGCCGACCGAGGTCGATGATGGGGCGCGTCGTACTCGTCACCGGGGTCTCTGCGGACCTCGGCGGCCGTGTCGCGCGCCACCTGGCCGCAGACCCTGCCGTGGAGCGCGTCATCGGGGTGGACGTGGCCCCGCCGACGGGGGACCTCGGCCCGGTGAGCTTCGTCCGCGCCGACATCCGTAATCCGGTCATCGCGAAGGTGATCGCCGGGCAGGAGGTCGACACGGTCGTCCACCTGAGCGTGCGGCCCAGCGGCGGTTCCAGCGCCCGCTCCGCCGCCAAGGAGCACAACGTCATCGGCACGATGCAGCTGCTGGCCGCGTGCCAGAAGGCACCGGGCGTCGAGCGGCTGGTCGTCCGGTCGTCCGCGGCGGTCTACGGCTCCTCGAGCCGCGACCCCGCCATGTTCACCGAGGACATGGCCGCCAGGCGGCTGCCCCGCACGGGTTTCGCCAAGGACGTCCTCGAGGTCGAGGGCTACGTCCGGGGCTTCGCCCGACGCCGACCCGACGTGGCGGTCACCACGCTCCGGCCGGCCAACCTCGTGGGCCGCACCGAGAGATCTCCCCTTCTGCAGCACCTGCTGCTGCCAGTCGTGCTGACACCGCTCGGCTTCGATGCCCGCTTCCAGGTCCTGCACGAGGACGACCTGGTCGCAGCCGTGGCTCACGCCACGCTCGGCGGCGTGCACGGCACGTTCAACGTCGCGGGCGCGGGCGTGCTGATGCTCTCGCAGGCAGTACGCCGCCTCGGTCGAACCAGGGTCATGGTTCCCGCGTTCGCTCTCCACGGCATCGGCGGCACCCTGCGCCAGGCCGGGGTCCCCGCACCCTCTCGCGAGCTGGTCGACTTCTTGTTGTTCGGCAGGGCCCTCGACACCTCGCGGATGAGCACCGTGCTCGGCTTCGAGCCCTCGCTTCACCACCGAGGCAGCGCTCGCCGACGTGGCTGCCGCGTGGATCCCGGCCCGGGCGCCTGTGGCCCGGCCCGAGCCGGTGCCCACCGGGGGTGCTCATGGCTGACGCAGAGGTGATCCCGCTCGGCACCCGCGGTCGTCCCGGGAGGGGCACGGGCAGCAGCAACCCGTCCTCGGCCGCCCGAGGTCTCGCCGGCCCGGGGGCTCGCAGAGCGGCGGTGACGCCGCCCCGCCAGCGGGTGCCCCGCCCAGCGCCGCAGGCCCCACCCACACCTGAGGAGCTGCCGACCCCGAAGGCACCGCCTGCCGAGGCGGCGGAGACCTTTCGCGACCCCGGCCCTGCACGCACCGAGGAGCGCGATCCCACCGCAGGGATCCCCGTCTCCGACTGGCTGGGCGCCCTCACCTCCGCGGCGGTCGAGGTCTTCGGCGACCGCTGGGAGCAGCGGCTCGCGGAGACTCTCGCCTTCCTCCGCCGGCGTGTCAGCGGCGACTACTGCGTGGACACCTACGGCTTCGACGCCGAGGTGGCCGAGCGCTTCTTCCTCGCAGCTCTGCGGCCGATCGCGCAGAAGTGGTTCCGCGTCGAGGTCAAGGGGATCGAGAACATCCCCGCCGAGGGCGGGGCCCTGCTGGTCTCCAACCACTCCGGGACCCTGCCGATGGATGGCCTGATGACGATGGTGTCGGTCCACGACCATGCCGGTCGGCACCTCCGGCCGCTCGGGGCGGACCTGGTGTTCAACATGCCGGTGGTCGGAGAGATGGCCCGGAAGGCCGGGGCGACCCTTGCCTGCAGCGAGGACGCCGAGCGGATGCTGCGCGGAGGTGAGCTCGTCGGGGTGTGGCCCGAGGGCTTCAAGGGCATCGGCAAGCCGTACTCCGAGCGATATCGGCTGCAGCGCTTCGGACGGGGCGGCTTCGTCTCCGCCGCGATGCGCACCGGCGTGCCGATCGTGCCCTGCTCGGTGGTCGGGGCCGAGGAGATCTATCCGTTGGTCGGCAACGTTCCCTCCCTCGCCCGGCTGCTGGGCGTTCCCTACATCCCGATCACGCCGTTCTTCCCTCTGCTCGGCCCGCTCGGGATGTTGCCGCTGCCGTCGAAGTGGCTGATCGAGTTCGGCGAGCCGATCCGCACCGACTCCTACGACGAGGGTGCCGCGGATGACCCGATGCTGGTCTTCAACGTGACCGACCAGGTGCGCGAGACGATCCAGCAGACCCTCTACAGCCTGTTGATGCAACGACGCTCCGTCTTCCACTGACCTGCCGAGCGGTCCGTCTGGCTTTTTCCGCAGATCTCGCCACGCCGCGCCGATACCCTGAATGTCGGGATTGTCTGCGCTAGTGGCTGGGAGGCACGGTGGACGGCAGCTTGTCGATGCGCGTGCGCGCTGCGCTCACCGTCGCAGTGACGCTCCTCATCGTGCTCGCCGAGTTCGGCTTCCTCTCAGCGGTGTATCACCTCGGTGACGGCACCGACGAGGACAGCCTGGCGCAGGCGAGGGTCTCGGCCTCGCTGGCGACGTGGCAGCCCGGAGCCGACCCCAGCCCCGTCCTGGACGCGGTCGCCGCCATCGAGGCGATCGACGAGCCGTGGGCTGTCGACGTGGCCACCACGGCGGCGGCGTGGTCCGCGGACGCCACGGCGGCCAACCTGCAGGCGCTGCGTGCCGCGGATGCTGCGGCGGGCCGGACGCTGGCCGATGCCAGGGCGCAGGACGACCTCACGGCAGCACTGATCCACGCCGCCCTGCTCGTGACGGTGTCGATCGGCTGGTTCGTGTGGTTCCGCACGCTGGTGCGGCGGCACCGCGACCTGCAACGTCGCCTCACCGAGCGTGAGGTCATCGACACCGGCGAGCGCCGCCTCATGGCACTCGTGCAGAACAGCACCGACCTGGTGGCCGTGCTGGAGCCGGACGCGACCACGTCGTTCGTCTCCCCGTCCGCTCTCGCGGTGCTCGGCTACGACGCCGCCGAGCTGACCGGACGCGACGTCACCACCCTCGTGCACGAGGACGACGTCCCGACGTTCGTGCGAGCGCTGGCCTCGGGCGACGGCAGGCACCCTCTCATCGTGGGCATGCGGCACGCTGACGGCCGCTTGATGACACTCGAGGGAACCGTCCACAACCTGCTGGCCGATGACGCGGTCTGCGGGCTCGTGCTCACCCTTCGCGACGTGACCGAGCGTCAGAAGCTCGAGCAGCAGCTCACCCACCAGGCCTTCCACGACTCGCTGACCGACCTGGCCAACCGGCAGCTGTTCGACGACCGGTTGACGCACGCGCTGCGCAGGCGCGCGATGACGCCCGACCCGTTGGTCGTGCTGGTCTTGGACCTCGACGACTTCAAGAACGTCAACGACAGCCTGGGACACCACGTCGGCGACGAGCTCCTCGTCATCGCGGGCGACCGCATCCGTCGGGCGGTGCGGGAGGGCGACACGGCCGCCCGCTTGGGTGGCGACGAGTTCGCCGTGCTGATGGAGTCCTCTGACCTCCCGACCGCGACCGAGGTCGCCAGGCGCGTGATCGACTCGCTGGCCGAGCCGATCGACGTCGCCGGCCGGTCACACGTGCTTCGCGTGAGCATCGGTATCGCCGAGGCGTTCCCCGGGCGCATCAGCAGCGAGGACGTGCTTCGCAACGCCGACGTGGCGATGTACTGGGCCAAGGAGCGCGGCAAGGGCACGGTGGCGGTGTACGACGCCAGCCTGCACGGCGAAGCCCTCGAGCGGCTCGCCCTGCGCAGTGAGCTCCAGCACGCCATCCGGGACGGGCAGCTCGTGCTGCACTACCAGCCCGTGGTCGACCTCGAGTCGACTGAGATCCGTGGCTTCGAGGCTCTGGTGCGATGGCAGCACCCGGAGCGCGGCTTCCTGCCGCCCTCCGAGTTCATCGGGGTCGCCGAGCAGAGCGGCCTGATCGTGCCGCTCGGCTCCTGGGTGCTGCGCGAGGCCTGCGTTGCGGGCGCCGGCATGCAGGGCCCGGACCGCGATCCGACGATGTCGGTGAACGTCGCCGCCCAACAGCTCGCGCGGGCGGACTTCGTCGCAGAGGTGGCGGCGGCGCTGGCGGACAGCGGGATGCGCGCGGACCGTCTGGTGCTGGAGATCACCGAGAGCGTCCTCCTCGACGACGTGGAGGCGGTGATCTGCACCCTCGCCGAGCTGCGCGAGACGGGTGTCAGGATCGCCATCGACGACTTCGGCACCGGCTACAGCTCCCTGGCCTACCTGAGCAGGTTGCCGGTGGACGTGCTCAAGGTCGACAAGTCCTTCGTGGACCGGGTCGGCGGATCCGATCACGAGAACTCCGTGGTCGAGGCGATCGTGGCCATGAGCCGGACGATGAGCCTGGTCACCGTCGCCGAGGGGGTCGAGCGGCACGACCAGGCCGACTGGCTGCGAGGGGCTCGGTGCGCCCTCGGGCAGGGGTACCTGTGGTCCCGCCCGGTCGCGCTGAAGCAGGCACTCGCGATGCTCGGCGCACTGAGTGTGCTGCCGGCCACCGCTCCGGAGCCGACGATCCCTGCCTCACAGCTCGCCGGCTGACGCCTCGGCCCTGGAGCGGCGGCCCGGTCAGGGAAGCAGTCCGGAGCCGTTCAGCGGGTCGGTCGCCGGGTCGGTCGCCGGGTCGGTCGCCGGGGGGGTCGGTGCCTGCGCGACAGGGTCGGGGAGCACGGTCTCGACGAGTCCGGTGAGCCCGTCGGTGATGTCGCCCACGCTCTGGCCGACCTTCGTGGCGGAGTCGGAGGCGGAGCCGCCCTTGGTCGGGTCGTCCACGGGAAGTCTCGGCGCGGGAGCCGGGGTGGACGCCTTCGGTGCGTCGAGCTTGCCTCCGTCGGTGGCGCTGCCCGCCGTACCGTCGGTGGGGGTCCCCTCGGCTTCGGCACGGGCGTCACGGGCGCGCATCGACTTCGGGACGACGAAGGGATGGCTGTTGTCCAGGTGACCGGCAGCCATCTGGGTCAGGGCGCGATCGGCTTCGGCGGCGGCGAGCAGCAGGCCTGGCAGCTCGAGGGTGGGCAGTCCGGCTGCGCAGGTGCTGCACAGGCTCGAGGCGCGCAGATCGATGTCGCGCACGGCGCTGGCGGCCGCGGCCACGCTCGGCCGGGCCGAGGCGGGTGCGGTGCCGGCGATGTCCTCGAGGTCGGTGACGGAGTCGGCCGCGAAGGTCCGGAGGTCCTCGATCAGGGCCGGGTCGCGGGTCTCCGCGAAGGCGTCCAGCAACAGGCCTGCACCCTGCTCCGCCTGGCTGACGAAGTCCTCGAGGGCGGCCGGCACCCGGGGTGCGCTGACCGGCCGGTCGTCGGCGAGCAGTGCCTGCACCTCCAGGAGGCGCCCGTCGGCCTGGTGGAGAAGGTCGCGTCCGCGGCCGGCGGAGCTCATCGAGAGACCTGCCTCGACGCGCTCGACGCCCCGCTTGACGGAGTAGAGCGGGTCGCCGGGGAGCGCTCCCTGCGAGGCCGCAGCCAGGCCGGTGCCCCCACCCAGGACGACGGCGACCGAGGCCGCCACGACCAGCCGCCGCTCACGGCTGCCGCCGTGGCGCGGGGCAAGCACGAGGGGCGCCCCAGGTGTCAGCTCCTCAGCGGCCTGCGCCATCAGGCGGGCGCGCAGGTCGACGACGAAGTCCTCTCGCGGCGTGGCGTCATGGTCCTCACCCACGAGAGCGAACATCGATCCGGTCAGCGCGACGAGCTCCCTCAGCTCGGCGTCGACGTCCCGGCGGGGGTCGTCGAGCGCGGCGGCGAGCTCGTTGGCCCGTCGTCGCTCGCTGAACAGGGCGGTCATCGGTGCTGTCTCCTCTGGCTGGTGGGGTCGCTCAGGTGACTCAACGATGCGGAGACGGCGGAGGTTACGGCGTGGGGCACGACGTGACGCAGCCCTCGTCGGGCCTTCGCCCGGCCGCCCATCACAGGCCCTCCGGCATCAGCTTGGCGAGGTTGCGGACCCCACGCAGCTGGAGCTGCTTGACCGCACCGTCGCTGCGACCGAGGATCTTGGCCGTCTCGGCGATCGAGAGGCCCTGGAGGAAGCGCATGATCAGGCATTCCCGCTGCTCGGTGGGCAGCTCGGTGAGCGCGCTGAGCAGGGTCTGGTTGGTGAGGGAGGCCAGCACCGTCGGCTCGGGCCCCTCGGTGGGGGCGTCGTGGGCGCCCATGTCCTCGGTGGCGAGCTCGAGTCGGGTGCGACCCGCCTTGAAGTGGTCTGCGGTGAGGTTGCGGGCGATCGTCATCAGCCAGGCGCCGAAGTCCTTGCCCTGCCATCGGAAGGAGCCCATGCTGCGCAGCGCCCGGAAGAAGGTCTCGCTGGTCAGGTCCTCGGCGAGCGCGACCGAGCCCACCCGGTAGTACAGGAAGCGGTAGACGGAGCGGTGGTAGTGGTCGAAGAGCTGCCCGAAGGCCTCGGAGTCACCGCCGCGCGCGAGCTCGACGAGGGCGATGATCCGGCGTGCCTCGTCGGCGTCCTCCGCCGAGGACACCGCTTGACCCGTGTCTCCGCCGGGGCCTGCCGAGGCGACGCCCACAGCCTCGCTGAGCAGCCAGCCGTTCCCCGGACGCGCGGATCCGGCCGCCGTCGAGGTCGCCAGCGCGGGGGTGGGGCAGAGTGCGTGCCAGACAGCCCAGCGCAGGGCCTCGAGGCCACGCTGGAGCTGCGGGTCACGCATCTGCACGACGAACTCCCTCCCGGCGCTCAGCGCGACCAGGCCTCCCGTTCCCCCTCAGTACGTCTTGTCACCCTAGGTACTGCACTGCTGTTTGTGAACCGGTGAGTAACTACCAGTTGCAGCGCAGTCCTGTGGGACACGTCACACGCATTGTGCCAAGGCCGGGCCCGGTCGAAACCCTGGTCTGCTCAGCCCACGCGGCGGCGGATCGCGATCGCTGCTGCCGCGCTGCCGCTTGCGGCACCGGCCAACCCGGCGACGACCAGGCCGACCCGGGCTGCCTTGCGACCGGTGCGGTAGTCGCGCACCCGCCAGCCGTGCGCCTTGGCGTGGTCGCGCAGGCGGGAGTCCGGATTGATGGCGCAGGGGTCGCCGACCAGGCTGAGCATCGGCAGGTCGTTGAACGAGTCGGAGTAGGCCGAGCAGCGGGCCAGGTCGAGGCCCTCACGCTCGGCGATCGCCTTGATCGCCTCTCCCTTCGCCGGCCCGTGCAGCATGTCGCCGACCAGGCGGCCGGTGTAGACGCCGTCCTCGTGCTCCGAGACGGTGCCCAGAGCGCCGGTGAGCCCGAGGCGGCGGGCGATGATCGTGGCGATCTCGACGGGTGCGGCGGTGACCAGCCACACCCGCTGGCCCTGGTCGAGGTGGAGCTGCGCCATCGCCCGGGTGCCCGGCCAGATCCGATGGGCCATCGCCTCGTCGAAGATCTCCTCGCCGAGCGACTCCAGCTCGGCGACCGAGTGACCCTTGATGAAGGCGAGCGCCGACGCGCGTGCCTCGGCGACGTGCTCGGGGTCCTCGATGCCCACGACCCGGAAGTACGCCTGCTTCCAGGCCGCCCCGACGATGTCGCGGGTGGTGAAGAACTTCCGACGGTGCAGCCCGCGAGCCAGGTGGAAGATCGAGGCGCCCTGCATCACGGTGTTGTCGACGTCGAAGAAGGCTGCGGCTGTCTCGTCGGCCGGCGTCGCCAAGGAGGTCTCGACCTCGGCCGCGGCCGCGGAGGCCTCACCGGCGAGGACCGACCGGCTGCGCAGGTCGAGCGGGCGCTCGGGCCGGGGCCGACGTCGTCCCGGACCGCGATCAGCGTTCATGGGCTCAACATAGTGGTCCTGTCCGGGGTCCGCCCGTGTGCCAGACTCGCCGCGTGAGCGCGCACCTTCCGGACCTCCTTCGTCGCGCCGCCGCCGAGTCGCCGGACCGGGTGGCGCTGGTCGACGCGGCCGGCCGGAGGATGACCTGGGCAGGGCTCGACGCCGAGGTGGACGCCGTGGCGCATGGGCTCAACGCGCAGGGCCTGGTCGCCGGCTACCGGGTGGTCGTGGCGCTGGGCAACCGGATCGAGTTCGTCACCGCCTACCTGGGCATCCTCCGCGCCCGGCTCGTCGCCGTGCCGGTCAACCCGCGCTCGGCGACAGGTGAGCTGGTCCGGATGATCGCCGACTCCGGGGCCCGGCTGGTGGTGGCCGACGGGGTCACCGCGGTCGGGGTCCGCCAGGCGGTGGCCGGCCTCGAGGACGCCCTGATCGGCGCCGACGACGAGCTGCGCAGCCGTGCGGTGGTCCCGCGCGTGGTCGTCGTGGACGCGCCCACCCTTCCCGGGGAGGTGGGCTACACCGAGCTGCTCACCTCGCCTGCCGTCGAGCTGCCGAGCGCCGCGGACCCCGATGCCCTCGCGGTCCTCCTCTACACCAGCGGTACGTCGGGCCGTCCCCGCGCCGCGATGCTGACCCACCGGGCCCTGATGGCCAACGTCGACCAGGCGGCAGCGGTCGACCCGGCGATGATCCACGGTGACGACGTGGTGCTCGGCGTGCTGCCCCTCTTCCACGTCTACGGCCTCAACGCCGTCCTGGGTCAGGTGCTGCACCAGGGCTGCCGGCTGGTGGTCCTGGACGGCTTCGACGTCGAGACGTCGCTGGCGATCATCGAGGACGAGGCGGTCTCGGTCGTCCCGGTGGCACCGCCGGTCTTTGCGGCCTGGCTCATGGTGCCGGATCTCGAGGATCGGCTCAGCGCCGTACGCCTCGTGCTCTGTGGCTCGGCGCCGCTGGCGCCCGAGGTCGTGACGGCGTTCACCGAGCGCACGGGCATCCCGGTGCACCAGGGTTACGGCCTGACCGAGGCTGCGCCGGTCGTGACCTCGACGCTGCGCAGCAGCGTGCCGAAGCCGGGATCGGTGGGAGCGGCCCTCCCGGGGGTCGAGATCCGCCTGGTCGACGACGCCGGTCAAGCCCCCGCCGGGGAGGACCCGGGCGAGATCCTCGTGCGCGGGGAGAACCTCTTCCGCGGCTACTGGCCCGAGGGCAGTGACGGGCCCGACGCGGAGGGCTGGTACCCGACCGGTGACGTGGGCTTCCTGGACCCCGACGGCGACCTGTTCCTCGTCGACCGGCTCAAGGAGCTGGTCATCGTGTCGGGCTTCAACGTCTATCCGGTCGAGGTCGAGGAGGTCCTCACCGAGCTCGACGACGTGGCCGAGGCCGCGGTCATCGGTGCCGCCGACCCCGAGACGGGCGAGGCGGTGGTCGCCTTCGTCCGACGGGCCGCGACGTCGGCGAGGTCTGACGACGAGCTCGTCGCGCTGGCCGCAGAGCACTGCGCGACGAGGCTGGCCCGGTTCAAGCAGCCCAGCAGGATCACCGTGGTCGAGGAGCTTCCGCACACCGTCACCGGCAAGGTCGCCAAGGGCCAGCTGCGGGCGGCCCAGCGCCGCCAGGACCTCGGGCTCCTCGGATGAGTGCCCGGGTGCTGCTCTACTCCAAGCCCGGGTGTCACCTGTGTGAGGAGGCCCGGGCGGTCATCGAGGTGGTCTGCGCCGAGCTGGGGGAGGCCTACGAGGAGGTCGACATCTCCACCTCGCCCGAGCTGATGGGCCGCTACGGCGAGGAGATCCCGGTGACCCTGGTCGACGGTCTGCAACACGACTACTGGCGGGTCGACGGCGGGCGCCTGCGCCGCGCGCTGCTCGCCTGACTGGCGGGGAAGGTCCAGACCAGCACGGCCCCCATACCACATCCTGAGGGGTCGGTTTCGCGTGGGGCGGGTCACAGCGGTGCCTCACGGCAGCGCTCAGTTTGTTCCCACGTTCACAAACTCCTACAGTGAGGCTCGCTGCCGCCTGCGCGGCCTGGGGACCAGGCGCTGCGTGGAGCGCCGGCAGTAGCCCTGACGACCGGCAGGAGGAGCCAGGTGACCTCGCGCGGCAATAGGTTCGGAGACCCGCACGACGCGGCATCCCGTCCCCACGCTGCCAAGGCGCCGGCCGGTCCGGGAAGGCCTCCCGAGCGCGGCATCCCCGAAGCCACCGTCGCCCGGCTCCCGGTCTATCTGCGGGCCTTGGTGACACTCACCGAGCGTGGCATCGCCACCTGCTCGAGCGAGGAGCTGGCGGCCGCAGCGGGCGTCAACAGCGCCAAGCTGCGCAAGGATCTCTCCTACCTGGGGTCCTACGGCACCCGCGGGGTCGGCTACGACGTGGAGTACCTCCGCTACCAGATCTCCCGCGAGATCGGGCTCACCCAGGACTGGCCGGTCGTCATCGTCGGGATCGGCAACCTCGGGCACGCCCTGGCCAACTACAGCGGCTTCAGCTCGCGGGGCTTCCGGATCGCGGCGCTTCTCGACGCCGACCCTGCTCGCCACGGCGAGCTCGTCGGCGACCAGGCGATCGGTGCCTTCGAGGAGCTCGAGGCTCTCGTCGCCGAGCACGGCATCGCCATCGGCGTGATCGCCACGCCGGCGCACGCTGCGCAGGCGGTCTGCGACCGGTTGGTCGCGGCCGGGATCACCAGCATCCTCAACTTCGCGCCAGCGGTGCTCGTCGTGCCCGAAGGGGTCGACGTCCGCAAGGTCGACCTCTCCATCGAGCTGCAGATCCTCGCCTACCACGAGCAGCGCAAGGCCGGGCTGCTCGACCGGGACGAACCGGCCCATGCCCTGAGCGACCTCGCCGCCGACCTGCCGCCCGAGGCGGTGAGCTCGTGAACACCCCACGAGACGGCTCGCTGCGCTCCCGCTTCCGCGGGGACCCGTCATGAGCGTCCTGGTGGTGGGCGTCTCGCACAACACGGCCCCTGTGTCCGTGCTGGAGCGTCTCGCCGTCGACCCGGAAGGCGTCGGCAAGCTGGTGCACGCCGTCTCCTCCTCGGAGCACGTCACCGAGGCGACCGTGCTCAGCACCTGCAACCGGATCGAGATCTACGCCGAGGTCGATCGCTTCCACGGCAGCGTCGAGGCGGTGTCCCGGATGATGTGCGATCTCACCGACGACCGACCCGAGGAGGTCGTGCCGCACCTCTACGTCCACTACGACGACGGCGCGGTCTCCCACTTGTTCCACGTCGCCGCCGGGCTCGACTCGATGGTGGTCGGGGAAGGGCAGATCCTCGGTCAGACCCGTGAGGCACTGCGGTTGGGCCAGGAGTTCGGCACCATCGGCCCGGCGCTGAACACGCTGTTCCAGCAGGCTCTTCGGGTCGGCAAGCGGGTGCATGCCGAGACCGACATCGACCGGGCTGCGCCCTCGCTCGTCGCCGTTGCCCTCGACCGCGCGACGGCGCACGTCGGCAGCCTCGAGGGCCGCCGCGTCGTCGTGGTCGGTGCCGGTGCGATGGCGAGTCTGGCCGTGGCCACGGTGCGTCGCCGCGGCGCCGGGGACGTCGTCGTGGCCAGCCGCACCGATGCCCACGCCGTGCGACTGGCCGAGCAGTACTCCGGCCGTGCCGTACCGCTGGCGAACGTCGAGGCCGAGATCGCCGCGGCCGACGTGCTGGTCTCGTGCACCGGGGCCACCGGGGTGGTTCTCCCCCTCGCCACGATCGCTGCTGCTCGAGCCCGCCCCGAGGGTCCGCTCGCCGTCATCGACCTCGCTCTGCCCCACGACGTCGACCCGACCGTGGCCGACCTGCCCGGAGTCGACCTCGTCGACCTGGTCAGGCTGGCCGAGGAGCTGCACGGGGGCGAGATCGCCGGCGACGTCGAGGCTGTCCGCCATGTCGTCGACCAAGAGGTCTCGGCCTTCCTGGCGGCCCGCCGGTCCTCCGCAGTCACCCCGACGGTGGTGGCCCTCCGAACCATGGCGACCGGGGTCGTCGAGGCCGAGATGGTCCGGTTGGCCAGCCGGCTGCCGGACCTCGATCCGGCAGTGCGCGCCGAGGTCGAGCACGCCGTACGCCGGGTGGCCGACAAGCTGCTGCACCAGCCGACCGTGCGGGTCAAGGAGCTGGCCAACGAGGCGGGCGCCGTCTCCTACGCTGCGGCCCTGGCCGAGCTGTTCTCCCTCGATCCCGATGCGGTCGAGGCAGTGACCCGGGCGGAGCGTCTGTCGTGAGCGCCCCCCTCCGGCTCGGCACCCGCGCCTCCCTGTTGGCTCGCACCCAGTCGTCCCGGGTCGCTGACGACCTGTCGAGCGCACTCGGACGCGAGGTGGTGCTGGTCGACGTGAGCACCAAGGGCGACGTGTCCAGCGCCCCGCTCGCCAGCTTCGGCGGAGTCGGGGTGTTCGTGAACGCGTTGCGCGAGGCGCTGCTGCGCGGCGAGGTGGACCTCGCCGTGCACTCCTTGAAGGACCTGCCCACTGCGCCGCACGACGACCTGGCTCTCGCCGCGGTGCCGACCCGGGAGGACCCGCGGGACGCGATCGTCGCTCGTGACGGGCTCACCCTGGGTGAGCTGCCGTCAGGCGCGCGGGTCGGCACGGGTGCGCCCCGCCGGGCGTCGCAGCTGCACGCGCTCGGTCTCGGTTTCGTCGTGGACGGGATCCGTGGCAACGTGGATACCAGGATCGGCGCGGTGGCCACCGGCGAGTTCGACGCAGTCGTGCTCGCTCGTGCGGGCATCGCGCGTCTCGGCCGGCTCGACGAGGTCACCGAGGTGCTCGACCCGCTGCAGATGCTCCCGGCCCCCGGCCAGGGTGCGCTGGCGGTCGAGTGCCGAGCGGTCGACCTCGAGCTGGTCGCGGAGATCCGGACGGCGCTCGACGACCCGCGCACGCGGGCCGCGGTCACCGCCGAACGCGCGGTTCTGTCAGCTCTCGAGGCAGGGTGTTCGGCTCCGGTCGGCGCCCTGGCCGAGGTGGCCGAGGGCGAGGACGGGGACGAGTTGTGGATCCGTGCGGTGGCGTTGTCGCTGGACGGTTTGCAGGCGGTACGACGCTCGGCGACCGGGGCTCCCGGCGAGGCAGCCGAGGTCGGGCACCGACTGGCAAAAGAGATGTTGGCCGACGGGGCAGCCGCCCTCATCGAGGAGCAATGGGCATGACGGCGAAGAAGCTCAGCACCAAGGCGGGCACGCGCACCAGCGCGCCCCTCAACCAGAAGAGCAAGAAGGCGACTGTGAGCAAGACGGTGACGAAGACCTCCAAGACCACCGCCACCTCGAAGGTGACGAACCGGTCCAGGGCGGCGGCCACACCCGAGACCACGCCCTCCGCAGCCTGCGGGTTCGTGTCGTTCGTCGGAAGCGGCCCGGGCGACCCCGAGCTGCTGACCATGCGCGCAGCGGACCTGCTGTCGCAGGCGGAGATCGTGGTCACCGAGGCGCCGGAGCACGCGGCGCTCGTTGCCCGGCTCGCCCCGGCAGCCGAGGTCGTCGACGGTGGTTTCGGGACCGATGGCCAGCCGCTCACCCATGCCGGTCGTGCCAAGGTCGTGGTCAAGCAGGCAAAGAGCGGGCGCCGCGTCGTCCGGCTGATGGCCGGTGACCCCTTCGTCTATGCGTCCGGTCCCGAGGAGGCGCTGGCGTGCGTCAAGGCCGGGGTCGCGTTCGAGATCGTGCCCGGCATCAGCTCGGTGACCGCTGTCCCGGCGTACGCCGGGGTCCCACTGACGGACAAGAAGCACCGCGAGGTCGCGGTCGTGAACTGCTCGGAGGCCAAGATCGACTGGTCCGGCTATGCCGATGACCGCACCCTGGTCCTGCTCTCCGCCGTCGGTGCGATCGGCGAGGTCTCCAAGGCCCTGATCGCTGCCGGGAGGGCGCCGGAGACCCCGGTCGCGATGACCCGCGTGGGCACCACCACCGAGCAGGAGACCGTGGTCTCCACGCTCGAGCGGATCGCCGCCGATGCCCGCGCTGCCCGGATGTCCCCGCCGGCGGTGATCGTCGTGGGTGACGTCGTCGACCTGCGCACCACGCTGTCGTGGTTCGAGACCAAGCCGCTCTTCGGGTGGCGGGTGCTGGTGCCCCGCACCAAGGAGCAGGCCGGCACGCTGTCCGCACGCCTGCGGGGCTTCGGTGCTGTGCCCGAGGAGGTGCCGACCATCTCGGTGGAGCCACCTCGCAACCCGCAGCAGATGGACAAGGCGATCCGCGGCCTGGTCGAGGGACGCTACGAGTGGATCGCGTTCACCTCGGTCAACGCCGTGCGCGCCGTGCGGGAGAAGTTCGACGAGTACGGCCTGGACGCCCGTGCCTTCTCGGGTCTCAAGCTGGCCGCCGTCGGTGACAAGACCGCGGCCGCCATCGAGGCCTGGGGCCTGCGTGCGGACCTGGTGCCCTCCGGAGAGCAGTCCGCACGCGGCCTGCTCGAGGACTGGCCGCCCTTCGACGACGTGCTCGACCCGATCAACCGGGTCTTCCTGCCCCGCGCCGACATCGCCACCGAGACGCTGGTCGCCGGCCTGCACGACCTCGGCTGGGAGGTCGACGACGTGACGGCCTACCGCACCGTCCGAGCCACTCCGCCGCCGGCGCCGACCCGCGAGGCGATCAAGACGGGCAAGTTCGACGCCGTCGTGTTCACCTCGTCCTCCACCGTGCGCAACCTGGTCGGGATCGCGGGCAAGCCGCACGCTTCGACGATCATCGCGGTGATCGGCCCGGCCACCGCCAAGACGGCGGAGGAGCACGGCCTTCGGGTCGACGTGCTCGCCCCCGAGCCGTCGGTGGAGGCACTGGCCGATGCGCTCGGAGACTTCGGCGCTGCTCGTCGGGCCGCCTTCCTCGAGGAGGGCCAGCCGGTGACCAAGCCGTCCGAGCGCCGGCCCTCGGCGCGTCGCAAGGCCACCTGAGGTCACCATGACCGGCGGCTATCCCGAGATCCGTCCCCGCCGGCTACGGCGTACCCCGGCCCTGCGTGAGCTCGTCGCCGAGACCACGCTTGCCCCACGTCAGCTGGTGCTGCCGGTGTTCGTCCGCGAGGGCGTCACCGCACCGGTGCCGATCTCGAGCATGCCCGGTGTCGTCCAGCACTCCCGCGACACGCTGCGCAAGGCGGCGGCCGAGGCGGCCGACCTCGGGCTCGGCGGGATCATGCTCTTCGGCGTCCCGGAGACCAAGGACGCTCGCGGCAGCGGCGCGGTCGCGGCCGAGGGCATCCTCAACGTCGCGATCGCCGACGTCGTCGCCGAGGTCGGGGACGCGCTCCCGGTGATGGCCGACCTGTGTCTCGACGAGTTCACCGACCACGGTCACTGCGGCGTGCTGGCCGAGGACGGTAGCGTCGACAACGACGCCACGCTCGAGGTGTACGCCGAGATGGCGCTCGCCCAGGCCGCGGCCGGCGTGGACCTCGTCGGCCCCAGCGGGATGATGGACGGCCAGGTGGGCGCGATCCGGCGTGCGCTCGACGGAGCCGGCTACGTCGACGTCGCGATCCTGGCCTACTCCGCCAAGTACGCCTCGGCCTTCTACGGCCCCTTCCGCGAGGCCGTCGACTCGTCGTTACAGGGTGACCGCCGCAGCTACCAGCAGGACGGCCGCAACGTCGTCGAGGGCGTCCGTGAGGCGCTGCTCGACGTCGCCGAGGGAGCCGACCTGGTGATGGTGAAGCCGGCCCTGGCCTACCTCGACGTGCTGCGTGCGGTGCGCGACGCGGTCGACGTCCCGGTCGCGGCCTACAACATCTCCGGCGAGTACGCGATGGTGGAGGCGGCCGCCGCGAACGGCTGGATCGACCGTGAGGGGGCGATCCTGGAGACACTCACCTCGATCCGGCGCGCGGGTGCCGACGTGGTGCTCACCTACTGGGCCGCCGAGGCGGCACGGCTCCTGCGCCGCTGAGCGGGCGGGGCCACCCGAGGGCCAGCCCCGAGGGGTCAGCCCAGACCGCCCGGCAGGGTCGGAGCAGCGGTCGGAGCCGGCGGCAACAGGCTGGCGACCAGACCGGCGAGCCCGGACACGACGCCCGGGACGGCGTTCTGCGCCTGCGCGAGCGTCATGCCCGAGAGTGCGGCGGCGCACTGCTGCACTGCCTGCGACGGGGCTGCTCCGAACTGCCTCTGCAGCTCGGCCGTGCACAGCTGCTGTGCCTGGGCTGCGGTGACCAGCACCGGCGCGGCGACCGCGGTCGGCTCCGGCACGCTCGGAGTGGGAGTGTTGGAGGACGGCGTGGAGCCGCCGCCGCCGTCGGTGCCGCCGCCTGTGCCACCACCCGAACCGCCGGTCGAGTTGGCGGGCGGAGCGACCGGGGCCGGCGTGCTGCCGCCGCTGCCCGAGCCGCCGGCCGAGCCGGCGCCGCTGCCCGAGCCTGCGCCGCCGGGACGGTTGTCCCTGCCGGGACGGTTGCCGGTGCCAGGCCGGTCGCCCTGGGGGGCCGCGCCGATGGTCGAGGTGAAGGTGGCAGGCGAGGCGCTGCCGTTGGGGATGGCGGAGAAGTCGCCGTCCGAGTAGGCGGCCATGATCGAGAGGACCAGGTCGACGTACTCACGGCTGTGGTTGTAGCGATAGACCGCCGAGCGGCGCCCCGCGTCGGTGGCGAGGTCCTCCTCGCCCGAGCACAGGTAGACGGCCGTGGCGAGAGCGGCGTCGTCGATGTCCTGGGGGTTGCGCGTGCCGTCGCCGTCGCCGTCGACCCCCACGACCGACCAGGTGGAGGGGATGAACTGCATCGGGCCGACGGCACGGTCGAAGACGGCGTCGTCGTCGAGCTCGCCGGCGTCGGTGTCGGAGATGTTGGCGGTGCCGTTGCTGCCGTCGAGGGGGATTCCGTAGATCCCGGGCTTGCTGACGCCGTCGTCGCCCAGGGTGTTGTTGCCGTAGCGGCCGTGGTCGGACTCGACCCGTCCGATCGCAGCGATGAGGGTCCACTCGATGTTGCAGGTCCTGTCGGCGGTGTCGATGACCTGGGCCGCACGCCGGTAGGCGCTCAGGGCGGCGTCGGGGATGCCGTTGGCTGAGGCGCCGGCCACGATCGATCGGGCGGTGCCCTTCGGCACGCCGGGGGCGATCGCCCCGGGCGCAGAGATGCTGGCCGGCGCCTCGACGGCCTCGGCGGGCAGCGCGGTGCCGTCGGGGAGGCGGGCCTGGTCGGCAGCCGCGGACGCGTTGATCGGAGCACTCAGGCTGGCCGTCCACCCAGCAGAGAGCAACGCGAGCGGCACGAGCGCGGTCGCCCGCTGCCAGGTCATCAGTCGACCTTCCGACATCTGTGTCCTCCCCTTCAGGCCGCGGTGCGAGCCGGCGACCCCAGGCCCACCTTCTGGGTCTGCCTCGTGGGTCTACCTACCCGCCACGGGCGGCTACGACACCTCCAACGACGATCCGGGCGCTTTGGTTACGCGCCGGTAGCAACCTGGCCGTCGTCCGGTGGTCAGGAACACACGGTCCCGGTTCGTCTCTCTCAGGCCCCTCGGACCACAATGGGGCGATGAGCACCGACCTCACCGGCACCGCTGGATCGGCCGCGCTCTTCGCGCGGGCCCACGCGGTGACCCCGGGGGGCGTCAACTCCCCGGTGCGAGCGTTCAACGCCGTCGGCGGCACACCCCGCTTCATCGAGCGTGCCTCCGGTCCGTTGCTGTTCGACGTCGACGGCAACGAGTACGTCGACCTGGTGTGCAGCTGGGGACCGATGCTGCTGGGCCACGCCCACCCCGAGGTGCAGGCCGCCGTCATGGAGGCCGTCTCGCGCGGCACCTCCTACGGCACCCCGACCCGGCCCGAGGTCGAGCTGGCCGAGGAGATCGTCGCCCGCACTCCCGTCGAGCAGGTCCGGCTGGTCTCCTCCGGCACCGAGGCGACGATGTCGGCGATCCGGCTCGCCCGCGGATTCACCGGCCGCGAGCTCGTGGTGAAGTTCGCAGGCTGCTACCACGGCCACGTCGACTCGCTGCTCGCCGCCGCCGGGTCGGGCTTGGCGACGTTGGGCGTGCCCGGGACGCCGGGGGTTCCGGCCGCGGCGACCGCTGCGACGCTCGTGCTGCCCTTCAACGATCCCGCCGCCGTGGAGCGCGCGTTCGCCGATCACGGCGACGCGATCGCCTGCGTCATCACGGAGGCCTCGCCCGGCAACATGGGCGTGGTCCCGCCCCTGCCTGGGCTTCAACAAGTTCCTCGCCGAGACCTGCGCCCGGCACGGCGCGCTGTTCGTCAGCGACGAGGTGATGACCGGCTTCCGGGTGAGCCGCTCGGGCCAGTGGGGTCGCGACGGCGCGGTCGAGGGGTGGACGCCCGACCTGGTCACCTTCGGCAAGGTCATGGGGGGTGGCTTCCCCGCCGCCGCGTTCGGCGGCCGTGCCGACGTGATGGGGATGCTCTCGCCCGAGGGACCCGTCTACCAGGCCGGCACGTTGTCGGGGAACCCCGTCGCGACCACGGCCGGCCTCGCCACGCTCAGGCTGGCCACCGAGGAGGTCTACGCCTGGGTCGACCGGGCGGCAGGGCTGCTCGCCGACGCAGCCGACAAGGCGCTCACCGAGGCCGGGGTCCCCCACGTCGTGCAGACCGGGGGCAGCATGTTCAGTGCCTTCCTCTTCGACGACGATGCCGCCGCGGTCAGCGCCGGTGTCCACGACTTCGAGGGAGCGTCGACCCAGAACGTCGGCCGCTACCAGGCCTTCTTCCACTCGATGCTCGACCAGGGCGTCTACCTGCCGCCGAGCGCCTACGAGGCGTGGTTCCTCTCCGCCGCGCACGACGACGCGGTCCTGGACCGGGTGGTCGCAGCACTTCCCGCCGCTGCGCGTGCCGCGGCCGCCGTACGACCTCAGGAGGCGCCATGACATCGGGAACGCCCGCGGCGGACCGCACGCCGACCACCGTCCACCTGTTGCGTCACGGCGAGGTGCACAACCCCAACGGGGTGCTCTACGGCCGGATGGACGGCTACCACCTCTCCGACCTCGGTCGGCAGATGGCCCAGCGGGCCGCCGACGCGCTCAGCGAGCACGACGTGGCCCACGTCGTCGCCTCCCCGCTGGAGCGGGCCCAGGAGACCGCGGCGCCGGTCGCCCGCTCCCACGGCCTCGAGGTGAGCAGCGACTCCCGGGTGATCGAGTCGGGCAACGCCTTCCAGGGGAAGCGGTTCGGGATGGGCGACCACGTCCTGTGGAAGCCGGCCGCCTGGCGACACCTCTGGAATCCGTGGCGGCCCTCGTGGGGCGAGCCCTACGTCGAGGTGGTCGCACGGATGAAGGCGGCGATCGCCGACGCACGCGACGCGGCCTTCGGGCGCGAGGCCGTGATCGTCTCCCACCAGCTGCCGATCTGGATCACCCGGCTCCACGCGGAGAACCGCTCCTTCGTGCACCTGCCGACTCGGCGCCAGTGCACGTTGTGCAGCCTCACGTCGTTGACGTTCGAGGGGGACCGCCTGGTGACGGTGCGCTACTCCGAGCCGGCCGCCGACCTGATCCCCGTCCGGGACCGCAACAAGGCCTTCTCCTCCGGGACGGACGCTGCTGCCGACGCCACGACCGATGACGCCGGACCGGCGACTGCCTGAGCGATGTCACCTGCCCGGCGCGTCACCTCTGCCGTCTTCGCCCTGCTGATGCTCGGCGTCACTGCGGCGTGCAGCAACGACATCGGCAGCTCCGGGGACCAGGGCTACGTCGCCGGAAAGGGCATCATCACCGAGCTCGCCGAGGCCGACAGGAAGGCCCCGGCCGAGCTGTCGGGGGAGACCCTGGACGGAGAGCAGGTCGCCCTCGCCGACTACGCCGGACAGGTCGTCGTGGTCAACGTGTGGGGCTCGTGGTGCGCACCGTGCCGGGCCGAGGCGCCGATGCTGGCCGCTGCGGCCGCCGACCTCGCCAAGGACGACGTCGCGTTCCTGGGCATCGACTCGCGTGACCCGAGCCGCTCGGCGGCCCAGGCGTTCGTGCGTCGTTTCGAGATCCCCTATCCCAGCATCTACGACCAGGAGGGGCGGACCCTGCTGGCGTTCCGGGGCACCCTCAACCCCAACGCCATCCCGGCCACCATCGTCATCGACCGCGAGGGCCGGGTCGCGGCCAGTGTGCTCGGCGAGATCACCAGGACCACCCTCTTCGCCCTGGTCGAGGGGGTCGGGGGAACCGATGGCTGACTGGTTCCAGAGCACGGTCTTCTCCGGCTCCCTGCTGCTCGCGCTGCCCGTCGCGGCACTGGCCGGGCTGGTGTCGTTCTTCTCCCCCTGCGTCGTCCCGCTGCTGCCGGGGTACCTCTCCTACGCCACCGGCCTCTCGGGTGCCGACCTGGAGTCGGCCCGGCGCGGCCGGATGGTGCTGGGCAGCGCACTGTTCGTGCTGGGCTTCAGCTTCGTCTTCGTCTCGCTCGGCACTCTCTCCGGCGCGCTCGGGGACCTGCTGTGGCAGCACATGACCGTCATCACCCGGGTGCTCGGCGCGCTCACGATCGTCCTCGGCGTGGCCTTCCTCGGGGTGGTGCCGTGGTTCCAGCGCGATGTCCGGATCCATCGGGTGCCGGCGGTGGGACTCGCTGCGGCGCCGCTCCTCGGGGTGCTGTTCGGGCTGGGCTGGACGCCCTGCATCGGGCCGACCCTGACAGCTGTGCAGACCTTGGCCTTCTCCGAGGGCACAGCGGCGCGCGGTGCCCTGCTGAGCGCGGCCTACTCGCTGGGTCTGGGCCTGCCGTTCGTCCTGGCCGGGCTGATGTTCCGTCGGATGCTCGGCGCCGTCGGCTGGATCCGTCGCCACCAGGCCTGGGTCACCCGGGCCGGCGGCCTCATGCTGATCGTCGTCGGGGTGCTGCTCGTCACCGGCGTCTGGGATCTGTGGGTCGGTGAGCTGCGCGGCTGGGTCGGCGGCTTCGAGGTGGTGGTGTGAGCACCACCGAGGCTCTTCCGGGCGCGGGGGGAGCGGCGCGCAACCCGACCCCGCCGACGGCGCCGCCCGCGCTCAAGCCGGTCGAGCTGGCGCGTTGGACGTGGCGCCAGCTGACCTCGATGCGCACCGCGTTGGTGCTGCTGTTCTTGTTGGCGCTCGCGGCCGTCCCTGGCTCCGTCGTACCCCAGCGGGACATCGACGCGATCGCCGTCTCCGAGTGGCAGAGCGACCACCCGGGCCTCGCACGGGTCTACGACTTCCTCGGCCTGTTCTCGGTCTACGACTCGGTGTGGTTCTCCGCGATCTACATCTTGCTGATGATCTCGCTGGTCGGCTGCGTCGTGCCACGGTTGCGGATCTACTGGCGCGGCATGCGGGCCGATCCGCCGGCAGCGCCCCGCAACCTCTCCCGGCTGCCTGAGTCGCGCACCTGGGAGGTCGACGACGATCCCGACCAGGCCCTGACGCGGGCGACCGAGGTGCTGCGCCGGCGGCGCTACCGGGTGGTCGTGGCCGAGGACGGCCGGTCGGTCGCCGGAGAGCGCGGCTATCTGCGTGAAGCGGGCAACCTGGTCTTCCACGTGTCGGTGCTGCTGGTGCTGGCGGCGTTCGCGGTCGGCCAGCTCTACGGCTTCCGGGGCGGCGTGATCACCGTCGTCGGGCAGGGCTTCTCCAACTCGCTGAGCCAGTACGACGACTTCGCGCCCGGGTCGTTGTTCTCCCCCGACGACCTCACCCCGCTCAACTTCACGGTGGACGGCTTCGACGTGTCGTTCCTGACCTCGGGGCCCAACCTCGGTCAGCCCGAGGACTTCTCCGCGTCGGTGTCCTACGTCGAGAAGCCCGGGGAGGAGCCCATCAGCACCGACCTGAAGGTCAACCATCCGCTCTCGCTCGAGGGCGTGAGCGTCTTCCTCGTCGGCCACGGCTACGCGCCGGTCGTGACCGTCCGCGACGGCAACGGTGCCGTTGCCTACGAAGGTCCGGTCGTGTTCTTGCCGCAGGACGCGTCGTTCGCGTCGTTCGGCGTCCTGAAGGTCCCCGACGCGGCACCGGAGCAGCTCGGGTTCGAGGGGCTCTTCCTGCCGACCTATGGCTTCACGATGGACCGGGGGCCCTTCTCGCAGTTCCCCGACGACCTCGACCCGGTGCTGTCCCTGGTGCCCTACCGAGGCGACCTCGGACTCGACTCCGGGGAGCCGCAGTCGGTCTACCAGCTCGACAAGGACGGGCTGGAGACCTTCGCGAGCACCGACGCCAGCCGGGGATCGGCGGCGCGCGTCAAGCTGTCACCCGGTGACACCGTCGACCTCCCCGACGGAGCCGGCTCGATCAGCTTCGACGGCGTCGACCGCTGGGTGAAGCTCCAGGTCTCCGACACACCGGGCAAGAAGCTGGCTCTGGGTGCCGTGCTGCTGGCCATCCTCGGCCTGATGGGCTCGCTGTTCATCCGGCCACGCCGGGCCTGGGTGCGGGTGCGCGAGGTGAGGCCCGGAGTCGGAGCCGACGCGGCCGACCCGCGGCGTACCGTGGTGGAGTTGGCCGGCCTCGACCGCAGCTCGGGGGGAGACCTGACCGGCGAGATCGACGAGCTGGAGCAACGGATGCGGCCCGGAGCGGGCCCACGCGAAGGGATGACATGACAACGGCCGACTTCGCGACCTTCTCGAACAACGCGGTGATGTTCGCCTCGATCGTCTATGCGCTGGCGTTCGTGGCCCATGTGAGCGAGTGGGCGACGACGCGCTCGGCCTCCGCTGTGCCCGCCGAGTCGCGCGAACCGGCCATGGCGGGCTCGGGGGCTGCGGGGCCCGTCGGGTCCGACGGTGCGGCAGAGGTCGGCCAGCGGGTGGACCGCGCGGAGCGGTGGGGCCGGATCGGTGTCTCCCTGACCGTCGTCGCGGCGCTGCTCCACCTCGCCGCACTCGTCACGCGGGGACTCGGGGCAGACCCGATCCGAGTGCCGTGGGGCAACATGTACGAGTTCACGCTGGCCGGTGCCTTCGGTGTCAGCCTGATGTACCTCGTGCTCGGCCGCCGCTACGACCTGAGCTGGATGGGCCTTCCGGTCGCCGGCTTCGAGGTCGTCGTGCTGATGCTCGCCGGCCTGCTGCTCTACGTGCCCGCCGGGCCGCTGGTCCCCGCGCTGCACTCCTACTGGCTGGTGATCCACGTCGCCGCGGCCGTCATCGCCTCGGGAGCCTTCGCCGTCGGCACCATCGCCGCGGTCCTCTTCCTCGTGAAGCACCGTGCCGTCCAGCGCGGCAGCATGCGTCCGGGCGGCTACCTGGACCGGCTGCCCGGGCTCCCCGCCCTGGACCGGCTGTCCTACCGTCTGAACGCCTTCGGCTTCCCGATCTGGACGTTCGCCGCGTTGGTGGCCGGCCCCATCTGGGCGGAGTACGCGTGGGGCCGCTACTGGAACTGGGACCCCAAGGAGGTGTGGGCCTTCATCACCTGGGTGGTCTACGCCTCCTACCTCCACGCGCGCGCCACCGCCGGCTGGCGGGGCAAGGGCGCCGCGATCATCGCGATCGTCGGGTTCGCCACCTTGATCTTCAACTTCGTCGGGATCAACTTCTTCTTCGGCGGCGGCAGCCTCCACTCCTACTCCGGCTGACCCCCGGAGCTCCCTAGGAGTCCTTGTCCTTGGGCTTCTTCTCGTCGCGGCGGCGCTTGCGCTCCAGGTCGCGCAGGAAGTCCATGTCGTCGTCGGGTGCGACCGCGCGGCGAGGAGGCGGCGGCGGGAACTGCGTCGACTGCGGCCGACGGGCCTTCTGGCGGCGCTCCCAGAGGCGCAGCAGGGCGTAGATGATCAGCGCGAGGATCGCGACGAGGAGGATGGCCTTGCCCATGCCCCCAGCCTAGGAGCACTCACCAACTTCCGCAGGTGACCGGGAGACCGGACGCCGGTGCGGTCCCCGTAGGCTGCGTGGCGTGAAGGAGTTCGTGGTCTACACCGTGGCACGCATCGGCGTGTTCGTGGCGTCGTACGCCGTCATCGCCGGTCTCTATCTCCTGATCACCGGGGGCGACTCGATCCCGCTGCTCTGGCCGCTGCTGCTTGCCGCCGTCGTCTCCGCTGTGGCCTCGTACTACCTGCTGCGCGGGCAGCGGGAGCGCTTCGCGGCCTCCGTCCAGCGCCGTGCCGAAGCAGCCTCGGCCCGCTTCGAGGCGAAGCGCTCCAAGGAGGACACCCCCTAGTCATGCCGGACGTCGCTGACACGCAGCCTCCGGGTGCGGAGGACGGCTGCTGCCGCGTGCACACGCGCAGTGAGCGCGGCGACAGGTCCTGGGTGCACGACGCGATCCGCAAGGTCGAGGCGGACGCCAACCGGTCAGCCGACACCCACCTGCACGTCTTCCCGCTGCCGGGCGTGCTGCACGACTCGGGCCTGGACCTCTACCTCAAGGACGAGTCGGTCCACCCGACCGGGTCGCTCAAGCACCGGCTCGCCCGCTCGCTGTTCCTCTACGGCCTCTGCAGCGGCTGGATCCGCGAGGGCACCACGCTGACCGAGGCCTCGTCCGGCTCGACGGCGGTGTCCGAGGCGTTCTTCGCCAAGCTGCTGGGGCTGCCGTTCGTCGCGGTCATGCCGGCCTCGACATCGAGGGAGAAGATCGACCTCATCGAGTTCCACGGGGGCCGCTGTCACCTCGTCGAGGACCCCGCCACGATGTACGACGAGGCGCGGCGCCTCGCCGAGGAGTCAGGTGGGCACTACATCGACCAGTTCACCTATGCCGAGCGGGCCACCGACTGGCGGGGCAACAACAACATCGCGGAGTCGATCTTCGACCAGCTCGCGCAGGAGCGGCATCCGGTGCCGGAGTGGGTCGTCGTGGGCGCAGGCACCGGCGGCACCTCAGCGACCATCGGCAGGTTCGTCCGCTACCAGCGTCACGACACCCGCGTCTGCGTCGTCGACCCCGAGAGCTCGGCGTTCTTCCCCGGTTGGGCCGCGGACGACGCGAGCGTGACCACCGGCAAGGGCTCGAGGATCGAGGGCATCGGACGGCCGCGCGTGGAGCCGTCGTTCGTCCCGACGATCGTGGACGCGATGATCTCGGTGCCCGACGCGGCCTCCATCGCCGCCGCTCGCTGGTGCAGCGCGGTGACCGGCCGGCAGGTCGGTGGGTCGACGGGCACCGCGCTGTGGGGAGCGCTCAAGCTGCTCGCAGGCCTCCATGCCGAGGGGCGACCGGGCAGCGTGGTCACGCTCCTGTGCGACGGCGGCGAGCGCTACGGGCACACCTACTACGACGATGCGTGGCTCGCCGGCCAAGGGATCGACGTGACGCCGTACACCCGGACCCTGGAGGAGTTCGCAGCCACCGGCGCCTGGCACGAGCCGGTCAGAGGCTGACCAGGGCCAGGAAGATGCCGGTCGCGTAGACCAGCTCGGCCACGCCGACCGACTGCAGCACCGGCACCAGGTCACGGCCGCCCGAGCCGGCCAGCACGATGCGCACCGCGGACCTCGCCGGCACGAGGAACGCGAAGGCGACGAGCACCCACCCGCTCGTCTCGAGGGCCACGCCCACCAGCATGATCGCGGCGAGTGCGGCCAGGAAGGCGAAGAGGTAGCGCGTCTGCTCGTCACCGAGCCTCACCGCCAGAGTTCGCTTCCCCGCCTCCCGGTCGGTGGGCACGTCGCGCAGGTTGTTGGCCACCAGGATGGCGCAGGCGAGCGCGCCGACCCCGACTCCGGCGTACCAGGCGGCGAGCGGGAGCGTGCCCGTCTGCACGTAGGTCGTCCCGACGACGGCCACGAGGCCGAAGAAGACGAACACCATCACCTCGCCCAGTGCCATGTAGCCGTAGGGCTTGGAGCCTCCGGTGTAGAACCACGCCGCCGCGACGCAGGCGGCGCCGAGGACCACCAGCCACCAGCTCGTCGTGACCGCGAGCACCAGCCCCGCCGCGCAGGCGACGCCGAAGCTGATCAGGGCCGCCTGCTTGACCTCGCCGGGCGGGACTGTGCCCGACCCCACCAGCCGCATCGGACCGACCCGGTCGGCGTCGGTGCCGCGGATGCCGTCGGAGTAGTCGTTGGCGTAGTTGACCCCGACCTGCAGGGCGACTGCGACGACGAGGGCGAGCAGGGCCTTCCACCAGACGCTGGCGTCGAGGTAGGCCGCCACGCCGGTGCCGGCGAGCACGGGGGCCACTGCGGCCGGCAGGGTGCGTGGACGCGCGCCGGCGATCCACTGGTCGGGGGTTGCCACGAGCAGGGATTCTCGCAGGCCACCGGGAGCAGGGCTCATCTGGCTCCCTGGGGGGACGTAGCGTTGCCCGACGTGAGCAGCCTGCGTCCCGTGTCCGGCACCGCCGAGGAGGTCCTCGCGCTGCTCCGGGCCTGGGACGCCGAGCGACTCGAGCCCGCGCCGCTGGTGGTGGAGACCTCGGGGTCCACGGGTCGGCCGAAACGGGTGCTGCTCTCCCGCAGGGCGTTGCGGGCCTCGGCGGATGCCACGGCCGAGCGTCTGGGCGGGCCCGGCCAGTGGGTGCTGAACCTGCCGCCCGGCTATGTGGCCGGCCTGCAGGTGCTCTTCCGGTCCGTGCGTGCCGGCATCGAGCCGGTCCTCCAGGAGGGCACCCTCGCGCAGGCGGCCGGCCGGCTGACCGGCGAGCGGAGACACCTCTCCCTGGTTCCGACCCAGCTGCACAGGTTGCTCGACGACGACCAGCAGGTCGAGGCCTTGAGGAGCTTGACCGCGGTGCTGGTGGGCGGGGCGAACGTGCCCCTCGCACTGCGCGAGCGAGCCGCCGCCGCCGGTGTGCTGGTGGTCGCGACCTACGGCATGAGCGAGACCTGTGGCGGCTGTGTCTACGACGGGGTGCCGTTGCCGGGCGTCGAGGTGGACGTGGACGCCACCGGCAGGGTGAGGCTGGGTGGTGCCACCCTCTTCGAGGGGTACGACGGCGATGCGGCGCTCACCCGGGAGGTGCTGCGCGAGGGGTGGTTCCTCACCAGTGACCTCGGTCGGCTCGACGACGAGGGCCGGTTGCACGTGCTCGGCCGGGCCGACGACGTGATCCTCTCCGGAGGAGTCAACGTTCCCGGTCCCGCGGTGGCGGCTCGGCTCCGCGAGCATGCGGTCGTCGGCGAGGCCGAGGTCCTCGGTGTCGCCGACGAGGAGTGGGGTGAGCGCGTCGTCGCCTTCGTCGTGGGCGACCTCGCTCTCGACACCGCCCGGGACTGGGTGGCTGCCACCCTCCCGCGGGCCTGGGCCCCACGCGACATCGTGCACCTCGACCGGATTCCCCTGCTCCACAACGGCAAGGTCGACCGGCAGGCGCTGCGTGAGGTGGCTCCATGAGCGCGGGGACGGCCTGGCACGTGTGGTCGGTGCCGCTGACGACCCGTTTCCGTGGCATCACCGTGCGCGAGGGGATGGTGCTGCGGGGTCAGGCCGGGTGGGGAGAGTTCAGCCCGTTCCTGGAGTACGACGCGGTGGTCGCTGCTCCGTGGCTGCGGGCCGCCGTCGAAGCCGCGCACGAGGGGTGGCCGGAGCCGCTGCGTGACAGCGTGCCGGTCAACGTGACCGTGCCCGCAGTCGGGCCCGACGAAGCGGCGCGGATCGTCCGTGCGTCGCGCGGCTGCCGCACCGCCAAGGTCAAGGTCGCCGAGCCCGGGCAGAGCCGCGCCGAGGAGGAGGCCCGGCTGGAGGCGGTCCGGGACGCGCTGGGCCCCGGCGGCCGGATCCGGGTCGACGCCAACGGCCTCTGGGGGGTCGACGAGGCCGTCACGGCCATCGCCGTGCTCGACCGCGCCGCGGGCGGGTTGGAGTACGTCGAACAGCCGGTCGCCGGCGTCGAGGACCTCGCGCTCGTCCGGCGCCGGGTCGCCGTACCCATCGCCGCCGACGAGTCCATCCGGCGGGCGGAGGATCCCTACCGCGTCCGGGACCTGGAGGCCGCCGACGTGGCGGTTCTCAAGGTGCAGCCGCTCGGCGGGGTCCGGGCCTGCCTCCGCATCGCGGAGGACATCGGCCTCCCGGTCGTCGTGTCGAGCGCGCTGGAGACATCCGTCGGCATCGCCGCGGGAGTCGCGCTGGCCGCGGCGCTCCCGGAGCTCCACCACGCCTGCGGCCTTGCCACCGTCCAGCTGCTCACCGACGACCTGGTCGAGCACCGGTTCGTGCCCGTCGACGGTGCGCTGGCTGTCCGGCCACCGGTCGTGGACCCCGCGGCGCTGCACAGGCTGTCGGCAGCGCCCGAGCGGGAGGCGCACTGGCGGACCCGGCTCGCAGAGGTGGCGGCCCTCGAGGGCGGCGTCGGGCAGGATCGGACCTCGTGAGCTCCCCTCCGCCCCGCAACGCCTCCGCGGCCATGGCGGCCGCTGTCGTCGACGAGCTCGTGCGGCTCGGCGTCAGCCATGCTGTGCTGGCGCCCGGGTCCCGCTCGGCCGCGCTCGCCTTCGCGCTGCACTCCGCCGAGAGTGAGGGCCGGCTCACCCTGCACACCCGCATCGACGAGCGCACGGCCGGCTTCGTCGCGCTGGGTCTCGCCGTCACCAGCCGCCGCCCGGTCCCCGTGATCACCACGTCGGGGACGGCCGTGGCCAACCTGCACCCTGCGGTCCTCGAGGCCTCACACCGCGGCCTCCCCCTGCTGGTGGTCAGCGCGGACCGGCCGGCCCACCTGAGGGGCACGCAGGCCAACCAGACCAGCGAGCACCAGCCCACGCTCTTCGGCACCGCCGTCCGGCTGAGCCTCGACGTCCCTCCCGGTGACCCGGTCGCCGACCAGCCGGCCCAGCTCGAGCGATGGCGCGGCCTGGTGGGCGCGGCGGTCCGCGCCGCGACCGGGAACGGCTCCGGTAACGCCCCCGGTCATGCCTTCGGGGCCGCTCCCGGACCCGTGCACCTCAACCTGCAGCAGGTCGACCCGCTGGTGCCGGAGGCAGCCGACGGCTGGGGATCGAGCCCCGCCGCACCGGGGGTGCCGGACCTCCAGGCCCAGGAGCTGCCCTCCACCCACCGCCTCGAGCAGGGCCCGCTCACCGTCGTGGTCGCCGGCGACGATGCGGGCCCGCCCGCCAGGGTGCTCGCCGAGCAAGCCGGCTGGCCGTTGCTCGCCGAGCCCACGAGCGGCTCCCGCACCGGTGCCAACGCCCTGCGCACCTACCGGCTGCTGCTCGGTGACGACGCCCCCGGCAGCCTGCGCGGGCGCATCGAGCGCGTGGTCGTGGCCGGCCACCCGACGCTGTCCCGGCCGGTCAACCAGCTGATCTCCGACCCGGATGTCGAGGTGGTCGCCCTGCGCAACGCCACCGGCTACACCGACCCGGGCCTCCGGGTCTCCCGGGTCCTCCACGGCCGCGTCGAGGTGGACCCCCCGACGGATCCTGGCTGGCTCGACGAGTGGCGCGCGGCCGACGCCGAGCGGGGTCGTGCGCTCGACGCCCTGCTCGCGGGCCGCGAACGCCTCGTCCCGCACCAGGTCGCGGGGGCGGTGGCGCGGGCGCTCCCTCCCCGGGGGCTGCTGTTCGTCGGGGCCTCCAACCCGGTGCGCGACCTCGACCTGATGGTGCCGCGCTACCGCGTGGGTGACCGTCGGCTGGTGATCGGCAACCGTGGGCTCGCCGGCATCGACGGTTCGGTGTCGACGGCGATCGGTGCCGCGCTGGGACGTCAGGGCTCCTCGCGTGCCCTCGCCCTGCTCGGAGACGTCACGTTCCTGCACGACACCAATGGCCTGGTGCTCGGCCCCGACGAGCCGCGACCCGACCTGACCGTGGTGGTGGTCAACGACGACGGCGGGTCGATCTTCGCCTCGCTCGAGCAGGGGGCTGCGGAGTACGCCGGATCCTTCGAGAGGCTCTTCGGCACGCCCCACCACGTCGACCTCGCCGCCCTCTGCGCCGCCACGCGGACGCCGCACTGGCGGGTCGACTCCCTCGCCGAGCTCGAGCACGCCCTGGCCAGCCCGGCAGGCGGCATCGAGGTCGTCGAGGTCGTCGTCCGGCGCGACGACCGGCGCGAGCTGGACGCCGCGATCCGTGCCCTCCGGCCGGCGTGACCCCGGTGCGCAAGCACGATCAAGCCGTGCCGGCGGGCCGGCGACTGGAATGGATCCCATGAGCACCGCGGCCGATCACTTCACCGGCTTCCTCGACGTGCTCGCCGACCTGCTCGAGGACTCCTCGGGCACCGCGGGCGAGGTGGACGGCGACGCGATGGCTCGCCGGCTGCACCTGTCGCGCTTCCACCTCGACCGCATCGTCTCCTCGGTCGGCGGTGAGCCGCCGGCTCGGTTCCGCCGAAGGATCCTCCTCGAGCGTGCCGCCTACCGGCTGCTCAGCACCCGGTTGACCATCCTCGACGTCGCGGTCGAGGCCGGGTACGGGTCGCACGAGGCGTTCACGCGCGCCTTCACCCGCGCGTACGGCGTCGGGCCGCAGACCTGGCGAGGGCGCCCGACCCAGCTGCGGCTCTCGGCACCCAGCGACGTCCACTTCCACCCTCCCGGGAGTCTGCGGCTCCCGACACAGAAGAAGGTCACCGCGATGGATCTCCTCACCGCCATGGTCGAGCACCACATCTGGCTCACCGGCACGATGATCGAGTGCTCCTCGCGTCTCACCGACGAGCAGCTCGACCGCGTCATCAACCTCGACGTCGATGAGGATCAGCAGACGATCCGGTCGCTCCTCTCCCGCCTCGTGGGCCAGCTGGGGATGTGGAACGCGGCGCTCGACGACCGTGCCTACGACTGGTCGCTCGAGGAGCACGAGTCGGTGGACTCGCTGCGTGCCCGGCTGGCGTCCGAGGGACCGGCCTACCTCGCCCACGTGCGCGCCGTCGTCGAGGCGGGTCACCTCGACGACACCTTCGTCGACGCGACCTGCGAGCCCGCCGAGGTGTTCACCTACGGCGGCATGATCGCCCACGTGCTGACCTTCGCGGCCCACCGTCGCACCCTGGTGGCCCTGGCTCTCGACGCGGCCGGCATCGACGACGTCGGTTGGGGCGATCCGATGCGCTGGGTGGCCGAGCCTCGGTCCTGACGACCGGGGCGGGGACGCACGGGACACAATGGCGGACGTGCACCTCGTCGTCACCGTCGCAGTCCTGGTCGCCGTCGTCGTCGCGGTGTCCGCCTTCTCCCGCCGCTTCGACCTCTCGGCCCCGCTGGTGCTCGTGGCCCTCGGGATGGTGGCGTCGTTCATCCCCTGGATCCCCACGGTCGAGCTGACCGCAGAGCTGGTGCTGGTCGGCTTCCTCCCGCCGTTGCTCTACTCCGCCTCGCTGCAGACCTCGCTGGTCGACTTCAACGCCAACCGACGGTCGATCCTGCTGCTGTCCATCGGTCTTGTCGCGTTCACCACGGTCACCGTCGGCGCGGTCGTCCACCTCGTCGTGCCCGGCATCGGCTGGCCCGCCGCGTTCGCCCTCGGGGCGGTGGTGGCACCCCCGGACGCCGTCGCCGCCACCGCGATCGCCCGCCGCATCGGGTTGCCACGACGCGTCGTCACCATCCTCGAGGGCGAGTCGCTGCTCAACGACGCCACCGCGTTGGTGGCACTGCGCACCGCGATCGGCGCCTTCGGTGGCGCCGTCACGGTGCTGGAGGTCGGTGTCGACTTCGCCCGGGCTGCGCTCGGCGGGCTCGCGGTCGGCCTCGCCGTGTTCGTCGTGGTCGCGTGGGTGCGCAAGCAGGTCACCGACCCGGTCCTCGACACGAGCGTCTCGCTGGTGACTCCCTTCGGGGCGTACGTCGCCGCAGAGACGCTGCACGCCTCCGGTGTCCTCGCCGTCGTCGTCGCCGGGCTGCTGCTGGGCCACAAGGCGCCGGTCATCCAGTCGGCGTCCTCGCGGATAGCCGAGCGGCTCAACTGGCGCACGATCTCCTTCCTGCTGGAGAACGCGGTGTTCCTGCTGATCGGCCTGCAGGCCCGCGGCATCGTCGACGAGGTGGCTCGAGACGACATCGGGTGGGACGTGGTGGTCCTCGCCTGCCTGGCCACGCTGGCTGCCGTGATCGTGACCCGCCTCGCCTGGGTGTTCCCGGCGCGCTACCTGCTGGTCAGGCCGGCTCCCGACTCGCACACCGGCGAACATCCGTCCTGGCGCTACACCGCCGTGCTCGGCTGGGCCGGGATGCGCGGGGTGGTCACGCTGGCGGCCGCGTTCGCGATCCCTCCAGAGGTGCCCGAGCGGGAGGTGCTGGTGCTGATCGCCCTGACCGTCACCGCCGGGACCCTGTTCCTGCAAGGGCTCTCGTTGCCCTGGCTGGTGCGCCGGTGGCGGCTTCCGGGCCCGGATCCTCGCGAGGACGCCCTGGCCCGGGCGGCTCTCTTCCAGCAGGCCACCGCGGCCGGCCGGGCGTGGCTGGCCCAGACGGCGGAGTTCTCGGCCGATGCGGATCCGCACGGCACCGTGGCCGCGGTCCGTCGGCGCGCCGAGGAGCGGGACTTCGCTGCCTGGGAGCGCGTGGGAGACAGCGACCCTGACGTCGAGACGCCCAGCGAGGCCTACGCCCGGCTGCGCAGGGCGATGCTCCAGGCGGAGCGCGAGCGGGTGCTCGAGGTGCGCAACGGTGGTCGGGTGCCGCACGAGGTCGTCGAGCAGGTCCTGGCCGCCCTGGACGTGGAGGAGTCGATGCTCGATGACCATCACGACCGGCACGCCCGCCTCAAGGCCGAGCACGCCGAGCGCGAGGACGGCCCGCCTGTGACCGGCGCGACGGGTGCCCTCGAGAAGTGCGTCCACCTCCGGGAGGCCGCCGACCCGCACCCGCGCGTCCTCGGCGAGTGCGGGGCCTGCGTGGCGATGGACGAGCGGTCCTGGGTGCACCTGCGCACGTGCCTCGACTGCGGCTTCGTCGGCTGCTGCGACTCCTCGCCGCGCCGGCACGCGACCGCCCACTTCCACGAGAGCGGCCACCCGGTGATGGCCTCGGCGGAGCCGGGGGAGCACTGGCGCTGGTGCTTCGTCGACGACACGCTCGGCTGACCCGTTCGGCGGGAGGTGACCTGTCCGTTCGAGAGCGACTATCGGCCGTTCGGTCGAGGTCGATGGTCGCCATTGCCTACAGACAGCCTCCGCGGCTGCCCGCAAGGATGATTGTGCACCCACACGGGGGTGTGCAACCCACGAGTTCTGCCGTGGGCAGCGGTTTGCCCAAGGGACTGTTGCCCACGGCAGTGCCCTCTGGCCTGGTGCGCTCGGGCCCGGGCTGCTCGGTCGGTGTGGCACTGACCCCGCGGGGGAGGGTCAGGGCCTCATCGGGCACAGCCGGGCGAGGTCATCCCTCGAGCGCGTCGCGCACCGGCACGAACTTCGCCTGGGCCTCGGCCAGCTCCGACTCGGGGTCGGAGTCGGCGACGATCCCGCACCCGGCGAAGAGTCGCACCCTGTCCCCGTCGATCTCTGCCGAGCGCAGCCCGATGCCCCACTCGCCGTCGCCCTGGGCGTCGAGCCAGCCCACCGGGCCGGCGTAGCGTCCCCGGTCCATGCCCTCGATCTCCGTGATCAGGGCCCGGGCGACGTCGGTGGGGGTGCCGCCGACCGCGGCGGAGGGGTGGAGAGCCTCGGCGAGGGTCAGGGACGAGGCCACGTCCTGGGTCTCCTGGCTCACGCCGGCGACGTCGGTGGCCAGGTGCATCACGTTGGGCAGGTGCAGCACGAAGGGCGCCTCCGGCACGTTCATCGACGTGCAGTGCGGGGCGAGCGCCTCGGCGACCGATCGGACGGCGTACTCGTGCTCCTCGAGGTCCTTCGAGGAGCGGGCGAGGGTTGCCGCGAGGGCGAGATCGCGATCGTCGTGACCGGTGCGGCGGATCGTCCCCGCCAGCACGCGCGAGGTGACCAGCCCCCGCTCGCGACGCACCAACATCTCGGGGGTCGCCCCGAAGAGCCCGTCGACGTGGAAGGTCCAGCACATCGGGTAGCTCTCGACGAGACGGGCCAGCGGCCACCGCACGTCGATCTCCTCGGAGGCGGTGGCAACCAGGTCGCGGGCGAGCACGACCTTCTCCAGCGTCCCACCGTTGATCCTGCGCACCGCCTCGGCGACGACGGTCTCCCAGGCTGCTCCGCTCATCGCGCCGTCGGAGAACCTGACGGTGCCGGGTGGTCGCGGCGCGGAAGCCGGCTGCAACGTCGGCGGGGCGGTGAGCGCTGCGGGACTCGTCGTGGTGACCCAGGCCCGGTCACCGCGGCGACCGACGACCACCTCGGGCACCAGCAGCACGCTGTCCCCGGGGTCGTCGGCGAAGGCGAAGGAACCGAAGCAGACGAGCCCGGTGCCCGGCAGCGCGACCTCGTCGCGGACGACCGCCCCCTTCACCTGCTCGGCCCACCAGTGGCGGGCGTCGGCGAAGCGGTCCGGCCCGCAGGTGCGGATCGAGGCGGCCTCCCCCCAGCCCACGATGCCGTCGCCGTTGCGGACCCAGGCCGTGGCTGTCTCCTCGGGAAGCAGCGCGACGAGGTCGCCGGGGTCGTCGATCATCACGGTGCGCACGACCAGTGGGCCGGTGGTCGCGGAGGGGGATTCCTCCGTCGCCGCGCCGCTGTGGGGAGGCCAGGACTGCGTCACGAGGGGTCAGCCTACGACCGTCCCCCACAACACCAGGCACGGACTCGGCCCTACGCTTTGCTCGTGACTCGTGCCGACCTGACCAAGGACCCCGCCGACGTCGCGGCGATGTTCGACGACGTCGCCCGGCGCTACGACCTGACCAACGACGTGCTCTCGCTGGGCCAGGACCGGCGGTGGCGACGGATCGTCGTCGACGCCGTCGACCCCCGACCGGGGGAACGGGTCCTCGACCTGGCGGCCGGCACCGGCACGTCGAGCCAGCCCTTCGCCGACCGCGGCGCCCAGGTGGTGCCGTGCGACTTCTCGACAGGGATGCTGCGCGTCGGCAAGCGAGCCCGCCCGCACCTGGGCTTCACCGCGGGCGACGCCACCTTGCTGCCCTTCGCCGACGGGACGTTCGACGCGGTGACGATCTCCTTCGGGCTGCGCAACATCGTCGATCCCGACGCCGGGCTGCGCGAGCTGCGCCGGGTCACCAAGCCGGGCGGTCGGCTCGTGGTGTGCGAGTTCAGCCACCCGACCAACAAGGCCCTCCGCACGGTGTACGTCGAGTACCTCATGAAGGCGCTGCCCTCCGTGGCCCGGGCCGTGTCCTCCAGCCCCGACGCCTACGTCTACCTCGCCGAGTCGATCCGCGCCTGGCCGGACCAGCCGGCGCTCGCCGACCGGATCAGCGCAGCCGGCTGGGCGGGCACCGCCTGGCGCAACCTCTCGGGCGGCATCGTCGCGCTGCACCGGGCGAGCGCCTGAGCGCATTTACGCAACGTCGTTGTTGCGGAAATGCGCAGGTCAACCCCTCTTTCGGTGCCGGAAGACAGCTCCCGGGACCCGGGTCGCGGGATGTGACGACGGCCTCTAGACTGGGCGACTGTCGCCGCTCGTGAAGCAATTCACGATCTCACATGACGACCGTTCCCCGCTCGACGAACCACTAGGGACGAGGTGCCCCGATGACCCGGATGCCGGCCGACGCGGCCGCCGACGTCATCGTCGTCGGAGCCGGTCCCGCGGGCGCCGCGGCTGCCTTCCACCTGGCCCAGGCCGGGGTCGACGTGCTCGTGCTGGAGAAGGCCACCTTCCCGCGCGACAAGATCTGCGGTGACGGCCTGACGCCCCGGGCGGTCCGTCAGCTGGTGGCGATGGGCATCGACGTGGACGCTCCCGGCTGGGCGCGCAACCACGGCCTGCGCATCGTCGGTGCCGGTCATCGGCTCGAGCTGCCCTGGCCAGAGCTGGCGAGCTTCCCGCCGTACGGCCTGGTCCGCACGCGGATGGACTTCGACGAGATCCTCGCCCGCCACGCCGAGAAGGCCGGAGCCCGGCTGCGCGAGGGCATCGCCGTGACCGCGCCGGTCTTCGACGAGCGCTCCGGCCGGGTCATCGGCGTCACCGCGCGCGAGGTCGACGAGCGCGGGCGCAAGGTCGGCGCGGAGACGACCTACACCGCCCCGATCGTCATCGCCGCGGACGGCGTCTCTGCCCGGATCGCGATCGCGATGGGCCTCGAGCGCCGGGAGAACCGCCCGATGGGGGTCGCGGTGCGGGCCTACTACGAGACTCCGCGTCACGACGACCCGTGGATGGAGTCCTGGCTGGAGCTCTGGGACGGCACCCCCGGCCAGAGCAACCTGCTTCCCGGCTACGGCTGGATCTTCGGTGTCGGTGACGGCACGGCCAACGTCGGGTTGGGCATCCTCAACACCTCCAAGGCGTTCCGCAGTGTCGACTACAAGGACGTGCTCACCCGCTGGCTGGCGAACACCCCCGAGGAGTGGGGCTTCGCCGACGACAGCAACCGGATCGGTCGGGTCGGGTCGGCCGCGCTCCCGATGGGCTTCAACCGCAAGCCGCACTACACGCGCGGCGTGCTGCTGTGCGGCGACTCCGGCGGCATGGTCAACCCGTTCAACGGCGAGGGCATCGACTACGCCCTGGAGTCGGGGCACATCGCGGCAGAGACGATCGTGCAGGCTCTCGCGACCGCCGACGGCGTGGCACGCGAGCGGATCCTGGGCGGTTACGCCGCCGAGCTCGAGAGCGCCTACGGTGGCTACTTCACCCTCGGGCGGATCTTCGCCAAGATGATCGGCAACCCGACGTTCATGAAGCAGGCCACGAAGTTCGGTCTGCCCCGCACGACGCTGATGAAGTTCACCCTCAAGCTGATGGCCAACCTCACCGACCCGCGTGACGGTGACGTGTCCGACCGGGTCATCAACGCCTTGGCCAAGGTGGCACCCGCCGCCTGAGCCCGGCAGCACCCCACGACCACACCGCACGACATCCGAACGACCACACCGCACGACTGGAGGACACCCGAGATGGAGCTCTACGCGCCGGTTCTCGGACTGGGACTGATCGCCGCCGGCTTCGCGGTCTTCTCAGTGCTGATGAGCACCCTGGTCGGCCCGCGGCGCTACAACCGGGCCAAGCTCGACTCCTACGAGTGCGGCATCGAGCCCACCCCGCAGGCACTCGGCGGCGGGCGGGTGCCGGTGAAGTACTACATCACCGCGATGATGTTCATCGTCTTCGACATCGAGATGGTCTTTCTCTACCCCTGGGCCGTCCACTTCGACGCGATGGGCACCTTCGGCCTGATCGAGATGGTGCTGTTCATCGCCACCGTCTTCATCGCCTACGCCTATGTCTGGAAGCGCGGTGGTCTCGAGTGGGACTGATGGTGAAGACCCGAGAAGGACTGATCTGACATGGGTATCGAGGAGAAGCTCCCCAGCGGCGTACTGCTGACCACCGTCGAGGGCGTCGCCGGCTACATGCGCAAGGCGTCGTTCTGGCCGGCGACCTTCGGCCTGGCCTGCTGCGCCATCGAGATGATGACCTCCGGCGGCCCCCGCTACGACATGGCCCGCTTCGGCATGGAGGTCTTTCGCGCGTCCCCCCGACAGGCCGACCTGATGATCGTGGCCGGTCGGGTGAGCCAGAAGATGGCTCCGGTGCTGCGCCAGATCTACGACCAGATGGCCGAGCCCAAGAAGGTGCTCGCGATGGGTGTCTGCGCCAGCTCGGGCGGCATGTTCAACAACTACGCGATCGTCCAGGGCGTCGACCACATCGTGCCCGTCGACATGTATCTCCCCGGCTGTCCGCCCCGGCCCGAGATGCTCATCGACGCGATCCTCAAGATCCACGACCAGATGCTGGCCGCCAAGCTGGGCTCCAACCGTCTCGCGCAGATCGAGAGCCAGGAGACCGAGGCGCTCAACGCGCTGCCGACCTCGCAGATGAAGGGCCTTCTGCAGTGAGCGACGAGAAGACCGGCCCCACCCCGGACGAGACGATCGAGGCCGCGCCGGAGGTCGATCCGGGCACCGAGCCCGACGCGACCGACGAGGCGCCCGAGAACACCCTGCCCGCGGACCCCGAGCAGCTCCAGCCCGAGGTCGTCGGCGTCCGCTCGGGCATGTTCGGCGTCCGGGGCAGCGGTGACACGTCCGGCTACGGCGGGCTCGTGCGCCCCGTGGTGATGCCCGGCGGCACGCAGCGGCCCTTCGGCGGCTGGTTCGACGAGTTCGCCGACGCCCTCGAGACCGCGGCTGCCGGACAGGGGCTCGACACCGCGTTGGAGAAGGTCGTCGTGCACCGCGGCGAGATCACCCTGTTCGTGCGCCGCGCCGACCTGGTCGGGCTCGTCCAGGTCCTGCGCGACGACCCCGCGCTGCGCTTCGAGTTCTGCGCCGGAGTCTCCGGGGTGCACTACCCCGACGACACCGGCCGCGAGCTGCACGCGGTCTACCACCTGCTCTCGATGACCCACAACCGTCGGATCCGCCTCGAGGTGACCTGCCCTGACGCCGATCCGCACATCCCCTCGGTGGTCGGTGTCTACCCGACCAACGACTGGCACGAGCGCGAGGCGTTCGACTTCTTCGGGATCATCTTCGACGGTCACCCGGCGCTGACGCGGATCGAGATGCCCGACGACTGGCCGGGCCACCCGCAACGCAAGGATTACCCGCTGGGCGGAATCCCCGTCGAGTACAAGGGCGCGACGATCCCGCCGCCGGACACGCGGAGGAGCTACAGCTGATGGTTTCGACGAACTCAACCACCGGGTCTGACGAGGACCTCTACGCCGCACCCTCCGAGACGAGCCAGGGACGTGTCTTCACCGTCACCGGCCAGGACTGGGACTCCGTCGTCGAGGGCATCGCCGACGAGGGCGACGACCGCGTCGTGGTCAACATGGGTCCGCAGCACCCCTCCACCCACGGCGTGCTCCGGCTGATCCTCGAGCTCGAGGGCGAGACGGTGACCGAGATCCGCTGTGGCATCGGCTACCTGCACACCGGCATCGAGAAGAACATGGAGTTCCGCAACTGGACGCAGGGCGTCACGTTCTGCACCCGGATGGACTACCTGTCCCCGTTCCACAACGAGGCCACCTACTGCCTCGGCGTCGAGCGGCTGCTCGACATCGAGGACCAGGTCCCGGAGAAGGCGCAGGTCATGCGCGTCCTCCTGATGGAGCTCAACCGCATCTCCAGCCACCTGGTCTGCATCGCCACCGGTGGCATGGAGATCGGTGCCCTGACCGTGATGACGATCGGCTTCCGCGAGCGCGAGATGGTGCTCGACCTCTTCGAGCTGATCACCGGTCTGCGGATGAACCACGCGTTCATCCGGCCCGGCGGGGTCGCGCAGGACATGCCGCCCGGCGCGCTGGACGAGATCCGCGACTTCATCGCCCTGATGAAGAAGCGGCTGCCGGAGTACGCCGACCTGTGCAACGCCAACCCGATCTTCAAGGGCCGCCTGCAAGGCGTCGGCCACCTCGACCTGGCCGGCTGCATGGCCCTGGGCCTGACCGGCCCGGTGCTGCGCTCCACGGGCTACCCCTGGGACCTGCGCAAGACCCAGCCGTACTCCGGCTACGAGGACTACGACTTCGACGTCGTCACCTGGGACACCGCCGACGCCTACGGCCGCTTCCGGGTGCGCCTGGAGGAGATGTGGGAGTCGCTGCGCATCGTCGAGCAGTGCGCCGACCGGCTCAGCGGCCTCGAAGGGGCGCCGGTGATGATCGGGGACAAGAAGATCGCCTGGCCCAGCCAGCTCGCGGTCGGCTCCGACGGCATGGGCAACAGCCTCGACCACATCCGGCACATCATGGGTGAGTCGATGGAGGCGCTGATCCACCACTTCAAGCTGGTCACCGAGGGCTTCCGGGTGCCTGCGGGCCAGGCCTACGTGCCGATCGAGTCACCCCGCGGCGAGCTCGGGGCCCACGTGGTCTCCGACGGCGGCACCCGCCCCTTCCGGGCCCACTTCCGGGACCCGTCGTTCACCAACCTGCAGGCGACGTCGGTGATGAGCGAGGGCGGCCAGGTCGCCGACGTCATCGTCGCGGTGGCCTCCCTCGACCCCGTCATGGGAGGGGTGGACCGTTGATGAGTGAGGACAAGGACGTGGTCTCGACAGGCTCGACCACCGGGGGGGTCTCGACAGGCTCGACCACCGGGGGGGTCTCGACAGGCTCGACCACCGGGGGGGTCTCGACAGGCTCGACCACCGGGGGGGTCTCGACCGGACCGCTCGACGACGCGACGCTCGCCGAGCTGCGCGAGATCGGGGCCCGCTACCCGCAGGCCCGGTCCGGGCTGCTCCCGATGCTGCACCTCGTGCAGAGCGTCGAGGGACGGGTCACCTCGCGGGGCATCGAGGCCTGCGCCGAGATCCTCGGCATCTCCGCCGCCGAGGTGTCGGGTGTGGCGACGTTCTACACCATGTACAAGCGGCGTCCGGTCGGTGACTACCACGTGGGGGTGTGCACCAACACCCTGTGCGCGGTCATGGGAGGCGACCTCATCTTCGAGCGGCTCAAGGGCCATCTCGACGTCGGCAACGACGAGACCACAGACGACGGCAAGATCACGCTCGAGCACATCGAGTGCAATGCGGCGTGCGACTTCGCTCCGGTGATGATGGTCAACTGGGAGTTCATGGACAACCAGACGCCCGAGTCGGCCACGAAGGTCGTCGACGACCTGCGCGACGGCGTCGAGGTGCACTCCACCCGTGGGCCACGCGTGGTCACCTGGCGCGAGGCCGAGCGCGTGCTCGCAGGGTTCCCCGACGACCTCGCCGACGAGGGCCCGGCGGCAGGGCCTGCGAGCCTGGTCGGTCTCGAGATCGCGCGCGAGAAGGGCTGGAGCGCACCGGAGTCCGACCGCAAGCGGGTCGAGGCCGGCTCGAGCCCAGCCACTCAGGGCGACAGCCCGACCGAGGCCACCAAGACCGCGGACACCTCGCACGCCGAGGCAGAGACACAGGTCGACGAGTCCGAGGCGAGGACCGTCGGCGAGGATGCCGGTGGAAGCTCGGCGAGCTCGACCACGGCGACGGAAGAGGACGCCTGATGCCCGACATGTTGACCCCGGTGCTCTCCGCCAACTGGGACACCGAGCGATCCTGGACCCTCGACTCCTACACCGACGGTGGTGGCTATGAGGGCCTGACGAACGCCCTCGCGATGGAGCCCGGCGCGATCATCGACCTGGTCAAGGACTCCGGCCTGCGTGGCCGCGGTGGTGCCGGCTTCCCCACCGGCATGAAGTGGGGCTTCATCCCTCAGGACAACCCGAACCCGAAGTACCTCGTCGTCAACGCCGACGAGTCGGAGCCGGGGACCTGCAAGGACATCCCGCTGATGATGGCAAGCCCGCACACGCTGGTCGAGGGCGTGATCATCTCCTCCTACGCGATCCGCGCCGGCCACGCCTTCATCTACGTGCGTGGGGAGGTGCTCCACGTCGTGCGGCGCCTCCAGCGAGCGGTCCAGGAGGCCTACCTGGCCGGCCACCTCGGCAAGGACATCCACGGATCGGGCTACGACCTCGAGCTCACCGTGCACGCCGGCGCCGGCGCCTACATCTGCGGTGAGGAGACCGCGCTCCTCGACTCGCTCGAGGGGCGTCGCGGACAACCGCGCCTGCGCCCACCGTTCCCCGCCGTCGCGGGCCTCTATGCCTCGCCGACGGTCATCAACAACGTCGAGAGCATCGCCTCGGTCCCCTCGATCCTCCGCAACGGCGCGAGCTGGTTCGGCTCCATGGGCACCGAGAAGAGCAAGGGGATGACCCTCTACTCCCTCTCGGGCCACGTCACCCGACCGGGACAGTTCGAGGCGCCCCTCGGCATCACCCTGCGTGAGCTGCTCGCCCTCGCCGGGGGAGTGCGCGAGGGCCATGAGCTCAAGTTCTGGACCCCGGGCGGGTCCTCGACCCCGATCCTCACCGGCGAGCACCTCGACGTACCCCTCGACTACGAGGGCGTCGGCGCGGCCGGCTCGATGCTGGGCACCAAGGCGCTGCAGATCTTCGACGAGACCACCTGTGTGGTCCGTGCGGTCCTGCGCTGGACGGAGTTCTACAAGCACGAGTCGTGCGGCAAGTGCACGCCCTGCCGCGAGGGCACCTGGTGGCTGGTGCAGACCCTCGCCCGGCTGGAGCGGGGCGAGGGGACCGAGGCCGACCTGGAGATCCTCCTGGACCAGTGCGACAACATCCTGGGCCGGTCCTTCTGCGCCCTCGGAGACGGCGCGACCAGCCCGATCACGTCGTCGATCCAGTACTTCCGCGACGAGTACGTCGCACACCTCGAGCACGGCGGCTGTCCGTTCGACCAAGCCGCCTCCACCCTCTTCGCACCCGCTGGAGTCACGGCATGACCGACGTGGTCTCGACAGGCTCGACCACCCGACCCGACCTGGTCACCTTGACCATCGACGGGATCGAGGTGAGCGTGCCCAAGGGCACCTTGCTGATCCGCGCCGCGGAGCAGATCGGGGTGCAGATCCCCCGTTTCTGCGACCACCCGCTGCTCGCGCCCGTCGGCGCCTGCCGGCAGTGCCTGGTCGAGGTCGCGCTGCCCGGCCCCGACGGTGAGCCGCGCACGATGATGGGCCCTCCCGGCAGGGTCAAGCCGCAGGCGTCCTGCACGATCACCGCCTCCGACGGCATGGTCGTCAATACGCAGATCTCCTCACCCATCGCCGACAAGGCCCAGCAGGGCGTCATGGAGCAGCTGCTGGTCAACCACCCGCTGGACTGCCCGGTCTGTGACAAGGGCGGCGAGTGCCCGCTGCAGAACCAGGCGATGAGCAATGGGCGGGGTGAGTCCCGCTTCGCCCAGAGTGGCGGGACCAAGCGCACCTTCCCCAAGCCGATCAACATCTCTGCGCAGGTGCTGCTCGACCGTGAACGCTGTGTGCTCTGTGCGCGCTGCACGCGCTTCTCCGAGCAGATCGCGGGCGACCCGTTCATCGCTTTGATCGAGCGTGGCGCCCTCCAGCAGGTCGGCATCTACGAGAAGGAGCCCTTCGAGAGCTACTTCTCCGGCAACACGATCCAGATCTGTCCGGTCGGGGCTCTCACCTCGGCGGCCTACCGTTTTCGGGCCCGCCCCTTCGACCTGATCTCCACACCGTCGATCGCCGAGCACGACGCGTGTGGCTCCGCGATCCGCGTCGACCACCGCCGCGGCAAGGTGGTCCGCCGGCTCTCCGGTGACGACCCTCAGGTCAACGAGGAGTGGATCACCGACAAGGACCGCTTCGGGTTCACCTACGCCCGCCAGGCAGACCGTCTGACCCACCCCATGGTCCGTGACGAGGGCACCGGCGAGCTTCGCGTGGCCTCCTGGCCGGAGGCGTTCGTGGTGGCTGCACGAGGCCTGAAGGCCGCTGGTGCTTCCGGCGTGCTCGTCGGGGGCCGGCTCACCGCCGAGGACGCCTACGCCTACTCCAAGTTCGCCCGCGTGGCGCTCGGCACCAATGACATCGACTTCCGTGCGCGCGCCCACTCGGCCGAGGAGGAGGCGTTCCTCGCCTCGACCGTCGCAGGCAGTGGGCTCGGAGTCACCTTCGAGGATCTCGAGCGCGCCACCACCGTGGTGCTCGCCGGACTCGAGCCGGAGGACGAGGCCGGCACGCTCTTCCTGCGACTGCGCAAGGCGGCCCGCAAGGGGCTGCGCGTGTTCAGCGTCGCGCCCTACACCTCACGAGGCCTGGCCAAGATGCACGGCACGCTGCTGCGTACGGCGCCCGGCGACGAGGCCATCGCCCTCGAGGCGCTGGCCAATGACGGCGACGTCGCCCTCGACGGTGGCGGGGTGCTGCTCGTCGGGGAGCGCCTGGCCGCCGTGCCGGGCGCGCTCTCAGCGGCAGTCGCCCTCGCCGCGACGACCGGTGCCCGGCTCGCCTGGGTGCCTCGTCGCGCAGGCGACCGCGGCGCGCTCGAGGCCGGCTGCCTGCCCACGCTCCTGCCCGGCGGCCGTCCGGTCTCCGACGCCGCGGCGCGTGTCGACCTCGGCGCTGTCTGGGGGACCACGTTGGGTCACGAGCCCGGGCGCGACGCGACCGCCATCGTCACCGCAGCCGGCGCCGGTGACCTCGGCGCGCTGGTGATCGCCGGGGTCGACCCCGATGACACCGCCGACCCGGTGGCCACCCGCGCCGCGATCGCGGCCGCGACGTTCGTGGTGGCGCTCGAGCTGCGCGAGACCGACGTGACCCGCGCCGCCGATGTGGTCTTCCCGGTCGCACCGACCGCGGAGAAGGCCGGCACCTTCCTCACCTGGGAGGGCCGCCCACGACCCTTCGAGAAGGTGCTCCACGAGTCCCAGGCCCTGCCCGACCTGCGTGTCCTCGCCGGGATCGCCGACGAGCTCGGCACCGGCCTCGGCTTCAAGACCGTCGAGGCCGCCCGGGCAGAGCTGTCCGAGATCGGTCCGTGGGACGGGGACCGGATCGCGGCTCCGGCCGTCCCCGCGGAGGCGTCGGCGACGGAGGGCATCCGGTTGGCCAGCTGGAAGCAGATGATCGACGACGCCTCGATGCTCGACGGCGACGACCACCTCAAGGCGACCGGCCGGGCGGCCGTGGCGTTGGTCTCGGCCGACACGCTGGGCGCCCTCGGCGTCACCGAGGGCGCGAACGTCGTGGTCACCGGACCGGCGGGTGCCGCCACGCTGCCGGTCGGCGTCGCCGACCTGCCTGACGGGGTGGTGTGGCTTCCGGCCAACTCCGACGGCATCAACGTCCACCGCGACCTCGGCGCTGCCGCCGGCGCGACGGTCACCCTCGAGGGAGGTGCCGCATGATCTCGACAAGCTCGATCGCCGGGGCCACAAGCTCGATCGCCGGGGCTCCCGGCTCGATCGTCCTGGCCGCCGACGACCTGTCCCTGTTCGGGCAGGACCCGTGGTGGCTGGTGGCGGTCAAGTCGCTGCTGATCTTCGTGGTCCTCGTGCTGCTGACCCTGTTCAACATCTGGTTCGAGCGTCGCGTCGTGGCCCGGATGCAGCACCGCATCGGCCCCAACGTGCACGGGCCCTTCGGGCTGCTCCAGTCGCTGGCCGACGGCGTGAAGCTGGCCTTGAAGGAAGACATCGTCCCCAAGGGCGCCGACCGCGTGATCTTCGTGCTGGCCCCGGTGTTGTCGGTGATCCCGGCGTTCGTGGCCTTCTCGGTGATCCCGTTCGGCCCCGAGGTCCGGGTCCCCTTCACCGACATCACCACCCCTCTGCAGCTGACCGACATGCCGGTCGGTGTGCTCTTCATCCTGGCCGTGTCCTCGATCGGCATCTACGGCATCGTGCTCGGCGGCTGGTCGTCGGGATCGACGTACTCCCTGCTCGGGGGCCTGCGCAGCTCCGCCCAGGTGATCTCCTACGAGGTCGCGATGGGACTCTCGCTCGTCGCGGTCTTCCTCTATGCCGGCTCGCTCTCCACCTCGGAGATCGTCGCCGCGCAGGAGCGGCTGTGGTTCGGGCTGATCCTGATCCCGTCGTTCGTCATCTACATGATCGCGATGGTCGGTGAGACCAACCGGGCACCGTTCGACCTCCCCGAGGCCGAGGGCGAGCTCGTCGGTGGCTTCCACACCGAGTACTCCTCGTTGAAGTTCGCGCTGTTCTTCCTCGCCGAGTACGTCAACATGGTCACCGTCTCCGCCCTGGCCACGACGCTCTTCCTCGGCGGCTGGCGCGCGCCGTGGCCGCTCTCCCTGTGGGAAGGCGCCAACCAGGGCTACTGGCCGTTCCTGTGGTTCCTGATCAAGGTGATGATGTTCGTCTTCGTCTTCATCTGGCTGCGTGGCACGCTGCCCCGCTTGCGCTACGACCAGTTCATGAAGTTCGGCTGGACCAGGCTCATCCCGCTCTCCCTGGTGTGGATCGTCGCCGTCGCGTCGCTCCGCGCGATCAGCCTCGAGGGCGGGATCGACCGCACCTACCTGCTGGCCGCCATCGGAGTGGTCGCAGTGATGTTCCTGGTCCTCTTCTTCCTCGGCGAGACCGAGGAGGAAGAGGAGGACGAGGGCCTCGACGACCAGCGCGACAGCGCCGCCTTCGACGCCTTTGCCGGTGGCTACCCGGTGCCGCCGATGCCCGGCAAGGCGGTCCAGGGCCGGACCACGCTGACTCTGCGTGACGACTCGAGCTCCTCAGTGAGCCCCACGATGAACGAGGAGAAGCTCTGATGCCCACCCTCAAGGAACAGTTCTGGGACCCGGTCGCGGGTTTCGGGGTGACCTTCCGGACGATGTTCAAGAAGGTCGTCACCGAGCAGTACCCCTTCGAGAAGAAGCCGACCGCGCCTCGCTTCCACGGCCGGCACCAGCTCAACCGCTGGCCCGACGGGCTGGAGAAGTGCATCGGGTGCGAGCTGTGCGCCTGGGCCTGCCCGGCCGACGCGATCTACGTCGAGGGCGCGTCCAACGTGGACGACGCCGGTGACGGTTCCGGTCGGTTCAGCCCCGGCGAGCGCTACGGCGCGGTCTACCAGATCAACTACCTGCGCTGCATCCTGTGCGGCCTCTGCATCGAGGCGTGCCCCACCCGCGCGCTGACCATGACCAACGAGTACGAGCTGGCCGACGACAACCGTGCCGACCTGATCTACGAGAAGCAGGACCTCCTCGCACCGCTCCTGCCCGGCATGGAGCAGCCTCCGCACGCGATGCTCCTGGGCGAGGACGAGGGCGACTACTACCGCGGCAGCTTCCGCTCCACCCGCGACGCCACGTCGGACCGCACCGAGAGCGAGGCCTGAGCAGTGCTGACCTTCTGGTTCCTCGCGCCGATCATGGTCGTCGCGGCCCTGGGCGTGCTGTTCGCCCGCAAGGCGGTGCACGCCGCCATGCTGCTCGCGGTCGTGATGATCAGCCTTGCCGTGCTGTACGCCGTCCAGGGAGCTCCGTTCCTCTTCGCGGTGCAGATCATCGTCTACACCGGCGCGATCTTGATGCTGTTCCTCTTCGTGCTGATGCTGGTCGGCGTCGACGCCTCCGACTCGGTCGTCGAGACGATCAAGGGGCAGCGGCTGGCGGCGTCGATCGTCGGTCTGGCCTTCGGGGCCCTGCTGGTGCTCGGCGTCAGCCAGGTCACCGTGGGCGCCACGGTCGGGCTCGACGTGGCCAATGCCGACGGCAACGTGCAGGGCCTGGCCCAGCTGCTCTTCTCGAAGTTCGTCTTCGCCTTCGAGGCCACCAGCGCCCTGCTGATCACGGCGGCAGTCGGCGCGATGGTGCTGGCCCACCGCGAGAGGCTCACGCCCAAGCCGACCCAGGCAGATCGCGCCGCCCAGCGGATGCGTGACTACGCCGACCACGGCAAGCCGCTGGGGCCGCTGCCCTCGCCCGGGGTCTTCGCCCGCCACAACGCGGTCGACACCCCGGCTCTGCTCCCCGACGGCACCCCGGCCGAGTCCTCGGTGTCACGCGTGCTCGTCGCCCGCGGTACGGTCCGGTCCGCTCCCGCACTCGCCGACGACATCGACGAGCTGACCCGCTCGATGCGTGCCGACGGCACGGTCGCTCCCGGGGCACCCGGGGAGTCCGCCCCGCCCGCAGAGAACGACTCCACCGATCACGAGAGGGAGCAGTGATGGCAGACCCGACTCCCTTCCTGGTCCTCTCCGCGATCCTGTTCACCATCGGCAGCATCGGCGTGCTCGTCCGCCGCAACGCCATCGTCGTGTTCATGTGCGTGGAGCTGATGCTCAACGCGAGCAACCTGGCGCTGGTCACGTTCGCACGGGTGCACGGCAACCTCGACGGTCAGGTCGCGGCCTTCTTCGTGATGGTCGTCGCCGCTGCCGAGGTCGTCGTCGGGCTCGCCATCATCATGACCATCTTCCGCACGCGCCGGTCGGCCTCCGTCGACGACGCCAGCCTGCTGAAGTACTAAAGGGTTAAGACTGTGATCAGTTCAGCCGTGTTCTTCCCGCTCCTGTCCGAGGAGGGTGGCCACACCGTGCCCGTCATCGCGCCGGTGGCGGCCGACGGCGTCTTCTCGCTGTTGTGGGTCATCATCGCCCTGCCCGCCCTCGGTGCTGCCGTCATCCTGCTGGGTGGAGGCAGCCGCACCAAGGGCTTCGCGCACTACCTCGGCACCGCGACCGTCGTCGGGTCGTTCGTGATCAGCCTGGTCTCGTTCTTCGCGTTGCTCGGCCGCGCCGACGCCGATCGCAGCATCGGCCAGCATCTCTACACCTGGGTCGAGGCGGGATCGTTCAGTGTCGACATGGCACTGCTCTACGACCCGCTCTCCGCGCTCTTCCTCCTGCTGATCACCGGTGTCAGCTCGCTGATCCACGTCTACTCGATCGGCTACATGGAGCACGACCCCCGGCGTGCCCGGTTCTTCGGCTACCTCAACCTCTTCGTCGCCTCCATGCTCGTGCTGGTGCTGAGCGACAACTACCTCGGCGTGTTCCTGGGCTGGGAGGGCGTCGGGCTGGCGTCCTACCTGCTCATCGGCTTCTGGCAGCACAAGACCTCGGCGGCCGTCGCGGCCAAGAAGGCCTTCGTGGTGAACCGGGTCGGCGACATCGGCATGGCGCTGGGCACGATGCTGGCTTTCGCGACGTTCGGCACCACAGCCTTCGCCGGGATCTCGGCGGTCTCCGGCGAGGCGTCCACGGCGACGATGACGGCGCTGGGCCTGCTGTTCCTGCTCGCTGCCTGCGGCAAGTCGGCCCAGGTCCCGCTCCAGTCCTGGTTGCTCGACGCGATGGAGGGCCCGACGCCGGTCTCGGCGCTGATCCACGCCGCGACCATGGTGACCGCGGGTGTCTACCTCGTGGTGCGCTCCAACTTCGTCTTCGAGCACGCCGAGGTCGCCCAGACAGCGGTCGTCATCGTCGGTGTGGTCACCCTCTTGTGGGGTGCGGTCATCGGTTGCGCGAAGGACGACATCAAGAAGGTGCTCGCCGGCTCCACGATGAGCCAGATCGGCTACATGATGCTGGCGGCGGGGCTCGGGGTCTACGGCTACGCGTTCGCCATCTTCCACCTGCTCACGCACGGCTTCTTCAAGGCCAACATGTTCCTCGGTGCCGGATCGGTCATGCACGCCATGGACGACGACGTCGACATGCGGCACTACGGAGCGCTCCAGAAGGCTGTGCCCGTCACCTTCTTGACCTTCGCGATGGGCTACCTGGCGATCATCGGGTTCCCCGGGTTCTCCGGCTTCTGGTCCAAGGACAAGATCATCGAGGCGGCCTTCGGGGAGAACATCCTGGTCGGTCTCGCCGCGTTGCTCGGAGCCGGGATCACGGCGTTCTACATGACTCGCCTGATGCTGATGACCTTCTTCGGCAAGAAGCGTTGGGCCGACGGGGTCCACCCGCACGAGTCCCCGAGAGTGATGACGGTGCCCCTGATGGTGCTGGCAGCCCTCTCCGCGCTCGGCGGCCTGCTCCTCTTCGGCGGCTGGATCACCGACTGGCTGACCCCGGTGGTCGGTGAGGCGGGCGAGCACGAGCTGGCCTTCTCCCCGATCGTCTACAGCCTGATCGTGACCGGGGTCGTCGCGGTCGGCGTCGTCATCGCGTGGCTGAGCGTCGGCCGGTCCGACGTACCCCGCGTGGCGCCGACCAACGTCTCCTTCGCGACGAGGGCGGCCCGTGCCGATCTCTACGGTGACGCGCTCAACGAGCAGCTGCTGATGCGTCCGGGCGACCGGTTCGTCACCGGCCTGGTCGACTTCGACGACCGCGGTGTCGACGGCGCCGTCAACGGCACCGGAGTCGCGTTCGCGGGCATGTCGAGCACGTTCCGACGGCTGCAGACCGGATACGTCCGTTCCTACGCCCTCTCGGTGCTGGCCGGTGCGGTCCTCGTCATCGCCGCCCTCCTGGCGGTGAACCTGACGTGACCGTCCCCGCTCCCAAGTCCTGGTTCGTGACCCCGCGAAGGCTGGTGTCCTGAGTGTCCGAGTTCCCCTGGTTGACCGCGTCCCTGCTGCTGCCGATCGTCGGCGCAGTGGTCGTGGCCGCGCTGCCCACGACCGGCACGGGCGGTGGTCCTACGCGCACCGACCTGCCCCAGAAGGTGGCCCTCGGCTTCTCCGTGCTCACCCTCGCGCTGGTCGCGCTGGTCGGCTTCGGCTTCGACGCCGGTGGTGACCGCTACCAGTTCGTCGAGACGCACACCTGGATCGAGGCGTTCGGAGCGCACTACGCCGTGGGCGTGGACGGCATCGGTCTGACCCTGGTGATCCTGACCGCGATCCTCACCCCTGTCGTGATCCTCGCGTCCTGGCGCGACGGCGACAACGGGCGCTGGGGCCCCCGGTCGTTCTTCGCCTGGATGCTGGCGCTCGAGGGGCTGGCCATCGGCGTGTTCGCCGCGATGGACGTGTTCCTCTTCTACGTCCTGTTCGAGGCCACCCTGATCCCGATCTACTTCCTGATCGGTGGCTTCGGCGGACCTCGCCGTGCCTATGCCGCGGTGAAGTTCCTGCTGTTCTCGCTCTTGGGCGGCCTGCTGATGCTCGCCTCGGTGGTGGGGCTCTACGTCGTCTCGGCCGACTCCGAGACGGGACCGACCTACCTGCTCACCGAGCTGGCGCCGATCACTGCCGGCATCGACACCGACCTGGGCCGCTGGCTCTTCCTGGGCTTCTTCGTCGCGTTCGCCATCAAGGCGCCGATGTTCCCGGTGCACACCTGGCTGCCCACCGTCGCGCAGGAAGCCACTCCGGGCACGTCCGTGCTGCTGGTGAGCATCCTGGACAAGATCGGCACCTTCGGGATGATCCGGTTCTGTCTGGGGCTCTTCCCGGAGGCCTCCCAGTGGGCTACCCCGGTCGTCCTGGTGCTCGCTGTCGTCAGCGTTCTCTACGGCGGCCTCGCGGCGATCGGCCAGAGGTCGATCCCCCGGCTGATCGCCTACACGTCGGTCTCCCACTTCGGCTTCATCGTGATGGGCATCTTCGTGCTCAACAGCTACGGGCAGGCCGGTTCGACGCTCTACATGTTCAACCACGGCCTCTCCACGGCTGCCCTGTTCCTGGTGACCGGCTTCCTGATCAGCCGCCGCGGGTCGCAGCTGATCGGCGACTTCGGCGGCGTGGAGAAGGTGGCCCCGGTCCTGGCCGGCACCTTCCTCGTCGCGGGGCTGTCGTCGCTGTCGTTGCCCGGCCTCTCGCCGTTCATCTCCGAGTTCCTGGTGCTGGTCGGGACGTTCACCTACAACTGGTGGTACGCCGTCTTCGCGGTGGTCGGCATCGTGCTGGCAGCCCTCTACATCCTGCTGACCTACCAGCGCACGATGACCGGCCCGACCGTCCCGGCCGTCGTGGGCATGAAGGACCTGAACTTGCGGGAGGTCGGCGCGCTCGCGCCGCTCCTGCTCCTGATCGTGGTGCTCGGCTTCTTCCCGAGGCCACTGACCGCGATCATCAACCCGGCCGTCGCCGACACCCTCGAGCAGGTCGGCGTGAGCGACCCCACGCCCGCCGTACCCGCCCCCACGTCGGCGACCGCTGAAGAGGAGTCCCAGCAGTGATGTCGTTCCTCGCCGCCCCCCAGCTGTCCGAGTCGGTGGGTGACTTCACCAAGCCGAGCATCGAGTACTTCGATCTGGGCCCGCTGCTGATCATCTTCGGGATCGCCCTCGCGGGCGTCCTGGTCGAGGCGTTCGTGCCGCGGCCGCGGCGCTACCTCGTCCAGAGCGTGCTGTCGGTCGCGGGTGTCCTGGGTGCCTTCGTGATGACGATCTTCGTCGCTCTCGACCTGCAGCCTCGCGGGGACGGGGCCGGCTTCGGCGCCATTGCCGCTGAGGGCGCCATCGCCGTCGACGGGCCGACCGTCTTCATCTGGGGCACGCTGCTCATCTTCACCTTCATCAGCGTGCTCCTGTTCGCCGAGCGCCACCTCGAGGGCGGCGTGACCGCCTTCGCAGGCCAGGCGGCTGCCCTCCCGGGCACCGAGGCCGAGCGGGAGGCGTCGACCCGGGGGATCGAGCACACCGAGGTCTTCCCGCTGATGATGTTCGCGGTCGCGGGGATGATGCTCTTCCCCGCGAGCAACGACCTGCTGACGATGTTCGTCGCGCTGGAGATCCTCTCGCTGCCGCTCTACCTGCTCTGCGGCCTGGCCCGACGCCGGCGCCTGCTCAGCCAGGAAGCCGCGATGAAGTACTTCCTGCTCGGCGCCTTCTCCTCCGGCTTCTTCCTCTACGGCATCGCCCTGGTCTACGGCTTCGCCGGCTCGATGCAGTTCGGTGACATCTCCGAGGCCGTCGCCGGCACCATCGGGGCCGACCCGCTGCTGCTCGGCGGCATCGGCCTGATCTCCGTCGGCCTGCTGTTCAAGGTCGGCGCCGCGCCGTTCCACGCCTGGACCCCGGACGTCTACCAGGGCGCCCCCACCGCGGTCACCGCCTTCATGGCCGCCTGCACCAAGGTCGCCGCCTTCGGTGCCCTGCTGAGGCTCTTCTACGTCGCCTTCGGGTCGGCCCGCTGGGACTGGACCCCGATGATCTGGGTCGTCGCGATCCTCACCATGGCGGTCGGTTCCGTCCTGGCGCTGACCCAGTCCGACATCAAGCGGATGCTCGCCTACTCCTCGATCGCACACGCGGGCTTCCTGCTCGTCGGCTTCGTGGGCCTGCACACCGTCAGCGCCACCGACGGGGTCGAGCTGTCCTCGCTCCAGGCGGTGCTGTTCTACCTGGTCACCTACGGCTTCATGACCATCGGCGCCTTCGCCGTCGTCACGGTCGTCCGGGACGCCGGCGGGGAGGCCACCCACCTCGCTCGCTGGGCCGGCCTGGGCAAGGAGTCCCCGTTCGTCGCCGGCGTCTTCGCCTTCTTCCTGCTGGCGATGGCCGGCATCCCCTTGACCAGTGGGTTCACGGGCAAGTGGGCGGTCTTCACCTCCGCGTGGCAGGGCGGTGCCTGGCCCCTGGTGGTGGTGGCGGCGCTGCTGAGCGCGGTGGCGGCGTTCTTCTACATCAGGGTGATCGTGCTGATGTACTTCTCCGACCCGATCGGCGAGGGCCCCACCGTGGTGATGCCCTCCGTGCTGACGACTATCGTGATCGCCGTGGGCTTCGCGGCCACAGTGGCCCTGGGCATCGTCCCCGGGCCGGTGCTGGACCTCGCCGCTCACGCCGGACAGTTCGTCCGCTGACCGCATGACCCCTGCGTGACCTAGGAGCAATCGTGACCAGCCCCGCATCGGCCCCGCTGGCGTTGCCGATCCTCGACGCGGATCTCGAGGACCGGCTGCGTCGTCGCCTGGTGCAGGTGGAGGCCGAGCTCGACGCGGCCGTGCAGAACGAGGCGGCCTTCGTCACCGAGGCTGCCCAGCACCTGCTGCACGCCGGCGGCAAACGGTTCCGGCCACTGCTCGTGCTGCTGGCCGCCGAGGCCGGCGACCCGTCGGCCGACGCCATCGTCACAGCGGCCTGCGTCGTCGAGCTGACCCATCTCGGGTCGCTCTACCACGACGACGTGATGGACGAGGCGGCCATCAGGCGCGGCGCGGACTCGGCCAACGCCCGTTGGGACAACCATGTCGCGATCCTCACCGGCGACCTCCTCTTCGCCAAGTCCTCCGAGCTGACCGCCCGGCTCGGCGCCGACGCCGTGCGGATCCAGGCGGAGACGTTCAGCCGGCTGGTCGAGGGCCAGATCCTCGAGACCGTCGGCGCCCGAGACGGTGCCGACCCGCTCGAGCACTACCTGCGGGTCGTGGCCGGCAAGACCGGCTCCCTGATCGCGACGTCCGCCCGCTACGGCGCCCGCTTCGCCGGCGCGTCCCTCGAGGTGGAGGAGGCGTTGACGGCGTACGGCGAGAGGATCGGAGCGGCCTTCCAGCTCTCCGACGACATCCTTGACATCGCCAGTGACTCCGACGAGTCCGGCAAGACACCCGGGACGGACCTGCGCGAGGGCGTGGACACCCTGCCGACGCTGCTCGCCAAGCGGTCGACAGACCCGGCGGACGCACGCCTGCTCGAGCTGCTGGCGTCCGACCTGACCGACGACTCACTGCACGCAGAGGCACTCGACCTGCTCCGCAAGCACCCGGCGATGGACGAGGCACGCTCCTACGTGCTCGACCGCGCCCGCGAGGCGCAGCAGCTCCTCGGCGTGCTGCCCGACGGCTCACCGGTCCGAGCGGCGCTCGATGCGTTCGCCGAGGTCATCGCTACCCGCAACTCCTGAGTCGATGACCGACGGCCGGGACGATGACCCGACCGATGTCCTGACCGGTGGGTCCGAGACCTCCCCACGCGCCTGGGTCGGCGCGCTCGTCGCGCTGGCCGTGGTGGGTGGCCTGGCCTGGGTCACCTGGGGGCCGGGCGCGGACGCCCCTGATGATCCTGCGGCCGTGCCGGCCGCCCCGACGTCGTCGACGCCCGACCAGGAGCTGGAGCCGGGCGTGGACGTGCTCGACAGCGAGGTGGCGGAGCTGGATCCCGGCACGGTCGTGACCGTGCCCCATGCCGGCGACGTCCCGCAGGACGTGGGGGCCGCCCGGCTCGGAGCCGCGGGCTTGCGGACCGGGGTCCGGGACGTGCTGATCGCCTGCTGGCCGGCGGGCTGGGTGGTGGACCAGCGTCCGGTGCCGGGTGAGTCGCTCCTGGCGGGGGACGTCGTCACGCTCACCGTCACCAACGACGTCTCGGCGCGCCAGGAGTGCCCGGCGGGAGTCGCCACGGAGACCGATCGAGACCTGGCCGGTCGGTTCATCGCCTTTGCGCAACATCCCGGGATCGGTGATCCCCTGCCCTGGGCCGATGACCTCGAGGTGGAGACCCCCGACGGCAGCTTCTCCGTGGGCGGGTCAGCCGCTCACGGCTCGCCTCTGTGGGCGGAGGCGCCGCTCGACGCGGTGACCGAGCTCGGCGGGTCTGTCGTCGTACGGGCCACAGCGAGCGGACGGTGCCCGGTGCCCGCGCAGTTCGAGGAGTTCCGACGGCTGGCGATCTCGGCACCGCGCGGTGCCGCCGAGAGTCCTTTCCGGACCAGCAGCTGTGAGCCTGGGCAGGCAGCGAACCTCTTCGTCGATCTCGAGGGTGCGATCAGGGGCGTGCAGCTCGCAGGCGTGCAGTGAACCTGCGCGGGAGCCGGCGCTCCGGGGATGCAGTCCCTGCATGCCTCTCCTGCCCACTGAGCTGCTCATCCTCCTGCCGCTGCTCTGGGTGATGCCGTTGGTGCTGCTCTACGTCGTCATCAGACTGGGCGTGCGCCACGGTGTGATGGACGCGCACCGGCGGGAGTCGGAGTCGCGCGGAGTGTGAGGTGGGGGCAGGATCGCCGAACCCATGCCGCGGTCTGATCACTATCGCCTGGCGGTCACCAAGCGAGTCAGGGCGTGCTCGTGCGCGGAGGGTGTCGGTGGTGAGGTCCGGTGGGTGCCGGTGGGGTCGACGGTGAGGTGGTAGCCGTGGGGTGTTCGCCAGGTGTGGGTGCCTGGCTGGGGTTGTCGGTGTTGCCAGCCTGGGGCGTGGGTCTTGATCCGGTGTTCGGATCGGGTGAGGAAGCCGAGGTTGCCGATCCGGGTCTGCGGGTCATCGGATGGTCGCGGGTGTGGAGCCCACGGCATGGTGTGGTCGATGTCCATTCGGCGCGACGCGGGAGGGGGACCAGGGGAAGCACTGAGGCGGGAGCGCGGAGTCTGAGCTGGTCGCGGAGCCGGTCGGGGACCTCGTAGGCGTCGACGGGCATGTCGCTCTCGAGGTCGATGACGGGCTTGAGGGTGACGTGGCAGTGGCCCAGGAACTCGGCTGCCTGGCCGGCGGTGATCGGGCCGACGTCCTCCATCCGCGCCACACCCTCGCGGGTCTGCATCGCTTCGCGGGAGAGGTGGACGTAGAGCACCGCCCCCGGTGGTTGAGGAGCGAGCGGAGCGCCCTTCGAGACGCTCGCTTCGCTCGCCCTCAGGAACCGCGTCTCGAAACCTCCGGCGGCCCTGCGGTGGTTTCGAGACGGGCTCGGCTGGCGCCTCGCCCTCCTCAACCACCGGCCGAAGTTGAGGAGGGTGAGGGCTTGGTGGGGGCGGGCGAGCAGTCCGAGGGCTTTGGAGCGGCGGACGCCGACGGGGGAGGTGTCGCCGTGGGTGAGCAGGATCTCGGCGATCCGGTCGATGACGGCGACGAGGTAGATGATCTCCCCGGCGGTGGCTTTGGCGATCAGGGTCTTCAGTCCGTGGTCGTTGGACTGTCCGGTGGTGACGAACCGGTCGAGTTCGGCCTCGGTGCGGCGGGCCTCGGCAGCGGTGGGGTCGGCGGTGATGATCCGGGCCTCGAGGAGGTCCAGGAACCGCCCCCACGACAGCGAGCCGAGGTAGGGGGTGGTGGCGTGGTCGACGTACGTCGCCTGGGTCAAGGTGAGACCGGTGGCGCGGGTGCGGGCGGCGATCTTGCGGGCCTGCCAGGCCCGCACCTGCCCGGCCTGCAGTCCCGCCCAGAGCTGGGGGTGCCGGTGGCGTAGGTCCAGGGCGTCCGCGATCAGGGTCGAGGCCGATGTCAGGGAGCGGCCGGTGAGCACGGCGAGCTCGGCGGCGGCGAACTCGCCGGCCTCGGGGGTGCCGTGGCCGCCGAAGCGGCGGGGGCGTTCCATCCCGGGCAGCACCGGGCGCGGTGTCAGCGCTTGGGTGGGGTGCAGGTCGGCCCAGGCGGCGGCGAGGACCAGCTCCCGGGCCTCGGCGGTGAGCAGGGTGGCGTGGTTGGCGACCAGGGCGTCGGCGAGTCCCTGCCCGTCGAGGTCCTCCACCGCCTGCTGTCATGGGAGTCAATCTACGGACCGGCCCACCGACAGTTTCTCGGGCTGGTTTCTCGTTGTGCACAACGCGATTCTTCCCCGGGTCCTGCCCGCGTCCGTGCGGTGGTTTCGAGACGCCTCGCCTAGCGGCTCGGCTCCTCAACCACCGGACTCCCCCACGGTGGTTGAGGAGGGCGGAGCGCTAGCGGAGCCCGTCTCGAAACCACCCCTCACCCGGAGGGCATCCGTGCGGTCGGCTCGTCAACCACCGGACTCCCCACGGTGGTTGAGGAGGGCGGAGCGCCAGCGGAGCCCGTCTCGAAACCACCCCTACCCACCGCGATTCAGTGCGGTGGTTTCGAGATGCCTCGCCTAGCGGCTCGGCTCCTCAACCGCCGGGCCGGGTCGGCTCCTCTGCCACCGGGGGTGGCGAGGTGACGGCGCAGGTTGCGCTCGAACCCGGTGCCCATGCTGCCCATCACAGCTCGGATCGCGGCACGCACCGCAGGGCCGGAGACGCGGGGGAACGGGAGATCCGCGCACACCTCCAGCGAGATGGACAGGTGCGTCCCGTCGGTGTGGTCGGAGAGGACGTAGTGGCCCTCGACGCCGAACCGCTCCGACTTCCCGGCGGGGGGAGCGTGCGTGTAGTCGATCGCGGACTTGTCGGTGAAGGTCATCTGCTCGGTGAAGGCAGGAGTGACCGACGTGCCCAGCACGGGGAGGCTGGTCAGCTGCCATCGCCAGAGGTCGCCGTCGGCGCTGATCGAGTCCACGAACGGCGTCAGCCTGCCGATGAGCTCGGGGTCGATCAGCACCGACCAGACCTCGGCGCGGGGGGACGGGACGACGCCCTCGGAGGTGGTCGTGGCGGTGAAGGTGGCCATGACCTGGGATGCTGCCCCCGCTGAGCGTGCGCAAACTCAGCGCCGGTAGGCGACCACCACGGAGGGACGCGGGAACGCGTCCGTGTGCGGCCAGGTGCTGGCCGGCGCCTCGAAGGTCGCGCCGGACCTCTCCCCGGGGTGCTGGACGGCCACGAAGGCTGTCAGCTGGTCGTCGCTGATCAGCGGACCGCAGGTCTCGGCGCCGGCAGGCACCGAGAGGAACTGCTGCACGTGGCCGCGGGCCTGGCCCTGGAGGGGCACCCGGAAGAGGCCGTCGTGCGATCCGAGCGCGTTGCCGTCCGTGGAGATCCACAGGTTGCCCTGCCGGTCGAAGGCCACGTTGTCGGGGCAGCTGATCGGGCTGACCTGGTCCTTGGGGAAGCCACCGAAGTACGTCGTCGCAGTGCTCGGGTCGCCGCAGACCAGCAGCAGCTCCCAGGTGAAGGTGGTGCCGGTGTGGTCACCGCCCCGCTCGGTCATCTCCAGCACGTAGCCGTGCCGGTTGCCGGCGATCGGGTTGGCCTCGTCGATCGGCGTCTGTGTGGAGCCACGCGAGGTGTTGTTGGTCAACGCCGCGTAGATCTTGCCGCTCACAGGGTTGGGCTCCACGTCCTCCGGCCGGTCCATCTTCGTCGGCGACATCGCGTCGGCGGCGAGACGGGTGTTGATCAGGACATCGGTCACGCTCATCCCCGGGACGAAGGACGTGGTGTCGGTGGCGAGCCTGATCCACTCACCGACGCCGTCGTACTCGGGGGCCGGGTCCGGGGCCTCGTCGGTCAGCCTGGCGACGTACAGCGTGCCCTTGGTCAGCAGCGTCAGGTTGTGCCGCCTGGCCTGCTGGGTCTCGCTGGGGTCGAATCGGTCTGCGGAGACGAACTTGTAGAGGTAGTCGCCACGCTCGTCGTCGCCCATGTAGGCGACGGCCTGACCGCTGCGTGCGATCGTCACGTTGGCGCCCTCGTGCTTGAAGCGGCCGAGCATCGTGTGCTTGCGCGGCGTGGACGTTGGGTCATAGGGGTCCAGCTCGACGACCCATCCGAAGCGGAACGGCTCGTTGGGCTCGCGGCTGAGGTCGAAGCGCCTGTCGACCTCCATCCACTGGCGGCCACCGGTCGGGGAGATGCCATAGCGGGCGTACGACGCGGCATGCTCGGGTGCCGTCGCGCCGGACGCCTGGAAGTACTGGTTGAAGTTCTCCTCACCGGAGAGGACCGTGCCCCACGGGGTCGTCCCGCCCGAGCAGTTGTTGAAGGTGCCCAGGACACGCTTGCCTGACGGGTCGACCGAGGTCCTCAGACGCGGGTCCCCGGCGGCGGGACCATCGAGGAGGAAGCTCGACGTGCCCGTGATCCGGCGGTTGTAGCGGGTGGAACCCGTCGGCCGGGTCCTCCACGAGCCCGGCCTCGGCCCCGGCTCGATCTCCACGACGGAGAGGCCATGGGACTGGATCGCGACCTCCTTGACGGTGGCGCTGTCGTAGGCGTCGGTCGGGAACATCAGCTCCTCGTTGGTGTACTCGTGGTTGACCACGAGGAGGGCCCGGTCCCGGCTGAGCGGGAGCACCCCGACGTAGTCGTTGTTGTAGCCGAACTGCTGGGCTGCCGACTCGGGCGTCTGGTGGTCGACGTCGAAACGCGGTGCGCGGTGCACCACCGGGTCTCCCCAGCGGATCAGCACGTCGCTCACGAAGCCGTCGGCAACGGTGACGTCGTCGTTGGTGTTGGGCGGCACGGGGGTGAAGGACGCGGTGCCGAGGTTGGCCGCGGGCAGGCCTCCCCCTCGACCCTTTGCGGCGACCGGCACCACACCGCTCACGGCGGTCAGCGCCAACACGCCACTCCCGACCTTGAGCAGGGAGCGACGCGCGATCGCGGAGGTGATCACGTCCTGGACGCGTGGGTTGTCCGAGGTGTTGGGGATCGCCCGGTCGCAGGCGAAGCCACACTTGTACTGACAGGTCATGTGGCTGCGGGAGCCGTGCGGACCGGTGGTCGGCCCGGGGATGAGAGGGAGGACACGAGAGGTCACCTGAGCACTCCTTGTGCGTCGTGAAGGCGGTCGAGTTCGCTCGCGACCTTAGGAAGGCCCGGCGAGGAACCGGGGAGATGCGGGTGACGATCCGGTGAACAGGTCCGGTCAGATCGCTGAGGCCATCGCGGCGTCCCGGAGCGACCGGCGCCGGTGGTTGAGCGACTCGACGGTGAAGATCACCAACGCGACCCACACCAGCCCGAAGCCGGCAAGGCGCATCGGCGGCATCGGCTCGGCGAAGACCAGGACCCCCAGCGCGAACTGGATGGTCGGGGCGAGGTACTGCAGCAGCCCGAGCGTGGTCATCGAGACCCGGGTGGCGGCGGCGCCGAAGCAGATGAGGGGGACGGCGGTCAGGATGCCGGTCGCCACCAGCAGCACGACGTGCAGCGCGCCGGCGTCGACGAACGTGCTCGTCCCGGTTGCGGTGAGGAAGACGATGTAGCCCAGCGCGACCGGCGCGATCACCATCGTCTCGAACGTCAGGCTCTCCACGGCCCCGGTGTTGGCCTTCTTCTTCGCCAAGCCGTAGCTGCCGAAGGAGAAGGCGAGGATCAGCGACACCCACGGTGGTCGGCCGAGCTCCACCGTGAGCCCGACCACCGCGAGCCCGGCCAGCCCGAGCGCCGCCCACTGCAGAGGGCGGAGCCGCTCACCGAGGATCGCCACGCCCATCAGGACGGTGACCAGCGGGTTGATGAAGTAGCCGAGCGAGGTCTCCACCACGTGGCCGTTGGTGACCCCCCAGATGTAGGTGCCCCAGTTGACCGAGATGACGACGGCGCCGACACAGAGGATGCGCACCTTGCGGCGGTCGGCGAGCAGCGCCCGCAGCCTGCCCCATCGGCGTACGGCGAGGACGAGCACCAGCATCGTCACCAGTGACCAGAACACCCGGTGGGCCAGGATCTCGGGGGCTCCGGCTGGCTCGAGCAGCGGGAAGTAGAGCGGGAACAGGCCCCACATCGTGTAGGCCGCCGCCCCGAGCAAGAACCCACGCGAACTCTCCGGCACCCCGGAAGGCTATCGCGCCGTCAGGGGCATGACCCACTTTTGGTTCTGTCGCGAGACGGCCGGACTGCGCCGTCCAGGGTCAGGCGACGGTCCAGGTGTCGCCCGCGTTGAGCAGTCCGGTGAGGGCCTCGCGTTTGTCGACGGGCTCGCCGCCTTGTGCGGTGGCGATCTGCTCGCGGGCGAGGTCGTCGTAGGTCGGGCGGGAGGTCTGCCGGAAGATGCCGATGGGGGCGCGGGTGAGCACCCCGGCGTCGGTGAGCCGGCTGATGGCGAACGCCGTGGTGGGGTCTTCGGCGTGGGCGTCGTGGACGAGGACGTCGTCGACGTTGTCGGGGGTGACGTCGACGACCTCGACCCCGGTGGCCGTGCGGACCACGCCGCGTGATCCCTGGCCGGACTCGTCGGGGGCGCCGAAACGGATAGGCCGGCCGTGCTCGAGCGGGATGACCCCGTCGGTCTCGTCGTCGTCACTGGCCTTCTTGTTGACCGCGTCGAAGGCGCCGTCGTTGAAGATGGGGCAGTTCTGGTAGATCTCCACCAGCGAGGTGCCGCGGTGGGCAGCGGCGGCGGAGAGCACCGCGGTCAGGTGCGAGCGGTCGGAGTCGACGGTGCGGGCGACGAAGGTCGCCTCGGCGCCGAGCGCGAGGGAGACCGGGTTGAAGGGGCTGTCGAGGGAGCCCATCGGGGTGGACTTGGTGACCTTGCCCAGCTCGCTGGTGGGGGAGTACTGCCCCTTGGTCAGGCCGTAGATGCGGTTGTTGAACAACAGGATGGTCATGTTGACGTTGCGGCGCAGGGCGTGGATCAGGTGGTTGCCGCCGATGGACAACGCGTCACCGTCGCCGGTGACCACCCACACCGACAGGTCCGAGCGTGACGTGGCCAGGCCGGTCGCGATCGCGGGGGCACGTCCGTGGATGGAGTGCATGCCATAGGTGTCGAGGTAGTAGGGGAAGCGGCTCGAGCAGCCGATCCCGGAGACGAAGACGATGTTCTCGCGCTTGAGGCCCAGGCCGGGGAGGAACCCCTGGACGGCGGCCAGCACGGCGTAGTCACCGCAGCCCGGGCACCAGCGCACCTCCTGGTCGGAGGTGAACTCCTTGCGGTTCTGCGGTGCGTCGGCCGCCGGGACTCCTTGGAGGCCGTGCGGGAGGCCCGGGAAGGGCAGCTCGGTCTGGGTCGGTGGGGTCATCGTGCGACCTCCTCGGTCTCGGCGGGTACGGCGTCCGGGGCGTGGGTGCTCTCGATCAGCTCGGTGACGGCCTCGGCGAGCTCGGCGGCGCGCAGCGGCAGCCCGCGGACGTGGTTGTAGCCGACGACGTCGACGAGGTAGCGGGCCCGCAGCAGCATCGAGAGCTGGCCGAGGTTCATCTCGGGCACCATCACGGCGTCGTAGCGGGCGAGCACGTCGCCGAGGTCGCGGGGGAACGGGTTGAGGTGACGCAGGTGGGTCTGGGCGACCTTGAGGCCGGCATCGCGGACCTGGCGGACCGCTGCGCCGATGGGGCCGTAGGTCGAGCCCCAGCCGATCACCAGCACTCGGGCTCCGTGGCCCTCCTCGGCGCCCGGGTCGTCGACGACGAGCGGGGGGATCGTGTCGGCGATCCGCTCCACCTTGGCCGCCCGCGTGCGCACCATCAGGTCGTGGTTGGCCGCGTCGTAGGAGATGTTGCCGTGACCGTCGCCCTTCTCCAGCCCACCGATCCGGTGCTCGAGGCCCGGTGTGCCGGGAACGGCCCACGGACGCGCCAACGTGTCCGGGTGGCGCTGGTAGGGCCAGAAGTCGGTCTTGTCCTCGCCGCTCTTGGCGTCGATGGAGCTGTGGTTGTGCTCGGTGGCGAAGTCCGGGTCGATCGTGGGCAGGTCCTCGACCTGCGGGATCGCCCACGGCTCGGACCCGTTGGCGAGATAGCCGTCGGAGAGCAGCATCACCGGGGTGCGGTAGGTCACCGCGATCCGGGTGGCCTCGACCGCGGCGTCGAAGCAGTCGGCCGGTGACTGCGGCGCGATGATCGGCACCGGTGCCTCGCCGTTGCGGCCGAACATCGCCTGCAGCAGGTCGGCCTGCTCGGTCTTGGTCGGCAGACCGGTCGAGGGTCCGCCGCGCTGGACGTCGATCACCAGCAGCGGCAGCTCCATCATCACCGCGAGCCCGATCGTCTCCGACTTCAGCGCGATGCCCGGGCCCGAGGTCGTGGTGACGCCCAGCGACCCGGCGAAGGCGGCACCCAGGGCCGCGCCGACACCGGCGATCTCGTCCTCGGCCTGGAAGGTGGTCACGCCGAAGCGCTTGTGCTTGCTCAGCTCGTGCAGCACGTCGGAGGCCGGTGTGATCGGGTAGGAACCGAGGAAGAGCGGCAGTCCCGACTGGGTGGAGCCGGCGATCAGGCCGTAGGCCAGCGCCAGGTTGCCGGTGATGTTGCGGTAGGTGCCGGTGCGCATCGGAGCCGGCTTGATCTCGTACTGCACGACGAAGGCCTCGGTCGTCTCGCCGTAGAACCAACCCGTCTTGAACGCGGTGACGTTGGCGTCGCGGATGTCGGGCGCCTTGGCGAAGCGTCGCTCCAGGAACGAGATCGTCGACTCGGTCGGACGGCCATACATCCACGACAGCAGGCCGAGGGCGAACATGTTCTTGGCCCGGGCGGCGTCCTTGCGGGAGAGTCCGAACTCCTTGACCGCCTCCACGGTCATCCCGGTGAGGTCGACCGGCTGCACGTCGTACTCGTTGAGCAGACCACCGGGCGAGTCGTCCTCCAGGGGGTTCTTCGAGTAGCCGGCCTTGGTCAGGTTGCGCGGGGTGAAGTCGTGGCTGTCCACGATGATCGTGGCACCGCGCTTGATGTCGCCGAGGTTGGCCCGCAGCGCCGCGGGGTTCATCGCGACGAGCACGTCGGGGGAGTCGCCCGGGGTGAGGATGTCGTGGTCGGCGAAGTGCACCTGGAACGACGAGACCCCCGGCAGCGTCCCCTGGGGTGCCCGGATCTCGGCGGGGAAGTTGGGCAGTGTCGACAGGTCGTTGCCGAACGTCGCTGTCTCCTGGGTGAACCGGTCACCGGTCAGCTGCATGCCGTCGCCGGAGTCGCCGGCGAAACGGATGATGACGCGGTCGAGCTGCTTGACCTGCTTGGTCACGCCGTTCGCCTTCTTTCCCGGGACCTGTCACCCGCGCTCGTGGCGCGGGCGCAGCCTCGGTCCCCGTCCGACTGGGATGAGCCTTACCCGCCTCACTGTACGACCGCGACACGCCGGGATCACCTTTCGTCCGGATCGCAGCCTGTGAGGGATCGCGCCTCGGCGGTCAGGAGCGGTAGACGATCACCTTGGTGCCGAGGGGGACCTGGTCGAACAGGCTCGAGATCGCGCCGTAGTCGCGCACGTTGACGCAGCCGTGCGAGGCGCCGTTGTAGCCGTTGGCGGCGAAGTCGGGCGAGTAGTGCACCGCCTGGCCACCGGAGAAGAACATCGCGAACGGCATCGAGGTGTCGTAGAGCGACGAGACGTGGTCGCGCGACTTGCTGAAGACGCTGAAGGTGCCCTCACGAGTCGGCAGCTCGGCGGACCCGAAGCGCACGTCCACGCTCACCTTGACCGACCCGTCGACCACCCAACGCAGGCTGTTGGAGGTCTTGTCCACGCAGAGGGCCAGCCCGGTCCTGCACCGAGGATCGAGCCGTCGTCCGTCGGCCGGGTCCGGTGGCCGGTTGGCCAGCTCGTCGGCGGTGGGCACCCGGCTCATCTGGACCAGCAGGTCGAGCGTGCGACGGTCCACCTTGCCGGTCTGGGGGATGCCGCGCTTGCCCTGGAAGCCGTGCACCGCCGCGCGGGTCTGCGGGCCGTAGGTGTCGGTGACGTCACCGAAGTACCAGGCGAGCTGGCGCAACCGGGACTGGAGGATGCGGACCTTCCGGCCCGTGTCGCCGGGCTCCAGGAGGGCGGGACCGGCGCGGTTGAACAGCACGTCACCGCTGGGCTCCACCGTCATCCGGACCAGCCGACGCCAGGTGCGGGCATCGACCTCGCCGGTGCGCTCGAAGCCGCGCTTGCCCTGGAACCCGCGGACCGCACGAGTGGTCAGCGTGTCGTAGTGACCCGTCATCGGCGGGTCGAACCAGAGCAGCTGGGCGAGCCGCGCCTGGAGGACGCGCACCTGGCGACCACGGTCGCCGGGCTCGAGGACCGGCGCGGGCGCCGCCTCGAGGGTGGCCACGGGCTCGACGTCGGCCGGCTCGCGGGTCACCTCGGGGATGACCTCGCGAGGAGGCGAGACGCTGGCCTCCACCCCGGCCACGACCGGAGCAGCTGTTGCCCGGTCGCGAAGGGCGTGGTCGGTGGCCTGGGTGAGCCCGAGCACGCCGTACGACGCTCCCGCGGCTGCGACGAGCACAGCCAGGGTGGTCGCTGTGCCCACGAGCACGCGACGCAGACGCTGGCGGCGGTTCTTCTTCATGTCTCCTCAGACGCCGTGGGTGCCCGGGAGGTTGCCTTGCCGGCGTAATCCCCGAGGGCGAGTCGTCACCGTGAGGAAGGCTACCGGGGCGCAGCCATGTGTTGTGGGAGGTCCATCGGTGGTGCGACACCACGGCAGCGCAACCCCCTAGAGTGACCTCGTGGCGGGTTCAGGCGCGACTGTGCAGGTGAGCTACCTCGGGACCTACGTCCCGCTGGTCGCGATTCTCGTGCTCGGGGTGCTGCTCGTGACCGCCATGTTCGCCGGCAACGCGATGCTGCGGCCCACCCACGCGACGCCGGAGAAGCTGCTGACCTACGAGTGCGGCGTCGACCCGGTCGGGGAGGGGTGGGCGCAGACCCACGTCCGCTACTACATCTTCACCTACCTCTACGTCATCTTCGCCGTCGATGCCGTCTTCTTGTTCCCGTGGGCGACGGTGTTCGCCGGACTCGGCTGGGTGAGCGTGGCCGAGATGGGGGTCTTCATCGGCTTCATCGCCGTCGGGCTCGTCTACGCCTGGCGCAAGGGGGTGCTGACGTGGACGTAGTCCCCGCAGCGGTCCCGGCAGCGCCGACCACCAGGAGCGACCTCGGGATGCCCTCGGTCGGCCCGCTGCAGCGGGTGGCCCCCAAGCCCGCTCGCTACCTGCTCAACTGGGGTCGGAAGTACTCCCTGTGGGTGTTCAACTTCGGGCTGGCCTGCTGCGCGATCGAGTTCATCGCCACCTCGATGGCCCGGCACGACTTCATCAGGCTCGGCGTGATCCCGTTCGCCCCCGGCCCACGGCAGGCCGACCTGATGATCGTCTCAGGCACCGTGACCGACAAGATGGCGCCCGCGATCAAGCGGCTCTACGAGCAGATGCCGGAACCGAAGTACGTGATCTCGTTCGGCTCCTGCTCCAACTCGGGAGGCCCCTACTGGGACTCCTACTGCGTGACCAAGGGTGTCGACCAGATCATCCCCGTGGACGTCTACGTCCCGGGCTGCCCGCCACGCCCCGAAGCCCTGCTCCAGGGCATCCTCAAGCTCCAGGAGAAGATCGACGGCGAGTCGCTCAAGGACCGCTACTCGGCGGAGTCCTTCCGCGGCACCGGCGCGTCGTCCGTCCAGAGGGCACTGGTGCTGCCGCCCGAGGGCTCGACGTGAGCCGCGCCGCGGAGCTGTGGACCGGTCGGGTGCGGGCTGCATTCACCGAGGCGTTCGGCGATGAGGCCGGCCTCGAGGACGGGTTCGGCCCGCTCACCGTCGACGTACCCCCGGAGCGGTGGCGCGAGGCGCTGCTGCTCGCCCGCGACGGGCTCGACTGCTCGTTCTTCGACTTCCTGACGGCCGTGGACGAGCTCGGCTCGGAGCAGGGAGGCTTCCGGCTGGTCACCCACCTGGCCGACCACCACTCGCCGGGGCCGGGCGGTGTGCTGCACCTGATCGTGCGCACGCTGGTCGCACGCGACGCGGCCCGTCTCGCCTCCGTCGTCGACGTGTACGCCGGTGCGCGGTGGCACGAGCGCGAGACCCACGAGATGTTCGGCGTCGAGTTCACCGACGACACCGGCGGCGTCCTCGAGCTCGAGAAGCTGCTGCTGCCCGAGGAGTTCGAGGGCCACCCGCTGCGCAAGGAGTTCGTGCTCGCCTCACGTGTGGCCAAGGCCTGGCCCGGAGCCAAGGAGCCGGGCGAGAGCGAGCACGCCCCCGCCGGCGGCTCCTCACGACGCCGGATGAGGCCGCCCGGCGTGCCCGACGACTGGCCGGTCGTGGCGGACCCGGGCGCGGGTGCGACCGATGGGTGAGGCCATCGAGCTCTTGCTGCGGCTCGCCGGTGTGATGGTCGCCTTCCTCGTCGTACCCCTGCTCGTCGGACAGGTCGAGCACAAGGCGATGGCGCACATGCAGGGTCGGGTCGGCCCGATGTATGCCGGTGCCTTCCATGGCTGGGCGCAGCTGGTCGCCGACGGCGTGAAGTTCGTGCAGAAGGAGGACGTGGTCCCCGCGGCGGCAGACCGGATGGTCTTCAAGCTTGCTCCCGCGGTAGCCCTGATCCCTTACCTCGTGGCGATGCTGGTGATCCCGATCGGCCCGGGGCTGGTCGGCCAGGACCTCGAGGTCGGCCTGTTCTTCGTGGTCGCCGTGATGGGGGTCGGCGTCATCGGCAGCCTCATGGGTGGGTGGTCCAGCGCCAACAAGTTCAGCCTGCTCGGGGGCATCCGGGTGGCGGCCCAGCTGATGGCCTACGAGCTGCCGTTCGTCCTCGCGGCGGCGTCGGTGGCGATGGCTGCCGGCACGCTCTCACTGACCGGCATCGTGACCGAGTGGAACCCCTGGTGGCTGCTGTGGCAGGCCATCGCGCTGTTCGTCTTCTTCGTGTCCGGGCTGGCCGAGGTGCAGCGGCCGCCGTTCGACATGCCGGTGGCGGACGCCGAGCTCGTCTTCGGCCCCTACACGGAGTACGGCGGTCTCCGGTTCGCGTTGTTCATCCTCGCCGAGTACGCCGGCATCGTGGTGCTCTCGGCACTCACCGCCGTGCTGTTCCTCGGGGGCTGGCGCGGGCCCTTCGACGAGCAGCTCGGGTGGCTGTGGACGCTGGCGAAGACGATGGCTGTCGCGTTCGTGGTGATCTGGATCCGGGTCGCCTACCCTCGGCTGCGTGAGGACCAGCTCCAGCGTTTCTCCTGGCAGCTGTTGGTCCCGCTGGCGCTGCTCCAGCTCGCCATCACGGCGGTGGGAGTCGTGATGACCACATGAGCATCCCGGGCAGGGGACTGGTCAAGGGTCTCGCCGTGACACTGCGCCAGCTGACCAGGCGCTCGGTCACGGCGCACTACCCCGACGCGCTTCCTGAGCTGCCGCCCCGCTCGCGAGGGGTGATCGCGTTGATCGAGGAGAACTGCACCTCGTGCATGCTCTGCGCCCGCGAGTGCCCGGCGTGGTGCATCTACATCGACTCCCACAAGGACGTCGTCCCTGCCACCACCGAGGGCGGCAAGGACAAGACCCGCAACGTGCTCGACCGGTTCGCGATCGACTTCTCGATCTGCATGTACTGCTCGATCTGCATCGAGGTCTGCCCGTTCGACGCCCTGCACTGGTCCCCGGAGTTCGAGTATGCCGAGCTCGACATCCGCGAGCTCACCCACGAGAAGGACCGGCTGCGTGAGTGGATGTGGACCGTCCCCGCTCCGGTCGCCCTCGACCCGCATGCCGAGGAGGCCAAGGAGATCGGCGTGGCACAGAAGGCCGCCGACCGGGCAGCGGCCCAGCGGGCGGCCGACGACCCGCCGCGGGCGGGCGAGCAGGAGGGTCGATGACCTGGGTCCAGGGCATCTTCTTGCTCCTCGCCGTCACCGCGGTGGTCTCGGCAGTGCTGGTCGTGACCACCTCGCACCTCGTGCACGCCGCCCTGTGGCTCGTCGTCACGCTCGGCGCAGTGGCCGGTGTGTACCTCGTGCTCGGGGCGGAGTTCGTTGCGTGGGTCCAGGTGCTGATCTACGTCGGTGCCGTCGTCGTGCTGCTGCTCTTCGCGCTGATGCTCACCCACGCACCGACCGGCCCCCAGCCCGACCTCACCGTGCGGCGGTGGGCGCCGGCTGCGTTCGTCGGGCTGCTCGTGGCGGTGCTGCTCGGAGCGACCGTCGTCGCGGGCTTCCAGGAGACGCGCATCGAGGTGGACCAGGTGCTGGTCGGGTCCGCCGAGGTCACCGGCGACACGATCTTCAGGCGTTGGGTGCTGCCCTTCGAGGTGCTCAGCGTGCTGCTGCTCGCGGCACTCATCGGCGCCATCGCGCTGTCCCGGCTCCGGGAGACCGACGTCGACCGCCGGGAGGTCGACTGATGCCGCTGTGGTGGCCGCTGCTGCTGGCCAGCCTGCTGTTCGGCATCGGCGTCTACGGCGTCCTCGCTCGCCGCAATGCCGTGCTCGTGCTGATGGGCGTGGAGCTGATGCTGAACGCGGTCAACATCAACCTGGTCGCGTTCGATGCGGCCTTCCGCGACGTCCTGCACGGCGGCCAGACCCTGGCGCTCTTCACCATCGTCATCGCCGCGGCCGAGATCGGGCTCGCGTTGGCGATCGTGCTGCTGGTGTTCCGCAGCCACGGGCACATCGAGCTCGACCGGCTGCGCGACCTGGCCGACCGGGACCGTGCATGATCGCGGTCGTGCTCGGCCTGCTGATGGTGCCGTTCGCCAGTGCCGCGGCAACGCTCGCGTTCGGTCACCGCGCCGAGGTCGCGGGGCGAGGCGTCGCCGTCGGCGGTGCGGCGCTGACGCTCGGCCTGACGCTGGTCGTGGCCCTGGGCCACCTCGGTGACCGCGAGCCGGCAGGGCGGGTGCTCCTCGCCACCGAGGCGACCCGGCCCGCGTTCGAGCTCGCGATCCTCGTCGACCCGCTGGCTGCGGTGCTGCTCCTCCTCGCCGGGACCGTCGCGTTCCTCGTGCAGGTCTACTCGCTGGGCTACCTCCATGGCGATCCGCGCTACCCGTCGTACGCCGCCCTCGTCTCGGTCTTCACCGGCGCGATGTGCCTGGTGGTCGTCGCCGACGACCTCTGGGTGCTGCTCATCGGCTGGGAGCTGATGGGGGCCTGCTCCTACTTCTTGATCTCCCACCACTGGGAGCGAGCAGACGCGCGAGCCGGTGCGGTCAAGGCGTTCCTGATGACGCGCACCGCAGACCTCGGACTGCTCTTCGCGATCCTCATCCTCGGGGAGCGGTTCGGGAGCTATCGGATCAGCACGATCCTCGCAGCCGTGGTCGAGCAGGCCCCTCAGCGCGACGAGCTGTGGCTGCCCGCGGTGCTGATCGCGGTCGCGGTGATGGGCAAGTCCGCCCAGTTCCCCTTCCACACCTGGCTGCCCGATGCGATGCCCGGCCCGACGCCGATCTCCGCACTGATCCATGCCGCGACGATGGTGGCTGCGGGCGTCTTCCTGGTCGCCCGGATGTACCCGCTGTTCCTCTCCGCCCCCTCCGCGCTGACGCTGCTGGCGCTCACCGCCGCCGCGACGATGTTCCTGGCAGCGCTCTACGCCTTGGTGACCCACGACCTCAAGCGGGTCCTCGCCTGGTCAACGGTCAGTCAGCTCGCCTACATGTTCGGGGCTCTCGCGGTGGGCGCCTGGAGCGCCGGGGTCCTGCACCTCCTCGCGCACGGTGCGTTCAAGGCGCTGCTCTTTCTCGCGGCCGGCTCGGTCGTGCACGCGGTGGGGTCCACATCGATGGGGCGGATGGGCGGCCTGCGCACCCGCCTGCCCGACACCTTCGCGACGATGACTCTGGGCCTCGGCGCCCTGGCCGGCGTCGTGCCTCTTGTCGGCTTCTTCACCAAGGACGCGGTCATCTCCGGGGCGCTCGACGGAGCCCTGCACGGTCGGCTCGTGTGGCCGTGGGTCTCGTGGGTGCTGCTGACGTCGATGGTGCTGACCGCGATGCTCACTGTCGCCTACGCCCTGCGCGCCTGGCTGTTGGTCTTCTTCGGGCCTGAGGCAGAGGCCCTCGACGAGCTCGACACCCCGGTGGGGGAGGGGCCGGCGTCGATGCGGGTGCCGCTCTACCTCCTCGCGGTGCCCACGGTGCTCGGTGGCCTGGTCGTCATCGACCCCGCGGCCCTGCTCGGAGGTGAGCGGGAGACGGAGGTCTTCCACGTCACCGAGTCGTTGGCGATGACCGCCCTGACAGCTCTCACCGCCCTCGTCGTGCTGCTCGCGTGGCGTGCGCGGGGGAGGTCGTTGTGGCCCCGCGTGGTGGTGCCGCACGCGCCGGTGGACCGGATCTACGACGCGGCGGTGGTGCGGCCGGTGCGTTGGCTCGCCCGTGTGGCGGCGGCCGGTGACCGTGACGTGGTGGACGGCTATGCGGAGGGCGCCGGCGCGACCGCCCGTGGCCTGGGTGCCCTGCTCCGCCGGGGGCAGGGTGGCAACGTGCAGGCCTACCTGATGGTCGTGGTGGTGGGCGCCGCGCTCGTGGCCGTGCTCGCGGGCGTGGTGGGCGCATGAGCGCGCTCGCCCTCAACGGGCTCATCGCCGTCCCGTTCGTGTCCGCGGTGCTCTCCCTGCTGGCCGGACGACGCAACGAGGCGACCGGGGTGCGCCTGGCCGCTCTCGGTGGTGTGGTGACCCTCGGCTGGTCGGTCTGGCTGGCGGTGATCTCCACGAACCGCCTCGACGGCTCCCACGTCGACCACGTGTGGCTCGCCGCCCTCGACATCCGCTGGCACCTCGGGGTGGACGGGATCTCGCTGCCACTGCTGCTGATGAGCACCCTGATCTTCGCTCTGGTGCTGATCGCCTTGGTGCGGTCGGCTCCTGACTGCGGTGGCACGGTCTGGCTCTCGGCGTTGCTGCTGGTCATCGAGGCCGGTGTGGTCGGCAGCTTCCTGGCGCTCGATCTCGTGCTCTTCTTCGCCTTCTTCGAGGTCGCGCTGATCCCGATGTGGTTCGTCATCGACCAGTGGGGCGACGGGCACGGACCGCGGGCGCCCGAGCTCCGGCGCCGGGCGGCCACCCGCTTCCTGGTCTTCACCGTGCTCGGGTCGGCACTGATGCTGGTCGGCTTCGTGCTGCTGCGTGCGGAGGCCGGCACCTTCGACATCGTCGAGATCGCCGCGTCCTACGAGCCGACGGGCCCCCTCGCGCTCAGCGCCGCCGTGCTGATCGCCCTCGGGCTCGCGGTCAAGACACCGTTGTGGCCGTTGCACATCTGGCTGCCGGACGCCCACTCGACGGCGCCGACGGTCGGCTCGGTCGTGCTCGCCGCCGTGCTTCTCAAGCTCGGCACCTACGGGTTCCTGCGCTTCTGGCTCCCGGTCGTCGACCCGGGCTGGTCGTGGCTGCTGCCGAGCGTGGCAGCGCTCGCCGTGGTGGGGATCGTCTACGCCGCGCTGGCCTGTCTCGCCCAGACCGACCTCAAGCGGTTGATCGCCTACTCCAGCGTCGGCCACATGGGCTTCGTGGTGCTGGCCGTCGCGACCTTCACGGTGGGCGGGGTGCAGGCGGCGGTCTACGCAAGCGTCGCGCACGGCCTGATCACCGGGCTGCTGTTCTTCCTCGCCGGTGCGGTCAAGGACCGCTACGGCACCGGCGACCTGCGTGCGTTGCGTGGGCTCTACGGCAGGGTGCCACGCCTGGGCGGCCTGGTCGCCGTCGCGGCGATGGCCTCGCTCGGCCTGCCCGGACTGGCAGGCTTCTGGGGTGAGATGCTCGCGATCCGGGCGGCGCTGTTCCCGGCCGGGCCGTTGCCGCGGGGCTCGTTCGTGACGCTGTCGGTGATCGCCGCATTCGGCGTGATCCTGGCCTCGGCGTACTTCCTGGCGGTGCTCCGCTCCGCCTTCCAGCCCGGTGAGACCGGGGAGCCGGCGCCCGAGGCCGCCCTCGCCGGTGACGTGACCGCCTGGGAGTGGCTGGTGTGGTCGCCGCTCCTGGTCGCCGTCATCGTCTTCGGTGTGGCACCCGGCCTGCTGCTCGGCCCGGTCACCGAGGCGACCGTGTCCTTCCTCGGAGGTGCCCGGTGAGTGGCGTGCAGAGCATCGACTGGTTGGCGATCGCCGCGCCGCTGGTGCTCGCCGTGGCAGCCGTCCTGGTGCTCATGGTCGACGCCTTCGTCGGATCGGAGCGAAGAGCTGCGATGCTGCCGGCCACGCTGACCGTGGCTGCTCTCGGCGGGGCCTTCGTCCCGACGTGGTTGCTGTGGCGCGAGCCGGTGCGGGGCACGTTCTGCGTCGGCGACCTGCTCGAAGGACCGGCGCGCTGCTCGTTCGCGACAGACGGCTTCACCTTGGTCTTCTGGGGGATCGTGCTCTTCGGCACCGCCGTCGTCACGCTGATCGGCACTGCTGCCGTGGCAGAGGGCCGCACGCCGCAGGGGGAGTGGCACTTCCTGCTTCTCTGCTCGGCCGCCGGCGCACTCACGCTGGCAGCCTCCCGTGACCTGATCACGTTGCTGGTCGCCCTGGAGGTCGTCTCACTGCCGGCCTTCGCCCTGGCTGGTCTGCGAGGAGGTGACCGGCGTGCCGCCGAGGCCGCGGTGAAGTTCTTCCTGGTCTCGGTCGTGTCCACGGCCATCACGTTGATGGGCATCTCGTTGCTGTACGGCGTCACCGGGTCGGTGTTCCTCGACGGCATCGCCTCGTCCGTCGCGCAGGGCACCGAGCCGTGGTCGGTGCTCGTCGTCGGCGCGCTCCTCACCGTCGTGGGACTCGCCTTCAAGGTGGCTGCCGTCCCGTTCCACATGTGGGTGCCGGACACCTACGTCGGCGCTCCTGTGGCGGTCGCGGCCTACCTGTCGGTGGTCTCGAAGGCAGCCGGCTTCGTCGGGCTGATGCTCGTGCTCGGGCGTGCGCTGCCAGGGCTCGCGGACACGTGGGCGCCGGTCCTCGCCGTGATGGCGGCCCTGACCATGACCGTCGGCAACGTGCTGGCCCTGCGCCAGGACCACGCCGTACGCCTGCTGGCCTGGTCGTCGGTCGCCCAGGCCGGCTACATCCTGGTGCCTTTCGGCGCGGTCCGTCCGGGAGCGGTCGGGGAGGCGCTGGCCGGCTCGCTGGGCTACCTGAGCATCTATGCGTTCGTGAACCTCGGTGCGTTCGCCGTCGCGGCAGTGGTCGGCACCCGTCACCCCGCCCAGCGGCTCGCGGACTACCGGGGGCTGATCGCCGAGGAGCCCGGCGCGGGCTGGCCGCTCGCCTTCGCGCTGGTCGCGTTGGCCGGCCTGCCCCCGGGCATCGTCGGTCTGCTGGCCAAGGTGCTCGTCTTCGATGCGGCCGCCGAGGTGACCTGGCTGGTCGTGGTGATGGCCCTCAACGTCGCGATCGGGTTGGTCTACTACGTGCGCTGGCTGAGGGAGCTGTTCGCCCCGGCGGAGGAGCCGGGCTCCTCGACCTACGACGTGCCCAACGGTGTCGGCGTCGCCATCGGGATGACCTTCGTGGCGGGCCTGCTGTTCTCGGTGCTGCCCGGCTGGTTGCTCGACCCGGTCCTGGCCACCCTCGGCTGAGTCACCAGTCCGAGGGGAGCTCGTCGCGGTGCTCGACGGGCACGAGCGAGGCCATCGCGCGGCGTACGCCGGCCACGACCGTGCCGGCGGCGAACATGTCGCTGCCCGAGCGGCTGCGCTCCTGCCGGATCTCCTCGACCAGCTTGTTGACGGCCTGATCAGCCTCGAGCAGCACGTCGTAGGGGGCGCAGCTGCCCTCGACGGCGCGCAGCACGTCGGCCAGGTCCTGCAGCGCGTGCGCGGCGTGCGGTCGCACCTGCCGCCCGAGCGCCACCTCCTGGCGGTCCGCGTGCTCCTGGTCCATGACCAGCTCGGAGATGTCCTCGATGAGGAACGCGACCTGCTGGAGGGCGCGGGCCTCCTGGTAGCGCTGATCGGCCGTCTGGCTCCACCGCGCTGCCCGCCAGTTGGCCCGGCGGGCGTCGGTGGCGTGCCCGACCACCTGCTGCAGCTCGTCGGTCGTGGGGCGGATCGCGTGCCGGCGTCGGCGCCACTCCTCCTCGGTGAGCACGCTCTCGCTCATCAGCCCCTCCGCGAGCTCGTCGAGCTGGGTGGCGAGGAGATTGCGCAGTCGGTGGATCGAGTCGGCCATCCGGCGCATCGCCAGGGGCGGGAAGGCGATGTTGGCCGCGATCCCCACGATGGTGCCGATGGCGGCGAGGCCCAGGTAGCCGATCGCGAAGTCGACCGCCTCGTTGCGCCCGATGATGAGGGTGAAGAGCGCGGTGATCGGCACGTAGGAGCCCATGGCGCCGAAGCCACGCCAGGCCGAGAGGGCCGTCCCGACACCGACGACGAGCACGATGTCCGCGACGACGGGAAGGTCGCCCTGGCTGGCTGCGAGCGCCAAGACGGCTCCGACCAGGATGGCTCCCAGGCCTTGGAGGGACCCGCGCACCGAGCCTGCCACGGTGGTCGTCACCGCGATCACGGCCCCGAGCGGAGCGTAGTAGGGATAGTCGTCGGCCACTCCCCACAGAGGCTGGACGAGGAGCCAGGCCACTCCGGCAGCGAAAGCCGTCTTGACGGACAGAAGTGCTTGGGCGCGCAGATGCATGGGGTCTCCCTCCCGCACCAGCCGTTACCCACCTGGGAGGGATTCAGACCGGGCGGGGCGAGCCGGACGTCCGTGGCATGATTGTGGCATGGCGCGGACACGGTTGAGCACCACGGTTGATGCCGAGCTCCTCGATGCGGCGCGGGGCCTTCGGGTGGGGAGGACGGACGCCGCCCTGGTCGACGAAGCGCTCCGAGCATTGCTCGTCCGACACCGATCCGCCCAGGTGGACGCCGGCTACTCCGCCTATGACGTGCATCCGGTCGACGAGCCGGATGAGTGGGGCGACCTGGCCACCTGGCGACGAGCAGCCTCCGCCTCGTGAGCGATCTGCCGGCTCGTGGCGAGGTCTGGTGGTGCGAGATACCCGAGATCGGTCGCCGCCCGGTCGTCGTCCTGTCGCGGGATGCAGTGATTCCTCGACATCGACGAGCACTTGTTGCGCCCTGCACGACGACGGTGCGGGGCCTGGCGAGCGAGGTCGTCCTCGAACCCGACGTCGATCCCGTGCCCCTTCGCTCGGCGGTGAATCTGGACTCCATCGAGAGCGTCTCGGTCGCGGTCCTGGTCCAACGACTTGGTCGACTGGCGGACTCGCGGATGCGAATGGTCTGCGCAGCCCTGGCGATCGCCGTCGACTGCACCTGACGCCGAGCCTTCGCGGGTGGATTCGTTGCGTGACGACTCCGGAGCCTCGCCGAGTGGGAAACGCCCTCGGATCAGCGGTAGTTGGTGAACTGCACCGGGAAGTCGTAGTCCTGACCCTTGACCAGCGCGATCACGGCCTGCAGGTCGTCGCGCTTCTTGCTGGTGACGCGGAGCTCGTCGCCCTGCACCTGGACCTTCACGCCCTTGGGGCCCTCGTCGCGGATCAGCTTGCCCACCTTCTTGGCGTCCTCCTGGGAGATGCCTTCCTTGAGCGTGACCGAGATCTTGGACTCCCGACCGGACTGCCGGGGCTCGCTGGCATCGACGATCTTCAGCGACTGCTCGCGCTTGATGAGCTTGTCCTTGAACACGTCGAGGACGGCCGAGGCGCGGTCGTCGGCGTTCGCCGAGATCTCGACCGCGTGCTCCCCCGAACGCTCGATGGTGGCGCCGGTGTTCTTGAAGTCGAAGCGCTGCGAGATCTCGCGCTGGGCCTGGTTGATGGCGTTGTCGACCTCTTGCTGGTCGAGCTTGCTGACGATGTCGAACGACGAGTCGGCCATGCCGGCGTTCCTCCCAAGCCTGGGTCCCAGGCTGATCGAGTCTCGATTTAGTGAGCGAGTGGTGCTGCTGTATTCTTTCGTGTCGTTGCGCCGGGCGCCAATCCGGGTCAGCGCTGGCAGGTTGCCCGAGCGGCCAATGGGAGCGGACTGTAAATCCGTCGGAGTATTCCTTCGCAGGTTCGAATCCTGCACCTGCCACATCGCACACGAAGGCCCCGTCCTGTTCAGACAGGTCCGGGGCCTTCGGCGTGCCTGCCGTGCTTGCTGGTCAGCCGAGGCGGTCGACGTAGGCCACGATGCGGTTGAAGAGGTTGGTCGCCCCGGCGATGTCGGTGCTGGTGCGGTGGGGGTCGTCGGCCAGCTCGTAGAGCAGCGGGGTCGCCTCAGCGGCACCGGCCTCCTGCGCGACGCGTGTCGCCACGCGGGCGGCGTCGCGCACTGCCCGCGGGTCGAGCGTCCACATCGACTCGAAGATCCGGTCGCGGTCGGGTACGCCGTCCTGGCCGGGCAGCTCCCAGGCGGTGAGTGCCGCGGGCAGGTCGGCGGCGTCGCAGATCACCGCCCACTCTCGACGCATCGGCGAGCGGTCGTCGAGGTGCACCCGGACCGGACCTGTTGGACCGCTCGCCATCACTCCGGGGAAGCTCGCCAGCGCCAGACTTGCGTGAGCGACTCTCGCCAGCTCGTGCCAACGAGGCGCGGCCGCGTCGAAGTAGCGAGCCTCCTGGAACGAGCCGAGGATCACCGGCCGCTCGGCGCGGGCGCAGCACTCGTCCTCTATCGCCCAGGACAGGGCCAGGAGCGTCGACTTGCGGAGTCGGTGAGGCGTCAGGTGCGGATGGCGGCGGCGGAGCTCGGCGAACACCGAGGCGGTCTGTCGGCCGCGAAGTGCGGCGGCGTCCGCGATCGCCACCTCCAGACGGACCCCGGCGTCGCGCCGACGAAGCACTCCCTCGACGGCCGCCACGTCTGATTCCGCGTAGCGCCGATGGCCGCTTGCGAGTCGTTGCGGTCGGGGAAACCCGTGCCGGGACTCCCACGTGCGCAGCACAGCGGGAGTCAGTCCGGTGCGCCTGGCCAGATCGCCGATCGTGAGATCCGGTTGCCCCAACGCTTGCGCTTCTTGCGTTTCCATGGTCATCATTAGAACACAAACCTAAACAGATTGTTTAGGTATCTGCTGAATTTTGAGGGTGACTGTGATGACCGAACACATCGGAAGGACCGCCACGGCGACACAGGAGCAGGTCGTCGACTGGACTGACCTCGGCCGCGAGATGTGGTCGTTCCTGACAGGTAGGGAAGCGGCGATCAACTACCGCTTCATCGACATGGCCGTGGAGGTCCCGCGCGACACCGGCGCCGACGCTCCGCGCGCGACCTGGAGGTTCAACGGGACTCTCCAGGTGACCACGCGCGACAACGACCAGCAGGCAGGCTGATCGGTGGCGACCCGAATGGCCGTAGAGGCCGATCTCGACTTCAGTGTGGAGCTGCCTCACGGCGCCCAGGTCAGTGGTCACCTGGCCGGGGCGGGGCGACACCTGCGGCTCAGCGTCGACGATGCCTCGGCGTTCGCAGGGAGGGGGGACAGCGCGAGCGTCCGAGCCTTCGCCGGCGCGCTGGCCCGGCGTGACCTCATCGTGAGCGTGATGTCCGGCGAGGACGTGCTGCTCACCCTGGGGGCGGTGCGCTCGTCGTGGTGGCAGCGGCGGATGACCGGGTCGCAGCACATGCGGGTGGCCGGTGGCCGCGGCGCCTGGGCGGCGCTGCGGGCACGAGGTCGGGCCTCGTCGGAGGCTGGGATGCTTCCCGACGAGACGATGGCGCCGCCCGCGACGGTTCACCCGATCGCGCCGACGTTCGCACGGCGCCCCACCCAGGTCACCACCACCCATGCGACCTACGGCAGTGGGGACCCCCGGTTGATCCTGGCGCCTCGGGAGAACCCCTGGCCGGGGGACGCACAGCCGGTCTTTCGGTTGCGCCGCGACGTGGTGACCATCGGCAGTGCGGAGGACTCCGGTGTGTGCTTGCCGGGCCTGAGTCCAGGCCATGCGGAAGTGCACCACGACGCCGATGACGAGTTCTGGATCGTCGACCTCTGCGGCGACACCCGGGTCAACGGCGAGCGAGTAGGTAGGCAACTCCTCCGCACCGCGTCCCGGGTAGAGGTGGGAGAGTGGACCATGACCTTCTATCGCGAGGAGTACGCCGACCACGGACGGCCCCACGGCGGCCGTGTCGGCGGCGAGGCCGGGCATCAGCTCTCACAGCCGGCTCGGCATCGACTGCACCGGACACCGAGCGGGTACGAGGCGACTCGTGAGTCCTGAGTCCCCGGTCCTGGTCGCCGGCGCGTCCGGCTTCGTCGGCCGCCGACTCACGGCTGCACTGGTCGAGGCCGGCGTCGAGGTGCGCGCGATGACCCGGAGACCCGAGAGCTACGACGGTCCGGGCCGGGCGGTGCACGGCGACGTGCACGACCCGGAGTCTCTTGCGGCTGCGGTCGAGGGATGCGCCTCGGCCTACTACCTCGTGCACTCCCTGGACTCCGCCGACTTCGAGCGCCTCGACGCGGAGGCAGCCACCGCCTTCGGGCAGGCGGCCGGCGACGCCGGCGTCGAGCAGATCGTCTATCTCGGCGGTCTCGGCAGCGACTCCGACGACCTCTCGGCGCACCTGCGCAGCCGCCGCGAGGTCGAGGGACTGCTGGGCTCCGGAGGGGTGCCGGTGACCGTGCTGCGTGCCGGGATCGTCGTCGGTGCGGGGGGCATCTCGTGGGAGATGACCCGCCAGCTCGTCGAGCACCTGCCCGCGATGATCACTCCCCGGTGGGTCAACACCCGCACCCAGCCGATCGCCGTCGACGACGTGGTCCGCTACCTGGTCGGCGTCCTGGGGCACCCCGAGGCCCGCGGCCGGGTGTTCGAGATCGGCGGTCCCGAGGTACTGCGCTACTCGGACATGCTCAAGAGGGTCGCGCGGCTCGAGGGCCGGTCGCTGCCTATCCTGCCCGTGCCCCTGCTGACCCCTGGCCTGTCCTCCCGCTGGCTCTCCCTGGTCACCGACGTCGACACGCAGTCCGGGCGCAACCTGATCGACTCGATGAGCAACGAGGTGATCGTGGAGGACCACACCATCCGCGAGGTCGTGCCTTTCGAGCCGATGGGTTACGACGAGGCCGTCGGTGCCGCCCTCGCCGAGGGCGGGGCCTCGGGAGGGAGCGGGGCGTGAGACGAGCGCGTGAGCGCTGCGACGCCTTGTGGGGACGGCTGCGTGGGCCGCTGCCGATGTGGATCACCCATGTCCCGCCGATCGTGCACGACGAGCCGCTCGAGGTCGCCCGCCGCCGCCGGCGCATCGTCGGCGGGGTCAGCGTCGTCGGCGCGGGGCTGCTGGGCGCCTCCCTCTCGACGAAGCCCGGCTCGCGCGAGTTCTACGCTGCCACGCTCGGCGTGGCCGGCGTCTGGACCGTCGGGGGGCTGGTGTCGGGGCCGCTGCACAGGGGCTGGATCGAGGGGCACGACCGACGGCTGAGGCGCCCCGTGCTCACCCCGATCGCGACCGGCGTCGGAGCGTTCGGATTCTTCTATGCCTGTGCCCTGGTAGCCCGAAGGATCCCGGTGCTCGACGCGGCGATCTCGCGTGTGCTCGTCTTCGCAGAGGAGGGCGAGGAGCCCCTGGTGCTGCTGACGACGCTCGCCAACGGCCTCGGCGAGGAGGTCTTCTTCCGCGGGGCCCTCTACGCCGCGCTCGGCGATGAGCACCCGGTGCTGGCATCGACCGCCGTCTACACGCTGGCCACGGCGACCACGCGCAACCCGGCGCTCCTGCTGGCCGCGACGGTGATGGGCGGGCTGTTCAGTCTGCAGCGGCGGGCGTCCCACGGACTGCAGGCTCCGGTGCTGACCCACCTGACGTGGTCCGCCCTGATGGTGCGCTACCTCCCGCCCCTGTTCCGCCGCGCCCACGACGAGGAACCCCGATGAAGCGGCTGCGCTCCCTCCTCGACGACGCCCTCGACCGGACCGTCGTGCCCGGCTACACCACCCTCGGCTATCGGGTACGTCGCACGTGGTGGCCCCGTGACGACCCCAGGCCGGGGGCCCTGGCAGGCAAGCGGGCGCTGGTCACCGGCGCCGGATCGGGCCTGGGCAAGGAGACGGCACTCGGGCTGGCACGCCTCGGGGCGAGCGTCCACCTGCTGGTGCGCGACCAGGACAAGGGCCAGGTGGCCGCGGACGAGATCGCGGCCGCGGTCCCCGGCGCCGAGCTGCACGTCGAGATCGCGGACATGTCCGACCTGACCCGCGTGCGGGAGGTCGCCGCCGACCTGCTCGAGCGGCTATCCCGCATCGACGTGCTGGTGCACAACGCCGGCACCCTCCCGGCCGAGCGGACCACCTCGGTCGACGGCCATGAGCTCACGGTCGCGGTGCACGTCCTCGGACCCGTGCTGATGACCGACCTGCTCCGCCCGGCGCTCTCCGGCCACGACGCCCGCGTGGTGCTGGTGTCCTCCGGTGGGATGTACACCCAGCGACTGCCTGTCCACGACCCCGACTACCTCAGGGGCGAGTACCGGGGAACGACGGCCTACGCACGTTCGAAGCGGATGCAGGTCTCCTTGGCTCCGCTGATGCAGGAGCGCTGGCGTCGCGACGGCATCGGGGTGCACGTGATGCATCCTGGGTGGGCGGCCACGCCAGGCATCACGAGCTCGCTGCCGGCCTTCTCCAAGGTCACCGGCCCGCTGCTGCGAGACGCCGCCGCGGGAGCCGACACCGTCCTCTGGCTGGCGGCCACCGAGCCTTCGCCTCCAGGAGGTCGCTTCTGGCACGACCGCGCAACCCGCCACACGCACTACCGCAGGGCGACCAGGGAGACGCTTGATGACCGCGACACGATGTGGGAGTGGGTGCTGCGCGCCGCAGGCCTCGAGGTCGGCTGAGGCGCCGTGCAAGGCTGCTTCAGCCCACGTTGCCCAACACCCGCGTGACCTCGATCCGCAAGGCGACCCGCGCGGGGTTCGGCCGAGGTATGCGATACCGCTCGGTGTAGCGGCGGACCGCTTCCTCGACCGAGCCGGGATCACGGCGCACGACGGCGCGACCCTCCAACGTCGACCAGCGCCGCCCGTCGACCTGGCAGATCGCGATCAACGCCCCGCCCTCGCCGGCCGCCTCGAGATTGCGCACCTTCTGTGACTCACCAGAGGTGATCGCCCACGCCGTCGCGGACGGCGCATCCAGCACGACACCCATCGGGACGACGTGAAGGGTGCCGTCCCGACGGAGCGTCGTCACCGTGCACAGGTGCCGCTCGGCCCAGAAGGCCCGGAGCTCGGGTGCGGCGAGGTCGGCGCTCATCCGGCCATGCTGCCACCTCGGTGGCTGCCGCGTTCTCGCTCGCTGCTCCGCGGTCGCCACTAGCATGAGGACCGTCTCAGCGACTCGCCGACAGGGAGACAGGTGGCACCGGAGCACGGCGTGTTTCCACGACGAGGGCTCGTCCTCGCCGTGCACGTCCTCATCTACACGCTCGTCCTGGTCGTCGTGATCTATGACCTGCCCTTCGTCCGGCCCGCCTACGTCTTCACGCCCTGGGTCGACGGGTGGGTCCAGGGGTCGTGCTACGTGCTGGCCGCCGTGCTCTGCATGCTCCGTGCGGCCGGTCGCGACGACGACGCCTGGCTGTGGCGCTGGATCGGGCTCGCGCTCGCGGCTCGGGCGATGGGCTTCGTCACCTACTTCGTCCACGTCAGGCTCCAGCAGCCGCAGGTCTATCCCTCGATCTCCGACGCCTTCTGGCTGGCCACGCCCGTGCTGATGACGGTGGGTCTCGTCCTCCTCGCCCGCTCCCGCCTGGGCTCGGTGTCGACGGTCATGAGCCTCGACGGTGTGGCAGCGGGCCTGACGGCCGCGGCCGTCACGGTGGCGGCCCTCGGACCGACTCTCCTGGCCAGGTCCGCCGGTTCGCCCTCGGTCGTCTTCACCAACCTCGCCTACCCCGTGCTCGACGTCGTCCTGCTCCTGGTGCTCGCCTACGTCATGGCTGCCTATGGGTGGCGCCCACCACTGCAGGTCTGGGGGCTTGCCGTCGGGGCCCTGAGCTTCGTCGTCATCGACGTGACGTTCCTGATCCAGATCACTGCCGGGGCCTGGCGGCCCGGGACGATGCTCAGTGCCTTCGCGGTGCTGACCACCGCGGTGATCGCCTCCGCGGCATTCGCGCCCTCACGACCCCTCGTCCGCCGGGAGATCCTCCCGGGGTACGTCGCTCCCGCTGTGATCGGTGTGATCGCACTGGTGGTCCTGGGACTCGGCACCTTCTTGGACACCGTGCTCCGCGGCACGGTGCTCGCCGTCGTGGCGCTGTTCGTGCTGATCGCACGCGCAGTGATCTCCTACCGCACGATGCTCGAGATCGCCTTGCGTCGACGTGAGGTCGGCATGGACGACCTCACCGAGCTGCCGAACCGCCGCAGCTTCCACGAGGAGCTGGCGGCCGCGCTGCTCGACCGCCCCCGCGCGCGGGGGTTGGCCCTCCTCATCGTCGACGTCGACAGCTTCAAGACCGTCAACGAGACCCTCGGCCACCTCAACGGTGACAAGGTCCTTCGCGAGATCGCCGACCGGCTCCGGGCCTGCCTGGGGGAGGGCGACGTGCTCGCTCGGATGAGCGCCGACGAGTTCGGCATCCTCGTCGAGGGCGCAGACGCCGAGCGCGCCACCGAGGCGGCCGAACGGCTGACCCTTGCGTTCCAGCCGCCGTTCACGGTTGGCGCGCGGCGCGTCGAGGTCACGGCCAGCGTGGGCATCGCAGTTTTCCCGACCGACGGTCACGCGGTGGGCGACCTGCTGCAGCGGGCCGACCTGGCGATGTACGAGGCCAAGGCCGCCCGGAGCGGGCAGAGCCGCTACCGCCCGGAGCCGCAGCGGACACACCCCGCCCGACGGGAGTCGGTCGACAGGCTGCGCCGGGCGATCGAGGACGACGAGCTCGTCCTGCACTACCAACCGATCGTCTCCCTGTTCACGGGCGAGGTCGGTGGGTTCGAGGCCCTGTGCCGCTGGCAGGACCCGGGATTCGGCCTGGTGCCTCCGGCCGACTTCCTGCCCCTGGCCGAGAGTGGGGGGCTGATGCGGCTGCTCACTCTCGACGTGCTGAGGCAGGCGGTGCGCCAGGCGGTGCAGTGGCGGCGCGAGGGCCACGAGCTGACGGTGGCGGTGAACCTGTCGGTGACGAACCTGCTCGACATCGCCTTCCCCGACCAGCTGGCGATGCTGCTGGAGGCCGAGGGGCTGCCGGGGGGAGCGCTCGAGCTCGAGCTGACCGAAGACCTGTTCATGGCCGACCCCGACCGGGCACGGGGCGTGATCGGCGACCTGCGGGGGCTGGGTGTGCGGCTGATGGTCGACGACTACGGCGCCGGCTACTCCTCACTGGGCTACCTGCGCGACCTCCACGAGATCGCCGGACTGAAGATCGACCGCTCGTTCGTCACCCACCTCGTCGATGACGCGCGTGCCCTGGCCATCGTCGAGTCGACCCTGGCCCTGGCCCGCTCCCTGGATCTGCGGGTCATCGCCGAGGGAGTCGAGACCCCGGCCGTGCGGGACCGGCTCGCCGCGTTGGGGTGCGAGCTGGCCCAAGGGTTCCTGTTCGCCCGTCCGGCGCCACCGATGACCGTCCGGTTCGGGGGGATCGGTGAGGCACGCGCTGAGCGGCTGGAGGACCGCAGGTAGCTTCGCCCCATGACAGTGATCGGTGAGGACGGACTGGCCCGGCCGGCCTGGGCGGCGACCGATCCTCTGCTGCGCAGCTACTACGACACCGAGTGGGGCCTGCCGGTGCGGGACGAGCGGGGGCTCTTCGAGAGGCTGAGTCTCGAGGCGTTCCAGTCCGGGTTGTCGTGGGCGACGATCCTGCGCAAGCGGACGGCGTTCCGAGCGGCCTTCGACGGCTTCGCACCCGACACGGTGGCCGGCTATGACGAGGGCGACGTCACCCGGCTGATGGGCGATGCCGGCATCGTGCGCAACCGGCGCAAGATCGAGGCCACCATCACCAACGCCCGAGCGACGGTGGCGTTGCGTGAGGACGGCGGGCTGGCTGACCTGGTGTGGTCGTTCCGACCGGACGCCACCCCCACACCGGTGACCGCCGACGAGGTGCCGACCTCCACGCCGGAGTCGGAGGCGCTCGCCAAGGCCCTGCGGGCAGCGGGTTTCGTCTTCGTCGGGCCGACGACGATGTTCGCCCTCATGGAGGCGGTCGGCGTCGTCGACACCCACCTTGTCGGCAGCCATCGGCGGGGCTCGTCCGGCGTCTGGACCTGACGGGCTGCATGCCCGAAGTCTCCGGATTGGTCCGGAAAGGTAAATCCTGGGATGCGCCCTTCAGTCACCCCCGGACAGGTGCCGATACCACTCCTGTCAGGTGGACGACGCGAGATCGAGATGCTGATCCGGCGGGGCCGGGTGAGTCCATGGGTGTGAGACCGCAACGGTCGGGCGTGATCTGGGAGGCGATCGCTCGGTATGGTCAGCGGAGAAGAGAAGGGCCTGTCTGCTGTGGATCGTCTGCGTTGCTCCCATTGCCGTAACCCCATCAAGCCTCACCAAGCCACGTCCGGACCCGCACCGGGCGAGAGCTCCTATCACGAAGACTGCTGGGCCCAGGCGCAGGAGCGAGCCGTGACCAGCGGTGCCGAGCAGCAGCGCGACTACCAACGTCGCATCGCCAGTGAGGGTCTGGCTGCCTTGCTGTCGCCCTACGTGACGTCGCTTCCCCAGCAGCGCGAGGGTTCCTCCAACACCGTCGCCGTCTGAGGGAGGGTCCTGCCCAGCGGCTGCCCGGCGGTTGCTCAGCCGGTGAGGTTCTGCAGGCGGACCTGACCGCGCGAGACCAGGCGACCGTCTGCGTCGACCGTCTCGACGAGCCACACCTGCTGGGAACGGCCGCGGTGCAAGGGCGACGCGGTGGAGGTGAGATCACCCTCACGGACCGCACGGTAGAAGTCGGTGTTGTTGTTCACCCCGACGACCTGGCCCCGGTCGCCCCACCAGGCGCTGGCCCCGACGCTGGCGAGGGTCTCCACGACACCGCAGTGCGCACCGCCGTGCACGATCCCGAACGGCTGGTGCAACGCCTCTGTGGCGGTCCAGGTGGCCACCACCTTGTCGCCCGTGACCTCCACGAACTCCACGCCGAGGTAGTCGGTGAAGGGGCCACCTGAGTTGTCCATCCCCAGATCCTAGGGTCCGGTCGGTGCCGCGTGGCAGGCTGGCCCTGATGACGCCCACCCTGCTCGCGGTCGACGGCAACTCCGTGTTGCACCGCTGCTTCCACGCCTCGGCACGCACAGGCTTCCACACCGCTGACGGGCAGCCGGCCTGGGCGATCCGAGGGTTCTTGTCGATGCTCGGGGCGGCGGTCGACCGCAGCTGCGCCGACGCGGTGGTCGTCGGCTTCGACGATCCATCGGCAAGCGTGCGCCGTGCGCGATGGCCGATCTACAAGGCTCACCGCGATCCCAAGCCGCGCACGCTCGACGACCAGCTCGAAACCGTCGTACCCGTGCTCGAGGAGCTCGGGGTCGTGGTGGTCCGACCCGCGGGGCTCGAGGCTGACGACGTGCTGGCGTCGGCCGCGGCCTGGGCGCCCACCGTGGGGGCTCGGACGGTGATCGCGACCTCCGACCGTGACTCGTTCGCCCTGATCGACGACAACACCCGGATGCTGCGCATCCTCAACGGGGGCGTCGACGCCTCGCCGATGCTCGACCCGCACCGGTTGACCCTGGTGGCGGGGGTGCGCCCGGACCAGTACCTCGACTACGCCGCCCTGCGCGGGGACTCCTCGGACAACCTGCCCGGGGTCCGGGGCTTCGGGCCGAAGACCGCCGCCCGGCTGCTGGCCGAGTTCGACACCGCCGAGGCTGCCTTCGAGGAGGCCGTCCGCGGCGGTCAGCGGTGTCGAGCCACGCTCGGCAAGTCTCTGGCCGCGTCGCTGGCCACACCCGAGGCCCGCACCGCGTTCGCGCTCAACCGGGAAGTCATGACGATGCACCACGACCTGCCGCTCGGGCTCGACATCGCAGCCGGCGTGGGCCGGTTGCCGCTGCGCCCGGATCGGGTGCAGGAGGTCTTCACCCGCTACGACCTGCACACCCCGGCTGTGACGCGTGCGTTGACGGGGCTCGACGCACCACTGCCCCGCCCGGTCGACGTCGACACGTCGTGGCGCCCGCCGCCGGCACGCCCGTCGGCCCGGTTCGCGCCGTTGCCCCGGCAGCCCGAGCCGGACCCCACCCTCTTCTGAGCCGAGAGGCCAACTCCCCACCAGGTTTGTCGGCGTGTCGTGCGCGAAGTGGCCTCTCGGTGCGGCGGGTCAGGCGATCCACACCGTCTTGATGTTGGTGAACTCGCGGATGCCGTGGTCGGCGAGCTCGCGACCGTGACCTGAGGCCTTCACCCCGCCGAAGGGCAGGGCGGGGAAGGAGGCGACCATGCCGTTGATGAAGGTCTGGCCGGCCTCCAGGTCGCGGATGAACCGCTCCTGCTCGTCGGCGTCCTGGGTCCAGGCGTTGGAGCCCAGCCCGAAGCGGGTGGCGTTGGCGAGGTCGATCGCGGCGTCGAGGTCGTCGACGCGGTAGACCGACGCGACCGGGCCGAACACCTCCTCGGTGTAGAGGTCCATCTCGGTGGTCAGGTCGGCGAGGATGGTCGGCGGGTACCACCAGCCGTCCCGGTCGGGGCGCTCGCCGCCCAGCACCACCGTGGCGCCCTTGTCGACCGCGTCCTTGACCAGCTCCTCGACGTCCTCGCGGCCGCCCTGGGTGGCCAGCGGTCCGACGTCGGTGCCCTCCTCCATCGGGTCGCCGACGACCAGGGACGACATCTCCTTGGTGAAGTGCGCCATGAAGTCGTCGTAGACGTCGGTGTGCACGATGAACCTCTTGGCCGAGATGCACGACTGGCCGTTGTTCTGGGTGCGCGAGGTGGTCGCGATCTTGGCCGCCTGGGCGAGGTCCGCCGAGGGCATCACGACGAAGGCGTCCGAGCCGCCGAGCTCGAGAACGACCTTCTTCAACGACTCGCCCGCGGTGCGGCCGACTGCGACGCCGGCGCCCTCGGAGCCGGTGAGCGTGGCGGCCGCGACCCGGTCGTCCTTGATGACGGCCTCGACCTTGCCACTGCCGATGAGCAGGGTCTGGAAGGCGTCGGCGGGGAAGCCTGCCTCGGTGAACAGCTCCTCCATGAACAGAGCCGTCTGCGGCACGTTGCTGGCGTGCTTGAGAAGCCCGACGTTGCCGGCGGCGAGCGCCGGGGCGGCGAAACGCATCGCCTGCCAGAGCGGGAAGTTCCACGGCATGATGGCGAGCACGACGCCGATCGGGAGGTAGCGGGCGTAGGCCTTGCTGGCGTTGACCGCGTCGGCGTCGACCGACTCGTCGGCGAGGATGGAGGCGGCGTTGTCGGCGTAGTAGCGCAGCACGGCGGCACACTTGCCGACCTCGGCAACGGCGGACTTCTTCGTCTTGCCCATCTCCAGCGTCATCAGCGCCGCGAGCTCGTCGGCACGCCGGTCGAGGATGTCGGCCGCGGCGCGCAGCCAGCCGCCGCGCTCGTCGTAGGAGGTGAGGCGATAGGAGGCAGCGGCCTTCGCCGCCCGCGCCAGGCGGTCCTCCAGCTGCTCGTCGGTCAGCTCGTCGAAGGTGCGCAGCACCTCGCCGGTGCGGGGATCAGTGGTTGAAATGGCCATGGGCCCACTGTTTCACGCTCGGTGCGCGGAGAAAAGCGCGGATTCCGCACGTGATGGACGTGACCGTTCAACGTCACACACTCTGGGTACGGTTCAGGCGCGCGGCGTGAGGGATGCTGTTGCAAGATATCGCGGGCGCCGGGACCCCCCTGGGCGCGACGAGAGGGACACATGCAGATCTGGCCGGGACGGCCCTACCCCCTGGGCGCGACCTACGACGGCTCGGGGACCAACTTCGCGTTGTTCTCCGAGGTCGCCGACAAGGTCGAGCTCTGCCTCATCGACGAGAGCGGGGCCGAGACCAAGGTGGAGATGGTCGAGACGGATGCGTTCGTCCATCACGCCTACCTGCCGGGCGTGCAGCCCGGGCAGCGCTACGGCTACCGGGTGCACGGTCCCTACAAGCCGTCCGAGGGTCACCGGTGCAACCCGAAGAAGCTGCTCCTCGACCCCTACGCCAAGGCGGTCGACGGGCAGATCGACGGTGACGAGTCGCTGTTCTCCTACAGGTTCGGCGACCCCGAGAAGTTCAACCGGCGCAACAGCCGCGGTCACAACATGCTGGGGGTGGTGGTCAACCCGTTCTTCGACTGGGGCAACGACCGGCATCCCGACCACGAGTACCACAACGCGGTCATCTACGAAGCCCACGTGAAGGGTCTGACCATGACCCATCCCGACGTGCCCGAGGACATCCGAGGCACGTACGCCGGCATCGCCCACCCGGCAACGATCGACCACCTGAAGGAACTTGGCGTCACCGCGATCGAGCTGATGCCGGTCCACCAGTTCGTCCAGGACACCCCGCTCGTCGACAAGGGACTGTCGAACTACTGGGGCTACAACACCATCGGCTTCTTCGCTCCGCACAACGCCTACGCCGCCTCCGGTCAGCGGGGCCAGCAGGTCCAGGAGTTCAAGGCGATGGTCAAGGCGCTCCACGAGGCCGACATCGAGGTCATCCTCGACGTGGTCTACAACCACACCGCGGAGGGCAACCACCTCGGACCGACGCTGTGCTTCCGCGGCATCGACAACAACGCCTACTACCGTCTCGTCGACGACGACCGCGCCCACTACTACGACACGACGGGCACCGGCAACACCCTGCTGATGCGGCACCCGCACGTGCTGCAGCTGATCATGGACTCGTTGCGGTACTGGGTGACCGAGATGCACGTCGACGGCTTCCGCTTCGACCTCGCCTCGTCGCTGGCGCGCCAGTTCCACGAGGTCGACCGGCTCTCCGCGTTCTTCGACCTCGTGCAACAGGACCCGGTCGTGAGCCAGGTCAAGCTGATCGCCGAGCCGTGGGACATCGGCGAGGGGGGTTACCAGGTCGGCAACTTCCCGCCTCTGTGGACCGAGTGGAACGGCAAGTACCGTGACACGGTCCGCGACTACTGGCGTGGTGAGTCCTCGACCCTGGCGGAGTTCGCCTCCCGGATCACCGGGTCCTCGGACCTCTACGAGCACTCCGGTCGCAAGCCGATCGCCTCGATCAACTTCGTCACCGCCCACGACGGCTTCACGATGCGTGACCTCGTCTCCTACAACGACAAGCACAACGACGCCAACGGCGAGGACGGCAATGACGGCGAGAGCCACAACCGCTCCTGGAACTGCGGCGTGGAGGGCGAGACGGACGACGAGGCAGTGCTGGAGCTGCGCGCCCGCCAGCACCGCAACCTGCTGACCACGTTGCTGCTCTCCCAGGGTGTCCCGATGTTGCTGCACGGCGACGAGCTCGGTCGCACCCAGGGCGGCAACAACAACGTCTACGCCCAGGACAACGAGACCTCGTGGATGGACTGGGACCTCGACGAGGACCAGCGGGCTCTGCTCGCCTTCACTCGTCGGGTCGTCGCGCTGCGCAAGGAGCACCCGGTCTTCCGGCGCAGGCGCTTCTTCGCCGGCGGTCAGACCGAGGACGGCAAGCCGGCCGACATCGCCTGGTTCACGCCCGAGGGCAAGGACATGAGCCACACCGACTGGAACCACGAGTTCGCCCGCTCCATGCTGGTCTTCCTCAACGGCGAGGCGATCCCCGAGCCCGACCGGCGCGGAGCGAAGGTCGTCGGGGACTCGTTCCTGATCGCCTTCAACGGCCACCACGAGCCGCTGACCTTCACCCTGCCCGACGAGATCTACGGGGAGGGCTGGATCGTCGCGCTCGACACCCACGACGACCAGGCCGGCAGTGTCTCGCTCTTCGATGACGCCCCGACGCTGCTGCCTGGTGTGGAGTTCCGGGTCGCGGACCGCTCCGTGGTCGTGCTGCGGAGGCCCCGCAACGGCAAGTAGCCCCGCCTCTCGCGACCCAGCGTGCGGGCGGGCGCTTGCCGGGCGGGCGTAGGTTCATGCTCATGAGCCGACCCACGACGCTGGGTGCCCTTCGCGACACCGGCTACCGCACCCGTTCGGTCAAGGCCGAGATCCGCGACAACCTGCTGTCCCGGCTGCGTGCCGGTGAGACGGCCTTCCCGGGGATGGTCGGCTTCGATGACACCGTCCTGCCGCAGCTCGAGTGCGCGCTGCTCGCCGGACACGACTTCGTGCTGCTCGGGGAGCGCGGCCAGGGCAAGACCCGGCTGATGCGCACCCTGGTCACCCTGCTCGACGAGTGGACCCCTGTCGTCGAGGGGTGTGAGATCAGCGACGACCCGCTCGCCCCCGTGTGTGCGCGCTGTCGTCGGCTCCTCGAGGAGGTCGGTGACGACATGCCGATCGCGTGGCGGCATCGTGACGAGCGCTACGTCGAGAAGCTCGCCACCCCCGACACCAGCGTCGGCGACCTCATCGGTGACGTGGACCCGGTCAAGGTCGCCGAAGGCCGCACGCTCGGCGATCCCGAGACCATCCATTACGGGCTGCTCCCGCGCACCAACCGCGGCGTCTTCGGCATCAACGAGCTCCCCGACCTCGCCGAGCGCATCCAGGTCGCCATGTTCAACGTGCTGGAGGAGCGCGACATCCAGGTGCGTGGCTACAGCCTGCGACTCCCCGTGGACGTCCTGCTCGTGGCGAGCGCCAACCCCGAGGACTACACCAACCGGGGTCGGATCATCACCCCGCTCAAGGACCGCTTCGGCGCGGAGATCCGCACCCACTACCCCGAGGAGATCCACCAGGAGGTGGCCCTGGTCGCGCAGGAGTCCGTGCTCGTCGCCGACGTGCCGACCCATCTCGTCGAGGTGATCGCCAGGCTGACCCGCGGTCTGCGTGAATCCCCGTCGGTCGACCAGCGGTCAGGAGTCAGCGCGCGGTTCGCGATCGCCGCCGCGGAGGCAGCCGCGGCCTCGGCCTTGCGCCGCAGCGCCCGCACGGGCGAGGCTCACGCGGTGGCGCGGGTCTGCGACGTCCCAGGCGTGCTGCCGACCCTGCTGGGAAAGATCGAGTTCGAGATGGGCGAGGAGGGTCGCGAGGCCGAGGTCGTCAGCCACCTGCTGCGGGTCGCGGTCGCCGAGACCTTCAAGGAGCGGCTCCACGGGCTCGACCTGTCCGGCTTCACAGACCTCTTCGCCGAGGGCCGGACCGTCGAGACCGGCGAGCTCGTCACCTCCCAAGAGCTGCTCGACCAGGTCGGGACGGTCTCGGGGCTCGGCAAGGTGCTGGATCGTCTGGGCGGCGACGACCCGGATCAGGATGAGCCACCGGGCCCGGGGCAGCTCGCAGCGGCGGTCGAGCTGGTGCTCGAGGGTCTGCACCTGACTCGCCGCATCGACAAAGCGCCGGCGCGCGACGGCTCCGGGCGCTCGGTCTACGGGGTCTAGCCATGCACGGCGAGCACGGTCACGGCCGGTTCCGCTACGGACCGTGGACCGGCGGGCCGGACCCGCTGGCGCCGCCGTACGACGTCCGCGCCGCACTCGACGAGGTCGGCCGGGACGTGCTCGCGGGCGGTTCGATGCGCGAGGCGCTCGCCGACCTGCTGCGTCGTGGCTTCGACGGACGCCGGGGGCTCGACGACCTCGCGGCGCGCGCCCGACGGATGCGCAACGCCGCCCGCCGGCGCGGTGACCTCGGTGGCACCCTCGACCAGGTGCGCGCCGCGCTGGACCAGGCACTCGCCGACGAGCGTGACACGCTCGCGGGGGAAGAGAGCGACGATGCCCGCTGGGCCGAGATGGAGCTGGCCACGACGCCCGACGACGTCGCGGGAGCTGTGCGCGCTCTCGCGGACTACGACTGGCACTCCGACTCCGCCCGCGCGACCTACGACTCCATCCAGGATCTGCTGCGCCGGGAGGTGCTCGACGCCCAGTTCGCCGGGATGGCACGGGCCCTCCAGGATCCCGACCCGGAGGCGATGCAGGCGGTCAAGGACATGCTGGCCGACCTCAACGCCCTGCTCGCCGCGCATGCTCGCGGTGAGGACACCGAGGACAAGTTCCGCGACTTCATGGACAAGCACGGCGACCTGTTTCCCGAACAGCCTGGATCCGTCGACGAGCTGATCGACGCGCTGGCCCGCCGACAGGCCGCGGCCGACCGGATGATGGCGTCGTTGACGCCCGAGCAGCGCGAGCAGCTCGGACAGCTGATGAGCGACGCGATGTCCGACCCCGACCTCGCCTCGCAGATGGGTCAGCTCTCCGACAACCTCCGCGCGCTCCGGCCCGGCCTGGAACGGGGGCCGGTGCAGATGCGCGAGGGTGGCGAGTCCCTCGGCTACAGCGACGCCGTGCAGGCTGTGGCCGAGCTCGCCGACCTGGAGGCGCTGGAGCAGTCGCTGTCGATGGACCGGCCCGGCGGCACTCTCGACGACGTCGACGTCGAGGTCCTCGAACGGCAGCTCGGCAGCTCCGCCGCGACCGACTTCGAGGCCCTGCGCGAGCTCGAGCGCGAGCTCGAGCGACAGGGCTACCTCACCCGCGGGGAGGACGGTGTGAAGCTGACCCCGCGTGCTGTCCGTCGGCTCGGCGAGACGGCCCTGAAGAGGGTGTTCGCGCAGATCGATTCCGCCGGCAGTGGCGACCACGCCGACCGGCGTACCGGCTCGGCCGACGAGCTGACCGGCTCGGCGCGGGCCTGGGAGTTCGGCGACGAGCTGCCGATCGATGCGGTGCGCACCGTCGGCAACGCGCTCCGGCGCGGCTCGGGACTGCCGGCCCGCCTGGTCGTGGAGGACTTCGAGGTCGTCGAGACAGAGCGCCGCACCGCGGCGGCGGTGGCGCTCTGCGTCGACCTGTCCTTCTCGATGGTGCAAGAGGGCCGTTGGGGGCCGATGAAACAGACCGCGCTCGCGCTGTCCCACCTGATCGCCACTCGCTTCCGGCAGGACGCTCTGGAGATCATCGGCTTCGACCGCACTGCACGCCGTCTGTCGCCGCTGCAGCTCGCCGATGTGGAGCCCGAGTGGGTGCAGGGAACCAACCTCCAGCATGCGCTGATGCTCGCCGGGCGGCACCTGCGCCGCCATCCCGACGCCGAGCCCGTCGTCCTGGTGGTCACCGACGGCGAGCCGACCGCCCACCTCACCCCGGAGGGCTATCCCGCCTTCAGCTGGCCGCCGACCCGCGAGACCGTGCAGGCGACGGTGCGCCAGGTCGACGAGCTGGCCCGTTACGGCGCCGGGATCAACTTCTTCATGCTCGGCAATGACCCCGGACTGGAGCGGTTCGTCGACGCCGTCGCCCGACGCGCCGGCGGCCGCGTGTTCACCCCCGACCTGTCCCGGCTCGGCGAGTACGTCGTCTCCGACTACCTGCAGACGCGCAAGGGCCGGCGCCGCGCGGGCTGACTCACCTCCCGTCGAGCACCCGGCGCAGGAGCGCTGCGAACTCCGTCGGTTTGCCCTGCTGGCCGTACTCGCCGCCGAGGAAGCCGCCGTGGTTGCTCGGGAAGACCACCGGCTCCTGGCCGAGGAGTCGGGCCAGGGCGATGCCACCGCGACCGGCGAGCTCGTGGGAGGACTCCTCGCCGTGGGCGACCACGATACGCGTCGAGGCGGCCCGGAGCGCGGCGATGTCGGGCTCGTGGGCGCCGGAGCTGCGGATGTTCTGGCCGGCGAGGGGGTCGTCGCGCGAGCCGTCGTCCTCGGCAGGCAGGCCGAACATCGCCGGATCCGGGGCCGGCTGCTCCAGGTACGCCGGGGTCAGCTCACCCTGGTGCATCACCATGGTGATGAACTTGGCCATGGCAGGACCGAGACCGTCCTTCTGGTAGGTCTCGGCGATGTCGTCGACGACCGTCATCGCGACATCGCGGTCGGGCAGCAGCCTGGCCAGCGGAGGCTCGTGCGCCACCAGCGTCCGGACCTGCTCAGGGTGTTGGGCGACGAGCGCGACGGCGTTGATGGCACCACCGCTGCTGGCGAAGACGTCGACGGCGCCCACACCGAGCGCCTCGATGATGCGGTGCAGGTCGTCTGCGTGCTGCTCGGGGGTGGACTCCGAGGTCGGCTCGTCCTTCGGGCTGCGCTCGACGCCACGAGGGTCGTAGGTGACGACGGGACGATCGGTGAAGTGCGTAGCGAGAGAGGCGAAGCCGGTGGCGCCCATCGGGGAGCCGATCAGCATCAACGCCGGCCGCTCGGCGTCGGCGTCCGCGAGGTCCCCGTGGACGTCGTAGGTCAGCGTCGCCCCTGGCGCGGCGAGGGTGTGGGTGTGGGTGATCGGTCCGGTCATGGCTCTCCTCCGTGTGGTCGCTCAGTCTGACCGGTCGACGGGCCGAAAGTCATCGCTTCGACCTCGTCGGTGCCGGCGCCTAGTCTCGGCCCGTGAGCGTGCACGAGCTGACCAAGGCTGACGCCCGCCGGATCGCGGTGCTGGCGCAGGTGCTGGACGAGCCCAGACCGACCGACCTGGTCGACCTCGTCGACCACCTCACCGTGGTCAACATCGACCTCACGGCCGCCGTGGCACCGAGCGCCGACCTGGTGCTGTGGAGCCGGCTCGGGTCGAGCTACGACCCGGAGGAGCTGCAGGTCGCGCGCGAGCACGGCTTGCTGGTCGAGCACCAAGGCACCCTCCGGTCGGGCGACTACATCTCGCTGATCCGTGCCGAGATGGAGGCCTGGCCCGGCATCGGCGACCTCCGCGAGTGGGAGGTCGGGAACGCGGCCTGGGTCGAGGCCAACGACGGCTGCCGGCTCGATCTTCTCGCACGTCTCGAGGAGTCGGGTCCGATGGCCGCGCGGGAGCTGCCGGACACCTGCGCGGTGCCGTGGCGCTCCACGGGCTGGACCAACGACAAGAACGTCGTCCGGCTTCTGGAGTTCATGGAGCGGCGGGGGGAGGTCGCGGTCACCGGGCGTCGTGGGCGAGACCGCCTCTGGGACCTCGCCGCGCGCGTCTACCCCGAGGATCCCGCCGTACCGCTGGACGAGTCCCTGCGGGTGCGTGACGAGCGTCGCCTGAAGGCCCTCGGCATCGCCCGTGCTCGCGCCGCCGAGCAGATGGTGGAGCCCTTCGGGGTGGGCGGAGCCGGCGAGCCCGCGGTCATCGAGGGGGTCAAGGGGGAGTGGCGGGTCGACCCCGCCCTGCTCGACCGCCCCCTCGCCGGTCGCGCCGCGCTGATCTCACCGCACGACTTCTTGGTGTACGACCGCAAGCGCATGAACGAGCTGTTCGACTTCGACTACCAGCTGGAGATGTACAAGCCTGCCGCCAAGCGCCGCTGGGGCTACTTCGCGCTCCCCGTGCTCTACGCCGACCGCCTCGTCGGCAAGCTGGACGCCACCGCCGACCGCTCGGCCGGCGTGCTCAGGATCGCGGCCCTCCACGAGGACGAGCCGTTCACCCGCGAGATGACCGCAGCGGTGGAGTCCGAGATCGACGATCTCGCGGTGTGGCTGGGCCTCGAACAGCGTTGGGAGTAGAGGCAACCTTCAGGGGCGCTGCTGCGTCAACTTGTTGACGGGGGAGGAGAAGCGATGAGCCGGCGACGCACCAGGGCCGAGGTCGAGCGGGTGGAGGGTCCCGGACGAAGCCGCCCTCCAGGACGATGGATGTCCGCCCTCATCACGCTTGCCGTGTGTGTCGTGGTGGTCGCCGGCGGGTGGGGCGGGCAAGGCCTGCTCGTCGCCGGCGAGCCCCGCGGCTCCTCGCCCGGGACCGGGCTCGACCCCTCCGCTCCGGCGGCACCGGACCCCGGCGGATCGCTCGACGTGTCCGGCTCCCGCGTGGGAGCACACCATGTTCGGGACGGACTCCGAGGAGGTCCTGGCTGCTCTCGGCGCCCGCCTGGGGGAGCCCGACCTCACCGTCGGACCCCAGCGCTATGTGACGTCGTGCCGGTGGGGACGCCTGGTTCGAGGACGCCGATGACCCGCTCTCGCCGAGCTGGCGACACCCGTCCTCCCTCGTCACCTGCTGGGGCACGCTGTGCCTGATCTTCGGCGGTGAGGAGGGCGACACCTTGCGGCTGCGGGGCTGGGAGCTCGCCCAGCACCGCCGGTGGTCGGGTTTCGAGGAGCTGCAGGACGTGCGCGACCCCGACGTGCGTCTGGCCGACACGGACATCCGGCTCGGCGACAGCTGGAGGCGACTCCACGCCGCCTACCCGAGCACGGTGGTCCGTGGCGCAGAAGGAGCGTCGCTGGCGGTCCTGGACACCCCGTGGACCACGGTGTCGGACGGTGCCGCCGGCTGGCGCCTCTCCGGCCGCTGGGACCCGGCCCGTCCCACCCACGTGCCGGGCGGCGCCGTGGTGACCCGGCTCTCCGGTGGCGAGGGCCCCCAGCCGGGGTGTTGCTGACCCCGGAGCATCCGGGAGATCCTCCCGGATGCTCCGGGAGGATGCCCGATGCTGTCGGCGGCGCCCGACGCCACGGTGGAGCCACCTGGCGCGGTGCGGACCGCGCCCCCGACCTGGAGGTCCTCAGATGTCCACCACCCTTCGTCCCGCCGTCCTCGCGACCGCGCCGCCCCACTCCCCGGGCGCGTGGCGCCTCGCCGGATCCCTGGCGATCGCCCACCTGGTGTTGATGCTGGCCGGCATCATCACGAGCGGAACCCCCACCATCCACGAGGGCCAGGAGGGCATCGAGCACTCGTACGTCGGGGGCAGCCTGACCCGAATCTTCTCGGGCGGCTACATCGAGATGATCGGCTTCGTGCTGCTCGTCCCGGTGCTGGTCTTCCTGGCTCGGTCGTTCGGTCGGCGCAGCGACGTCGGCGCCTGGGCTGCGCAGACAGCGGCTGCGGCCGGGCTCTGCTACGTCGCCGTGGTCGTCGCCGGCGGGTTCGCCGCTGGAGCGGCGTCGGCGTGGGGCAGCTCGCATGGCCTCGACCTGGAGACCTCGCTCGCGATCAACAACATCCGCAACTTCGCCTACTTCCTCAGCCTCGCCCTGCTCGGTGCCCACGCGATCGGTCTGGGGGTCGCTGCCCTGACCGACCGGATCGGCACCCGGTGGGTCGGCTGGGGTGGCGTGCTCACCGGGCTGGTGCTGGTGACGGCGGTGCCCGTGGCCTGGGCGGGCGTGCAGGACTACGCGACGCTCGTGTGGATCGTCTGGTGGGTCGGGCTCGCGGTGCACCTGCTGCGCCGGCCGGGGTCGGCAGACTGACCTGCGACCGCAACGGCTGACAGAGCCCTCGCGATGCGTCACATTGGTCCCGTGGGGATCGTGCCATGAGTCCCGCCCGTGCGGCTCGGACCGTTCCGGTAGCCCTCGTCGGGCCCTCCGGTGCGGTCCTCGCCGTCGTGCTCGGAGCGGGAGAGCCAGGGCACCTGGATCGGCTCGCGATCCTCCTGGTGGTCGCGACGTACGCCGTCGTGGCAGCCGTCATCGTGCTTGCCCGACCGGGCAACAAGGTGGGCCTGCTGCTGCTGGCCGGTTCGGCGTGCTGGGGGGTCGGCGAGGGCGTCCTCGCACTCGGCGTCGAGGGGGCGGTGACCGAGCCGGGCTCGGTGCCGGCCGCGATGGTCCTCGGTGTGCTGGGCGCCGCGACCCGTGGTCTCGGCTGGCTGGTGCTCGCGCTGGCCGTGCCGCTGTACTTCCCGGACGGTCGCACGGCGTGGCCGGGGCGTCGGACCCCGGGGCTGGTCGTCGCGTCCGTGGTGGCGCTGTTCACGCTCGCGATGCTGGTGAGTCCCACGCCGCTGGAGTACCGCCTCGAGTCGGAATCCAACCCGATCGGGCTCCCCGCCGCCTGGGAGCCTCTGGTCGAGGTGCTGGCGCTCTCGGCTCTGGCGCTGACGGCCGTGGCGCTGGTGCTGGTCGTCTCCGGGCTGCTCCGCCGTTGGCGCGCCGGAAGCGAGCTCGATCAGCAACGGCTGCTGTGGTTCGCGGTCGCCTTCGCGGCCCCGCTGCTGCTGATCCCGGTCGTGGCGACTCCATGGGCGGAGCCGTGGATGTTCGCCGCGGTCTCGCTGCCGGTGCCGGTTGCCATCGGCATCGCGCTGCTCCAGCGCCGGCTCTACGACATCCAGCTCGTGGTCAGCCGAGGACTGGTCTACCTCCTGCTGTCGGGAGCGGTGGCCGGGCTCTACGCGCTCACGGTCGGCGGGGTCGGCGTGCTGCTGCGTGAGCAGGGAGCGAGCTGGCTGCCCTGGGTGGCGGCAGGTGTGGTGGCGGTGTCGTTCGCCCCGCTGCGCAACGCCCTCCAGCAGATGGTGACCCGGGTGACCTACGGTCAGTGGGCCGAGCCGGCGGCGGTGCTCTCCGCAACCGGCCGGCGGCTGGCCGACGCCGCTGACCTGCCCGGGCTGCTGCACACCCTGGTGCGCGAGCTCGCCGACGGACTCGGTCTCGCTCACGTCGAGGTGCTCGACGCCCGGGCCCGGGTCCTCGCCCGGCACACCGAGGCCGGCGCCCCGCCGCACCCGCTGACGGAGATCCCGCTGACGGCGTACGGCGTCCCCGTCGGGGTGCTCCGGCACAGCTCGCGGAGGTTGCGCAGCAGCGACCGCGACCTCCTCGGCGACGTCGCGCTCCAGCTCGGCGGGGTGGTGCACTCGGCCGCGCTCGCTGACCGCATCCGCGAGGGGCAGGAGCGGCTGGTGCTCGCCCGAGAGGAGGAGCGCCGACGGCTGCGGCGGGACCTGCACGACGGTCTCGGCCCGACCCTGGCGGCGCTGACCCTGCAGGTGGACACTCTGCGCAACCTCTGGGGCGCCGGCCGTGAGGCGGCGCACCAGTCGCCCGTCGACCCGCGTGCGGCGGAGGTCGAGGAGGGACTGCTCAGACTGCGCACCGGGATCCAGGGAGCCGTCGCAGATGTCCGTCGCGTGGTCGAGGGGCTGCGCCCGCCCGCTCTGGACGAGCAGGGCCTGGCGGGTGCGTTGGAGCGGATGGCGGTGGACCTCGCCGCCGCAGCCGGGCTGCGCGTCGAGGTGGACGTCGGCTCGCTGCCGGCGCTGCCGGCAGCCGTCGAGGTGGCGGTCTACCGGGTGGCCCAGGAGGCGCTGACCAATGTCGTCCGGCACGCCGACGCGGACCAGGCCAGTCTGCGGGTGACCCGCAACGGAGACGCATCCCTGCAGCTCGAGGTCGACGACGACGGCTCAGGGGCGGGTCCTGATCGGGGCCGCGGGGTCGGCCTGGTGAGCATGCGTGAACGCGCCGAGGAGATCGGCGGCGCCCTGTGTGTCGAGCAGCGGGCAGGTCGTGGCACGACGGTGAGGATGACGCTGCCGCTGCGCGAGCGTCTTCTCGCGCAGGAGGTGCCGGCCCCGTGATCCGGGTGCTCGTCGTCGATGACCACCCGTTGTTCCGCGACGGCCTGGTCGGACTGCTCGCGACCGTCGAGGACGTGGAGGTGGTGGCCGCTGCCGGCGACGGCGAGGAGGGCGTGCGCCGCGCCGTCGAGCTCACTCCAGACGTCGTCCTGATGGACCTGGACCTGCCCGGCACCCCCGGGCTGGAGGCCACCCGGCGGATCCTCGCCGCGTCACCGGGCACCGCAGTGCTGGTGCTCACGATGGTCGACGACGACAACAGCGTGCTCGCCGCGCTGCGCGTCGGTGCCCGGGGATACGTGCTGAAGGGCGCCGCCCAGGAGGAGGTGCTCTCCGCGCTCCGCACGGTCGCCTCCGGCGGAGCGGTGTTCGGGCAACGGGTAGCCGAGCAGGTGCTCTCGGGGAGACGGGTCGGCGGTGAGCTGACCCCTCGGGAGGCGGAGGTGCTTGCGCTGATCGCACAGGGACGCACGAACGCGGAGATATCCCGCGAGCTGGGCATCTCAGTGAAGACGGTGCAGAACCACGTCTCGCAGGTCCTCGCCAAGCTCCAGGTGCGCGACCGGACCCAGGCAGCCTTCCGCGCTCGTGGCTGGTGAGGGCGCGGTACGTCGTCTCGTCACGGAGCTCACGCCGCCGAGCCGAACCACGTCGTGAGGGCCTGCCCGAGACCGGTCCCGGTTCCCTCGCCCACCCACGCCACGTGGCCGTCGGGACGGATCAGCACGGCCGTCGGCGCGGTGACGGCCCCGATGACGGGGAGCTCCCACGGGCCGGTGGTGCCGGCCTCGACGGTCCGGAGGCGATCTGTCCACCCGCTGGCGTCGATGCTGCCGGGCTCACCGAAGTTCAGGAGCACAGGCCGGGCGTCATGGAGCAGCGTCGAAGGTCCGCACGGGGCCGTCGGACGTGGTGAGGTCGAGGTCAGGCATCCTGCGTCCGAGCAGCGGATGTCCCTCGCCGAGGTCGTAGACGACGTCGAGCCCCGAGAGCAGGCCTGCGATCTGCTTGCGGGGCTCCTCGAGGCCCAGCAGCTCCTCGAGCGTGTCGCGCAGCGCCTCGATGCGTACGTCGGACCGCTGGACCACGGACTGCGCCATCGTGTGCTTCAACACGCGGGCTGCGACCGGGTGCCGCTCTGCGTGGTAGGTGTCCAGGAGGTCGTCGGGGGAGATGCCCTTGACCACCTGGGCCAGCTTCCACCCGAGGTTGACCGCATCCTGCACGCCGAGGCCGATCCCCTGACCGCCGGCCGGGGAGTGGATGTGCGCGGCATCGCCGGCGAGCAGCACCCGTCCGCGACGGTACGCCGCGGCCTGCCGGGTGGCGTCGGTGAACCTCGAGAGCCACGTCGGGGTGTGGATCCCGAAGTCGGTGCCGTACACACCCCTCACTGTGTCGACGAGATCCGCCAGCGTCGGTTCGGTCGGAGCCACCGAGCTGCTGCTCGGTCACCATGGCCCGCACGGTGCGCCCGTCCTCCATCAGCTGCAGGGCATGGATGCCGGTGGCGTCGAGGCGGATGCCTGCCGGTATCTCCTCGGTCACCTCGACCTCGGCGATCAGGTTGCTCCGGGTCGCCTCCCATCCGACGAAGTCGATGCCGGCTGCTCTTGCGGATGACACTGCGCCCACCCTCTGCCCCGACCAGATATCTCGACCGGAGCGATTCGCGCCCTGCGAGGTGGACGTCGACTCCGTGCTCGTCCTGGGCGAAGCCGGTGACCTCGACCCCGCGATGGATCGGCACGGACAGCTCCTCGACCCAACCGAGCAGGATCCGCTCGATGTGGTTCTGCCACAACCCCAGACCGTAGGGGTGCCGGGTCGGGAAGTCGCTGATGTCCAGCGTGGTGTTGCCGAAGCGGGACGTCTGGGCGATCTGTCCCTCGGCGAGGAACCGGTCGGCGATGCCTCGCTGGTCGAGGATCTCGAGGGTGCGCGAGTGGAACCCTCCGGCACGAGAGCCGGCCAGGGCCGGTGTCGGGCGCCGCTCGATGATCGCGACATCAACCCCCGCCAAGGCCAGCTCGCCCGCCAGGAACATGCCAGTCGGCCCGCCTCCGGCGATGATCACGTCGTTCATCTCGATCCCCCTTCTCGCTGCACGGTCGAGAGTGTGAGGGACGTCCGGGGTCTTGCCGCAAGCCCCCCGGTGCGCTATATGTTGGACATGGCAAGGAGCCGATGCTCCTTGCCTTTGTCGTTCCAGCGGACGGTGGCCGGCAGGAACGAACGAGCCGCCGACCCCAGGAGGGCCGACGGCTCGCGAGGTCGCCTCAGAAGCGCAGGTCGCGCAGGTAGCGGTAGCCCACCTGGGCGGTCTGGATCGGGGTGACGTCCGGAGTGTCGTTCTCGACGATGTACTCCTCGACTGCGTGCTCGGCGAAGATCCGGTCGAACTCGATGAAACCGGTGCCGAGGTCGGCCATGTCGCCGTCCTCGGTGTGCTTGTCCTTCACGTGGTACTGCCGGACCTTCTGCGGCGCGGCGGCAATCGTGTCGATCGCGAACTGCTCCGGGTCGGAGACGCCGGCCCCGCTGTTGATGCCACCGGTGACCACCCAGTAGAGGTCGGCCTCCAGGTGCACCAGCGAGGGGTCGAGACGCTCGGCGAAGACCTCCCACGGGGTGAGCCCGCCACCGAGGTCGATGGTGAACTCGTGAGCGTGGTTGTGGTAGCCGTAGGCGAGCCCGTAGGACTTCGCCACCGCGGCCTCGGCGTTCATCTGGTCGGCCCACGCCTGCCACTGCGAGAGGCTGTTCGAGTTGAGGTAGGGCACGTTGACGTACTTCTGACCCAGCGTGACGGCGCTCTGGAACTTCGTGTGCATCGCTCCCGTGGAGGAGCTGATGCCGTCATGGCTCGAGGAGGCCTTGATGCCCAAGCCGTCCAACGTCGAGCGCATCTGGGCCGGCGTCCGGCCGTAGAGACCGGCGAGCTCGACCCGCGGGTAGCCGATGTCGGCGAGCGTGGCCAGCGTGCTGTCGACCCCGTCGCCGCGCATGATCGCGCGCAGCGTGTAGAGCTGGATGCTGATCTTGCCGGGAGGCACGCGCTTCCACCTGTTGGGCCGCGCCGTCGCCGACGCAGGCAGGGCCCCCGCGCCGACGAGTGCGGCGCCGGCGGCGGTGGCGGCGGCGCCGCGCAGGAAGCTGCGACGGCTGCTGCCGCGCCGCTCCATCGACTCGCACAGGGCCGTGTGGCCGTCATGTCCGTAACACATGGTGATTCCTTTCCCGAGGGGTTCTGTTCTTCGGTGTGGGGTGGTGGTCTCGACTAGCTCGACCACCCGGTTGTGGTGGTGGTCTCGACAAGCTCGACCACCCGGTGGTGGTGGTGGTGGTGGTGGTCTCGACAAGCTCGACCACCCGGTTGTGGTGGTGGTCTCGACAAGCTCGACCACCCGGTGGTGGTGGTGGTCTCGACAAGCTCGACCACCCGGTTGGGTCTAGTCCTTGGTGGAGAAGGCAGCGTCGAAGGCCGCGGTGGGGGCGTCGAAGGCGAGCCGGCGCACGAACTCCAGCGCCTCCGGGGCACCGAGGAGGCGGTCCATGCCGGCGTCCTCCCACTCGACCGAGATCGGGCCGTCGTAGCCGATCGTGTTGAGCATCCGGAAGCACTGCTCCCAGGGGACATCGCCGTGCCCGGTGGAGACGAAGTCCCAGCCGCGGCGCGGGTCGGCCCACGGAAGGTGTGAGCCCAGGCGACCGTTGCGCCCGTTGCCGGTCTGTCGCTTCGCGTCCTTGCAGTCGACGTGGTAGATCCGGTCCTTGAAGTCCCACAGGAAGCCGACCGGGTCGAGGTCCTGCCAGACGAAGTGGCTCGGGTCCCAGTTGAGACCGAACGCCTCGCGGTGGCCGATCGCCTCCATCGTGCGGACCGTCGTCCAGTAGTCGTAGGCGATCTCGGAGGGGTGCACCTCGTGGGCGAACCTCACCCCGCACTCGTCGAAGACGTCGAGGATCGGGTTCCACCGGTCGGCGAAGTCGCGGTAGCCGGCATCGACCATCGCCTCCGTGGCCGGCGGGAACATCGCGACGTACTTCCAGATCGAGGAGCCGGTGAAGCCGACCACGACGTCGACGCCGAGGTTCTTCGCGGCCCGAGCGGTCATCTTCATCTCCTCGGCCGCACGCTGCCGCACGCCCTCGGGGTCGCCGTCGCCCCACACCCGGGCGGACAGGATGTCCTTGTGGCGCGCGTCGATGGGGTCGTCGCAGACGGCTTGGCCCTTGAGGTGGTTGGAGATCGCGAACAGCTGGAGGTCGTACTTCTCCAGCAGGTCGAGCTTGCCCTTGACGTAGGAGTCGTCCTCGGCGGCCTGCCACGGGTCGAGGTGGTCGCCCCAGCAGGCGATCTCGAGGCCGTCGTACCCCCAGCCGGAGGCCAGCTTGCACATCTCCTCGAACGGCAGGTCGGCCCACTGGCCGGTGAAGAGGGTGATCGGTCGTGTCATCTCATTCCTTCCCACGGGGTGTCGATGCGGATGCATCGGTGTCGAGCGCCAGCTCCACGAGCAGGTCGCGTACGTCGGTGGCGACGATCCGGTCCTGCTTGTACGACCGGGTCGGAGCAGAGGAGGACGGGGCCGTCCTCGGGTCGCGCGGGCAGCCGTCCGTGGCTGCCGCGGACGGGGGCCGGGTCGAGCGGGACCACGTTCATCGCATAGCGGAGTCCCGACCTTCTTGCGGATCAGTCCTGCGGCAGCCCGAGCCTTGACCAGCCGGTCCTCCGGATCGAGGAACAGCTCGGCAGGGTCGTAGCCGGGCTTCTTGTGGATCTCCACGGCGCGCGCGAAGTCGGGCGCACGGTCGTCGTCGAGCCAGTAGTAGTAGGTGAACCAGGCATCCGGCTCGGCCACCAGCACCAGCTCGCCGGCCCGCTCGTGATCGAGGCCGTAGGTCGCCTGGCCCTCCCGGTCGAGGACCTCGTCGACGCCCGGCAGGTCGGCCAGCAACGACCGCACGTGCCCCACGTCGGCGGGATCCTTGACGTAGACGTGGGCGACCTGGTGGTCGGCGACCGCGAAGGCCCGGGACGTCCACGGGTCGAGCAGCTCGCCGGTGGCGTTGTGGTGCACGTGCAGCAGACCCTCGCGTCGCAGCAGCCGGTTGACGTCGACCGGTCGGCTCACCGGGGTGATGCCGTACTCGCTGAGCAGCACGACGGTGGCCCCGAGGCGCTCTGCGTCGTCGAGCAGCGGCGTCAAGGCGCTGTCCACGTCACGCGCAGCCTGGCGGGCCTGGGCGCTGTCGGGCCCGAACCGCTGGAGGTCGTAGTCGAGGTGCGGCACGTAGACCAGCGTCAGGTCGTGCTCGGGCAGCACCGCGCGCGCCGCCGCCACGATCCACTCCGAGCTCTTGATCGAGGCCGTCGGGCCCCAGTAGTTGAACAGCGGGAACGGTCCCAGCTCGTCGGTGAGCCTGTCGTGCAGCGCCGGGGGCCACGTCCAGCAGTCCGGCGCCTTGCGCCCGTCGGCGTGGTAGACCGGTCGCGGCGTCACCGTGCTGTCGACGTCGGCGCCCATGGCGTACCACCAGCAGATGTTGGCCACCGTGTAGTCGGGCCGGGTGCGGCGTACGACGTCCCACAGCTTGTCGCCCTTGACCAGCGCATTGTGCTGGCGCCACAGGAGCACCTCCCCGAGGTCCCGGAAGTACCAGCCGTTGCCGACGATCCCGTGGTCGTGGGGGAGCGACCCGGTGAGGAACGTCGACTGTGCCGAGCACGTCACGGCCGGAAGCACGGTGCCGAGCTCGGCCTCGAACCCGGTCGCTGCGACTCGACGGGTCCGTGGCATGTGGGCAAGCAGCGCCGGTGTCATCCCGACGACATCGACGACGAGCAGCGGCGCCTCTGGCGGGCGTTCATGCTGCCTTCAGACCGAGCTCGAGGAAGCGGTCGCGCACCCAGTCGACCTCCGCGGCGATGCCCGCGATCAGTCCGGCGTCGTCGGCGGGACGCAGCTGCGGCGGGAGCACGCCCCAGGTGTAGGTCTCCACCTCCACGTGGTCCGTGGCGGGCGCGGCCGCGCCGACGAGACCGCCGAGGCTGGCGACGAGATGGTCGCGCGTGCTCGTCAGCGGTGGCTGGGGGTCCGCGTGCACCGGTACGTGGAAGTGCACCCGCCAGGGACGTGGCCGGGCAACGGCCGGTCGCCGTCGAGAGCCATGCCGAGGTCGTCACGGGTCTGGGTGCCCTCCGCGGTCGGACACCTCACGCACCTGGTGGAGGAAGCGGTCCTCCGCGTAGCCGGCGAGCGCCTGCCGAGTGGCGGGGTCCGTCGGGTCCTCGGCGTGCAGTGCCGCAGACGCCTGCGCCTTGACCACGGGGAGGCCGGCGTCGCGGAGCCGGTCGAGCGACTCGGGGCCCTCCTCGAACTCCGTGGCCAGGTGGCAGGTGTCGACGCAGATCGCCGAGGTAGCCCGAGGCCACCGCATCGAGGCCGGCGAGCCGCTCGACCGCGTCGCTGACCTTCTCCACCACGCATCCCGGCTCCGGCTCGATGCCCACCCGGATCGATCGGCCGACCTCGACGTCGATCTTGGCCAGCCCGTCGACGAGCTGGTCGAGGTGCTCGCGGGCGGTCGTATCGCGGTCGGCGTACCAAGGGTTCCGCCAGCCGAGCGGCAGCGTGGAGATGCTGCCGCGAGCGGCGTCGTCGGGCAGGAGCATCGCCAGCACCCGCGCGCAGTCGAGGGTGTAGTCGAGCCGGGCGGGCACCGACCAGTCAGGTCGGTAGACCGCCCGCTTGACGACGGGGTCGTGGAAGCCGCCGAACGGGAAGGCATTGACGGTCACGATCTCCAGGCGGTGCAGGCGCAGCACACGTCGCACGCGCTCGACCGCGTCGGAGTCGACCGCGAGCTCGTGGGCGACGGCGGCGGGCAGCCACAAGCCGACCCCGAGCAGGTCGGCGTCGAGGGCCGCGCGCACGCCACCGCCGTAGTGACGCAGCTGCTCGACGATGCCGTCGACCGACTCGGCCGGGTGCACGTTGCTGCCGTAGGAGAGGTGGACGATGCTCCCGTCGGGATGCCGGAACCTCATGACGTCCGTTCCCCGCGCAGCAGGGAGTTTCCCTCGAAGGTGTCGGTGACCTCCGCGGTCGGGACGTCGAGCAGCAGCCGGCCGCTCTGCCCGAAGAACTCCACCGGGTTGCGCCACAGGACCCGGTCGACGTCGTCCTCGGAGAAGCCGGCCGCGAGCATCGCCTCCCCGGTGCGTGCCGTCGTCAGCGGGTCGCTCCTGCCCCAGTCGGCGGCACTGTTGACCAGCACCCGGTCCAGGCCGCGCCGCTCGAGGATGGCCACCATCCGGTGCGGGTCCATCTTGGTGTCGGGATAGATGGAGAAGCCCATCCAGGCGCCGGCGTCGTCGACGACGTCGACCGTCGTCTCGTTGAGGTGATCGACCAGCGCGTGCTGCATCGGCAGCCCGACCGTCTCGACGAGCTCGAGCGTGCGCCTGGTGCCGGCCAGCTTGTCGCGGTGCGGTGTGTGCACCATCGCGGGCAGCGCCGTGCTCCCCGGCCAGCTCGAGCTGACGGGTGAACGCCTTCTCCTCCTCGGTCGTCATCGAGTCGAAGCCGACCTCGCCGACCGCGACCACACCGTCCTTGGCGAGGTAGCGCGGCAGCAGGTCGAGCACCGGCGTGCAGCGCGGGTCGTTGGCCTCCTTGGGGTTGAGCGCGATCGTGCAGTGGTGCGCGATCCCGAACTGGGCGGCCCGGAACCGCTCCCAACCGATCAGGCCGTCGAAGTAGTCGACGAACGAGTCCACGCTCGTGCGCGGCTGGCCGAGCCAGAACGCCGGCTCGACGAGAGCGCGCACTCCGGCGGCGTGCATCGCCTCGTAGTCGTCGGTCGTGCGTGAGGTCATGTGGATGTGCGGGTCGAAGATGCGCATCAGCTCTCCCGAGGGGTGTGGTCGGCCAGGATCGTGCGGGCATCGGCCGGGACATCGCGTCCGGCGGCCTCTCGCTCGTCGTGCGTACGCCGCCACCATGGCGGCGAGCTGCTCGTCACAACGCTCCTCGAAGCGGTCGAGGACCGCGATCGGCACGCCGATGAACAGGCACTTCAGGACTCCCTGGCGCCAGGCCTCGTCGTCGAGGACGCCGGCGCCGTAGGGCCCGAGCGCGGCTGCGACCAGCCGGGCGTCGTTGGTGCGCAGCGCGTCGTGCACGAGATCGGTGGCGCGATCGGCCGAGGTCGAGCCGGTGAAGGGCGTTCAGCACCGCGCGTCGCTCGTCGGCATCGCCGAAGCGGTAGAGGTCGTGCACCTCGGACGAGCGGGCGTCGGGGTCGGGCAGGCTGGTGACGAGGGCATCGAGCAGCACCCCGCGCACGTCGTCCTCGAGCCGGTCGGCGCCGGGGTCCGTCGATGCCGGGGTGCGGCCGACGTCGCGGGCGGCCGCCGGGAACAGCACCCGGATGCGGGTCGGCTCCTCGGCGACCTCACGTTCGCGGTCGGCGAGGCGCTGGCGCGCGTCGGGAGGCAGGTGGTCGAGCAGCGTGCTCATCGGGTCGGCTCCTTCTGCTGGGAGGTGACCGCGGCCGCCCGAGCGGCGCGCCGCAGGAAGGTGAGGGACTGCTCGGCGACCGCAGGCGCGGCGTGGCTCTGCCGGGGCAGCTCGAGGGCGGCGAGGCCGCGGTAGCCGATCTCGGCGAGGGTGGCGAGGGCTGCGACGAAGTCGACGTCGCCGGTGCCGAGCTCGAGGTGCTCGTGCACCCCGGGCACCATGTCGTCGACCTGCACGTTGGCGATCAGGTCGCCCGCCACCTTGATGGTGTCGGTGATGTCGCGAGTCTCGTTGCAGACCACGTGACCGAGGTCGAGGGTGACGCGCAGCCGCTCGGGGTCGCCCATCCGGTGCCGTCAGCTCGAGCACGTCGTCGAGTCGCTGCGAGGAACATGCCGGGCTCGGGCTCGACGGCGAGCGTGACGCCGCGCCGGTCAGCGAGGTCGAGGACCCGCGCGACGCCGTCGGTGAGACGGTTCCAGGCGATGTCGTGGTCGGCGCCGGGCTCGAGGGTGCCGGACCAGAACGAGACGGCCTCGGCGCCGAGGTCGGCGGCGACCTCGATCGCCCGGTGGAGGTAGTCGACGCGCCGGTCCGCTCCGGAGGGGGAGACCAGGGTGGGATGGTGCTTGACCCACGGGTCGAGCACGTAGCGGGCTCCGGTCTCGACCACGACGCCGAGGCCGAGCTCGTCGAGGCGACGGCGGCAGGCGGCGGTGCGGCGCGGCAGGTCAGGTGCGAACGGGTCGAGGTGGAGATGGTCGAGCGTGAGCGCCACGCCGTCGTAGCCGAGGCCGGCGATGACTGCGAGCGCGTCGTCGAGCCGATGGCTGTGGAAGCCGTTGGTGCCGTAGCCCAGGCGGAGGTCCAGGTCCGGAGTCATGTCGGCGACACCACCTTGGCGGCCGCCTTGACGACCGGACCCATGGCCAGCAGGCCGAGGGCCGAGCGGGGTGCACCGTGGGCGGCGAGCAGCGTGGACTGCAGTGGGATCATCCCGCGGATGCCGGCTCCGGTGGCGGCACGGACCGTGCCGGCGTCGGGACGACTCACCGCAGCCGCCTGGGCGCGCCCGACCGTCACGCCGTAGGTCGCGGCCAGCGCGAGGGTGAGGACGCGCCGGCGAATCCGAGGACCTCGGGGGCAGGGTGCCCGATCGCGCCGACCGCCGGAGAAGCCGGCGGCCGCTGCGGTGAGAGCGGTGCCGGCGGTCGCCATGGCCGCCGTCGTGGCGGTGGAGCCGTGCACCTCTCCGCGGCTGAGCAGGGTCACCCCGGCGGTGTGAGCGGCCAGCAGGGCAGCGGGTACGTCGGCGCCGCGGCCCGGTCCGCCGGCCCCGAGGAGGACGTCGAGACCGCGGGCGGCGGCCATCGCGAGCGGACCAGCGGGCCCGTTCTTCAGCACCAGGTCGTAGCCCCACACCACGCCGGTGAGAGCGAGCCCGGTGCGGGCAGCGGGGCGTCCCCCGGCCCAGGCGGCCAGCCCGAGCCCGGCGGCGGAGAGGCCACCCGCGACAGCCAGAGCCTGTGCGGGCCGCACTCGTCCCGAGGGGATCGGGCGCTCCGGGCGCTCGTCGGCGTCGAGACGCCGATCGGCGTAGTCGTTGAGCGCCATCCCCGACCAGTAGAGGAGGACCGAGGCTGCCGGGAGCAGGGCGCGTCGCCCACCACGCGGGCCGGCGTCGGCGGCGGCCACTCCTGCGAGAGTGTCCCCGGGCACGGTCAGGGCGGCGGGAAGGCGGACCAGCTCGGCGAGGGCGGAGAGCTGCGGCAGCATCAGGGGGCCTCCCCGAGGGCGGCGCAGAACGTGACCAGCGCGTCCCACTGGGCGGCGAGCCGGTGCTCGTCGGTGCCGGCCGGGTCCTTGAAGAAGAAGCCCAGCGCGGCCTGCGGACCGGACCCGCCGGCAGCCTGGACCCGCGCCATGAGCCGGACGAGGTCGAGCACGAGCGGCGCGGCCAGCGCGGAGTCACAGCCGGTCCAGGTGAACTGCATCGACATCTGCACGCCCAGGAACCCCTCGAAGGACACGTGGTCGATCGCGGTCTTCCAGTCGCCCAGGCTGGGGACGTTGTCGATGTGCATCGGTCCGTCGACGGAATGCCCCAGGATCTTCTCGAGACCGCGCGCCTTGGACTCCTTCTTGCTGGCGGCTGTGACCGGGTCGGCGAGGGTCGCGCCGTCGCCGCCTCCGAGGATGTTGAACGAGGACCAGGAGCGCACCGCGAGCGCCCGGGTGGCGAACATCGGGGCGAGCACGGTCTTGACCAGGGTCTCGCCCGTCTTGCCGTCCGAGCCGGCCCAAGGAAGTCCGAGCTCCTCGGCGATGCGCACCAGCACGGGCAGTCGTGGGCCCGGGCTGGGAGTGAAGGAGACGAAGGCGCAGCCTGCCCGGTAGGCGGCGAGGACGTAGGCAGAGCTGGCCGGCAGCGGGGTCTCGCCGCGATCGAGTGCGTCCTGGAGCAGGGCCGGCTCGGTCAGCGGGCCCTCGGCCACCTCGACGGGCGGCTCGGTGCTGGAGACGTCGACCACGACGACGCGGTCGAGGCCGTGGTCGGCCCTGAAGTCCTCGAGGTCCCTGGTGAGCCGAGCGATCCCGGCCGCCTGGGTGCCGTCGTCGTGAGGGTCGAGTCCCGGATGGATCCGGGACTCGACCTCGGCGAGGTCGTGCTGGAGGAGGGAGAGCAGGTGCGGGGGCAGCACGCCCCCGGTCACCAGTGACTCCGCGCGCTTGCGCAGGCTGGTCGACCCGACGTCATGCCCTCCGAAGACGAGGGAGCCGACACCGGGCAGACCGGCCGCTGCGATCTCGGGAAGCTCGCTGACGACGCCGGTGCTGGCGACGAGACCGGCCCGTAGCGCCAGGGCTCCGACCACGGTCGTGGTGGCGACCGAGCCGTGGGCCCCGACGAGCCAGACGCCGATGCGGCCTCCGTCGCCGGTGCCGTTCTTCCCGAGCTGTGTCATGTCAGGGTCATTCCTTTCGGCTGTCGGACGTCGAACCTCGAGCGGCGCGAACCGGTGCCGGGACGGAGCGCGCTGCCCCGGCACCGGTCGCAGGGGCCCGAGAGTGATCCCGGCGACCGTTGCCGGTCTTGCCCCCCACCCGCCGTGAGGACCCGGTCACCCACCGGTCGGCACAGCCGACCTGTGAGACCGGCAGGGTCGAGCACTGCTCTAGCCGCTCGGACCGGGCCCTCATGACGGACGTCTCCTTCCTGTGGGTCAGAGCTGCTTGAGCTCGTCGGCGAGATCGACCAGGGCTGCCCGGGCGGTGGCGTCGGTGACGCCGCCCGCGGTCTGGGCGAACTTGTCGAGCTCCTTGTGGGCGTTGGCGGTCTTGCCCGTCACGAAGTGCTTCTGAGCGCTGAGCAGCCTCGACTGCAGGTCCTTGGCCTGCTTGGCCGAGATCAGCCCGTCGCTCTCGAGCCGGTCGATGAGGGCGAAACCTCCGTCGTAGGACGCGACCACCTCGAAGGTGATCGTGCGCGTCGTGGTGTTGCCGGCGAGGTCCGTGGCCGTCGCGACGAGTGTGTGCTCGCCACTGAGCAGCTCGACCGCGTCGACGCCGACCGGCGAGTCGACCTCCTCGCCGTCGAGGGTGACCACGAGCGAGTCGATTCCGGACGTCGCGTCGTCAGCCGTCACCGTGACCTCGCGGGCCGCGGCGACGCCGAGGGTGGCGCCGTCTTGGAGACCGCTGACCGCGATGGTGGGTGCGGTCGCGTCGAGGTCGACGACCTGCTCGTCCTCGGTCACGTTGCCGGCAGCGTCCGTGGCCCGGAAGCGGACCACGTGCTCACCGTCGTCGGTGATCTCGACCGCTCCGTCGTACGCCGTCCACTCACCGTCATCGAGCCGCACCTCGAGCGTCACGTCGCCCGCGGACTCGTCCTCGGCCGTCGCGGACACCGTCACCGCACTGGTGAACCAGCCGTTGGCGCCGTCGGGCTCGGACGGGTCGGTGCTGACCTCGAGGGTCGGCGCCGTCGTGTCGTCGCCACACGGCGTGGCCGTGTCGTCCGGGCTGATGGTGAAGTAGTCGAAGTCGGCCGTGATGGGCAGCGCCGCAGCGTTGTTGGCCAACCCGAAGACACCGACCCGGGGCTCGTTGATCCCCGCAATCGACCGGGTGCCGCTCATGGTGACCCAGTCCCGGCCGTCGACGCTGTAGGACGCGGTGACGTCGAGGCCGTTGTCGCTGGAGACCCGCACCCAGAAGGTGTCCGGGAAGTCGGCACCGATCCCGCCGGTGTTGGTCTCGCTCGCAGAGCCGTTGATCTCGGTGAGGAACTGGAAGACCCGAGCAGCGGCGTCAGGAGTCTGCGTGCGTCCCTGCATCACCATCTTGAGGTAGTTGTTGTCGTCGCCGTAGATGATGAGTCCGGCTTGCTGGTACTGCCGGCGGGCCGGCAGCGTCAGCTTGGTGGTCACCTCGAACGCGCCGCCCGGCAGGTGCTGGAGGACGATGTTGGGGGTGGCCGAGCCGTTGGCGCCGTAGATGTCGGTCGCGGTCAGCGGGATGTGCAGCTGGCCGTCGGAAACCGTCATCGTGTCGTCGGGACGCACGATCGAGTCCCAGCGGTCGGTGTCGAGCGAGCTTCCGAGGAAGTCGTCGGACCGGCCGGTGAAGCAGTCGACGAGCTCCTCGAACACGCGCACCGTCACCTGCTGAGAGGCGGTGGCTCCCCGGGCGTCGGTGGCCGTGACCCGGGCGGTGTAGGTGCCGGGCTCGGTGTAGGTGTGCGTGGTCTGGCCGGACTCACCGGTGTCCTCGGTGGCTCCATCGCCGAACACCCAGGTGTAGGTGATCGGGTCGTCGCCGTCGGGGTCTGTGGCCGCCGCCGAGAAGGAGACCTCCAGCGGACCGTCGCCGGTGGTGTTGTCGGCCTCCAGGGTCAGGTCAGGGCGCTGGTTGTCGGTGACGCCGCGTCCCTCGAAGTCGATCCAGTTGATGTTGGCGCCACCGCGGGTCTCCACGAAGTACAGCGGTCCGCTGACGGTCGTGGTGGGTCCGGTCGGGCTGGCCGAGAAGTTCTGGTACTGCTGCCAGCCTCCGGTTCTGGGGATCTGAATCGTCGCGACGGTCGGACCGGTGTCGGGGTCGCCGGTGCGGACCTCGAAGGTGGCTCCGGCCGCGGGGTTGCTGGCCGCACGCATGGTGATCTGGTCGATCGCGGTGAGGTTCATGACGTCCCAGCCGAACCAGTCGCCCGGCTCGATGTAGCCGACGTTCTGCCCGCCCCCCTGGGTGTCGCCCGTCGTCTCGCGGATGACGCCCGCATCACCAGCGGAGGTGGAACCCGCCAGACGCCCGGTCGAGTCGAAGAACTCGGCCTCGGTGCGCTTGGTGTGCAGGACGACGGTGTCCTGGCCGGTCAGCGACGAGGCGCCGGGGGCGCCGTTGTCGCGGTAGGTCGCGGTGACGGTGCCGAAGATGTCGGCGCCGACGTGGCCCTCGTCGCCCGGGAGCGGGAAGCTGCCGGAGCAACCGGTGTACTGCTCGTAGCCGTGGGCGTGCTCGTCGTGACCGAGGGCAGGCTGCACGACGACGTCGTCGCAGTCGATCGTGGTGTCCTCGGCGTCGGTGACCTCCACCTCGTAGCGGATGGTGTCGCCGAACTCGAAGAAGCCGCCGTCCAGCGGGAGCACCAGCTCGACGACCGGGGCGGTGTTTCCGACCACGATGTCGATGTTGGAGACCGCCGTGCGATCGTCGGCGTCGGTCACGGTGAGCCGTGCGGTGTAGTCGCCCACCACCGTGTAGGTGTGCTCGGCCGTGGCCTCGGTGGCGTCGGTGGTGCCGTCACCGTCGAAGTCCCAGGCATAGGTGAGCGGGGACCCGTCGGGGTCGGTGGAGCCGCTGCCGTCGAACTGGACGGTGAGCGGAGCCGGACCCGACGTGACGTCGGCGGTGGCGCGGGCGATCGGGGCCCGGTTGCCTTGGACGTAGTCGATCCTGTAGATCCCGGAGTTGGCGTTGTTGCCGCCGAAGCCGCTGCCCCACTCGATCATGTAGAGCGCGCCGTCCGGACCGAACTGGAGGGCGTGCGGCCGGGTGAGCGGCATCTCCTCGAGGAAGCGGTTGACGTCGGTGTAGTCGGTGCGGTCCTGGTTCATCTGCACCGCGAACAGCCGGCTGTTGTTCCAGTCGGCCCAGATGGCCTTGCCGTCGTAGTAGGCCGGCCACTTGCGATCGGACTCCAGGTCGGGGTCGAAGGCATAGCTGCCCGATGTCATCGGTGCACCGCTGCCACCGATCTCCGGGACACCGGTGGAGGACTTGCCCTGCCACATCGTCGCCGGGATCGCGGCGGGCAGCGAGGTCAGGCCGGTGTTGTTGGGGGAGTCGTTGGTCGGGGCGCCGCAGTCGAACGCCGGACCGGAGGTGCTGGTCGCGAAGTCGAAGTCGCGGTAGGGCGTGTTGTCGCCGACGCAGTAGGGCCAGCCGTAGAAGCCCGGCTCCGCGACGATGTTCCACTCGACCCGGCCGTCCGGTCCGCGCTCGGGGTCCGAGGACCCTGCGTCGGGACCGTAGTCGGCGACCAGGATGTTGCCGGTCTGCTCGTCGAGACCGATGCGGAACGGGTTGCGGAAGCCCATCGCGAAGATCTCGGGACGGGTCTGGGCGGTTCCGGGGGCGAACAGGTTCCCGTCAGGGACGGTGTAGGTGCCGTCGTCCTGCGGGGTGATCCGCAGCACCTTGCCGCTCAGGCTGTTGGTGTTGGCCGAGCTGCGCTGGGCGTCCCAGGCCGAGCGTCCGTCCCGTTCGTCGATCGGGGCGTAGCCGGAGGAGGCGAACGGGTTGGAGTTGTCGCCGGTGGCGATGTAGAGGTTGCCGTCGTTGTCGAACTCGAGGGCGCCGCCCGCGTGGCAGCACTGGTCGCGCTGCACGTCGAGGGTGAGTACGACCTCTTCGCTGGCCATGTCGAGGGTGTTGCCCTCCATCGTGAACCGGCTGACCCGGTCGACAGGACCGGCGCCCACGGGCGAGTAGTAGAGGTAGAGCTGGTTGTTGGTGGCGAAGTCCGGGTCGAGCGCGATCCCGAGCAGTCCGAACTCCTGCCCGGTGTAGACGTTGAGCGTTCCTGCGGTGGACACGTTGCCGTTGGGGGCGATCACCTTGACGTCGCCGTTGCGGTCGACGTAGACGACCCGACCGTCGTCGGCGATCACCAGCTCCATCGGGTTGGCGGTGTTGTCGTCGAGGGTGACCTTCTCGAAGCTCTCGCTCAGCGTCGCCGCGCAGTCGGCAGGCTGCACGCCGGCGGCGGTGCGGATGCCACCGAGGACGTGGTCGAGGAACTGCGGGTCGGCGAAGCTCTCGTTGGTGTGGCCCATCCCGGTGTACCAGGAACGGCCGCCCTCGTAGTCCTGGCACCAGCTGATCGGGTGCTCGACACCCATGTCGCCGCCGGTGTAGCTGGTCTCGTCGAGCGAGGCCAGGACGTGCACGTCACCACGGGGGTTGGACTGGTAGTTGTACCACTCGTCGAAACGGTTCCAGAGAGGAGCCATGCCGGAGGTCGAGGGGTGGGCGGGGTCCTCCACCTTCACCGTGGCGTCCTGCTGGGCCGGGTGACCCTTGAAGTAGGAGCCGACCAGCTCGCCGTACCAGGGCCAGTCGTACTCGGTGTCGGACGCGGCGTGGATGCCGGCGTAGCCGCCGCCACCCTCGATGTAGCGCTCGAAGGCGGCCTGCTGCGCGTTGTCCAGCACGTCACCGGTTGTCGAGAGCCAGATGACCACGTCGTACTGCGCGAGGTTGGCGTCGGTGAAGGCGCCGGCGTTCTCGGTGGCGTCCACGGTGAAGCCGTGGTCGGCCCCGAGCTGTTGGATCGCGGCGACGCCGGCCCCGATGGAACCGTGTCGGAACCCGGCGGTCTTGCTGAAGATCAGGGCGTTGAAGGGAGCGGTCTCCTCGTGGCCGGGATGGGCCTGGGCGGGGGACATGGCAAGGGTTGCGCCCAGCGGGAGCGCAACCAGGGTGGCCAGGAGCAACGTGAACCCTCGTCGGGTTGCTGCTCCCAGTCGCGTGATGATCCTGCTCATCACGGTCTCCTTCGGTTGGTGGCGGTGTGCGCTCCGCTGGTTCCGGGGCGGGTCCCCGGGCGTTCGGCCCTTGTTCTGCTGGGTCCTGCTGGGTGCTGCGGGTCTTCAGGGCGGGAGTGTCAACGCACCCCGAGGAGGTGCTCGAGGGCGAGCTGGTCGAGAGCCTCGTGGCCGATGCTGCGGCGGCCGAGAGCCTCGATGTCGTGGGTCTCGGCGCGCAGGTCGGCCAGCGACTCGCCGTCGGCCAACGTGGGCTGGTCGAGCTCGTCGACCTGCGCGGCGCTCAGTGCGGCCGCGACGTCCGGGTCGGCTCGGAAGGCCCGCACCTTGTCGCGCAGGATGAGGTAGTTGCGCATGCAGGCCCTCGCGGACTCCCAGACCCCGTCCTCGGCCTCGGCGCGCGGGGGCTTGAAGTCGAAGTGGACGAAGCCGTCGTAGCGGTTGCTGGTGCCGCTGCCCTCGAGGGTGTCGACGGTCCAGAAGGCGCCGCGCAGGTTTCCGGCACCGAAGCGCAGGTCCTGGTCGAAGCGCGGCCCGTGCTGCCCGTTGAGGTCGATGTGGAAGAGCTTGTCGTGCCACAGCGCCTGGGCGACGCCCTGGGCGAAGTTGAGCCCGGCCATCTCCTCATGGCCCGTCTCGGGGTTCAGCCCGACCATCGACGGGTCGTCCAGCTCGGCGATCAGCGCGAGGGCATGGCCGATCGTCGGCAGCAGAATGTCGCCACGGGGCTCGTTGGGCTTGGGCTCCAACGCGAAGCGCATGTCGTAGCCCTGCTCCTTGACGTAGGAGCAGAGCAGGTTGAGCGACTCGGCGTAACGGTCGAGGGCCGCCCGGACGTTCTTGCCGGCTCCGTGCTCAGCGCCCTCGCGGCCCCCCCACAGCACGAAGGTGCGCGCGCCGAGGCCGGCGGCGAGGTCGATGTTGCGCAGCACCTTGGCCACTGCATGACGCCGTACGCCGCGGTCGTTGGCCGTGAGGGCGCCCTCCTTGAAGACGGGGTGGCCGAAGAGGTTGGTAGTGACCATCTCGACCTCGAGGCCGGTGTCGGCGAGCGCCTTCCCGAACCGCTCGAGCGTCGCCTCGCGGGCGTGGTCGTCGGGCACCAGGTCGTCGTCGTGGAAGGTCACGGCGGCGGCACCGAGGTCGGCGAGCTTGTAGGTCGCCTCGACAGGGTCCATCGGTGGCCGGCTCGCCGGGCCGAACACGTCGACGCCTTGCCAGCCGACGGTCCAGAGTCCGAAGGAGAACTTGTCCTCGAGCTGGGGGGTGAATTCGGTCATGCGGGAATCTCCTGCCAGGTGCGGGTGTCGGAGCTGGTCTCCACAGCGGCCAGCACGCGCTGGACCTGGAGACCTTCGCCGAAGGTCGGGTGGGGGTCGCGGTTCTCGGCGATGGCGGTGACGAGATCGACGACCTGGTGGGCGAAGGCGTGCTCGTAGCCGAGCCCGTGGCCGGCCGGCCACCAGGCTGCTACATAGGGGTGGCCCGGTTCGGTGACCAGGATGCGCCGGAAGCCCGCGGTCTCATCTGGCTCGCTGGCGTCGAAGAGCTGCAGGACGTTCATGTCCTCGAAGTCGAAGGCCAGGCTGCCGAGGCTGCCGTTGATCTCGATCCGGATCGCGTTCTTGCGTCCGGTCGCGAAACGGGTCGCCTCGAACACCCCGACGGCGCCACCGGTGAACTTGGCGAGGAAGATCGCGGCGTCGTCGACGGTGACGGCTCCACGCTCGGTGGTGGCGGTGCCGGACAGGCCGGAGTGCTCGGCGGCGAGTGGGCGCTCCTTGACGAAGGTCGCCAGCTGGCCGGAGACCTCGGTGATCCTGTCCTGGGTGATGAACTGGGTGAGGTCGATGATGTGGGCGCCGATGTCACCGAGCGCGCCGGACCCGGCCTTGTCCTTCTCCAGGCGCCATGACAGCGGCGCCTCCGGGTCGGCGATCCAGTCCTGGAGGTAGTGCGCGCGGACGTGGCGGACCTCCCCGATCCGTCCGTCGGCGACGAGCTTGCGGGCCAGCGCGATCGCGGGGACCCGGCGGTAGGTGAAGCCGACCATCGCGCGCACCCCCGCAGCGCGCGCCTCGTCGGCGGCCGTCGCCATCGCCTGGGCCTCCTCGACCGTGTTGGCCAGGGGCTTCTCGCACAGGACGTGCTTGCCGGCTCGCAGCGCGGCGATCGCGATCTCGGCATGGCTGTCGCCGGGCGTGCAGATGTCGATCAGGTCGATGTCGTCGCGCTCGACGAGGCGGCGCCAGTCGGTCTCGCTGGCGGCCCAGCCGAGACGGTCGGCGGCTTCGGCCGCGCGGGCGGCGTCACGACCGCAGACGACGCTCATCGACGGCTGCAGCGGGAGGTCGAAGAACCGGGGCGCGACGCGCCAGGCCTGCGAGTGGGCCTGCCCCATGAAGGAGTGCCCGACCATGCCTACGGCGAGGGACGACTCGGGGGACGACTCCGAGGTGGAACTGTGGTGAGTCATGGCTGGAGGCTCCTGTGAGGAGGGCGTGCCCGCCTCGGTCCGAGGAGCAGACCGAGGACCGAGGCGGACATGCAGCTGATTCGATCTCGGTCAGGACTCGAAGCCGAGATCGAAGTATTCGTCGACGTTGTCGGCATTGACGACCGGGGCGTTGAGGACGATCCGCTTCGGCACCTCGACCTGGACGAGGTCGGAGAGCCCCTTGTTCTGCGCGATCAGCCGGGCGAGACGGATCCCGTCGGCGGCCTGGGTCGGCGGGTAGAGGACCGTGGCCTCCATCTCGCCGTCCTTGATCCACTGCATGGCGTTGCGCGAACCGGCGCCACCGATGAAGAAGAACTCGTCACGGCCGGCGTCGTCGAACGCCGCCTTGACGCCGATGCCCTGGTCGTCGTCGTGGTTCCAGACGACGTCGATCTTGTCCTCGGCCTGGAGCAGGTTGGCGGCGACCTCGTTGCCGGACTCGACGGTGAACTCCGCGGCGACCCGGTTGTCGACCTCCTGGTCGCAGGAATCGAGCGCGTCCTTGAAGCCCTGCGAGCGGTCCTGGGTCAGCGGCAGCGAGTCGATGCCCGCGATCTCGGCGATCACCGGGTCGGCGATGTCGTTCTCCTCGATGAGATCGCACGCGTAGGTGCCGGCCGAGACGCCCATGCCGTAGTTGTCGCCCAGGATCGTCGTGCGGGCGGCGAAGGGAGAGGAGAACTCACGGTCGACGTTGACGACCGGGATGCCGGCTTCCATCGCGCGGGTGGCGACTTGAGTGAGTGCGGCGCCGTCGGTGGGCAGCAGCACGATGGCGTCGACCTTGTTGTTGATGAAGGTCTCGACCTGGGCGATCTGCTGGCTCGGGTCGTTGGTGCCCTCGGCGGACTCCAAGGTGACGTCCTCGTACTTGTCGGCCTCGGCGAGTGCGCTGCTGTTGATGGCGGCGAGCCAGCCGTGGTCGGCCGCAGGGCCGGAGAACCCGATGGTGATGGGGTCGCCGGCGTCGTCGTTGGAGCTCGCAGCGGCGGCATCCGTCCCGCTGTCCTCTCCGGCGGCCGGCTCGGGCTCGTTGCTCGTGCAGCCGCTGAGCACGACCGCCGAGATGGCCAGGGCGGCGGTGCCGGTCAGCAGCCGGTGCCGACGCGGCAGTTGGAATACGGACATGGTTCTTCTCCTCTGGGTGTGAAGTGGTCCGAGAGTCGTGCCGGGGCGCGGGGGCCAGGTCACGTCGAGCTGCTGGAGTTGCGCGCGAACCGCTGCTGCAGCAGGACAGCGGCCACGATGATGGCGCCCTTGGCGACCGACTGAGCTGAGCTCGAGAGGTCGTTCTGGACGAAGACGTTGGACAACGTCGTGAAGATCAGGACGCCGAGGACGGTGCCGACGATGGTGCCGCGGCCTCCCGCGAGGAGGGTCCCGCCGATGACGACGGCCGCAATGACGTCGAGCTCCAGGAGCGTGCCGTGCGTGGACGAGCCGGTGTTGGTGCGGGCAGTGAGCATTGCGGCGGCGAGGCCGCAGCACAGGCCGAGCAGCGCGTAGAGCATGACCGTGTGACGCTTGATGTTGATGCCGGCGAGCCGGGCGGCCTCCGGGTTGCCTCCCACGGCGAGGGTGCGCCGTCCGAAGGTGGTGCGGTTGAGCAGGACCCAGCCGAGCGCGGAGACGAGGATGAAGAGGAGCACCTGCATCGGGATGCCGAGCACGTTGGCCCGGAAGAACTCTCCGAACTCGTCGACGCTGACCAGCTGGGTCCGGCGCTGGGCCAGGATCTCGGCGTAGCCACGGGCTGCCGCGAGCATCGCCAGGGTGGCGATGAAGGGGACGACGCCGCCGTAGGACACGAGAAGGCCGTTGACCAGCCCGCAGCCCAGGCCGACCATGAGTGCACTGAGCACCATGAGCGACCAGTGGCTGCCCTCGGCCATGGCCTGGGTGGCGAGCGTGGTGCACCAGACCGAGGCGAGGGCGACGATCGCGCCGACCGAGAGGTCGATGCCACCGCCCGTGATGACGAAGGTCATCCCGATGCTGACCACACCGACGACCGATGCGAGCCGGAGGATGACGAGGGCGTTGTCGAAGTTGGCGAACTGGCTGCCGCTGGTGGCAAAGCCGGCGATGCAGAGGATCGCCAACGCCAGCACCAGGCCGAGGTTGCGGCCCGCGCTCGTGCGCAGGAGCGCGAGCCCGCCCGAGTGGGGCTCTGCGGCGTGCGCCGCGGCCTCCTCGACGCGCTTGCTGTCGGCGGTGGGGTCCGGCGTAGTGGCCGGGACGCCGGTGGTGGACTCGGTCATGCCACTCTTCCTTCCATGACGAGGTCCAGGACCTTGGACTCGTCGAGCTCGGTGGCCGCGGACTCGTGCACCACGGCCCCTTCACGGATGACCAGCACCCGGTCCGCGAGACCGAGCACCTCCTCGACCTCGCTGGAGACCACGACGATGGCGACACCGTCGTCAGCCAGCCTTCGGATCAGCTGGTAGATCTCGGACCGGGCGCCCACGTCGACGCCCCGGGTGGGCTCGTCGAGCAGGAGCACCCGGCACTCGCGCAACAGCCAGCGGGCCAGCACGACCTTCTGCTGATTGCCGCCCGAGAGCGTGCGCACAGCGCGGGTGACCCCGGTCGGTCGCACGTCCAGCGACCTGGACAGCTCCTCGGCGCGCTTGCGCTCGGCGGAGCTGTTGAGGAAGCCACTCCGGGAGAAGCGGTGCAGGGACGAGATCGTGATGTTGCGGTAGACCGCCTGGTCGAGCAGCAGCCCCTGGCTCTTCCGCTCCTCGGGGCACAGGCCCACACCGGCGGCGACGGAGGAGGAGACCGATCCGCGGGCGAGTCGGCTGGCGTCGACGGTGACGGTGCCGCGGGTGGCTTTGCGGGCGCCGTACAAGGTCTCGAGGATCTCACTGCGGCCAGCCCCGACGAGGCCGGCCAGGCCGACGATCTCGCCTGCGTGCACGGTCAGGTCGACACCGCTGAAGACTCCGGCGAGCGCGAGGTCACGCACCTCCAGCACAGCGTGGCCTCGGTCGCGAGGGGTCTCCGGCCGTCGCGGGAAGACGTACTCGATCGACCGGCCGGTCATCAGCTGGATGAGCTCGCTCGTCGGCGTCTCGCGCGCGTCGAGGCCGGTGGCGACGGTGCTGCCGTCCTTGAGGACGGTGATCCGGTCGCCGATCTCGCGGATCTCCTCGAGCCGGTGGGAGATGTAGATGACCGCCACACCCTCGGCGGTCAGGCTGCGGATCACGCGGAAGAGGTTGCGCACCTCCTCCTGGTCGAGCACTGCGGAGGGCTCGTCGAGGATGAGGAGCTTGGTGTCGTGGGAGAGCGCCCTGGCCATCGACACGATCTGCTGCCCCGCGGGGGACAGCTGCCCGACCGCGCGGTGAGCGGAGATCTCGCTGTGGCCGAGCCGTTCGAGCAGGGCCCGGGCCAGCTTCGTGGACGTCGCACGCTGAAGGAAGCCCCCCGAGCTGATTTCGTGGCCGAGGAAGATGTTCTCGGTGACGGTGAGGTCGGCGACCAGGTCGAGCTCCTGGTAGATCGTGGAGATGCCGAGGGCCATGGCGGCGACGGGAGTGGTCAGGTTGACCTGCTCGCCCTCCCAGGTGATGGTGCCGCCGTCGGGCTGGTAGGACGCGGAGAGCACCTTGATCAGCGTCGACTTGCCGGCGCCGTTCTGGCCGAGCAGGCAGTGCACCTCCCCCGGGCGGACGTCGAGGTCGACGCCGCCCAGGGCGCGCACACCCGGGAACTCCTTGACGATGCCGGACATCTCCAGCAGGACCTCGTGCTGGGCGGTGGCTGCGGGGTGGTCGGTCATCGGGGGCCTCCGGTCGTGGACTCCACGCGGCGTTCGACGCGGGTCGGGTCGGTGAAGACGGTCTCGAGGGCGACTCCGGCCGCGCCGCGGACGGCGGCGGTGAAACCGAGCGTGGAGAGCTCGATCCGGGTGCCTCCCGCGCGCGGCGCCAGCACCGCGTCCTCCAGGCGGGCGGTGATGGCGTCGTGCATCCAGCCACCCACCTCGGCGAAGTAGCCACTGAGCACGATCACGCCCGGGTTGAGCACATTGGCCAGCAGGCCGGCTCCCACGCCGACCCAGTCCCCGATCCGCTCGAGGGCTGCGATCGTCCTCGCGTCGCCGAGCCCGGCGCGACGGTTGATCTCGGTGAGCCGGTCCTCGAGTGCCAGGGCGGGGTCGCGGAGTGCGTCGTCCGGGTCGGCGGCCGCGTCGAGGAGCGCTCGCAGTCCGATGACCGTCTCCCAGCAGCCGGTGCGGCCGCAGCCACAGCGCCTCCCGTGGGGGTCGACGATCATGTGGCCGAATTCGCCGGCGTAGCCGCGGTTGCCGCGGAGCAGGTGGCCATCGGCGAGGATGCCGCCGCCCACCCCGACCTCGCCGAAGATCACGAGCATGTTCTGCCGGGCGGGGTCCGTGGGCTCGGCCTCGGCCATCGCGGCGAGGTTGGCCTCGTTGTCGATCAGGATCGGGTACGGCGGGCCGCCGAGACGCTCACGCAGCATCGCCGCGACCGGGACGTCGTGCCAGCCCAGGTTGGGGGCGAGGGCGAGCACTGACCGCTCGGCATCGACCAGGCCGGCGATCCCGACGGTGACCGCCACCGGACGTGCTCCTCGCGCGGCGACGTCGTCGAAGGTGCGCGCGACGAGGTCGGCGAGGTGGTCGAGGACCTCACCGGTATCCATCCGCAGGGTGTCCAACGAGAGCCGGTGCTCGGAGACGGGCTGGCCGGTGAGGTCGAGGGCCAGGGTGGCCACGTGGTGCACGTTGATCTCGGCGCCGACGCCGCACACGCTCTGGCCGTCGACCTCGACGCTCTGACCGGGGCGGCCGATCCCACCGCGCTCGATCCCGCCCTCCCGGACCAGGCCCCGTTCCCCGAGCTCGAGGACGAGGCTCGACACGGTGGCCTTGTTGAGGCCGAGATCGGCAGCCAGCCGGGCCCGCGAACGCGGGCCCCCGTCGCGCAGGGCGCGCAGCACCAGCGAGAGGTTGGCCCGCCGCAAGGTCATCTGGTCGGCGCCGGTGGAGCCGGCGAGGGCGGGGTCGAGATCGTGCACGTCGCCTCCTCCGGGTTCGCTGAGCTGTGACGCTTGACACGCATTTTGTTCAACCGAGACACAAACTAATCCGCCTCTCGAGCCCTGGCAAGGGGTTGGAGGGAGAATCTTGCGCGGCGAACGCCAGGAGTTTGTCAAACAAGTTGCGAAAGTAGAGAAAGAGAGGGCGTTTCGAACCAATGCGGTCCGAAACGCCCTCACTCTCAGGCAGCGAGGCGTGGCCTCAGGAGGTTGGTCGGAGCACCACCTGGTCACTCCCCGTCAGCGACGGGAGTCCCTCGCCCCCGGGGTCCGTGTACTCCGCGACGAAGACGGCGTTGAGGTCGTCGGCATCAGGGTCGTGACCGCCCGGCACCGTGGTGGTGAGCGTCCCGGTGCATCCCGAGGCCGTCGACTGCGGGTGGCCGTGAGTGTCGTGGCCCAGGACGTAGGTCACCGTGACCTGGTCACAGTCGACCGGTTGGTCGTCCTCGACGCTGACCTCGAAGGCGACCGTGTCGCCGAACGCGAACGGCTGACCCTCGGTCGGCTCGATCAGCCTCACGACCGGGGCCTGGTTGCCGACGATCACGTCCACGTCGGCCGACGCATGCCGTCCGCGCTGCTTCGCGCCCTCGTCGTACACCGTCAGCGTGGCGCGGTAGACGCCGTTCTCGGTGTAGGTGTGCGAGGGGTTGGCAGCCCTGCTGTCCACCGTGCCGTTGCCGTCGAAGTCCCAGGCATAGCGGACGGCGTCACCGTCGGGGTCGGTCGTGCCGTCGCTGGAGAACTGCACGGTGAGGGGCGTGGTGCCATTGGTGGGATCGGCAGAGATCGCCGGGACCGGGCTGTGGTTGCCGTCGGAGCCGAGGAAGTCGATCCGCGCGAGCTGCGCATCGGGATTCTCGGCGAAGTAGCCGTCGCCGTACTCGAGCACGTAGAGCGCGCCGTCGGGGCCGAACTCCATGTCCATCGGGTTGTCTGTCGCGATCGAGGCAACGACGTCCTCGATCGAGACGACCTCGCCGTCAGCGTCGAGGGTGAATCCCTTGACATAGTCACGCGTCCACTCGTAGAACAACGGCATCCCGTCGTAGTGCGGTGGCCAGGCGACCGAGCGCGGGCCCTTGGCGGCCTTGGCGTCGTAGTCGTAGGCGGGGCCGGCCATCGGACCGATGCCGCCGGTCTCGAGCTCGGGGAACCGTGCCGAGGCGCCGTAGGTGTAGGAGACCTCCGCCTCTGCGACGGCAGGCAGCTCGGTCAGGCCGGTGTTGTGGGGGGACTCGTTGACCGGGGCGGCGCAGTCGAACTTCGGACCCGACGTCCCGGTGGCGAAGTCGTAGTCGTTGTAGGCCAGGTCCGGGGTCACGCAGTAGGGCCAGCCGTAGTTGGCAGGCTCCTCGATGCTGATCCAGCGACCGTGGCCGGCGGGACCGCGGTCCGGGTCGGCCGTGCGGGCGTCGGGGGAGTAGTCGCCCACGTAGACGGCGTCGGTGCGCGGGTCGATCTCGATGCGGAACGGGTTGCGCAGCCCCATCGCGTAGATCTCCGGCCGGGTCTTGTCGGTGCCCGGAGCGAACAGGTTGCCGGCGGGGATCGTGTAGCCACCACCTGCCTTGGGCGTGATCCGCAGGACCTTGCCGCGCAGGTCGTTGGTGTTGGCGGCACTGCGCTGTGCGTCGAAGGCGGGGTTGCTCTCAGGCCGCTCGTCGATCGGCACGAAGCCGTCGGACTGGAAGGGGTTGGTGTCGTCACCGGTCGAGAGGAGCAGGTTGCCCGCGGAGTCGAAGACGATGTCGCCCCCGACGTGGCAGCAGATGCCGCGGTCGACCGGCACGTCCATGATCTGTTGCTCGCTGCCGATCTGGACCTTGCCTCCCGAGTAGCGGAACCGGGAGAGCCGGATCACGCCCTCGAAGGGCTCGAAGTCGGCGGGGGTGCCCGTGACCGGCGCGTCGCCCTCGTTGATGGCCGGGGTGGCCGGGTCGTCGAGCGGCGTGTCCTGCGGTGGGGAGTAGTAGAGGTAGACCCAGTTCTTCTTCTTGCCGTCGAAGCCGGGTTGGAGGGCGATGCTCTGCAGGCCCTCCTCGTCGTGGCGGTAGACGTCGAGGGTGCCGGCAACGCTGTTCACGCCGGTCGTCGCGTCGTTGCGCCAGATGGTCCCCTCGCGGGTGGTGTGCAGGACGCTGTTGTCCGGCAGCACCGCGAGGTCCATGGGTTCGCCCGGGCGGTCGTTGAGCGTGACCTTCTGGAAGCTGCTGTCCGGGGGAGGTTGGTCAGGGGCCGCGGCAGACGACTGCCACGCGGCCGAGGTCGGTACGGCGAGAACACCTGCGGCCACGACGGCCACGGCGCCCGAGAGTTTTCTGCGCACTTCTCGTCCATCTCCTTGAGCTCGCTGGAAAATGCCAGGGATGCTCAAAGAACGTAATGACGTGAGCACGGTCACGTCAATGGGTGACGAACTTTGACAAGTGAGTTTCGAAAGTGGGATCGGCCAACTCAGCCGAACGTCGCGTTCCTGATCGTCGCGTAGCGCTCGCGCACCTCGGGCAGCGGCTCGGCGTCGAAGGTCTCGGCGGTGCCGAGCGCCCAGGCAGGGGGCTCCGCCGTGCCGTTCAGCAGCCAGGCTGCTTGGCGGGCGGCGCCGTCCGCGACGTACTCGCCGGGAGGCGGGACCACGACCGGGAGCCCGAGGATGCCCGGGGCGAGCCTGCGCACCGCCTCGGACGACGCGCCGCCGCCGACGAGCCGGACGCTGGCGGGGGTGACGCCGTGCGAGGCGACCGCCTCGAGTCCGTCAGCGAGCCCGCAGAGCAGTCCTTCGACCGCCGCCCGTGCGAAGTCGGCAGGCTGGGCGTTGGCCAGCGTGAAGCCGTGGAAGGACCCGGTGGCGTCCGGCAGGTTCGGTGTGCGCTCCCCCTCCAGGTAGGGCAGCAGCACGAGTCCCTCGGCTCCAGGAGGGGCCGACAGGGCGAGCGCGGAGAGCCCGGCGTGGTCGACGCCCAGCACACGGGCGATGGCATCGAGCACCCGCGCGGCGTTGAGCGTGGCGACCAGAGGGAGGAAGTGGCCGGTGGCGTCGGCGAACCCGGCGACCGTGCCGCTCCCGTCGGCGACCGGTGCGGTGGCGACCGCGGTGACGACGCCCGAGGTGCCGATGGACACCACGACGTGGCCGGGCTCGGCGCCGAGCCCGAGCGCCGCGGCGGCGTTGTCGCCGGCACCGGGACCGAGAAGCGCGCCGGTCGAGGAGCTGCCGACGGACTCGGACACCCCGGCGACGCGCGGCAGGATCGGCACGTGGCCGAGCGCCCGGGTGAGCAGGTCCTCGCGGTAGCTGCCGGTGCTCGGCGACCAGTATCCGGTGCCACTGGCGTCGCTGCGGTCGGTGACGAGGTCGCTCAGGTCGGTGCTGCCCGACAGCCTCCAGGTGAGCCAGTCGTGGGGGAGGCACACTGCCGCGGTGGCCCGCGCGTGCTCGGGCTCGTGCTCGGCGAGCCACCGCAGCTTGGTGATGGTGAACGACGCCACCGGCACCGAGCCCACGGCATCGGCCCACGCCTGGCCCCCACCGAGCTCGCCGACGAGGTCCTCCGCGGCCTGCGCCGACCGGGTGTCGTTCCACAGCAGTGCCGGTCGCAGCACCTGGCCGTCCTCGCCGAGCGCGATCATGCCGTGCTGCTGGCCTCCGACCGACACCGCCGCGACGTCGTCGAGACCCCCCGCCTCCGCCACCGCCACCTGCAGGGCCGACCACCAGGCGGCGGGGTCCACCTCGGTGCCCTCAGGGTGCTTGGCCCGGCCGCTGCGGACCAGGTCACCGGTCTCGGCGTCGCGCACGACCACCTTGCAGGACTGGGTCGAGGAGTCGATCCCGGCGACCAGGGTGCGGTTCACTGGCGTTCTCCTCCAAGGGGCGCGTAGACAGAGCTGCTGACCAGACGGGCGGCGCCGATGACGCCGCTCTCGTCTCCGAGCTCGCTCAGCACGATGGGCAGGTTGCCGGTGGCGAGCGGCAGGGAGCGACGGTAGGTCACCCCGCGGATCTCCGCCAGCAGTGCATGACCCAGCCCCGTCACCCGACCGCCGATGACGATCAGGCCGGGGTTGAAGAAGGAGACCAGCCCGGCCAGCACCTGTCCGACCCGGCGACCGGCATCGCGGATCAGCTGGACCGCCTGGGCGTCTCCCTGGGCCACAGCGAGTCCGATGTCGGCGGCGGTCAGCTCACCCCGCTCCTCCAGCAGCGCGGCCAGGGCCGGGGACCGACCGGCCCGAGCCACCGCCGTCGCGTCGCGGGCAAGGGCGGCGCCCCCTGCGAACGCCTCCAGACAGCCGGCGTTGCCGCAGGCGCAGGTCGGACCGAAGTCCTCGACCCGGATGTGGCCGATGTCGCCGGCGCAGCCGTCGACGCCGCGGTAGAGCTCGCCGTCGACGACGATGCCGCAACCGATGCCGGTGCCGATCTTGACGAAGAGGAAGTCGCGCGCCGAGCGGGCCACTCCGGCGTGCTGCTCGCCGAGCGCCATCGCGTTGACGTCGTTGTCGAGAACGGCCGGGCAACCCAGCTCGCGGGCCACAGCATCGCGGACGGGGTAGCCGTCCCAGCCCGGCATGATCGGCGGGGACACCGGGACCCCGCGGTGGTAGTCGACCGGGCCCGGTACGGCGATGCCCGCGCCCATGGGTCGCTCGACGCCGAGCTCCTCCAGGAGCGCGCGGGCCTCGGTCAGCGCGGTGGCGAGCACCGGCTCGGGGCCCTGGGTGATGTCGCAGTCTCGTGATCGACGGGCCAGCACGCCCACCCGGCCGTCGGTCACCGCGACGGACAGGCCGGTCGCCCCGATCGAGATGCCGACGAAGCGGATGTCCGCGGCGAGGTCGACCAGGGTCGAGCGCCGGCCTCCCCGGGAGGCGGCCTGGCCGACCTCCTGGGCCAGGCCGAGCTCGGACAGGCGCGAGACCTCGGCCGCGATGGTGGTCCGCGAGACGCTGAGACGGTCGGCGAGCTGGACCCGGGACAGGGGGCCCTCATCGCGAAGGCGGGCCAGGATTCGGGCCTGCATCGCGTTCTCAGCACGCCCGGCCAGTGAGTGCAGCACGGACGAATCCTTGCACGCTGGTCTCGCCACCGGGGGCGGCGCAGGCTCGAGGCGCTCGTCGAGGTTGCCCGCCCCTGGCGCGGGTACGTTCGAGGACATGACCTGGACCCGCGCAGACCTGCCCGACCTCACCGGCCGGACCGCCGTCGTCACGGGAGGGAACTCCGGGATCGGGTGGCACACCGCCGCCGCGCTGGCCAGGTCCGGTGCCGAGGTCACTCTGGCCTGTCGCAACGTCGCCGCCGGCGAGCGGGCCGCGGAGGCGATGCGGAGCCGTGGGGCCCGCCAGGTCCGGGTTGCCGCGCTCGACCTCGCCGACCTGACCTCGGTGGCGTCGTTCGGCGACCGCTGGGACCGGCCGCTCGACCTCCTGGTGAACAACGCCGGGGTGATGACCCCGCCGCGCTACACAGAGACCGCCGACGGCTTCGAGCTGCAGTACGGAACCAACCACCTCGGTCATGTCGCCCTCACCGCTCGACTGCTCCCGCACCTGCTCGCTGCGCCGGCCCCGCGAGTCACCACGGTGTCGTCACTCGCGCACTTCTCCGGCGGCCCTGACGTGGTCGAGGGCAACCAGGCAGACGGCTACCAGCCCAAGCGCGCCTACGGGAACTCCAAGCTCGCCAACCTGCTGTTCGCCTTCGAGCTGCAGCGGCGGGCCCTGCTCAACGACAGCCGCCTGGTCTCCAACGCCGCCCACCCCGGGGTCTCCAACACCGGTCTGTTCACCAGCAAGCAGGGCCTGGGCGCGATCCCCGGGGTCCGCCAGCTGGCCCCGGTCGTCGGCCTCGTGCTCTTCCAGTCCGCCAAGGCCGGCGCCGACCCGACTCTGTTCGCCGCCACCGAGGGCGGTCCCGCCTCCTACACCGGGCCGCAGCGGCTCGGGGAGACCCGTGGCCGACCCGGCCCGGCAGGGTTGAGCCCGTCGGCGCGCGACGAGGCGCTGGCAGCCAAGCTCTGGGACCTCTCGCGCGACCAGACCGGCACCGACTTCGCCTGGGACTGAGTCCGCCACAAAGCACGCGACAGGGCCGGGCGCGAGGTCCAGGATGGCTCCATGCTGATCGATGCGTCCTCGACCGTGCACGTGCGTCCGGCTCGGGACGGCGACGACCTCGATGCCCTCCACGAGGGGTGCGGGTCCTGGATCGGTGCCGACCTCATCCGGGGGCTCTTCGCTGCGGATGACGGTGCGCCCAAGCAGATGCTCGTCGCCGAGGTCGACGGCGTGCCCGCGGGCTTCGCCAGCGCCGTCGGTGCCGGCATCGCCGACGGCCGCCGGGGTCTGGGACATGTGTACGTCCTGCCGCAGCACCGTCGCCGGGGAGTGGGCGGCGCGCTGTGGCAGGGCGTGCTCGAGGTCTGCACGCCCGCGCGGGTGCCGGGGATCGCTCTCCATGCCGATGCCGACGACGACACCAGCCTCGATGTCGCCCGAGCGCACGGCCTGGTCCCGGGCAGCCTGCATCACGAGAGTGTGCTCGACCTCGGCGCCGTCGAGCGGTTGCGTCCGCTCGCGAGTGCCCCTCTGGCCGCAGGCGTCGAGATCCGCACACTCCCCGAGGACGCCACCGAGGACGACTGGCATGCGTTCCATGAGGTCTTCACCCGTCTCTTCGCCGACGCTCCGGACGTGGCGGCGGGGGCCGAGCCGATGCCCTACGCGGTGCTGCGGGCCGTCATCGTCGAACCCTGGCAGGTCACCGGTGCCTGGAGGGCGGGAGAGCTGGTGGGCCTGACCGCGATCGTCGTCCGAGACCGGGGGGCCGGTCGGCTGAACACGTGGTTCACCGGGGTCGAGCGCGAGGCGCGTGGGCTGGGGCTGGCGACCGCGCTGAAGTCTGCTCAGGCAGTGGCGCTCGCGGAGTCGGGCTGGCGGTCCATCACCACGCAGAACATGGAGGGCAACGACGCAATCCTGGCCGCGAACCGCCGCCTCGGCTTCGTCACCACCGCAGGCACGCGCGACCTGACCTACGACTTCCCTGACGCGACGGTCAGCTCCTGAGAGCCGCCGCGACCGCGGCGATGTCCCGGTCACCTACCTGGCAGCAGCCACCGACGTAGTCCGCGCCGGCAGCGACCCAGTCAGGCACCAGGGCGACGTCGAAGGACGTCTCACCGGTCCAGGTGTGGGTGCCGTTGTCCCAGCCCTGACCTGAGTTGGGATAGGCCACACCGGGCGTGCCGGTCACGCGCGCCGCCACCTGCAGGGCAGGCAGGACGTCCTCGGGCCGGCAGCAGTTGACCCCGACGGCGACGAGGACGTCACAGGCGGCGGTCACGGCGAACGCGGCTTCCAGGGGCTGGCCCGCTCGGGTGGCGGCACCCTCGACGCTGAAGCAGAGCCAGGCCGGCAGTCCGACCTCGTCGAGGATCCCGACGAGCACCTCGGCCTCGTCGGCGTCGGGGATCGTCTCGACCGCCAGCAGGTCGGGTCCGGCGGCGGCGAGCAGCTCGATCCGGGGCAGATGGAAGTCGCGCAGCCGCGCCGGCGTGAGGCCGTAGCGTCCGCGGTACTCCGAGCCGTCGGCGAGAGCCGCGCCGTACGGGCCGACGGAGGCGGCGACCAACCGCCGGCGACCGTCCGCTGCGAGCTCGTCGCGGACCTCCCGGGCCACGGTGACGCTGCGGGTGACGAGCGCGGCGGCCTCCTCCCGCCCGAGCCCGGCGCGGACGAAGCCGTCGAGGCTGGCCTGGTAGCTCGCCGTCGTGGCCACCTCGGCCCCGGCCTCGAAGTAGGCACGGTGGACCGCGGCGATCTCCTCGGGGGCGTCGCGCAGCAGGCGGGCGGTCCACAGCTCGTCGGAGAGGTCGTGCCCACGGGCGGCCAGGGCGTTGGACAGTCCGCCGTCCACGATCGTGGTCACGAGCCGGTGCTCTCCAGGTGAGCCCGGACGGCCGCGTTGAAGACGTCGGGGTGGGCGAGGTTGGCGAGGTGTGCTGCGTCCGCCACCACCTCGAGACGGGCGCCCGGGATCGACTCGACCATCGCGTGGCCGACCGAGGGTGGGCAGGTCGGGTCGTCCGCACCGGCCACGACCAGGGTCGGGGTCCGGATCGCTGCGAGCTCGGCGGTGGCGTCGAAGTCCGCCAGTGCCGCGCAGCAGCCGGCGTAGCCGGGCGCAGGCGTGGCACGGAAGAGGTCCATCACGCGTTCGACTCTGTCGGGGTGGGCTGCGCGGAAGGCGGGGGTGAACCAGCGCTCCGTCGTCGCCTCGACCAGCGGCTCCATCCCGGAGGCCAGCACGGTCTCCGCCCGCTCCGCCCAGGTCTGCGCAGAGCCGAAGACCGGCGCCGTGCAGCACAGCGACAGTGAGGTGAGCCGCTCGGGATGGTCGATCGCGATCCGCTGGCCCAGTGCGCCGCCGAGCGAGAGCCCGACGTAGCCGAACGTCTCGATCCTCAGGGCTTCGGCCAGCGCGAGCACGTCACCGGCCAGCTCCGCCATGGTGTACGGCGGCGGCGGCGCCGGCGACGCCCCATGTCCCCGGGTGTCGAACCGGACCACCCTGAAGTCGCGGGCCAGGTCCGCAGCGAGGTCGTCGAACAACCGGTGGGTGCTGCCCAGTGAGGAGCCCAGCAGCACCGCCGGGGCATCGGCCGGGCCCTCGTCGACGTGGTGCAGGGGGAGGGTGTCGGTCATCCTCCGAACCTAGCGTCGTGACCCAGGCCGACCAGGAGCCGCCCGGCGGACGCGGGGTCGGTGCCCTAGCGGACGTCGACGAGGTCGCGGCTCGGCCCGTCGACCGGCTCGCCCGGTGCGAGCTCCTCGCGGTGGCCGTGACGCTCCCACCAGTGGGCCAGCGGTGCCGGAGCCCACCAGCTGGCACGGCCGAGCAGACGCAGGGTCGCCGGCACCAGCAGCGCACGCACGACCGTCGCGTCGAGCAGCACCGCGACGAGCATGCCGACCCCGATCATCTTCAAGAACACGATCCCCGAGGTGGCGAAGCCTCCGATGACCACGGCGAGCAGCAGGGCGGCACTGGTGATGATCCGGCCCGTGTGCTGCACCCCGGCCACGACGGCGGTGGCGTGATCGCGGGTGCGGTCCCACTCCTCGCGGATGCGGGAGAGCAGGAACACCTCGTAGTCCATCGAGAGCCCGAACAGGATCGCCAGCATCAGGATCGGCTGGGTGACGTCGAGGTACCCCGGCGAGGTGAAGCCCAGCAGGTCGGAGAGGTGTCCCTCCTGGAAGATCCAGGTGACCACGCCGAAGGACGCCCCGATGGAGACCGCATTCATCACCACTGCCTTGATCGGCAGCACCACCGAGCCGAACGCGACGAAGAGCAGCACCAGCATCACCGTCGCGACGAGCAGGGCCATCCATGGAAGTCTGGCGCCCACCGAGTCGACGATGTCGACGGCTTCCGCGGTGGCGCCGCCGACCTGGGCGCTGATGCCCGCGCCCGGTTCGACCGCCCGGATGTCCCGGAGCAGCTCCTGGGACGCCTGGGTCTGGCCGTTGCCCACCCAGGTCGCCTCGAGGAGCGCCACCGGCTCCCCGTCGGTGCGCGTGGAGGCGACGGGCCGCACCGTCCCCATCCCCGGCAGGCCGGCCAGGTCGTCGACAAAGGCACGCACCTGTGCCCGGTCGGCCCCGCGCACGACGATCCTCGCCGCGGACGTCTGGCCACCGAACTGGTCTGCCTGGAGGTCGGCGGCGACCCGGCTGGGCATGTCCGCGGGCAGCACCCGCTCGTCGACGCTGCCCCAGCGCGCCCCCGCGAACGGCGAGGCGAGTGCGAGGAGGCCGACGGTGATCACGAGGAGGTAAACGACCGGCCGGCGCATCACACTGCGTGCCACGCGGGCCCAGGCGCCATCCGTGGTTGCGGTGGCGTCCTGGCGCGCGGCACGACGCCACGGCATCCGGCCGAGCTCGATGCGCCCGCCCAGCACCGCGAGCAGCGCCGGGAGAACGGTGAGCGCCGCCGTCATCGCGACGAGCACGGCCGCGACCCCGCCGTACCCCATCGACCGCAGGAAGCTCTGCGGGAAGATCAACAGCGACGCCAGGGACGAGGCCACGATCAGTCCGGAGAACAGCACCGTGCGCCCGGCGGTCGCCATCGTGCGCGCCGTGGCACGCGACACGGACGCCCTGCCCTGGTCGGGTTGGGTGGCGAGCTCCTCTCGGAAGCGGCTGACCACGAACAGGGCGTAGTCGATGGCCAATCCCATGCCGAGCAGCGTGATGACGTTGATGGAGAAGACCGAGACCTCGGTGACGCCGGTGAGCAGCCGTACGACGGCGAAGGCGCCGAGCACGGCGATCGCCCCGACCAGGGTCGGCATCAACGCCGAGACCAGGCTGCCGAAGATCAGCAGGCTGAGCAGGAAGACGATCGGCATGCTCAGGGTCTCGGCTCGGGCGATGTCCTCGGAGACCTGGGTGTTCACGTCACCGAACACGGCCCACTGCCCGCCGAGGTCGGTCCTCAGACCGGGTGCGTCGAGCTCGTCGGCGACCGCCTCCCAGCTGTGTGACTTGGCGTCCTGGCTGGTGCCGGCCAGGGTGAGCACGACGCGCGTGGTGCGGCCGTTGTCGCCGAGCAGGCTCGGGTCGGGAGTGTCGTACCAGCTGACGATGCGTGTGACGGCCGAGGTCGGCAGCTCCGCCAAGGTCGAGGTCACGGCGTCGCGGAATGCCTGGTCCTGCACGCGCAGGGTGTCACTGGAGTACAGGGCCACCACATCGGCTGACCGGGCACCGAAGGCATCCCGTTCGGCGGCGAGAGCCCGGGACGACTCGCTGGCGGGGTCGTCGAACCCGCCATCGCTCAGGCTGCCGAACACGCCGACCCCGTAGACGGCAGCCACTGCCACGAGCACCAGTCCGCCGACGAGAACCAGCCGGGCCCGTTCGGCGACGATCCGTCCCCAGGTGTACATCACTCACGCTCGCTATCAGTCGTCAGTTGTGTGAACACGGATAACAGTGAAGGATGTAAACTTCGGTGTCAAGGTTTCATGGTTCACTGGGCCCCCACCGGTCCAGTCAGGAGAAGGAGCGCGGCGGATGGCCATCGCACCGACACGGCGCGAGCGACAGCGGCAGGCGACCCACGAGGAGATCGTGGAGGTCGCCCGGCGGCTGCTCCGCGCGGGAGGCGACGTCTCGCTGCGAGCAGTGGCCACCGAGATGGGCCTGACTGCACCGGCCCTCTACCGCTACGTGGACGGCCACGCCGAGCTGATGACGCTGGTCACCAGGGCGGTCTTCGTCGACGTCGTCACTGCCCTCACCGCTGCCCGCGACCGGCACCCCGACGACGACCCGGCCGCCCAGATCGTCGCCGGGGTGGCGGCGTTCCGGAAATGGGCGCTGGGCAATCGTGAGGAGTTCCGGCTCGCCTTCGCCACCCCGCCGACGGCCGAGGCGGACTCGGCCGCCTGGGGGCCCCGAGCCGGGCTGGGCGAGTGTGCTCCGGAGGAGATCGGCGCGCGAGAGTTCGGGCTCTTCTTCAGCGACATCTTCGGTCGGCTGTGGGCGCGCTACCAGTTCCACGTGCCGACCGACGACGAGCTGCCCGAGGGGGTCCTGGAGGTGCTGGCCGACCCCGACCAGGCCGGCCCGCCCCTCGTCAGTGCGGGGATGCACTGGCTGTTCGAGCGGGCCTGGGCACGGCTCTACGGAACGGTCACGCTGGAGGTGTTCGGCCACATCCACCCGGGGCTGATCGGCACCGGTGCGATGTTCGAGGCCACGGTGCTCGACATGGGCACCGACCTCGGTCTGGCCGGCGAGTGGGACCGTCTGCGCGCCGTGGCCCGAGGCGAGGCCTGAGGCGAGGCCTGAGAGCGGCCGGTCAGACGGCCCCGCCGTCCCGAGGCCCGATCACGGTGTGTCGAGCAGCTGCTCGAACGGGATCGGGTTGGTGAACGGGTCGTCCACGTCGGCCGGTCCGGTGCGCGGACGGCCCAGCACCAGGCCGGCCAGCTCGCGACCAGCCCGGTCCGCGCGCTCCGCGATCGTCGTACCCGTCCCAGCGCCCGCGAAGTCCTCGCTGGCGGCGAAGACCGACGTGGGGGTGACGGCGGCGCGGAGGTAGGCGAAGAGCGGTCGGATCGCGAACTCGAGGGCCAGTGAGTGCCGCGCGGTGCCGCCGGTCGCGCCGAGCAGCACCGGCTTGGAGTCGAGCACGCCGTCCTCGAGGACGTCGAAGAAGGACTTGAAGAGCCCGTTGAACGATCCGCTGAACACCGGCGAGACAGCGATCACCGCGTCGGCGGACGTCACCGTCTCGATGGCCTCGGCCAGCCGTGGGGCCGCGAAGCCGGTGAGCAGGTGGTCGGTCACCTCGTGGGCGAGCTCACGCAGCTCGAGCACGCTCACCTCGACCTGCTCGCCCTGCAGGCGCAGTGCGCGGTCGGTGGCCCCGGCGAGCCGGTCGGCGAGCAGCCGCGAGCTCGAAGGACGACCCAGGCCCGCCGTCACCACGGCGATCCGGCGCGTCATGCGGCACCGGCTGCGGAGGTCGAGACGGAGTCCACCAGGGATGCGTGGGTCGGGGCGTCGGGCACGTGGGCGGGCTTGAGGGCGGCGAACTCCTTGCGCAGCACGGGCACGACCTCCTCGCCGAGCAGGTCGAGCTGCTCGAGGACGGTGGCGAGCGGCAGGCCGGCGTGGTCGAGCAGGAACAGCTGGCGCTGGTAGTCGCCCACGTAGTCGCGGAAGCCGAGTGTCTTCTCGATGACCTCCTGGGGACTGCCCACCGTGAGGGGGGTCTGGGAGGTGAAGTCCTCGAGCGAAGGACCATGACCGTAGACCGGGGCGTTGTCGAAGTACGGACGGAACTCCCTGACCGCGTCCTGGCTGTTCCTGCGCATGAACACCTGTCCGCCGAGGCCGACGATGGCCTGGTCTGCGGCGCCGTGGCCGTAGTGCTCGAAGCGCTGACGGTAGAGGGCGATCATCCGCTCGGTGTGTGAGGCGGGCCAGAAGATGTGGTTGGCGAAGAAGCCGTCGCCGTAGTACGCCGCCTGCTCGGCGATCTCGGGAGAGCGGATCGAGCCGTGCCACACGAAGGGCGGTACGCCGTCGAGCGGGCGTGGCGTGGCCGTGAAGCCCTGCAGCGGCGTGCGGTAGGTGCCCTCCCAGTCGACGACCTCCTCACGCCAGAGTCGGTAGAGCAGGTGGTAGTTCTCGATCGCCAGCGGGATGCCGTCGCGGATGTCCTTGCCGAACCAGGGGTAGACCGGACCGGTGTTGCCACGCCCCATCATCAGGTCCATCCGGCCGTCGGAGAGGTGCTGCAACGTCGCGTAGTCCTCGGCGATCCGGACCGGGTCGGTGGTGGTGATCAGCGTCGTCGACGTCGACAGCAGGATCCGCTCGGTCTGGGCGGCGATGTAGGCGAGCGTGGTCGTGGGTGCGGAGGGAATGAACGGGGGGTTGTGGTGCTGCCCCGTCGCGAACACGTCGAGGCCCACCTCCTCCGCCTTCTTGGCGATGGCGACCGTCGCCTTGATGCGTTCGTGCTCGGTGGGCAGGCGACCCGTGGTCGGGTCGGTGGTCACGTCCCCGACGGTGAAGATTCCGAACTGCATCGCTGCTCCCTGCTCCCGTATAGTTGCTTGTTCAACTATATGAACCGGGGGGAGGGCCCGGCTATTCCACCTCGCTGTGCGCCTCGGGGGCCACCAGCATCGTGTCCACGGCGTTGTCCACGACCTGGCGGTTGATCTGCGCGGAGGCACTGCCCAGGCCGCCGAGCCGGATGTCGTCGTAGGCCCGCAGCTGATGGGTGCTGCGGTCGACGTAGAGCACCGACAGCATGATGTGGGCCGGCTCCACGGGCTCGAGCGCCCGCAGCCCGGAACCACCCGTGGATCCCTGGGTCATCATCCAGGTGCCGCTCTCTCCCCGCGCGACGTCGCGGAAGTGGCGGTGGCCGAAGAGTGCCACCGGTGCGCCACCGTCGAGGAGGTCGGCGTTCGTCGGGTCGTGCATGACGAGCACGTCGACCCCCGACGTCTCCTCGGCCCGGGCGGCCAGGTCCGCGGTCGCGGCCGTCACCAGGGCGGGGTCGTTGTCGCGTGACTTGTCGGGGGTGAAGGTCGGGTCGCCGACGCCGAGGAACCGCAGTCCGGCGACGTCGCGGGGGCGACCGTCGAGCACGACCGCGTTGGGCACCTTGCGCATCGCGCGCTGGGTGAGGTCGGAGTCGTGGTTGCCGCGAACCCACACGTAGGGCGCCGGCATCCTCCGGACCTCCTCGACATAGCGGTTCTCCGGTCGGCTGCCGTGGTCGGTGATGTCCCCGGAGTCCACGATGACGTCGACGTCGTACTGCCGCGCCACCGTCGCGATGACGTCCCACGCCTGCGGGGCCAGGTGCAGGTCGGAGACGTGCAGCACCCGGATGACGTCGTCCTTGTCGGGCAGCAGCGGCAGCGACGTGGTGGCGGTGTAGAGCCCGGTGACGTTGCCGACGATCTGGGCGATCTGATCGCCGTAGGTCGAGAAGTCGTTGACGATGCTCTCGGCCGTGCCCACCAGGGAGGGTGCCGTGCTGAGCAGCCCGGTGTAGCGCGGCTCCGCGAGCGCCTGGGGGTTCCAGCCGACCACGGCCGTGGCGAGCACGGTGCCGGCCGCGACGACGACAGTGCCGCCGCCGACGAGCGCCGAGGACACCCGCCGGGAGGTGAGTCCGGTGAGCAGGAGGGCGCCGAGGAGCGCGCCGACGAGGCCGCGCGTCGCCGCCATCTTGACCTCCCAGACGAGGTCGGCGACGACGTCCGGGCGGAGCCGGCCGAGCCGGTCCGGGTTGGTGACGAGCGTGCGGGCCTCGTCGACGTCGAAGCCGTCGAGGGTCGCGTGGATCCCGAGCGGGCCACCGTGGGTGTCGAGCTGCAGCTCGCCGAGCGGCGCGATCTCGACGACGGTGCCACCGCCCCAGACGGGCACCAGCTTCATCGAGGTGGTGAGCGGTCCGACCTCGTGGTGCGCCGGGCCCGCCACGGTCAGGCCGACCCAGCCGCCGACGAGGCCGAGGAGCACGGCGGCCACGAGGCGCGCGAGCGTGCGGAACGAGGGGAGGCGCAGGGGCATGCAGAACCAGACCAGGCGGGAGGGTGCGGTCCTCCTTTGTAACCCGGCGGGCCCGTGCTTGTCCGAGGAATCGCCGAGGCCTTCACTCGGGCTGGTTGTCCGCCTCGCCGCCCACCAGGTAGGGCGTGTCGACGCCCTCGTACATGAGGTGTGCGATCAAACCCTCAGCCGCGTGCTGCAGGTTGTGGCAGTGGTCCATCCACACTCCCGGGTTGTCCGCCACGAACGCGATCTCGAAGGTCTCGCCGTCCCGGACGTTGAGGGAGTCCACCCACCACGGGCTGCCCGTCGCGGGCTGGCCGTCGCGAGAGAGCACCACCGCGTGATGACCGTGCAGGTGCATGGGGTGCACCTCACCGCTGGTGTTCTTGATCCGCATCACCACGACGTCACCCTCGCGGACGACGTACATCGGTACGTCGGGCCACAGCCGGCCGTTGATGGACCACCAGATCCCCGGGCGGCCGTCGACGAACCCGGGGCGACGGCCGATCCGGTAGTCGAAGCTCCGGTCCGGATCGGTGGGGTCGAGCCCGAGGTCGGCGGGGGTGCCGTAGGTCAGCAGGTCGAGCGCGTCGGTCGGCTGGTCGACGTCGGCGGCGGTGGACCCTTCGGGACCGACCACGAGGGCGGTGGCGCCACCCACCTCGACCCCCAGTCCGGACCCGTCCACCGGCGCGGTCACCTCGAGGTCGGCACGGCCGCCGGCGGTGAGCGTCAACGCCTTCTCGGTCACCGGAGTCGGCTCGTGCAGGTCGAAGCCGTCGATCGCCCGGACGACGTAGGGACCCCCTGACCAGACCTGGACCGGGCCGTTGTCGGTGTTCACCACCCGTACCCGCACCCGTTGCCCCGGCTCGGCCACCACAGGGACGTCGCGCTCCAGGCCGTTGAGCGTGCGGGTGCCGGCGTAGGTGTGGGCCACCGCGACGGCGTCGACCTCAGCGGGATCGCTCTCCTCCCGGGGTCGGATCACCACCGTGCCGAAGAGGCCGCCGATCACCTGCTCGTGGGAGACCTGGTGGGAGTGGTACCAGTAGGTGCCGGCGTCCTCGGCCACGAAACGGTAGGTGTGCGTCTGGCCGATCCCGATCGCGTCCTGGGTGACCCCGGCCACCCCGTCCTCCGCGTTGGGTACGTCGACGCCGTGCCAGTGCAGGGTCATCCCCTCCTCGACCGAGGCGTTGCGCACCGTCACCTCGATGAGCTCACCCTGCCGCGCCTCGATCACGGGCCCCGGTGTCGTCCCGTTCAGGCTGAACCCGTCGACCTCGCGCCCGGACGCGAGCCGGACCCGGCCCTGGGTCGCCACCAGGTCCACCGTGACGTCCGCGGCGCGGTCGCCGTCCTCGACGAGGTCGGCGACCGACGTGGGCGCCGGGCCGTGGTCCCCGCTCTGGTGCCCGCCCTGGTGCCCGGTGGCGGACGTGGACGCGGCCGACGCCGCCCCGCCGCCGTGGTCGAGGACGCCCATGTCCATCACCGAGTAGGTCCGCGGCATCAGGCTGGCCTGCCACAGCCAGGCCAGCGGTGCCAGCAGCGCGAGCGCGGCCAGGCACGCGAGCAGGAGGCCTCGTCGACCGCTGCTCACGCGGCTGGACTCGATCGCGATGCTGCCGCGAGGGATGCGACTGCGGACACCGGCATCCTCAGGCGTAGGCGCTCTCGGCGGTGGCCGGCGCCGTGGTCGAGGCGAGCCGGGCCGCCTGCAGGGCCCCGGCGAAGATGACCAGCGCGTTGAGGCCGTGCAGCAGACCGGCGTACGGGGTCGAGTGGCCCAGGATGCCCAAGGTCACCTGGAGGACGACCAGCACCAACAGGATCGCCGCCATCAGGATCCCCTTCGGGAGCTTGGCGAAGAACGAGACCACGAGCAGCGCCAGGGCCAGCAGCGGGATGAGCATCATCCCGCTCATCCCGTGGATCATGAACCCGGCGACCCCGGTGAAGGCCAGGTCCTCGGACTCCATCGCGGCCGCGTCGAGCGTGCCGCCGTCGGAGATCCAGACACCGAGCCCGGAGAAGGCGAAAGCGATCGTGCCGGCCTGGACGACCACGGCGAGCGCGATCAGGCCGGCAATGACCTTGTAGGCAGACCTCATGGGTACCTCCGAAGTTCGGGACCCGCCCCTCCGGCAGGTCGACGTTTCCTGACGGGGGTGCCATGTATTGCATCCCCCGCGGACCAGGATGACGCTCCGGAGCCGTCTTGTCCCCCCCATTTCGGGCTAGTCCTTCTGTGCCCCGGGGGCCTCGACGTCCGGCCTCGGGCCGTTTGTGGCCGCGACGGGTGTTTCGCCCGGATTGCCACCGGTAGCCTCGCCGACGTGCTCAGACTGGGACGCGGCGAGTTCGACGACGCCGCACTTCTCGTGATGGCGATCGTGAACCGCACCAGGGACTCCTTCTACGATGGGGGAGCCACCTTCGCGGAGGAGCACGCCCTCGACCGGGTCCGCCGGGTGGTCGCCGAGGGGGCGGACCTCGTGGACATCGGTGGGGTGAAGGCGGGACCGGGTGAGGTCGTGGACGCGGCGGAGGAGATCCGGCGGACCGCGCCGTTCGTGGCGCGGGTGCGGTCGGAGTTCCCGGAGCTCGTGATCAGCGTCGACACCTGGCGGGCCGAGGTGGCCCGCGAGGTGTGCGCGGCGGGTGCCGACCTGCTCAACGACGCCTGGGGCGGGCACGACCCTGCGCTGGCGCAGGTCGCCGCGGCGGCCGGTGTCGCCCTCGATCTGCACACACACCAACGGTGCGACGCCGCGCACCCCGCCGCACCGTCCCTCCTACGACGACGTGGTGGCCTCGGCCATCCACGACACGGTGGCTCTCGCCGATCGTGCCGTCGGGCTGGGGGTCGCCCGCGAGAGCGTGCTGATCGACCCTGCTCACGACTTCGACAAGAACACCTGGCACTCGCTCGAGCTGACCCGCCGCCTCGACGAGATGGTCGCCACCGGCTGGCCCGTCCTCGTGTCGTTGTCGCACAAGGACTTCGTCGGCGAGACGCTCGACAAGCCCGTGGGGGAGCGGCTGGTCGGCACCCTCGCCGCCACCGCGATCAGCGCCTGGCAGGGCGCCCGGGTCTTCCGGGTGCACGAGGTGCCCGAGACCCGTGAGGTGCTCGACATGGTGGCCAGCATCCGCGGTGATCGTCCTCCTGCCCGCGCCGTCCGGGGTCTCGCATGAAGCGCGAGGGGCGGCGATGATCCGCGCGGCGGTCCTGTGCCCCTCGCCTCCGCTGCTCTTCCGCGAGCTCGGCGGGATCGCCGATCCGGTGGCCGACCTGCGCGCCGCCTGTCGCGCCGCCCTGGACGGGGTGCTGAGCCACGGCGTGGACAGCGTCGTCCTGGTCGCCGGCGTGGCGGATCCCGCCAGGATCGCTGCCGGCTCGATCGATGCCGGCGCCTCTCCCGACGTCCGCCGATTCGGGACCGCGGGCGTCCGCACCGGCCCTGGCCTGCCGCTTCCCCTGGGAGTCGGTCGGCGACTGCTCGACGACGCCGGGTGGACCGGGTCGACCGAGCTCGTGGGGCTCGGCCTCGACGCGAGCAGCGAGGAGCTCCGCGAGGTCGCGTCAGCGTTGACGTCACGGTCGGACCGCACCGCGGTGCTGCTCCTGGGGGAGGGCAGCGCCCGTCGGGTCGCCGGAGGCCCGGGCGCGCTCGACGAGCGTGCCTTCGCCTTCGACGCGGGGGTGGTGAGGGCCCTGGACGCGGGCGATGCGTCCGCGCTGGCCGGGCTCGACGCCGACCTGGCTCGCGACCTGCTGGTCGGGGGCCGGTCCTCGCTGCGGCTGCTCGGTGAGCTCGGGCTGGTCGTCGCGCCGGTCGTCACCCGGATCGACCACGAGGGCGACCCCTACGGAGTGGAGTACGTGGTCGCGACCTGGCGCTGGTAGGCGCGCTCCCGGACCTGGCGGGAGGCCCCCGTCCACGCCATCGCGGGAGGGGCTGCGAGACTTCATCGACAGGGGTCTCGTGCAGGCGAGGTCTCGATTTCATGTTCACCCCGCGCCATGTGTATTCTCTTGCGGCGTTGCCCCTTTAGCTCAGTCGGCAGAGCGTCTCCATGGTAAGGAGAAGGTCTACGGTTCGATTCCGTAAAGGGGCTCTGGGTAGGAAGCCGTGCGGACCAGTCCGTTCGGGGCCCGTCCCGGTGGCGGGGTAGCTCAGGTGGTTAGAGCACACGGCTCATAATCGTGGTGTCGCGGGTTCGAGTCCCGCCCCCGCTACTCACCAGACAAGCCTCAGGTGGCCAGGGTCTTGCACGACCGGGCAGACTTGGGGAGCACAAACCGGCAGCACCGACCAAGAAGAGGCACACCGTGGCCAGCAAGAGCTCAGACGTTCGCCCCAAGATCACCTTGGCCTGCGTGGACTGCAAGGAACGCAACTACATCACCAAGAAGAACCGCCGCAACGACCCGGACCGCATGGAGCTGAAGAAGTTCTGCCCGCGTTGCCGCACCCACACCGGCCACCGCGAGACCCGCTGACGGCCCGGCACCACCGCATCGAGGGAGCGGCACCCCGCTGAGGGGTGCCGCTCCTTCGCGTTGCGACAACTGGCCCCGGTAGCCTCGGCCCATGCCTGTCGACCCCTCCCTCGCCGGTCGTCGCTTCCCTCCGACGGCGCCCTACACCGTGACCGAGGAGCGGGTCCGCGAGTTCGCGGCCGCCACCGGGTCGACGTACGACGGTCACGCAGCGCCGGCGACGTTCCCGATCGTCGTCGCCTTCGCGGCGATGACCGGGCTGATGGAGGACCCTGACGTCGGCATCGCCCTCCACCGGGTCGTGCACGGCGAGCAGCGGTTCGTCTACACCCGCCCGGTCGCCGTGGGCGACGACCTCACCGCGGTCCTCACCGTCGACACGCTGCGCCAGATCGGTGGCGCCGACATCATCGGGACCCGCAGCGAGGTCACCGATGCCGACGGCCTGCCGGTCTGCACCGCCTACGCGACCCTCGTGCACCGCGGACCTGAGGAGGACCAGGGGTGAACACCGGAGACGAGCTCCCGGAGCAGGTCTACACCGTGACCCGTGCCGACCTGGTGCGCTACGCCGGCGCCAGCGGCGACCGCAACCCGATCCACTGGTCCGAGCGGGTGGCCACGTCCGTCGGGCTCCCCGGCGTCATCGCCCACGGGATGTACACCATGGCCCTCGCCGCGCGTGCTCTCGACACCTGGGCCGGCGGCCCGGGCCGGGTGCGCGAGCTGTCCTGCAAGTTCACCAAGCCCGTCGTCGTGCCCGACGACGACACCGGCGTCGTGGTGCGCGTGGCCGGGACGGTCAAGCAGGTCACCGAGGCGGGTGTCCAGGTCGCGCTGGTCGTCACCTGCGGTGACGAGAAGGTGCTGGGCGGTTCCAAGGCGGTCATCGTTGCCTGACCTGTCCGCCCACACCACGCTGCGGCTCGGTGGACCAGCCCGCGACTGGGTCGAGGCGGACACCGCCGAGGGGTTGGTCGCAGCCGTCCGTGAGGCCGACGCCTCCGGGACGCCGCTGCTGCTGCTCGCCGGCGGCAGCAACCTCGTGGTCGCCGACGAGGGCTTCGACGGGACCGTCGTGCGCGTCGCCACCCGGGGTGTCACGGTGGCGGAGGACACCTGCGGCGGCGCGTTCGTGACGGTGGCGGCGGGTGAGGTCTGGGACGACCTCGTCCGGCGAGCTGTCGAGGAGGGCTGGGTCGGGGTCGAGGCGCTCTCGGGTATCCCGGGCTCGGTCGGGGCGACACCGGTGCAGAACGTCGGTGCCTACGGCCAGGAGGTCGCCGACACGGTGGCGTCGGTGCGCTGCTGGGACCGGGTCGACGCGGCGTACCGCACGCTCGCCGTGGCCGACTGCGGCTTCGGCTACCGCACCAGCCGCTTCAAGCGCGACCTCGGGCGCTACGTCGTCCTCGAGGTGACCTTCCAGTTCCCCCTCGGCGACCTCGGGGCGCCGCTGCGGTACGGCGAGCTGGCCGCGAGGCTCGCGGTGGATGCCGGGGGCCGGGCGCCGGCACGCGAGGTGCGCGACGCCGTCCTGGCGCTCCGGGCCGGCAAGGGGATGGTGCTCGACCCCGAGGACCACGACACCTGGAGTGCCGGCTCGTTCTTCACCAACCCGGTCCTCGACGCCGCGGACGTGCCCGCGGGCGCCCCCGCGTGGGAGCAACCGGACGGCACCGTCAAGACGAGCGCCGCCTGGCTGATCGAGCACGCCGGGTTCGCCAAGGGCTACGGCAACGACCGGGTCTCGCTGTCCACCAAGCACACCCTGGCGCTGACCAACCGCGGCAACGCAGCGACCGCCGACCTGCTCGCCCTGGCCGGTGAGGTGCAGCGAGGAGTGAGCGAGCGGTTCGGCGTGTGGCTCGTCAACGAGCCCACTCCTGGTCGGCTGCGACCTGCCGGTCACAGCGAGGTGACCGTGCCGCCCTCCGAGAAGCTGCCGGAGGGTGCCGCGACCAGGAGCGCGATGAGGCCCACGAACGCGATGATCCCCAGCAGCAGCAGGATCGTCGCGATCACGCCGAGCACATAGCCGGCCATGGCGACGCCACGGCCGCCGAAGCGGGTCGGCTCGGCATCGATCTGGCGCACCGCCCGGCGACCGATGACCCAGGCCCACGGTCCCGCCAAGAGGGGTACCGCGCAGACGAGGCCACCCACCAGGGCGATCAGTCCGACGACGAGGGCCGTCGTCGCCTTGGGATGGTCAGGCACGCGGCCCGGCTGCCCGGGCGCGACCGGGTAGGCCATCCCGGGCGGAGGGTTGCCCGGGGCGGCGGCGGGTAGCCGGACGCCGGCGGCGGCTGGTGCGCCTGCCCTTCCCAGTAGCCCAACGGCTGGGTGCTCGGGTCCGGCTCGCCGTCGGGGCTCCCGGGCTCTGGTGGCGTCGTCATGGGCACGATTGTGCCAACCAGCCGTCGATGTCGTGGAGGATCGACCTCCGCAGGTCCTCCGGCGCCCGGGAGGCCCGCACCGACATCCGGGCCAGCTCGGCGAGGGTCGCGTCGCTCAGGTCGTGTGCGGCCCTCATGGTGGCGTACTGGCCGGCCAGCCTGGAACCGAAGAGCAGCGGATCGTCCGCGCCGAGTGCGATGGTCGCTCCTGCCTCGAGCAGGGTGGGCAGCGGCACGGAGGACAAGTCGCTGTAGACGCCCAGAGCCACGTTCGAGACCGGGCAGACCTCGAGGGCGACACCGGCCTCGACGATGCGGTCGAGCAGCGCCGGGTCCTCGGCGGCTCGGACCCCGTGACCGAGCCGGTCGGCATGGAGATGGTCCAGGCAGGTGCGGACGCTCTCGGGACCGAGGAGCTCGCCGCCGTGGGGTGCCAGCATCAGACCGGCTCGCTCGGCGATCGCGAAGGCGGGCGCGAAGTCGGAGGTGACGCCCCGCCGCTCGTCGTTGCTGAGGCCGAAGCCGACCACGCCCTGCCCGACGTACTGCGCGGCCAACCGGGCCAGCGTCCTCGCGTCCAGCGGGTGCCGGATGCGGTTGGCCGCGATGACCACGGCGACGGGGAGTCCGGTGTGGACCGTGGCGTCCCGCGCTGCGTCGAGGACGAGGTCGGTGAACGCCGTGATCCCGCCGAAGCGTGCCGAGTAGCCGCTCGGATCGACCTGGATCTCCAGCCACCGCCCGCCGTCGACGACGTCGTCCTCCGCGGCCTCCCGCACGAGGCGGCGGACGTCGTCCTCGGTGCGCAGCACAGACCTGGCCACGTCGTAGAGGCGCTGGAAGCGGAACCAGCCCTTCTCGTCAGCCGCGGAGAGCCGAGGGGGCCAGTCCTCGACCAGCGCGTCCGGCAGCGCGATCCCGTCGCGCGCGGCGAGCTCGAGCAGGGTGGAGTGCCGCATCGAGCCGGTGAAGTGCAGGTGCAGGTGCGCCTTGGGCAGCGCGTGCACGTCCCGCGCGGTCGAGTCGACCACTCAGCCGAAGAGCTTCTGCAGCCGGCTGATCCCCTCGACGAGGTCGTCCTCGCCCAAGGCGTAGGAGAAGCGCAGGTAGCCCGGGGACCCGAACGCCTCGCCGGGCACGGCCGCCACCTCGGCCTTGTCGAGCATCAGCTCGGCGAGCTCGGTCGACGTGGTCGGCGTGACGCCGTCGAACGAGCGGCCGAGGAGGCCCTTGACCGACGGGTAGGCGTAGAACGCGCCCTTGGGGTCGGGGCAGACGACGCCGTCGATCTCGTTGAGCATCGAGACGATCAGACGCCGCCGGCGGTCGAATGCCTTGCCCATCTCCGCGACCGCGGAGAGGTCGCCGGACACAGCCGCGATCGCGGCGCGCTGCGACACGTTGGCGACGTTGGACGTGGCGTGGGACTGCAGGTTGGCCGCAGCCTTGATGACGTCGGGGGGGCCGACCATCCAGCCGACGCGCCAGCCCGTCATCGCATAGGTCTTGGCGACCCCGTTGACCACGATGCACGTGTCGGCCAGCTCGGGCACGACCACCGGCATCGAGGGAGCCTCCTGGCCGTCGTAGACGAGGTGCTCGTAGATCTCGTCGGTCAACACCCAGAGCCCGTTGTCGAGAGCCCACCGTCCGACTGCCTCGGTCTCGGCTCGGTCGTAGACGGCGCCGGTGGGGTTGGAGGGGGAGTTGAAGAGAAGGACCTTGGTGCGGTCGGTGCGCGCCTCCTCCAGCTGCTCGACAGTGACCTTGTAGTCCTGGGTCTCGTCGGCGAGGACCTCCACGGGCACGCCGCCGGCGAGCCGGATCGCCTCCGGGTAGGTGGTCCAGTACGGCGCGGGCACGATCACCTCGTCGCCGGGGTCGAGCACGGTGGCGAAGGCTTCGTAGATGGCCTGCTTGCCGCCGTTGGTGACCAGCACCTGGGCCGGGTCGACGGCGTAGCCGCTGTCGCGCAGCGTCTTGTCGGCGATCGCCTTCTTGAGCTCCGGGAGTCCACCGGCCGGGGTGTAGCGGTGGTTCGAGGCCACCTGGCACGCCTCGACGGCAGCGGCCACGATGTAGTCCGGGGTCGGGAAGTCGGGCTCGCCGGCGCCGAAGCCGATGACCGGCCGCCCGGCCGCCTTGAGAGCCTTGGCCTTCGCGTCCACCGCCAGCGTCGCGGACTCGGCGATCCCGCCGATGCGGGCGGAGATCCGGCTGGCTGCCTGGGGACGGTTCGGGGCGGTCGGTGAGCTCATGCACCCATCGTTCCACCAGGAGCGGCGTCCGTGCACCCGGGTCGTCCAGGGTTCCGTGGGAGGGCCGGGTGACCCGCGCTCCAGCGGGTGCCGCTCGGTTCGACTTCCATTCTGCCTTCCCCGTACACTTCACCGTTGGTGGATCTCACCCTCGTCAGCCATGCCCTCGACACGGCGCGGCGCACCTTCTCGGCGCGCGGCCCGCACCGGGGCCGGCGGTCGGGAGCAGGGTCCGCCGTAGGGCACTAGCTCAACTGGCAGAGCATCGGTCTCCAAAACCGAAGGTTGGGGGTTCAAGTCCCTCGTGCCCTGCGAGACCCGTGTGGGAGATCATGGGCGATCATGGAGTCGAGATGACCCACGAACACAGCGAGAGGTGAACAGCAGTGGCGGACAGCCGTTCGGTGTCGACGTCTGGCGGAAGCCAGTCGCGGGACAAGCGCACGAGCCCGGCCACGTTCTACCGCCAGGTCGTCGCCGAGCTCCGCAAGGTCGTGTGGCCGACCCAGCAACAGCTGGTCACCTACTTCATCGTGGTCATGGTCTTCGTGATCGTGGTCATGTCGATCGTCTCGCTGCTCGACCTCGGCTTCGGAAAGCTGGTCTTCGCCGTCTTCGGCTGACCGCGCGCCGAGGACCCCATCGCGCAACCCCGCAGCATCAACAGTGAAGGTGAATGAGTAACCGTGTCGCAGTCGTATGACGACCAGCCCGACACCGCCACCCCGGTCGACGAGGTGCCGGCGGACGACGCTCCCGCGAGTGAAACCGTGACCGAGGAGGCCGCGGAGGTCCTCGCCGACGACGCCCCCGTCGAGGACGGCGACGAGGCCCCGGCCGTGCCCGGCGACGAGACCCCGGACGGGACCGACGACCAGACCCCCGACGAGGCGGCCGACGAGGCCGACGAGTCGGCGGAGTCCGACGCCGTGAGCGCCGCGGAGGAGATCGAGGAGGCGGGCGCCGAGGACGGCGAGGACGCGGTCGAGGACAGCGAGGACGCGGTCGAGGCTCCGGCCGCCGACGCGCTGGAGGAGTTCCGCGAGGCGCTGCGGTCCAAGCCCGGCGACTGGTTCGTGGTGCACACCTACTCCGGCATGGAGAACCGGGTGAAGGCCAACCTGGAGAACCGCACGACTTCCCTCAACATGGAGGACTACATCCACGAGGTGATCGTCCCGACCGAAGAGGTCGCGGAGATCAAGAACGGTCAGCGCAAGCTCGTCAAGCGCACCGTCCTGCCGGGCTATGTCCTGGTCCGGATGGACCTCACCGACGAGTCCTGGTCGGCCGTGCGCCACACGCCCTCGGTGACCGGCTTCGTCGGCCACAGCCACCAGCCCGTTCCGCTGAGTCTCGACGAGGTCGAGAGCATGCTCGCCCCGGCCATCGTCGCCGAGGCCGAGGCGGCCACGCCCGACCAGCCCGGCGGCGCAGGTGCGACCGCGACCAAGAAGAAGGTCGAGGTCGCCGACTTCGACGTCTCCGACTCGGTCATGGTGGTCGACGGTCCGTTCGCCACGCTCCACGCGACCATCACCGAGATCAACGCCGAGTCGCAGAGGGTCAAGGCTCTCGTCGAGATCTTCGGCCGGGAGACTCCGGTCGAGCTGAGCTTCAGCCAGATCCAGCGCGTCTGAGGGGACAGAGCTTGCTCTGACCCGTCAGAGGACGCGCTGGGGTTGAGGAGCGCGCCGTACACCTGAGCGAAGCGAGGGAGTGCGGGAAGCGTCACGAAACACCAGCAGGACGAAACACGAAACACCCAGGTGGCAGGGAAGACCGTTCCCGTCATGACCACAAGAGAAAGAAGAAGCAATGCCTCCGAAGAAGAAGATCGCCGCACTGGTCAAGGTGCAGCTCCAGGCCGGTGCCGCGACGCCGGCTCCGCCGGTCGGCACGGCGCTCGGCCCCCACGGCGTGAACATCATGGAGTTCTGCAAGGCCTACAACGCCCAGACCGAGGCCATGCGTGGCAATGTCATCCCCGTCGAGATCACCATCTACGAGGACCGCTCGTTCACCTTCATCACCAAGACGCCTCCGGCGGCTGAGATGATCAAGAAGGCGGCTGGTCTCTCGAAGGGCTCCGGCGTCCCGCACAAGGAGAAGGTCGGCAAGCTGACCAAGGACCAGGTGCGCGAGATCGCGACGACGAAGCTCCCCGACCTCAACGCCAACGACATCGACGCGGCGATGAAGATCGTCGAGGGCACCGCCCGCTCGATGGGCGTCACCACCGACTGACGTCGTCCGCACGACACGCACACGTGGGAGGACCGCGCTGGTCCGCACCACACCTGGACTCAACACCTAAGGAACCAGACATGCAGCGCAGCAAGACTTACAGAGCCGCCTCCGAGACCTTCGACCAGGACGCGCTCCACACCCCGCTCGAGGCGATCAAGCTCGCCAAGGCCGGCAGCAAGAAGAAGTTCGACGAGACCGTCGATGTCGCCATGCGCCTGGGCGTCGACCCGCGCAAGGCCGACCAGATGGTGCGCGGCACCGTCAACCTCCCGCACGGCACCGGCAAGACCGCCCGGGTGCTGGTGTTCGCCAACGCCGAGAAGGCGGACGCCGCCCGCGAGGCCGGCGCCGACATCGTCGGTGGCGACGAGCTCATCGAGAAGGTCAACGGCGGCTGGCTGGACTTCGACGCCGTCGTCGCCACGCCGGACATGATGGGCAAGGTCGGCCGCCTGGGCCGGGTGCTGGGCCCCCGCGGCCTGATGCCCAACCCGAAGACCGGCACGGTCACCCCCGACGTGGCCAAGGCCGTCTCGGACATCAAGGGCGGCAAGATCGAGTTCCGCGTCGACCGGCACGCCAACCTGCACTTCATCATCGGCAAGGCTTCCTTCTCCGAGGCACAGCTCGCGGAGAACTACGCGGCCGCCCTCGAGGAGGTGCTGCGGCTCAAGCCGTCGAGCTCCAAGGGTCGCTACCTGAAGAAGGTCACCCTCTCCACGACGATGGGTCCCGGTGTCCAGGTCGACCCCAACAAGACCCGCAACGTCACCGGCGAGGACGACGACTGATCAACGGACCCGCAGGGGTAACGGACCTGCAGAGGTCACCAGGCACCACGAGCTGAGGGGTCGGTCTCCTGGAGCGAGCCGCAAGGCGAGCGACGGGAAACTGACCCCTCAGCGGCGTCATGGGAGCCGAGCCGCAGGCGCGCGTCGAGGCCCCCACGGAGCGCGTGAAACCCAGCCACCGTTGCCGTGAAACTCAGCCACCACGGCCTGAAATCAAGCCGCAGTCAGTGAGCTACTCGATGAACACGCGCTCGTCGGTGAGCTGTTCTGCCACGATCCGACCGTCGGTGTCGAAGCGGCTGAACTCGAAGCGCTTCTCGAACTCCATGTCGATCCCTGCCTGGCCGTTGCGGTGCTTCTCGACCGTCAGCACCGCCCAGTTCTTGAAGCGCTCGACGTTGCCGACGTTGTAGACCAGGTGGTGCCGGGCGACCACGTCGAACTTGTCGTTGAGCAGCAGGACCGTGTCGGCTTCGTAGGCGAGCGCGGAGGAGCCGCGCAGGTTGTGCACCCGCAGGCGCTTGCCCGCCTGGATGCCCTCCTTGTCGGCGGCGACGACGGCGAGGATCGGTACGTCGTGGTCGAGAGCGAGGTCCTTGAGCCCCTCGACCACCGAGGTGATCCGCTGCATCTCGTCGTAGACACCGGGCACCGCGACCTTCTGCAGGTAGTCGACGATGACCAGCGGCAGCTGACCGGTGTCCTGGTGGACCGCGTCGATCGCCTCGGTGATCGCCGCGAGGTCTGTCTTCGACCCGGTGGAGCGGTGCATGACGAGGCGGTCGGCGTACTCCTTCACGATCTCGAGGGCCTTGGCCCCGCCGTCGGTCTCGGCGAGGCGCTCACTGAGTGAACCGGTCAGCCCGTCGGCACACTCGAAGGACTGGCGGATCCGGTTGAGGCTGGGCGCGTCAGGGGCGCCGAGCAGCCCCGCCTCCAGTGCCACGAGCCGGATCAGCAGCGTCTGCAGGTCGTGCTCGTAGGAGAAGATGACCACCGAGCGGCCGGAGCGGGCCACGTTGCGGGCCACCTGCATCGCCCACGTCGTCTTGCCCAGGCCCTGGGGACCGCCGATCAGCACCAGCTCCCCCGAGCGGAAGCCGCCGCTGAGGTTCATGTCGAGGATGTCGAATCCCGTCGGCCAGAGGCGGGCCACGGCGTGCGAGCCCGCGCGAACGCGGTAGTCGGCCTGTTCCAGGACACCACTGAGCTTCTCGAGAGTCAGATCCACGCCACCATGGAAGCACCGGGCGAGTGTCCCGGTACACGGATCCGTCGAATTGAGCCTGCGTGCACCAGCCCGGCCGGTTGCCGGATTTGGCAGCCTCGGGCGGCTCCCGTACAGTTCCCCGTTGAAACCAGAGACCGCCGGTTGTCGGCGTGACCAGGCTTGCTCAGGCTAGCCCCGGTCACTCCGATCGAAGGTCCCGCTGTTGCGGGCGGCCTGCGCAGGTGACATGAGAGTTGAGAATCGGTGGGCCCCGGCCCGCCTGCTCCGACGCCCCGTGCACCTGCATGGGGCGTTCGTCGTAGCAGGGCTCCTCCGCGCGGTCTCGGATGCCCGGTGAACCTCGCCGGGTGTCACCTGAGTGAAGGGAAGGAGACCCATGGCGCGGCCAGACAAGGCAGCCGACGTCGCGGACCTCGTGGAGTCATTCCAGGAGTCCGCCGGCGCTGTCCTGACCGAGTACCGCGGTCTCTCCGTGAAGCAGCTGCAGGACCTGCGGCGCGCCCTCGGCGAGAACGCCAATTACGCCGTGGTCAAGAACACGCTCACCAAGATCGCCGCGACCGAGGCGGGCGTCGAAGGATTCGACGACCTCCTCACCGGTCCGACCGCCATCGCCTTCATCAGTGGCGACGTGGTCGAGGCGGCCAAGGGGCTGCGTGACTTTGCCAAGGCAAACCCCTCCCTCGTGATCAAGGGCGGTGTGCTCGACGGCAACCCGCTCGACGCGACGGAGATCGCCAAGCTGGCGGACCTCGAGTCCCGTGAGGTGCTTCTCGCGAAGCTCGCGGGCGGCATGCTCGCGTCCCTCAGCCAGGCCGTCTACCTGCTCAACGCGCCTCTCGCCCAGGCCGCCCGTCTCGCGGGTGCGCTGCAGGCCAAGGCCGAGCAGGACCCGTCGATCCTCGCAGGTGGGGCCGGTACGCCGGCCGCTGCCGACGAGGTGCCGGCGGAGACGTCCGAGACGACGGAGAACACCCCCACGGACGAGGCGCCCGCCGCCGAGACCGAGGAGGCCCCGGCTGCGGCCGAGACCTCCGACGAGGGCTGAGAACCCGAGTAACCCAAACCGACACCCCTCGGTCCGGGCGCCCGCACGGACCAGCACAACGGAAGGAAACGCCACCATGGCGAAGCTCAGCACCGACGAGCTGCTCGACGCTTTCAAGGAGATGACCCTCCTGGAGCTCAGCGAGTTCGTGAAGCAGTTCGAAGACACCTTCGGCGTCACCGCCGCTGCCCCGGTCGCGGTTGCCGCGCCTGGTGCCGCCGCTCCCGGCGCCGGCGCCGAGGAAGCCGCCGAGCAGGACGAGTTCGACGTCGTCCTCGAGGCTGCCGGCGAGAAGAAGATCAACGTCATCAAGGAGGTCCGCGCGCTCACCAGCCTCGGCCTCAAGGAGGCCAAGGAGCTGGTCGAGGCCGCTCCGAAGCCGATCCTGGAGAAGGTCACCAAGGAAGCTGCCGAGAAGGCCAAGGACGCCCTCGAGGGCGCCGGCGCCACCGTCTCGGTCAAGTGACCCGACGCCTCACCCTGCTGGACCCCACCGGTCACTGACTGACCGGCTGGACCCGGCACAGCATCGCCGCGACGGCGGTCGTTGCCCCTCACCGGGCAGCGGCCGCCGTTTCGGCGTCGTGCGGGGGAGCGAAGCGACCGGCCCCCTGGCCATGGAGAGTGTGAGCACCGTAACCTCGCGGTCGTTTACTCGTTGGTAATCATGGGCAGGACCTGGCTCGAGACCCGTCCGTCGTACGGCGTCCTTCTCGGGCCCGCGCAGCAAGCCGGAACACTAGGGAGGGACGCTCGTGGGCGTCGAGATCAAGGTCGACGGACTGACCAAGTCCTTCGGCAAGCAACTCATCTGGGGCGACGTCACCTTGACGATCCCTGCCGGTGAGATCTGCGTGATGCTGGGTCCCTCGGGCACGGGCAAGTCGGTCTTCCTCAAGACCCTCATCGGTCTCCTCAAGCCCGACCGCGGCAGCATCCTCATCGAGGGCACCGACATCGCCTCCTGCTCGGAGCGCGACCTCTATGAGATCCGCAAGCTGTTCGGCGTGCTGTTCCAGGACGGCGCCATGTTCGGCTCGATGACCCTCTACGACAACGTCGCCTTCCCGCTGCGCGAGCACACCAAGAAGTCCGAGTCCCAGATCAACGACATCGTGATGGAGAAGATGGACCTGGTCGGCCTGATCGGGGCCGAGACCAAGCTTCCCGGCGAGATCTCCGGAGGGATGCGCAAGCGGGCCGGACTCGCCCGCGCCCTCGTGCTCGACCCCGAGATCGTGCTCTTCGACGAGCCGGACTCCGGGCTCGACCCGGTGCGGACCTCGTTCCTCAACCAGCTCATCATCGACCTCAACGCGCAGATCGACGCGACCTTCCTGATCGTCACCCACGACGTCAACACCGCCCGCACCGTGCCCGACAACATCGGCCTGCTCTACCACAAGCACCTGGCGATGTTCGGGCCGCGCGAGATGCTGCTCTCCTCCGAGGAGCCCGTGGTCCGGCAGTTCCTCAATGCCCAGGTCATCGGGCCCATCGGCATGTCGGAGGAGAAGGACGCCGACGAGCTCGCGGCCGAGGAGGGCCAGGAGCTGCCGCCGCTGCCGCCCATCCCGCTGCAGCAGGAGCCCTCCAACGGCGTCCCCCGCAGGAGCCAGCGTCCGCCCGGTGTGTGGTGCCGCGAGAACGGCGTGACCCCGCCCCCCGGCTCCTTCGAGCCCAACATGCCGATGACGACCGGAGCCTGATCGCCGGTGTCCACCCTGACGTCCTCGCGGGTTCTCGCCCCGATCGGGACCGCCGGCAAGCTCTTCGCCTTCGGTCTCGACGTGGCCCGCAACCTGTTCCGGCGGCCCTTCCAGATGCGGGAGTTCCTCCAGCAGGCCTGGTTCATCGCCTCGGTCACGATCGTGCCCGCCGCCCTGGTCGCCATCCCGTTCGGCGCAGTCATCGCGCTCCAGGTCGGCGGCCTGATCAAGCAGTTCGGCGCGCAGTCCTTCACCGGCTCGGCGGCTGTGCTCGCCGTGGTCCGGGAAGCGGGGCCGATCGCCACCTCCCTGCTGATCGCCGGAGCCGGAGGCTCGGCGATCGCCGCCGACCTCGGGGCCCGCAAGATCCGCGAGGAGCTCGACGCGATGATGGTGCTGGGCATCGACCCCATCCAGCGGCTCGTCGTGCCGAGGGTGCTCGCGACCATGCTCGTGGCGGTCTTCCTCAACGGCCTCGTCAGCGTCGTCGGTGTCGCCGGCGGCTACGTCTTCAACGTGGTGCTCCAGGACGGCACGCCGGGCGCCTACCTCGCCAGCTTCACCGCGCTGGCCCAGCTGCCGGACCTGTGGCAAGGCATGGCCAAGGCCGTCGTGTTCGGGTTGATCGCCGCGATCGTGGCGGCCTACAAGGGCATGAATGCTGCAGGCGGGCCGAAGGGCGTCGGCGACGCCGTCAACGAGGCGGTCGTCATCACGTTCATGCTCCTGTTCATCGTCAACTTCGTCATGAGCGCGATCTATTTCCAGCTCGTGCCGCCGAAGACAGGATGAGGGAGGTGCACCGGACATGGCTGTGAAGGACGTCTACCAGAGGCCGATGCGCGCCCTGGACAACCTGGGTGAGGAGCTGGCGTTCTACATCCGGGCGCTCGCCTGGACCCCGCGCACGATCCGTCGCTACAAGAAGGAGATCCTGCGTCTCCTCGCCGAGGTGACTCTCGGCTCGGGAGCGCTCGCCGTCATCGGTGGGACGGTCGGGGTCATCACGGCGCTGGCGTTCTTCACCGGGACGGAGGTGGGGCTCCAGGGCTATGCCGCGCTCAACCAGATCGGCACCGCCGCCTTCTCGGGCTTCGTCTCGGCCTACTTCAACACCCGGGAGATCTCCCCACTCGTCGCAGGCATCGCTCTCGCCGCCACCGTCGGTTGCGGGTTCACCGCCCAGCTCGGCGCCATGCGGATCTCCGAGGAGGTCGATGCCCTCGAGGTGATGGCGATCCCGTCGCTGCCGTTCCTGGTCACGACCCGCATCATCGCCGGTCTGATCGCCGTCGTCCCGCTCTACGTGGTCGGACTGCTGTCGTCGTACTTCGCGACCCGGCTGACCGTGACCCAGTTCTTCGGACAGTCGCCCGGCACCTATGACCACTACTTCAACCAGTTCCTGCCGCCCGGCGACGTCTTGTGGTCCTTCGGGAAGGTGCTGGTCTTCGCTGTCGTCATCATCTTGATCCACTGCTACCACGGCTACAACGCCTCGGGTGGACCCGCGGGCGTGGGGCTGGCGGTCGGCCGCGCCGTCCGGACCTCGATCGTCGCCATCAACGTCATCGACCTCTTCTTGTCGATGGCGATCTGGGGCACCACCACCACCGTCCGGCTGGCGGGCTAGCCGGATGACGCGCAGCTCCTCTCTCATGGCCGCCGAGCACCGGGTGCTCGGTGTGGCCTTCCTTGCTCTGCACATCGACCTCCAGGACTGCAACGACGCCATGAACGGCCGCAACGACCAGGACGCCCTGCCGCCGTACCGTCTCGTGCCGGCCCTCGACACCGGGGTCGACTACCCGGTCGGCAAGCACATCGCGCCGTGGGGGGAGGTGAGCGCTCGATGAGGCGCTCCCTCGTCTCGCTCGGTGGCCACCGCGTCCTCGGGGTGGCCTTCCTCGCCCTGGTGCTCCTGTTCGTGTGGGGGACCTATGCCGTCTTCACCAAGAAGTTCGTCGACTACGTCCCGGTCACCTTGACCACCTCGAGCATCGGTCTTCAGCTGCCGGCCCTCGCCGACGTCAAGATCCGGGGGGTCATCGTCGGCGACGTACGCGAGATCGACACCCATGGTGACGGTGCCACCTTGGATCTCGCGATCGACCCGGCCCAGGCCCACATCATCCCCGCCAACGCGACCGCGCGGATCATCCCGAAGACGCTGTTCGGGGAGAAGTACGTCGACCTGCAGGTGCCTGAGTCGCCCTCGGCGGAGTCGATCTCGGCCGGTTCGGTGATCGCGGAGTCGGAGGTGGCGATCGAGGTGGAGAAGGTGCTCTCGGACATCTATCCGTTGTTGCGGACGGTGCAGCCGGAGCAGCTGAACTACACCCTGACGGCCATCGCGACGGCGTTGGAGGGTCGTGGCGAGGACATCGGGAACAACCTGGTGGTGCTCGATGACTACCTGCGCCGGACCAATCCCAAGATCCCCTTGCTGGTCGATGACCTGCGCAAGCTCGGTCAGGTCTCGGAGGTCTACCGCGACGTGCTTCCCGATCTGGCGAACCTGCTGCGCAACTCGGTGCGCACGGGGGAGACGTTCGTGGAGAAGGAGCAGAAGATCCAGGCGTTCTTCTCCGACGTGGCGGGTTTCTCCTCGACGAGCAAGGACTTCCTGGAAGCCAACGGCGACAACATCATCCGGCTCAGTCAGCAGGGTGCCGCGCAGCTGCCGGTGCTGGAGAAGTACGCCCCCGAGTACCCCTGCCTCCTGCAGACGATGACCGACTGGGTGCCGACGATGGAGAACGCCTACCGCGGCTACACCCTGCACATCAACCTCGAGACGATCCCGCGTCAGCCGCGAGGCTACGGGCCGGCAGACGCGCCGGCATTCGACGAGAAGGGCGGACCCATGTCAGACGCCGCTTGCCGAGCCGCACCGAGCTACAGCCAGGCCAACCTGCCCGGAGACCGCTACGCCCCACCCCTGCAGACGGGTGTGCAGGGCGGGAGCGTCGCCAAGCGGCCGGCGGCGTTCGGCGCCGCGTCGACCACCGGACCCGACCTGACCTCCGGCTTCGCCGGCACCCGGGCCGAGCGGACGGTCGTCAACGCCGTCGCGGGCCCCGTGATGGGAGTCTCCCCAGGTGACGTCCCCGACGTGGCTGCGCTGCTGCTCGGTCCCCTCACCCGCGGTTCGGAGGTGAGCGTGCGATGAAGCTCCTGGACCGACGCACTGCCATCGACGCCACCAAGCTCATCACGTTCATCGTCGTCACGACGATCGCGACCGGCCTGCTGGTCGTGACGATCGGCAACGTCACCTTCGGTGAGACCAAGCAGTACAAGGCGGTCTTCACGGACGCGACCGGTGTCAACAGCGGTGACGACGTGCGTGTCGCCGGCGTCAAGGTCGGCAACGTCCAGGACATCGAGATCGTCGACAGGACCAATGCCCTGGTCACGTTCAAGGTGGACAGCGACCACCCGCTCACCGACAGCACCAGGGCCACCGTCCGCTACCGCAACCTCGTGGGCCAGCGCTACATCGCCCTGACCCAGGGCGCGGGCGCTGACACCCCCCTGCAGGAGGACGAGACCATCCCGCTGGCACGCACTGCGCCGGCGCTCGACCTCACCGTGCTGTTCAACGGCTTCAAGCCGCTCTTCGAGGCGCTGTCTCCGGCGGACGTCAACAAGTTCGCCTACGAGATCGTCACGGTCTTCCAGGGCGAGGGAGGCACGTTGGAGAGCCTGCTGGCCAACACCGCCTCGGTGACCACGACGCTGGCCAGCCGCGACCAGGTCATCGGCGACCTGATCGACAACCTCAACCAGGTCATGGTCACCCTCGGCGACCGCGACGACGAGCTCTCCGACCTCGTCATCAAGCTGCGCCGGTTCGTCGGCGGACTCTCCCAGGACCGCGAGGCCATCCTCGGCTCGCTCGACTCCGTCTCCGCCCTGGCCGTCGAGACCTCCGACCTCGTCACCGGGATCAGGCCCGGGTTGACCCGCGACGTCAAGCAGCTGCGCAAGGTCGCGGGCAACCTGGACGCAGGCAAGGAGGAGATCGACCGTGCCCTTCAGGTGCTCCCGATCAAGCTGGAGAAGATCGGCCGGACCGCGATCTACGGCTCCTGGTTCAACTTCTACCTCTGCAACTTCAAGGGTCAGGTGAAGCTGCCCGCGGGCGTCAACGTGCCAGTGGACTACAAGACCGGTGGAGCGAGGTGTGACCTCCAGTGAGCACCCCGTTCCGTGAGCGCAACCCCGTCATCATCGGGGCGGTCAGCCTCGTGGTCATCGCAGCGTTCATCATGGCGGCCTTCCGCGCCGAGGACCTGCCGCTGATCGGCGGTGGAGACACCTACTACGCCGCCTTCAGTGAGGCCGGTGGCCTCAAGGCCAACGACGAGGTGCGCGTCGCCGGTGTCCGGGTCGGCAAGGTCAAGACCGTCGACCTCGACGGCGACCACGTCAAGGTCGAGTTCCTCGTCGAGCGGGGCGTCGACTTCGGCGACGGGACCCGCGCCGACATCCGGGTGAAGACCCTGCTCGGCGCCATGTACCTCTCGCTCGTGCCGCAGGGGCCTGGCCAGCTGGCCGAGGGCACGGAGATCCCTCGTTCGCGCACCACGTCGCCGTACGACGTCGTGGACGCGTTCGCCGGTCTTGCCGACCGCTCGGAGCGGATCGACACCGATCAGCTCGCGACGTCGCTCACCACGCTCGCCGAGCTCACCGAGAACACGCCGGAGGAGTTCCGGGCAGCCTTGCGGGGGGTCTCGGACCTCTCGGCCAACATCGCCGCGCGCGACGAGCAGCTCAACACGCTGCTCGGCAACCTGCGCAAGGTCTCCGGTGTCCTGGGCGACCGGCGTCAGGACCTCGTCGAGCTGATGAAGGACGGGGACGTCTTGTTCCGAGCGCTGGTCGCACGGCGACAAGCGGTCAGTGACCTGCTCGATGCGACGAGCCAGCTGTCCGTCCAGCTGACGGGTCTGGTCCGCGACACCCGTGAGGACCTCGGGCCTGCGCTCGAGCACCTGGACAGCGTTGTCGACGTGCTCAACAAGAACCAGGAGAACCTCGACAACAGCCTGCGGCTGATGGCGCCGTTCTACCGGGTCTTTGCCAGCACTCTGGGCAACGGGCCCTGGTTCGACACCTACATCCAGAACCTCCCCCCGGTGCCCAACCTGCTCGAGGGTGGTGGCCTGACCGTCCCCGGTGGCCTCAACCGGGAAGGAGGGCGCTGAGATGGCAACGAAACCCGCCGTCAGGGGATTCACGCGGGTCCTCTCCATCGTCACGGTTCTCGTGATCGTCGCCACCGCCGGCCTGCTGCTGCTTCAGCGCGGCCCCGAGCAGAAGATGCTCACCGCGTCCTTCCCGCGCACGGTCTCCCTCTACGAGGGTTCGGACGTCCGGATTCTCGGAGTGCCGGTCGGGACGGTCGAGTCGGTCACCCCCACGGGCACCGACGTCACCGTGCGGATGTCCTACGACGCGAAGTACAAGGTGCCTGCGGACGCGGAGGCTGTCATCATCACGCCCTCCATCGTCGGAGACCGGTTCGTCCAGCTGACGCCGGTCTACACCGGCGGCAAGGTGCTCGCGAGCGGTGCAGAGCTGTCCACCGACAAGACCTCGACTCCCCTCGAGCTCGACGAGATCTACCAGAGCATCGACGACCTCACGGTCGCGCTGGGACCCGACGGGGCGAACCGGGACGGCGCCTTGACCAGCCTGCTGGACTCGACCGCGGAGAACTTCGGCGGCCAGGGTGAACAGTTCCACCGCACGATCAAGAACCTCGGCAAGTTCACCGGGACGCTGGAGAACAACAAGGAGGAGCTGTTCGGCACCGCGCGCGAGATGCAGCGCTTCGTCGAGGCTCTCGCCGACAACGACAAGACGGTGCGCAACTTCAACGACTCGCTGGTGGGTGCATCGGACCTGCTCGAGGACGAGCGCCAGGACCTCGCGGCGGCGCTGAAGAACCTCTCGGTCGCCACGCGTGAGGTCTCGTCGTTCGTGAAGGACAACAGGGAGTCCCTCTCGGAGAACATCACGGGGCTCAACAAGGTCGCCAAGATCCTGGTGAAGCAGCGTGCCGCGCTCGACCAGACCCTGGGGACAGCACCCGTGGCCCTGTCCAACCTGTTCCACACCTACAACCCGAAGACCGGCACGCTCGACACCCGCACCAACATCGGCGAGAACATCGCCGACCTCGAGAACGACCCGGCGCTGGTGCTCTGCTCGATGCTGGCCCAGACCCCCACCCCGAAGAAGAGCTGTGACTTGCTTCAGCAGGCACTCCCGCGCACCGCAGCCTTGGGCAGTGCCCGACGCTCGACCGACGTGACCGACATCGAGCACGTGGATCGGTCCCTGGCCGGGATCGTGGAGGTGGAGGACCGATGAGCATCCGATCCCGGGTCGTCCGGGCCACCGTCCTGGCCGTCGTCGGCGCGGTCGCCGTGACGGGCTGTGAGTTCTCCGTCTACAACCTGCCGCTGCCAGGTGGCGCAGACGTGGGCGACGACCCCTATGCCGTCACCGTGCAGTTCAACGACGTTCTCGACCTCGTGCCGCAGTCGGCGGTCAAGGTCGACGACGTGACCGTCGGGCGGGTCGATCGCATCGAGCTCGACGGGTACGCCGCCGAAGTCACGGTGCTGGTGCGTGGCGACGTCGTGCTGCCCGACAACGCCGTCGCCAACATCCGTCAGACCAGCCTGCTCGGAGAGAAGTTCGTCTCCCTCGCGGCACCCCCGTCGGGCGCGAGCCAGGCCCGCCTCGGGGAGGGTGACAACATCCCGCTCGAGCGCAGCGGCCGCAACCCCGAGGTGGAGGAGGTGCTCGCCGCGATGTCGCTCCTGCTCAACGGCGGCGGGGTCGCCCAGCTCAAGACCATCTCGGTCGAGCTGAGCAAGGCGCTCGAAGGCCGCGAGAGCAACGTGAAGTCGGTGCTCGAGCAGCTCGACACCTTCATGGGACAGCTCGACGACAACAAGGGGGCCATCATCCGGGCGATCGAGAGCCTCAACCGCCTCTCGATCTCGCTCAACGACCAGGAGAAGACCATCAAGTCGGCGCTCGACAACATGCCCGAGGCACTGGCATCGGTCGACCGCCAGCGCGACGACCTGGTCAAGATGCTCAAGGCCCTCACCGAGCTGAGCTCGGTCGGCACGAAGGTCATCCGGGACTCCAAGGCGACGACGATCGCCAGCCTGGAGTCACTGGCGCCGACGTTGACGAAGCTGGCCGAGGCGGGTGACGCCCTGCCCAAGTCGCTCCAGGTCTTCCTCACCTACCCGTTCGTGGATGCCGTGGTCGGCAAGAACCCCGCCCAGGCCCGCAACCTCCACATGGGCGACTACACCAACCTCTCGGTCCAGCTCGACCTCGATCTGACGGGTGAGGGTGGGCCCCCCGAGATCCCGGAGGTGTGCGCCGAGACACCGTTGGACCCGCTGTGTGAGGGGCTGCCCGACCCGGTGGAGGTCCTCACCGACGTGCAGAAGTGTCTGCAGAGCGGCAAGCCCCTCAGTGCTGCCTGCCGCAAGGTGCTCGACGACGTCAACCTCCTGGAGCGCCTGCGGGCGCAGTGCAAGAAGCCCAGGAACGCCGACAACCCGGTGTGCGAGTTCATCGGCCAGGTCCCGGACCTGCCCACGATCCCTGACCCGAGCACCCTCCCGGTCCCCACACCGAGCGTGCCGGTCCCGACCCTTCCGACCTTGCCGGTGCCGACCCTCCCAGGGCTTGGCCGGGCCCCGGTGGGCACAGGACCGAGCGCTGCGGAGAAGGCGATGAGCCGCGACCCGCGCTACGACAGCGAGCTCGCGCCCCTCCTCGTGTGGGGGATGGTGCAGCGATGATCACCCGGCGCACCAGGATCCAGCTGGTCATCTTCGTGCTCATCACCATGGTGGGGGTCGCCTACGTCGGTGCCCGGTACGCCCGGCTCGACCGGCTCTTCTTCGACGACACCTATCAGGTGGCCGCCCACTTCGCGGAGTCCGGCGGCATCTTCGAGGGGGCTCAGGTCTCCTACCGCGGTGTCACCGTCGGCCAGGTCGGCGAGCTCGAGCTGACCGAGGCCGGTGTCGACGTGATGCTCGACATCGACAAGGACACCGAGGCCATTCCTGCCGACACCCGAGCGCTGGTCGCCAACGGCTCCGCGGTCGGGGAGCAGTACGTCGACCTGCTCCCGGAGACCGACGACGGCCCGTTCCTGGCCGACGGCGACGAGATCGCGCTGAACCGGACCGAGACGCCGATCCCCGCGACCAAGCTGCTCCTCGACCTCGACCGCACCGTCAACTCGGTGGACAAGCAGAGCCTCACCACCGTCGTGGGCGAGCTGGGCAAGGCCTTCAAGGGCACCGGGGAGGACCTGGGGCAGATCATCGACACCTCCAACTCCTTCATCCGCACCGCCAACGACAACTTCGAGGTGACCACCGCGCTCCTCGAGGACGGCAATGTCGTGCTCTCCACCCAGCTCGACAAGGCCTCGGCCATCAGGAGCTTCGCCAAGGACCTCTCGCTGTTCTCGGACACGCTCGTCGCCTCGGACAAGGACCTCCGCTCGGTCATCGAGAACGGCAGCGCGACCGCCAACCAGCTGCGGTCCTTCCTGGAGGACAACGAGGTCGACCTCGGCGAGCTGATCAACAACCTGGTCACCACCGGAGAGATCACCGGCAAGCACATCGACGGCGCCGAGATGGTTCTCGTGGTCTATCCCTACGTCGTGGCCGGGGGCTACACCGTCGTCGACAAGGATCCCGGCTCCGGGCTCTACGACGCCCACTTCGGGCTGATCATGACCCAGGACCCCCACGTCTGCGCGGGCGGTTACGGGGGGACCGACAAGCGGTCACCTCAGGACGGATCGAACCGGCCCATGAACGAGGACGCCCGCTGCACCGAGCCGGCCTCCAAGACCAATGCGCGCGGCGGACAGCACGCGCCCCGTCGCGCCGCCGCGTCGTACCGTGCCCCGGTGGTCGGCACGTACGATCGCGACACGGGCAGCGTGAGCTACACCGACCGCGGACCGAGCGACGACGTGACCTACACGGGAGGCGCGCAGTCCCTGTTCGGGGAGCAGTCGTGGAAATGGTTGCTGCTGCAGCCGCTCGCCGGAGACGCGGACGACGCCCGGACGACCCGCTGAGAACGCCGAGAGCCACCGAGAGCCACCGAGAGCCACTGAGGGACATGACTGACGAACACCGCGCCTCCGAGCCTGCGACGGGGCCTGACCCGGTCTCGTCCGGCCCGATCAGCGCACGTCTCAGCCGCGGTATCGCGCTGGTGCTGGCCTCCCTGACCGTCCTCGCGATCGTCGCGGTGGTGGTCCAGCTGGTCGTGCTGCGACCCCGTTTCGAGGAGGTGACCGCGACCGAGCAGGCCCGCAACGACGTGGTGCGCGCAGCAGAACGGTTCGCGGTCGAGGTGAACAACTACGACTCCAAGACGATCGACGACTACCAGGGCCGGGTCCGCGAGCTGCTGACGACGAAGTTCGCCGGGGAGTTCGAGCAGGCGATGGGCGACATCGTGGCGTCTGTCAACGAGGCCGACATGGAGTCCGAGGGTGAGGTGATCACCTCGGCGGTGGCCAGTGTCGACCCCGACTCGGCGGAGGTGCTCGTGGTCGCCGATGCCGAGGTCCGCACCGTCTTCGACGACCGGGCCCGGCACTTCCGCTGGGAGATCTCCCTGGTCAAGGTCGACGGTGAGTGGCTGGTCGACAACTTCACCCCGGTCACCTAAGGGACGCGAGGAGCCTGATGAGCAACGACAACCCGTCCGGCCCCCCGAGCCGGCGTCGACGGATCGCCGGCGAGCGCAAGGGTGCCCGCTCCGCCGATCCCGTCCGGGAGCCTGGGTCGGCAGCGACCGAGGAACCCGCCTTCGTGGAGGCGCCCGTCGCTGACGGCGACCCGGTGGACGCTCCGCCCGACGAGGTCGCCCGGGACGGGCGGGCCGTGCCCCTGCGCGTCCTCGCCGTCCTCGGTGTGGCCGCCCTCGTGATGGTCGCGTTCGCGGCCCAGGGGTTCGCCGTCGACGGGCTGGGCCTGGGGTCGTGGCGGACCGTGCAGGAGCAGACCGAGGTCGAGACGGCCCAGCGCACCGCGCCGGCGACCGCCGAGCGGGCTGCGGCCGCGATCCTGTCCTATGGCTACGAGCAGCTCGAGGCCGATCGCGACAACGCCGCGAAGTTCATGACCCCCTCCTACCGCGAGGAGTACCTGGACACGTTCGGCCTCGTGCTCGACAACGCCCCCGACCTCAAGGCCGTGGTCGAGGCCGACGTCCGTGCCTCCGGCGTCTCGCACGCCGACCCCGACCGCGTCAACGTGCTCCTCTTCGTCAACCAGACCACGACCAGCACCGCCAACGGCGGCGAGCCGCAGACCGCGCTCAACCGCGTGGTCCTCACCATGCAGCGCAGCGGCACCGGCTGGCTGGTCGACGACATCACGTCGTACTGAGCCGGTCAGCCCACGCGCCACTGGGTCAGACCAGGAGAAAAGCGACGTAACCGCCCATCGAAGAACGTCTGCCGGTCTGTGGGGAAGTGCTTGACTCGGGGCGCGGATGCGTTCATGCTTCGTGTGCAGAACGGGACTGCCTTGCCGAGTTGTGCCCGCGTGCTGCAGCGGCTAGGATCGCTCTTTGCGCCTGTCTTCAGATGCTTCCAGCCTGCCCGGTGAGCTGGTCTGTGGTGGTCTGGCGCAGATGACACCGCGAGCCCTCGGAAGGACCCCCTCTTGGCCGCCTCGCGCAGCACCAAGTCCCGCAATGAGCTCAGCCCGCATCGCATTTCCTTCGCAAAGATCTCCGAGCCTCTCGAGGTTCCCAAGCTCCTCGATCTCCAGACCACCAGCTTCGACTGGCTGGTCGGCAACGAGGCCTGGCAGACAGCAGCCCAGTCGCGCATCGAGGGCGGCGAGGACGTCTCGCTGAAGTCCGGTCTCCAGGAGATCTTCGAGGAGATCTCCCCGATCGAGGACTTCTCCGGGACCATGTCCCTCTCGTTCGACGACCCGGTCTTCTACGACCCGAAGAACACCGTCGACGAGTGCAAGGAGAAGGACTTCACCTACTCCGCCCCGCTCTACGTCTCCGCAGAGTTCACCAACAACGAGACCGGCGAGATCAAGGGCCAGACGGTCTTCATGGGCGACTTCCCGCTCATGACCGACAAGGGCACCTTCGTCATCAACGGCACCGAGCGTGTCGTCGTCTCGCAGCTGGTCCGTTCGCCAGGTGTCTACTTCGAGCGCACCGCCGACAAGACCTCCGACAAGGACATCTACACGGCGAAGATGATCCCGTCGCGTGGTGCCTGGCTCGAGTTCGAGATCGACAAGCGCGACATGGTGGGCGTCCGGCTCGACCGCAAGCGCAAGCAGAACGTCACCGTCCTGCTCAAGGCGCTGCAGTCGATCGCTGAGAAGACCGGCGAGGACTACGACTACGAAGCCGTGATGGCGGACCTCCGCCAGTACGAGTCGATCCAGCTCACCGAGGAGAAGGACCACACCCAGGGTCCCGACGACGCGCTGCTCGACATCTACCGCAAGCTGCGCCCCGGTGAGCCCCCGACGCGCGAGGCCGCGCAGACGCTGCTGGAGAACTACTACTTCAACGGCAAGCGCTACGACCTCGCCAAGGTCGGTCGCTACAAGATCAACAAGAAGCTCGGGGCCGTCGAGGCCTTCGACCAGCAGACGCTGACGATCGCCGACATCGTCTCCGCCATCAAGTTCATCGTGGCGCTGCACGACGGCAAGGTCGAGATGGAGATGCCGGCCGGGACGATCGAGGTCCACGCCGATGACATCGACCACTTCGGCAACCGCCGCATGCGCACGGTCGGCGAGCTGATCCAGAACCAGCTCCGCACCGGCCTGGCCCGCATGGAGCGCGTGGTCCGTGAGCGGATGACGACCCAGGACGTCGAGGCGATCACGCCGCAGTCCTTGATCAACATCCGGCCCGTGGTCGCGGCGCTGAAGGAGTTCTTCGGCACCTCGCAGCTCTCGCAGTTCATGGACCAGACCAACCCGATCGCCGGTCTGACCCACAAGCGCCGCCTCTCGGCGCTCGGCCCGGGTGGTCTCTCTCGTGACCGCGCCGGCTTCGAGGTCCGTGACGTGCACCCGTCGCACTACGGCCGGATGTGCCCGATCGAGACCCCTGAGGGTCCCAACATCGGGCTGATCGGCTCGCTGGCGACCTTCGGACGGATCAACCCGTTCGGCTTCGTCGAGACGCCGTACCGCAAGGTGGAGAAGGGCAAGGTCACCGACAAGGTCGACTACCTGACCGCCGACGAGGAGGACCGCTTCGTCATCGCGCAGGCCAATGCGGCGCTGACCGATGCGAACAAGTTCGCCGAGGAGCGGGTGCTCGTGCGCCAGCGCCACGGTGAGGTGGACGTGGTGCCGGCCGACGAGGTCGACTACATGGACGTCTCGCCGCGCCAGATGGTGTCGGTCGCGACGGCTCTCATCCCGTTCCTCGAGCACGACGACGCCAACCGTGCGCTCATGGGTTCCAACATGCAGCGCCAGGCCGTCCCGCTCATCCGCAGCGATGCCCCCCTCGTCGGCACCGGCATGGAGTTCCGTGCCGCCGTCGACGCCGGAGACGTCGTCACCGCCGAGCAGGCAGGTGTGGTCACCGAGGTGTCCGCCGACGCCGTCCAGGTGATGCAGGACGACGGCGTGCACCGGATCTACAAGATGCAGAAGTTCAGCCGCTCCAACCAGGGCACCTGCATCAACCAGCGCCCGCTGGTGTCCGAGGGACAGCGACTCGAGGTCGGCAGCCCCATCGCCGACGGTCCGTGCACCGACGAGGGCGAGATGGCCCTGGGCACGAACCTCCTCGTGGCGTTCATGCCGTGGCAGGGCCACAACTACGAGGACGCGATCATCCTGTCGCAGCGTCTCGTGCAGCAGGACGCCCTCACCTCGATCCACATCGAGGAGCACGAGGTCGACGCGCGCGACACCAAGCTCGGTCCCGAGGAGATCACCCGCGACATCCCCAACGTGGGTGAGGAGATGCTGGCCGATCTCGACGAGCGAGGCATCATCCGCATCGGCGCCGAGGTCACGACCGGTGACATCCTCGTCGGCAAGGTGACCCCCAAGGGTGAGACCGAGCTGACCCCCGAGGAGCGTCTGCTCCGCGCGATCTTCGGTGAGAAGGCGCGCGAGGTGCGCGACACCTCGATGAAGGTCCCGCACGGTGAGTCCGGCACGGTCATCGGCGTCCGCGTGTTCGATCGCGAGGACGGCGACGAGCTGCCCCCGGGCGTCAACCAGCTGGTCCGCGTCTACGTCGCCCAGAAGCGCAAGATCTCCGTGGGTGACAAGCTCGCCGGCCGTCACGGCAACAAGGGCGTCATCTCCAAGATCCTGCCGGTCGAGGACATGCCGTTCATGGAGGACGGCACCCCGGTCGACGTCGTGCTCAACCCGCTCGGCGTGCCGGGCCGGATGAACATCGGCCAGATCCTGGAGCTGCACCTGGGTTGGCTGGCCAAGCAGGGCTGGCAGGTCGAGGGTGACGACGAGGACTGGAAGAAGCGCCTCATCTCGATCCACGCCGAAGCGGCGGAGGCGAACACCAACGTCGCCACCCCCGTGTTCGACGGTGCCAGGGAGGACGAGATCGTCGGCCTGCTCGGCTCGACCCTGCCCAACCGCGACGGCGTCCGCATCGTCAAGCAGAGCGGCAAGGCGAGCCTGTTCGACGGCCGCTCCGGGGAGCCTTTCCCGGACCCGGTCTCCGTCGGCTACATGTACATCCTGAAGCTGCACCACCTCGTGGACGACAAGATCCACGCGCGGTCGACGGGTCCGTACTCGATGATCACCCAGCAGCCGCTCGGCGGTAAGGCCCAGTTCGGTGGCCAGCGCTTCGGTGAGATGGAGGTCTGGGCGATGGAGGCGTACGGCGCCGCCTACGCCCTGCAGGAGCTCCTCACCATCAAGTCGGACGACGTGCCGGGCCGGGTGAAGGTCTACGAGGCCATCGTGAAGGGCGAGAACATCCCGGACTCGGGCATCCCCGAGTCGTTCAAGGTGCTCGTCAAGGAGATGCAGTCGCTCTGCCTCAACGTCGAGGTGCTGTCGCAGGACGGCTCCGCGATCGAGATGCGCGACGCGGAGGAAGACGTCTTCCGCGCCGCCGAGGAGCTCGGCATCGACCTGTCCCGCCGCGAGCCCAGCAGCGTCGAAGAAGTCTAGAGAGACGCGGTCGGGGTGTCGCCCCGCCTGACCAGGCACCTGCCCATGCAACTGACCGGGCAACTGACCGGGCAACTGACCGGGCACCTGCCCGGGCAGCGGCGCCCCGCACCGCCCCTCTAGTCCACAGACACCAGGATCCAAGAGAACACGAGGAAAGAAGCCACCGTGCTCGACGTGAATTTCTTCGACAAGCTGAAGATCGGCCTGGCCACCGCGGACGACATCCGCACCTGGAGCCACGGCGAGGTCAAGAAGCCGGAGACGATCAACTACCGCACCCTCAAGCCCGAGCGTGACGGACTCTTCTGCGAGAAGATCTTCGGTCCCACCCGGGACTGGGAGTGCTACTGCGGCAAGTACAAGCGCGTGCGCTTCAAGGGCATCATCTGCGAGCGTTGTGGCGTCGAGGTCACCCGCTCGAAGGTGCGCCGTGAGCGCATGGGCCACATCGAGCTGGCCGCTCCCGTGACCCACATCTGGTACTTCAAGGGCGTGCCGAGCCGACTGGGCTACCTGCTCGACCTGGCGCCGAAGGACCTGGAGAAGGTCATCTACTTCGCTGCCTACATGGTCACCTCCGTCGACGAGGAGGCGCGGCACCGCGACCTGTCCTCGCTCGAGGGCAAGATCAGCCTGGAGCGCGAGCGTCTCGAGAAGCGCCGTGACGGCCAGCTCGACGAGCGAGCCAAGAAGCTCGAGCAGGACCTGGAGACCCTCGAGGCCGAGGGCGCCAAGGCCGATGCCCGTCGCAAGGTCAAGGACGGCGCGGAGCGCGAGATGAAGCAGATCCGCGACCGGTCGCAGCGCGAGCTCGACCGCCTCGACGAGGTCTGGACCCGGTTCAAGAACCTCAAGGTCCAAGACCTCGAGGGTGACGAGCTGCTGTACCGCGAGATGAAGAACTGGTTCGGCAAGTACTTCGAGGGCCACATGGGCGCCATGGCGATCCAGAAGCGCCTGCAGTCCTTCGACCTCGACGCCGAGGTGGACTCCCTGCGGGAGACCATCGCCACGGGCAAGGGCCAGCGCAAGGTCCGCGCCCTCAAGCGCCTCAAGGTCGTCGACGCCTTCCGCCGGACCGGCAACAGCCCGGAGGGCATGGTCCTCGACGCCGTCCCCGTGATCCCGCCGGACCTGCGTCCGATGGTGCAGCTCGACGGTGGCCGCTTCGCGACCTCCGACCTCAACGACCTCTACCGTCGCGTGATCAACCGGAACAACCGGCTCAAGCGTCTGCTCGACCTCGGTGCCCCCGAGATCATCGTCAACAACGAGAAGCGGATGCTCCAGGAGGCCGTCGACTCGCTGTTCGACAACGGCCGTCGCGGTCGTCCGGTCACCGGCCCGGGCAACCGGCCGTTGAAGTCGCTCTCCGACATGCTCAAGGGCAAGCAGGGGCGCTTCCGCCAGAACCTCCTCGGCAAGCGCGTCGACTACTCGGGCCGCTCGGTCATCGTGGTCGGCCCGCAGCTCAAGCTGCACCAGTGCGGTCTGCCCAAGCAGATGGCGCTCGAGCTCTTCAAGCCGTTCGTCATGAAGCGGCTCGTCGACCTCAACCACGCGCAGAACATCAAGAGCGCCAAGCGCATGGTGGAGCGTGCCCGTCCGGTCGTGTGGGACGTCCTCGAAGAGGTCATCACCGAGCACCCCGTGCTGCTGAACCGCGCACCCACGCTGCACCGGCTCGGCATCCAGGCGTTCGAGCCGCAGCTGATCGAGGGCAAGGCCATCCAGATCCACCCGCTCGTCTGCTCGGCGTTCAACGCCGACTTCGACGGCGACCAGATGGCGGTGCACCTGCCGCTGTCCGCCGAGGCCCAGGCCGAGGCACGGATCCTGATGCTGTCGACCAACAACATCCTCAAGCCGTCCGACGGTCGACCGGTGACCATGCCGACCCAGGACATGATCATCGGGCTGTTCTTCCTGACCCGTGACATGGAGGGCGACCTGCCCGGCGACGGCCGCTTCTTCGCCTCCACGGCGGAGGCGATCATGGCCTTCGACCTCGGTGAGATCACGCTGCAGAGCACGATCAGCATCCGGCTCAACGACGTCGTCCCGTCCTCGGAGGTGGAGATCCCCGAGGGCTGGGAGGCCGGTCAGCCGCTGATCATGAAGACGACCCTCGGTCGCGCGCTCTTCAACGAGACGCTTCCCGCCGACTACGCCTTCGTCAACTACGAGGTCGGCAAGAAGCAGCTCGGGGTCATCGTCAACGACCTGGCCGAGCGCTACACCAAGGTCGAGGTCGCCACGGCCCTCGACGCACTCAAGGACGCCGGCTTCCACTGGGGCACCCGCTCCGGTGTGACCGTCTCCATCGAGGACGTCGTCACCCCGCCGCGCAAGGCCGCCATCCTGGAGCAGTACGAAGACCAGGCGAAGAAGGTGCAGATCCAGTTCGAGCGCGGTCTGATCACCGACGACGAGCGTCGCCAGGAGCTCATCGAGATCTGGACGCAGGCCTCCAACGAGGTCGCGGCAGAGCTCGAGAAGACCTTCGACAAGATGAACCCGATCTGGATGATGGTCCACTCGGGCGCCCGCGGAAACATGATGCAGGTCCGCCAGATCGCCGCCATGCGCGGCCTGGTGGCCAACCCGAAGGGCGACATCATCCCGCGGCCGATCAAGTCGAACTTCCGTGAGGGCCTGACCGTCCTCGAGTACTTCATCGCCACGCACGGTGCCCGCAAGGGGCTGGCGGACACCGCTCTGCGGACCGCCGACTCGGGCTACCTCACGCGTCGTCTGGTGGATGTCTCGCAGGACGTGATCATCCGTGAGGACGACTGTGGCACCGAGCGTGGTCTGCCCAAGCGGATCGGCGTCAAGCTCGACGACGGACGCGTGGTCAAGGACGAGAACGCCGAGACGGCGGCCTACGCACGCTCGGCGTCCGTCGAGGTCACCCACCCGACCAGCGGGGAGGTGCTCGTCGTGGCCGGCGGGGACCTCGGTGACGTCAAGATCGACCAGCTCGTCGCCGCCGGCATCGAGGAGGTCAAGGTGCGCTCCGTGCTCACCTGTGACGCCAAGACCGGCACCTGCGCCAAGTGCTACGGACGGTCGCTCGCGACCGGCAAGCTGGTCGACATCGGTGAGGCGGTCGGCATCATCGCGGCCCAGTCCATCGGCGAGCCCGGCACGCAGCTGACGATGCGCACCTTCCACACCGGTGGCGTGGCCTCCGCGGACGACATCACGCAGGGTCTTCCCCGCGTGGTGGAGCTCTTCGAGGCCCGTCAGCCCAAGGGTCGGGCGCCGATCACCGAGGCTGCTGGTCGAGTCGAGATCGACGAGACCGACAAGGCCAAGAAGGTGGTCATCACCCCCGACGACGGCTCCGAGGTGCACGAGTACCCCATCAGCAAGCGCTCGCGCATGCTGGTCGTCGACGGGGACCACGTCGAGGTCGGGCAGAAGCTCACCCAGGGCACGGAGGACCCGCAAGAGGTCCTGCGCATCCTCGGTGTGCGTCGCGCGCAGGAGCACCTGGTGGACGAGGTCCAGGCGGTGTACCGCAGCCAGGGCGTGCAGATCCACGACAAGCACATCGAGATCATCGTGCGGCAGATGCTGCGCCGTGTGCTCGTGCTGGAGCAGGGAGACACGCACATGCTCCCCTCCGAGCTCGTGGACCGGGTCATCTTCGAGGAGGAGAACCGCCGGGTCGTCTCCGAGGGCGGCAAGCCCGCGGCCGGTCGTCCGCAGCTGATGGGTATCACCAAGGCGTCGCTGGCCACTGAGTCGTGGCTCTCGGCGGCGTCCTTCCAGGAGACCACGCGCGTCCTCACCGATGCGGCGATCCACGGCAAGTCCGACTCGCTGCGCGGCCTGAAGGAGAACGTGATCATCGGGAAGCTGATCCCGGCCGGCACCGGTCTGGAGCGCTACCGCAACATCCGGGTCGAGCCGACCGAGGAGGCGCGTGCCAACGCTTACTCGGTGACCGGCTACGGCGACTACGACTACGACTTCGGACAGGCCGGAGGCCAAGCCGTAGCGCTCGACGACTTCGACTTTGGTTCCTACCAGTCGTGAGCGAAGCTCACGCCTGGTAGCCAGGAACCAGATCGAGCAAGACAGGGCCCGCCCTCGCGCAGCGAGGGCGGGCCCTGTCGCGTCGAGATCGCCCCTGCCGCTGCCGCGTGCACATCGCTGGGCAGGCCCTGTCGCGTCGAGATCGCCCCTGCCGCTGCCGCGTGCACATCGGTGGGCGGGCCGTGTCGCGTCGAGATCGCCCCTGCCGCTGCCGCGTGCACATCGGTGGGCGGGCTTCGTCGCGTCGAGATCGCCCCTGCCGCTGCCGCGTCCAAGCCGGCGGGCGCTCGTGTGCGAACGTTCCGGTGTGGAGCTGACCTATGCGGCGACGATCGGCCTGGCCAGGGCGGTGTTCGGCACGCTCGGGCTCAGGCTCGAGGTCGAGGGCGCCGAGAGGGTCCCGACCGACGGGCCGGTCGTGCTGGCGAGCAACCACGTGAGCTTCCTCGACTTCCTCCTGCTCGGCCTGGCGGCCCGGCAGAGCCGCCGCAACGTCCGCTTCCTGGCCCGGCACGAGGTGTGGGCGAACCCCCTGGTGCGTCCCGCGATGGATGCGATGGGGCACGTGCCGGTGGACCGGTCCGCTCCGGCGGCGGCGTACCTCGCGACCCGTTCGCTGCTCCGACGAGGTGAGGCCGTCGGGGTCTTCCCGGAGGCCGGGGTCAGCACGTCGTTCACGGTGCGCGCGCTGATGCCGGGGGCCGTGGCGCTGGCCGCCGAGACCGGTGCTCCGCTGCTGCCGCTGGCGATCTGGGGGCCGCAGCGGATCGCGACCGCGTTCCACCGTCCCGACCTGCGGCGAGGGCGCCCGGTGTCGATCCTCGTCGGCACTCCCTCCCTGGTCCGGCGGGACGCCGACCGCACCGACGAGGTGCACCGGCTCGGGGGGCATCTGCAAGGACTCCTCGACGATCTCCAGGGCCGCCCGCGGCATCAGCCCGGGGCGGGGGAGCGGCCGTGGTGGCACCCCGCGCACCTCGGTGGCGCCGCGCCGACGCCGGACGAGGCCCGCGTGCTCGAGCGCACCGTCCACCCGCGGGCGCACGAGCCGACCTGGCTGCCCGGCAGGGCGTCGGAGGGCCCCTAGGTGGTCAGGGTTGGCGGGTGGGGTGCCTGTCGGTGAGAGCCATCCGTTGCTCCACCGAGACCCGGTGGTGGTGCGGCTGGAGAAGACCGGGGGTGTCCTCGGTGGCGGTGCTGATCGGATCGACGAGCTTGTTGAGCCGCGCGGCGACGGGCGAGGCGGCGAGCGCCAGGGTGAGCAGGACCGCGCCGGCCGAGAGGAGCAAGAAGGCGGTGACCTCGTCGCCCTGGATGAGGTCGCGGACCCCGGCGTACTGCGCGCCCTTCACGAAGAAGCCGTGGCAGAGGTAGACCACCAGGCTCGCGGCGCCCATCGGCGTGAACCACCGTCGTGAGCGCGGCACCAGGGCGAGCGCGGACAGGGCGAGGACGCCGCTGATCGCGATCATGGCGGCGCGACCTGCGATCCCCTGCCAGGGGGTGACCCCCATCGCGTCGTAGGACGAACGCCAGTAGAGCCACTCGTTGCTCAGCGGCTCCGCCACCACCACCGCGACGAGGAAGGCCAGACCGAGCGCGGTGGCAGCCACCACGCGCACGCGTGGCCGCGCCAGCCAGTCGAACTGGTCCCGGGTGGCGGTCAGGCCGAGCACGAAGAAGGGCAGCAGCCCGGTCGCGCGCGAGACGTCGAGCACGGAGCTGTCGATGAAGCCGCCGAGCAGGCTGACCGAGATCGCCACGAGCATCGGCTGCGGCACCCGCAGCACCAGGGGCGTGGCCAATCGCCACGTGAACAGGACGGCGAGGTACCACATCGGCCAGTGCGGATTGAGGAAGAGCGGACTGCTGCCCAGCGACTCCCCCCCGACCAGCACCCGGAACAGGGCGAGCAACGCCTCGAACACGAAGTACGGCGCCGCCACCGTCGTGACCAGCCTGCGGAGGTGGCTGCGGGTGAAACGGAAGCTGCGGGAGAGGTAGCCGGTGACGACCACGAAGGCCGGGACGTGCCAGGCGTAGAGGAAGGTGTAGGCGGGGAACTGCTGCGGGGCGTCGGGCATCAGCACCCATGAATGCCCCACCACGACCAGCATCACCAGCAGCAGCTTGGCGTTGTCGAAGAAGGGGTCGCGAGAACGTCGCGACGCCCCGGTCTCGGTCGGGGGCGCAGCGGGCGAAGCGGTGCTGGAGCTCATCGTCCTCGAAGGGTTCGGCGACGTGGGATCCACCAGAGTGTCCCCAGCGCCCGGCCGAGCGAAACGGTCAGGCTCCCGGGTCGGGGCCTCTCGCCGTGACTCCCCGGCGCACAGCGAATCCGACGACGGGCAGGAGCAGGAGCAGCCACCACAGGCCGACCCCACTGACCAGACCGGCCACGCCCGACTGGAGGCCCAGCGCCGCCTCGACCACGAGGTCACGCGTCTCCCCGCCCCGCAGCACCCGGATCTCCCACGCGGCGTACCAGGCGACATAGCCGCCCACGGCGAGGAGCAGGGCCCCGACGGCGCGCCCGGCCCAGCGCCCGCTGCCACGGAGCCCGGCCACGATGGAGCCACGTGCGAGCGCGACTCCGACAGCGGCCACGGTGACGACGGTGCCCATCCCCAGGGCATAGGAGGCGAAGAGGAGGAGCCCCTCGCCGGTCGAGCCCGACCGGAACGCGAAGACGACCACGGCCAAGAAGGGTGCGATGGTGCAGGTCAAGGATGCGGCGGCATAGCCGATCCCGTAGAGCAGGACCGGCACGAAACCGCGGCGCACCTGGGTGCCGCGGACGCGCAGGCCGAGGCCGGGGAGCCGGCGCCCCGCGAGCAGCCAGGTCCCGGCGATCGCGAGGGTCAGCCCGAGCACGAGGGTGAGCCACGGCAGGTGTCGCTGAGCGGAGGACGCCACCGGACTGATCACCAGCCCGAAGAGCAGGAAGACCGCGACGAACCCGATCGTCATCACCGCCGAGGTCGACAGGGCACGGGTCAGGGCGCGTGCGCGGGTCGGCGCATCCTCACCGAGGACCAGCAGGCCCAGGTACGCCGGGAGGAGCGCGAAGCCGCACGGGTTGACCGCCGCAACGAGCCCGGCCGAGAACGAGACCAGGAGGGCGGAGGTGTCCACGCGGCGCTCAGCCGACGAGGGCCGCGACCTGGTCGGCCAGGTCGTCCGCCCCGCCGTACCCGGCCTCGAGGACGACGGCGCCCTTCGCATCGAGCAGCACGAAGGAGCTCTGCTCGATCACGCCGAAGTGCCGCCACACGGAACCGTCGACGTCGGCGAGCTGGGTCGGCTCAGGGACGTCGTCGGCGAAGGCCTCGATCGCGGACCGGTCGTCCAGGGATCCGACCCCCACGACGCCGACCCGGTCGCCGTAGCGGGCAGCGAGGTCCTGCACCTGGGGGATCTGGCTCCGACAGGTGGGGCACCAGGGGGCCCAGAACCAGAGCACCACCGGCTTGCCGGCAAGACTCGCGCCGGAGAAGGGTCGACCCTCGACGGTCTCGGCCCGGAACTGCAAGGTGGCCGGGACCGCGGTCCGGGGTGTCTCGGACGTCGCCTCGGGCGTCGCGGACTCCTCAGGCGGCGCCGGGGACACGCCGGTCTCGTCCGGCGTCGGTGAGCTGGCGGAGTGCGAGACGTCGGCTGCTGGTTGGGCGACGGTGCTGCCGCCCTCCGAGCCGCACCCGGCGAGCAGCAGGGTTGCGGCGATCACGGCATGACGTCTCACGGGGACTCCTGGTCGGGGGCTACCGACCATCCTGCCCTGTGGGGCTGCGCGGCCCGGCCCTCGAACCCTTACGGATGGGTGACGGCTCGCCACCGGCCACGGCCTAGGATCGAGCCCATGTCCTCGGATGCCGCCCCGCCCAAGCGGCAGCGCGTCGCCGCCTACGCGTTGATCGATCGCGACGACGAGGTCCTGTTGACCCGGATGTCCGCGCGCACCCGGATCCCCGGTCGCTGGACCCTTCCCGGCGGCGGGATCGACCACGGGGAGGATCCGCGGGCGGCACTGGTCCGCGAGGTGCACGAGGAGACGGGTCTGCACGTCGTCCCGGGCGACCTCGCCGACGTGCACAGCTCGCACTTCACCGGGCCCCGTTCCGACGGCATGGTCGAGGACTACCACGGCATCCACCTCATCTTCAGGGCGACGATCACCCCCGAGTCACTCGGCGTCGCACCTCGGGTGGTGGAGGTGGACGGGTCCACCGACCTCGCCGCCTGGGTGCCCCTGCGGGAGGCCCTCGAGCTCGACCTCCTCTCCGCAGCCCGCTACGCCCTCACCGAGCCGAAGGGGACCAGCTGATGCACCCGCCCGCCAACCCCGAGGGTGTGTTCACCTACGGCGCCCCCCAGCTCAAGTTCGGACCCGGGGCCTCCGACGAGCTCGGTCACGACCTCTCCACCTATGGCGTGCGCCGTGTCCTCGTGGTGACCGACCCCGGCGTCGCTGCGACCGGACACCCTCAACGGGTCGCGGACCAGATGGCACGGTTCGGCATCGAGGCGCAGGTGTACGACGGAGCGCGGGTCGAGCCGACCGACGCGAGCCTGCAGGAGGCGATCGACCACGCCCGCTCCACCGGCCCCTGGGACGCGTTCGTGGCGGTCGGCGGAGGCTCCTCGATCGACACCGCCAAGGCCGTCGACCTGATGTGCACCAACCCGGGGGAGCTGCTCGACTACGTCAACGCCCCCGTGGGCGGCGGACGTGCCCCCGAGAACCCCCTGGTGCCGCTGGTCGCCGTGCCGACCACGACCGGGACCGGCAGCGAGAGCACGACGATCTGCGTGCTCGACGTGGTGGCGCAGAAGGTCAAGACCGGGATCAGCCACCCCCGGCTGCGGCCGACCCTCGCGGTCGTCGACCCACGGCTCACGCTCACCCAGCCTGCCGGCGTCACGGCGGCCGCCGGCATGGACATCTTGTGCCACGCACTGGAGTCATGGACGGCACGGCCGTTCTCCTCCTACGAGCGCAAGCAGCCGGACCAGCGGGTGCCCTACTGCGGCGCGAACCCGATCGCCGACATGTGGGCCGAGAAGGCGCTGCGTCTCCTCTCGGGCTCCTTCCGCACCGCCGTGCTCGACGGCGCGGACGAGCAGGCCCGTGAGCAGATGGCCCTGGCTGCGACGTTCGCCGGGATGGGCTTCGGCAACGCCGGCGTGCACATCCCGCACGCCAACGCCTACCCGATCGCCGGGCAGGTGCGTGACTTCCACCCGGAGGGCTACCCCGACGACCACGCGATGGTGCCGCACGGGATGGCGGTCTCCCTCACCGCTCCCGAAGCCTTCCGGTTCACCTTCGACGCCGATCCGGATCGGCACGTGCGTGCTGCGGAGCTGCTCGCCCCCGGTGCCGAGCGACCCCGGGACCTCCGGGACTTCCTGCCCGCGGTCCTTGCCGACCTGATGCGCGACATCGGCCTGCCGAGCGGCCTCGCCGAGGTCGGCTTCGACGAGGGCGACGTCGATGCCCTCGTGGAGGGCGCAGTCAAGCAGCAGCGCCTCCTCGCCACCGCCCCCAAGGACGTGACCGAGGACGACCTGCACGAGGTGCTGCGGGCCTCCCTGGAGAACTGGTGAGCGCCCGGACCTGGTTCTGGGTCGCCGCGGCGGCCTTCGCGGTCGTGGTGGCCTGGTCGGCGACCGCCCTGCCCGAGCAGGTGCCGGTGCACTTCGGGATCGGCGGTGACGCCGACCGGTTCACCAGTCGGACCCAGGCCGTCTTCGAGAGCAGCCTGGTCGGGGCCGGCATCGCGCTGACCTTCTCCCTGATCGACCTGCTCGTGAGGCGCGGCCCTATCGAGCTGGTCAACGTGCCCGACAAGCGTCACTGGATCGCGCCGGAGCACGCGCCCACGCTCCGCCGCATGATGGCTCACGACATGTGGGTGATCGGCACGATGACGATGGCTCTCCTCGTCGGGTTGGAGATCTCGATCCTTGCCGTCGCCGACCAACCCGATCCCAGCTTGGGGCCGTGGACCTGGTTGATGGTGGCGGGCTACGTCGTCGCCGTCTTCGGCTACGGGGTCCACATGCAGCTCCACCGCTACCGGGTGAGGGAGCGGTGAGCACCCCCGACATCGCCTCGGACCGTGCCGCCACGATCCTCCACGCGCTGCAGCGCGGGGGAGTCGGTGATGTGGACGCCTCGACGCTCGCCCGCGCGACGTACTCCTCCGACGCCTCGCTCTACCGGGTGCCACCTCTCGCCGTGGTGCGCCCACATGACGTCGACGAGCTGCTCGCGACGGTGGCTGCGGCCCGGGAGACCGGGACCCCGTTGACCATGCGCGGAGCCGGTACGTCGATCGCCGGCAACGCCGTGGGGCCGGGCCTCGTCGTGGACACCAGCAAGCACCTGCACCGGATCCGGGGGATAGACGCCGAGGCCGGCACCGCCGAGGTCGACCCCGGCGTGGTGCACGCCTCGTTGCAGCGCGTCGCGGCGGCGCACGGACTGCGCTTCGGCCCGGACCCGTCGACGCACACCCGCTGCACCATCGGCGGAATGATCGGCAACAACGCCTGCGGCTCGCGCGCGCTCGGCTACGGTCGGACCTCCGACAACGTGGTCGACCTCGACGTCGTGACCGGCAGCGGCGAGCGGATCCGGACAGCGACGGCTCCGACGAGCCAGGCGGGCAGCGCCCTGGACCGGCTGGTCGCCGACCACCTCGGCACCATCAGGACCACCTTCGGGCAGTTCCCCCGGCAGGTCTCCGGCTACGCCCTCGAGCAGCTGCTCCCCGAGCACGGCCGCCGGTTCGACCGCTTCATGGTGGGCAGCGAGGGCACGCTCGCGGTCGTCCTCGGCGCCACCGTCCGGCTCGTCCGGGACCCGGCCTGGCGTGCCCTCGCGGTGCTGGGCTATCCCTCGATGGCCGACGCCGCCGACGCCGTGCCGGGCCTCCTCCGGCACCCGCTGGTCGCCTGTGAGGGCCTCGACGACCGCATCGTCGAAGTGGTGCGCGAGCGGCGTGGTGGCGTCCCCGACCTGCCGCGCGGCAGCGGCTGGCTGTTCGCGGAGGTCACCGCGGACTCCGAGGGGGAGGCGCGCGCGCTCGCCGAGGGCGTGGCCGCCGATGCGGCCGTCCTCGACCACCGGATCGTCACCGACCCCGCCGAGCAGGCGGCGTTGTGGCGGATCCGGGAGGACGGCGCCGGGCTGGCTGCCCGCAGCCTTGCCCGCCCGGCCCACGCCGGCTGGGAGGATGCCGCGGTGCCTCCGGACCGTCTCGGTGCCTACCTGCGTGACTTCGAGGCGCTGCTTGCCGGGCACGGGCTCGACGGTGTGCCCTACGGCCACTTCGGGGACGGCTGCGTGCACGTGCGGATCGACTTCGGGCTGCGTGACCGCGACGGCCCGGCCGCCTTCCGGCGCTTCCTCGACGAGGCGGCGGCCCTGGTCGCGTCCTACGGCGGCACCCTGTCCGGTGAGCACGGCGACGGCCGGGCCCGCTCGTCACTCCTCGGGGCGATGTACACCCCCGACGTGCTGGACCTCTTCAGCCGGGCCAAGGGCATCTGTGACCCGCAGGGGATCCTCAACCCGGGTGTCCTGGTCGACCCTCGCCCGGCCGAGGCCGACCTCAAGCTGGCGGGCCCTCTGAGCGAGCCACCGCGTGCGTTGCGCTGGGTCCACGACCAGGGATCGGTGGTCGACGCCGTGCACCGGTGCACCGGTGTCGGCAAGTGCCTCGCCTCGCCGAAGGGCGGCGTGATGTGCCCTTCCTACGAGGCCACCCGCAACGAGAAGGACTCCACCCGGGGCCGCGCGCGGGTGCTGCAGGAGATGGTGGACGGCCGGCTGGTCGGCGACGGCTGGCGCTCACCTGAGGTGCACCAGGCACTCGACCTCTGCCTGGCCTGCAAGGGTTGCGGTCGGGACTGCCCGACCGGTATCGACATGGCCACCTACAAGGTCGAGGCCCTGCACCAGCGCTACCGACGTCGGCTGCGACCCCGCAGCCACTACGCGCTCGGCGCGCTGCCGCGTTGGCTGCGGCTCTCGCCCTCGGCGTCCCTGGCGGCCCGGATGCTGTCCCGGCCGCTGGTCCAGCGGCTCGCGAAGAAGGCGGCAGGGGTCGACCGGCGCCGCGGGATCCCGGTTCCCGCTGCGACCGGTGCCCGGGCGTGGTTCCGCACGGCGCGACCCGGCCACGCGCAACCGGACGTGGTGATCTGGGCCGACACGTTCAACGAGCACTTCACCCCGGACAACGTCCGTGCCGCCTTGGAGCTGCTCGAGGCAGCGGGGCTCGCCGTCGGGTTCGTCGACGAGCCGGCCTGCTGCGGCCTGACCTGGGTCAGCACCGGCCAGCTCGGCGCCGCCCGCCGGGAGATGAGGCGCACGCTCGACGCCCTGCATCCCTACGCCGAGCAGGGCGTCACCGTGCTGGCCCTCGAGCCGTCGTGCCTGGCCACACTCCGCTCCGACGTCCCCGAGCTGCTCGACGACCCCAGGGCCGCGGCCGTGGCCGCCAACACCCGCACCCTGGCCGAGCTGCTCAGCGGCCTCGAGGGCTGGACGCCGCCCGACCTCAGCGGCGTGGAGATCATCGCGCAGCCGCACTGCCACCACCACAGCGTGCTCGGGTGGGAGGTCGACGCCGCGCTGCTCGCCCGCACCGGGGCCTCGCTCACCCGGGTCGACGGCTGCTGCGGCCTGGCCGGCAACTTCGGGGTCGAGCAGGGCCACTACGAGGTCTCCGTCGCGGTCGCCGAGACCCACCTGCTCCCGGCCGTTCGAGCCGCGGGGGAGGGCGCGGTCGTGCTCGCGGACGGATTCTCCTGCCGCACCCAGCTCGACGACCTGGCCGGCGTACGCTCCCTGCATCTGGCCGAGCTCCTGGCCGGCGCGGGGACGCGGCGGCGACCAGGGCAAATGCCCTAGAGGGTCCTATAGCGCATCACCCCCGGGGCCGTTTTGACCCTGCTACGGCGAGCCGGTAATCTCTTTCATCGTGCCTGGGTCAGCCAGGCCATCATGCGTGCTCCCAGAGCTCGTGACTGCGCGAGCAGCGATCTCTCAGGCTCCGCCGCCCACTCGAAATCCGGTCGGTGTGCCATGGACAGGGCGACACGCCCGACCGCGGGGGAGCAGTCGCAGGCAGCCCGGAAGCACGCAACCAAGACGCGAAGCACAAGTCACCAGCACTCGAAAGCGAAGGGGAACCACGCGGTGCCCACCATCCAGCAGTTGGTCCGTAAGGGCCGCCAGGACAAGGTGTCGAAGAACAAGACGCCCGCACTGAAGGGTTCCCCGCAGCGGCGCGGTGTCTGCACGCGCGTCTACACCACCACCCCGAAGAAGCCGAACTCCGCGCTCCGCAAGGTCGCCCGTGTGCGCCTGTCGAGCGGCATCGAGGTCACGGCCTACATCCCGGGCGTGGGGCACAACCTCCAGGAGCACTCGATCGTGCTCGTCCGCGGCGGCCGGGTGAAGGACCTTCCCGGTGTCCGCTACAAGATCATTCGCGGTTCGCTCGACACGCAGGGCGTGAAGAACCGCAAGCAGGCTCGCAGCCGGTACGGCGCGAAGAAGGAGAAGAGCTAGTGCCTCGCAAGGGTCCCGCACCGAAGCGTCCGATCGACGTCGACCCGGTCTACGGCAGTCAGGTCGTCACCCAGCTGGTCAGCAAGGTCCTCAAGGACGGCAAGAAGCAGACCGCTCAGCGGATCGTCTACGGCGCCCTCGAGGGCTGCCGCGACAAGACCGGTTCCGACCCGGTCGTGACGCTCAAGCGCGCGCTCGACAACGTCAAGCCGGCCCTCGAGGTCCGCAGCCGCCGCGTCGGCGGCGCGACCTACCAGGTTCCCGTCGAGGTGCGCGGCACCCGCTCGATGACGCTGGCCCTGCGCTGGCTCGTCGGCTACTCCGCCGCCCGTCGTGAGAAGACCATGGCCGAGCGCCTCATGAACGAGATCCTCGACGCCTCCAACGGCCTCGGTGCCGCGGTGAAGCGTCGCGAGGACACCCACAAGATGGCCGAGTCCAACAAGGCCTTCGCCCACTACCGCTGGTGACGACCGGCCCGGTGCGACACGGGGTTCCCCCGTACGTCGCCCGGGTCTGAGCCGCTCCACCGCGGCCCACCAGTACCACGCCCGAATCGATCCCGAGGGAACTCCAGTGGCTGTCGACATCACCACCGACCTCAACAAGGTCCGCAACATCGGCATCATGGCGCACATCGACGCCGGCAAGACCACCACCACCGAGCGGATCCTGTTCTACACCGGCATCTCCTACAAGATCGGCGAGGTCCACGACGGCGCTGCCGTCATGGACTGGATGGAGCAGGAGCAGGAGCGCGGCATCACGATCACGTCGGCCGCGACGACCTGCTGGTGGAAGGACCACCAGATCAACATCATCGACACCCCCGGTCACGTGGACTTCACCGCCGAGGTCGAGCGCTCGCTGCGCGTCCTCGACGGCGCTGTCGCCGTGTTCGACGGGGTGGCCGGTGTCGAGCCGCAGACGATGACGGTGTGGCGTCAGGCCAACAAGTACTCCGTTCCCCGGATGTGCTTCGTCAACAAGCTGGACCGCACCGGTGCCGACTTCTTCCGCTGCGTCGACATGATGATCGACCGCCTCAACTCCACCCCGCTGGTCCTCCAGCTCCCGATCGGGGCCGAGTCGGACTTCCTCGGTGTCGTCGACCTGGTCGGCATGCGTGCCCTGACCTGGCGCGGCGAGACCACGATGGGCGACGACTACGAGGTCGAGGAGATCCCCGCCGAGATGGCCGAGCAGGTCGCCGAGTGGCGCGAGCGCTTCCTCGAGACGCTGGCCGAGGCCGACGACGAGATCATGGAGCAGTACCTCGAGGGTGAGGTGCCCTCGCTGGAGCAGCTCGAGGCCGCGATCCGTCGCGCCACCCTGGCCGACAAGCTCAACCCGGTCCTGTGCGGCACCGCCTTCAAGAACAAGGGCGTTCAGCCGCTGCTCGACGCGGTCGTGAGGTACCTGCCCTCGCCGCTCGACATCGACGGCATCCAGGGTCACGACGTCAAGGACGAGGAGAAGGTCATCGTCCGGCAGCCGTCCGACGACGAGCCGTTCTCCGGCCTGGCCTACAAGATCGCCGCCGACCCGCACCTGGGCAAGCTGACCTACGTCCGCGTCTACTCGGGCAAGCTCGAGGCCGGCTCGACCGTGGTCAACTCGGTCAACGGCCGCAAGGAGCGGATCGGCAAGGTCTACCAGATGCACGCCAACAAGCGTGAGGAGATCGCCTCGGTCGGGGCCGGTCAGATCGTGGCCGTCATGGGTCTCAAGGACACCAAGACCGGACACACGCTGAGCGACCCCGCCAACCAGGTGATCCTGGAGTCGATGACGTTCCCGGCTCCCGTGATCGAGGTCGCCATCGAGCCCAAGACCAAGGGTGACCAGGAGAAGCTCGGCACCGCGATCCAGCGCCTCTCCGACGAGGACCCCACGTTCACCGTGAAGGCGGACGAGGAGACCGGCCAGACGATCATCGCCGGCATGGGGGAGCTCCACCTGGAGATCCTGGTCGACCGGATGAAGCGCGAGTTCCGCGTCGAGGCCACCGTCGGCAAGCCGCAGGTCGCCTACCGCGAGACCATCCGCCGCAAGGTCGAGAAGCACGGCTACACCCACAAGAAGCAGACCGGTGGGTCGGGCCAGTTCGCGAAGGTGCAGATCAGCCTCGAGCCGAACATCGACCCCGAGACCGGATCCGGTGCCGGCTACGAGTTCGTCAACAACGTGTCCGGTGGTCGCGTGCCGAAGGAGTACATCCCCTCGGTCGACCAGGGTGGCCAGGAGGCCATGGAGTTCGGCGTGCTGGCCGGCTACCCGATGGTGGATGTGAAGTTCACCCTCGAGGACGGCGCCTACCACGACGTCGACTCCTCAGAGCTGGCCTTCAAGATCGCCGGCAACCAGGCGTTCAAGGAAGCCGCGCGGATGGCCAAGCCGGTCCTGCTCGAGCCGATGTTCGCGGTCGAGGTCACCACTCCGGAGACCTTCCTGGGCGACGTGATCGGCGACATCAACTCGCGTCGTGGGCAGGTCCAGTCCATGTTCGAGCGGTCGGGCGACCGGGTCGTCGAGGCCCTCGTACCGCTGTCCGAGATGTTCGGGTACGTTGGCGATCTGAGGTCCAAGACCTCCGGTCAGGCGTCGTACTCGATGGAGTTCGACTCGTATGCCGAGGTTCCTGGGAACGTGGCCGACGAGATCATCAAGAAGGTCCGCGGCGAGTAGTTCCGTCGGGCATCACAATCAGCAACGAGTCATAGAAATCTAGCTAGGAGGAGCCCCAAGTGGCTAAGGCGAAGTTCGAGCGGACTAAGCCGCACGTCAACATCGGAACCATTGGTCACATCGACCACGGCAAGACGACGTTGACCGCAGCGATCACCAAGGTGCTGCACGACAAGTACCCGAACCTGAACGAGGCCTCGGCCTTCGATCAGATCGACAAGGCTCCCGAGGAGCGTCAGCGCGGCATCACCATCTCCATCGCGCACGTCGAGTACCAGACCGAGCAGCGTCACTACGCTCACGTCGACTGCCCGGGGCACGCCGACTACATCAAGAACATGATCACCGGTGCGGCCCAGATGGACGGCGCGATCCTCGTGGTCGCCGCCACCGACGGCCCCATGCCCCAGACCCGTGAGCACGTGCTGCTCGCGCGTCAGGTCGGTGTGCCGGCGATCGTCGTCGCGCTCAACAAGTGCGACATGGTCGACGACGAGGAGCTCATCGAGCTCGTCGAGATGGAGGTGCGCGAGCTCCTCTCCGAGTACGAGTTCCCGGGCGACGACATCCCCGTGGTCCGCGTGGCGGCCTTCCCGGCGCTCCAGGGCGACGAGAAGTGGGGCGAGTCGATCCTCGAGCTGATGAACGCGGTCGACGAGTCGATCCCGCAGCCCGAGCGTGAGATCGACAAGCCGTTCCTGATGCCCGTCGAGGACGTCTTCACGATCACCGGTCGTGGCACCGTCATCACCGGTCGTATCGAGCGTGGCGTCGTCAAGGTCAACGAGACCGTCGACCTGATCGGCATCCGCGAGGAGAAGCAGACGACGACCGTCACCGGCGTCGAGATGTTCCGCAAGCTCCTCGACGAGGGCCAGGCGGGCGAGAACGTCGGTCTGCTCCTCCGCGGCACCAAGCGCGAGGACGTCGAGCGCGGCATGGTCGTGATCAAGCCCGGCACCACGACTCCCCACACGGAGTTCGAGGCCTCGGTCTACATCCTCTCCAAGGAGGAGGGCGGCCGTCACACGCCGTTCTTCAACAACTACCGGCCGCAGTTCTACTTCCGCACCACGGACGTGACCGGCGTTGTGACCCTCCCCGAGGGCACCGAGATGGTCATGCCGGGCGACAACACCGACATGTCGGTGTCGCTGATCCAGCCGATCGCCATGGAGGACGGCCTCCGCTTCGCGATCCGTGAGGGTGGCCGCACCGTCGGTGCCGGCCGCGTCACCAAGATCAACAAGTAAAAGCACGAACGGCCCCCGGCGCCTCTGGCGCCGGGGGCCGTTCTGCTTTTACGAGTCACTAGCCGAGTGGTCCGTTGGGCCTGCGGGGGAGCGCAGCGGAGGAGCGGGCGCAACTGATCACTCGGCGACCGCACCACAGCGGAAGCTCGCGCCCACGTGGACTAAGTCACGGGACGCTTGAAACCCAGCCACGCGCGTCTGAAGCCCAGCCACCCGGCACCCCTGGCTGGGTCCCTGCCCCGACGTCGGCTGTGGCTGGCTCTCAGGCGTTCCCCGCTGGTCACTGCGGTCGTTGCCGGTTGCGCTGAGGTGGGGTCGCCGACGGGTCAATTGCTCCGCCTCCCCGCTGCGCTCCTCCGGCAGACCAATGGACCCCTCGGCTAGGTGCCACCTGGCTCTGCGGGTTCCTTGAGGCGCCACCTGGCTCTGCGGGTTCCTTGCGGGGTGCCACCTGGCTCCCCGGGTTCCTGCGGGGGTGCCACCTGGCTCCCTGGGTCCCTGCGGGGGTGCCACTCTGGCCTCTGCGGGTTCCTTGCGGGGTGCCACCTGGCTCCTCGGGTCCCTGCGGGGGTGCCAAACTGGCTCCTCAGCTCCCTGCAGACCAGATTCCCCACGGCTTAGGAAAGTCACCCCCATGACGAATGACGCGACCGACCTACGGCCTGCCCGGCCGCACACGGGGGTGACCGAGGACGGTCGCCGGATCCGTGAGGTGCTGACCTACAGCCGCCGCGGCAGCCGGCTCTCCGATGCCCAGGCAGAGGTCTGGGCGCGGCGTGCGGGGGAGTGGTGGATCCCTGACGAGGCCGTGGACGGCCCGGACTTCACCTGGTCGACGTGGTTCGGCCGGGAGGCGCCGCTGATCGTGGAGATCGGGTCGGGGATCGGTGAGGCCACCGTCGCCCTGGCGGCGGCGCGACCGGATCACGACGTGCTCGCCTTCGAGGTGTGGCGGCCGGGGGTGGCCGAGACGTTCCATGCCCTCGAGCGTGCCGGAGTCGACAACGTGCGCCTGGTCAGCGTCGATGCGGTGTGGTCGATGGCGCACCTGTTCGCGTCCGCCAGCCTGGCCGAGCTGTGGACGTTCTTCCCCGACCCGTGGCCCAAGAAGCGTCACCAGGGCCGCCGCCTGGTCAACCGCGAGTTCGCAGCCGTCGCAGCGTCCCGACTGACGCGGGGCGGGACGTGGCGACTCGCGACCGACTGGGCGCCGTACGCCGACCAGATGGCCGAGGTGCTGGGCGACGAGCCGCTGCTCGACGGCGGGCGCACCGAGCGGTGGGCCGACCGGCCGCTCACCCGGTTCGAGCGACGCGGCCTGCGAGCCGACCGGCCACCGGTCGACCTCGCCTACTCCCGGGTCTGATCCGAGAACGAGACTCAGGCGACCTGGTCGATGCGGAAACCAGCCTCGCCCAGGAAGAACTCGACGCGGTTCCGCTCGACGTCGAGGGCCGGCCCCGGCTCGAGCACATCGAGGAGATGGTCGATGCCCAGCGCGCGACAGCTCTCGGCGAGGACCTTGTCATACGCCCACCGGGTCCCCTCGAAGCGTGCGAAGGAGACGCCGTAGGGCGGATGGTGGAAGCGACGACCCAGGCGGCGCGCGTCGAGCGCGATCAGCTCGATCGGCCGGTTGGGGTTGACCTCGCGGTGACGCCGCGGGGCGTGCGCGACGAGAGAGGTCCAGGTCCGCACCATCAGCCGCCCCAGGGGCGCGCACCAGGTGAGGCCGGCGAGTCCCAGACAAGCGCCCCACAGAAGGATGACCCTGAGCCACTCCGGCTCCATACCTTCCACGGTAACCCCGTGCCGTGACGCACGCCACGGCAGAAGCTCAGGGCGCGAGCAACGCCTCGACGGCCTCGCCGAACACCGCCGTGTGGTGGTCGACGTCGGCCTGCGTGTGATGCGGGGAGAACAGTGCCATGTTGTGGAACGGCGTCAGCAGGATGCCCCGGTTCAGGGCCCACAGGTGCATGAAGGCCTCGAGCTCCTCGTCGATCGCAGCCGCAGCGGCGGCGCCGTCGCGCGGGGGAGGGCAGAACCAGTACTCCGCCCTCGCGCCCAGTCGTTGCACGTGCCAAGGAAGACCGTGGTCTGCGATCACGCCTGCCACACCCTCGGCCCACCGCTCGGCGAGCGGGAAGGCCATCGCGAAGTCCTCCTCGCGCAGCGCGACCGAGAGCGTGCGCCGCACCGCCGCCAGCGCCAGCGCGTTGCCGGTCAGCGTCCCGCCCACGCCCGCCACGTCGATGTCGTGGGAGAGCATCTGTGGCTCCAGCTGCGCAGCGACCTCCGCGCTGAGCCCGTACGCCGCAGCGGGAACGCCGCCGCCGATGGGTTTGCCGACCACGACCATGTCCGGCTCGAGTCCCCAGGCGCGGGTTGCTCCACCCGGCCCGGCGCACAGGGTGTGCGTCTCGTCGATGACCAGCAGGGTGCCGGCCTCGCGGGTGAGCCTGCGCACCTCGTCGAGGTAGCCCTCGTCGGGCAGCACGATGCCGATGTTGGTCAACGCGGGCTCCATGAGCAGGCAGGCCACGTCCCCGTGCGCCAGCGCGGCGGCAAGCGCCTCGAGGTCGTTGAACGGGACGACCCGGGTGGTCAGCGCGACGTCGACCTGCGGTCCCAGGGCACCCGGTCGGGGGACCACCCGGTCGCCGTCGAGGACGGCGAGCGTCTCGTCGACGGTGCCGTGGTAGCACCAGTCCATCACCGCGACCTTGGGGCGAGCGGTCAGATGGCGGGCGAAGCGCAGCACGAACCGGTTCGCGTCGGTCGCAGACATCGCCAGCTGCCACCGGGCCATCCCGAACCGACGCCGCAGCTCCTCGGCGACCCAGGCGGCGTCCGTGCTGGGCAGCATCGTGGTGATCCCGGTCGCGGCACGCGCGGCGATCGCCTCGGTGATCTCAGGAAGGGCGTGACCGGTCATGGCGCCGGTGTCGCCCAGGCACAGGTCGACGTACTCCCGGCCGTCGACGTCGGTGAAGCGCGCCCCGGAGGCGGTCTCGAAGAAGACGGGGAAGGCTCCCGGCCAGCGCGTCATCCACGGCATCGGCACCCCGGCGAGCAGGGACCCGGCCGCCTGGGCCGCAAGCGCCGCCGAGCGGGGTCGATCGGCGACGAAGCGAGACTCCTCGGCGGCGTGCAGAGTGCGCAGGCGCTCGCGGTCGACAGTGGCGGCTGGCGAAGAGGTGGGCATGGTGTGAAAACTAGGGCATCGGGTCGAGCCCGCGGCAGTCGCCCAGCCCTCAGCTCCTCGACCTGAGGGCCTCGACACGGGTTCGCAAGCTCACCCGAGGGCCCGGGTCTCGAGACGCTCGGGCCCGGTCCTCGCAGGCTCCGACCGGGCCTCGCTCCTCGACCTGAGGGCCTTGTCAGGGGTTCGCAAGCTCACCCGTGGGCCCGGGTCTCGAGACGCTCGGGCCCGGTCCTCGCAGGCTCCGACCGGGCCTCGCTCCTCGACCTGAGGGCCTTGTCAGGGGTTCGCAAGCTCACCCCTGGGCCCTCAATTTGATATGCGCTGGTGGTCTCTGACAAGATAGCTGGGTTGCTCCGGCGGGGTCGCCGGGATTGCACGCACATTGACTACTGAATCGGTTCTCTGGTTTGCCGTGGTCCACCGTGCGCGCAGTCGAACCAGGAGACCCTTTCAGTCCCGACCTTGGTCGGGTAGCCACCACCAACCACGAGGATCGTCTCTCGTGTTGTGCCCATTGTGCGCGACACGCCCGACCTCGGGGGTCGGAGGTGGGACCGGAGGAACGTGACCCAGCCGGGCTCACCCGGGGACGGGCACTGTCTTGGCGGTACGACGAGCCCCATCGGGCACAGACGAGCAAAGGACTAACGAGGAGCTATGGCGGGACAGAAGATCCGCATCAGGCTCAAGGCCTACGACCACGAGGTGATCGACACCTCGGCGCGCAAGATCGTTGACACGGTCACCCGTACGGGCGCGAAGGTCGCTGGCCCTGTGCCGCTGCCCACCGAGAAGAACGTCTACTGCGTCATTCGCTCGCCGCACAAGTACAAGGACAGCCGCGAGCACTTCGAGATGCGCACCCACAAGCGGCTGATCGACATCATCGACCCCACGCCGAAGACGGTCGACTCGCTCATGCGACTCGACCTCCCCGCGGGTGTCGACATCGAGATCAAGCTCTAAGGCGCGGACGAGGCGATATTCCATGAGCACTCTTGAACGTAACGTCCGTGGGCTGCTGGGCACCAAGCTCGGCATGACCCAGACCTGGGACGAAAACAACCGCATCGTGCCCGTGACGGTCGTCGCGGCCGGCACCAACGTGGTCACGCAGGTCCGCCAACCCGCCACTGACGGCTACAACGCCGTCCAGATCGGGTTCGGCGAGATCGACGGCCGCAAGGTGACCAAGCCGCAGGCCGGGCACTTCGAGAAGGCCGGCACCACGCCGCGCCGCCACGTCGTCGAGATCCGCACCGCGGACGCCTCCACCTACTCGGTCGGCCAGGAGCTCAGTCCTGAGCTGTTCGCCGCCGGGGAAGAGGTCGACGTCACTGGCACCAGCAAGGGCAAGGGCTTCGCCGGTGTCATGAAGCGTCACGGCTTCCACGGCGTCGGCGCCTCCCACGGTGCCCACCGCAACCACCGCAAGCCCGGCTCGATCGGCGCCTGCGCCACTCCGGGCCACGTCTTCAAGGGCACGCGGATGGCAGGTCGTATGGGTGGAGACGTCGTCACCACCCAGAACGTCTCCATCCACGCCGTGGACGTCGAGCGTGGCCTCATCCTGCTCAAGGGCGCCGTTCCCGGGCCCAAGGGTGGCCTCGTGATCATCCGCTCCGCGGCCAAGTCGATCGTCAAGGAGGGCTGAGCCATGGCTGACAACAACACCGTGAAGACCGTCTCCGTGGATCTGCCTGCCGAGATCTTCGACGTCCAGGTCAACATCCCGCTGATCCACCAGGTCGTCGTCGCGCAGCAGGCCGCCGCCCGTCAGGGCACCCACTCGGTCAAGTCGCGTGGCGAGGTCCGCGGTGGTGGCCGCAAGCCCTACAAGCAGAAGGGCACCGGTCGCGCCCGCCAGGGCTCGACCCGCGCGCCGCAGTTCGCCGGTGGTGGCGTCGTGCACGGTCCCGTGCCGCGCAGCTACGACCAGCGCACGCCCAAGAAGATGAAGGCCGCCGCCCTGCGTGGCGCCCTCTCCGACCGGGCCCGTGCCGGCCGGGTGCACGTCGTGGAGAGCTTCGCCTCCGGCGATGTCCCCTCGACCAAGTCGGCTCTGGCCGCCCTGGCCAGCCTGACCACCCGCCCTCGTGTGCTGGTGGTGCTGGAGCGCGGGGACGACCTGACCTGGCTGTCGCTGCGCAACGTCGACACGGCGCACATCCTGGCCGTCGACCAGCTCAACACCTACGACGTCCTGCTCTCCGACGACGTGGTCTTCACCAAGGCCGCCTACGACGCCTTCGTGGCGGGTCCCTCGACCGGCAAGTCCGTGAAGGCGGTGGCAACCTCCTCCGAGGCCGCCCCCGTCGCCGCGGCTCCCGCCGCGAAGAAGGAGCCGAAGCCGGCCGAGACCGAGGCTGCTGCCGACGTCGTCGACGGTGGGGACTACGCCAACTCGGCTGCACCGCTGGAGAGCGGCGAGGCTCCCGAGGGCTACGAGATCAAGGGCAACAAGAACTCGATGAAGTACCACGCCCCTGGTGGGCGCTGGTACGACAACACCGTCGCCGAGGTGTGGTTCAAGACCGCCGCCGACGCCGAGGCCGCCGGCTTCGTCGAAGCCGGCTCCAAGGCCCAGACCACCCAGGCCGAGGCGAA